>NZ_AUFL01000009.1 GCF_000426485.1 Indolivaga capnocytophagoides DSM 22835
CTCTAGGCGCTTTGCTGGCATCTGCTGAAGTTGCTCCATCGGTATACCACTCTCTTGAAACAAACGCACATACTTGCGCACTGTGTTGCGGGATAGCTCAAAGGTCGCGCTGATACCTTTTATCCCCATCCCCATTGCATAGCAATGAAGAATGTTTGCTAACTTTGTTGTCATTGTAATTTTAGCTTTAACCCATCGACCAGGACGGGAATCTAAATTACATAAAAATCCCCTGTTGGTTTATATTCCGACAGGGGACATTTTTATTTTGGCGAAAAGGGTCAAACATATTTTGGTACATGGGGGCAATTTAGACTGGCACGAGGGGGCAACGCTCACTGGATTTTCCATGCGTAAAGCAGCGAATCCAAAATTCATAATAAATCGGGGTAATCCGATCTTGAAATAATCACGAAATTCAGATTTTACTCCATTGGGAGGTAATAAGCTAAATACTCCTATTATTTCCCTTGAATTTTTCATTCTAACGACTTTTGTCACAGATTGTCTTTTGTTTATCAGGTATAGATTGGTTTTGAATAACCAGAACAATCCGTCTCGCAATCTATCCTTATTTACAAAGATTGAAGTATAGGCCAGATTCGATTCAAAAGCATCTACTAAAATAGCAGCGACCTCTTCATATTCAGATTCTTTCAATTTATCTATTCGGACATCAGGTAAGGACATGACAATTGCTTATTGATATTACGGTTCAATTAATCAGACAAATTTAAATATAAGTGATTGGATACACAATGAGACCAAGAAAGAAGCGACCATTGAAATAATAATTTCACTATATTTGCCACTGAAAGGTCTTTGTTCTACGATTCGGAATAGTCGTTTAACATTGATTTTTTAGTGGTGGCATCCAGAGCTAAGCTCCGGATGCCTTTTTCTTTCCCAAACTATAAGCTAAAGAAAGTGCTTTGTGGTATATCATTAGGTCTAAGCCTATTGGTATATCTACTCTCATAAAAGCAATAACAAAAGGGTCTTCGACCCCACTAAAAATCAATGATATGACAACAAAACCAAAGACGACAGTCACAGATCTGTCTTATTTCCGACTATCCCTATTATCCTACCTACGTGATACACACCCCGACAAAGCCATTGACCATGAATTTATTGCTGTACGTGGCGATGCCGCAGCAGAAATGTATAGCCAAGCTATAAAAGAAGGTCATACCCACGACGAAGCAGAAGTAATCTCTTCACAAGTCCTCTATGAAGGCTTGCATTTCTCCACCTACCGAACCCTTGTAACTATCCTCTGGGATGAATTTTCAGAAGAAGTAAACCCTTCACAAGCCGAAGGCATAGCAATGGAGCTAGTATCCCGCCTTGCAGATACGATTCAGAAATACACCTTGTCTGATGATTTTGCCGATACACCAGAGTACAATCAGTTTTACACGGAACTGACAGGCGAAATACAAATCCTGCTCGAAAATGGCTTATAATAAGAAAGCCCATCTTCGGGACAATATCGAGGCAATAAGCATTGCTTTTGCTCTTGATAAAGAGAAAAGGCAGGCTACCGATGATGAAAAAATAAAATTGGCAGCCTATTCCGGTTTCGGAGGGATAAAAGCCGTGTTGAATCCCGCCGCCAAACAGGAAGATATACAATATTGGAAAGCCTCGGAGCATGATTTGTTCCCTCTGGTAACCGAATTGCACCAAGTGTTACGGAATGGAGCGAAAGATGATGCTGAATACAAACGCTATGTAAGCTCCCTTAAAAATTCGGTGCTGACCGCTTTCTATACCCCCAAGCCCGTTATTGATGCTTTGGCACTCGCTCTGAATAACAGTGGTATCAAACCTCAACGTTTTCTTGAACCGAGTGCTGGAGCCGGAGCGTTTATATCCTCGTTCAAAGAAACTGTTCCTGATGCAAAAGTAACAGCTTTTGAAAAAGACCTGCTGACAGGTAAGATTCTCTCGCACCTTCACCCACAAGATAAAATACGGATTGAAGGCTATGAGAAGATGGAAGGACGATACTCACAGCATTATGATGTAATTGCTTCCAACATTCCTTTCGGGGATGTTGCTGTATTTGATCCTTTGCTCTACAAACATGAGATACCCGCAGTAAGTCAATCGACAAAGGCAATCCATAATTATTTTTTCACCAAAAGTGTGATGGCTGCCCGTGAGGGAGGATTGATAGCTTTTATTACTTCGCAAGGAGTTCTTAATTCGGAGCAGAATAAACCGATTCGTGAACACCTGATGAATAGTTGCAATGTCGTTTCCGCCATCCGATTACCCAATAACTTGTTTACAGAGGAAGCAGGAACAGAAGTCGGAAGCGATTTAATTATCCTGCAACGTAAGAATATAACTATTTTACCGAGCCAACGCCAACAAGATTTTATAGAATCCCGTAAATTATCCAACGGTATATCTGTTAACAACCTCTTCAAAGACTTCGACAGAGTGATACAGACCGATGTAAAAGTAGGTACTGACCCTTACGGAAAACCTGCAATGGAATTTACTCATTCAGGAGGAACGGAAGCCATTGCCGCCACATTGTATCGGATGCTGAATGAAGATTTTACTCAACATTTAGATGTACAGCATTATCAAAGCCATGCACAGAGTACAGCAGAACAATTACAGGTAGCTCGCTCTGCGGAAATAAGACAAACACCCAATTTAGATGAAACTCGCTTTCCCGATGACCTTAGTCCATTTTGGCAAGAAGTGGAGGATTTTCTGACACAGCCGACAGTACAACAATCCGAAATAACAAAACAAAGCCAAAAGCCAAAAAACACACAGGAAATATCTGTTTCGGATATGGTAGAACTAAGTCCCAAATCGGCTTATGAACCTATTGAAGAAGATTTAGTCCTTTTCCATCCTTTTGGAGAAGCCAGAAACCGCAAAGCATGGGCGGAACTGTCCGAACAGGGGAGAAAAGCAGTTGTAGAACCACGCATTGCCACACCAAAGGAAAAGACGAAGGCTATACCAACAATAGAAAAAAAAGATACAATCATCAAGGATGAAGCCAGCGGATTGTTTGTAAATACGAATACTGGAGAAGTAATAGAACAAAAGGAAGTACCGCCGCCTGATATGCAGCAACAGCCGATTGTTACCTTGTACGACTTGTTTGGATTTTCAGCCGAAGAACGTTCACAGATTAAACAGCCCAAGCGTTCCCGTCGCCGTATGCCCATACCACAGCCTAAAGCCAGCCAGCAAAAGGAGGTACAAGCTAAAAGTCCGACAGCAAGTACACCAACAGAAACACCCGAACAACGTGCGGGACGTTTGGAAAAGGAAAAGGCAGAACGATTAAAGCCTATTCCGATGCCAATACCCGAAACCGGATTGCCAAAACATTATAAGGATGGCTCATTAGTCACTGATGCAGATAATCGCATCGGCTACCTGCGGGATATGGACGGACACCAACCTATGTTTCATCCGTTGGAATTGCCACCGAATCAACAAAAACAGGCATCACTCTATATCGAGATACGCGATACTTACAACCATCTGTACAACAACGAAGCCGATACACTGAAAGAGAATCCCGCATTACGGCAGATGCTCAATCGCTTGTATGATGATTTTACACAAAAATTCGGAAACCTGAACGATGCGAGAAACCTCGAACTTATCAAGATGGATGTCGCAGGACGGGAAATACTTTCGTTGGAACGTTACCGAGAGGGCAAAGCGATAAAGGCTGATATCTTTGAACGTCCCGTAGCCTTTAATCCCGATGAGATTTCCAAAGTAGCTAATGCATATGAAGCTCTTGTCTCCAGTCTCAATAAGTACGGAGCAGTCAATTTGGACTACATGGTTTCGCTTACAAGCAATACGCAAGAGGGCATACTTGATGAGTTAAAAGGTAAGATTTACTTCAATCCTCTTATGGGAGGCTATGAAGTAGCGGATAAGTTTATCTCGGGCAATGTTATCTCAAAAGCTGATGAGGTACAGAACTTTATTGACCGCAATCCCGGACATAAAGCAGCCAAAGAATCCCTGACTGTTTTACAGGAAGCGATACCCAAACCGATAGCCTTCGATGATCTGGATTTCAATTTCGGTGAACGTTGGATACCTACGGGTATTTATGCCGCTTTTGCCTCACACCTCTTTGAGACGGATGTCAATATCCATTATGCACAGAGCCGAGATGAGTTTAGTATAAATTCTAACACTAAAAATGCCAAGATTAGCGATCAGTATGCTGTCAAAAGCGAAAGCCGCACCTTTGACGGTATTGCCCTGATGCGTCATGCTTTGCACGACACCACTCCCGATATGACAAAAACGGTCAGAGTCGATGGCAAGGAGACGAAAGTACGCGACGGAGAAGCGATACAGCTTGCCAATACCAAGATAGATGAGATGCGTAACGGCTTTTCGGAATGGCTCAGAGAACAAACACCCGAATTTAAAGACAGACTTGCCGATATGTATAACCGCACGTTCAACTGTTTTGTACGTCCCGAATATGATGGATCACACCAGACTTTTCCCGGACTCGACCTGAAAGGTTTAGGTATTCCCGATTTATACAAGAGCCAGAAAGATGCCATCTGGATGCTTAAACTGAATGGTGGTGGCATAATCGACCATGAGGTGAGCGGCGGTAAAACACTGATTATGTGTTGTGGTGCAATGGAGATGAAGCGACTCGGATTAGTGAATAAACCGCTTATTACAGGGCTGAAAGCCAATGTTCACGAAATCGCCCAAACCTTTTGTACGGCATACCCTGATGCCAAGGTACTCTATCCGGGCAAGGAGGATTTTACACCGCAGAACCGCAATCGTATTTTCAACGAAATGAAAAACAACAATTGGGATGCGGTGATTTTAACACATGAACAGTTCGGTATGATACCACAATCTCCGGAGATACAGCGGGACATCTTACAAGCTGAACTCGACAGTGTGGAGGAAAATCTCGAAGTGCTGCGTTCACAGGGTAAGGAGGTATCAAGAGGGATGCTGAAAGGTTGTGAGAAACGCAAAAGCAATCTTGAAGTTAAATTGGAAGGGGTAGCCCACCAGATCGAAAATCGCAAGGATAATATGTCAGATTTTCGGATGATCGGCATAGACCATTTGTTCGTAGATGAATCTCACAAATTTAAAAATCTGACTTTTACTACCCGCCATGACCGTGTGGCAGGCTTGGGAAATACCGAAGGTTCACAACGGGCACTCAATATGCTTTTTGCCCTGCGTACCATACAAGAACGTACAGGCAAGGACTTAGGAGCTACTTATTCGTCGGGAACAACGATCTCTAATTCATTGACCGAACTGTATCTGTTATTCAAATATTTGCGTCCCAAAGAACTGGAAAGACAGGGTATCAATACCTTTGATGCTTGGGCAGCTATCTTTGCCAAGAAAACCAAAGATTACGAGTTTTCGGTTACCAATCAGATTGTACAGAAAGAACGTTTCCGTTATTTTATCAAAGTGCCGGAACTGGCTTCTTTCTATTCCGAAATAACCGACTATCGCACTGCACAGGATATTGGCATAGATCGTCCCGAAAAAAACGAGATTTTACACAATATACCACCCACACCCGACCAGCAGGAGTTTATCGGTAAGCTGATGGAGTTTGCCAAAACAGGCGATGCCACTTTGTTGGGACGTACACCACTATCGGAACGGGAAGAAAAAGCAAAAATGCTGATAGCGACTGATTATGCACGTAAAATGTCACTTGATATGCGGATGATAGACCCCGATAAGTATGGCGACCATATAGACAACAAAGCCAGCCATTGTGCCGCTTCGATAGCGGACTATTACCAAAAATACAATGCCCAGAAAGGGACACAGTTTGTATTCTCGGATTTGGGAACCTATAAGCCGGGGCAATGGAGCCCATACACCGAGATTAAACGCAAATTGGTGGAGGACTACGGTATCCCTGCATCCGAAGTGAGATTTATTCAGGAAGCTACCAGCGAGAGGGCACGAAAAGCGATGATTAAGGATATGAACGAGGGTAAAATCCGTGTTATGTTCGGTTCTACCGAGATGTTAGGAACAGGCGTGAACGCTCAAAAACGGGCGGTAGCTATTCATCATTTGGACGCACCTTGGCGGCCAAGCGATCTGGAGCAGCGCGACGGAAGGGCAATACGAAAGGGCAACGAAATAGCCAAACTATATGCTGATAATAAGGTAGATGTAAAGATTTATGCTGTTGAAAAATCATTGGATGCCTATAAATTTGGATTACTTCACAACAAGCAGTTATTTATCAAACAGCTTAAAAATAACAATTTGGGTACTCGTACCATTGACGAGGGCAGTATGGATGAAAAAAGCGGCATGAATTTCTCTGAATATGTAGCTATCCTTTCGGGAAACACCGAATTATTGGAGAAAGCTAGAATAGAAAAGAAGATCGCTGCTTTGGATAGTGAAAAGCAGGCTTTCGTTCGGGGCAAATCTTCGAGCCGCTACAAATTAGAGAACATCATGCAGACCGTAGAATCTAATAAGGGTTATATTGATCGCATCTCTAAAGATGTGGAAGCGTTCAATAGTCGAGTGCAGGTTGCTCCTGATGGCTCGCGGCTGAATCCTATAAATTTGGATGGGTTTCAAGCCACAGACCCAATTGCCATTGGGAAGAAGTTGAACCAAATTTCGGATAGGGCACGCACACATGGGGCACACGAGAAAATCGGTTCGCTATATGGTTTTGATTTGTTGGTAAAATCCGAAACTACGAACAAAGATGGTTTTGATCTGATACAAAACCGATTTTTTATACGTGGCGAGGGACAGATACTTTATAACTACAATTACGGGAGTTTGGCGGCCGACCCCAAAACTGCTTCACTGAATTTCTTAAATGCACTCGACAGTATGCCCAAACTTTTGGAGAAGTACCAAGCAGACACCGATAAACGGATGCAGGATGTACCCGTTCTCAGGCAAGTAGTCGAAAGCGTGTGGTCGAAAGAGAATGATCTAAAGGACTTGAAAACGGAGCTCACAGCTTTGGAGCGTAAGATAGAGTTATCATTGAAGCCCATCGAGCAAAGTGAGGGACAAGAAAATGTTTCTGAAAAAGATCAGGTTCAATCTCAAAATAACCCAAAATCAACAGTAATTCAAGATGCCCCTTTGCCAAATACTTTGCAAGGAGTGAAAGAAGCTATGGGAGACAGGTTCGTGATTGCATCGGTGGGTAGTAGTCCGCTACCAAAAGAAGAAAAAAAAGGCATGAAGCTCTAAATGAAGATGACCGTAGAAGAATAATTCTGCGGTCATCTTATATTTATTCTTTTTCTACCATATCCTCATCTATATTGTCTCTAAAATGATCACGAATAAATTTCTCTACGTTTTTCTCTGTGTAAAATATCTTGTGATGGATGGTTATATAGGTCAGTTCCCCAGCCGAACGGTAACGCTGTAATGTCCGTTTGCTTACGTTCAGCATTTGGCACAGGTCTTGATTGTCTAAAAGCCGTTCGCCGTTCAGTACGTTATGTCGTCCGCTCATTATATCCATAAATTTATCCAATCGGTCGAAACGTCCCATAAATTGTTCGAACCACGCCTGCATAAAATCTTTTAGGTTGTTATCGTCGTTCATCTACTTGCTTGTTTTAATTTCTTCTGCAAGTTTAGCGGAAACGAAAACAATAAAAGTGGTATCTACCACCGCAGATACCACCATTTAGTTTGTAACATATTGATTATTAAACTTAGTGTTTTACTTATAGAATTTGTCTACTTCATTCTTATAAACGGCAAGCAGTCGCTCTAACATAGAGGAAGGATTTTTTTTACGTTCCATTGTGCGAGTTTTGCGGCTGTAAATATTTTTTGGAATGTTGACATTGAAAATAAGCTTCAGGCCTTGTATGATTTCAGAAAAACTGATTAGTTTACCGGATGCTTTACGAATCAGTTTAATATTATAAATCGCTATTGCCAGTTCTATTAGATCTGTGATTGTCCCTCCCCAGATATAATAGCCGGAGGAAGAAGGCTCTGTTGTGTTATTTGTATCGGAAGAAACAGGTTTTGGATTATACTCTATCCATTGCAAAGCAGCATTAAGGAAGGATAAACTATGGGCTATGCAACTTAGAATTGGAGCATTTTTTTTCCCGCCCCCTTATCGCTTAATGACATCTGGAATCCTTCCAATTCTAAGCGGGTATAATGTATTGTAAAATAAGCAGGAATACTTTCTTTCTCTGAGGTACAAAGAGTCGTGACTTTATGTACGAAGTCTTCATACGCTGATTCAATATCATATTTGCCAAGATTGAATGTTCCATCCATTTTCTTCAGCAGGCATAATAACTGTGTGTTTATTAATCTTTTCATATCACTCTTTTTTTTAGATTATTATTAAAAGCAAACAGGTGGCAATACCATATTTACTCAGCTTTCTGTTTCTTATTCGACGATAGCTTTCTTTCTCTGAAAATTATAAGTGCTATATCATGCTATAAACCTGCTTATTTTTTAGGCTAACCGTTTTCAATCACTATCATATAGACTTATTATGTCCAAAGTTTTATAAAGAGATAATAGCATAAATAATCATATGTAACAGCTATTATCTTGTATACTTTATAAAATATTGGCCTATGAATAATTTTAGAGTATTTTGTATATCCCAAGGAAGTTCGATATTTATCTCATATTCTACATTATTTAATGTTCCTCTGATACTTAAGACGTATTACACCATTCGGGTAAGCTTGTTGTGATGATAACTCCCAATAGTTTTCTTTCGCATTTCCCATGGACAAGGGAAAACCATGCCCCAGAGTTACCGGAATTATTATAAGGGTAAATTCATCTATCAATTCCTGTTCTGAAAATTCGGCAATTAATTCATGATCTCCTGCAAGCCAGATATCACCGCCCCCATAGGAAATGATCTCCTGTACCTGGTTCATATAGGATCTGGATGATTTCCTGTTATCAAGGATAATACGGATATCCCTTTTCGGTGGGGCTTCAAAAAAATGCCTGGATATAACATAGCAAGGAAGATTTTCGTATTTCCAACGATAATTATAACATTGAATCATCGTATAATGGCGATGACTGAAAAGAACACAATCAATTGTTCGAAGAAAATCTTTGAATCCATAATCATATTGCTTTATGTACTTTTCCGAGAAATCTATATCCCCGTTTACTTGAGCTATATAGCCATCAAGAGATATGACTGCATACATCTTTATCTTACTCATATTTTAGGTCTCTCTATTTTAATAATGTGTGTCATCAATAATATTCTCTAGATAATATGTAATTCCCTATTTGTCGTATTGATTGGAATAAGAGAAATTCTTGACTCTATATAGATATAATATTTAACTTCCCAAATTTCATTTGACTGGTCAAGCCAGATCCTCTGAGACAAGTGTCAGCCTGTTAAGAAAAGGTCATTAGCACATCTCTTTTTATCGTTTATTTATAGGAGCGGCTCGGCTCCACATTTCTTTCAATACCAATATGATATTCCTTTTCTTTTGTCCAATACGTTATATAATCAATACTATATCTTACCCCGGAGTGATGGGTCCGGACTTTAATTTCATGGTCTCCGCATAAATCCTGCTGTTTCTGTAAATCTGTTATTAATTCGCTTATTTTCATGTTTTTATTTTTAGAAAAAGATAAGTCTTAAATATTTGCAGACTGATAACGTCCGATAGAAATAGAATCGATAAGATCGTATCCGTTGAGAAAAAGTCCATGATCAATTCCTGATATTATCTATATTTTTTCTCTCAGCTATATATATTAGTATCTACGCAATTTCACATCCGGATTCTTGGCCATTTTTCCTGTCAGCATCCAGTATAATATCTGTCTGTCCTTCTTAAAGCGATAGAAGCCCAATGTGCAGAAACTGTCAAATGAAGGAGTATCAGTTCCCCTGGAGATCTCATAATCCACAGCAAAAGTAATCCGGGATAAAATATTGTCTATATAAAAACATCCACCTCCGGGTTCTTTATTTAATCCTTCGAGATAGGCTAGAACCTCTCTCTCTACTTTGTCGGATACTTCAGGTTCGAAAAGTGTAAAACATGTCAGTATATCTTTCTCCAGTCGATATATACAATAAATATCCCCAAAAGGGGAATCACTTAATCCGTAAACTAAACCTTCCTGAGGGTTATAAGTCCCTTTAATTATCTGGTTCTGTAAGTTTCTTATTATCCGCTTAGCGTATCGTTCCATGTATTAGATATGTTTAATTTTTATATTGTATACTCCTTTATATATCCTTTACTTATATGTACATTCAATTTCCTGTGCAGGTAGAAAACAAAGAAGAAATAAATAGAATAATGAGGATATCTATACTTATTATTGTCAATATGCCTGCAATTTTTACCCAATCGTATCTTTTGAAAAACCTTTTAATCATTTAAGTTATTTTTTCATTATTTCTTCTTATTCCATTCTCTTAAACACTTTACTCTAAGATCATATATTACAAACATATGGTTAGAAATTATTCATTACACCTTATGTTCATTTTATCGGTATAATTTATAAACCGCGCGAAATATCACATCTCACGCGGATCATCCTTAACACAAACTTTACATAACTACCTATCTCAATCGGTAGCATATTTTAATTTTATTTGACTGTTTTTTCTTAAAAAAACCGCGCGAAATATCGCATCTCACACGGTTCACAAACTTTACAAAACTACACTACTGCCAATACTAATCGGCAGCATTTTTATTTTCTATCTTAATAAAACACGGTCTGTTTTGTTGATAGAATTGTTCTCTCCAAGAACTTTCACTATGTAAATCCCTTGTCTAATTGATGGGCTACCAGAAAACTCAGTAATTCCGTTTTTTCGAACTTGTTTTTTCATAACAAGTTTACCCATCAAATCGTAAACTATAGCTGTACAATCTTCCTCGCTTTGATTATTTATCGTTATAATATTATTTCTTACGTAAATATTTATTAAGGAAGATTCTGTCTTGTCCTCAATAATACCTGAAGTAGATGCCATTATTTTGAATCGATCAGATTTTGAAGTATTAAATCCTGCGATTACATATTCCGCATCGTTTACAACAGGATAATTTCGTCCGGTAAATAAATCTCTAAGGAAAAGATTACGGGATTCAACTTCAGGGGATACCGACAGACTGATTGAATAATTTGTCATAGCTTCGGATCTGATACTGATTACAGTTCCATTCATATCTGGAACTGTGGCTATCTGATAGTCAGACTGGTCACTTCCCGGAATATATGCTTGAATAAGTTCCCCTTCTTTTATCTTGTAACCGTCCCAGCCGTTATCAAATCCTGTAGTTGTATTATGATTCTCGAAAAGCCACACTCTATCAGCCGATTCATTACTAATCACATCTACTATAACATGTGGTAACTCTGATGATGAACTACTTCTGAGCTGTGCCGATTTCCATGGTTTTATTGTAGATTCATTCAAGTCATTTTTTACCAGTTGGTCATATTTAAGTGTAATATTACCAGGAGTTGTTACATCCAACATAAATGTATGCATGGATAATATCCTGTCCGGTATTCCAGCTTGTCCGGCAAGATTGAATGGAACAGCCTGATATTGTCCTGCCGCAATTCCGTCTGCACTTCCTCCGTTAAGCTTGCGCCATTGGTCTCGGGTTCCGATATTAAACAGATAAACGGTATTCGATTCTAGTACCACACTTTCATGACTTATAGCCGCAGATGTTATGGGTATGGCTGCTGTAAATGAATTAGCAATAAGATTCATCCCCGAATAATTTACATTAAGTGTCCGGGTAACACCCACAGTTGCATCACCGACATTGAGTATACCAGGAAAACGATATATATGAGTCGGCTCAGCGTTGGTATTATTTGTGATTTCATAACCTTTGAATGCTTTTAAGCTTAGATCCGGAGTATATGGAGCCGGACGCCATTTATTGCTATAAATATAAGGCTCAACCCACTCGTTTATAGTTTCAACTTTCGGATCCAAGTAAGGAAAATCTGAGGATTGTACCGGAATACCAAAATATTGCCATTGTTTTTTATAAAATCCGCAAGTCGCGCATTCATAAGCTTTATTATAAAATTCGACAATGGCATTTACTGTTGTATTATTGGGAGGATTCGTGAATATTAACGTTCCCGTAGCCTTATCTGGATCTGATTTTATAACGATAGTACCCTTATTGGAATTGTCGTCTTTTACAGTACCATTGATAGTTAGCTGATTTTGAGTAGTGATAACTAAATCTACATTCGAATTATTAATCAGATCACCTATAATACGGTCTTTGTCTAGATATAGATCTCTTTGAGCCGGATTATTACTATTATTAACAGCAGTCGCAAATTCAATGTCTTCTCCAGTATCAGGCACTTTCTTAGCTGTCCAGTTATTGGCTATTGCCCAATTGGTACTTTCGGTTCCATGCCAATAGTTACTGCAATATTGGTCCACAATAATTATAAACTCCCAGTAACAAGTTATATACATTCCTGGAGGAATAGCATAATAAATAGAAGATTCACCGAAAGTTCCCACAGGGAAACCTGTCGCTGAAGTATATTGTATAGCATCGTCTGCGGGAGTTACAATACCAGTTGAGACATCTTTATTTACTTTACTGTAAAATTTTGAGCCTTTGGGGAAATTGGGTGAAACATCTGTAAAGGGAATAGTTCCCCCAGCAGACAACCCACAATATTTAAACTTTCTGCGAGTATAATAATCAGGATCTTCACCCTCTGGAACCGTACAACTTGTAGCTAAGTAATCTGTTGCATCTATATTGAAGTTTACAGGTTCATATACAGGCTGTCCATCGCAGGATCCATCTTTTATAAATCCAGTAATAAATTTATTATTTGTAAATGATACTCCGGAGGTCACTCCTGTTCCAGTAGTAGTCCCATCTACAGAAACCGTTATACAAGATGCGTTGTTGAGAATAAAGCAATCATTCGTAACTTTCAATCGATAGGTTAACTTAGCTAATACTTCGTCTTTATCTACAGGCAAAGGAATATTACCTATATTCCATATAATGGATCCGGTTCCTCCGAGAGCCGGATCATAGGTTACTGTCCCCGACATAGAAGGATTACCTTGCCAAAAATATTCAGCGTAAGAACTCATATAAGTGGTTGTGAATGGAACAGGTATAATAATCTTACCATCCTTTACTGCTTCTGTCCCCAAGTTCTTAAGAAATACAGTATATTCAATCTCATCGTTAGGATATACGGTTGTCGATGATTCTCCCGGGACGTATGGAATATCATTTACAGAGATCACATTATTCTCACTTTGTACTTCCGGTATATAAGCATCCACTGCCATAGCAATACAGAAAATAATATATGTATCTTGTGTAGAGTTATACTGAAAACGTGTGGAAGTCTGATTATTAGTCATCAAAGATTTATCATCATTATTGAGTGTAAACATAGAAATGTCTAATCCCGTGTTGTTTTTTAAATTGGGATTACGAGCATTTCCTCCTGTATATATTGATGAATTAAAGAAGTTATTTGTTGTATTGTCTCCATGGGAGAGATTGACCCAATTACTATTGGCTGCATTTCTTATCTTAAACTGGTCTCCAGAAATACCAACATCTCCTTCTCCAGCCATTAACCCTAATTTTACATCCACAGGACCCTGCTGAACAGTATTAAAACCGGAAACTGGTAGTTCATATGTATAATTCCCTCCTGCGACATAAGCATGACCGTCAAAAAGAGTTACATCGCGCCATTTCATCTTGGAGTTTTCATAGACTACGATCAATCCCCAACCACCATAAAATCCGGTTCCACCTCCGTTACCTTCCTGTAAAGCAATATCAGCTACAAAATATTCACCTAATCCATTTGCCTTAACATAATCAGTTACCTCTGCATAAGCTGAATACATGTACCCGTCGTCTGCGGTTGGATAATAGATATCGTTGGAGTTCGCAGTGATAGTTTGATAAGTATCCCCGGCTTTTTTCAGTTTTACCTGTCGCTTATTCAATAATTTTGCATCTGATGTTACACTTGCTCGGTAATTGTCATTAATACTGTTATTTGTTCTCCTTTTTCTCAATGAATTGAGAAAAATAGTCTGGCTCCCAGAACTTATGCCGTAAGGAGTATTAAAGGTAAAGGAATAGTTGTTATTAGACGTACTTGTCAAATCTCCAGAGAGTGCAGTTTCTGTTCCGTTACCGATCTGAACTGTTACTGAACCT
Organism: Indolivaga capnocytophagoides DSM 22835; assembly: GCF_000426485.1. Classification (GTDB taxonomy): domain Bacteria; phylum Bacteroidota; class Bacteroidia; order Bacteroidales; family Dysgonomonadaceae; genus Dysgonomonas_A; species Dysgonomonas_A capnocytophagoides. The sequence goes on from NZ_AUFL01000009.1 coordinate 14,283, forward strand.
TGATCGGAGTTTCCCGAGTTCCAGGAACGAAAGCGAAAAACAACCTTATTTTCTCCCCCAGAAGGAGTGAAAGTGTAGGTCGCAATACGGCCATCTGATGTGCCTGAGCCCTGAGATTGATCGGTGGCAGCGATAGACAAGGTATAGCCGTTGAAACTATCAGTATTATATCGATTATCAGTTGAACCTCCGATTGTAAATGCATTAGGGCTTGTACCATTATGTGCCCTGCCCGTCCAGTAGAGTCCTGCATATATAATATTAGAACAATTCGGATCTGCCACACCACCTTCTGTAGAAAAAGTAAGGGTGGCTGAAGATGAGTTTAAAGTATTAGGGTCACCATCTACATCTACATAGTCCATATTAGCATTATTACTGCCATTATCACTATAATTTCGTAACGTGAGATTCGTATTGCCTATCATTGTAAAGTCTCCCTTGATATTATATACTTTTGTATCAGTACTGTAAGTTGATGTTCGCTGAGTGAATGGGACTCTCACCTGTGCCCCTATATCCTGGAAGGAAGAAGTTATCCCTATAAATAGAAATAATAGAATCCATTTCCAGCCCACTCTATTTTTATGATGATATAGTTTTTTCATATTCTTCATTTTTTCGTTTACTGAGGAATACATAATTGGTAGAAGACTTGTATATATTCTTCTGTTTCTACAGTATTATTAATCACTGCTTCCGAAACTTTAACGTTCAGACATTCCTCGTTTTCATTATCGTCGCAGACAGGATATTCATAAACAAAAAGGATATATTCTAATGAGGTGAAAGCTTCTAAGCGGGAACAGTCTATTTCCATCCGTTCATCATCAGTGGATTGCAAACGTATCTGAATAAGCTCTACTGAAGAGAACTCCTTTCTTTTACTATAAAGAGAGGATATGTCATTTGCATCCACATATAACACTAAAGGGGCGGAGTTGCCATACATCGCACACTTTCCATCTGTAAGATAAGCATCTGGCTTTAGCCCTGTAATTAATGATCTCAATTTAATATCTGTAGTGCTTTTAAGTGGCTCTGCGGCATTTATTGTATTATGAATACTTGAGAGAAGGTCTGTAAAAAGAAAACAAGTAAGAACTAAAAATATTCTTAACCTGCATGTACTGTATGTACTTTTAAGTATCATGTCTATATCAAATTTCATATTCGTTTTGTTTATCACATTTATTGTGAATATTTAATTCTATAACTTCCGTCTAAATCTCCACATCGTACACATACCAGTTATTGCGCTCTATTTTTGCCGGCAGTTGCAATTTGTAGGTCTCGTCTCCAAATTCAGGTGGGGGTAGGAATCCCCCGTCAAAATAAGGCAAACTGAGCTCTATGCTTGTTCCTGCATTATCCCGTTCGTTGAGGTAAGTTATCAGGGTCAGGTTTGTTACTTTTCCATTGCCATCAAGCGTATAGGATGTTATAGCATCGTTCCAGTTTATCCAAGCGAGTGAGCTGACCAGATTATCGGTTTTCAATATCTGTTTCAGGACATAGGTATTCTTATCGAAATCGATAAGCCTATATTTATATCGTGTAGTGCCTTCCCCAGACAATGGTTTTTCCTGATGCTTTGCTGTCAAGCTTATGTTGAGTTGTACTTTGGCCACAGCCCGAATCAGAGGAATACTGCTAAGCTGGTAATTCGAATTAAAATTGTGTGTCTTATTGCCCGACATCAAGATAGGAGTCGTTAGTGTCGTAGACCAAGGCGTGCTGTTTGACTGTAAAACCGATTGTAACCCTGTTACGGTAGAGACTCCATCAAGTGATGTTTTTATTCCGGTACAGTTGGCTACAACATATACATCTCTGCTACCAGCTTCTGCCTGTGTAAGGTTGAGTAATACTTTGTTATCTGTATTGTTCCATGAACCGCCGGAAAAACTAGCCGATGGTATGTAATAAGATTTAAATGTCTGTGCCCCTGATGTAGGAAATAAAAACACATACAGGTTATCAATTGTCTGTTCAGCGGCAGAGCCATTGTCAGTAGCTGCTTTCAGACTCCCTTTAACGAAACTGTTTATTTGAAAAGAGAGTATTATTTTTTCATTATCCGTACTGCCTGCCACAGGGTTGTCATCACCTGAACAACCGGTGAACAGCAGACTTAAGAAGCCTATTATGTATATATATATTTTCATATTCTTTTATTTACTGAATGTCTTCACCAGAATCCCATTGTAATATACTTCCAGATAATTCCCAGATTGAGGAATATTTGTCAGTGTATAATCCTCTTTGTCAGTAGGGCTTGTCTTTATAAATTCTTTAGTCAATGCAGCGTCCGAGAAGGTACATCCGTTTATAGCTTTCAGCGTAACATGATGCGGATCACAAACTTCTATCGTATTACTGATCGTTATATTCCCGTCATTGTCAACGTTCACATTGTACCCGTAACCCATGTAAGTTGCACTTTTTTTAACTGTCCATGGATCGATGGTATAAATGATTTCTATCGTTTGCAATTTTTTGATAACATAGTAGTAATGCCTGTTTCTGTAGATGTTATAGTCGGGTTTATCCGTATTTTGACCGGTGGCAAAGGCCAGATAATCCGTGTCTGTGATGGTGCGGTCGTCTGTAATGACAGGTATGTCGTAGGATTTTCCGTCAAGGGTTTCAATACTGAAGTAGTTGACCGGTTTATGATCTGCCACTGACCATACAGGATTTGTATTCATCATCATGGCTTCCGGCATATAGTACAGGTATGAATTACCCACTTTTTTTAATAGCTTATCTTCATAATACCCTACAGTTGCAGGATACATATCCGGTATGAGCCCGAACTGACGATATGCATTTTTATAATAAATGTTCTTGACACCGGAACCTATAGATGCCCCCTCTATTACGACCTCGAGTTTGGCGACAGCACGGATTAACTTCACCCGGTTTTCTTCTGTCCCGTTCACAACAGGTCGGAAAGGCTTCGGCTGGTAGATGTTTCCGCCTTCACTTACTGTTTGGTTCAGATATGTTCTGGACATCGGGAAGCCCTTACTTTCTGCGGCTGAAAGATACAGGTCTGTATCCATATCGCGGAAAGCAGACATGTAACTGTCCATCAATGACTTTGTGGCTATCATCTTCAATGCTGCCATCGGCATATTGGCCACAAAATAAAAATCACGCTGTCCTGTGGTCAGCTTTACGGTAAAGGTTTTTTCCTTATCTGTAAAGGGTATTGCTTCATCGAAATATTCAGAGATCTTTTCTCCGGTCGATGAATCGAAGACCAGCAAGGCCAGATCGTGTACGCGATCTTCATTATCTGCTGCATCTTCATTGATTGTTTCCGTATCGGCTGCCTGCGCCCTGGTTACAGATAAGTATACCTCCTGTCCTTTGGTTGTCTTGTCTGTTTCATCCTGATTTTCATAGATAAAAGAGTCACAAGCCACAAGCAGAACCGGCAGACAGAGTAAGAGTATATATCGTATTTTTAATATCATAATCGTTTGGATTATTCAAGCCCGGCAGGCTTAAATTTATAAATCAGTGCTATAGCTATGAACAAGCCAGTTGTTCACATAAATGGCGCAACTGAAGTGAGTCCAGCACTCGGCACAATAATCCTTGATCAGGAATTTGATTGTAAAGTCATTTTCACAGTCGAGGTTTACACCCTTGTCTACAGCCCTTAACAGGATGCTGGCAATCAGGTCACCGTCAAAGACGGTTTCTTCCTTATCGTTTCCTGTATAGGTAATATTCAGTTTGTTGCTGTAGCCGGTAGTAAGGTCCAGCATGGCATAATTCCATTCACCTGTATTTCCTTCCAGTTTGGTCTCTATCGACGGATAGGTCAGTACCGGAGTATTCATAGGCATCGTACCGTTTATACGTACCGTACCATTGGCTGAAGAAACATCCACATTGAGTTTTGTAGGATCATATTCTTTCATGGTTACCTTATCAAACTCAATAATAATTTTGATCCTGTTGGTTAGCTCTTTTAAATTTATAGCAGTATGTTTATATAACGAGCCGTATTCTTCCGGATTGGGTAAAAAAACGACTGGGCTTTCACCATGCCATATATGTTCTGTAGAAGTAAGAGTGGTCGCTATATTATTTGTTGAGTTAATAGTCATCATCACATCCTCTTTTGTGGTTACCCCGGGAGAAAATGTGTTCTTGTTGAATTTATCATTTATCCCTGCCCATGCTATAAAGGAATAGTTCCCATTGGAGACTGGTACAAGCACTTCAAAGTCACGGCTCAGGTTTACGTTTTGCTGTTGTATTGTAGTTGAAAGTTTGCCTTCCTGGTCGAATGCAAATACGGTAAGTGAGGACACGTTCCCGATAAACAGAGAATCGTCCGCACATGGGGTCTTGGAGTAGAATTTTACATAAACACCCTGAGGGCAATCTTTCAGGTCATCGTAGATAAGGGAATCGCAACCCCAGAAAAGAGCCCCTGTCGCGAACAATACCATTATTATCCAGATTCGTAAATTCTTCATCCCTTGTACTTTTTATTAATTTAATGTTTGATTTGAATAATCGGTAGGGAAATACGGCTCCCTACCGAAGTTATTGTTTTTTATTTTTGAGGATTAAATCCCCGGAGATACAGAATACGAGTGAAGCGTCCAAGGAAGAACTTTCACATCCACGCTCATCCACGTTTCAGGAGTAGTTAACGGATCAGTCGGTTTAATCGGATTCTCCGGTTCTTCGTATCCCGGCACACTTGGTTTCGGATCCGGATTTAGAGGTAGGTTCGTTCCCGGATTAGAAGGGTCTTCAGAACCTTTAGGATTATTCGGATCTTCAGGAAATAACGGGTTCCAGTTTGTTCCCAGATTTCTGAATCCTGTAATGTGGATATGGTATACGTTATTTCTTATAACCGGAGAATTATACCATGCCGGAACTTCATCTGGATTTACCCATGCATAATACAGAACTTTACCTTTTACGTATCTGGCGACTTTTTGATTTGCGGCACCGCCTTTAGCTGTATTCTGTGCATTTTCCGCGGTAGTATAAAACTTACCGTTTTCACCCACGAAGAAGTCGTTATTTGGAGTATACGTTTCACCGTCAGCAAATGCTGCAGCCGCAGGTGTGAATTTAGCACGGATAAGCACATAGGCTGTATTCCCTTTTTTATAGCTGGAAGTAGCACCTGCAGCATAAGCGTGTGTGTTTGGCAGGATAAATTTACCTGACAGTTCGGCATTCAACTCTGCAGTTACTTGTCCGTAAGGATCGGTTGCATAGTCAGTCATTGTTTTAACGGCAGTTCCTCCGAACTGGTTAGCAGAGTCATAGTTTTCAAACAAACCCGAATAATCGTATCTAGAAGAGCTACCTGTAATATCGGTTCCCCAAAAGTCAGCATCTGAAACGGGAACCCATGAATAGCTAGGTGTAACCCAATCTGCTTTGCGTTGGATAAACAATGAACTTTCACCTTGTGCCAGTACCCAGTTGATATCGGATATTACACCCAGGGGTGAACCTCCCGCTGAAGGCACGGTGTAGCTCAAAGCCTGAGTCGAAACCATAACCCGGGCGACAGCTCTTTCCACTTCCAGGCTAACACGGTTTTTAGGTGAGGTTGTAGCCAACGTTTCGGTATCTGTTACATTGGCTTCCACATTTATTGTTTTAGGCTCAACATTGGTCATGACGATTGTTTCATCTGTCGTCCCATTTTTGACTGCTAGTTTATCCGCAGAAGTATTGGTAAATGTTTGGGCACCCGAGTTAGCCAGATACAACGCCGCCTGGGTGTAAGCATTTTCAAACTCAGCCACCGGCGTTTTAGCCAACGCATTTACTACTTCTGTTGTTCCGTTTACCAGAACATATACTTTCTTGGCTCCGGCTGTAGTCTTAATTGCAGCATTTTGTGTTTTAGGAACCAGTGTTATGTCACTACCGTTTATGATTTTTTCATAATCTTTCCCTGAGCCACTGGCACCGACTTCAAGTGATTTTGAGGTAACCGATGATCCGTCTATGAGATAAACAGCTACAGTTTTTATATCGTCTTTTCCAGCCCATTCCCCGATATTGTTGTAATCTTCAGGCAGAGCTTTTGTTGCCCTCAACCCTGAATTCTGGGACATCTTCAAGGTAACACTCACATTCGTGTTACCTTCTTTTTCTCCGCCCGATGATATATCATCGTCATTGCTACATGCTGTCAATCCCAAACTTAATGCGATTGCAGCAGTTAAAAATAATTTGGTTACTTTCATTTTTTTATCGATTAAAAATTAAAAATCTATTTTTGTTTGTTTTGTGAATAATGCGGTTTATCAGTATTGTATATTATTTTTATTTGAGGATTCTATTAATAATTTCCAGATTGGCACTTGCATCTTTATCTCCGTTATCTGCTGATTTATTGAAATACCCTAAAGCTTTTTCCATATCACCTTTTAATATATAAGCCACACCAAGATTATTCCACACAGTCGGTTTCTCTTCTATTCTTTTTAGCCGTTCAATGGCTGTGTCATAATTTTTGCTTTCAATATCTGCGGCTGCGGAATTAATAATAGCAATTTCGCTCTCAGGGTATAATCTGACTGCGATATCAAAGACGTCACGAAACTCTTTGCTGTTCGATGGGTAACTTTCTGCCACCAGGAACATTTCGTTTAGGCTGAGAAGTTTTGGATTTTTCTTTATCACTTCTCTGGCTTCTTCCACATTAAAGGCACGTACCACGTAGGCTACTGTATATTCTGTACGTCTCAATAGAGGATAATAATTATTAAGCAGTGTTTTGTAGGTATCTCCGTTTGAAAGTTTCAACAGTTCAATATCCCGCACATCGGGATTCTGAACCTTGTCAATTATATTCAGAATATTTTGTTTGTCTGCCAGGAATGAAACAGAAATGGCTTTACGCAGACCTTCCCAGTCTTCTCCTTTGCCTTCAACCGTAAATTTGTCGTGCGAGACACCAAATTTGGAGACCAGGTAATGAGCAAAGGAATTAGCCCTGTTTTGCGCCAGTATGCGGTTATGTTCAAAGCTGCCTTCGGGAGAGGCATATCCGGCAATGGTGAATTCGGTTATTTCAAGATCTTGGTTATCTCTTATATCCCCAATAACCCTGTCTACTTCATCAAATTGAACTCTATTATTCCTGTAATCCCTTAACAGTTCATAGCGATCAACATGATAGTTGAAAGTCGCCGTGTGACGGTCACTGCGTGCTTTCACAGGTTCCACTTCCGGTATGATAAATGTCAATTTGTAAGATGCCGGATCTCGCTTTGGCAAAATATTTTGAACGATTAATTGCCTGTCTGACTCATCATAACAGTTAGCGCATCCGGATACAGCTTTTTGAATTGTAAGCGAGGCATTATCCATCCATTGTCTGTAAGCCACGGATGTATTATAATTTACTGACTGGGATGTGTTGTTTTTACGTTTTAAGATGGTCTGTGGTTCTGTTTCAAAAGGGAGTTGATCACCGTTTCCCAGGTTCTGTTTACGGTTAATAATTTTATTACGCAGAGTTCCGGTTATAACTACTGGTGCAAGTGATAATATCTCTCCATTAGGTTCATTTGATTTAAGAACAGGAGTTAAAATAACCATTTCATTTCGTTTAACGATCATCCCATCCAAATCAAAAATCATCGAAATAGATACATGATTACTTTCCTTACTGATATGCTCGGAAGAAACCTTAAAATCTCCTGATTGTATCATCTGGGAACGAAGAGGTATTATAAAGCCTAAGAAGATTACGATCAGTATTGCTTTCATTATATTATTGTTCATTGTGTCCTATTTTATTATGTAAATAAATGAGAGTTCAGCTTTTGTCACACCCCAATAATTATAATTACCTTCATCCTGCTTAGTTCCGCAATCTTTGCATGGGTATTCATTATAATGAATGCGGGCATATCCCGCTCCGATATTGAACTCGAAGTTCCAACGATTACTCAACACCCATTGATAGCCATAACTAAGGCCTCCACCATAGAGATAACCTTCATAGCGTTTATCTTTAAAGACATCCAGTCTACCGATAGGAATATCCCACCCTCCTACATTAAATTGTGCACCATGTGCGTGCACTCCAAGAAAATGTCCGTTAAAGGTTTCACAGAACCACCAACGATATTCCGGTTGGACGAGCCAATGCTTGAACCTCTTATTATCTGAGAATTCAAAAGGATTGAAACCTCCGCTGATTTCAAGTGTACTCTTTTTGCCCAAAGCAAACTCCATCCCCAAATTAGGTGTTGTAGTAGCCCAATAAGCCAGATTAGTCTTTATTGCAACCTCTTGGCTCCGAGCTTGCTGGTTACAAAAAATAAAGATTAAAATGACGACGTAGACCTTGTTTAATTGATTGCTGAAATTCATCTTTAAGTTCAATTGTTAAAGTGTTTTACAGCAAGAAGTCTCTTTCTTTGTGGGAAAGAGACTTCTTAATCTTAATTGTGTATTCTGTTTATAGTGAAGTTTTACATTCAGAGAATATAAAACTTATAAATTTGTCTAAGAATGTGTTATATTATTTTATTACCTTATTGTCAGGCAAAATTGAGTGTGGAAAAATGTAAGCTATGATCAAAATATAGTTTCATATACTACAATCCAATATAGAAATAATTGATATTTAATAAATATCGACAATAATTATTGAATCTTAAAAAAATATAATTATCTTTGCTGCAAATATTTAAGACACAGTTGGAAAACTCTTTCCCACAAAGAAAGAGTCTTATGGGACTACCGAAGTGCAAAAGTCTTTTTGATATTTTCCTTTTCTTTTCTTATCCAATCGAACAAAACGATTCAACATATCATTTACTTCCCGATCTACTTTTGTCGTTGAAATAGACGATAAATATATTTGTGTTGTTCTTATTGATGTATGCCCCATGCATTGGCTAATAATCTCAACCGATTTTCCGGCTTCCAGCATTAATGTGGCCCAACTATGCCGCATAACATAAGTAGTTAATTTACCCGGGAGATGAAGCATTTGACCAATAATTAAAGCATGCCGATTGATTCGTCTTAATGCCGATTTCTCACATAATACAGTTTTATTATTTTTTTCTCTAAGAAAAGGAAAGATATACAAATTATTGTTTTTTTTATATCGTAACATAATTTCTTGTGCCTCTTTTGGAACAGTCAAACGAATAGACTGTCCGGTTTTACTTCGGCGGTATTCAATTTGCCAGAAATCGTTAATCATATCCCAGCTGAGGTTATATATGTCATGAAAGACCATCCCCCGGCAATATAGACTCACTAATAATATATCTAAGGATTCTCTTTGACTATCGGTTAGAGATGAACCTAATTCCGGATTTAGCAGTTTCGACAACATTTTTACGGAAAGTGCTCTTTTAGGCGTTAATCCTTTCTTCACATACAATCCAATAAATGGATTTATAATATTAAGATCGGCATATTCTTTGGTCTTAATTGTAGCGTTAAATAAGGAGCGGAGTCCTCTAAAATAGAAATCTACAGTTTGGGGTTTATCCGGATGTCTTTCATGTAGCCATTCAATATATGATTCAACCCACCCTTTGTTTAGCTCATCTAGAGAAAAAGATTCGCTTTGTTTCCCAAGATACAGATTTAATTTATTAATAAAGCTCACATAGTTCGCAACCGTGTGATATCGACCACTCAGCTTTTTCATTTCGAGGGTTTTCCGAAAAGCTATTAACACCGAATTCTTATTTAAAAGAATTTTCTTTTTTTTCATATAAATAATATTTTACAATTTTAGACATACAAAGATTAGCAATTATCGTATTCTCTAAAACAAACATTTAACTCAAATTATATCGTAGGATATATATAAGTAATGCCTTATTGAATCAAAAAGAAAGTGATAATATATTTGTAGTGATCTCAGAATAGATAAATATCCTTACTTATCATAAGATTAGGTCATATATGAAAGAAGCATCTTTAACTTATAGAAAAAATAATGAGGTAACTATTGATAATTACTAATTAGGATTTATGGGATAGAATAAAATAACTAAGGATAGACATTTGTTTATAAATGGCAGACAGTCATATTCTAAATATACATTCAAATTATAATTTTCAAAGCTATATAGGAGACACTCCGAAGTAATTAAAGAGGAATACGGAATCTTAAAATAAACAAAATAAACAAACATTGTTGCTTCGTCTTTGTTTTACTTTCTATTTGTACAAGTTTTCGAGTTGATGTATAAAAGTATTATCACATATTTGGCTCTATTGCCATTGGCAATCCTCATAAGCCTTTCTTGCCCACTTAAACAGGAAGTTAGATTATTATTGGACATTCCGGTGAATACATCTGCTCAAACTGACAATTACAAATCTTCCAAAGTATGCCTAGCTGTATTAACTAAGGATAAAGAATCGCAAAAAAGAAAACAATATTTTAATATTAAAGTTCAATTTTTACGAAAAGATTCAGATAGTCCCTCTTCTGATTCAAACACTTCAGTCATTTCCCACATTGGCTATTTCAACCTTAGTAGATACAAAGAGGTTCCTATTTTTCTCCTCTTTCGAAAGTTAATTATTTAAATCCCGAAAATATGTTTTAAAATTACCAATAAAATGAAATTTATTTTATTGGGTTTCTCATTTATTCGAGTATTTAACAATTAAACAACTTTCTTATGCAAAAGAATCATAAAGAATTATCTCAACTATATAGTCTTTCAGGGACTTTCACGCTAGCACTACGATTGGTTGTCGGGTGGACTTACTTCTCTGCTTTTTGGCGACGATTGATTCTTGAAAACAAGTTAAATCCCGACGTTTCGGGATATATCGGAGAAAAATTTAACCACTTCCTGCCAAATGCTCTAGGAATAAAACCTATGATAGAATATCTAGTATCTAATCCCGATACTCTTTGGTGGGCGATGGTTATCTTTACTATTATAGAAGCAATTGTCGGACTGTTCATTATGCTCGGGCTAATGACCCGGCTAATGAGCGTTGGAGTATTGGCTTTAGCAACAGGTATTTTACTTGGCTCGGGTTGGTTGGGAACAACATGTCTGGATGAGTGGCAAATCGGAATATTGGGTATATCCACAGGATTTGCACTGTTTTTCACTGGTGGAGGGAAATATTCAATTGATAATTGTTTACTCAAAAAGATGCCGGAGTCTAGACTAAAGTTGTTTTCTTGGATTGGATCTGGGTCCCTTCCTTTAAATATGAAAACAATACAACGAATAGCAATTTCGGGAACAATCGTTATATTCTTTATGACCTTGTTCACAAACCAATATTTTCATAATGGAGTATGGGGGAATCTTCACAACAAGTCGGTTAAACCCATTGTAGAGATATCAGATGCTAGCTTGACAAACAAGGGATTATCCTTTACGATATTCAGGGTAGAAGGAGCAGATGTATACGGTTCTTTCCTGATTGGCATTGAACTGAAGGATAAAGAGGGTAATATTGTTATTAATAAAAGTGGATCAGAATTATCGATGTTTCCCGAGACGAACATCAGCAATTATTACGTTGCAAAAGTTACTCCGGGAAAACACAGTTTGGTAATACCTTTAGGTAGCAAAGCCGTATTGACTATAGATGATGAGCGTCTTCATGCCTTAGAAAAGGGTGAATACAAACTGACCCTTACTGATATTAGCGGAATAACATGGTCTCAACTAATTATTTACTGATAAAAAGTGTTAGTCTGCTTATCGGCAGACTAACACTTTCTTTGCATCCTTGTATCAGTGATGTTCACACTGATGGCCTTCCTCATGATGATTACACCCCTCTCCCGAATCAGTCACTTTACCGTCTAAGAAGTCATTGATTAGCCCTGTTACATTTCCGGAACATCCACGATATACTTTTATCCCATGTTTTGTTAGGATATTTAATGCGCCTGTTCCCATATTACCGGCAAGCATAATTGTTACATCCTTGTCTTGTAGGACCGAGGCGATATTACTTTTGCAGCCACATCCCTGAGGAGAAGCTAACGTCTCGGTACTTTCTATATTTTTATTCTCTCCGATGGTAAATATAGAATAGGATTCACAATGTCCGAAATGATTATCAACAGCATTCGCTCTTGTTGGTATTGCAATTTTCATAACTTTTGATTTTTTAATTGATTGATAATTTCACTTACTATTTTTGTTCTCTGTGGAATGATTATCTGGATGTTTTTTTCTCTTAATAAAACAGTCGTTATAGTACCAAAACGACCTGATAGGACAGTATCAACATTTAGTTCAAGTAAGAAATTTATAGTTTTTATTCCCGCATTCTGTTTTCCCGCCCCTGCTATATTCTCGATAAATATCACCTCTTCTGTATCCGCATTATACAAACAGAAGCATTGGCTTCGTCCAAAGTTTTCCGAAACCGGCTGATCCAAATCGTCTTTTTTATCTGTTGAAATCGCAATAATCATTTACTCAAATTTATTTAATGTAATCTCTTTACTCTTGCAAAGGGGACAGCTCTTTCCACCTATATTTTTTAGAGTAAATATAATTTCGCATTTATCACACGTGTACCATTCTGCAATCAAGCTATCTCCTCCCTCATAAGTAATCGGTAAGCCTTCAATGAATGCCCGTGCAATTTTAGATCGAACACTTTCATAAATACGGGTAAATGTAGGGCGTGAGATATTCATTAATTCTGCCGCTTCTGCTTGAGTCAAATGTTCATAGTCACATAACTTGAGAGCCTCGTATTCTTCAATATTTATCATGACTTTACTACGTTTTTCGTTAAGTACTCCGAATGGCTTGAATCCTCCAAAACAAGGAGCCATCTGGACTAGTCTCTTTTTCTTTATTCGAGCCATAAATATTATTTGATTGCGGTTTTAAAACATTCAAAGATAATATTATTATGAACATATGTTCGTAATGATGCAATAAATAATATTTTACTATATTTTCCTGTGGAAATTTGTTTCTTTGGAAAATATTATTTTCCTTTGCTGTATATTTCCAATGGAAAATAAAATAAACGATAATAAAGAACATGATAAAAATGAAAAGAGCGATAATTATTACATTAAGTGTGATTTGGCTTGGCTTCTCTATCCAGGCGCAAAATTCACCATACATCACCGTTGATAAAGCTGTAGAAATAGCAGTGAAAAATAACAGTAATGTGAAAATGTCCGATTTAGATGGCAAAGTAGCGAATGCAAATTATCATCAAACAGATGCCGTATTCCTTCCTCAAATTACGGTAGGGTATACTGCTTTAAGTACCAATAATCCATTGAATGCATTTGGCTTTTTGCTACAACAAGAATCTGTTACAGCTATGGATTTCGATCCTGCCAAGCTAAACAATCCGGGAGCCAGCCAAAATTACAGTACGCAGGTAGAGGCTAAGCTACCATTGCTGAATATGGACATGATTTATGCACGGAAAGGGGCAAAAGCTAACGAAGAAGTCTATAGACATAAGGTCGAACGAACTAAAGAATATATTGAGTTTGAAGTGCGAAAAGCATATACTCAATTACAAATGTCGTATCAGGCTCGAAACATTCTTCAAAAATCATTAGATGATGTGAAACAAATACATCAATCAGTTTCCAATTTTTATAATCAAGGATTAGTTCAAAAATCGGATGTGTTGAATGCTCAGGTACAGGTGAATACGATTGAGGCAGCCCTGGCAAAAGCTGAAAGTAATATACATAATGCTTCCGACGGGCTACGGCTTTTGATGGGACAGGATGCTAACGATGAAGTGTATACAACAGATTCCTTGTCCCAACAGATGAGCCTGTATCAAGCCGCTGAACTTTCATCTTTTCGTTCCGATATAATGGCGTTAAACAAGGCTGTGAATGCAACTGATATGATGGTAAAATCGTCACAAATGGCATTCCTGCCACGTATCAATGCTTTCGGTTCGTATGGACTGAATGATTCTAAAGCCTTCAAATTCCGTAATGATTCTTATTTGGTAGGTATAAATCTAAGCTGGACAATATTTTCCGGCAATCAGAATCGGAGTAAGATGAAGTCTGCACAATTTCAACGTGATAAAATGCAAGAAGAGCTCAATCTGCACATCAAAAAAGAAGAACTGGAGCTAAATAAAACTAAGCGAGATCTGACCGATTTGCAAATAGAGATAAACAAGCAAAATACAAGTGTAGGGCAAGCCGACGAAGCCTTACGTATTCTAACCAATCGCCATCATGAAGGTTTAGCCAGCACCACTGACCTGTTGATGGCTCAAGCGCAACTTTCGCAACAGAAACTCCTGCTATCACAGTCCATCATGTCATATAATATCACAGAGGCATACCTCAATTTTTTATCAAAGACGAAATAATAAACAAAACCTATAAATAGATATGAAAACTTTAAGAAATGTATTTTTAGTAATAGTAGGTATCTCGGCTTTCTATTCCTGCTCTTCATCCAACAAGCCCGAGGATAAAGATAGAACCATAGTGAAAGTCGAAGTTTACACTCCAACTCAGTCATCTAACGAAGGCTTTTATCTTAGTGGTGAGGTCACAGCCAAGCAAACGGCCAATATCAGCACTCGTATGATGGGTTATATAACCAAAATATATGTGAAACCAGGCGACAAAGTAGCGTCAGGGCAACTCCTCGTATCTATTAGCAGCGATGATATTCTGGCAAAAAAAGCACAGGTACAGGCTATGATTACCGAAGCTGAAGCCGCGTCAAAGAATGCGCAGCGTGATTATGAGCGTTTCAAAACACTGCGCAGCCAAAACAGTGTATCAGACAAGGAACTCGAAGATGTGTCTTTGCAAAACACATCGATGAATGCGAAAGTGCAGATGGCTCGCCAGCAGATGAACGAAATAAATGCAATGCTTTCCTACACCAATATACGCGCACCATTCTCGGGAGTGGTAACACAAAAAATGCTGGACGAAGGCAGTATGGCAAACCCAGGAATGCCTATTCTGACGATTGAGCAGAGTGGCGAATTACAAATCGTAGCATCCATTCCCGAAAACTATATACCGTATGTCAAAATAGGAGATGTTGCCAAAATAGAGTTGAAATCATTAGGCACAACTATTGATGGAAAAGTATCGGAGCTTAGTCCGTCGGCATTCCGTACAGGGGGACAATATTCGATGAAGTTAGCTATCGACGCAAAAGATAAAACTAATATCCGCTCCGGCATGTATGTCAATATTTTGATACCGAATAAAACAGGAGAGGATATCTCTTCTAAAATTATGTTGGATAAAAACTCAATTGTTTATCGTGACCAACTGACAGGAGTATATGTAATAGACGATCAGAATCAAGCTAATCTTCGCTGGATACGTTTAGGTAAGACAATCGGCAATCAGGTAGAAGTACTTTCCGGCTTGAGCCAAAATGACAGAATTGTATCTAAAGCCGAAGGCAAATTATATAACGGAGTAAAAGTATCTGTAAATAAGTAAAATTATGGAAAACGGAATTTCAGGAAAAATAGCCGGAGCGTTTATCAAGTCAAAATTGAGTATCCTGCTCATGTTTGCCTTTATGCTCTTAGGACTGTTCAGCATATATTTCATTCCGCGCGAAGAAGAGCCTCAAATAGAAGTCCCTATGGCGGATATTATGATTGGTTATCCCGGGGCAACACCTCAGGAAGTAGAATCGGGAGTAATACAACCTATCGAAAAGATCATTTCGAATATCAAAGGGGTAGAGCATGTATATTCTACCTCTATGAATGGTATGGGTATGCTTACTGTACAATTCTTTGTGGGTGAAGATGTCGAGCGTTCGTTGGTTAAGCTCTACAATGAGATGATGAAGAATATGGATCGTATGCCACAAGGCGCAACTATGCCTTTGGTGAAATCGCGAGCCATAGACGATGTTCCTGCATTAGCTTTCACTCTTTGGAGTGATAAGATGGGCGATTATCAGATACGTCAGGTAGCAGAAGTGGTTGGCAACGAAATAAAGAAAATACCGGATGTAGCACAAGTCAATGTTGTAGGAGGACAGAGCCGTCAGGTAAAGGTCATGCTCGATAAGGATAAAATGGCACAGAGTAAACTAGACTTTGGAGCTATAACCCAAACTCTACAAGCGAACAATGCCCAAATGCAAAGCGGAAATATCGTAACAGGCGATATGGTTTATTCAGTGCAAACAGGCAATTTTTTTACCAATGTGGAAGAAGTGAAAAATCTGATTGTCGGAACAAATGATAATCAACCGGTCTATCTGTATCAAATCGCAGAAGTAGAAGACGGCCCCGAAGTCCCTAAACAATATGTTTCGTTTGGATATGGTGCTGCGTCGGGCGATAAAAAAGCGGATATGCCCGATGACTATTCTGCCGTAACTATTTCCATTGCTAAGAAAAAAGGTGCAGACGCCATGAAGCTGGCAGAGGTAGTGATCAACAAAGTAGAGCATCTGAAAAAAGATGTTATCACTAATGATATACATGTTGACGTTACCCGTAACTACGGAGAAACGGCATCACATAAAGTATCCGAATTGCTTTTTCACTTGTCTATTGCCATTGTGGTAGTAACCCTGTTTGTGATGTTGGCAATGGGCTGGCGTGGCGGATTGGTAGTATTTCTTTCCGTGCCTGTAACGTTTGCCCTGACTCTTTTTGCTTATTACTTCTTGGGATATACACTCAATCGTATTACACTGTTTGCTTTGGTGTTTGTTACAGGTATTGTTGTGGATGACTCCATTGTGATTGCGGAAAATATGCACCGTCACTTCAAGATGAAGAAACTACCACCGTTACAAGCTGCGCTATATGCTATCAATGAGGTAGGGAATCCGACTATCTTGGCAACGCTGACTGTTATCGCTGCCGTACTGCCCATGGCATTCGTATCGGGAATGATGGGTCCATATATGAGTCCGATGCCTATAGGTGCATCCATAGCCATGATTTTCTCTTTACTGGTAGCTCTGACATTGACTCCATATTTCGGCTATTTATTCTTAAGACATAAAGATAAAAAAGGAGAAGAACACGAAAGTGAAGAAAAAGAAACAGATTTGCACGAAACGAAAATATACAAATTATATGCTAAAATAGTAACACCGTTTTTGGAAAGCAGAAAACGCCGCTGGACATTTATGATTGGCTTAACTGTCGTTTTACTAGGATCGTTTGTGTTGTTTTATACAAAATCTGTTCCGGTAAAAATGTTGCCTTTCGACAATAAGAATGAATTTCAAGTAGTGATAGATATGCCGGAGGGAACGACATTGGAACGTACTGCCGCCGTAGCTAAAGAATTAGCTGTGTATATCAGTCGGAATGATAAGGTAACGAATTATCAAACTTATGTGGGAACATCCGCTCCTATCAGCTTTAACGGGTTGGTTCGCCATTATGATATGCGCATGGGTGATAATGTGGCCGATATACAAGTCAACCTTGTTGATAAAGGAGAACGTAGTGAACAGAGTCATGATATAGCTACATCAGTGCGTGCCGATTTGCAAGCTATCGGTAAAAAATACAATGCCAATGTAAAAGTGGTGGAAGTTCCTCCGGGTCCTCCTGTCATGTCTACCATTGCAGCCGAAGTATATGGCCCTGACTATGAACAACAAATAGCTGTAGCCAAACAGGTGAAAGATCTGTTGGCGCAAACTGACAATGTAGTCGATGTGGATTGGTCGGTAGAAGATGCTCAGACCGAATATAAATTTGAGGTGGATAAAGACAAAGCGATGAAATTGGGCATTCCGAATGCGCAAGTGGTTCAGAATATGAGAGCGGCTTTGTCGGGTATGTCCGTGGGTGTGTTGCATCAACCTGCGTCTGTCAATCAAGTTGGTATTATCCTTCAATTTCCTGAAAAAGAGAAATCTACTATTGAAGATGTATTAAGCCTAAAAGTGGTGAGTCAACAAGGAATGGCTATTCCTGTAGGCGATTTAGTGAAGGTTACAAAAGGAGAAAAAGAAAAGAGTATTCATCGCAAAGATCAGAAGCGTGTAGTGTATATATTAACCGAAGTTGCAGGAAGTTTGGAAAGTCCGATATATCCTATTACGGAAGTGTCTGATAGATTATCGCAGGTAAAACTTCCCGAAGGATATACTTTGTCGGAAGAATATAGTGAGCAACCAAAATATGAAGACAACTTTTCCTTAAAGTGGGATGGCGAATGGCAGATAACATATGAGGTATTCCGTGATTTGGGGCTGGCTTTTCTATTTGTACTGATCATTATCTATGTGCTGATTGTGGCTTGGTTTCAAAACTTTATTACACCCTTGGTACAATTGGCAGCTATACCGTTATCCTTGATTGGTATCATATTCGGGCATTGGATTATGGGAGCTTACTTTAGTGCTCCGTCAATGATTGGGTTTATAGCTCTTGCCGGAATCATGGTGCGAAATTCGGTATTACTTATCGACTTTATCGACATACGGCTCAAAGACGGCATCCCGTTGAAACAGGCTGTTATCGAAGCAGGGGCTGTACGTACAACGCCTATAGTTTTGACAGCAGGAGGTGTAGTTCTGGGGGCTATTGTAATTCTGTTCGATCCTATATTTCAAGGTCTGGCAATCTCGCTGATGGGAGGAACAATAACCTCTACCGTACTTACATTGATTGTAGTACCACTACTGTATTATAAAATGTTGAAAAGAAAGTAAAATGATTATGAAGCTATTAGTTGTATTAAGTATAAAAGAGTATCAGGAGCAGGTAGCAAGCCTACTCCAAGATGCCGGAGTGAAACGATTCAGTGTGACCAATATCACTGGCTATAAAAAGAAAGAGGAAAATTTGGGCTGGTTTGCGGCTAATGCGAGCAATGCTAAAACAAACTCTATAATGCTTTTCAGCTTTGTGACAAAAGAAATTGCTGATAATGCTATTACAGAGATTGACAGTTGTAATATTGAAACGAATAATCCTTTTCCTGTACATGCTTTTGTCCTTGATGTAGAAAACTTCTCTAAATTGATTTGATTATGAAACGTGAATATATTATCCGTATAGTAGCAGGCACAATGGTTCTGATTGGTATTTCGTTGGCTTATTTTGTTTCCATCGGATGGCTGTTGTTGCCTGCATTTGTGGGAGTGAATCTGATACAGTCTTCATTTACTAAATTTTGTCCGTTGGAAATCCTGCTCGATAAATTAAACATTAAACGGTGAATTGATTAATAAGTTTCTGAGAGAGCAAAACCGAATTCTGAAATCGTCTTTTGCTCTCTTTTTTAGATATGAAAACAATATTTTATATAATAATCGTATTGTTTATCCTCATTATACACATACCCAGGGTCTACTCACAAGAAAATACGATCTTACAGGTAGATAGTATTTCACTTCGGAATAACTATCTGAATGAGATGCAGTCAATAAATGTATTGAAACATAGACCGATTGAAGTTTCAGAAGACCTTGTAAGGTCTGTACTAGACAAGCAGGCTCCTTTTGCGGTGTATAAGGATAATTATATGGTAACGGGAATCCCTTTAAACAAATCGGTAACCCGTAAAACAGCGGATGCATTCTTCCAGTTTAGTATTCGCCACAGAGTTACCAGAAGCGTCTTGCCATTCAATTCGTTTTTGTACATTATTTATTCTCAAAAGTCATTCTGGGATATTTATGACAAATCGAGCCCTTTCCGCGATACGAATTACAATCCCGGAATAGGAGTCGGACGCTACATTATCAAAAACAACAAACTGAAAGGAGCGGTAATGGTTTCTCTGGAACATGAATCGAATGGAAAAGCAGGAGAAGATTCTCGTAGTTGGAACTATCTGAATCTGTCAGCCAAATATTTCTATAATATGCGCTTATCGGCTAAAGCTCAAGTGTATCTACCTTATGTGGATGGAGGTAATAATAAAGATTTGTTACGTTATAAAGGTTATGGTATCTTTTCGGTTAATTATATTGATAGTAAAAATTTATGGTGGTTCAGTCTTAATATAATCCCATGGGATCAGTTTATAAACCCTAATTTACACACATCTTTATCATTTAGAGTATCGAAAAATTCAAATCAATACTTAACTTTGGATTATTATGCCGGTTATGGAGAAGGGTTGCTGAATTACAAAAAATATACAAATCAGGTAAGAATAGGATTTACGATAAAACCGGATTTCTTCAGTGCATATTAACAAAAAATGAATGACTATGAATAATAAATGGGACGAAAGTTACAATATGGAAGAATACCGCTATGGAGAAGCTCCAAATCTATTCTTCAAGCAAATCATCGATACGCTTCCAACAGGAAAAATTCTTCTTCCGGCTGATGGAGAGGGACGGAATGGTGTATATGCAACAACAAGGGGATGGAGTGTAGACGCTTTCGACCAAAGCCAGCAAGCTAAAGAAAAAGCCTTGCGTTTGGCCAAAAGAATAGCGTGAATATTTCATTCAAAGTGATTGATTTCGAAGATATCTCTGAAAATTATATTGTCGACTCCTATGATGTAATTGCTCTTACCTATGTTCACCTACCGGAACAATTAAAAGAGAAATATCACAGGTCGTTATTGCCTTTGTTGAAAACCGGAGGGCATATTATTATTGAAGGATTCGGTAAAGAACATGTAAAACATCAGCAACAAAACCCATTAGCCGGAGGTCCGCCATATGTGGATATGATGTAATGGAATAATTCGCTTGAACACAGAAGGATGTAGTGAACCTATAGAAACTTTATTATCCTCAGATTAATTATCATATGAAGCCCAAAAGAGTAACCTAAATTCCTTTAAGAAAACTGAATTATATATTGGCTATATTTCGGATCAACTCCGCTTAAATAAGGTATCTACCGAATAAGTAGATTTTAAAGAAGAAAAAACAATATTGTTTTCAATGTATTCAAGACTTTTACAAAGATAATAAAATTTGCCTAACCTATGAAATTACACGGAAATTAGATCTTTTATCCAAAATCTAACTTACTAATACGTAGTGGTTCTTGTTGCGTATTTGCAACTTGTTTTATAGTAGAAAAAAGAGAGAACAAATCGTCAATAGATAAAAATTTTATCTTTTTATAATAGATTCTAGTGTTTGAGGTATATCAAACTCAGCACATTTTATCGATTCAAGTTTCTTCTTGCCCAGATCAGTCAAAGCAAAATACATCTGGCGCTTATCCTCCTTACCTACAATACGTCTGATAAGCCCTTTCTTTTCGACCGATTTTATCACTTTCGATGTATTCGAATTGCTCAATCCCAATACACTAGCCAATTCATTGGATGAATATTTCTGAGCATTCAGCGAACATAGCAGCATCCCTTCGTTCAGTCCAAGATCATATAATTGCTGAAAGTTTAACTCAAAGTCATAAATAGCCCGATACACATCCCTGATCTGGCATAATGTTCTTACTTGCGAATTCTTTGTATTGTCTGCCATTTTAGTCTAAATTTATATTTACTGTTACTCTTTTAATAAAAGATTATCAATAGCCTCCTTCAGTTGCTGTTTTGGTAATGCTCCTGCACCCATTTGAGGTTGTCCGGTCATCGGAACAAACAGTAAAGAAGGTATGCTTCTTATCCCAAACGCAGACGCTAGTTCAGGTTCAGTTTCCGTATTTATCTTATAAATATATATACGACCTCCGTATTCTGCGGCCAATTCATCCAGCACCGGAGCTATAGCTTTACAAGGGCCACACCAATCAGCATAGAAATCAATCAATGCCGGTTTATCCCCTAAATATTTCCATTCAGTAGGATTTGTTTCAAAATTAGCAACTTTTGACAAGAATTCTGCTTTTGTTAAATGTATTGTTGTCATTTTATCTTCTTTTTTAATTGTTTCTTTTGTTTGACTTTTTGTCTCAGCTGTGTTATTACAAGAAATAAGCAATAATGCCACAAGTGGAAGTAGTATTGTATACTTCATTTTTAATCCGGTTTATATTTTTTTATCTGATCTCCATAAATATTTTCTTTGTACTTATTGTCTGTATAGCACCCTGCGGAGCCACAACAGGAAATATTCATAATTGCCTGAAAAAGTAGCAATCCACCTAAAACTAAAAACATATAATCCTTCGTAGATATTGAATAGATAGCTATCAACACTCCCAACAATAAACGAATTATCCGGGCTGCATCCCATTTCTTTAATATGCGTTTCATTCTGTTACTCATTAAAATTAAACCAGCTTCCGCCATTATATACTTTCTGAAAACCTTTATTCTTTAAGAGAGTCACCGCACTGCGACTACGCATACCACTGGCGCATATAGCAATAATCGGTTTATCTTTTTTTAGTTTCGATAAATTACTATTCAAACTATCCAGAGGAATATTGACTGAGTTTGTTGCTGCTCCCTGTTTATATTCTTCTTTTGTTCGGACATCCAGAAGTATAGCTCCATTCTCTAAGAGAACTTTAAAATCAGCTTTGTCCTCCAATCCGAGTAATCTGCTAAGAAATCCCGCCATATTATTTATTTTATTTTTGTTTTTTTTATTTCTTTTAAAAATTCCTCCGAATAAGCCTCCCAATAAAACTCCGTATAGAGTACTGATTGTAGGTGATGACGTTATGGGACAAGTACCGGTACTACATCCAATATACCTCCAATACATATATCCACCTATTGCTCCGATAAGTGCTCCTAAGAGATATGTCCAATTGTTTTTTATTATTTGCATATTTAATTGCGTTTATATTTCTTACAAAGATAATATATTATTTCCATTAGAATATAGTTCCATAAGAAATAATGTATTTAAAACTCTAATTTTGTTTAAATACGGAGTGATGGCTGAATTTTTCTATTATAAAGAGTATTCTGCTATTGCTGTTGCATAGGTTGTATAACCTCCTGACAGATTTAGAACATTAGAAAATCCATATTGTGCTAATATCCGCGAAGCAATATACCCGCGTAAGCCGACAGCACAATAGATTAAAACGTCCTTCTCTTTTGGTATTTCTTTAATCCGGGAACGCAGTTCATCCAGGGGGATGTTCATCGCACCCTTGATATATCCTTCGCTGCATTCTTCTGAAGTACGGACATCTAACAGGGTCGTTTTGGCGAGATTTATTTTTCCAATATCCCGCCATTGGGCTACTTTCATCTTTCCTTTAAGAATATTATCAGCTACAAAACCAGCCATATTGACAGGGTCTTTAGCCGATGAATAAGGCGGGGCATATGCATGCTCAATATCCATCAGATCGTAAATTGTACCTCCTTTTTTTATAACCTCAGAAAACAACTCAATTCTTTTGTCGGCTCCTTCTTTTCCTACAACCTGAGCTCCCAAAAGCTTTCCATTCAAGGGGGAGAAATTAACCTTTACTGACAATTGAGATGCTCCGGGATAGTATCCCGCGTGTGAACTTCCATGAGTAAAAGATGATATATGCTCAATACACTCCCTGTTCAGCACTTTGGATGAAAGTCCTGTCGCCGCAACGGTTAGGTCAAACACCTTAGCTATAGATGTGCCGATAGTTCCCGGGTAGATATATTTGTTATCCTCCAGTATGTTATCTGCAACAATACGGGCTTGTTTATTGGCCGGACCCGCCAAAGGAATCAACATCTGTTTAGTTATTACCGGATTCAGTACTTCCACGGCATCACCCAAGGCATAGATATTGTTATCACTCGTCTGCATATAACTATTAACTTTAATCCCTCCTGTCGTTCCAAGTTCCAGCCCTGCATCTTTTACAATCTTAATATCGGGACGAACACCAATACTGAAAATAACCATATCGGAGATAAGTTCTCTACCGCTTTCCAATACTATTCTAACGCCGTTTTCTTCTTCGAGGAAAGAAGTCACTCCTTCTTTCAGATAAAGCTCTACTCCTTTCTGCCTAAGTTGCTGATGAACTATTGCGGCCATGGAAAAATCAATTGGAGCCATAACCTGATCCGCCTTCTCCACTAACTGTACTTCAAGTCCTGCATTATGTAAATTTTCTACCATTTCCAGTCCGATAAATCCTCCGCCGATGACAACTGCTTTTTGGGGTTTATGAGTTATAAGAAAGTTTTTGATTTTATCGGTATCAGGTACATTACGGAGTGTAAATATCTTTCTGCTATCGATGCCTTTGATTGGAGGTTTCACCGGTTCTGATCCGGTAGATAGAATAAGTTTGTCATAAGATTCAGTATATTCTTTATTTGTGATAAGGTTTTGTATGGTTATACTTTTATTTTCCCTATTGATACAGATTACTTCCTGCAATACCCTGATGTCTATCTTGAATCGCTTAGAAAATCCATCTACAGTTTGGACGAAAAGATTATCTCTGTCCGCTATTGTACCTCCGATATAATATGGTAATCCACAATTGGCATAAGAAATATATTCGCCTCTTTCAAATAAAATAATTTCAGCCTGTTCATCCATTCTCCTTAAACGGGCTGCAACAGATGCTCCCCCGGCAACTCCTCCTACAATTAATATTTTCATATATTTATTTTTTTAATAAAATGGTTTATAAGATCTGTCTGAAATTTTGGTTAGTCCATAAACTTAGCCAATGACTTAATAAGTTCTCTATATTCACCTTCAGATCTCTGTATTTCTTTCTTTTTCTCCAGTCCCTTTTCCGTTAATGAAAAAAGCATCTGCCTTTTATCGGCTTGTCCCATTGTCCTTATAATATATTCCTGCTGCTCTAAGCTACTCAGAATTTTAGATGTCCGGGAGTTCGATACGTCAAGCTGGCCGGACATATAACCCGCACAGGAGCTTCTTGTTTCGGGCAAAGAATATATAATAATAGCTTCATTTAATGTGATGCCATTGTTTTCTAAAAACACTTTTTCGAGTCTATAAAGTATTTTCTGTATATTCTTTATTTTTGTAATTATGCACATATATTATAATTCCACTGGAAATAATAAACAAAGGAAATAAATATTTTAAGATTAGCAAACTTTCTTTCATGAAATGTTTGATCATATACGTTTTGTGAAAAATAGAAATTTACAACATCGGTTATACCATTCTATTAGTTCGTCTATATAGACTACTAATAGACACTACTCAAATACCAGAGGATAGAAGTTCGGGAGCTTATCTAATCAGAGTAATTTCTATGATTATGACGAAGTATACACCCTTTATTTCTAAAACAGTTATTTAGACAGCCGGGGGAGATTTATTTCAGATAAGATAAATGGAGTAAAACTAATGCATCAAAAGAAATAGCACGTTCTGATATTTGGCATTTCTACAATATAATTTAACACAGGTAGAGGAATAATTTAAAAGACCCTTGATTATTCCATTAAAATATTTCTACAAGTTCGGTCTTGATCAATCAATTAATTCTGTCAAAATAGACCCTAATTTCTTTTTCATTTAATCTTTTCATTAGCCAATTCTTTATTTTCTCCTGATCGTTCTTTGGAAGAATGCGTTTAGATGTGATCATAAATACACCAGTTTTCGCTCTATGCAAAGTATCATTCTGGGTATAGATATATGATTGGGCATACGAACAACTCTCTATATGAGGGTATAAAGGAGTCAACTCAGACAGTAATTGTTTGCCTATAAGATATTGGCTTTGTATACTGTCTATTTTTTGTTTATAATCAGCAATTTCTACATTTAAGCGGACTATTTGTTGCCGGGACCTCTCTTCTTCAGACTGAGCTTTTAGTCTATCCTTAGCTATATCATTATCTATGGCCAACCCTTGTTCTATTGTTATTTTCGCATCATCTAAAGAGAATAAGCTTGCCTGACCGATAATTGCATCTTTGTCTTCTTCTGTCAACGAAGATCCGCCGTATACCAAATTAATTTCTTTCCTGTTTGCAGCAACCTCATTGTTTAATAAATAATTCCCTTTGTATATTCCTACATAACGTGTATATTTTTCGGCATTTACTCTGAATTTCTCATTCTGGGACATCCGGTAACCCAAATATATACTGGGCAATATGATTATAATAAGAACGATTGATAAGCCCTGATTGATACGATTCTTTCTTGTCTCACTTATGTTGGTATCTCTGATCGGAAACTTCAACATTTGAGAAATTAAAACCGAAGCATAAGCAATACAAACAGTGTTGATGGTAAACAGATAGAATGCTCCATAGAAAAAAGAAAATTGGAGCGTAGCTAAACCGTAGCCGGCTGTACAGAGAGGTGGCATCAAGGCTGTAGCAATAGCAACACCGGGAATAACATTTCCTTTCTGCTTACTGCTGATTGCTATAATACCCGCAAATCCACCAAATAGAGCAATTAAAACATCATAAATCGTCGGACTGGTTCGGGCTAAAAGCTCTGAATGGGCTGTATGAACGGGGGTTATCGAAAAATAAACAGTGGATGCTATAAGGCTGGCCAGCACCGCAAAACCAAAGTTTTTTAATGACTGACGAAGCAATCCAAAATCATGAATAGCAATACTGTAACCCATTCCATTGATTGGCCCCATCAGTGGAGAAATAAGCATGGCTCCTATTATCACAGCGGTTGAATTGGTATTAAGCCCTACGGATGCTATGATTATCGCGCAAACTAATATCCATATATTCGTCCCCTTGAACGAAATCCCCTGTGTTATCGAATTATGGATTTCTTCAAAGTCTTCGGTTTGCTTTTGCAGACTAACGTAAGTGACTACTTTTCGTATGAAGTTATACATGCTATATATTATTAGTATTCAGACTATACACCTGATTTGAATAACTATGGAAAAGATACTTCTTTTTTATCAATTATATATTTACCAATCACACTTTTTCTATTTATGATTTTTGTTCTTGCTTATAAACTGTTTAATATCTTTGTTAGATCCATAAACAACCAAGATATCATTTTTTTCTAACATGGTATCGGGTGTTGGTATACCTTGAACGTCGGCAACAACTCTGGTTTTCCCTATTATGCTCTTCTTTTCTACATTTTTGATAACAGTCAACACGAGCATATTATATTCCTTACGAAAACCGATTTCTTCGATTGTCTTTCCAACAAGAATATCCGGCACTACAATCTCTACCATGCTGTAATTCTCATTTAACTCAAAAGAATCTACCATTCCCCGAAGCGTTAGTTTCTTGGCCCATCTTTCTGCGGTTTCTTCTTCCGGCCGGACAATCTCATGTACGCCGATTGCCTGTAAAACATTTTCTTGCAGAGGATTAAGAGATCTTCCTATAAGCCGTTTTACATTCAGGTTTTTAAACATGGCTGTCGCCATTATATTAGCACCTTGATCTTCTCCTATACAGACAATGACCACATCTGTATTCTTCAAGGGTAATGTTTCTACTGCAGCAGCATCTGTTACATTCAAACATGCAACATGTGTTATTTTATCTTTCAGTTCATTTACCCGTTGCATCTTTGTATCTACTCCGATTACCTCATTGCCCTGTGATGCTAACTTCTCAGCAAGTGAAGAACCGAATACACCGAGTCCGACAATAATATATTTCATTCTTTCTTCTTTTTAATTAATCAGTATCTCCTCCGATGGATAAGTATAATTAGACATCCTCACTTGCTTAAAGAAAGCAATAAGCAGCGTGAGTGTTGTTACACGTCCTATAAACATCAGTATTATCAGCACCAGTTTACTGGCAGAACTTAAACCGGGAGTTATCCCCAGACTCAGCCCGACTGTACTATAGGCCGAAACCGATTCAAATATAATATCTAATAGCCGCAAGCCTTCATCAAAATATGAAATAAGTAATGAACCTATCCCCAAAACAACAACAGAAAGTGTCATCACCGCAAAAGCTCGTCTTATGGATGTTTCTGATACCTCCCGACTATACACCTCAATATTCTTTCGCCCTTTGGCCAAACTGATAAAGTTCAGAACGGCTATTGCAAATGTACTGGTTTTTATACCTCCTCCCGTAGAGGCAGGAGAAGCTCCGATCCACATCAAGATGATTATAATAATGAGTGACGATAGATGTAACTGATTAAAATCAACTGAATTGAACCCTGCTGTACGGGGCGTTGTCGCTGTAAATAGTGCTGTGACGAATTTCCCGATTCCCTGATGAGAAGCCAGTATATTATTATACTCGTTGATAAAAATAAGGATGGTTCCGATAACAATTAAAGAGATAGTTGTAACCAGATTTATCTTACTTCCCAGTTTCATCACCCAAGGCTTGTAAACGTCTTTTTTATGATTGAAAATCTGTAAGAATGTTCTGCGGATTAAATGTTTCAGGTATTTCAACAAATTGATTACAATCGGGAATCCTAATCCTCCGAGAACGAAAAGAAATATCAGGCTCAATTGTAATCTGTAGTTATCCACATATCCGTTTTCCATGATACCATGCGGCAATGTGGAAAATCCTGCATTACAAAAAGCAGATATGGAGTGGAATACTGAAAAATAAATCCGGTCACCTAATAATGGAATTAAATCAGGGTTTAAACTAGTAAAAATAAAGAAAGCCCCGACAGCTTCAATACCAACTGTTATAATTAATATCCGCTTTAACGTCTTAAAAATTTCATCAATCTTCTCTATGTTAGAGATATTACCCATCGTTAATTGATCCTCATAAGACGAGCCTCCCTTAAAGAAGTAGCTGAAATAACTGGCAAAAGTCAATATACCTAAACCGCCGGCCTGAATCATGACCATGATGACTGTTTGTCCGAACAATGTAAAATCTTTACTTGTATCCAATGCTACCAGACCTGTTACACAAACTGCACTCGTTGTTGTAAAAAGAGCATCTATCAGGCTGATGCTCCCTGTTGTGGATACCGGTAATAACAGTAAAATTGTCCCTATAAGAATCAGTCCTAAAAAACTGAGAACAAATAAGCGAGCCGGGTTTAATCCTATATATTTTATTCGGGATAACATTATTTATGCTTTACGGAACGGCTTAATGTGATATATCCTAATACTCCGCCAATGATAGAAGCTGCAAAAATACCGATCTTAGCCTGCACCATATATTCGGGATGAGTGAATGCCAAAGAAGTGATAAATAGCGACATGGTAAAACCGATAGATGCCAGCAAACCTAAGCCAAACAGATTACGAACATTCATTCCCTGAGGAAAAGGAGCTACTTTCAGCTTTATCAATAAAAGAGTAAAGCCAACCACACCTAACACTTTGCCTAGCAGTAAACCCAAAGCTACTCCTAAAGCTATATTCGTACTGAATAGTTGCTCAACATCAATATTAAGTGAAACTCCGGCATTAGCCAACGCGAATATCGGTATGATAACAAATGTCACTAAAGGGTGCATTCGGTGTTCTAAGCGTTGTAACGGAGGAATCGCTTTATTGGTATCTATTTTTATTTCTTCCAATAGGTGTAGCTGGTCGTTTGTCAGTGTCGGTATTTCGTTTTTAGGATCGACCTCCCTGAATTTATTCAGATAGTTCTTTATCCGTTCCACAAATAGATTCTCTCTTATTTTCACATCCGCAGGAATCATAAAGGCGGCAATAACAGAAGCTATTGTAGCATGTACTCCTGATAAGAGAAAAGATGTCCACACTCCGAGAATACCAAATATGGCGTAGAACAAAATACTCCGCACACCCATTTTATTGCCAACGAACATAATAAGAGCAAAGCCAAAACCAATAGCAAGGCTCATGAATGAAATATCGGATGTATAGAAAAATGCAATAACCAAGACAGCCCCCAGATCATCAACAATAGCCAGTGCTGTAAGAAATACTTTCAGAGATAACGGTATCTTGCTCCCCAATAGGTACAAAACACCTAAAGCAAAAGCAATATCGGTTGCCATCGGTATTCCCCAACCGTGATGAACTTCTCCTGATGGATTCAGGCTCATGTAGATAAGTGCAGGTACGAGCATACCGCCGATTGCGGCACCGATAGGCAAAAGGGCTTTGCGCGGGTTGGATAGTTCTCCTCCTACAATCTCTCTTTTGAGTTCTAAGCCCACTACAAAGAAGAAAACAGCCATCAGCCCGTCATTGATCCAGTGATGAATGCTATATTCAAAGAATGGAATGCCATCAAATATAAATCCCAGTTTATGCTCCAATACATGAAAATAGTCTTCCGACCATGGGGAATTAGCTAAGATCATAGCAATGATAACACTCAGCCCGAGGACTATACCTCCGGCCTTTTCCTGTAATATAAATCGCTGAATGGGTTGAACCACCTTATCGATAGCTTCTTTTTTTTCTCCTGTCATCTATCCGGATTTTATGGAAATGTTGAATATTTTAATAAACATCAAAAATAATTTATTTTTTTCGACTAGAAAAAATATTACCGATTAACTCTATTTTAATAGGCATAGCATACTTATAATGAGCCATTAAACATAAATTAACTTTTAACCAAGCTCTAATTTTACTACTTTTGTTCCTAATACTGGAAAATCCGGTACTGTTCAGGAGTGGTTTTATTATTAGTCTATTATCTTTCTTTACATATTCTGAACTCTTTTTTTATCTTATATGACCGAGGAACTATTTATATCATTTGTAATGATGAGTTCTGCTATTGAGGTATATTTTAGATGCTTTATTTAGCATATATTTTTATTTCTCTACCATAATGAATTAAATAGTCTTATTTAGAAAAACATGTCAAGATTTGTTCCCGTTATTATTTATATCTTTTTTTCTTCCAATCTTAATATTTGGGCATCGGATGGGGAGCCTCAAAAAAAAACTATAAAAATAGGTGGAGCTGTACGGTTTAATATTGCTTCAGAAAACTATGAATCTGCTGCTAGGCCTTTAGATTCTTATATTAAATTAGATACATGGTTTTTGTCAGTAGATGCAGGATATGAGGATTTTGATTTAAGTTTTCAATATAGGCTTTATCCCGGATCAAAAGCACATTTTATACATCATGCCTATGTTGGATACAGGTTAAATGATAGTTGGTATGCAAAATTAGGAGTTTTTCAAAAACCATTTGGGATAGCGCCGTCTGCATCTCATTCTTGGTGGTTCCAACTTCCATATTATATGGGACTGGAAGATACTTACGCAACCGGCATAGGTGCTGAATACAAGATCGAGAAGCTGTCTGTTGATATGGCATATTTCAGACAGGCTGCACCAAAAGGTTTCTTAAGTTCAGAGTATGAAGATAATGCTGTAGGAAACAGCCGTTTTTCATATGCTGTTGTTCCCACAACAGGGCTTACTGGAGCTAACAGAAGTAAAGCTTCCATCCGCGAACTAGACCAATTTAACATGCGTATATGTTATCAATTGACAGAGATCGCAGAAGTTGGCTTATCCGGACAGTTGGGTAGTATCTATAATGAGACCTTGAATAAAAGGAAATGGAACTTGTCCTGGGCGATACACTCAGTATTCAATTATCGAAGATGGAATTTAAAGACTGAAATTATTGGGTATAATTATAAATCTCAAAATGACAAAGGAGAACTTTTAGATGCCGTACAAATGGCTGCTTATGGCTCTTCTTATGATGTAGCAAGCAAAGGATTTGTATACCTGGCAGGAATATCATATACTATTCCTATAAAAAGGAAATTCATAAAAAGTATAGAAGCATATGTAGATTACTCAATAGCTGACAAAAGTAAAGCCGGATATAACAATACTCATCATTTAATACCCGGAGTATCCATTGCTTCGGGACCTATTTATACATACATAGATATGGCTATAGGAAAGAATCACCCATGGCTTACGAGCAACTTTGGAGAAGGACTTGCACAAGGTAGCGATAATGCCAGATGGAATAGCCGTTTTAATATAAATATCGGATATTATTTTTAAAATCAACACATTACAACAAGTAAAAATAAAACAATATATAATATGATAAAAAGCAAATTACCTTTTCGAACGACATTAACCAAATCAGTTGCTCTACCAGGGCTAATTGTTATACTTTTTGTATCCCTTTATTGCGGTTTCTTTCCCGAACAAGCCAATAAATCTCTGTCGGTTGTGAAAACCTATTTTTTTAACAACCTGAGTTGGGTTTATGTATTGATGGTAACTTTGTTCGTTCTGTTTCTTATTATTATAGCTTTAAGTAAACTTGGCAATATTCGCTTAGGTTCGGATAATTCCCGGCCTAAGTATAGCTTCTTTTCATGGATAGCAATGCTGTTTGCAGCCGGTATGGGAATCGGGCTTATGTATTTCGGTGTGGCAGAAACAATGTCTCATTATGCAAATCCGGCTATAGACGATACGCTTCAACGAGCAAAAGAAGCCCAATTATACACTTTTTTCCATTGGGGAATACATGCCTGGACCATATATGCTGTGGTGGGATTAGTACTGGCTTATTTTGCCTATCGTTATAAATTGCCGTTGGCAATACGAAGCGGTTTATATCCTTTGTTGAAAGATAAAATATATGGTCCAATCGGAAATATTGTAGATACTTTTGCGCTGTGCAGTACATTTTTCGGAATTGCAACGACTTTGGGATTTGGTGTTGTACAGCTAAATGCAGGATTGCAGAGTATAGGATTGGTGCCAGAGAACAGTTTTACATTTCAGGCTATTATCGTTATCGTAGTCATGGGTATCGCTATATTTTCAGCTTTTACAGGCGTAGATAAAGGTGTGAAGCGATTAAGTGAACTGAATCTGTCTCTCGCTTTTATTCTGATGGTATTTATTTTGATTGCGGGACCAACAATATATATACTTAGCACCTTTAGTGAAGGTATCGGTTATTACATCAGTAATTTAACAAATCTGACCTTCAATACTTTTGCCTATGAAACAGAAGCTCAGGGCTGGTTCTCGGGCTGGACAATTATGTATTGGGCATGGTGGATATCATGGTCTCCGTTTGTTGGGTTGTTTATTGCACGTATATCGAAAGGGCGTACCATACGTGAGTTTATTATAGCTGTTCTGCTGATTCCTTCCTTATTCAATTTCTTATGGATGACTATATTTGGCAGTAGTGGTGTTTGGCTGGATAAATTCGTAGCAAATGGAGAATTGAGCCTATTGGCGAACGATCCGGATACTCTCCTGTTTCGCTTTTTTGAATATTTTCCATTTACAGGTTTATTGAATATAATAGCAATCTTGATGATTGGGGTTTTCTTTGTTACTTCGGCAGACTCCGGTATATTGGTTATGAACAGTATAGCATCCGGTGATAAAAAGAACTCGCCGAAGTGGCAAAATATATTTTGGGGTGTACTGCTCATCATTCTCTCTCTTACACTGCTTCGGGCAGGAGGTCTGGCCTCACTGCAAACGATGACTCTCATTTCCGCATTACCCTTTGGGTTGAGTATGCTACTCTTATGTTTTTCTTTATGGAAAGCTTTGCAAATCGATCATTTATTTCATAATACCAAACTGCCCTATGGTAGTATTGCATGGGACGGGAGCAGATGGATGGAACGGCTGAACAGAATACTAACCTTTTCCCACAAAAGAGATGTCAAGGACTTTTTGAATGGCACGGTAAAAGAAGCATTCTGCGAACTTCAGCAAGAATTATCCGCCAATGATATTGAAGCTGAAATAATAACTGGTAAAAACACTCCTCTATCCATAGAGTTATTCATAAGGCATGATAAAATACGAAATTTCCGATATGGTGTCGTTGCTGAGCCTCAAACGATCTCGGAGTATATGATAGAAGAAGAGAATACTCCAAATGTTGATATGGAAACGCCTTATATCCCGATTACCTATTTTAATGATGGGCGTAAAGGAAATGATATACAGTATATGACAAAAGAGGAAGTGATAGCTGATGTCCTCAGAGAATATGAAAGATTTATAAGTCTCATCTCTGATGATAAAAACGAATTGCTTATTATTGACAAGTAGATAAACCTGAAAAAGAAGGCTGTGAATAAATTAATAGATTCAGGAAGGAATGATCGTCCTGAATCTATTTATTTGCAATCTCTTTCTTTAAACTTTGCTATTTTATTCCTGTCACAGTAATCGAATAAATGCCGACATTACCAGCTTTGTATTTAGCTATCGTCGATTCATCCAAATGCTCCTGTAAAACATCTTCTGGAATGACAACTGTTTTTGTTCGTTCAATCTTTATATCAGTAAAATTAGCCTTTTCAATCTCACCCAAATAATCGTCTTTTTGTATGGCACTAGCTATACAGCCTGCATACATGGAAGCATTATCTGTAAATTCTTTTGGAAATACACCATTCAGCACAACATCAGAAATACAGAAATGGCCGCCTTCTTTCAGTACCCGATATATTTCTTTAAAGATTTTATTTTTTTCGGGTAATAAATTCAAGACACAATTACTTACTACAACATCTATGGAACTATCGGGTAAAGGCATATTTTCAATATCTCCTTCGATAAATTCGACATTGGTATAACCTCGCTTTGTTGCGTTCTTTCGTGCCTTTTCTATCATCTGTGGCGAAAAGTCAATGCCGATTACTTTTCCTGTTTCCCCGACTTCTGCCCTGGCTATAAAACAGTCGTTACCTGCACCTGAGCCTAAGTCTAAAACTGTATTACCTTCTTTAATGCCTGCATACTCAGTAGGTAGTCCACAGCCTACACCTAAATCAGCATCTACTTCATACCCTTTAAGCCCGCTGTAATCTTCGCTCATGATCGTAAAGACCTTTTTTGAAGGAGTCGCAGGATTCGTTCCACAACAGCAATCGGATTTTAAAGCATCGCTATTCAAAGCCAGTTCGCTATATCTCTGTTTTACCAAAGCTTTCTTTTCTTCGTTCGTGTTCATATTAAAAGTGTTATTTTATTTATAATATTTCTTTCTTAGCCAAAAGGCAATGTTTACCAAAAGTATAAGTACAGGCACTTCAACTAATGGGCCTACTACGCCTGCAAAAGCCTGCCCGCTATGCAAGCCGAAGACTCCTATTGCAACTGCAATAGCCAGTTCAAAGTTATTACCTGTAGCTGTAAATGCGATTGAAGCGTTTTTATCGTAAGATACACCCATTAATTTGCCCGCAAAGAAGCTGAGGAAGAACATCACCACGAAATAGATTAATAACGGTATGGCTATCCGTACTACATCCAATGGGATTTGTACGATCAGTTCACCTTTGAGGCTAAACATTAATACAATGGTAAATAGTAAAGCGATTAAAGTAATTGGTGAAATTGCAGGGATAAACTTATCCTTATACCATTGTTCCCCTTTTATTTTAACCAATATCAAACGGCTTAGAATACCTATCAGGAAAGGAATACCCAAATAGATAGCGACTGTTTCGGCTATTGTACCTATGGATATATCCACGATTGCCCCTTCAAATCCGAATAAGGGAGGAAGTTTTGTTACAAATATCCAGGCATAAAAACTGTAAAAGAATACCTGAAAAATACTGTTCAGGGCAACTAATCCTGCACCGTACTCCGTATTGCCCTCTGCCAGGTCGTTCCATACAAGCACCATCGCTATACATCGTGCAAGACCTATCAGAATAACCCCAACCATGTATTCAGGATAATCGCGTAAAAAAAGAATGGCAAGTAAGAACATTAAGACAGGCCCGATAATCCAATTCAGAATTAACGAAATAGATAATATCTTTACGTTAGAAAACACTTTTGGCAGTTGTTTGTAATCTACTTTTGCCAATGGCGGGTACATCATCAGGATAAGACCGATTGCCAGAGGAATATTTGTTGTCCCACTCGACATGGAATCTATGTAGTTACTGAAAGAAGGTATAAAATATCCCAATCCTACACCGATAGCCATCGCAAGGAATATCCAAAGTGTTAAGTTCTTATCTAAGAAACTCATTTTCTTTTTACTCATGACCTTTTATCTTATCGGTGTATAATTCATAAAAAGCTATTTTGATTTCATCCCTTACCCTGATATACTCGGATTGAATAAATTCGGCTGTTCCCGTAGCTTCGGAAGGATCGTCAAAGCCGATATGCAGACGGTTCTTTACTTTTCCCGAGAATGCAGGACAGCTTTCATTTGCTCCACCGCAAACAGTAATCACATAGTCCCACTCATCATTCATATATTGCTCTACACTATCGGATGTATGGTGCGAAATATCTACACCTGCATCCTGCATGACTTCTATTGCCTTTGAGTTTACTTTTCCGCTTGCTTTTGTCCCTGCGGAATAAACAGACAATGAAGGATCGAATGATTGTAAAAATCCATGAGCCATCTGGCTGCGGCAACTATTTCCCGTACATAGAATTAAAATTCTCATATTGTTTATAATTTCGTATTTACACTAACAGTTCCTATTTCGTCGAATAACGAATATATCTCTTAAAAAAATATCAGGATAAAACTTTTGACATTTTATAGTTTGTCATGGAGATACCAATGCAAACGGTCTGTTGTTCCAGAATAACATAGCCTTTTTTTGAGAAGAAAGGCTCGGCTGTAATACTGACATCAGCAGTTATTTCTGAAATATCTTTCAACCGTGCATATTCTTCAATCTTTTTAAGTAAGAATGTTGCAATCCCTTTGCCCTGATAGTCTTTATGGACAAACATAGAATTTAAATATCCTGACAATTTTAAGGCGGCAAACCCTAATATCGTATCGTTTTCCTCAGCAAGTATAAAGTATTGCTCATTTATCCGCTCCTCCCATACACTCGCTTCTTCTCCTCTTGCAGCCCAGCATCCGACCTGTTCGGGTGTATAGTCTTTCAGATTGACTGAAAGGATAGTTGAACGAAACAGCTCTTTAATAGCAGGGATATCCTTTTTTGTTGCAAACCTGATGTCCATCATATCAGCAAATATCGTCTGTTTTCTGTAATTGGGTAAAAAAGCCACTAAACAGTTCTTTGGCTTTATTCCAGTTCTCGTTATTGATACAATATTTCACGGTGGGTAATGTAATTGTTCCCTGAATCAATCCTGCATCTTTCAGTTCGTTCAGATGCTGTGACAGCGTGCTTTTGGCAATCGGTAACACCTCTGACATATCGCCATGATAGCAGCATGACTCATTGGCAAGCATTTCTAATATCGCTATACGAATAGGATGTCCTAATGCTTTAGCAAAGCGTGCTAATTGCTCCTGATCGGCTGTTAATTCTTTCTTTGACATAGACTCGATATTTATTGTTCGCAAATATACGAATAAAGATCGGATTCGCAAGATTGCGAATGTTTATTTTGTAAATTATCTTAGAGAGAAATATCCAGATATTAATCTAAAGTTTTCAAAGAGTAACGAAAGAGGAAAAGTTTTTTAGTATCTTAACTTTGACTATATAGTATCATTTTTTTACTACTACATAAATTCTATTTGAAGATGAAAATCTAAGAAATTCAGTTCTCTAAAACGAAAATTTTATATCTTTACAAAAGATAAGTTGCTCTTTATATATTGAGGAAATTAAGCATATCTAAGAACTAAGCTGGTTTCTAAACTCAGCACTCAAAATGCAAGAACGGGTAAAACGACGTAAGTATCTGATATACCAGTGATAACTTCATTATTCTTCTCTCCGCTGCAAGCAGTAAAAAAGCAAGATATTGTGTATTTAGGAAAGCTTTCCGTTACGAATACGTTACCTGTTTTAAACTGTGGCAACCCATTCAAAGAACGGATTTTCCTCTAACAGTAAACGATTTGGAACGAATTCGACAAACAAAGCTACGCTCTGTTCGTTTTATACTCTGAATCAGTTTCCTATTCACTAATTCACAATACTTTGCGTATCGTTGATTAGCTCTATAACAGTTAATTTTATAACCTGTAAAAGAGTTAATTATGCAAGAAGTAAAAGTAAGTTTCTACCTCAAACGAAATGAGGAGAAAGCAGACGGAACGATTCCGATTCTCGGACGTATCCGCATCGAAAAATCAATGGTACAGTTCAGTGCCAAAGTTTATGTTCCCGTATCCCTTTGGGATACTACCTCGGGCAGAGCTATCGGTAAAAGTAAAACAGCTTTGTCCATCAACGCAACCTTGGATAAGACCTGCGTAGCCATCCATTCCGCTTATCGGGAACTTTCGCTAAAGAAAAACGACATCTCTGCTTTGGAAGTAAAGAATGCCTTTCAAGGTATTGCATCTGAACAGGATACCCTTGTCAAATATTTCGAAGCCCACAATGAGAAATTCTTACAAAATGTAGGCATAAACCGTGCAGAAGGAACGTATAAACGCTTCCTTACCTCTTTGGGACATCTGAAACGTTTTATGCGAAAGAAATATAATATTTCCGACATCCCCTTTCAGGCATTGACTCCTTCCTTTGTTGCCAATTATGACTACTACCTGCGTATCGAACTTGGTCTTGCTTGTGGAACAATAATCAATACAATCGTTCATCTGCGAAGAATCATTAAAATAGCGATAAACAACGGCTTGGTTCGCTTCGATCCGTTTATTGACTACAAGTACATTGCCCAAGAGTCTGTTCCCAAATCATTGACTTCGGATGAGTTGGATACACTGATAAAAGTAAAACTGTCCCGACCGAATCTGAACTTTATTCGGGACATGTTCTTATTTTCCTCCTTTACAGGCATTGCATTCAGTGATATGCGGAATCTGACTAAAAAAAACATTTCCAAAGCCGAAGACAGAGTCTGGTGGATTCATCTTAATCGGAAGAAGACAGGAGCACCCTGTCATATTCCATTGTTGGAAATACCTCTTCAACTCATCAAAAAGTATCGGGGAATAGCCAAAGAAGGAAAACTGTTTCCGATGATCAGTTGCAGTAAAACCAATATCTACCTGAAACGGATCGCTAAGGAATGTGGTATAAACAAACGAGTCACCTTCCACATGGCACGTCACTGCTATGCTTCGGTAATTACACTCTCACAGGGTGTTCCACTCGAAACAGTAGGCGAACTGCTTGGACATACCGATTGGAGAGCCACCCGTATCTATGCACAGGTCAGCAATGATAAAATCGGAAAAGACATGCAATTGCTTAACAAACGCTTGTCGGGCAAATACGATTTTGAGGGGAGTAACTCTGCTGATGCAGTATTGTAATTTATGGAGAAAAGAGAAATGAATGCAACAAGGAACAAGAATAACAACAATACGAAAAGCACCGTTTACAGCACTTTTGCTGTTTTGTTTTATATCAATCGGCAGAAGATAAAGAAAAACGGTAGGTGTCCTTTAATGGGCAGAATATCCATCAATGCAGAAATGGCTCAGTTTTCTGCCGGATTAGATGTCGATCCGAAACTTTGGGATGTAAAAACTTATCGTCTGACAGGCAGAAGCCAGCATGCATCCGAAGCAAACTATCAGATAACACAACTGACAGAAAAGATTCAGCGGTATTATAAAGAAATACTTAATGAACAGGGATATATTACAGCAGAGCTGGTCAAAAATGCCGTAGGTGGTATTGGACGGAAGAAAGAAAATCTCTTGGAACTCTTTCGAGAGCATAACGAAGAATATTCCAAACAAGTAGGCATTACGCGTTCTGCTGAAACCATGCGAAACTATATTTCGGTATATAACCAAACAAAAAGTTTCTTATGCACCCACTATAATGCAGAGGATATACCACTCCGACAATTAGAATTGTCTTTTATCGAAAAATTTGATTCGTTTATGCGTATCGAACAGGGTTTTACGGCACATACAGTTTCTTCCTATACAATTATGCTACGAAAGATAATCCGCAGGGCAATCAGTCAAGGAATATTACACAAAAATCCTTTTGCCAGTTATATTCCCGAGCAACCACCCCGTAAGCGTAGACACATGACTCGCGAAGAACTAGATAAATTTATGAATGTTTCGATAGCCTCCAAACGTGTATGCCACACTCGCGACATGTTCATCTTTGCGACATTCACAGGTTTGTCGTATGCAGATATGCGAAATCTATCAGAAGAAAATATCCACCAAGAGCAAAACGGCAGTCTTTGGATAAAGATAAAACGGCAAAAGACTGGCAGTAAATGCAATATTCCACTATTGGATGTGGCATTACAAATCATGGAGAAATATAAATCGGAACGAAAAGGAAGCAAGATTTTCAATATGATAACTCTGTCATGCATGGAAGTTAATTTGAAGAAAATTGCGAAGCTATGTAAGATAGAAACACGGATTACCTACCATCAAAGCCGACATAATTTCGGAACCCTTATCACGCTCTCACAGGGAGTCCCGATGGAAACCGTCAGTCAGATGATGGGGCACAAGTGCATTAAAACGACCCAGATTTACGCCAAGCTAACACGACAGAAGCTTAATGAGGATATGAAGAAGTTAAGTAGCCGTATTGGCGGGAAATACAAACTGGAGGATTATGCTGAAAATGAGAATAAAGCAAATCAATGTAAAACAGTGCAATTAAAACCAAACAAGCATGGAAAATAGAAAGATCAGAATAGAAAACGCAGAAATAACTGTTCCGAGTAAAACAAAAATGAACATTTCGGAAATTGCCGACTTGTTTGGTATCTATTATCATACGGCAAAAAAGCATATTCGTGCTATTGAGAAACAACGTTCAACGGAACGAAGTGTAGTTAAATTAGGCGTTGCCAGAGGAGACTATTCTTTGAGTTGTACAGTCGAAGGTTCAAAAATCTATCCAGATTATTGCGGATTGGAGATGGTTATTGCCGTTGCTTTTTAGGTACAATCGGCAAATGCAGAGGTATTCAGGCAATGTATACAAGAAAAGATAGCTTCAACCATACGTAAAAAGTCAATTCGATTCATAGGAAGTTGGCAAGATCAAAATAGTTCTCTCAACTAGCAACAAACGAATTACTGTCCAACTTATTAATGGGACTCTTAATGAACTAACACTATACTACTGTTGTCCTCCACTAAAAAAACAGTATCCGTTCTTAAACTATTTCGTATTTTTATAGACTGAAATAAAAAACGTGAAATTATTTATTTAAAGTTATTTGCATTCCTATATGTATATTAGGAACAAATGATAAAATATGATATGATAGATTTTAAAGAATTACCAGAAGATGGTATTTTATTTGAACAGCTAATCCGAGAATTATTAGTTCTTGAGGGGTTTGAAACTCATTGGACAGGAGTTGGACAAGATGGTGGTCGAGATTTAATAGTCGTAGAGAAGCTTAAAGGTGAATTGTCTGAGTATGAGAGAAAATGGTTAATCAGCTGCAAACACACTGCAAATTCTGGAAAATCATTAGGTAGAGAACAAGCTGGAAATATAACAGAAGATTGTCGAGCAATTGGTGCTGAGGGTTACATATTAGCATGTTCAACACAACCAACAGCTAGTCTTGTCACAAGATTGGAAGAGATAGCACTTAAACAGCAAATTATCACCAGATTTTGGGATTCAATAGAACTTGAAAATAAACTTCTAAAACCTAATACATTTAAATTGATACATACATTCTTTCCAAAGAGTGCTGTAAATTATCAATGGAAAATATATAATGCTTTTTCTCCTGCATTTTGGGCGGCAAATTATAAAGATTATTTTTTCTATTTGAGTTCTCGACATTCCAATACTTATCCTTATTTAGAAAGCATAGAAACAATTGTCTCTTTAATTGAAAAAATACCAATTTATAAGGATAAAAATGATTGGTGGAATTCTCATTATTTAAGACTCCGCTCGGTGTATTATGATGACAAACATTGTACTCATATAGCATATATTGATTATATAATCCCTCATAAGGCAGACAAATCAACAATTATAGCACCTAAACAATTACAAAAGCTATTATTTGATTCATTTACTGAAGAAGAGCATAAAATAATGAATTTACCAGACTGGGATATATTGTATATCGAAGATTCGACAGTAAGTGATAGCTTTCAACTTGATCATAAACGATATTATGAACCATTCATAAAAGAATTTGAGAAAGGAATGGCTAGGAAATAAAATATCTATTAACTAATTGTCCTGCCATTTTAACATAGTTGTTATATTTTAATGAACTGCAGGCTCTATTGACATTCTGCCATTTTTATGGCTACAAGTTATTTACCGTCCAATTTCAGTTATTTCCACTTATAGCTTCCCTGCCGTTTTGAGGGCGGAAGCTCGCAGAATAACTGATTGTCCGATAATAACTTTTATCATAGGGGTAGCCTCTCTGTTCAGGCTACCTTCTGAAACTTTGTTTGTAACCATCTTGCAGTAGTTTCTCAATATCAGAGGAGCGATATAGAATTTTGCCTCCCAGCTTAATATATGATATACGCCCCTCGTTGCGATAGTCCTGTAAGCTTCTTCTACTTAACTTTAGTTTCTTTGATAGTTCTTCGTCTGTATAAAAACTCTCTCCGTATAGTGTCGGTTTGCGAATGGGAAAGAGTCGCTCCATTAGCGAAGCCAAGCGATCCAATGAAAGAAAAAACGATTTTACACGTTCATTGTTCTCCGATGTGATTAATTGGTTACTCATAATTTCGTTGTTATTTTATTGATTTACATGCAATTTAGTTTAACACTTTATATAACTACCCCAGCTTGTGATATGGAGTCCATAGGGCGAACTTTCAGATGTTAATCGACAAGACCTCATTCCTGTTCGGATATACCAACCATTTTCGTCGGCATCGATATCGTAGCAAGAAAAATTTCCTCGTTCCGATTCTTTGTCGTAGCTGTATGCTAGCAGATAATAATTGCCATCATATCCCTGAAGGATATACACATCGGGATTACCGCTGACACTTTCCCACGCTCCTAACCATGAGAGAGGGAAGATTTGAGATTCATTTTCCATGCTTATAATTCTTTTCCACTGTGAATAGCCTGCTTATGTTTCTCTTCCACCAATGGGAGAGCCTTTTTTACATCTTCGGGCTTGTAGTAGGTCTTATGATTGATTTGGGTATAAGCCAATGTTCCATTGTCCCGAAGTGTTTGCAGAGTTCTAGGTGAGATATTCAATAGCATGCACACATCCTGATTGTCCATCCATTCGCTCTCAGTGTTGCCATACAGACGGCACAGGTGTTCCATTCGAGTAGCGAAACTCTCAAATTTAGAGAGCATCGCTTCAAAGGTTTTTGCTTCAATATTTATAATCTCCATTACACTATATTTTAAAAATTATTATTCGTTTTGCTCCAAAAGTAAGCCTTTCAATTATCACATTCCAAAGGAGAGAACCCTTTGCTCCCTTATGTTGTATTTTGCTTATAAACAGGATATTTACATTGTAATAACTTCACCATCTTGCAGCGAAGTAAAAAAGAAAAATTCAACTATCAATGGCTTTGCAATCAGGTAGTAGCTTGTGGCAGGGGTTGTCTATAGTGTAACTCCATTTTTCTCATTTTTAAGGATAAAAATGATTTCTATTACCTCAAAATATGTATTCAAATTTTGAAAAAGAATACATCGTCTTAGTGTATTGTATTTTGCTTGTATAGTTCAATCAGAAGAGCGAAACGATGACGTTTACACCCTTCGTATATTCATCTCAGCAGAAAGATATTGCAGAATATACCAGACGAATCTAGTTCGTTCACACACCTGACTAATAGTTGTTTATTTGCAATCGACAATCGGTTCTCTATCTTTTGAAGAGCCACAATATTCACAATTTAAATATCAAATTCTATGAACAGTAAACAGACTGACAACAACGAGCGAAAAAAAACAATGCCTGAAGATTACTCTCCTATCTCTTCATTTTTAGGGAGAGCTAAATCGGCAGAGCCAAGCAATGAAAATGTTGAAGCCGAATTTCAGAAAATGTTTGCCGATGGAGTTATTGGCGAGACTATGCCCAATCACAAGACTAGTCGCAAAAGGGCAAACAGTATTGATACCGGTGATTTTATCGAGTCTGACGACAGTACCAATACAGTAGATCGTTTGCAAACGGAGTCGACTGTAGAAACACTTTCCACCCCGAAGCGTGTCAGCAGTAAACAACGAAAAGAATCTCTAGAGGAATATCGGCAGACGTTTCTCTCTGTTCCGAAACTCGAAGACCGAAAGCCTGTATTTATCAGTCGAGAAGTCAGGGACAGTTTGGATGAGATTGCTCGCAAATTGGGAGGACGAAGAATGAGTGTATCGGGCTTTATTGAAAATCTTGCCCGTCATCATTTGGAAATCTACTTCGATGCCCTTGAAATATGGAAGAAGCTTTAAGTTTGGCTTCTACCAATTGTAAAGTAAGTCTGCACAGTATCTATGACTTAGCTTTGAATGGAACATTCCATGTTCATGTTAGCGGAGCGAGGTTATGTTTTGATTGCATCAAAACCCTCGCTTTGGCTAACCGCCAAAGGGAAAACCGCTCCCGATGGTCGCAGTTTAGGGTCAGGGTCACAGACCCTTTTATTTATTATTGCTTTATCAGTAAATAATAATCGGAAAATTTGAGT
Organism: Indolivaga capnocytophagoides DSM 22835; assembly: GCF_000426485.1. Classification (GTDB taxonomy): domain Bacteria; phylum Bacteroidota; class Bacteroidia; order Bacteroidales; family Dysgonomonadaceae; genus Dysgonomonas_A; species Dysgonomonas_A capnocytophagoides. The sequence continues at coordinate 58,588 of NZ_AUFL01000009.1, forward strand.
CAAGACAATCAAGATAAGCGAAAAGGTGGACGCCCGAAGAAGAGTTCCATTACTCGGAAAGACAAGACTATTGCCGTTTGTTTTTCTGAGCCGGAACTCTATGCTATCAGGCATCGGGCAGCCAAAGCCAATCTTCCGCTTAGTGTTTATTGTCATGATGCTATTTTGAACGGTGAAATAAAAGAACCACTCAAAAAAGAAGAGCTGGATACGCTTCGAAGCATCTCCAACATGGGAAATAATCTAAATCAATTCGTAAAAACAGCCAAGTTTTTGAGTGTAAAACGTCTCGAAAATATGGCTGTTCCATTACTGGAATCGATACAAAATATCATAAACAAGCTTTCGGATGATTGGAAAAATAGTAAAAGGAAGAAGCTTTAAGGGGTGTATTTCATATGTTTTGGCTGATAAAAATGCTAAGGTTTTGGTGAGCGAAGGTGTCTTGGAGGTTGATACAAAATCAATAATCAACAGCTTTTATATGCAGAGCCTGCTCAATCCGAAGCTTTCGAAATGTGTCGGACATATCCCTTTGGCATTCTCTCCTGATGACAAAGAGCGGATGACGGATCAGTTTATGGAACGCTTGGCAAAAGAATATATGAAAGAAATGGGAATAGAAAACACACAATATCTCATTGTTAGCCACAGCAATACTTCTCATCCGCATTGTCATATTGTGTTCAATCGGGTGGATAACGATGGTAAGACGATTTCCGATAAAAACGATCAATATCGTAATGAGAAAGTATGTAAACAGCTAAAGGATAAGTATAATCTGACTTATGGTAAGGGTAAAGAGAATGTAAATGTACAGAAGCTCAAAGGAGCGGAGCAAACTAAATACGAAATCTACCATGTGATTAAAGATGCTCTTCCTAAAGCCACGAGTTGGAAACAGTTTGAAGAAACCCTCAAACAGCAAGGAGTAGCTATCGAATACAAACGTAAAGGACAAACCAACGAAATGCAGGGTATTTCATTCAAAAAAGGAGAACATTCTTTCAAGGGTTCGGAAATAGATCGGAAATTCAGCTATTCCAAGTTGGATACACTGTTTAACGATAGTAGCTATAGTCTGGAGCAACAACAAGATCAACAAGTAGCCATTCCAAAAGCCACAGAAACGAATTTGATAGAAAATGCTGTATCAGGAGTAGCCGATGCAGTATCAGGTATAGGTAGTTTGTTTGATATCCAACCATCAAATTACGATATGAATGAAGCAGAAGCCTTACGATTAAAAAAGAAAAAGAAGAAAATCAAAAGACCAAGACTCTAAAAACGAATTATTAATCACTTAAAAATAAAAGAATATGGCACAGGCAGTATCAAACGATGCCCTTTGGGAGAAACTTTCAGAGATAGATAAGAAGTTGGAAAAACTTTCCGAAATGCATAAATTATCAAATTTAAGGGATGAGCAGGTAACCATTAAACCTGATTTTCAGAAAGAAAAAGACGAGATAATCTCAAAATTAGAAAAGTATATACAAGGATTGGGTACACATTGCGATTCGCATTTCAAAGTTATTCATAAAGATATTGAGCAGTTAGAAAAGAATACGGAAGGAGTATATAAAATTTTGTCTTATATGTCAGCAATACTGAAAGAACCCGCAGAACAGCCTGCAATAAAGTCAGATGATAAAAAGTCCTTCTTGAATTTCAAATTATTCAAACTTCGGAAATCGTCTTTAGTAATTGCTATTCTTAGCTGGCTGGTGTTTATTCTGACACTATTTTGTATGAAACAGCAGAATGATTATGTGATTTTGATGGATGGACATTATAAGCTGAATAGATATTTAAACGAGACACAAGTGGATACCGATAATTGAGAAGATGGTTGAAATAAGCAAAATTGATGGAATATGGGAGTTCCGAACTACAAAACAGAAGATAAATACATAATGCTCGTAGCTTTGCAGTTAATTTTAGAATAACTACCTTTTTACATTTAGAGCAATATGATTTACGGATATATTAGAGTAAGTAGCGATAAGCAGACTGTAGAGAACCAACGATTTGAGATTGGTAATTTTTGCGATAAGGAAGATCTTAACATAGACGGATGGATAGAAGAGACTATCAGTGGAACGAAGGCATATAACAAAAGAGAACTTGGTAGGTTATTAAAAAAAGTTCAGAAAGACGATTTGATTATTTGTGCAGAGCTGTCTCGACTAGGTAGAAATCTCTTTATGATAATGGAGATATTGAATATTTGCATGTCTAAAGAATGTAAAGTATGGACAATTAAAGATAACTATCGTCTTGGAGAAGATATCCAAAGTAAAGTATTAGCCTTTGCTTTTGGACTTTCTGCCGAGATAGAACGAAATTTGATAAGCCAAAGAACGAAAGAAGCATTGGCACGTCTGAAAGCAGATGGGAAGCATATCGGTAGAAAGGAAGGTATCAGGAATGTTCATCTAAACAAAGTTTGTAGTAGAAATCACAATCTAATTTTAAAAGAGCTAGAAGGTGGCACTAGTATTCCGGATATCGCAAAGAAAATAAAAGTAGCTCGTGGTACTTTATATCGCTACCTCGCTTATACCAATATTAGAAAACCAACTAAATCTATCAACGGACGTTGGGAAAGAGGTATATACTAAGTTCAAGTTTGTCGTCCAGTTTTTGAAGACAAACTCCGGTAAAAAAGGACAAGGTATGCCTGTTGTCAGAAACCCTCAATTCTATTTTAGGGAGGGATTTTGTTGGATAGATGTTAACTCTACCTTTTTGAAAGCTCGCTTGAAAGAAAAGTGCGTTTTTGATGTGTTAAGTATGAGTTTATTCACTACCTTAAATTTACCAGATTGGTATTACGTGTGTCTTATCAACTCACATTTTATTAGCTTGTATGTTGACAACTTTATAAATAACACATCTCATTTTCAAATAAATGATGCAAGACAGTTGCCTATAGTGATACCATCAGAACAGGAATTAGATATATTTCATAATATATTTATTGCTGCGGAAGAGATAAAAAAACAACAGTTTGCATCATTACTAACGTCCCAAGAAGCAGATAACTTCTTGATTAAAATTCAAAATAGATTGGACAAAACTGTTAGCGAACTATATAGAATATAATTCACTAACAAAGGAATCCAGTTTGTTTTCTAATAGATCAGCATCTTCCTTGTCATTTTGAGAAGAAGTTGAAGATTTTAAATATATCATACTGTCAAACAATTGTTTACAAATATTCAATTGTTCTTCTGTTGGAATTATTATTGGTAGTTGACGAATATCATTTATTTGAATATTCACGGTACAATTTATAAATTCTCTATAGTATGTAAATAGAAAATTAGAATTAATTGCAGTAACAATATAAAAATTAGGACTATAGCTATATGCTGAATATAGTGACATCGAACCAACATCATTTACTGAGATGGACTTTATTTTAGCTTTCAGTAATCGAGCTTGCGGATTAAGAATATTATTCCAACAAAACCCCTCCCTAAAATAGAATTGAGGGTTTCTGACAACAGGCATACCTTGTCCTTTTTTACCGGAGTTTGTCTTCAAAAACTGGACGTTTTCCTTAGACCATGCAATTGCAAATGGAGTTTCTAAATACCAACGATTACCATCTTTATCTCCCTTATCATAAGGAACGTAATAATTTTTAGAAGTATCAATACCATTTTCCTTTTCATCATCTGTAAGAGTGTCTACATCAGCAATTTCATTATCTTCAATTAGTCGATATATATACCCTTGTCCAAAAATATCTCGTCCATATTTTTCTTTTAACTGGTCGAATTTAATGGCAATTTCCTCTTCGGTTCGTTGTGTCAAAAACTCAATTGGTGAAAGCCCGGCCAATTCATTATTGGATATTTTATATCTAGTCATGACCTCTACTAGCTTCTTGGGACGAGAGTTCGTGATATTGGCAGCCCATTTGGTAGACTTCCGTATAGCGATATATTTGCCATTGTTCGCAGTAGCCAATCCTTGTCCACCTTCGGTTAAGCAACCGAGTAATGCAACATCTCCCGGTTTTAGGCTCCTTCTATACTCTTCTAGTAATGCTGCATTTTGAGTAATTTTTTTACTGGTTTCTATTTTGTCCCACCACTGGTCATATAAGTCTTTTACTTTCTTGCCATAGCGATTGTGGATCTTTATATTATATTCTGTAGGCTTAAAAAGAACGGAGTTTTGTGTCTCACGATAAACTTTTTGAGCTATGCTAGGAAAAAATATTGGATCTTTCAGATTTTTACTTCCATCCAAGAAGTTCACTTTATGGCTTTCTGTATACGGCTTCTTGACGACTTGTATTATGCAGGTATCTACCATCACTGAATCGAAAGGATTTGCAGTATCAAAAATATAGCGAATTGAGTTCTTTAAAATTAATTCACGCATATTTCTTTTTGTCTGTGTTGTCCAAAAAGTTTTTGGTATGATGTATGTAATTGACCCATTCTCTTTTGTAAGCCTCATGCCCTTAAAGGTAAATAGATTATATGTGTCATCTGAAAATCCAAACTCAATTTCATATGATTTCTTTTCTGCCGTAGAAATTCCCTTTGTGGAAATGTAAGGAGGATTTCCTATCACTATATCAAAACCATTTTTTACCCCAAACATCCATTCTGAATCAAAAAATGGTGAAGAAGCATTTTGGTCAAACATTTTCCATTGTTGCATTAATACAGCATTGTGACTATCTACGACACGCAAATTTTCTAGTGTATCTGCTATCTGACTTTGTAGTTCTTGCACACGTCTTCTATACTTATTCTTAGTTTTATTACTCTTGGCTCCAAATATACGGTGAGTTGCCTGAATCAATTTTTCTTGTAATTTTTCTAATTCAGGAGTATTGAAGAGATCCTTTGTCTTTTGTAGTCCAATCAGTGAGTTGGCTGCAACAAATTTGGCTTCTAAATTAGGCAGTGGTCGAATACCAAAGTTGTCTTCTGGCTTAGTAGTTGGTCGTTGGTCTACAATCAATGATATGAAAAAACGCAACTTGGATACTTGAACTGCAATGCTTTGAATATCGATACCATAGATACATTTTTCTATCAAATATAATTTACGAGCATAATCTGGACTATTGATATTGTCATCAAAGCTTCGATTAATATCTGTTTGAATTTCATCTCGTTCTTCAACAGAATAATCTTTCAATGTTGAACTTATTTCCTTCATCGACTCCTGAAGAATTAATGACTTCCAAATCTCATTTTTAGGATCTAATTGAGAGAGAATATGCACCATCTGTTGTAATACTCCTACAGGAAAGGCCCCTGATCCACAAGCTGGATCTAACACTTTGCAGGTTTGTATTGCTTGAATTATTAATTGTTTAGTTTCATTACTCAAATTTAGATCTTCTTCGGAATATAACATTAATTTGCGATACTCTTCTTCATATACCTCGCCTACAACTTGATTGAGATGAGAAATAAGACTTTCGTTCACCATATATTGAACAACTTCACGTGGCGTATAAAATGATCCTGTTTGCTTACGAGCTGTGGTTTTGGTCTCAGGATTATAACTGGCAAGTAAGTTTTCAAAAACTTTACCGAGTAACTCAGGATCAAGAGATACTTCTTGATCAAAAGGTGTATTTTCTTCAACCGTAAAATTATATTTTTGTAAAATATCTATCAGACCTAAGCTATCAATGTTTTTTTTATCTCCAAAAAATAAAAAATCGGGAACTATTAGGAGATTGGGACTCGGTAAATTATCTGAGAATCCGTCAATGTACACACCATCCTGCTTGTTGTCTAAGCAATCAAATAATCCTCCATTAAGGAAAGGAACTTTTGCATTTACTAATTCTAAAAATAGCTCAGGTTTGATAAATAGTTCTTCGTACCGCATCAAGTGATCAGAGCCGAATGCCTGTCCATACCAATCCATTTTCCTAAATTCTCGAGTTCGGCTATCCTCTTTACTCTGGGGTGTAATAGGACAATTGAGAGTAGCAAAAAAAAGATTTTGTAATATGGCTTTATAGTATTTACTTGCATTGGATTTTTCAGCAAATAATCCCGATTTGAGGTTTGGATTAAAGTCTTTGACTAGTTCATTATTGAGAAACTGTATATCAAACAGCTCATTAGGAATAAGATTTTTCTGTTTCAAAAACCAAACAAATAATAAGCGAGTTAACAAACGAATCACATTTTTTGAGCGATGTTCAATACGTTCATCTTCAGTTTCCAAATGAAATTCTCCTGGAAATTTAACAGTTTGTATGGCTCTTTCATACCAATTATATAATTCCTGATAAAATGCTTTTGTAAGAATTTCTACGGAAAATCTCTCTACTAAATCTTTTTTATTCTTTACTCTACCTTTTTTTAATAAAAATTCATTTGGGGTATAGCCACCTGTTTCATTTCCTAACAAGTATGAGTATCGTCTTGGATTTGAGTAATTTCGTTCTATTCGAGCAGAATGATCTTTTAGTTCAGCATCTATCTGGAGATACGAGAAACGATATTGTGTCCCTCCCTTAGGGATAAAAGCAACTAAAGCCCTATTACAATAACTATTCTTTTGCATCACCTGAAAAGCATCTCTCGAAATTCCAACACGAGCGTCGTGTGTAGAGTTATGCTCTACCTCAAAAACTTCAAGTTCTAAACTTTTACATTTACCCAATCTTGTAACTGAAGAGGTAAACTTTGGAGAGAAATTCAAGTTCAGCTTTTCTTCTTTTAATTCGAAATCTTCGGGAAGAAAATTGTTTTCAAGAAAGCTTACAAAATTGTCGCGATTGTAACTGTTACTGAAATTATACATATCGTTTATATTTTAGAATAATTCATTTGTTTTCGAAGTAATGCTGTCACTTTCAAATTCTTCTGCAAGAATTAGAGTTTCAGTGCCATGTGATATATTATCATAAGTACGTAATGCCTTTAGAATATAAGTACGAGATATTTTGTCTGGTAAAGCAACATACTCTGACGGTTTCATTCGATTTATTAACCGTAAAGCATAACCTGAAATTGCATCTAATTCTACTGCTGTTTTTAGATCTTCAAGATATTCATTTTCACAGGATTTCATTTGTATCATTAATCTCACTTTATCTAATGCATCTCTTTTTATTTTCTCTGTATCACTTTCCGAATCATCAGAAAAAAGGGCTGACTTTATTATATTGAATGTATTATCAAATGTCTCTGAAGGTTTATAAGGTTTTTCTTCTTTGCTTGTTTTCAATAGTCTGAAAGCATCTTCTGGAGTTCTGTCATAAGGTTTATTTTCGTCATTAGAATATTTAAAAACGAAGTCATTACCTTTTTTTGCAAAAACCAAAACTCCATCTTCGGGGAGAGATGCCCTTCTACGAATTTTTGTCCGTAAGGGGAGGTTTAAGGCCTCTCTCATTTCATTAGAATAGAGCACTGTATCTAATTCTGCACGATATTCAGTATCCCACGATTTTCGTTCGTCATTTTCGATAATAGTTTTGTATTGTTCTATAAAGAATGCTCGTAACTCTTCATTGGAAGTCAAAACTTTAGTATCCTCACCCATTATTGCATGAATCATAGCCATTTTCAATGTTGAAATTTCCTGAACTCTAATCTCACTTTCTCCGATATCTGTAGGAAAATAATTATAGATATACAATTCGTCAAACATCTTTTTATTGATACGATTAATACGTCCAATTCGTTGAATAACCCGTGTTGGATTATAGGGGATATCATAATTAAAGATAGTCCCTGCTCGATGGAGATTATATCCTTCAGAAATAGCATCTGTTGCGACTAATATTTTATATGTATCCTGTTGCTTGTAGACTTCGTATCCAGCATCAAAATTAGCTCTTATTATTTCCTTATTGCGTGGAGTGGCTTTATTTGCAGTGTATGAAAACACAGGAAGTCCTGCTTCTGTTAACTTTTTATCCAAATAGTCAATAGTATCAGCAAATTGACTAAATACAACTATTTTTCGTTCAGGATCTTTAGCTAACTGTTCATTAAGGATATTGATAAATTCATTTAGCTTAGGGTCATTATTGACTTTATTCCATTCACTTTTCAGATTTTGTAATATTTCGATATCAGAATCTAATTCATCGAAAAAACTATCTTTTAAATATTCTGTTTTAATTTCAAATAATCCTCTAGTTTGTAGTTTTTCAATAGCAGCATCTATTTCATCATCAACCATCTCTGGTATAATGTCATTCGTAGACTCATACATGGCTTCAATATCAGGTAACATTCCTTTTTTAAAGACAGGTATAGTTTGCCTTTTTTCAATCCATTTTTTTATATTTTTATGATTGGAAAGCATATTATCTAACGATATTCGGAAAGCTATTTGAGAACTTTCGAAACGCCTCACAAGTAATGTTCTCATGAATTTTGCAAGATTTCGCTGGGCACCTTTAAAAAGATTATACTCAAACCCCGCTTTTTCTACTGTTTTTTTAACCTCTTCATCATACTCTGGCTTAACGTACATAATTGGCTTATATCTTGTAGCATGAAAAAGATTCAAAGGTATATTTTCATCGTATATATCATCAGAATAGTTATAATCTTGCATATCTATATTTTCATCGGCACCTTTACGTGAAATTTGCTCTAATGTTGAAATGTATAAATTTCGAAGATTATTCAAATCATAATCTAATAGTCTTGGAGGAGCAGGTTTTGAAAACTCAATTTTTTGCTTCTTTAGATCCTCTTTATAAGCAGGAATCGCATCTAAATCTAAACGGGATCGCCGAATGATTAAAGGAGAAATTATTGCTCTTATTTGCTGAGCTATACTCTCTATCTCTAATTTTAATTCGTCCTCTGAGAGCTGTTTGTCCTTTTGCTTTTTCTTTAAGTTTTTATATACATTGATTAAATGTCGAAAACTATATCCCAGATTATTTACTGTTTGAAGTGTTGACTTAGTTGGAATCTGGAACAATTTTATCATTGAGTAAATATCCGAAGGCTGATTATTAAATGGAGTTGCAGTTAAGAGCATAACTTTATTTCCCCGACAAAGTTCATGAAGCATACCATAATCTAGGGTAAATTCATTACGATAATTGTGTGCTTCATCAATTACAATAAGCCATTCTTCATTCTCATCCGTTCTTGTTTGATAATGTTCTAAAGCTTTGGATATTACACCACGACTAAATACACGAGCAGTATTGATTTTAAACTCATCAATATAATCTTCCCATTGCTGTTTCAAATGTGGAGGTGAAATGATAATAGTTCTTAAGTTCAAATTGTTAGCAACAGTTGAACCAATAATACTTTTACCTAAACCAACTACATCCGAGACAATAACTCCATTATGTTTTTCAATGATGGATATCGCCATTCGAATTGCATCTTCTTGATATTTGAGATTAAAGAATTTTTTGTTTATGTCATGTGGAGTTCGTATTCTTCTCGAGGTATCTATTTTGAAATATTCATATAATACTCTTAAATAGAGAAGATATGGGGATGGCAATTTTTCATACCAAATATGTTTGATTACTCCATCTTCGAAGTCATTAATATGATCTTTATCTGCTATAACAATTGCACTTTGCCAAAGAGTATTGAAAATATTTTGTGCATCATGAAATTCTGTTTTATGTTGGAACCTCACATTGATTTCATTTTGTCCACGTAGCCCTTTATATGTGAGATTGCTTGATCCTGTAATTACTGTACCAGGAGTTTCTCCTTCTTCAGAAAATTCATCTTTGTATGAGAATATATACATCTTAGCATGACAAGGTTCTTTTGTCTTTCGGATTTCTAATGTTCCGTTCTTGATTTTTTCATAATATATTTTAAAAGCCTCAGTTTCTTTTTTCCCTTCAAAGAAATCTGTTTTATTAAATAGCTCAACCAGGGAATAATTAAATTCATTTCGAATTTCGAGACGAGAGCTTTTTTGCTTCTTATGTAAAAAATCAATCTCTGATGTTTTATTTAAAAGATCTTTCTCCATCTCCAGCCCCACCAAAATTCTCATTTTTTTATCAGAGATATTTTTGTAAATTTCTTCTATCCCTGAAAAATAGAAATATCCTACAAGAAAATCTAAACAATCAGCTTTTACAGGTAAGATTCCCTTTATCATTTTAGCTAGTGATTTTTCACCATTGTTAGTAATGAAATATTCACTATTTAGTTTGTTATCTTCAATTTTCATTTTCTTTCAATTCACTTAAGATAAGGACAGAACTAGCCTAACAGCATCTACTTGCTCGGCATATTTTGAAGGATTATTATCTTTCAATTTTTGAATATTTAAAAGCTTCCATCTTACTGCGGGAAGCTTACCATAATTAACTTTTGTCCAATCTGGCTCTCCTTTAGAAAAGGTTAATAAGAATTCTTTATCCTCATTTGTTAGAGATTCATTGACCATTTTAATAAGTAGTTCTCTAGTATTCTTAAATTCATTGTCTTCAAAAGAGTTATCGGTCATACCTTTGAATTGACTTTCAAAAACGAGAGACTGATCAATTAGGTGAGGATTTAATAGTTCTTGCATAGGACGCTTGCTACATAAAAGAAAGAATATAAATCCTTCTTTTATTTCCGTCGAATAGCCTATCTCATTTATCAGATTTCTTACATCAAACAAATCTCGTGGGTGTTGTCTGTCTAGTGCTGCGATAATTTTCCCACCCCATAATTGTTTTTGAGAAACAGTTCTAACTTCACAAAATTTATCGAAAACCTCCTGTGCTTTATCACACAATACTTTTAATTCTGTTTCCGCAATTGTTCCTCGGTTGATTTGATTTACTTCTATTTTAACCATTGCTTCGGGAGTCGTACAAATCAATTTTAATTCTTCTTCAGCCCTGGCTGGATCAGTAAAATCTATATTGGGTATTTGTTTTCTCAATCGATCTTTAACTCTTTCAAGCGCTAATCGTATATTCTGTAGATCCGTATCTCGACTTTCGCTAGCTGGGATATAGGTAAGGTCTATGTCAACCGATAGGCGTGGCATATTCAGGCAGAATAGATTAATAGCTGTCCCCCCATGAAGAGCGAATACTTCTTCTTTCGCTACTTCTGGTAATATGTCTAGTAAGAGTAATACTTGCTTTTTATATGTATCTTTCATTATGAGAAATCTTTGGGTAATACTAAATTATATCTTGGGATTAATATACCATTATTAGCAAGACTACGATTGCCGGAACCAAGGTCTATCTTTGTTAGATTTAGATATTTGAACCAAGTATGCCTGGCTCGCTCGGCAAAATAAAGAAATAGCCTTTTGGCTTTTATCGATTTACAATCTTCTAATAACTCTTGCACTTGTTTTGGGCGCAATGTAGATAATCCTTCCATTAATTCATAAGCCTCAGTCAGAGAAAATATAGTAGGACATAGTGATAGGCATTCCAGCATTGCTCTCCCTGAGCTTGATATTTTCATATCTAATCCAGTGTCCTGATAGTGTACTAAGCCAATAGTATCATCCCTGAATAAGGATACTTTAAATATTCTATAATCTATATCCCATTTATTATTTATGAACCAAGAAGGTAATTTTGTTTTACCCAGAACGAATAAGGTTACCTCGGGTGAGGCTAATTGCAGATAGTGAGCACTGCCATTTAACTCTAATGAAGATCGACCTCCTATATGGATATTTATGTTTGCTTGTGATTGCAATGCCGCGAGTGCACCAGACAATAAAAGTGAATCTCCCGATTTTAGCATTGCACCCTTTCCTATTGACTTCATCCATCCACTTCTACGGTATTGCTGTTGTAATTCATACGGATATCCTTTCAAAATAAGCCAAGAAGATAATAGTACAAGACCTTTGGGATATTCTTGCATTAGCTTATTTATTTTAGATCTATTTATTTTAGAACCCTCATCCATATTACATATATTATTACAAGTGTAAATGTAAACAAAATTAGCAAACAAAACAAGGCGCAATAAGTTTATATTAGATCCATAAATCATATTTATAATACATTTTTCAGATTAAATATAAATTACAGATTTATATAATGTATCATTTGAAGATTTATTTTATCTTTGTCGGAGGCTAATCAACCTGCTCAAAGCGGAGCAAATTGATGAAGTTATCTCATTACTTATCCGTTACCTATTCTGAATTTATTTAGTTTTAAAACTCTGATTCAGAAAGGAATAATTCAAAAGCATAGGCTCGTTTCTAAATCGTTACCTGTTTTAAAACGAAGGTCGTGTAATCTGTTGATTAATAGCTAAAAAAAGTTTTCACTGTGTCTTGCGACATGGAAATGTAATTGCTTTTTTATCCCACACAAAACACCAATTTCTTTTAAGTAGGCATTAACCTTCTGATTGGAAGGTACAAATAGCCTATAATTATGTTTTTCTAAGATTTCTTTGGCAATTGGCAATAGTGGGATATTAGACATGATGCCTGTTTTTTCTCTTTTTTTCATTATCCATAGATTGCCTTTATCATCAGTTATCAAATGTTTCTCTACATTCAGTTCTCTAACATCTATATAGGCGAGACCCGTAAAGCAACAAAATACAAATATGTCTTTAACTGTATTGAGCCTGCTACAATGACAATCTTTATTATGAATAGCTTTTATCTCTGCCATTGTTAGAAAATCAACATCTACAGGCTCAATATGGAGTTTTACACTTGAGAATGGATTTCTCTCAATAATTCCATCATTGAAGGCTCTGAGACAGATTTTTCTAAAGTTCTTCATATAATTGACAGAAGTATTATTTTGAATTTTACGATTAACTCTAATGTAGTTCCAAAAGCCATCGACAAAGGTTTTATTTATCTCACTCATTTGGATATCAACCCTATCATATTTTTCCTTTAGATAAGCCCGAAGGTGTTTTAGTGTCGTTGTATGCTTTTGATAAGTTGCATAGGTTATAGAGTCAGCTTTGTACATTGCTTCGTATTCTGTGTTGTGTTCTTGGTATAGAGTAACCAATGAAGTGTTTTTATCCTTTATCTTGTCTGTAAATGCATCTTTTACTGTTTCGATTGTAACAGGTATGTTTTGAGACATAAGCTTAGATTGACAAGCATACAACTTCAATCGAGATGCATTAATAAATTCATTAACCTCTTTCGCTTCGTCATCTTCACCATCTACCATTTGGAAAGATTGATTCCAATTGGATGGTTTTATCCTTCTTGGTAATGTGAGAATACTTCTTTCTTTCCCAATAATGATTGATACTTCAAGTGGAGAATAACCTGCTTTGTTCATTTTTGCAGGTCTGACAATGAAATTTACATTGAAATTCATAACTACTAATTATTAATATTAATAACTAATAGTCCTTTTCGAATTATCAACTATAAATCAAGCGTTTAATAAATATTGATTCGTCCAAATTAATGGCAACTTTTATAATTTTTCAATTGTTCGAATATCTACAATGCGACTAAATAGCAGTTTGTTTAGTGGTGAAACGGCACAACACTAAGTAGTTACCTCGAATCCCCCCGCTTCCGCAAAACAAGTAATAAGCTGCTATTTATTAGCAGCTTATTCTATTTTATAGGATTACATCCTAAATGTCATTTTTCAGGAACCGATCTCCTTAATCAGAAAAATGTAATAGAAAAAGGTTCCTGCTTCGCATTAACCATTGTTTTCATTCTAGCCAGATCAGCCATATTATCAAGATTAAAATAAAGTTCGATGTCAGGATCAAAAGTATCTTTCAATATTTATCCTTTCATCGAACTTTAGTGTTGTTCGTATTGTTAAAATATTTTAAACAATACTATTTATAGATATAAGCAAGATTATTTACTCCTCCGAGAGTTTATTTCAGGATTAATCAAAGTTACCATCCCGGATTCTGTTTCAAATTCGGATTTAATCGTATTTGCTGTAATGGAACCGGAGCCAGATAATCACGTTCTCTGAATAATAAATTTCCACTTAAAGTTGCAATCGAACGCCCGTAATCAGGATCATTCTCTCCTCCACCTAAATAAATTCCATATAATAATGGGTATTTTTCGGGATAATATGCTGGTTCACCAAAATAAGTTGCGTCATTCGCCTTTGCTGTCATATAAGCAGTATTGTAAATATGACGGCCTAATTTTTGTCCGGTCAGGTTGATATGGGCGATACCCCAGCGCTTAAGGTCATCTAAACGAAAACCTTCACCGAATAATTCACATGCTCTTTCTCTGCGGATTTCGTCAAGCATATTCATTTTCTTACAAACGGTTTTGCCTAGGCTATGATCCCACCATCCAGCATCCCAAACATTTGCAATTAAAGCATTTGTTAGTGGAGCAACACCTGCACGAGCACGGTTCTTATTTATCGAAAAATTTAAGTCGGCATCAGAAATAGATCCGTTATTTAATTCACAAGTAGCTTCGGCATAAATTAAGTGCACTTCGGCCAAACGTATAAGAGGGTAGTCTGCCGACTCTGTATTATCGGATCTACCTGCTCCTTCAATCATGAATTTACGGCTACCATAGGAGCTAAATGTACTATTTCCTCTGATGGTTGGTATAAATACAGCACGTTTACTACTGTAAGCAGGGTCTTTAAGATTAAGATTTTCTGATGGTTGAGGAAAAACCGGTTCGGGGTAGGGTTGCCCTGTTGCTGTTAATTGACGTCCATCTTCGGAACGACTGCTCCATGTCGTACGATCCGGTAGATATGTGGATCCTACAAAGCGGTAGTCTCGATTGCGGTATTCGTCAACAAAGTTTTTATAACCTAAAAATTCAGAATTGTTTTGAGCATCAGCAATATTACCTGTATAACTAACCCGTATTGGTAATCCGTTACGACATAAGAATGATTCTCCAAACTGAGTACTAATATTAGTTGCCCCCCATACAGCTACAGTATGAGATAGGTTAATTCCTCCTCGTCTTAAATCATAATCATATTTGGCGCTAAAAATAAATTCCTTATTAGTTGATTTTCCTTTTCCTTTAAAATTAGGAATGTTTCCGCCTTTATCATCTATGTTGAAAAGATAATAATAACTGAGAGAATCGCATTCGTTCCAAAGTTGGTATGTCCCGGTTTCAGCTTCTGTGATAACTTCACCCGAAAGCTTCTTCGATTGTGTTAACATAGATGTGATTGACGGATAGTTTTCTGGTTTTGCTGCACCTGCTCCGACAGAACTTCCATCACCATCGAAGTTAGAAACACTCTCGGCATATTTTTCCCAAGTTGCTTCATAAAGCAAAACTCTTGCTAAGAATGCTTTGGCAGCTTCTTGGCTTACTTTTCCTTTATCTACATCCGGAATATTCTTTTCAACAGGTAAAAGAGATATTGCTTTCTCTAAGTCAGCTATAATGAAGTTTGTGACTTCATATCTACTATTCCGAGACCCTTTCAGTACAGGATCTGAGAGTGTTGGTGTGTGGTCTAATATAGGTACACCTCCAAATATTTGTAATAGATAGAAGTGTTGCCAAGCTCTAAAGAAATAGGCTGTACCCACTGATTGTGTTATTTCAGAAGCGTCTCCTGTATATTCTTCTGCTTTTTGTAATAAGATATTACAGCCTCTGATATGTTCATATGGTTTATTCCACTGAAAATTATCTTCAGGAGTTGAATTACCTCCGTTGCTGCTTAATCCTGAAATATCTAGGTTCTGATCCATTTTATAATAAGTTGCCTTATCATTGTAATCTTTCCAACCTTCCATTTTATATAGATTATTAGCTGCCTGCTTGAAATGTTCAGGAGTTTTGAATACGATATTTTCTGTACCCTGAGATAACGGCTCTTTATCGAGGAAATCACTACAGGCAGATAACGACATAGTTAATACCGATAGTAGGAATATTTTATTTATTATAGATTTCATACATATAATTTTTATAGGTTTAGAATGTGACATCAAGCCCGAAAGTTAACAAGCGACTGAAAGGGAATGTATTATTAGAATTTTCTCCATATTCAGGATCGTATCCGTCTTTCACTTTTGACCATTCCCACAAATCATCACCAGAGAAATAAACTCTGACTTTATTGATTCCAGCTTTTGTCAGGCAGTGTTTAGGCAGCGTATAACCAATGATTAAAGATTTCAAACGGATATACTTGTTGTTTTGTACCAGAACATCCTTATTTTCATAATTCCATTTGTTGAAATTCTGATCACGTGACGATATGGTATAATTTGTATTAGTGTTGTTCTCGCTCCACATCTTCCCTAAGAAAGTGTTGTTTTGTAATACATAATTGGTCATCCATGGAGCAGCCAAATATCCACTTCTTAATACAACTTGCTTGCCTACACCCTGGAAGAATGCCTGTACATCAATACCTTTCCATTCTAATCCTGCCTTAAAACCAAACATTAGACGGGGAGCCATATCACCGGCATAATATAGATCATCTTTGGTTATAGATCCATCCCCATTGAGATCTACAACCTTACGAGCTCCGGGACGTAACTGACTGGTTCCTGCTTCTTTCGGAGCCGGAATAATATTGTTTGATTTAGGCCCGGAGTGATCTGCATTCCAGTAATATTTTGCATAATAAGCATCGACCTCTTCCTGAGTCTGGAAAATTCCATCTGTTTTATATACATAAATAGCTTGTCTGGGTTTTCCTACTAAGCGATTTTCGTTTTTTCCGGGATTAGGTACGTTCTCGTTATTGGTAAGTTCCATTACGGTTGACCATGCATCAGAAAGAGAAGCTCCGAAGTTATATCTTACCTGTCCTATTTTGTCATTCCAATTAAGAGCTAACTCCCAACCTCTGGCTCTAAATTTACCATTATTTGTTTTCGGTGCAGATGCTCCTAAAACAGCAGGATAGGTAACATCGATAAACATACCTGTATTTGTTTTTACAAAGTAATCGAACGAACCTCTTAGGCGGTTGCGAAGAAATCCGAAGTCCAAACCGGCATTGTGGCTATTGATGGTCTCCCATGTACGAAGATCAGAAGTCATACCTGTCAACCAAAGTGAAGTTTGATTCGTAGGGTCTTTTCCAAAAAGAGCATTCCCAGTAGATATTCTTGCGTATCGTTCGTAATTGTCTATACCCTCTACACTTCCAGTCTTACCATAGTTGTATCGTATTTTCAGATTGTCAAGGACATGTATATCTTTCATGAAATTTTCATTTGAGATAACCCATCCTCCGGATAGCGAGTAGAAATTTTTCCAACGTTGGTTTTCTGCTAATTTTGAAGAACCATCGCGGCGTGCAAGAAATTCAAATAAGTATTTGTCAGAATAATTATAATTTAAACGGGTAATATAAGATATAAATCCCCAAGAATTCTGACCTCCATATGCCTCGTTGTTAGTTCCACTAACCCAAACATCTAAATCAGTAAGATCTGAACCAGGATAAATCTGACCTTGATTACGTTTTGCTCCTACTTTTTTGTATGTTTCTTCTTCGGCTGTCATCCCCAACATGGCACTAACATTATGTACATCAGCAAATGTACGTTGGTAATTAACGAATCCTCCTAATGTGATATTCTCCCATTTTTCCAGTTCTTCTTTCAAAGAGCCAGGACCCTGTTTGTTACCTGTCATATTTCCTGTCCAGTCATAATACTGTACTTTGTTTTTCTGCTCTTGGAAGTTCTTTTCTACAGTTTTATATGCGCCACTGCCTGAGACCGATAACCCCTGAAGATATTTAGATAAATCATAGGTTGCTTTCATCCCTCCTCTGAATGTAATAAAACCTGTTTTATTGCGTCCACCCTGGGTTAAGCCGCCAATAGGGTTTCTGTTACCGCTAAAGGTGTCATAAGCATCGCCTTTTTCATTATAAACAGCCCAGAACCATGGATCGAAATAGCCGGCACCGACATCTGTACTAGGATTAATAATATCGCGTTTTTCGTATGAAATGTTCGATTCTATTTTCAATTGAGATGTCGCCTGATAATCCATATTCAGGCGTGCACCATACTTCTTCTCTCCGTCTTCGGCAACCTTTAGTTGTGAATTATTATCCGAATAACTCAACGATATCCTATATCCGAATTTATCATCAGCCCCTGCAATACTAACCGAGTGTTTTTGGGAGGAAGCCTGACCATACAAATAATCCATCATATAATTATCAGGTTCCCAACGGTCAATATTACTACCCCGTTGCAATGTCAATGATTTACCTTCTCGTAAGGCATTGAACAAGGATTCTCCTACGTAAGTTGTCGGATTTCCATCTATTGTTGTACCGCCGAAAGAGTTAAATATCCACCAATTGATGTTCTGATGAATTTCTTTTGGATCGGTCAATTTCGGATTGTTTGCCGCAGCATCATTATACTGGGCTTCGTAAAACATATCTAACCATTCCTTGTTGGTTGTAATAGGTGGTTGTATCCCATTTATAGTTCTACTAAATGAAGCATTATAAGATATTTGAGCTTTTCCTTGTTTTCCTCTTTTGGTTGTTACTAAGACAACACCGGATGCAGAACGAGCTCCATATATAGCTGCAGAAGCATCCTTCAATACGGAAATATTTTCAATATCATTGGCATCCATCGAGTTTAATTCGTCCAGAGATCCGGCCATGCCATCTATTAGAATCAGAGGACTTGATTTTCCATTTACGGATATGTCTCCTCTAATTTTCATCTCAGCGCCTTCATTTCCCGGACGTGTCGATGTTCTGGTGATTGAAAGTCCCGGAACCTCTCCTTGTAGTGCCACAGTCGGGTTGCCAATACCTCTGTCTTTAAAAACATCTTCACCTTTTATTTGAGAGATAGCACTTGTAAGCGATGCTTTTTTCTGTACACCATATCCAACCACTACAACTTCGTCCAGTGCTTCGGAGTTCTCCTCTAGTGTAATATTTACAACTGATCTATTAGCGATATTAATAATTTGATCTTTATAGGCAATATAAGATACTTTTATTTGAGACTTGTCATTGGGTACATTTATTGAAAAGTTTCCGTCCAAATCTGTTACTGTTCCCGTTGTAGCTCCCACCACTACCACACTAACCCCAATTAGAGGTTCTCCTTTGGTATCTACTATTTTTCCTTTTATTAATTTTGTTGTCTGATTTTCGGCTAAAATGTCTTTTATCTCAGCTTTAGCCTGCAAAGAGACCATAGGTATACAACCTAAAGCAAGAGACATTAAAAATACCTTACTCGATGGTAAATTAGATTTTAAATTCCATTTCATAATTATAATTTTTGTATTAGCATTATTGTATTTTATACATATAATGAGGAAAGGTGATTAACATTTTTCTTGATAATAGAACATTACAACATGTGTTTCTTTTCATCGGTATCATTCTTCATAGGCATATTTAGAAGTTAGGTTATATTTCTTTCTATTAAAGACATAGATATGAATGACACAATTAGAATATCAGAATAATCAGCTAAGACCATATACACATAAATATTTCAAATAGATGATCCCTATTCTGAACATTCACAATGTAGAGCTTAACTATAATATTAAAATAACTAATATGTAGACATTATTCTGTCCGTAAAGAAATTTATAGACAACAAAGAAAAGCTGTTCTGACGTTTTTTTTGAGACAATCTATGGCAGATTTGTATTGGTAAATTGTAAGGGAACAAAACAACGATAACGCACTGAAATGCAAAATCTTATTATAGGTATAGACGAGTTCGAATAAATTTAGAAAAACAATCTATCTCTTAATATACTCATTAGGAGTTGTATTCATTATCTTCTTAAATGCTCCATAAAATGAGCTTTTAGACTTAAATCCACATTGCTCGGCAATAGACATTAATGTGTAGTTTTTATATTCACCTGAATCGGCCAATTCTTTAAATAAATTAATTCTGAATTCATTTATGAAATCATAATAATTCTTATTAAGATACAAACTAAACATCTTTGATAATTCGTATGGAGGATAGTTTATTTCAGATGCGAGATCTGATAATTTCAAATCGGGATTTGTATAAGGTTTGTTAGCCTTTATGTATTCAATTAGTTCATTATATATTTTCTCTAACCGTTCTTTATCTGTCTTCGAAAATTTATATTTTGGCTTATTCTCTAATACAACCTCTTGGGGTGTTTCTGATACTACTGCTACATTCTCAGTTTTTGCAACTCTTATTTTTTTCCAATAAATAATAAAAGCTATAAAGACTATAAATATAATCGCCAGAAATATTACTATATATGAAAAGAATGTCTCAGAGACTCTTATTTTTACCGAGCGTTCGCTTTCAGGCTTACCAAACTCTCGGATTTTCAACAAGTAAGAGCCTGCAGCTAAATTAGAATATTCAATTTCATCATTTTCGATACTTTTTTGCCAGTCTTTGTCGTACCCCTCTAACATATATTCATATGAGCCTTTAGAAAATGAAAAATTAAGCAAAGAAAATGCAATACGGATTGTGTTTTCGCCAGATTCTAAACTCAGAGATTGCATATATTCGGGTGTTATCCTGTTTCCATTCTCGTCATTGATGAGCGACATTTTTTTACCTGATATAGTAATAGAAACAATTTGAGGTATTGAGAATGACTTATCATCGATATGATCTAAATTTGCAGTAAGTAGCCCATCTCCATTAGCCCACCAAATAGTATTATCCTTACTGTCATATTGTACTCTATTGTAGAAAAAAGAATTTGTAATACCATCAGAGTATCCGAATAATCGATATCTCTCGGTATTCGGATTAAATTTTAAGATACCACTTAATGTAGCAAACCACAAATTATTATTTTTATCCTCTATTATCGAAGATACTACATTATTAGGTAAGATATTCTGAGTTGAGAATGTTTTTAATTCAGTAAGCTCTTGGTTAAGCCTGATAACTCCATCTTTTTGCGTGCATATCCAGATAAAATGCCTGCTATCTTCAAAAAAGTATTTTATTTCTTCTTTTAAAGGTTCAACTTTAGGGAAAATATCACTTTTTAGGATACCGGAAGGGATATCTAATAAATGAACTCCAGAGGTTGTTCCAATCCATAATCTATTTTTTGAATCGCAATAAATAAGATTAATATCTCCGGCAATTACACCGGTACTCATTCCCAGATACTTATTTAACGTTCTGTTCTTTGTATTGTAGTTAATTAAACCTTTATTTGTAGCAAACCACAGATTATTATTTTTATCCTCTTCGCAGTAATAGAACGCTGTATTCTCCTGAAAAACTTTTTCATCAGAAAAAGATGAGAATGTTAAAGTCTTTGGATCAAATACAGTTAATCCTGTATATGTTCCAATTAAGTACTTATTATTATATGGTTTTATAAAAAGAATAAGGTTACCCGGTAATTCAGGAGTCGATTTAGATGTGAATTTTTTCACAAAAGCCCGATCTTCTGATATATAATCTAATCCGTACTCTTTAGTACCAACTAATATTTCATTTTTGCCGACCCAAAATGATCTTATAGTATTTCCTTTTGTTGAATATTGTAATGAAGGTTGGCTGTATACTTCGAATTTTCTTTTCAGGGTTTCAATATAATAAATACCTCCTTGAAAAACATTTACCCAATATCCGTTTTGTACTTTCAATAAAGAACTAATGTTGTTTATCCTTACATTATTAGGAATATCTAAAACATCATCAATTGAAACTTCTCTATTAGTCAAAGTGGAAATAGTTTTTAACCCTTTTCCTGTAGCAGCGTATATTAGGGGTTTTTCATATATTAATTTCGAAACATCTATTCCCTTAAAATCTTTAAGCACATCCATCTGTTTCGATTTACAGTCGAATGCTATAATTCCTTCAGGAAATAAACCTATATATAAGGTATTATCGGTAAACACCAAGCTTGCTTGTTTTGCAAGCTGAGCTGCATTATTTAATGTATATAATTCAGAACTCTTATTAGTTGGATTAAAATGAATTAATCCCTTTCTCGTTATCAGCCAATACGAATCCTTCTTTTCTTCAACGATTGAAAATATAAAATTAGCAGATGAAAGTACATTAGACTCAAATATGTGATGTTCTAACTTTCCATCCCGATACATGTATAATCCTGTTTCACTTGCAATATAAAGGATATTATCATCACTAATATACAAATCACGTACACCTTTTATTGACGATTTTTCATCTGTAGATAAAATCTCATCAATTTTTTCAGTCACTAGATTCATACGTTTTAATCTGTTACTTGAACCAATCCATAAATAGTTATCTTTTTCCGAAATAGAAAAAATCTGAGAATCTTCAAACTCGGGATATACTTTTACATTTACTCCATCAAAACGATTTAATCCATTATTCATCCCAAACCAGATAAAACCTTTTGAATCCTTGAAGATAGAATAACATGTCAGATTCGAAAATCCATCTTTAGTTCCTAAATTTCTATAATCAGATTCTCTCGCATAAGAGTATTCTCCAATGCTTAAAATCAGAATAATTAGTGAAAGTAGATGTCTAATGCGCATGAATTGTAATTTATTTACCCGAAAGTTACAAAAAAAAGTAAGAGTTTAATAAAGGTATTACCAGACTTTACCTTTCATTAGGGTGAAGTGACTCTATTTAAGGTTAAGCATCGGGACTATTAGTTCTTTTAAATTTAAAAAGACCGGCATAAATCAACATAAATAGCTGTATATAATAAAATTACATCATTTTTGTTTGAGAGAATTTACAGATACATATATAAATAACATTGATTCAGCACCTCCTTTATTTTTTATTTATTTTTGTTCTGTCCCCTTGATCTTGTTACTGAATAAACCAGTCAAAGGGTATCGCAACAATGTTAGCCTATCAGAGACATAAACAACATCAATATATTTAAACTTGTTTGATTTGACTTTGGTTTCTATTATAAATCCGTTAGGTCAAGAAAAATAATAAGTTGTTAACTCTATTTTATCAATGATAATGCGAAAAAAACTCATAACAATAATCATTAATCTAATACCGATTACCTTCTTTTCTCAAGAGACAACTAAAGAAATAGTTAGAGCAGACAATAATGGTTCTCTTACCGTAAATAAAGAAGTTTTGCTATGTCGATGTCTTTTAATAAGGGAACTATAAATTCATAAAACGATTACATAAAATGAAATTTCTATTTAAAATAGTATTTGTCTTAATGTTAATTACATCAGGCAAAGCATATACAGCAGAATGGCAGTGGTCGGTTGAAGTAAAAGGGGTTGCTAAAACTGAGACCAACCATTCACCACAGGCTTTTTTATGGATTCCTTATAATTGCAAACAAGTAAAAGCAGTTGTGGTTGGTATGCATAATATGTCTGAAGAAGGCATTTTTGAACATCCCAAATTCAGAAAAACCATGTCAGAATTAGGCTTTGCCATTGTATGGGTTACACCAAGTATTGATGTAAAATGGGATCCTAAGAACAATGTAAATAGAATCTTTGAGGATATGATGACACAATTGTCTGAAGTATCTGGGTATAGTGAATTGAAATTTGCACCGATAGTTCCAATAGGACATTCGGCAATGGCTACATATCCGTGGAACTTTGCGGTCTGGAATCCTAACCGTACACTTGCCATTCTTTCAATACATGGAGATTCTCCTAGAACTAAGCTTACCGGATATGGAAGGGAAAATCTTGATTGGGGAAAACGTACAATTGAAGGCATTCCCGGATTAATGGTAATGGGGGAATATGAATGGATGGAAGACCGCCTAACATCAGCTTTGGATTATCGGGCTGAATATCCTGAAGCTCCGCTGTCGTTGTTAGCAGATGCCGGACACGGACATTTCGATCATTCCGATGAATTGATTGATTATCTCTCACTATTCCTCAAAAAAGCGGCTAAATACAGATTACCTAAATTGATGCCTACAGATAGAGCTGTACAGTTGATACCTATCAATGCCAAAGATGGTTGGTTAGCAGATAGATGGCATAAAGATATACCTTCTAGTGCCCAAGCTGCTCCATACAAGAAATACGACGGAGATAAGAATACAGCTTTTTGGTATTTTGATAAAGAAATGGCACAAGCTACAGAAAAATACTATTTAATAGCTAGAGGTAAGAAAGAGCAATACATCGGATTCACTCAAAATGGAAAGCTACTGCCATACAATGAAAAGTTACATGCACGAATTGTTGCAAAGTTTTTACCTCAGACTGATGGTTTGACCTTCAATATAAATGCTGTTTATACAGACTCATCAAGAATTATAAAAAGTAATAACCATACAAAAGGACACATAAAAATATCCCGTATTTGTGGTCCTGTTACGCAACTAAATGACACTACCTTTTCGGTTCGCTTTTATCGTATGGGAATGTACCCGACTCGACGAACAGGCGAGATTTGGTTATTAGCGTCTAATAAAGGGGATCGGGAATACAAGAGCACAATTCAGCAAATGAATATACAGATACCTTTCCCTATCAAAAATGGAAATACACAAGATATATCATTTCCTCCTCTGCCGAACCAGTCTAAAGATGTATCGAATGCTTCTCTTGAAGCAAGTAGTTCGAGCGGACTTCCTGTGTACTTTTATGTAAAAGAAGGCCCTGCTGAAATAGAAAACAATAAAATTATATTTACCCCGATACCTCCTCGCTCTAAATACCCGATAAAAGTAACAGTAGTAGCCTGGCAATACGGAATTGAAGGCCAATGGAAAACCGCTGATACTATTGAACGAAGTTTTTATATTAACAAATAAAATCAGATATGATGACCATGAAAAAGATACTTTATTTAGCTGTCTCTTCACTAATCTGTTGTATGCCTCTGCATGCAGAAAATATGCAAAAATCAAATATAACGCTTTCATCTCCTGATAACAACTTGAAATTTTGCTTTTCTCAAAAAGAAGACAATGGGATTTTCACGATGTATTATGAGATTCTATATAAAAATGAGTCTATCATTCAACCCTCTATAATGGGTTTGGAAATGGACAATCAATTATGGGAAAGCGCATTAGCATATACACCTAAGGTAGATAAGGTTAATAGTTGGAACGATAATCTAATATACAAGGATGCCAAATTTGATCAACATAGTTCAACATGGACTCCTCTCTATGGAGAACGGTCGCAAATAAAAGATCATTACAACTCTGTTGTAATCTCTTTAGAAAAGCCTGATCGCTCTAATTATAAAATGAATATTGAAGTTCGAGCTTATAATGAAGGTATAGCTTTCAGATATACATTTCCGATGCATCCAGATGCTGTCTATAATAAAATCACAGCCGATCTGACAGATTATACTCTTCCTGAAAATGCTAAAACATGGAATACCAAATGGGCACAGGGAGATTATAAGCAAATGGCTCTTTCAGAATGGGAGGATAATATTCCTTACGAACGTCCATTGACAATACAATTACCCAGCGGTAAATGGGCATGTCTGACAGATGCAGAAGTTTCGAATTGGACTTTTCTGAATTTTGTTAAATCAAAATACAAGGCTAATACAATCTCGACAACAATGTATGAATCTATGGATATGCTTACCCCCTACTCTACTCCTTGGAAGGTTATTATGGCAGCAGATTCTCCCGGAAGATTGCTTGAAAACAATGATATTATATTGAATTTGAATGAACCCAATAAAATAGCAAATACGGATTGGATAAAGCCCGGCAAAATTATGCGGGAGACAACTCTAACCACAGAGAATACTATTGCATGTATCGATTTTTGCGAAAAACACAATATGCAATATATACTATTTGATTGGAAATGGTATGGTCCGGCTTTTGATTATTCTTCGGATGCTTCGAAAGTAGTGGCTCCCATTGACATGAAAAAGGTAGTGGAATACGGTAAAGAAAAAGGAGTTGGAGTTTGGCTGTATGCAAATCACCACGCACTGGAAAAACAAGCGGAGAAAATATTTCCTATTTATAAAGAATGGGGTATCGCTGGAATTAAATTCGGTTTTGTACAATTCAAAACTCATCGCTGGGCAACATGGGTACATAATCTGGTTCGATTAGCTGCTGACAATAATCTTATGGTAAATATACATGATGAGTTTAGACCTTCTGGATTTAGCCGTACTTATCCCAACCTCTTAACTCAAGAGGGGATACGAGGAAATGAAGAGTTTCCTGAGGCAACACATAATACAATATTACCTTTCACCCGAATGATTTCAGGTGCAGGCGATTATACCGTTTGTTATTTTGATCCTCGTATCAAAAACACCCATGCTCATCAACTCGCTTTTCCAATTATATACTACAGCCCTTTACAAACATTGTATTGGTATGATACACCTGCCAGAATTGAGAATGTACCGGAATTAGAGTTCTTTGATAATGTACCTGTTACTTTTGATGATACCAGAGTTATCCATGACAGTATTGGACAATATATAACGATAGCTCGTCGCAGTGGTCATGATTGGTTTCTGGGTACTATTGGCAATAACGAATCACATAAAATATCAACGTCATTGTCTTTCCTTGATAATAGCACAAAGTATGTAGCTAGTATTTATACCGATAACGATAAGGTTAATACTAAAACAAAAGTGCAAATCACCAAGTTAATTGTAACGAAAGAAAACGTATTACAATTTACACTAAAACCTAAAGGAGGCTGTACAATACATTTTACTCCTGTATCAAACGATGATTTGAAAAAGTACAAAGCATACAATAAGAAGCACATGTTATAAGTAACTATAAGTATTTAATGATATGTTCTTTAGAGATAACTAACTGTTGTTATTATACTTGCAAAGTCAACAAATAGGTCTGAGACCTTAACAACGAAAATTCTCATGAAAAAAATATATTTCATATTATTATCATTCTTAATATCTTATTCTCTAGTTGCTCAATCTATTTATCCGGGACAACATACCGGTAAGATAAAACAACCCCTGACAGGAGAAGTTAAAGCCTTTAGCTTTGATCTGAACGAGATCAGATTATTGGATTCTCCATTTAAAGAGAATATGGATCGGGAATCAAAATGGATACTTTCTATTGGTGTCGATCGTTTATTACATAGTTTCCGCAACACTTCCGGTACTTATGCCGGTCGTGAAGGCGGTTATATGACAGTTAATAAATTGGGAGGATGGGAATCACTTGACTGCGAACTTCGCGGACATACTACCGGCCACATTATGTCGGGACTTGCCTATCTGTATGCATCTACCGGTGATGTTAAATACAAAATAAAAGGAGACAGTATTGTCAAAGGCTTACAAGAAGTTCAAGCTACCATGCTGGATAGTGGGCAGAAAGGCTATATTAGTGCCTACTCCGAAAATCTTATCAACCGCAACATTGCCGGTAAAAGCGTATGGGCTCCGTGGTATACTCTGCATAAAATATATGCAGGTTTGATTGATCAATATCTTTACTGCAACAATCAAGAGGCATTGGATATTATGATTAAGGCTGCTGCATGGGCATATCAAAAGTTGATGCCTTTAACCGAAGAGCAGCGTAAACTTATGTTGCGTAACGAATTTGGTGGAACTAACGAGGCTTTTTATAATCTGTACTCGATAACGGGTAATCCCGAACATAAGAAATTGGCAGAATTCTTCTATCATGCAGATGTTCTCGATCCGTTGGCTCAACATCATGCAGACCTCAACCTCAAACATGCTAATACATTTATACCGAAGTTAATTGGAGAAGCACGTAATTACGAATTATTTTCGGATGAAAGATCAAAGGATGTTGCAACTTTCTTTTGGAATACTGTACATGACCATCAGACATTTTGTACAGGAGGGAACAGTCATAAAGAGAAATTTATTAAGGCTGATAGTATCTCGAAAAATCTAACAGGCTATACACAGGAGACTTGTAATACCAACAATATGTTGAAACTTACGCGTCATCTATTCTGTTGGGACACTAATCCTCGTTATGCCGATTTTTATGAAAGAGCTTTGTATAACCACATACTTGGTCAGCAAGACCCGGAATCAGGTATGGTTGCTTACTTTTTACCCTTACTGCCCGGAGCATATAAAGTATACAGCACTCCCGAAAATTCATTCTGGTGTTGTGTTGGTACAGGTTTCGAAAATCATGCAAAGTACGGAGAGGCCATTTATTATAATGATGGCAAAGGGATATATATAAACCTATTCATACCATCTGAACTCACATGGAAAGAGAAAGGTGTAAAAATTACTCAAGAAACTCAGTTTCCGAATGATGAAAATGTAAAACTCACTGTATCGACTGATAAAACTATAAAAATGCCACTTTATCTGCGCTATCCAGAATGGGCAAAGAATGTCGAAGTCAAAGTAAATGGCAAAACAGTAAGAGTACAACAAACCCCATCAAGCTATATAAAATTAGATCGTACATGGAAAGACGGAGATAAAATAGAAGTACGTTATCCTATGAACTTGCATCTTGCTGAAACTAATGACAATCCAAATCTGGCGGCAGTTATGTACGGCCCTCTGGTATTGGCGGGTGTAATGGGAACCGAAAATATGACAGCTCCGGCTCCATTTTCAGACCCTAGTCAGTACAATGACTATTATACTTACGACTACCATGTGCCTGCAAATCTGCAAACCTCATTAAGGCTTGATCGCAAGAATCTGAAAGATTATATTGAAAAACAAAAAGGATTAGTATTCAATGTAAAAAGTGATAATATCCGTCTTGAGCCGATCTATAAAATACATCGCCAGCGTTATGTCGTGTATTGGAATATAGTAGAGTAAAATAAAAAATTAGAACATGTAGGTTAACCACCAATATTTTAACTTATTGAAATAAAAGTATGAAAAAGACATCTTTGTTTGTAATGTTACTCCTGATTGTATTTATAAATAACAATGCTTTCACGCAGATTGTGACTCATTCTGTACCGAAAGAATTGTATTACAAGATGCATAATGACGATTATACCGTGCAGGTGCGAATGCAAGGAGACCGTGAATGGACTGATTTATATGAATACAATGTAAAAGTCGATATGGATACAAAATCCGATGCATCGATGGTTTATTTTGATTTCAAAGGTACTGTTGAGGTTAAAGTACAAAAAAACAACGGAGATATAGGCAGAGTTTCGATTCGTCCGCTATCAAAGCAAGTAGTGCAACATATTAATGATAATGTTATAATTTTCACACTTGACTCTCCAGAAAACCTATCTGTAGAATTTAACGGAGATCGTCTTCACAATCTGCATGTTTTCACAAATTCTATTGAAAAAGATAAACCTGAAAAAGAAGCAAAAGGTATTATGTATTTTGATGCAGGATTACATACTCCGACCGAGGAAAACAAAGGAGTTTTCAAAATACCGTCTAATACTGCAGTATATCTGGCAAGCGGAGCTGTGTTAAACGGTAAATTACTATGTGAGAATGTTGAGAATGTGAAAATATACGGACGAGGTATCATTTTGGAACCAACACAAGGTATTGCTATAAACTTTTCTAAAAACGTAGAAATACATGATATTATAGCCATCAACCCACGCCATTATTCAATTTCGGGTGGACAATCATCCGGAATAACAATCCGTAATTTCAGATCGTTCAGTAACCAAGGGTGGAGCGATGGTATAGATATGATGTGCTGTCGGGATGTACTCATCGATAATGTCTTTATGAGAAACAGTGATGACTGTATAGCTCTCTATAATCACAGATGGGAATTTTACGGAGGAAGCAACAATATAACGATACAGAATTCTACTCTTTGGGCAGATATTGCTCACCCTATAAATATAGGTGGACATGGCGACCCGAACAATGATCCTGGTGAGATTATGGAAAATATAACAATTCGAAATATCGATATTTTAGAGCATGATGAGGATGACCCTCCTTATCAGGGATGTATTTCTATCGATGCCGGCGACCGCAATCTTGTAAGAAATATCTTATGCGAAGATATTAGAGTGGAAAGTATACAGGAAGGAAGATTGCTTTATCTAAAAGTTCGTTTTAATGAAAAATATGATAAACAACCGGGTCGAGGTATAGAAAATATTAGGTTCCGTAATATATCGTACAATGGAACCAACGAAAGTTTATGTGTATTGGAGGGATTGAGTAAAAATCAGATAATAAAAGATGTGACTTTTGAGAATGTAACTATAAACGGGAAAAAGATTAATAATCTGGACTATTTCCGTCACAACGAGTTTATAAAAAATATTCACTTTAAGTAACAGAAAGTATTTAATGATATACTTTTAGGTTATAACCGGCTTTAGTAAGTATCATAACGAAAGCAATAAAAAGGTCTGAGACCTTAAGTAAAAATCAAGAAAAATGAAATATATAATTATAGCTGTATCCTTCTTATTTATCTACACTCATTTATCGGGACAGAATATTCCATTACCATCAGATTTACCTGAAGGACATCCAAGGTTGATGACTTTTGATAAATATAAACCAATTCTTCAAACTCAGATAAAAGAAGAAGTGTGGGCAAAAGAAATTATACAAGGAATAGAAAAGCGAGTAGACTTCTATGTTGATAAGACTCAATCACAACCAGATTGGATGTATTCCCGCTTGATGATGTATTGGAAAAGCAGGGCAACTCAAGTATATATCAATGGAGGAGTTTATTCGCATGCGGATGGAGAATCGCCTGTACCAACTGTTCGCTTCGGAAGCACACGCGGTGTTAGCAGTCCTTACAAAAGACCCCGAATAGAAGATATTATTCCTTATATGGATGATACAAAAGGGGTGTATTTTCACAATAGCTCTAAGACAGGTAATCCTTTAGAGTGGGTTGAACAGTCTAATGTTTCAGGTTCAAGTATCGAAAGTGTAAATGAAGAGATCATGCGTATAGGTAAAGATGCTGCATTTCTTTATTGGTTAACCGGGGATGAAAAATATGCCCGATTTTCATTCGGCTTATTCGAGACTTATATGATGGGGATGTACTATCGTAACGAACCTATCGATTTAGGTCACGGACATGCCCAGACTCTTGTCGGGCTATCTACATTTGAGGTAATACAGGAAAGAATACTCAATGAGTTAGCTTATCTATACGATTTTTTATACCCTTATATTGATACTAATCATAAGGATAAGGAAGATAAATATGCTGAAACATTTAAGAAATGGATAGATGTAAGTATTAAAAATGGAGTACCTCACAATAATTGGAACTTGCATAAATCTAAATTTGTATTAAAAGTTGCTATGGTTCTGGAAGATAATAAACACTACTCCGATAATAAAGGACGTGAATATTATATTGATTATATATTGAATAAATCGTCTGCCAGACAATGGTCACTAACAGATTTTTTGAAATATGGTTACGACACCAATACCGGGATTTGGAATGAATGTCCGGGATATGCACAAGGTGTAACTAAAGATCTTACAAATTTCATTCGCGATTACGATAATACATTTAATCAAAATTTGTTGCCCTATGCTCCTGTTATGAAAAAAGCTGTAGAGGCATTACCTCAATACCTTTTTCCCAATCGAAAAATAACGGCTTTCGGCGATACTGATTATGCAGATATCTATACCGAGGCTTTCAGCGATATGATTCGTATTGCTCAAAAATATAACAACAAAGATGAAGAACTAGAGTTTACCAAAATGTATAAGTTGTTTGGAATACAAGATGCCGATAATAGTGCTTCATTAAAACTTCCGACTGAAGTTTCATCATTTTTTGTAACAAAACCACTAGTCTTAGATCCGACAATAGAGAAAGGTCAGCTTAACGATTATATAACTCAGACATTTTATGCCCCGAACGTTAGTTGGTTTGTACAACGCAGTAAATATGACAGCAAAAAGAACGGGTTAATGATTTCTCAATATGCATCTTATGGAAATCATGCTCATAGTAATGGGCTGTCAATAGAGCTATACGGAAAAGGATATGTACTGGGTGCTGAATCGGGAAGAGGATCTTCTTATTTTGAGAAACCATATCTGGAATATTATTCCCAGTTTCCGGCACACAATACAGTGATGGTAGATGGAATTTCTAAATATCCGGAAATGTTAAGCAATCATCCTTTTGACCTATTAGCATCTTATCCTATATCTAATCAGAAAAACGGCTATTACAAGGATATCACTTATTCTGATGCGTATTTTCTGGAACCGGAAAGCCGCAGCGATCAGAATCGTTTGTTAAGCATCATTAGCACAGGAGAAACAACAGGATATTATATCGACATTTTCAGATCAAAAAAACAAAGGCAAGGAGATAAATTTCATGATTATTTCTATCATAATCTTGGACAAGAGTTATTTCTGCAAAATATAAAAGGCGACAGCCTTCATTTACAACCAAGTGATGAAATGGGTTTTGCAGGGGGGCATCTTTTTGCATTGGATTATATGTGGGATAAACGTTCTGCTAAGACAAGTAACGATTATCAGGCAATATGGAAAATGGCTATGCCTGACGGAGATAATATATACATGAATTTATGGATGAAAGGATATGATGGACGTGAGGTATTTTCGATTAAGGCTCCCTCATGCAAGGCTTTTAGAGGGAACCATGGTATTCCGTATGAAGTAGAAAAAGCTCCTTATCTGACTATTGCTGCCCGTCAACATGGCGAAGCTTGGAATCATCCTTTTGTGTCGGTATTTGAGCCAACAACAGAAAAAGAAGGTAAGTCAATCCAGTCGATAGAATCATTTGAAGTGAAAAATGTTTCTCCTGATTTTGTGGGATTAATAGTAACAAGTAAATCGGACAGAACTGATTATATTTTCTCTTCAGTCAAAAATGAGAAAGTATTATTTAAGCATATGGAAGTAAACGCAACTTACGCTGTTATAAGTGAAAGTGGTAATAATTTCACTTTATTTTTAGGTAATGGTACCCTCATTAAAAGAAAAGATATTTTGATAAAAACAGAAGATAAAGCGAATGTCATTTTAGAATATAAAGACGGTAAATATTATTTCACTAGCGACAAACCTTCTGTAATAAGTTTCAAGGGAAAAGAAATCAGAAAAGATAAAATGGACTTTCAACAAATAAAACTATAAAAAATAAATCAGCCATATGACTAAAATTTTTATAACTATAGGATTATTTATTTGTTTAAATAGCGTTTCTCAATCTTATAAATCAGAAGTTTGGGTGTCTGATCAGGGTAATGGAACATATAAAAATCCAGTATTATACTCTGACTATTCCGATCCAGATATTATTCGTGTTGGCGATGACTATTACATGACTGCATCCAGTTTTAGTTGTGTACCGGGCCTACCTATTCTGCATTCGAAGGATTTGATAAACTGGTCGATCATTAACTA
Organism: Indolivaga capnocytophagoides DSM 22835; assembly: GCF_000426485.1. GTDB lineage: Bacteria > Bacteroidota > Bacteroidia > Bacteroidales > Dysgonomonadaceae > Dysgonomonas_A > Dysgonomonas_A capnocytophagoides. The sequence continues at coordinate 91,830 of NZ_AUFL01000009.1, forward strand.
TGCTTTAAGCGATTTAAAACTGGAAGGAGTCGAACCTACCTTTTTCGATAAAGCTCAACACGGTAAAGGAGTTTGGGCTCCGTGCATACGGTATCACAATGGAGAATATATGATTTATTGGGGAGATCCCGATTTTGGTATCTATGTTGTAAAAACCAAAGATATTTTGGGTAAATGGGATAAGCCGATATTAGTACTTTCTGGCAAAGGACGCATTGATCCGAGTCCTCTGTTTGACGAAGATGGAAAAGTATATCTTACACATGCTTGGGCTGGAAGTCGTGCCCAGCTTAATAGTATAATGACCCTGTGCGAACTTGATAAAACCGGAACAAGAGTGATTAGCGAAGAATCTTTGATCTATAACGGATTGGAAGATGGGAATCATACTACTGAAGGAGGAAAGTTTTATAAAAAAGACGGATATTATTATTTACTGGCTCCTGCCGGAGGTGTGGAAACAGGATGGCAAATCGCCTTAAGATCGAAAAATATTTATGGTCCTTATGAAATGAAGAAAGTCCTAGCTCAGGGTAATACATCGATAAATGGTCCTCATCAGGGAGGTTTGGTTGAAACCCAGACCAGAGAATGGTGGTTTCTTCATTTTCAGGATAAAGGTGCATATGGGCGCATAACCCATCTCCAACCTGTAACATGGAAAGACGGTTGGCCTGTTATGGGAATCAATGATAAAGATTATTGCGGAGAACCCGTGCAGACTTACAATAAACCAAATATCGGGAAAATTTCTCCTATATCAACACCTCAGGAAAGTGATGAATTCAATTCTTCAAAACTAGGCTTACAATGGTCATGGCATGCTAATCCACAACAGACATGGGGATATGGATCAGCTAATGGATATGTCCGTCTTTATGGTCAATACTATCCGGATAATTTTTCGAATTTTTGGGATATTCCAAACCTGTTGATGCAGAAACTTCCTGCTCCAGAATTTACTGCGACGATGAAAGCTACTGTTGTACTTCAGAATACAGGAGATAAAGCAGGATTGATTCTTATGGGTTGGGATTACTCATACATAGCATTAATAAAAACAGATACAGGCTACGATTTAGAACAAATCATCTGTAAGGATGCTGAAGATAAACATCCGGAAGAAGAGATTCAACGTGTGAACTTGAGTGCAGCGAAACCACGCATCAGCTACAATTATAAGACTCGGCTTGAATATCTTGATTTCTACTATCGCTTGTCAATGAAGGATGGTGGCACTTGTATTTTTTCTTATAGCCTAGATGGTAAAAAATTCCAAGAGATAGGGAAACTATTCCATGCTCGACAAGGTAAGTGGATAGGTGCAAAGATGGGAATGTTTATCTTGAACAAAGAAAACAGATATCTAAAGTCTTGGATGGACGTTGACTGGTTTAGAGTAACTAAATAAAGACGAATAAAAAAGGAAAAATAACTAAATAATAAAAGATTATGAGATTAACTAATTTACTGACGGTTGTACCGTTAGTTGTATTTCTTTTGTCTTGTTCGATAGAAAAAAACAACACGAAACCAGATATTGAAAAAGATCTAAACTATTGCAGCAATCAGATTACTAAAACTTTAGCCGAAATATCGGGTAAAGATATGATGCCTCGGAATATTATGGATAGTTTGAACAATTGGAAGCTGGTTCCTGTAGATATTTCCGAATGGACAGTCGGATTCTGGCCGGGCATATTATGGTATAATTACGAAAATACTCAAAATAAAAAAGATGCAGATATTGCTGTCTATTATACAGAATTATTAAATCCATTAACTAAACTTCCAGCCTACGATCACGATTTAGGTTTTCAGATATTTTGCAGTTACGGAAACGCATATCGATTGACGGGAGATAATAAATATAAACAAATAATTATCAATGCAGCCGATACTTTAGCAACATTATTTAATCCTAAGGTTGGAACAATTCTTTCATGGCCTCGCGAAGTTGAAAATGGCAGGTTTGCCCCGTTCAATACAATTATGGATAATATGATTAATCTGGAAATGTTATATTGGGCTGCTAGGAATGGAGGAGATAAACACTTGGCTGAAATAGCGACCAAACATGCCGAAACTACCATGAAATATCAATTTAGGGAAGATGGAGGATGTTATCATGTCGTATTATACGACCCTGAAACAGGTGATTTTATCAAAGGTGTTACTCATCAGGGTTATGCTGACAACAGTCTTTGGGCTCGAGGTCAGGCATGGGCTATTTATGCATACACATTTGTTTATCGCGAAACGAAAGATGAAAAATTTTTACGTTTTGCGGAGAAAGTCTCTGATCTGTATTTATCAAGACTACCTAAAGATGAATACGTTCCTTATTGGGACTTTGATGATCCTGCTATACCCAATTCGCCGAAAGACGCATCTGCGGCAGCTGTTGTAGCATCCGCTTTATTAGAATTATCGCAACTTGAAGATAATCCAACAAAAGCAGCTGAGTATAAACAAGCATCAATAAATATGCTTATCGAATTGTCATCAGACAGGTATCAAAGTCGAGAATTGAAACCTTCTTTTTTACTACATTCCACAGGTCATTTACCAAACGGATCAGAAATTGACGCATCAATAAATTATGCCGATTATTATTATATTGAAGCTCTGATTAGATACAAAAAGATGCTACAAGGATTGAAGGTTACAGACAATTTTAAATATTAAAAAAGCAGGGAATAAGTAATGAAAGATAATATTTTCGAATTAAGTCTGAATGAATTAATGGATATAGCTTTATCATTCCAGAGTAAGATTAAGAAAGGGCTCGAGGAAGAGAATACACAGGTTCAATGTATTCCTATTTATATTAACCCGAATGTAAATATACAAAATGACAAGGCTTTAGTTCTGGATCTTGGAGGAACAAACTACCGGGCTGCAGTAGTAGAGTTTATTAATGGAAGACCTGTTATACATCCAATAAATGGTTATAAGAAAGACTTGTCAGTGATGAAAACTTCGGGTTACACACGAGATCAGCTGTTTAAAGAAATTTCTGATTTTATAAGTCAGCTCGATCTTGAGGAGGAAATGCCTATTGGCTATTGTTTTTCATATCCTGCTCAATCATTATCCAACGGTGATGCCTCACTTATACGATGGACTAAAGGTGTTGATATTCGCGAAATGATAGGGGAAAACGTCGGAAAACCATTATTAGACTATTTAAGAAATAACAATATCGGGCAGTTTTCGGGTATTAAAATCATAAACGACACAGTAGCCAGTTTATTTGCCGGACTTTCGAGATCAGGATACGATGCTCAAATAGGTCTAATCGTTGGCACGGGTACAAATATGGCAACATTTGTAGAAACAAATAAAGTAAAGAAATTAGATAAAAACTTTATCTCGGGAAATACATCCCAGTGAATTTGGAATCAGGAAACTTCACACCACCTCATTTAACCATGATCGATGATATTGTAGATGTTAAGTCTGATATATTAGGAGCTCAAATATTCGAAAAAGCAGTTTCGGGGATGTATCTAGGTGAAATAGTAAAGGCTGTATTTCCAGATACTGAGTTTGAAAATAAATTTGATGCACAAAAATTAACACAAATTATAAGCTATCCAGATATTCATAAGGTTGAATATGTAAAGGTCGCTACTAATATCTATATTCGGTCTGCCTATTTAGTTGCAGCTTCACTAGCCGGACTAATTAAGGAACTAAAAGAACAGTCTCCGTCAATAAAAAAGATTTGTATAACAGCTGAGGGAAGCTTATTTTGGAGCGAAAACAGAAAAGGCGAAAATTATAAAGAGATAGTATCAAAAGAATTATATCTTTTATTGGACTCATTGGGCTATACTGATTTAACAATTGAAATCAATAGGATTGAGAATGCAAATTTAATTGGAGCAGCTTATGCTGCTTTTGGTTAAAATATTAATTATATAATGCTTAATTTTCATCATCAATGGGCTTTGGCTATTTTCTTCTCTTTTCGCTTAAACTGCCTTATATAATATGTTCCAGTCAAGAAACGAACTACCCGGAATATAATTTAGGCTCATCAAAACTTAGGCAGTTCAGCTTTAAAAGCTTGTAAGTTATAAGAAAACCTCAAAGCCACTTTTTCAAAATTATTATGATCATTAACAGAACAGAAGATTCCGAAATTTATATGATGGGTGAAGTTCACAGAATAACCAAATTCAATATGATGCTTAATCTGTGGAGTATATAGAGATTTAAAATGTACACTTTCGGTGAATGGAAATGCCTGAAAGAACGGTATTTTTTTAATCAGCAAATATTTATTCGTATAATTTATTTTAAAATCAAGCCAAAAATCATCTGTTGAAGCCTTGTAACTATCCAACAGCATATATGATGCAAAAGGAGAGCCTGCACTTACATACGAATCTGAGGCATTAAAATGGTTATAGTCTGCAAAATGGGCATTATTGCTCCCTAAAAATGTTCCGGCTTCAAAAAAATACTGGTATGCGCTGAATATATCTAAAGTTTTTTGCCTATTGACAAATGCTTTTATTTTTCGATATCTTGAATTATCTCTTTGCCAGCGGCCAAAGGCTTCTTCGTATTCTGCCCGAAAAGTAGTTTTATTATCGGGCAAATATTCCAATCCCAGCCAATATGCTGTCTTATCAAAAACGGCATCACTGTACATATTAGGCTTTATATCTTCTTTATTGCCTAAAAGAGAAAAGTCTGTACTATTTTCCAAACCGTTCCTTTTTTGTAAAGTAAAGCCAGTTATTAGCTTTATGGTGTTATTAAAAAAGACATCATTATTTATTTTCACGAAGTTATTTTCATAGAAAAAACTATTGTTTTTTCCCCATAAGATTGACGATAATGTGTTACCGGTTCTGTTTCCCAAGGGATTAAAGTCCGCAGATTCGGTACCGACCGATAAAATAATTTGTCCTCTGCTATAATTGCGAATAAGATCCACCCCTCCATTAAACCGATGTCTACCGGTTAAATAATATACATAAGGATTTACCTCATAACTTCTATCCTCCCCTGTATTTAGTTTATAGTAGATATGCTGCCCTATTACGAATCCATCAACAAAGTTATACTCGGGAAGCGATAAAGATAATCCACTAAATGTTAATATTCCATTGCCCGAATTTGTACTAATCTGTTTTTTAGAAAATATTTGTTTCAATGACGATTTGTTTTTTCCCGCATTCTTTGTTTCTGAAGCAATCGAATCCTGAATAGACAAAGTATAATTGTCACTCTTGACCAGCGGAAAATGACGCCTATTAGCCCAAAAAGCAGAATCTTTTCGAAACCCCGGACTAATATATGTATCAATTGCATTAAAAGGCTTGTATTGAACAACGGGAGACTCTTTATCCAATAGTGTTATCTGAATATATCTGTTCGTAGAATAAAGATTAAAATCTAGATTAATACCTTCTACTTTAACCTTGTTTTTGACCATTACAGTACCGGGAAGATAAATATTCTTATCATTCACTTTCATCCAAGATACACGAATCCCATAAAACAGATTACTTATATCTATCTGTTCTATTATCCAATCATGTTCATTGATATACACATACCCATTAAAAAGAGCAGCATCGTCATATTTCGAACTAACTCGGATTTTACTTATAAGATCTCCTTTATCATTAACTGTTGAACCCTCATAATAATAACGGTAGAATTTTAAAGTATTGACCGTAAACGGAGTAATAAACAACTGATCCTTTGATAAAAACAAAGCCCCTCTCATCTCATCCAGGACTTTCACAAATACCTCCGGATTTGGTATATTTCCATTGATATCATCAACCTTCCTTGTAAATTGATCAGGATATGTATATTCTGTACTATCGATATATTCAGTAAATACATTAGAGCATGTAGCCAAAAAAGAAAAAGGAGTATACCTAATTGCTTTTCGAAGTATTGGATATACTTTTTGAGTATTGGCAGTCCCTTTCGAATATATTTCGGCTTTTACATTCTTCAATACATTTCTGTTATATATCTCCTGTTGAACAATTTGAGCTATCTTATTTAAGCCCGATTGATCATTCTTTTTATCTTTCACATTTTGAGGAATACTGAATATCGCTTTATCCATTATTATATCAGCCACATAAGCAGTATCTTCTTTAACCTCAAGATGAATATTTTTAGTTCTATAACCGGGATACAGAAAATCTATATCATGTATGCCGGATGATATATTAAGCTCATAATATCCATCAGTATTGCTGAAAGCCCCTACCTTCAATGTAGATATATGAATGCTAGCAACTATAGGATTACCTTCCGTATCGGTTATTTTTCCTTTGATAACCGATGCTTCTGCGTTATTTCCTATAAACAAAACCAAAAGAATAAATAGAGATTTTAATACACTATGTATATTCATCTACAAAAAGTCTTTAAATAACCTATAACTCCACATAAAATCAAGAAAACCCAGAGCAGAGTTAATCCGGCATCCGGTTTGTAATGGAAATACACTTCCTCATTTTTTGTAATACGAATACAAATATTTTAATATTAAGCCTAAAACGAAACAGAAATGTACTTAAATTAATGCAGACAAAAAGAAAACACTCATTCAGATGTATTACACTCAATATTCAGATTCTGAACTGAGAGTATTCAGATTCTCACCGAGTGAATATAGGAATAAGCTAAAAGTACAGAAAATATCAACTATCACGTATGAGATATCGTACTAGAAAGTATATTGAAATAGACTACAGGTTAAGTAAACAACGATTTGTCCTCTCTATGTATTCAATATCTATTACTTTATATCTGTATTCTGTTCTCTGTAATCTTTCGGTGTACATCCGTATTTCTGGGCAAAAAGCCGGAAAAATGTAGCTCTATTGGAAAATCCCGACTTGTAAATAATCTCATCTATGGTCATTTGACTATTCAATAAAAGCTTTTTGGCAATATGCATCCGGCTCTCTTTGATCATTTCCGAAGGACTTTCGCTTCCTATCTCGTTCAACTTTCGATACATATGCCTCGGACTCATATTGAGTTCACGGGCAATAAATTGAGTCGATAATTTGGGGTCATTTATATTTTTATTGATAATATCGAATATATCGGTTATGAATTTAATATGTTCTTTGTGAGTCAGCTTCCCCTGCTGGAGAACAAATGCACTTATTGGCGAATCCAAATAATTTTTCAGATTCTCTTTTCCGGATAAAAGCGTTCTGACTGAGGCTTTCAGATAATCCGGATCAAAAGGTTTGCCTATATACATCTGTGCTCCTGTTGCCAGACCTTCTATTTGCTCTTCAGTAGAATGTTTTGCTGAAATCAGAATCAGAGGGATATGTGCGGTTTTCTTATCACTTTTAAAACCTTTAGCCAAAGTGATTCCATCTATTTCGGGCATCATCACATCACAGATAATAATATCGGGTTGAATTTCGAGCAGAACATCCGTAATAGTCATTGGATTATTTACCGGAATTACATTATATTCCTCTTTGAAAATTTCGCAGATAAACCACAGTATTTCAATATCGTCTTCGATGATAAGCAATGAACGCTTAGCCTGATCAAAAGTATATTTAGGCAATTCTATTATTGTCTCATGATCAGATAGAGGCTTTATTTCGGGTAATGATTGCTTTATTTTCAGACTTTCGTCTATTTCGGTTATATCTAATGGTGGAAGACAAACAACAAATGTTGTTTTTTCATCCATAACACTCTCAACCTCTATTGTTCCATTTAGTAACTTCACCATATTATAGGATATAGCCAATCCTAATCCATTACGCGAACTGCCTTTCGTTTTATTTTGATTCTCGAAATCATCTAATATCATATATCTATCGAAAATCTTGATCAGATTTTCTTCTTCTATCCCTTTACCCGTATTAGTTATAATAAGATACAAGTCTCCATTTTCTTCATAGACCTCTACATCTACGCATCCATGATCATAGGTATATTTAAAGGCATTGGATATGAGATTTGAAACTATCGTATATAAAAAATTCCGATCTGACTTCCATTGCAAATGACTCTGAATATCTTTCTTGAGTTTTATATTCCGTGAATTAGCCAGATCTCCGAAAGAATCACTGATATCGGAAATAAGAACAGCTACATCTATTTCCTGTACAATGGGTAATTGATTACCGGTCTCCAGCCTTCGGAAATCTATTAAATTTTGAATAAGATCATTCATCCGCTCGGCATTACGCTGTATCAGCAATGTATTTTTTCGTATATAGTTATCAGCTCCCGAGTATGTCAATATATGACTGCACGGACCATGTATAAGAGTTAAAGGAGTACAGAATTCATGTGCAATATTTGTAAAAAAACGAAGTTTCGATTCGTGTACTTCTTCTATATGTTGCTGTTGCAGCTTCCGCATTGCATTCTTTTTTTTCCTGTAATTACGTACATATATAGTTCTGATTGCAAAACCAACACATATCTGAATTAGTATAATGTATATAAGGTATGCCCACCACGACATATACCAAGGCGGAGAGATAAGTATAGTAAGAGAGTATTCCTGACTTTCGACACCTGTCAGTTTGTTTTTATATTTGGCATGAAGGACATATTCTCCCGGAGGAATACTAGTAAAGAATACGGTATTGGACGAACCATTATCTATCCATTGTTTACTGAGACCTTCGAGCTGATAATAATAATTGTAATCATTTCCATTGATATAATCGAGAGCAGTGAACGACAACGAAAAGAAATTTTGTTTATATGTAAGCTTTAGTATTTCCTGATTTTCATTTGTTACTACATAATCATGGAGATTCTCTTTATTTCCGAAAATAAATAAATCACCGAAGTATATAGGCGGCGAAAATTCTTGCTGAGGCAGACCTGTTTCAGAAATTACAATAAAACCATTAATACCGCCAAAATACATATTATTTGTTTTGCTGTCTTTGAATGCAGCACCATCACTAAATTCTGTTATTTGGAGTCCATTATGCTGATTATAAGTTTGGAAAGTATTCAACATTGTATTGAATTTTACTATCCCCCGGTTAGTACTAAGCCAAAGATTATCATCAGCATCTGACAAAATTGTATGAACAGTATTATTGGGCAGTCCATCACGTTGATTTAGTAGTTGGGATATGCCGTCGGGACTTTGCTTAACTAGCCCAAAACTCGTTCCGAACCAGATATTATTATGGGAATCCCGCTGTATTGCATATATATCATTTACAGTCTGATTAGTACACAGATTATCGAAATTAACATTATGAAGTTTATTCTCATCCGGTGTAACAAAATAAGCCCCATATCCTCTGTTTCCAAACCATATTTTAGAATTGTCCGGATCTTTATATATCGAGAAAAAATAATTATAAAAATCACTGCCATCATAAATAGTCAACCTCTCAGCCTTTGTTACTAAGGGTATGTTATTATTCCATTTCAGATGAGCTTTAATAATACCCGTTCCCACGGTAGAGATCCAGAGAGTAGAATCGTTCAGTTCACATATTCCATGTATATATTTTACAGGCTGTCCTCCTGCCTGGAAATGCAGAGTATTGACCTTCTTTTCAGAAAATGAATAATAATTCAGCCCCAGTTCAGCACCTATCCACAAAAGATTATGCCTGCTCTTCTCAAAGCTGTAAATTGAATTGTCTGTTAAGCTGCTGTTCTCTGCATTAATATATTCGATATTTTCTTTCGAGAAATTTTTATCTATAGAGAAATTATTAATAAGAGCGATCCCATCACCTTTAGTCCCTACCCAGAGGCCATTATTCTGATCCATAAAGAGAGCTCTCACGGGTTTATCTATTTTGAATCCAAAATTGAGAAAAGTATATGAACGCATCGTGTATATATCATTGGAGTACATATAAACACCATGTCCATCCGTTCCGATCCATATGAGATCCTGATACCTGTCTTTTGCCAAGCAAAATACACCGGACTTAATCCCGGCATCTTCTACCTGATAATTATCAACTTTGTAACTTGTGTTTTTTAATTGCAGAAGGCCATTTGTTTTAAATCCGATAAAATAATCGTCATGATATTTTATGATAGAAGATATAAGCCCTTTATTATTTATTTCCTTACCTAAATTGTATATATAATACTTTTTCTTAGTTATAAAATTATACTCATATAAAGTATTCGTATCGTCTATGAAATAAATTATGTCAGGGTTATTTTTCTCATGAAAACAATAAATTAGTTTGGCCGGGTGGCTAAAAGCGTTTTTTTTAGACAATGTAACATTTCCGTCAGCTAATCGGTTAATCGCAAAACAAAGATTCCGTCCATCATTTGTAAAAATGTTAATTTGGTCTTCTGATGTTATTGTAAAGCTTATTATATCACGGTATGAAATATTCGGAATATCTATTTTTTTGAATAAACCGTCTGTTTTATTATAATAGAATATACTTTTGTCCTGATTGATTATAAATATTGTATTCTTATTATCCTTTTCAATAAAATAAAGCCCCTTGAATTGATTGAAAACCGAAAGTTTCCACTTTTTCTTATCAAGCCTGTTCAGTCCATAGTTTGTATGTATCCAAAGCACATTATCTTCGGCTTCCAGAATCCCCTCTATCAGATTTCCTGATAAATTGCGGTTATCTTCGGTCGGTTTATATACCTGGACATTGAGTCCATTAAATAAATTTAACCCATCACAAGTACCAAACCAAACATATCCTTCGCTGTCTTGAAGAATAGAAAGGATGGCACTATTGGATAATCCATCCTGATTTGTTATTTGACGAATATTAGTTGCATCAGATACAAATGAATAGAGAAAAAGAAAAAGGCATCCTATAATACCTGATATTCTAACACCTGAACTGCTAGTATTAAATTCCCGCATGACAGTATTTATTTGCGACAAATATAAGAATTAAACGCCTCACACCCTGATTAAACCGCATTAAAACAAGACTACAAGAAGTATTTATTTGCGACATTGTTATATAAATATGAGACATAAGGATAATCTACACCTCATACTTTTTATCATCTAATAAAACAAAGATTACATTTGTTTCCTGTTGAATAAATATGAAATAATAACCATGAAACCGTACCACATGAGAAATGATAAGTAGAGATTTTTTTTACACTAATGTATTTTGCTATTTTCAATAAAACATCTTTTAAATAAAAAAAACGAACAGAACTTAAAAACTGTTCTTAAAAGGAAAATAGAGGTTTTAAAGCAAAATTCCACCTACAAGAAACCAAACTAAATTAAATCTAAGAACCATCGTATGATTAAAGGAAAGTACAAAACAATTTTTGCCTGCATATTATGCGGATTCATATCTGTGAATACCCCTATATACGTGTATGCAGAAAAAAATAATCAGAATGGGGCTCAGCAAACATCTGACAGACCGGTGCGAGGCACTGTTAAGGACAAGGATGGAGAACCACTGATCGGAGCCATAATTAAGGTTAAAGGAACAGCCAAAGGAGCTGTCTCCGATATTGACGGAAACTTCTCTATCGATGCCAAGAGCTCAGATATTCTGGATATTTCCTATATGGGATTCACGTCTCAGGAAATAACTGTCGGCAACAAAAACAGTATCCTTATTACCCTGTCTGAAGATTCTAAAGTCTTAGATGAAATTATAGTGATAGGATACGGTACCACCACTCGTAAAAATGCTATTGGAGCTGTTGATCAGGTTAAATCGAAAATGATAGAAGAACGTCCTGTAGCCAATGTTACACAAGCATTACAAGGAGCTTCTCCCAGTTTGACAATACAGCAGCGCAGCATGGATCCCAATGATAATAGCATGAATATAAACATCAGAGGACTATCCACGATGAATAGTAACTCGCCTCTGATAGTTATTGACGGATTGGTAACAGACAATGCCAGTTTAAATAAGCTGAATCCCGGAGACATTGAAAACATTTCGGTACTGAAAGATGCTGGAACAGCTGCAATTTACGGATCGCGTTCTTCTAATGGTGTTATTTTGGTTACAACCAAAACGGGAAAGAAGAATCAACGCTCCATCGTTCGCTTAGGTATGCAGATGGGAGTACAAGATCCTGATATTTTATACCGCCCCGTGGCAGGATATCAAAATGCAATACTGAAAAATCTATCCTTGACAAATGTCGGTCAGAGTGCAATGTATTCACCTAAAGAAGTTCTTGATTTGTATAATCACAGGAATGAAGAATACTGGAACTATGACAAAATTATGCAATCGGCACTTCAACAATCCTATAATATGAGTATATCCGGTGGTAGTGAATCTACGACCTATATGTTCTCTGCCGGTTATTTCGATCAGGAAAGTAATTTTATAGGCCCTAAATATGGAAAACAACGGTACAACCTACGCTCAAATATAACAACAGAGGTTGGACGTCTTAAATTAACTTCTATTTTGGCATATACCAGGGACGATGGTAAGAAAAATGTAGATGGAAATGCTATTATCAACTCTTCACGTATTCCGTCTTATTATTGGACTAAAATGCAGGCCGATAATGGAAAATACCTTGTGAATAGTTTATTGACTGATCAGAACCCATTGGCAGGATTAAAAGAAGGCGGATATGAAAAAGGAAATACCGACTATATAAATGCAAATGTAAATCTGGAAGTAAAAATTATTGATGGTTTGAAATTGAAAGGAATTATCGGAGCAGACATATATTCATATCACCGTTTCATCAGGAGGAAAGAAGTTAAGTTGTATAATAACGAAAATAATACAACTGCTGATATGATCATGAACGCCGATAGAAACACAGAAGATTATAATGAGAACAAACGTTTGATGAATTACCAGCTTTTAGCGGATTATCAGAAAACATTCAATAAATCGCATAACCTGTCACTTTTGTTCGGCGCAACTAATGAATCATACACATTCAAAACAAATGAAGTTAAATTCATAAATACAGATCCTATATTGGGAATTCCGACCGAAAGTCCGAAATCGGGAAGTACATCTTTAGAGGGACGGAAGAAAGAAAGTATAACATCTGTTTTAGGACGTGCATCTTACAACTATGAAGATAAATACTATGCCGAATTCAGCTTCCGTGAAGATGGATCTTCTAAATTTGCTAAAAACAACCGATGGGGCTTCTTTCCATCTATGTCATTAGGCTGGCGTATTTCAGACGAATCTTTCATGGACTTTTATAAAACCAAGATTGGAGATCTAAAACTGAGAGGTTCGTACGGAGTCTTAGGAAATCAAAATATCGATTCATATCAAACACTCACAACCTACTCGGTTACGACAAACACATATGTATTTGATAACGAAACCGTAGGAGGAGCAGGTTATAAATACGGCAACGAAAATCTGAAATGGGAAAAATCAAAAACATTCAATGTGGGTGCAGACTTCTCATTCCTGAACGGAGCTCTTTCCGGTACATTTGATTATTTCCATAAAACAACGTCCGATATATTGCTGGCCCCTCAGGTTCCAACTGTATTCGGAACTTCTCTCAGCTCCGAAAATATTGGAGAAATGAAAAATCATGGATGGGAAATTACATTGAACTATTACCTCAAGACTGGAGATTTTTCTCATAGCTTTAGTGGAAACTTAGGAGATACCCAGAATAAAGTAACCAAACTGGTTGGTGGCCGAGAGATATCATCTGCCAATGAATATTATATTCTGAAAGAAGTTGGCTTGCCTTTTCGCTCTTATTATGGATATAAGACAGACGGATTCTTTCAGACAATGGATGAAATACAAACATCTGCTCTGCCCTCGGGAATTTCGGCTTCGGATTTACGTCCCGGTGATGTTAAATACGTAGACAGGAATGGCGATGGTATTATTGATGAGAAAGACCGCTATGTATTAGGCAACGGATTTCCTCGTTATACATTTGGTTTTTCTTACAATGTAGAATGGAAAGGGTTTGACTTTGGATTCTTTCTGCAAGGGGTTGGCAAAAGAGATATGATGGTACGTGGTGAATTAGTTGAGCCATTCCACTCAAACTATTCTTATACGATTTATAAGCATCAGCTAGATTACTGGACACCTACTAATACCGATGCAAAATATCCTCGCTTGGCGGCAATCGGATCAGCATCAAATACCAACAACTACGGACAAGGTTCTGAAATAAATAAGTTTGACGGCAAATACCTTAGACTAAAAAATATACAACTAGGCTATACTGTACCTAAAACCTTAACCAATAAGCTGTCTCTTTCGAAAGTACGCGCCTATGTGAATGCCCAGAATTTATTTACCTTGAGTAAAAACTCTTGGATAGATCCCGAATCGTCTGAATTTGATGCAAATATGGGGGGCTCTGCAAATAGTGCCCGTAACTATCCTACCCTGAGATACTTTGGATTTGGATTGGATATAGAATTCTAACAAACAGAAACAAACAAAGATGAAAAGAAAACACATAATAAAATATATGGCTTTATGTATCGGATCTCTTTTGCTTGCCGCATGTAATGACTTGGATCAGAGCCCATCGGATAAGCATACTGATGATACATACTGGCAATCGGCCGACAACTCCGAACTGTTGGTGAATATGGCATACAGCCAAATGTACGGAGCCTCTAAGCTCTGGAATGATGAGGCTTTGAGTGATAATGTTATTCAAGCCAGAGATGATAATGATCCCCGTAAGATCCGTAATGGATTGGCTACGCCTTCTTTAGGATTATTTGCAAGTGAATGGAAATGGGCTTACGAAGGAATAAAAACTTGTCACAAATACCTTGAGAATATTGATCGTGTTCCTGATATGAGTACAAGCCTGAGAGATACAAGAAAAGCCGAAATCAGGTTTATCAGAGCATTCTTGTTCTTCCGCTTGGCTTATTTCTATGGAGATATTCCGTTCTTCACTCAAGACATTTCTTTATCAGAAGCCAAGGTCATATCCCGTACACCAAAAGCAACGGTACTCACTTTCGTTCATGATGAATTGGATGATATAATCAAACTGCTGCCGACAAAAGATGGAGCAACAAACAAGGGACGAATAACTAATGCAGCGGCAGTAGCTTTTCAGGCTCGTGCATATCTGTATGAAAATAATTGGGCAATGGTCGAAAAATATACAAGCATGCTGATCAACGAACAAGGCACCTATGGTACTTATGATCTCTTTGCCGACTATGAAACCCTGTTCCGCTCCGAGAATAAATACAATAAAGAAGTGATACTTGATTACGGTTATGCTACAGCAAATCGGTCTTGGGCAGAAATGTATTCACGTGTACCTATGACTCAAGGGGCATTTTTAAATTCTTGCGCCCCTGTTCAAGAATTGGTCGATGATTATCTTACTGTAAACGGATATACAATCAGTAAAGACCCGGCTTACAGTGCAGAGTTCCCTTATGTAAACAGAGATCCTCGTTTTACAGCAAGTGTGGTTTATGATGGATTTAAATGGGTTGACCAAAATGGTACCGTTTCCACAATACGTACAGCCTATGGTACAGGTACAAAAGACTCTTGGGAAGGTGTTACTTCTAATAAATCTGTAACAGGATACTACATCCGCAAATATTACGATCCGGCATCAAGAAAAATTTTGTCTGATTACGCTCAGGAAAATAATATAATCATGTTCCGTTATGCAGATGTACTATTAATGTATGCAGAAGCCATGTTTGAACAAAATAAAATGAGCCAGTCCGTTTGGAATGAAACAATCCGCAAAATACGTGAACGTGCAGGATTTACAGCTGCAAGTGCACTAACTTATCCTTCAACTCTATCAACGACAGAGATGCGTGAGTTGATTCATCGCGAACGCCGTACCGAATTAGTTTTTGAAGGTTTACGTTACTACGACATCGTTCGATGGAAAGAAGGAACCAAATACCTGAATGGGACAGTACACGGAGCAAAATTTGCAAATAACAATACGGCTTTTATCTCATTGGATGGACGAAAGTTCAATGAGGGTAAAGATTATCTATGGTCGGTACCTCTTGAGGAAATAGTTAAAAATCCGAATTTAAAGCCTAACAATTCCGGATATTCGGAATAATAAATCTAAAATAAAGACAACTAAACAGAAAAACATAATTATCATGAAGAAGATATTTAATAAGATATGTATACTGCTTCCTCTTTTAATACTAATGACAGCCTGCGGAAGCGATGACATGGAATTTAAAAATGCAGAAGTGTCGGAAGTTACCAAATTATATGAGCCGACAGATGGTAAAGCCATAAATCTAACATCAAGCGGATCTCTTTATTTTTCTTGGGAACCGGCATTAGCTCAAGATGGTGGAGCCGCTTTATACGAAGTTTACTTTGACAAAGCCGGAGGTGATTTTTCAAGTCCTCTGTATATCTTATCATCAGATCTCAACGGATATTCTAATGGCGCAGATATTTCTCATAAGATTCTGAACAAAGTTGCAGCTTTGGCAGGAGCCGAACCCGGGGAAACAATAACTCTTTCATGGACTGTAGCCTCCTCGAGAGGTATCAATCCCAAAATAAGTAAAATGAGTAGTTCCTTAACTGTTACAAGAATAGAAGGGCTTGAAGATCCGGGTCAAGTTTATATTACAGGAGCCGGAACAGAGGCCGGCAGCGATTTGGCTAATGCATTGCCTTTGCATCGTATAGGTGATGGAGAATACGAAATCTATGTAAAATTAGTATCAGGTGCGTCATATACATTCGTTGACTCTAAATCAGGAAGTCCTGCTTCATATTATATTGACGAAAATAGCAAACTGAAAGAAGGATCGGATGCCGTAGCCAATACATTAGATGGTATTTATCGTATAAAAATTGACTTCGGGTCTGCTTCGGCATCAAGTCCTGTTAAGATAGAAGAGGTTGGTTATTGGTTCTGTCCTACGAATAAAACCGAGTGGAAACTTTCTTACGAAGGTAAAGGTGTATGGAAAGGTGCAGGACCTGTAAACTTCAAAGTTGAATCATGGGGAGGAGACGAACGATACAAGTTCAGAGTAATAACCAAAGATTTAAAAGGTGTTGAAGCATTGGAAGATTGGGGACCGGCTAATGCCGGAGAAGACGGAAAACCTTCCGGAACAGCCAGTTATTACAATCTAGCGATATACACTTCGGTTTCTCAATGGGATCATAAATGGAAATTTGCAAATGATTTCAATGGTAAAACCGTAACTCTCACTGTTAAAATGACAGGGGATACCTATACTCACGAAGTTTCTCTTTGATAAAAAATGAATAATAATCAGGAGTAATGACCCTGTTTCTTAATCAGGGTCATACTTTCTGAGATATAAATAGAACATGAAGCCTATGAAAAATATAATATTCGGCAGCATAGCTTTGGCTGTTATGGCGTTATCATCTTGTAATGATCCTAAAGATGAATATTCCTACGGAAGCCAGATAGAATACGACTGGAATGCTGCAGCTGATAGTTCGTCAACTGCCCTGATCAATAAATTTTGGAATGAAACCGATAATTACTTCAATTATGGAAATGACAGTAAAGATTTGACTTTTCACTATTGGCCCAATGCCCATGCAATAGACGTACTGGTGGATGCCTATCTGCGTACAGGAGACAGTAAATACAGTGCTTACTTCGATAAGTGGTTAGCCGGAATCAAAATAAAAAACGGCAATACTTATAAGAATGCATATGTAGACGATATGGAATGGAATGCATTGACTATGATTCGGATTTATAATGCGACTAAAGATGAAAAGTATCTTGATACAGCCAAACAATTATGGACATGGATTAAAGATGCTTGGTCTGAAGACGTAGGCGGCGGTATCAGATGGTGCACAGGATCATGGGAAGCATTTACGAAGAATGCTTGTTCCAACGGGCCGGCAGCTATTATCGGAGCCCGGATGTATCAGATAACCAATGACGAATCCGATCTCGAATGGGCAAAAAAAATATATGACTGGGAGAAGCAAACTCTGGTAAATTCTTCGACAGGAGAAGTTAAGGATAATATCAATGTCGAAACCGGAACAGTTTCCGGTACGGCTCTCACCTACAATCAGGGAACTTATGTAGGAGCCGGAGTCGAACTGTATAATTTGACAAAAGAGATTATATATTTGAATGATGCAAAAAAAGCTGCCAACTATACAATTTCAACCCTGATTAATTCGAGCAGTAATGTATTAAGAGATGAAGGAAGTGGCGATAATGGTTTATTTAAAGGTATATTTATGCGTTACTTTTTTGAGCTTATCAAAGTAAATGACCTTGATGATGCTTATAAGCATAAGTTTATCACCTTCTTTAATAATAATGCATATGAACTTTGGTCTTCGGGTGTATATAAAAAGGGGACTTATGATGATAACTTGCTATTTGGAACTTCTTGGGATTCTGCACCAGTTAGCTTTACCCAACTAACGTCACAGGCCAGCGGATGTATGCTCATAGAAGCCAAAGCCGCATATGAAAAATGGAATACATCTCAGAAGTAATTACTTCTAATGTAAAGAAGAATAGAGAGATTGACAACATCTTCTCTATTCTTCCCTGAAAAAGACGAACAGCTATCCCGTTGAACTACGTTATGTACGTAACAGTCAGTGACGCTACGATAAGTAAAGTACTTATTGTTACTTAATATTTTTATAATAACTTAAATCAAACATCGGACATGAATAAAGCAAACAGAATATTTCCGCTTCTATTTCTATTTCTATCTGTGGCTTGTGCAACAAAATCAGTTCATGAAGAAAATACGGATCGGTTAAGAGCTCAGCAAACACTAGATTCTTTGTATAAGTATTATTCGGTAGAAGGCTCTAATCTACTCAGGGAAACCTACCCTCTCGATTCGGCTCATACAGCTACTTATCTGGCATCTGCGGAACAAGCAAATGTACCTAATGCATACTCGTATTTATGGCCGTATTCAGGAACATTTTCCGCTATAAATGTATTAATTGCAGCCGGAGACACAGTCTATAATAAAAAGGTATTGGATAACAGAGTTCTACCGGGACTTGAAGAGTACTTAGATACAAAAAGACAACCAGCAGCATATGCTTCGTACATAAATTTGGCTTCCGAATCGGATCGTTTTTATGATGACAATGTATGGTTAGGAATTGATTTTACCGATATCTATATGCAGACCAAACAACAATCATACCTCGACAAAGCAAAAATGATATGGAAATTTATCGAAAGCGGAACCGATGACAAACTGGGCGGAGGTATTTATTGGTGCGAACAAAAGAAATCCGGAAAGAATACATGCTCGAATGCTCCGGGAGCAGTATACGCCTTGAAACTGTTTGAAGCAACAAATGACAGCAGCTATTTTTATCAGGGAAAAAAGCTATATGAATGGACGAAAAAAAACCTTCAGGATACCGAAGATTATTTGTACTTCGATAATATTAATATGGAAGGTAAGGTCGACAAAGCTAAATATCCATACAACAGCGGACAAATGCTCCAGGCTTCGGCTTTACTATATAAACTGACCAAAAACAAAGACTATCTGACAGATGCTCAGAATATAGCCAAATCAGGTTATAACTATTTCTTTACGGATTTTAAAACATCCGATGGAGAAGAATTCAGATTATTGAAGAAAAGCGATGTCTGGTTTATAGCTGTAATGTTCCGAGGCTATATCGAATTATATAATCTGGACAAAAATGATGTATACATCAATGCGTTCCGTAAAAACCTCGAATACGCATGGACTCATATGCGTGACGAAAAAGGCTTATTCAGCACCGATTGGACAGGAGAGAAAAAAGACGACAAAAAATGGTTGCTGACACAAGCCGCATTTGTAGAATTCTATGGACGGCTGGCTGAGATAAAAAACACCAAATAAGATTGAATACCAACAAATACTCAAATAAGTAAAATATGAAAAAAAAACATGTCAGCATTTATGCTTTGGCTCTTATGCTTCTTTCAGGAGGAAACACGTTTGCCTCTATGGATATAAAAGTGCATCCAAGTGATAATACAGCAGTATCAAGAAAAATGGCGGAAGAGGTTATTCCCGATTACTCCGTAACAAACAGACCTGCACCGGGAGAACGTTTATTTAAATCGAATGCAGTAGAAAAAGAAATAGAACGAATCAAAAAAGTTATAACAAATAGAAAACTGGCATGGATGTTCGAAAACTGTTTCCCGAATACATTGGATACTACCGTTCGGTATTATACGATAGACGGTAAGGATGATACTGTTGTATATACGGGTGATATTCATGCTATGTGGCTGCGGGATTCCGGAGCTCAGGTCTGGCCTTACGTTCAGCTGGCAACTAAAGACGAAAAACTGAGAAAGATGCTCGCAGGAACAATTCGCCGTCAATTTAAATGTATTGTTATAGATCCTTACGCCAACGCATTTCTTGATCCTCATGATCCCAATCCTGATCATCAATGGCAGACAGACCAAACAGATATGAAACCTGAACTGCATGAACGCAAGTGGGAAATAGATTCCCTTTGCTATCCGCTGCGTCTGGCATATTACTATTGGACTGTAACGGGTGACACCAGTGTATTCGATGATATTTGGATGAGCGCAATAAAGAATGTACTGAAGACATTCAAAGAACAACAACGTAAAGATAATCTTGGCCCATACAGATTTCAACGTCGTGCAGAAAAAGCCACAGACACAATGATAAACGACGGATGGGGAGCTCCTGTAAAACCGGTTGGTCTTATCGCTTCGGCATTCCGCCCCTCTGATGATGCTACAACATTATTGTACCTTGTACCCTCTAACTTTTTTGCAGTTACATCATTACGTAAAGCAGCCGAAATACTGACTAAAGTCAATAAAGATACAAAGTTGGCTCAAGAATGTACTGATCTTGCAAATGAAGTAGAATCAGCCTTAAAAGAGCATGCGACCTATGAACATCCTAAATACGGAACAATCTATGCTTATGAAGTGGATGGTTTCGGTACTAAATTTTTGATGGATGATGCCAATGTCCCCAGTTTGCTGGCTATGCCATATTTGGGTGATGTGTCTGTAAATGACCCAATATACCAAAATACCCGTAAGTACGTGTGGAGCCTTGACAACCCTTACTTTTTCAAAGGTAAAGCAGGAGAAGGTATCGGAGGACCTCACATCGGATATGACATGGTATGGCCGATGAGTTTAATGATGAAAGCATTTACCAGTCAGGATGATGAAGAAATAAAAGCTTGTATCAAAATGGTAATGGATACTGATGCAGGCACAGGTTTCATTCACGAATCATTCAACAAAGATAACCCTGAGAAGTTTACCCGTTCGTGGTTTGCTTGGCAGAACACCTTGTTCGGTGAACTTATCCTGAAACTTGTAAATGAAGGCAAAACCGATCTGTTGAACAGTATCGAATAATCTGAAAAAAGCAATTAGGAGGGAATTTAGTAATATATAACAAATTCCCTCCTATTATGTCTTACTTCACCGCAGGTTGTACCCATTTAAAGATATAAGAATCAACAGGAACTGTCAATCGTTCGGAAATCTTAGCCATTCGTGAAGGTAATTTCATCAGAAAATCACGGGCACGTTCAGCCTCGTCAGTCAATCCCGACAATTTGTCAATCTGCCATTTATCGATAAGCTTCTGCATAATATCAACATAATCGGAGGCCGTGTAAACACCCATTCGTTGAGCGGCATTAGAAAAATGCTCGAACGCACTGCTTATTTTTTGACCCGATTCTCTTAGAAAATGCGCAGGCATAACTACTTTCTGTTTCATCATATACTGGAAAGCAAGCATCATTTCACTTGGGTCTACTTCGAATATATTCTTCACAAACTCACTGTATGCATAATGATGCCTCATCTCGTCACTGGCAATCCTCTTACACATCCGGGATAATTTATCATCTCCTATTTTTTTTGCCAATTCGGCAACACGGCTATGAGAAATAAATGTCGCCAACTCCTGAAAACTTGTATATACGAAATTTTTATATGGATCTCGCCCTGTGCCTATATCAAAGCCATCACTTATAAGGTGCTGGGTTGTTATTTCAATTTCTCTCATATTTACCCTCCCCGACAGATATAAATATTTGTTCAACAAATCTCCATGCCGGTTTTCCTCACTTGTCCAATGCCTTACCCATCTCGACCAGCCATTACGTTCCATATTATCAACACCTTCAACCTCCATTAGCCATGACTCGTACGTAGGCAAGGCTTCTTCGGTAATGGTATCACCAACCAATACCACCCAAAAATCATAAGGCAGTTCTTTAGCCAGTTCGCGTAACTCCTTGACATCTTCAAAGAAAGTTTCTTTCTGTGAATTAGGTAAATAATCACTTGGCTGCCAGATTTTTTCAATCGGAACTAAATATTGCTCGATAAAAGTATCGACATTTTTTTCAAGGAAGCGCATAACTTCCAAACGAATATTTTTTATAGACATAAATATATGCTTCTTTAAAGACTTTCTATAACTAAAGATTAATAATTCGATCTACTACACTCTCAAAATCTTTGAGATGAGTAGCCATCAGAATGGACACATCAGGATACTTGCTCTTGATATTCTCAAAAATGGCAATTGCATTTTCTGAACTTATCCCGGCTGTCGGTTCATCCACCACCAATAACTGAGGCTTTTTCAGGAGAGCCTGTGCCAATAACAACTTTTTACGCTGCCCACCGCTCAAGGTTTCACCGTTTTCACCCAGCCAAGTGGATAGACCATCGGGAAGAGACAAACGCCAGCTTTCCAAATCGACTATTTGCAAGGCTTCTTCTATGTCATCATCAGAATAGCCTTCGAAATTTTCACGCAATGTTCCGGTAAGCAGATAAGCCTTCTGGGTTACATAGATACATTCGGGAACAGGCAGATGTCTCAATTCAGTATCTCCATTCCATATCAGCAAGCCATTCTTTCTGTACTCTGGATAAAAAAGGCTATTCAACAAAGTAGTCTTTCCTTTCCCGGTTTCGCCATAAAGAGCAATCCAATCACCTTTCTTTATATCCAATGAAATTTCTGCTGTTTCTATATGCGTTTCCGGAATTTTTGCACTTATATTTTTTAAACTTACAGATTCAAGACGGGAAGCTACTCGTACACTGTCAACAGGCTGATCGCCTTGCTCAATTATCGAATCAAGATCCTTAATCTGATTTCTGACTGAGCTTTTTTCAGACTTTCCCGAAAAGAGCATTTCGGCTAATTCTGCCTGAGCCATAATTCCGAAAAAAATCCCGATTGCCATTGGGGCACTAACACTGTAATTACTCGAATCCCAAAGAAGGAACGCAGCAATATAGCTGACTCCCAATCCCGCAATAAGCTGAAGTGTGAAGGAATTAGTCTGTAATTTATTCTCTAATCGTTCGAGGCTCAATAGTCTTTGCTCGTATTGACCGATAGCTTTTCCTTCCATATTATATTTGGAAATCTCTATACGTCCTCTGAAACTTTGAATAAGTTCCTGATTATTCTCTTCTCGCTGCGATTTCAGTTTTTCATATAACGTCCTGTTTTTTCTGAAAATCAACTGAGGCACTATAAACAGCAGTATAGCTGATGAAACTAAGAACTCTAAAGCTATAACATGAGAAAATACAATCAGAAAGAAAAAGTAGATACTTAGTGAAATTATCAGAGTGGCAAACGGTAGAATCCACAAAAGAATATGATTCAGAATCTGATCTATACCATACGTGCTATTTTCAAGCAATGCCGAGTTATTATTAACCTGTTTTTTGAAATAAGGAAAATTTGCAACGGATTTAAAGACTCTCAATTGCAGGCTTTGCTGAGCATCGAGCGTGGTCTTATGATTTTCAAGCCGTTCAAAATATCTCGTAGCTGTACGTAACAATGCAAGTAATCTGATAACAGCAGAAGGTACCAAATAAGGGAACAATGTATTTGCAGTTATAAATACCACACTACAGATTGCCAGAAACCATCCGGATATAGCGGGCAGGGCTATGAATGCAATTGTCCAGAGCAACAATAAAAAACCTCCTCTCAGCCATCTGCCTTCTAATGGCTTGAATATATATTTTACAATAAACTTATTCATATTGCATCTGCTCTCCCCAATTTAAGTTTATAATTGAATCTGCAACCGCATCGAACATTTTCTCATGCGAGGCGACAATTACCAATTTATTTTCAGCCAGCTTCATGATCTGCGGAATGATTATTCCAATTGTATCTTCATCCAGATTTGCCGTAGGCTCATCCAGAATAGCTATTGGTCTTGGATGCAGCATCATACGGGCAAGAGTCACTAATTGCTTTTCTCCTCCCGACAGCTGTTTTCCATTATGACTCAGTTGAGCCTGCCAGCGATCTTCTTTTTTAGCAAGAATTTTATCTAAAAACTCAGGATAAACATCTTCCGAAGTATTATTAAGATCGAGGAAAACATTATATCTCAGCGTTCCATCAAATATGAAGGGAAACTGATTCATGTACGAAGAGTTCACCCTCAGCCATTGATGAGACCATTCATTGCTTTTTCCGTTTACCGAAATCGAACCTTCCTGAGCAAATAAACTTCCTGTACAGAGTTTCAACAGAGTCGATTTTCCTGAGCCTGAAATACCTTTTACCAGAACCAAACCTTTAGTTGGTAGTTTCAGATTGATATTATGCAGGACTTTTACCGGAGAATCGGGATAAGCAAAATTCAAGCCGTTTATTTCAAAATCACGAAGAGCTTCATCTGTATCCGAATGCTGCAGACGAACAGCATCATTCAGAATCGGGATTATTAGTTTTGCTGATGCAAGAGCCTTATTCCTATCATGATAGGCACTCACAAACTTCCTCAGATAAAAAAAGAAATAAGGAGCCAGAGTCAAAAGAAACAAAGCCATCCTAAAATCATACCCTTTTCCATAATTAGGCCCTGTCATAATTCCAAGAAGACTCATTCCCAAATAAATGGCAATAAAGGCTATACAAATAGTGACAAATAATTCAAGTACGGCTGACGATAAAATAGCAACTCTCATCACATTAGTAGTTGCATTGTTCAACTCTTTACTTTTTTTCGATAAAAAACTGTATTGAGGTTTTAAATTATCCAGATTGACAATTTCAGCAATGGTTTGCAATCTGTTATAAAATACAGCCGAATATTTTAAGAAAAGGTTGATATGTTTCTTATGAAGCGATTCTGCCCCTAAACCGATAACAATCATCTGCATAGGAATAACCACCAGTGAAACCATGAGTGCTAGAGCAACCCATTTTTCCACCCAAAAGCAGATCACCAATAAAAATGAACTGACCATAACCGAAGCCATCGCATAGGGGATAAAAAAAGCATAGAATGGTTTGAGGTCATCACTGACTCTGGTAACAAGTAAAGTGCTCGACACAGAATCTTGTTTACTGTTATTGAGTAATATGGGGTAAAGTTCCTTTTTTATTTTGGAAACAATAATATTCCCTGCATTATAATTGAACAACGAAGCAAAATGAGCCAGGAGGTATCTTCCGGTAAGGAATAACAATGCAAATAACAGAGTATTAGGCAAAATCACTCCTTCGTTCAGCCACGAAGCTGCGAATTCGGATAAGTACCAGCAAAAAATGACAAAACAGCCTGCGCTTAAAATAGTAAATGCCGAAGCTGAAATATATGCACCTTTGGCCTCCGCAATCTTTTTGCCCAGCCATCGGGATGCATTCTCCTGATTTGAACTCATTGATATTAGTTATTTTTCTGTTTTCTAATGCAGCTATAAATAGCAGCTTAACGCAAAAGGTAACAAAAGTAACAAGCGTTGTGTTCACTTTTCAGACGAGACCTTTTCGGGTACAGCTTCTTTTAAGGCCACAGACCTATTTATTGACCTTTCAAGCATAACAGCAACAGCTGGTCATCGCTTTAAAACTCGTCTTTAAATACTTTCTGTTACTTATTATAAACTCTGTTTTCAATTTTCACCCAAAGAAAAAAGGTAACAAAAGTTACATCCAAATTGTATTCTATCAGATGATACTTTTTTCTCTTATAACTTATAACTACCCAAAGGGCGGAAGTAAATTATAACTTCTTTCTCTATAGATAAAAAAAGGTAAAAACCTCTGTGGGCTCTACACAAAAACCGCAAACGAATTTCCTGTTTTAATAAATAGGTCTGAGACCTTATTAAAAACAAATATAACTATTTTATGCTCATTAATCAGATTAAAGTTCATAACCGGCTCTAGTATTATACATCTATATACTATGCGGTTTTTCATTATCCTTTTGTCACAAAGTGGTTACCATGTATCTTTCATTGAAATATCAGGACAGACTTTAATATCAAAGTCTGATCTGAATAATCTATAGATAAAATCTATATCAAGTAATCAGCAAGGACATTAATAAGTATTCTTTTTTATCTGAATCATTCCTCCGTGCGGATCAAAATCAAACAATAACTTATCCTTGTCTATTTTATAATTAAGTTTCCGCTCGTTTTGCCTGATATCTGCATGCTTTATATCTGATTGGTCAATCACTATAGTAAGACTGTCAGAAAATAACCTTTTATCTAAAGACAATTCAGGAAAAATATTCAATTCTGCAGAAGTATCCTTTATTATATGCAGTTTTAGACTATCCCGCTCTTTTATATAAGCCGCAATCTCGCGAAAAGTGCCAATCCAGAGAGAGTCTTGCATGTCTTTTACCTTTTGCAAATGATCCGATAAAACCGAAGGGTCGCTGAAAGGGTCATATCCATAAGTTATACCATGAGTCATGCCAATCCCCCATGCTTGTTTATTCTTCAATATTCTGATCCAATTCTCCAAATCTTCGGGTGTCGATTTAGAACCGACAGACCTCTGTTCGACACGTGTCGCCACCCTATTGAGGGAAGCCAAAGCTATTACCATATGGTTTTTCGCATTACCGGGATAGCAGAAAGTATAGGGCCTCAGCCCGGTCTTTTCATATATAATACTATCATTTTTTTCTATTTCAGAGTTGATCTCCTCATTTGTCAATTTTGTAAGATTCTGATGCGACCATCCATGATTTGATATCTCATGCCCATTGTCGCTCATTTCCCTCAATTGAGCCCATGTTACAGGAGGCATTCCTCGTTGCAATACTCTATTTTCAATCTTACTGCCGGAAATACAGAAAGTACCTTTTATCCCATACTTTTCCAAAACCGGATAAACCAATGTATAGTGTTCTTCTAACCCATCATCAAAAGTATAGCTGACAGCACATATACGGTCTCCTTTATATTTAGCTATACGGATGGTATTCTGAGCTAACCCATAACCATCGAACAATAAAAAGACACAAACGATTAATAATATTTTTTTTATCCGCATGGCATTCAGTATATTTCATCGATTTTTTGCCCTTCAGTTCCCGTTACACCCAAATCGACTAATACATTATACATTTTTATTCCAAGAAATTCAGCTGATTTTCGAGTAAAATGTAATTGATCTTTTTGCAACTCTCCCTCTGACATGTCTATAACATAACAATTCTTATCTTCTGCAGCTAACTGATACATCGCCTTCTCGACCATTTCACTATACTGCTTGTTTTTACGGGATACCGTTCCGTAAATAAACGGTAGACTACGATAATTACTATTTCCGGTCTTTTCAACAAGAAAACTCCGGATATGGTTTAACATCATCTTCAGATTCGAATAATAATGATCACCCGTATTTCGGTCACTTTCTCCCTGATGCCATAGGAAGGCAACAATCTCATAATTCCTGTCCAATTTCGATAATGTACTGTCAATTGCTGCAGAGATGCTCTCTTCGAACGAAAGCAGTAAAGATTTTCCACCAATAGCGGTAGATGTATTTCGTGCCAACCAGTTTGGATCGGCATTCCAATAATATTTATTGGTAGAAACAGCCGACGTATCTATCGCTGTTCCGCCATGAGACCATTTAATGACATAAAAATCTTCTTTCAGAGCCTTTTCCAGCCAATAATAGGTTACAGCATCATAAGCCCATCGAGAAGGATTATCATCATTACGGATAGCCGGCCAAAAAGGGACTAATGTTCCTCTTACAGTTGCCGTTGTACTACCAAGATTCCATTTGCAATATTGATATTCCTGCCCCGGTATTTCAGCTATATATGCGGGTAAATCGGTATTGAGTATTCTGCCATCGGTATTTGACTGACCGGCTGTAATTATTACTTTCACCGGATTAGTACTTTGCATCGCTATTATCGGGAAACAAAAAAGAAATATTATAAGGACTTGTTTTCTCATAAAGTATAGATTAAGGTTTCATATATATTTCCAACTACTCACAGATTGAAAACAAAAAAGACTTGCTATTATTTAACAAGATTCTGCTATTGCAAAGATAAACATTGCAGATAGCAGAATTTATTATTTATATTCTTATTAAGTAATTAATACAGATCTTATTTTACGTTCTCATATACATCGATCTCTACAATTCGAAGCTGTCCTTTAGCATCGGCGGCATTCGGATCTTTGTACAAATCGAGTTCTATCTTTCCGGTAATTTCAACAATACCTCCAAACGCATCATTGTCGGTACTTTGCCCTATCAATTGGATTTTAATAAAACGTCCTCTTGTCGGAGTTACAGGAATCGAAATATACCCCAGACTTTTGGGTGTTTCACCGTTAAAGACTTCTTTGCCATCGATAAATATCTGGATCGGATAACTTCGCATACGCCAGCCGGTCAGTTTCAATTCTATTTCTGAGATATCAGCGTCACGCTCCAATTCGTAAGTAATCCATCCGCTATTCAGTTTGCCATCGTTACTCCACTCGGATAATTCATTGTCATCAAAACTGTTCCGCACTTTATCCTGATTGGTATCTGTTATAGCATCTATTATATCAACTGTCTTACGGGAAACCTGAAACGATTCTCCTCCTAAAACCTCTCCTCTCGATAAATTACTTGGCTGATGCTCTCCGCTTATATAATCCGAAAGACCGTCTTTCTGAATGAAAGGCACTGATTTAAATGTAAGGACATCCCCTTTCAATCCATTTGCTGACGCCTTTAACTGAATATTTCCGCTTTTGGTTGTCGAACGGATCAATACTCTGTTCACTCCACATTCCACGGGCAGTTCTTTCGACAGGATATAGTTATCAGGGCCTTGAGCAATACCTCCTCTCCATTCGGCTGCTCCGGATAGGTCGAAACTGATCTTATCGTTTGCCAACGGGCAGCGGCGTCCTTCTTTATCCACGACCTCTACTTCTACCATAACCAAGTCGGCTCCATCCGCTTTAAATCCGTCGGGAGCTTGTATCAACTTTAATTTTATAGATTCCGGCTGTCCGGCTGTTTGTATGCTGGCTCTGCTTAATGCTCGTTTGTTTGCATCGTAGCTTATGGCCTCTATTTTTCCGGCCTCCCATTGAATATCTTTAAATGTGAAGAAAAAATGATCACTCCGCTCTCCAAACCCTTTCGATTTTCCATTAACGAACAATTCAACCTGCTCTCCGCCAGATACCACATATACATCTTTCTTTACCTCCGGTGTATAATTCCAATGACCGACAATATGAGTCCGGTAGTTTTCTATATCAACCCATCCGTCCCACATTACCTGATGAGCAAAGAATCCGTCTTTTGGTATGCGCATTGCATCCGTAACTCCACTCCGGCGATAATTTTCGGCTCCTCTGTAATGCGTATTCGAATCGGAAAAGATAATCTTTGCACCACCCGAACTTACCCTTTTACCTGTACCGGGACGTATACGGAAATAATCCCACCAACGGGTAACCAATTCTTTTGTAAACGAATCCTGATTGCGGTTATAAGCACTTGCATCCGCCAATTTCTTAACAGCATTGGTTACTGTAGATTTATATTCAGTAGAACCGTCCCCATCTTTGTGAAATGGGAATGAATAATTGTCCCAATATTTACGTAGAGCCTCATCACGACAATATTCGGTCGCCCACATCGGTATGTGTCCGCTCTTGTTGATATAAAGCATCTCACCCCCATATTCGGCGATTTTACTATCCAGCATTTCACGTGAACCGATAGCCCGTCCTCCGTATGGATCGTATTTATCCCGAACGGCTTTCATTTCGGCCATATGTTCTTCGCTGATAGACTCATTACCCGACTCATAAAACAAGACACTCGGGTTATTGCGGTTGTAAATAATAGCATCTCTCATCAGTTCGACACGCTGTTCCCAACGACGCCCCTCTACATCCTTTTCGGCATCCCCGGCTGGCATAGCCTGAATAAGACCTACACGGTCACACGACTCTACATCTTGTTTCCATGGTGTTACGTGCATCCACCGAACCAAATTCCCGTTGCCTTCCACCACCATGTGATTGCTGTAATCGCTCAGCCACGCAGGTACAGACATCCCCACAGCCGGCCATTCGTTGCTGGTACGCTGGGCATAGCCTTTCATCTGCAAAACACGGTCATTTAACCAGACCATGCCTTCGGCAAAACGGGTTTTACGAAATCCTGTACGTGTTTTCACTTTATCGACAGGCTTATTGTCCACATACAGCGTAGTATATACATTGTATAAATATCCGTATCCCCAACTCCAAAAGTGAAGATTGCTCACCCGATCGGAAACAGACAGTATTTTTGTTTCTCCACCGGAAAAAGTTTCGTCCTTACCCGAAAAAGTCTTGATTATCTTTCCGTCCATATCTTCTATGACAGCCTCCAGACGAACTGTTTTAGGAGTATCGTACTCATTTCTGACCTCAGATTGTGCAAATATGGTCGCACTCTTTTCCCTTATATTTATCTCACGGGCATAAATATATGTCCCTGTTGTTTTCAGATTGCTGAACAAAGGCAATGTCTGATATACTTTATCGGTTACGTGCAGATATACGTTTTTGGGAATTCCCCCATAATTGGCATTAAAATTTTTATCATTCCACTGAAATCCGCTGCCTGTAGTACGTTCTTTGTATCTCCATGAATTATCGGCACGGACTGCTATCACATTCTCTTTACCGTATTCTATTAAATTGGTAATATCAAACCCGACTGCCATAACTCCGTTTTCGTGAAAGCCTATATGTTTTCCGTTCACATAAAAATCTGCGCCGAACCGTACACCCTCAAATTCGATAAAAACTTTTTTGCCTTTATCCGAATTAGGCAGTTTGAAATGTTTCCGATACCACGATATCGTATCGGTATGTTGATCAATCGCAATTTTAAAAGCCTCATCTTCATTAAAGGCATGGGGCAAGGTTACTTTTTTCCATGCTCCGTCATTCAATTTAACACTTTCTCCACTATTCACATCTCCGACATGGAGCAGCCATTGACTGTTGAAATTATACTTCTCCCTGCTTTTTCCCTGCGTGACAGTATAGGGTAAACACAGGAAAATAAATAAAAATAAATATCCTACATTTTTCATTTGTATAGTAATCTGATTTAAGTAATAAGTCAAGGTTATTAAATTTGCAATATTCTGAAAAGAATTTAAGATAAAAAATGTAATATTCCTGTAAAACATGTAATATTATACATTATCTCAACTTCTCACTTCAGAAGATCTCAGACAGCAAGAAAAGCAAGTGTATATATCTGAAATTTCGTTTCTACTTATCCCAGTCTAAATAATAAATAACCTTCTCATTTTATTGACCGCTTTTTCAGCTTTATAAATTATCTATATAGAAATTTCATTTGTCTACCAAACAATATGGTCTACCGACAGTTATTAATAGAGTAGCTGACAAATATTACTTTTTCCATTTTTAATAATAGAAATATGATATTTAATATATTTGTAGAATTATACTAAAGCTTATTAGAGATGTCTTTTAGATCTAGTAAAGAAAAACATAAAGAATTCAATCGCTTTTTTCAGGTTTATTATCCGAAAGTCAGAGCTTTTGCCGAAAGTATTTTAAAGTCGGAAGAAGAGGCCAAAGATGTTGCTCAGGAAATTTTCCTTAAACTATGGGACAAGACCGATATCTGGATGGGACGGATTGAAAGCTGTTCGCCCTATGTGTATTCAATAACCAAAAATCATATTTTTGATTTAATAAGGCATAAAAAAATAGAACGTCGGTACCAAGAAAACATAAGCACTTCGCTTCTTTCCGAATTAGATATCACAGATCCCTACTCCGAGATTTATGCTAAAGAACTTCATTTATTAATCAGCCTAGCCTTAAAACAGATGCCCGAAAAAAGAAGGCTTGTTTTTGAAATGAGCAGATTTGAAGGAAAATCAAATAACGATATTGCTCAGAACTTAGACCTTTCAGTACGTACAGTAGAACGGCATATATACCTTGCTTTGGGTGAATTAAAAGGTGTAATTCAAGGAGCCGGAAAGAATAGTAAAACCTAGAGTACAGCAAAAAATAAGAATTTTGCATTTTTTTTCAGTTTCCATTGAGTAGCACAAATGAGTTAATCGTATTATAATTAAACAAGCCAACCAGAATGAAGTATTTTCAACATATAATAAACAAGTTTCGAAAAGAAAAACAATCTTCGGAATCAATCGGAGAGTTTCAGCAATGGCTGATAACTCCCGAAAACGAGGATGAAAAAGAAAAGGCTTTGTGGTCTTTGTGGGAGTCTCTGCCCGAAGCCGGTTTTTCTTCTGATGAAACTAAAGAAGCACTTCATTCTGTAGAGAAAAGGTTAGGCTTACATCAAGAGTCCTCTAAGCGATCTTTGTCTATGCATATTTGGCAGGCAGCCGCAGCTGTATTTTTCATCATAGCTGTAACATCTGTATTTCTCTTACTTTCGGAGCACAAAGATTCTCAGGATTTAGTAGAGAGTTATGTTCCTAATTCGGAATTGCAAACTATCACCCTGCCTGATGGATCAACCGTTGAATTAAACTCAGAGACAGTTCTTCTGTATCCTCATGAATTTACAGGAAATACCAGAAGTGTATTCTTAATCGGAGAAGCCAATTTTAAAGTAAAGAAAAATAAGAAGAAGCCTTTTATCGTTAAAACATCCAATTTTCAGGTAACGGCATTGGGAACTGAGTTTAATGTGGAGTCGTATGCTTCCGATATGCAGACTTCGGTTACATTATTATCAGGAAGTGTTTTAGTTGAAAACGACAATCACAAGGCTGATAACGGATACATATTAGAACCCGGAAATCAATTTATCTATGATAAGGAAAACAACAGTATCAGTTTGCAAAAAGAAGTTGATATTGAAAATATCACAGCATGGCAGAGAAGCGAAATTGTAATACGGGATCTGACATTATCGCAAATCTTAAATCTTTTGGAACGTAAATATCCTATAACCTTTAAATATCAAGAAGAAAACCTCTTTAACAAAGACACTTATAATTTCTCATTCAGAAAGAATGCATCTTTGGATGAAGTTATGACTGTCATAGAAAAAGTCGTCGGAAATATTAATTATAAACTAGAGAATAAATATTGTTATCTGGAGTTGAAAAGATAAAAGTGCACTAACTATAAACTCTGGGTAATTAACACCTTAACTCGAAAGAAAACTTAATACAGTTATTATTATGAAAAAAAGTACTCTTAACCATTTCCGGTTAAGGATATGAAACCCTTGTCTTTTTTCATTCGGAAACACGACAGCATAAATAAGTTATATCGAACTCAACTTTAAAGGCGTGCTGTTATAAGAAAACCTATTCTAAGCCATTTTTTAAGAAGAAACACATAAATTAAATCAAATCTATGAAGTATAATCATTCAAGAGCAAAAACATTGCTTGTTTTTATCTGTCTGTTTTTTATACAGGTAGGACTTTTTGCACAAAGCAATGCAAAAATCACAATACAACATAGTCGACTATCCATTGCGCAAGCATTGCATGAAGTAGAAAAACAAGCTAACATGTCGATAGCCTATAACTCATCTAAATTAGAGTCGGGCAGAAACATAAATCTCGACCTGAAAAACGCCACATTGGATCAGGCTCTGAACCAAATACTCTCCGAAACAGGATTCACTTACCAGATAGACGGAAATTACATTATGCTGGTTGCCGAGAAAAAATCATCACCGAAAAAAAATATCACAGGAACTGTAATAGACGAAAACAACGACCCTTTGATCGGGGTCAGTGTAACTGTTGCAGGCTTAAAAGGCGGTGTTATAACCGACATTGATGGCAAGTTCTTAATTCAGGCTTCGGAAGGCGAAACTTTAGTTTTATCCTATTTGGGCTATACCACACAAAAGGTACAAGTGAAGAAAGAGAATCAATATTCTTTACAGATGCGTCCCGATGAACAGATGATCAAAGAAGTAGTAGTTACAGCTTTAGGTATAAAAAGAGAACAAAAAGCCTTAAGCTATAATGTACAACAGCTAAATCAGGATCAACTGGTAAATAATAAAGACGCGAACTTTATTAACTCTCTATCCGGAAAAGTAGCAGGAGTTAACATAAATACAAGCTCATCGGGAGTCGGTGGAGCCAGTAAGGTAGTCATGAGGGGTAATAAAAGTATTGCACAATCAAGTAATGCCCTCTATGTAATAGACGGTGTTCCTATTTTTAACTTCTCCGGAGGAGGTGGAACTGAATTCCAGTCCACAGGATCGTCCGAATCGATAGCCGATTTAAACCCCGAAGATATAGAATCCCTTTCGGTATTGACCGGAGCGGCTGCCGCTGCTTTATATGGCAGCAGCGGAGCAAACGGAGCCATAGTTATAACCACTAAAAAAGGAAAAGAAGGAAAAGTAAGTCTTACTGTTTCTCAGAATACCGAATTTCTGAGACCATTGGTTATGCCTAAATTCCAGAACAAATACGGAACAGGAGATCTCCAATCTTCGGCGCCCGTTCTTGACAAAAGTTGGGGAGCTTTGACCGATAACAGATATTCACCTCAGGACGATTATCTGAATACAGGAGTAGTAGCTACGGAATCATTTACATTGAGCACAGGTACAAAAACCAATCAGACTTATCTCTCCGGAAGTGCAGTAAACTCAAAAGGTATGATTCCCAATAATAAATACGAACGGTACAACTTCACATTCCGTAATACAGCATATTTTCTGAATGATAAAATGACACTCGATGTAGGTATGAGCTACATTAAACAGAAAGATCGGAATATGATCAATCAGGGAATTTATTCCAATCCTCTTGTTACCGCTTATTTATTTCCTCGCGGAGACGACTGGAATGATATCAAGATGTACGAAAGATGGAATTCGTCACGAAATATAAGCACTCAATACTGGCCTCAGGGAATCAACGAATATACAGGACAGAATCCTTATTGGATCAATTACAGAAATCTGAGAGAGAATACCAAAGACCGTTATATGATGAATGCCAGCCTCAGCTACAAAGTATTGGATTGGCTGAGCCTCTCGGGACGTATCAGAGTTGATAATTCGAATAACGACTTTACCGAAAAGCTCTATGCATCTTCCAACCTAACTCTTACCGAAGGATCAGCCAATGGTTTTTACGGAATTACCGGTACTAAAGAAAAACAAACCTACGGTGATGCCATCGCCAATATAGATAAGTCATTCGATAACGGAATTTCGTTACATGCCAATATCGGGACATCTTTTTCGGTAATCAAACAAGACATTCTAAGGGTTAGAGGACCTATAAGTGAATCTCTTATACCAAACGTATTTAACGTTTATCAATTGGATAATGCCAAGACAAAGAGGGAACAGCCAAGCTGGGAAGAACAAACCCAATCTGTTTTTGCAAGTGCCGAAATCGGATACAAGAGTGCTTATTACCTGACTCTTACCGGTCGTAACGACTGGCCATCGCAACTTGCAGGGCCTTATTCTTCCAAGAGCTCTTTCTTTTATCCTTCTGTAGGAACATCTATTGTTCTTTCTGAAATATTCGAACTGCCCAAACAACTCGAATATGCCAAAGTAAGAGCATCATTTGCATCTGTCGGAATGCCATTTCCACGCTTTCTGTCTAATCCTACTTACGAATGGGACAGCAGCACTAATTCATGGGCAGGAGCATTGAGCAACTATCCGATGTCTAATCTGAAACCGGAGAAAACAGATTCATGGGAAGTTGGTCTAAGTACTCGGTTCCTTCATGGATTCAGTCTCGACCTGAGTTTATACTCCACAAAAACATACAATCAAACCTTTGATGCCCAAATGTCTGTTTCATCTGCATACAAAAGGCTATATGTACAATCCGGAAAAGTACAGAACAAAGGTATCGAGCTATCTCTGGGCTATCAGAACACATGGAATGATATCAAGTGGTCTTCGACCTATACATTCAGTGCGAATAAAAACAAAATACTTGAAATCGTAAAAAATTATGTGCATCCGGAAACAGGAGCAACGATGAATATCGACCGTTTGGAAGTCGGACGTCTCGGATTGACCCGCTTTATTCTAAAAACAGGAGGAAGTCTGGGCGACTTATATTCAAGTGCCGAGTTAATGCGTGACCAAGACGGATATATCTATGTTACATCAGATGGTAATGTAGTTAAACAAAACGCAAAAGAAGACATCAAGCTGGGCAGCGTATTCCCTAAAGCGAACATGGCATGGAGAAATGACTTCTCTTGGAAAAATCTGAATTTCAGCTTCCTTATTTCCGCACGTTTGGGAGGTATTGTGTATTCTGCCACTCAGGCTACACTTGATCGTTACGGTGTTTCCGAAGCAAGTGCCAATGCCCGTGACAACGGTGGAGTATTGATCAACGGAGGAGACGTTATTTCTGCACAAAACTGGTACACAGCAATAGGCGGAGAATTGGGAATCCCTCAGTATTACACATACAGCGCAACCAATGTCCGCCTGCAGGAAGCCCGCATCGCTTACACATTTCCACGCAATAAAGTGTGGAATGTTGCAGACGTAACAGTATCTCTGGTCGGACGTAATCTGTGGATGATATATAATAAAGCACCTTTCGATCCCGAAGCGGTAGCTTCTACCGGAAACTATTATCAGGGAATCGACTACTTTATGATGCCCAGCACCCGTAATTTAGGCTTTAACGTTCTCCTTAAATTCTAATCTTAACCTTATTTGTCATGAATAAATTATTTAGCAAAATACTGTTACTGACAGCTCTGTCCTGCTTCATTGGCTGTACAGATAATTATGAAAACGTAAACCGGAATCCCGGAGGAGTAACGGATGATGAAAAACAAAGAGACGACTATGCTTTACAAGCATCTATGCTCGAAATGCAGAATTATACAATTCCTGTGGATGCCAATATGTTTCAGTTTATAGACTGTCTTTTTGCAGGATCATATGGCGGATATATAGGAGACTCTAACCCCGGATTTAATTCCGGTAAATTTTCGAGTTACAATGCTCCCGAAAACTGGATGAAAGTCCCATTTGAAGATGTGATCCCCAAAATATTTCCAAATCACAGCCGAATCAAAAAAATGACCACAAAACCTGTACCGCTGGCTGTAGCTGACATTATCAAAGTTGTTGCTATGTCTCGTATTGTGGATACTTATGGACCAATGCCCTATTCGAAGATCGGAGCTGAAGGACAGCTGAATGCCCCTTACGATTCTCAACAGGCTATTTATAACAAAATGTTCAACGAATTGGACAGTGCCATACTGATTCTGAAAGAATACCGGACAGAAAATTTCAGTGCTAAAGCCGATAAAGTATATGGAGGAGACGCAATCGCATGGGTCAAACTGGCTAATTCGATAAAATTACGTCTGGCTATTCGTATTGCATATGCTGATGCCTCAACCGCACAGAAAAAGGCGGAAGAAGTTGCAGCCGATGAAATCGGAACCATGACTGGTAACAGTGATAATGCTTTTCTTGACCTTGATCAGAATCAAAATCCTTTTTATACAATTATGTATGAATACAATGGAGGAGATTCCCGTATATCTGCAGATATAACATCCTATATGAATGGGTTTAATGACCCTCGCAGAGAAAAATATTTCACAGTATCTACATTCGGAGGAAAAATCGAAGATGGATTTATCGGTATACGTTCAGGAATACAAATTCCGCCGGCAGAAACCGCACACGCTTATTCGAATATGATCGTTACTCCTAAGAGTAAACTCATGTGGATGAATGCAGCGGAAGTGTCGTTCCTGAAAGCAGAAGGAGCTTTACGAGGATGGAATATGGGAGGTACAGCCCAAAGCTTTTATGAAGAAGGCATCAGATTATCTTTTTCACAATGGGGAGCTTCCGGTGCGGATAGTTACATGACAAACGAGACAAATAAGCCTTTAGCTTATGTAGATCCTGCAGGTATAAATTCATTTAAAGGAACAACCAGTACTATTACCATTAAGTGGAATGCAGGTGCATCTTTCGAAACTAATCTCGAACGTATTATCACTCAAAAATGGATAGCCAATTTCCCTCTCGGACTTGAAGCGTGGAGTGAATTCCGCAGAACAGGTTATCCTAAACTAATGCCTGCTCCCTCTAACAAGAGCGGCGGTATAGTATCCGACAATAAAATGGCTCGCCGCCTACCCTATCCTCAGAGCGAATATACTGATAACACTACTAACCTGAATGCAGGACTGAAATTTCTGAACGGTGCTGACAATATGGCAACAAATGTATGGTGGGACGCCAAGAAATAAAGTCATCACAGATTAATGACTTTCAACGAATAACCAGTTTACATAAACAGATGTAATTATGAAAAGCAGATTAAATAAAAATACAATTATAGCTCTCCTCTGCCTTATGTCGGGATTAGGGTTTACGGCATGCAGCGATTGGACAGAAAACGAGAGCCTAGATGTAAATGTTCCGAACATAGAAAATATTGATCCTGATGTATATGCAAAATATTTGGAAAGCCTTCGAAATTATAAGCTTACAGATCATAAGTTAGTCTATGCTTGGTACGATAACAGCACAAAAGACGCTGTAAACCGCTCTCATCACTTGACAGCACTGCCCGACAGCATAGATGTAATAGCCTTGATGTATCCTGATAATCTGACTGACAGAGAACTACAGGAGATGCAATCGGTAAGGGAAAATAAAGGGATGAAGTTTATCTTCTCGATAGGATATGAAGCTATTAAGCTCGAATATGACAATGCTTTAGAAGAAGGAGCAGAGGTTAATGAAGACGAGTTCGTCACCTTTCTGACAGGCAAAGTCAACGATTATTTAGCTTTAGCAGATAAATACAGCTATGATGGTATCTCTATAAAATACAATGGGAAATCTACACTCCATATGACAGAGAAGGAACTGGCGACTTATACTAAATTTCAGAATGCATACATGTCACCCATAAAAAGCTGGTATGATGCTCATAATTCGAAATCAATTATTTTTGAAGGAAAACCACAAAATCTTCTGGATAAAGCAATATTGAAATCATGCAAGAGTATTATTATCAATGCAATAGATGAAGTATCAACACAAGCTATGGATTTCAGTCTCGAAATGGCAGCCGTAGACGAAGTTCCGTCTGATCGTTTTATTGTACAGATATCAACAGCATCTCTCGATCCTTCGGATAATAAAACCGGATACTTTAACTACGAAAAAGGTATCAGGGCTATCCCTCAGACTGCTATATGGCTGGCACAACCATCTGCCAGATACAAGAAATCGGGGATCGCAATATACAATGTTCAGAACGATTTCTTCAATCCTACTCTGACATATCCATATACGAGAGGAGCCATAAATACTCTTAACCCTTCACCTAATAACTAAGGTGTTACTTAAGTCAAAAAAAGTATTTAATGATACACTTTCAGTTTATAACACACTCTGGTTTTTTTATTTACCAAAGTAACAAATAGGTCTGAGACCTTAATTCAAACATTATGAAAATATATAAATTATATATAACATCCATTATCGCCCTGTCAGCCTTATTTGCAGCATGCAATGACAGCGATTCGTTCGATAATAAAACTTTTATCAACTCATCGTCACTAAAAGAAGAAGTCTTGATAAAAAGGGGGATAGATGTAGTGGAAAAAACATTACAGGCTTCCGTAGCTCAACCCGAAGCTTCCGATATTAAGATTGTATATAAAGCAGATGCTTCGAAGGTCGACAAGTATAACTCATTGTATAAAGACCATGCTATGCTGCTGCCTTCGGATAATTATACAATAACAGAACCTGAGGCTGTTATAAAAGCAGGGAGCGTGCTGTCTTCGGAAGTAAAAATAGTATTCAAAAACCTGAGTACTCTGAATGAAGACAGTGTATATGTATTGCCTGTTTCGATAGACAATGTATCCGTAGTAGGTATTCTGGAAAGTAAACAAACAACCTATTATGTAGTAAAAGGTGCTGCGCTGATCAATACTGTAGCAGACATCGAGAAAAACAATTTATCGATAAACTGGGCTAAGCCGGACGTCTGCAATAATTTGTCACAGGTGACAATGGAAGCCCTGTTCAGAGCAAGGGATTATGACCGTCTGATCAGTACAGTTATGGGAATCGAAGGACGCTTTCTTATCCGTCTCGGCGATGCTAATTTTCCGCCGAGCCAAGTACAAATAGCAACAAGCCGCGGCAACTATCCGGATGCAGACAGCAATAAAGCGTTACCCACTAATGAATGGATACACATGGCTATGACCTATGATTCGGGAACTAATACGATGAAAATATACATCAATGGAAAAGTACAATCAAGTGTAACAACCCAAAGTATCGGAACCATAAACTTAGGAGTCGGAGGTGCTGACGGGTTTTATATCGGGCGCTCTTATGCCGATGATCGTTATCTGGCAGGAGAAATAGCCGAATGCCGTATATGGAATACTGTCCGCACACAAGAAGAAATTGCAAACAATCCGTACTATATAGATCCAGAATCTCCCGGATTGGTGGCTTACTGGAAATTCGATGACGGCGACGGTAATATCGTAAAGGATCACACTTCGAATGGCAACAACGCTGTAGCCAA
This sequence comes from Indolivaga capnocytophagoides DSM 22835, assembly GCF_000426485.1. Classification (GTDB taxonomy): domain Bacteria; phylum Bacteroidota; class Bacteroidia; order Bacteroidales; family Dysgonomonadaceae; genus Dysgonomonas_A; species Dysgonomonas_A capnocytophagoides. The sequence continues at coordinate 132,715 of NZ_AUFL01000009.1, forward strand.
GAATGCTCTGAAATGGAACTCGGTAAGCTTACCCGAAAAGTCTAAATAAAGGGTTGAACTCTTAAATATATTCATTTACGTAAGTATAAATAATAATATAGAAGACTATGATTAACAATATAAAAAAGAGACTGTCGTCTTTAGCTGTATTTTCGATACTGGCAGGAGCATTGTTTGTTTCTTGTTCGGATGATATAAACCTCAGCAATATAGACGACAATAATTACGATAAGGCAAAAGACTCCTATGTATCCTTAAAGAATTATAACGATGCACGAGACATGCAGACAGTCGAATTAAGAAGCGGTAGTACAGAAATTAAGGTATATCTGAAATTATCCAAGACTCAAGAAAATACATTCTCGGGTAAGCTCAAATTTGACGAATCTGTTCTCAATGAATACAATAATGCGAACGGTACGGATTTTAAAATTTTCCCATTAAGTTCGGCTTCTATCGAGAATGGCGAAACTGTAACGATAGAAAAAGGGAAAACCGAATCTGAACCTGTAACCATTAAACTGAAGAAAGACAACAGCCTGGAAATCGGCAAAAGCTATATACTACCGGTAGCATTCGAATCGAATGATTCGGGTATCAAAACCTCTTCAGGAGAAGGGGCTTATCTGTTCGTTGTAAAGTATATGGGTAATACTCCCGATGCTGCTAAAGAATCGGGTATTGTTACTATCATGTACTTCGAGGTTAATAATACGAATATACTGAATGCAGGAGAATATATGCTGAAAAACAGCGGTAAACCATTTGTGGATATTGTCACCATATTCGCCGCCAACATCAATTACAACAAGGAAACCGGACGTGTATTTGTTTCTATGAACGAAAATGTTTCTCATCTGCTGTCCAACAGGGACAAATACATTAAACCTCTACAGGATAAAGGCATTCGTGTCAATTTATCAATACTCGGAAACCATGATGCAGCCGGAGTTGCTAATTTGTCTGAATCAACAGCTAAGGATTTTGCTAAAGAACTAAAAGCTATTGTTGATGCATACGGTCTTGACGGTATCGATTTCGATGACGAATATTCACAATACTCACAGTCTGTAGGAGTACCGGGATTTGTCACTCCATCGAGCAATGCTTATGCCCGATTATGTTATGAAACAAAAAAGATTATGCCCGACAAAACGGTCATAGTTTACCATTATGGGTATGTCGGGTTTAGCCAGACTGTAGAGGGTGTGAATCCGGGTGATTTTGTTGATTATACATTAGAGCCTTATTACGGGTCTTTTAATAACAATATAACCAGACGGTATCTGGGTATGACTAATAAGCAAGTATCGCCCTATTCCCGTAAAATTGTTGATGGCTTATACAAACTTCCCGACGGACAAGGTTATTATGTAGGTACATACGACATGCAAACCCTCAAACGGGTAAGAGACAGTGAATATGGAGTGAATATGCTTTATGACTTCAATCCAGCGCAGAGCTATGTTTCAGCGTTTAATGATTTCGCCTCTGTTTTATATGACGATGAAATTGTATTCTCCGGAAACACGTTCGAAAAAGACTGGTAATATTCTTTAGATAGATTTTAGCCATTACAATCATAATTAATGGAGTAGTGGCTAAAATCTTTATTATCTTGGATAAAGAATAGATATACACTACTTAATCTGTTTAAAATGAAATTATCAACATTCATCTATCTGGCATTCATTGTCCCTATTGTCTCAACCGGCTGCGGAACAAGAGAGACTGTTTCAAACAGTTCTGAAAATCTGACTCAATATATTGATCCCTATATAGGAACAGGAGATCACGGACATGTCTTTATGGGAGCAAACGTCCCCTTCGGATTAGTTCAGTTAGGACCCACAAACATTACCGAAGGATGGGACTGGACTTCAGGATATCATATCTCGGACTCAACCATATTCGGATTCACACATACACATCTGAACGGAACCGGAATAGGCGATTTATGTGATATTGCTTTGATGCCTGTAATCGGCAATGTAAAACTAGGGAAAGGAGAAATATCCGACCCTCAATCAGGAATGTACTCTCTGTTCAGCCACCGCAACGAAACAGCTAAAGCAGGATTCTACTCGGTACATCTCGACAGATATAATATCGACGTTGCTTTAACTGCCACCAAACGGGTCGGCTTCCACAAATACACATTCCCCGAAAGCAAAGATGCAAAAGTTATAATAGACCTCAAGAGTAAGATAAACTGGGATAAACCCGTTGATACTTATTTGATCCGTGAAAATGATTCGGTTGTATCGGGCTATCGGTTCTCTACAGGATGGGCAAAAGACCAACGCATCTTTTTTACGGCTGTATTTTCTAAACCGATGAAAGAGTTTTCGTTATCTCACGGAGACGATACAATAGAAAGCAATTCGCTCAAGGGAGAAGGAGTGTATGCCCAAATACTTTTCGATACAGCACCGAAAGAAGAAATCTATGTAAAAGTTGCCTTATCCCCGGTCAGTATAGAGAATGCCAAATTGAATATGAAGGACGAATTACCCGGATGGAATTTCGATCAGACGGTAAAAAAAGCAGATGAAGCATGGAATAACGAGCTCAAAAAAATAAAAATAACAACATCTGACGAGAAGATAAAACGCTGTTTTTATACAGCCATGTATCATACAATGATTGCTCCATCGGAATTTAACGACACGAACAAAGACTACTTGGGAACAGATAAAAAGATATACCGTAATGCCTCATTTATCAATTACACTACATTTTCGTTATGGGATACCTATAGAGCGGCACATCCGTTAATGACAATAATACATCCCGACAGAGTAAATGATATCATCAATACAATGCTTGCGATATATCGGCAACAAGGCAAATTGCCTGTATGGCATCTGATGGGATGCGAGACCGACTGCATGGTTGGCAATCCTGCAATCGCCGTAGTAGCAGATGCCATTCTGAAAGGATATAGCGGTTTTGACAAAGAACTCGCATACGAGGCCATGAAGAAATCGGCAATGCTTGATGAAAGAGGGTTGAAATACCTCAAAGAATACGGCTATATACCATATGACAAAGAAGAAGAAGGTTTATCCAAATGTATGGAGTACGCAATTGCCGACTGGTCTTTAGCTCAGGTTGCTCAAAAGATGGGAAAACAAGACGATTATAATTATTTTCTGAAAAGGAGTAAATCTTATTCCCATTATTTTGATAAAGAAACAGGCTTTATGAGAGGATTGTCTTCCGATGGAAAATTCAGAACACCTTTCAATCCTTTCGAATCCGTGCATCGCGATAATGATTATACCGAAGGCAACGCATGGCAATACACATGGCTGGTTCCGCACGACATACAAGGATTAGTAAATCTATTCGGCAGTACCGACAGATTTATATCCAAGCTCGATTCTCTATTCATTGTCGAAGGCTCCCTGGGTGAGCATGCGTCTCCTGATATAAGCGGACTTATAGGTCAATACGCACATGGCAATGAACCGAGCCATCAGGTATTGTACATGTATCCTTATGTAGGACAGCCATGGAAAACAGCAGAAAGAGTACGTCAGGTATTATCCGAGTTATACCACGATCAGCCTGCCGGACTATCGGGCAATGAAGATGTAGGACAGATGTCTGCATGGTATATCTTGTCTGCTCTGGGTTTCTATCAGGTAGAACCTGCAGGTGGAAAATATATATTCGGAAGTCCTCTTATCGATCAGGCGGTCATTAAAGTAAAAGACAACAAAGAATTCAAGATAATAGCTCACAACAACAGTTCTGAAAATAAGTACATCCAAAGTATCCGGCTGAATGGAAAAGAGTATATTAAATATTACATAGATTTCAAGGATATAGAATCGGGAGGTACCCTGGAATTTGAAATGGGAAATAAACCTTCAAAAACATGGGGCACAACAGAAGATGTCCTTAAAGCCGAAAACAAATAAGATTCAGAATTTTTATCTATACTGAAAACAATGTCTGGATCTTTCAATATGAAAATTAAGAGGAAAAGGTTACGGATGAAAAAGAGCAATTTCAGTGTGACCTTTGTAACCTTTTGAGGTTAAAAAATTAAATAACAGCAATTAACGACAATGAATAAAAGATATATATTAACAATACTAATTCTGTCTGTGATATTTGCTCTACAAGCGCAGAACCGTTACGAATTAGATTCGGGATGGAAATGCCTGCAAGCATCGCAAACTGAAGATAGCGGAGAAAAGATATCAGTAATATCATATCCTACAGACAAATGGAAAAAAGCAGTTGTTCCCGGCACAGTGCTAACAACCCAGCTTGAGAACAAGGAAATTCCCGACCCTTTTTACGGGATGAACAACGAGAAGATACCTGACATCTACGACACCGGACGAGAATATTATACTTACTGGTTTATCAAAAATTTCGAAGAAAAACAACCTAAGGGAGAAGAACAGGTCTGGCTTACATTCAGAGGTATAAATTACAGTTGTGAAATCTATCTGAATGGTCGAAAAGTAAATACAGAACTTTACGAAGGCATGTTTTTACGCAAAACTTTTAATATTACCAAATTGTTGGCTGCCGATGGAAAAAACAGGCTGGGTGTTATTGTATATCCTCCCGATCCTGTAGGTAAACCGAATGGCGGGCAAGGCGGAGATGGACGGATTGCGAAGAATGTATCACATCAGTACGTTGCAGGCTGGGATTGGATACAGCCTATCCGCGATCGTAATACCGGAATCTGGGATAAAGTATACATAGAAAAAACGGGACGAGTAAATCTGCTGAATCCACATATTATAACAGTAGTTCCGGAAAAGCGTATTCCATGTGAAGAACAGCAGCATGCAGTGCTAAAAGTGTCAACAGAACTTGAGAATACTTCGAACAAACAAATATCGGGTACATTACGCTATACATTGGGACAAGATATTATCTCACGAAATGTTACAATATCACCCAATGCGAGTGCCGAAATACAATTGCCCGATTTCACAATGGAAAATCCGAAATTGTGGTGGCCTTCGGGGTATGGAGAGCAATCGTTATACAATCTGAACATCGAATTTATAGAGGATGGCAAAACCACTGCATCCGATTCTGAAAAGCTAATATTCGGAGTACGGGAAATTTCCCGTAAATGGAATACTGTAACCCGTAGTCAGGAAATATACGTCAACGGTCAGCGGATTTTTATAAAAGGAGGAAACTGGATTATCTCGGATGCCATGCTCAGATTTACAGACGAACGCTATGATGCCGAAATCCGATACCACCGAGACATGAACCTCAATCTTATCCGTATTTGGGGTGGAGCATTAACCGAGCGCCCTGAATTTTATCAGGCCTGTGATAAATACGGTTTGTTAGTTATTCAGGATTTTTGGTTTTCAGGCGATTGCAACGGACGCTGGCTCGATCCGTTAAAGGCGGAAGACCAATGGACAAGACGAAAGTACCCTGATAATCATCCGTTGGTTTTAGAGTCTGCCAAAGATATGATAAAGATGATACGCAACCATCCCTCTTTAGCCATGTGGTGTGGCGGCAATGAAATTATGCCTCCGGAGGATATTTTGATACCGTTAAGAGACAGCATTCTCCCTCAACTGGATGGTACCCGCTGGTTTATAGACTATTCTAATTCTGACGAGTGGTCGTATAATTTCTTAGGAGGCAATGGTGACGGCCCATATACTATACAACCGATAGTGTCATTTTGGGAAAAGCAAACATGGCCATTTAATTCCGAGGTCGGCTCAGTCGGAGTCGGCGATTATGAATCATTGGGACGTTTTCTGCCTGAAGAGAATAGAATTGCTCCTCAATATAATCCGAATGCTAAGTTTAGAGAAGATGTTGATCCGGTATGGACATATCATACTTATTCCGGAGTAGGTTATGAGAATTTTATAGAACCTTACGGAAAACCTAAAGACATCAGAGACTTTGCGATGAAAGCTCAATTGGTCAACTACGATCAGTACCGGGCACTGATCGAGGGATTCAGTTCTCATATGTGGGAATGGTATACAGGAACTATTATCTGGAAAACTCAGAATCCATGGACTTCGATGCGTGGGCAGATGTACGATTATTATCTTGACCCAAATGCTTCACTATTCGGCTTACGTAAGGGAAGCGAGCCGTTGCACATAATGTGTAACCCTGTTACGGGACGAGTAATGATCGTTAACAATAACTTTAAGGCGTATAATGATTTGATGATCATAGCTAAAGCATATGATATAAACGGGAAAGAGACCTTACTGACTCAAGAGATTGCATACATCAATGCGTCTGATGCAAAAAAGACCATCATTTTAAAAGAGCCATTGGATAAGATCACTAAAGAAAAGGGAGGTTTTCTCTACCTTCAGTTGTTGGATAAGAATAAGCATACATTAAGTGAAAATTTCTACTGGTATCCGGATTCCCAAAAGAAATATACAGGACTAAACGAAATGAGGAAAGCTGATCTCGGTATTTCTACCAGATTCTTATCAGAATCAAAAATTGAAGTAAGTCTTTCTAATTCTATAAATAGCCCGGTTGCCTTTTTCAATAGGATTTCTCTAATAGACTCGAAAACAGGAAAACGTATACTTCCTGCTTTTTATAACGATAATTATGTATCTGTTATTCCGGGTGGAACTAAAACTATTATCATTGACTACAATCCGAGGAACAATGAGAAACCTCAAATAGAAGTAAGAGGATGGAATACTAATCTTAGCACAGTTAGCATAAGCAATTAAGTGAACAGTAGTTTAATTTCGTATAAGTGTCAGCCTTTCAATCGAATTTCGTACAAACTAAGAATTGACACTTATACGGAATTATAATAAGGGTAATAGGATCAGATAATTTACCATTTAATCAAAACAGAAACACCTTCGGGGTTGTTCTCAAATTCAAGTAGATAGGTTTTCGTCTGGCTATCCCAATATCGAGTTTCGAAGACATTTGTTCCATTGACCAACACCGAACGCGGAATCCTCGGTAATAGCACCCGTGAAATATTGGTCGTATTTATAGGGCTTTTAGCAACAAAAGAGTATGAATCTTTCCGGACTTCTTCTTCATAAATCCTACTTGCCGAAGCAAGCACCTGAGGCTTATGTTTATCCTTAACCCGTGAAATATTAAAGAAGAACGCATGCTCTCCCGGCTGAATTTCTTTATGGGTATATATGGGTAGTTTCGGATCGAACAAATCAATTAATACTCCATCTATCACATAAGACTTATCATTCACACTTTCATCTAAGACAGCAACCAGATCATAAGCTCCACGCTGTAAATAGAAGCTGTTCTTAAATTCAAGTTTCCCTGCTTTAGACTTGTTTTCATACATATCAGATACAATATCCAGCAACTTTTTGTCACTTCCTGTATTTAAGACAAACTCTTTAGGATCTGACCTCACAACATATACAAAGCCCTTTCCATAGTTATAAATACCTTCGTCTGGGGAAACTCCCATATTCATCCTTTCAAACAGATGTGCGGCTGGAGTCCTATAAGCATTTCCTTTTGTATTCCACCATTCCGAAACAGACTGAAACGGATCATTATCCTGCCCACAATACACCAATACACCGCCGGATTTAACCCAATCAACCAGATGCGTATGAGCTTCGGGGCTTAATGGTTTCATGTTTGAATATGACATCAGCAAGACTTTTGTTTCCGCCAATGCTTCTTTGTATGACAAGTTTTCAATATGTACAGTCTTAACTGGAACTCCTCTTTTCAGGAAGGGCAAAGCCAATCCATAAAAATTTGCAAGCTGCGGATCTTCATATCCTTCGTGAATGGGAAATCGCTGAAACATCAAAGAATTAGCCATCAAAACACTAATACCTTTAGAACCCGAAACTCTAGATTCTGTCAAAGGCATCTGATTCAATGTATTTACCATTACCTGCATCTGAGTAGAATAATGTCTCGGTATTCTTTCTTTTTTATCGCTATCTGCACTCGTTTTATATAAACCTTCATATATACGTTCTGGCCAAGGCATTATCTCATAGTTAGCTATCTGAGGGTACAAAAGTTGAGCGACAAAAGTAGCCTGATAGTTTTTCTTGTAATCAACCCAATCCCGAGGCCAATCCTCTATCGGATCTGTAAGAAAAAACATCTTGCGACCGGTTGGAGCAGTCATAGACTCCATTGATCCATATTCAAGAAAAGCCGTTTCGAACACACGTTCTTTGAGTTTTCCGTTGAAATAATTAGGTTCACGGGAAGTACCCGTCCAAACCTGAGCAATGTAACCATCAATACATGGAAGAGATGCCAAACTAGCCTCCGGACTCACAATCTGCCATTGCGAATAATTGACTAAAGAATGAGTCGGGACATAGCATTTAATATCCATACCCTTACTCTTTCCATACTCTTTCGCAAAAGTAAATACATCATTCAAAGCATTATAATAGAGATGGTACTTCAGCTTATTTGCCAGATATGTATTCTCGGGAGACTCATGCTGAGGTCTCCATTCCGATCCGTAAAATTTTTTCCATTCCCGTTTAAAAGCCTCACTGTACCCTGCCCTAGCCCAGAATTCAGGCTCTTCGAGAAAAATAGCATCAATACCGGCATCAATTACCCGCTTTATATGTTTCTCTTTTATATATTTCAAATAATTAGCAGTAGGAACGATATAAGGAACCATATGGCCATGCCAGATAGTATCGCCATTTTGTTGTACCTGACCTTCATCCAAATGCATCTTTCCATCCCATTCGCCTGTAAAATAGTCTTGATATTCACCCCATGCTATTCCTGTCATAAAATGGACAGTATAACCTCTGTCTTTCCAAGATTGAACACGTTCTTCGAATGATATTTTTTCCGACTTATCGGAAGGATTTCCCCCTACCCCGTATACCATTACAGCATCGGCACGGGTATCAATGGTAGGTCTCCATTCTCTTGATGTCTGAAATGTAGTCTTTACATTATCGACATTCTGAGATTTCAATTGAAGACCAACACCTAATAAACATAAAACCAAAATTTTATTTCTCATAGAGTATTGCTTAGTTAAGGTCTCAGACCCTTTCATCAACTTCGTAAACATAAAAATAACAGGCAATTAGCATTTCGACACGCCATTAAAAACGTTCCGTTACTTATAATAAAAGGTTACAAAAGTCACACTGAAATTGTCCTTTTTCTGATGTTTCCTTTTTTCATTAATAAAGGGTAGAGTAGAGCCCTACCCCTACAAAGTGTACCTGTCTCACATTAAAGAATATTTTTTAACAAGAGGGGTCTGCGGCCTAAAGACCGCTTTATCCTATAGATAAAATTTCAAATTTCTAAAATCAGGAACAGTCTTTACTTATTATCACGGAATCATTACTTCCATCGGTGCGCTGTAATTCCATCTTCTGATACCACTACCTTTTGGCGTATCGTAATTTATGCGGGCTGCAGCACGCACAAACACCTTACGACCCGAAGGTATAGTTCCGTTCGATTGTATAGTTATCTCGTCTCCCAGCAAAGAATTGAATGCCGAACCTGTATATTCGATTTTACTTGACCATCTTTCGTCCCTGGCTCTATATCCGACACTTGAAGAATAGCTTATAAAAAACTGAATATCTGTTATATTTAGGAAACTATCGCTATAATCGCCCATTACCTGAACTTTTTCTTTAAATATCTCCGGAGAAACAGCTCTGGTCACACGCACTTTTGCCGTAACCTTCCCATTTGCAACGGTAGGATCTCCCAGTAATTCCACTTTCAAAAATGGATAAACTTCGAATTTCACATTGTTGACTCCGCTTATTTTAGTGTCTATCGTTTCATCAGCATAAACTATACCCCGTTCATCTTCTCTGACAAGAGGTATAAACGGTCCGTCAATACGGATATTATAGTCCGCTTTAAATAACTTGGTATTCTGAAAAGTCCCATCCGACATGCAATAAAAATCAGGATTCGGAGTCACATTTTCGCCCCAACTCGTTTCAGTCAATCTCACACGAATGCCTTCACTTCCCTGATCGGTCAGCACCCGTTCGCCAGTAGCTATATCTACCACTTCGCCCTGTAAAGTTTCGCCCGGTTCATCATAGTTATCCATTTCGAATAAACTACAAGACGTAAACAAAGCGAGTACACATATAAAAATATAAGGTTCTATTTTTTTCATATTCCGTATATTCATTATTTATAAAAGTCTGCGACCTTTATTATTATAGATATAATATCATTATCTGTTAGGTTGTTGATCAATTACCCTGCTTTTAGCAACTTCACCCGAAGGTATTGCAAAATAATAATCGATAGCATTAAACTCAAAAGTCTTAAGACTAACCCATTGGAAACGTGCGTCAAAGAAATACTTTCCGGTTTGAGTTGAAAAGAACGGATATAAACCGCGGAAACGATACCTCGCATTATTACTGTAAAGAGATTTATCCCTGCTTTCGCCCCAGAATTCATCACGACCTTCGTAATGCGAAACACGCCATCTGCGTAAATCCCAGATAGTTTTATGCTCGAAAGCCAGCTCTTTGCGTCGTTCTTTACGTACAATATCCAAACCTGTTCTGTTAGAAGTAATCTGACTGGTCAACTGAGTAGCTCCGGCACGTTCACGAATGGCATTAACAGCTTCTGTAGCCACCTGTATCAGATTAGAACCATCAGGAGAAGGAGCTCCTGCCAAAGATAGTTCCACACCGGCTTCCGCTGCATTAAGCAATACTTCGGCGTAGCGCATCAAAATAAACGGCTGAGCCGATTTACCTTCTCCGGCTTCGAATGACGGATCCGGATTAAGCCATTTACGACCATAAAGACCTGTAAGACAACCTTCACCAAAATCATAGAACGGACCATTGGCTCCGGCAGCGGTCATATCTTTTCCATTATAAGAAACGATTTCCTGACTATTTCCATCTCTTGGACTCAAAAACAAAGTCTTAGGTGTATTTTTATAAGCATCCAGATGCTGATAACGTGTATCAGCCGAATTATACGAATAATCATTAAACAATGGTTTTACAGGAGAAGACCCCGTATAAATACCTGCACGAATCTCAATTTCTTTTCCCTTAAACATATCTCCGGGGAAAATAACATAGGCACGCAAACGAGGTTCTGCGTTTTTAAAGAAATCCATCGGTTTATCGTACATTATATAATCGCCCGTAGTGTTAGACGAACCCGTTGTAACTTTTACAGTACCATTCGGATAGCGATCGAATCCATCGAACAACTCCAGAAAATCCAAAGTAGGACAAGTTCCCGATGCTAATGGAGCACGGAATATAAATGGAGCACTGTAAGCATCATATCCGTGGGTTAATGTCGGGTATTGATACTGCTTCACATAAATATTTTCGGGACTGGACAAGTCGCTGAACATATCCACCATATTCTGATATTGAGCTTCTTTATCTGTTGCCGACCATTTCTTCTTATACAGAGAATAACCTCCGGTTTCCATTACTTCACGGGCAGCCTTATAAGCTTCTGTAAAATACCTTTTAGATGCAGCCTGCCACGTATCACTTGCAAAACCTATAACTCTTACACCTGTCTTTTCACCCAATCCGGTCATACGTCCGGGCAGTGTTTCGTTATATTTTGCTACAGATCCGGCATATAACATCGCCTCGGATTTGAAAGCAAGAGCAACGTATTTATTCGAATAACCTGTTCTCGGACTGGTTGTTTCCAGTAGCTCGGCAGCCTTATCAAAATCGGCTAATACCTGATCCCAAGTTTCTTCTTCGGTCGAGCGAGGCACTTCCAATTCACTTGATTCAGCAGGATAAGGAATAACTTTAGTAACCAGCGGAACTCCTCCGAAACGGCGAGCCATAGCATAAAATACAGTCGCACGTACAAAATATGCCTCACCCAAATAGTGATTGTAGCGTTTTTCCGTAAAAGCCTCCCTGTATTTAGGCAGGGTTTCCAACAAGTAATTTGCATCTCTCAATAGTTTGAAAGGTTGAGCTTTCTTTCCCTCATCATTCCAGTATGGTGTATCCTCACCTGTAAAGGCTGAGCATATTCCATCTCTGTTCAAGGCTTCTCCGGTTCCCGATATCCCCATGGCTCCAAGCCAAGAGTCGAACCTCAGTCCCCATTGAGGCATGTATTTAAATTCCTCAAAAGGCATGTAGCTGTACATACGTGCCAGATAAATCTCCATCCCCGACTCATTGGTCATCAGGTCTTCATCCGTTACAATATTCTTAGGCGATATATCCAGATCATTACACGATGTAATAAACAGCATACCGAGTAAGGCTAACATAAATATCTTTTTCATATCTGTATTTTTTAGATTCGTCACTTTTCACTAAGTAACAATAAGTATTTAATGTTGCATTTTAAAGCAATAACTATCTATTGCTGTTATACTTAAACAGTCATCAAATAGGTCTGAGACCTTAAAAAGAAAGGGATAATCCTAGTGTATAAGTTTTATTCAGTGGATATAAACGCCCATTGTCATCATCAGGATGTTCAGGATCCACAAATTTTACTTGCGTAATAGTAAACAAATTGTAAGCATTGGCAAAAATTCTCAGATTCATTGTCGGCCAGGCTTTCCATTTGGGTAAGGTATATCCTAGTTCTACACTTTTAAGACGCAGATATGCCGTACTTACTCTATTGAATTCCGAATCGCTGCGTGGATAACGACCTGTATATCCATAATATCCGCTCACCCACTCGATAGATGGATCATAAGGGTCTGCTGTTGGATCAACCGGATGCCAACGATCCAGATATTGCTCCAATGTACCACCTCCGTTTGTACCCCATATAGCATACAACGGCTCTTTATATTCCATAGATCCTAAAGCCGATCCCTGAAACAGGGCACTCATATCGAGATTTTTATACTTAACATCAAAACTGAAACTATAATTCAGCCACGGTGTTTGGTCGAAAGCATAAGGATGGACATCCAATCCATCAATTTGTCCGTCTCCGTTCCAGTCCTGATATTTATAATCTCCGGGCAATATATCCCTGTCTTTATAACCGGGATAAGACCATATATCCTGCCAGCTTGTATAACGTCCTGCCGATTCGTATCCGAACTGCATACCCTGATAACGGTTTGTAAGATTATCATTACGCCATCTGTCATAAGAGTTACCCCATGGGCCTTTTTCCGATGCGGTCATGTATTTCTGACGTGTAATAGTACCAATAGCCTTTACTTTATAGAACACATCCCCTATCTGATTGCGGTGCGAGAGTTCGAGGTCAATACCGAAGTGACGGTCGCTATCGAGGTTTTCTCTCGGAGCATCTGCACCCACCACAGTAGGCAGGTCTCCTTTACGACGGGCAAAACGTCCCTCACGGCGGCGGTCGAAATAGTCTACAACAAATCCGAATAAACCGTTCCAGCCTTCAAAATCGACTCCGACATTGAATGTTCGGGATTCAAACCAAGTAATATTTCTGTTTGGAAGTGCCTTTGTTGCAACTCCATTCACAAACTGATCTCCGAAAATATAGCCGGGAGCATACTGTGCATAATATCCTTTGTCCCCATTATCTCCGGTTGCAGGATAAGTATAACCGGTTGCCCAGTCGTAATCCAGATCGCCGTCATCACCCAGTATACCATAACTGGCTCGCACTTTCAACTGATCTACAAAAGAAAATAGAGGAACTGATTTAAAGAATGGCTCTTCCGACAATCTCCAACCCACAGAGGCAGAAGGGAAAAATCCCCATTGATGACCTTTTGCAAACTTCGAAGATCCATCGTATCTGAATTGAGCTTCTGCAATATAACGGTTATCAAATGTATAGTTAACCCTACCGATAAGAGCAGAATTGGCCTGATCATAAAGATCATTATTACCGGTCAACATACCGCCTTTCTGATTTTCATCCACACCTGCGAACAAGTATTCCATGGCGAATGCCAAATCACGCATAGCGTAGAAATTATCTCCGTCACGCTTCTGAGTTTCCCATCCGACCACACCATTTACAGCATGCTTCTTATCGAATGTACGATTATAATTAAGTGTGAACTGTGCTAATTTCTGCTGTTTCGAAAAGTTTTCACGTCTCAATTGATTCGGTGAACTTTCGTTATACAACTTTTGATCATATAGTCCTGAAACTTTATTGTAAGCATACTGGTAGTATTCTTTACGGAATATCGTATTATCGTCCATTCTGTAATCGTAACTGAATAGAGCTTTTGCTGACAACCCCTTCAATTCGGGCAATATTGTTTCCAGATCGAAATTCAATGAAGCGGAAGATTGAAAATATTTTTGCTTGTACTTACGGTATCCCGATACATCGGATGTCATTTTGGCTACCGTATTTTCTTCCAGATCCAAGCCTTCGTAATTGAGCATTGTATTTTCAGGGTCGGCATAAGCAGGATTCAATACCCCTTGACGCCAATAGTTTCTGATTATATCCGAAGAACCTGAATAAGGAGTATTACGTTGATCCGCAACTCCACTCAAGCTAAGTTCGAAAGTCAGACCTCTTGTTATTTCGGTATTTATATTCGATCTAAGATTGAATTTATCGTAATTCAAATCTCCCGATTTAAATAATCCTTCCTGATAGAAGTAGCCTAATCCCACATAAAACTGAGTTTTTTCACTACCTCCCGTAATACTCACATCATGCTGAGTCTGAGGTGATGTTTCGGCGAATATAAGTTTGTTCCAATCCGTAGAACGGCGTGTACCATTACGAAAAGCTTCGAAATCGGCTTCGGTATATATAAGATTTCCGCCATTGATATTATTCATCGACTTCTCATTATAGATCGTCATCGTTTCGAAAGCATTCGCCAGTTTAGGCATTTTCGAAGGTTGCTGTATAGTATAAGAGGCGTTATACGAAACCGATGTCTTACCAGCTTTAGACCCTTTTTTGGTCGTAACCAGAATAACGCCATTAGCGGCACGCACCCCGTATATTGCAGCAGAAGCATCTTTCAATACAGATATATCTTCGATATCATTGGCATTCAAACGCTGGAAATCGGCAGCTTCACGAGGGATCCCGTCTATTACAACCAACGGAGACCCTAATCCTCTGATGTCCAAATTATTATTATATGTTCCGGGTTCGGCACTTTTTTGCCATACACGGACACCTGCAATACGTCCGGTCAACATATTCTGCGGATTCTCATTCTTTGTCTGGAGCATTTCCGAACCCTTAATTCCTGCCACAGCTCCTGTAAGAGTCGCTTTCTTTTGTGTACCATATCCCACAACTACCACATCGTCCAATGCAATGCTTTGGTCATCGGTGAGCGATACATTAATTTCGGTACGTCCGTTTACCTTTTCTTCTTTAGTACTCAGCCCTAGAAATTTAAACTCAAGGGTCGCATCCTTAGCAGCTTCGATAGTATACTTACCATCAATATCTGTAATTGTTCCATTTGTCGTGTTCTTCACCGCAACGGTCGCTCCGATAACAGGCTCCTGATTATTATCCAGTACTTTACCTGATATTTTGATATTTTGTGCCAATAACGATAAAGGCATAAAAACAACAAAGAGCATCACTAAAACCCTATAATGCAAGGATTTTATGTTTTTAGCATATTGTGCTTTTATCATACTGCTTATTTATTTAAGGTTAGTTTTTCTTTTCCAATTCGTATTTTGCCAGCACCGCATATTCGGCAGCAAAAGCAAACGTAAACATGCCTTCCATATTGTTCTTTCCCTTCTCACGATTCCATCCGACCAATAAGTTAGGAGGCAGAAATCCCTTATAGAAAAAGTTCTCATACGCATAATCCAGATTCTTCTGGAAACTTTCTATATTCTTTGCTACATCCGGATGAGAAGGATACAGATCCACATATCCACGCATCAATACTCCGTTAAACCAGTTATTAAATCCTGAAATATCGTAAGTATAATGCTCTGCAACAGTAGCTCCGAGCTTAGCAAAATATTTGAAGCTATTGTCCGATAATTGTTTCGCATCATCCAGATATACCTGTTCCTTGGTCACCCGATACAGATCGGCAGCACCAGAAAGCATAGTTCCGCTATTGTATGAAATAGCCGGCCCTACTTTATCTCTAAGACCTGTGTTCTTGCGGTATTTTACATTGTCAATTATTTCGTAAGCGACATCACAATTAGGATCACATCCACCCATCATATCATCATATACACCATCCGAACGCATCAGGCTGTTTTTTTGCCAGTCGTATATCGCACGGGCAAACTTCAGATAATATTCACTCTTTTTCATCGATGCTGTTTTACGGTTTTGGTTCGCATCGATATATAAGTATGAAATTTCATCATTTTTGCCTTGATACAGTTCGCTTAACCAAACCAATGGACTTACCATAGGCCCGTTACTGCATGAATGTTTGGTTGTATAACCGGGACCCCATGTAATGCCTCCATTTTCTTTACCATTGTCATCCAAAGTACAATCCCAGCCATCCAATACATACTGAGACAAGTATTCAGCCTTTATCAGATAAGTTTGATCTGCGGTCAGCTTATAAGCCTCGATAAGTTCACGTATCAACCATTGCTGGTCATCATATACATTGTGAATCCCGTCTACACTCGCCGACCCTTTATCTCCTCCCCGATCCACACCATATACAGACCATTCCTTGGTCTGAGTATAAGAAGTCAGAGTGAAGGTTCCCTGATAAAAAGCTGCATTCTCATACAGATCATGTAATAACTGAGTATAACGGGCAAAATTCTTATCATATAATTCAGATTTACCGTGTTCTTTATTGGCTTTAAGTCCATGGAGAATAGCATTTACGGCTTCTATCGAACTTGTATACATCCATACACTACCCTTTTCGGCTGAACGGGTTCCTGTATAAGGATTATAATATCTTGCCATAGCCATACCCGATCCGGTAAAATGATTCACCACAGCACTGTCAACCATCTGCATAGCCCGAAGCAGATTCTGCTCCACCAGGTCAGAAGAAGTAATAGGCCCACCTCCGTTATCTCCGTTGTTATTCTCGGGATCATCACTGCAAGCAGCAGTTACAACGAGCAATAAAGAAAAAATAGTCACAAATAATTTTTTCATCTTTCTTATTTTCTTTTAGCTATCCGGCACTTCCTCCGTACACATAAGCATACGGAGAAAAGATATAGCCGAATTCTTTTTATTACTATATAAAGAACTAATACCTCAATTCAGAGCGATATTATAGAGAACCAGTTTATTCTCATCACCGTTTAATTCGCCGTTGTACACCCCAAGAACCAGAGTTACATCACTTCCGTTAAACTGAGAAAGGTCATAAACAAACGAAGCATATTTATCGGGATCTCCGGCTCCACCCTCTCCATGCTTAAATTTCCAGCAACCATCAGCAGCAGCCGATGCTTCTTTTGCTGTATTGGATTTAGGAGATAAATGAGTTACCGTTCCATTATTTTCTATCGCAGTCATTTTGAA
Organism: Indolivaga capnocytophagoides DSM 22835; assembly: GCF_000426485.1. GTDB lineage: Bacteria > Bacteroidota > Bacteroidia > Bacteroidales > Dysgonomonadaceae > Dysgonomonas_A > Dysgonomonas_A capnocytophagoides. The sequence continues at coordinate 150,154 of NZ_AUFL01000009.1, forward strand.
GAAGGTATAATTACTTCCAAAGTTCCGAGTCTTGAAGGTAAGCTTGTTCTGTCCTTCTGAGACACTGAATTTCGCATAGAAATAAGATTCCGGAACTTTTGTATCTATCGGTCCGTTACCTGTTGTTTTGATCAGATATCCTTCCGAAGGGAACACTTCCGGATCCTTCCTTAACGGAACAAATGACCATGTAGCACCGATATGACCGACATCTCTCCAAGCACGGTAAGCGTCAACATAATTATCTCTATTTCCAGACTTAGGACTGATACCTGTAAAAGATTTCCGAGTATGAGGCATTGTCGAACGCACCATTTCCTGTGTCAATTTCCATCCCGATACAACTTCTGTTCCGGGTATCCAATTCCAATCGGTTACATTTTCCTGAGCAAAAGATATACGGCGAAGCACTAATTGCTTATAATAATTACCGGTTTCTTTCCGATAAATCCCCACTGCTACAATCACTTCTTTTCCGATATACTTACTCAAATCGAAATGAAAATCGGTATAGTCGCCCGAACCATAGGTCTTAGTATCCCCAACCTTCTCTGTCACAGGTTCTGCAGCAGACAGATCAATAACCTGCACCCCAAAATAAGCGAGTGAAGAAGCGTCTGCACTATGCGTACGGACTCTCAATGACAATATCTTATTATCAGCGGTGATTGACTTACTGCCATATACATACGAATCGAACACATCCATATCTGCAGGATTTTCCTGTTCTTTTCCTGTATTTCTGATTTGTAGTGTAGTACCTTCATTCTGCTCCTGCCATGCTCCCCAGAAGTCAAGCGTACACATATAGTCGCATGCCCAATCCCAATGAGGATAAGCATCGGCATTACGTCCGCCACGATATTCACTGAAGAACCATTTATCGGCATTTTGTAAATCCACTGCTGTTTTTCCCCGAAGCAACTCAACTCCGCCCATCTGAACATCAAGCACAACCATACCATCAACAAAATCGCTTTTCGCAATCTTCCGGGTTATAGTCAAAAAGCCGGCTTTAGTAAAAGTGACATCATAGTCATTAATACCCAAACCATCCAGAACATATTTACCATCTGCACCTGTTGTCACAGAATTAGATGTCGACACACTAACGACCACATCAGCCAGAGGAGTACGGTCTTTATCCGCCTGAGTTATCACCCCTTGAATCTTCACCGATTTCAACAACGACATATTAGCTGTCGCTATCTTATCTTCAGTAAACTTAGCAGGGGTAATAGTGGTACTGATCGTTTGATAACCCTCAGCCGAAAATGTCACAGCATGCGAATCAATCGTTACATTATTGAATGTATACTTTCCATCACTGCCGGTAGTCACAGATCCATCAGAACCTCCGATGCTAGATATCGTGACAGTCGCTCCGGCAATTGGCTCACCAACGTCATCAGTGACCAAACCCACGACCGTTCCCGTACCTAAAGCAACCGATTTATCGTCGTCGCTACACGCACCCAATGCCATAACGAAGGCACATAAGAGTCCTGTAAAGACAAAAGCCTTTAAAAAATTAGTCAGTTTCATTTGTTTATTAGATTTATATTGAACTGTGTGTATATGTAGTTAAGGCATCAAGCCTCCGCTTTATAAATCGTCAGGTCATTTTTTGTTATATTTATCATCCAACATTTTGATAAAATAGCCGCCGACAACAGAACGAGCCTGAAATCCTCTTTGATTAGGAGCATCTGTAAACACCCAATCCGACATAGGTACACGGTCTTTTGTTTCGTTCATAAATAAATGGATGGGAGCAATGAACTTTTCGAATGTAGCCTTATCATCAGCTAGTGTGGCAGTCCAGATAATCCAGTCTGTTTTTGTATATAACTCACGATTATCCAGAGGAAGACCATATTTGTTTTGTTTGGTTAGATAATATGCAATTTCGGTAGATGCAATCTTCGGATCGAAAATTCCCATTTTTAGGATCTTATCCCATACAAGGTTATATTTCTGACTCCATGTTCCGGATTTATCAAATGTAAGTTTGTAATGATCGCCGTCATTTGCCATTTTTTCCCATTCTCCGGCCATTTGTTTTGCTGCAGTAATGTATTTTTCACCAGTGGCATTATCTCCTAACATTTTAGCCAGTTCACCGTAAGATGCGATTCCAAGAATTGCTTTCACCGACAAATTGGCATTGTGGGCAAAGTGTCCGGCAAAATCATCTGTACATAATTGGTTCTCGGGATCAAGTCCATTCTCTACCAGGTAATCAGCCCAAACGGTTAATACTTTCCAGTGTTTTTTCGCATATTCGGCATTACCTTCTACTTCAGCGATTGCCCTTGTCAGGATCAGCATGTTACCCGATTCTTCCACAGGCATATCACCACCGTAAGTTTGCCCGTTGGCCAAAGGATATGTACCAACATCGTGTGCTGCGAATGGTTTTGTCCATTTGCCGCTTTCGCTGTAATATAAGATATGGTTCATCAACCCTTTAACCAAGTCTACATTATAAAGAAGGAACATAGGGGCAGAAGGATAGGTTATATCTACCGTACCGATAGACCCGTTGCTGAAGTTTTCTTTCGATAAGAATAACAGGTCTCCATTAGGAGCTTCAACCAATTTATGAGCTGCTATCGCCTGACGATAAGCCAAGGCGCATAATTCGGCATAATCTTTTCCGCCCGAAACTGAAGCAGTCTCCATCAACTCTTTATCAAATTTATAAGCTTTATCAATCAGGCTGTCGTATTCTTTATTCGCTTTTACAAACTGAGAAACAATTGTCTGGTCATTTTTACGATTCCAGTAAGGGCGTAGGTTCTCATTAAAGTATTGGATAGAGTAAATATCATCGTAACCAAGCATTATCTTACCGCTTTCCGACCCTACTTTTCCTAGTTTTCTTACTAGAGCCAAATAGTCGTATACCTTAGTAGATTGGGTTTTCTCTCCAAATTTATTATTCACGAATTTATCTCTCAAAGCCGAATTCTCTCCTATATTAACCAATGAGTTCTTCTCGTCTGCAACCATATAAAAATATCCCCAGTCTATTCTAACATCGTCTCCCGATTTTGCTAATATATTCTGACTTTTTGTTCCCGTTTTCAAGAATACAAGATTATCGGAATTTCCAATTTCACTTTGTGTTTCCTGATGGGGTTTATCCACCGCCCACAATGGAGATGCTTCGAAATAAAGTTCGATATCGTGTTTCTTTCCGTCATTCGAAACGATGTCGTATGTGATGTAGTTTACAGGACGCGAAAGAAGATCTAGATCATCCGTAAATAAAGGAGCAGTAAATGTCAGGCGGAGATCAACATTTCCACAGGCAAATACATAATGAGTCTGTGTTGCCTGCACATCAGCCGATTTCTGAACTGCTGTCTTTTCAAAATACTTTTTAGTATCTTTTTCTGTTTGCAGTCCAAAATCAAGCAGCCCGTTTCCTACTCTGTTATGACAGAATGCTGCAATCGTAACGGTTTTTCCGGCAGTAAACCCCTTAGTCAACGTTTCAGGCAGCTGAAGTATAGCGTTTTTCTTGCAAGTATTGCCGCTATTAATAACCTCCTGTCCATCCACATATATAATTACATCATCATCATGCGAATATTCCAGGAATACATTTTTGCTCGAAAAATCTTTATCCAACTTAATAGTTCTGCGTACCCAAATAAATTCGGTATCCCAGTTAGTCTTAGCCGTGGGCTCATTTACAGTAGTTCCGAATGCCGCAGCTCCGGTCTGCCATTTTGTATGATCAAAATCTGGTTTCATCCAGTTATCGGCAGGTTTCTGAGTTGTATATGCACCCGTCCAGGTTCCTTGCTCACCCGTAACGGCTATCGGCTCATACTGAACATCTTCTATACCCATAAAACGATATAGTTCCCCATCGACTTTAGCAACCCCTATCAGTGGAAAATCTTTCCCTGTCCAGTGCTTTACATTACTATCATATAGGTTATCAGTCGTAGACCAAGCACTTGTATAAGGATCTATTGTAATCAGAGGATACGCCGGAGGACGCATTCCGCTCGATACAATATCGTGTTCTATTGTTTTATTGGTATTGCATCCAAACAATAGTAAACACCCCGAAAGCATAAATAATAAATGTTTTTTCATTTTGTAATAGTTATTTAGGTTATTGAATACTGTTTAAGATATCCAGTTTATTATCATTGACCAGTTTTACAATTAATTCGCCAAATAAAGTGTTCTGCCAGGCAAACCACGCCCGTGTAAAATCGTACTGATCATTCACATTAAAAGATTCGTGCATAAATCCGGTTCCGGCATCGGTATTCATCAGAAGTTCTACACACCATTTTATCTCTGCATCATCGGTACTTGTAAAAGCTTTCATCATTATACTCATAGGCCATGCCATATCATAACCGACATGAGGTCCACCGATACCTTCACCAGCCGTACCTTTAAAAAAGTAAGGATTATCTTCGCTCCAGACAAAACGGCGTGTATTCTGATAAACAGGGTCATTTACAGCTATATCCCCCAAATATGGCATTGCCAGCAAACTGGGGACATTAGCATCATCCATCAACAAGTGATTACCGAAACCATCCACTTCAAAAGCATAGATCGTTCCGTATTTAGGATGCTCATAGGTCGCATGTTCTTTTAAGGCTGATTCTACTTCATTTGCAAGATCAGTACATTCCTGAGCTAACTTTGTATCTTTATTTACCTTAGTCAGTATTTCGGCTGCTTTCCTCAACGAACTGACTGCAAAAAAGTTAGAAGGAACAAGAAATTGCAGGGTAGTAGCATCATCCGAAGGGCGGAACGACGATACTATAAGTCCGACCGGTTTTATGGGAGCACCTTTTCCATCGTTGCTCAATGTATCCAACTGACGTTCGCTCTTTCTTTGAAATGTATAAGGCCCTACTCCATCTTTACGCTGCTGTTCTTTCAGAGTAGTAATGATGCAAGTGATTGCCTGTAGCCATTCTTCCTGAAAAACTCCGGAATCACCCGTTACTTTCCAATACTGATATGCCAAACGTATAGGATAACAATGAGAGTCGATTTCCCATTTGCGCTCATGTACACCGGGCTTCATATCTGTGATATCATCTTTCCAATGACCTACCTCATTTGTATCGGTATAAAAGGCATTCGCATAAGGATCTAAAATAATACTGTTGAACTGACGAAGAATAGTACCTTCCAACATTTTTTTCAGTTCCTTATCTTTATTCGCCAGATGCACGTAAGGCCATACCTGAGCTCCCGAATCGCGCAGCCACATAGCATGAATATCACCTGTGTAGACACTTGTATCGGGCTTTCCGTTCTTCATCTCGAAACGGACAGTTGTATCCAGCGTATTCGGATAACAATTTTCGAACATCCACGCCAATTTCGGATTTTTCAGAAGTTTCTTTATCCGCTGTAATTCATTTTCAATCGCTTTCGATTTAAATAATCTTTCGGATTCCTGCGGACGCCGACTGATATACTGATCGGCTTTCACTACGGTATTATCCAATGGTAAACTGAAATCAATCGTTTCCCATGCTTTTATCTCCATCTGCGAAAGAAACAATGCCGTGCCAAGTATTATTATTTTTTTCATGGATTTTAAGTATTGGTTAGTTACTTCTTATTCAAGGTCACAGACCTGCTTGTTACTTTGGATGAATAACAATCTGAGCCTGTTATAACTTAAAATAGATCATTAAAGACCTTCATTTACGTATCTTATTCCAAAGTTTAGGGTTATTTTGTTTCAATTCAGTAGAGAAAGAATAAGGCAAATCCGCCTCTTTTGTCCCTCTTGTTTTGTTCGGTTTATCAGACATTCTGAAACGGATATCAGCACCATCCATCAACTGTTTATGTGTCAAGTAATTTTTAGTGTAATCCATCCCATTTACCGACATAGCATCGACATATCTGTTATTCGAACCGTTTCCCTCTGAAGTTATAACGACTTGTTTTCCATTCTCAAGGCTGATAGTCGCCTTCTTAAATAACGGAGAGCCTAAGATATACTGATCCGTTCCCGGAGCTACCGTATACATACCCAATGCTGAGAACACATACCAAGCCGATGTTTGACCATTATCTTCATCACCGCAATAACCATCGGGAGTCGGAGTATATAATTTACGCATTACCTCACGAGTCCAGTATTGAGATTTCCATGGTTCACCCGAATAATTATATAAATAGATCATATGCTGTATAGGCTGATTACCATGTGCATAATTACCCATATTCATGATTTGCATTTCACGGATTTCATGGATAACACCACCGTAATAACTGTCATCGAACAATGGCGGTACATTAAAAACAGAATCCATCATGATATTAAACCCTTCTTTTCCACCCATCAAATCTATCAGTCCCTGCGGATCATGAAAAACAGACCATGTATAATGCCAGCTGTTTCCTTCAGTAAAGGCATCTCCCCATTTCAAAGGATTGAATGGCGATTGAAAAGTTCCATCCTGATTCTTCCCTCTCATTAATTTGTGAGACGGATCGAAAAGATTGCGGTAGTTCATCGCACGCTTTGCGAATATTTCTATATCCTTTGCAGGTTTACCTAATGCTAAGCCTAATTTATATATTGTCCAGTCGTCATATGCATATTCCAATGTACGAGCAGCATTTTCGTTTATCTTCACATCGTAAGGAACATACCCTAACTTATTGTAATACTCATATCCTAAACGCCCGGTAGACTTTATCTGAGGATGTACACTATTAGCACCGCTTACAATAGCAGCCCATAAAGTTTCAATATCATATCCTCTTAACCCTTTCAGGTAAGCATCCGCAACAACCGAGGCCGAATTATTACCAACCATACAATCTCGATGACCGGGACTTGCCCATTCCGGTAAAAATCCGCTTTCTTTATAAGTATTAACCAATCCGGCCTGCATTTTTTCGTTCATTGAAGGGTACATCAGATTCAGGAACGGGAATAAGCAACGGAATGTATCCCAAAAGCCGGTATCTGTAAACATATATCCGGGTAAAACCTGTCCGTTGTAAGGACTGTAATGTACTATCTCTCCGGCTGCATTATGTTCAAAAAAGCTACGGGGAAACAGGACTGAACGATATAGGCAAGAATAAAATGTGCGGATGTTATCTACGTTCTCATCTTCTATTTTGATCTTTCCTAATACTTCATTCCATACTTTCCGTCCGTTTGCAGCAACGTCATCAAAGCTTTGTCCCTGTACTTCTTTAAGATTAAGTTCGGCTTGATCGTAACTGATGAATGACGATGCTACTTTCGCATGTACGATTTCTCCTTTTTCTGTCGAAAAGCCGATAATTCCACCGGCATGATCACTTTGTGATTCGGTTTTATTCTGGCTGATATTTCCATCCGCAACAGAAGCCGTATAAGTAAACGGTTTATCAAATACTATAACAAAGTAATTTTTGAAATTATCGGGTACACCGCCACTGTTTTTTGTGGTATAACCAATGATCTTATTTTCTGATGGAACAATCTTTATATATGAACCTTTATCAAAGGCATCTACTATTACATATGAGTTTTCGCTTTTAGGGAACGTAAAGCGGAATACGGCAGCACGTTCGGTCGGAGTTATTTCGGTCACAACATCATGATCCGCCAAGTACACCTGATAATAATACGGTTTTACGATTTCAGCTTTATGAGAAAACCAACTGCTTCGCTGGTCCTGATCAAATACAACCTTACCCGTTATCGGCATAATAGCAAATTGACCATAATCGTTGATCCATGGACTGGGCTGATGGGTTTGTTTAAATCCTCTGATCTTATCGGAATCATAAGTATAAGCCCATCCGTCTCCCATCTTTCCGGTTTGAGGCATCCAGAAATTCATCCCCCAAGGCAAAGCGATGGCTGGATAAGTATTTCCTGTCGAAAGCGCATGCTTCGACTGAGTACCCATCAATGGATTTACATAATCAACAGGAGGCAGATTAGTCTGAGCATTCAGATAAAAAGTCAGAAATGCCGTGAATAGAAAAATGAATTGTTTCTTCATTATGTGTTTTATTTATAATATAAATGATATTCAGTATTCAGGGTTACTACAAAAATGCGCAATTATAAGGTCAACAGGCTTCTTATCTTGTCAGAAATAATATATGTCCTCGGTCAAGATATTAGATCGCAATATATTAAGGCCGGACTTTTATATATGCAAAAATAGTTCCATATGATTAATCGAAGGGTTAATATAGGGGTTAATGACCAGTTAATATTTAATCTTAAACCGAATTATTTCATTAACCTTGACACTTTTTCACATTTATAAAGATTACAATAAGCTTATCGAGTTCTTTATTGATTTTTCTTTTTATAATTTATTATATTTGTTGTATCTACATTTACCATGACCTTATGAGAAGACAATATATATTATTCCTTCTAGTTTTTTTAGCAATCACACACTACAATGCTAGATCTCAAGGATTAAAATTTAAAGGAAACAGCTATCTTATTCAAGAGCGGACATCTTACAATGTTTTTAATAATTCGTCTCCTGTTTTTAAAGATTTCCTGACCATAGATTTCGATATTTTATGTGATACACTACCGCAAGTGGGTTATTTATTCAGGATCAAAACACAGAATCCTGATCTTACATTCAATCTGGCTTATGATTCACAGGGAAATAATATAGCTTACCATCTCAACCTGGAAGGAAAAAGCAGATTGATAACTATGTCGATCCCAAAGAAAGATTACACTTTCAGCCAATGGTCTAAATTACAACTGCACCTCGATCTGATTAACGGTCTGATCAGTTTTTCGATAGGAGACCATTCCCAAACTGAAAAATTAAACTTTCCGAAATACCTCGAAACTAAAGTTCTGTTCGGGTGCAGTGACTATTTTATAGACATACCTTCATTCTCTATCAGAAACCTGAAAATATCGGGTAAAAACGTGGCTTTCGAATATCCTCTGAGCGAACATACCGGATCGGTTGTGTACCCATCTAAAGGAGATATTAACGGACACATCAATAATCCGATATGGCTGATAAATGATGCCTACTATTGGAAATACACCGGACAGCAAACGTCCAAAAAGGTTGCCGGATTTAATTTCAACCAAGATAAACAGGAAATATATTACTTCAATCAGGATTCGCTAATCCTGTATAATATGATAAATGGAAAAATCAGTACGATAAAATACAAAAACGAATGTCCTATTGATTTTAGGCTTGGAGATAATTTTCTGAATCCGTCGAATAATAGTATGATTGTTTACGAAACTTACAAAACCCTTAGTAAGGATGTGATGATGGCCGAATATAATTTCGACAACAAAACATGGTCTGTTTTAAGTAAAGATAAATTGCCCACCGAAAGACATCATCACGGACGTTTCTTCGATCAGAAAAACAGCAGGTTCATTATTTTTGGCGGCTTCGGAAATCTTTTATATACAAATGACTTCTATAGTTTCGATCTGAACACCAAAACATGGAGCAAGCTCAATTTCAAAGGAGATATCATACATCCCCGCTACTTCTTATCGATGGGCTACCTCGAAAAAACAAACAGTCTGTACATTTTCGGAGGAATGGGCAATGAGTCTGGAGAATACAATGTAGGGCGCAAATATTTTTACGATCTGTATAAGGTCGATCTCAATAATTATACAATTAAGAAGTTATGGGAAATAGACTGGAAGAAAGAGGATATGGTTCCCATAAAATCAATGATTATCAATGAAGAGAAACAGACATTTATTACATTCTGTTATCCCGAACATTATTCCAATACCTTTCTGAAACTTTATGAATTTTCTTTGGAAAACGGACATTACAGTAAATTGGGAGATTCTATCCCAATCCGTTCAGAAAAGATAGGAACTAACGCCCAACTGTTTCTTGATAAAAAATTCAGCAAACTTTATGCTGTGGTTCAAGAGTTCGACAATGACGATATAGGCTCTAAGTTTAAGTTATATACATTATCCTATCCGCCCGTGTCATTCGATTCGCTTCAGATGCCCCCCCCTTCAGGTAAATCCGGCAGGACCCTTATTTACATCATCCCTGTTTTTATTCTGATCGTAATATTAACTTCTATAATCTACTGGAGATTCCGGAGAAGACAAGATTCAAGTGATTTACATGCATTGAGTACATCAGACGAAAATCAGAGTTTACCGGAACAGGAAATAAAGAAAACGCCTAATACAATATTTCTATTCGGTAAATTTTCCGTTATCAATAGATCAGGTAAAGAAATAGAATACATGCTCAGCGCAAGACTAAAGCATGCCTTCTTACTGATTTTACAGCATAGTGCCAATGGTGGAATAACATCTAAAGACCTGACTGATACGCTATGGGACGACAGAAACAACAAGAAAGCAAAGAACATCAGAGGTGTAACAATTAACGGTCTTCGAAAAGTTCTGGAAGAATTGGACGGTATTAGCCTGATTTATGAAAAATCGACTTACCGAATTGAGATCAGCAGCAAGTGCTATTGTGATTATTTATCTTTCTTAACGATCATCAATGCAAAACAGAACCAAGATAATTCAGTTGAGTTTATCCGCATTCTATCCAATGGCGAATTCCTGAAAAACAACGACGAACCTCTGTTCGACACGTGGAAAGCCCTCGTTGAAGATAAACTGGAATCGGAACTAAAACAGTCGCTCAGAAATTGTTATGAGAGAAAAAATTACCAGACAGTATCCGTTTTATCTAAAATAATATTGGATATATCCCCTTTAAGTGATTTTGCTTTATCATATTACATCAGGTCTTCGATCAAATTAAACAAAGAAAATCTGGCAGAAGAAAGATATCAGAAATTTACCAATACATACAAGCAAATGATGGGCGAAGACTACAAAACGCCATACGAAAAATTCATACGGTAGTCGGAGACCTTATTTCATCTAAGACCGGGCATTTGAAAAGATATAATCAAATGCCCGTTTTCTATTTTCACTCCTTATTTTTTCAAAAACACCTGATACTCATCCCATAGGCTGTCAGTTGTCACCTGATCACCAAAAACATGCTTCATTGCTTTATCAAAACTCCACGGTATGACTTCCAATGTAGATTTATTGAATTTCCTCAAAAAGTCAGGATCCTTGCAAGTCAACCATTCAAGGAAGAATCCGGTTGTGCGGTAGCCATCCATCCAGTGTCCACCAGCTTTTCGGCTGCTAACAGGAAAAAAACCGTTATGATAACGTACTGCATCAGCCATACCTTCTATAAAAACCCAGAATTCCGTTCCCTGCTTATAAGTACCTGCCCCCTGAGGCTCAAGCTGAAAAGCATGAGAAAGTTCATGATACAAAACTCCACGAGTTTCGTAAAGTACTTTATCATCCCCTTCCGATGTTTCGGACTTCTCAACCCATCGGGAACTATAGAATATATTCACGACAGGAGGCTGACCTCCTTTAGCCGATATACCATCTACATCTTCAAGTGTATATTCTATCTTTTCGACATTAGGTATAGAATCAGATGCTGACCAGTAAAGAGTTTGTGCAACCCATAGCGCATGCTGCTGTATAAACGTTTCGGGATCAGGAACTATACGCTTATAGATTTTCCAGCCTTCGGTATTTTCCGCTTTATTCTGGAAATTTATTTCGGGGTACTTAAAAGTTTCCCATTTCGGACTCTCCCATTTTTGGGCATATACTAAATGATAGAAATTCAATAAAAGAATTAATATACTGATGTTTTTCATTGTAAGGTTTGGGTTAATGAATATGGTTTCTCTGCAGCCGAGAATACTCTTTTTTTATTCGGCTTGGATGACATCTCGAAACGAAGTTCTCCACCCTTCATTATATCTGCATGTGTTATGTAAGCCTTATTATAAGGTTTACCATCCAGCCAAACCGATTGTATATATACATTCTTATCGTCCATTTTAGGAGCTGATATTTTAAAGGTATTGCCATTTTCAAGATTCAGGGTAATACTTTTCGCATTAGGAGATCCTAAGATATACTGATCAGACCCAGGGCATACGGGATAGAAGCCCATTGAGGAGAATACATACCAAGCCGACATCTGTCCGCAGTCGTCATTTCCGCAAAGTCCGTCGACTTTGTTCCGATACATTTTATTCATAATTTCATGTAAACGGGATTGAGCTTTCCACGGCTGAGAAGTCCATGCATATAAATAAGCGACATGATGGCTCGGTTCATTTCCATGTACATAATTACCCATCAAACCCTCTTCGTTAATATCCTCATTGTCCTTATAATATTTCTCGGGAAGATGCATTGTAAACAAAGAATCGAGCCGTTGAACAAAACGCTTGTCACCACCCATTTCGTTTATCAAACCATTTACATCATGCGGCACATAAAACGAATAATTCCACGAATTACCTTCTATAAAGCCCTGATTATGGGTATCCAACAAATCGAAAGGAGATTGAAACACTCCCTCTTTATCCTTTGGGCGGGCAAAACCTATAGACGGATCAAACACATTTCGGTAACTATGTGCCCGCTTTGTATATTGGTCAGTCACATCCTGTTTTCCGATATGCTTTGCCAGCTCGGCAATAGTCCAGTCATCATAGGAATACTCCATAGTTACAGATGCCGATACACCACTAAAATCCGAAGGGACATACCCGTATTTCTTATAAGCACCTATTCCATCATAATAATCTACATTGGAGCTGCTTATACAAGCTTTCAATGCCAGATCTTTGTCTATATCAATTCCTTTGGCAATAGCATCTGATACAACCGATACCGAATGATAACCAATCATACACCAATTTTCATTTCCCATCAGCGACCAAATAGGCAGTGCACCATGTACACTCTGCTTATAATGATTGAGCATCGAATTGACAATCTGTTTACTGTAACTACGTTTAATCAGGTTCAATAAAGGATGTTCTGCCCGATAAGTATCCCACACCGAAAATACGGTATAGTTGGTAGCTCCGTCTTCCGATTGATGTATATTATGGTCAACTCCCCGATAACGTCCATCAACATCCTGATATACCGACGGATTTATCATTGTTCGGTAAAGAGCCGTGTAAAAAATCCTCTTACGGTTATCATCCGCATCGACTTTCAATCCCCCCAGTTCTTTTTCCCATTTACTCTGTACTCCAGCTTTAATCTCATCAAAAGACCTGCCAGCAGTTTCTGTCTCCAGATTATTCAGAGCTCCTGAACAATCGACAGGAGAAAGAGCAACCTTTATCTCCAAAGGTTTGTTATCCGTAAAATCAAAATCAAAAAACGCAGTTAACTTTTGTCCGAACATTTCCGGAAAATTATCTTCCATCTTGAACTTACGCCACCAACCAACATACTTTGGCTTTTCGGCATTGCGGCATCCATAATTCTTTATGGGTTTAGAGAATTTCACTGCAAAATATGTATAGTTCATTCTCGACCATCCCCGTGTAATACGGTAGCCGGTTAGTGTATATTCATCCTCTACTCTCAAATTAGACATGAGTACCTTACCATCATAGTTATAAATACCATAAGTAAGGTCTAATATAATATGTCCCGTATCTGTTCCCTTAGGAAATGTATACCGATGAACTCCGGTACGTTCGGTCGCCGTTAATTCAGCATTGACCTGATAATCGTCCAACAATACTGAATAATAACCCGCTTCGGCATGTTCATTCTGATGACTATAGTGAGACCTGTATCCTTTCGAACTATCATCGGATGATCCCATATCGAGATTTACGTCTCCTGTAGTAGGCATAATAAGTATATCTCCCAGATCGGAATGCCCTGTTCCATTCAGGTGAGTATGACTGAATCCGATAATAGTAGGATCGTCATACTGATATCCCGCACAATATTTATAGGCATCGGGCTGATACTTGCCGTCTATATTGTGAGGGATCATTTCGGTATCAGGGCTCAGCTGCACCAATCCAAATGGAGAACATGCTCCGGGGAAAGTATGCCCCATGCTTTTCGTCCCAACCATCGGGTTTACATAGTCAATTAACCTCTGTTGAGCAGTTACCGTACAAACCGACAATATTATGGTATATAAAAACACTATTATCTTTTTCCTCATCATAAATTCTCACTATTTGACTTCAACATCTTTCAACTACTATTCAATACATTACATAAAAAAGGTTACAAAGGTTCCACGAAAAGGGTACACTTTATATTGTGACACTTTATCCCTGATGGGGCTTGGGGTTATTAAGTCAGTTAACACTGACCAATCTTCATTTCCCCAAAAGGTTACAAAAGTTACAACCTTCCTGTGTTTTTCCATAAGTTACCTTTTTCTGACTAACTGACTGGCTCATGACTTTCTATATAGATAAAAAAACAATCAGAGCTCATATAACTTATTTCTTTTTCTTATCAAAAGTAAGCTCTACCCGAACCGGGAAATGATCAGATAACAAACGGACATCGTATTCTTTCAGAGATACTTCTTTCGGAAAATTTCCGGATTGAACTGTTTTTGAATCGACACGAGGTGAACGGTAAGTATCGGTCAATACCCCATATTTATTTACAACAAATGAATTTGTCACAAATACATGATCAATACGGCTATCCGTCTTCAGATCAGGATCCCATGCATTAAACGTACCATTGAGAGCATAGCGTATTTGAGCTTTCTCGAATGAATCATTTAAAACTCCCGATTCATTCAAAAGTCTGTAACTCTCATGAGTCTGATCAACATTAAAATCACCTGTTAGTATAACAGGATCATTTCCGCACATTTCTTTTATTTTGGATAAAACTAATTTTGCACTTTCCTGACGAGCTATAACACCGACATGATCCATATGCAGATTAAAAAACCAAAAACGGAATTTTCCATCTTTATCCTTAAATTCTCCCCATGTACAAATACGGGGCAAAACGGCATCCCATCCCTTATTCGGAAATTCGGTTTGCTGCGATAACCAAAAGTTACCTGTTTTGATCAGCTCAACCTTCTCTTTTTTATAAAATATGGGAGCATACTCTCCGGCTGTTTTACCGTCATCACGCCCCACCCCGATATAATCATATCCGGGTAAACTGCCAAGCAGATCATTTAACTGATGATGCAAAACCTCCTGCGCTCCGAATACATCAAATCCATTAAAAAGGATCATTTGAGCGATGTACGGATAACGTTGCGACCAACCATTACCGTTCTTTGCATCTTCCGTATTGCTATCATTTCGAACATTAAACGTTGCAACAGTGAGATTCTGTGCATTCAAACAGAATACACAGAAAACGACTGCTACAAATGAAAAAAAACTCTTCCTCATCGTATTTTATTTATAAAGATTATTCTATCGGATCTCCTGCTGTTTTTTTTGCAGGATCATATATTGCAACTCCGACCTTGGAGTCTGCACATCCATAGTATAAAAACCATTTATTATTCAAATAAGCCAAACCTTCGATAAACACTGTTCCATCAGCATACTGACCGCTCTTCTCGAAATCGGCTATAGGACGGAAAAAAGGCACATCCAGACGAGCAAGCACTTTATCCGGATTATTCAGATCAAAAAGAACCTGACCTGCACTATAAGTTCCGGCATTAAACCGATAGTCACGCCTGTCATCTATCCTGTTTTTACCATTATACAACAACAATATGCCATGATCGGTTATAATTGCCGGAGGGCCACATTCGGTAAGGTCACTGTCAAAATATTTATATCTGGGATAAATCAACCCTTTCAGTTCATTTTTTTCATTCAGTTGGGGAGTCCAGTTGACCAGATCATCCGATGTAGCTAAATTAACCATTTTTTCGCCCCAATACATCATATATTTACCATTAATTTTGGCTACAATCTGTTTACCATCGACAATCTTCGTTACAATAGATGCCGACTTACTTTCAAGATCTTTAAACCTGCCTTCGTATGCCTGAGCAAAAACAGGTCCGTGTTTAGTCCACTCCAACAAATCTTTTGATGTTGCCACACACAATCTGGGAACCTGTCTGTTCCACGCAGTATACATCATCACATATGTACCGTCTTCGGTTACAACCACCCTGGGATCTTCACAACCTCCTTCCCATTCAAACTCCTTGGCATTGTCTTCTGCAGGATATAATACGGGAGTTTTACCTCTCGTCATTTTCAGGCCATTGGTACTTTCAGCCAACCCTATACGGGAAGTCCTCTTACCTATACCTGTCGCCGAATTATCTTCGGCACGGTATAATACATATATTTTCCCGTCTTTGACTACTGCTGCAGGATTAAATGTATCACTTTCCTCCCAGCCTACTGAATCTTTTCTCATTGGACAGAAGAACTTCACTGTAGAATCGGGTTCTATAATGGGATTCACCCCCTCGGGACGGACAAAACCTCCGAAAGCCCATTCGGGCAACATATTATCTTTATTCGAGTCTGTTTCTTTCCCTGAAAGAGAAGAATTTACACACGACACTAGGGTCAATGATATGAAAAATAATTTTATCAGATTCATCTTTCTCATAAACAACACTTTACTTTTATTATTATTCAAGAATAGAGATAAAGCAGGATAGAATAATAACCTCTACCCCGCTTCGTTTCAAATATTTAATAATACTCTAATTTAATCAATACCTGTGTTTGGATATACAGGGTTACCATCCTGGATTTTGTACTAATGTCGGACACTTTTGTAATTCGGCCTGCATTATCGGGAACAAATAATGTTTGGGCGTTTCGAATACACGGGTTTCCTTACAGAAGCGTTCCATGCGATATTTAACACCGTTAATCTCAATCTTTCCATTCGGATCCTCCACTGCTCTCATCCCATTTATCATATGCTGAGTTCTGGGATACGGTTTGTGATAAACAGCCCAATATTTCTGAGAACGAGTCGTATTATCCGTGCCTGAAGCCAACCATTCTTTCTCTCTTGTAACTTCGGTTTCATTATTCGGTTCAAGATATAAACGGGTTTCAAACATTCTCTTATTTTCATAGAAAAACTCAACTCGGCGTTCACGCTTGATATACTCTTTCATCAGTTCTTTATTTGTTTTACAGGCGGCAGGCATCGGAGCCATAAAAGAACGTGCCCTCACTTTATTTACCAAATCGTAAATTTCCTGATTAGGTCCTGATATTTCATTTACCGCTTCGGCATACATATACATAAACTCGGGTAATCTCCATATTGCGCCCGTCAATTTATAACTACCCGAGAAGTTATATGATTCTATAAGCCATTTTCTTAAATAATAACCGGTAGTCGTAGCATTGGATGCTCCTATACGATCCGAACCTGTAGAGGTATTAATAATCTCTTTGTTATTACTTCCATCTCTGAACGGAGCTCCATGAAATACAATATCCCGATAGAAACGAGGGTCTCTTTTTACTGACATATAAGGATTTCCATCATCATAACCATCCTTTATTGCCTGATCAGAATAAATTGGATAACCATATCCATCAGGACTGATATACTCATATTCATCTACTTGCTCCTGTACAGGCTGCAGACGAGAGCTTCCTCTCTTACTTGGCGGAAATATATCTCCAAACCAGCCCTGATCTTTTTCATTCGGTCTGAAAAAGACGTATTCATCAGCATAAGCTTCCGGATCGAAAAACATTTTCCACAAACGTGTATACACTGTAGAGTTGTTCATATCATTACCTGAATCATCTTTAAAATCCTGATTCGTATAACTTGTATAAAGTTTGTAACGAGGTTCTCCATTAAACTTAAAGTCCAGTAGAGCTTTTGCGGCATCGCGAACAGCAACCCAACGATTTGCATCATATGTACTATACTCGCTTTCGAATATACGGGTCCCCTTATATCCATAAGATGCAGCTCCATTATATAAAGGAGTAGCTACAATCCACCGAGCCGAAGCAATAAGCCCAAGGCAGGCACCCTGATCCACCCGTCCAAAATCAGCTGACGATTTATTCCATGATGCAGGAACTCTCTTATAGGATTCCTGAGCATCAGTTATAATTTTCTCAACCATCTCATGTGCCGAGATTTGTTTAAAATCCATCGCCTGATTAGGGTCTACTACATAATCGATATACGGAGCTTCTCCATACATACGAAGTAGCAAATAGTGAAAATAGGCACGAAGAAAATATGTTTCACCAATTCGTTTTTCCAGATCTCCTGCTCCTAGAGGATTATCAGGTGTATTATATTTCGCTACACCTGATAATATCACATTTGTCTTTCTGATTCCCTCGTACAAATCCCACCAATACTGCCCGGCACTTCCCGGAAGATCTGTTATACTCCAGTCTCCGTTATTGAAACGGTTAGTAATATTTCCTTCCACAGTAGAGCCTTCGGCTTCGTCTGTAACAGCAGCCGATGAAAAGTGATTGAAAAATGTCAGTATCCTGTTTGCTCCATTGGTTTTATCATAAGCATTCGCAACCAGCTCATTTACCGAGCTGTACTGACTAAACACCTCTTGCTCGGTTTTCTGGTCATCGGGCAGCATATCCAGATAATCACTGCATGAAGATAACAGCAGTGAACATGCCAGCAGAGAGCTTCTTAATATATATTTAATGTTTTTCATCTTCATTCAGTTGTTAAAATGTTACGTCAATTCCAAAATTAAACACCTTCAATACCGGATACCAATATCCACTGGTATTACCAACTTCGGGGTCGAGGTTCGAATCTCCTAATTTGTCAAAAGTCAATAAATTTTGTCCCTGAGCATATACCCTTACATTACTCAATCCGGCAAACTTTATTACACGACGCGGCAAAGTGTACCCAACTTCTATGTTTTTCAGTCTCAGATATTTACCATCATACAAGAATAAACTGCTGTTCGAATTCTTATTATTAGTATGAGTTCCTATATGAAGAGCCGGGTACTTAGCAGTTTCAGCAGTTTCGGGCGTCCATCTGTTCTTTAGGTGATAAGGAGTTACAGACCCTGTTTTATCCTGATCGAAATTAGGGAAATCCCAAATAGCTGCATCTTTCAGCATGATAGAAGAATTTAAAGCACCTTGAAATAACACACTAAAATCAAAATCTTTATATTGAAGAGTTATCGGCAATCCGAATTGAATCTCGGGACTACGAGGATGCCCCATAGCTTTACGGTCTCCTATATCTGTTATTTTACCGTCTCCGTCCAGATCTTTGTAAACTGCATCTCCCGGAATTAGTTTGTTTGTAAACACACCTTGATATCCGGAAGCATTAAGAGCGTCGGCTTCCGCCTGATCTTTCACAAAATGGTCAAAATCATACACATAATTCAAATATAAAGACTTGCCTGTTTCGCCTCTCCACGAATTAGGATATTGTATTTCGCCATTATAGATCAACTTGTTACGTGCAAAAGAAAAATTCGGCTTTATGAAATACCTGAAGTCTTTTCCAATCTTATCTGACCATGTAACTTCAAACTCTATACCATGATTCTTTACTTTGCCCACATTCAATGGAGGTGCATCTTTGCCGACAATAGACGGAAATCCCATTTTATCATCATCCAGCGTTGTCAATATATCATACCGATCTTCATGGAAATAATCAAATGAAATTTTCAATCGCTGATCCAAAAACATGGCATCCAGCCCCAAGTTGAGTTTTTTCGCTTTTTCCCATGTCAAAGCAGTGTTTGCCAGTGTTCCTTCATTTAAACCATTCACACCCGATCCAAAGCTTGGATATCCGAAATTTGTTCCGCTAGAGCCCCCGTAAAATTGGAGATATCCAAAACGATTGTCTCCCGGTAATTTATCACTTCCAACCAAACCATAAGAACCTCTCAGTTTAAACTGATCGAGCCATCCTCTGGTTCCTTCCATAAATTTTTCATTGGATATCATCCATCCGATAGAACCGGCAGGAAAGAATCCATAGCGTTTTTCTTTCGCGAAATTTTCGGAACCATTATATCCGAAATTAAATTCTGTAAAATAGCGATCTTCGAAATTATAAGTGAACTGCCCGGTCAATCCCTGATAGCGACGGTTTGGTTTTGCATTTCTCGATCCTTCACTTCCGCTGTACACATTTTCATTCGATCGGTTGAGTAAGAGCAAGCCCGCGACCGAATGCTTATCCGCAAATTTATTATTATAGGTCAAGCGCAATTGATAGTAAGTTCGATGAGCCGGATTTTTGATATCCACACCATTACCTATAGTCTGATCTATTTCATATTTATTTCCGGTTTTATAAGCTCCTGCATAATTTCCCGGAGTCATATACACATCTCTGCCACCTTCACTGTCAACAGGCATAAATGTGGCATATTTAGGGTATTTACGATATCCATCGTCATAAGTTCCCAGATTACGGTTGATCCACTCGTCATTCTTATCATCATACGAAAAAGTTCCGGCGACCTTCAATCCTTTTGTTATAAAGTCCAGATCGTATCCCATAGAAAAGCTGCTTTCTATCTGGGTTACTTTTTGTTGGGTATATCCTGTACGGGTAAGCTCTCCATTGATATTATACCGATAAATCTGATCACCATAAAGCATACCTTTAGGGTTATTTACATAATATTTGCTGTTAGATTCATTATCATTCTGCTCTACAAATATCGGAAGATAGGGAGGCTGGGTCATGGCAATGGTTACCAAACGTTCGGCTGATGTACCGGGCGAACCTCTGTCTGTCATACGAGCCCCCAGATCTAATTTAATCCAAAATTTGTCTGTTATATTAATATCAATATTAGATCTGAAATTGTATTTTTTAAAAGATGCAGAAGCATCAAAAGCTGATAAATCGACATGCTTTAAATTGGTTCCCTGATCTGTATACCCTGCCATTACATAATAACGTGCAACTTTCGACCCTCCTCTTACCGACAGGTTATATTCTTGCTGAATACCTGTTTTAAAAAGGTAATCAAAATAATCATTATTATATCCCAACCCATTTCTGAAATCAGCAATAGCCTGATCAGTAAACAAATTGGTAGGCGTACCTCCTTCCATCAAAGCATCATTGCGTTTTGCCTCATTATACAACATGGCATAGTCTGCAGAGCCCAACAACTCGGGGAGCTTGGTCGGTCTGTTAAAACCTAACGACGCCTTAAAATTAACAGTAGCCTTTTCGGTAGCTTCACCACGCTTGGTTGTAATAACGATAACTCCGTTAGCTCCACGAATACCGTATGGTGCTGTCGATGCAGCATCTTTAAGTATAGTAAAACTTTCTATCTCGTTTGCCGATAAATACGACATATCCCGTTCTATACCGTCCACGATAACGATGGGAGACTGATCTCCATAAGTAGATTTACCCCGAATAAATAATTCCGACTTATCCACTCCTGGTTCACCTCCACTAAACTGATTGACAATCATACCGGGTAAACGCCCAGCCAATGCATTGTTTATATTAGCGGTCGGGCTTTGAACCAAATCTTTTGTAGTAATAGTAGATACCGCTCCAGTAATATTCTCTCTCTTTTGAGTGGTATATCCTACAACTACAACCTCATCCAAGGCTCTGGAATCTTCCGTAAGTTCAACATCTATTTGCCTGCGTCCATTTAATTGAACTTCGGTCGGACGATATCCAAGGTACGAAAATACCAGTGTTGCGTTCGCATACGGAACATTTACACTAAATTCTCCATTTATGTCTGTAATAACACCCGATTTTTCAACACCTTTTACAATTATAGCGACTCCTATAAGTGTCTCTTTAGTCTTACTATCGAGTACTTTCCCTTTCACTGTAACATTAGATTGCTTGACCTCCTGCACAGTTACTTCATTACCCTTGTATGCATACAATTGGGAGACATTTACCGAAAGGAAAAATACTGCCAATAATATACATCCCCGAATAGAGGAAAGAACACCTTGTTTTACTTTCTTTCTTTTCATAGATTCATATTAAATTAAATTAGGTTTATAATGCCTACCTTTTCAGTTCATCCGAAAACGAATAGGGCGCATCTGACTGAGATATACCTCTTTGCTTATTTGGCACAGAAGACATATCGAAAACAATGCTGGCTCCATCTAATAAATCTTTGTGTGTCAGATAGTTTTTGGTATATACCTTTCCATTGAGCTTCATAGAAGCTATATAGCGGTTATTTGAGCTTGTATTATTTGATTTTATGATAACCTTTTTTCCATTTTCCAGATTCAATGTTGCAGATTTGAATATCGGAGATCCTATCACATACTGATCGGTACCCGGGCATACAGTATAAAATCCCAATGCCGAAAATACATACCATGCCGAGGTCTGTCCGTTATCTTCATCACCACAATACCCGTCAGGAGTATAAGAATACAGTTTGTCCATAACCTCACGTACCAAGTATTGACCTTTCCAAGGTTCAGCTGCATAATTATATAAGTAAATCATGTGCTGTATAGGCTGATTACCATGAGCATATTGCCCCATATTCATCACCTGCATTTCACGCATTTCATGGATTATACCCCGACTTTCCATCCCTTTATTTCCGGGAACAATAAATACAGAATCCATCATTGTGATAAATTCTTTTCTTCCCCCCATCAGGTCTATTAAACCTTGAGGATCGTGAAAAACACAGAAACTCCAATGCCAGCTGTTACCTTCACAAAAAGCTCCACTCCAATCTTCAGCGACAAAGTTCTTATCGAACTCACCATTGTCACTTCGTCCTGTCATTAATTTGTATTGAGGATTATACAGGTTTTTATAATTCATGGCACGCTTGGCATAAATTTCTATTTCGGACTGGGGTTTATTCAGTTTTTTTCCTAGCTGGTAAATAGTCCAGTCATCATAGGCATACTCAAGAGTACGTGCAGCAGACTGTCCCCAGCCTACGTTATCAGGTACATATCCCAATTTATTATAATACTCATAACCCGCACGCCCCGATGCCGATACTTTCGGATGCATATTATTTGCCCCATGTTTCAAAGCCTCCCAGAGAGTTTCGATATCATATCCTCTTAAACCTTTGATATATGCATCCGATACAATTGAAGCAGAATTATTTCCGACCATAATGTTTCTATGACCCGGACTAGCCCATTCAGGCAAAAATCCACTCTCTTTATAAGCATTGACAAGACCTTCCTGCATTTTTTCGTTCATCGAAGGATACATCAGGTTCAGAAAAGGAAACAAACAACGGAACGTATCCCAGAAACCGGTGTCGGTAAACATGTATCCGGGTAATACCTGCCCGTTGTAAGGACTATAATGCACAGTCTCACCCTTCTCATTTATTTCATAAAAACTTCGGGGAAACAGAACCGAACGGTACAGACAAGAATAAAATGTACGCAAACGATCGGTATTATCATCTTCGATAGAAATACGTCCTAATACATCGTTCCATACTTTACGACCTTTCTCTGCCACTTGATTAAATGAATCCGCACCCAATTCTTTTAAGTTCAATTCGGCCTGCTCGGGACTGATAAATGAAGACGCAACACGGGCATGTACAATTTCGCCTCGTTTTGTAGCAAAGCCGATTACACCTCCAGCATGGCTATCTTTACTCTCTAGCGATTTAGAATTTATCATACCTCCGGCAACAGATGCTGTGTATGTGAAAGGTTTATCAAATTCCACTACAAAATAATTTTTAAAATTTTCGGGGACACCTCCACTGTTACGGGTAGTATAACCAACTATTTTCTTTTCCTCAGGAATTATTTTCACATATGATCCCCTGTCAAAAGCATCAACAATAACATAAGCCTTATCGGTTTCAGGAAAAGTAAAACGAAATATGGCTGCACGTTCTGTCGGGGTTATTTCGGTTGTTATATCATAGTCGGCCAAATAAACTTTATAATAATTAGGTTTTGCTACTTCTGATTTATGAGAAAACCAACTTGCTCGCCTGTCCTGATCGAAAGTTAAGTTACCGGTGACAGGCATAATCGAAAATTGTCCGTAATCATTCATCCATGGGCTGGGCTGATGGGTTTGTTTAAAACCTCTGATCTTATCAGCTGTATAAGTATATGTCCATCCGTCCCCCATATTCCCTGTTTGAGGTACCCAAAAGTTCATTCCCCATGGTAACGCTATTGCAGGATATGTATTTCCCGTGGATAACTCGAACTTCGACAATGTACCTGTAAGTGTACTCACATAATCTATTGGTTCCGTTGTCTTTTGAGCAGATACAGAAGACAAAGCAATCGTACAAAGAAGGACTGTAAAAGCTTTTTTTAAGTTGTTTTTCAATGCCATTTTAACTATTCTATTATTGTTATTTACCTTAATATCTAATACATAAACCGATTCGACAATACACAGGAATGGCCTGCAGAGGAAGTTATCCCTGCTCTATTCCCTTATAATCAATAAGATTAGATTAATTAATTGTATTTAATAAGTTTGTTTGTAAAGTTTACCCATCACCTGCTTCCCGGCATACTAAAAGATGGAGGAAGAGCATCATCAGAAGCAGCCCAATCTTTATCAGGATGTTTACCCATAATAAACACCAATTTTCCGCCCTTCATCAAATCATCGTGACTGAACCACGATTTATTCCAAATTTTACCATTCAGTGATGCTGACTGAATATATTTATTATCAGGTGAATAATTTACACATTCAACCTCAAAGGTTTTTCCATTACCGATATCCAGCTTTACCGATCTGAAGACCGGACTTCCTATTACATACATCGGTAAACCGGGTGTTACAGGATAAAAACCTATCTGCGAAAACACAACAAAAGCCGTTAACCCTCCACCATCTTCATCACCAGGAATACCCATCAGATCATTTCTGAACCATTGCTTCAATAAAGATCTGACACGTTTTTGGGTACGCCACGGTTGTCCGGCATAATTATATAAATATGGCACATGCATACTGGGTTCGTTGCCCATTGAAAATTGTCCGACATTACCCGTATGATCTGCATAAATATGATAAAAATCGGGGCGACCTTTACCCAACGGAGTATCATACATTTTTTCGAGTTCATCTACAAAAGCTTTTTTGCCGCCCATCATTGCTACAAGATCTCCTATATTATGCTGTACATCCCATTTATAAACAAAACCTGTATTCTCGTCATAAGCGTCACGTCCTCCAATTCCGGGAGGAAAACGATAATCCAGATCGGGCATGAAGTTGCCAAATGTATCTTTTGGATGAAAAAACTTCGTTTCTGTATTAAATATTTTGTGATAGTTGAGACTTCTGCCTGAAAAGTATTTATATTCATCATTCTTTTTGAGAGATTTAGCAATCTGAGCTAAGCACCACTCGTCATACACCGTTCCTAGTGTTACGGCTACAGGCTGACGACGCTCCCATCCATGTACTTCGGAAACAGTTTCACTTTCACCCGGAGCCAATGACGGAAAATAACCATGATCCTTGAAAAACCTATCTAAAACACCCGCAGGTTTAGACGACCATGGAGCTAACGTCTTTTCGGTAATAGCTGCCTTACATGCCTGATATGCTTCAGCTAAATCGAAACCTCTCAACCCTTTCACATAAGCATCGGCAACCATAGCCACACCATGGTTCGAATTCATTCGGCGGCTATCTCCGGTTACCTCGGGAAAGTTAGGCATCCATGGACGGGGCATCTGCTGAGTCATTGCCACATACGAATTAATCATTGCACTTTCCATCTGAGGCTCTATTATTATCCGTAACGGATGAGTAGCCCGGTAAGTATCCCAAATCCAATCATCTGTATAAAAAGGAATACCATTATCGTTGTGCACTTTTCCATCATATGCACTAAAATAATTTCCATCCTCCGAAATACAGATCATCCGTTCATAAGTTCTGTATAAAGATGTATAGAAAATCGTTTTCTGATCTTCATCATCTCCATTAACCTGTATTTTCCCTAATGTTTCATTCCACAACCGACGTCCTTTAGATTCAACACTTTTCAAATCATAATCCTTTATTTCTCGATGCAGATTTTTCGCAGCCTGTTCTGAACTGATAAAAGATACTCCATATCTCACTTTCAGTTTGGTTACTCCTTTGGAAAATTTCAACGCCACACAGGCATTCTCACCATCCGATGCTTTCTTGGAATTATCAAACTTATTATCTGATATTACACCTGTATCCTCGGGGTTCCTGTCTATTTCAAGATAAAGGTATACAATCGTATTATTCTGTAATTTCTGGTATCCTTTAACAATATTACCATCAACACTCATTTCCCCGTTTCCTGAATTTAACATCAAATACGGGGGAAGGGTGCTATTCGTAAAAGACAACTCATAAATAGCCGACTGATGAGACACTGCATAATCTGCATTTATACCATAATCATCCAGATCAACACTATAAAAATATGGTTTGACAATCTCATTGTCATATCCAAACGGAATTACTTTTTTCAGGTTGGAAACATCTCCTTGAAAGGGGCTCAAGTTAAAAGCCGAACTACCTCTATGGCTTGTAACAATAATAGGCAGCCCGTTTATTTTATTGCCTGTATAATTTTCTCTTTCGGGATACACACGTAACATGCTATTCGGCAAATGTATTGTAGGATAAGTTGGAACCAAAAGGTGGCTAATATTCCCTATATAAGGGTTAACATAATCGACAGGCATTTTCGAATCCACATCTGCTTTTACAGACATAGACATAAGGCTTATCAGAAAAAAAAGAATTGTATGTTTCATAGTCATCCATCAAATAGTTTAGATTTTTTTCAAATGTAGTTTTTTATATTTTTTAGGAATAATATGTCTTCTGTTTTTACATAAAATGTCGCATATATTAACTACAATGTCGCATATATTAACTACCTAAACCGTTTATTTCAGGCACTAATATAGGAATAACTGCTTTTTACTTATTTCTTTGTAATACTAAAAGAGCAAGTTCTTGTTTTAGATATTTTCACATTTACATAGAACAAAAAGATGAAAAAGGTATATCATAAAAAATATTCCATATTATTATTTATTATAGTTTGTTTATACAACCATCATATATACGGATACAATCTGAGGCAGATTAATAATAAGGACAACTTATCAAATAGTTCTATTACATCTCTGTTCCAATCAAAAAAAGGATTGATGTGGATCGGAACCTGTGACGGACTCAATACATACGACGGCAGATATGTGCAAACATTCGGCAACAAGGAAAAACAAGTAGTCCTATCGGGAAACCTTATCGATAAAATAAGTGAAACAACTGAAAATATATTATGGGTACAGACATATTACGGATTTGATAAGGTTAACCTGACTCTGATGGAACTAGAACACTTCAATATGCAGAATCAAGTTTTGTTTACCGATACAGACTGCTACAATAGACTATTCGTAATACAGTCCGACAATGCTGTTTATTTTTATTCAGAATCAACTAAACAGTTCGAAATGATTGCCTTGAAAGGCATAAAATTTAATGACATCCAGAATATGTTTATCGACAACAACAATAAGATGTGGATAATCAATAAAAACGGAACAGTCTTATGCTATAATATATCCCCTTTTGAAAACAATGGTAAGATATCTATCATTAAAGAAAAAGAGATGAAACATAAATTCCCGATAAATCAATGTTTTCAGGAAGGGAATGACGCATATATTATCGATTCAAATTCTGATTTATATGTTTTCTCAGCTCAAAGCCAATCATTCAGATTTGTCTATAGTTTGAGTAAAGAGATAAAACAAAACGGAGAGATATCAACTATAACTCAATATCATAAGGACTACTTCATAGGATTTAAAACAAACGGACTACTCGTTCTGCGAGCAAAAGGCAATGAGTTTTATAAAGAGAAACTTCCTATAAATTGCGGAGTCTTCAGCATTATAAAAGACCGATATCAGGATATTGTCTGGATCGGTACAGACGGGCAAGGTGTTTATACTTATATCAATGACCTGTACTCTATACGCTCGGTAAAATTACATGATTCCTCTTTAAACATGGGACATCCTATCAGAACCGTGTATTTGGACAGAAACAGCACTCTATGGATAGGCAGTAAAGGCGACGGGGTAAGAAAAATATATAATTATGATATCAATGCCAATCTGGCCAATTGCAAAACGGAAGCATATACAACAAGTAACAGTGCTTTAGCTGATAATTCCATTTACACTATCAGCAAGAGTAAACATGGGGGCATTTGGATCGGAAGTGAAGGAGGCATTAATTATTATTCGGAGAATGAAAACAAGATCAAATCTATCAAACTCGAATACAATAAGAACCAAATAAAATATGTACATGATATACATGAGCAAGATTCTGTATTATGGATCGCTACTGCCGGAATGGGTATAATACGAGCTCATCTCAAATGGCATGGAAATAATCCGATACTGACACCCGATAAACATATCATATTGAATAACGGAGCTATATCTTCCAATTATTTTTTCTCGATATTTGTTGATACACCTACAGACTTGTGGTTCGCAAACAGGGGCTCGGGAATTTATACAGTAAACACCTCAAAGTTCAAAATTGACACTATTGTCTTTGTAAGTAAATTAAAGAACAGATCTTTAAATGAAATCTATTCTGTAGCAAGAGGAAAGAAAGATCAATATCTTATCGGAACCAGTTTTGGATTGATAGAATACAATAAAGGTAACAACTCGTATAAAAAGAAAGAAACCCCGGGATTTCCACAAACAGTTATCCACAGCATATTAAAAGATTCTGACGAAACATTTTGGCTGAGCACAAATCAAGGTCTTGTAAATTATGACCTCAATACCTTCTCCTTCACTGTATTCGATAATCTCAGTGGATTAGACGTTATTGAGTTTAGTGACGGTGCAGCATTTAAAGATGATAAAACAGGTTTGCTTTTGTTCGGAGGTATTAATGGTTTTGTAGCTATCAGTAAAGACAGTGCAGTCAAGCATGATTATATGCCGCCTGTATATTTCAACGACCTGACAATATTAGGAAAGGAACATAATATTAATGATTTTATAACCCGAAGCGATGATGAAGATAAACTGATATTGTCTTTCGATCAGAATTTTTTCTCTCTGTCCTTCATTGCGATCGATTACATAGACGGCAATAACTACAGCTACCAGTACCAACTGGACAGTTCGAATAATCAGTGGATAGAAAATGGCTCTTCAAACAAGATCTTTTTTACCAACTTCAGTCCGGGGGAATATGTATTATCGGTAAAATACCATAATCGGATATTAGGCAAAGACAGCCCGATATATAAAATCAAAATAAAAGTGCTACCTCCATGGTATCTGTCTGTGTGGGCATATATTTTCTATTGTATCGCAGCCTTCGGTTTTATATTTATTATAATCCGCTCGTTTAGAATCAGAGCCAAGAAGAAAAAAAATAACATGCTCCAACAATTGGAGCAAAAGCATAAAGAAGATGTATACGAGTCTAAGCTTCGGTTCTTCACAAATATTGCCCACGAGTTTTGTACACCTCTCACATTAATATACGGACCATGCAACCGCATATTAAGTATCAAAAATGTAGATAAACAAATAACAAAATACACACATATAATCCAGCAAAATGCAGAGAGGCTCAACTCTTTAATCCAAGACCTTATTGAGTTCCGAAGAATCGAAACCGGGTATAAAGAACCTCAAATCGAGAAATTAGAGTTGACATCGGTTCTTAATCAAATAATTAATGCTTTTCAAGATATTACAGAATCCAAATCGATAGTAATAAATAAACTTATACCTGAGACATTAAACTGGAATACCGATAAAAACCTATTTATAACAATCTCAACCAACCTCATATCCAATGCCTTCAAATACACACCCAACAACGGATCGATAGAGGTTACATTATTCCAGCAGGAAGATACTATCCACCTAAGTATATCAAATACAGGAAAAGGAATCAAGCATGAAGACATATCCAAAATATTTGACAGATACAGCATTCTCGACAATTTTGAGAATCAAAATGATTCGAATAATTGGTCTAGAAATGGATTGGGACTGGTTATATCCAACAATATGGCAAAACTGCTACAAGGTGAGATAAAAATAAAAAGCGAACCAAATGCAAGAACCTCTTTCGAAGTGATTCTCCCTGATTTACCGGAAAACAGTCCGAAGTTCCAGCAAATAACAAATCTCCCGGATATAAAAAGGATTAATGAACCAAGTGTTATCAAGTCCTTACCCAAATACACCTTTCATGAGTCTTTACCTACCATACTGATAATTGATGACGAAATAGAAATGCTATGGCTGATAAGTGACATCTTTGCTGATTCTTTCAATATTATCACACTGGACAGAGCAGATGATATTGATTCAATTCTACAGAAAGTCTATCCCGATATTATATTATGTGATGTAATGATGCCTCAAACTGATGGTATATCCCTGACATACAAATTAAAATCGAATTCAAAGACGGCACATATCCCGCTAATATTATTATCAGCACAACACGAAGTAGAAGGTCAGATAGAGGCTATAAATGCTGGAGCGGAAGTGTATATAACGAAACCATTCAATACAGAATATTTAAAAACCACTGTAAAACAGCTGATCAATCGAAAAAAAGCATTGAAGGACTATTTCTTATCGCCGTTGAGTGCTTATGATTTCACTTATGGAAAACTGACACATAAAGATCACAAGAAACTGATAAACGATATACTTGAAATTATAAATAAACATATTACCGATAAAGAGCTTTCGGCTCAGTTTATTGCTACGGAAATGAATATGAGCTCACGTAATCTATATCGTAAACTCAAAGAGATAGGAGATATAAGCATTAGCGATATGATAAGAGATTCACGTTTGTACATAGCAGAAAATCTACTCATCAAAACTATGATGACAATCGATGAGATTATCTTCAAATCAGGATTCGCCAATAGAGTCAGCTTTTTCAAAAACTTCTCGAAAAAACACGGATGCACGCCAAAAGAATACAGAGACAAAAACAGTACTTTGTAATTAGATGCTAAAAAATGTATCCCCTGAAAAACGATTTTTCAGGGGATACATTTTTCATCAAATCAGAATATTTGATCTATTTATTCAAACTGTTGCAAATCTCCAGATTGATCTTTCTGATACGATCTTCATCTACCTTAACAACCTTTCTGTCATAAGTTATCAAGCCGTTTACTTCTATCTCAACATCAGTCGTTTGGGTATATACTGCAGCGGAAAATCCGGCTTTGATCATTTTCTTCAATTGTTCTGCATATTTAATATACTCATCAGTGACCTCTTTAGCATTCTTAAACTGAACATATCCCCAGTTTCGGTCAGGCTGCCACAAATGCCCATCCAAAGGAAGACCTATACCTCCATACTCACCTAGCGCATTCGCTCTCTGGGCATCATACAAATACATATCAGGACCGGGATAATTGTGTAAGTCCAAAATATCGCCTGTATAATAGAAATTGCCTCCACTCGAAGGATTCACTAATCTCGAAGGATCGTAAGCTTTTGTCCATTCAGCAGTTTCGACAGTATTAAATTGTCCCCAAGCTTCATTGAAAGGAACCCAGGTAACGATAGAAGGATAGGATACCAAACAGTCTATGATCTCTTTCCATTCTTTATAATAGTTTGCAATCGATTCGGGAGAACGTTTCAATTCGGTACCATTAAAGTAATTGTGATTCTGCCATACGGGAGATTTATCGCCGTTGGGCATATCCTGCCACACAAGAATCCCGATACGGTCGCAATGGGTATACCAACGCGCCGGCTCTACCTTCACATGCTTACGAATCATATTAAACCCGAAATCTTTAGTCTTCTTAATATCATATACTAATGCCTCATCGGTTGGAGCAGTATACAAGCCATCGGGCCACCATCCCTGATCCAAAGGTCCGAACTGGAAATAATCCTTGTTGTTTAACTGCATGCGTACAATTCCATTTTCATCTTTCTTGGTTGATATTTTACGCATCGCTGAATAGCTTTTCACTTTATCCACAAGCTTTCCGTTCGAAAACAAAGCAATCTCCAGATCATAAATAAAAGGAGACTCGGGAGACCATAGCTTCACATTATTTATACTGACATCCAGCGATTGTCCGACTACCCCTTTTGCTTTAGATACAACATTGCTTCCGTCCTTTACGGTAACCTCCCAAGTATCTGCGGATTTTACATTTTCGGCATCAATGGCTACTGATAACCGATTCTTATCAATATCGGGTATCGCTTTAATATGTGAAATATATTGAGGGCTTACCGGTTCGAGCCATACAGTCTGCCAAATACCCGTTACAGGTGTATACCAGATGCCATGAGGATTGGTATGCTGTTTACCTACCGGCTGAAAACCGTCTGTTGTAGGATCCCAAACTTTTACTACCAACTTTTGTCTGCCTGTAGTCAAATAAGGAGTCACATCAAAACTGAACGGAGTATAACCGCCCGTATGGCTTCCTATTTTTACGTCGTTTACAAAAACCTCTGTTTTCCAATCAACAGCCCCGAAATGCAAAAGGATACTTTTCCCTTTCCAATCCGATGGTATTGTAAAGGTCTGATGATACCATAATTCATTATCTTTTCCTACATTTTTCTGAACTCCGGATAAACTGGATTCGACAGCAAAAGGAACTAATATCTTCCCATCGAATGTCTGAGGTTCAGCTTTTCCTGCGGGTAAAATTGCATAGTCCCATAGCCCATTCAGATTTTTCCAATCGGAGCGTTCCATGATTGGTCTCGGATATTCAGGCAAAACATTGGTTACATCAATCTTTGCCGCCCAATCGGTTTTTATCTTATCTCCTACGGGCTTCCATTGTGCAAATAAGCACCCTAAAGATCCGAATACTAAAATAGTTGTTGCTAATAATTTATTCATAATATATTCTATTTTAAGGTCACAGACCTATTTGTTGCTTTGGCAAGTATAATAATCTGAGCCTCTTATGACCTGAAAATGTATCATTAAATACTTTCATTTGCTTATAAAAAGAGACATAAAAGACCCTGAAGGTAAAATAGAGATTCTCTTTTACATTCTTCCAAAATATAATCAACACATTAACTGAGATCGCTGAAGCGAAGTCTAAATCCTTATTTTTTTACCGAAAATTTATATATACAAGTCTGAGTATAAATCTCACCCGGATTTAAACGGGTTGACGGAAAGTTTGCATGATTGGGACTATCAGGAAAATGCTGGGTTTCCAAGGCAAAAGCTTCACGATAGTTCAGAGCTTTACCTGATTTACCATTAACCTTTCCATTAAAGAAATTACCACTGTAAAACTGTAATCCGGGCTGATCGGAATATACCTCCATCTGGCGTCCGCTCACAGGTTCATAAATGCGGGCAATAAATTCTACATCTTTGTCGCTCTTGCGATCTATCACCCAGTTATGATCATATCCCGAACCGTTTTTCAGCTGTTGATTATCTTCATTAATCCGTTCTCCGACAGCTTTTGGCTGACGAAAATCGAAAGGTGTATTTTCTACCGAAGCAATTTCACCCGAAGGAATAAGAACGCTGTCAACAGGAGTTGTATTACTGGCATTGATAGTCAATACATGATCCAATATAGTACCGTTACCCTCTCCTTTAAGGTTAAATAATCCATGATGAGACAGATTAATAATAGTCGGTTTATCAGTATCTGCTTTATATTCTATCTTAAATTCGTTATCGGAAGTCAGGGCATAAGTCATATGCAGAGACAGCTGCCCCGGAAAACCTTCATCTCCGTCAGGAGAAATATAAGACAATTCAATCTGATTATCCGTCACTTTATCTACATTCCAAACAACCATATCGAGTCCATGCAGACCACCATGTAAAGTTTGTCCATTGTTGTTTATCGGTAGCTGGTAAGGTATGTCATCCAGTACAAATTGCCCCTTTGCTATACGATTTGCATATCGCCCGACTACAGGTCCCAGAAACCGCTCACCTTCCGTTGCTATATATTTGTTTATATCGGGATGCCCCAGTACAATATCCTCGCATTTGCCATCTTTATCGGGAACCCATAGCGAAACCACACGTCCCCCGAAGTTTGTCACCTGCATGGTTATATCACCTGCGTGTAATGTATATAGCGAAATTTGTTTACCGTTGTACTCCTGCTCAAAAGCAGCCTTGTCAAGTAAAGCAAGGCTCTCTTTCTGTTCCTTGCAGGATGTTGACAACATAAGTGCTGTTATGCCTAATGCAAATAATCCTTTTTTCATAATTTATTGATTTATTGTTGAATGTCATTATTTATTAAATATCGGTTTAGGAGATTCCAACGAAGGAGAACCGTTATTTATTACAGGCCATCCGTCTACCCATTTTACCTGATCCATCAAGAGGACACGACCTTCTGGACGTTTTTTATCTACACCATGATAAAATATCCAGTCGTTACCGGCATCATCATGTACTATCTCCGAACAATGACCGTTACCTACAAAGCTGTCATTCGGTCCGATCACAAGTTCATAGTTATTATCGAGCATGCTTTTACCTGACTTGTCGGTATAAGAACCGAACAGAGACTGAGATCGTCCGACAACCAAGCGGTATGTACTATTGACTCCCTCGCAACACGAACCAATAGAAGCAAATAAATAATAATATCCGTCTTTCTTGTAGATATATGTTCCTTCGAAAGCCGTACCTGCAATTTTTTGTTTTTCAGCATCCTGCTTAACAGACAAGCCATCGTCCGATAATTCAATCGCATATATTCCTCTAAAACTACCCCAGAACAGGTATTTCTTACCTGCATCTTCAATATAAAAGGGATCGATTGAATTTTGCACACCGATACCGTTACTTCTGAATAACATACCCTGATCGGTGAAAGATCCTTCGGGCTTATCGGCAACAGCTGCTCCTATACCGCATGTCCATTCGCCGCCCCATACCGACATCGAATAATAAAGAACATATCTACCGTTTATTTGATTTATATCCGGGGCCCAGATTCCACCTTTAGGTTCAAATGTAGGACGTGTTGATTCCGTAAAAGCCGTACCGACATTGACCCAATCTATCAAATTCTTCGATTTATATATCGGCACATTTCTGACATCTTCTGTTGCATACAAATAAAAATAGCCATTATCCGCCTTCATTATTGTCGGGTCGGGCATACTGAAGTTCAATATAGGATTAGAATATGTTTCCTTGATCGGAGGATTATCTATCTCTGTTTCATTTTTCTTATCCGAACAATTAAAGAATGTTAGGAGCGAAAGGAGCAAAAATATATTCATCTTTTTCATTTTATGTAAATATTCAAGTCGTTTTTATATTTAAAGGTCTGTTTAATTTGTTTCCAGTTCAGACCAATCAGGAAATTTAGGAAACGGATTATGCGGTTCGGTCTGATACCAAAAGACAACTGAGGCTATATCTGATTTCTGCGGCAGATACCTCCCTCCGCTTTTCCATCCTAAATCCTGAATAGTTATACGCAACTCTTTTTCAAAGCGGATAGGATCGGCTATATGCCAACGATAAAGTCCAAAACGCTGTTGCGACGTATACAAACCATCGGGACGAATCACCTGATGAAGTCCGGCATACGGCGTACAAAATTCATTGTATTTCCCATTCCGGTCAAAATTATATGAACCGCAGAAATAATCTTCGGTTCCGGTTCCGCATATAGTAGGAAATTTACTGTCTCCATCCATGAAGAATTTGATTTCGCCTTCGCCCCACCATCCGTTATTATTTACACCCCAAGCCATATAAGTACCCACATAATGACCTTTTCCTTTAATACCGTCTATCATTGTATAATCAGAAGTCAGATTTGGATTCGTACGGCGGAATTGTGCATGAAAATAGGCGGCATCTTCAGGTACATCTGTCAATGCATAATCAATTTGATAATACAAGGTCATTTCCTCATCCAGAATATTTTCCATTGTAATTTTACAACTCTTTCGGAAAGGCATTGTCCAATAACAATTAAAGGCACTACCAGGATTTACACATACTGCCAACGATGACAAGGGAGCATACTGCCCCCATCCCATACAAAAGAAATCTCCGACAGGAGCTTCTACCGAAGGAGTTGTCTCTCCATCCCAATAAATACGGATAATTGTTGAACGCCAGTTGCCGGTCGGTGTCATCCAAATATGCTGTATAGCCCCCGGTCCGTCCATCTCCGCTATAGTAAAAACTTCTCCTCCTGCTATTTTTATATATGGATTTACCTTCCAGGTTTGTCCTAAATCCCGTGCAGGATAAGCTGCATTTGCTATATTTCGTTTGTCTTTATCTTTTACAGGATCAGCCATTCCTCCTTTACCTTTTTCTCCGGTAAAATTTTCGGGACTGATAGACCGTGTTTTTGCATTTGACAATCTATATAGATTTCCCATATTAGAATCTAAACCATTGTAGGGATATGTTTTTTGGGCAAACACACAACCTACGGCAAAGAATAGTAATGAAAAGGTTAAAAATATTTTATTCATGGCATGTCAGTCTTAGATATTCAAGGTCTCAGACCTTTTTATTGCTTTGATAAGTAAAACAACTAAAGGCTGTTTCCCCCCCAATATATGATTAAATACTTGCTGTTACTTAAAATCTTTTAGGCTCCCATTTGAAAGAAAATCTGAATTCAAGGAAAATAGGCAGCAGGACAAATATCAGCCTACTGCCTGATCATATATTTTATACTTATTTTTATTTAAAATACTTTTCAACTCTATCCGGACTCAGCATCTGCCAAAGAGAAGCGACAGTCCATCCCGGAGCAAAGATATCATTATAAAAACCTTTTCCGTTTTTACCATAATCCCAATTAGTATGCTGTACCACTTCGGGATAATATCCGACTTTGCCTATATTGAACATATGTCCTTTTACCGGCATCAATTGTAACATAGAACTCTTGATAACAGCCGAAAACTGTGCAAATCGGGGTTCTTTCCGTTCTTTCGAAAGCCAATCGAGTACAGTGGCAAACTCGAAGATAAACACATCAATGTGATTATTTTCGACAGAAACATTCCCCCATCCTCTCGATTTGAAACCGACATCACCCAGCATCTGCCCCTGAGCAAAAGGAACATCCCACATATAATACCACGAAAGACTAAAGTATGCCGCTTTTTGCGATAAATCAATATAATGTTCTTTCTCCTTCCCTTTACTCACCATCGCAAGATAATACATGGCGGTAGATGCGTACAAAGATGCTTCTTTGTCCTCGCAATTGGCATCAAGAGTAGATGAAAAGTAATCGGCTTTCGATATCAGTTCCTTTTCGAGATATACAGCCGTACGACGTGCGCTCTCCAGGTATTTTTTATTTTTGAAATATTTATATGCCATTGTCAACGGTAATGTAGCAGAAGGTGTACTGCCTCCTGTTTCATCGATAATAGCAAAGTTATCATCAAATTTACGGGGAAAACTTCCGTTTTCTTGCTGCAATTTCAGCAAGTTATCTAATAAATGAACCATTTTAGAATCCCATTCTTTATGGCTGATCCCTTTGCGCCTTTCATATTCAAGGTAATTAAGGATAGCGAATGCCCCTTCGGATTGACGGCGGATGCTGTATACTTTAGTTTCATCGTTATGTGAATAATCAACAAATTCACGAAAAAAACCATTCGGTGTGAATCCATATTTCAGATAACTGTCAAATACATTCTTCGCATTTTGCACCAGATCAGGACGATTCATTGTTTCGCCATATTCCAGAGCATTAAAGGCATTAAGCAGCACCCTGCCTACGAATCCGACCTCTACCGAACCTGTACTTTCGCAATCATCGGTTCTCATATGTACTCCCGAATAATACTTCAGATCGTACTTATCCATATAGCTCTCTTTGAAAAAATTAGACAATACGTTTTTCGCCTCAGCAGCAGACATTGCATTCTGAAATGCAGCAGGCTTATATGTATCATACGAATAATTCCAGACATTTGCTACAAAAGCAGAATAATCGGGAGCCGTACCGTTTGTTATTTCCCAAACCAATTTACGGGTTTCCCCTTTATCGAGTTTTTCGAAAGCCTGAACCGAAGGATCCAACGTCAGCTTACGGATATATGTTTTGGGAGCTTCACTATATGGGAATCCGAAAACTAAAGCCGATTTACCCGATACATTTCTGAATCCGGTATAACCCAAGGATGTTTTTCCTGATAGAATCACCTCTCCCGATGTATGGCAGGGCTGGCTCTCATTGTCGAATTTATCGATCCTTAGGACAGTATAATATTCGTGGGTTTTCTCATTATATATACCTGTCAGCGGAGTACTCAGGCGGTCTTCTCTCACCTGCCAACTGTCACTGACATACCACGATGGTGCTTCTTTCGGTGATCTCAGATTACGGCGATACCAGAATCCCGGCATATAAAACAGACAATCATCGTGACCGAACGAGCCCAGTTTATATATTTCTTCCAAGCTATAATATGCCAATTCATTTGCCTTGATAGTTATTTCTATCCTTTGAGATGCTCCGTTTACGGTTACATTCCGACTGATAGCCAAAGGCAAAGATTGCCCTGCAGTCAACTGACCATTCGATTCTTTCAGGTCATACGTAACCGATGGATTACCGGGCGTCTTCATTGTCAACTTATACTCCTGCTGTACTTGTTGTGCATTTACCGAAAAATACGTCAATACAGCAGCCATTACCACTAAAATCTTTTTACTCATATATAATTCCTCCATTCAGGTCGCAGACCTATTTATTACTTTAGCAAGTATAACAACCCAAGCCTGTTATAACTTGAAAATATATCATTAAACACTTTCTCTTACTTATGTCTGACTAATCGCCATACTTAATATGCCCGAATATAATCCACGGTGCTATTTTCTCCGAATCTCTGTTCGAAGAAGTCAATGCGGCTACTGTAGAATCATTTACCAATGTAAGAGAACCCCATTTTGCCTCTTTATCTAAAGGAACGGGAAAAGGCTGTGTGCGACAACCGAAACTCCGCCCCGACTTATCACCTATAGCAACTTCCATTGTAGAAAATTCCCAATCGGATTGTCGATTTTCATTAGTCTGATATGAAATAAGGGTTTCCCCATGGGGCAATCTCAATATGTATGGAGCACCCATATATACCGAATCATTCATTTGTTCGATCAGACAATATTCACGCAGTCCGGAATCTGCGAGAACCGGAGATTTCCAATTCTCCGAAAGCTTATTCCGTACGATATAAGGTTTAAACCGATCAATGTTATTATCTTCTATAACTACTACTATTTCATCACCAATAATTGTAGCAACGGGCATTCCATCCCTTCTGTCTTTCCGAAAAGATACGGTACGGGGCTTTTCCGTCCATGTTTTGCCATTGTCATACGAACTCAGTACGGATATTTCCTGTTCATCCGATTGCCTGTATGGATTTTCATTGGCAAAGTATACTTGTAATTCCGAGTCGGGTAATTGTAAAAAAGACGGTTCCCAACATCCGTCCTTGAAACGGGGAGCCGCACTATAAAGCAGCTGGGGAGCCAGCCATGTCTTGCCATTATCAATACTTCGCCTTATAACTATAGCATAAGGTGCTATTTCTTCTTTTTCAGGTCTGTAATTGCAGGCAACAACAAGGTCTCCATTCTTCAATTGATATATCTCCGGATTAGCAATTTTCACGACTGTACTTTCGCCTTTCAGATCTGAGTATACAAACTGTGTGAAAATTCGGCATGGCTCCGACCAGGTTCTGCCGCCATCATAACTGCGTTTGTAATCGACATCACCGAGATAGTCCTGATAAATTATCAATAAAGAATCATCTGCAAGTTTTTTCATCCTCGGATATCCTCCCGTATCTGCAAGCTTCTTCATAGTAGAATAATCCCACTCAATTAGGGGGCGGTCGGCAGGACAGGCTCTAGCAGCCTGCCCCCTTCCATCTACCTGAAAAAGAAAAACAAACAAGATAATCGTTATTATTGCTTTCATCTATTGTTATTTTTTAAGTCTGCATTCGGTAATCTTACCTCCGATTGTCATAACAGGAACAGTATCATTCGTGAATTTTACATCCATAATATACATGCCTCTTGGATGAATAGACGTATCGGAATGATGCGCATGAAATACAATTTTCAGTTTTCCCTTTTTATCTCTAAACATGGCACTGTGCCCGACACCCTGTAACCTCGAAGGCTTTTGCAGAATAGGATTTTTCTCATACTTTGTCCATGGCCCCATGGGAGAATCGGCTATTGCATAACCCACCCCATAAAAAGGGCTCTCGTAGCTGTTAGCCGAATAACTCATATAATATTTATCTTTATGCTTCACTATAAAAGGAGCTTCTACAACTCTCGGCCAAATGTTTTCCCAAGCTTCGGTTACCTGAAGTGATGGTATCAATGTATTCGGTTGTACTGTTTCCAGATCACCTTTCAATTTAACTGTCCAGATAGAATTTCCTGGAACACCGTCTCCGTCAACAAATTTCACAAAGGTCATATAAGGAGTACCGTCACGATCGATAAACAACGAGTTATCTATTGCCTGACCATCGAGCATCGGCTTCTTTTCCGTTTGTTTGAATGGCCCTAATGGAGAATCTGACTGGGCTACACAAATATGCTCATCGGCAGAATAATACATAAAGAATTTCTTCTTTTCCTTGATATAATATATTTCGGGAGCCCAGAACCAACGGTCGGCATAAGAGTCTTCCTTACTTAAAGCCAATTGAGGTTGTTTCTGCCATGTTTTCAGGTCATCCGAAGTGTACACTTCTATACCCGAATCGGAATGAGTTCCGTATGCATAATACTTATTATTATGGAGCATAATAAACGGATCTCCCAAGGGGACGATCTCTCCTCCTGATGTATTCTGAGCCATACAGCCGGTAAAAGCAAACAGCAGCAAGTACAATGAGGTTATATATTTTCCTATTTTCATTCTTTACTATTTTTATATAAGATTCAAAATCTTACTGATAAAGACTCCATCCGATAGTTTCGGGAGTTATAAGATCACCCGTAATCTGCATCACAGGGATAGCATCAGATGTAAACGTCACATCTTTGACATACATCAATCGTGGATGAATACTGGTATTTGAAAAATGCGCATGAAAAACAATTCTCAGTTTTCCTTCTTTATCTGTAAACATGGCACTGTGTCCGACACCCTGCAATCCGTCATTCTTCTGTAAAACCGGATTTTTTTCATATTTTATCCACGGTCCCATCGGTGAATCAGCAATAGCATAACCGACACCATAAAGCGGGCTTTCGTAACTGTTAGCCGAATAGGTCATGTAATACTTTCCGGCATGCTTCACAATGAAAGGAGCTTCTGTAACTCTGGGCCAAACATTTTCCCAAGCCTCCGTCACATGGAGGCCTGGTGTTAATGTTTCTGTTTTTATCGTTTTCAAATCATTCTCCAATTCAGCTACCCAGATCGAATTTCCGAGAGTTCCGGTTCCATCAACAGATCTCACAAACGAGATGTAAGCTTTGCCGTCATCGTCAATAAACAGAGAGTTGTCTATACCAAATCCTTCGTACATGGGCTTTTTCTCGTCCTGCTTAAACGGCCCTAAAGGCGAATCAGATACAGCGACACATATATGTTCGTCTGCCGAATAGTACATAAAGAATTTGTTCTTTTCCTTAATGTAATATATCTCAGGAGCCCAAAACCAACGGTCGGCATAAGAATCGTCTTTACTTAATGCAAGTTTCGGCTGTTTTTCCCAAGTTTTCAGATCGGAAGAAGTATAAACAACAATACCATCATCAGACTGGGTTCCATATGCGTAATACATATTATTGTAATAAAGGATAAACGGGTCTCCCAACGGAACTTTATACCTCTCGCCTGTTATCGGCGGGTCTTCATTGCCATTGTCACTACTGCATGATATGGTAATACCGCAAATAAGAGCAAGGATAAACAAGACAGCTGATTTTATCATAATTGAAAACTTTCTGTTACTTAGTAGTTAGGATTCTGAACAATATTTGCGTTGTTCTTCACTTCATCCGATGGTATTGGCAGACAGTTATGTTTTCCGATTTTGAAACCATTAAAGTCCGCATCACGGCTTTTCAGTTCATCAATACCCGCCTGATTATCCAATAATCCCCAACGTTTGATATCAGCCAAACGCTGACCTTCGGTCGCCAATTCCAATGCGCGTTCTGTTTGTAGTCTTTTCAGAAATAAATCAGGACTACCCAGAGCCGCAGAGTTATTTTTCGATAACGGAGGCATAGATACTCTGGCTCTCACTCTATCCACATATTTCGCAGCATCAGCAACAGTTCCGCCCGATTGAACAATACTCTCTGCATACATCAGCAATATATCAGCAAAACGAACAAGACGGACGTTTGTAGGATTGTGATAGTCATCGTAATCCCTGTAATAATCAGATCCGTATTTACGATAGAACACACGTCCTTTATAATTACTCTGAGCCCAAGTCGCGGCATTGCTGGTAAACTTGTATATCTTGCTATTATTTTCGAAATCGTTTTCCATACCTTCATAAAAAGCGGTATATCTCAAACGGATATCATATTTATCATCTGCATTCTTTTCTTTCTTAAATTCGGTAACAATCCAAGGACGAAGCTCGCCATCTGTCCAACCAATTCCGGGAGGGGCAAAAAACTGACCTCTGTTAAGACCTAAGTTTGGGTCAACATCGAAGTCTCCGTCTCCTGCAGGAGCTTTATGAATATCTGAGAATTGAATTTCGAAAACCGATTCTATATTATTTTCGGTATCTTTATTGAAATTATCGAAATAATTTGCTGTCAAATCATAATATGATTTTCCTTCACCTTCGACCAGCCATTTCAGGTCATTCTTTGCTTCAGCCCATTTATGCATCTGCATATATACTTTTGCACGGTAAGCATAAGCAGCTCCTTTTGTAGCACGACCTTTGTCATCTCCACTCCACGATTCCGGAAGCATACTTACAGCCTGAGTCAAATCGTCTATAGCTTGTTGATACACTTCGGTTCCGGTATGTCCTGCAGGTCTCATTTCGGGAGTTGACGGCTCCAGATTTATAGCAAGGCTCTTAGCATCACTGCCCCACAACAAAGACAGGTAATAATAATACATTCCACGCAGGAAATAAGCTTGACCTAAAACCTTCGATTTATCTTCTTCGTTTTGAAAAGTAATATCGGGTACATAAGTTATCACCTGATTGGCACGAAATATGGCTTCATAAAAATCACGGTATGTCCAGGCATTACCTTCCCAGAAGTTATAGTTCGTATAATTAAACTGAGTCCATTCTTTCAGCTCCGCCCACGGACTTTGGCTGAATCCCTCATCAGAGGTCAAATCTAAACGAAACCAGATCCAACGACTGAAAGTTCCGGGTTTATAGAACATATTATATACGGCATTCACTCCATAACGTGCATCTTTTTCCGTTTTCCAGAACGTTCCTTTAGTTATGGTATTCGGGTTTTCCAGTTCCACATCACAGGCTGAGAAAAGTCCGAGTGATAAGGCAACGGTTAGTATTAAAATATATTTCTTCATGATATTACACTGTTTATTTGATCAATAAAATAGGTCTGCGACCTTTAGAATGCAAGTTGAGCACCAAAAGTGATTCCTCGAGGATTAGGGAAAGCTCCACCATCATAAGTTCTGTCCCAGATATTGGTATTCAGAAATTCGGGATCAAGACCTTTGTACGAAGTAAATGTGATCAGATTCTGAGCATTAACGTACACTCGTATATTATCGAAAAAGTTTCGTGTCAATGATTTAGGCAGATTATAACCTAAAGCAATCTGTTTAACACGCCAATAGTTTCCGTTTTCCAGCCATCTGTCCTGATCTCCTCTACTGTTGCGGGAATCGCCGTAAATAGGACGAGGATCTTTTGCATTCGGATTTTCGGGTGTCCATGGATCATAATCTTTACGGTAGCCCGAGTTGTCATTAAACATATCATAACCGCTTCTAGGACCATTGAATAGTTTGTTACCAAACGATCCTGCCATTTGTATCTGTAAATCAATATCCTTGTAACGGAATCCCATATTCATTCCCATTTGGAATTTAGGCATTGTATTTCCACAGTATTGACGGTCGGCATCAGTGATTTGACCATCGTCGTTGAAATCGACATAACGGATATCTCCGGGTTTAGCATTAGGCTGAATCAGCTGACCTTTACTGTTTTTATGAGCCAGAACTTCTTCTTCACTTCTGAATAAACCATCTGTTTTAATCAGGAACCATTCACCTATAGAACGGCCGACTTTAGACTTAGTATCCCATTGGTTAATTTCATCCAATCCGTAAGCCAATTTGTCTATCCTGTTCTTCAGGTACGAAAAATTGGTTGTTATGTTATAGTCAAAGTCTTTACCAACCTTATCTCTCCAAGACAGAGTGACTTCAAAA
Organism: Indolivaga capnocytophagoides DSM 22835; assembly: GCF_000426485.1. Lineage (GTDB taxonomy): Bacteria > Bacteroidota > Bacteroidia > Bacteroidales > Dysgonomonadaceae > Dysgonomonas_A > Dysgonomonas_A capnocytophagoides. Next base: position 194,493 of record NZ_AUFL01000009.1, read on the forward strand.
CCTGTATTTTTAAGAGTCGCAGCGTTTACCCATGGATTTCCGCCATTATTACCGGTTGATAATAATATGGGCATCTCGGTAAGTACATCTTTTGAATCTTTGATAAAGTATTCGGCAGAGACTCCTAATCTGCTGTTCAAGAATGCAGCATCAAACCCTAAGTTTACCTGAGTCAGGATCTCCCATTTCAAATTCTCATTAACCAGTTTAATCTGAGTCATGGCATTCTCGAGATTATCATTACCAAAGACTACCTGAGGGAATACCCCGATAAGAGGAATATAATCGTACTTACCGTTGTTTGACGTTCCCAAGCGACCGTAGTTACCCCTGATTTTCAGATCATCAACCCAAGCTACGTTAAAGAATTTTTCTTTACTGATACGCCATCCTGCAGAGAATGAAGGGAAATAACCTACATTATTTTTCGGATTGAACTTAGATGATTCATCTCTACGCATTGTAAAGCTGAACAGGTACTTATCATCAAAATTATAATTAGCACGTCCGAAAACAGAGAACAGTTTTTCCTGATTTCTGTAACTTCCTGTCTTTGGACCTGAAAGAGCTGCATCCAACTGATCAAAATAAGAATCGCCGCTCATGAGCACATCATTTTTAGTACCCCACAACTGCTCGTAGTTAGAAGCCTGATAACTTGTTCCGACAACTGCACTTACCGAATGCTTACCAAATTCTTTGTTAAATTCGAGCGTATTGTCAAACACCAGATTTCTGGACTGAGCCTGATTTCTATTTAAAGACGAAGGATCGTAAGGTTGGTTATATGTCCAATATCCTTCTTTACGCAAATACTTATGTTTATCATTGCTAAAGTCAAAACCGAAATTGAATTTGTATTTAAACATTTTCAGCACTTCCAACTCTGTAAAAGCATTTCCTCTTACACGCAGGTTGCTGTTAGTTGTATTTTCGAAATCTTCTTTGGCAAAAGGATTTGTACCGAATGTAACATCCCTGCTTCCATCACCGAAACCATATCCGCCTTTTGCATCATTATTAGGATCATGAACGGCTATAGTAGGCAGCATACGATATACATCGACAATAGGATTCGTATTCAACTCATTAACTCGATAATGGCTCAAAACCATATTTTCACCTATACGAAAAGTAACTGCATCACCAAAATCTCTCGAAGAGGTCATATTACTTCTCAGAGTGAAACGCTTACTGTCGGTTCCGATTGTAGTACCGTTATTACTCTGCAGATTACCAGACAAGAAATACCTGTTGGTTTTTCCTCCTCCAGATATCGAAATATTATGATCCTGTACTATACCGGTTTTGAATACTTCATTCTGCCAATCGGTATTACCATCGAAGTGATTAGCGGGAGCTTTTCCCCCATTGGCAAAAGCCATATCATTCAGTTCAATCCATCTGTCACGTCCTACCAGATCATATTTTGGAAGCCATTGCACAGTCATCTGTGAAGACAGATCTATCTTCATAGGTCCTTCTTTTCCTTGTTTGGTAGTGATAATGATAACACCATTGCCTGCACGTGACCCATAAATAGCAGCCGCAGATGCATCTTTCAAGACCTGGATACTCTCGATATCGTTAAAGTTAAAGTCACGGTTCGCACCGGATACGATACCATCCACTACATATAATGGATTGCTGTCTCCGAAAGTACCTGTACCTCTGATTTCGACTTTACCTTCCGCTCCCGGATTACCGGCGGTACGCACGAAAACACCGGGCAGAGTACCCAAGGCATCCCCCACTGTACCTGTAACCGTTTTATTTTTCATTTCGCTCGTATTAAAGACAGAGACAGCCCCTGTCAAATCGGCTTTCTTTATAGTCTGATATCCGATAACAACTACTTCTTCGAGGAGTTTATCATCGGTTTTCATTACGACCTTCAATGATTTTTGTCCGGTATAAGCTATTTCCTGAGGAGTCATCCCCACAAGAGAAAATACAAGTGTCTGCTGCGGAGCAACATCTATATAGAATATTCCGTCCAGATCGGACATGGTATTCTGGGAGCCCCCTTTGACGACAATAGTAACCCCCGGCAGCGGTTCGTTTCGATCATCAACAACCGTTCCCGCCAGTTTTATATTTTGCCCCCATACAGAAGATATAAATGCGGTACAAAATATAACCGATAATAAAATGATTCTTTTTAACATGAGCATTAAATTAAGTTGTCTAAATTGGTTAACTAAGGTCTAAGACCTTTTGAGAAAAACAATCCGGATATAGAAACGTAGGATTCCTAAATTCAGGCTATAGTTTCTTTCCGGGAAAAAATTAGGTTCTACTTCATGATTTCAGATTTTAATAGGTATAAAAATTTAACATGGTATCTTTTAAGGTCTCAGACTTATAAATATCAAAAAGCCTGTCATTGCTTAGAAATATATCATTAAAGACTATCTGCTACTTAAAGGATATACGACAAAACTATTTAACAAAAATTCAGATTAATAATCTTTTTAAGCCAAAAAGATGTAATATCAGAGACTACAAGTCCTGAATAATAAAAATGACTATTATTTGCCTAATTTTTACAATAAAAACCAAGATTAGTATATTTGATTTATTTTTTTCATCATATACCTTAGCTGTTATGAATAATTTTATCTATACAGAAAAAGCTCCTTAAAAATCGTTGCCTTTTTATCAGTTACAAGTTATGAGAAAAGGAAACAATCGAAAAAAAATGAATTTGGCATATAACCTTTGTTACCTTTTGAGGTTAAATAACTGATTAACATCACATATAGAAGGTAACCCAGCTATAAAAGCACCAATCAATATGAACAGATACTCAATCATAATATTCATTATACTCTTACTTCCGGTATTTATACCGAAAGCAAACTCTCAGAATTACACCAATTTTCAATTTAAGAAAATAGGTGTGGACACGGGCTTATCCGAAAGTTCGGTATATTGTGTGCTGCAAGACACAAAAGGATTTATGTGGTTCGGAACAAAAGACGGACTTAATCGGTATGACGGCAGCAAATTCCGTACATTCCGATATAGTAAAGACAATACACATTCTATAGGAAACAACTTTATCCGCAGTATCGCTCAAGTCAATGACAATACAATATATCTGGGAACGGATGCCGGAGTATATATGATGAATACATACGACGAAACTTTCACCAAACTAACAACTGCAACAAAAGAACAGATCCGGATGACCAGTGCAATAAACTCTCTGCTTGTAGACAAAGACGGCTTTGTGTGGATAGGCAGTATGCATCAGGGTATTTTCAGATATGATCCCAAACGACATATTCTCCAAAGGATTCCCGTATTAAAAACCAATCTGGATGGGAGTTCAGTCTGGACTATTTATCAAGACAAATCGGGGACAATCTGGGCAGGTTCACGTATGGGACTCCTTAGGTACAACAAAGATATATATCAATTCGAATCGGTAAAAGGGTTATTTGACAGTAAGAGCGAAACCGAATACGAAACCCTATCAATATATGAAGACGACAAAGGCAACCTTTGGCTGGGAACATGGGATCATGGTCTGAAGCTTTACAATAAGCAAGATAACGGCTTGCAGTCGTTTTTTACAAAGAGCTCACCGACTTACATAACCCATATACGGACTCTGTTTCGTTATTCCGAACACAATATCCTGGTTGGGTCTGACGACGGACTGTATCTGCTCGATATAAACAATTACAATTATTACCGGATAGATATTCCCCAGCTACACCACAGCCTGAGTGACCAGAACATATATTCTATATCCAAAGACACGGAAGGCGGTTTATGGATCGGAACATATTTCGGCGGGATCAACTATCTCACACCTTCAATATCCAGTATCGAAACATATTACCCTGACAGATATCCGGGAACCCTTTCGGGAAAAGCTGTCAGCCAATTTTGTGAAGATCCGCAAGGTAATATATGGATCGCAACGGAAGATGGAGGTATTAATTACTTTAATGTAACAACCAAACGTATAACCCAGCCGCTACAGACGAGTTATCACAATACGCATGCTTTACTTCTGGACGGCGATAATCTGATGATCGGAACATTCTCGAGAGGCATTGACATTTATAATACAAAAACCAAAAGCATCAAAAATCTGCGAAATTCGATATCGGATGCAAATACTCTCGATAATGACTGTATCTTCTCGTTATATAAAACACGCAACGGAACCATTTATGCTGGCTCAACAATGGGGCTTAATCTCTTTCATAAAGAATCGAATTCATTTACACGGGTCAACGAAGTACCCGGATTCATTTATGATATGAAAGAAGACGACTATTCCAACCTATGGATAGCAACATACGGAACCGGCGTTATCAGATACAATTACGAAAGCAAGAAATGGACATATTATGACCAGATCCTAAAAGGCAATGATCCGATTGTCGGCAGTAAGCTCACAGGCATCTATATAGACAGCCAGAAGCGTCTGCTTTTTTCGAGCGAAGGCCGGGGTATATTTTTGTATGATTACAGAACCGACCGTTTTTCGAATATTTCAGAATCAAATAAACTCCCCAACAATGTTGTCTACGGTATTCTCGACGATCATTTCGGAAACCTATGGCTCAGCTGTAATAAAGGACTGGTATGCACTAACACCGCTAATCCCGAACAATATAAACTGTATACAAAAGAAGATGGTTTACAGAGTAATCAGTTTAACTTCAAGTCGAGCTATAAATCGAGAGACGGCAAACTCTATTTCGGAGGAGTAAACGGATTTAGCTGCTTTTACCCTCAAGATCTGATCAATATAAAGAATCCTATTATTCCTCCTGTCGAAATAACCCGGATAAATATACTCGGGGACACAAACGAACAGTTGGCTCAAGAGCTCCAGACTAAATTGAACATGAAGCAGAAAATCGAATTGAGATACAATCAGGCATCTTTTACAATCTCGTTTGTCAGCTTAAGCTACATCTCTCAAAACAAGAACCAGTATGCGTATAAACTCGAAGGAGTAGACAATGACTGGAACTATGTCGGCAATACTCAAAATGTAACCTATGTAAATCTACCTCCCGGAGAATACACCTTCAAGGTAAAAGCGTCTAATAATGACAATATATGGAACAACGAAGGGACTTCGGTATCAATAAAGATACTGCCACCATTCTGGCTATCGATACCCGCTCTCATTGTTTACACTCTTCTCGTCCTTCTTAGCATATACGGAACTATAAATTATTTCATCCGTAAAAACAAGAATAAGCAAAAGCACTATCTTGAGAGTATAAAGAATGAGCAGGAGACATTGGCATTCAAGTCCAAAATAGAGTTTTTCACTAATATTGCCCATGAGATCAGAACTCCTCTAAGTCTGATCAACGCTCCATTGGAAGAAATTATCAATACCAACAACAGCGAAAACAATACCAAACAGAACCTCGAGATCATAGAAAAGAACTGTGAACGGCTAAATATTCTGATCAATCAACTCCTTGATTTCAGGAACGTAAGTCCCAGCCAATATATCATCAATGCCGAAAAACTGAATCTCAATAAATTTCTGACAGAACTGTATGACCGCTTCAAAAAGACTATCCAAAAGAAGAATATCGAGTTCAACCTGTCTTTGCCTCCATCAAATGTAAATACCAATGTGACATTTGATGCTGATGCCCTGACCAAGATAATAGACAATCTGCTTACAAATGCATTAAAATACACATCCAACAGAATCGATCTGAAACTAATACCTAATACAGACAATTCATTCCATGTCTTAGTCGTAGATAACGGAAAAGGAATTTCCGATAACAATAAGCAACTCATATTCGATCCTTTTTATCAGATATCGAAAGAAGACAAAAACATCGGATACGGCATCGGGTTATCACTTGTCAAATTTCTTTCTGATAAATTAGGATGCCAGATCAGGGTATCCGATAATTCGGGTGGCGGCTCGATATTCACATTTACCGTTCGGGATATACAAATCGATAATACTCCGGATAAGCCGGAAACTAAAGATCAGAACGATCAAACTTCCGGAACATTAAACAGGCAGAATGAACCCAAAAGCCGGTATACAATCCTTGTTGTTGACGACAATGCCGATATGTCTGCATACCTTAAAAAGTCCCTTGAGAATGAATACATAGTAAACATTGCAAATGATGTCAAAGAAGCCTTTCTCCTTCTTGATGGAGAACTTGTGTATGATCTCATTATCTCCGATATAATGATGCCTGAGATAGACGGCATAGCTTTCACCAAGAAACTAAAGGAAGACATAAACTACAGTCACATTCCCTTGATACTCTTATCTGCTAAAACCGAAAACTGGACGAAAGTCGAAGGTCTACGGTCGGGAGCTGACGTATTTATCGAAAAGCCATTCTCTATGCTTTATATCAAAGCTCAGATATCGAGTATGCTCGAAAACAGGCGAAGTTTACTCGAAAACTTTAATAAAATGCCTTTTGCCTCCTATTCGTTACTGACTTCAAACAAGCGGGACGAAACATTCTTCAATAAAATAAACGAAGAAATAGAAAAGCATATATCCGAAGAAAACTTCTCGGTCGAATCCCTGTCGGAAATCTTAGGCATGAGCAGATCCAATCTACAGCGCAAGCTCAAAAGTATCTGCGGAGTAACTCCCGGTGATTATTTAAGGGATTACCGTCTGAAAAAAGCCTGTAAAATCTTATTAGAGACTGACCTCCGTATCAACGAGGTTGCCTTTATGGTCGGATTTAACTCGGCGTCTTATTTTACCAAAGCATTTATTAAAAGTTACGGAATGTCACCCAAAGAGTTTATAAAAGAGAATCTGGGTTCACCTTCTTCTTAAGTAGCAGAACGTATTTAATGACATATTTTCAAGTAATAACAGACCGTTACTTTTATACTTGCGAAGTCAATAAATAGGTCTGAGACCTTAGAATCGGTCTGAGGAAATCCGTCCTTCGAAATAGACATTCCATGTATCTTTGGCGTAACCGTCCCTCATGTATTGGAATGACGAAGACGAAGCCCCTTTGACTTCCATTCCCCTATAATATACTCTCCAGGTATCCTTGGCGTAGCCGCCACCAAGGTATTCGAAAGAAGATGAAGAAGCATCCTCTATCTTTTGCCCTTTATAGAAGACAGTCCAGGTATCCTTTGTATAATTGCCTCCCAGATTTTTTGTAGATGACGATGACGAACCATCTACTTTTTCACCCCGATAAAAGGTATTCCAGGCATCTTTGGCATAACCGTCACGCATGCACTGAAAAGAAGATGATGAAGCATCACTAATTTTCCTCCCCTTATAGAAAACGCTCCAAGGATCTTTACCATAGCCATCATCCAGATACTCAAATGACGATGCCGAAGCTTCTTCAACCTTCTGTCCCCGATAGAAGACAGTCCATGAATCTTTACTATATCCGCCGCCCAACGGTTTCACCGATGAACTTTTATCATAAACCTCTCCTCGGTAATACGTTCTCCATGAGTCTTTGGCATAACCGTCCTCCATACATTGAAAAGATGATGATGAAGCATTCTCGACCTGCCATCCCCGATAAAATACCCGCCACGAGTCTTTGGCATAGCCATCACCCAGATATACAAACGAAGAAGCAGAAGCATCTTTCAATTCCTTTCCTTTATAATATACACGGGCTCCATCTTTAGCATAGCCACCACCCAAAACGGTTGCACCATGTATGACCCGTTCAGGCTGCTGCATCTCTATCTTTACTACATTACCTGTATTAGCCGACAATACGCATGGCATGATCAATAATAATCCGGAAATATAAAAGGATACTATCTTTCCCATAATATGCTTATTTAAATTTTTAAGGTCAAAACCTATTTATTGATTAAAGCAACAATCTGTTATTACTTGAAAATACGTCATTAAATACGTTCATTTATGTATGCTGCTTAACTTAAACTCAAATATAATATCTTATCCTTAAAAGGTAACAAAAGTTACTCTTAACTTGTACTTTTTATTGTTACTTTATTCTCTCATTAATGCATTAGCATATTGACTCATCACCTGTCGAGTGTGGGATCGTAAGCATCAAAGGCTGTCTCCGCCTCCGGGGAATCAGACTTGACTTTGAGTGCTTTTCGTCTTTCTTTCATTTCTTCTTCCGTGAAATTACCACTGCCATTGTCTTGTAAGAATTGAAGTTGATCCGCTGCCTCTTGATTCAGAACTATGATTTCCCACGGTACACGAATATTTTCTACCTTCTCTTCAATTTCTCCCTCTTTAGCCATCGCCATTTTCAAGGTCTTTTCGTCTGCTGAATATTCTTTCATGGTTACCGTTTTTCCGGTCAGATATATCTCACCACAATCGTCTACGGCATATTTATAACGGGTTGTAGTTACGGTATAGCCGTTCTCTAATCTTTGTTTAAGGATTTTTCGGGCTTTTTGAGCCAACCTTTCGTCACGACCTGCACGGGCATCATCTATCATTTCCTTGAAATCGGAGTACTTTCGTACCCACTGATAAAATGTTTTACGGCTGATGCTGTACATCGCGCAGATTTCACTCAATGTATATTCATCCTGTTCTATTGCGTCTGCTATTTTCTTGCCTAGTTGTTCTGTGTATTTTGCCATAATTATAAAGTGTTTTTTCCTTATAGATAAAATTTCAGAAAACAGGCTGGTATCTCATTTGCAATCCGTAAAAAAATATTCTTTAAGATTATACTTTCAGGTTTCGCTATTTCCTAACGCACCCTTTCGGGGTTTATTTTTCATTTTTCCTTGATGCAAAACGAAACAAAAATCAAGATTGCGTCTTCATCCCGAGGGTCACAGACCCTTTTATTACCAGGTACCACCTAGTTCCTCGAAAGCTAAGACAAATAAACATGATTATCGCTGATATCTATTTGTCTTTTAACGCTTTCTTCGTGCAGCGGGCACCCCGGGTTTCCGCCGATGTCGAGAGCCTGACGGGGGCACATACCCTTTTGTTGGGTGGCGAAAGCGAAAGCGTGCGTCAGCCTACAACCTTACACGGCAAGATCACACCACGATGATTGAAAATTCTTGCGATACTGTGCCGGACTTATTTCCAGCAGGCTGAGAAACTGGCGGCGAAGATTCTCGGCTGTTTTCAAGCCGCAACAATCGGCTATTTCATCCAGAGACATTTGTGTTTCAATCAAATGCTGACAAGCATTATCTACTCTAAGGCGATTTATATATTTCGCAGGAGTTATTCGCAGCTCACGAACAAAAACACGAGCAAAATTGCGAGGACTCATGGCTGCATATTCAGCCAGATCCTCAACAACGAGGTCTTCCCGCAAATGTTCCAATATCCATTCACAAACCCGGCGGATAGCAGGATTTCCGATCTTTTTACAATCCATATAAGTATTGAATTGTGACTGATTGCCCGGACGCTTCAAGAACAGAACCAGCCAACGGGCAACATGCAATGCAAATGCCTGTCCCAGATCCTCTTCAATTAAAGCCAAAGCCAAATCCATACCTGAAGTAATACCCGCGGCAGTGTACATTTTTCCGTCTTTGATAAAAATACGGGCTATTTGCACATCTATCTCAGGATACATCAGGCTCAATTCTTCATTCTTTGACCAGTGGGCTGTAGCTTTTTTACCATTAAGCAGTCCGGTCTCAGCAAGAACAAACGCACCCGAACAAACCGAACAGATCCGGCGTATAGAACCCGACTTAAGCCTCAGCCATTCGATCATCTTTTCTTTCGATTCGTCTCCCATATATCGAGCCAATCCTGTGACTATAAGGGTATCTACAGGATAGTCGATTTCCTCATAACTGCCCTCACTCAGAATGGATAATCCCGAAGAAGATTCAATCATTTTTTCCTGTCCCATCGACACTACATGAGTTTCATATCTGAAATTCACTTTCTTACGTACAATATCAAATTGTTCGATAGACTTAGCGAACACTTCCAGAGGCCCGACTGTTGTTAATAATGTAGAACCCGCAGGAACGAGTATTACAATATGCTTAGTTTCTATTCTCCTATCCATAATCTTTTCTATTTCAACACTTAAATATATATATTAAATTTTAGGACATAAGCACAATTGGCAGAAATTGCATATTTTTTGTCATTTCAGACAACAATTATATAATGTACCTTTGTTGAACAAAAAAAAATTAAGAGTCTGTTTAAATTTTATAGCTAAGCTTTTTTATAGCAGTTGTGAGATGGATTTTTTGCTTTGTTTTTACAGGTTTAGCGGGCTAAACCAAGAAGACAAAGAGAAAAATAGACTCACAAGAGCAGAAAAAAGCAGCTAAGAATTAGGTTGAAGAGCCTTTAATGATAATTTTCGCTGAAATTTAAACAAGCTCTAAGTAACAGCAAGTATTTAATGACATATTTAAAGTTTATAACAGACTATGACTTTTATACTTACCAAAATAATAAAAAAGGTCTGAGACCTTAAGATGTTTAATCTAAAAACCAATTCATTATGAAAGCAATTAAAGTAGGTATTAATGGTTTTGGACGTATCGGACGTTTAGTATTTCGTGCTGCTCAAAGCAGGAACGATATACAAATAGTAGGAATAAATGATTTGCTCGATGTAGAATATATCGCATACATGTTAAAATACGATAGTATTCACGGACAGTTTACAGGAGAGATCAGCACCAAAGACGGTAAACTGATAGTTAATGGCAACGAAATACGTATTACAGCAGAAAAAGATCCGGCAAACCTGAAATGGAATGAAATAGAAGCCGAATATATTGTCGAATCAACAGGCTTATTCCTTATAAAAGAAAAAGCGCAGGGACATATTGAAGCAGGAGCTAAATATGTAGTTATGTCAGGTCCATCTAAAGACGACACACCGATGTTTGTTCCGGGTGTAAATGATGATAAATATACAAAAGGAACTCAAATCATTTCCAACGCATCATGTACAACCAACTGTCTGGCATTAGTAGCTAAAGTTCTGAATGATAAATTCGGGATAGAAGAAGCTCTGATGAGTACCATTCACTCTACAACCGCAACACAGAAAACGGTAGACGGGCCATCCATGAAAGACTGGCGTGGAGGACGTGCCGCATCCGGAAATATTATTCCATCAACAACAGGAGCCGCAAAAGCCGTAGGTAAAGTCATACCTGAATTGAATGGAAAAGTAACCGGAATGTCATTCAGAGTACCAACTCTCGATGTGTCAGTAGTTGACCTGACAGCCCGCCTGTCAAAGGAAACTACTTATGCCGAAATCTGTAAAGCAATGAAAGAAGCATCCGAAGGTTCGCTAAAAGGTTATCTCGCCTATACTGCCGACGATGTGGTATCATCTGATATGATAGGAAACTCCAATACCGCCATCTTCGACGAAAAAGCAGGAATACAGATCAGTCCTACTTTTGTAAAAGTAGTCGCATGGTACGATAACGAATGGGGATTCTCTTGTAAAGTTCTTGATTCCATTGCTACCATGAAACGGATAAACGGATAAAAGATTCTTTTGCTCTTAACCAATAGGGGATTATATAAACAAAATATAGTCCCCTTTTTGTATCTTTACAAACAACCTGTAAACTCAAGCAAAATGATCACCCAGAAATCGACTATTCCGGATTCTTCTATTCTCAGAAAACAAAATGAACCTTTCAATTATATAGATTCTTTTTCTACATGTTTTTCGGATCCGGACAACGAGTATGGCATTAACGAAATCATGAAACTATTTATAACATGCGGGCCTGGTTGGGCAGGATGGCTAATGAGCCTAAGAGACAAAATAGTAAAACCATTTGGACTCAAAACATCCGAAGACACTCTACCTCAACAATCTGAAAATTATGAGCCGGGCAGCCAACACGGCATTTTCAAAATATTCGATAAGACGGATAATGAAATCATTTTAGGAGAGAATGATAAACACCTCAATTTCAAAGTGTCTTTATTGTTAGATCCTGATACCAATCCCGATAATAAAAGAATAAGCATAACAACGGTCGTAAGATTCAATAACTTATTGGGGAAAGCTTATTTTCTTCCGGTAAAGCCCTTTCACAAGCTAATAGTAAAAGGTTCGTTAGAAAATATAATAGAGCAGATCAGGAAAAAATAGGGCAAGTGTATTATAAAAGCTGCAAGGCAATCTCGGCGCAAGCCTCAGCGTCAGCTAATGCATGATGATGGTTAGTTAGTATATATCCGCAGTCGGCTGCAACTGTCTGCAATTGATGGTTGGGTAGATACTTCAACAAACGGCGGGAAGCTGCCAACGTACAGTAAAAACGATAATCGGGATAATCCATTCCGTAAGTTCTGAATGCCGCCTTCAGACACGACTCATCAAAGCCTTTATTGTGAGCGACAAGGGGCAAACCTTCGATAAGGGGTTGCACTTCTGTCCAGACTTTCGAAAACACAGCCTCATCTTTTGTATCTTCGTAGGTCAACCCATGTACCATACTGTTCCCGTATTTATAATAATTGGGTTCGGGTTGTATCAAACGATAAAAACGATCCGAAATATGCCCATCTTTCACAACTACAACTCCCACACTGCAAATACTGCACATCTGTTCGTTGGCCGTTTCGAAATCTATGGCTGCAAAATCACGTAACATAAACTATTTTAAACTTTTCTTATATTCTATAATTACCCCAAAATCCGAAAGTTGTTCATCCTTACGGATATCCAGAATCAAAGGGATTAATTTTCCGATAGGAGTTGTATTTCGAAAATCTGCTTTTAAAGACTCATCAATACTCAAATTAAAAATACCATCACGGGTCTTTTCTGTAAAATAAAAACTCACCTTTATATATGTTTCCCAGAGCGACAGCCACAAAATAGTCTTTTTCTTATAGACAAACTTACACAGCCAGGCTTTGCCATCTTTGTAATACCTCCATTCGGGCTGCAAATCCAAATCGGATTGAGTTATTTCCATCAAATGAAGATAAACTCCATAAAGTTCTTTACTCAAAACAGCCTCTAAAACAGGCAATACGGGCTCAATATTTTCGTCCCTGAACAACTGTAACGCTTTTTCCGGTGACATACGATCTAAGGTTTAAATTACACATCCGCAACAAGTACAAATGTAAAGACAAGGAATCAGATCAACAAATCTTCTTTTTCCGAAAAACCGCGACATAGGGTTGTCACTACCCCACCCTACATTTGCTCTCGTTAATTATATAAAGACATAAAAACAAAAAAAAGGTATGAAACTAAAAATTCACTTGGTATTTCCGGGAACATGCAAAGAGGCATTGACATTTTACAGTACAACTCTGAATGGAAAGATAGATTTTGTTTTCCATAAAAAAGACGAAGAAGACTCCATTGTGGCCGATGCTGATAAAGATCGCATCTCTCATATGGTTATCAAGACCCCTCATTTCGAGCTTGCAGGAGAAGATGCCAATTCGGATCAGGAAGTGATCGCAGGCAATAATAACAAGCTGGTTCTGGTATTTCAGGAAGTTACCGAATGTAAAAGGGTTTTCGACATTTTCGCTCAAAACGGAACGGTTACCATGCCTTTCGAAAAAACTTTTTTCTGCGATGGTATAGGAGAAATCACCGACAAATACGGTATACCGTGGCTTATTATGGTTACTGACGAAGGTTATTCTGCATAAGCAAGATTATAAAAAAATTTGAAACCTTAAGATCGGGCAGAAAGTATTTATCTTGTTTACTGACAAGTAATAAAAAGGTCTGAGACCTTGCTTTCTGCCGAATCTTATATTTATATTTGTCTCAAATATCTACTTATGAACAGAATAGACCGATTATCGGCAATACTCGTTATGCTGCAATCATCCGTCGGAGTAAAACCCAAGCAGATTACCCAACGCTTCGGGATAGGCATCCGTACAATGTACCGGGATATCAAAGCATTGGAAGAAGCCGGAATCCCGATTGCTGGAGACTCCCGTTCGGGCTATTCACTCGTAGACGGATTTAAACTTCCCCCATTGATGTTTACACAGGAAGAAGCTTTCGCATTTTTAGCGGCCGAAAGGCTTGTCGATAAATTCACAGATGCTGGATTACGCAAAGGCTATCAATCGGGTGTCAGCAAGATCAGAGCAGTAATGCGTCTGTCCGAAAAGGAAACTATCAGCTCAATAGATGATAAAATCGGGCATCTCGATTTCAATACACCTCTATACCTGTCGTCCCAAGACCGATTGCAACTGTTACTGGACAGCATCTCAAAACATGAAAAAATAGAACTCAGCTACCTCTCCCACAGCAAACACGAAGAAACGGTGCGGATAGTCGACCCTATCGGAATATTCTTTTCGATGGCCAATTGGTATTTTATAGCTTTTTGCAATGAAAGACTCGATTACAGAACATTTAAAGTAAATCGGATTAAATTGATCAAACCGACAGGGCTCCCGATAAAAAAAGAACATCCTCCTTTGGATTCATTCTTAAAAGACCTCAAAGATCAGACCGATTTACACAAAGCGGTCATCTGTGTCAAGACTGATGACCTGCCTCATATCGATGACAGCAAATACTATCAAGGTCTGGTATCTGAAACTCAGAAAGAAAAGATAACCGAACTGCATTTCATGACTTTCTCATTAGAGCGGTTGGCTCGCTGGTACTTATCATACATGGACATAGCCCTGATCACTTACCCTGAAGAATTAAAGACCATTGCAGCCCAAATCATACAAAGGCATTACGAATCGCAATAACCTCTTACATATCAACGAGATTCGATCACTCGATCAATATTCAAGCGTGATTTTGGTGTTATTGATGGCTGGTTGCTATCTTCAGGATTCCTGTATCCGATAGCAACTGCAAATAACGGTTTATAACCGGATTCATCTAAAATTTTAGTATATCCGTCTATATCAATCCCCTCCATCGGAGTAGAATCTATATCCATAGAAGCACAAGCTGCAAGAAAAAATCCCAAAGAAAGATATACCTGATGTGCCATCCATGATTTAACAGCACTTTCGGGCTGGGGTTTCAGATTCTTGTTATAATAACCGACAGATCCTTCCGGAAGGTTTTCTTCTATCTGCGTTTCAAATTTCGAGATATCATCTATCACACTGAATATCACCAAATGGCTGGCGTCTTTTACCTTGTGTTCATTAAAAAAAGATACTTCCGCATATTTTGCTTTCAGGGCTTTGTCGGAAACGAATGTGAATTTCCAAGGCTGACTGTCTATGGACGAAGGACTAAGCCTTAGTATTTCTTTTAATTGTTGAATCTTTTCTTCCGAAATTTTCAACTCCGGATTATACTTTTTCGTTGTGTAGCGGCTCTTTGATAAATCTAAAAAGTTCATATCTGATAATTTTTAATTAAACTATACTATTTATAGTTGCAAACATAAGTATAGTATTTTATCTTTGCAAGAACGGTCAAAAATGATAGTATAATGTATTGCATCGACAACAAAGAATTCCCATGCAGCACGAGTCTGGCTATGAGATACATAGGAGGCAAGTGGAAAACTGTGATATTAATTCATCTTATCGAAAAAAAACGATACAGCGAATTAAGAAAAGACATACCGATGGTAACAGAACGTACTCTTAGTCTCCAATTAAAAGAACTGGAAGAAGACGGTCTGATAATAAGAACGGTACACACCAGCAAACCTCCGCTGAAAGTCGATTATGAACTATCCGAATTCGGTAAAACCCTCATCCCCCTTTTGTATGCTATATCAGAGTGGGGAAAGAAAGCAGCTGATATACACAGTAAAGTAACTATCGAAGGATAAAAGTAAATTTAACTTATTCTATTTTAATATATTTTATCATACAACAGTGCAACTTTTATTAAACTTTATTCATCTTAGAAATAAGTAGTATAATTAATAAACACACTAGATATTAGAACTATGAAGACGTTTCGATTTATTTTAATGATCATGAGTGTCACATACATTTCCATGACCTTTCAATCTTGTCTGGATGATGATAATAACTGGGATCTCCGTTATCCCAACGCATTGGTGACTGTAAAGCCGATCAATGACAACTCATTCTTTCTGCAGTTAGATGACAGTACAACACTATTGCCTACAAATATGAAATCTCTTCCTTTCGGAAACAAAGAGACCAGAGCCCTTGTCAACTACAGCGAAACAAACGATCAGAAAGAAGGCTACAGCAAGGCTGTTTATATCAATTGGATAGACAGTATACTTACTAAACCTATTGCTCCCGATTTGGGTGCAACTAAAAATGACAGCATATATGGCACCGATCCCGTGGAAATAATTAACGACTGGGTGACAATCGCAGAAGACGGCTATCTGACCCTCCGTTTCAGAACGGTGTACGGAAACCTCAGTAAATCTCATTTAGTCAACCTAATAAGCACTTCAAATCCGGAGAATCCTTACGAAGTCGAATTCAGACACAATGCGTATGGCGATACTTACGGGGTTGAAGGAGACGGTTTGGTGGCTTTCAACCTGAACACCCTTCCTGACACGAAAGGAAAAACTGTAAAGCTAAAACTGAAATGGAAATCATTCAGTGGAGACAAATCGACTGAGTTTAACTATTGTACAAGAAAATCAACAACACCTGCTAAAGCATCTATAACTGCTCAACGCAGCGTGTTAACGTTAAAATAATTGCATATTACTTCATATAAGAAAAGGAAACCAGATGGTTTCCTTTTTTATTTTAGATCAATACCTGTACTTTCTGAAATCAGATAAACTGTTCAAAACCATCGGCATATTTCGAAGGTATAAACTCGATAACATCGTATTCAGCAATCTCATTTATATAGAACGGGTCGGCTTTCATTATATCCAAAGCCGCATCTTTGGTTTCGACTTTACAAATAATAACACCTCCGGTACGAGGTTCTCTCCTCCCCGAAGCGATAAAATTTCCGGCTTTATAGTTCAGGTCTAAATAGACACAATGTTCCTCCAAATATTTTTCAACTTCCGACAACGGTTTCTTATAAGTCAAAGTAAAAATAAACATAACAGTTAAGTTTTAAAGATAAATGCAAAGGAAGACTTTACTCTCCTATTCTCTATCAAACTTAGTATTATAATTTCATATCATAAAACTTAAAGACAACAAAAGCAAGGACTACCCATAAATACTAGATAATAAAACACTTACAATCACCATAAGATTCCTTTTTCACAATAAACTTTATATTCGAAAGACATACCACCAGCAACAACAATGAGAGGATAAAATTATCACTTTATTTGTGTAAGTTTGTCTTTCGGAGATATCTTCACCAAGATAAGGCATTGATAATAAAACATAACATTATATTATTAACTTAAAAGAAACACAAATGAGATTATGTAAAATCATTCTGCTGATGAGCATTATAACAATATGCTGTTTTTCGGGTTCATTACACGGACAAAGCGGATACAAAAATCCCGTGATACCGGGGTTTAATCCCGATCCGAGTGTGTGCAGAGTAGGCGATAATTTCTATCTGGTAACCTCTTCCTTCGAATATTTTCCGGGATTACCTATTTATCAGAGTAAAGACCTCATAAACTGGAAACAAATAGGTCATTGCCTGACCCGTGATTCTCAACTTCCGCTGCATCAGGTGCCCTCATCGGGAGGATTGTTTGCTCCATCACTGCGGTATCACGATGGTCTATTTTATGTCATTTGCACGAATGTTTCGGCAGGCGGCAATTTCTATTGTACAGCCACAGACCCTGCCGGTCCTTGGAGCGAACCGATCTGGGTAGACATAAAAAGTATCGATCCCGACATCTTTTGGGACGAAAACGGCAAATCTTATTTTGTGACACAAGGAGATGAAGGCATCCGTGTAACCGAAATAGATATCAAAACAGGAAAAGTTATAGGACCCGAAACTCTTGTTTGGGGCGGTATAGGAGGACGTTTTCCCGAAGCTCCCCACATTTATAAAAAAGATGGATATTATTATCTCTTATTAGGAGAAGGAGGTACGGAATATATGCACAGTGCTACAATAGGACGCAGCAAAAATATTTACGGGCCTTACGAATCATGCCCGCTGAATCCGATACTCACACATGCCAACAGAAAAGGGCAGTCGAACCCCATACAGGGTGTCGGACACGCCGACCTTGTTCAAGCCAAAGACGGATCGTGGTGGATGGTCTTTCTTGGTTTTCGAGTGACTCACCAATGGGCATATTATCATATCTTAGGACGGGAGACATTTCTGGCTCCTGTGGACTGGCCTAAAAACGGATGGCCGCAGGTAAACGGAAACGGAACTGTTTCTCTAAATATGGAAGTTCCGACATTGCCGCTTTTTCCGGTCGAAAAAGCACCTGAAAGAACTGATTTCAACGGAGACAAACTCGGGTTTGAATGGCAGTACCTCAGAAATCCCATAAAAGACAACTATTCATTGACGGAAAAGAAAGGGTACTTAAGGATCAGTTCGTCACCTTATACTTTAGATCAAACAGAATCTGTATCTATGATTTGCAGAAGACAGACCGAACACGATTTCACAGCTTCTACCCTGCTAATGTTGGATTCGTCGACAGATAATGAAGAAGCAGGAATGACTCTGATACAAAATAATACACATCATTATGATTTTATATTGAAGAAGTCCGGCAAAGAGTTTATTGTTCAGTTACGTGTCCGCCTTGGATCTCAGTCATACATTGCAGCCGAAGAAAAAGTATCAGGTAATCAGATACAGATGAAAATAACAGGTACCCCTTCTCAATACTCCTTTTATATATCAGACCCGAAAAGTTCAAAAGAAAAAGAACTCGGTCGGTTAGATACCCGTTATCTAAGTACTGAGGTCGCAGGAGGATTTACGGGAGTAATGATCGGGTTATATACTTCATCCAACGGTAAATCAAGCAAAGCCAAAGCTTATTTCGATTGGTTTGACTACCGTTTATAACAAAGAATTGTCTCTCGATTTAAATAACATGGCAAAGGCTTAATCTGACAGATTAAGCCTTTACTTTTACCACATCCAATACATCATGACCGATATTTACAGCAATCAGGTAAAGCATCATACGCTGCCTGATCCGCTTTATCTTTGTCTGTATCATGTCCGGCTTTAGCAATAGCCTTGCTGATAGCATCAACCGAAGTCTGGGCAGGATCGAAATTCAGATGAAGTTCCTTTTTATCCACATCCCAATGTGCCATAGAAACTCCTTTCACGCTTTTAGCTGCAGTTTCTATACGTTCTTGACACATTTCGCACTTGCCTTGTACCCCCAGCATAGCATGTTCTTCCCCTTTTGCGGTTTCCATTGAAGCGGTTTCCTGTTCAGCTTGTTTTTCTGTTTTTCCCTGACCGCATGCGGCAAACAGGAAAGTTCCTAAAATCATTGTTACAATAAAAATCTTTTTCATTTTCGTCTTAATTTAAACATTCTTATAAAGTTATTATTATCTGTATTTACAACAAGATGGCAGCGCATTATATGTTGCATTATCTGCCTTATATTTATCAGTATCGTGTCCGGCTTTAGCCACAGCTTTGCTTATAGCATCAACTGAAGTCTGAGCAGGATCAAAATTCAGATGCAATTGCTTGGTTTTCTGATCCCAATTAGCAGAAGATACACCTTTCACCGACTTTGCAGCCTTCTCTATACGGTCTTTGCATATCTCGCATTTCCCCTGCACCAAAATCATCGTATGAGTTGATTTCTCTGATGCTTTTGAAGACATACCACCCGACATCGACGACATCTCATGATGTGCATGTTCATCCATCTTCATTCCGCCGGCATTCATATTATGCCCTTCATGCCCTGTTACGGGACGGGATGATTCTTCATTCATCATACTGCGCTTACCCTCTAACTGTGCACTTGCATCAATAGAGAACACCCCGTTGGTAACAATTTCATCCCCGTCATTTATCCCTGCAACAACCACATAAGAATCACCCAAAGATGGCCCTAATTCTATCTGCCTCAACATAAATGCAGGGGTCTCTGTTCTAGGCTGCTTTACATAAACAATAGAACGTTTACCCGTCCACAAAACGGCAGACTTAGGTATCACGATCTGATTATTATATTGCTTCAGCGGCGATTTAATAACAGCATTGGCATACATCTCAGGTTTTAACTGCATACCGGGATTAGCAGTTTCGATACGTACCTTGACTGTACGTGTCACCGGATCTAATATAGGATTAATAAAAGCAATATTTCCAGACAATGTTTTTCCGGGTAATGCCTGAAGTGTATATTCAAGTTTATCCCCTACCTTTAAGAAAGGAAGATCCGACTCGTAAGCATCAAACATAACCCATACTCTCGAAAAGTTGGCAACGTCAAACAATACATTTCCCTGATTAACATAATCTCCCTGACTTACTTTCTTACCTACGACAACACCACTTGTGGTTGCTTTTATATCCACATAGGGCGAAACATTTCCCGAATGCTCTATCCTCGAAATCTGGTCATCGGTAAGTTTCCATAGCCTGAGCTTTTCTCTTGCCGCCTGTAATAATACAGGCTGGACAGACTGCATTTTCGCTGCCTCAAGTAATTCCTGCTGCGCACTCAATAACTCGGGCGAATAAATAGTGGCAATAGTCTGTCCCTGATGCACGCTTTCTCCGGTAAAATTCACAAACAGCTTTTCTATACGCCCGTTGACATGAGAAGTCTGAGATTGAGATAAACGTTCGTCAGCCTGTACTGTTCCATAGAGTCTCACTTCTTTCACCGGATTTTGTTTACTAACTACAGTCGTTTGTATATTCGCCAAGGCTACCGCCTCTTTCGACATTTGTATGGCATCCGGATCAACAGCTGTACCTCCCGATCCCGTGGTCTTCAACGGAATCAAATCCATTCCGCAGATAGGGCATTTACCCGGTTTATCCATTTTTATCTGTGGGTGCATTGCGCATGTCCATATTTGCTTTCCATTTTCGGCGGTAGTCGCCTCATGGCTATGTTCCGAATGATCTGCAGCCTGCATGCCCTTAGAACCTCCCGAAAAAATCAGCCATCCTAAGAGAATTCCAACTAAGAGGATAAGCCCGTATCTTATATAATTATTTCTGAACACTTCCTTTATTTTATTCGTATCCATAATATGTAGTTATTTTATTGTTCTGTATCTTTTTTCGATGAAATTAATTTCTCAATAGAAGCGACCATTGTATTATAGCTAGCTATCGACTCGGCTCCTTTCAACTTATAGTCGAGGAGCTGCCTTTGTACCTGTATCACATTGGTAAGATCACTTTTTCCCGAAACAAACTCCTGCACAATCAGATTGTACGTTGTTTTGGCTAGCTCTTCCTGCTTTTTATACAAATCTACCTTACGGCCTGCATCGTCCAATAAATGTTTGGTCTTATACAATTCAGCTTCCAAAGCATTGCGGGTGTTATCGTATTTTTCACGGCTCGACTGCCACCACAATTTACTCTCCCTTTGCTGAGCTTTGTATTTGTTTCGGTACAGGGGAATACTGACAGATACCATCGGCATGATCATATCTTTACCATTCATATCACCCATCACAAGCATAGACTCATCCGTCTTTTTATTAAGCATATACTGTACTCCTATCCCGAACATCGGATAACTCATTTTTTTGTCCATCTCTCCTTTTGCTTTGTAAGCCAGTCCCTCCTCGGTTATCATGCCAAGCATCGGATTCTGGTTTTCAATTTTAGCCATTACAGACTCTCCATCGAAAAGATAAGGAGTTTGCTTAAACGATTCGGGAATCTCAACTTCGGTTTCGACATCCCGATTCAACAAAGTATTAAACTTCGCTTTTTCGGCTTTTATCTCCGACTGCAAACTGGCTATATTATTATCTATTTCCACTATTTCCAATTGAACGCGCAATACGTCCGACATACCCGGAGAAGAGGAAGACATTCCTGCCGAACCTCCACCCATAGACGACATACCCTGCGGAGAAGATTTTGCGGAGACATTACCGCTTCCTCCCATCGAGGACATTCCCGACATACCACCTCCGGACACACCAGAAACATTATTGGCAGTGGATGATATCGGTGATGAAAGCGAATACCCCGATGATGAACCAGATACAGGTGATGAGAATTTACGAATAGCTAACTCTTCAAGTTGAGTCAGCAAAGCTCGGTTCTCCCGATTATTATTCAGTTGCTGCTGGAGGCTGCATAAGATATACCACTGTGTATAAATATCCAGATAAAGATTATCTCTTGTTTCCCTGAATTTTTCGAAAGACATTCTGGCCATATGAGCAGCCTCCGTTTGTGCAGCTTTTTTGGTTCCGAACCAAGTAAACATCTGCATCAGCTTAAATTCGGCAACCTGCTTTCCGCCTATAATATCCATAGGTTCGAGAAAGAAACCCATCTCTAGATTAGGATCCTGATAAGCCCCTGCCTGCGGTATTTTCTGCAAGGATGCTTTATACGCCAAAAAGTCGGCCTTCACTCCGGGATTATTTTGTGCTCCGATTTGCAGATAATAGTTCAATGAATCTGTCGCCTGCCCGAATGCACTGGCAACGGATATGACCATTATAAGTAATACTGCTAAGTATTTGAATCTGATATATTTCATAATCTTCGTTTTTTTATTCTTTAATACTTCCATGTTTCTTGATAACCGATTCTCTCCACCAACACTGGAATACGGGAACGACAAACATAGTCATAGACTGGATAAGCATCCCTCCGAATGTAGGAATGGCCATAGGCACCATTATATCAGCTCCTTTTCCGGTAGATGTAAGCACAGGCAGTAAAGCAATCAACGCAGTGGCTGTAGTCATAGCTGCGGGGCGCACCCTCCTTAATCCGGCATGTACAACAGCTTCTCTTATTTCATCCTTAGTATGAGGATTTCTTTCTAGAAAGGTATCATGTATATAAGTCCCCATCAGTACACCATCATTAGTTGCGATACCAAATAAAGCTATGAAACCGACCCATACAGCTATACTCAGATTAATGGGGTGCATCTGGAACATATCTCTCAGATTATTTCCTCCTACCGAAAAATTCATAAACCATGGCTCACCATACAACCAAAGCAGAATAAATCCTCCGGCAAAAGCAACTATAACACCCGAAAAGTGAATCAGCGACGCTGTAACCGTTTTAAATTGGAAATAAAGGATTAGCAGAATAGCCAGCAAACTCAATGGTATTACAATAAGCAAACGATTTGCAGCACGTTCCTGCTGTTCATAATTTCCCGCAAACTTATAGGAAACTCCTTTGGGAAGCTGCACTTCACCCGAAGCAATCTTTTCTTTCAATAACTTATCTGCTTCTTTTACGACCTCAACTTCGGCCTTACCTGCAACTTTATCAAAAATAACATACCCCAACAAGAAAGTATTTTCACTTTGTATCATTTGCGCACCTTTGGTATACTCTATGTCGGCCACTTCGCTAAGAGGTATCTGTGCACCTGTGGCAGTGGGAATAATAAGCCGGGACAGTTCTTCGGGGTTTTCTCTCAGTTCACGGGGATACCTCAGTCTGACAGGAAAACGCTCACGTCCCTCTACCGTAGTTGTCAAAGGCATACCACCCACAGCCGCACCGATCACTTCCTGAAGATCGGCAACAGTAATACCATACCGAGCCATATTCTCCCGGTTCAGTTTGATTTCAATATATGGAGCACCCACCGCACGATCGTAAAATACAGTGGAAGGAAGTATCGATGGTACATCTTTCAACGCTGTTTCCAGAGCTTTACCTCCTTTCTCTATAGACTCGAGATCAGGTCCTGATACTTTTATACCCATCGGCGCTCTCATTCCGGTCGATAACATTACCAGACGGGCTTCTATAGGCTGTAATTTAGGAGAAGAAGTAAGCCCGGGCATATGTGATACATTCACAATTTCCTGCCAGATATCATCCGTCTTCTTTATCTGAGGACGCCATTGGCGGAAATAATCGCCGTTTTTATCGATAACAAGACTATCCGCAGGAATAAGCCTGAATCCGTTTTTGGGATTGTAAGTTGAGCCATTAGCAAGCAAGAATTCACCCTTTCTGTTTACTTTGAACCGTTGTCGATGCCCATTTTGATCCAGAATATATTCCGAACGGTAATTTATTGTATTTTCAAACATTTGAGTCGGTGCAGGGTCAAGAGCCGAATTAACACGTCCCCATTTACCGACAGTAATTTCAACTTCAGGAATACTTGAAATACGTTTATCAAGCGTTTCTATATAACTAAGGTTCTGCTCTATACCGGTATGAGGCATACTTGTAGGCATCAAAAGGAAAGAGCCTTCATTCAGACTGGGCATAAATTCTTCTCCGATACCCGGAAATCTGTTGCTTGAAGCCTGCCAAAAACCGGTTTGTCTGAATGTTTTCCATCCTATAGCCTCAAATCCATTGGCTACAAATCCGACAGTCTTGTCAAATCCCATCCAGATAATCAAACCAAAGAAAACAGTAACAACAGGTATCATCATAAATTTCCAACGATGTGCAAGACACCATCGTAAAATCCGTTCATAATAAAGCACCAATACCCACAGCATACCCAGTATAACAGCAATAGCCAGAACAACAAAAATAAAATTAATGGGAATACCTTCCTGAGTACCAACCGGCAACCATTCTATTGTCAGATAATATACTGCTATCAGAATAGCTATTCCGACATTGAGGTAAGTCGGGATTTTATCATTCTTCCATTTATAGGCAAATAAATTGTTCAATCCGAATAGGCTGAGTCCTATAACAGGCACAATACCAGTCAGAATAAACAGGACTATTCCACCCACGACAAGGGCTATATTCGCAGCTTTACGAATAAGTTTAGAACTTATCTTGAATGAGAAAATATAATATGCCAATGTCGGCAGCATAGCTATACCAAGCAAGAAAGCCGATAATAGGGCAAAGGTTTTCGTATAAGCCAAAGGTTTGAATAATTTACCTTCTTGGGCTTCCATCGCAAATACAGGAAGAAAACTGATGATGGTAGTAAGCATTGCTGTAGACAGTGCTCCCGAAACCTCACTTACACTTCTATATATAAGATCTATAAATGCTTTTCCTTTCCTTACACCTTTATTGGATTCTTCCTCCATATGCCGGATAATATTCTCGACAAATACGACACCGACATCTACCATTACCCCTATAGCTATCGCAATACCTGACAAAGCTACAATATTGGCCTCGATACCCAGATAGCGCATCAGAATAAACGTCATAAGTACGGCAATGGGTAGTATGCTCGATATTACAACCGAAGCCCGCAGATTAAAAACCAACACAATGACCACTATAATACAAATAAGGACTTCATGAGACAGAGCCGTTTCAAGCGTACCTATTGTTTCCTGTATCAACCCCGACCTGTCGTAAAAAGGGACCACCGTTACCTTAGAAACTGCACCGTCAGCCAATGTTTTCTGTGGAAGACCTGCTTCCATCTCTTTAATCTTATCCTTTACATTTTGTATAACCTGCATCGGATTAGAACCATAACGGGCAACCACAACACCCCCTACAGCTTCGACTCCTTCTTTATCCAAACCACCTCTACGGGTAGCAGGTCCTAAATTGACAAAAGCTACATCTTTAACTTTAACAGGCACTCCGTTTCGGACAGTGACTACAGCTTCTTCCAGATCGGAAACTTTCTTGATATATCCCAATCCTCTCACCAGATACTCGGCCTTATTTATCTCTACAGTTTCCGCGCCTATATCCAGATTACTTTTCTGGATAGCATTCATCACATCCATAATGGATACATTATAGGCTCGCATCGAATTGGGATTTACTTCAACCTGATATTCTTTAACATATCCTCCGATGGATGCTACTTCTGAAACACCTTCGGCAGATGATATGGAATATTTTGCATAGAAATCCTGTATAGTTCTCAATTCATCGGGATCCCATCCTCCTGTCGGTTGTCCGGTTTCTGGATTACGCCCTTCCAATGTATACCAGAATATCTGACCTAAAGCAGTTGCATCAGGTCCTAAAGTGGGCTGAACACCTTCGGGAAGTGTTCCGGCAGGCAAAGAGTTTAATTTCTCAAGAATACGGGAACGGCTCCAATAAAATTCAACATTATCATCGAATATAATATAGATGAAAGACATACCAAACATAGAGGTACTACGAATAGTCTTCACACCGGGGATACCCAATAAAGAAGTTGTCAGAGGATAAGTTATCTGATCCTGAATATCTTTAGGCGAACGTCCCATCCATTCGGTGGCAACGATCTGCTGATTTTCTCCTATATCCGGTATCGCATCTACCGGAACCGGATCACGAGGCAATAATCCTCCATGCCAGTTGAAAGGTGCTGTTGATAATCCCCAAACAATCAGAATAACGAGCAATAGCATTGTTATCAGCCTGTTGTTCAGAAAATACTTAATAATTTTGTTTAGCATAGTTGGTCGTATTTTTAATATTTTGTTAATTCATTTCATGTTTATGTCTCAAACATAAACGGATATGCGAAGTAGATATAACTTTAACAAAACAACGACAATAGCTGTTCTGTCAAAGCCTAAATACTTTTACTGATAAACTATATTACCAGAGCCTAGCCTAATAAATCAAATACGATAGATGCAAATATAGGTGAGCAAGTCTATATTTAACTTGTTCAAACCTCCGGGAGGAAAAATGTGTTGAGTTGTAACCGAATAATCTGATCCGGAATAATTCAGAACTGAATATAAAACCATCCATACATTGTCAAAAGACAGCTGTATATTATTCAGGTTAAACTGGTGCTGCTGGTTATTAAAGTCATCAGTCGATAACCTCACTTGCCTGAAATCGCAGCAACCTGCTTTATTTGAAGAAAACACTGAAGATATGTCTTTCTTTGCTTGTAATTTATTATCACAGTCTTCTTCTGCCATCTTGGACATACTTCCACAGCATGAATGCCCCTGTTGGGTATCAGTCAAATTGACAGAAAACAATTTACCTTCACAAAAATGCATAGCCAATACAGGATGTGCTCCCATAACAAGCATTGTCAGTAAAAGAAATATTGATATAATCCGTCTCATAAACTTAAGCCTATATACTTCAGATGCTTCAAAGGTATGTATTTTTTTTATACATTAAATAACAAAAATACTTAAAGGAAGCATGTTGTCCAATGATTAGAAAAGTAATCCGCATGGCAATAAACAGTTCGATAATCTTCTGTTGAGCTGTCCAGACAAAACCTCATTACACATCCATACTTCCTTCTTCAAAACGGCTGGCATTAAATATACCATATGTACGGTATGTATTAGTTTCTAAATTTTAGATTATTTTGCATTGTAGTTAAAACATCCAAAACAGGAATATTAAGTAACAGCTAGTGTTTAATGATTTTGTATAGTAAACGAACAGGTCTGAGACCTTGAACAGTCGTACACATTAAGGTTATAATTATGAAATTTGCATTAAGTAAAAAAGCCTATTTTCTTGTTAAAGAAATTCTCCCGTATTTGCCTTTTGGCAATCAGGACACGTTTGAAATAATAGATTTAAAAAATTGTCAGTTGATTCTTTCTTCCTCTAATATGCGAATGTGCATGTGATTATCGTCCTGTATTGAAGCTTTGCCATCTTTTTTTCAATAAAAAATAAATTAACTCCATTTAGTTCAAGTAAAATCACTTATATAATTATGCTGAAAATAACTATTGATTCGCTATTCAGAATAGCGTACAGGGCGTTCTTCACCCTTATCCTATTCATACTGCCCCTGGCAGTTTTCTCCCAGAATATTATAAAGGGAGTTGTCGTAGACCGTCAGAAACAACCATTGCCGGGAGTTTCTGTTATACTGAAATCTTCATCTAAAACAAATACAGTAACAGATATTGACGGAAACTTCTCTTTAAAAATCACAGACAATCTGCCTGTTACTTTGGTTTTCACTTTTCTAGGATACCGTACTCAAGAGGTAGATGTATATGATGCAGCAGAACCACTCGATATAACTCTGTCTGATAATGTAAATGTATTGAATGAGGTTGTAGTAACAGCCTTAGGTATAAACCGTGAAAAAAAATCACTGGGATATACAACTCAGGAGATTAAGAGTGATGCCTTGGAGGGTAATAAAGAAACGAATCTTTTGAATGGCCTATCCGGAAAACTGGCAGGAGTACGTATTACCAATTCTCAGGGAGATATGGGATCATCACGTATCGTTATCCGAGGTGAAACTTCTATCGCAGGTCGTAATGATCCATTATTTATCGTCGACGGTATTCCTGTAGATAACTCGCAGCTTTCGGTAGGTGGAGCAACTCGTGACTTTAGAAATGCCATAGCCGACCTGAACCCTTCTGATATAGAATCAATGAGCGTTTTGAAAGGTCCTAATGCCGCTGCCCTTTATGGATCACGTGCAGCACATGGAGTAGTACTTATCACGACTAAGTCAGGAAAAGGTAAAAAAGGTCTGGGTGTAACCATTAACTCGGGTATCAGCTTTTCCAGGGTGACTACTTTACCTAAATTTCAGGATGTATTCGGACAAGGTGCCAGTGGAAAATTCAGTTATGTCGACGGTAAAGGCGGCGGCGTAAATGATGGTGTGGATGAAAGTTGGGGACCAAAGATGGATGGACGGTTGATACCCCAATTCTTTTCGAACGGAGAAGCTGTTCCCTTTGTGGCTCATCCTGATAATGTGAAAGATTTTTTCGACACTGGTGTTACCTATGACAATGGTATTTCTATTGCCGGATCGGACGAAAAGTACGATTTTCGTTTAGGAGTAAACCATCAGGATCAGAAGGGTACAGTACCTAATACTCAAATCAAAAAGACCAACTTTTCGTTAAATACCAATTACCAGTTGACTAAACGCATTAAGATCGGAGCAACAGCCAACTACATTGTAACTGATGTGCCCAATCTCCCCGGAGGACCTTCGGGTAACAGGGCTGCGGGTGTTATGTTGCAGTTCTTATGGTTCGGACGTCAAGTTGATACCAAAGAATTAAAAAAGGACTGGACAAATAACTGGAACAACAGTTACTACAGTAATCCTTACTGGCGAGCCAACTACAATACCGTAGAACAAAACAGAAACCGGATAATCGGAGATATACATGCCGAAGTAAATTTAGCAGAGGGTCTCGATTTCAGATTTCGCACAGGTACTGACTATTATAATGATGCCCGCAAATATAAAATCAAATACGGAACTAATGGTACTCCTTACGGATCTTATGCAGAAGACCGATATACAATCAATGAGAATAATACAGAGGCTATATTGAATTATAAGAAAGAGCTTAGTGCTGATTTTAATCTGGACGCTTTAGCCGGATTTAATATCAGAAATAAAACGTATGAGAACAATTATCAACAAGCTCCACGCTTAGCCGTACCTGATTTATATACACTTACAAATTCAAGAGACGATCTAATCTCCAAAAATTCATATACAAAACAACGGGTATACAGTACGTATGCTTCAGCTCAATTAGGCTACAAAGGATTTGCCTTTTTGAATCTTACCGCCCGTAACGACTGGTCTTCGACCCTACCCCGCAGCAACAGATCCTATTTTTACCCTTCTGTTAATGCAAGTTTAGTATTGAGCGAAGCTCTGGATATAAAAAGTTCAGTATTAGACTTCTTAAAAATCCGTGGAGGATGGTCTGAGGTAGGTAGTGATGCAGATCCTTATCAATTGGCTACTGTATATGATATAGAAACAAATTTCGGCGGAAATCCGATTCTTACATCTTCCAAGATTAAGAATAACCCCGATCTAAAACCGGAGACAACAAGATCTACTGAATTCGGAGCTGAACTGGGTCTATTCGGAAACCGCGTACATTTAGATGTTGCGGTATACAATACAAACAGTATCAATCAGATACTACCTGTAAAAACATCAGCATCAAGCGAATACACCACCCAGATCCTGAATGCCGGAAAAATCAACAACAAAGGACTCGAAATACAGTTAGATCTGGTTCCTGTAGACCTAAAAAGTTTTAAATGGAATATCGGACTTAATTATGCGATAAATAAAAGTGAAGTAAAGATTCTCGACGATGCAGGCAAATTAACAAGTTTCGAAATTGCATCTTCAGGAACAACTCAAGTTCTCGCATCTGTCGGACAAGCATACGGAACTTTGTATGGTAGTGCTTATCTGCGCGACGGCGACGGAAATATAGTTGTAGACTCGAAAGGCTTACCCGTAAAAGATTCTCAGAATAAAATATTAGGACATTACACCCCAAAATGGACAGGAGGTTTAAGCAATACCTTCACATATAAGAACATAGAACTTTCGGCTCTTATCGATGCAAGTATCGGAGGCAAGATTTATTCGGGAACAAACAGAACAGGAGTTTACACCGGAGTTTTGAAATCAACCCTTCCAGGACGTGACGCTGATCATGGCGGTCTATACTATTACGTAGATGGAAGCAGCAAAGTTCTAGCTCCCGATGGAATTTCGCCAAACGGACAAACTGTATATGAAGACGGAATTATAGTAAACGGAGTTACTGCCGATGGTCAAAAAAATACAACTATCGCAAGTGCAGAAGATTATTACAAATCCCTTTATAATATCTCAGAAGCATTCACTTATAAGGCATCTTACATCAAATTCAGAGAAATAAAAGTAACATATACATTTGCCCGCAGTTTGGTAAAAAAAATAGGTTTGGAAGGAGCCAGTGTATCTGCTGTCGGACGTAATTTATTCTTCATCTATAAAGATGCTCCGAATATCGATCCCGAATCAGCGTTCAATACAGGCAATGGTCAAGGAGTAGAAAGCTTGTCTCTTCCAACGACACGCACCTATGGTTTTAATGTGAATCTAAGATTCTGATGAGTTCCTCACTTAAAAAAAAAGAAGATCATGTTTAAAAAAAATATATTATCACTATTGGCACTTACCCTGATATTATTCAGTTCGTGCAACAATCAATTGGACGAAATTAATGAGAATCCGAATGCAACTGAAAATCCAAATGCAGCATATCTCCTGACCGGAAGCCTTAAGCATGCCGCCGACTTATATTGGGGAGCCGATGCAGGATTTAATACTTCATTGCTCTTTGTACAGCATTGGGCATCGATCCAATATACAGAAACCGACCGTTATGAATTTGCAAACACCAGTACCAGTGTAACAACCCTATGGAATACCGGCTATGCAACAATTATTGCGGATCTGAATAAAATAATAAGCCTGTCGGATGACGGCACAGCCAACAATAACTATAAAGGGGTAGCTCTGGCTCTACGCTCATGGACTTACCTTATACTTACAGATGCCTATGGGGATGTTCCTTATGAGGAAACAGGAAAAAGCATAACTCCTGCCTACAATACCCAGAAAGAAGTTTATACAGGCATATTAGCTGATTTATCTGAAGCTCAAGGTTTGTTGAGCACAGCATCGGGAAGTATCGAAGGGGATGTCGTATATAGCGGAAGTATCGATAAATGGAAAAAGTTTGTAAATTCCTTACGCTTACGTATCGCCTTACGTATTGCCGATCGGGAAAGTGATCTTGCCAAAGAGACCATAACAAGTGTCGTTAATGATGCCGCCGGGCTGATAAGCAGTAATAGCGAAACATTTAAGTTTACATATTCAAGTTCGCCTCAGCAGAATCCGCAAGCAGCCCGCTTCGAGACCCGTGATGATTATCGTGTATCAAAAAGTATAGTCGACAGATTGAAGGCATTATCCGATCCTCGCCTGCCTGTATATGCACAACTTCCTTCCGATACATCGGTTGGAACTTATGTAGGAGCGGCAAACGGACTTTCGAATAGTGATGCAAATAATCAGGGATTCGGAAAAACATCCAAACCCGGAACGTTTTTCCTGACAGATGTCTCTCCCGCTGTATTATTCTCATACTCCGAGGTATTATTCGGATTGGCTGAATCGGTAGCAAGAGGATATATTTCCGGAGATGCCGAAGAATATTACCAAAAAGCTATCACTGCCTCATTGAACCAGTTCGGAATTACCGATACAGACGTTATAGCGGCTTATCTGGCTCAATCGGGAGTAAAATATGATGCTTCGAATTATAAAAAATCAATAGGTGAACAAAAATGGATTGCTTTCTTCGGACAAGGCTTAGATGCTTTTGCAGAATGGAGACGCCTCGATTATCCCGTATTAACAGCAGGCCCTGCGAGTGTATTGGAAGGCAAATTACCATCCAGATATTATTATCCGGCAACAGAACAATCTCTTAATGGAGAAAGCTACAAGAAAGCAATAGCCAATCAGGGTGTTGACTTGCTGACTACCAAACTCTGGTTTGATGTTTATTGATATTATGATATGCTTGTTATGTGGATTTGACTGAAACTGAAGTCAGCCATTTATAAAAAAAGCACAGCTATTTCATCATAGCTGTGCTTTTTTATCAAGGACACATACATAATTACCCCAAATCATTAAAATATATCCGATTGCAAACAATGTTGCAACCGGATATATTTTAATTGAAATGGTTATAAACCGACAGTTTAGTAGTTCACTTTTATTAATACCGGAAAATGGTCAGAAGGAAAATGTCCGTTCTGCATATCATTCAACACACCATATTTTTCAACATTAACACCGGATGTTACCCAGATATAATCAATTCGACTATTCTTCTCGCCCTCTATTTTGAAAGCATTAGCAGTTCCCGTTGTTCCGTATGGAGGCTGTTTACTAATGGTATACGAATCTTTCAACAACCCATCAGCCGATAATATAGTTATTGGTTCATCAGTAGGTACAGCATTAAAGTCTCCGGTTACAAAAACCAACGATTTTTCTCCCGATATCTGCCTGATTTTAGATAATAAAAGCTTAGAGGATTCACGACGGGCAACCTTTCCCTGATGATCATAATGAACGTTGAAAAAGTAAAATTCTTTTCGACTTGTTTCGTCATAGAATTTACCCCACGAACAGATCCTGTTGCAACATGTCACATCCCATCCTTTACCCGGAACATCGGGAGTTTCCGAGAACCAGAAATTGCCACTGCTTAAAAGCTTGAAACGGCTTTTTTTATAAAAGATAGCTGAATGCTCTCCGGCATCTTTGCCATCGTCACGCCCTGCTCCGATATATGTATATCCTTCAAGCTCTACAATTCCATCTAACATATGCTTAAAACCTTCCTGAGTTCCGAATATATCAAAATCATGAAATCTGATGAGTCCCTTTACCATCTCTTTACGGTTGGGCCATGCGTCTTTTCCATCATTAGGAGTATCCATCCGTAAGTTGAAAGTAGCAATCGTTAACTCATGTTTCGTTTTACTCTCTTTTGAAGCAGGTAGTGTTGATGAAGAAAGCACAATCACGCATAAAAGAAACGAAAAATATAATTTTAGTTTAGTTCTCATTTTTATTTAATATTAAATTACTCCCAGCCGGGATTCTGTGCCAGATTCTTATTTTTATTGATTGCTGATTGGGGGATCGGATAATAATATTGACGTCCGTTACTATACCAGATACGAGGGTCATTGTCAGACCATGTAAGATTCCCTGAGGTGCTTCCTGTTAATCCTTGTTGTGTTCCATTACCGACAGCAACAGGCGTACAACTTGCAGGTAATCCCGAAGGTTTTTCTCCTTTATAAAAAATCACATCGGTAGTGCCATCACGATCAAGATCCATTTGTACATTCAGAGCAGGAACATATATTCCAGTCCAACGCATAGTCATCAGTTCTCCGCACTTCCAGCGTTTCAGATCTGTAAAACGAAATCCTTCCAATGCAAGTTCCACAGAACGTTCGCGACGTATTTCAAGAATTACAGGATTAGTAATATTTGAATAATAATTCTGTTGTAAATAAGTATCAACTTTTGTAGGCTTGGTCGTCAAACCAGAGGTAATACCGGCACGGGCACGCAGTTTTCCGACTGTATTCGCCCAATCGGCATCAGTGATAGTTCCTAATTCGGCTTTGGCTTCTGCATAATTAAGTAATACCTCTGCATATCGGAACAATGGTATTGCATTTGTATTTAATGCTCCGGCATCGTATTTAGAGGCATCAAGAGTGTATTTGATCGGCTGATAACCTGTATAGGAATAACCATTGAAATTAGGAGCGGCATAGGCTCCGTCTCTTTTATATCCCGGAGTCCTGATTGTCTGAGCAAGCCTTTTATCACGATTCTGGCACTCGTCATAAAATTCCATGGTTTGGTACCCTGTACGATCGGTATAAGGAGTGCCGTCTATATTAAGAAACGTATTCACAAAGGTACGTGTCATGCTGAAACGTGAACCGTATGTTCCGGATGTCCACCACCAATTAGCCTGCCCTAATACAGCTAATCCGGCATCAGCGCAACTGGCAAGCATTACTTCGGCTGTTGCAGGCTTATCGCTTATAAACAATGAGCGTAGTGATGCATCTTCTCCTGCCCCTGTATAAATCGTATAATTGCCTTGCTTCATTACAGCTTCTGATGCATCGGCAGCCTCCTGATACCACTTATTGGCTGTATCTGTTAATCCGAGTTCGGTATGATACTTGCGAAATGACGCTTCAAACAAGCATATACGCGATTTCAATGCATAAGCGACCCATTTAGTTATAAGTGTTCCAGTATCGTCTTTTGTACGTGATATATTTTCACAGGCATAATTCAGATCTTCCAGAACATGATCCATAACTACTGTTCGCGAATCGCGTCCTGCATACAATAATTCGTCGTCAACAGCTAATGGACGGTCAATCCATGGTACATCTCCAAATCGGACAACCTTATTGTAATAAAAATAAGCTCTAAAAAAACGTGCCACCCCGATGTAATGTTTTCTTACAGATTCATCAACAGCCTCACTTGTGCAATTTTCGATAAAGTAATTAATGTTTCGAAGGTCTGTCCACGACCAACCGGAACTCAGTTCTGCAGAATAAGCACCTTCTCTCAAAAAGTTGTCGAAACTCGTAACAGCCCCGTAATCACACATTGCATCTTGTCTGAATCCATCGTCTACAGACGGTAACATGTTATAAAATGAGTAGGAGTATGTATCAAGTCCTTTTTCGGTACTGAATATCGTCTCCTTGGTTACAGAGTCTTGAGGTATTTCATCTAAAGAACAAGATGAAAGATATAATAAGCAGAAGGCTGTCGCGAAATATATTATTCGTTTCATATTATTATTAATAGTTATATTTATTAAAATGTTACAGATAAACCTAAGCTAAAGCTTTTCATCAAAGGATAACTGTTTCCATCACCACTACCCCGATTCCCGTTTAAGCCTGATGACATATTAGCATCTGTAAGATCGGGATCCGATCCATAAATATTTGAGACGTCCAAGTCTTTGGTATGTTTGTATAGAGGAGACCATGCCCAAATATTCTCTGCCGAAAAATATACACGCAGGTTTTGGATTTTAGCTTTCGATATAATCTGTTGAGGAATATTATATCCAAATTGAAGATTTTTCAGACGTATATAGGCTACATTCTGCAAATAACGGGTTTGAGGGGTTGCTTTCAATGAATTGTTATAACCAGCATAACGAGGCAGATAAGCATCTTTATTGTCTTCAGTCCAATAATTATTCAAATGCCATTTCGGTAAATTATTGTATGGACGATTGTACTGTCCCCAAAAGATACTTTCGGAACTTGGATACCAATCCTGTTTTCCGACTCCCTGAAAAAATACTGACAGAAAAAAATTATTCCAATCTCCACCCAGGTTAAAACTATAGGTATAACGGGGCAACATATTTCCTATTACTTTTTTATCTCCATGATCATCGATAGTATTATTACCGTAATCAATTACATTGTCTCCATTCAGGTCTTTTATCTTTACATCTCCCGGATAAGTAATGTTTTTTGATGACGATTGTATCAAAGTCTGCTTAGCATGGCTATCTATATCTGCCTGGTCGGCGAATAAGCCTTCTGTCACATATCCCCATATTTCTCCTACCCGTTTACCTGCATAATAATCATTAAGGTCTCCGGTAGTATTATTATATCGGTCTATTGTAGAAATATAATCGGCTAAAGTTGCACGTATATTGTAATTGAAAGGCTTATTTCCGAATGAGAACTGATCTTTCCATGTAAGGCTTAATTCCCATCCTTTGGTAGTCAAATCAGCATAATTACCTTTAGGCGATGTTGCTCCGAATACATCAGGAAGGGTTTGCCCTACAGTATACATATCTTTTGTTTTACGAATATAATAGTCTCCCGAAAAACTCAGTTTATTTTTTATCAGGTTCATATCCAATCCAATATCCGAAGTAGTAGTAGTTTCCCATGTTAGCCCATCAGGCAATACATCAGGAGCACTTGTATATTTGTTTTTAAGCCCGTTCAGAACTCGAGTCGAGGTTTGTATTTTTAATAATTCGAGAAAACTATACGGAGATACATTACCATTACCCAATGACCCGTACGACGCACGTATTTTGATATCGGAAAATATATCTTTATTTACTTTCCAAAATGGTTCTTCGGATATTCTCCATCCTCCCGATACCGAAGGAAAGAATGACCATTGCTCATCATTAGGAAATTTAGAAGAGCCATCGTAACGTCCGTTTACTTCTAATAAGTAACGATTATCAAAAGCATAATTCAATCTGAAAAAACCTCCGGCAACACGCCATTTATTATATCCGCCTGAAGTAGTAATAGCATCCCCCAAAGCCAGATTAATGTTCTTCGAATCGCTTAACAACAAGCCATTTCGCTGTACACTTGTACTTTTGTATTCCGATTGTTCATAGTTGTAT
Source organism: Indolivaga capnocytophagoides DSM 22835 (assembly GCF_000426485.1). GTDB lineage: Bacteria > Bacteroidota > Bacteroidia > Bacteroidales > Dysgonomonadaceae > Dysgonomonas_A > Dysgonomonas_A capnocytophagoides. The sequence goes on from NZ_AUFL01000009.1 coordinate 231,262, forward strand.
CCGATCATCCCTTTGAAGTAATGACGGTCGTTAAACGTATTTTCGTAATCAGTATAAATATTTGTTGCAAGATAATCGGTTCTCATAGAAGTTTCTTTCAGGTCATTATACTGACTGCTCAACAACCTTGTTTCTCCCTCGTAAGTGCTGTATGGTACAGGAACACGACGTTGAGTTTGTTCATTATCAGTATTTCGGAAAGTAAAATCACCTTTCAGATGAGCCTTATTATCTAAGAAAGAAGCTGTAAAGCTTGTTGTATTTTTCAATATCCGATTATTGGTATCAATACCATTTTTTCCGTATATAAAGTCACCTATTGAATAAGCAGCCGAAAACGTGAGACTGCCATCAGGGTTGAATATAGGTGAAGTTGGGTGTCCTTCGTCTGATATATTACGCCAGATCGAACCGCCTTCCCCCACATTGATTGGATTATGATAATCCATATTAGAAAAATCCATATTATTTTCTACTTTCAACCAACTGTAAACCTGTATAGATCCTTTGGCACGTATATTCATCATTTTATAGTCATCTGTATTGTATTTAAATAACCCATCGTACCCATAGAATCGACCTGATAAGTAGTAATTTAATTTGCCGTTATTTCCCGATATAGATAAATTATGGTCTTGGGCATAGGTATTCTTTTTATACAGAGCTTTGTAATAATCTTCGTTTCCGTAATAAACGTATTTGCCGTTGGCATCTACTGTAACTTCGTCAGTAATACCCTGTTCCTTACGCTTTTTAAATTCTTCGAGCCATCCCAAAGAAAAATCCTGCGTTTTATTTATATTCTTCGGATCGGCTGAATAATTGTTCCAGGCATGATAAGCCTCATAAAAATGCGAAGCATATTCGTATCCATCTGTCACAAAGTCTGGTACAGCTATCGGTTTCTGAACTGAGAAACTTCCAGAATAAGTAATGGACGTTTTATCTTTAGAGGGTTCTTTGGTAGTAATCAATATCACTCCAAAAGTACCTCTCGAACCGTATATGGCTGCAGATGCCGCATCTTTAAGAACGGTAACACTGGCAATATCATTTGGATTGAGCATGGCAGGATCCCCTTCCACTCCATCGATAAGTACCAAGGCATTTCCCCCTTGCCCGATTGATGTAGTTCCACGGACATTATAATTTGCCGAACGCCCAGGCTTACCGTCTGTCAATTGGATATTTAAGTTAGGGATGGTACCTTGTAATGCCTGAGTAACATTCGATACTGAACGGTTTTCGAATACTTCGTTCGATATTTGTTCTACAGCGCCCGTTAAATTTATTTTTTTCTGAACTCCATATCCAACAATCACAACATCGTCAAGTACTTTAGAGTCATCTTCCAGAATAATTTTCAAGTTGGTTTCGTTAGTCAGTTTTATTTCTTTCTGTTTATATCCGATAAAAGAAACTACAATAAATTCACTTGATCGGGGAATTTGAAATGAAAAAGTTCCATCGACTCCAGTCAAAACTCCATGAGCTGTACCCTTCACGGAAACAGAGGCACCAATAATAGGCTCGTTGTTGTGGTCTAAAACAATTCCTTTTATTTCTTGTAGGTCTTGTTGATTCTCTTTCATTTCGTTTGATGAATTGTAATGCATTGTATACAATTCTGTTTCCGGCTGAGATACCGCCGCTCGTAAACGACCAAATGAAGACAATGAATACAAGACTAGGCAACAAGAAAACAGGAGTAGTTCCTTTACTAAAATTTTCATTGATTTTAATTTATAAATGTTAAAAAAAAGACAACCTTAAAACTATGCAATGACAATGAACCGCATCTAAACAACTTATTCCGATTATTTAGAGCATGACGAAGATATACCTCATTAATTAAGGTATTTTATCAATATTGTTTTATTATTATTAAAAGACAGACCTCTGAAAACAAGGCTTGCAACCATAATGTAATATGGTCTCAAGAAGATTGTACAGTATATATACAGTCCGATTTTTCGGAGGCAATTCAGTATTTCACAGCATTATATCCCCCTGCTTACAAGATCCTGATTTAGGTACTTTCTCAGCAAAAAACAGGAGCCTTTCTTAATATTGAAATATTAGTAAAATTGTAATAGTAAGATTATCTCAAAGTAATTTTATTTGCGTTATGCAAACAAATATTCCCAATTCTAAAAACGAAAAAGCATTGCCGCTGACATCCTCTGAGAATTACTCAAAATACCTGTTTGAATGATTTCTATACAAACATTGGTTTAAAATTCCCCCTATAATAAAGGGTTTATATATAGTTTTGCCTAACCTTAAAACACAAATACAATGAAAGAACTATTAAAAATAACAATCACTTTATGTAAATATTATTTGGATATTATCTTTATAATATTAGAGAGAGAGAGAGAGAGAGAGAGAGAGAGAGAGCCGCACACGCACATACCAAGATAATATATTAATATATACTAAACAACCCGGATTTTCTTTTCGGGGTAAAAATAACATCTATATAAATCGAAAGATTGCCTTGAACTTGACTGTTCAGAGCAGTCTTTTGTTGCATTCGGGATACCCACTGTTCTTTCATCCAATTCAGTCAATCTTACACAAACAGATCCCTCTGATATCTTAAATTATATATACTATACAGCTCTGGATAACTTACAACCTCATTATCCAAAGCTGCACTCTACCATTAATTAATCAAAAACACGTACATTATGAAAAAGAAACATCTATTCATGGGATTGTTTTGCCTCATTGCATACTTCTCGTGCAGTGATGACAAAAAATCAGACGGAGAGCCTTATGATCCCAGTAAGCCCGCCGAGATCACAACCTTTATGCCCGATACGGGTCGTATACGAGAAAAATTCATCATAAAAGGAACCAACTTCGGTACAGATAAATCGAAAGTTGAAGTATACTTCAAAGATAATGATGGATCGCGTAAAGCAACAGTTATCGGAATCGATAACTCTACTATATATTGTCTTGCCCCAAGACAATTGGCAGGTAACAATAAAGTCGAAGTAATTATAGATGGTAAGACATCATCCCTCGACAAAACGTTTCATTATATTGTTGCTGAGAATGTCTCTACAATAGCAGGCAAACCCGGAACCGGAGGTACTGATGATGGTACTCTGGTAGATGCCAGATTCAGTTATATACAGGGAATCGGTGCATTAGGAGATGAAACAGTCATTGTCTTTCAAAGAGACAATCCCGCCGTTAGGCTCGTTTCGGTCAAAGACAATAAGGTTATTACATTACAAAACGCATTTCAGGCAGGTAAGCCCGCTGTTAGCAAAGATAAAGCGAGAGTATATGCCGCCGGACAAAATTCCCCTCATGTAATATACATGTACACTAAAGAATCGGGCTGGAGTCCTTCCCGCATCGGTCAACTTGGGACTGACGTGACAGGCATAGTAAGGGCTTTAGCTTTCGATGAAACAGAAGAATGGCTATACTTCTGCGATGCAACCGGAAAGTTTGGACGCTATAATATAAAAACTCAGGAACGTCAGATATTAAATGAAAAAATAAGATCGGGAACATCCGATGTTAGTTACTTGGCCTACAGTGCTGCTCAAGATTGCTTTTATTGGTCGGCTCAATCGGCCTACGGTATTTATAAGATAAGTAAAGACGGACAAACCGTAGAAGCCTACGCGGGATTTAACGGTAATGCTTATCAGGACGGATACGTTCAGGATGCCAAATTTGTACAACCTAATGGTTTGACTATTGATGAGGATGGTAATATTTATATAACCGAAGGTCATGGGGGGCATATTATACGAAAGATTTCAATAAAAGAAGGTTATGTATCTACTATTGCAGGCACATATAATGCCGCAGGCAATGAAGATGGTTCTCCATTAACAGCAAAATTCAATTATCCATATGATATTTCATACGATGGCGAAGGCGGTTATTGGATATGCGAAGGCTGGGGGGTATGTATTCGTAAATACGCCGTTGAATAACATTTATTAATAGGAAAACACATATGAAAAATATATATATAATATTACTATTCTTATTTTGTTCGTCTGTATTCATTGCTGAATCCCAGAATAATCAGAATATATCTATTGCCGGTACTGTAATGGACGAAACCGGGCTTGAACTAATCGGGGTAGCGGTAACGGTCAAGGGTAATTCAGGTATTGGTACAGTCACAGACTTGGATGGACGGTTCAGGTTAAGTATTCCGGCAAAAGCGACTGTTATATTCTCTTACATTGGATATAAGCCTCAGGAAATGCAATTCGGAACTTCTTCGGAGCGGTTAAAGATTGTGCTGCAGGCTAAAGTCAATGAGTTTGATGAAGTAGTTGTAACAGGACGTGGTACACAAAGAAAAGTTTCGGTTGTAGGGGCTATCACTACAATAGAACCTGACGAATTACAGATTCCCGCAGTTTCGGTCAGTAATATGTTGGGGGGACGTGTTCCCGGTATTATATCAGTTACAAGAAGCGGCGAACCGGGTAACAATTTTTCAGAATTCTGGGTCAGAGGCATCAGTACTTTCGGAGCCAACCAAAGCGCCTTAATACTGATTGATGGAATAGAAGGGAATCTCAACGATCTCGATCCTGCCGACATCGAAACTTTCAGTGTGCTGAAAGATGCATCGGCGACAGCAGTTTACGGTGTAAGAGGAGCAAATGGTGTAGTTGTAGTAACTACAAAAAGAGGACGTGCCGGTAAATTGAATATCGCTTTTAAAACGAATGCAACTTATTCTTATTCTCCCCGTATGCCGAAATATTTAGATTCTTCGGGCTACGCAGAATTGGCAAATGAAGCTCGTGCGGTACGAGGTCTAAATCCGATGTATTCATCGGCCGAACTTGAGCTATTTAAGACAGGCTTAGATCCCGATCTCTATCCGAACGTAAATTGGCAGGACGAAATACTTAAAGATCATGTCTGGAATAACCAGCACCACCTGAGTATATCGGGAGGTGGAGAAAATGCTCGATATTATATGAGTTTAGGTATTCTCAATCAGGAAGCTATATTCAAACAAGACAAATCGGCAAATGATTATGATACCAATGTAAATTACAAAAAATATAATTTCAGGGCTAATATAGATGCGAATCTTACACGTTCTACCGTATTATCTCTCGGACTGGAGGCTGTAATGGTCAAACAGAATGCTCCGGGAAATGGAAATAGCTCGAACAATCTTGCGTTATGGTCTGCTCAGGCTAATATGCCTCCGACATTAGTACCCGTAAAATACAGCAACGGACAATTACCTTCATATGGAAGCAATGCCGATGAAATGTCTCCTTATGTACGGTTAAATTATCTGGGATATACCGAAAATGAAAGATTCTCAACATCAATCAATCTAAAATTAGCACAGGATCTGAGTTTCATCACTCCTGGATTATCCGCCACAGCTTTATTTTCATTAAAGAACGATGCACTTCATAAAACAGCAAGGCTCAAAAATCCCGACCTATATTACGCCACAGGCCGAAGTCTGGATGGTACATTAATGACCGACCGTAAAATTACCAAATCAGATCTGAGTACAGCACAAAGTACAGCTTCAGACCGTCAATTTTATTTTGAAGCCACAGCCGATTACAATAAAGTATTTAATTCAGATCACAGAGTTACAGGCCTTATCCATTTTTACCGTCAGGAGTCTATCGACTCGGAATGGGGGAATGACAATATTTTGGCTATTCCCAAACGATACCAGGCTCTATCCGGTCGTGCCACATACTCATACAAAGACACTTACCTTATAGAGGCCAACGTTGGATATACAGGTTCTGAAAACTTCGATTCGAATACCAGATACGGAATATTTCCGGCGATTGCAGGAGGCTGGATACCATCACAGTACACCTTTTTCAAGAAAAACATACCCTTTGTCGATTATCTTAAGTTCAGGGCTTCTTTTGGAAAAGTGGGTAATGACCGATTAAAAGATTCTAATGGCAATGATCTTCGTTTCCCGTATATTACAGTATTAAATAACACATCAAGTGGTATATGGGGAGGTAATGCCATAACTGAATACCGTATAGGAGCAAAAGATTTGAAGTGGGAAACAACCACCAAATTCGATGTAGGTATTGATGCCAAATTCTATAAAAACCGATTCGATCTGGTTATAGATTACTTTAGAAACGTTACAGATAATATATTCCAACAAAGAGCTAATATACCTGACGAAGTAGGATTGAGTTCCGTTCTACCCTATTCTAATATCGGAAAAATGACAGCATGGGGTCTCGACGGGACACTGGCTTATACTCAACCTATAAATGAAGATATGAGCTTTACGTTGAGAGGTAACTTTACTTTTGCCAAAAACAAAGTAAATTATTGGGAACAATCGGGAATCAATTATCCATACCAATCATATGTAGGAGTTCCGTATGGTGTCCAAAGAGGACTTATAGCCTTAGGACTGTTTGCTGATGACGACGATATAAAGAGTAGCCCGAAACAAACTTTCATAAATGATGTGAGACCGGGAGATATCAAATACAAGGATGTAAATGGAGATGGAGTTATCGATGATGATGATGTAGTACCATTAGCTTATTCTAATGTACCTCAGATACAATATGGTTTCGCAACCGAATTCAGATGGAAAAACTTCACATTCAGTGCATTCTTCGAGGGCGTTAGTAAGGTTCAGTTTTTCTATGGAGGAAGCGGTTTTTATCCTTTCGCTTACGAATCGAGAGGAAATGTCATGAGTATGGTTTACGACCAGTCAAACAGATGGACTCCTGCGTCTTATTCAGGGACTACCGATACAGAAAATCCTAATGCCCGCTTCCCCAGACTAACCTATGGTGAGAATAAGAATAACAACCGCAACTCAACTTTTTGGCTTGCTAACGGTCAATACCTCCGCCTGAAGAATGTCGAAGTTTCTTACAGATTATCAAAGCTCTGGATGAAACGCTTCGGAATGCAGTCGGCAACCTTCAGCCTTATAGGAGATAACCTGCATGTTTGGGATAAAGTAAAATTGTGGGATCCGGCTCAGGCATCCAGTAATGGAGCTGTATACCCCTTACAAAGACTTTATACACTACAAGTAAATCTAACCTTCTAAAATTTTTTATCATGAAAAGAATGAGATTATGGGTTATAAATAGCCTTATCGGACTATCTCTATATATAGCAGGGATAAATATGACTTCGTGCAGTGATTATCTCGATGCCGATAAATACTTCAACGAGATGACTTTTCTCGATTCGGTTTTTCAGCGTCAGGAGTTAGTTGACCAATATATCAGGGGAGCAGCAGGACTCCTGCCCAATGAGGGCAATCTATGGACCACTGCTCCAATGCCATTTCAGGGTGCCTCGGACGAAAATTTTACTTCGTGGAATGATGACAGGCATGCAGCTATTAAATTTCTATTAGATGAAATAACTCCTTTTTCGGGGTACTTCAACAATTGGGGTACCTATTATCAAGGAATACGTAAGGCAAACATCGTACTTGCCCGTATCAATGAAGTTCCTGATATATCGGATATTGATCGTCGGGATTATATGGGACGCTGCTATTTCCTCCGAGGCTACTTTTACTATCTTCTGTTACAGCAATACGGCCCCGTTCCTATTCTGCCCGAAACAATAATTAGTGTTGATGCAAATACCGAAGACATGACTTATGAGCGCAACACTTACGATGAATGTATCGACTATATCTGTCAAAGCATGAAAAATGCAGAAGAATATCTGCCACAGAAGAGAGAGTCATCTACAGAAGTAAGCATCCCCACAAAAGGAGCAGCTATGGCTACAGTATCGAGAGTGCTTTTGTATGCCGCAAGCCCATGGTATAATGGAAATAAATTTTATTCAGACTGGCTGACTTCGGACGGACGGCCATTTATATCTCAAACCGCTGATAACTCAAGATGGGGAAAGGCTGCTGTTGCTGCCAAAAGAATTATCGATACCGGATTGTATAAATTATACACAACTCCTAAAGAATCCGACACTCCCGCTTTACCGGCAAACGTTCCATCGGATAATTTCCCAAATGGAGCCGGCGACATTGATCCTCTTCGGTCGTATGCGTACATCTTTAATGGAGAATTACCGGTTTTGCTCAATCCTGAGTTTATATATTCTTGCTCTCCGCTGACAGCAGGTGATTCTCCTCTGTGGATTGCCACACCTACCTTTTTGGGAGGAGGTAATGGTCTTAATTTAACTCAAGATATAGTAGATGCTTATCGGATGAAAGATGGACATGATATAAATGAATCCAGTGACGAGTATCCTTATCCGGGTTCTGATGAAATATATAAAGCCATCGGTTCGGGATATTCATTTTCGGGTTATCAACTGCAAGGCAATACTGCCAAAATGTACGCCAATCGCGAAATGAGATTCTATACCAGCATAGGCTTCTGTCATTCTTTTTGGCCGGGAACGTCTTACACAGGTTCAGAGAGTGTGAAGAATATCGAGGTTACATACTACGCTGACGGGAATGCACAACCTGCACAAAACTATCCGGACGATTATAATCGCACGGGCTATACCTGTAAGAAATACATCCACCCCGAAGATAATATGAAGCAAACATCTGCAGTCCGATCCAAATCGTTTCCGATCTTTCGCTATGCTGAAACCCTGCTGAATTATGCCGAAGCATTGAATGAAATTGAAGGTTCGTATACCGATACTGAAACCGGCATCACTGTAACCCGTAATACAAGCGAGATAAAAGCAGCGTTCAATCAGATTCGGTTTAGAGCCGGTTTACCGGGAATTACAGATAGCGAACTTAACAGCCAAACGAAAGTAAGAGAACTGATAAAGCGTGAAAGGCAAGTTGAGTTTATGTGTGAAGGACGGAGATATCACGATCTGAGACGATGGGGCACTGATGCCATGACAGCATATAATAAACCCATCAGAGGGATGAACGTATCAGCCAAACTCAACAATCGCCAGGGATACTTGGAAAATCCAGTGAGCGTTGCCCCCTCGTGCCAAATCTAAATTGCCCCCTGAAAAAACTTTATAATTACCCCTAAAATATCCTGGTCGATGG
>NZ_AUFL01000010.1 GCF_000426485.1 Indolivaga capnocytophagoides DSM 22835
GAACGTCTGTCTCAGAAAGCACGTCAGATACTCAAACAGAGAATAGAACAGGGACGTACAGTTACTACAACCCGCTATAAATATGCAGTGGATGAGTATGGAGAATTGTATCTGACCGGAAAAACCGTAACGATGAAAGAATACTCTCCGGATGAAAAGACCCTCAAAATGGCGATATCCAAAGAAAGCGACATCAACAATAAAGAGAAAAAAATTCTTTTGCAACTAAAGGAAGAAGAACGTATTTTACAGCAAGAGCTGGAAGACCAATTATGGGAAGAGGAAAGAGAGAGAAAGTATCAAAAGTGGCTGCGTGAATCAGAAGGACAAAAACCAGTGGAACAGCAGACCTGCGAAAATGAAGTCTGATAACTTATTTTATTGTCACTTTTGTAACCTTTTTCAATGAATCGAAAATTATAATACTAATTAATAATTGTACCGATAAAATCGTTCTTTTAAGTTGAGCTATTTTTCTAATACACCCTCCCGGACTTGTTTTTCATTTTGCCTTGATGCAAAACGAAACAAAAAATCAAAGCTGCGCCTTCATCCCGAGGGTCACAGATCCTTTTGTAGGCTGGCGCAATCGAAGTTGTGCGTTAGCCAAGGCGCATACAGAGGTGAAGCCGTAATCTGACCCGTGAAACGGGCGTTTAAACTAAATGCTGTTTGAGCTCGTAGAGCGAGTTTTATTTAGTTTCGTCCGTGAACGTTGTCAGATAGACAGAGCCTCGAAACGCCAAAGACTTTTTGATTCCTTTTGGGGCTTTGGTCAAAAGGAATACAAGCAATCTATGATTGCGCGTAGTAGAAAAAGAACATTTTTCAACTGCTGCTTCGAAATTAATAGTAATCGAGCTGTTATTATACATTAACTTAGTAACTTTTGTAACCTTTTCGAGTTTATATAAAATGAGATGTTTTAAAGTAGCAACCGTCTGTTGTTGTATTGCTTTACAAAAGCAATAATCGGTCTGAGACCTTAAAAAAGAATAATGAAACTATTTAGTTCCATCCAATTAACTATCTTTGCACATTGATTATAAAAGAGGAAGTTACATTTTGGGTATTTTAGAGAGAATATCCGAGCTAATTATCTAATCCAGAATATGAAGAGATATAACTTAGTCAATAATGTCTTTGGATGGTTAAGTTTTGCAATCGCTGCTGTTGTTTACCTGATGACTATAGAGCCAACAGCGAGTTTTTGGGATTGCGGCGAGTTTATAACATCAGCATATAAATTTGAGGTAGGACACCCTCCCGGTGCTCCTTTCTTTATGTTGACCGGTAAATTTTTCACCTTATTTGCTTCAGATCCGTCTCAGGTAGCTAAGATGGTCAATTCGATGTCAGCATTGCTTAGTGCTCTTACTATTCTTTTCTTATTTTGGACAATAACCCATCTGGCAAAGAAACTGATCTACACCGACTCATCAAAAGAAATGACTTTGGGTCAAATGATCACTATTATCGGTTCGGGTCTTGTAGGTGCATTAGTATATACATTCTCTGATACATTTTGGTTTTCGGCTGTCGAAGGCGAGGTTTACGCTTATTCTTCGATGTTTACGGCTCTTGTTTTCTGGCTTATTCTAAAATGGGAGAACAGGGCGGATCAACCGGGATCGGATAAATGGCTGGTACTTATCGCTTATATGATGGGGCTTTCGATAGGCGTTCACTTATTGAACCTGCTTTGTATCCCTGCGATCGTTCTTGTATATTATTTCAAAAAAGTAGAGAGTCCTAATTTCAAAGGAATATTATTGGCTTTGGCCGGATCTTTGGGTTTGATCGTTGTACTAATGTACGGTGTTATTCCCGGGTTTACAAAAGTCGGAGGACAAGTTGAACTTTTCTTTGTTAATACATTAGGCTTATCATATAACTCCGGTGTATTCACATACCTTATTATATTATTGGCATCCATTGCTTGGGGACTGTTCGAAACATTGTCAGCAAAAGGAAATCTGAAAAGAGCCAAGATTGCATTTGTGTTGAGTATGGCTCTTTCGGGAATTACCTTCATCGGATCAGGATGGGTGTTATGGATTATTCTGCTTGGCGGATTGATTGCATTTTGTGTGAAAAGCAAGAAGGTTACTTTCCGTATGGTAAATACTTCGCTGTTGTGTCTGCTGGTGATTTTAATCGGGTATTCATCGTTTGCGATTATTCCGATCCGTTCTACAGCAAATACACCAATGGATCAGAATTCACCGGAAGATGTATTTTCTCTGACTGATTACCTGAACCGTGAACAATATGGCGATTCTCCTTTGTTTTACGGCCGTACTTATGCTTCTGATGTGAAAAGAGACTACAACGGTAGAGCCGTTGAAGCTTCGAAGAAAAAGAAATACGATAAAATAGTTAAGAAATCTCCGGATGAAAAAGACCGCTATTTTGTAGCAAGTGAGTCTCCGACGTATGATTATACAAATACGATGTTCTTTCCCCGTATGTACTCCGATGAATCCCGCCATATGAGTGGTTACCGGAATTGGGGAGGAGTGACTGATCCTAAAATTCCGCCGACATTTTTCCAGAATATCCAATACTTGTTCTCTTACCAGATCAATTTTATGTACTGGAGATATTTTATGTGGAACTTCTCAGGTCGTCAGAATGATGTTGCGTCATCAGGAGGTATCAGCAACGGTAACTGGATAACAGGTATCAGCTTTATCGACGAACATGTTTTAGGTCTTGGGCCTCAGGATAATCTACCGCCGGATATAGCCAATAACAAAGGACATAATGTATTTTATATGATGCCTCTGATACTTGGTATTATAGGTTTAGTGTATCAGCTGTCGAGAGGAAAGAGAGGTGAACAGCAGTTATGGGTAACCTTTATGTTATTCTTTATGACCGGGCTTGCCATTGTTCTTTATTTGAATCAGAAACCATATGAACCTCGTGAACGTGATTATGCTTATGCCGGATCGTTCTATGCGTTTAGTATCTGGATCGGTTTAGGTATAGCAGGATTGTGGCACTTGGCAAAACGGTATCTGCCCGAAACAGCCGCCGCTGCTGTGGTATCTGTTATCGGACTTATCGTTCCTGTACAAATGGCTTCGCAGACATGGGACGACCACGATCGCTCGGGACGTTATACTATGCGTGATTTCGGGATGAATTATCTGCGTAGTATAGCCAAAGATGGTATTGTATTTACCAATGGTGATAATGATACGTTCCCTTTATGGTATGCACAGGAGGTTGAAGGTTTCCGTACCGATGTCCGCGTGACCAATCTCAGCTATTTGCAAACAGACTGGTATGTGGATCAGATGCGCCGTCAGGCATATGATTCTCCAGCTCTTCCTATCGAATGGGATAAATCTCACTACATTGGAGATAAAGGACAATATGCTTACGTTATCACAAAAGAACAGATAGAAGCTTATCTTAAACAGCAACTGAGTCAGGGTTCGGGTAACTCATGGATGGATAAACTCGGGAATGAGCAGAATATAGATCTTTCGGCTTATTACGATAAGAGTGTATTTACAGATACTGTTCCTTTGGAAGAGTTGATGAATACATTGAGAACAAACTTCAGTTATGTACCGAAAAATCCGTTTATTCAAAGTAACGATGAATTAGTGGTTCCGGGTAACCTTCTTTATATGAAAGTTGATACCAGCAAGGTTGACTGGAAAACATTAAACGCAAAACCGCTTCCTTATATGTTTATCAATCTTGGAGGCAAGAGCGTTGTGTATCGTCAGGAATTGATGATCATGGAAATGCTGAGCAATATCAATAAGGGTAATTGGGAGCGCCCTATCTATTTTGCGACAACTGTCGGCACAGATATGTATATGAACATGCAGGATAAGAACTTCTCTCTTGAGGGAATGGCTTACAGGATAACCCCCGGAGTTGTAAGTGAGACCGGAGTAAATACAGAGGTAGCTTACGATAACATGGTGAATAAATTTAAGTGGGGAGGTATCGAAAATCCGAAAGTGTATCTGGATGAAAACAATATGCGTACCTGCAAAACATTCAGATTGATGTTCAGCCAATTGATCTCAGCTCTAATTACCGAAGGCAAGAACGAGAAAGCTTTATCGGCTCTTGATTACTGTATCAAAGTTATTCCTGCTGCAACAGTGCCTATGGGTGGAGAATCGATATCGTTTATTGATTTCTATTACAAGCTGGGACAACCCGAAAAAGCAGAGAATATCAGAAAGATTATTGAAGACAGAGCAGAGCAATCCCTGAATTGGTATAGCCGTCTGAATCCGGAACAAATGAATAACAGTACTGCTGATATTCGTGAATATTACGACAACCTGCTCCGTATAGCGATGGTATATCAGCAAAACGGAATGATGGATAAATACAAATCAATGGTAGAAAGACTGCAGGGATATGTGCAGAAATATTACCAGAACAGGGCTTCAACCCTTGGTAACTATGCCTTGAAAAATCTGACAGATGTTTCTATCCGCGGATATTATATTGCAGAACATGATTCGCAAAATCAGAAGCTCGAAGAAGAGCTTTCACGCAAATCGATGCAGTTAATGCAGCAATATAGTCCGGCTTTATTACAAGAATATGCTGCGCGAAGCAACGAATAACAAAAAATTGCATCTATGTATAAGGGTTGGGTAATTTCCGCCCTTATACAAGGTGTTTTTTATTAGTAATAAGCAGTTATGATTGAATGTAATAGATTGTTGCTGCAATACATAAAGAAATAATAAAAGGGTCTGTGACTCTAAATTAAACAATGTTTATAGAGCAACCACCGTTTATTTACAGGCTTCTCTTTCCAGGAGGGATATGGAGAATGCCAAGTAAAGAAGAAAAAGTAATATATATCACATTTGATGATGGTCCCATTCCCGAGATCACTCCTTGGGTACTTGATGTATTAGACCAATATAATATAAAAGCTACATTTTTTTGTGTAGGAGATAATGTGAGAAAGCACCCCGAAGAGTATGCCGAAGTACTTAGACGGGGGCATAGTGTAGGTAACCATACCTTCAACCACATACAGGGATTAAAAACCCGTACGGCGAATTATATGAAGAATGCCGAATTGGCATCTCAGTATATAGATTCTCCTCTTTTCCGTCCGCCGCATGGACACCTGCGTCTTCCTCAGTTTTTCAGATTAAAGAAAAACTACCATATTATTTTGTGGGACGTTGTGACACGTGATTACAGCAAACGTATGACCCCCGAGCAGGTATTGGACAATGTTAAAGACTATACCCGCAATGGATCGGTTATTGTATTTCACGACTCATTGAAAGCCGAGAAAAATATGAAATATGCCTTGCCTTTGGCTATTGAATGGCTAAAGGAGCAGGGATATGTTTTTAAAACCATTGAAGAAGGCTTAGCTCAATACGACCATGAAACTATCGAAGCAATAGTGACGAATCACCATAACTCAGAAAACGATAATCGTGAGTTAGCGCGTGATTATAGATAGTCTTCCAGTCGCCTTTTACAAAAGCCGAAACCAATAATAAAAGAGTGCTCTGCGGCTGATGAAAGTTAGTGACTATACCGGTCACGATCTTAAACTCATAGCCCGGAGCTATTATTATTTGCGTATCTGCCAAAAGCACCTTCAAAGAATTTTCCGCAAGGTAGTCTAAAATATTCCGGAGAGCCTTATCTTTTGTGATAAGATTTTGTGAAGAATCATATGGCTGCCATTGATCTACTTTCAGATGCTCTGGATTAGGATTCGTTTCGAGCCCTGCACCGATGTAAAACAGGCTTTCGAGGGTTCTTACCGAAGTAGTCCCTACTGCAATAATGTTTCCCTGATGCGATAAAAGATGCTCTATGGTCTCTTTTCGTACGGATATAAATTCGGAGTGCATCTCATGATCATTGATCGTGTCGCTTTTTACCGGCTTGAAAGTTCCTGCTCCCACGTGCAGTGTTACTTCATCTGTCTTGATTCCCTTATCCTTTAAGTTGGTAAAAACTCGTTCAGTGAAGTGTAATCCGGCTGTCGGTGCAGCCACCGAGCCTTTTATCTTCGAATATACTGTTTGATAAGTTGCCTTGTCTTTTTCTTCCGTGTTCCGATTCAGATAAGGAGGAATCGGTAGTTCTCCGCATATATCGAGTATATCGGCAAAAGTAAATCTTTTATCATCCCACGAAAATTCTACAATATGGGTATTTCCTGCCGAGTGGATTCTTTTAGCTGTTATGTGCAAAGTGTCTCCTTTGATTATGACTTCTTTGGTCAGTTCTCCTTCTTTCCATTTCTTAAGATTGCCGATCATGCAATGCCATGAACATTTATCAGTCGTTTGGAATATGAGGTTGTAATCGTGAGGAAAGTATGGATCAAGACAAAAGATCTCGATCTGTGCTCCTGTTGATTTCTGAAAGTACATCCTAGCCTGAATCACTTTCGTGTTATTGAATACCATCAAACTATCTGAAGGAAGAAAATCAGTAATAGAAATGAAGTTGCTGTCGGTGATTTGGTTATTCTTATATACGAGCAGTTGCGAACTATCTCTTTCTTCTAAAGGATATTTTGCAATGCGGTTATCCGGAAGATCATAGGTGAAATCTTTGATATGTATGTGACGTGGGTCGGAATTGTTCATCTGAAAGTATATCGAATTGTTATATTTCCTAAACACACAAAGTGTATCTGGTTCTACTCTTTTTTTATCCGTCAAAATTACTCAACTTTGCACAGATATGAAAGGCTTCAACCATAAGCCTTCTCTTTAATATACATATATTATGAAAATAGGAGATAAAGTACGCTTTCTGAATACAACAGGGGGTGGTATTGTAAAAGGATTTCAGGGTAAAGATATAGTTGTAATAGATGATGACGGGTTTGATACTCAGGTGCTTATTCGTGAATGTGTAGTAATAGAGCCTGCAAATGATACTCAGGTGCGTCAATCTGTAAAGCCTCAAAATGTAACTGAACCAACGAGGACAGTTTATCAGGAAAAGCCGGAACAAGATGTTCCCGTTACAGAAACAAAGGAAGGAGAACTTATTACTGCCTGTCTTGCATATCTGCCTCTTGATGAAAAGAATTTATCGACCTCCTCGTACGAATGTTATCTCGTGAATGACAGTAATTATTTCTTGAGTTATAACTACATGAGCCGTGCAGAGAAAGGTTGGATAAGCCGTGCTGCCGGTACGATAGAACCGAACACGAAGGTTTTTTTAGAGGAATTCGATAAAACTGATCTGAATGATTTGGAAAAGGTATGTGTACAGTTTATTGCATTCAAGAAGGATAAGCCTTTCAGCTTGAAAAATACCTGCTCGACTGAAATCCGGATAGATACCGTGAAATTTTATAAACTGCATAGTTTCAGGGAAAATGACTTTTTCGATGAAAATGCAATCATCTATTATCTGATGAAAAAGGATGTTTCGGAAAAAGCAATGTCTATAGAACCAGAGGTTATTGCAGAGGCTATGTTCGAAAAGAAACAGTCTGAACGCCCACGTATCCAGGCGGCAAAGAAGAAAGAAAGTTCTCCCATTATCGAGGTTGACCTTCATATAGATGAGCTGATAGATACTACTGCCGGATTAGAAGCTTCCGATATTCTGGACTATCAATTGACCAAGTTCAGGGAAGTGATGGATGAAAATAAGTCGAAACGAGGTCAGAAGATTGTATTTATCCATGGTAAAGGCGAAGGTGTTCTGAAAAAGTCTATTCTGGATGAGCTCAAAAACAAATATAAGAATACTTATATTCAAGATGCTTCGTTTCGTGAATACGGTTTCGGTGCAACTATGGTAACGATTAAATAAATGTCTTGCACCCTATTACTCAAAACAACTAAATATGAATAAAAAAATCTTGGGATTAGTACTGCTTGTTTCAGTGCTTCTTACATCTTGCGGAGTTGGTAATGATCTTACCAGCGCATATAATATTACTCAATGTGAGTATAAATATAAAAATATAGCTAATCTGAACGTGTCGGGAATGAATTTATCAAATGGCATTTCTCCGACTTATGTGCCGAAGTTACTTGCTGTCTTAGGTGGAACGGCTTCTTCCATTCCTATGAATTTTACATTAAATCTGGATGTGAAGAATCCCAATGCAACAGTGGCAGCATTGAATGGACTTCAATATATAATCAGCATTGATGATGTTCAGTTTACAACCGGACAGGTCAATCAAGCTTTGAATATTGCAGGAGGAGCATCTCAGACGCTTCCGTTGAATATCGGTGTAGATTTAGCGACATTGATGTCGGGGAATTCTAAAACTGCGGTTCAAAATATCGCAAAGAATTTCATTGGGATAGGTTCGGATAAATCTAATGTGACAGTACAGATCAAGCCTACATTTATGGTTGGCGGACGTGCTATTACATCTCCAATGTATATACCGGTAAGTTTTACTTTCGGAGGAAAGTAAGGTTTCTGAGTTTTCTGTTCAAACCAGAATAACTTTTATAGGATATCGCAAGGCGCACATTTCGTACGCCTTGCTTTTTTTACTATTTTTGACTTTAAAGAAATTCACTGTTTTCAGATATGAAAAAAGATAACGACTGGAAAGAAAGGCTCAATGTGGTGTATTCGACCAATCCCGATTTCAGCTACGAATCGGAAGAGGAAGAAGAGCAATCGACTTTGCCTAAAGAAAAGCAATCGCTTCGTATAGAGTTGGATAAGCGTAACCGAAAGGGAAAATCGGTAACCCTTATTACTAATTTTATCGGAACTGATGATGACTTGCAGGATTTAGCCAAATTTCTGAAAACCCGTTGTGGGGTAGGAGGATCGGCTCGAGATGGCGAAATTCTGCTTCAAGGAGATTTCCGCCAGAAAGTATTAGACCTATTGCAGAAAGAAGGCTATGCCAAATCACGTGTCATCTGATAAGGCAAATCTGATAGTATATAAAGCATCTGCCGGATCGGGAAAAACCCACCGATTGACGGCGGAGTACTTGTCGTTGCTCTTTGCTTCGCCCTTTGCCTACAAACACATACTTGCCGTAACCTTTACCAATAAGGCCACGGAAGAAATGAAATCGAGAATCATTGATGAGCTCGCAAATTTGGCTTCGGGTCGAGATTCGGATTATACCAAAGACTTGTCGAAAGAATACGGCAAAGCAGAAGATGCAATAAGAGAGCAGGCTAGAAAAATACTGATTAGCATTCTTCACGATTATTCTTCTTTCTCAATCAGTACGATAGACCGGTTTTTTCAGCAGACCATGCGGGTATTTACCCGTGAAATAGGTCTTGGCGGAGGATATAATGTAGAGCTGGATACGGGTCGTGTACTGGGCGAAGCCATAGACACGATGTTATATGATTTGGAGCGTTCGGAAAACGAACAGCTTTTGGATTGGCTCATTCGTTTTTCGGAAGAGAAGATCGAAAGTGGCGGCACATGGAATATCCGAAACGATATACAGGATCTTTCGTCCGAAATATTTAAGGAAAGCTACAAAGCCTTCAGCGACCAGATACAAGCTGATATAGCCAATAAGGGATTATTGGACGATTATAAGAAAATGCTGCTTGCATATATTCGCCAGTTCGAAAAGGAATCAAAAGAGATTGGCGAAAAGGCTATGAATATTATGTTGCGCTGCGATCTTCAGCCATTCGATTTTATTCGGGGAAAAACATCTCCTTTTGTCAGTTTCCTGAGGTGGGCAAGTGGGGAAATAAAAGCACCTACAGCTACTTTTTCGAAATTGGTCAATGATGTGTCGGCTTGGTACGCAAAAACAGCTCCGGCTGATGTCAAAAGTAAAATCGAAGGAGCTTATGACAGCGGATTAAATGAATGTGTCTGTCGTATAACCGAACTTTACAATAATTCGGTCACTTATCAGACTGCCAGCGAAATTAACCGTTATTTTTTCACTTTGGGTATTTTGGGTGATGTGGATAAGAATGTCCGCAGTTATGCCGCCGAGAATAACATTATGCTGATTTCCGATACTACCGAACTGCTTAATAAGATTATTCAGGGAACAGATAGCCCTTTTATCTATGAAAAGGTTGGTACTCGGGTAGAACATTATATGATTGATGAGTTTCAGGACACATCAGGCATGCAGTGGGCAAATTTTTTGCCATTGGTAAAAGACAGTTTATCAGCAGGAAATAAAAACCTGATAGTAGGAGACGTAAAGCAAAGTATTTATCGCTGGCGCAACTCCGATTGGAAGTTGTTGGATGAACAGTTGGATATCGATTTCAAGTCGAATGGTATTCATCACGAATCATTAGACACTAATTGGCGGAGTGATAAGAATATTATAGATTTCAATAATTCGATTTTCGAAACAGGATCAACTCTTCTTCAGAATCTGTATAATGAAAGTCTCGAAGAGATAACTGTCAGTTCATCTTTGGCATCTTTTTATACAAAGATCAAAAAGGCATACGAAGACTCGTATCAGCATCTGCCCGAGAAGAAGAAAGACTCGACAGGACATGTTTCTATTGAGTTTATCAATACCGAAGAAAATTCCAACTGGCAGGCTTATGCTTTGGAGCAGCTTCCTCAAACAATAGAGACGCTGCAAGACAAAGGATATGATTTGAGGGATATAGCCATATTGGTACGTACAAAGAAAGAAGGTGCAGATGCTGCCAACTGTCTGCTTGAATATAAAAGCAAAAACCCCGGAAGTAAGTATAAATATGATATTATATCGGACGAGGCACTGTTTATCCGTAATTCGAAAAGTATAAAATTGGTAGTGTCTTTGCTGAAGTATCTTCGTAATTCTTCGGATTCTACCCTGCGGACTCTGGCTATATACGAATATTATAAGTTTAAAGACCAGTTGACTCCTGAAGAAACTATCCGTTCTCATTTTTCGGCATCGGGAGATTTTCCGGAAGATGTAATTGATAATCTTAACCGGATAAAGGAACTTCCTTTGTATGAAATGACCGAGGAGATATTCAATCTTTTTAAAGATGCGATGGAAGCTAATGAGAATATATATATACAGGCTTTTCTGGATATGGTTCTCGATTTTTCGGTGAAGAAATCATCCGATCTGGATTCGTTTCTCCAATGGTGGGACGAGACCGGACAAGGTAAGACCATATTTACTCCCGATGGACAGGATGCCATACGTATTATGACTATTCATAAATCGAAAGGGCTTGGCTTTCCGGTCGTAATTATGCCGTTTTGTAACTGGGATATAGATCATAAGCTCACAACTATACTTTGGTGCCAGCCAAAGATGGAACCTTTCGACCTGCTGCATCTTGTTCCGGTCAGGTATTCGCAAAAGCTGAGTAACACGATTTTCGCGTATGACTATCTGGAAGAAAAGCTGCATGCCTTTATTGATAATCTCAATGTATTATATGTCGCATTTACCAGGGCAAAAAATGATCTGATTATATTTTCACCGAAGCCGAAAGAAAAAGCTAAGGGCATCGGTAATATATCGTCCCTGCTTTGGGCTTGCTGTCATTCGACTGCGGAGCAACAAGGTGAAAAAATATTTATCGATCTGAGTAGCTCCATGGATGATGAAAATAACCGATTGGAGCTGGGTGAATCTTCGTGCTCTTTTATTAAGAAGGCGGAAGATGTTGAAAGTGAAGTTAGTATAGGAATACTAGAAAGTATACCCTTTGATAACCGATTAAAACTCAGGTTAAATAATAAATACTTCTTTACAGACCAGGGACAGCGGGAATACGGAACGCTTATGCATGAGATTGTAAGCAATGTAACCTCTCTGAATGAGCTTGATAAAGTGATCGAAAAATATCGATTAGCAGGGGTGATAACTACTGAAGAGAAGATCCGTGTATCGGGATTATTGCATGAGTATCTGTCAGTCCCGAAAATTTCGGAATGGTATTCGGGCAATTATAAAGTACTGAATGAAGTGCAGATACTACAACCTAATGGTACTTTTATCCGACCCGACAGAGTGATGATAAAAGGCTCCGAAGTAATTGTCATTGACTATAAGTTCGGAGAAAAAGAAGAAAAAAAATACTTAAAACAGGTAAAAAATTACATGACCCAAATCAAAAAAATGGGATATACCGCCGTAAAAGGGTATATTTGTTATATTGTATTAAGTAAAGTTATAGAGATTGAGTAACTTACGAGTTACAAATCATAAAAGCACTAATTAGGGATGATAAGAACACTCATTATAAGTATATTCATTTTTTCGGGCAGTTTGATCTATGCCCAAACTCCGCAATCTTTGACTTCTGCCGATTGGGTGAAAATCGCTGATGAGAAACTGTCCACTGGTGACTTTTCGGGTGCTATATTCGGATATGAAGTTGCCGTAAAAATGGACTCTCTCAATAGTGAAGCATTTCGAAAATGGGGTAGTGTTCTTACTCATACTGCTGTATTGGAAGATAATCAGGAGCAATTTGATGAAGGTCTCGGCAAGTTTGAAACTGCGGTTCGCTTAAATCCCACAAGAGCAAATAACTATTACGAATGGGGTAATGCTTTGTTGAAGAAAGGCAGACACGAAGAAAATCTTAAATTATATAAGAAAGAAATATTAGAAAAGTTCACAGCTGCAGAGGCTTTGTCCGATCAGGTGGGTGCATATTGTATTGCATCATTTTATGCTCTGATTAAAGATAAAAAGAATAGCCTTAAATGGCTGGATGCTACTTTATCAAACAATTATTCGACAAAAGACAGCCGCATAAACCGCCGATTGCTCGAACATGATCCTAATCTGAGCAATGTAAGAGAAGACAGTAATTTCAAAAAATTGATAGATACTTACTTTCCGCTTCCTCAATGATACGGTTATTACTGATTGTCGTAGTGGGTAATATTATATCTTCCGTTTTCGGGCAGAGAATGACTCATCGTAACGATTTTACATCCCTCTATATTCTGGATAGGGATCGGCACAATAATTTTGAAATATCTGCATCGTTGGTCGCTGTTTTTACTACAGGAGCAGCCGACCGTAATGGCTTTCGGATAGGAGGAGGGTTGTCTGCCTCAAAAACGATAGGCAACTGGACATTCTCTGCCGGATTGGATGCTTATAAAGCTCTCAGTCGATTTGGTCTTGGGACGACCTATGCAGGTATTATTTACGATACACCCAAGACCGCAGCATCTTATTATCTGAATAAATATCATCAGGGAGAAAAGCAGATGTCGGGTATCGTGGGGGTACGTATCAGAGACTTCGAGATAAAGTTCGAAGATGATATCTTATCACTGCCTTTTACCGGATTCAGAGTATATGACCGCTATCGTACAGCTGCGCTCGAACTCCGATACAGACAATTCTTGCTGGGTATGAATGTATATACTTCTGAACCGGATGGATTGACGGACGCTTCACTGTATAACAGAAAAGGAGTGTATAAAGAAGGAAATCAGATATCAAGCCCTCTTTATTTGGGATATACCGATAAAAATCTGATGGTACGATACGGATGGAACAGCAATTTGGGTGGATATATAGGACAGAATAGCTGGCACAGATCGCTGTTTGATACGGGTGACTTCAAATCGGGAGATTATCGCAATCAATTTCTGCAAGTGGGGACATATAAGCCATATAGCCTTTATTGATATGAAAAATATACTTTTTCTGTTTCCGATTACTTTACTGCTGATGGCTGGCTGTGTTTCGGTGCGACCTTCCGATTTTATCTATTTCTATGATCGAAAAGATACAGGGCTATCTTCACGAATAAATATTGATGGTTATTACGTGTCGGAAAGAGAATGTGACTCTGCCTTCTTTTCAGTATTTATGTTTTATCCCGATGGCTTATTTACTATTGCAACAACCAGTAATGCCGATCTTGTTGCTGAATGTTTTTCAACAGGAGGTAAATCTAAAATATGTCAGTATCCATCGTGGGGTACTTATCGGCTTATCGGTGATACAATTAAAACACAGACGGTAATAGTCGAGGGGATGGCTTCGAGCTGTATTTTTCGTGATTATCTGATTCTTCCGGATGGAAGTATTATTAATCTCAGTGATTATGTAAACCCCGATAAAAGTAAACTGATGTATATGCGGAATTATCCATCTTTTCGAACCAATCAATGTGCTGCTCCTGCCCGCTTTTATCCTATTACGGAAAAGCGGAAGAAGACTGATTGTCCTTATTTGTCTAAAGAATGGTTCTCTTCTGATAAGTAGAAATTTATCCCTTGGTGATATGGTTTGTCTATCAATGATAGGTTTTATTAATGTGAAAATGGAGAGATGTTTACCGGATTTCGAACAATCTAGCATGGTTATTGCAACAAACTGTGATAGCCGGATGTTAATTTGGTGAATTAAGTAATAGTAGTAGGATTTTATACTTGCTAAATCAATAAAGGTCTGAGGCCTTAAATAGCTGAACTTATGATCAACTTCAAACAAATAGAACTGACGGACAAGCCTAAAATAGATGCTTGTCTTGAGGAAAATACGTATCGTGCCTGTGATTTTTGTTTTACGAACATGTTCACATGGAATGCTAAATTTAAAACCCAATATGATATTAATCATAAGACTTTGTTTCTGAGGTTTAATGAAGTCGACGGGAATACATATTACATGATGCCGATAGGTCCTATGCCAATCAAAGCGGCGATAGAAGAAATAATGGCAGATGCCAGAGCTTGTAATATACCGTTTATGATGAAAGGTATCACTAATGAAATGTGGGAGAAGATAAACAGGGCAATGCCCGGTCAATTTGAACACACTCATGAACGCAACAACGACGAATACATCTATCTTTCGGAAAAACTAATAACACTCTCCGGTAAAAAACTACAAAGCAAAAGAAATCACATAAACCGTTTTATTGCAGATAACCCTGATTGGGTGTATTTCCCTCTTACCACTCGTAAGGATCTGGATGAATGTGCATTCATGCTGGATGAATGGGAAAATGTAAAAGAGGATAAAAATCGTTCGCTCGGCTACGATTATATAGCAACAAAACTGATGCTTGAGCACTTTGATGAGCTGCAATTGAGGGGAGGAGCAATAAAAGTGAATGGGAAAATTATAGCCTTCACTATTGGTGAAAGGCTTACAAATGATACCTTTGTAGTACATGTTGAAAAGGCTTTTGCCGATATTAACGGATCGTACACCATAATCAACCGTGAATTTATAAAACACGAGGCTTCCGAATTTAAATATATCAACAGGGAAGAGGATATGGGATTGGATTCGCTGCGGCAGGCTAAACTTTCTTATCAACCGGAAATTTTACTTGAAGAAGGATTTTTAAGACCTAAGAAATGATACGATTTGCAGACACAGATGCTACACCTTTAGTTCGTTCGATGTGGAAGACCTGCTTCGGAGATACGGAGGAATATCTTGATCTGCATTTTTCGAAGAAATATAAGCCCGAAAATACATTGTTGTATTACGAAGGGGATATGGCTGTCGCTGCATTGCAGATGTTACCGTATTCTATTCGTTTTTATGGGAAAGAAATACCATTCTCTTATCTTGCCGGATTGTGTACCTTGCCTGAGTTCCGTAACAAAGGCTATATGGGGAAATTAATACGGACATCTTTCGATGTTCTGAAAGAGCGGCAGATTCCGCTTTGCGGGCTTGTTCCTGCCGAAGATTGGCTTTACGGATATTATGCAAAATATGGCTTTGAAACCGTTTTCGATTCTACGGAAGATACGATTGATCTTAGCTCTGTATTAAGCAAAGGGAAGGATTTCCAGGAGGATTATCTTCTATTCGATAAACAGTATCAGTCGGAAGATTTTTGCGTGTTGAAAACCTTTTTGGATTTTGAAGCTATTGTAGACGATTATAAAGACGAGGGATGTCCCCTAAAAGGAAACTTGAATGGTATGGCTCGGGTGGTTATACCGGAAACCGTATTGGCTTTGTATGCTGCTGTCTGTAATAATTACGACTTTGCAATAAGAGTAGATCAGGATGTATATGATATAAAACAGGGAAAGGTTAGCAAAGCCAACCTTTCCGATACTGATTTATCTGTGGATATAAACTTATTGACAAGGTTATTATTCGGATATCATATTTCAGAACTGGGTTCTCCATATTCTTCTTTATTTCAAGAGCATCACCCTATTCTAAATTTGATGCTGGAATAAGTACCTGAAATTCTCTTAATCCCGAAGGTTTTCCTCTGCTTAATGTTTTTATAGTAACATCTTCACCAACTCTGATCCCTTTTTCCTTTAAGGCGTATTCTATTGTTTTATAGGCAAGTTCGGGATGATTATTATCCTGGCTGAGGTGGCAAAGCCATATTTCATCCAGATGATTGTTATAGATCGATGTCAGTAACTCACCTGTAAGCCTATTGCTAAGATGTCCCATTCCTGAGATAATACGCTGTTTGAGATGATATGGGTAATTTCCGTTGGTAAGCATCTCTTCATCGTAGTTTGCTTCTATAATAAGGTGATTAGCAGTCTTGGCGTATTGCTCTATGGTAGGAGTTATTCGTCCGACGTCGGTGACCAGCACTATTGTTTTTCCTCCCACTTTTATCTGATATCCGACGTTCTCAATCGTATCGTGAGGCACGTCAAATGCTGTTATTTCAAAATCCTTGATCGAAAAGCTGGTGTCTTTCTCAATGATTCTTTTGGAGCCTGAGATATTGTCCTGTACATACTTGGATCGCTCTATGCCGAAATGTACTGTTTCTGTAGCATAGACCGGAATACACATCTTACCGCCTAACCCGCCAATTGATTTTATATGGTCGGCATGGTCATGTGTCACCAGTACGGCTACAATCGTTTCCATTGCTACACCATAATCCCGTAGGTACTTTTTGAGGGTACGCATCCCGATGCCGGCATCAATGAGGATACCGTATTTAGATGTTCCGAGGTAATAGCAGTTGCCGCTGCTTCCACTGGAAAGACTGATCAGACGGAAGGCTGATGTGGGTGTAAATAAGTCGTATTGCATTATAACGAAAGATCTGAGAGCTTGTTAGCCTTTGCGTTAAAATCCGATACGATAGATTTGATGACTTCTGCGGCTGATGGTAAATCATTGATATGTGATGCGATCTGTCCGATTTCAAGTTCACCTTCAATAAGATCTCCTTCGAAGATTCCCTTTTTAGATCGTCCTCGTCCGAGTAGCTCTTTCATTTCTTCAACAGATGCTCCACGATCTTCGGCTTCGGTTACTTTATTGTAAAATTCATTTTTGATGAGTCGGGTTGGGCTCAGTTTCTTTAGAGAGAGCATTGTGTCACCCTCTTTGAGGCTGATGCATAATTTTTTGAATTCATCTGCAGCAGAGCTTTCCTGAGTCAGGGCAAAACGTGTGCCTATCTGTACACCTTCTGCACCTAATGCAAAGGCTGCAAGGGCTGTACTTCCCGTGGCAATTCCTCCTGCTGCGATTAATGGGACATCCAGAACTTCACGAACTTGAGGTATTAATGTAAGGGTAGTGGTTTCTTCACGTCCATTATGACCTCCGGCTTCAAAACCTTCGGCAACAACAGCGTTAACACCTGCCTCCTGGCACTTCAATGCAAATTTGGAACTGGATACTACGTGCGCTACAATTATGCCGTGTTCTTGTAGTTTCTTTGTCCATGTCTTAGGATTTCCCGCTGATGTAAAGACAATTTTCACATCTTCAGCTATTATTATTTCGATGATCTCCTCGATATTTGGATATAGCAAAGGAACATTCACTCCGAAAGGTTTATCTGTTGCAGCTTTGCATTTTTGGATATGTTCACGTAATACTTCGGGATACATGGATCCTGCTCCGATAAGGCCAAGCCCTCCTGCATTGCTCACAGCCGAAGCCAGACGCCATCCACTGCACCAAACCATTCCGCCCGATATGATCGGGTATTTAATTTTAAAAAGATCTGTTATTCTATTATTCATATTGATGTATTTTTTACTAAGGTCTCAGACCTTAAAAGTAGAAGTTTCCTTTTTACAAAGATAATTATTTGCTCATACTTAGCAGATATTCTATTCACTTACTTTTGCTTGCTTTCTTCTATTACCAAAGAGGATAACCAATATTACCGATAAGATAATAAGCAATAATCCGAAGAAGCTGGATATTGCAAAATATTCATGGAAATAGACAACGCCTATAAAAACAGCCACTAAAGGTTCCATTGATCCTAATATGGATGTTATTGTAGAGCCTGCATATTTAATAGCCAGAATTAAAGTAAGATCAGATAAAACGGTAGGCAGGAACGCCAATAATACTAGATGCCCCCATGCCGAAGCTCCGGATATAGGTTCTATGCCGGTAGTCACCGTTGCAAATACTATAAAGATAATAGCTCCCGAAAGTAGTATATAGAAAGTGAGTGCTTCTGCATTCATCAGTGATACAGATGATTTATTAATACCCACAATATAAAAAGCGTATGTCAGAATAGTGATCGAAGCTATTGCGACTCCTATCGGATTGATGGCTTCTCCCTCGTTTGTCCAGCACATCATAGCTACTCCCAGCAAAGATAGTATTGCTGCCAGCATGAGTATTATCGATTTTTTTTCTTTAAAGAACAGAACCATAATCAGACTTACCGAAATCGGGTAAATGAAGTGTATCGTAGTAGCCACCCCGCTTGGTATGTATTTGTAGGCATAAATAAGGCAAAGTGCAGTAGCTGCGTACAATATTCCTAATCCAAAAATGGTAGATATTTGGCGGAGGGAAATTTTCAGGCTCTCTTTTTTCAATAAACAAATCACTCCCATCATTACTGTTGATAGCAAAAAACGGTAAAATAGGATAGTTGGCAAACCGATGCCTTCATCATTCATAAGGGGTAGTGAAAACATCGGGATCAAACCAAAAGTTCCCGATGAGATTAAGGCGAAAATAATTCCCTTAGCATTATTCAAGTTCTTTAAAGACATTACTTCTTTATGTTTTATTTATCGGAGGACAAAGGTACGACCTTTATGTTATAGATAAAAAAACGCCCGCCTTAAAAGGTGGACGTTCTTTTGTTTTATCTATATTTTTATCGTTTTAATAGACGATTATAAT
This sequence comes from Indolivaga capnocytophagoides DSM 22835, assembly GCF_000426485.1. Classification (GTDB taxonomy): domain Bacteria; phylum Bacteroidota; class Bacteroidia; order Bacteroidales; family Dysgonomonadaceae; genus Dysgonomonas_A; species Dysgonomonas_A capnocytophagoides. The sequence continues at coordinate 19,040 of NZ_AUFL01000010.1, forward strand.
AAGTTATTGATTTTTTCTACCAATACCGATTTTTGAGCGGCTCCTACTTGTTTGTCTACTATTTCGCCATTCTTGATGAATAAGATAGTAGGTATATTGCGGATACCGTATTTAGATGTGATATCGTCATTGTTATCAACATCCACTTTGCCTATAACAGCTTTATCTGCATATTCTCCGGCTAGTTCTTCTACGATTGGGCCTACCATACGGCAAGGTCCACACCATTCTGCCCAAAAGTCGATAACTACTAATTTGTCTGATTTTAATACATCTTCGTAAGTTGCATCTGTAATTTCTAGTGCCATACTGTTCAATATTTTTTAGTTATTTTTTCGTTTTTACAAAGATAACCAAAGTATCTTTATTAATATAATAGATAGTATTTATACCCTATTTAAGACGTTAGATATCACTCGTTTTTGAATTTACTTATTTCTGAAAAAAGATTCCGATCTTTTCCCTGTGATCAGTTAACCCGAAACACGATGTTATCATTTTGCTCTAAGTAATCTATTAACTCCTTTCTTATATTTATCTTAATACTACGTGCGAAAAGTTCTACTTTCATGTTTTTTTCACCATCCACTACTTCAAAATATAACAGAGAATTTCCAGGATTGTTCTTTGTCAGGATTGAAAGTTCTTGTACCATGGTTGCATTCATTTCGTGAATGGGTAATGTGATCGTAATTTTTTCGATGACACTGTCTTTTACATCAGGAAGCAGTTGGATCGAATTTATCTTCAATTCAAGCTGATTTTCGTTGAACCGGCGACCTTGTACTCTCCCTTTTACAAAAACGTAAAGACCGGGTCGTCCGTATTTTCCGAAATTGATATAATCGTCACCGAATAAAGGTATTTCCCCGCTTCCGGTAAAGTCTTCTATCTTTATGATCATGTATGGCTTGCCCGTTTTGGTGATACCTTCTCTTACACCGGCAACCAAACCACCAAAGGTTACTTCCCTGTTTCTGAGAGCCTCTTTATCTTCTATCTCTGCCATGCCGACATTGCATCCGTATTTCAGAGCGATGGCAAACTCATCAAGAGGGTGGGCGGATAAGTAGATACCGATCAGTTCCCTTTCTTTATTTAGGCGTTCGAGATCCGACCATTTTTCGGCTTTAGGAATTTCGGGATGTGCTATTTCTATTGCAGATTCACCTCCGAAGAGCGAATTCACAGCCTGTGACTTGTCTATCTGGTACTTATTTCCGTATCTGATTATCTGATCTATAAAAGTTTCGCTTTTGCCGTTTACTGCAAAGAATTGCTCTCTTCCCATTTCAGGAAAATTATCGAATGCTCCTGCCAGAGCGAGAGATTCTATATTCTTCTTGTTGCAGGACGATAAGTTTACTCTTTCTACAAAATCGAATATATTTTTGAATGGCCCATTCTTTTCTCTTTCTTCGATGATATTATTAACGGCTCCTTCTCCAACACCCTTGATCGCAGCCAGTCCGAAGCGGATATCTCCGTGTTTGTTTACAGAGAATTTCAGATAAGACTCGTTCACATCCGGTCCAAGAACATTCATCTCCATGGCTTTACACTCATCCATGAATTTCGTGATTTCCGTGATGTTCGATAGATTTCGAGACAGTACGGCTGCCATATATTCTGATGGATAATTGGCTTTCAGCCATGCGGTCTGGTAGGCTACCCACGAATAACATGTCGCGTGAGACTTATTGAAGGCATATGACGCAAACTTTTCCCAGTCTGCCCATATCTTGTTCAGCGTTTTCTCCTTATGTCCGTTTTTCTTACCTCCGGCAAGGAATTTTTCTTTCAGGGCATTCATCTTATCGATAAGCTTCTTACCCATTGCCTTACGCAACTCATCGGACTGACCTCTGGTAAAGTCTGCCAGCAAACGGGACAAAAGCATCACCTGTTCCTGATATACCGTAATTCCGTATGTGTCGTTGAGGTAACGTTCCATAACGGGAATATCGTAACTGATCTCTTCCCGTCCATGTTTACGGGCAATAAATGAAGGGATGTAGTCCATTGGACCCGGGCGATAAAGGGCATTCATTGCTATCAGGTCTTCGAATTTCGAAGGCTGTAGTTCTTTCAGGTATTTTTGCATACCTGCGGACTCAAACTGGAATGTTCCGGTGGTACGTCCCTGACTGTACAAATCGTAAGTTTTAGGATCTTCGAGAGATATTTTCGCCATATCCACATCTTCACCCGTTGTGTGCTTGATATTTTCTACGGCCTCTTTGATTATCGATAAAGTCTTCAGTCCGAGGAAGTCCATTTTTATCAATCCCGTTTCCTCTATTACCGAACCTTCATACTGAGTGACAAGCATTGTCTCTCCGGTCTCTTTATCTTCGGCTGTACTTACGGGTACGATATCTGATATTGCCTGCTGACCTATGATAACACCACAGGCATGTACACCTGTATTACGGACATTACCTTCCAGCATTTGGGCATACTTAAGCGTATCACGGGTAGTCATATCATAACTCTGAGCAGCTTCTTTCAACTCAGGGACATACTCTATGGCATCCTTTAGCGTAACCTTTTTCTTGTCGGGGATTTTATCGGGTACAAGTTTTGCCAGACGGTTTGATTCCGCTAAGGGAAGTTTCTGTACACGTGCAACGTCTTTTATGGCTGACTTTGTAGCCATAGTACCGTATGTGATAATATGCGCAACCCGTTCCTGTCCATATTTGTCGGTAACCCATCTTAAAACCTCTCCCCTCCCGTCATCATCGAAGTCAATATCGATATCGGGCATAGAGATACGGTCGGGGTTCAGGAAACGTTCGAATAGCAAGTCATACTTAATCGGGTCGATATCAGTAATTCCCAAGCAAAAGGCTACAGCCGATCCTGCTGCCGATCCACGACCGGGACCAACAGCGACACCCATTTTGCGGGCTGCTCCAATGAAATCCTGTACAATGAGGAAGTAGCCGGGAAATCCCATTGTTTTCATGACATTCAACTCGAAATCGAGCCGTTCTTTCGTGTCGGCATCCATATTCGGATAGCGTGACTCTGCACCAATCATTGTAAGGTGGGCCAGATAATCAGCCTCGAGTTTAATACGGATTACTTTATTATAACCACCTAACCGATGGTATTCTTTTTCTCCGAATTCGGTGATCAGATCTTGTTCTGTGTATTTGGATTTGTACTCTTCTTCTGTTCCGAAAGATGGGTCAATGTCAAAGAATGGCATCAAAGCATCGGAGTCTATCGAGTAATATTCGACTTTGTCTGCTATTTCAAGTGTATTCGAGAGTGCTTGTGGTATGTCTCCGAACAGCTCGTTCATTTCGGCTGTAGTCTTTATCCATTCCTGTTTGGTATATCGCATCCGCTTTGGATCGTCAAAATCCTTACCTGTACTCAGGCAGATCAATCGGTCGTGGGCGTCGGCATCTTCTTCGTTCACGAAATGGGTATCGTTGGTTGCTATAACTTTCACTCCCAGTTTCTCGCTGATTCTCAGAAGTTCTTTATTCACTCTCTCCTGTAAAGGGTAAGCCTCCAGATTCGAGTCTGGGCGTGAGGTTTTATGCCGTTGAAGTTCCAGATAATAGTCTTCACCAAAAAGATTCTTAAACCAGAGAACAGCTTCTTCGGCAGCTTCAATGTCTCCTTGCGTAATCTTCTTTGGTACTTCTCCTCCCAAACATGCAGAGGATACAATTAGTCCTTCGTGATGTTCTTCCAGCATTTTCTTATCAATACGCGGACGCATATAGAACCCGTCGACCCAGCTTTTCGATACCATTTTGATGAGGTTCTTATAGCCTGTCAGGTTTTTGGCAAGCACTACTAAGTGCCAGCCGCTCATGTCTTGTTTTCCATCTTTCAGTTTATGTCCTCTTCGTGCTACATAGCATTCGCACCCGAGGATAGGTTTAAACAGATGGGATTCTTCTTCTTTTAGCTTTGCGGATAGTTCTTCTACCAGTTTTTCATTTCCTTTCGATCTGGCTTCTTCCAATTCTCCTTTGATGGTCTTTATAGCTGCGAAAACAGGAGCATTCTTCTTTTTTGTATAATTATAAAACTCCTTGATCCCGAACATAGATCCGTGATCGGTAAGGGCAATGGCTTTCATTCCGTCAGCTTTGGCCTTGTCGACAATGCGGGAGATGCTTGCTTGTCCATCCAGCAACGAATATTGCGAGTGGACATGTAAATGTATGTATGGTTGCATGACTATTTGTGATCTGATGTTGGAATAAAGGTACTCTTTTTTGCAAAAGGAATACCTTTATTCATCATTGATATTTTTGATAAGTCCTCAGACCTTTTTTATTGCTGTATTGTCGGGATTCTATGAATTATTTCTCCGATCCAATATCTTTTTGACGTTAACTTTATCTTGATAGATATGTTTCTTAAGTGTTTCCATATCCTTGAATTTCTCATCGGGGCGAACAAACTCCAAAAACTCCACGGATAGGTATTTACCGTACAGATCGTCATTGAAATTGAAAATATTCACTTCTAGGCTGATATTATCCCCATTGTGCAGAGTAGGGCGTTTACCTATATACAGCATCCCTCCATATAGGCATTCACCGATATGTACATTCACCGCATAAACCCCAAAAGCCGGAACTACTTTGAAGTCTTCCCATATTTTGATATTGGCAGTCGGGAATCCAATTGTGCGGCCAACTTTAAAACCTTCTACAATCTGCCCTGATATGGTGTAATTATATCCAAGTAACTGGTTCGCTTTCTCAATATCGCCTTCACCAAGCAAGCGTCTTATACGGGATGAACTTACATGCAGGCTTTGGCTTAATTCTTCGGCCTGTATAACGTCCATACCAACTTCTGCTCCGTATAGTTTGTATTCGTCAAAGCCATCTTCACGATTATGGCCAAAGCGATGGTCGTAACCGATAAGCAGGGTATCTACATCAAGCTGGTTTTTCAATACCTGCTGAATAAAGTCTTTAGCTGACATCTGAGACATCTCTTTGGTGAAATCGAGTACTTCGCAATAATCGACACCGGTACATTCTATTCGCTTCACCTTTTCTTCAAAACCGCACAGCAAAGCCGGCTGGTATTCGGTGTTAAGTACACGTCGGGGGTGAACAGGAAAAGTGATGATAGCCGAAGGGAGTCCTCTCTTTGCGGCCTCAGTCTTTAACTGATCTATCAGAAACTTATGCCCTGAGTGTACTCCATCGAAAAAACCGATGGTAGCAACTAATGGCTTGTGTTCTGCTTTATTTTCTGAATTCAGAATTTGCATTGGTTACTCTTTATTCGAATACTTTTCTCAGGTCTTCGGTCTGATCTACAAGATAGGTTTTGAATCCGAACTTTTCGGCTGCATCAAGATTTGATTGTCCATCGTCAAGAAACAAAGTTTCAGAAGGATTGATACCTGCAGCTATGACCGCATCAAACGACTCTTTCGAAGGTTTGGTGTGACCTATTTTATAAGACATAAAAGCAATGTCGAAAAAATCAGATAAAGTTTCTCCTGTCGCACAGAATGATGCCGAATGAGCCCAATCCATAATAATCGGATTGGTATTGCTCAGCAGGTACACTTTGTACTCTTTGCGCAACTCCTTCAATAGATCGAGTTTATATTGAGGTATTCCATCAAGAAAGGCCAGCCAGCCAGAGTCTATATCTTCTTCTGAGATGTCTTTCCCTGCCAGTTTGCGTAATTCAATATAGAATTCTTCTTTTGAGATTTTACCTTCTTCTATTTCAAGAAATATTCCTTTCTGGCGGAATTCTCCCAGATACTCTTCTATGTTATCAACACCTATTTCCTTGAAACGGTTTACGGCATTGTCTTTATTTATATTGACAATAACTCCTCCGAAGTCGAAAAGCAGATTTTTTATACCGGTCAGATTTCCCATATTTAAATAAAAGAATGTATTTATGATATATTTCAACTCGTAACGAACTCTGGTTTTTCTACTTACCAAAGCATCGGTTTGGTCTGAGACCTCTTCGTTTGAATGATATTACAAAGTTAAGAAAAAAACGGTTATCAATAAACAATTACCTGTTAACAGAGAAAAGGTTACAAAAGTAACAATGAGATATACTTTATCTGTTCTCAAATAATGCTTAGTCTAAAGGATTATTCTATATCTGCTATTGGGTATAGATAAAATAAAACAAGCTTACCTCTATATTTTAGATAAGCTTGTTTCTTTTGTTATAAAGCTGTTAATTACCTTACATTTCCGAAATCGTCAATATGTTGTAAGAACTATCAGTCGTAATATTAATACCTTCCGGCATTGGATGCCATATTGAAAATAAAAATGAATTTCCGGTCTGAAGATAAAGGAATACTTTATTCATAATGGTCATGTTAATACCGGGATCTCCCAATGTGATGGGTACTGCAATTGCACTTTTTACCATACTGGCTGTACTACTGCTTACAGTGAGATTAAGTTCGAGCCGTAGAGGAGTGTATATTTGCGATGTTACATTCTCTGCCATAGCTGTACATGATACTGAATAGACTCCTGTATGAGGGGCTGTAAACCGACCTGTTATGGCATTGAAGCTGTTGGTTGCGTCCATTTCCTTAGTCCAGTTGCTAAGGGGTGTCGATACAGACCCCGGACACGATAGACCCGAAGCATTCTTTGCTACAACAAAAGCTTTTGTAGGCAAGGTTGTCAGCCTTAGCCAGTTTTCTCCATCAGAATACTCTATTCCGTTATTGTAGCGAATAGCACCTGCTTGGGCTTCAGAGGCTGTAAGGGTAGTTGTGCCCAACCCTAATTCCCCATTATCTGAACCTCTCAGGTCGAGTTTTACAACAGGGGTTACACCACCCATGCCGATATATCCATCATCCAACAATTTAAATAATTCGGAATTATCCGAATTTTGAGCTTTAATTGTAGGGAGTGTTGTTGAATTCCCTTTCACGGTGAGGCTTGCCGTTGGCGATTCTGTATTCACTCCTATCTGGGCATTTACAGATATTAAGAGTGTCGAGAATATATATATTATAAATAGTCTTTTATTCATCTTTTTCTTTTATTGTATCACAATAGAGATATTATTGAAGCCTGTATCTGATGTTGGGGTTGCAGCAGAGTCTCCATATATACGAAGATGCTTATCTGTTCCTGTGGAGTGGAATACCTGTGGGTAGAGGGTATCTCCTTGATTCATGGTGATGGTACCGCTGCAAATAATCTGAGCCATAAATGATCCGGCTGTCGGAAACGAGTTTGTACATTTGATTGTTTTTCCATTGCTGGATATCCAGTGCCCTTCGATATAACTGTCGGCAGAAATTTTGTCGATAGCGAAATGTAGACTGAGGGTTGCTGTATATAATCCTGACTTTGGCGCAGTAAAGACTCCGGTTGTAGGATTGAAAGTATTGGTAGGATCATATTTTATGTTCCAGTTCCCTACTTGAGTTGTTTGATTATCAGGACAATTTACCGTGTTGTAAGAATTGGTTGCTATTACGCAGTTACGTGGGGCATCATATTCGAGAACCAGCCATTGAGTACCATCTGAATAATGGAGTTCTTTGGTTGTCGGAACATATTTGATCGCACCTCCTTTTGCTGTCGCTGCCGATAGATTGGTTGTACCGATACCTATAACATTATTATCTCCATAAGTTGCCCTTAGATCTAGCCTTACGGTCGGGTTAGCTGTTCCAAGCCCCATATATCCGTTATCAAGTAAGGTCATCAAGTTTACATTGTTTGCATTAGATATGAGCAAGCTTTGTGTCGATGAAGTATTACCGTCCGATAATATATCGAGTGACGCAGTGGGTGTTTGAGTGTTTATTCCTACCTGAGCAAAACTATTATTTGTCAATACTCCCCAAATAAAGACAAAGGCTATGGTTATAAATCTATATTTTCTCATATTTGTTAATTCTCTAATATACTTAAATTACAATATCCGGCTTTTAAAGTTTTTGCACTTCCCATATTGTGAAAAATTACAGGCTTCAGTATTTGACCTATGCTTAGCTGGAAGTTGCCCGAACAAAGAACTGATGTTTGAAAAGTGGCAGCTTTATTATATGTCGATTGACATTTGACTGTGGTTGCAGGTGACACCAAATTAAGCTGTAAATAGGAGTCTGCGGCAACTGTTCCGCTGCTGAATGTTGCTATTACCGAGATAGTATATGTTCCGGTACGAGGAGCGGTAAACTCTCCTGTAGAGGATGAGAATGTGCCTAACAGATCTTCTTGCACACGCCAGTTTTTAATATTGACAGATGTATTATCTAGAAATGACTGGCTCGTGTTGATAATGTCGGCCACGACGTAAGTCTTGATAACATTAGCACTTAGCTTTTCCCAATTAGTATTGTCAGAAAGATACAATGCCTTTGTTCCGGTATCATACTTTAGCGCTCCGGCCTTGGCCTGACTTGCTGTTTGGCTGCTGGTTCCGATACCTATGATGGAGTTATTTGCATTGTCACGCAAGTCTAAACGGATATTCGATGTAGTTATACCTAGTCCGAGTGCTCCGTGATCACGTAGTGATAAAATTTCATTATCAGACGTATTTCTGGCAGAGAGTGCTTGTGTTGCATTGGTATTTCCTGTCGAAATGATCTCAAGAGTAGCTTGAGGTGTTGTCGTATTTATCCCTACGTGTTGGGCATTAATAACCCCGACGGAGAATATCCCCATCATTAAAAGAAATTTTTTTTTCATTATGAGATTGAATGTTGTGTTGAGGGTGTAGATCCTCTTGTTGTTTATATTTCGAGTAATTTGTGGTATCAAAAAAGGCAGTAAAGTGCATTCTCTGCACCTTACTGCATGACAAAACCGATTATCGGACAATTTAAATCTGAAAGCAGAATCAGAACGACAACAAAACAACAACAAGACTGCTCCATACAGTTTGTCCATCCGGTTTAATAATAAATTGATATATGATATTTGAGGTATGTATACACGAAAAACTACTCCGTCATTTTGACACAATAGAAATTTTGTTTCTGAAATTTTTTGATTATTTGTTACGCCAGGTGCGTCTCTCTCTCTCTCTCTCTCTCTCTCTCTCTCTCTCTCTCTCTCTCTCTCTCTAATATTTCACACGACACAACCATCTCTGAATTGTTAAAAAAACAAGAGTGGTCAAAGTTTATATGTGTGAAAACTGAAATCATTAGCACGATTAATTATTAGGATACAAGTATAAATAATCAAGGGGTTACTTATATCAGACTGTGCAAATATAAGGATTTTTTATCATATGCAAAATTTGATCATAAAGGCTTGTGTGGTTAATATCCGGCAACAGCATCATCCCCTCTGGAATCAGCTCCTCCTTCGAGTGTACCATCAGCTTTAATGATGATAGCTTCGACTCTTCCGTATGGTTTGCGGGGTACTATTTTATAGCCTTTCGACTCAAGACGCAACCTTACTTCATCGGTAATGGCTCCGTCTTCGGCTTGTACTTCATTAGGTAGCCATTGATGATGAAAGCGGGGTACAGAAACCGATTTCTGTGCATCGAATCCATATTCTATGTTGTTTATTATAGCCTGAAAAACAGATGTGATAATCGTTGATCCTCCGGGTGTACCTACAACCATATACAGTTTACCTTCTTTTTCGAGGATTGTAGGAGTCATAGAACTTAACATCCGTTTATTGGGTGCAATGGAGTTTGCTTCGCCACCCACTAATCCATATAGATTCGGTACACCGGGCTTAACCGAAAAATCATCCATCTCGTTGTTCAATAAAAATCCTGCGCCATCTACTACCACCTTCGAGCCGTATGATCCATTTAAGGTCGTAGTAACTGATACAGCATTACGGTCTTTATCTACAATACAATAATGTGTGGTCTGATCGCTTTCGTAAGGTGTAAATCCTATCGGTTTGATCTCCGAACTGGGTGTTGCCTGCGCAAAGTTTATATCTGCCATGCGTCTGACAATATAGTTTGCTTCAAGCAGTTCTTTCTGCGGAACCTTTATAAAGTCGGGGTCTCCCAGATATTCGGCTCTGTCGGCATATGCCCTGCGTTCGGCTTCTACAATCAGCTGTACTGTCGAATCCTGCTGAAAACCCCATTGCGAGACCGGATATTTCTCAATAGTTTTCAGCAGAGTAATAAGTGCAATACCTCCGCTCGAAGGTGGCGGCATAGATATAACTTTGTAGTTTTTATAATCGGCTGATATGGGGATACGCCAGATTGCCTTGTAATTTTTAAGATCATCTGATGAGATGATTCCATTGTTCCTTTTCATTTCGGCAATTATCATATCGGCGACTTCTCCCTGATAGAATCCTTTACTGCCCTTTTTTGCAATAAGCTTTAGGGTTTTGGCTAAATCGGGCTGCTTCAAGATGTCACCCTTAGACCATTCCGTATCTTTAACGAAAGCACATCCATTGGAATTATAACGGATAAAGTAATCTTTATTTTTGTTTAATTCATCGACTTGCATATCGGTTAACCCGAATCCGTTTTCAGCAAGTTTAATTGCCGGAGCCAGTATCTTATCCCACGATAGCTTTCCGTACTTGCGATGAGCTTCTTCCATTCCTGCTACTGTTCCGGGAACTCCGGCAGCTAATCCTCCGTATAGGCTTTTATCTGTTATGGCATTCCCGTTTTCGTCGAGATACATGTCTCTGTGTGCTTTTTGGGGAGCAGTTTCCCTGTAATCCAAAGCTGTCGTTTTGCCTTCGGTAGAACGATATACCATAAATCCCCCGCCACCTATGTTTCCTGCATTGGGATAAACAACAGCCAGTGCAAATTGTACAGCAACGGCTGCATCTATAGCATTACCCCCTTCTTTGAGTATTTCTATTCCGGCTTCGGAAGCTAAAGGATGAGCAGATACTACCATCCCGTTTGGTGAAAGGGTAGGCGACTGAGCCGATAGGGTTAGCGATAGAATAAAAGAGGATATGAGTAGATTTATTTTCATCTCGATTTTGAATTTCTGTGTATGTTACAAATATAAAAAATACCGGATTGCTGTAATACAATCCGGCAATTTTTATTTACTGGTAATTAATAGATGTCTATTATATAGTCAATCCGACTCTGGCAAAAACATAACGTCCGTTGAATCCGAATTGCTGTCCTGTACGTGAGTAGATAAAGTATCCTGCTCCTCTGTTTCCTGCATTGTTTTTATCAGGATAGATGTCAAATACATTATTCGAGCCAAGGCTTAGTTTTAGATTTTTATTGAGGTCATAACCAACGACAAGATCTGTTATGATTCTTGGATCGTATGTTTGTGCATCTGCTTCTACATTGGTAGCTGCATCGGTAGACCCGAAATATACATTGCGTACCAAGAACGACCATTTGTCGAGACTGTAATTAATACCCAGGTTCACTTTTACTCTTGGGGTAGCAGATTCTATGTAAATGCGGCTTGCCCTGTCGAGATACGAGCTTTCTTTTCCGGCGAGAATAGTCGATGAGTGTACGTCTCCTACAATATTGGTTTTCGAAAATGTTCCTGCCAGATCGACTCTCAAATTCCCTTTTCCTATTTGATCCTGATAAGTCAGTACTGCGTCTATACCTTTGGTTTCGGTATCTATTGCATTGGCAAAGAAACGAGCCGATGATGCTCCCACCTGATTCAATAGCTGATATATTTCTTTATCTTGTTCGGATGCATTTGCCGAATTATCTCCTTTGAATTGTCCTGTATAAATAATGCGGTCATCTATGCGGATAAAGTATCCGTCGACAGTTGCTTTGAATTTTCCGAAGTTAGCAGTGAAGCCTCCGCTTACACTGAATGATTTTTCTTCTTTCAGTTTTGGAATACCTAATAATTTAGCCGCACGACTGTCGTTGGTGAAAGTTCCGGATTGGACGATTACGCCATCTGTCCAGACACTTGATGTAGCACTGAAATATCGTTGATGCAGCGAAGGAGCTCTGAATCCTGTATTGGCGGCAGCACGAAACGAAAGGATATCGTTGACCTTGTAACGAGTAGATACTTTCCAGTTGAGAGTGGAACCAAAATCAGAATAGTTCTCGAAACGAAGGGCTCCCGCAACTAACCATTGAGGAGTAAAGTTTACCTCTACATCTCCGTAAGCGGCTACTGATGACCTGCGTGAATTGGTTGCATTCTCGGGTCTGAATCCGGGGAAAGCCTGAGCTCCTCCCGCATAAGCTGAACCGTTTTCAGCGAAAAGGGTTTGAACCGAACCGTTGATATCAGATACATAGATCGGATTTCCGTTTACATCCGTTCCTACTTTATTAGCTTTGCCATAGTCGCGGTATGATGATTCTTCTCCTTCACGGATGATGTAGTTTTCGTATCGGTGTTCTACTCCGAATGCCAGGTTGACTCCGGACAGGACGTCTGCAAAATTGCGGTCTATATCCAGATTGGTCGTATTTTGGGTAAAGCCGTATCCGCCGGCATCAAAACTTGTCGGAGAACTTTTTCCTAAAGAAGCATTCAAACTGTTTTCTGTATTGAAATCAATTGTATTATTCCCGTAAGTATTTGATAAATCGACATGCCATCCTGATACTACGCCCCTGATTCCGGCTGATAAAGATTTATCGTAATTGTTAGTTGCGATAAGTGGCAAAAATCCATCGGGATATATTTCGGAAATATTCTGAGTGATTTGAGCCGGCTGGCGGCGGAATGCTGCCGATTCACCTTCTCTGTAATTTAGTCCCCCGAATGCATAAATCTCAGTTTCGTTTTTAAGAGGTAATACACCATTGAAAAAGGCAGCACCTCCTCTGGTTTTCGATTGTCCGATACGGGAAACATAGTCTGCACGAGTTTCTCCTCTGCGGGCTAATTCTTCGTCTGTTATGTCTTTTCCTGTAGGGTTCGGGTATAGGTCGGGGCGGTTGTAATCGTTGAAGATAGTTCCTGTAAATTCTTTCTGTCGGTTAGTTGGCTTACGATCGCTGTAAACTCCCGAGAAATTAAGGAATCCACCTTTGTCTCCTAATTTAATCCCGTAATTGAGATCAACATCCACTCTTTCTCCATCGAAATCATCTTCTGAGTTTTTAGACCAATATCCTCCTGCCGATGTACTGAATTTTAGCTTATCAGTGGAATCTTCCAGAATGATATTTATTACTCCGGCAATAGCATCAGATCCGTATTGAGCTGCTGCTCCGTCACGTAATACTTCGATGCGTTTGATGGCGGATGTGGGAATTGCGTTAAGGTCTGTTCCTACCGATCCTTTACCTACTGTTCCGTTGATATTGATAAGCGAGGTCGTGTGACGGCGTTTACCGTTGATAAGTACTAATACCTGATCAGGACCTAGTCCTCTCAACGTAGCCGGGTCTATGTGGTCTGTACCATCGCTGATAACCTGTGTGTTGGAGTTAAAAGAAGGGACTACATAGTTTAAGATCTGGGTAAGTGAGACCTGTGGAACGTCTTTCAGAGTCTGCGCGTCTATAACATCCACCGGAACGGGTGTTTCGAGGCGAGATCTTCCTCCTCCCCGTGAACCAAGAACTACTACCTCTCCTAATTCTTTTTGTGACAGTTGGAAATCCTGTTTTCCGTCCTGATTTTCTTCTAATATGATTTTTGCCCATTTCTGGTCATATCCCAAATAACTGGCAGCAAGGGTATATGAACCCGGAGCAGTCTTTATTTCGTATGTTCCGTCGTCGTTGGTTACGGTATTTATATTAGTACCTTCTATTCTGACAATAGCCCCTACGAGCGGAGTGTTCTGATCGTAGATTTTTCCTTTGATAGTTGTTAACTTCTGAGCAAATACGGTAGTTGATCCTAATGCTAAAAGTGTTAATACTGAATATATTATTTTTTTCATTTTTCGGTTTTTTTATTGATGTTGAGTTTCTGATAACGATACTTTATTCTAAAATATGATCAACAACATCGCATGAAAACCGCTTGGATTCTAATTTTGAAAAGTCCAGATAAAAGTCCGAATCCCAATAATTTAAGGATCTGTTCTTTTTGATAATTGTGTAGCCCCATATTTTTCTTTATTTTTTACAAAAGCAAAGGTATTGGATGTTAATATTCTTGAAAATACCATAGATGCGGTATTTTGGATGGTAAAATAAAAGCCTGCTTTCCAGATGAAAACAGGCTTTTTACTTAGATTTATTTATCTCTTATTTTATAATCTCGTTTTTAACAAGTTCTGCCTGAATTACTACATTTTTCAGGTACTCGTATTCTAATTGGAAGCATTCGGAGAAAACTTTTTCATCCGAGAAGCTTTCTTCAATCTGTTTCGCTGTCCAGAATTTACCATTAAGCAGACTTATGCTTTTTAATTGTTCTTCTGTTTCAATACGTGCGATAAAAAGAAATATCAATCGTTTGGTCTCTTCATTTTCATATACATACTTGATAAGAAAATTAAACGGCAGTTCCTGCATGTTTAATGCCCGTGATATACTGTTTCGTACTGCAATATTTATTTCGTGGTTGAATAACATGTATTTCTCGAATGGATGATCGTATGATCCGGGATCAAGAGTGTCTGTTTCTGACCGTTTTTGCAAGTAAACATCTCCTTTGTGTATAAGTGCAACCCGAACAACCGGATGCATGAATCTATTTTTCATTTTAGAAGAAACAGAGCGTGCGATTCTTCCTGTAACTTCTCCTGATTCGTTAACTATAGGCAGCCATTCTTCTTTTCTCAATTGTTTGATGATCCTGCGGGTTTTAACTTCTTCGTAGATGACAATAAAGAGAAATATTATAACAGGGACAATACCGTATATAATTAAATTAACTTCCCACAGGTATTTTACCGGTTGCTTGAATGAATAGATCAGCAGTACAAATATGTAAGGTGTCAGAATATATTGCGATAACCGGGCGATATCGAATACTTCGCTCAGGAATGTTTTCTGTACAATACTTTTTTTCTTTCCAAGATACATGCTTATGTATGTTTTGGATAGTCTGGCCACAGTAAGAAAAGTGGTCAGAATGACAAAATAAAATGCAAGGAAAAATACCGGTGGCAAATCCTGTGGTGCTGTAAGCAGCCTGATAATAAGTGTGAGTCCCAGAGCAAATGAATTGAACAGAAATATCAGTCCGCAAACACTCGCTTTTGTATATAATCTCAAACATACATCTGCCAATATCGAAACAAAGATCGATATAGCTAATGAATAGAGTACATTATTTGTAGTCCAGAATAATACAATGAATAAGACTCCTATGATTAAGCCCAAAGAGGGGTTAATCAAGTATTTTTTGACACCTTTTGTAATCATAATATAAATATCCCTAAGCCATGTATTGCATGTTAAAAGTGCATGCTTTTAAAGTGTTAGAGATCAATTTTTTCTTTCTATTATCTTCTTATTATCAAATTAATGTCTTAGACTTTTTTTGCTGGTTTTGGTAAACATAATAGTCTAAGCTTGTTATGAGTAAATAATATATCTTCGGATATTATTATTATGATATATAAAACAAACATTATTATCTTTTGTTTATTTTTTTTAGAAAGATTTTAGTGAGTGAAATTGTCCTAACAGCGTTCTTGACTGCAATGTAATAAATCATTTCTGAAAATACTTTGACTTTTGGCGGAAAAGGATAAAAAAAAGATGAA
Source organism: Indolivaga capnocytophagoides DSM 22835 (assembly GCF_000426485.1). Lineage (GTDB taxonomy): Bacteria > Bacteroidota > Bacteroidia > Bacteroidales > Dysgonomonadaceae > Dysgonomonas_A > Dysgonomonas_A capnocytophagoides. The sequence continues at coordinate 34,654 of NZ_AUFL01000010.1, forward strand.
ATAATGATATATTTCATCTTTTATCTTTTTGTAAACAGATCGGATTAGCGATTCTCTTTTTTTATTTCTGATTGAGAAAATGAATGATTTTTGTATATAAATATGTTCTATTATCACTTCCCAATATCGAATGGTTTAGATCGGGGAATACAAACAGGTCAAATTGTTTGCCTGCCTTTATCAAAGATGACGTGTAGTCTACAGTATTTTGGAAATGTACGTTGTCATCCGCTGTACCATGTATCAATAGCAGTTTTCCTGATAGAGACGATGCCAGATTAATCGGGGAACCATTTGCGTAGCCGGCTTCATTTTGCTGAGGTGTACGCATATATCTCTCGGTATATACCGAATCGTAATATCTGTAGTCAGTGACAGGTGCAATAGCAACTCCGGACCGGAATACACCTTGACTTCGGCTGAGGCTCATTAATACATTATAGCCGCCGTAGCTCCATCCCCAGATTGAGATATCCGAAGGATTGATGTAAGATAATGTGGCGAAGTATTTTGCAGCAGCAATCTGATCATCAGATTCTTTGATGCCTAAATTCATGTATGTGCATTTGCGGAATTCCTGCCCTCGGGCTCCTGTTCCTCTGCCATCAACAGATGCTACAATATAGCCTTGATTAACAAGGTAATGTACCCAGTCGATATTGAAACGGTCTAATACTTCCTGTGAATCCGGTCCGCTGTACTGTACCATTAACAATGGATATTGTTGAGATGGGTTGAAATTGAGAGGTTTCATGATCCATGCATTCAGGTTGGATCCGTCTGCTCCCTGTACTGTGATGAATTCTTTCTTGGGTATTCCTGCAGACGCCACCTTGTTTTGTAAAGCTTTATTATCTTCCAATACCCGTAGTTCTTTGCCCGAAGCATCGTTCAAAGTGATTAAGTTTGGAGTATTGGTATTCGACCAGTTATTGATATAGTATTTTCCGTTCGAACTGAATATTGCTGTATTGTATCCTGCTTTAGCAGATAGTTTAGTTTTTGTTCCTTTTACCAGATCCACTTTGTAGATACCTCTTTGAAGTGGGCTGTCTTCCGCTGCCTCATAAAATACCGATTTGCTTACCGGATCGCATGCTAATATCCCGGTTACATCATAATTGCCCGAAGTAAGCTGTTTTTGCTGTACTCCTGCCATTGAGTAAAGATATATGTGGCTGTAACCGCTTTTTTCGCTTATATATGTAAACTGATCTCCGATGAAATGGATAGAGTTAAAGAAGTCGAAATTGATATATCTGTCGTTCTGTTCTCTCAGAATTAGTTTACTGATGAGGCTTCGGGGATCAGAAAAATACATGTTGAAGTCGTTCTGTTCTCTGTTTAATGTAAGTACAGCCAGTTGTGAATTCGGGGCAAAAACTATCTTAGGGATATATTCGAAAGAGGTATTCGCCGGAAACTTAATATCTCTTATTGTTTTGGACTCAATATCAAAAACGTTGCAGCTTACTTTAGAATTTGCTTCTCCTGCCTTCGGGTATTTAAACGATTGCAGGGTGGGGTAAAGCTGATGTTTGAAGTTTTGGAAAGAAAATTCGGGAACATTGGTTTCGTCAAATTTTACGAATGCAAGCAGTTTGTTATCCGGAGAGAAGTCCATCAGTTCTGTAACGGTGAATTCTTCTTCATAAGCCCAATCGGTTGCTCCATTGATGATTTTTCCGAATGCTCCGTCTTTAGTTATCTGAGATTCTGTTCCATAATCGAATTTTGCAAGCCATATGTTATTATCGGTAACATATGCAAGCATACGTCCGTCACGTGAAAAAACAGGAGATTGTTGTTTTGACTTATTCTCGGTCAGTTTTTTTATCAGATTGCGGCGTATATCGAAATAGTAATAATCGGCTTTAAATGAACGTCTGTATATCGGTTCGCTGCTTGTGTAAACTAATAGGCGGTTTTCATCGGGGCTCATCAGGTATCCTTCGAATTTAGATATATTGCAATCTCTCGCAGTTGATACATCAAAGACTGTAGCAACGGGTTGACCTGTTTTGTATGAATATTTGATTATTTGGGTTTGCTCTGTATTAGGCTGATAATAAAACTCACCATCAGCGGATGATACTGTTGCCGGCACTCCCTTAGGACGATAAACTCCCGAGGTGATATCTTTCAGATTTAACGATTGAGCAAAAGATGCGACTGCAATCGTTACTGCAATAAGCAAAAAACAAGCTTTTTTCATACGTTTTATAATTTTCTATAATACAAATATACGTTCTTTCGAAGTAGAATCTTACCTTCGTTCTCCTAAAAAACTCAATTTGTAATGATTAACGAAGTTCCATACGATCAGGTTTTAGAGATCAGGCATAAAGTGATGTATGCTGATAAACCTAAAGAGGTTGTAATCCTTGCCGACGATGACAAGGGAATACATATAGGCTATCATAAGAATGATAATCCTGTCAGTGTAGTATCGATATTTTTGAACAACGGTGAGTTACAGTTTCGTAAGTTGGCGACGCTCGAAGAATTCCAAGGAAAAGGATATGCTTCGCAGCTGGTTAAATGGATTTTGGATTATGCCAGAGATATGCAGTTTCCCCGTGTGTGGTGTAATGCCCGTGTCGGAAAAATAGACTTTTACAAGAAGTTTGGTTTTGAGCCTACCGGACAGACTTTCGAAAAAGATGGATATGAGTTTGTGATTATCGAAAAGAGGTTTCCTCAAGAAGGTTGATCCGAAGGGTCTCTTTCTGTAGGAGTATTTTCTTCTTCTGACTCTTTTGCTGCATCTGCATCCTCTTTTTCTTTAAGGATCAGGATGTCTTTTACGAAGTCTTTTTCGTATCCTATTTTATGATAAGCTTCTTCGGCTGCTTTTTGTTGGGATTCTTTTTTTGAGAATCCTTTTCCTTTTCCGCATTCGACGTTGTATACGAACACAGATGTGATGAAAATGGGATTGTTGTTTTCGTCAACAAACGACTCTACTAACCTGAATTCTACCGGGATTTTGTTTTTCTGGCTCCATTCTATCAATCTCGATTTGAAATTAACTTCCTGTTGTGCAACCGATTCCATATTCAGATAAGTCAGGATAAGTCTTTCGTGTACGAAATGTTTTGCCACACGGTATCCTTGATCCAGATAAATTGCTCCGATCAGAGCTTCTAGTGCATTCCCATACATATGTGTTTTGTGGTTGGCTGTTTTTGCCGATGATTTGATCAATCGGTCTAAGCCCAGATCCAAAGCGAGCTTATTGAGTGTTTCCCTCTGTACGATTTTTGACCGCATATTTGTCAGGAATCCCTCTTTCTTATATTCGAACTCTTTAAATACAATATCGGCTACTATTGCATCTAAGATGGCGTCACCTAAAAACTCGAGCCGTTCGTTGTTTATCCAACGCCCATCCTTTAATTTTATTGATGACGATTTATGCAATAAAGCCTGTTCGTACAAGGTTATATTGTACGGATAGAAATTGAGTATTTTGAAAAAAGAAACATAAGGCTCTTTCCCTATGTGAGGAAAAAGCCTTACAGTTCGATATAGTTTTTTAAGCACTTCTTACTTCTTAAACTTCTTCACAATTACACATGCATTATGTCCTCCAAACCCGAAAGTATTGGAAAGTGCTGCACGTACCTCACGTTTTTGAGCTTTATTGAAAGTCAGATTCAATTTGTAATCAATTTCAGGATCTTCGTCACCTTCAGTGAAGTTGATTGTAGGAGGTACTATGTCATTCTGTACAGATAGTACACAGAATAAAGATTCCATAGCTCCAGCAGCACCTAAAAGGTGTCCGGTCATTGATTTTGTCGAACTGATATTCAGTTTGTAAGCTGATTCGCCAAATATGTCTTTGATTGCTTTTATTTCCGAAGGATCTCCTACAGGTGTAGATGTTCCGTGAACATTTACGTAGTCTATTTCTTCGGGTTTCATGTTGGCATCTTCCAAAGCTGCTTTCATTACAATCTTAGCACCAAGCCCTTCGGGGTGAGATGATGTCAGGTGATAAGCATCGGCTGACATTCCTCCTCCTACGACTTCTGCGTATATTTTGGCTCCACGAGCTAATGCGTGCTCCAACTCTTCGAAAATAAGACAAGCTGATCCTTCTCCCATAACAAAACCATCGCGACTGGCGCTGAATGGACGTGATGCGGTTTGAGGAGAATCGTTTCTTGTCGACAGGGCAGTCATGGCATTAAATCCACCAACAGCCGATTCGCTGATAGTAGCTTCGGCTCCTCCGACTACCATGACATTTGCTTTACCTAAACGGATAATATCAAAAGCCGAGATAGCACTGTGGGTTGATGATGCGCAAGCTGAAACCGTTCCGAAGTTAGGTCCGCGAAGACCATGCCTCATTGAGATATGACCGGATGCGATATCTGCAATCATTTTCGGTATAAAAAACGGATTGAATTTAGGGCCCATTTCCTTATTTTGGTAATAATAGCCAACTTCTTCTTCAAATGTTTTTATACCTCCGATTCCGGCAGATACAATGACTCCGATTTTATCGCAATTTTCAGTTTCAAACTTAAGTCCAGAGTCCGCAATAGCTTCTTCTGAGGCCGCAATAGCCAATTGTGTATATCTGTCGCACTTACGTGCTTCTTTTCTGTCGAGATATTTCGTTACATCGAAATCTTTTACTTCACAGGCAAACTGTGTTTTGAATTTCGATGCATCAAATTGAGTAATGGGTCCAGCACCACTAACTCCGTTTATGGCATTATTCCATGTGGTTGCCACATCATTACCAAGCGGTGTTACTGCTCCTAAACCCGTTACTACTACTCTTTTTAATTCCATAATTTATGATTAGTGGAAAAAAGATTATTTTGCGTTAGCTTCAATATAAGCGATAGCGTCTCCTACTGTAGAGATTTTTTCAGCTTGATCATCAGGAATAGAAATACCGAATTCTTTTTCGAATTCCATGATAAGTTCTACTGTGTCAAGCGAGTCAGCGCCAAGGTCGTTAGTGAAACTTGCTGCATTAGTAACTTCTGTTTCTTCAACACCTAATTTATCAACGATAATAGCTTTAACTCTTGATGCTACGTCAGACATAACTTTTTGATTTTAATTAATAATTAAATTTTATTTCTAATTTTGTCGATGCAAAGTAAACGTATTTTATTGATATCATACAAATATTTTGCCTAGAAAATTCGTTAAAACTGCACATTTGTTGTTTTTGTGTGCAAATTTGAAACAGCCAATTATGCTTAATATTGCAATTTTTGCCTCCGGATCGGGTTCTAATGCCGAAAACATCATCTCTTACTTTAAAGATAAAAATATCTGCAGGATCGGGGTTATAATCTCAAATAAGCCTGATGCTTATGTTCATGAAAGAGCTAAGCGTTTAGGTGTTAGATCTGTTGCTTTTTCTAAATCTGAATTTGATTCTTCGGATAAGGTTCTGGATTTTTTGAAGAGTGAACATATTGATTTTATCGTTTTGGCCGGTTTTCTACTAAAGGTGCCAAACAATATAATTGAAGCTTTCCCTGATAAGATAGTAAATATACATCCTGCTCTTTTGCCTAAGTTTGGGGGGAAAGGTATGTATGGAGATAATGTGCATAAAGCAGTGGTGCAGGCAGGAGAGTCAGAATCGGGTATAACGATTCACTATATTAATGAAAATTACGATGAAGGTAATATAATATTTCAGGCAAAATGTCCGGTAGAAAAGAATGATACATATGAAGATGTAGCTCATAAAGTACATGAACTCGAGTATAAGTATTTTCCGGAGGTCATAGAGTCAGTATTGAGGAGATAAAACAGAAGAGAGAATCACAAGTGGATTCTCTCTTCTGTTTTGGCTCTTATTTTTGTCTGTTATAGTCTTTTACTTCATACCATACTTCTCCGTTTGGGTTTCCGGAAACTGTATTCCTTATTTTAAATTCTTTCCGGATAATGTCCTTTTTTCTCAGCAAGTCTATATCGCTTTGTTCTGCTTCTGTACCGTTGATGTAATAGGTCGGTTCATCTCCCCATGCGCTGTCCTGTTCTGGGGTTTGTGTAGAAGCCGGCTTTCCCGAAGCCTGCGAACTTGTATTATAAGTGCCAGAGAATGAAGAGCTGCTGAGTGGTTTTTTCTTTAAGCTGGCACGGTTAGCTCCGGTCGATAGTCTCGAAGACATTGACCTTGCTCCCGTTGTTTGCGTCTGGTTCTTTTTTAACTCTTCGATCATGGCATCCACAGCCAATGCCGCTTCTTCAATGTTTTTGTATTGAGAAGGACGTTTTTCGTAAGTGTTATATTTCTTGTATTTCTTTTTGGCTTCTTCGCCGCTTATCGATTTATCAGCGTTTTTCTTGTCTTTCTTGGAGGAATTGATCGCCCCATAGTTAACACTTTCTTCATCCGAATTGTTAAGGTTTTCGGGCTTGCTATTGATGGAAATTGATTCATCTACAGTCATAGCTTCTTTTTTGATTCCTGTTGCTGTACTACTGCTTACCGAAACTGGTGGTGTATAGGTCTGCTCTTCGGCAGTATACTCATTAATCGGAGCTTTTTTAGTTGCTTTTATTAAAACAGGTTCTTCCTCTTTGTTTTCGGTCCGGCTTGAATTGTTGTCATATGCCTCTTTCTTAACAATGACCGGAGTACCTTTGGTTTGAACTGTTTCATTTGTGGTATTGCTGTAATCGGCTGTCTCTGTTGTTTGATGATTGTCAGATACAGTATTCCTTCTGTTCTCATCTTGAGTTGTAACGCCGCTCCGCTTGTATACAACAAGACCATCGGAGTTTATGTAAAAATTGCTCGATTCTTTATATTGGTTCTCATATTGCCCGTCTTTTTTAACATTTTCCTTATCTGTAGTGGCGTTTTGCCCGATAAGAGTAAATGTCAGAGAAAGTGTGAGTAATGTTATTGAGAGTTTCTTCATAACCGTTTATTCTATTACAATTGTATATTGTTGTAAAAAGATATCTGCCTAATAGTTTGTTCCCTGAGAGAGATTTATCCTCCTTCTGTCTTGCCTTTTTTGTTCAGAAAAGGACGCTTGTTTCAGCGTGTAAAGTTAGAAAGAATGTTTGAATATACAAATATCCTGATTGTTAAGGATATTCAAACATCTCAGAGTCAGTGGTGTTTGCGCCATACCTGATAAGAGTTGATCATATTTTGCCATAGTATATATGCTCCCGGTCCGATGGATGATATAGGGTTGAGATAGGACTGAGCCATCCAGATGGCTAAGATGGTGTTTTTCTGTCCGAGACCCTGTCCTCCGGCTACTGTGTCGTTGTATCGTTTTCCCAATTTTCGTCCGGTTATAAACTGGAGAATACATACCACCAAAGCCAGACCGAATATAAGGATCATGAGATGAAAATGTCCTTGTCCTTCTGTTAACAAAAAGTTTGTTGTACGTGCTGTGACTATAATAAGGGCTATGTTCCACAGGTAGAACGAAAGGTATTTTTGCTTTCTGATAAAGCTGTGGCCCTTTGGGGAAACCTGACTGATAACAATAGATATGATAAATGGCAGTATGAGCAGGATAAATATACGCTTGCCTATTTGCCAGAACTCCCCTATAAAGGACATCTGATTGAAATTATCTCCTATAACCGTAAAGAAAACGGGTGCAGCAATTGCTACAGCCAGATTGCTGAGTAGGCTGTAAGCAGTAAGGCTTGCCATGTTGCCATCGAGCATACCTGTGATCACAACTGCGGATGTTGCAGTTGGAGCAAGTATGCATATCATTACACCCTGAGCAACTACAGGGTTGGTACAATAGTAAAGTATTCCATATACAACGACACTTCCTACAAGCTGTATCGCCAAAAGATAAAAATGCAACTTGGAAAATCTGATCAGGCGTACCGAAAGATTGGAGTAGGAGAGCAGCAGCATGAAGAATATGAGATAAGGGGTAAGAAATGCCAGTTGGCTCAATACCGGATAAGATAAAATGCCGATACCCATAGATATCGGCATCATGTATGATTTGATATTCTTCAATGACATGTCTACTCTAAGTAATAGTAAGAATTTAACGTCGTATTTTAGAGTAATAACTGCTTATTGCTGTTATACTTGGATGGACAATGAAAGGGGCTGAGGCCTTATTTATAGGAGAACCATTTGATCACTTCTTTGATATTCGGTTTCTTTCCATACATAAGGATTCCTACACGATATATCTTCGCCGCAAATTTTACAACCAATACAATGGAGATATACAGAATTGCAATAGATAACAGTACCTGCCATATGGGAACTCCGAACGGTATGCGTACCATCATAACGATAGGTGATGTAAGAGGAATGAGTGAACACCAGAAAGCCAGAGGTCCATCGGGGTTTTGTATGCTGTATATTCCTGCATATAATGCGAATACAAAAATAAGTGTGACAGGCAGTACAAACTGCTGAGTGTCCTGAGCATTGTCGACTGCCGCTCCTATAATCGAAAATATAGATGCATAAATAAGGTATCCGCCTATAAAGAATAGAAGGAAGCATATCACAATCTCGATCCAGTTAACCGATAGCAATAGATTTACGTCAAGTGGTGATCCTGCGTCTTCCATTCCTGATTGAGGAAACAATGTTCCAGCGGAGGCGAGTACACCGCCTATAAGCACAATCCATATGAGTAATTGAGTAATACCGACAAGTCCAATCCCGATAATTTTGCCCATCATCAGGTCGAAAGGTTTTACCGACGAAATCATAACTTCTACAATACGGTTGCTTTTTTCTTCCACAACACCATTCATTACCATAGTGCCGTACATCAGTATAAACATGTACATCAGAAAGGTGATGATGCCTCCTATAGCCGATGATATTATAGTGGATGTTTCTTTCTCGGCTCCGTCTTCATCCCATCTCATGGTGGTGATGTTGATATCATTTTTGCTCTGGGATATATTCCTTATTTCGGTTAGTACTTCGGGATCGATATTATCACGTTTTGAAAGGTTATTCAGCTTTTCGCTCTTTGTGACCTCCGAGAGAGTCGAATTAATGTAGTCGAGCAATCCTATAGGGGCTTGTTTTTCTGAGTATAGAGTTACCGCTTTGGGATTATTGCCCAGATCGTCTGTGATTTGCAGAACACCGAAGAGTTCGGATTCTCCGTCGGTTTTTAGTTTTCCGGGATTGCGATCGGTTATGTTGAAGACATATTCTTCGTTTGATTTCAGATGATCGGCATATTTTCCGGTGGAATCTATTACGGCAATCTGTTTTGCCTGAGAATCTTTGATTCCTGCTAGCCATATCGGAACAAATATCAATGCGATAAATATAACCGGCATTAATATGGTCATTATCAGAAATGATTTTTTCTGAATCCTCGAGAGGTATTCTCTTTGTATAATTAGTTTTAAAGCTCTCATTGGTTCGTTACTGTTTGAATGAATATTTCGTTCATAGATGGTAGTATCTCATTGAAAGAGATAATCTCGTATCGATCGGATATTTCTTTTATGACCTGAGAATTCGGCATATTTTCTGATTTTCGTATGCGTACCAGCGATGTTTTCCGGTGTGTACATTCTTGGGTAATCTCATTAAAAGAATTTGTGTCGAGAGAGAAGAATTCGGATTGTACTTCCACCATAAATTCGCCGGTTTTGTACCTTTCCCTTATTTCTTTGACATTGCCTTGCAATACTGCTTGCGATTTATTGATGAGTGTGATTTCGTCACATAGAGCTTCTACCGATTCCATGTTGTGAGTCGATAGGATGATTGTTTTACCCTTTGCCTTGAGTTCCAGAATTTCGCTTTTGAGAAGCTCTGCGTTTACAGGATCGAATCCACTGAACGGTTCATCCAGAATCAATAATTCGGGGTCGTGTATAACGGTTGTTATGAATTGTACTTTTTGCTGCATTCCTTTTGATAGCTCTTCAACCTTCTTGTTCCGCCATGAGGAAATGTCGAATTTACTGAACCAGAATGCGATTTTTTCTTCAGCATCCCTTTTACTCAGTCCTTTTAGTTGTGCAAGGAAAACGGCATGCTCGCCTACTTTCATTTTTTTGTATAGTCCTCTTTCTTCAGGTAAGTATCCTATGCCGAATATATCCGATGCTTTTGATGGGTTTCCGTTGATAAGGATTTCGCCGCTGTCGGGGGCCGTAATTCGATTTATGATTCGGATCAGAGTTGTTTTACCTGCTCCGTTGGGGCCTAGCAGTCCGTAGATGCATCCTTTGGGAACCTTCAGGCTCACATCATTCAATGCTCTGTGCCCGGCATATTGTTTTATGACATTTTTAGCTTCGAGATATATCATATCAAATAAGTTGTATAATGAGTATGTATTGTTTTCTTGATGTGTTATTTATTAGTATTCTTTTACTCTTAAAAGTCACAGGTGATGTCGTATTTTGCAGAATCGCCGATATTTTATGATTCAGTATGTCTAAAAAGTAACAAAGGTGACATCCTTTCTGTTCGCTTTCGGGATATTACCTTTTCCCCCTCTGTCCCTTAAAGGAGATGTTGCTGCCACCCGAGAATCCCCTCTAGGGTTTTGGGGTGTGTTTTCCAAAAAGGTAACAAAGGTAACCTTTATGTTACTCCCTTATTTATTGCCTGTCGTTTATCAGAGTTTAAATAGCCCTTTTATATAAAGATAAAAAATGCCCAATCTGAGATGTCTTATGATCATTACAGAAGGTAATTGATTTATCCTCTGTAGTATTTTTAGTTTATATTGCTAAATATTAGTTTGTGTTAGTTAAATAATGTTATATATTCTATTATTTGTTTTTGTTAGTATTCAGTATATCAAGATATTATAGTTGTTTTTATGTATCAATACTATTTTAGGGATGGTATTATGTATTGCATAGTACTAAATAAAATACATATATTTGCAATACATAAAACAAGGTATAAACAATAGTTAAAGAATATATGTCATGAAAAAAGTAGTAGAAGTTAATATCGGAGGTGTCAATTTTACGATTGAAGATGATGCCTATATTCAATTAAAAGCTTATTTGGCACGATTCGAATCTACATTGCCTGCCGATGAAGCAAAAGAGATAATGGAAGATATAGAGATACGTGTTTCTGAATTATTTCAAAAAGAAATAAAGTATCCGAATCAGGTTGTAGATGAAAAAATAGTTGATTCTGTCATAAAGTGTTTAGGGGAAGTCGACTCTTCGGAAGCTCAGGCAGAAAATAAAACAAATAGTAGTAACACTTTTAATCAGAAAAAAATGAGATCAGAAAAAAAATTATACCGTAACCCGGACGATAAAAAAATAGCAGGTGTATGTAGTGGTTTGGCTGAGTACTTCAATATTGATGTGACTCTGATGCGTATCATATTTGTTGTGGTTCTTTTTGGATATGGTGCAACACTGCTCGTTTATATTGTTCTTTGGATTGCTATGCCGGAAGCTATTACCAGAAGTCAGAAAATGGAAATGAGAGGCGAATCGGTAACTGCCGAGAATATTAAAAATTACTCGGGCAATAAATAAACAGTATACTGAATGTCCTGCAAAAAGAGGAATTGTAAAACGAAAAGATCTGAGATTTTTACATGACAGAAAGTATTTGATGATATACTTTTAGTTTATAACAGACTTTGAATGTTTTACTTACCAAAGTAATAAATAGGTCAGAGACCTTAAAAATGAAAAATTATGGAACCAATCAATGTTGATAATATAAAAGCGCAGATGAGAAAAGGTATACTCGAATATTGTATACTGAGTATCTTGTCGGAAGGTGATGCCTATGCATCGGCGATTATTAATGAATTGAAAGAATCGGAAATGATTGTAGTAGAGGGTACTTTGTATCCATTGCTTACCCGCCAGAAGAATCAGGAATTGCTGACTTACCGCTGGGAAGAATCTACACAGGGACCTCCCCGTAAATATTATTCAATAACCGATAAGGGCAGGGCTGTACTGTCGGAACTTGATAATGTTTGGGCAGATCTGGTAACTACAATCGCCCGTATTCGTAAAAAATAAGGAAGCACCTTAATATCATTATATATAAAGACGATATGAAAGAAACAACAAAAGTCAGTATTGGAGGATATGCCTTTACGCTCGATGTAGATGCTTATCAATTACTGCAAGGCTATTTGGATAGCCTGAAAGATCATTTTTCAACAAAGAATGAAGGAGCTGAGATTATTCAGGATATTGAAGCCCGGATGAGTGAACTGCTTCAATTGAAGAATGTAAAAGGAGATGGTGTGATCACCTTGGCTGACGCCAAAGACATTATTAAAATAATGGGTAACCCGAAAGACTTTGGAGATGAGGTTTCGGAAGAAGAATCGAAGGTAAACGAAGGTGGGGATAAAAAAACACAGTCGTCTGTAACTAAAAAATTCTACCGCGATTCGGATAATGCTATCCTCGGAGGGGTTTGCAGCGGTATTGGTCATTATTTTAATCTCGACCCGGTTATTGTGAGGGTAATTTATGTTGTACTGGCATTCGGTGTAAATCCGATATCGGGTAAATTAAGTGCATTTTTATTCTTATTTTATTTTCTGTTGTGGATTATAATGCCTGCTGCCCGGACTTTTAGCCAAAGGTTATCGATGTCGGGAGAAGACCCTTCGATAGAAAGTATTCAGAGTGGAAATGTTAGGTCTCCTAAAAAAGGAGAAAAAGCCGGAAAGGTATTGTTAAGAGTCATTTCTATTGTTATCGGTGTATTCTGTTATATGATAGGTATAAGTATCATTTTGTGTGGTATTGGCTTATTGTTTTTTTCAAATGTAACAGGTTTACCCACACTGACAGAGTTTCTTGAAATACTCGGCATGGACAGAGCCAATCTGGATATATCGATGATAGTCGCATGGTTTATACCTGCTGTAATATTATTGTATATCGGTATTCGTATCATGATCAAATTTACAGTCAGAGACCTTATTATTGTTGGATGCTTGTTCGCAATCTGGCTTTTATCAGGCTTTTATATCGGTTCGGCGGTAACACGCTTTGCCCGTGAACACAGAAGGGATGTTTCGGTAACAGAAACGATACAGCCTCAAACAGGTTCAAATACCTTATATGTAGAGTTGGGACAGGCATATCGCAAAGCTGAAAGCATTGGTGATAACGATGGCAGTATCTTTAGATTGAATGGACAGAATACATCATGGTTCTTTATTCCCAGTGTGCGGGTTGAAAAAGATAGCACGGCTAATGATTTCTCGATAGAGTTGAATAAAAGGGCTTTTGCCTGGAGTACTTCTGCAGCCCGTCAGAAAGCTGAGGATGCACACTTTGATATTAGTTTAAAGGATTCTTTGGTGACAATTAACCCTAAACTTTATAACAAAAATAATCCTTGGGACAGGCAGTTTTATGATATTGTAATAACCTGCCCAGCAACAAAAGAAGTGAAGGTGAACGCTTTCTTTCCGAGATACGGAGGATTCAGGCATAAAAATATAAACATAAATATGTAACATTTTCCTTCATAAGGAGTCTTATACTATGAAGGGATATAGAAATAACTTCAATTAACTCAATAAGGACCGGATACCGGTTGTGAAATTAGTATCCGGCTATTTTTCAAATACAATGATATTTTTCGAAGAATGTGAAGCATGAACTTTTTCATGTACAGGAGAATTGTATGCCGTGAAAATAAGTAACAGAAAGTATTTAATGATATATCCTTAAGAGATAACAGGCTGTTGTTGTTATGCTTGCAAGGTTAATAAAAAGGTCAAAGACCTAAAAAAACAAAAATAATGAATTCTATATCAGCCTTAGTAATAGTAACATTTATAATCTTTTTGAGCTTAGCCGGCTTAGGAGAAAATAAGCAAACTGAACCCGAAACGGGCAGCGATATAACAGGGGTGTTTTTATATGACAATAAATTGGATAGTCTGGTTGTTTTGAAATATGATATAGGTCTTATAAATGGTCTAAGACCTTGATTACAGAATTTCTGGTGACAGATTAGATTATTCTCTCGAAACAAAAATAAGCGTTGTAAAGAATCAAATATCAGGTGTAAAATATTTTTACATTAAAAAAAGATCGGTTTTGTTTTATTTGGTTGATTATTAGCTTTTTGTTTGTTTTGGCACACCTTTGGTATAATATATAACAGAACGTGATAAACTATAATAAAGAATAAAAACTAATAAAATAAATACATTATGAAAGCAACAATTATTACATTCGCAGCAACATTATTATTATCTTTTGGTAGTACTTTTGGAAATAACAATTCAAAAATCTACAAAAACACGATAACCGACGAGCAAAACAATACTGAAGTGACAACAGTATATAGGGGGGAAAATGATACAAAGCTAAAACCAATAAGACAATATACAATCAGTTATGATCAATCAGGTAATATTACCGAACGCAAGATTTGTAAATGGGACGAAGGATCTCGTTCATGGGTCAATGCGCAGAAGTATGTATATAGTTGTAATGCCGATGGAGAGATAATTATATTAGGATATACCGAATGGGATAACCAATCATCTCAATGGAAAAAGGATGCAGCTTATACAGTGTATACTTATGGAGGGGAAGAAGAAAATCTCGTGATAAATTATATAAAAGCAGATATAGTACAGAGTAGTCTTAGATAAGGTATCGGACTTACTCGTTTACTATCATATAATACATTAAATATGATTACTAGAATGAAAAAAGGTCTTTGACCTTATATCAGCCTTAAATAACCTATACTACTTTAAATTAACTCAATTTATACCGGATATTTGATTGTGAAATCAGGATCCGGTTCTTTTTTATACCTCGTATTCCGTCTGGATACTATCCATTATAGAGAAAAGTTCTTCGGCAGTTGCTGCACGAAGCATAGCTATGCGGGTTTTCTTAAAGTCGGGTATTCCCTTGAAAAGGTTACTTGACGCAAGATGCCTGCGGCTGTGTATAATTCCTCCCCGTTCTCCGCAATCTTCGATATTTTGTGTAATGTACTTTTTCAGAATATCCAGATAATATGAGAAATGTTCGGCAGGAAGATTCTCGCCTGTGTTCAGGAAATGTTTCACCTCTTTGAAAATCCAAGGATTTCCGATAGCTCCACGTCCTATCATTACTGCATCTACTCCTGTTTCGTCAAAACGTTGCTTGCATATTTCGGAAGTAGTAACATCGCCGTTTCCGATAATCGGAATGTGCATCCTCTGATTATTTTTTACCTCTCCGATCAATGACCAGTCTGCATCGCCCGTATACATTTGGCTGCGGGTTCTTCCATGTATGGTAAGAGCTTGTATACCTACGTCCTGCAATTGTTCGGCAAGTTCTACAATAATTTTAGATTCGTGATCCCAGCCCAGACGGGTTTTCAGCGTTACCGGCAATTTTACTGATTTTACGACCTCACGGGTTATCTCTACCATGAGTTCGGGTGTTTTCATCATTCCCGAGCCGGCTCCCTTACCTGCTACTTTTTTGACGGGACAACCAAAATTAATGTCTATAATGTCGGGGTTTGCTTCTTCACATATCTTGGCAGCCTCTACCATTGCATCCACTTCTCGTCCGTATATTTGTATCGCTACCGGACGTTCTGCATTGCATATCGTAAGTTTTTCTTTAGTCTTATTTACATGCCTGATGAGGGCATCGCTCGACACAAATTCTGTATAAACCATATCTGCACCGAAAGTTTTACACAGGACCCTGAAATTCATGTCTGTAACATCTTCCATCGGAGCCAGAAAAACAGGGTTGTCTGCGAATTGTATATTGCCTATCTTCATCGAGTAATTAAATGAAAGTATTTAATGATATATTTACCAGTTGTAATAAAATCAGGTTGTTATACTTCCCAAAGCGGTAAATAGGTTTGCGCCCTTAATTATTCTGCTTATAAATATATTCTATTTGGTGTGCAAAGATATAGTCTTAATATGAATTATTTTCTATTCTAGAGTTAAAAATAAAATGCAGGTTGGCTAACTTCAGATTTTAATCAGAATGTACTTCTAATTTTGCATTAGATAACGAGTAAAAATATAACCAATTAAAAGGTCTGAGACCTTAATAAATTATTAGGAATATGAAACGATTATTATTTTTGTTTTTAGCATTGAGTTTAGTTACCGGAGCTTTTGCCGGACGATGGGGTAGAATGACCGAGATCAAGGCGAATGATCTGCCGCAGGCATCAAAGAACATTATCTCCAAATATTTCAAGGGGTTGTCTAATGTGTCATTTGCCGGAGAGTGGCCTGATAATTATGGAGTTCATCTTAATGGAGACTATAAGTTGAATTTTTATAAAGACGGATTATTGAAGGAAGCCGAAGCCAAGTATAAGTCGTTGCCTATGGGTATTCTGAAAGAATTGCCGAGAGAGGTTCATTCATATATCGAATCCAAATACGGTAAATGGTCTTTGAAAGAAGTGGAAGTGAAAAGAACGAGAATAGAAGTAGAGCTCGAAAACGGAAATCTGGAGGCTAAACTTAAGTTCGACAGATCGGGGAAACTGCTCAAAGAAAAGATTGACGATTGAGGTGTGAAACCTTATTTGTATTGAATTTTTTGAAAAAAAGCTTCAAATTATTTGTTTTTATTGAAATTGTATTACTTTTGTAACATCAAGGTCGAAGACCTATTTAATTTATTTTACTTAGATAAATATGAATCATTTTTCATTTACATACTTCTTCTTTTACTTTTACTTTAGCAAGTAAAGGCAGGATTTTGTATGTGAATAAAAAATAAACAACGAGATATGAAATCCTGTCAGAAATGACGGGATTTTTTTTTACTATTAACAACAAGTAATTTCTAAATGAAACGAGTAGCTATTCAAGGCGGATTAGGAGCATATCACGGGATTGCCGCAGAGAATTTTTTCGAAGAAGAAGTTGAAATTGTACCATGCGCAACTTTCAAAGACATCTTTACGGGAATAAAAAAAGATCCGAACCTGATTGGCATCATGGCGATTGAAAATACCATTGCCGGAAGTTTACTCGGTAATTATGACTTGTTGAAAAATAGTAAGCTGCCCATTGCCGGAGAGTATAAGCAACGGATCTCTCATTGTTTGGCAGTGCTTCCCGGACAAACTATTCATGATGTGAAAGAGGTGATCTCTCATCCGATTGCCTTAATGCAGTGTGTTGAATTTTTGGAAACTCTTCCGGGAGTGAAAGTGGTTGAGCATGAAGATACGGCTTTGGCTGCCCGTGATATTGCCCAGAAGCAGTTGTCGGGAGTAGCCGCGATTTGCAGTGAAAGAGCTGCTGAAATTTACGGATTAGAAATACTAGCGAGAGGAATTGAGACTAATAAGCACAATTTTACTCGCTTTCTTATTTTTGGTAACCGCTGGATTGTTGATGAAGTACAGAAAGATGAAGTGATCAACAAATCTTCTATTGTATTTACCGTGGCGCATACCGAAGGTAGCTTGTCTCAGGTATTATCGGTGTTGTCGTTTTATCACATCAGTCTGACCAAAATACAATCTCTTCCGATTATAGGCCGTGAGTGGGAATACCAATTTTATGTAGATGTGAAATTTGACGATTATGCCCGATATCAACAAGCTCTTAATGCGATACGTCCTCTCAGTAGTGATCTGAAGATATTGGGAGATTATCCCGAAGGAAGGCAAAGCGAACTGTAAGTCAAAAAGTAAAGAAAAATAACTATCAATATAAAGTTATGAGTGCAAAACAAATAATACCGGCTCAACGCCTCGACTCGATCAGCGAATATTACTTTTCGAAGAAGTTGCAGGAAGTTGCACAAATGAATGCTGATGGTAAAAAGGTGATCAGCCTAGGAATCGGTAGTCCCGATTTTCCTCCATCCGATGCAACAATAAAAGCATTGTGTGAAACCTCTCAAAAAAGTGATGTACACGGCTATCAATCTCATATTGGGATACCCGAACTGCGCAAAGCTTTTGCCGGATGGTATAAAAAATGGTACAGGGTTGAATTAAATCCTGCGAATGAGATTCTTCCGCTGATCGGATCTAAAGAAGGTATTATTTATATATCACTTGCGTTTCTCAATCCGGGAGATTCGGTTTTGGTTCCTAATCCGGGTTATCCGACTTATTCGTCTAACAGTAAATTGGTGCAGGCGAATATACAGACTTATGATCTGGATGAAAATAACGGATGGCAACCCGACTTTGATGCTCTTGAGAAGCTCGATTTGTCTAAAACCAAATTGATGTGGGTAAATTATCCGAATATGCCTACAGGAGCAAATGCTACAATGGAATTATTCGAAAAGCTGGTAGCTTTCGGTAAAAAGCATGGAATAGTAATTATCAATGACAATCCATACAGTTTTATTCTGAATGATTATCCCATCAGTATCTTAGAAGTTGAAGGAGCTAAAGATATTTGTATCGAGCTCAATTCGATGAGTAAAGCGCATAATATGCCCGGTTGGCGTATGGGGATACTGGCTTCTAATCCACAGTTTATACAATGGATACTAAAGGTTGAGAGTAATATCGAGAGTGGTATTTTCAAGCCCATGCAGGTTGCTGCTGTTGCCGCATTGGAATGCGGGGCTGATTGGTATGAAGCCAATAATACTCGTTACCGTTCGCGCCGAAAAATAGCAGAAGAGATAATGAATGTATTAGGCTGTACTTTCGATCCGAAACAATCAGGAATGTTTCTGTGGGGAAAGATCCCTGACAGATATAAGAGCAGCGAAGAACTTGCAGATAAATTGCTGTATGAAGCGAATGTATTTATTACCCCCGGATTTATATTCGGAAGCAATGGCGAACGATATATTCGTATTTCATTGTGTTGTAAGGATGTTCAATTGCAGGAAGCCCTGGAACGGGTGAAAAAAATAATTTGATCCGATGATAAGACCTTCTGAATATATATTAAGAGATAGCCGTCATTTAATTGTCAGACAAGCGAGCCTTGATGATGCAGAAGAAATTCTGTCTGTTGTGAAAGAATATATCGGAGAAACAGAGTTTATACCTTATGTTGAGGGCGAGTTTAATCCCTCTTTGGAGGATGAAAAAAAATGGATACAATCTTTCAATACATCTAATAGCCTACTGCTTTTAGCGGAGGTTGATGGAAAGATAGTGGGTAATATAAGCGTAAATGGTATGACCCGAAAAATGATGAGCCATGCATCCTGTATAGGTATCGGTATATTGAAAGAATATAGGGGCTTGGGTATCGGATCTTTTTTATTCGAAAAAGTATTGGAGTGGGCAAAAGAAAATCCTGTTGTTGAAATACTTTGGCTGGAGACATATGCGACTAATAGAGCCGGGTTGGCTTTGTATGGGAAAATGGGGTTTAAGGAAATCGGGCGTCATCCTGATTTTGTAAAACTATCCGATACTGAATATGTGGATAATGTAATAATGACTTTGAAGGTAAAATAAATAATTAAACAAATATAAACGATGAAACTAGATTCAATCTTACTTCCGGGAGTAGATCCCAAACGTCCTTTGGTAATTGCAGGCCCATGTAGTGCCGAAACCGAAGATCAGGTAATGGCAGCG
Organism: Indolivaga capnocytophagoides DSM 22835; assembly: GCF_000426485.1. Taxonomy (GTDB): domain Bacteria; phylum Bacteroidota; class Bacteroidia; order Bacteroidales; family Dysgonomonadaceae; genus Dysgonomonas_A; species Dysgonomonas_A capnocytophagoides. Next base: position 54,176 of record NZ_AUFL01000010.1, read on the forward strand.
GCTACACAATTGGCAGCGGATGGTGTGAAAATAATGCGTGCAGGTATCTGGAAGCCACGTACCAAACCGGGTGGTTTTGAAGGTATCGGAAGCGAAGGTCTTGCTTGGCTGAAAACGGTAAAGCAAGAAACAGGTATGTATGTTTCGACTGAAGTTGCTACACAAAAACATGTTTACGAGGCACTTAAATACGGAGTAGATTTACTTTGGATCGGTGCTCGTACAACAGCCAACCCTTTTGCCGTACAGGAAATCGCAGAAGCACTGCAAGGTGTGGATATACCTGTATTGGTGAAAAACCCGGTGAACCCTGATCTTGAATTATGGATTGGAGCATTGGAGCGTTTGAGTAATGTCGGTCTGACCAGAATCGGAGCTATACACCGAGGATTCAGTTCTTTCGATAAAAAGATCTACCGTAACCTTCCTCAATGGCATATTCCTATCGAATTGAAACGTCGTTACCCGCATCTTCCTATTATCTGTGACCCTAGCCATATCGGAGGAAAACGTGATTTGATAGCTCCTCTTTCTCAACAGGCTATGGATTTGGGCTTCGAAGGTTTGATTATCGAATCTCACTGCGATCCTGATAATGCGTGGAGTGATGCTTCTCAACAGGTAACACCTTCTCGTTTGAAAGAAATTATTGGCGGATTAGTTATCCGTGATGGAAAGAAACAAACAACTGAGGATTTGTCGGGACTTCGCCGTCAGATTGATGAACTGGATGATCAGCTTCTTGAGCTTATCGCTAAACGTATGCGTGTTTCGAAAGAAATCGGCACCTTTAAGAAAGAGCACGACATGACTATCGTACAGACTGATCGGTATGATGAAATTCTGACAAAACGTATTTCTCAAGCAACAGAAATGGGAATGAACCCTGAATTCATGCGTGTAATCCTTGAAGCTATTCACGAAGAATCGGTACGTGTACAGTTGGATATTCTGAATAAATAATAATAGAGATGTCATCTATACAAAAAGCTCCGAATATTCGGAGCTTTTTTGTTTTATCTAAGTAAGTTAAAATAGGTCTGAGATTTACTTTTTCATCTTCTTTCTTTCGTAGTTTAAACTCTTTACAGATTTTTGAAGTATCATTTTATCTTCCCTGTTCATCTGTTGTACTTCGTCCATGTTGTCGAGATATTCCTGCATCTTTACTTCTTGTTTGTTGAGTTCTTCCGATGGAATGTCTTTTTGGACTGCCTTTAAACGGATAATGGCAGATGAAGCTTTTTCTTTCGCCGAACTATAATCATTCTTATCTACATCCGAAAGAATCAGATCGAAAGTATCGGTAGCCTCAAATAGTGCAATAAGTTCTTCTACCTGTTTACTCTTATGTTCTGCTATTTGTTTTGTATCTGTTGTTTCCTGCATTGTCAGGTTTATAGTTACAGACTTGGATGAGAAAGTTTCGGCATCGGTATAATCCATCTTTACCGGAAAATTTAGTTCTTTTACCTGAGAATCTGCGATTTTTACCTTTAAGAGAAACACTTTATCTTCTTTGGTGAAGATATCATTCAGAGCAACTGTGATTTTGCCGTTTTCTTCAATATGAGGATATCCGTATACTTTTTCACATTTGACGCCCGAGGGTAATTCAATCGTTACTGCTGTATTCTGTGCAACCACGTTAAGTAAACCTTCTAATTCTTTTGCGAAGATTTCGGGTATACGGTCTGCCTTATCGATATAGTAATAATTTCCACGACCCGATTCTGCCATTTGTGTAAGCAGGTCTTCATCGTATTCGCTTCCCAGTCCGAATGTGGAGAGAGCAATGCCTTCTTCCTGAAACTTGCCCGAAGCTATTTTGTTTAATTGTATGGGATTGGTTATTCCGGTATTGGCAAGTCCGTCGGTAAGAAGTAGAACTCGGTTTACATAATTCGATTTCTTTGTACCGGCTACCTGTTTGTATCCTTCCAGAGTTCCACCGCTGAGATTAGTCATGTTTCGTGAAGTTATTTTATCTATCTTCTCGATCAGCAGTTCCTTGTTTTTTACTTGTTGGGACGGTGACGTTACTTCGACAATGTCATCGTAATTTACAATCGATAAATAATCTTCAGAAGACAATTGTTTCACGACAAATTTAGCTGCATCTTTTGCAAATTTCATAGCATTACCGCTCATTGATCCGCTTCTGTCAAGTACTAATGAGATATTGAGGGGTACTCGTTTTTTTTCTGTTTGTTTTTCGTTTCCCATTATTTTTACGGCAATATAAGCGTATTTCTCTTTCCCGTTTTTATCCCAGTATTGATTGTTTGCAGATGCCGACCATGTTAATACACCTTCGTTTGAGGTTGCGATACTGTTTGTTCCGGAACCGTTTTCTGTTTGTTGTTTCTTGCCTGAGTTACATGCTGAAAGAGAGGATAATATTATTATCCCGAGAAAAAATGATAACGTCTTTTTCATAAGCGGTAGTGTTGATTCTTATTAATTCTTTTGATTGCTAAGGTCTGAGACCTTATTTACTCTTTTATAGAGTATAAATTACCGCTGTATCCATAATTAAAGATGTTAAAGAAATGAAAAACAACTAAGTTCTTATTTTTATCATCTTCTGAAGAATATCATTTATAATCTTCATCGGTAAATCTTCGTTGGGATCTATCAGGAGTATTTTCATTTTAGACCTTTTTTCTTTCAACAGAGCCGGATGATCTATCAGAGCTCCATCTACGAATCCAATATATGGTTGTTTATACTTCTTGTGGATCCATAAATAGCAGCAATTCTTGCCTTTATAGACAAAAAAGGGTAGTTCCCATTTCCATGCTTCAGATATATTCGAGTCTAAACTGAGGATATGCTGTCTTAAAAACTGCAAGCATATATTTGTATTTTCATCATGCTGCAGAAAAAAAGAATCAATAGGGCGAAGATCCATTTCAATTGTTATTAACTGTTTGTTTAGGTGGATGTACTTTATGTTGTCTAATGTAGCAAAAAGGTCTTGATCTCTACTGAAACTATCTAATTATTTCTTATGTTTATACTTGTTATATAAAATCTGAAGAATTGAATAATTTCGACAAGATTAAAGCGAATATAGATTCCATTGTCTCCTTAAATTCCGAAGAGTGGGATTCTCTCAGGAATGATATCAGCTTCGTACATTTGAAAAAAGGAGATTTTTTCTTGCAAGAGAGAGCTGTTTGCAAAGAGATAGCATTTATAGACAAAGGAGCCCTGATTTATTCGAGAAGCCTTGATAATGGGGACGAGATAACCAGTGATTTTGCTTTTGAGAACGAATGGGTAACAAACAATTATAGCCGTTTGAATAATTCTCCATCTAATTTGAATATCAAAGCTATAGAAGACAGTAACCTTCTTGTGATAACACATCAGAATCTTACCTGCTTATATGACCGTATTCCGATGATTGAGCGGTTTAGCCGCATTCTCATGGAACAGGCCTATTTGAAGATTGTAGGGTTGAGTATCGATCTACAGACATTATCTGCCACAGACAGATATTTAAAACTAATGCAGACTTATCCTGAAATATTTCAACGGGTTCCTCTTTATCATATCGCTAACTATCTGGGTATTGCTCCTAAATCTTTGAGCAGAATCCGTAATTCCATATTTTCTTCGGGAAAATAATTTGGTAACAAATGTGGAGAAGATAACCTGATTTGTTTTCTGAAATTTGCTTTTAGCTAATCAATATTTGGTTAGAGGTCATAGAGGTTTTAAAGTAAATGAATGTCAGAAATGAAAAAGATTATTATTCAGTGTGTTATGTTCTTCTCTGTGTTTGGGTTATTTGCTCAGGATAATTCTAATATAAGCACAAGTCCGAAACAGGCCTTAGAGGTCGAAAGTTTATTTCCTATGTTTTTTACGGGTGGTTTTCATATTGGTGCAGGTTATCGTTATGAACGTTTCAGGGTAAGAGTCAGTTTGATAAACGGGGGAGATTATAATGCCGAAAAAGCAGGTGTGAATAATTTATCCCAGGATTTTAAGAGGTATTATAAAACATCACCGGGTATTTTCTTTGGCTATAATGTATGGAAAAATCTGGAATTGTATGGTTTTGTTGAGTTACATAAGTTCGAAGTTGAGCAGAGAAGTTCGGGTATAAAGAAAGACCTGCACAGTACAGATTACGGAGGAGGAATCGGTTATCAGTTTTTTTTGTGGAAAGGGTTATATCTTCAACCTGCATTTCATGTATATTGCAGAAAGGATAAGGGCCTCGATTTTGGAGACGTTCAGTATAAAATCCCGAATGTGGATTTATCTCCGGTTATCAGAATAGGTTATCGATTTTGGAATAATCGATAAGAAATACATTATTAAATACTTTCTGCAGCTTAATAAAGAGATCCGGCGATAAGAATTTCTCTTATCGCCGGATCTTTATAGTCACTTTATAGTTTTTCTTTCAGAAATTTACCTGTGTACGATTTCTTATCTTTTGCTACTTGTTCGGGAGTGCCTTCGCATACGACATATCCACCTTCGAGACCGCCTTCGAGACCTATGTCGATGATGTGGTCTCCGCACTTTATCACATCCATATTGTGTTCAATTATCACCACAGTATGTCCTTTTGCGATTAGAGAATCGAATGCTTTTAATAGTGTCTTCACATCATGGAAGTGCAGCCCTGTTGTCGGTTCATCGAAGATAAAGAATGTAGGTTCTGTTTTTTCTTCAATCAGGTAAGAGGCCAGTTTTACGCGTTGATTTTCTCCTCCCGATAGGGTCGAAGATGACTGTCCCATCTTTATATAACCTAATCCTACTTCCTGTAATGCCTTCAGGCGTTTTACAATCTTTTTCTCGTTGCTTGATTTACCTTCCTGAAAGAATTCTATAGCCTGATCGACCGTCATTTCCAGAATATTGTAAATATTCATTCCACGATATTCAACATCGAGTATTTCCTGCTTAAATCGTTTTCCTTTACAGGACTCACATTCGAGAGTTATATCTGCCATAAACTGCATCTCTATGGTAGTCTTTCCCTCACCTTTACATTCTTCGCATCGTCCTCCTTCCATATTGAAAGAGAAAAAAGCCGGTGTAAAGTGCATCTGTTTCGATAGCTGTTGATCCGCATATAACTTACGTATCTCGTCGTATGCTTTTATGTAGGTAACAGGATTCGAGCGGGACGACTTGCCAATAGGATTCTGATCTACCATTTCGACATTCTTGATCAGTTTCAGGTCTCCTTCCAAGCCATTATATTGAACGATCTGTCCGCTGGATTCTTTATATACTTTTAAGAGGGCATTGTACAATACCTCGCAGATGAGAGACGATTTTCCCGATCCGCTGACTCCGGTTACAACAGTCATCACGTTGAGTGGAAATTTTACGTCTATATTCTTCAGGTTATTCTGGCGTGCTCCTTTTACTTCTATGTAGTTATTCCATTTACGGCGGGGGTTCGGAACATCTATTTTTTCTTTTCCCGTAAGATATTTTACTGTATAACTGTCCGATTTTTTGTTGAGATTAGCAACATCTCCCTGATACACGACTTCTCCTCCAAGCCGTCCGGCCTTAGGTCCTATATCAATAATGTAATCGGCTGCACGTATAATATCCTCGTCGTGTTCTACAACTATTACGGTATTACCTATTGATTGAAGATCCCTTAATACCTTTATTAGTAAGTCTGTATCACGGGAGTGCAGACCGATACTTGGTTCGTCGAGAATGTAGAGCGATCCTACCAGACTGCTTCCTAATGAAGTAACGAGATTGATACGCTGGCTTTCTCCTCCCGATAGCGAATTCGATAACCGATTGAGAGTAAGGTAGCCAAGCCCTACATTTGTCAGAAATTTAATACGGTTATTAATCTCAGTTAACAGCCGTTTTGCGATGGCTGCGTCTGTTTCATCTAATTTCAACTGGTCGAAGAATTCTTTAAGTTGGGTAACAGGCATTAATACGAGATCTGCAATCGATTTTCCTCCGACTTTAACATAGAGAGCTTCTTTTTTCAGACGAGCTCCTTTACATACCGGACAAGTCGTTTTGCCTCTGTATCGGGCAAGCATTACCCTGTATTGTATCTTATATTGGTTTTCTTCGAGCATGCGGAAAAATGCGTCTATTCCAAATATTCCGGGTGCTCCATGCCAAAGCAGATCCCGTTCGGCTTCGGTCAGTTCGAAATAGGGGCGGTGTATCGGGAAATTCTTAGAGACGGCAGCCTGCATGAATTCGTTTTTCCACTCACTCATCTTGTCACCTTTCCAACAAAAAACAGCATCTTCGTAAACCGATAAACTTTTATTGGGTATGACCAGATCTTCGTCAATTCCCAATACTTTACCGAATCCCTCACATTCGGGACAGGCTCCCACCGGATTATTGAAGCTGAACATCATTTCGGTCGGTTCTTCAAATTGGATACCATCCGCTTCGAACCGTTTCGAATAGTTATAAGTTTCGACTTCTTTTTCGGTATAATACCGGACAATACATTCTCCTTCTCCTTCGAAAAAGGCAGTCTCAATTGATTCCGAAAACCGGTTCAATGTCGATTTTTCCTGAGAGGTACTTAAGCGGTCTATCACCAGAAGCACATCTCCGTCTTTGATCTTCTTTTTAGATTCGAGCAGCTCGTCGATACGAATAAAATCGCCATCTATCTCTACTCGGGCAAAGCCTTCTTTTTGAAGTATATCGAGCTGTTCTTCGAGTTTGCGGTTGTCTCTTAATATAATTTTAGTGAGGATTACCACACGGGTTCCTTCAGGATATATCCGCATTTTATCCTGAATATCTTTTACCTGATGTTTTTTTACTACGTCACCTGATATCGGAGAAATAGTCTTTCCGATACGGGCAAACAGCAGACGCAGGTATTCGTATATCTCGGTAGAGGTTCCTACCGTAGAACGGGGATTGCGTGAACTTACCTTTTGTTCGATAGCAATTGCCGGAGGAATGCCTTTGATATAATCACATTCGGGTTTGTTCATACGTCCAAGGAATTGGCGGGCATAAGACGAAAGACTTTCCACATAGCGTCTTTGTCCTTCTGCGTAAAGTGTATCGAAAGCCAATGATGATTTACCTGAACCTGATAACCCTGTAATTACTATAAATTTATTTCGGGGAATTTCAACATCTATATTCTTGAGGTTGTTTACTCTTGCACCCTTTATGATAATATTTTTTGCTTCTGACATACAAATATTAAGGTCTCAGACCTATTTGCAGCTTTGGTAAGTAAAACAACCATAGCTTGTTATAAACTAAAGTATCATTAAATACTTCCTATTATTTATTAGGGCTATAAAGTTATGAAAAATACATAAGATTACCGAACGTTTTTAAGATGTCAGAGTGGAATCAAAATTGGTTGAGTTATGTGGGGGAGTAAAATGGAATTCATAAAACAAGATATTTTATCTATATACAAAGTTCTTTAAATAGTTGGGGTTTAATAAGGAAATTTGAGAATAAGAAAAAGAAGCAACAATAAAAAAATACATTTTGGATGTTACCTTTTTGATTTAAATGGCTAATAAATCGTTCTTTTATATTGTACTATTAGGTTCAGCTATTTCCTAACGCACCTCCCGGGCTTGTTTTTCATTTTACCTTGATGCAAAACGAAACAAAAGATCAAGACTACGTCTCCAGCCCGGGGTCACAGACCCTTTTGTAGGCTGGCGCAAGCAAAGTTGTGCGCCAGCTAGGGCGCATACAGAGGTGAAGCCGTAATCTGACCAGTGAAACGGGCGTTTAAACTAAATGCTGTCTGAGCTCGTAGAGCGAGTTTTATTTAGTTTCGCCCGAGAACGTAGTCAGATAGGCAGAGCCTCGCGGCGCCAAAGACCTTTTGGTTCCTTTAGGGGCTTTGGCCAAAAGGAACACAAGCAATCTGTGATTGCGCGTAGTTAAATAGCATAATATAAAAGAACATTTTTATCAAACTAATTACTGATTGACATTAATAAGATAATGTAGAAATAAAGTGACATTAAAAGAACGTCATAAAGTGTGTTACCTTTGTAACCTTTTGACAATAATCAATGATCAATAAACAATTGCTAATAACTAATAACTGTTGACTGATAACTGGTCTTTGATTTTGTTACTTTTGTAACCTTCTGGATGTTAAATGTCTGAAAATTAGAAATAACTTAAATAGGATAAAACAATGGGTACAATTCAACTTGATAAGATTGGTTTTCTAACCAAAGTAGCGAATTATGAAACAACTCACGAATGGAAATATCTGGGAGACCGTCCGGCTATAATTGATTTTTATGCCGATTGGTGCGGACCTTGTAAAACCTTAGCTCCTGTATTGGAGGAACTGGCAGACGAATATAAAGATGATATCTATATTTATAAAGTGAATACGGAGCAGGAATTTGAATTAGCCGAATTGTTTAATATACGCAGTATTCCTACTATTTTGCTTATACCTATGGGAGAAGAGCCTCAGATGGGGCAAGGTGCTGTTCCTAAGCACGAACTTAAAGATGCCATAGACCATTTCTTATTAAAGAAACCGTAAAAGGAAAACAATGTCGGGTCTTCTTTAAGCTCTTACCTTGCCCCAAATGAAGCTCTTGTGATTAAGTAAAATAGTAGTTTATTGTTGCCCGAATCGGGAAGTATCTACATCTTTTCTTTCTTTGGCTTTATAGCCGCCGAACTTATAAGAGAATGATACGGTCAGGTATCTGGAGTCCTGGTACGGGTGCATCTTTATATTTTGTGTCGAATATTGTAACCGCATTTTGGGATTCCATGATTTGAACATATCAAAGGCTTTAAGTTTTAATTCGGCTTTATCTCCGGCAAAACTCCATTTCACCCCGGCATCGATACGCCACATACGAGTAATATTTCCAGGACCTTGTATGATCGGGGTCAGATAAGCTGCCGACAGTTCAGCTTTGATATTGGGTTTTGATGATATGTTGATTGTATTATTTAAAGATGAATATAAGGCCCATTTACTGTTATCGAACGATATATCATTAAAGTTACTGTTTTTCGAGCGGGTGTAAAAGCCGTCCATATCCAGACGGGTGTTTAACCAGCTGCCAACGGTAAAAGGTGCGGAAAGAGATGCTCCGAGTGATTGCTGAAAATCGAAGTTAGTCGTTTTGTATATAAGAGCCAATCTGTCTGATGCCTGATAGGGTAACTGAACAAAGTAATCATCTTCGTACGAGGTATACAATGAGAATGTATATTTACTCCTGAATATATAATTCATACGGAGATTGTAGTCTTTGCTGGGTCTCAGATAAGGATTGCCGTGTATTTCGGTATATCCGTTAAGATAACTTACCGCTCCGTGCATTTCCCAATAATCCGGATACGACTTGTCTGATGACAGGGATAGTTGCATAACATGTTCGGGAGCGATCATGTAAGTCATTTCAAGAGTAGGGAATACAGACCATTGGCTGAAATCGCCCAGTTTGTAATATTCTCCGGCTATTGATGCCGAAAGAGAGACCTTTTCCCCGAAGGATTTCTCAAATCCGGAATAAAAGTTGTAAGTGTACTCTTTGAGCTGATTCTGAGTGTCGGTAAGAGGCTGGTCGGTACTTTTGTTGCTGTATGTTTGACTGCCATTGTCTGAGGCATAGGTAAATGCTCCGCCATAGTTGAGAGTCCAGCTATTGCTTAAGTCGTGGCTTTGGTCGGCATAAAGCTTTAATCGGTTGATCTTTTGCGAAGACATCGATATGAAACTTTTATTCGCATCATTTTTGTTATCGATAAAGTTTTGTATAGTATTATCTTTATAATAAGTATAGTCTATTCCAGAACTAAGACCGAAATGTGAAGTGTACGACAGTGCTATATTATGCATTTGCCCTGGAGACTCATTTGTTTTATGATTTTTTGAGTCGGAAAATGTTCCGTAAGAACGGAGAGTACTATTATATGAAGTATTAAGTTTTGAAGTATATGTCAGGCTTAATTTATCCTGATCCGAGATCTTATACTCCGATCCTATACGTATATTATGATTCTGGAAGTGAGACTTGCCTCTGTCAGATTGTTGAATATCATATAAGCTGCCGTTATATGAATGTTTCGAGTCTAAATCGAGATTAGTTATGTTTCTACCATTATTGATATTGTACATAAAGTCCGTAGAAAATTTAGGTGTGGAGTATACCAAAGTCAATCCCATATCAACCCGCTCATATGTGCGTTGGGAATAAGAAGAGTTGAATTGGCCCTGGAACGTATTTTGGTCGGTTATTCCTCCGTCAAGAATCAGATTGATAGCAGCTCCACGGACATGATATTGAGGAGGTGCGCTGTACATTATTTCAGCTTTAACGATACGGGTCTGGGGTGTATTCTTCAATAGTTCGATCAGTTGATCTATGGACATGGTCGAAGGTTTTCCATTGAGGATGATAGTTATGCCATTGGTTCCGGCTAAAATGATCTTGCCGTCTTGCTCTCTTACACCCGGTAACTGTAGTATCGATTCGTAAGCATTACTTACAGCCTTGTTTTCTAATAGTCGAGGCATGTCATAAGTAAGTTTACCATTAGCCACGGTTACTGCAGGGCGATATCCTTTAACTGTAATTTCGTCTAAGGCACGAGATGAGTCATCCAATACAATATTGCCGGTATTGGCCGAGTTATACAGCAACTCTTTGGTATTGTATAACAAGTGCTGTATAATCAGTCTGTATGGGTTTTGTGAAGATTTGAATGTAAAGTAGCCTAGAGAGTCTGTCATTACTGAATTAATATAGACCGAGTCGGGAGTTTGCAAAACAACGGTAGCATATTCCACAGGACGATGATCCGCATCTACAATGCATCCTTTGATCGTTTGTGATTGTACGCTGAAGCTAATAGCAATTAGAATAGTGAAAATCGTAAATAAGTGTTTCATGTTTTCCTCTGTTTAAATTTGATAATACAAAGGAGTAAAACATAAATATCAATACGGGTTAACACTTACTTACGAAGTCTTATCTAGTCTTAACGGATATAAAAAAGATACACTAAGAATAAATCCGAGTGTATCTTCCTTAATAAATATGATATTTTTGATTAAATATCTTTTTCTAACTCAATCAGTAAGTCGCTTTTGCTTGTTGTTGCTCCTTCTTTGACCAATACTTTCTTGATGATGCCTTTAGTGCTGGCTAGAATAGCATTCTGCATTTTCATAGCCTCAAGAATAAGCAATGTGTCTCCGGCTTTTACCGAATCTCCTGTTTTAACCAATACTTCAAGTATTTTACCGGGCATAGGTGCTTTCAAGCGGATTGTTGTCGATTCGCTGGCTTCCGAACTTAGCATCTTTTGGCGTTGCAGCGAGAAAGGTGTCTCTACCGAAAAAATATATCCGACTCCGTTAACCAGCAGTTCATATTCATTCTGATGGTGGGATACTATCTCTACCGGATAACTGACCCCGTTGACTGTCATAATTGAGAAGCCATCGGGAGTTGTTTGTATATCGACATCCAACTGCTTTCCGTCGAATGTGTATTTTTCTCCTTCTTCAATACCGAAAGGATATTCTTTTGCCGAAGCTTTATCTAAAGCTATAAGTGTTTTATCTTTACTCATTATATCCTCATTTACATATTATTGATTCTATTGCGCAAAGCCCACAAGTCTGAGTCTTCTTTCTTTTCGGTAATAGGCTTATTTTGCTTTTGGTAATGCGATACAGCAAATAAAGCAGCAAGTAGTTCTTCGTCTTTTTCGACATACACGGTAGATTCCAAATCCTTTTCAATGAAAGACGTATCGAAGTTTCCTTTGCGGAATACCTCATTGTGTAGAACAGCTTTATCAAATGGAATAGTTGTCTTAATACCCTTTATCTGAAAATTATTCAATGCGGCAAGAGTTCGTTCAATTACAGCTTCTCTGCTTTCGGCATGAACGATAAGTTTTGCTATCATCGAATCGAAAAACGGTGTTATTTCCGAGCCTACCACAACTCCCTTATCTACTCTGATTCCTTCACCTTCGGGTATACGCAAAGCCTTTATTGTACCGGTACAAGGCGAAAATCCCGATTGTACATCTTCGGCATTAATCCTGCATTCTATTGCCCATCCATTCAGTTTTACATCATCCTGAGTGATTGGAAGTTTCTCGCCGTTTGCAATTCTGATTTGTAATTCAATAAGATCCAGCCCTGTGATCATTTCGGTTACGGGATGCTCTACCTGTACCCGTGTGTTCATTTCCATGAAGAAGAAGTCTCCGTGCTTATCTAACAGAAACTCTACAGTACCAAGGCTTATATAACCTGCTTCGCGAGCCAGAGATACTGCTGCATCCGTGATCTTCTTTCGTAATTTGTCATCTAATGCCGGAGAAGGGGCTTCTTCCAGTAGTTTTTGGTGCTTACGTTGCACCGAACATTCACGTTCCCATAAATGGACTACATTGCCATGAGCATCCGCCACAATCTGTACTTCAATATGTTTCGGATTTTCAAGGTACTTTTCGATAAATACCGATGGATTGTTGAATGCCGATAATGCTTCGGTAGATGCCGAATGATACATTTGTTTTATCTCGGATTGTTTGCGGACAATGCGCATACCTCGTCCTCCTCCTCCTGCTACCGCTTTGATAATAAGAGGAAACCCGATTTCCTTAGCAATTTGTATTGCTTCATCAAGTGTATCTACGCTGCCGTGGCTGCCTCCAAGCATAGGAACCTTTCCTTTAGCTGCTATTTCCTTGGCAATCACTTTATCACCCATATTCTGGATAATGCGTGGAGAAGGTCCTATAAAGATGATTCCTTCTTCGGTGCAGCGGATTGCAAATTGTGCATTTTCCGACAAATAACCATATCCCGGATGTATGGCGTCTATCTTATTACGTTTTGCTAATAGTACAAGGCTTTCTATATCGAGAAATTCAGGTACATCGTTTTTCTCCCTGTCGGGAAAATCAACTATCTGGTCGACCTGAGTCAGATAATATGCATTAGGCTCTTTCGCTGTGCGTATTCCGACCGATGTTATTCCCATCTTCTTAGCTGTTTGAGCGATTCTTATTGCAATCTCGCCTCTGTTAGCTATGAGAATAGATGTGATTCTATTTTTGTTTTTCATTCTGTTTTCTGTTTTATGCTTACGAAATAGTAAATAAACAGGTCTGAGACCTTATAATGGCACATTGCCATGTTTACGTTTCGGGCGATATTCGGTCTTTCTGTCCAAAGCTTTCAAGCATGTGATAATTTTGGAACGTGTCATTGCCGGATCTATCACTTCGTCAATAAAGCCTTTTTCGTCAGCCAGATAAGGGTTTGTTACTTCTTCCCTGTATTTTTGTGTTAATTCTTTTTTCAGCATAACAGGATCTTCTGATTCTGCTAACTCTTTGCGATAAAGGATGGCTATAGCTCCGTCGGGTCCCATTACCGCAATTTCGGCAGTAGGCCAAGCAAAAACGAAGTCTCCACCGATACCTTTACTGTTCATTACAATATATGCTCCACCGTATGCTTTACGCAAAATAACGGTAATCTTCGGAACAGATGCGAATGTATAAGCATATAACAATTTAGCACCGTGTCGGATAATGCCGTCATGCTCCTGATCTGTACCCGGTAGGAATCCCGGAACGTCTTCGAGAGTGATGATCGGAACATTAAAAGAGTTACAAATATTGATAAATCGAGCTCCTTTCACGGATGAATCGATATCTAATGTACCTGCCATTACTTTAGGTTGATTGGCCACGATACCGACAACCTGACCATCAATACGGGCAAATGCCGTAAAAATATTACCGGCATGATTTTCTGCTACTTCCATATATTCGCCATTATCTACCAATAATTCTACGATCTCTTTTACATCGTAAGGTTTATCGGGGTCTTCCGGTACGATATTACGTAACTGATCTGTGATCTGTTTAACATCATCCTCGGAAGCTATTAATGGAGGATTCTCCATATTGTTGGATGGAAGATAAGAGAGTAATTTTTTTACGCCAAGAATGGTGTTCTCGTCGTCTTTGTACACAAAATCGGCAACACCCGATTTTGTTCCATGCACAGATGCACCGCCCAGATCTTCGGTTGATACTGTTTCATTCAAAACTTCCTTTACAACATTAGGGCCTGTTACAAACATGTAGCTGGTATCGGCTGTCATAAAGATAAAGTCGGTCAAAGCAGGAGAATATACTGCACCTCCGGCAGCCGGTCCCATGATAACTGAGATTTGAGGGATAACGCCTGATGAATAAACATTGCGCTTGAAAATATCTCCATATCCGTTCAGTCCGGTGATGCCCTCCTGGATGCGTGCCCCCCCGGAGTCTATAAGCCCTACAACAGGAGATCCTGTTTTCAGAGCCATATCTTGTATTTTAACTATTTTAGCGGCATGTCTCGAGCCTAGTGAGCCTCCTAATACGTTGAAGTCTTGCGAATAAGCATAAACCAAACGGCCGTTTACTCTTCCGTATCCGGTTACGACACCGTCTCCGAATGCTTTTACCGATTTTCCGAATGAAGCGTCAGCCGGAGGAATGTATGCGTCGGTTTCTTCAAAAGTACCTTCATCAAACAATAATAAAATCCGTTCGTGTGCCGTAAGCTTTCCTCGTTTATGCTGCTTTTGCACATACGCCTCGTCATACTGCTTGTCGAGAAGCTCTTGACGTGCCGAAAATTGTTCGTACGATTTCTTCATTATATATGTATTTAGAATCTTTACATGTATTTCTATGAGCTTTATTTACCCGAAAGCTACAGAATATATAGTCTTGGCAGGTCTTCTGGCTTGCTCCATCTTCGAATATCCTTCCCGTTTTTAAGTTACCGGTTTTCAGCAGGCAGTTATCAAAAATAAACTGTTCCGCATAAACTGTACACTGAGAAAAACAGTGGCATGAGTATTTATTCAAAGACTTTGGCGTGGAGTTTACAGCAGCGGGTCTGCCCGGGATTTACACCCGGTTCCCTTTTCACCACCACGAACGAATGTCCGAAGTGACACCAAAACCGCTACAAAGGTAGATATTTTTCTTGATTAGGATTATAGTCCTGTTTATTATTTTTATCCCTTGCTTCTTTCTTACTATTCGACATATACCACCAATCCTTTCAGGTATTCACCTTCGGGATGGTATATATTGATGGGGTGATCGGCTGGCTGTGTAAGTTGATGTAATATCTTAACACTTCTGCCGGATTGTGCCGCTGCAGTGAAAACCGCCAGACGGAAAGCATCTTTGGTTATCACCTGCGAACATGAGAATGTGAATAGTATTCCTCCCGGTGCAATCTTATCAAATGCAGCTGCATTCAGTCGTTTGTATCCCTGTAGCGCATTTTTTATTGCTCCCCGATGCTTGGCGAATGCCGGAGGGTCAAGTATTATAAGGTCATAATCTCCCTTGTTGGTATGCCCAAGGTATTTGAATGCATCTTCAGCGAATGCTGCATGTCTTTTGTCATCCGGAAAATTTAACTTGACATTGTTTTCTGTCAGCATGATGGCTTTAGCCGAACTATCAACTGAATGTACGAGTTTCGCACCTCCCCGCATGGCGTAGAACGAAAATCCTCCTGTGTAACAAAACATGTTTAATAGAGAGCGGTCTCTAGCATATTTTTCAAGTAACGAGCGGTTATCCCGTTGGTCAACAAAGAAGCCGGTTTTTTGCCCTTTGACCCAATCGGCATGGAACTTTAGTCCGTTTTCGAGAGCTATTCCGTCAATATCACCTTTTCCTCCGTACAGATATTCATTTTCTGCTCCCAAATCTGCTTTGTATGGGAGAGTTGTTTCCGATTTATAATAAATGTTCTGCAACTTTTCTCCGAATACTTTTATCAGGGCGTTGCATATCTCTTTTCTGTTTTCGTGCATACCGACCGAGTGAGACTGCATAACAGCTGTAGCACCGTATACGTCAATAATCAGTCCGGGTAGATTGTCCCCTTCTCCGTGAATAAGGCGAAAAGCATTGTTGTTTTCAGAAACAACACCTATCGCTTTTCTAAGATTGTAAGCTACTTGCAGACGTTCTTCCCAAAATAGACTGTCGATCTTTCTTTCTTCAAAGCTTAATACTCTGACTTCAATACTGCCTATCTGATAATGTCCGACAGCAATAAAATCGTCATTTGCAGTATAAACATTAACGATTTCGCCTTCGGTCAGATTTGTGTCTTTATGGGCAACGGCTCCAGAGAAAATCCATGGGTGAAAACGTCTTAGCGAGTCTTCTTTTTTAGGTTTTAGGGTGACTTTTTTATAGCTCATATATTTTTTCTATCTACTTCGTTTTTTCAGAAAGGTCAGGGTTAAGCCTTACCAGTTTATTGTATATCTGCAGGCAGGCCCACGCATCCAGTGCTGCGTATTTTTGCTGAGCCTCGGTCAGTATATCAGCTTCCCAATTGGATAGACGTTGTCCTTTCGATATCCGTTCTCCAAATAATATCGCGTATATCCTTTGCAGTCCATTGTCTTCGATTCCAAATTTCTTAACAAACGATTGCAGTTCAATAAATCCCTTGGGTTCGAGTTGTATCCGTTTTCGGATAGCTGCAAAATCATCTTTCAGCGACAACCCTATCTTGGTAATATCCGAAGCTATTAGTAACCGGATTAAACATTCGGGAATGCCGATGAGGTTAAGGCGGAACAGAAAACAGGTATCGTTTGTCGAAAGTTGCATTAAGGCAATCTTACGTACCACTCCTTTGGTAAACGAAGGCCGTGTTTCAGTATCAAACCCTATCAGCTCGAACTTTTCGAGATACGATACTGCCTTTTCGGCCTCCGATTCGGATTGTATTACAATAATCCGTCCCGGAAACACTGCGGTCTCTAGTTCTGCTACTTGTTCTTTTGATATTTTTGTCACCACTCGGCCTGTATATTTTCGGGAAGAGAATCGTCCTCTTCATTATCGTCAGTCATCGTATATCTGATAGAATGTAATGCACGCAAAACATTGACCAGCTTTTGTCCCCAGTATAGTTTGAAGTTGTCATAGCATGTAAACAGAGCCTCATACATCGTTTCGTCTAATCCTTGTTGATATACCGATATGAAATTTTTAATATCCTGATATATATCCGCCAGATCTTCCGAGATACTTGCCGAGATCGGAGTATCACTATACTTCATATCTTCCAGAAATACTTCCAGATAGGTGTCATTGCTTTTGAATGTCGAATATAGTCTGGTTACAATATTCTCATAATCTTCTTCGGTAACGGAAACTTCGGGGTAAATATCATACTCTACTTCCAGTTCGGGCAATAATGTACCCTTGAGGTATAGCAGAGGCAGTAGTTTTGTTAATTTACCGGATAAGTCTGTCGCAGTCTGTTCTTCATAAGTTTCTAAAAAAGAGCAGAATTGTACTCCAACAGCAACAAACTCAACTACATTTTTTGAAAAAACTATATTTTGAGACAAATCATTCTCCATTGTAAACATCGTTTGTGGACTATTTACAGTCCGTTTATATTATCACTAGTTAAAAATATATAGATAAAATATCTAAAACTACATCTGATACAGTTTGCTTTGTCAGTATAGTTAGAAATATTCCATCCTACAAATTTAGGAAATTATATTAAAACCCGATACCCTAAGCCAATATCTTGCAAAAGTGTTTATTCTCTGACTGATAAAGGTCTCAGGCCTTTTCTTAACTTTGACCGAAGTAAATACAACTTAAAAGTTTTGTTAGAATATTGTAATATTGAGTACTTAGCTGTTACTTATTTTGTTAAATACACAGGTAAATATTAAATTTGTCTCAGCATTTCCAAAAACAAACAAAACGATTGACTTATTTAATGAAAAAAGCACTATTAGCACTAATTGCATTTATAACACTCGGTACACTTTCTTATTCGCAATCTTACGAAATCATCCAAAAGAAAGATAAATTCGGAATAACCGACGGTAAAAAGACTTTGGTAAAACCTCAGTATGAATCAATCTCGAAATTGGAAAACAGTAATTTCTGTGCCAAAAAAGAAGGAAGATGTGGAGTCATAACATCAATGGGTACAGTGTTGATTCCTTTAGCGTATGATGATGTGAAAGACTTCGGGGCAGGATTGTTCCTTGTGAAGGATCAGAATGTATGGGGGATAGTAGACCGGATGAATAAGCTGGTTCTGCCTATTGGTTATAATAACTTCAAGTTTATTGACGATTATTTATGTAAAGTGTCGTCACAAGGCAAATATGGCTTGATCAGTAAATATGGCAAAGTGCTTATTCCGGCGGTGTATGACGGTATCGATGAATTTAACCAGTCGACCTTTGTTATTAAGCAGAACGGAAAATCGGGATTAATAGATCATCAGGGTGATATCATTGTTCCCGCGTTATACGATGATTTCGAGAAGATGTCGGACAGGGATCTTTATTGCATGAAGTCGTCAGGAAAGATCGGACTGATGGATACCAACGGCCGAGTGATTCTCGAAGCTGTATATGATTCCATAGATTATAAATCGCCTGTAGGAATGCAACTGTCACAAAACGGAAAGATAGGCTTTTACACTCTTACCGGAAAAGTAGTGGCTCCCGTATATAGCAAAATATTGTTTACTCAGCCCGAACTGGGACTTGCTGTGGTGAAAGAAGGAGAGAAGTATGCCATTGTAACTGCCCGTGGTACGGTTACAGCGGCTCTTTATGAGAATATAAGCCGATTTTCGCCTAATGGAGTAGCCTTTGTGGAGAAATCGGGTAAGCTTATGGCAGTCAATTCCGAGGGTAAAGAAATGGTACTTCAGGAGATAATGGGCGGTGTTAGACCTCCTCAATAATGTAAAATATCAAGTGCATATATAACAAAAAAGGACATCAGTAAAGATGCCCTTTTTTGTTATATAACTTCTTGTTTTAAAAGAGCTTTTCGGGATATATACCTTTGTCGATCAAGTCGCGGATGCGTTGTACGACCTCAGGTTTATCTTCTGCGTAAGTTACTCCAAACCATTGAGCAGGAGTATTGACCAGCTTCACTTTTACTTCGCCATTAGCTACAAGCGTATTGACCAATGTTGGGATAAGGAACTCTGCTTTAGGTTTATCTTTGTTTTCGTTCAGAAAATCAACAAATCCTTTTTCTGACAGGTCGAAGTAATCGGGTGTAAATCCCCACATATTCATAGACACAGGGGTCGCACTCGAAACATTCTTCCAAGTTCCGTCATCGTCTTTAAAACGGGGGACGTCATTTAGCAGTTCAATCTGAGTACGCTCTACAATTTTTGTAAGGTAGTTTTCCCTATCTATTTCACATATACCTCTGGCTACAGATCCTCTTTCCGATAGAGTGTATCCCAGAAGATAACCGATCATACAGTAGCTGCGTTCTTGTCCTTCCATGTTTTTCAACTGCCCTGCTAATAACTGAAAGCTTTCTCTTCCGTAAAAATCATCCGCGTTGATTATTCCGAAAGGTTCTTTTATTACATCCTTACCCATTAGTAAAGCATGGTTAGTGCCCCATGGCTTTTCACGTTCGGGATTAAGGGTAAACCCTTCGGGAAGATTATCCAGCTCCTGAAAAACAATTTCTACAGGAACAGACTTTTCATATTTTGACACAATCTTTTCTCTGAAGTCTTTTTCGAAAGATTTGCGGATCACAAATACAATCTTACCGAATCCCGAACGGAGAGCATCATAAACAGAATAATCCATGATTGTTTCTCCATTAGGCCCGACTCCGTCAAGCTGCTTGAGCCCTCCGTAACGGCTTCCCATCCCTGCCGCTAATACAAATAATGTAGGTTTCATCTTGTTTCTAATATATTTTGTGGTTAAAAGGTGCTTCCTGTATTTTTCTTAAGCCGCCGATGGCATTTGATGTCTTAAGAACAAAACAAATATACTAATCTATTGTTGTTAAAAAAACTCATATCTGAAGTTTCAGGAGTAAACCTTTTGCTGGAAACTGCTTTCTGTTCAGAATCGGGTGAATTCCAAGATTTGTACCTTTTCCGGAGCTACATCCGCTTTGCCTTCTCCGTCAATTTGGACCGCTTTTTGCACAAATATATTCAACTGTTTTTTGTCTTTCCACAATTCTGTATCGTAAGTCGGTTCCCATGCGCCTACCGGGAATGTGGTAAGATCTTCTATTATCCATTTGTTATTGTTTACATCCGAACATTTGGCTATCGAAACTTTTGATCCTCTTTCTTCATCTCTGAATAAAAGATACAGGTTTACCTGTTTTCCTTTCAGATAGGCTACTATCTGAGGGCGTGATATCGGAATACTTTTGGTTCCTCCTCCCTTCAGAGAAAAAGCGGTTTTACGAAAATTCAGATTAATGCTGTTCCATTTTTTTCCATCGAAAAATACGACATGATATTGAGGTATATCTGAGCCTTGTTCACGCCAGTATGTTGCTACATAAGGATTACCTTTGCTGTCGGCGGTCATAGACGTTTGATTTATCAACTCGCTGTTCTGTGGTATTTTGCAGGCATATTCTGCTGAAGAAGCGGTGATCGGCAATTTGTATGGCTGGTTTGATGAGTTTATCCATGTTTTGCCGCCGTCCGTCGAACGGGCATAACATAAGTCGTGATTCGTTGATACATCCCATGTTTCACGCCATACCCACGATATATGAATGACTCCTTTATGGTCGACAAATGCCTGCCAATATGCATTTCTTGAGTTTTCACCGTCTATCAGGTTGGACTGTATTTGTGTCCATGTTTTTGATTTCAGCGTATAACGGTTCATGACAAGGTTGCCTTTGCCCGATTGTCCGTCACGGAACATGAATATCAGATCGCCATTCGGCATTTTGAAAAATTCAGGATAGGTTACATTCGTTTCGTTGTTTCCACTCATCGCTTGTTTATCGCCTAGTTCGAGTGAATAAGGAGCTGTACTTTTTGCATAATTCAAGGGATGCCCGTGATGATCCCATGATACATGAAGATATCCGTCTCCGTCTACCATCAGGCTGATAACATTGTGTGCATCATTTACATTTCCTTTGTATTGAGTGGGGTTAATGATCCAGTTATCTGTTCCCAATTTGCGCTTGCCCAATACTACATACCCATCCTGATCGTAGTAGGCTGTGTATTGTATTCCCTTATGTGTGACCAGTGAATTTTTACGGAATACGGTGACATTCACAGAATTGTTTGCCCACCCTTCACCTACGGTTGTCAGGTGTTGAGCTTCTGCCTGGTAAGGTAAGATTATACTCAATACCGAAAGAAGAAATAATTTGTATGTCTTATTTGCTAACTTCATTTGAAATTCAATGCTTTAAAGATGAAAAGGTAACGTCGAATCAGTCAAAGGTGATCAGTTATCAATTGCTTCGCACCCATTTTTCATTTTCAAAAGGTAACAAAGGTAACACCCTTTATGTACACTTTCGGATGTTACTTTTTCAGTTGATCACTGTTGCCTGTTAACTGATTTCAAAGAATTTCTTACCCTATAGATAAAAAATTGAACAAAAGGGTTTGTGCCCCTAGAAACTAACGGCGTGATCTTTTGGAAAATCTTGTCCGCTCCAAGCCTTCTTTGATGTCCAGTCTTGGGGAGAAGATGTCCAGAAGGAATCATCGGCAGGTAATCCCAATGGAAGAAAAGCGAGTGATGTAAGATATAGACTTCCGTTGTTGGTATACCAGTCAGCTAATTTCGGTTGATGTCCGGCAAATCCCAGTTGTAAAAATCCTTTTTGAGTAAAATTTCCTTCTGCGGAAAACATTCGTTTCAATACCGACGTCATCGCTGCCCGTACCTGTCCTTCGGGGAGCTCCTGTGGCAGATTTTTACGCCATGACAATAGAGCTAAAGGCTGGAATACTCCTGCTCTGTATGTCATCGAACGACCGAATACAGGGAAAGTACCTTCTGGCGAAACGAGCCTTTCGAGAATCATGCTGTAACGCTGCATCCTTTTGCGGGCTGTTTCCAATTGTTCGGGTTTTACCATTCGTTTCTTTTCTATAAGATGTTCCAAAACTTCTACATACATAGGTTGTATAACAAAGCTGTTGTAATAATCGAAAGCGAAATGTTCTCCATCGGCATACCATCCGTCTCCTACATACCATTCTTCGATTTTACGGATAGCACTGTGTATGCGGTAGGCATCATATTGCTCATCGATAGACATCAGAAATGTTTCTACCATTGCCGAGAATAGCAGCCAGTTTGTGTAAGGCGGATCAACTCTTCGCAGTTGTTTGAACTCTTCTATATATCGTTTTTTTGTCAATTCATCCAAAGGTTCCCACAGTTGTTTCGGTGCACGTAAGAAGCTGTTTGCAATATAAGCTGCATCTACTAATGGTTGTCCTTCATTTCTCCATAGCAGATAATCGGGGCTATTAGGGTCAACGGAATGTGCATAACTCTTGAGAGCCCATTCTCGAAGCTGTTTTCGTTTCTTTCCCTCCGATGTGTTATCGTCGGGTAATGCCAGCCAGGGAGCCAGTCCCGACATTAATCTGCCGAAACACTCCATATAGGTTACACGCTTGTCACGTCCATCCCATGTCGGACTGAGTTCGAGTTCCATATTTTTACTGAGTTCACCTTTGCTCATATTACTAAGTACAGGTTCTGATACTTTGTACATAAGATCTGCCCAATATGTACGGTCGTCAGTCTGCGATTGTTTGTTTTGGGCATTTATCGAAAGTATGCAGGTATATAGTGCTATTATGGATAGAATCAGGTTTTTTTTCATGTTTTATCTTACTATAGTTAATAATGTCAATTTGGATTGGTGAAATCATTCTTTATATACTACGCGCAATTATAAAGACCTATTTTTTATCGACATACTTAGTCATTTCGGATGCCGCAAGCAGAAATGCTCCTACTCCAAAATCGGCAGTGGTTTCAGGTCCTACATTCTTATGTTGATCAGCTCTTTCTCCTATTGGTTGTACATATCCGATTTTTCCATTGGGTTGTAATGCTGTTTTGGTCAGATAATTCCATCCTTTGGTTACAACAGGCAGATAAGTTGCTTTATCTAAAAAGCCATTATTAATACCCCAAAGGTATCCGTATATAAAGAATGCGGTTCCGCTGGTTTCAAATCCGGGGGCTTGTGCCGGATCGAGCAGACTGCGGGTCCAATGCCCTTCCTTTTGTTGAGATGCGGCTAGTGATTTTGCGAGGGCATTGTATACTTCTATGTATTCTGCTCTGTGGATATCTGATTCGGGTAAATCTTCAAGAGTTTTAGCTAACCCAGCGAATACCCATCCGTTACCCCTCGACCAGAAATCTTTCAGGCCTGCATTGGTTTTATGCTCGGGATAAATGTATTTTGCATCACGGTAAAAAAGTCCTGATTCCGAGTCATACATCAATTCTTTTGCATAGGCGAAGTATTCATGTAATTTTTTCAAATAAAGGTCATTTCCTGTGATTTTATAGAGTTTAGTCATAACAGGCATAACCATATAAAGACCGTCGGCCCACCACCAGTAATCGTTATTAGGTGTTGACATCTCGTATTCCATCACTTCTTTAGCTCGGGCTATTTTTTTATCGTCAGGTGATAAGTTATACAAATCGGCATATACCTGAAAACAAGTTTGCCAGTCGCCGAACAAAACGTAATCGTCGGTTTCTCCATACGAGTATTTCCATGTCTTTTTATCGTCTGACTTTGCTCCTTTCCATTCATTTGTTTCTGCCCATGCTTCGGAGTACGCTTTATATTCTTCTATTCCGGTAACTTCGTATGCCGCCATATTTCCGGTATGGTATGCGGCTCTGTGCCAAAAAGCATTTTCGTGTGTAGGATGTGTCGATTGCCAGTATCCGTTTGCTTTCTTAATTATATCTACAACTTCCGTTTTCGACTTCGGTAGAGTATCGTTGTTTTTGGGTGCTTGTTTTGTGCTGTTTCCTGAACACGAGGTTATAAGTAATATGAAAGGTAATAGTAATAAAGTCGTTTTCTTTCCCATTATTTATTTTATTAAGTTACTGTAAGTTTTTAATAATAGACTAATTCTATTTAGTTATCTGTTGTTACGATTATCAAGGTAGTAAAAGATATTAGACCTTAATAATTATATTTTGATCTCGAATTTGATAATGGTTACAAAGATTAAAAAATAGAAGAGTTTAGAGCAGGAGTAATAAATCAAAAAGGGGTAGAATATCATTCATTGACAGAAAAACCCCGCCTATATACTGTCGGCGGGGTTTTCTTTAAATAGGTCTGTGACCTTTATTTTATAATACTGATTGTATAACTGTATGTGTATTCTTTGCCAAAGAAGCGGTATTGGTCAAGAGGAGCAGCTCCCCAAGAATTCAAACCTGCAACCCCGCGTTGGAACAAATCCACGCACAATACAACTTCTTTGCGGGGAAGTATATCCGATGAGTGCTGCTGTTTCTTTGTCATTCCCGGATCAAGATCTTCGGGCATATTATTGGTAGCACTTACCGATAAAGGCTGCAATCCATCTATACGGATACCCGAATTGTTTTTGTCTTTCAATGTCAGCCAGCGTACATCCGTTTTATTACCTGTTTCCTGAGGCCTGAAATATGGATATGCCTGTTCTTCTACATCTCCGGTCCAGATTCCCATAAATGTATCGTGATGGCGGTCTACATAGTTTTCCCAAGGACCACGTCCGTACCATGTGAAGTTGTCATATTCTTTAGGTAAGGTCATAAGCATACCGAAACGCATCATTTCGGGCAGGTCATCCGAAAGTGCTTGATAATAAGCGGTCGTTGTCAGGCTTCCGTCTTTGTTTACCAGATAGGTGATCTCTACCTGAGCTTCTATACCTCTTAGTTTAGCCAGATATGAAATAGATGTGCCGTCTGCTGTTTCCTGCATTCCTTTGTATGTGTAAATAAGATTATGTCCGGCTGCATCCCATAAGCGAAGTCTGTATTGAGACCAATCTCCAAAATCGTTATCGGTAGGAGCTCTCCAGAAATTTAAACGAGGAAGTTCATCAAATACACGCTTGCCGTCGTTAGTTACCGACATCAGCGATTTACCGTCTTTTGCAGAGAATTCATAGTTTAGCGATCCCGATTTAATAATAATTTTATCATCGGTTTTCTCTACGTTCAATGCTCCGGAGTAATTTTTCTTTGCAAAAAATTGATTTTTAGCGAATGCAAATTCTTCTTTTGCTACCTCAAATCCGGCAGGAAGAAATTCTGTTTTCTCCTTATTATATGCAAACACCTGTAAATAATATTCAGTTCCGGCTTCAAAAGAAATTGCGGGCAAGTTCAGTTTTACATCTTTCTGTGTATCGGCAGGTACAGTTGCCTCGAAATTCTGTTCGGCAACTTTTTCGCCATTCTTTAGTAATACCCATTTGTAAGTGTAATTCTTATCGGTAAGGTCTGTGAATTTATAATCATTTATAACAGTGATGATTCCATTATCAAGATCTTTTGCTTTGAACATGATATTCTGGTACACTTTCTTTACGATATGTGTATGTGGCATGTAAGTTTGGTCGGGAGCGATCACCCCATCCATACAGAAGTTACCGTCATTCATTTTATTGTAGCCTTTCAGGTCGCCGCCATAAGCAAAGTATTCTCTTCCTTGCTCGTCTTTGGTTTTGTAGCCGTGGTTATACCATTCCCAGATAAATCCACCTTGCATATTTTTACTGGTACGCATCAAATCCCAGTAATCTTGGAAGTTACCCATACTATTGCCCATAGCATGAGCATATTCGCACATGATATAAGGACGTCCGAGATCTTTGGCTGCATCACGTTTCATATTTTCCCAAGAAGGGTACATGTGGCAGATGATATCTGTATTGCGGTCTTTCTGATAAGCTTGTTCGTATTGTACAGGACGGCTGTTGTCACGTGCTTTCGCCCAATCGTACATATCGAAAAATGCTTTTCCGTTACTTGCTTCGTTTCCTAATGACCAGAAAATTACTGAAGGATGGTTTTTGTCTCTTTCTATCAGTCTTTGAATGCGATCCATGTGTGTGGCATGCCATTCTGGAAAATTCGAAACGTTGTCAGGTCCGTATCCTAAGCCATGAGATTCGAGGTTTGCTTCGTCAACCAGATAAATTCCGTATTCGTCACACAGTTTGTACCATAGAGGTTGTTGAGGATAATGAGATGTACGGACAGCATTGATGTTCAGTTCTTTCATTAATTGAAGGTTGCGCATCATGGTCTCACGAGTCACTACTTGTCCTGTGTTGGTGTTGAATTCATGCAGGTTTACACCTTTGAAGTATATCTTTTTACCATTGATAAAGACTTGACCGTCTTTTATTTCAATCTTGCGAAATCCTATTTTACTGGATGTACTTTCAACGATATTTCCTTTATTGTCTTTTAGTGTAATCAACAGTGTATAAAGATTAGGGGTCTCGGCTGTCCATTTTAATGGAGCTGACACTGTTCCGTTGAGTTTTAGGTCGGTTTTATCTCCTGACGGAATAGATATATTCTGCGATTTGGACAGTACCTTTTTACCGGCTTTGTCGATAATAGATATTTCTACTTTCTGATTTTGTGCTTCAGTTGCATAATTCTTTAAAGAAAGATCGATGCTGAAAAGACCGTTTTTGTAACTCTTATCCAAATCGGGATGAGCAAAATAGTCAAGGATACGGGTTTGTGCTGTACTATATAAATATACACTCCGGTTGATTCCTCCCAAACGCCACATATCCTGATCTTCGATATATGTACCGTCACTAAATTTATGTACTTCACAGGCTAAGGTATTCTGCCCTTTGCGTATATATTTGGTAATATCGAACTCGGCCGGACTTTTGGCATTTTCGGTATATCCAACTTCCTGACCGTTGATCCATACATACATTGAGTTTGTGCCTCCTTCGAAGTGTAGATATACACGTCGTCCATCCCAATCGGAAGGGATATTGAATGTATGTCGGTATGCTCCGACCGGAGCGTCTTCCCTGTCGATAAAAGGAGGGTTTTTAGGAAATCCAAAGCCTGTATTTACATACATGGGTATTCCGTACCCGTTGAATTCCCAGTTTCCGGGAACAGGCATATTCGCCCATTTGGAGACATCGTAGCTCTCATTATAAAATCCGGATGGAACTTCTGCCGGTTTCGGAACCCAAAAGAATTTCCATGTACCATCGAGAGATTGAAAATAAGGTGATTCGGAATAATTGTCTTTCAGGGCTTGCCGTTCATTCTGATAAGGAACAGACGTTGCACGGGTAGCCTCTTTATTTACGGCAAATACTTCGGGGTTTTCCCAGTTCGGTACTGATTGCTGTGCAAAGAGTGCTCCTCCTCCCAACAACAATAATGACAGACTTAAAGTTTTTCTCATGATATATATAGTTTTAAGGTCTTAGACCTATTTATTATCGGATAATACAAATATATGTATAATATAGGTGTCAATATGTTCAGTAATCAGTCATATATGTAGTCTTTTTATATCAAATAAGGACATTTCTTCGTTTTCAGATTTTTTTTGGAGAAGATACTCTTCGTTTTCTTCCTTGTGTATGTCTCATTCATTTTTTTCAGTGCTCTTTTTTTGTTTTTTTAATAAAAGAGAAGAATCGTTCATTGAAAAGCTCCTTTATATGGGTTTTTCCCCTTCATAATCCTTTATTGAGACTTATTTCACTACTTCTTGAATGAAAGAAATATCATCTTCTTTGAATGAATTTTAAACCGTGAATCATTATTTAAATCGCATTTTTGCACATGGAAGTTTAACTTTTATTTAGTACAGAAATTCTAAACCTTAAAAAACTCTAACCGATTTTAATGTAAAACAAGTATCAAATGATTTATGGCAGGCTTTAGTCTGCTTTATTAAGTAAAGTTATAAATAAGGTCTCTGACCTTTATAAAATTAATCCGCAAAAGAAACCTTAATTTTTTTTTATTCAGACCACATTTTAAATGATCGTGAACAGGATTCTTTCGATAATAAGAAGACTGGCTTAAAATTCTAAAACTATATTTAATTTAATACCTAATGAAATTATGAGAGAAACTACAAACATTAAGAGATTAGTGTTTCTTCTTATCTTGGTGATGACTTACTCCATACAACTATTTGCCCAAAATAAAGTGCAGGGGACAGTTGTGGACAGCTCTACAGGGGAGCCTTTGATCGGAGTGGCCATTTCTGTTGAAGGAACAACACAAGGTACTATCACTGACATTGACGGGCGGTTTTCGATTGCAGCATCTCAGGGTGCAACTTTAAAAGTCGCTTATATGGGATATATAACACAGTCTCTGAAACTGGGGGCACAGTCTACTATTCAGATTAAGCTTGTAGAAGATACTCAGCTTCTGGACGAAGTTGTTGTAGTGGGATACGGTGTTCAGAAAAAATCTGATGTTACAGGTTCTGTTACATCAATTAATAAAGACAGGCTGGGTAAACTTCCGGTTACAAACGTTTTACAGGCTGTTCAAGGGGCTGCCGCTGGTATAACTATTACTCAAACTTCTTCTATTCCGGGAGATGCTCCTGATGCGTTGGTGAGAGGAAAGAACTCAATAAATGCTTCTACAGGACCTTATATAGTTGTCGATGGAATTCCTATCAGTAAATCGGGTGGTACGCTTAATGATATCAACCCCAATGATATCGAATCTATGGAAATTCTGAAAGATGCTTCTGCTACTGCTATTTATGGAACAAATGGAGCGAATGGTGTAATTCTTATCACAACAAAAAGAGGAAAATCGGGCAAACCGACTATCCGTTATGCCGGTTATGTGGGAATTGAAGATTTCTCTCATAAGCTGAAATTCGGAAGCGGACAGCAAATGATCGATCGTTATGCTGAGGCTGCAAGAATTAATAATACCAGCTTATGGAATAATACTCCGGTCAGAAACGAATATGAATATGATAATTATCTGGCAGGAAAAGAAATTGACTGGATTGATGAGATTTCCCGAACAGGAGTTATTCAAGACCATAATGTGAGTATCGCCGGAGGAGCCGAAAATGTAAAATATTATATTTCTGCAGACTTTTTAGATCAGAAGGGTATAATTAAAGGATTCGATTACAAACGTTATTCTATTCGTACCAATATAGATGTGGATGTTACAAAATATATGAAGGTAGGAACCAATTCTTATATTGTATCACATAATAACGATGGAGGGCGTGCCAGCTTATTAATGGCTGAGGCTATGTCTCCTTACGGACGCATGTATTACCGTACCTATGCAGGTGACGATAGTTATACCGAAAATGGAAGTTATGAGATATATCCGATGGCACAGGAAAAATTGTTTACAAATCCATTGATGCGTACAACAACCAACCCCGAACGTCGAAACTGGAATGTAAATATAAATGGATATGCAGAACTTGATTTTGGGAAAATATTAAAGGGTTTAGATGGTCTTAAATATAAGTTTAACGGAGGATATACATATTCCCCTAAACGTACAAACGAATATGATGGAGAATCGGTTAATAATCTTACCGGATGGGCAAGAATATATAACGAAGAATCTCAAACCTATACTATTGAAAATATATTCTCGTATGCCCGTGACTTCAATAAACATCATATCGATTTTACAGGGTTATATGCAGCTTCCCGTAAAAAATGGCAGAACTCCAAAGCTGAGGCTTCTGTATTCATAAATGACAGTCAGGAATGGAATAATATCGGTTCGGCTCAGACTCAATCTGTTGGATCTCAAACAACGTTGTACACTACGCTTTCTCAGATGGGACGTTTGAACTATTCTTTCGACAGCCGTTATCTGTTTACATTTACCGTACGTCGTGACGGTTCTTCAGTCTTTGGTGATAATAACAAATATGGGGTATTTCCATCTGTTGCTGCTGGTTGGAATGTAACTAATGAATCATTTATGAAGAGTACAGAGGATATTCTTAGTTCATTGAAGTTGAGATTATCGTATGGTAAAGCCGGAAATGAGGCTATTGGAGTATATCAGACTTTAGCTAAAATGGATAATGGTATGCTTGCAATGGGAGGAGCATCCAATACAGCTCTTTATCCTAATGATATGATGGGGAACTCTAATCTAAGCTGGGAAACAACGAAGAGTTTCAATGTTGGTCTGGACTTTGGGTTATTGAAGAATGGAAGAATAACAGGTAATATTGATTTCTATTCGTCTACTACAACTGATTTGCTGTTGAAACGAAATCTGCCTAAAATATCAGGATTTAATTCGATGTATGCCAATATGGGTAAAACCGCAAATAAGGGTATTGAAATAACTTTAAGTTCACGTAATATTGTTACCAAAGATTTTACATGGACAACAAATCTGGTATATTCTTGGAATAAAAATGAAATTAAAGACCTTTATGGTGATAAAAAATCCGATCTGGGAAACCGTTGGTTTATAGGACAGCCTATCGGTGTAATTTATGATTATACAATGGTAGGTGTATGGCAGGAAAAAGAAATAGCTAATGGAGATCATCTCAAGTGGGATCCTCAAGCTAAAGCGGGAGATATAAAACTTGCTGATATTAGTGGTCCCGATGGTGTGCCTGATGGTAAGATCGATGATAATGACCGTAAAATACTGGGACAGACTTCTCCGAAATGGATTGGAGGATTGACAAATACATTTACTTATAAAGATTTCAGTTTAAGTGTGTTTATTCAGACTGTTCAAGGCTTAAAGAAAAACAACTCTATGATAGGTATTGCAGGTGACGAAATGGGACGACGTAATATAGCATCGGAAATAGGTTATTGGACTCCTGAAAATCAAAGTAATAAATGGAGGTCTCTTAGTAATACTTCAAACAGATATGGATACGGATTTCCGTCTGATGCAAGTTTTACCCGTATTAAGGACATAACATTGAGTTATAACTTACCGACAAGTGCTACAAGTAAATTAGGAATAAGTGCTCTGACTGTTTATATGAGCGGACGTAATCTGGCAACTATTACTGATTGGATTGGTTGGGATCCTGAAGCAAGACAAGTTGCAAGGGGAAATAGCTCATGGGACTCAACAAGAGGTGAAACGGTATATGATACCAGTAACTACCCTATGACTAAGAGCGTTGTATTTGGGTTGAATTTAACTTTTTGAAAATAGATAGTTATGAAAATAAAAAATATAATATTAAAAACATTCGCAGTATCACTTGTCACATTAGGATCGATATCGTGCAGCGATAGTTTTCTTGATGAGAAAATGTATTCAAATTTTGATCCTTCGGTCAATGACGTAGAATCTAAAGTTGTAGGGCTGTATCGTCAGTATGCTGCAATTTGGGGGATGTCCGGCCAACAAGGTTTCTTGAGTTGCTTTCAGGTTGGAACAGATGTCTGTTCACCCGGGCAGACACAGGGTGTAGAAGTCGGCTTCTATAATTATCCGAATCTTAATTCGGAAAATGCAGGCGTTAGTTTCTTGTGGGAAAAATTGTATGAGATTATCAATAGTGCCAATCTTATTATCGATTCTCAGGGAGAGAACGGAGATAAAGCTGCTGTAGCTGAAGCTAAATTTTTTAGAGCTTATGCTTACAATATGTTAGTTACTCTATGGGGAGGTGTACCTTTGGTTACAAAATATGATGGTGCAAATCCAAGGACAGACTACGTTCGTGAGACTGTTGATAAAGTTGATGAGGTAATTGATGCCGATTTACAATATGCGATGACTTATTTGCCTAACGTAGATACTTCGAACAGAAAGGAGAGCCGTGCGACAAAAGACTTTGCACGTCAGTTGGCTGGAGAAGCTTATCTTCGTATGGGTATGCGTGATGCATCATTCTTTAAGAAAGCTGAAGATGCCTTGACCTTGATCATTAGCGAAGGGAAGTATAAGCTGATCGATGCCCGTTATGGAAAATACCTAGCTGAAGGAGGTGACTCTTACAGGGATATGTTCAGATTTGGAAATCAACGCCGTTCGGAGGGAAATACCGAAGGGATATGGACTTTCGAAATGGAATACAACCGTGATGTAAACGGTGGTACTATTGATAATCCGCAACATCGCCGTGTATGGGTTCCCGGGTATTACAATATAGATGGTATGGTTAATGCCGATTCTTTGGGCGGACGTGGTATCGGACGTTTGCGTTTAAGTAATTTTACTAAATATCACTTATTCCAAAAAGGAGATATACGAAACTCTAACTATAATATCCGACGTACAATGTATTATAATAAACCCGGTTTCCATACAACGATAGGTATTGATGCCAACGGGTTTAAGGTTACCGCCGGTAAAGGAGTAAAGGATATTGTTGTTAAAACAGGAGATAAAGTGGTTCCGGCAGCAGGAGATTCACTTGGATTCTATTATCCGCATCCAACGAAATGGGGAGGGTATGATCCTAATGATGACTTTGGATATGCCGTAGTGAAAGATTGGCCGGTAATGCGTTATTCCGAAACATATCTGCTTAGAGCTGAAGCTCGTTTCAGGCAAAATAACCTGACAGGTGCAGCAGAAGATATAAATGTGATAAGAGATCGGGCGTTCAAAGCATATCGTACCGAAATAAGCAATCCGTCATATGGGAAGGTAAGTGCTTCTGATATTAATATCGATTTTATTTTGGATGAGCGGGCCCGGGAACTTATAGCCGAAGAAAACCGCCGTATGACCTTAATAAGAACCAATACTTTGTCAAGTCGTATTCTGAAGAATGGTGATGCATCTCCGGATAATAAAATTATAGTCGGATTTAAAGATTATAATACATTGTTACCTATACCATTAACAGAAATCCAATTAAATAAGGATGCTGTTCTTGAACAGAATACCGGATATTGATTGAAAGAAAGCATTTAATAATGTATCTTAAAGCGATAACCAGATCTTGCTGTCATGCTTGTAAAATCAGCAGAAAGGTCTGAGACCTTAATCAGGTATATTGATTTAAAAAATACCTCTGGAGATAAAACTCTTAGAGGTATTTTTTATCTTTGATATATACATCTATCTTTATAGGATAAGTAACAGCAAGTGTTTAATGAGGTGTTTTAAGACGATAACCAGCTCATGCTGTTATGTTTGCTAAGTTAATAAATCGGTCTGAGACCTTAATATGTCTTCTGAAATGAAAAATAAAATACTCCGTTATCTCATTACATGCAGCCTGCTTACATTTTTATTGACAAATGTAGCAGCGCAAAAAGTAACGATGAATTCTATACCCCAGTTAGATCAGTATTCGTCTTATTCGGTGCTGAGGGTATATCAGGATCGGGCAGGATATATATGGCTTGGGACGATGGATGGCATATGCCGGTATGATGGCTACAGAATTCTTGTATTCAGAACCGATTTTAACCGCTCTCATCTATTATCGAATAATCAGATATCAAGTATTACCGAAGATGACAAATATATCTGGATAGGAACCGAAGAAGGAATAAATCTTTTAGATAAGCAAACCTATATTGTAACGCCTTTTGCAGATAAAGAAATACAATCACAGCCAATAAAATCGATATTAGTGGCTTCCGATAAATCTATATGGATCGGTACAGACAGGTATCTATATCATTATACCAAAGACCGGACTCTTATAAAGCGGTTCGATGATTTTCCGAATCTCTCCATAAACCAGATATATCAGGACTCATACGAAAATATCTGGGTACTGGGGTGGGGACCGGGCTTGTTTAAGTACGATAAAGAAAATTCAACTCTGATCAAGTATCCTAAAATAGGCTCAACCAACAGTCCATTCCGTATGTTTCAGGACTCCAACAAACATTATTGGATATGTACATGGGGCGATGGATTGTTTAGTTTCAGACCCAATAAAAATGAAGATGAGATGTATGTCTCGCAGAAAGTAAATAACACAGAAGATAATCAACCTCAGAAAACATTTTTCAGTATAACCCAGGATCATCAGCAGGGCTATATCTGGGTGATGTCTTTTTCGGGGGTGCATGCATTTAAATACACGGATGTATCCGATCCGGTACTTGAAGAGGTTAATGTATCTCCTCTTTTCAGGGAATCGAATAATATATTCAGCGAATTGGTTACAGACCGAAAAGGCAATATCTGGATTGGTACTTATAGCGAAGGAACTATTACCATAAATTTCGACAAGCCTTCAATCAAAAATTATTCACTCGACAATGTTAAGCAGCGATTTGGTATCGCATCCAATATAAAAGTTCTTTTTCAGGATAAAACAGGGCTGTTCTGGCTGTTTCAGAATAGGGTAGGCTTAGGAACTTTCAATCCCGAATCCAATCAATTTAATTATTATACAGAATATTCGGATTTGAGAGATCAGTCAGATCTTCGGTTGATTAATTGTATTTCAGCCCCTCCTTCTACAGACGAAGTTTGGGTGGGAGCCGAGAAAGCCCCTTTTATATACCGGCTCAAAAAGAACGGTAATAATATATCATTAAGTGGTAAAATAGATTTAACGAAATATACAAAAAGTCCCGGACTGCCTTTGATATTCTTTAATGATGCCAAAAATAATACATGGCTGGGTACATCTACGGGTGTCTTCATGAAGAAATACAATGAAGAAGAACTTCATCTGATCAGCGATACATTGGGAAATGTGACGGGTATTACCGAAGACAATAATGGAACTATATGGATAAGTACCAGCAAATCGGGGTTATACAATATCCCGATTAAACATAACACTTCTATTGATAATCTGAAATTATTCAATTTCAGAAAAGGATGGAACGGCTTATCCAGTGATAATATACAATCGGTCTGTGCCGATCAGTCAGGAAGAATCTGGATCGGGTCTAAAAACGGAACTATTGAAGTTTATAATACCATAACTGATAAAATAGACGATTACACACGGAGTTGTGGTATGACAGGAGACCCTATTCTTAATATTATTGTAGATAGGATGTCCCATGTTTGGATTCTGACGAGTCGCTATGTGACGGAGTTTAATCCTGAAAATAAAGCCTACCGGAATTATAAAAGTACAGACGGGTTGTCAGTCAACTATTTTCACAAAAATTCGGTGTTTGTCAACAACGACGGGGTTATATATTTTGGCGGAAATAAAGGTTTTGCGGCATTTAGCCCATCCGAAAATTTATCGGCTCAGCCCGGTTCTGAGAAAGTACTTGTGACAGATATTAAAATTCAGAATCAATCTATTTTTTATCAGAATGCAAATAATAAGTTTGATCTGGATAAACAAACCTTGACTTTAGATCCGAATGATAAAAATATAGAAATAGATTTCTCGTCACTTAACTATACTTATCCTTCAAAAATCAGATATGCCTACAAATTGGAAGGGATTGATGAGGACTGGATTTATACAGATAGTAATAGGCAATTTGCCACATATAACCAGTTGAGTAAAGGTAAATATATCTTGATGATTAAATCTACAGATGAGAATGGCTTGTGGAGTGATCAGGTTACCGAACTTATCATATATAAGCTGCCGGCTTTTTATGAAACATGGTGGGCATATACCTTTTATGCAGTGATTGTGATTGTGTTTATGTATTTGGCTTTGCGGATTGCAACAAACAGAATCAGGCTGAGGAATAAGCTGAAAATCACACAGATCGAGAAAGAAAAGACAGAAGAGTTGACGCAGACCAAACTTCGTTATTTTACAAATATATCGCATGATTTCCTTACGCCCCTCACAATTATTTCATGTCTGATTGACGATCTGGAAACAACGTCAAAAACAAAAGTTCCTCAGTATGAGACAATGCGTTCGAATGTAAGTCGTTTGAAGCGTTTGCTTCAACAGGTTCTTGATTTTAGAAAAATGGAAAGTGGTAATATGAAATTAAAAGTGACTAATGGTAACATTATCATTTTTATTAAAGACATCTGTTATACACATTTTGCCCCCTTAATTAAAAAGAACAATATCAACTTTTCGTTTACCTCCGAAGTGTCGGATATCAATGCTTATTTCGATCCTGATAAAATAGATAAGATTGTATTTAATCTCTTATCAAATGCATTTAAATATACCCCTGTTGATGGTGCCATCTCTGTTGATATATCGTTATCAACCCGAAACCGACACAATTATCTGACGTTGAATGTCTCGGATACAGGTATAGGTATTGCTGAAAATCATCTCAAAGATGTATTTACAAGGTTTTATACAGACAGCCAAAGAGCTAGAGGTGAGACTAACGGCATAGGTTTATCCTTAACAAAAGATTTGGTGGAACTGCATCATGGAACTATTGCTGTGAGTAGCTCGGTAGATATAGGTACAGTATTTACAGTGGTTATTCCTGTTGATAAAGAAAGTTATACCGAAACAGATATTGTAAATACTCCCGATATTATATTTAGTGAAGAGAGCTCTTTCCGTCACAATGAAGAGCCCCAGTTTTCAGAAGGACAACAAACTGAAGGGGTGGATCGGGTAACAATACTTCTGGTTGAAGACAATGAAGAGCTCTTAGTACTGATACGGAATATTTTATCGAAACAATATAATGTAATTACCGCAGCCAATGGTAAAGAAGCTCTGGTAAAGCTGCGAAATAATAATATCGATATTATTATCAGCGATGTGATGATGCCGGAAATGGATGGATTTGAATTGTGCC
Source organism: Indolivaga capnocytophagoides DSM 22835 (assembly GCF_000426485.1). GTDB lineage: Bacteria > Bacteroidota > Bacteroidia > Bacteroidales > Dysgonomonadaceae > Dysgonomonas_A > Dysgonomonas_A capnocytophagoides. Next base: position 90,756 of record NZ_AUFL01000010.1, read on the forward strand.
GAGAAGTGAAATCAAATATTGAGACAAGCCATATATCCATCTTATTATTGACAGCAAAAAACAGTGCCGAAGACCGCATCGAATGTTATAATGCCGGAGCAGACGGATACATGTCGAAACCGTTCGAAATAAAAGTGCTTGAAGCCCGTATCAACAATCTGGTGAGTAATAAAGAAAGTAAGCAGCAAGAATTCAAATCGAATGTCGAAATCAATATATCTTCTCTCGAATACCCTTCGGCAGATGAACAGTTTCTGAATAGTGCGGTAAAACTAATTGAAGAATACTTATCCGAAACAGAATTCGATATAAATACTTTTGCGGAACATCTGCATATGTCGAAATCATCTTTGTATCGGAAAATCAAGTCAATGACAGGATTGTCTCCCATAGAGTTTATCCGCAATATTCGCCTGAAACATGCCTGCAATATGTTGAAAGATAAATCGATTTCGATAGCCGAAATTGCATATTCAGTCGGCTTTTCCGATCCTAAATATTTCACATCCTGCTTTAAAACTGAATTTGGAATGACTCCAAGTGAGTATCAAAAGCAAATGTAAGCATCTGAAGTATAGATCTTTTTTAAATAAAACCGACTGTCCAGTTTTGTTTTTAAGATTGATGAGTTTTATCGTCAGAACAGATAAGAACGGACGTTGTTTTGCCAATCCATTCCTTACGCAGTAAGAAGAGATTTTCGCAGCTGTCTAGACTTACAATTATCAGGTTTTGCTTACTCATGAAATCTTCACTGACATAATCCATACTGATATTACGGATATGGTTTGGTGCATTATGTTCTATCAGCCGGATCCGCTCTTTTATTGCATTGTTACTTTTTCCGGATTGGTCTAGTATCGAAATCTGAGCTCCTGCATTGTGTATAAATTTCTGTGCATAAGTAATCAGGAATTCATCTTTTTCGTTGAAAATAGGGATGAAAATGTTATCTGTACTCGATAGATCTTTATCTATAAGTATACCTACGGGAATTCTGCTTTTAGATAAGATCAGGCGGGTGTTATTATCTATAAGATTGCTTTCTATCAGTTTTTCTTTGCCTGTAACTGTATTGATTAGTTTTTCGGGATTAAATATCTGAGTAGTAAATCCCAGAACCCGACCCAATACTGTTCCTTCAAAAATTGATTCTTCAAGGTTCATCAGCAACAGGTCATAGTCTCCTTTATTGGCTACATTTACTACATTATCCCCGATGTCTGTTGTTATTTTGAATAGTGAAATGATTTTGCGGTTTAGTGATTGAGCCTCATCAATTAAGGGGGAGAATGCTTCTTTTTCGTATACATCGGCATCTATCTGGTGTAATCCTTGAGGAGATGTAAGATGAATAGCTGTTATTGAAGTATTATCGTCAACACGTCTGGTCAGGCTATTTGCCAATCTGACCAAAGCTCTCCCTTTTTCGGGATTTTTGAAGAATAAGAGCAGCTTGTACCTTGCCAGATCGTACATTTTTTCGTTGGCTGCTTCTTCATCTTTCTTGAATATTTTGTTGATAATATTCAGTGAGGGGCCTGTCATAAATGTAGTGACAAGAGCCATGATCACCATCATTGCAAATATCTCGGCATTGAGTACTCCCAGATCGTACCCGATATTAAGAACAACCAGCTCCATCAATCCTCGGGTATTCATTAGCGTGCCTATGGTAAGACTGTCTTTCCAGTTTTGACCGACAAATCTGGCTGCGATGGCACTTCCTGCAAACTTTCCCACAACAGCCACAAGAATGATCAAGCCTGTGATTTTCCAAAGTTCGGGATCGTTAATCAATCCGATTTCTGTACGCAATCCGCTGATCACAAAGAATAGAGGAAGGAAAAGAACTAATGCAACATCTTCTATCTTTTCGGTAAACATACTTCTAAACCGTATATTGGCGGGCATCATTACGCCTGCCATAAATGCTCCGAAAAGAGCATGGATCCCTATTGTTTCGGTAATAAAGGAAGATATAAGCAATACAAGGAAGAAGAGAGCTACAAGCGATTTACTCAGGTTTTTATCCGACTGATACAATTCGCCGACTCTGCGTAAAAACGGGCGTACAAGCTTTACCATGAATATGACATAGGCTATAGCTAATACTATTGTATAGAGAGAGCTTAGAACTGATCCGGCTTTCACTATTGCTATTACTACAGCAAGCAGACACCAAGCGGTAATATCATCGGCAGCAGCACAAGTAATTACTATCGCTCCGAGTTTTGTTTTATGGATACCTCTTTCCTGTATGATACGCGCCAGTACCGGAAAGGCTGTTATGCTCATAGATATACCTATAAAGAGTGCAAATGACGAAAATTCGACATGTTCGGGAGCATGGGCTTTGTATATCAGGTAAGCTAGTCCGACTCCTAACGCAAAAGGGATAATGATACTGGCATGACTGATGACTACAGCTTCGTGAGCTTTAGTTTTCAATACTTTCAGATTTAGTTCCATTCCTATAACGAACATGAATAGTATAAGTCCTATTTGGCTCAAAATACTCAAATTACCGAGGGATTGAGTCGGGAAAATGAAATTCGACACATCAGGGAAGTATAAACCTAACAAAGATGGTCCGAGAACAATACCAGCCAGGATTTCACCAATAACCATTGGTTGTCCGATCTTTTTAAATATCCAGCCAAACAGGCGTGATACAATAATAATTGCGATAATCTGAAGAACAAGAAGTCCGATGGAGTGATGTAAGTTATCAATCAAAGAATTGAAAAACTCTTCGAGAGGAGTTCTCTCTGAAATGTTCGAAACAATTCCGCGTCCTTCTTCTAACGATTTTCCACTAAATATTATCCAGTAAATAAGGATAGAAAAACCACCGATTGTAATTACATAGAATAGTATATCTCTTAGTTTTTTCATAAGTCGTAAACAAGTGTAAAAGGGTCTGAAACCCTAAAATTAGAGATATAAATAGTTTCTGAGTCGGTTTAGCAATAAAAGCTGCATAAAATGTAATGAAACCTTGGTATTTTGTAATGAAATTAAGGTCGCAGCCTTATTAACAACCAGAGTCTGTTATGACTTGAAAATGTATCATTAAATACTTTCGTTTACTTATTTACCTGAGTTTTCTACCTTATAGATAAAATCATCCCGATATACTTCGGATAGTGAAAACCGGATTGTATTATCGTTATGAATAATGTCGGATATTATCTCATCATAGGAGAAATATTGTATCGTGCGTAAGGCTATTATCTCCCTTTTATTGATACGGCAAAAACGCTTGGAGGGAAGAAGACTTATCAGCTTATCGAATGAGATATTTTTCAGGGTCAGATTTTTTCCGTCTTTCAGGTACACAATTTTGTCTCTGCTGTCTAAAGCTGCTATAGTTATGTAATCTATCTGGTCGAAATAGAGAAGGACTTTTCCTTTTTCACTGTTCAGTTGGGTGAATGCTTTTGTTGTTCCCGGCTTTTCCAGATATTTGATTGCTTTGTCTATGGCTTGCTTAAGCCTGTCTCTCTGTATCGGCTTACGAACGTAGTCGATAGCATTCAGGTCGAATGCTTCTGCTGCATATTCTTTATATGCTGTTACAAATATGATTGCTTTGTCCTTTAATATATTAGCGATCTGTAATCCATTCATTTCTCCCATTTCGATATCAAGAATACAAGCGTCGAATTGCAGCTGTCCTATTTCATTCAGAAACGCTTTCGGATCATCAAAAGCTTTGACAACCTCTACTTCCGGAAACTGCTGGCAAAGCATTTTCAGATAAGCTAGTCCTGGTAATTCATCCTCAAGGATGAGGCATCGAAGTTTTGAATCCATTCAGATCAATTTTTAAGTGGGCAATATATGCATCGTCATCAATGATGCGTTCCAATTCATAACAGCCCTTGTAGAGCATATTTAATCGTTGGTCGAAGGTTATGTTCCCGATACCGCTTTTCTCTTTTTTAAGATTGTTTCGGGGTGATATTTTATTTGAAACAGTGAGGCTGAATATATTATCTTTAAACCCGAATACAATTGAAATATACGAACCCTTGCTTTGGAGATCGGCATGTTTAAAGGCATTTTCAATCAGGTCGATGCTTATAAGCGGAGCTAGTACACGCTGCCTGTATAATGCCGAGGTCTCGTCTATTTTTGTTTTTACGGTCAATTCGAACAATGGACTGAGCTTGATCCGGTTTACCTCTATCAGATCTTTGGCAAAGTCTATTTCCTCCTGAGGAGTCACGTATTTGTTTTTACTCTCATATAGAATGTAATCAAGAATATTTGCGAGTTTATCTAAAGCAAAGTATGTCTGGTATGCATGAGATTGTACCGAGTTTAGTATATTCTTGAATAGATGAGGATTCAGAACCGTTGCTATCGTTTCGGGGTACATATTCGAATTGTTCTCTCGGATTGTACTTAGGCGGGTTTCCAGTAATTTCTCTTGTCTTCTTGATTTTTGGAGCAAGAGAAAGAGTATTACGGCTGCAGCCATAAATAAAATAAGCAGGATCAATAAAACTTCTGTCATCATATAGCGTACTACTATATGGCAAAATTAAGTATTTATATCGGATTTCAACATGTTGCTCATATTAAGTCTTTAAAGTATATCTCAGGAATGATTTGTGCTTGCAACGTTAAAAATAGGGTATGAGACCTTATTTCCGTAAAAAAGGTATTTTATAGAATCGCTTTATTGCAAAAAGTTGTACTTGTCCCGAATGAATACCTATACTTCGATCATTAAGCATTGATGGGAATACCACATTTCCTACATAATAAGCTCCGAATGCCCACGAATCATGGTTATATCCTACAGCTATTCTGGATGTGGCAGTAGGTGAAACCTCTAGTTTTGCTTTCCTATATTATCCAGTTTCTCGTATCCTAGACCTACTCCGGCTGTGATGGCTCCGGTGGCATACCAATGACGTCTCATAATCCACGTGTAGGCATATCCTCCGCTAATACCGAACTGGATATTATCGAATGAGTGCTTATCGGTATAAGTAAATGAACTGTCTGATTCTATTTTGCTTTTGTATAGACTTATGCCTGCCAGAAATGTTCCTGCAGATTTGAGCTGTCTCTCATTGTGAACAAATGCGGCTTTGTAAGAAAATTTACGGTTGTTGAATATATATTGCAGGCTAGCTCCGTACTGGCTTACTTTTAGATCAGTACAGTTTCTTATATTCTTCCCCTTATCATCTTCCCAGTCAAATCCCTTATATCTTTGAAGATACAAGTCGAATGCCAGTTTCCGGCTGTAATTGTGAAGCTGAAAGTCAAACGATTTTGTTTTGCTTCTTGTTTGTCTTTCATAAAGTTAAAGCTCCGGCCATAGCTTAAACTTATGATCGTGTTATTTATAGAAAAGCCCAGACCCAGTTTGGGTGGGTTGTTTGGTACATAAGATCCTGATTCTTCGGGTCTGTCATCCGAATCCATTATGAGATTGAGCACGTCTTTGGCAAAATATGCCCTTACAGAAAACACATCACCGTAAGAACTTATGTATGTGCTGTCGGTTTGCGCATGTATGTAGAAAGACGCAAGGGATAAAAGAAAGATCAGGCAGATTATTCTTAGCATTGAGTGTTGTTGTTTCTTCTAAAAAATAAAGGGGTTGCCTATAATCTAATATCAGACAACCCCTCTTTGTATCTATAAGGTACTATATACCTTAATATCTGTAATGCTCAGGCTTGAATGGACCTTCTTGCGGTACACCTAGATAATCGGCTTGCTCTTTTGAGAGTTTTGTAAGTTTTACACCGATTTGTTCGAGGTGAAGTCGTGCCACTTCTTCGTCAAGATGCTTAGGCAGGCGGTACACGTCTACAGCATAATCTTTCTGCCACAATTCGATCTGAGCTAAAGTCTGATTTGTAAATGAATTACTCATCACGAATGATGGGTGACCAGTTGCACAACCTAAATTCACAAGTCGTCCTTCAGCTAGCAGGAATATAGAATTACCTCTAGGGAAAGTATATTTATCTACCTGAGGTTTGATATTTGTATGTTTTATACCGGCGAAAGTTACCAGCTTCTCAACCTGTATTTCGTTATCGAAGTGACCTATATTACATACGATAGCCTGATCTTTCATTGCTTTCAAATGATCGATAGTAATGATATCTTTGTTACCGGTAGTTGTTACGAATATATTTCCTTCTTTTACCGCTTCTTCCATTGTGGTTACTTCAAAGCCTTCCATTGCAGCTTGTAAAGCACAGATAGGATCTATTTCGGTAACGATCACACGTGCTCCGTACGAACGCATTGAGTGTGCACAACCTTTACCTACATCACCGTATCCTGCAACAACAGCTACTTTTCCGGCAATCATAACATCTGTCGCACGTTTGATTCCGTCGGCAAGAGATTCACGGCATCCGTATAGGTTATCGAATTTCGATTTTGTAACAGAGTCGTTTACATTGATAGCAGGAATAAGCAGTTCGCCGCGCTCCATCATCTGATATAAGCGGTGAACACCTGTTGTGGTTTCTTCCGAAACGCCTTTCCATTCGGCTACTGTACGATGCCATCTTTGGTTATCTTCTTTCAATATTCTGTTCAGGGTGTCAAGTATTACCTGTTCTTCGTGATTTCCGCCTTTACGGTCGATGGTTTTCGCATCTTCTTCGGCTTTGAATCCCCAATGTATAAGCAGAGTTGCATCACCTCCGTCATCAACGATAAGGTTGGGCCCTTTTCCTCCGGGGAAACTCAATGCTTGTTCTGTACACCACCAATATTCTTCAAGCGTTTCACCTTTCCATGCAAATACAGGAATCCCTGAAGCTGCGATAGCCGCTGCGGCATGGTCTTGTGTCGAGAATATGTTACAGCTGCACCAACGTACATCAGCTCCTAAGTCTTTAAGAGTTTCAATAAGTACCGCTGTTTGGATAGTCATGTGCAATGATCCCATAACTCTTGCACCTTTCAACGGTTTCTGAGCACCATATTTTTTGCGAAGTGCCATTAATCCCGGCATTTCGTGTTCTGCTATTTCTATTTCTTTTCTCCCGAAATCGGCAAGACTGATATCTGCCACCAGATAAGGCAGATTGGGCAGTAATTGTTTAGACATACTGAGTAATTATTTGTTTGTTTGTTAAGGTCTCAGACCTATTTATTAACTTTGTAAGTATAAATGCAACAGCGTAGTTAACGCTTTGATATATAACATAAATGCTTTCTGTTACTTATTATGTTATCCGGCAAATATACGGATTATTTTCTTTTTATCTCGATAATAAACCCTTTTCATAAAAGGCTCAGATGATGCTGAGTCTTATCTTTCAGTAGATTAACCTGTAAAAGGTTACAAAAGTAACAGCCTTTATATTCATCTTTCGGATGCTTCCTTTTATTACTTTATAGGCATCTTCTCAACATCCGATTCTGAACTTTCAATGCAATGAAAAAGGTAACAAAGGTTACTCCGAGATTACCTTTTTGGTGATGATACCATTTCTTTTTTTCCTAATTTCTGAAAGAACGCTTTGTAAACAAGTGAGCTGCACCCTCTTTCTGTATAGATAAATAAATTATAAAGGGCTCTGATATCTCATCTCACTATATTTACAGGATGTTTATTTCCTTTATAGCTTTTAAGAATAACACGGGTCGAACCGACTTTTAGCTTTGTTTCCAGTTTTATGGGCATACGGTTATCATCATCTGTGATGTACACTTTCATGGCTTCTTTTCCATTGTCAAAAGCTTCATCCGCAACATAAAGAGTCAGCTTCAGACAGTTGTATTTGTTTCCGTCATTGGCTTTTACTGTTTCTTTTCCGTTATAGATAATACGCATATGAACATTCGATTTTCCGGTTATAAACCGTACTTTAGTTTCGGTGATATCATTCATTTTACCGTAATCGAGGGTACGTGCGTAGAATAAAACACTCATCAGGTCGTATGTACAGGCATCGTTTTCGATGGTTTCATCGAATTTGAAATTACCATTCTTATGTCTGATTGATCGGGTTTTTACCTTTCCGTTTGCATAAGAGTATCCGAGACGTTCTTTGGTATAATCGCCGCCTTCGTGGGCATCCTTCGTATAACCGAGAGGTACGATATCTTTTGTCGTGTAGCAGACAAGAGTATCGTTAAGTTCAAACATTTTCCGTGCGAATCCTTGTGATTCAGAGATCAATGTCATCTTATATGCATCTTTACCTGCATATTTTACATTTTGGGTAGTCAGGCTTGCGTATCCACCCTTAATGGTCGCTGCAAATTTGATGTAAAGATCATAAGTGAGATGTTCTCCTGCCTGAAAATATTTATTGTCGATACTGCATTGCGCCGAAACATGGTGTAAGGGCAGTAAAGACAATAGTAAGATAAATGAGTAAAGAATCTTCTTCATAAGCATCTTAAGGTCTCAGACCTATTTAATACGTATTATTTATGTTAGTTGTTCCTGTGTTATTATACCGATTCGTCGAGTTGGTTGTATTGGTCGAATTGGTCTGAGAGTTTTTCCGCCTTTTTTCATTGGCTTCTTTCCGTTCAAGATCTTTCTTTTTCTTATCCTGATCTTTGGGCTTGTTTTTGGTGATATCAAGCGGTTTCTGCTTGTCGAGCGGAAGTTGGGTTATATCCCAGTCTTCTTCCATCTCCCAATATGCTTTAAGATCTACGCTTTTGTCGTAATAATATACCATTTCGGGTTGCAGGTTTTTCTCATAATCCCCGGTATCCCATTTTCCGTTTCCGTTTGTATCTATAATGATACGTGCGTAATACAGACCCGGATTTAAGTTTATAATAGAGGTTTTTGGTAATTTTACTTTTTCTTTTCTGACTACTTTGTCTGACTTATCGAGTATTTCAATAAAGGCAGGTATACTATCGGGTACGTTATTCAGGTAAAATGTAATTATCCCGTATTGATCTTCCGTTTTTACCTTAAATCCGGCATCAAATTTATTATTCCATTTACCGTCATAACTATATATGGCAGCAGAGTCTATCGCAAACTTGTATTGACTGCCCTGTTTCCACTTATGCTGCAAACTATACTTTCGAGGGTTTAGAGTATCTTTCTTCAATACAAAGTCAATATCTTTATATGTTGAGTCTACCAACTCCTGTAGGCGCAGCTGTTTCTTTTCGAGATCTGCTATCGGTCTTTCAAATTCGACGTTTATATCCTTATATACATCGAATGCTTGTGCTATATCGGTTTGTATTGATAGAAATTCTATTTTTTCTTCTTCGTTTTTCTTCTTTCGTTTCTCTCTTTCTTTTTCCTGCTTTTCATGTTCTTTCTCTTCCTGTTTTCTATGCCGGTTTACAAAACTGAGTGTGTCGGTTACAGGTTGCAGCCTGTTTAGTGTATCAGTTGCAAAATAAGAAACTTTCAGATTGATGGTATCCATTTCTGCAATCGCAGGCTTGGTAATCCAGAATTTTAATGTGTCATTTCCGGCTGTTCTTTCCAATACAGACCATTCATTGATGCCTGCCGGTATATCCAAAGGTTCTATCTTAGGCATTTGAGTAGCCGATCCGAAGAAAATATTCAGAATATTACTCGATGGCCGGTCTACCTTTTGCAGATACTGACGTTTAAATGTTGAGGTGAATGATCTCAATACAATATTGTCCGGTAAGAATCGTGTGTAATTGACAGTCTTTATTGTGTCGAATATATGTTTTATGTCGAATATACTGTCCTGACGGCTTGCAGCCTCACTTGATGGGACGATCAGGTCGCTAAGAAAGGCTATTGCTTCCCCCGGATCGTTGTACATATAATCGCGGTTGATATCATTCAGCGCATATATTTTATATTTACCCGGAGAGATCCCCTTGATCGTGAATCTGCCCAATTCATTAGTTCGTGAAATACGAAGGAAAGGTTTTTTTGTAAAAGCAGTATCCGATAAGTCGGAATGTATACCTACATAAATAGCTGATACAGGTTCGAGATTATCGGCTGTTAGAACTTTACCCGAAATAGCGAGGCTATCGACAACATCTCCTGTCGAAAAAGAAACGGCGAAATTTTCGAGTACATTTTTTTCGTTATTATCGACTATTGCATCCGTAAAATCAATAGTATATGTTGTATTCTCCTGTAGAGTATCTTTCAGGTCAACAAGCACTCTGTTGTTTATTGCTCTGATATTCGGATAATTCTTTTGGGGAGGAGTTATTATTATTTTCTCTTCCGGCTTTTCGAGCTGGACAAGTTCATCAAATATGATTTCGACTTTGCCTTTCTTTACATTTGTTTCATTGAAATTTGGGGTGACTTGTACGACTTTGGGCGGATCTAGGTCATAGTCTCCTCCCGAAGGTGAGCCTATACTGGCGCATGCCGTAATAAATGCCGCAATACCGCATGCGGAAAGTATGCGGATAATATATTTATTTGAATCTGAGATGTATCGTCTGAACATATGTCACTTACTTGCTATTTCGGACAAAAATACAATGTTTTATCTAATCAAAGGTTGTAATGCCTTGTAAAGAGTGATCTTTGTTCGTAAATTTCATTTTTTTAAGTTCGTACTCTTTGGTGCTCGGTATTACTTTTTCTTTCTTAACAGGTTTGGCAAGGATTTAAGCGGTAATATTTTATTGAATCTAAATGCTGATATTATGATAGATACAATTAATAGAGGTACAAGTATTATTACACTGTATTCGCTGTAATATTGAGCAGATGCAAATCCAATACCGATAATAATAAGACTGAGTATTCCCAGCAGCGAATTTTCTTTTATCCATCCGAAAGCAATCAGTTTTCGCCCAGCTATATATACAACAGGAAGATATACGATATATCCGATAAAATAGGCTATACCGATTGACTCAAAACCTAAATGAGGATATATCAGATATGCACTCCCCAGATATACTGTCAGATATAGCATTTCGGTAAAAAAATATACAGCCCCCTTTCCTTTAGCGAGAAGGATAAATCCTAAGGGCCATGAAACAACTTTCAGAAATGTGCCGGCTATCTGCCAGTTGAGGACATCCGATGCTCCGATAAAATCGTAACTGTAGAGAGTAATAAGCAGCAATTTCGAAAACAAGAGCAAGGCCAGTATGGCAGGGGCACATAGTATCAATACAATATGCGTTTGCTCATTGATCAATCGGGATGATGAGCTGTTGTCTTTGATGACACCGCATAAGCGGGGATAAAAATCGGCTCCCATTGATTTCAGTATAAGAGAAAGATAAACATTGGTAATTGTAGATGCTGCCTGAAACAATCCAACCGCTTCCAATCCGGAGTTGTTAACCAAAAAAGCCCTGATAACAAACAGGCTTGCCGTGGTTGGTATTGCAGCCAGAGCAACAAAAAAACCCAGACGGAGCATTCCTGTTCCTCTTGTTCTTATTTCACTGAATGATAATTGTACTTTGGGTATTTTCAGTTTTCGCCGATAGTAATACGCACTGCAATACATCCCTATACTTACGGCTATAAATACGGGAATCACCCCATTAAGATCAAAATATGCATACATCGGTATAGCCACAATCAGTCCGGCAATATTCCATATAATAGATGATTTTACCAGATATGATATCTGTCGCAGTCCTTGCAGTACTACCGTTTGTCCTGCGGCGAGTACCATAAAGAATAAACTGATGGATAACGCCCCTATCTGATAGGTATGTGTTGTGTCATCAAATAACCATATACTCACAGGATAAGCACAGGCAATACAGATAACCGTACTAAGTAAAGCCAGAATCAAAGACCATGTGTCTATGGTTGATATTGTTCTGTATAGCTCGGTTTTGTCCTCGTTTTCGGCGGATTGCGAAACATCCCGTACTCCGCTGGTTTCAATACCGAAACCGGATATGGATTTGATAACATCGAGAATCGATTGGTAAACACTGATAAGTCCGGCTCCGACTGTTCCGAGGAGTATGGCTATGACTTTGTTGCGGATGATCCCGATAAGAATTGTTATCAGTTGGGATCCTCCGAAAATTCCGGTCGATTTGATAATCCGTTTATATGAGTTATCTGTTTTTTGCAAGATGTCTATTTTGATACTTTAGGATTTGTACAAAGATACTAACACTGGATTATATTGTGTCGCTCTTTTCTAATTTCCTCTTTTCCAGTAACGAATATATGCTGAATATCGGAGGAAAGATATTCCCCGCATAATTAAACAGACGGAACACAGCCGATGGTGATACCGATGTTTTATCTTTTTCTATTCCTCTCATTATCGCTTTTGCTACCGTTATCGGGCTTTGGGTCGGGAAAGGGAGTGGAGGAGAGGTATTATTATGGGCTTTTTTGAAAAACTCGGTACGGGTTGCTACAGGATAAACGGTCATCGTATGAACACCTTGAGACTGCTCGAAGCGATATGTCTTCATAAACTGCCTGATTGCAGCTTTTGTGGAGCAGTACAACGAATAATAAGGCAGTGCAACAGTAGATACAGCCGATGAAATACTGACAAAAAAACTTGATCCTGTCTTATTAAATTCGATTTGTTTTTCGAGGGAATATATAGGAGAGATGGTATTCAAAGAGAATATCTGCTCTATATGATCCCAGTCGGGAGACGATAATTTCTCGATATAAGCAAATCCGGCATTGGCGATAAACAAATCAACTTTATCGAAGATGGTTTCAGTAAACAAAAACAATTTGTCAACACCTTCTTTATTGCTTACATCGCATGAATATGGATATATGACTCCCTCTTTTTCGGGTATAGGAGAGGTGTTTCGTGCTACGGCTATAATTTTTACACCCTCATAACGTGATAGTTGTTTTAATACTTCTAATCCTATTCCGGATGAAGCTCCTGTCAAAATAATATTCTTACCATTGATATGCATGTAATGTGTATTAAGACCTTACTCGCTCCAGAGAACGGTGTAATTGCTATCGGTATTTGTTTTAAAACCTTCAAGATTTATCGAGGGAACCATCTTGTTGGAGACGATATAGGCTGTGCCTTTTTTAGGTACAATATCAGCAGGAAGCCCGAAAGTCACATTTGCATATTCGTTTGCCAATTGTATGGATACGCCTTCTCTTTTTACGGTCGTATCGAATGTGCGGGGATTTATCGGGTTGTAAAATAGAACAATACTATGCACAATGTCATGAGGATAATAAATCCTATCGAATTTCTTATCTTTTACGAAAAGCGTACTTTCTTTAATCATACGAGCATAGTATGTAAAGCCCGGTTTGAAAGTCTTGAAATTGAAATAATTTATCAAAAAGAGAAGGAAAAGGATCGAGAACATCGACAAAAACAAGCCTTTACAAGGTGCGAAAGACTTAGCGAAATAATAAATTCCGTAACCCGTAAAAATTGCCAAGGGTAGCCATAACAGGTTCCAGTGTACAAGGCTTGCCCCTACGAGTACCAACAGAATACAAGACGATGCGAACATGATAAACAGCAAATACATTTCGGATCTCTTTTCTTTTAGAAAATACCAGATCCCGTAAGCAAGAAAAGGCAGAGCTACAATATTATAATAGATCCCGAAATAAGGCATGGCTATTTCGTTGCTTATGCCGTCTGTTCCTAAAAGAAACAATTTAGAAATAACCGGAATACTGTTCTTTATCTCGGAGAGTATATTATCAGATGCAAGGATAAAGGTTCCTGCATCATTTGCCCGGTTAAAATCTAGTTTGGGAATAGTCATTGCTCCGACTTTCATTTCATCGAAACCTAAGTATAGTATTCCTGCGAAATACATCAAAGGCCATGCTATAATAAACATCAACGCTATACCTGTACCGATTTGTTTCGGCGTGATTGCCTTCTGTTTGTATAAGAACAATATTATAAGAATAACCAGGATAGGCAAAACAACCCACGATACTGCGTATCCGTATGCCGAAATAGCAAGTATAGCAAATCCTGTACAGTAAGCTGCCGTTTGTTTCCATCCGCTGTAAAATGTATAGCCAAGCATAAAACAGCATACCCCTATCAATATCAGGTCGGGAGCTACCATTGCATCCAGCCCGTATCTGCTTTTCATTATGTGCCAGGGAGTAATGGCTATGAATGAAGAAAGGACGCAAACAAGTAAAGTATCTTTTTGAGTCTTGCGTAATGTCCAATAGAAGAACATTACTGCAAATGCACCTAAGAAGGACATCGGCAAGCGAAACACTTCTTCCGACAGCCCGAATATTTTGACAAAGGGCATAGCCATGTATATGTACAATGCACTCATACCACTGCCCCAGACTTTCATGTATACCGGATAAGATACCATATGGCTGTCTACTCCGTAGTTGGCAAGACACCATGACTCGTATCCGGCCATTGCTTCGTCGGGATTTACTCCTGCCATATAGTCGAGGTTAACTATACGAACCAATACTCCTATTAAAAGAAACAGCAGGCTCAGGTATAAATTCCTTTTATCTTGAGAATCGGAAATTCCTTTTATCTTGAATATTTCCCAGATAATGAAGATGAGGGAAATTACGAAAAATACTATTTGAATATGTTCTACTGCCATGTTGGGTAAATGAAAGTATTTAATGATCTATTTTAATGTTATAACGCGCTCCGGCTATTGTACTTGCCAAAGTAATAAATAGGTCTGCAACCTAAATCATTTTTTACTTGTAAAAAGAAAACTTCAGTCATTCCATAATACACTATAATATTCTCCCTTTTGAATACGGAATAGGTTTAAATCTATAGATGGTAACTGCTGATTAGAGATGACATATGCCGTTTTACTTATCGGTTGTATATCGGGAAGTCCGAAAGATATATTGTCGTACGACAATCCGGTGGATAGCATGCGTCCGTCCGAAACGAATGTCCTAGCGAATATATAAGGGCTGACCGGTGCATAGAAAAGCGTATAACTGTGCGTGAAATCTTTAGGATAGAATATTTTGTTGAAATGGTGATCTTTCGTGAATTTAATCTCTTTCTCGAAAGTATAAGAATTGAACGGTTTGTATACTTCCCGATCAAAATAATTGCGAAGGAATAATAGAAACGAAATGGAATAGATAGAGCCGACAATGACAAAATTAGTCTGTCCTATTTCGATAAATTTGAATATTCCGTATCCTGTAAAATAAATGACTGGAAACCACAATAGGTTCCAGTGGTTAATTGTCGGTTCTACGATCAGGAGCATTGGAAGACAGGATATCAACCAGATCAGAAAAATATCGTTGACCACACTTTTTTCTTTATATCCTTTGTATATGCCGAGAATCAGAAACGGTAGTGATATTATATTATAGAAAATACCGGATACAGGAAGAGAACTTACATTTAAATTATCTACACCCAATACAACTACCTTGTATGCATATTTGAGGTACAATAAGAATTGTTGTATGAAATGACCTGATCCGAATAATGTAGTGTCATTGTGCCTGCCATCGCTTAATTGAGTGATGGTAACTGGTCCGATCGTAAATTGTTCCAATTTGAAGAACAGCGTAAATGCAAAAAGTATCAAGGGTAATAAAATAAGGAAAGAAATGCTTGCTGCAATTATTTCCTGTTTGATGCTTAGATACTTTTTTCGATACAGATATAGAAACCCCCAAATAAAAATGAATGGTAAGACCATCCAGCTTACTCCGTATCCGTAAGCACTGAGAGCTAATAAAGAAAAACCAGCTACAGTGAGTCCTGTTTTTCTATGTTGTGTATATAACGATAGAATTATAAGGCAGATTCCTATAAGTACCAGATCGGGGCATATATTACAATCTACTGCAAAGCGGCTTTTTATGATATGCCAGGGATTAATTGCCAGAAATGCTGTGATACAAAATACAAGAGATCCGCTTTGTTGAGATTTCTTTAAAGTTTTGTAAAGGACGATTAAGGCTAAACAGCTGATCAAAGACATGGGTAGTCTGTATGCTTCTACATTTAGCCCGAATAGTTTAATGAATGGTAATGCCAAGTAGGCATACAGTGCACTTTGTCCTGTTCCCCACGATTTAAGATAAACCGGATAGGAGGCAAGATTGCTATCCACTCCATAGTTAGCCAGCGACCAGGAATCATAAGCCCCCATTGCTTCGTCAACAAATACCCCATGCGGATATGATAAATTGATAGAGCGAAGAAGTATCCCTATAAAAAGAATCAACAAAGTATATACAGCTAATTTTCTTTCTTTTGACGAACTGGCTCCGGTTATCCGAATTTCATGAATTATGAATGCCAGCACAAAAGCCAGAAATATTATCTGAATAATTATATATGGTTTAAAGTCCATACTCGATACTACTTATATTTGTATTAACGAACGCTATAACAGCTTGATTCTTAGTTTTAGTCATTCCATATAACGGAATAATATTTCCCTTGTTTTATTTTGAATTGCTTCCGGTCGATGTATTGTAATGTCACATTTGGAATCAGGTATGCTGTTTTGGGTGTTGGCTCCATATTGTTGGGTAACCCGATAACTGCATTATCAAAAGATTTGGCGATTTTGATTCCTTCTCCTCTGTCTATCCTTGTATTAGCAAAAACATAAGGTGAGATCGGATTATAGAACAGAATCTCTCCCTGTGTGAACTCCCATGGATAGTATACCTTGGAGGGGTTAAGAGTCCTTATAAATTTCATTTCGTTTTCGTAAGTCCATGAATAAAAAGGACTGTTTTTTTCTTTGTTGAAATAAAATCTTAAGAAACATCCGAATATAATAATATATATTGGAATAGATAGCGCGAATATCTTTTTATACTCAATAGCGATCCAAATGCCGTATGCGGAAAAATAAATGAGAGGGAACCAAAGTATATTCCAATGCCAGACGGATGGGGCGACTAATATTATTATGGGAATACATGCGAGCAGCCATAATCCGAAGATAGTATTTAACGATCCTTTCTTTCGGTAGGCAGAATATATTCCGATAACGGTAAAAATTATAGTAAAAGCATTATAAAACGTTCCATAAGGCGATATCGCATTCATGATGTCTCCCGAGTGGTAATCACTACCCAATATTACAATCTTTACAGCCGATTTTATATAGTTATAAATGATTGCAAGGTCTAAATCTCCAATAGGATTCATCGTGTGGTTATGTCTTCCTTCATTTAGTACGGGTATAGTGAGGGGCCCTAATTTTATGATATCCAATTTGAAAAAGAGGACTACGGCAAACAGGATTAGAGGTATGAGTAAAAGAATAGATGATATTGCAGTGTATATAATTTTTCTTTGATCTGATTTTCTGGATTTAATGAGATATATAATAATGCAGATGTAAAATACAGGCAGCATCAGCCAGGAGACCCCATAGGCATAAGCAGCAAGGTATAGGAAGATAAACCCGAATAAAAGAAACCAGAATCTTTTATTATTACAGCTATGTAAATATAAAAGAAAGAAGCAAGCTGCAATCAGTATCATATCGGGACAGATGTTACAATCCAGCCCAAATCTCGATTTCATGATGTGCCAAGGACTTATAGCCAAGAAGAAAGTGCATACTGCAACCAAGCTTACCGATTTTTGAGTTTTTCTTAATGTGTAATAAAAAAAGATCAGAGAAAAACAGCCTATAAGTGATGCCGGCAATCTGTATGCTTCGGCATTAAGTCCTAGCAGTTTTATAAATGGAAGAGCTGCATAGGCATATAATGCGCTTTGCCCCGTTCCCCACGATTTCAGGTAAACCGGATAGGATGCTAAGTTACTGTCTACTCCATAGTTCGCCAGACTCCATGAATCATATGCACCCATTGATTCATCCACGTATACTCCGTGTGGATATGCCAGATTTACGGATCGGACAATAATGCCTATAAATAAAGCAGATAGAGTCAGAATTGATATATTTCTGTTTGATTTTGAATCATTCCACGACTTTTTTAACTCATAAGTTATGAATATACTTACCAGTATTATAAATAGTCCTTGGATAATGTAAATGTCAGAATTCATTAATCAATATTTTATTTATTCCACAAAACAGAATAATATTTGCCATACTTAATATTAAAGGAGTCTTTATTTATATGGGGGATCATGTCATTGGATATAACATAACCATTCCCTGATTGTGGTATAATTTCAGGAGGTAGTCCTTGTATGATAATACTGTTTATATTTTTATTAATGTTTTTATTGATGTCCGTAATTAAATATGATTGAGTGGTTTTTGGATCAGTCGGATTGTAAAATAAAACAATACATGGACTTATGTCATGTGGGTAATATATCTTTTTTAGATTGAGATTCTGAGCAAACTTCACTTCATTTTCAATCATGTACGATTGAATAGATATCGATGTTTTGTTACCAAAATATATAGATAAGAATAGGCCTAATATTATGGCGTACATGCTAAAAAAAAGAGGCTGGCACTCTTTATATTTACTGGCGAAGTAATATATTCCATTTGCTGTTAAGAAAATAAGGGGAATCCATATCAAAGTCCAGTTTACGACTCCTGTAGAACCTATCGTTATTGTCATTATTGAAGATATAAGAGCAATACTTATTATAATCACTACAGGTTTTCTGTCTTTGTAGGCTTCAATTATTCCATAAACAAGAAAAGGCAGAGAGATGATATTATAAAATATGCCGAAAAAGGGCATGGATGTTTCTATAGATACTCCATCTGTCCCTAGTAATAATATCTTAGCCTTACTTAATAAAGACTGGAATATTGCAATTGCTAAGTTGTCATGCAGAAAAAGAGCTATAGAATTATTGGTTCGCGGATAGCTTAAGCCTGTAATAGTAAAAGGACCTACTTTCACGGGTGGAAAATCAAAGAAGAGTATTCCGCAAAAATATAGTAAAGGTAGAACTCCTATCGTGATTATGATACTATTGATAAGAATGTATTGCTTTTTTATCTTACCAGTTTTATATAAATACAATGATGTCAAGAGCAAAAAGAAGGGGAGGACTGTCCATGATATAGCATATGAATATGCTGTTAGTACCATAAATAAACACCCGAAAGTATAATATGTGATTCTTTTTCTTGAGCTACCCTCGTAATAAGCAAGAATTAAAAAGCATATACTGTATAACATTATCTCGGATGATAATATGGCATCCATCGAGAATCGGCTTTTCATTATATGCCATGGACTGATTGCTAATAAAGCACAGAAGCATAAAATGAGTAGTGTATTCTGATTTGTTTTTCGAAGTGTCCAGTAAAAGAATAGCAAGCTAAAGCAGCCAATAATGGACATTGGTAATCTGATTACTTCGACCGACAGTCCAAATATCTTAACAAGAGGAAGGCTGATATAGGTATAAAGAGCACTCATCCCTCCACCCCATGATTCAAGATATACAGGAAATGATTGTAGATTTTGGTCGTATCCGAAGTTGGCTAAACACCACATATCATACCCCTGAAAAGCTTCGTCAATATTAACACCCTTCAAGTGGGAAAGATTGATGCTTCTTACTATGATACCTATGAAGATGATAATCAAGGTTAAATACAATGTAAGCTTGTCGTTTTTATTATTATAATGCTGTCCGATAGATTTGTATTCGTTAAAAAAGAATACAAGCATAATAATGAAAAAGACGCCTTGCACTATCATATAAGGCTGAAATTCCATATAGTGTAAATTTGAATGAGTATCCCTTTATACTCTCAGTTGTATGAGAAAAAATATCCCTTTATCTTATTTTGTCAAAGCCTTCGCCGTATACACCCCTAACGGTACTCTGCGAAATAAAGGCTTTTTCATCTATGCTGCGAATCAGGCGGAACAATTCTACCGATTCGGCTCTCTTTGCCAAAACCATGATTACTTTGGTTGGCTTTTTAGTATACCATCCCATTCCATCGAGCATTGTGCATCCCCGGTGAAGCTCTTTATTGATGGCTGTAGCTATTATATCGTGTTTATCGGATATGATCAATACTTGAACCGATTGCCGGAAACCGTTTATAACCATATCAATAGCGTACGTCATTACACCCATTACGATCAATCCGTAAACAATCTTATTGAAGTCCTGAAACACAAAATAGGAGCAGCAGATAATCGTAAAGTCACAGAGGAGCATTCCCCGTCCGAAAGCTATATTCTTATATTTATTGATGAGGGCAACTATAATGTCGGTTCCTCCCGTGCTTCCGTTTGCACTGAATACCAGACCGATGCCGCTCCCGCACATCATCCCGCCTATTACTCCCGAGAGAAGTGGTTCTCCTTCTATAATAGGCTCTTTCATTATTATTCCCAAAACGGTCATCATACCGGTTAGAACAACAACCCCGTAAATGGTTTTAACAAGAAATTTTAACCCCAGTATTTTCAATGCTACGATCAACAGTAGGCAGTTAACCACAAAGTAGGTCTCCTGCAACGGAATTCTTCCGTTTGTTGCATATTCGACCAGCAATCCGATACCGGCAAGTCCTCCGGTTACGATTTCTCCGGGGCGGATGAAACAAATAAGACCAACTGCATATAATGCAAGACCTAAAGTGATATTCAGGTAGTCTTTCCAATAGAAATTCTTAAGATACCGTTTGGGCATATAGATATATCCGTATAATTAATTATAATACGACGTTTACGATTTTCTTTGGTACGATAATTACCTTCTTAGGTGTTTTTCCTTCGAGCCATTTCTGAGAATTGGCATGATTTAAAACTGTCGATTCTATTTCGTTATTCGCTGCGTCAGCTGCAAATTCAATCGTGAATCGGGCTTTCCCATTAAAGGAGATGGTATAATTAATAACATCTTCTTTCAGATAATCTTCGTTGTGTTCTGGCCATTGTGCATCACATACAGTAGTTGTGTAGCCCAAAGTGTTCCACAATTGTTCGGCGATATGGGGAGCAAATGGAGCTATTACTGTAATAAGCTGCTCTAGTATTGCCTTTTTGTTGCATTTCAATGATGTCAATTCATTAACACAGATCATAAAGGCTGATACTGAGGTGTTGAAAGAGAAATTTTCAATGTCTTGAGTCACTTTCTTTATCAACTTATGCAATGATTTCAGTTCGTCTTTTGTAGGAGTATCATCTGAAATAGAAACTTCTTCTCCGTTATAGAATAAATTCCAGAAGCGGCGAAGGAATCGGTGTACTCCGTCTATTCCGTTTGTATCCCAAGGTTTGGATTGCTCCAAAGGTCCAAGGAACATTTCATACAAACGAAGTGTATCTGCTCCATATTTTTCGACAATGTTATCGGGATTAACCACATTGTATAGTGATTTTGACATTTTTTCTACACCGTAACCACATATGTATTTATCCTCTTCAAGGATAAATTCTGCATTTGCAAATTCGGGACGCCATGCTTTGAATGCCTCTAAATCAAGGATATCGTTGCTCACAATATTTACATCTACATGCAACTCTGTTGTCTCGTGCTGATCTTTCAACCCGAAAGAAACGAACTTATTTGTTCCGTTGATACGATATACAAAATTGCTTCGTCCTTGTATCATTCCCTGATTAATCAGCTTTTGGAATGGTTCATCCTCACATGAAACATTGATGTCGAATAGGAACTTATTCCAGAAGCGGCTGTATATCAAGTGACCGGTAGCATGCTCTGTTCCTCCGATGTATAAATCGACATTCCGCCAGTATTCGTCTTTAGCCTTACTCACTAATGCCTCATTATTATGAGGATCCATATATCGAAGGTAATAAGCCGATGATCCTGCAAATCCGGGCATTGTATTCAATTCCAAGGGAAATATGGTAGTGTCGTTTATTTCCGATTTGTCTACTATTTCTTGTTTTACACTGTCCCAAGCCCATTTTACGGCGTTTCCAAGAGGTGGTTCGCCTGTTTCGGTTGGTAAAAATTTGCTTACCTCCGGCAATTCCAAAGGAAGTTTATCTATTGGCAGCATATAAGGCATTCCGTCTTTGTAATAGACGGGGAATGGTTCGCCCCAGTATCTTTGACGCGAAAATATAGCATCGCGAAGCCGGTAATTGGTTTTCACCTTTCCGATGCCTTTTTCTTCGATGTATTGTTTTGCTTTCGATATAGCTTCTTTTACAGTCAGTCCATTCAGAAAATCAGAATTAGTAACGATACCCTCTTTTGCATCATAACTCTCTTCCGAGATATCGCATCCTTCTACAAGCGGGATAATCGGCAGATTGAAATGTTTTGCAAAAGCATAGTCTCTGCTGTCGTGAGCAGGTACAGCCATAATTGCCCCCGTTCCGTATCCGGCAAGTACGTAATCCGCAATCCAGATCGGAATTTCTTTTCCGTTCAAAGGGTTGATAGCATGTGATCCGGAGAATACTCCCGATACTTTTTTCTCTGCCTGACGTTCTCGTTCCGTTCTCTTTTTGGTTGCTTGCAGATAAGCATCTACTTCAGCCTGCTGATTTGGTTTAGTCAACAATGACACATAATCGCTTTCGGGAGCAAGTACCATAAAGGTCACCCCAAAAACGGTATCGGCACGGGTTGTAAATATTTCGAGTTCAATATCTGAATCTTTTACCTTGAATTTCATTTCGGCACCTTCCGAACGTCCGATCCAGTTTTTCTGGGTTTCTTTTAAAGAGTCTGTCCAGTCTATTTTATCCAACCCTTCCAACAATCGTTGTGCATAAGCCGAAACACGAAGGCACCATTGACGCATTTTGCGCTGTTCAACGGGGTATCCGCCACGTTCCGACAAGCCGTTGATTACCTCATCATTGGCAAGAACAGTTCCTAGTGCAGCACACCAATTTACCATTGTTTCGCCCAGATAAGCGATACGGTAATTTAAAAGGATTTCCTGTTTTTCTTTTTCAGTTTTGGATTTCCATTCATCAGCCGTGAATAATAATTCTTCGCTGCAAGCTATGTTCATACCCTCAGAACCCTGTTGTTCAAAAACGGAAATAAGTTCTGTTATTGGGCGGGCTTGTTGTTCGTCATAGCAATAATATGATTCAAACATTTGTACAAATGCCCATTGAGTCCATTTGTAATATTCGGGTTCGCAGGTTCTGATTTCACGATCCCAGTCAAAAGAAAAACCTATTTTGTCTAATTGTTCTTTGTATCTTTTGATATTCTGATTGGTTGTGATTGACGGATGCTGACCTGTTTGTATCGCATATTGCTCAGCGGGTAGTCCGTAGGCGTCATAACCCATAGGATGCAATACATTGAAACCTTGCAAACGCTTGTAACGGCTGTAAATATCCGATGCAATGTAGCCAAGAGGGTGTCCAACGTGTAATCCTGCACCCGAAGGGTACGGAAACATGTCGAGGACATAGTATTTTGGTTTATCTTTGTTCTCTACAACTTTGTAGATTTTCTGATCTGTCCAAAACTCTTGCCAACGTTTTTCGATTTCTTTGAAATTGTATTCCATGACCTTTTTTTAGTGTTTCTATTCTAAGTCAGTAACAGAACGCATTTATAGACATATTTAAGAGAATAACAACTTAATAGCTGTTGTTCTTGAATCTGCCAGTAAATAGGACTGAGACCTTAAAAGAACTTATTTGATGATATATTTTTTTTGCACAACAAAAATGTTCCGATTTCTCGAAACTTCAGCCGCAAAGGTAGTTATTTCTTTGGATTAAAAAGTATTGTCTAAAATGGAATTTTAGACATGTGCTATAACTATATTGTATTAGTTGTATGAAAAAGCAATGATTCTTATTTTGTTATGTATGTATTACATAAAATAACTATATTTGCAAGGTTTGATTATCAATATTTGATTTATGGAACTTCGTACAGAAGACAAGCGTAGTGGTAGCTTTGCTGAGATAAATGTAAGCTATACAATGAAAGAAGCAATTAAGGAAGCAAAAAGATGCCTTAATTGTAAAACTCCGCTCTGTATTCAGGGTTGCCCGATAGAACATGATATTCCCGGATTTATTCACGAATTATCAATGGGCAATATTGGAGGTGCAATGCAGATTATCAATGAAAAGAGTAATCTTCCTGCGATTTGCGGCAGAGTATGTCCTCATGAGAAGCAGTGCGAGGGGCATTGTATTCTTAACAAAAAGAATAATCCCGTGAGAGTGGGTAAGTTGGAGCGTTTTATTGCGGACTTCGATAGTGAGATGGAGTTGATAAAGCGTAAGCTAAAACCCAAAACAAGGGGAAAGGTGGCCGTTATTGGTTCGGGGCCTGCCGGATTGACTGTTGCTGGAGATCTTGCCCGGGAAGGTTTTAATGTTGTGGTTTTCGAAGGGCAGAAAGAGTCCGGAGGAGTATTGATGTACGGTATTCCCGAATATCGACTGCCTCATGAAATAGTCAGGCGGGAGGTGCAAAAGATCGAAGCATTGGGCGTGACATTTATTAATGATTGCGTTGTCGGCGAAAAAATTACTGTTGATGGTATGTTGTCTCACGAATTTGATGCTGTGTTTATCGGATCTGGTACTTCCGTCCCCAAGACTTTAGATATAAAAGGAATAAAGTTATATAGAGTATTGCAGGCTTCTTATTTTCTTCGAATGGTTAGTTTGTTCAATAGTGAAGAGATAGGGCGGGCAGCCGTGCCCTTGATCGAGGGTGAAAATGTAATTGTGATCGGGGCCGGTAATGTTGCGATGGATACCGCCCGTACAGCAATACGGATGGGAGCCAAAGAAGTAACGATTGTTTCAAATGATACGATGGAAAACATGCCTGCTCTGCAAACGGAATATAATGAGGCTCTGGAAGAAGGTGTGAAATTCAGATGGCAGACCGAAACCAGAGAGTTTCTTGGAGAAAATAATACCTTGAAAGCTTTGAAGGCAATAGATTTGTCGGGAGAAGTTACAATTCCGGTCGATCGTGTTTTGATTGCTATCGGGTCTAAGCCTGCAAACCGCATCGTGTCGACCTCTCTTGGTATCGAAATAAATGAAGCAGGATATGTGATTACAAAAGATCATCCGTATGGGATGACTACACGAAAAGGAGTTTTTGCGGGAGGTGATGTGGTGCATACTCCTCAAACCGTTGTTTTAGCCATGAGAGATGCAAAGCGTGTGGCAATGGGAATTGCCCAATATGTGGATGCCGTAAAATTACTTAGCGACTAGTTTTTATTATTATATTTAATGGATCGCAGAGATGCGAAAACGGCAGCCTAGTTATGGGGCTGCCGTTATTATTTTAGGTTGTTAGATCGTAATCTTTAAATCTTAATACATTTTCTCTCTTAATGCTTTGATTTCGGGAGATACGATATAATCGTCATAATCCATATATTTATCAATGATCCCGTTTGGAGTCAGTTCTATTATACGGTTACAAGTTGTCTGGATGAATTCGTGGTCATGAGACGACATCAAAATAATGCCTTTGAATTGCTTCAGAGTATTATTGAATGCCTGAATAGATTCCAGATCGAGGTGATTTGTAGGAGAATCTAATACCAGGCAGTTCGCACTCTTCATCATCATACGTGCAAGCATACAGCGCATTTTTTCTCCTCCTGATAATACTTTGGCACTTTTAAGTACTTCTTCTCCGGAGAATAACATTCTCCCTAAAAATCCTTTGATGTATATTTCACTAGTGTCATCAGAGAACTGAGATAACCACTCAACTAAATTTTGGTCTATTTTGAAATATTCCGAATTGTCAAGAGGAAGGTAAGCCTCAGTGATAGTCTGTCCCCATTCGAATGATCCATTGTCTGGATTCTGGTATCCATTGATGATTTCGAAGAAAGCGGTCATCGCTCTGGGATCTTTTGAAAGAAAAACGACATGGTCTTCTTTTTCGATATTCAGGTTTACATTATCGAACAAGACTGTGCCTTCGACAGATGCCTTCAGATTTTTTACTTCCAGAATCTTGTTTCCAGGTTCACGATCAGGAGTGAAAATGATTCCCGGATATTTTCGAGACGAAGGTTTTATCTCCTCAATGTTTAGCTTTTCCAACATCTTTTTACGGCTTGTGGTCTGTTTAGACTTAGCTACGTTGGCACTGAAACGGCGGATAAATTCTTCGAGTTCTTTTTTCTTTTCTTCGGCTTTTTTGTTTTGTTGAGCTTGTTGACGAAGTGCCAGCTGGCTCGATTCGTACCAGAAGCTATAGTTTCCGGGGTAAAGGTTTACTTTTCCGAAATCGATATCTACAGTATGTGTACATACAGAATCGAGGAAGTGACGGTCGTGTGATACGACTAATACAGTATTTTCGAAATTGGCAAGGTATTGTTCCAGCCACATAACTGTATCAATGTCCAAGTCATTGGTAGGCTCATCGAGCAACAGGTTGTCGGGGTTTCCGAAGAGGGCGCGAGCCAAAAGGATACGCACTTTTTGCTGACCGCTCATATCCCGCATCATTTGTTGATGAAGTTCGTCTTTTATCCCTAACCCGCTTAATAATGCCGCTGCATCGTTTTCAGCATTCCATCCTTCGAGTTCTGCAAATTTTTCTTCTAATTCAGAAGCTCTGATTCCGTCTTCGTCCGTAAAGTCTGCTTTAGCATATAATGTGTCTTTTTCGGTCATTATATCCCACAATATTGTATGTCCTTGTAGCACTGTATTCAATACCGTCTGATCGTCATACGCAAAGTGATCCTGCGACAGAACAGACATACGCTCGTTTGGGAGCATTGAAAAAGAACCTTGTGTTGCATCTTTTTCTCCACTTAATATTTTTAAGAAAGTAGATTTTCCGGCTCCATTCGCACCGATTATACCATAACAATTGCCCGGTGTAAATTTCAAATTCACATCTTGAAATAACACTCTCTTTCCAAACTGAATTCCTAAATTAGATACTGTAATCATATTTTACCTCAAAATTAGAGGATAACCGATACTGGCTATCCTCTAATAATATTTATAATGTTTTTAAAATTATCAGAGTGCCTTTATGTCTACCGAAGTCTGTAACTCGGGTATGATCTGAACATCTTTTGTATTGTTTCCGCTTTTCACCTCAACCTTCACCGATTTGGCGGAGTTGGATGGGACGAATTTTTGGAATGCGTAAAGATAGCTAAAACATGGCGTATATATAGGCTCTTTTTTGAAAAGATCCGAAACTTCTGCATATTTGTTGATACTCCATATCATACAGTCAGGGAATCCGTTGGCATCGATAAAGCGAGTTTTAGGATTTCGGTATTTCATTGATTCAATGATGAATCGCTTATAGCCGTTCTCCTGTTCTGCTTTTGTATATTTAAAGTTTACATTGTTGATCTTTTCAACAACATCACCGGCTCTTAGTCCGGCTTTGTAGGCAGGAGAGTTTTCGTCTACACTGGCAAGGGTTTTGAGGTCTTTGTTATCAAAATTCATACCTGTGTAATTAAATCCTTTGTAGTTGACAAGATATTTAGCTGATGTTTTGGCCGTGGTGTAAGGATATTGCATCATCATGAGAGGTGCATGTATACGGGTGTATTCAGATAAATCATAATCGGAAGTAAGGTATTCGGTTGCTTTGCAATCCCAAATCTGAGTCATTTTATCTTTACTGATATACTTTTTGTCGAAAAATCTGATTCCTAATTCAAGTACATATTGTCCTTTTGTTTCTGCATTCACATCATCGCCCGAAAGTATCGGAACCTGAATCATCTGACGGGTTTCAGGATCGAATCTCCATGTCTTTTGATTTTGAATTCTACCTGCAGAACTGTATTTAACATTCGGCTGATAACTGTAGTACGATTGTACAATAATGTCAGGATCGTTGCTGCTTCTTGTTAAACCTCGATCAATAAGAGCTTCTTCAATTATTTTGTTTATGTAATGGTCTATTTCGGGAACAGATGTACCCTCATTGATGAAATCGAATGTGTGATAATCCGAAAAGTCAACATTTTGATTCGGATTCACTTTCAGAGGTAAGGTAAATGATCTGTCGCTGGTGCTTTCTATGCTATAAAAAGAATACATAGATGCCAGATCAAATTCACTGATGGAATTCATAACTCTGGTCTCTGCCTCTACTTTGTATTCTTTAAAATAGGTATTGATATTTCTAATAGTTAAAGTCATATCCCTTTCGCTGCCTCCGGTAAGCCATCCTGCTATTGTTTGGCTGTTTCTTAGATAGGTTGCAGAGCCGTTGACTTCCATTATGATGTCGCCACGTTTCAATCCCGCATTGTATGCAGAAGAGAAAGGCTGTACGTATGTTATTACGGGTTCGCCGTATCCCCAGTTTGGGTTATTACTAACTTCGAATAAAATACCGCAATCTCGATATTTACGGTTTGGTTGAGCATTTATCCCTGATACGATTAGTGCTATAAGAAATAAAATAAGACTTACTTTCTTCATTTATTTAGTTAATTTTACGTTTGTTGCTCTTTGTTTATGTGGTTGAATATGAGGTTTTATATCTTTTTGTTAATATGTAAGTATGTCAGTTTTTTATGCTGAGTTTAACAAATTCGGTCATCAAAACCTTATAGATCTTTAAATATACGTTTCAGTTTGCAAAGATACACTATTAGTCTAATAATCAAACGCTAAATTTCAGATAATTTTTTTTGCTCTTTTCTCTGGTTTTTATTTTGTATCTTTGTATCCCTTTAAGGGTTGAGTCCTTTTTGTATTGGCTATATTGTTGATATGATTGTAGTTAATTGTAAACATAGATTGAATAATCAAAAAAATATAAGGATATGTTTTCAGGAATTGTTGAAGATGCAGCTATTATAAAAAATATCCGGAAGGAAAATGAAAATATACATCTGACTCTCGGTTGTTCTTTTGTGAAAGAGCTGAAAATAGATCAAAGCATCGCCCATAATGGGGTGTGTCTTACGGTTGTAGATCTTACCGAAGATTCTTATACTGTGACAGCTGTAAAGGAAACGTTGGAAAGATCGAATCTCGGATTGTTAAATCTCGGAGATAAGGTAAATGTGGAGCGCAGTATGTTAATGAACGGACGCCTTGACGGGCATATCGTTCAAGGACATGTTGACCAGACCGCCCGTTGCATCGCTATTGATGAAGCGGATGGCAGCTGGTATTTTACTTTTGAGTATGATTACGATAAAGAGATGGCAAAAAAAGGATATCTTACAGTAGATAAAGGATCGGTTACGGTAAATGGTGTAAGCCTTACTGTATGTAATCCTACAGATAATTCTTTTCAGGTAGCTATTATTCCATTTACATACGAGCATACAAACTTTCATCAGTTTAAAGTAGGCTCGGTTATTAATTTAGAATTCGATATTATCGGAAAATATATCAGTCGTATTGCAGCAATAAAGTAATACTTAAAGATTGATTTATTTACGGTTTGCCTAAGTATTTGATAAATGAGGCCGGAAGTTTTTCTTCCGGTCTTATTTGCTTTTATTGGTATGTACTTTTGAATAATAGATAAGATAGGTAGTATAATAAGTCGGTGAGACTGTTTGATAAACTTCTGATTTTAAGAATTGACAGATATATAATTTTATGATACGAAATGAAATCTGTTAATTAAATTTGTTTGCTATGAAAAGAATATTGTTAATTGCGTTCATGCTATTCTCAGTCTTATCTGTTGAGATTTGGAGCAAGAGTGTTACTTCGGTCAAGGATTTGAAAGCGGGAGATTCGTTTAGCTTGAAAATTACTGTTCCTGTCGGAAAGTCAGAGCCTTCGTCGGTCTGGAGTTATGATAATGTACAGAAAATAGATGTCGAATTTATTGTTTTATCTGTAGATAAAGATTCAGTACGCATGGCTGTAAGACCTTTTAACTGGTATATATGCTATCCGAATCTGAATTATCCGGATTTATTAAAGAGAGAAGGTGTAGGAGTAAATAATTATTTAGACTTCAGTTATTACGGCGATTATTTTGATGGAAAGTCGCGTTTCTTTCTTTTTGAGAATAACTTGGTTACAGCATCGCTAGCTAATAATACCGGAGAGGTGAGCGTTAATTTTCCGAAACAGACTGACGACCCGAAAAGTGGGAGGTCAGCTAAAATGTGGTATGCACAGATCTTCGAGATACCAAAGGGGTTAAGTATGGTTCATTTTGATGGAACGATATTAGATTATACTCTGAATTTTGATTTTATAGTAAAATCTGCTCTGCAATCTTATTTTAATCGATGGACGAAGAATCTTAAAGAAGGACTGTCCATGCCTTGGCTGATTGATTTGAGTCCCGATGTTAAAAAAAATTCTGAAAGTCCTGCATTTATTCAGTTAAGTTCGGCTTCATTCGATTTAAATCCGAATACTCAGATAAAACTGACTGTTCCTGTAGATATTGAAGAAGATCAGGTTTTTATTTCTAACGGAGACATTAAAATAAAGCCGGTTCATAAAGATGAAAATACTTATCAGTTTGATTTATTTTTATCCGAACCTAAGCGGGTTTATTTTGAAAACGTTATACTGGATCTTACTCCCGGAGATTCTCTTAATGTAGCTTCCATTAATAGCGAATATAAGATCTCAGGTAAAGGGTCTATAAATAGTATATTTACGAATGCAATAGTGCCGCTATTATATAAGGGGGAGAAGAGGTCAGGCGACTTTTTTGCACAAGCTGAGTCGGTTTTCAATACAGAGTTCAGCAAATATGAATCTTCGATGAATGAGTATTGGGTAAAATCAGCCAAGCTTTCATTCGACTATTGGTATGCGGCTCAGAAGATGATAATCTATAATGAGAATGTAATGAGAGATTGGGGACAGAGGTATCATGACGAGAGCAATATACCTTGGGGTGATAAGCATTTTACGAATCTCTATCCTTTTACCGATTATTTGTACCAGCCCTATAATTACGGGGATCTTATTCAGACATTTTTTGACTTTAAAGCACGGCAGGCAAATAATAGTATACTCACCGGTATAAGGTATTTACAAGGGAATATTATGAAATTTTATTTTGCCGATGCTATCTTCTGGGGATATCCGAGGTTTTATTTGACAAGCGAAGCCTTGAAAGATCAAATGATTTATTTTCAGTTGAATGAAAGCGAAAGGGAGTATAAATATTTTATTGAAAGATGTAGTATTCCTGAGTTTCGGACTCCGGTTGTCGATTTGCATGAGAAATTATTGAAAGTTGAGCCGGGAGCCAATTTGAAAGGCTTGGATCTGGATGTCGAGAAATACCTTTCGATTGGAAATAAGTCTGATGAATACATAGTTCTCTTTGTAAGCGACAATTTAGGTAACAATCCGGATGATCGGTTTTTCGAAAAAAGACTAAGCAATTTCGAAGACGAGATTAAAAAAGCCAAATTGGAGAAGAAAGTAAAAGTTTATATTGTTACCGGAGAATCCCAAAAATCTCTTTTTGAGAAAAATAATAAGATTCATCAGTTCTTGTATTTTGTGCCCGATAAAGTCATCAGAGATTATCGATATAAGGTAGCGTCTAATCCAGATGCTTATATCGTGATGAGGAATGACGGTACTATTGTAGATCGATGGCAAAACAGCAAATATATAGATTCTCCTCACTTTCTGATTCGGTTGATACAGGATGATATGGATACCTTAAAAACAAAAGACTCTGCTTTGAGCAGGGTCTTACCCTTTGTTTTGATTATATTAGCGGCTGTTCTTGTTACATTCTTTCTTGTGCGTTTCTTCGTGAAAAGGCAGGAGAGGGTGAGGAGGCAGTTACTTGAACTCGAACTCAAGGCTATCAGGGCACAGATGAATCCTCATTTTACATTTAATGCTTTAGGTTCTATTCAAAATCTTATAGCTCAGGATAAAAGGAAGGAAGCAGATGAATATCTCGTTAATTTTGCAAAACTTCTTCGTATTGTGTTGAATTCTTCAGAGAAAAGGCTGATTCCTTTGTCGGATGAGATAGCTCTCATTAGTTTATATTTGCACTTAGAGCAATTGCGTGTTCCTTTTACTTATTCTATTGTGGTCGATGAAAATATAGAAACTGAGATAGAGGAAATTCCGGGAATGCTTATTCAGCCTATTGTTGAAAATGCGATAAAACATGGGATTGTTCCTTATGGAGGAGGAAATGTTATAATTGATTTCAGTCTGAAAGATCAAATTTTATATGCTCAGGTAACTGATACCGGTAGTGGATTTATGCCGGATATAGAGAGTAAAACGAAAGGTTTCGGTTTGAAATCTACCCGAGAGCGGCTAGCTTTATTGAATAAAGACTTGCACTTGAATATAGGCATACAAATAGAAAATGTAGAGCAGGATGGAATAACAAAAGGATGCAGGGTTATTCTTAGTATTCCTGTTTGATGGATAAAGAATCTGATAATATGGAAGATATAAAATATAAGATAAGAGGTGTAATTGTTGAAGATGAACAGCACAACAGAGAGAATCTCTATAGTAAACTCAAAGATTATTGTCCTGATTTGGAGGTTGTAGCTCTTTGCTCTTCAGCTTTGGAAGGGAGACAAAAGATCTTAGAGCTGAAACCCGATTTGGTTTTTCTCGACATTGAAATGCCCGGAGGTGATGGTTTTTCGATGATGGAAAGTTTATCTGACTTGAATTTTGAAGTCATTTTTGTGACAGCATTTACGAATTATGCGGTTAAGGCTATTAAGTTTTCTGCGTTGGATTATATTGTAAAGCCTATCGATACAATCGAACTCCTCCGGGCAGTGGATAAAGCCGCAAAATCAATACAGAATAGGATGACTAATCTCCGTATGGTTAATCTGCTTGAAAACCAACACCGTGATTCTCTTAATAAGGTTATCGCTCTGCCTTTGTCTGATAAGATAGAGTTTGTAGCAGTGGCTGATATCGTTCGTTGTCAAGCTGATGGAAACTATACAAATTTTTATCTGAAAAATGGAGATAAGCTATTAATTTCAAAGACGCTGAAAGAGTACGATGAGCTGCTGACTGCATATGATTTTCTGAGGGTACACCAGTCGCATCTTATAAATCTGAATGAAGTGAAGAGCTTTGTGAAAACTGATGGCGGATATATTCAAATGAAAGATGGAACTAGTATTGTTATCTCAAGGCAGCGTCGGGAGATGGTTTTGAGGATATTAAACCAGAGATGAAAAATACTATCTCCATCTAAAATACTTCTGTAATGTATGTCTGGCATTATTGACCGTTGCCAGTAAAAACTGAGGGTGTAAAGACTTTCCCGCAATTATAAGAATTACAGCAAATAAAATCATCAGTATACCCACTGCCATCCGCATAGAGAAGAGTTCTCCAAAAGCGGAAACTCCTATGACAACAGCTGTCAGTGGCTCTAGTGCTCCCATAATAGCTGTCGGGGTAGAACCAATAGCATGTACAGCCTTAACCATCGTTATTAAGGATATTATAGTAGGAACTAAAGCCAGCATTCCAGCCCACATCCACATGG
This sequence comes from Indolivaga capnocytophagoides DSM 22835, assembly GCF_000426485.1. Lineage (GTDB taxonomy): Bacteria > Bacteroidota > Bacteroidia > Bacteroidales > Dysgonomonadaceae > Dysgonomonas_A > Dysgonomonas_A capnocytophagoides. Next base: position 124,046 of record NZ_AUFL01000010.1, read on the forward strand.
ATGGTGTGGTCAGCATCTGTAAATGGTTGGCCTCTGAGCTGAGGGAGTGTATAGCAATTGTCAGCATACAGAAAAGAAGCACATAAAATGTGAGTTTCACCGATGACATGGTTAATGACGATTTGTTTACAATTATAATATAGACGGCATAGCTAAGGGAAGATGTCATGACTAACAGTACACCGATAGAACTTAATGTACTGCCTCCCTCATTCTTGTAAAGGAGAGAAATTCCGGCTAGAGCAAAAAGAATCGATAAAGCGGTAGTGAGTGATACTTTCTCTTTAAAGACCATAGCCATTATTACTGCAACCATTACAGGGTATACAAATAATATAGTAGAAGCTATTCCTGCATCCATATAATGAAAACTAGTGAACAGGCTTAGCGATGATATTCCAAAAAGTATCCCTAAGCTGCTGATAATAAGTAATTCCTTCGGAGTTATCCTGAAAGACTTTTTTTGAACGAGCATTAGTCCTCCGAGAATGATTGCAGCTAAGGAAAATCTGTAAAACAGAACGGAATTGGCATTTACCCCTTCTTTGTATAAGGATAGTGCTCCTAGTGGATTTGTTCCATAGCTTACCGCAGAAATAACGGCATATAGAGTTCCTTTCAGTTTTGAATTCATGGAATACTTTTTGAAGTAAAATTACAGAAAAGCCCCGAATATCTATTCTCTGAAATAATAAGAAAAACAAATAAATAAGCAACAGAAAGTGTTTAATGTAGTATTCTAATATGATAACTTACTCTTGCTGTTATGCTTGCTAAGTCAATAAAACGGTCTGAGACCTTAAGACAATCTTCTTATTCATCATTTTTGCTTATTAATTTTCCATTGACTTCGACATTCTCAAGTTTTAGATTAACCACGTTTTTCATTTGAGTTGCTTTCGGGGCATTCTTTACCTTTATATTCCGTAATGTTATGTCGTGTAATTTAGCTTCGGGAACCCCGTTTGCCATAATAGCGACACTATCTACTCTGTTGCACACAATGTTTTCGACTGTAATATTCCTGAATTGAGTGGGGTAGTTGCCCCCTCTGTATCCATGATAATCGGTACGGAAGTTAACGACTCCCCACGAGCAAATGTCAGCTTCGATATTTCTCATGTACAGATTTTCGAAGAAGCCTCCTCTATCGAGATTCGACTTAAAATATATGGCATTTCTACAGCTGTCTATTTTACAGTCTTCGATAAATATATTGCGTACTCCTCCCGACATCTCACTCCCGATAGTTATAGCCCAACGTGCAAAGTGGCAATTTCTGATGATCACATTTTCGGTTGCGCGTCCTATTTGCCAACCTTCCTGGTCTCTTCCCGATTTGATGGCTATTCCATCATCTCCTACATTAAAATCGACATTTTCGATCAATACATTTGATGACGATTCGGGGTCACATCCATCATTGTTAAGATTATTACTGTCGATATATACATTTCGCACGATTACGTTATCACAATATACAGGATGGATAATCCAAAATGGAGAGTCGTATATTTTTAGATCTTCAACTAATACATTCTTGCAGCCGAAAAATTGAATCATCCCGGGACGAAGATACCAACCTTCCCCGAAGACACGTTCATAGACCGGAATAGAGTCGTTGCCCATTTGGCGCAGTCTATCTGTTGCCGGATCTTGTTTTTGCCGCCAGCTGTTAAATTCAACAGATCCATTGCCATCGATTTCTCCTTTACCTGTTAGTGCTACGTTTACTGACTGGTAGCTGTATATGAATGGGCTGTAGTTATAACATTCGGTTCCTTCCCATTTAGTAAGTACCATCGGTAGATAATCTTTAGGGTTGGTCGAAAACTCTAATCTTGCACCTTCCTCGAGATGTAGGTTAACATTACTTTTCAGCATGATTGAGCCCTTCACTAAATAAGACCCCTTAGGAATCAGAACCTTTCCTCCTCCATTCGTATTACACGCATTTATAGCGGTCATGATGGACGGCAAACTATTGAAGGTTGTATCGGACTTAGCGCCGTAATCAAGAATATTGAATACAGTGTCGGGGAATTGAGGAGGTGATATGTTTCTCATTATATGAGGAACTATATCCCATCCTTCGGCAATGTCATTTGATTTTGTGTGTGTGCGAGAACAGAAAGTGATAAAGAAACATCCTGTTATAATAATTAATGTAAAGAATAAGTTTTTCATGTTGTATTTTGAGTTAATAATTAATGTTTAATGGGAACAAAACAATAATATCTATTTTGTTGAATAAACACAAAAGGTAACAAAAGTTACTCGAAAACTACATCTTTTCAGTCGTATACTTTTCCAAGTTGAGATATTATTGTGAAATTTAAAGAACACTTTTGGTATAGATAAAAATATAATGATATGCTAGAAGACTGATTATAAATCCTTTTTTGATTAGTCCACGGATGCCATATCCGAGTAGATGGAGGTTGCTTTCCACATCTTAAGTAGGCGATTCAAAATATTAGATTTACCGATATAAACTCCAATCGATTTGACTCATTAGATAAAAAGAGAATATTAGATTTGCAAAAACAAATGCTATAAATATATATACAGCTATATCATAGATAATCCTCTTTTTCCTACTTAGGTTGTCAAATTCTTTTATTATAGTTTTCCATTGATCACGAGACTGAAATACTATATAGTTAAAAGCATAAACGAGACCTGTTACAATCCATATATATAAGTTATTATTTAGATGGATATATCGATTAACGAAAATTTTATAATAAACGAAGATAGATATAAGAAAGAGAAGCTCTAATATGGACAATACTATATTTGCTTTCATCTCTGTCTTGAAGACAAAGAATCCTGAGTTATAATACCTATATAATCGATAATATAGATAATGATATGCTTTTTTCAAATTTATTTAAATTAAATTCTTCTTCATAATTAAAGAGAGAAAGAAACCGGTTATCAACTTAGATATATAATAATCGGTATGATCTGGAATTGTACACAGTAAAGTATAGAATTAAGCTAATAATAACAGCAGTTATTATTATGAACAGTATACTTCTCGTTATTATATTTCGGGTAACAAATCCAGAAGCACTTGTTTTCGTTACAACTTCTGTTTGAGCTATATAATCTCCAAATTTTCTCCCTGTGAATAATATAAGGAATAAATCAATCGGCCATAGAAATAAGAATATATTCCGAATACAACAGATTAATTTGGATGGTGTAGATTGTCCTTTCTTTTTAACAACTTTCAGTTTGAGGATTCTTTTACCTAAACTTTGTCCATCTAATATGTCTTTATTCAGAATTAAAGAAAATATCAAAGAAAAAACTATAATAATTGTCAGTGGGTGCTCGTCCATGAACAAGCTTATAATTGCACCAGGGAATAAGATAGATATAAGATCAATATAAAAAGCTACCAAACGTTTAATTTTCATGAGAAATATAAAATAGATTAAATAATAAACACGTTATCTGTGTTCCGTAAATCGTTGTATCTAAAGTTCTGTTTTTTCTACTTCTCCCCGGATTCCTCTCCGAAAGACATGCCGAATGGATAATAGCTATTCCGCTGAATAACCGATCCCGAAGCATTCGCCACTATGCGGTTATTGCCTAAGTGGTCTTTGATGTAAAAATAATAAATTCCACCTTCGATATATCCGTTATCCGTAAGTATTTTGTTGAGTATTCCGTTTTCGTATATCTTGTTTCCAACATAGTCGGTCGTGTCCTTGTTTCGATAAGCCGCATCATTCGATGTTCCTGTTACGGGTTGTATCTGAAGAGTGGGATCAACTAAATGTATCACCTGCAGTTTAGCTCCGGTAGCTGTGTAAATATAGTAATTCTTTCCCTTGGCAGTTGCGTTATTGATCAGCATTTCCTGAGGCAGATTCAATGAGTTGAAAGAAACCGTCTGGCCTTTATTCAGATCATTGGTCATCGCGCCGTTCTTATTATACGTATACTCTGCTGTGGTTACCTTACTGAAATCTTTAAAATCGGAACTGGTACTCAATGCTACATTAGGACCTGCATCCGTAATGTATTTTAACTGGTTGCCCGTTCCATCATAATTGAATGTGAGGTTATCAATTGTTCCGTATGTTCCTGCCGTAGTCAATCCTTCCCGTGTTAAGGTCTTGACATTGCCGTGACTGTCGTAAGTGTAAGTCGCCCCGAATTTACCATCGCCTGTATAAGTTGCAGATTTAAGACGGGAGATGTTGTCATATGCAAATACATACTTACGGGTCTTACTATTCTGTGTCCATGTCTGAATACCTATATCTCCATTCATCTTATAGTCTAATGCTTCAACAAAAAGAGTATTGTTGATACTTTTTGTCCACGACCGTATATTGTATGTATAATTGGTTGTCAGAGCGGATTGACTATTACCAACAGTAGTTTTCAACCGTCCCAACTCATCATATGTATTCTGTGCCAGAATAACTTCACTGCCCGTATTCAGCTTATGTTTTGTTGTGAGTAATCGTCCTGCATGATCGTATTCGTATGCATATAATTCGGTTTGGGTAGTCGTCCCTTTGGTATGCACATGCTGTTTTTTTATCGGTTGACCTGTAAAATTATAGGCAATGTATTCTGTTTCTTTTCCTCCTAGATGATTGGTGCTTTGGGTCTGAATCAACTGCCCTTTCAGGTCATAATACATAGCTGTATAAAGCAATTTGTTTGTATTATTGAGCTGAGCGATGATTGTTCCTGTGAGCAGGGTTTTATTATTACCGTGCTGAGTTCCATATCCGGTTTGAGAAATAAAAGTCCAGTTTGGGAAACTATTAAGATTGATAAACTCATAATTATCATAATAATTAACTGTAAGTACCGTTGGCGTTGATAGCGTAATACCGCTTACTTCATATCCTTTGTAATTGTTCGTTGCCTTTTTCCAATCTGCTTTTATGACTGTTGACTGCAGAGGGCTTGTGCTATAATCCAATGAATTCTTACAGATACCGCTAAGAACAACCCTACCCAGAGCATCGGGCACAGAGAACAGCCATTCGCTGTTTTGTCTTTGTTCGCCATCCTGAGTCAGGATCAAGCGGTCTGCTTTATCATATACATAATATACAGGTTCACATCCCGGAAGTTTTTTCCAGATACATAGGTTGCGGTCATTGAACTTATATTGATAGGCTAATAAGTTGAGGGTGGCGGTATCGCTCTTTCCTGCGGCTAAAGGAGGCAGCACATAGCACAGATTACCATAATCATCGTAAACATAATAAGTATCGAGATTTGCACCATCATTAATCTGGCGTGTCATTACAACCTGACCGAGCTTGTCTTTAAACTCGTAAGAGATGGCTCTGGTATTATCTGTCCGTTCGTCTTTGATTTGTGTGACATATAATTCTCCTGTCGGATAATTAGCACCTTTGGTCAAAGACGGAGCCTGACGGGTTCCTCCTACCGTGTACATTATACAGGCATTCATGGTTTGGTCATTGGTGAGATAGGCTGTTTCGGAAGGAGCGTTCGCCCATGCGTCTCCCGGTCCGAATTGTTTAATGATCCGCTACAGCCGTTACGTTTATATCCTGACCATTGAATGGATCACAGGTCGACGGCGACATTTTCAGAGTCAGGGTCTTCGTATTATCAGCCTTGAAAGAGAACTTGGGTTGAAGCGTTATCTTTGTACAGGCTGTGACACTGCCTCCATTGGGTATAGCTCCTTCTCCCAGATTCACTTCGCTTTGAGAATAAGCACAAAGGTTACACAACAAACTCAGATAGAGTATTATGTATTTTGTCATCGTTTGTGTTTATTGGTTTTGATAGTGATAGTCGTAAGTATTAATCAGTTTGCCATTGGCATCTTTTACTTTGGATAACCTCCCGAATGAGTCGTATTCGTAAGTGGTGGTTGTTCCTCGAGGATCGGTCATAGAGGTCATCCCAACTAAGGGTTTGTAGGTATAGGTGGTGATAAGAGCTTTAGGGAGAGTTTTTTGTAAATCTCCATCTTTTAGTTTTGTCTCATTAGGAATTGCCAGTTTTGATAATGCATCAATATTGATAACTCCAAAAAGTGTCTTAACTGCAGTCTCAACCTCAGAGTAAGTTGCATTCTTGATCTCTGCAATAGGGTATTGGCCATCATAGCTCCATAAATAGATTGAAATCAATCCATCTTTACCTATAATACGTCCTATTTGACCATTGTTTGTATAATTACCTAAAGTATTCTCCAAAGAAAATTTATTTGAATAATTATTTAGATTAAGATTATTCTCTGCTACTAGTTTATAATATTTATTAGGCAGTAATAATCCTAGAGTATCTATATAAGAAATCTTTCCGCCCCCGATTATCACGTTATCTTTCAAATCTATTGATTCAATAGGTTGATTGAGAATGTAATTGTTCTTCATTTTTAGACTTAAAGCATCAGTAAAATCAAATGGATATTTTAATATACTTTCTGTTACTGATTTCTTACTATCTGTGATTTTGGTACTATTATTTATAAAATAGGCAGGATCATATTTGTATTCTTTTATAACTGAGATCGAATCTTTATCAAAGTATTTTATATTAATTTCCTGAGTTAAATTGTATTTTTCAAATTCTCTTGGATAGAAAAATATATTAGGCAGCAGAGTATTAGTTTCACTTTCTATTAAGCTTTTCATCGGAAAGTTATACATCCGTAATCCTTTTGTAACAAATTGATGTTTGCCTAGTGTATATGTATATAAACTCCGTTCTTTTAACTGGTTATTACAATCTCGAATTTGTTTTTCTATAAGAGTTCCATCTAATATATCATAAACACTTGGGACGCCCGGGACATACTTTGTATATAAATTTATCTGAGGACTTTCACTTGTATTATGAAATTTTTGTATTGTATAACCATTTTTTTCTTTATCTTCTTTAACTATTGAATAGCCTACATGGTTTTTAGAGACGCTATATAAAGGAGAGGTTTGTCCTGTAAAATAATATGCTTCCTTAATTTTTCTGTATGTAGGAGAGCCATCCCCAGTCATTGAGTTGATAGATGTGGTCAAATAAGCAAGTCCGTAATGCATCGGATTGGCTTTTATAATTCCTGATGATTTCCCTGATTCATCAACGTACCCATACTCTGTGAGATTAACTGTCCCATTGGGTAGGATATTCTTAATGCTTTTGATTCGAATCCCATTGCCTTGTATTTCTTTGTCTTTATCTTTTTCATATACGAAAGGACTAGAATATGTCATAGAAAATGAAAAATATGAGTTGTTACGAATTTCATCATCTATATTCATATCATAAGAGAGTACAAGTCTATAGGTTCCATCTGATTCGACAGCGTTTATTTCATCAAAGGCCTCTCCATTTGAGAGTTGCATATAAGTGAACTGTTTTGTGAAAATTCTGGCCGATTTCCATTTTGTATCCTCTAATTTTTGTAGATTAATTGATACATTAAATATCCAGTTTTCATAAGGGTTATTATCTAATGGGGGAGGACCCTGGAGGTACCAATAATATTTCTTGTTCTGAACTCCTTTTTCTATCGTAAATTGTTCACTATTAATGGTTGCTTGCCCTCCATATTTAAGAGCTGTATCTAGTATAAATAAAACCGTGTCTTTTTTTTTTAAACTTAATCCATCAAGCCCAGGTGTGGATAGGAAGTTGTTTAATTCATATATAAATTCAGATCTTCCTCCAGTAGGATATGTTATTGAAGATAGTGTTCCAATTAGGGTTGTCTCAAGCAGAGAAGACTTGTCCCTTCCTGATAAATAATTATTATTACTAGAAGTATAGGTATTTGTTATGCCTGCAATTGTCTTAAACCCGGTATTTAGATTGGGTTCAGCACTTTTGTTATAATACCCCCACCAGTCAGTCGCAATAGATTGCTTAGATGGTATTTTCCCGGTTGCTCCTAAATTATAGTTTAGTATATATTTTTTTTGTTGATCGCCTGATTGCTCAGAAACTTCATTTAGTAACATTTTGCATGTTAGAGGTTTACCTGTTACTCCTAAATAAGAGTATGCTAGATTTATTTCTTTTACTAAATTTCCTGAATTATCCTTGAGTTGAATTTTATCGATCTTATTGGCTCCTATAATATCTAACCTTGCTGAGGACGAAAAATTTATAGATCCTTTATCAAAAAGTATTTGACTAATACGAGGTTGTTCTATCTTAGAATATGAGTAAGAGTAGTAGCTAAAACTACTGCCTAAATCTTTAGGTAAATCAGGATCTGAATAAATTGAAGAAAATACTTCTTCGGCAAATGATATAGGAGTTTCAATTTCTTCAGTTTCATACTTAAATTCCACGATATTGTTTTTAGGCGATTTAATCTTTGATAAATACCACGCAGTCATTACATACCTGCTGCCGTCTGTATAAAATAATGAGCTTTTAGGAATTGTTTCAGGATTTATATATACATTTAAATCTGTTCTAAAATAAGCTTTAGATCTTTCTATTTGAGAGAATGTATATTCATATCCCTTAGAGTCATATAAAATCCATTCGTATTCGCTTGCTTTTTTTACAAATAAAAATTCATTATGATTCTGAAAATAAAATTTTTGATCGGCACTCATAAGCATTTCTCCTGATTTATTACAGAAATTATAAAAATATGAGTCTGGTTCAGGATCCATTTCGCCTAAATAATACGATCTAAAACCTATAGCAGTAGGATCGAATAGCTTTTCTCTCCAAATCAATCCACTAAAATCGTCATCTGAAGGATCGTTTCCTGGGGGAAAAAATTCTCCCGGATGATCGTAAAATCCACCTCCGCCAAAATCATCTAACCCTTTTATATTCCGAACAATACATCCTCCTGCATTTAAAGTCCATCCTAATCCGACAGAGCTGGCTTCTTGTGCAACTTTAACCCCTGTTGTGCGGTATGATAAACTAATAGGAATCACTTCTCCATCAAGATTTATATCGTATATCGGAACCGAAACAGAGATTGTTCCTGTATGTAGATCAACAGGTACCACTCCATATGCTCCTAATGCTGCAGCATTAGGGGATGTTGGAATAATGTTGAGGTTAGGAGTAACTCCATTATCTGCGTGTGAATAAAGTGTGATTAAACACAACAAGAACATTATACTTAAGGTATTTTTCGATATTCTCTTTGTCATTTCTTAACCACTTTATCAGAATACACTTTATAACCCGTACCTATACTTATAATATAAGTTCCCTTAGCTAAGGATGAACAATCGATCTGTTCGGTATATATACCGCTTGATGAAATCGGTTTAACTACAGTTTTTATAAGCCTGCCGTCAAGATTGTAGAGTGAGATCGTTACCGATGATGGCTTCTCAAGATAATACTCTACAGTAAGTATGCTTTCAACCGGATTAGGATAGAAATTATAGGAGAGATTTGCATTGGGCTGTTCTTCAGTCGGATCTGTCACATCCGGTATATTATGGTCAATATTCCACAAACTATCCAAAACTGCCAGATTATCCGGATCTGTATCCAGATACAAGTGTTCCTGAGGAGGAAAGAAAAAAGCAGTGGAAAATTCATTCGCAGAAGAGTCCTGAGGAATTGTCTTGATCGTCTCAAAGATAGGATAACGATACCCTTTCGAGAACCATTTATAATTCTCGACATTCATATTTAGGATAGTATTCACGTTATTATTGACATCGAAAATGGTCTCCTCGATGGTTTGGACGGTCTTTACCCGCATCACGTTTTTCAATGTATCTCCCGACGGAAGAATCATAATACCATAAGCATCTGCGATCTGTTTGATTTCTCCCTGTGATTCGAAAGGTATACGGCATGAGTACAGCCCCTTGGATTGATATTGCTTTTGATGCAATTCATTATAGTTAGTCGGGTATGTCATTGATAATAACGAAGGGGTATACTTCAGGGAAGTTGTTGCATTTTCGTGACCAAGAACAGACAGACTGTTATTTTGCACCTGTAAATAATACATAGTGCTATGTTCTGTGCCGATCAGAGACTGAACAGAATCATTATTTGACTGTATTGTGTCACGTCCCAATATATAGTAAGAATTGTCCAATAGATCAGGAGAAGAATAAGTCAAAGAGTACCGATTATTAATAGATTTGAGTTTACCAAAGTCCCAGATGACGTTTTCTCCTTCTCTTCCGGGATCTTTAAATTCGACCTGCTGTTTTATTATTTCATCGCCCGAACGGGGACTGTTATAACGTTGTACGATTTGCGCTGTTATTGTCAGCGGAATGGCCAATAACAGAATAGCAGTAAAGCGAAACTTCATATACTATATATTTTAGTTGTTTTCAAGTTTGTATTTATAGTTTTGTTCATTGTGATCTACTCCAATGAATCAAGTCTAAACTATGTTTTATGATTGAAAATAATGATTAATCGGTCTAGTGTCTGTCTTTAATGTTTTGTAAATTATAGCATTCTGTAAATGTATGTTATTTTTGCGAAAAAGATGAATTCTTGACTGTTTTTGCTGCTATTTGTCCGTTTTTTTAGATATATGATGTTTTATGCTGCTATTTATGACAAATAGTTTTTGTATTAGTTAATTAAGCTAGAAATTTGTTGTCATTTATTTATGTTGGTAATGGGATATATTCTCAAAGTAAGATAAAATAAAAAAAGCAACTACATTACTGTAATTGCTTTTGGGAGTGGTCCCACTTGGGCTTGAACCAAGGACCCCCTGATTATGAGTCAGATGCTCTAACCAACTGAGCTATAGGACCTGATTAAGAAGTTAGTTCTTGAAATCGGATGCAATATTACTGCTTTTTGTTTATATATGCAAGTTCTGAGTGAAAAAAGCAGTTGAAAAGATTCCTGAAAAAAGAGAACCTGTACATATATATACAGGTTCTCAGTATATTAGCCAATCTTAAAAAATTAGTTGTTTTCAGGACGAAGTTTTCTTACGACAGCACCCGTACGCCACATTTCACTTTCGCGAAGAGCTTCCAGTTCTTTCTCCAATCCTTCGCGATAGTCTGGTTTTGAATTGGTATCAATAGAGCGTTGAGCTTCATTGCCACAAGCAACTTCTGCATATAGTTTTGCGAATACAGGTTTTGTTGCATCATGGAAAGGTCCCATCCAGTCTAAAGCTCCGCGTTGTGCAGTTGTAGAACAGTTTGCATACATCCAGTCCATTCCTTTTTCAGCAAAAAGAGGCATAAGAGATTGAGTAAGCTCTTCTACAGTTTCGTTAAACGCTTCTGATGGAGAGTGTCCGTTTTCACGAAGAACTTCGTATTGGGCAAGAAGAATACCTTGTATTGCTCCCATCAATGTTCCGCGTTCTCCGGTAAGGTCAGAATATACTTCACGTTTGAAGTCTGTTTCGAAAAGATATCCCGATCCGACTCCGATTCCAAGAGCTATTGTACGTTCTTTAGCACGTCCTGTTGCATCCTGGAATACAGCGTAGCTCGAATTCAAACCACGTCCTTCAAGGAACATACGGCGAAGGCTTGTTCCTGATCCTTTAGGTGCTACAAGGATTACATCAATATCAGCAGGAGGTATAATACCTGTACGTTCTTTGTAAGTGATACCGAATCCGTGAGAGAAGTATAATGCTTTACCTGCAGTAAGATAAGGTTTAATGCGAGGCCATACTTCTATTTGAGCAGCATCTGATAGTAGGTATTGAATAATAGTACCTTTAGATGCAGCTTCTTCGATTTCGAATAGAGTTTCTCCGGGAACCCAACCGTCAGCGATTGCTTTTTCCCAAGTTTTACCACCTTTGCGTTGTCCGATAATTACATTAAATCCGTTATCTCTCAGGTTAAGAGCTTGTCCGGGACCTTGTACACCGTAACCGATAACTGCAATAGTTTCGTTTTTAAGAACTTCTCTTGCTTTTTCCAGTGGGAACTCTTCGCGGGTCGCTACCTGCTCGGTAACTCCTCCAAAATTCATTTCTGCCATTTTGTGTTTTTAATTTTATTATTAAGAAATAGATGAATTATTATTAATGATCGTCTAATAATGTAGACGTTATTTATTTCCATGTGACTCTGGCGACACAAATCGCCTTGTCGTCATGTCTCATATCAAGAGAATAGATATTATCCGAAATTTCTTTCTTAAATATGGAGAGCTCGGATGCATATTTTCCCTCTGTGATATAGTTTATCTCAAAGCCTTTAATCTCCTTTTTTTGATATAACTCAAGCGGAAATATATCCACGAAATGTTCAATGTATTTCATGCTGTTCAAGTGCTTGTTTATATCTATATCGCTATACTTCACGATAAAAGAGTCTGCTAGTTCCGAATCTTTTGCTGGTACTATCTTTCCGGCACTGTCAATCGGGCATTCTTTGTCGGAGATAAAGTCTGTCATTCCCTCGAGTTCCAAAACATTTGTGGCTCTACGGGTCTGTATGTCTATCGATGCCCATAAAGAGCGTGCATATCCGAAGTAATTTCCATTTTGATCTTCAAAAGCGAAACATCTTTCGGTGAATAGCTTATTCACATCGGATACCCAGGTATGCAATTTGATTTGGGTATCATTGTCAGGATATCCCGATAATTGAATATTCATTCTGGTAAGTACCCATACCCGTTGTTTACTAACCATGCACGAATATCCGAATCCTCGTTCTTCGGCATGTCGGGTTGCCGCCTGAAGCATAAATCCTCCGATCATCGGTAATGTTGCTTTTCCCCTGAAGTCGGTCAGATATGCATCTATCGTATATGTATATGTCCCTATATTTCCAAGCATCAGAAACTTTATATCGCGTGTTATTAGCTATTTTTTTTATGTTCAATTTCTTTCAGCATATCACTCAAACGTTCGATTTTTGATTTTGTGATAGCAATACGTCCCGAACGGATAAACTGAAGGACTCCGATTGCCTTACTTAATTCTTCGAAAAGAGCCTGAGTCTCGGCATGATGCCCTGTCTTATGCAATACTACACAATTTTCGTTTATCTCCAGAATTTTAGCATTGTATTTTCTGATCAATTGCTCTACCGTGCCCATTTTTAGAAAATCGGGTGTAGATAATTTGTATAATGCTATTTCCTGATGTATAAGTTCGTCATCGGTATTGAAATATGCTTTCAGTACATCAATGCGTTTATCTATCTGCTTTACGACTTTCACTATAGTATCCCTGTCTGTAAAGATAGTTATTGTGAATTTATGTATTCCCGGCAAAGCTGATGGTGAGACCGATAGAGTCTCTATATTTAGCTGCCGGCGGGTAAAAACACTTGTAACCTGACCTAATAGTCCTACTGTGTTTTCGGAGAAGATGGTTACTGTATATAATATTTTTTCTTCCATGACTTTTTATTTAAAAAGATATGATTTACGGTAAACCTTTCCAGTGAGATATATTTAAACTGGAAATTAAAGCCTGCCCGATGTATTTGTCACTTACTATGGTATCGGAGTAGAAAGAGGTTGATCCTAAATTCCAGGTTCTTTTCCATTGCGACTGTTCTGATTTGTAAAGCTCCACCTGATACAGAGGGTTTCCGATAGAGTCTTTTTCATTCAGAACAGAAAGCCTTATCTTACGGGTTCCATCAAGGAGGTTTTCCTTTGGTAATTGGCTGGCCGAATAAAACCGATATATAATATATTGTTTTTTCTCGGAGGTTTTAGCAAAATTGAATACCGTATCTTTTTTGTTTTCTACTTGTTGTTCAATCATCTTTTGAATATCTGCCGGTATATTATTATATTCTATGTATAAAGATCGAATTTCGTATGGCGATTCTTTTGAGCAGGATATTAATCCGGCCACGAATAAGAGATATACAAGCAGTTTGGTCTTATTCATCACCCAAGAGAATATTTGTCACACAACTTCCTGCCGGAACCATTGGATAAACCATACCCTTGGCTTCTACATCAACATCAAGCAGGAATGAACCCTTATGATTCAGCATTTCTGATATGGCACTATCAAGATCTTCGCGTTTATCTACTTTCTTAGATTCGATATTATAAGCCTGCGCTATTTTTACAAAGTCAGGATTCTTCATGACTGTTTCCGAATATCTTTCATCGAAAAACAGTTCCTGCCATTGACGTACCATTCCCAGAAAATGATTATTCAAGATTACAATCTTTACATCAATGTCGTATTGCATAATAGTACCGAGTTCTTGAATTGTCATTTGTATACCTCCGTCTCCAACAAATAGGCACACTGTCCGATCGGGCGTTCCAACTTTTGCCCCAATGGCAGCAGGTAAGCCAAATCCCATTGTTCCGAGTCCGCCCGAAGTGACAACGCTGCGGCTTTGCTGGTATTTGAAATATCGGACACCCATCATCTGGTGTTGACCCACATCGGTAACTAATACCGCTTTATTTCCTGTCGCTTCAGATATTTTGTTGATTACTTCTCCCATCTTCAGATGGCCTGATTCGGGGTAAAGCTCATTTTTAATGACAACGTCGTATTCCCGCTGATAACATGCTTTGAACTCACCAAGCCATTCGGGATACTCTTTATTTTCTATGTACTTCGTTACAGCAGGTAAGGTATCTTTTACATCGCCGTATACACGAGCCGTCGTTTTTACGTTTTTATCAATCTCAGCCAGATCAATATCGAAATGAATGATTTTTGCTTGTTTGGCATATGTCTTGAGGTCTCCGGTTACACGGTCGTCAAAACGCATACCTATAGCTATCAGTACGTCACACTCGTTTGTCTTTAGATTAGGACCGATGTTTCCATGCATTCCGAGCATGCCTACATTCTGAGAATGGTCAGTCGGTATCGATGATAATCCCAAGACCGTAAATGCCGCAGGAATTCCGCTCTTTTCAATGAAATCTTTCAGTTCCAGTTCGGCTTCTCCCAGAATTACGCCTTGTCCGATAAGTGCCAGAGGTTTTTTCGCTGCATTGATTATTCGTGCTGCTTCTTCTATCTCCTTATTGTTTATATTGGGCTTCGGCTGATAACTTCGGATAAATGTGGTCTTTTCGTATTTATAGTCAAGCAAACCATTTTGAGCATCCTTGGTTATGTCCAGCACAACAGGGCCAGGACGACCAGATGCTGCTATATAAAAAGCACGGGCTACTGCTGTAGGGATATCTTCGGCACGTCTTATCTGATAAGCCCATTTTGTTATCGGTTGAGTAATACCTACTACGTCTGCTTCCTGAAATGCATCGCTTCCCAGAAGAGAAGATACTACCTGCCCTGTTACTACTACCATTGGTGTACTGTCCATCATTGCATCGGCAATACCTGTGATGGTATTGGTTGCTCCCGGGCCCGATGTTACAAACGCAACTCCTACTTTTCCCGAAGTACGGGCATAGCCCTGAGCTGCATGTGTTGCTCCTTGTTCGTGGCGTACTAATATATGTTTGATTTGCTCTTTGTAATCGTATATAGTGTCGAATATGGGCATGATAGCACCTCCCGGATATCCGAAAATGGTATCTACACCTTCCTGTATCAAAGACCGGATAAGTGCTTCCCTTCCTGTTATTTGTGTACTCATATACTTAATGATTTTCTGTCTAATGTACTTTTATTCTATTATTCTTACAGCTCCTAAGTCAGCAGAACTTACCATGCTTGCATAGGCTTTCAGAGCTTTCGAAACATTTCTATCTCTATTGGGTTTAAAGGCTAAGTTGCCTTTTGCGAATTCTTCATTACGGCGCTTTTCCAATTCTTCATCGCTTACTCTTACGCTGATTGAACGGTTTGGAATGTCGATGTCTATAATATCACCGTCTCTAACCAGTCCAATGGCTCCACCTGCAGCAGCTTCCGGAGATACGTGTCCGATTGATAATCCGGATGTTCCTCCCGAAAAACGTCCATCGGTAATCAAGGCACATTCTTTTCCTAGGTGTTTCGATTTGATGTATGAAGTCGGGTAAAGCATTTCCTGCATTCCCGGACCTCCTTTAGGTCCTTCGTATGTGATGACGACTACATCTCCTGATTTTACCTGATCTCTAAGGATTCCTTCGCATGCTGCATCCTGAGAATGGAAGACTTTAGCTGTACCTGAAAATTTGAATATACTTTCATCTACACCAGCTGTTTTTACCACACAACCATCGAGGGCAATATTTCCTTTGAGGATACCCAGACCTCCATCTTTAGTATAAGCATGATCAAAATCTCTTATACATCCCGAGACTCGGTCGGTATCGAGGGTAGGGTAGTAGCTGTCTTGCGAACCCATCACGAGATTGAACTTATTTCCGGGAGCTGATTTATATAATATCTCAGCATCTTTATTTATAGAGGCTTTTGTAATATCGTATTTTTCGATTGCTTGAGCCAGAGTCATTCCGTCTGAACGTTTTACGGATGTATCGATGAGGTTAGCTTTTGCTAGTTCTCCCAAAATGCTGAGGATACCTCCTGCTCTGTTTACATCTTGTATGTGGTATTTATCTGTATTTGGTGCTACTTTACAAAGGCATGGTGTTTTTCGTGACAGCTTATCTATGTCATCCATCGTAAAGTCTACTTCTGCTTCGTGTGCTATAGCCAAAAGGTGCAGGATGGTATTTGTTGATCCTCCCATTGCGATATCCAGAGTCATGGAGTTAAGAAAGGCTTGTTTTGATGCTATATTGCGTGGAAGAACTGAAGCATCTCCGTCTCTGTAATATTTATATGCGTTCTCAACAATTAGCTTAGCTGCATCCTTGAATAGCTTTGCACGGTTGGCATGTGTTGCTACAATAGTTCCGTTACCGGGTAATCCAAGTCCTATAGCTTCATTCAGACAGTTCATCGAGTTAGCGGTAAACATACCTGAGCATGATCCGCAAGTGGGACAGGCTGCTCTTTCAATGGCATTTACTTCTTTATCTGAAACGGTATTGTCCGCGGCTTTGATCATCGCATCAATAAGGTCGAGATGCTTATTGTCCAGTTCGCCTGCTTCCATTGGTCCACCTGATACAAATATAGCAGGGATATTCAGACGCATAGCTGCCATAAGCATTCCCGGAGTTATTTTGTCGCAATTGCTGATACATACCATTGCATCAGCTTTGTGGGCATTAACCATGTACTCGATGCTATCAGCAATCAGGTCTCTCGAAGGTAAGGAATATAACATTCCGTCGTGTCCCATTGCTATTCCGTCATCGATAGCTATTGTATTGAATTCGGCTGCAAAACAACCCAATGATTCTATTTCGGCTTTTACTTGTTGTCCGATGTGATGTAGATGTACATGACCGGGCACGAATTGAGTGAATGAGTTTACGATTGCGATAAGGGGTTTGCCCATCTGTTCTTCTTTCATTCCGTTGGCTCTCCAAAGAGCTCTTGCTCCTGCCATTCTACGTCCTTGTGTGCTGGACGAACTGCGTAATTCGATTCCCATTGCTAATATCTTTTAATAAAAAAGCCTTCCCCATTACTGAGAAAGGCTTATGTTGATTCATTATATACTCTTACGATTCAAGCGATCTGTGCTGCACATACCTTTCTCATTTATTCTGTCCGACGAGCAGAATATCAAGAATGAGGACGTGTAATACACAATTTGCCATTTTTATTACTTTCGTTATGTCACAAAGTTATAAATGTTTTTTTATTTACAAGCTTTTTTTCTGTTTTTTTTAAATTATACTCATTTACAGATAAAATATAAGGATGGTTCTGTTGAGAACCATCCTTACCCATATGATTAATGTACAGTGTGTTAGTCTTTGAATTTCGCTACCAGGAACTCTCGGTTCAATCGAGCGATATTGCTTATAGAAATATTCTTAGGGCATTCTACTTCGCAAGCACCGGTGTTGGTACAGTTACCGAAACCTAGTTCATCCATTTTAGCAACCATCGATTTTGCACGTTTAGCAGCTTCAACTCTACCTTGAGGAAGAAGTGCCAATTGGCTAACCTTAGCTGATAGGAATAACATCGCCGAGCCATTTTTACATGCTGCAACACAAGCTCCACAACCGATACAAGAAGCTGAGTCCATTGCTTCGTCAGCATCTTCTTTTGAGATAGGAATTGCATTTGCATCTTGTGCTCCACCTGCATTGATTGATGTGTAACCACCAGCTTGGATGATTTTATCGAAAGCTGTACGGTCTACCATCAAGTCGCGGATAACAGGGAAACCTGCCGAGCGCCAAGGTTCGATAGTGATGGTTTCGCCATCTTTAAACTTACGCATGTGCAACTGACAAGTAGTGATGTCTTCGTCCGGTCCGTGAGGGTGTCCGTTGATATATAAGCTACACATACCGCAGATACCTTCGCGGCAGTCATGGTCGAATACTACCGGCTCCTGACCTTTATTGATAAGTGTTTCGTTCAGGATGTCCAACATTTCAAGGAATGAACTTTCTGTTGATATTCCATCCAATTTGTATGATTCAAAAGCTCCTTTTTCTTTAGGACCTCTTTGACGCCATACTTTCAGTGTTATATTTATTGTCTTATCCATTTTGTTACTCTTTTTCTGATTGGGTTATGCTTTATAGTTACGTTGTTGTCTAACTACAAATTCGTAGTCTAGAGGTTCTTTTACCAATTCAGGATCTTGATCCTCTCCCATATATTTCCAACATGAAACATAAGAGTAGTTTTCGTCATCACGAAGAGCTTCTCCTTCAGGAGTCTGGTATTCTTCACGGAAGTGACCTCCGCAAGACTCGTTTCTATCCAAGCCGTCCATAGCCATCAAGTAACCTATTTCGATAAAGTCAGCCAAACGAAGAGCTTTTTCCAATTCGGTGTTCAATGTATTTGCTTCACCTGGTATACGAAGGTTTGTCCAGAAGTCTTTTCTTAGTTCTTTAATCTTGGCGATTGCTGTTTCTAAAGATTCTTTTGTACGTCCCATTCCAACGTATTCCCACATGATATGACCTAGTTTTTTGTGGATAGAGTCTACCGAATGTTCTCCTTTGATAGCCATCAGTTTTGCAACTTTTTTATTGATTGCATCTTCTGCTTCTTGGAATTCAGGTAAATCAGTACTGAAACGAGGTACAGTAATTTGGTCAGCCAAATAGTTTTGGATTGTATATGGTAATACGAAATAACCATCGGCAAGACCTTGCATCAATGCAGATGCTCCAAGACGGTTGGCTCCGTGATCAGAGAAGTTAGCTTCACCGATAAAGAAACAGCCGGGGATTGATGTTTGCAATTCGTAATCGACCCAAACTCCACCCATTGTGTAGTGGATTGCTGGGTAAATCATCATCGGAGTTTCGTATGGATTATCATCAACAATCTTTTCGTACATCTGGAATAAGTTACCGTATTTTGCTTCTACAGTACTTTTTCCTAAACGTTCGATAGCTGCCGAGAAATCAAGATAAACAGCAAGACCTGTTGATCCGACACCGAATCCTGCATCACATCTTTCTTTTGCTGCACGAGATGCTACGTCACGAGGAACAAGGTTACCGAATGCAGGGTAACGTCTTTCCAGGTAGTAGTCTCTGTCTTCTTCTTTTATTTGAGTTGGTTTAAGCTTTCCTGCACGAATTGCTTCCGAATCTTCTTTTTTCTTTGGTACCCAGATACGACCATCGTTACGAAGAGACTCTGACATCAAAGTTAATTTGGATTGGAATTCTCCGTGTACAGGAATACATGTAGGGTGAATCTGTGCAAAACATGGGTTTGCAAAGTAAGCTCCTTTCTTGTATGCCTGAATAGCTGCCGAACCGTTAGATCCCATAGCATTTGTAGAAAGGAAGAATGCGTTTCCGTATCCACCTGTTCCTATAACTACTGCATGAGCCGAGAAACGTTCGATTTTACCGGTTACAAGGTTTCGGGCAATAATACCGCGGGCACGACCGTCAATAATAACAAGGTCAAGCATCTCGTAACGAGTGTATAATTTTACAGAACCTTTTTGTACTTGGCGACTCAATGACGAGTATGCTCCAAGCAGCAATTGTTGTCCTGTTTGTCCTTTAGCATAAAATGTACGTGATACCTGAGCTCCACCGAATGAGCGGTTGTCAAGCAAGCCTCCGTATTCGCGAGCAAAAGGTACTCCTTGTGCAACACATTGGTCGATGATGTTGTTTGAAACTTCCGCCATACGGTAAACATTCGCTTCACGTGCACGGTAGTCTCCTCCTTTGATTGTATCGTAGAATAGACGGTAAACAGAGTCACCATCGTTTTGATAATTTTTAGCAGCGTTGATACCTCCTTGCGCAGCGATAGAGTGAGCACGGCGAGGTGAATCCTGAATACAGAAATTGAGAACATTGAATCCCATTTCACCTAAAGAGGCTGCAGCTGAACCTCCGGCAAGACCTGTACCTACTACGATGATGTCGAGGCGGCGTTTGTTTGCAGGGTTGACCAATTTTTGGTGAGCTTTATAGTTCGACCATTTTTCAGCCAGTGGACCTTCTGGGATTTTAGAATCTTTTTTTGGATCTAATATAGTAGCCATATTTATTTTTTCTTTTAGCGTTTATTGATTAAGGTCTCAGACCTATTTATTGACTTACCGTAAATGATAATAGTTTGTAATTATCACTTGGGTAGTGTCATTAAATACTTCTTGTTACTTACATGCACGAAGTGCAAAGTATGCTTTTAGCAAAGAAGTAAATCGGAACAATAGCAAAACCTATGCAAACAATTGTAGATACAATGTTAGCGATGCATTTCAAACGAGGCATCCAAGTTTTTCCGTTAAGTCCGGACGATTGGCACATACTCCAGATACCGTGTGATAAGTGAAACCAAATAGCAATA
Organism: Indolivaga capnocytophagoides DSM 22835; assembly: GCF_000426485.1. Taxonomy (GTDB): domain Bacteria; phylum Bacteroidota; class Bacteroidia; order Bacteroidales; family Dysgonomonadaceae; genus Dysgonomonas_A; species Dysgonomonas_A capnocytophagoides. The sequence goes on from NZ_AUFL01000010.1 coordinate 144,789, forward strand.
ACACCGATAAGGTATAAAGCAACTTTGATCGGATTAGAAAACACAGCAAGCATGTGATTGCCTACATTTTCTGGATATACAACAATTTCTTCTAAGTGAAACAATTCTGCGAACATCATTTTGAACCAGAAATCGTACAAGTGTATTAGTAGGAATACTAAAATCGCAATACCTAATACAAGCATGTTTTTTGAAGACCAAGGCACATCCGATAAATTTGACGATGCATATTGGTCGTTACCTCTGGCTTTACGATTACGTAAAGTTAGAACGATGGCATAGCAAATGTGTATGACAAACAAAGCTGCTAGTGCTGCAGTTCCGACAAGGGCATACCAATTTACACCTAACAATGCACAAATTTGCTCATAAGCTTCTATTGAGATGATTGAAACTAAATTCATGCTCATGTGAAAAAGCAGAAATAGCACCAATGTTAAACCCGACAAAGCCATGACGAATTTTCGGCCAATGGAGGAATTAATTAACCAACTCATAAGTTTTAATAGTTTTTTTAGTTATTTAATGGTTGTTGATTACGTGGATAAGGCTTCAGACCATTTTGTTATTTTGCATGATTCATAACAAGAGCAAGCCGTTGTTAATTATTATTACATGAATCTATAGTCTTTAGCTTATAAATAAAAACAATTAGATATTTTTTTTATCAATGTTTCGTTTCGCAAAATTAAAGTAAATAACCTTTGAAAGAAAGGAAAATCATACTTTTTTATCCTCTTTTTATAGGGTTTAACACGTTCATTCTTTTATTTATACTAATCGAAGTTTAAATTTGCTCAGCGATATTTTTTTTTCTTGTTCGGATATTGTGACAAAATGTAAACGAACTGTTTTTACTATACATCGTTCTATTTTTTATTGGATGAACAATATTTAATTTTGTTTGTGCTGTTTTCTCTCTTACTTTTCTTTCTTGTTTCTAAGAATTGTAAGTATGACTACGATTGCTAATGCCCCCGATATTATTACACCTAATAGCCCTAATATAGAAACACCCCGCAATAAGGGCGGCATGCTCGCCAGAATAAGGATAGATGACCCCACGGCAATAGATGATATTAAAATAGCCAGAACAAGTCGGTTGATTGTGTTCTTAATGTCTGACAACCCATTAATATTGTGAGTTATCTTCAGATCGTCATGATTGATTTTTTGTATAAGTGAATGGAAATCCTCCGGAAGTTCTTCCAGACGGTCATTCCAGCTATACAATTTGTCCATCAAGAGGTTTTTTATGTATTTAGGATTCAGCCTTTGTTTGATCATGTCATGTCCGTAGGGCTTTACATGATCGATAATACTTGCTTCGAGTCCGAGTTCCCGCCCTATTCCTTCGAGTATGACTATACTGCGCGCAAGCAGATAGATATAATCGGGGAGGATAATCCTGTTGTCATACAATATCCGGCTGAATCTCTTTATTATACTTTGCAGATTGAGGTCTTTTATCGAGTCGGTATCTATTATATCAAGAAAATCGTAGAGGTCTCTTTCGAATTGGGCGTCATTTTTGATTTTATATTCCAGTGCGATTTTTTTTATTATTCTGATCAGGCGTCTTGTGTCTTTCCTTAGTATATGCATCACGAAATTAGCTAATAGCTCCTGATCCTGAGGGATGATCCGACCTACTGATCCGTAATCTATGAAAACGATTTGAGAAGAAGGTAAAACGAAGATGTTGCCGGAATGTGGGTCGGCATGGAAATAACCATATTCGATTACCTGTTTCAGGTAGAGGTCTACAATGTGCATTGCGACATTCTTTGTATCCAAACCCTGTGCTGTCAATTGCTGCTTGTCTGAGACTTTTATTCCATCTATAAACTCCATGCATAGTATATTGTTATTCGACAGGTGTTTGTATGTTGCTGGTGTGTAAATTGATGGATTCTTTCTGAAATTCTTCCTAAACCGTTCAATATTGTTCAATTCCTGAGTAAAGGAGAGTTCGCTCAGAATAGATTTTTCGAAGGCTCTTATTATATGGTTTATCCCTGTTTGGCGGGCAATGTCATAATACGTTTCAAGAAGCCGGCTAAAGTCTTTCATGATAAGAAGATCTGCTTCTATGATTTCTTCTATACCCTCTCTTTTTACTTTGATGATGACTTTTTGATTGTTTTCAAGTAATATTCCCGTGTATACCTGAGATAATGATGCTGCTGCAATCGGATTTGTATCTATTTCGGAAAATAGATCGTCAATATCTTTGTTAAATTCTTTCTTTATTGTATTTCTAAGATCTATTTCTTTGGTTTGTACATTATCCTGTAGTTTCTGGAGCTCTTCTATCATTTCAATCGGGAATAAGTCATCCCTGTTGCTTAGTAATTGTCCCAGTTTTATATAAGTGGGTCCTAACTCTTCGAGCACTAGTCGTATACGTTCGTATATACCCAGAGAAAATACTTCTTTTCGTTTTTCGTTTTTGTTGATATAGCTTTCGGGGATAAGATTTTTGATGCCGGTTTTTGTAACAAGGGTATCAAATCCGTATTTAGTGAGAATGGAAACTAATTGAGCTGTTCTTTTTATTTTTCTGATACTGTCCATATATATATCCCTCCGTTGCTCTACTTGCAATATTTTTAAGGTCTAACCCAGCTAGCTATTAAGTAGCAGAAAGTATTAATGATATGCTTTTAGCAATAATAATCTGTTGCTTTTGTGCTTGCAAAGTTAAGTAATGGGTCTGAAACCCTGTTTACTTGTAAATATACAATGTTTTTGTGAGTTTTAAGTAAACCGAATACCTCTTTGTATATAGATAAAAAAATGACCAGCCGATTTCGACTGGTCATTTTTAATATCATAGGTTAAAATAGGTTTTGAGACCTTATTTTACTTTTGCTACGATTGCGCTGAATGCTTCAGGATGGTTCATTGCAAGGTCTGCAAGAACTTTACGGTTGATTTCGATTCCGTTTTTGTGAAGAGCACCCATAAGGCGAGAATAAGACATTCCTTCAAGACGTGCAGCTGCATTGATACGTTGTATCCAAAGTGCACGGAAGTTGCGTTTTTTAGCGCGACGGTCGCGGAATGCATAAGTTAGACCTTTTTCCCAAGTATTTTTGGCAACTGTCCAAACATTTTTACGGGCTCCGTAATACCCTCTTGTTAATTTTAATACTTTTTTACGGCGGTTGCGTGACGCAACATGGTTGACTGATCTTGGCATAATTGTAAGATGTTTTGAATGTTAGCGGCTCTACCCTTTAGAACTCTTTTGTGCATACATTCTGTTAATAAATCAAAATTTGCTTTTAAGAAAACTATTGAAACTTATTTCAATGCAAGCAATTGCTTAACATTTTTCACGTCAGCGGCATGTACTGTAGCAGCGTGGGTAAGATTTCTTTTTTGTTTTTTAGTTTTCTTAGTCAAGATGTGACTTTTGAAAGCATGTTTTCTTTTGATTTTTCCTGATCCGGTAAGGCTGAACCTTTTTTTGGCACCGGAGTTAGTCTTCATTTTTGGCATCTTGTTAATACTTAATTTTTAATATTTATGATACTACTTGCGTAGCTTTTTTTAAGCTTCTTCTTGTTTTTCTTCCGCTTTTTCTGTCTTTTCAGCTTTTTTATCTTCTTTGCCTTTTTCTTCAACTTTTTTAGGCGCAGCCTTTACCGGTTGTTTTTTAGGAGAAAGCATGATAATCATTTTCTTTCCTTCAAGCTGAGGTAGTTGGTCTACTTTTGCATAATCTTCCAACTCTGTTGCGAAGCGAAGCAGTAGAACTTCTCCTTGCTCTTTGAAAAGGATAGAACGCCCTTTGAAGAAAACGTAAGCTTTTACTTTTGAACCTTCTTCAAGAAAAGACTTAGCATGTTTGAGCTTAAAGTTAAAATCATGGTCGTCGGTTTGAGGTCCGAAACGAATCTCCTTTACAACTACCTTTACAGATTTAGCTTTTTGTTCTTTTAGCTTTTTCTTTTGTTGATACAAAAACTTCTGATAATCAGTAATACGACAAACAGGAGGATCACCATTTGGAGAGATCTCTACCAAATCGAGACCTTTTTCGTCAGCTATCTTTAGCGCATCATGAGTAGAATATACTCCTTGCTCAACATTTTCACCGACTAGGCGGACTTGAGGTACACGAATCTTCTCATTGATTCTGTGAAGTTCCTCTTTTTTATTGTTATTGATTCTGTTGTTCCTCATTAAAAAAAGATTATGTTCCTTTCTGTTTTCTTATTAAATTTTTTTTATTACCTGATTATATTCATTTTATACGATGAAATACTGTTTGGTTTTAACCAAAATGGATAAGAGTCTGTGACCCTATTTGTTCCATGCATTCATCATTTTTTCAACTTCTTCTGTAATTTGATCGGCAAAGGTAGTAATTTTCATTGAACCTTTATCACCTTCACCCTGTTTTCTTATCGAAACTTCTTCACTTTCTGCTTCTTTCTCTCCAACGATAAGTAAATACGGGATTCTTTTCAATTCGTTATCACGTATTTTTCGTCCGATTTTTTCATTGCGGTCGTCTACCTGAGTGCGGATGTCACGTCTTTTCAGGAATGAAGCTACCCTATGTGCATAGTCGTTGAATTTTTCGCTGATAGGCATAATTACAACCTGATCGGGTGTCAGCCACAGCGGAAATTTACCCGCTGTATGTTCGATAAGCACAGCGATAAATCGTTCCATAGAACCGAATGGCGCACGGTGAATCATTACCGGACAGTGTTTTTGATTATCTGCTCCTGTATATTCAAGACCAAAGCGTTCGGGTAGGTTATAGTCTACTTGAATAGTGCCAAGCTGCCAGCGGCGTCCTAAAGCGTCCTTCACCATGAAGTCTAGTTTGGGTCCGTAAAATGCGGCTTCACCCAACTCTACTTTAGCAGGAAGTCCTTTTTGTTCGCAGGCTTCGATAATAGCTGCTTCTGCTTTTTGCCAGTTTTCTTCCGATCCGATGTATTTTTCTTTATTTTCGGGATCTCTCAATGAGATTTGAGCTTCGAAATTCTCAAAGTCTAATGCTTTGAAGATGATGAAGATAATGTCGACTACTTTCAAAAACTCATCTTTCAACTGATCGGGAGTACAGAAAATATGCGCATCATCTTGAGTAAACCCGCGTACACGAGTCAATCCATGTAATTCACCACTTTGTTCGTAACGGTAAACTGTGCCGAATTCAGCCAAACGAAGAGGCAGGTCTTTATATGAGCGGGGTGTTATTTTGTATATCTCACAGTGGTGAGGGCAGTTCATCGGTTTTAATAAAAACTCTTCGTTTTCTTCCGGTGTATGAATCGGTTGGAATGAATCCTTTCCATATTTTGCATAGTGACCCGAAGTTACATATAATTGTTTTGCCCCGATGTGGGGTGTCATAACCTGATCGTAATCGAATTGCTTCTGAATCTTTTTCAGAAAATCTTCCAGACGAAGACGCAATTGTGTTCCTCTTGGTAACCACAATGGCAAACCTTGACCGACATTCTGAGAGAATCCAAATAGCTCTAGTTCTTTTCCTATTTTGCGGTGATCACGTTTTTTTGCTTCTTCCAAAAGAGTGAGGTAATCATCCAGCATCTTTTGTTTAGGGAAGGTGATTCCGTATAAACGGGTCAACTGTTTACGTTTTTCATCACCTCTCCAATATGCTCCAGCTGCACTAAGAATCTTTACAGCTTTGATGTATGAAGTATTGGGTAAGTGAGGTCCACGACAAAGATCGGTGAATGATCCTTGTGTATATGTTGTGATTGTTCCGTCTGCAAGATCGTTGATTAATTCGACTTTGTATCCCTCATTACGGTCTCCGAACATTTTTAGTGCATCGGTTTTGGTAATGCTTTTACGAACGATCTCTTCTTTCTTAGCAATCAGTTCTTTCATTTTCTTTTCGATTGCCGGAAAGTCGGAGTCTTTAACAGGCGTATCGCCGAAGTCGATGTCGTAATAGAATCCGTTTTCGATAGCAGGCCCGATACCGAATTTAGCATGAGGATACAATTCCTGTATTGCTTCGGCCATAAGGTGAGCCGATGAGTGCCAGAATGCATGCTTGCCTTCTTCGTCATCCCATTTGAGCAGGCTTACAGTAGAATCTTCTTCTATAGGGCGCGTCAGATCCCATGTCTGACCATTTACGCTTGATGCCAAAACATCTTGAGCTAATCTGGAACTGATACTTTCTGCAATCTGCATTGAAGATGTTCCTCTGGGAAATTCCCTTACGGAACCATCAGGAAATGTAATTTTAATCATTAGTTATCTGTTTTATTTACTCTCGTACAAGTGAGGGTAATTATTTTAGTCAATTAATCGCAATAAGTTCTTAATGCAATACTTCTTATGTCTGAAGTCTTATTGCTGTTATGTTTTGTTTATGAACAAAAGGTCTTAGACCTTAAGGTCTGCAAAATTACACATTTTATGGATTCTTTTATCTTATAATCCTTAAATTTTAAATCTCGAATCTTTTTGTCGAATAATATGCGATGTTACATAAAAAGGTAACAAAGGTGACAGTATTAATGATGAATGATCTGACAATCTTTCTCAATTGCTCCGAATTAATTTTTGATTGAGAAAAGGTTACAAAAGTAACACTCGAAGTCTTCTTTTCGGATTGTGTTACTTTGTTTTCAGTCTTCGAATTCAGCTTGTTGTATGAGTGTAATTCTGTTCAACACGATATTTACAAAAATGAGCGAAGCAGAGCCTCGCCCATACATTATTCTTTTGATCCTTTTCGATAAGTAATTTAATGCTATATTTTCAAGTTATAACCAATTCTGGTTATCATACTTGTCAATGAAATAAATAGGTTTGCAACCTTAATTATTATTTACTCCCATTTGAGTATAGATAAAAATCGTTTGCTTATACCATTATCGGGCAAGGTGCTTTTTATTCGGTCATTCTTTTAATTATACTGTAAGCATTGATTATTCCCAGTTCACCTGCTTTACGTAGATCTTCCAAACCTCGTTCGGTATCTTTTACTCTAAGGCGGCAAAGTCCGCGGTTGTAATAGGCTTCGGCAAAATCGGTGCTTCGTTTAATTGCTTCATTGTAGTCAAGAATTGCAGCACGGTAATCGTTTTGCATAGCCTTTATTTCTGCCCGATTGTAATATGCGTATACAAAATTGGGTGAGAGTTCTATTACTTTTCCGTAGCTGTTAAGCATAGATTCGTATTCAAATTTAGAATTGATACTTTTTATATTCGTTTCTTGTCCCGCAGGCGTAGCTGCAGTTTTTACCGATGCTCCGGCTCCTAGCTGCATATTAATGCTGAGTTCGGAATTGTTGCTCTGGCTGTATAATTCAGGTAATAATTCTTTCGATTTTACCTGTTTGGTATATGCTACCGCCAGATTAAAATAAGCAAGAGTAAACTTCGGGTCAATAGCCGTAGCCCTATTCAGATCTTCTATGGCACTCGCAAAATCTTGTACCAGAATGTAATCAAGAGCTCTTGCAAAATAGTATTCGGTATTCTCGGGATGGTCAGCTATTAATTTTGAATATTCATTTATTGAACCGAAATGTATAGAGACTTGTGCACTATCAAGAGGTACCTCCTGATTTGTAATAAGAAGTTTCCTGCTGAGTACATCTTTTTTGTTCAGGCTTTCAATTTCCTGATTATAATGAGTGAATTTCTGAATCTCTGTCGGCTTTTCGTAATACGAAATAATGAAAGCAGGCTCTAGCTCTATGTTTGTTTGCTTGTTCTGTACTTTTCCGCGGGTTTCACTATTGTATTTACTTTTAGCTTCTTCCTCTTTGTCGGCAACAACCAGCAGATTGAACTTGTCAATAGTCTTATCCGATTTTTCTCGGGTCTTGTCTTTCTCTTTCTTGTCTGCTTTTCCTGAGAATACCTCTCTTTTTGTTTTCTCTTCTATTCTGCGTGCAAGCAGATAATCTTGTTCGGCATCTTTCAGGTTGTTTAATTTTCTTTTTATCTCCGATTTGTAATAATATCCCTGATAAAAATCAGGATATTCTTTCAGAACAATATCCAAATCAGCTAATGCTCCTCTGGTATCGCCGATATCATTACGTAGCATTGCCCTGTTCATATAGGCGATATAATTCTCAGGTTCATTTTTGATAACGAAGTCAAAGTCAGCTATTGCCTTATTATTGTCTCCGACTTGTGCTCTCAATAATGCTCTGTTGAATCTTGCAAGCAGATTGCTAGGTTCTAATTCTATGACGTGGTTGTAATCCTCCATTGATCCTCTCAGGTCATTTTTGTAATACTTCGTGAGCCCTCTATTGATAAAGTTTCCTTGTGAAAGAGGGTCTATCTTTATGGCTTCATCATAGTCTTTTAATGCCTGGTCGTAATTTTTCTGAGCTAAATAAACTCCCGCTCTGATAGCGTACGAAGGAGCAAAATACTTGTCCTTTTCTATTGCTTTATTATAATCTTCGAGTGCCCGTATTGTATCTCCCTTTTCGAGGTATAAGCTACCTCTTGTCAATATTCCTTGGGTATAGTTTGGATTCTGGGTAATTAGTTGATCAAGATATTTTTCGGCATTATCAAAGTCTTTCTTTTCGATATTGACAATACCCATATTAATCAGTATAAACTTATCTGTGGGATTGTTTTTTAGGCTTACACTGTAATCAGCTAATGCTCCATCATAATTTTTTTGGTTTTGGCGTGCATCAGCTCTTAATTGATACGCATTGATGTAAAATGGATTCCGTTCAATACACATTGTACAGTCATCCTCCGCTCCTTTGAAATCATCAAGATAGTATTTAGCTATTGATCTGTAATAATATGGCTCAGCCAAATATGGTTTAGACTTTATTACCTGATTGAAGTATTGTATGGCAAGCACATAATCTTCGAAATATAAAGCATTGCGCCCTATGAGTGTTACTCTTTCCGTGTTTATTTGGGCGGAGATAACAATGGAATTTACTACAGTAAGCAGAAGAATGAGGAACTTTTTCACAATAAAACGATATATTAACGACCCTATTGATAATTGCCGATAAGTTTCCTGTTTAGCTTAAGTATTAAATTTAAGCGGAATATAGGCTACTTATTATTTTACTAAAGGCAAATATATGAATTCTAATATAAGAAAAATAAAGAGGGGCATTTAATGCCCCTCTTTTTATAGATTTTTTTATTTTTCGAAGTAGTCGTCGTGATAGTACGAATTTCTTTTCAGATAGTATGATTTGTCTCCATAGTATCTGGATGTTCCATAATATCCTTCACGTCCTTTCACATCATTGAATACTAGAGCAACATGTTCGAGCCCGTCATTACGCATTTGATTAACCACACTCTTAAAGAATGCTTTGTTTGTTTTTGCTCGTCTTACAACAAATAGTGTCGTATCTACATACTTGGATAAGATGTATGCATCCGACACCAACCCGATCGGGCTACAGTCCACAATTACGTAATCATATCTTGTTTTTAGATATTCTATCAGGTCTCGGGTCTTCTTTGTCTTAATCAGCTCACTGGGATTCGGAGGCAGTGTCCCCGCTGTAATTACATCAAATTCGTATTCGGGATGGGTTATGGTTATTTCGTCTAAAGATACCTGACCGATTAAGAAATTAGAGACTCCTTTCTTTGTCTGGATATTTAACAGCTTAGCTACAGATGGACGACGTAAGTCGAAGTCGATCAAAACGACTCTTCTACCTGTTAGTTGATATACCGAAGCAATATTTCCTGCGATAAATGTTTTTCCGTCTCCCGGTTCGGCAGATGTTACAAGTAGAGAAATACCCGTTTCTTTCTGAGCCATATATTCTAATCGAATCCGCATATTTCTGAACGATTCTGCAAAACTCGATTTCGGAAAATTCTTTACGAGAGTTGTATTTCCCGATGGCATCTTTTTGGAAATATTTTCTATTGTTCCGATAACTGGTAGCGAAGATAGCCGTTCACAGTCTTCTTTGGTTGAGATGGCATAGTTGAAGAGTTCTTCTTTACAGATGACGAATATCAATGGAATAGCCAACCCGATAGCCAGATAAAATGTATAGGTCTTGTTTTTTTCATCTCCGTTAATTGGACCTCCCATCTGGCGAGGTTCCTCTAGTACAAAGTTGTCAGGGATATTTGATGCTTTTTGAATTGTGGCTTCATATCTTTTGTTTCGGAGATAGGTATAATAAGCATCGTTCACTTTATATACCTTTTCATATCTTGCGTATTCCCTTTCCTGAGCCGGTAAGGTTGTCATTTCTGTTTCCACACTGGATAATGAAGCATTTAATAATTCTTTTTTCTCCTGTATTTTATCCTGAGCAGTCCTTAAATCCTCTAAAATTTTTATTCTTAAACTGTTCATAGATTGCTCACTCTTTGAATATAGAGGATGAGCTTCCCCCATACTAGCCAGTTTTTTTATTATGTTGTTGTAATCTGCAATAGACTGGGATAGCTTAGGCTCATTAATGCCAAAAGCGTTAGGTGATACCAATTCTGTACTGTTGAGTATTGATGATTTTATCTCATCCGTTAATCTTAGAATAATATCTTCTTGAGCTTTGTTTTCAGCCATTGCTGTTAGTATGTCATTGCGCTCAAGCCTTTTATCTCCTCCTTCTATTTTATACAACCCCGTTTCGTCCTGAAACCTTTTGAATGTTGTTTCCGATTGTTGCAATGAGTCGGAAATTAAGGCCATCTGTCTGTCAATAAATGCGATTGTTCTGTCAGCAGCTTCATTTTTAAGAGTAAGGTTATAGTCTTCAAATTCTTTTAATAATGCCCTGAGAAAATCGACATCCTGCAGAGGACTGGTTCCGAATATCGAAACAGCCAAAGCTGTTGATCCTTCTCTTTGATAGCCCGATGATGTACGACCTGTATAGCGACCAATTAGCTCTTCTTTCGAGATAAAGCGAAAACTAAAAGGTGTAAAATTCGGAGTAAACCTATCCGTCTTATTTATTTTGATGTAGAATCTCGATTCCTGAACGAATTGATTATATGGAACCTCCATAGAAAAAGGAGGTGTCGATTCTGATCCCGGATAAAAAATCCTGCATTTATCTGCATTTATCGGCTCTATTTCGAAAACAATACTGTATGCACTGGGTGCAACATATTTTGCCTCTATTGAGATCGGGGTCATTCCATATAGGTTCTCTGTTTTGAATTTCGTTTTGAGAAAATAGTCTACCCGCATTTGAGGAAGCTTTCCTACTGTCCTGACCACCATGTCATATGAATTCAGTATCATCTGTTGATTAACTGAGCTCTGAACAAGGCTTCCCAATTGCACTGAACCCATTGCTACACCGTTGTTGCCTCTAGGCTCCATCATTAGGGTTGCAGAGGATCGATACAGAGGAGTCCAACTTTTGTTTTTAAGGTATGCATATCCTAAAAATAAAGCCAGAGATAATATAAAAAGATACCAATATTTTAATATTCTGTAAAACCATAGGACAAAATCAAACGAAAACTTCGTCTTTGCCTGTATTTCGTCAAAATATGGATCAGTGCCAAAATCGTTTGGTTTGTTTAAACTTTGCTCCATGTATATCCCTCCTCTTACAATCCGAAAAGATCGTTTTTATATTAAAACTTATTTGTAAATGCCCACACGGTTAGTGCTGCCGAGATTGGCGCTAACAGAGTTGATATCAAAGATTGAAATGATGTGATCCTAAAGAAGGCAGTCTTGCTTGTTGAATAATAGATCATATCATTGGGCTTTATGTAATAAAATTCAGATTCGATAATTGACTCGGATCTTAAATCAAATTGCTTAATTATTGATCTGCCGGTCTCATCTTGACGGATAATCTTCACTTTCCCTATTTCGTAATCAGCGTTTGGGATTCCTGATATTGCAAGTGCCTGAAAAATGGTCATATTGTCTTTGTATATCCCATAACTTCCATTCTGTCCTTCCGAAACAATATAGTATTGGTTGTTATTCAGAAAGATTTTGACCTGAGCATCTGGTATTGCTTGTTGCATTCTAGCCTGAACAACATCTTCAGCTTCTGCAATTGTCAGTCCCAGGAGGTGTATTTCTCCGAAAAAGGGGATACTTATGTTTCCTGTGTCATAAATTGTATAAACAGAACCGTTACTGGCGGATGTTGATACTACTCCCTGTAAACCTTCTAATCCGTTGAAAGAGTTGGCGAAATCCGTGTTGTTAGTGAATATCGAACATGTGATTTCATCATTTATTTGTAATTTGTAGTCCTGGAAGGGTTTAGCTGTATATACAGGTTTTTTCTCTTGCAATAGGTTTGTCGTTTTAGGCGATGAGCAAGAACTGTTCAAAAGGCCTATAATGATTGATATTCCTAATATTGTATATAACTTGAGTTGTTTTTTTATTGTTCTCATTTTGTTGATCTAATGATAAATGTTATAGCTGCTGTTATTGTCCCCAAAATTCCAATTAGCCCAAGGGCTCCCGAGAATGTCGTTACTCGTCCGAAGAATGTTCTGGACATTTCATTTACATATATTACATCATTAGGTTGGATATAGTAATATTCCGAATCAACTATATCTTTAGATCTTATGTCAAAAGTTTTTACTTCTGTTCCATTAGGAGTTTGTCTGATTATTTTAACTCTGGTGCGGTCTCCAAATTTATCAAATGCCCCCGATATCGCCAAAGCCTGAAATATATTTAATTTGTGTAATGGCATGGCATGGCGTCCTTGTCCGGCTTTTCCTAACACTGAGAAGAAGCGGTTTTGTAAGGTGACATCAACTGTTAAATTTGGTGAAAATGTTGTGAACTTATCTTCAAAGAGTTTTTTTATTTCCGGTATGGTATATCCCTCTACGTATATTTTTCCTAGATAAGGAATCTTGACTGTCCCATCTGAATATATATTTAGGACATTTGGTGTATTGACAGATGTCCCTGCTGAGGCGATACCTTGAGAGCTGCTTTGTATGTAGGGCTTGAAAAGCTCCTGCATGGATTCGTCAAGGGTGTATATTTTTAAAATAAGTTGATCGCCGGGAATAACTTTGTAATCGTTATTCAGATTTACATCGATCGGATAGTTTTTCGGAATATCCTGAAGTAAATTTGTATCCCTCGGAGTTACGCAAGACCCCAAGAATGATACGAGTAGTGTTGTTAAGAGTAGCAGTTTAATTTTCATAAAATTATGGTTTGTTTTGAATTGCTTTTGTCCTGTAGGAACAATTAACCCGTCCTTTTATTAAATTATTAAGTTTTGATTTAATTAATTGTTTTCGTATCCCTGATATTTTATCTATAAATAATTTCCCTTCTATATGGTCATATTCATGTTGGATGCAACGTGCAAAAAAATCTGAATATTCTTCTGTGTGTTCGATGAAGTTTTCATCAAGATATTTAATTTTTATTGTTTCCTCTCTTGGTACAGTTTCGTTGATACCGGGAATGCTAAGACATCCTTCCTGTGTTGTTACGACTTCGCCGGTACGTTCAAGTATCTCTGCGTTTATGAAGGCTTTTTTAAAACCCTTGTATCTGGAGTCATCTTCTGCCAGAGGTTCGAGGTCTATCACAAATAGACGTATATCGAGTCCGATTTGTGGAGCTGCTAGTCCAATTCCGTCGGCATTATACATTGTCTCAAACATATTCTCGATAAGGGCAGAAAGATTCGGATAATCTTTGTCTATCTCGTGAGCAACTTTTCTTAAAACAGGCTGTCCATATAAATATATAGGGAGTATCATAAATTTTTATTTTTATAAGTTAGACTTTCCATATAGTCTTGAAGTATAATTGTGGCACTTATTTCATCAACAAGTGCTTTGTCCTGACGGTCTTTTTTTTTCAAGCCTCCGTCAATCATAGCTTGATGTGCGATACTTGATGTGAATCGTTCATCGTAACCTGTTATAGGTGTGTCCGGAAATAAATTAATGAATTTGGATATGAAAATTTTAACATTTTTCATATTTTCAGATGATTCATTATTCATCTTTTTGGGTATCCCTATAATAACTTCGTCGACCTTTTCTTTGTTAAAATAATCTTTAAGATACTGAAAAAGGTCACGGGTAAGAACCGTAGTCAGGCCTGTAGCAATGATCTTCATCGGATCAGACACAGCTAATCCCGTACGTTTTGTACCATAATCTATCGCGAGTAATCTCCCCATTTGTGGCAAAGATATATCTTTTTTTTTATTCTACAATTCACGAAGATGTTCTGTTGATCTTCTTTTTAGTTCGAAATCCCGACCTAGGTATTTTTCTTTAACAATCTCATTCGATGCTAGTTGTTCGGGTGTTCCCTGAAAAAGAACTTTTCCTTCGAATAGGAGATAAGCCCTGTCGGTGATACTCAATGTTTCATCTACATTGTGGTCTGTAATAAGTATTCCAATGTTTTTGTACTTGAGTTTCGCTACGATTTCCTGTATGTCTTGAACGGCAATAGGGTCAACTCCGGCAAATGGTTCATCTAGCATAATGAATTTCGGATCGATAGCCAGACATCGGGCTATCTCGGCTCTACGTCTTTCTCCTCCGGACAATCTGTCTCCGAGGTTTTTGCGGACTTTCTGTAGCCCAAATTCTGCAATCAGGCTTTCCAGCTTTTCTTTTTGATATTCTTTAGGTTGTCCTGTCATCTCCAATACTGCCCTGATATTATCTTCGACAGTCATCTTTCGGAAGATGGAGGCTTCCTGAGCCAAATACCCGATTCCCTGCTGAGCTCGTTTATATACGGGGTCTTTGGTTATTTCGGTGTCGTCTAGGAAGATTCTGCCGGCATTGGGCATTACCAGTCCGACAGTCATGTAGAAAGTTGTGGTCTTTCCTGCCCCGTTGGGACCTAAAAGACCTACAATCTCTCCTTGTTTTACTTCAATAGATACATGATTGACAACAGTCCTCGATTTATACTTTTTTACGAGATCGTCGGTTCTCAGTATCATTTGTGGTCGCTCTTGTTCCATGCAGCTATTTGCTATAGTTGTTTCTTATTGTTGTTAATTTACAGAACGGTAACCCAATTATGAGTGTCTGCTTCATCTCCGTTTTGGATAGCTCTCAACTTATTATAGAGTTGAGTTGAGATAGGACCCGCGATACCGTCTTTTACGAATTGATAAGATTTATTTTCTTCAACATCGTCTATCCGTTCAACAGGACTTATTACAGCAGCCGTTCCGCATATACCCACCTCTTCGAAAGTGGAGAGCTCTTCTTCCTTAACAGGTCGTCTTTCTACCTTCATGCCCATATCCTGAGCTAATTGTATAAGGCTCATATTGGTGATAGACGGCAGGATGGATGAAGATGCCGGTGTTATATATGTATTGTCTTTTATTGCGAAAAAGTTGGCAGGGCCGCCTTCGTCGATGTATTTCTTTTCTTTAGGATCAAGGTAAAGTACGGCCGAATATCCCATTTCGTGAGCTTTGTCTCCTGCCACAAGGCTGGCGGCATAATTTCCTCCGATCTTATATGTTCCTGTTCCATGAGGTGCAGCACGGTCGTAACTCCTTAATATAACAAGCGGGGTAGGCTTGAAGCCTTCTTTGAAGTAAGGGCCTACGGGTGTTACGAATACTAAAAACAGGTATTCTTTAGATGGTTTTACTCCTACCTGCGGACTTGTTCCTATCAATAGCGGGCGGATATATAAAGATGCTCCGCTTCCGTATGGAGGGATATATTTTTCGTTTAATTTAACGGCTTTCAATACTGATTCTTCAAAAATATCAATCGGAAGCTCTTCCATGAGTATTCCTCTGCAAGAAGATTGCATACGGAGTGCATTTTCTCTCATTCTGAAAATTCGAGCCTTTCCGTCTTTGCCACGAAAAGCCTTTAAACCTTCGAATGCTTCCTGTCCATAGTGTAAACAGGTTGCAGCCATATGAATGTCAATGCTTTCTGATGTTGTTTCCTGAGGTGTGCTCCACTTGCCATCTTTAAAATAGCTTCTAACATTGAAGTCGGTTTTCATGTAACCGAATGATAAATTTTCCCAATCAATTGTGCTCATGTTCCGCAAACTTTATAATTGTCTGAAAATAAAAACCTGATATTTAATGGTTGATACTTTGTGCAAAAGTACGATTTTACTTGATTAAAATTTGTTTTAGTGTAAAGAAATCTGTGTTGTGCTTGTTTTTCATTAAAAGAAATCAACTGATAACAGATTTTTTGCTCGGATAATTGAAGTGTTGCCATTCTATCTGTCGGATCAAGGTGTTGATGTGTTTTCTTAATTTATAGTTTATAGTATGTTAATCCTGTTTAAAGAATTTTTATGAAGAGTTTAATTTCTAAGGATTTCTTTTGTTCCTAAAAAAAAAGCTTTACTTTTGCATCGAATATGGCAAGTGCACTTGATAATTTGAACAATCATTTGTCTTATCGGTTTGATAATGCTTGAATTTTTTGAATGATCAATATATGGATTCTTCTCTTTTTTTAGTTGTATTCATTACAGGTTTGACTTTAGTTTGTGCTGGTTTAGGAATGGCTATATTGCTGTCGCCTAAATCTTTTAATGAACAAAAGGGTCAGGCTTATGAATGTGGTGTGCCAACCAAAGGCACTTCGTGGATGCAATTTCGTGTAGGATACTATCTGTATGCTATTCTTTATTTAATGTTTGATGTAGAAGCTATTTTCCTTTTTCCATGGGCAACAGTTGTCCGTAGTTTTGGAATAGCCGGGTTGTATAGCATTTTATTTTTCTTGTTTATATTAGGCTTAGGTTTAGCTTATGCCTGGAAGAAAGGAGTGTTGCAATGGAAGTAAAGAAAATATATATAAAAGGTATCCCTAATGAAGAATTCAGGGATAATGAATATCTCGAAAAATACGCAGAAGAACTCCGTGCAGGAGGTGTGCCGGTAGTAGTTGGTGCTTTGGATGATCTGATCAACTGGGGGCGTTCCAATTCTGTCTGGCCTTTGGCTTTTGCCACAAGCTGTTGCGGTATTGAATTTATGGCAGCGGCAGGAGCTCACTTCGATATTGCCCGTTTCGGAATGGAGGTAACACGTAATAGTCCGCGGCAAGCAGATACAATGGTTGTAGCAGGTACTATCGTTCATAAAATGGCTCCATTGTTGAAACGTGTCTATGATCAGATGGCTGAGCCTAAATATGTAGTCGCAATGGGTAGTTGTGCTATTTCAGGTGGTCCTTTTGTAGACTCATATCACGTGGTTAAGGGTGTTGACGAAATAATTCCTGTGGATGTTTATATTCCGGGTTGTCCGCCCCGCCCCGAATCTCTCTTCTATGGTCTTATGCAATTGCAGAGAAAGATTAAGCTCGAAAGATTCGTATTTAAAGTGAAAAAGTAAGGTCTAAGGCCTGATGCAGTTTTGGTATATGTAAATCCAAGGCTGATTGTTCTGATAGTGGAATTTACTATTATATAAAAGCTCGAAGACCGATTCATATAAGCGATCAATGGAAAATATCAAAAATATAATCTTAAAAGCAGTACCTGAGGCAATTATAGCTGATGATAAGCAGATCTTGACAGTAACTGTAGATAAAGACAGTTTACACCATTTGGCCAAGACGCTTCGTTATAATGCAGAGTTGCCTTTCGATTATTTAGCAATGCTTACAGGTGTAGACCGGGGCGAGACTCTTGGTGTAAATTACCTGCTTACTTCATCTAAAGACCTTACCAAGGAAGTAGTATTGGAAACTAGTACTGCGGATAGAGAAAAACCTCTTTTATATTCAGTTACAGATTTATGGGAAACAGCTCATTATAATGAGCGTGAAGTGTATGCTATGTTGGGTATCCGTTTTATAAACAATCCTGATATGCGTCGTTTCTTCCTGAATTCTGATTGGAGAGGATTTCCTTTGAGAAAAGATTATGATGCTGACCCTGTGTTGAATCCTGTTGATGTGGAAAGTAAGGAGATTGTTGATATTGCTCCCCGCATTGTGGAAACTCCTCAAGGTTTAAAAGAAGAAACTTCTGAAATATTCGAAAAAGATGACTATGTGATCAACGTAGGACCGCAGCACCCGTCAACACACGGAGTAATGCATTTCCGTATGGCGTTGGATGGAGAGATAGTCAAAAAAATAGATGTCCATAGTGGTTATATCCATCGTGGAATAGAAAAACTAAGCGAAAAACTTACATATCCACAAATACTACACTTTACAGACCGTCTTGATTATTTATCGGCAAGTATCAACCGTCATACATTATGTATGTGTGTAGAGAAAGCCGCTCAAATAGAAATCCCGGAAAGAGCCCAATATATACGTACCATCATGGACGAACTTAACCGTATCGATTCGCACTTGATCGGTTGGGGAAGTATGTGTATGGACTTAGGGGCTACTACTGCATTTATATATGGTATACGTGAACGTGAACATATATTGCAGATTTTCGAAAAGACCTCGGGAGGTCGCCTTATTGTCAATTATAATGTGGTTGGTGGTGTGATGTTCGATATTTATAACGACTTCCAGAAAGATGTGAAGGCATTCGTTATATATATGAGAGAAAAACTAGACGAATATCATCGCTTGTTTACAGGTAATGTAATCGCTATTGGTCGTATGGAAGGATTAGGTATCCTTTCGAAAGAGGATGCTATTACGTACGGTGTTACAGGGCCGGCCGGTCGAGGATCGGGCTTCTCTTGTGATGTGCGGAAATATCATCCTTACGCCCTTTACGATAAAGTCGAGTTTAAGGAAATTATCCGTTCCGAATGCGATGCGTATGCTCGTTACAAAAATCGTTTGGACGAGATAGAAGAGTCTTTGCATATTATCGAACAGTTGATCGATAATATACCGGACGGAGATTTCCAGGCAAAAACTAAGGCGATAATAAAACTTCCCGAAGGCGAATTCTATCAAAGAGCAGAAGCCGGACGTGGTGAATTTGGAGTCTTTATCGAAAGCCGTGGAGATAAATTTCCTTATCGTTTGAAATTCAGATCGCCGTCTATGGCTGCCGTTTCGGTAATGCCTCTCATCTGTAAAGGTGAGAAATTGTCTGACTTTATCAGTATCGGTGGTTCTATGGACTATGTGATTCCCGATATCGACCGTTAAGGTTGCAGACCTTTTTATTGCTTTGGTGAAAAATAACCAAAGATACTTGTGGCTTAAAAACAGATGTTTAAATTCTATCAGTTACTTATATTATCAATATAAAAAATATGTTGTTAGATATTTCAAGACCATTAGAGCTTTCGAAGTTAACGACTGCATTCGATACTTTCTTGAGCGACAATCTGCCCCATTGGGCTGTATTGACTATTGAGTTTGTACTTATTGGTGCAGCTTTATTGACAGCTTATGCGGTTCTAGCTTTGATTCTTATCTATGTAGAACGAAAAATTACCGCATTCTTTCAGGCTCGTTTAGGTCCAAACCGTGTTGGTAAATATGGTATGATACAAAGTGTTGCCGATATGATAAAGATCCTGATCAAGGAGATTATCCATGTTGACAATGTTGATAAATTCTTGTTTTATACAGCTCCATTCTTTATGATTGTCGCATCTATGCTGACTTTTGGAGCGATCCCTTTCGGAGAAGGCTTACAGGTAATCGATTTTAATATCGGTGTTTTTTATGTAGTGGCTGTATCTTCTCTAGGTATTATCGGAGTGCTTTTGGCCGGATGGTCAAGTAATAATAAATTCTCGATGATCGGGGCTATGCGAAGTGGAGCCCAGTTTATCAGTTACGAACTTTCTGCAGGATTTGCATTAATGACTATGGTTGTTCTTTCGGGAACAATGCAATTTTCGACAATGATCGAAAGTCAGGCGTATTGCTGGAATATATTTAACGGGCATATTGCTTCTGTGATTGCGTTTGTTATTTATCTGATTTCGGGTCATGCCGAAACTAACCGCGGGCCTTTTGACTTACCCGAAGCCGAGTCGGAATTAACAGCCGGATACCATACCGAATATTCAGGCTTGCAGTTTGGATTCTTCTATTTGGCCGAATACCTGAATATGTTTATCGTTGCGGCTATTGCTACTACTGTATTTCTTGGTGGATGGATGCCTTTGCAAATACAAGGTTGGGATGGATTTAATCAAGTGATGAATTATATTCCTTCATACGTATGGTTCTTTGGTAAAACAGGTATTCTGGTATTTATCAGTTTATGGGTGCGTTGGACATTCCCTCGTTTGCGTATCGACCAACTATTGACGCTCGAATGGAAGTATCTTCTTCCGATCAATATGGTCAATATTCTGTTGATGGTAATTCTTGTGTTGGCAGGTCTGACATTAAAAGATATATTTAATATACTTTAATTAAGGTCGCAGACCTTTTAATTAGCTAGTTACTAGTTGCGAAATTTAATTGAAAGAAAATGAGTTCTGTTTCACAATATTTTAAAGGTTTATTCCAAGGGATCGGATCGCTGTTTACAGGGATGCGTGTTACATGGAAAGAACTATTCGCGAAAAAAGTAACCTCTCAGTATCCTGAGAACAGAGATACTTTGGTTATTTCGGATCGTTTTCGTTGCGAACTTGTTATGCCTCACGATGAAAATAATGAGCATAATTGCACCGCTTGCGGTATATGCCAGATGAATTGTCCGAATGGAACAATTGAGGTGCGCTCGCAGATGATTGTTACCGAAGACGGTAAGAAAAAGAAGATTCTGGACGAATATCACTATAATCTGGGTTTATGTACATTCTGTAATCTGTGTGTGCTGACTTGTCCGTCGGATGCTATTGTTTTCAGTAATAATTTCGAAGGGGCTATGTTTACTCGTAAAGGATTAGAGTTGAAATTGAATCATGCCGGTTCGAAGCTTAAAGAGAAAAAGAAACCGGAACCTAAACCTGTGGTTGAAAAACCTGCAGCAGCTCCTGCTCCACAACCGGTTGAAACTGTTGCTCCGGCTTCGCAGCCTGTTGTTGAAAAGAAAGAAGAAAATACCACTAATCAGGAGGTTGCACCTAAAACGGATGCTTCTGCTGATAATGTGACAAAAGAATAAAATACGGATAGATTAACTATGGCACAGCTTATTATATTTTGCGTTTTAGCGGTAGTGATTGTCGGATGTTCTCTGATGGCTGTTACTTCACGTTTAATAATCAGATCGGCAACATACTTGCTATTTGTATTGCTTGCTACAGCAGGTTTATACCTGATGATGGATTACCAATTCCTTGCTGCGGTACAGGTTGCCGTATATGCCGGAGGTGTAATGGTATTATTCATTTTTTCCATCTTATTGACTAACCATCCCGGACAGGATGTGAAATTTGAAAAACCCAAGCGGATACTTTTAGCCGGATTGGTTGCTCTTCTCGGTTTAGGTATCAGCGGTCATATAATATACTATAATGTGTCGAAGGTATATACATATATGGAATCGACTCTGGATATGACTCAACTGGGAACTACTATGATGGGAACCAGCAAGTATCAATACCTGTTACCTTTTGAAGCTGTCAGCTTATTGCTTTTGGCTTGTATCATAGGAGGTATTATGATTGCCCGTAAACGATAACCGGAAGAAATAAAATCAGTAGAATAGCTTAATAATATAATAATATGAATCAATTTCTTGTAGAAACCTTTTCCATACCGATGGAAGCATATCTGGCTGTAAGTACGCTTATGTTCTTTATCGGGGTATATGGTTTTCTGTCTCGAAAAAATATGCTGATGGTATTGATGTCAATAGAATTGATGTTGAATGCAGCGGATCTGAACTTCGTAATCTTTAACCGGTTTCTTTATCCGGGACAATTGGAAGGGCTTTTCTTCGCATTGTTTGCCATTGCTGTGGCCGCTGCCGAAACGGCTGTTGCTATCGCCATTATTATTACTATTTACCGCAATGTGAAGAGCGTGTATATAGATGAGAATATAACAACAATGAAACATTGAGGTCATAGATCTTTTGTGAACAGACACTAAAAAAGAATACAAAAAAACGATATAGATATGCCTTATTCGTATACGTTACTGATAATTGTCCTGCCGGCCATTATGTTCCTTATTCTGGGACTGCTGGGGGGTAAAATGAAACCGATAGTTGCCGGAGTACTGGGTACTCTATCGCTGGCTGTTATGACAGTTTTGTCATATATGACCGGATATGAATATTTCTTTAAGATCGGAAGAGGAGCTTCCGATGCTTTTGAAAGTGTAATGCCTTATCATTTCGAGTGGCTGAGATTTACCGAGCATCTGCATATTGATCTTGGTATTATGCTCGATCCGATATCCGTAATGATGCTTGTGGTTATTACAACTGTATCGTTGATGGTGCATATCTATAGTTTAGGCTATATGAAAGGCGAGAGAGGGTTTCAACGTTATTACTCGTTCCTGTCTTTATTTACCTTTTCGATGTTGGGGCTGGTTGTAGCTACTAACATTTTCCAAATGTATATATTCTGGGAACTTGTAGGGGTATCTTCATTCTCTCTTATCAGTTTCTACTATACTAAACCAAGTGCGGTTGCTGCTTCTAAGAAAGCCTTTATCGTGACCCGCTTTGCCGACTTGTTTTTCCTTATCGGTATCTTGGTTCTTTCATTCTATTCAAAAACTTTCGATTTTGCAACATTGACTTCTTTAGATGCTCCATTCTTAGGATCTGCTCTTGGAGCTTCGTTCTTAGGAATATCTGCATTATCATGGGCAATGATGTTTATCTTTATCGGAGGTGCCGGTAAATCGGCTATGATGCCGTTCCATATCTGGTTACCCGATGCGATGGAAGGTCCAACACCGGCGTCTGCTCTTATCCACGCTGCAACAATGGTTGTTGCCGGAGTATTTTTGGTTGCACGTCTATTCCCTATATATGTATTCGGTACTCCCGAAGTACTGACAATAATCGGATACATTGGGGCGATAACTTCAGTCTATGCCGCGATTGTAGCTTGTGCGCAGACTGATATAAAACGTGTTCTCGCGTTTTCTACCATATCGCAGATTGCTTATATGATAACCTCTCTTGGGGTTTCCTCTTACGGAGGCCACGATGGGTTGGGTTATATGGCATCTATGTTCCACTTGTTTACTCACGCATTCTTCAAAGCATTACTATTCTTAGGTGCAGGTGCTATTATCCATGCTGTTCATAGTAATGAGATGGATGATATGGGTGGTCTTTGGAAAAAACTGCCGATTACACACATAACTTTCCTGATCGCTTGTTTGGCGATTGCCGGAATTTTCCCATTCTCGGGATTCTGGAGTAAAGATGAAATTTTAGCTGCGGCTTTCCACCATGATAAATTCTTGTTTGCATGTTTATTTATCGGTGCAGGTCTTACAGCATTCTATATGTTCCGTTTGTATTACAGAATATTCTGGAATGATACTCACAAGCATTATCATCACGAACCTCACGAAGCCGAAGCTTCAATGACTATTCCGTTGATCATATTGGGCGTGTTGTCTGTATTTTCCGGATTTGTTCCTTTCTCGGAATTAATTACTACTGACGGAAAACCTTTCGAAGCGCATTTGGTGATGCCAATAGCATTATCAAGTATTGCAGTTGCGATATTAGGTATTGGTATAGCTACTGTGATGTACTATAAGAAAACAAGCATACCGGATCGGTTTGTTTCAAAAGTCAACTGGTTATATAAGGGTGCGAGCCATAGATTCTATTTCGATGAAATGTGGTTGTTTGTAACCCGTAAAATTATATTCAACGGAATATCTAAACCGATTGCTTGGTTTGACCGCCATGTTGTTGATGCGTTTATGAATGCACTGGCATTTGTTACAAATAGTGCCTCTGATAAAATTAAAGGTTTCCAATCGGGACGTATTCAGCAATATGCCCTTGCATATCTGATCGGAGCTTTGGTGTTTGTCGCCATATTTGCTTTCTGTCTGGTTTGTTATATTTGTCAATAAGTTTAGCTTAAGGTCTCAGGCCTCTTTGTTATTAGTCAAGTAAAAAAGCAACCGATAAGTATAATTCGGATTGTCTAATTTAAATATCAGCTTTTGCTTAAATTGTAGAACAATGAATATTCTTTCATTAATAGTATTGATACCCGTTTTGATGTTGATAGGATTTATTTTCTGTAGAAACATCAAACAAGTAAGAACAGTTGCGGTAATAGGAACGGCTGTCGGACTTGTATTGGCTGTAGCTCTTTTGTTTATGTTCTTTGCAGCAAGAGAGGCTGATCCAACAAGTGCAATGTTATTCAGATTTGATTATGCATGGTTCAAGCCGTTGAATATTTATTATTCGATAGGGGTCGATGGTATATCGGTGCTGATGATACTGCTTACTGCTATCATTATGCTTACCGGAACATTTGCTTCATGGAATATGAATCCTCTTCCTAAAGATTTCTTTATGTGGCTTACGCTGCTGGCTGTAGGTGTATACGGATTCTTTATTTCGATAGATATGTTTACCATGTTCTTCTTCTACGAGATAGCCCTGATACCTATGTACCTGCTTATCGGTCTTTGGGGGACAGGTAGAAAAGAATATTCAGCGATGAAACTTACCCTGATGCTGATGGGTGGATCGGCTTTCCTCTTTGTGGGAATTCTTGGTATTTACTTCAATTCATCGGCTGATGGCAACTTGACATTTAATATCCTTGAGATAGCTAAAAATAATGCGATACCAGTTGCTGCACAACGTTGGATTTTCCCTATTACATTCTTAGGATTCGGTGTACTTGGTGCACTATTTCCTTTCCATACATGGTCTCCTGATGGTCACGCATCTGCACCTACTGCGGTTTCGATGCTTCATGCCGGAGTACTGATGAAATTGGGAGGATACGGCTGTTTACGTATTGCTATGCATTTATTGCCTGAAGCAGCAAACGAAATGTCGTGGATCTTTTTGATATTGACAGGTATAAGTGTGGTTTACGGAGCTTTCGGTGCGATTGCTCAAACCGACTTGAAATATATAAACGCTTACTCATCGGTGAGCCACTGTGGACTGGTATTATTCGCTATTCTTATGATGAATAATACAGCGGTAACCGGAGCGGTAATGCAGATGTTGTCTCACGGTTTGATGACCGCCCTTTTCTTTGCCCTGATCGGTATGATCTACGGACGGACACATACTCGTGATATTAGAGAGTTAGGAGGATTGATGAAAATTATGCCTTTCCTTTCCGTTTGTTATGTATTGGCTGGGCTTGCTTCTCTGGGGCTTCCCGGATTGAGTGGTTTCGTTGCGGAGATGACTATTTTTGTAGGTTCCTTCCAACATACCGATATGTTCCACAGAGTATTGACTATAATGGCTTGTGCATCTATTGTGATCACTGCCGTATATATATTGAAGGTTGTCGGTAAGATTCTTTACGGACCTGTGATAAACGATCATCACCTGGAGCTTACAGATGCTGTTTGGTACGAAAAAGTTGCAGTTGTAGGATTGGTTCTTAGTGTGGCCGGGGTTGGTTTGTTCCCGGGCTGGATATCGAGTATGATTCATGCTTGTTTACATTAAAGGTTTTCGAGACTTTTAATTAACTTCGATAATCCGAGAAGTTTATGAAAAAACTAAAATCGCTATTCCTTGGAACATTTTTAGCTATTGCTTCTTTTGTTTCCGCTCAAAGTTTTTCTTTGCCTGAGCTGATTGATCTGGCGGGAAAAGATCAGGATTACTTTAACGCGGCTGTTTCATCCAAAGGGTACAATTTCTGGGGAGAGTATGCCGGAGGGCTATCGACGAATTATGTTTATTCGTATAATAACAACTCTAAGATTTCTTTTATTGTTCCAGACTTTGCTAGCGATATGAAGTTGGCTGCGTGGGAGTTTTATTCTCCTAGTATCTATGATATGGTGAAGCGAGACTTGGTTAATGACCGTTATCGGTTGGTAACCAGAGAATCGAGATTGAAAGGTAAATACGAGTCTTTGTTTTATTCTAAACCGGGTATTGATATTATCCTGACCGTTGATAAAACAGTTGGTCGATTCGGGTCTTATACCGTAGCGGTACGTCAAACTAATATGAATAAATACCAGACGGTTAATACTTTTTCTGATTCGAATATTTATGGCTATTCTAATGCCGCCGACAAAGACCGGTATGTTGATATGTCAAGATATCTTTATCGCTAGAGATTTGATTTATAAATTAGAAAGTAAAATAGCTTTGGTTTGATCCAAAGAAAGATGGCTAAGGCCTTAAAGTTTAAAATATAGATTTGAAAAGATGGATTTGAGCAATTATTTGTTAATGAAGCCGGAATTATCTCTGATAGGGGTATTTCTAATACTTATTTGTTATGATTTATTCGCTTCAGACAATGCAAAGAAGTATTACTTTCCTTTTGCATGCTTGCTATTCTTAGCACATACTGTTTATTGTTTCTTTATTAATAAAGATACCGGAGAGTCATTCGGTGGTATGTATCTGACGGGTGCTGCTCAGGTGACAATGAAAAGCGTGTTGAATATCGGGGTGTTCTTGATAATGCTTCAGGCTAATGAATGGCTTGGTAAAGCCGAATCTGTTATTAAACGCGGAGAATTCTTCATGTTGACTATCCTTACTTTGCTGGGGATGTATCTGATGATTTCTTCGGGTAATTTTCTTTTATTCTATATCGGGCTCGAAACAGCATCTTTGCCTTTAGCCGCATTAGTTGCTTTTGATAAATATAAACAAAACAGTGCCGAAGCCGGAGCGAAATATATATTCAATGCAATATTTTCGTCTGCGGTAATGATATTCGGACTTTCGTTCTTATATGGAGCTTGCGGTACTCTTTATTTTGCTGATATTTTCCAGAATATATATTCATCGCCACTTATCATAATGGCAATGATATTTTTCCTTTCGGGTTTATTCTTTAAGTTGTCGTTGGTTCCTTTCCATCTTTGGGCTCCTGATGTATATCAAGGTGCACCTACCAATATTACGCTTTACTTGTCGACCATCTCTAAAGGGGCGGCAGTATTTGCTTTGATGTTGATTCTGTATAAAGTATTTCCAGCATTGGAAGTCGTATGGCATCCTCTAATCTGGATTATCATATTAATAACTATCACTGTCGGTAACCTATTTGCACTTCGTCAGAAGAATATGAAAAGATTCCTGGCATTCTCTTCTATCTCGCAGGCCGGTTATATCATGTTGGGGGTTTTCAGTGGAAGTACATTGGGGATGGCAGCTACAATATTTTATGTATTTGTTTATGTCTTCTCTAATCTGGCTGCTTTTGGTGTGATCACCAGCATTGAAAATAAGACCGGAAAGGTGAATATGAATGACTATGACGGACTTTATTACAGTAATCCGAAGTTGGCTTTGGTAATGATGATCTCGATGTTCTCTTTGGGTGGTATCCCTCCTACAGCAGGATTTTTCAGTAAGTTATTTGTCTTTATTTCGGCTATGGAATCCGGTAACCCTGCAAATACGATATTGGTATTTCTGGCATTGGTAAATACTGTGATATCTTTGTTCTACTACTTGTTGGTGGTGAAGGCGATGTTTATAAAGAAAACAAACGATCCTATCGAAAACCTGCAGACAGATGGATATCTGAAAATATCTTTAATTTGTTCTATGATAGGTATTTTCTTTATCGGAGTTATCAGTTGTTTCTACGAGTACATCAACTCGGTAAGTTTCGGTTTCTAATATTCGAATAATATATTTTATAGAGATAACTACCAGTTATGCTTATAAAAAATAATAAAAAGGTTTGAGACCTTAGAACTAAATTCGATAAACATTGTTTCTATGTTTATCGAATTAGTTATTTTTAGCCTGTTATAAAGTTTCAGCGCTTTACTTTCTTTATATGTGAAATATGACAGGTAGTTGTGATGCTGAAACGAATCATTTTTTCCTAATCTTTTCGTTCTCTTATGATGAATTTATTTATTTTGTTGCAATCGGCAACTTCTACATTAGAACCTGCGGCAACTGCTGCTCCGGAGAGTTATTTTAGCTTGATTTTAAAAGGTGGATGGGTAATGATTCCCATTGCCATACTCTCGGTACTTTCGATTTATTATATAATTGAACGTTGGATGACGATAAGTAAAGTTGGCAAACGTGATTCTATCTGGCAATCGCGTATTATAGAGCTTATTTCGGAAGGAAAAACAGATCGGGCGTTGAATTTCTGTTTCGAAAAACCTTATATTCTGGGTAAAGTTGTTGCCGCTGGATTAAAAGAAGAATCAGAACCTATCAGTGAGATAGAGCAGACAATGGAAATCGAGGCCCGTCAGCAGATTTCGAAGTTAGAAAATCACATGAATTATCTGGGTATTATTGCTTCTATTGCTCCGATGCTTGGTTTTTTGGGAACTATTTTTGGTGTGATTACTATCTTTTATAATATTTCTCAGACAGCGGATCTTGATATTGCTACTATCTCGGATGGATTATATCAAAAAATGATTTGTTCGGGAGCCGGTCTTTTGGTCGGTATTGTGGCTTATTCGGGATACTATGTTTTAAACGGGCGTATTGATAAGATAATATCTAATCTGGATAAGGATTCGAATGATGCCTTAAAAGCTCTTAAAAACCGTAGGAGGAGCCAAGTGATAGATCATTCGGCTGAATGATCTATGGTCGTTTTACTGAAAATGCAATAAATAGGTCTGTGACCCTAATGAGTAATTATAACTATAGATGAAAATAGAACGTCGAAAAAATAGAGCAGCAGAAGTTTATACAGCTTCATTGAATGATATCATGTTTTTCTTGTTATTATTCTTTCTGATTGTATCGACTATGGTGACTCCTGCCGCAATACGTGTATTATTGCCTAACTCATCGACTGCAGAAAAGGTTGCAACTAAGAAAAATATCACTCTGATCATAACATCCGATCTTAAGTATTATGTAAATGATAAGCAGGTGACGTTTGATACCTTGGAACAGGAACTGGTGAACTCTATCGGTGAAAGACACGATGGTGATGATGTCAATGTGTTGCTGCAGGCAGATAAAATGTTAAATCTGCAAGATATCGTTAATGTAATAGATATCGGTAATAAATTGCATGTCAAGATGGTGCTGTTTACCGAAAAGAATAATTAGTTTATATCCGGAGCCATTATATAGAAGAGTATCATACTAGATGCTCTTTTTTTTCGTTATATTCCAAGAGTCACTTTTGGAAAGAAGAGTGGATTGATAATAGAAAAATAGTAGTTGTTGGTGAAATATCTATATGTATTTCTTCTTTTATGCTTATCTGTTGCAACTTATTCCCAGACTATAACCGGTATTGTTCGGGATAGTTTGAAGAATGAGCCGATTTCTTATGCCTCTATCCGTTTGTTGAAAGCTCAGGACAGTACTTATGTTTCAGGGGCGGTGACAAATGATTCGGGCGAATTTTCTATTCCGGCAAAAAGAGGTCGTTATATTCTTGATGTATCTTGTGTAAACTATCAGAAAAAGAAATATCCGATATATATAAACGACAGATCGAAGGTCGAATTGAATACCATTCTATTGAAATTCGCAGAATATAGTATTGGCGAAGCTGTGGTAATAGCTCCAGTTCCTGATATTGTGGTAAGAGGAGATACAATAGAATACAACGCCGACGCTTACAGGGTGGGAGAAGATGCTCTTCTTCAGGATTTGGTCAGGCGTATGCCCGGGATAGAAGTGAGCTCCGATGGTAAACTGATGGCTAACGGCAAGATTATCTCGAAGATACTGATAGATGGAAAAGAATTCTTTGATAATGATATAGATTTGGCTCTAAAGAATTTGCCTGCCTCAATGGTGAATAAACTACAGTTGTTTAAAGAGCAGTCGGACATGTCTAAAGTGACGGGATTCAAAGATAATAATGCCGAGCAAGTCTTAAACCTCACAGTAAAGGAGGGCATGAAAAAATCGGTGTTTGGTAATGCCCGTGTAGGATACGGTACTGATGACCGCTATGCTAATAAGTTCAATGCAAACTATATGGAAGATGATAACCAGTTTGCTGTTATAGGTAATTTGAATAATGTTACCGATAATTTTGAGTATAGTGGTGTTTCGAGCCAATACGACGGGATAACAAAAGAGCGAAATCTGAGTACAAACTTCAATATACAGCGTAATAGTAAAATTTCGGTTGGAGGGAATGTGAGGTATGAAGACAATGACAATCTGTTTAAGATGGACAGCAATACCCAGACTTTTATAGAAGGAGGAAACCGGATGAGTACTCAGTCATCTTCGTCTAATAATAGAAAGCGGAATCTGACCTTCTCTCTGAATTCTAAATGGATGCCGGATTCTCTGACAACTATATATACTCGTATGAGTGTGTCTACCGGAACTGCCGATGATGTGCGCAAGAGTAATTCTCTTTCTTATATGCAAAATCAAAAAGATTCGACTTCCGGATGGTCTGATTATATAACACAGGGAGATGTATATAACTTAAATGGATCATTGGTTATCGGACGAAAATTAAATGCAAAAGGCCGGAATATCAGCTTGAGTTTGACCGGAGCTTTCAGAGGGTCTCAGGATGATGGGACGAACTATTCTTTTACCCGGTACCAGTCTTTAAATTCGACAAAGATATTAGATCAGAAACTTGATATTAGTAGTTCGGGAAATAATTGGGGGGTGATGCTCTCTTATGTAGAGCCATTGGATACTCATCATTCTCTGCAGTTTTCGTACAATTACCGTCAGGATTATTCGGGCAGAGATCGTTCTACTTTTCGTAGGGATCCTGAAGGAGAATATACTGTGATAGATACAGCATATACCCGAAACTCATTATCTCGTTATTCGACTCAGCGATTTAATGTCGGATTTCAATCTATTCATGAGAAATATGAATATACAATTGGATTCAGCGTTGATCCTACACACTCAAAGAACAGATCAACGGTAAGAGATTCTATTATAGAAAAGCAAACACAGAGTGTAGTCAATTTCTCTCCTTCTTTTAAGTTTACATACCGTCCGAAAAGTAATGCTACATTCGACTTTGATTATTATGGGACTACCGAACATCCTACTTTAAGACAGATGTCTGCTGATACAATCATTCTCGATGCGTTGTCCCGAACGTACGGAAATCCCGATTTAAAACCCAGTTTCGATAATAATATAAGTATGTATTATCAGGTATCGGATTATGAAAAAGGGGCTTTCTTTATGATTACTGCATCCGGGAATTATATAGCCAATAAGATTGTAGATTATACAATTACAGATAAAGACGGGAACGTTGAGAGTTCTTATCGTAACGTTAAAGGTAATTGGGGTATGAATGGTGGTATTATGTTTAATACACCTCTTAAAAATAAGAAGTTTACGGTAGATAACAGTTCTTTTGCTTACTTTGTCCGTAATATCGGATACTCTAATGGAGCGAAGAATATTACATATAACCTGACCCTGAGCGAATCTTTTTCGATAAGCTATAAGTCGGAAAAATTCGACCAGCGCCTGCAAGCGAATGTCGCATTTAATATTACACGCAATAATTTATCTCAAGAAGGAGATTTGGGTACCTCTAATCTTGGAGTGAAGTCTTCAACGATGATTAAGTTTCCGTATGATATCTCCCTGCAGAACGAAGTCAGCTATACTTATAATCATGGATACTCTGCTGCATTTAAGAATTCGGAGTTGTTATGGAATCTTTCTTTGTCGAAGCAATTTATGAAAAAGAAAGCCGGAACCGTTAAGGTACAGTGTTATGATCTATTGGCTGATCGGAATAATCTGTTACGTGTTGTATCCGGTAATTATATCTCTGATACTAAAACCAATATGATAGGGAGATATGTGTTAGTGAGCTTCAATTACAGGTTTAATATTCTGAACGGCAAAATATCATCTGCTGCACAAGATACAGACTCGTACAACTATTAATAGAAAAGAGCAGAATTTATAGTTCTGCTCTCTCTTTTTTCATTTACGATCTTTATCAATACTCGTCTTCGTTAAAGAAGAAATCTTCTTTACTTGGATAATCCGGCCAAATATCTTCGATTGTGTCGAATATCTCACCCTCATCTTCAAGCTCCTGAAGGTTTTCTATAACTTCTAAGGGCGCACCCGAACGTTGAGCATAGTCAATTAGTTCATCCTTTGTAGCAGGCCATGGTGCATCTTCTAATTTTGATGCTAATTCTAGAGTCCAATACATAGTGATATATTTTTATTTGTTCCT
This sequence comes from Indolivaga capnocytophagoides DSM 22835, assembly GCF_000426485.1. Taxonomy (GTDB): domain Bacteria; phylum Bacteroidota; class Bacteroidia; order Bacteroidales; family Dysgonomonadaceae; genus Dysgonomonas_A; species Dysgonomonas_A capnocytophagoides. The sequence continues at coordinate 176,938 of NZ_AUFL01000010.1, forward strand.
TTAATTTATTATCCCAGTTTTTATTTTCGGCAAAAATAAACTAATATTTCTTATAAACAAGAAGTATCCCAAAATATTTCTTTACCATCTTTATTACATTCTCTTCGGGCAATAATAAAGAAGTAATCTGAAAGCCGATTTACGAATTTCATTATATTATCTTCTACAGGATATTCATCTTTTACTTTGTAAATACATCTCTCTGCCCGTCTTGCTACAGTACGGCATAGATGTGCCCGGGCAGCGGCTTCACTGCCTCCGGGTAATACAAATTGTCTTAGGCGGGGTAGTTCGCTGTCTATACGATCCATTTCGGATTCGAGCATTGAAATATTAGCTTCAGTGATAATACTTGCAGCCTTAGGGGCGATGGCTTCTGTTTCTGTTGCCAAATACGATCCAACGGTGAATAGTTTATGCTGAATAAAAGATAATACTTTAAGAGTTTCTTCGTCCTTTATCTGGCAGATAAGTAGACCGACGAACGAATTTAGTTCGTCAATAGTTCCATATGCGTCCAATCTGACATGCGATTTCGGAACCCGTGTTCCTCCGACTAAAGCAGTTGTGCCTTTATCTCCGGTTTTTGTATATACTAAGCTTTTTTTCATATCGATAGTCTCAATAACTGAGTTTAAAATTACGTTTATAGTATTTCGGATTGAAGAACAGTATACCAACATGAAACAAGTCCATTGATACTCTTACCTCATTACATCCGATTAGTCTTTTCCATAACATTTGATGTTTCCTGTTTGTTCGGATACCATCAACTATAATGAAACTATTTTCGTTGATCAATGAGAGAAGGTATTCTATGAGGGCTGTATGGTCGGCTTCGTAATTTCGTAAATTCAGCAAAATACAATCGAGGGGTTTGTCAACCTGAGGAAATTTCTCATGAGATAAGCGGATGTTGTATCCCCATTTATTGTATAATCGGTCGATTGCTTCTTTTTTATTGAGATCAGTTTCTACTGAAGAGCAAATACATTGCTTCGAAGCTACAGTGAGGTAAAGTGTATTTATTCCGGATCCGGCTCCCAGTTCAAGTATCTTTTTTGCATTGAAATAGTTTACACACTTAAACAATAGCCTTTCGAACTTATTTTCATTGAACGTGATGTCCGGTTGTGATAAGATAAACTCACGGATATCATTATATGCGTAATACGGAGCCTTTTCTTCAATTACTTTGGTTATGAAATTGAAGACAAACGGAGAGTGTATTCCGTGTCCTTTGTGATGTCTCACCTTATATAGTATGCGGGTGCCTGTGCGAGACAGGCGATAAATCTTTGGCATATGATGTCCTTCTTTTAAGGAAGATACAAAAATATAATCTTCTTTGCAAATTAAAAACACAGCTTGAAAAAAGAATGCCTCCTCTCTAAAAGGAAGAGGATAAGTAGCTAAGTGTATTTAATTATGCATCTTTAAATATGTAAACGGCTTTGTCTATTATACTTCCTATATCAATAAAAAGGTCTAAGAGCTTAATGTCCTTAACATATTATTTTTTATCTTTGATTACCAACTGTGTTTTAAACGTTGATTTGTATGAAATATTGGAGTCTGACTATATTATTGTTCTTGTTTTTTGGCGCGAGTGCTCAAAATACAAAAGAGCTGGCTCAGGCGAAGGCCGATTATAAAAATGGAGCTTTCGGCAAAGCCTTACCTGTTTTCGAAAGGGAATATAATGCGAAACCCAATGATGCATCTCTTAACTTATGGTATGGAGTATGTTTGGTTGAGACAGGCGGTGACCTGAAAAAGGCTGAAGAATGTCTTCTGATTGCATCGAAAAGGAACTTGCCCGAATCATACCTGTATCTTGGCGACTTGTATATAAAAGAGTACCGAGTTAGTGAGGCTGAAGAACTGCTGCAACGGTACGCAAAGGCTCGTCCTCGTGAAAAGGAATCGGTTTTGGCTCCCTATAATCAAGCTTTGGATAAAATGCAAAAGGCAATATCCAGAACAGAGGATATTCAGATCATTGATAGCCTGATTGTGGATAAACAGTCTTTATTGTCGGCATATAAGTTATCTCCCGAGGTGGGAAGTTTGTCACGATATCAGGATGTCTTCGAATCAAAGGGCAATGTAGAATCAGTTGTGTATATGAATGAAAAAGGCTCTAAGATTTATTTCGGCGAACCATCTAAGTCTAAGTATACTCTTTATTCTATGGATAAGCTTTTGTCGGGATACGGCAATAAGAAAGCTTTGTCTGCCGATAACTTCGGATTGGATGGAGATGCGAATTATCCGTTTGTTTTAACTGACGGATCGACAATCTATTTTTCAGCAAAAGACGATAATGGTTTGGGTGGATATGATATCTATGTAACCCGTTATAACTTCAATAACGATTCGTTTCTTACCCCCGAATTATTGAATATGCCTTTTAACTCTCCCGCAAATGATTATCTTTATGTCTTTGACGAAGAGAAGGGTGTCGGTTGGTTTGCTACTGACCGCTTTCAACCTGAGGGCAAAGTCTGCATATATACTTTTATACCTAACGAAGAAGTTAAACTTGTCGAGAGTGACGATGACAAGTATATCGAAAGCAGGGCTCGTATAACATCAATCAGAAATACATGGCAACCCGGAAAAGACTACCGCTCGATAAGAGAAAAGGCTAAGAAGGAGGTTGCTAAAGTAGAGACGAAATCAATAGACTTTACGTTTATTGTTGATGACAGTAGGATTTATCACTTTTACTCAGACTTTAAGAGTACAAAGGCTCGTACGATGTTTCAAGACTTACAGTCAAAACAGAAGAGTCTGGATATTTTAAATGATAATCTGGAAACCAAGCGTTTCGATTACAGTAAAGCCTCTGCTGCTCAGAAGAAATCTTTATCAGCGATAATTGTCGATCTTGAAAAATCACAGGAGCAATTGATGAAGACTATTTCTGACTTGGAAGTGAATACCAGAAACGAAGAAATTAAGGTAAACCATAATTAAGAATATGACCGTCGAAATTATTATAATCGTTTGTTTGATAGTGATAGGAGTAGCCTTGATGCTGGCTGAGATATTCTTGTTGCCCGGCATCACTATTGCCGGAATTGCAGGTGGTGTTATGATGGTGGGCAGTATCGTGTATGCCTTCTATTATGTGGATGCAACTGCCGGATACGTTACTATAGCTGCCAATATAATTATTGGAGTAGGGGCTTTTGTGTTTGTCATCAAATCGAATGGACTCGATCATATTGCCCTTAAAACTGATATAGATGCCGTGGTTGAACAACCCGAAATACAAACCCTATCGGTTGGGGATAAGGGAATTGCTTTATCCCGCCTGAATCCTATCGGAAAAGTCGAATTCAACAATGAATCTGTTGTTGAAGCCAAGTCTGTAACGGGCGAATTTATAGACGAGGGTGAAAACGTCGAAATCGTTCATGTCGAGAAATCAACCGTGCTGGTAAAGCCTAGTGCCATACCGGTATAAATAAGGTCGAAGACCTATTTATATAACAACCAGAGCTTATTATAAATTGAAAATATATCATTAAGTACTTGTACTTGCATTTGCTTATTAACATTAAAACCTGAATAAATTATGCCGATTTTATTTGTCGCAATTGCAGTATTAGCAGTCATACTTCTGCTGATATTCTTTTATTACGTTCCGTTCTTCTTGTGGATTAATGCAATCTCTGCGGGAGTTCGGGTTTCATTGATACAGTTGTTCTTGATGCGTATTCGCCGGGTTCCTCCCCGTACTATCGTCACAGCTATGATAGAGGCTCATAAAGCAGGATTGAAAACAATCACGAGAGACGAACTGGAGGCTCACTATCTGGCAGGCGGTCATGTCGAAAAAGTTGTACATGCTCTTGTATCTGCTTCTAAAGCTAATATAGATCTTTCGTTTCAGATGGCTACAGCAATAGACCTTGCGGGTCGTGATGTATTTAATGCTGTACAGATGTCGGTAAACCCGAAAGTTATAGATACACCTCCTGTTACGGCAGTTGCCAAAGATGGTATTCAGCTGATAGCTAAAGCCCGTGTAACGGTTCGTGCCAATATCAAACAGTTAGTCGGAGGAGCAGGTGAAGAAACCATATTAGCCCGTGTGGGTGAAGGTATTGTATCGTCGATCGGTTCATCCGACAGTCATAAATCGGTGTTGGAAAATCCAGACTCTATATCTAAACTTGTATTGCGTAAAGGTCTTGATGCCGGTACTGCATTTGAGATCCTTTCAATTGATATTGCCGATATCGATATAGGTAAGAATATCGGAGCTGTATTACAGATCGATCAGGCACAAGCCGATAAAAATATTGCTCAGGCAAGAGCTGAAGAACGTCGTTCGATGGCGGTGGCTCTTGAACAGGAAATGAAAGCGAAAGCTCAGGAAGCCCGTGCTAAAGTGATTGAAGCGGAAGCCGAGATACCAAAAGCGATGGCAGAAGCTCTCCGCAGCGGCAATCTTGGGGTGATGGATTATTATAAAATGCAGAATATCCAGGCCGATACCGAAATGCGTGACTCTATCGCACGTCCTTCAGGAGGAAGCAATAGTAAAACGGATAAAAAATAATCATTATATCAAAGAGCATAAGGCGGTTGTTTCGGAAGATACAACCGCTATTTTTATATCATATTGAATGTACCTTCGTTCGGATAGATTAGAAGATATTCTTCGGTCTTTTCATCAGCATAGGCGATTTTAACGCCTGCAAACATAAGTCCGTCTTCCTCTAATGCTTCAATAATTGTTTCCGTTGCGATGTCTTTATCTACCACATAGCAGAAGAATGTTGCTATGTCAAAGGTGTAGTCTCCTCCGTCGCAATGTCCGTTTCCCGTCCATCCCAAACAATTATTCAAACAAGCCTCTATGTCTTCAATCTGCTTGTCGATGGCGGAAGGCTTGGTATTCTTTTCCACCGGATATTGTATGATCAGTTCGGTGAGATTGATGTCTTCGCTATAACCCCGCTCATGATATGTTTTGATGGCTTTAGCCATAGCTATTCGTGGAGGAAGGTGGTCTTCGTCACTTGGTTTGGCGAAGCTTTCAGTTTCACCGATTTCGCCAAGAATGCCTTCGTGAGATGTAAGGATGTCTTCTTCATCTATCCACATTTCGAAATAGTGAATCTGCCCTTCTGTATTTTTATACAGTTTGACCATGTCTCTTTCTTCTTCCTCTTTGAAGGTCGATGTATCGTCAGACCATGAGCGAAGGTCGGGTAACTTACAGTCGGTATAATAATCATCAAATAGATGGATTACCTCTTCATTGTTGCTGTACCGTTTACTAAGATGCTTGAAGTCGTCATCCGAACCGAATACCAGTCGTGTCTCTACCTTATATTGACCTGCTTCAATACTTATCTGTAGGTAGATGCTGTTATCTATAGGACTTTTCGGTTCGAGTATAATGTAGCAATCTTCGTCTTCTTTCAAAGACAAAATTGCTTGTTTTAGAATCTCTTTATCGTGTTTGCGAACAGAATCTCCGTTCTCTATTAGTTTAAATTGCATTATATCTTGTTTTTTTTAGATTATATTGAAAAGGTTACAAAAGTAACGGAGTCAATGAATAGTTATCAATAAACAATTATCAGTAATCAATTTCAAAAAGGTAACAAAGGTGACGTCAAAATTGCACTTCTTCGGTTGTTCCTTTTTTTCTTGTAACCCCTTTTTATTGATCATTGTTAAAAAAAGGTTACAAAGGTGACTCACTTTATGTACACTTTTCATTGTTACTTTTTCCTCTTTCATCTGGTCACTGTTAACAGACTTTCTCTATAGATAAAAATAATCTTATTTGTATTTTTCGAGTAAATTGTCAATGCCCGAGTTTAAGAAATGCTTGAAGTCCAATTCGAAATTAGGTGTGAAAATATCTTTTCCCAATTGATCTGCTATTTCTGAAATATTCCAGAACCTCCCGTCTGTAACCTCGTTCATATCGGCATGAGGAGTTTCATTAGAAATGGAATAAAAGCAGTAAGTGAGTTCTCTTTCTCTATCTGTTTCGATAATGTATTTTTGGATAAAATGTATGGTTACGTCTTGTAGCCCTATTTCTTCTCGCGCTTCGCGTTTAGCTGCAATTTCGGGCGTTTCACCCAGATCTATATGTCCGCCTACCGATGAGTCCCACTTATTGGGTTGTATGTCTTTAGTTGCTGATCTTTTTTGGAGATATAATTCGCCCTTACTGTTAAATATATGGAGGTGTATAACCGGATGTAAAAGCTTCGATCCGCTATGGCATTCTTTTCGGGAGGCTTGTCCTATAACATTGCCATCTTCATCTACCAGCGGGAAAATTTCTTCTTGCATTCTTTTTTGTACAAAGATAATTCTTTTTGTTCTTTTTCTGTAGTTTAGATCCCTTATCAGAAATATCCCCGTACGTAAGAAAACCCATTCACTCAATCAGAAACTGAATCTCATTATTTTTAGGTATTGATGGTGAATATAAGAATATCTACTTTTGAGAAACACTAATCTCATAATATATGAAAAAGACACTTATCACAATTTTATTTGCAGTACTATGTATTTGTACTTACGCTCAAAAATCGTCACTCGTATTTGACCTGAACTATCGTTCTAAGATTGATGATGCCAAATATGGTATAGGAGCCAATTATCGTTACTCTCTGCCATATAATATCCGTTTAGCAGCAAATGTTACAGCTTATATTCCTTCGGATAGTAACTTGGGTTTAGATATAAGTATTAACGGTCACTATCTGGTGAATATAATAGATAACTTTCGGCTTTATCCTGTAATTGGGGTTGTTGCAAGCAACAATAGTTTTTCGGCTGTTCCGAACAACCGAAATATAACGGATTTTGGCTGTAATCTAGGATTAGGAGCCGAGTTTGACTTATCTGATCGCGGGTTTTTGAATTTCGAATTTCATCAGTTATTATTGAAAAAAGAGAAGCCCGAATGGTATTCTAATTATGCAATCTTTTCGATAGGGTATGGCATCAGGTTTTAAGAAATTTTCTTAATTCGTCATTGCTCATATTTTCTACATTGCCATCGAACGGAAGGCGGTAAGTACATCCTGCTTTCCATTCCGAGCAACCATATGCCGCTTTTCCTTTCAGCAGTTTTCCTTTTTTGCAAAGAGGGCAGGTAACTTCTTTATCTGTTTTCTTTGCTGATGCTTTTGCTTTCTTTTCTCCGGTGTCTTCTTTTTTCTTTCTCGGTGAAGATTTCTTCTCCGGCTTTTTTTCGGGTTCTTTTACTTCTTCTATCTCGATAGATTTTTGACTCCAATCGTTTCTTACATTAGTGACTACCTGTATCAGCATTTGCTTCAGTTCATCAATAAACACCCGTGTGTCATATTGGCTGCGCTCTATCTGTCTCAGCTTATTTTCCCATATTCCGGTTAATTCTGCCGATTTAAGCAGCTCTTCCTGAATGGTTTGTATTAGCTGGACACCGGTGATCGTTGCAAAGAGGTTTTTCTTTTCTTTACGTATGTAATTCCGTTTAAATAAGGTTTCTATAATAGCTGCACGGGTTGAGGGGCGGCCAATTCCATTTTCTTTTAAGGCGTCTCTCAATTCTTCATTATCCACTAACTTTCCGGCGGTTTCCATTGCACGCAGTAGAGTTGCTTCGGTGTAATATTTAGGAGGGGTAGTCCATTTTTCGTTTAATGATGGTTCGTGTGGACCGTTTTCACCTTTTATAAAATCGGGAAGAATATTTTCTTCGTCTTTGTTATTATTTTCATCATCGGCAGAATTATTAGCCGATTGTTTTTCGAAAACAACACGCCATCCCGGATCCAGTATTTGTTTTCCGGTTACTTTAAATTCTACTTTAGCGGCTTCTCCCAGCACGGTTGTTGTGGATACTTTACAATTCGGATAAAAAACAGCGATGAAGCGGCGTGTGATCAGATCGTAAACCTTGCGTTCGTTTTCGCTGATGGCTGTTGCTCTTACACCTGTTGGAATGATAGCATGGTGGTCGGTAACCTTGCTGTTGTCGAATACTTTTTTCGACTTCTTTATTTTACTTGCCAATACAGCTTCTACCAGGGTTTCATACCCATACAGTCCTTTAAGTGTAGCAGGTACTTTCGGAAAAATATCGTCACTCAGAAAAGTGGTATCTACACGAGGGTAGGTGGTCAGCTTCTTTTCATAAAGGGACTGAATTGTTTTTAGTGTGTCTTCTGCCGAGAAGGCGAATTTCTTGTTACATTCTACTTGCAGCGATGTAAGGTCGAATAGTCTTGGAGGATACTCTTCTCCATTTTTAGTCGTAACATCTGTAACTTCGAAGATACTGTCTTTTATTTCATCGAGAAATTTTTTTCCTTCTTCGACAGTAGTAAATCTGCCTTTTGTAGCCGAAAATGTCGTATCCCTGTAGATGGTTTTAAGTTCCCAATAAGGTTCTGGCTTGAAATTTTCTATTTCGAGTTGTCTGTTTACTATCAGAGCCAGAGTAGGAGTTTGTACACGTCCGATGGATAATACCGATTTGTTTTGTCCGTATTTAACTGTGTATAGACGGGTCGCATTCATCCCAAGCAGCCAATCGCCGATGGCACGGGATAATCCGGCTTCGTATAGTTTATCGAATTCTTTTTGCTCCCTCAGTTTCTGAAAACCTTCACGGATGGCATCTTCGGTAAGCGATGATATCCAGAGTCTCTTAACCGGGCACTTGCATTGGGCTTTCTGCATTACCCACCGTTGGATCAATTCTCCTTCTTGTCCCGCATCACCGCAGTTTATCACTTCGTCTGCTTTGGCTATAAGATTTTCAATTACACCGAATTGTTTGATTACCCCGTCATTGTCCAGAAGTTTTATTCCAAATCGGGGAGGTATCATCGGTAACACATCTAAAGACCAGCGTTTCCATTGCGAATAGTATTCGTGGGGTTCTTTGAGTGTACAGAAGTGCCCGAATGTCCAGGTCACCTGATATCCATTCCCTTCAAAGTAGCCGTCTTTTTTACTGTTGGCTCCTAATACATTGGCAATTTCACGGGCTACACTGGGCTTTTCGGCTATACAAACTTTCATTATCGCTTTGGGTATTCTTTAGTTTCGATCAGTAAATATAATTAAGGTCTAAACCTCTTTTATTGCTTTGGTTATTTCTATGTCTCTAAATAAAACCAAGGCTGCAATTATGCCTTTTCGACAGATTGCAGCCTGTGTGTCTTTATCTTTTTTATCTGTCAGAGATGTTAATAGCTTTCGTTCTGGTTGGGGAAGTCACGGGTTTTTACATCCTCTATATAGCTCTGTACCGCTTTGGTCATTATTGTATGTAAGTCGGCATAACGGCGCAAAAATTTAGGGGAGAATCCCTTATTTATACCGAGCATATCGTGTATAACCAAAACCTGTCCGTCAACCTCACCTCCTGCACCAATACCTATAATCGGAATACTTAATTCTTTAGATGCCTGTCCGGCGAGTTGAGCCGGGATTTTTTCCAGAACAATACCGAAACAACCTATCGATTCGAGTAAGCGGGCATCTTCGAGTAGCTTCTTGGCTTCGTCTCCATCTTTGGCTCTTACTGCGTAAGTTCCATATTTATTGATGGACTGAGGCATTAATCCCAAATGTCCCATAACGGGTATTCCTGCATCGATTATTTTCTTTATATCGTCAATTATTTCTTTACCGCCTTCTATTTTCAAAGCATCGGCTCCGGTTTCTTTCATGATGCGGATAGCCGCTTCCAAAGATTGAGTAGGATTTCCCGAGCATGTCCCGAAGGGCATATCTATAACAACTAATGCGCGCTTAACACCATTCACCACTGATCTTCCGTGATAGATCATCTGATCGAGGGTCATGGGTAGGGTGGTGACATTACCGGCCATTACATTTGATGCTGAATCTCCTACAAGGATAGCATCCATCCCCGCTTGATCAACAATCGACGCCATCGAAAAATCATATGAAGTAAGCATTGATATTTTCTCGCCTCGCTGTTTCATTTCCTGAAGGCGGTGTGTGGTTACTTTCCTGTTATCTTCTGTATAAGTTGACATGATAGTTTAAATAAAAAATAATGAAGCAAAGGTATAAAAAGCAAGTGGAATAATCTGAGAAAAAAGAAAAAGCTGCACTATCCATCCGGATTCTGTACAGCTTTTCTATTTTGAATTACAGAAAGTATTAATGTTATACTTTTAGTTTATAATGTTTTACTCGCCAGAGTAATAAATAGGTCTGAGACCTTACTTTTTACTATTTTATCAGAATCGGCAGCCGAAAGTTATCAGACCTGAGAACTGATTCGTTTTCAATTCTACTTTGTCTGAATCCTGATAAAGGTATAGGTCATCTTTTCTGTTTTTTATTACAAAAGCGATATCTGTGTAAAAATTTGGAGTGAACTTATAACCTAGTCCCCATGTAAAGTGATTTGCATCTCCTACGATTGTATATTGAGGTACAGTTCCTGCAGTTTCAGGAATTATATTTCGGTCTTTAACTTCTTTTTCAAATGGACTTTGTTGCCACATATAACCAACGCGTCCCGAAAACTGAGGTGTGAATCTGATTTCTGCACCTACTCGTATTGTTGATGAATTTTTGAAATATTGTTCTGTTAGACCATTTTCCCGACTGAAGTTATAATCTCTGTCGTATCTGTTAGACAGGTTGGTTTTACTGTAATTAGTTAATTCATAATCTGCACTGATTATTGCATATTGACCGATTATACCAGCAAGGCTGAATATCCATTTGTCAGGTGTTCTTAATTTATAATCATTAGATGCTCCGCCTTCTCTGTATCCGGGTGTACCAATTAATTCACTATTCCATGATGCATCTACTACTCCGTAGTAACGATCAGTCATGTTATACCAAGTAGGAGAGTGGTATGCAGCACCGATTCTCAATTCTTTTATAGGTTTAAAGATAAGTCCTGCTTTTACCTGCCATCCTGTACCATCTGTTTTCAATTCATTATCCAGATAATAATCATCGTTGTTTGACGAGAATTTTTCGTATAATGTAGATGATAAGTGATAGTCTATATCGGTTACGGCTACCGTAAGCCCGATGCTAAGTATATCATCGATTGTCGTTCCGACATTAAAATCATATGAACTGACGTTACCTTTTTCTTGAATATAAAGGTCTGTATTAGCTGTTTCCGTCGTATTTTCTTGTCTGAATGTAGGAATAAAAGTTTTGCTGTCTGTTTCGTCAATTAGATAGCCGCTATAACCTAATACGCTCATCCAATCATTAGCAGTGTTATATCCGTTGCCTGATGTGATATTGTCAAAGTCTTTTTGGTTATTAGCTCTATCTGCCAAGTATTGAGTAAAGGACTGATTCAGCCCATTTGCTCCTGCCCTGTATTTACGGTTAAAAGACTTTAGATTATTGTATGAAAATCCGAAATTGATTAATGGAACCACATCGCTTTCGATAGGAACTGTTCCTACGAAGGCTAAATTGTCGAAGTTTACTTTAAATTTTTTATCATCCATGCTGTTTCCCGAAAAATTCGACTTGATGGATGTATTAGCAAAATTAAGAGTGGTAACGATTTCCGATTTTGTGTATACTCCGATACCGGCAGGGTTTATTGCAATTCCCGAGACATCACCTCCTAAGGCTCCGAAAGCTCCCCCCATTGATACCGATCGGGCTGTTCCTTTCAAATCGTTGTATGACAGGTTAAAAGCATCCAGTGAGCCTTGAGCTGAAGCTCCTCCGGCAATGGATGTTAAAACTAAAGCTAGTGTAAAAACTCTTTTCATAATCTATTTTTGTTTCTTAGAACGAAAGTTGCCCTATTATTAAAGCAACTTTCGTTTTTATTTTTATTAAATAACAGCAAGTATTAATGATATATTTAAATTTATAAAAGACTTTAGCTGTTATGCTTACCAAAGTAATAAAAGGGTCTGAAACCTTAATATATCCAAGATCGCTTATCTGATTTTATCTGCGGCTGCTGCGTCCGCCTCCGCCTCCACCAGAAGAGCTACGGCTGCTGCCTCCACCTCCGCTGTACGAGGATCCTCCTGATGAAGACCGTCCGCTGCTGTAAGACGAAGACCTGCCCGAATCGTAAGATCTACTGCTGCTTGACGAAGATCGACCTGAGTCGTAAGATCTGCTGGAGCTTGATGAACTTCCGCTATTGTAACTTCTTGAACTAGAGGATCGTCCACTGGTGGAAGTTCTTTCTGAACTAGATGAAGACGATGTTCTTCCCGATGAATATCTTCCGGAATTAGAAGATGATGTTGTTCCCGAATTATCGCTTGATCCTCTTGATGACGAAGATGTTCTGCCATTGGAGTATATACGTCCTGTACTCGCATCATAAGTTGCATCACGGTTTATATAAGTACGTCCTGATGAAGTTCTTCCTCCCGTATTCAATGGTCTTGTGCTGATACCTGATTCTCTGGATGATGTTCTTCCTCCGGTGCTGTATCTTCCATCGGTTGCAGAAGTGCGACCTGAACTATATCGGCCGCTTGAGCGGACATTGTCACTGCTGTAGCGTCCTCCGCTGGAAGTACGGCCGGAACTGTACCTTCCGCCTTCTGAAGATCTACCTCCTGAATATCTTCCGTTATCTCTTGATGAAGAGTATCTGCCTGAAGAATTATTACCGTATCTGCCGGCACTGTTTCGACCATTACTATAATAATTGCGTGAGTAAGGTCTTGAATACCATGGGTCGTGCCATCCGCCGGACCAGCCCCATCCGCCAGACCAACCTCCGTACCAACCACCATACCAGCCGGAATACCAACCACCCCATCCCCAATAAGGACGGCTATACCAAGAGTAATAACCGGGGTAGTACCATGAATCCCAGTACCAGGGATCCCAACTGCTGTATGAATAGTACCAAGGGTTATATCCTATTCCCCAACGGAAACTGGTATTCCATCCGCGAGAGTAATAATAATCGTCATATACGTCGTTTATAACATATACATTGATATCATCATCGCTGGTAATTGTTACACTGTTTGCGGGATTGTGGTATTTTACGATACGGTCGGTGTATTCGTATTGCGCATCGTCTTCATCGTATGCCAATGTGTCATTCTGCGAATAAACATTTGCATTTCCGCCTCTGCGATTGTAAGCGTCTACATCCACATTTACATTACCATTGGTGTAAATGTCCATATCGCTGTTTCTGTTAGAAACGGCGATATTTGTATTGTTCTGTTTCGTATTGGAGGTCTTTGAAACTGGGGTTTCAACCTTTTGCGTTTTAGTGGTTTCTTTTTTTTGAGGGGAAGATCCGTAGATATCATCGCCCCAGTCCTGAGAGAAACCAGCCAATGGTAATAACGCAGCCAATATTAATAATTTGCCTTTTTTCATTGTTTTATCTCCTCTCCTTATATTTTTTTTGAATCGTTTTTCTTGTTCCTAAATTAGACTACAGATAGTCTTTAAAGGTTTAATCTTAGTGTGAGCTATTTTTTGTATCATATAGATAAGATGCAAAAAGTGTGCAATTGTTGCGTCTGAAATCTATAAATAAGTTAAAAGCGACAACGGTCTTCCCTATAAGTAAAGAACAATTATATATAAACTAATGTTCGATGTCTTCATGCTCTTAATTTAGAGCAGAAAGGTAATAAAAAAACTTAATGGCCAAATGTGTTATAATGTGAAAAGAGAGCCTGATACTCGAAAATGAAGTTAAAAAGAGTAATTTTGTCTTAGAAATAGCACGAAAGGTTTAAAATAAAGGTCTTAGACCTACTTGTCACTTTGGTAATGAACAATCAAATAACAGTATATGGTTAGATGTTATTTATTACTTAATCGTGTTTCTTATCGTAAATCATAGTTCTGATATATATATTTAAATAAAAAATGGGTCGGAGACCTTAAAACCAGAAATTCAGATGGATTATATTGAAATAGATTTTGTTTGTAGACCTCATGATGAGGTTGTAACGGAAGTACTTTCTGCAACCTTGGGGGAAATAGGGTTCGAAAGTTTTGTTGATACCGAGTTGGGGATCAAAGCGTATATTCAAACTCAGGTTTTTGACAAGGGTGCTCTGGATAGTTTGTTGTCCGATTTTCCGGTGGAAGCTTCTTTCGATTATAAAATATCAGAAGTAGAAGACCGCAATTGGAATGAAGAATGGGAAAAGAATTACTTCCAGCCTCTGGTTATCGATGATCGTTGTATTATACAAAGTACGTTTCATAATGCACCTGCTACTTATGAATACAATATTTATATAGATCCCAAAATGGCATTCGGTACCGGTCATCATCAGACAACCGAACTGATGATAAGAGAAATTCTGAATGAAGATTTCTCAGGTAAGTCGTTGCTTGATATGGGATGCGGTACTGCTATTCTTGCCATCTTAGCGTCTATGAGAGGCGCAGACCCAATTGAGGCGATAGATATAGATGAATGGGCATATGATAATGCAAAAGAAAATCTGAATCTCAACAAAGTATCGAACATTGAGCTGAAGATCGGAGGGGCGGATCTGCTTCATGCTGATAAGACGTTTGATGTTATTCTGGCTAATATTAACCGGAATATATTGTTGAATGATATTAATGTCTATGTTTCAGTGCTGAATAAAGGAGGAACTCTATATATGAGCGGCTTTTATAAAGAAGATATTCCTGTAATACAGGCTGAATGCGAGAAAAATGGCTTGTTATTCGATCACTTTAATTCGAAAGATAATTGGGTAGCTGTGAAATTTCTGAAAAATTAGATTCTGTTAGATATTTGTATGTCTTTCAAAACGGTTGCTTTTTAACTAAAAGGCAACCGTTTGTTTTTGTTTCGTGGGTTTATGTTCGTTAAAAAGACATATTTTTGATAATATGTTTATATATTTGTATGTTTTGGGTTTCAACGGATGTGGAAATTATAAAAGGGGTTAGTTTTTCAGTTTCAAGGTTGTCGCTTTTTGCTGACTTTGTAAACATAATAGCAACGGGTAATTGTTGCTTTAGAATACGTTGTTAAATACTTTCTGTTACTTGATTTATCTATGGAAATAAAAGAAACTAAGAATTCCGCCGGTAATAAGCTGTTTTATTATATTGTATTGTCTCTTATATTGGGAATCATTCTTGGTCAGTGTGTTCATATGTTTTGCCCGTTAAGAGTGATGACTCTTGTTGCCGAGAATATAAAACTGTTAGGTACGATATTTATCCGGCTGATTCAGATGATTGTGGCTCCATTGGTGTTTTGTACTATAGTGGTTGGTATAACCAAGATGGGAGATGCTAAGATGGTCGGGAGGATAGGAGGAAAAGCCCTGCTTTGGTTTATTTCGGCTACATTGGTTTCCTTGTCGATAGGACTGATCTGGGTAAATGTTTTACAACCGGGCGCAGATTCCGGTATTGATATACATAATACTGCAAGTGCAAAAGAATTACTAGGTAAAACTCAGGAGTTATCTCTGGCTGAGTTTGTAAATCATGTTGTGCCCAAAAGTCTATTTGAGGCTTTGGCTCATAATGAGATCTTGCAGATATTGGTCTTTGCCGTTATTTTCGGTATTGCTTTAGGATCATATGGAGAGAAAGGACTTCCGATATCAAGAGCATTGGATACTATTACTCATGTTATTTTGAAAATAGTAGGGTATGTTATGTGGGTTGCTCCTGCTGCGGTATTTGGAACGGTGACAGCTGCTGTAGCTATGCATGGATTGTCTATTTTTAAAGTTTATGCCCATTTTTTGCTCGCTTTTGTTATCGGTATCGCAACCCTTTGGGTTGTTCTTATTCTTGTAGGGTATGTTATTCTTGGCAAAAGAGTTTGGTCATTGATAAAGATTATCGGCAACCCATTACTGATTGCTTTTTCTACATCGAGCAGCGAAGCTGTGTTTCCGAAACTTGTTCAGGAATTGGAACGATTTGGCTGTAAGTCGAAGATCGTATCGTTTATTCTACCTTTGGGATATTCGTTCAATCTCGATGGCAGTATGATGTATATGACCTTTGCCAGTATATTTATTGCTCAGCTTTACGGTATAGAAATGAGCCTCAGTTCTCAGATCGTAATGCTGTTGGTGTTGATGCTTACCAGTAAGGGAATTGCAGGTGTGCCTAGAGCCTCTTTGATTATTATAGTGGCTACGTGTTCTATGTTCGGCATTCCTCCCGAAGGAGTTGCATTGTTGTTGCCTATAGATCATTTTTGCGATATGGCGCGGAGCATGACCAATGTTTTAGGAAACGCCTTGGCTACAACGGTTGTGAGTAAATGGGAGGGAGATCTGGATGCTCCTGTTGTTGATTCTGAATAATTCTCTGTAATAGATATCCGTAATAAATAGGAAGATTATTAACTTTACGGACTTAACCAGTAAACCAATATTACCTTATGAACATTTTATTGTTAGGAAGCGGTGGGCGTGAGCATGCTCTGGCTTGGAAAATAAAGCAAAGTACGCGCGTTAGTAAGCTTTTTGTGGCTCCCGGTAATGCCGGAACCCGACTGATTGCCGAAAATGTAAATATCTCTGCGACTGACTTTGCTGCGATAAAAGCTTTTTCTTTGAAAGAAAAAGTAGATATGGTTGTTGTGGGACCCGAAGATCCTTTGGTGAAAGGTGTATATGATTTTTTTCAGACTGACGATTCTTTAAAACACATTCCGGTAATAGGTCCCTCTAAACACGGAGCTCAGCTGGAGGGCAGCAAAGATTTTGGAAAGCAGTTTATGATGCGCCATAATATACCGACGGCAAGATACAAAAGCTTTTCGGCGAGTGAGCTTGAAGGTGCGTATGATTTTCTGTCGGAACTGAATCCTCCTTATGTTTTAAAGGCCGATGGTTTGGCTGCAGGAAAAGGTGTAGTTATTCTAGATGATCTGGGTTTGGCAAAAAACGAACTGAAAGCAATGTTTGACGGACGTTTTGGCGATGCGGGATCAACTGTTGTTATCGAAGAGTTTTTGTCGGGAATTGAATGTTCTGTTTTTGTAATGACCGATGGCGATTCGTATAAAATATTACCTGTCGCAAAAGATTATAAGCGGATCGGAGAAGGTGATACCGGAGCTAATACCGGAGGAATGGGGGCTGTATCGCCTGTGTCTTTTGCCGATGCGGATTTTATGAAAAAAGTAGAGGAGCGTATTGTTATCCCTACTGTTGAAGGTCTGAAAAAAGATGAGATTGATTATAAGGGATTTATTTTTGTCGGGCTTATTGCTGTTGACGGCGAACCGATGGTAATTGAGTATAACGCCCGTATGGGAGACCCTGAAACTGAGGTTGTGATGCTCCGTATTAAGTCCGACTTTGTGGATCTACTGGAAGGGGTTGCGACACAAACTCTTCGGGATAAAATCTTGGAAATTGATACCCGCTATGCTACAACGGTGATGCTTGTTTCCGGTGGGTATCCCGGTGATTATGAAAAAGGAAAACCTATTGCCGGATTAGATGGTGTATCGGGTAGTATAGTGTTTCATGCCGGAACAAAATTAGCAAACGGGGCTGTTGTTACAGATGGCGGACGTGTATTGACTATTAGTTCTTATGGCGAAACAAAAGAAGAGGCTTTATCAAAATCTTTTAAGAACGCAACAATCGTTTCTTTTGCAGGGAAGAACTACCGTAAGGATATCGGTTTTGATTTACAATAAGGTTACAGACCATATACATGGATATAGTTAGATCTTTTAAAAGAGGAGTGATTGAGAATAAAAATCTGATTTTTTTCTCAATCATTCTTTCGTGTTTTCTTCGCTTAGGCTTCTTCTTTTCTGTGGCAGATTATACTCCTGAAAAGTTAGGAGCAGGATATTTGTGGAGAGGATTGTTATTGGATATTCTGTCCGACAAACTTATCTCTGCGGCTTTTAGCTTTGCTTCGGTAGTAGGTCTAGCTCTTTATCTCGGACAGATTAATGCCCGTTATGCATTGATTCGTACACGGACATACATGGTTCCCTCACTGGTGATTTTTGTGTTTAGTCTGCATCCGGCTTTTTTATTTATGACTCCTCAGTATATTGGAGTGATGTCTGTTTTGTTGTCGATATATATTCTTTTGTCGACGTATCATCAGAATAATGTCTCCGGAAAATCTTATTCGATAGGATTTTTTCTTGCGGTGGGTAGTATGTTTTCGTTTTATACGCTTACATTTTTTCCTCTGTTTCTGATAGGACTTAGTATGATGAGGTGTTTTCGTTTCAAGACTGTTGTAGCGATGTTGCTGGGTGTTGCATCAATATATTGGCTTGCCTTTTTTGTCTTTCTTGCGATAGGGGATACAGCCGCTTTCGTAGCACCTTTCCTTTCTTTATATCCGATAGTGGATCTTTCATTTGAACAATCGGCACTTTTCGATTTGTATTATCTGGTTCCTGCTACTCTATTAGGCTGTTTGTTGTTTTTCTATTATCAGGCAAACTCATTTCATGATAAAATAAGGATCAGGACAAATATGATGTTCTTTTATTTATGTTTCATCTTATCAATCCTGTCTTGCTGGTTTATTGTATATGATCCGAAGTTAGATGCATACCTGATTGTGATAAGCGGAGCGCTGCTGCTGTCGCATTTCTTGTCATTGGCCGTTGTACGGTGGAAAGTGATATTATTCTATCTTCTTGTATTACTGTGTGTGGCGGTTTATATTTACAATTTGTAAAACGTATAATAAAAGCTATATTAACGGTTTGAGTCATAATTTCGTCTAAAATATATTTATTATTGGAAAATTATTCCTTATTTCGCAATCTAAAACTTTAAATATTCCAGATATACATATTAAATATATGCAACTCTCTTTTACTGCTCAACAAATTGCAGAAGTACTTAAGGGCACCATTGAAGGTGATCCTAACGTGTCTGTAAGCAATTTTTCGAAAATTGAAGAAGGAAAGCCCGGAACTCTGACTTTTCTTGCAAACCCGAAGTATACTCATTATATATATGATACCGATGCGAGTATTGTGTTGGTAAATTCAGACTTTGTTGCGGAAAAACCGGTTAAGGCGACTCTTGTAAAAGTTTTCAATGCTTATGCATCCCTTGCAATATTGCTTGATATGGTGGAAAAGTCGAAGCCAAAGAAGGTAGGGGTCGAAGCAATGAGCTATATTGCCGAAACTTCAAAAGTAGGTTCTGATATTTATGTCGGGGCTTTTGCGTATATAGGGGAGTATGCCTCTGTTGCTGATAATGTGAAAATTTATCCGCAAGTGTACATCGGAGACGGATGTACTATCGGCGAAAATACAATTTTGTATCCGGGAGCGAAAGTTTATCCGGGTTGTAAAATCGGAAAAAACTGTATTATTCATGCCGGAGTAGTCATCGGGTCGGATGGTTTTGGCTTTGCTCCGGAAGACGGAGTGTATAAAAAGATACCTCAAATGGGTATTGTAATTATCGAAGATGATGTTGAGGTCGGGGCAAACACTACAATAGATCGTGCCGTAATGGATGCTACTATTGTTAGAAAAGGTGTTAAGTTGGATAATCTTATTCAGGTTGCTCACAATGTCGAGATAGGAGCTAATACGGTAATGGCTGCTCAGGTCGGTATTTCGGGATCTACTAAAGTTGGCGATCATTGTGTTATCGGAGGACAGGTAGGACTTGGAGGACATATTACTATCGGCAACAATACAAGTATCGGAGCTCAATCGGGTATAATAAGCAATATAAAAGAGGGTTCTCAAATTTTAGGGTCACCTGCGATACCTGTGAAGAATTTCTTTAAGTCGAGCGTGATTTTCCCTAAATTACCGGATATGTATCGTCAGATAGCTCAACTGGAGAAGGAAATTAAGGAGTTGAAAGAAACATTAAATAAATAATATAAAGAAACGAGTCATATTTGACAAGAGAAAGTAAATATTACTCTAGAGAAATAAAATGGAAAAGCAGAAAACGCTACAAGGAAGTTTTACACTGAAAGGAAAGGGGTTGCATACCGGTTTACCTATAACCATAACATTTAATCCTGCTCCTGAGAATCATGGATATAAAATAAAACGAGTAGATCTTGAAGGAGAGCCTGTAATTGACGCTTTGGCGGAAAATGTAGGTGCTACCCAAAGAGGAACCGTATTGATGAAAGGAGATGTTCATGTCAGTACTGTAGAACATGCTATGTCTGCGTTGTATGCACTAGGTGTTGATAACTGTCTTATAGAAGTCAATGCTCCTGAATTTCCGATATTGGACGGCAGCTCGATAGAGTATGTTAAAGAAATAAACAGAGTGGGGCTTGTTGAACAAAATGATGACAGGGACTACTTTGTCGTGAGAAGAAAAATCGAAGTGAAAGATGAAGAGAGCGGATCAAAGCTTATTCTTCTTCCCGATGAAAATTTTTGCGTCAATTCTTTTATTGAATTCGAATCTAAATATATACCCAATCAATCGGCTACATTGGATGACCTGACTCAATTTGAGAAAGAGATTGCAAGTTGCCGTACTTTTGTTTTTGTCAGAGAAATACAGCAATTGTTAGGAGCCGGATTAATTAAAGGCGGTGATCTGGATAATGCAATTGTGATTTACGAAAGACAAATTTCTCAAGAAGATTTAGATAAGTTAGGTGATCTTTTGGGCGTTCCTCATAAAGATGCGTCCGAATTGGGTTATCTCAATCATAAGCCTCTTCAGTATGCGAATGAACCCGCACGTCATAAGTTACTTGATATAATCGGGGATATGGCTTTGATTGGTAAGCCGATTAAAGGCCGTGTGATAGCTACACGTCCCGGTCATAAAATAAATAATCAATTGGCTCGTGCTATTCGTAAACAGATCAAACTGAACGATGTTCAACCCCCTGTGTATGACGTTAGCAAAGAGTCTTTGTTAGATATCAATAAAATTAAAGAACTTTTGCCGCACCGCTATCCATTTCTGATGGTTGACAAGATTATCGAAATTGGACAGAAGCACATTGTCGGTGTGAAAAATATAACAGTAAATGAGCCTTTCTTTGCTGGTCATTTTCCTCAGGAACCTGTTATGCCCGGAGTATTGCAGGTTGAGGCTATGGCACAAGTCGGAGGTCTGCTTGTATTAGCGGGTGTTGAAGAACCGGAGAGGTATTCGACTTACTTCCTGAAAATAGATAATGTGAAATTCCGTCAGAAAGTAGTTCCCGGAGATACTTTGATCTTTCGTTTAGATATGATCTCTGAGATCAGACGTGGTATTGCTATTATGAAGGGGTATGCATTCATCGGAGAGAAAGTAGTCTCTGAAGCGGAATTTACTGCGCAAATCATTAAGAATAAATAAGGTCGCAGACCTATGTGTTACTTTGGAAAGAGAAACAGCCAAAGTTGATTATATTCGAAAGATGTTTCATTAAACTTTAACAATTACTAATTTGTAATATGTCAGAAATTTCACCGAATGCATTTGTTCACCCGAATGCTAAAATAGGAAAAGACGTTATAATAGAGCCATTCTCATTTATAGACGATAACACAGAGATAGGAGACGGAGCGCATATTATGTCTGGAGCCAATATCAGGTATGGTGCACGTATCGGGAAACATTGTATAATACACCCGGGGGCAGTAATAGCCGGGGTTCCTCAGGATTTAAAATTCAAAGGAGAAGACTCACTTGCTATTGTGGGTGATTATACTACAGTACGTGAATGTGCCACAATAAGCAGGGGAACAAGTTCAAAAGGTACAACTAAAGTAGGAAGTCATTGTCTTTTGATGGCATATAGCCATGTTGCACACGACTGTGTGCTTGGAGACTATATTATATTGGGTAATGCTACTCAGCTAGCCGGAGAAGTGGAAGTCGATGATCATGCAATATTGAGTGGGGGAACTTTGGTTCACCAATTTACACGTATCGGAAAACATGTGATGATACAAGGCGGTACACGTTTGGGTAAAGACATTCCTCCTTTTGTGATTGCTGGAAGAGAGCCTGTTACTTATGCCGGAATCAATCTTGTAGGTTTGCGTCGCAGAAATTTCTCGAATGAACAAATTAACCAGATTCAGGAAATATACAGATTGTTATATCAATCGGGTCTGAATTTTTCGGATGCTGTTGTAAAGATCGAACAGGATTTTGAACGTACACCTGAAATGGAAATGATAGTTGATTTTGTAAAATCATCGCCAAGAGGTATTGTGAGAGGATATCTTTAATGATTTGATTTACGATAGGATAAAAATAAAGAGGTTGCTTATTTTATAAGCAACCTCTTTATTTTTTGTATAATAGATAATTATAGCAGGCTTGCTGCATCTTCGTCCAGAAACCAATATAGTTTTCCGAAATTCGGATTTACACGTGCTGCCGGATAACTATTGATAAACTGCTCGCGTTGCTGTATAATTTCTTTTACCTTTAGAGCCTTATCTTTTCCCATAGCGAGGAAAACGATGTTTTGAGAATTATTTACAATACGTCCCGTAAGACTGATTCGTGTCATGCCTGATGTCGGATGTTTTGCCACAACACATTTTTTCGGACTGTCCCATAGATTGATCTCATAAGGGAATATCGAAACAGTGTGCCCATCATCGCCAAGTCCGAGCATCATTATGTCAAAAGAAGGAGTTTCATCTACATATGGAACAAATCCTTTGATAATATTACTGTACCAGATAGCCTCTTCATCGGGTTCTCCTTCTCCATGTATACGGTGTATCTGCCTTTTTGAAATAGCCGGAACCTTGCTGAACAAAAATTCTTTTGTCATCCCATAATTACTGTGTTCATCTCCCGGAGGCACGCAGCGTTCATCACCCCAAAAGAAGATAATCCGTTTCCAGTCAATCGAATCCTGGCAATTTTCAGCCCAGTATTTAAAAATCGATTTTGGGGTTGTTCCTCCTGATAAAGATATATTAACCAGCTCTTTGTTCGCTAACTCTTCATTCAGGAACGCAGTGAATCCCTCGCTCAGGGTTTCTGCGTCTTTGTACACTTTTACTATATCTTTCATAATTCACAATATATTCCGTCGTCGGATAGGTTTTTGCATGGATATCTCCATGTCATGTTTTTGCCCTCTATAAGGCTGTCTGCGACATTGGGTCCCCACGATCCGCAAGGATATCCATACAATGGAGCCTCGGGGTTGTTTTGCCAGTAATCGAGTATCGGCTGCACAAAACGCCATGCTGCCTCCAATGCATCACCTCTGGTGTAAAGGGTCGAGTCTCCCAGCATAGCATCCAGTAAAAGGCGTTCGTATGCTCCGGGTACATAAGTGTCTTGGAGTTGCGAATAATGAAAATCCATATTCACTTCTTTTACTTTGTAGCCGGCTCCCGGTACTTTCATTCCTGTTTTGAGGAGTATACCTTCGTCCGGATGTATTCTGATAACGAGAATGTTGCCGTCATTGCAATATTCTTTATTGTCAACAAACAAATTGAGAGGTGTCGGGCGGAAATGTATAACTATCTCTGATACTCGTGTCGGAAGATGTTTCCCTGTACGAATATAGAACGGAACATCTCCCCACCGCCAGTTGTCTACAAATAATTTCAATGCTACGTATGTTTCAGTACGCGAATCAGGGTCTACACCTTTTTCTTCGCGGTACCCTTTCTGGGGCTTGCCTTTTACCTTAGCTGTAGTGTATTGTCCCCTTATAACATTGTTTAGAATGTCTTCCTGCGATAGCGGGCGAATGGCCTGAAATACTTTTAGCTTTTCATTGCGTATTGCATCTGATCCTATTACTGTAGGAGGTTCCATTGCAACAAGTGCCAATAGTTGAAGTAGATGATTTTGAATCATGTCTCGCAATGCTCCCGAGTGGTCATAATAACCTCCACGGTTCTCCACTCCCAGACTTTCGGCTGCGGTAATTTCGACATGATGTATATAATTGCGATTCCACAATGGTTCGTAAATACTATTCGAAAACCGTGTAACCAGCAGGTTCTGAACTGTTTCTTTTCCAAGATAGTGATCCATGCGGTATATTTGGTCTTCTTCGTAGTCGGCCAACAACCCTTTATTGAGATATACTGCCGATTTTAGATCAGTTCCGAAAGGTTTTTCTATAACGATACGGCGTATTTTACCCTTTGCTTTATTAAGTCCCTGTTCAGCCAGAAATTTGGGAATAAGAGGGTATAGATTAGGTGGAGTTGATAAGTAAAACAGATAGTTGCCGTTTGTACCCTTTTCCGAATCCAATAGGGACAACTTTTCGGTTAATTTTGCGTAATCTTTTGATTCGTCCGTGTTAATGGATAAGTAGAACAGTTTATCTGCAAAATGGTCGACTTCTGATTGCGGCGCATCTTTAGATAAGGAAAACTGCCGTATACCTCCAATCATTTTTTCTCGGAATGAGTCATCCGAGAAATCACTGCGTGCTACTCCCAGCATTACAAAATTATCCGGTAATGATTTCTGTTTATACAAATCAAACAAAGCGGGCACTAGTTTACGATAAGTAAGATCTCCCGATGCTCCGAATATTACGAGTATTTGATCCTGTATTTTTTTCATAAAATGTATTGTATCTCTAACTGCTTGTTTCATGTGCATTTTGTACAAATCTTCGGTTGTTTGACAATCGAAGCTATGGAAAGGTCTCAGACCTTGGATGACTATTGAATTATAAATCAACATCTAAAGTTACTTATTTATTGTAACTTTTCTATCCAGAGCTTTAATATTTTTTATAAAAAGAGGGATGAAAACGATCAAATTGCTGAAATAAAGCAATTTGATAACCTGTAATAGTTGATTAATATTATCTATGCGATTAACTGTCTTTGTTATTACATTTTGGTCTGCTGAGAAATTTATTAAGGTACTAGACCTATTTATTGCTATACCAATCATAATAACGTCAGAAAGTTATGCCTGAAAATGCCTTTTGAAATACTTGCTGTTACTTAGATAAAATATTACCTTTGAAATAGACTCTTTAAGTAATAGATAGGTCTTAGACCTTAATTTCTGATATTGTAATATGATTGTGAAATTCCGATATACGGCTTGTGTAATATTATTGCTTTTCTTAGCATTGACAGCTTGTGTCAAAGAGACTCGAACCCGTGATGAGCAAAGGTCTTTTTGTTATTGGAAGACTCAATATGACTTTGATGAAGCCGATAGCACTATCTGGTCGCAGATGGGAGCCAATCATATGTATGTACGGTATTTTGATGTAGGCTGGGATGTGTTTTCGAAAATGGCAAAGCCTGTCGGGACAATCAAAGCCGGTACAGATTCGCTATATTGTAAACATATAACTCCGTCTGTTTTTTTTTCGAATATAGTTTTTTTGAAATCAACCGAGGGGCAGCTCGATACTCTCGCTCTAAGAATTAGAGACCGCATTGAGGAAGTGAACAGTCGATTTGAAAAACAACAGTTCGGATCGAAATATTCTGATATCCTCATTGATTGTGATTGGTCGCAAAAGAGTAAAGACAATTTTTTTTACTTTGTTCAGCGTCTGAAAGAAGTAATTCCTGATAAAGAAATTACAACTACTTTACGCTTGTGGCAGTATAAGAATCCAACTGCGGCGGGTATTCCTCCTGTAGATAGGGTATTATTGATGTGTTACAATGTGCAGGCTGCAAATGAATATGATGCCAAAAATTCGATAGCGACCATTGATGAAATAAAGAAATATGTACAAGGGGTAAAATATCCTCTGAATATAGACTTGGCTTTGCCTGTATTTTCATGGGGTGTTATTTTCAGAAACCAGCAGTTTAAAGGTGTTATCCGTAATGCAAAAAACGAGGATTATATCAATTCGAGATATACCAGGATCGGAGAAAATCGGTTTATGTTAAACACCGAAATGGTAATAGGCGATTTTTTTGCGCGTCCCGGAGATGAAATAAGGATAGAAGGGTTGAACCAGATGGAGTTGGAAGAACTGGCCGACTACCTGTATAAGAATGTAAAAATAGATAAGTATTCACGTATCACTTTCTTTTCGTGGGACTTTAGCTCTAAAATACTAAAAAGAAAACAGATAAATGAGATTAAAGGTATTTTTGATCGGACTGGCCGTTAGTCTGATCTTTTGTAAAAAAACAACAGCTTGCGGATATTACGAGTATGACTGGGAAAATCGTCCCATGACGTTCAGAGCTGCTTTGCCATCCATGGACAATATGCAGCCTTTTTGGTATACAACGGCTGTACGTTATCATTCTATGCATCCCGATCCTATGTCGAACGATCGTAAAAGAAATATCGGGGAGTGGCAAAAAGCGACTTCACCGGATGTGAAACTCGATGATATATACGTCATCCAGTATGAAACTTCGGCAACGGATTTTATTATGGCATACGAAACCGATGGACTTAAAGCTTGGGCGGAGAAAAACACATTAGTCGCTTATTTGATAAGGGATAAGAAACATAAAGACCTTTTAGAATATCTGTTGTTTGCTAAAGAAGCCGAAGTATCGGTTAATGATTTACAGGATCCTGATTTTCAATTTGAAGAATGGGGCACGGTAAATGCAAAGACTGATGAGAAAAGGACACAGTTATTTCTTAGAGCCGAACATAAATATAAGAATGTAAAGTCTTCTTTCTTAAAAGACCGTTATGCGTTTCAGGTTGCGCGTTTAGGTTGGGAATCCGGTAATTTTGAAACATCTTCCCGTATTTTTAAATCTCATTTCGGATCGGTAAAGCCTGATAATCTTATGAGTGCTTGGGCGGCTCTATTTTGTGCTATGTCTTTAGACAGGCAGGATAGTAAAGCTGAGGCCAATCAATTGTATATTCAGTGTTTTGATAATTGCGATGAGAAAAAGCTGCGTTGTGCCCAAATGTATAATGATACTGTTCAGACTCCTAAATGGTTTACAGCAAAAGAGAAAAGTATTGATGCCGTAATAAGGTCTATTCAATATCCGGGGCGTGAGCTTGACCGAATGCAGCAAATCGAAACATGGGATAAAAATTCGTCTTATATGCCGTTTCTGGTAATGAGAGAGGTTTGTAAATTGGAAGATTGGCTTTTGTCTACAGTATATTGGAAATCGGAGGAGGGAACTTTAGGCTGTAAAGATAAAGAACCCGCTTATCAGAGGTGGTTTGAAGACTCTGCAAAGAACAATCAGGAAACCGATTTGAAATATCTGGCGAGGTTGAAAAGTTTTATACTAAAATTGAAGGCCGAGTCAAAAGTGCAGTCTTATAAAGATTACTACTCCCTAGCCCTAGCCCACTTGAGTTTACTCGAAGAGAATAAACAGGATGCGGTAAAATATTTAGCTATGATATCATCTAAGGCTGACGAGTCGGTTCAGATACAAAAAGTGATTGAAGATGCTTGGATTTGGGTTAAAACCGAAGATGTAACAACAGAACGTTTTAAAACAGGGTATCTGTCGAAACTAAAAGCAATCAGAAAATATTTACCCGAAGCAGACAATAAGGAGAACCTTTCGGATCCGTGTTACGAAAACTCCCGTGTGTATTTTACTTTGAATCTGGCTTTGGCTAATGAATTTTACAAAAAGGGTGATATTGTCTCTATGTGCCTGTTGAAAACAGCTTATGATTTCGAACAGAGTTATCCGAAAGATTATCAGGTTCCGGCTTTTGCATCCGAATATTATGGAAGGCTTCGACTATTTGATATGTATGCTTCAACTTCTGATATGGATAAACTGATAATTCTTATTGAGAAGCAAAATAAAACTGATTTTGAGAAGTTCTTATGTAACCAGCCTTTTAATAAAATAGATGCTTATAAAGATCTGAAAGGAACTATTGCCTTTCGCAATGGGGATCTCAAACTGGCTTTTGAAACTTTCAAAAGTATGGATCAACAGTTCTGGAAAAATAATTACGAGTATGCGATGTACTTGAATGAAGATCCTTTTGTGCCTAAATTCTTTAAGACCAAGAGAGATTTCGGATATGAATTTAATAAAACCAGATTTGTAAAATCTTTGCTGGATCTGGAGGTGTTGGCCGCTGGTAAAGACAAGAAGAAAGTTGCTGATACTTATCTTAAGCTAGGGCATGCTTATTATAATACCTCTTATTACGGAAACTCGTGGATGATGATGTCTTATGGATGGAGTTCGGGAGATAGCTATTATACTCCGAATCCGAAGGAAACATGTGCATCAATGTGGATCAAAAATTATAGAACACCCAGCTTGGCTACCGGATATTATCAAAAAGCTTACAGTATGGCACAAGATAAAGAACAGAAAGCGTATGCGACATTGATGTTAGTTAGCTGTTATTCATTGTCTGATGATCCGAAACAGAATAAACCATTGATTACGCAATATTCGAATGAATATGAACGTCTTTATCGAAAGAAAACATTGTTTGACAAACAAAATGAATGCTTGTTATATGAAGCTTTTGTAAAATAAGGTTCATGGTTAAGAAAAAAGTCCGATTCTTCAGAACCGGACTTTTTTATGAAAGGTCACTGACCTTATTTTTTCTTACCTTGATTAGCTACCGCATCCATCAATTTTTTGATTTCTTCGGGATCTCCAAGGAAATAGTCTTTTACAAGATTCAAATTATCGTCGAATTCGAATACGTAAGGAACTGCGGTTGGTAAGTTCAAGCTAACAATGTTCTCATCAGATATACCTTTCAGGTATTTGATGATACCACGTAAGCTGTTACCGTGAGCAGCAACGATAATTTCGTTATGATCTACCAATGAAGGATAGATTACTTCCTGCCAATAAGGTAGAATGCGTTCTACAGTATCTTTCAATGCTTCAGTTTCGGGAATATATGCTTTAGGTACTCCTGCGTAACGTGGATCTTGAGATGCCGAACGAGGGTCGCTTGGATCAAGTGGTGTAGGAGGTACATCGTAACTGCGTCTCCAAATCAGAACTTGTTCGTCTCCATATTTTTCAGCAGTTTCCGCCTTGTTTAAACCTTGAAGCATTCCGTAATGTTTTTCGTTCAGTCTCCATGATTTTTCAACAGGGATCCAGTCCAGATCCATTTGATCAAGAATAGTATTCAGAGTTTTGTTAGCTCTTTTAAGGAAAGAAGTATATGCTTTCTCGAATTTGAAACCTTCTTCTTTCAATAATTTTCCGGCTTTAATCGCTTCTTTAACACCATTTTCTGTCAAATCAACATCTGTCCAACCTGTGAAACGGTTTTCTAGATTCCATTGGCTTTCACCGTGACGGATCAAAACTACTTTTTTCATATATGTTTTATTTTAATTGGATAATCTGAATTGCAGGTTTACCCATGGCAAACCTTTACAAAGGTAATAAATAGGATTCATTTTTTAAAGAGCATTAGTCACTTATCACCATAAATTATATTCATTATACTATCTCCTATAAAAGGACGGAAATGAGATTCTTCGTAGTAGTTATATTTGTTTTTGGTGATATTATTAGATCCCGTAAAGTTATAAATCCGATCGGATCCGAATACTTTCTTTATAGTTTCCATATCTATCCGATGGAATATAGCCTGTGAATATAACGGATTGAGAATAATCCGATAGTCGGTATGATGATTATCCAGGATTTCTTTAATTTGCCGCATATATTTAGTCGCCTTATCATCTATGATAGGGTAAGGAGGCTCTCCGGTTTCGGTTACACTATAAAAATAGACCTGACTATAATATCCGGAGAAGTCTTTTTCTATTTTCGAATCCAGATCTTCTCGTCTTGGTTCGTTAGTTATCGTATCGTAAGTAATTCCGCCGTCTTTAGAATAGTGGCGGTTGACATACTCATTATTGATTCCGAATACTTCTTTTGCGTATAATGAGTAAAGAAAAGAAGGATTCAAATATGTCTCAAAGGTAACTTCATGAAATTCAATCCAACTGATGTCTGATAATGCTGGATGCTCGATGTATAGATATTTCGGTTGATTTTCTTGCTTTCGGAATGTATAGTCTGTATCAAAACAGAGAAGAGCATTTTTGATATCAATACCCTTTTCATCCAGAAACTTTAATTTATGATACATACCGGATATTTTTTCTCCGTATGCGTCAAACGAGTATACATTGGCATCTGCTTTCAGATGGCTCTTCCATGAGCTGACATGAAACCCGAAGATGCGTGAACTGCCGAATATAAATGAATTGTACTGTTGTTTACGGTAATTACGTAAGAAAACTTCAGTGGATATGTATCCTCTGTTTATATTGAAAGAGTGTGAATAATCATCGTATGATTTTACTACTTTGAAAGGGTCGTATATGATATATCCTGCCAACAATCCAATAAAGATGATTACAGGTAAAATCAGAAATTGCAGAACCTTTCGTAAAAATAATTTCATTTTAAACAACTAAGTAAATAAAAGTATTTAATGATATGTTTTTAGTTTATAACAGGCTTTGGCTGTCCTACTTATCAAAGCATTAAATAGGTTTGTGACCGTAAATAGAGTCCCTAAAATTGAAAATAAATAAACTGTTGCTCATTGCCTGTCATATAGATTATAACAACGATGATCATATAATAAAAAGCCCACCGTAACGGACGTTTCCATGAAGTGGTAAATTGTTCCAAAGCATATTTACCTTCC
The DNA here is from genome assembly GCF_000426485.1 of Indolivaga capnocytophagoides DSM 22835. Classification (GTDB taxonomy): domain Bacteria; phylum Bacteroidota; class Bacteroidia; order Bacteroidales; family Dysgonomonadaceae; genus Dysgonomonas_A; species Dysgonomonas_A capnocytophagoides. The sequence goes on from NZ_AUFL01000010.1 coordinate 207,477, forward strand.
CGCCCGCACCATTCGACTATAAAGAACAGAATAAGCACCATAAATATTTTACCGGAGTAGACTTCGGGTATTTTGAAAAGCGAAGCAGAAAACATTTCTTTGATATAAAGAATTGCCTGTTGCATGTTTTCCGATCGGAAAAAGATCCATGCAAAACTGGAAAGGATAAATGTTGAAACTAATTGCACTATCTCTCTTACCGACGGAACCAATCTTCCCTGAGCAACCGTGTCCAGATTACGTCTGTTTCTTTTGAAAATGATTGATGGTGTGATGAATAAGGCGTTTAGGCTTCCCCATACTATAAATGTCCAGTTCGCTCCATGCCAGAATCCGCTTACAATGAATATAATAAATGTATTGCGTATAGTTTTTAGCATTCCCCCACGGCTGCCACCTAAAGGAATATAAAGGTAATCTTTGAACCATGAAGAAAGTGAGATATGCCAACGTCTCCAGAATTCAGCTATGTCTCGAGAGAAGTAGGGAAAGCGGAAATTCTGCAATAATTCAAAGCCTAAAAGCCGGGCTGTACCCAAAGCTATATCGGAGTATCCGGAGAAGTCTCCGTATATTTGAATAGCAAACAACATTGCTCCAATAGCCAACGTACTGCCCGAATATGACCAGTGATTATTAAAAATCTGATTTACCAATTCTGCGCAGTTATCCGCTATTACAACTTTTTTGAACAATCCCCACAGTATTTGTTTCAATCCGTCTACAGCCTTGCTATAACTGAATGTGCGTGGACGCTCGACCTGAGGGAGGAGGTGTGTCGCCCGTTCGATAGGACCTGCTACCAATAAGGGAAAGAAACTGACAAACAGAGAGTAGTCTATTGCATTTCGTGTAGGCTTGATCTTTCCATAGTATATGTCGAAAACATATGATAAACCATGAAATGTATAGAAAGAAATGCCTACCGGCAGAATCAGGTTGAGTGTGGCAAAATGAGGTGTGAAACCAAACCATGTTAAAAGTTCGGCAAATGAGGTGACGAAAAAATCGTAATATTTGAAAATTCCTAAAAATCCGAGATTGATCCCTACACTGAGGATCAGCCAGAATTTTCGTTTATTGTGTGATTTGCTGTTTGAGATTTTCAGTCCTGAATAATAATCGAGGAAAGTGGAGAATGCCAGAAGGAACATGAAACGCCAGTCCCAGCATCCATAGAAAAAGTAGCTGCATGCAGCCAAAAATATATTTTGCCACTTCAGGGATTTGTTAAAAACAAACCAATAGAGGAAAAATACACAAATAAAGAATATCGCAAAAATACCTGAGTTAAATAACATTTGGAAATGTTGAGGCTTGATGACTGTTATTAACCTGATTCCCTAATGAGCCGGAGTGTTTTTTTTGAAGTGTATTTAATGATACTAATGTCTCAATGCGACACTTTTGCACGCCGAACAGCGTGCAAAAGTACGAATTTCTATCTTATTCTACAATAGAGAAATCTAATTGTTTACGTTCGAGATTGGCTCTAACGACCTTTACCTCAATCTCATCTCCCAGACGATATTCGCGTTTGCTGCGTCGTCCGCGTATACAGTAGTTCTTTTCGTCGAATTCGTAGAAGTCATCATCGAGTTCTCTCATGGGGATAAGTCCTTCACATTTATTTTCTTCGATTTCGGCATATATACCCCATTCCGCTACACCGGATATAAGCGCTTTGAATACCCTGCCGATTTTATCCGACATAAATTCTACCTGCTTGTATTTGATAGATGCACGTTCGGCATTAGCTGCCAATTGTTCCATTTCGGAGCAGTGTTTACACTCATCTTCGGTCAGTTGTTTGCTTACGCTTCGTCCTCCTTCCATATAGAGGGTGAGCAGGCGGTGTACCATCATATCGGGGTAACGTCTGATCGGAGAAGTAAAGTGTGTATAGTAATCAAAAGCCAGACCGTAGTGTCCGATATTTGAGGTTGAATACACTGCTTTTGCCATAGCGCGTACAGCTATGGTAGAGATTAGATTCTCTTCGGGTTTGTCATGGACATCATCCAATAGTTGGTTGATTGATTTAGCTACAGCAGTATTGCTTCCATCAGTCTTGACTTTGTATCCGAAGCGGCGGATAAATTCCGACAAGCTTTGCAGTTTTTCGGGATTTGGTAAATCGTGTATGCGATATACAAAGGTCTTGGCTTGCTTGTTTTTAGGAACCTTTCCTATAAATTCGGCTACTGTTTTATTTGCCAGCAACATGAATTCTTCGATCAGTTTATTTGAATCCTTTTGTTCCTTGAAATATACGCTTAGCGGTTTTCCGTTCTCATCGATTTCGAAGCGTACTTCTTCCCGTTCAAAGGCAATAGATCCATTCTGAAAACGCTTTTCCCGAAGCTTTTTTGCTAGTTGATCCAGTTTCAAGACGTCTTCTTTAAAGTCTCCTTCGCCTGTTTCGATTATAGATTGTGCTTCTTCGTACGTAAAACGGCGATCTGATTCGATAACGGTTCGTCCGATCCGGTAGTTCTTTATATCTGCGTTTTCATTCAGTTCAAATATAGCCGAGTAACATAATTTCTCTTCATTCGGACGGAGAGAACAAAGTCCGTTGCTCAATCTTTCGGGTAACATCGGGATGGTGCGATCTACCAGATAAACGGATGTTGCACGTTCTTCGCCTTCTTTATCTATAATTCCTCCCGGAGTTACATAGTGGGTAACATCGGCAATGTGTACTCCTACTTCCCAGTTCCCGTTATCCAACTGGCGGATCGATAAGGCATCATCAAAGTCTTTGGCATCACGAGGGTCGATAGTAAAAGTCGTTACTTTACGGAAATCCTCACGTTTCGCTATTTCTTCTTCTGTTATTTCCGTTGGAATTTTTTCGGCTTCGGCTTCTACAGCTTCAGGATATTTGTAAGGTAGCCCAAATTCGGCAAGTATTGCGTGCATTTCGGCATTGTTTGTTCCGGCTATTCCGAGAATGTCAATAACTTCTCCAACCGGATTTTTTGCACGATCAGGCCACTCTGTTATTTCAACGAGAGCTTTATCTCCTGTTTTTCCGTTTTTAAGTTTTTCTTTCGGAATAAAAATATCATTAGCCAGAATTTTACTGTCCATCTCGAGAAAAGCAAAAAACTTCTGGACATTCAATGTCCCGACGAAACGGGTTTGTTTACGTTCCAGAATTTCTACAATTTCGCCTTCCGAACCTCTTCCTTTTCTTCTGGCCAACATCTGTATACGTACTCTATCGCCATTCATGGCATGGGCTGAATTACGTTCTGCAACGAAAACATTTTCTCCGCCATCGTCTGGTACGAAGAAATTTTTCCCTGTGCTTCTCCGTTCGAAGTGTCCTTCGAGAAACAATCCTCTTGTATTTGATTTGTATTTGCCTTTTCCGGTGTCGATAATGAAAGCATCTTCCACCATATTCTCCAGAATATTCATCAATAACATACGTTCGGGTTGGGTTTTTATGCCCAGATCGGCTCCTATTTGTTTGTAATTGTATGCTTTTTCGGTATTCTTATTGAAAAAATTGACCACCATTGAAACAAGGTCATTTTTCTTTTTTCTCTTTTTAGTCGGTTTTGACGGTATGTTATTTTTAGACATAATTGGTATGTATTCAAATTTATTATATAACAAGAGATATTTGTTTTCTGTTTAAGATGTGATATATATCCCTTTTACAAATGTAATGAAATATTATTTAGACAACTTATCCTCTGCTGGAATAAGTTGTGGTTATCGGTTGAATTTGCTTATATGGTCTTTTATTTCTTTAATCGGCTTTATTTAAAAGTGTTTATATTTGTTCTCAATATTATCAATAATACTTTGGCAATGAATTTAAAGAAAACAACACTTTGCTTTTTCATTTTGTTTTGTGGGATAAGATTACTTTTTGCTTCAAATCAAGATCAAAAAGCAGGTCGCTTAAATGCTGTTAAATCACCGTGTGATATAGAATTTGACTTGCCGTATATGCAATCGAGTGTAATGATTTATAAATTGGGTGAATATTATTACTCAACAGCTACTACCTTTGCAGAAGGTTGCCTGATTTCATTGTATGTGAATAATGTAAAAAAGTAAGCAGGAGATTTTCGAAAATCTTGCATTTATCGAAACATTTAAACTCGGAGAACCGTTAAAAAGATAAGCTGTATTTTATATATGAAAAAAGTAATAATAACCGGAGCCAGCGGATTTATTGGTAGTTTTTTAGTTGAAAAAGCCTTGTCTTTGGGCTGGCAGGTTTGGGCAGGAGTCCGAAAAAGCAGTAGTCGAGAGTATTTACAGGATAGCAGGATTGAATTTGTTGATTTAGAGTTTTCTAATGTAAATAGACTAACTGGTCAGTTGTCTGATTTTGTTGAAAAATACGGAGAAATCGACTATATTATCCATAATGCAGGTGTTACAAAATGTCTGAATAGTGATGATTTCGATAAGATCAATTTTAAATATACAGCTAATCTGATTGAGGCGATAAATACGGCGAATATATCGTTAGGAAAATTTGTATTAATGAGTAGCCTGAGTGCTTATGGAATCGGAGATGAAGTTAACTATACTCCGATAAAAACAGTGGATATTCCCAATCCTAATACGGCTTATGGCGAAAGTAAAATTAAGGCGGAACGTTTTCTCGAAGAAAAGGCAGCTTTTTCTTATATCATTATGCGTCCGACAGGGGTATATGGCCCTCGTGAAAAGGACTATTTCTTGATGCTGAAGACCGTGAAATCGGGATTGGATGTCGGGGCAGGATTCAAAAGTCAGCACTTGACATTTATTTATGTGAAGGATTTGGTTGATGCTGTATATCTTGCGCTGGAGAGTTCCGTTCGGAACAAGGGGTACTTTGTTGCAGATGGAGACGTTTATACTGATAAGGAATATACTGCTCTTGTGAAAAAAATATTAGGAAAGAAGTATGTGTTAAGTTTAAAAGTTCCTTTGTCTGTTCTAAAAGTGATATCAGTAATTTCGGAGGAAATATCGAAATTCACAAAAAAACCTTCTACTCTGAATCGTGATAAATATAAAATAATGAAACAGCGTAATTGGGAATGTGACATAACACCACTTGTCCAAGATTTGGGTTTTTCTCCCAAGTATAATCTGGAAAGAGGGCTCAGGGAATCTGTCGAATGGTACAAGAAGAATCATTGGTTGTAAATGAAAAAATATTGGGAAATACTGAAACGATATAAAGTGGGATTGCTTGTGAGTCCGCTTTTTGTTCTTGTAAACGTATCTAGTGAATCGATACAGCCACTATTTATGGCTCGTATAATAGATGAAGGTGTGATGGAACGGAATTTATCTGCTATCACATCCATAGGTTTGTATATGCTGCTCGTATCGGTTGCCGGACTAGCCGCCAGTATAGCCAATATTTACACTTCGTCACGAACTTCTATCGGATTCGGAACGGATCTTCGAAATTCTCTGTTTCGGAAAATTCAAGAGCTTTCGTTCTCTGATATTGATAAATTCAATTCGGCATCCCTTATTACCCGGCTAACCAATGATATTACAAAAATACAGCATATTGTACTTATCCTGATGCGGATATTTTTACGTGCTCCGCTGATGATTATCATGTCTGTGTTTTTTGTAGTAAAGATCAATAAAGAGTTGTCATTAGTCCTAATTGCTGCAATTCCTATATTGAGTATAAGTATTTATTTGATATTGAGAAAGGGTTTTCCGTTATTCGTAAAGGTTCAGCAGCTTGTGGATAGGTTGAATGGGATTGTCAGGGAAAATCTTATAAATATACGAGTCGTAAAGTCCTTTGTCCGTGAAGATTTCGAAGAAGAAAAATTTACCCGCAGCAGCCAAGACTTGCAGGATATGGTTGTAAGAGCTTCGAATATTGTTGTTTCGGCTTTTCCTATAATGCAGTTGATCATGAATCTGTCGGTAATAGCCATACTTTGGTTTGGCGGGGTAAAAGTTATTCACGGAGACCTGAAAGTGGGAGAGCTTATTTCGTTTGTCAATTATCTGGCTCAGATACTCATTTCGTTGATGATGTTGTCGATGATAATGATGTCTTTCGCTCGTGCTTCGGCATCTTCAAAGCGGATTCTTGAAGTTCTGGATACGGATCCTTCTCTCGCAAATACCGAAAAAGGATTGCAGGCTAAGCATCTTATCGAGCAGGGAAATATATCATTCCGTCATGTTGATTTTCGACACAGAGACGGGGCTGAAGATATATTGAAAGATATAAATTTCCATATCAGATCCGGTGAAACCATCGCTATAGTAGGGGCTACCGGATCGGCTAAGAGTTCTATGGTGCAGCTGATTCCCCGATTGTATGATGCTACGGCTGGTGAAGTGATGATTAATAATATCAATGTTAAAGATTATCATCTGGATGAATTGCATAATAAAATAGGTATGGTGTTGCAAAAAAATGAGCTTTTCACCGGAAGTATTATCGAAAATATACGGTGGGGCAAACCTGATGCTTCGCAAGAAGAAATCAAGGCTGCCGCTAAGGTTGCTCAAGCTCATGATTTTATAATGTCTTTTACCGATGGGTATGATACTTTATTGGGTCGGGGAGGAGTAAATGTCTCAGGAGGTCAGAAGCAGCGTATTTGTATTGCCCGTGCATTGATCCGTAAGCCTAAAATATTGATTCTTGATGATAGTACAAGTGCTGTAGACTCGGATACTGAGCAAAAAATAAGAGCGGGATTGGCTTCAGTTTTGAAAGATACAACAGTTCTGATTATCACTCAACGGTTGAATACGATGCAATCGGCGGATCGGGTGATTGTATTAGAAGACGGACGTGTTGAAGCTATAGGTACTCCTTCGGAATTGATTGAGAAATCTAAAATTTATCAGGAGATTTATAATTCGCAGCAACTGGTTTTCTAGGCTCTTCCGAAGACCTGTTGATAACTGTGTGAATATCCTGTGTCGATATAATAAGACTAAGTCTGAAGTTTATTCTTAACTTCGTTGTCCGGAAAGGATATTTTAATGATAGATCAGATTACAATAGATAAGATAATAGAGGCTGCACGTATTGATGACGTTGTAGGCGAGTTTGTCACACTCAAAAAACGGGGGGTGAACCTGGTTGGGTTATGTCCTTTCCATACCGACAAAACCCCGTCGTTTTATGTTTCTCCATCCAAGAATATATGTAAATGCTTTGCCTGTGGAGAGGGAGGTAGTGCAGTTCATTTTATAATGAAGCACGAACAGCTTTCTTACTATGAAGCATTAAAGTATCTGGGTAAGAAATATAATATAGAGATTCAGGAGAAGGAACTGACTGAAGACCAAAAGAATGCTTATAACGAAAGAGAAAGTCTTTTTATTCTGAATGATCATGCCCGTAATTATTTTGTGAGTACCCTTCATAATCATTCGGAAGGAAAAACCGTAGGATTGTCTTATTTTAAAGAACGGGGATTCAGGGATGATATAATCAAGAAATTTCAGTTGGGTTACAGTCTCGAACAACGGGATGCTTTTACTCAGGATGCCCAGAAAAACGGATTCAGGAAAGAGTATCTGATCAAAACGGGACTGACCATCGAAGGCGACAATTATGTGGTTGACCGTTTTCGTGGGCGTGTTATGTTTCCTGTACATACACTGTCCGGCAAGGTTGTTGCTTTTGGAGGGCGCATACTCAAAAAGGCGGAGAATACTGGAAAGTATGTAAACTCTCCAGAGAGTGACATCTATCATAAGAGCGACCAGCTATATGGTATATACTTTGCGAAACAGGCTATAACGAAGGCTGATTGCTGTTATCTGGTTGAAGGTTATACCGATGTTATCTCCATGCACCAGGCCGGTATCGAAAATGTAGTCGCATCATCGGGTACGGCTTTGACTTTCGGGCAGATTAAGTTGATTCATCGTTTTACGACTAATATAACAGTTTTGTATGATGGTGATGCTGCCGGTATAAAGGCGGCTTTGCGCGGGATAGACCTTCTGCTCGAAGAAGGTATGAATATAAAAGTCGTCCTTTTGCCTGACGGAGAAGATCCAGACTCTTTTGCCCGTAAACAAAATGCCGAGTCATTACAGACTTATATAAAGGAGTATGAAGTCGATTTTATTCGTTTCAAAACGCAATTGCTTCTGGATGAGGCAGGTGAGGATCCAATAAAAAGAGCCGCACTTATTTCGGATATTGTAAACAGTATTACTATTATTCCCGATAGTATTATCCGTTCGGTTTATATTCGTGATTGCAGTAATCTGCTTGGGATAGATGAAAGAGTACTGATAGATGAGGTAAACAAAAAACGGCTCAACTATCTGGAGAAGGAATATGAAAAACGGACAACATCCAATCCTTCGGAATCTATACCTCCGGAGAGTCCTTATGAGGCAGTAGCGAATGTTGCATCTACCATCAATATAAAACCCCGTGAAGGAGTTAACAGGCAGAATACCTTAGATAAATACGAATTGTCAATCTTGTATTATGTGGTGAGATATGGAAACTTGCCGATGATTCAAGGCGAAGCAGCCGAAGACAGTGAGCCGGAAGAGAGAGTTTCAGCTTTAGAGTATATCAAGTTCGACTTGGAACGGGATGGCCTTTGGTTTCAGCACCCACTATATAAAGAGGTGATTGATGAGGCGGTGAGCCAGATGGATGACCCTAATTTTGTACCTAGTCGCTATTTTCTTGCTCATCCCCGACAGGATATTAGCAAACTGGCTGCTCATCTGCTCGAAGACCGTTATGAATTGGGGAAAGTTCATACAAAACAGTATGGTGAAAATGTTAAAAGAGAAGATACACCGTTAGCTGAAGAAAAACAACTGGAAACTGCGATTCCTTTGGCTTTATTAGAACTCAAGGATGCTTATATGTCTCTAAAATTGAAAGAATTGATGTCTCGAATGAATCAAAAATGGAAAGATGGCGATATGGATGGAGCAACAGCTATCCTTGGAGAGTTTCAAGAGTTAAAAAGGATACGTGATATTTTGGCTAAAGCGCTGCTAGAGAAAGTTGTATTGAGGTTTTGAAAGAGAGAAAAGGGTGGATATCTTGCGTGTTAAAATATATATACATATATTTGCCCTGTAAAATAATCTCTTATCCAGCTAGATGGCGATTTTTTCTAACATAAAAAATATATGGGGTATTCTAAATTTTAACGATTTAGGCTTGCATATATGTGCTAAAATATTAGAGAGAGAGAGAGAGAGAGAGAGAGAGAGAGAGAGAGAGAGAGAGAGAGAGACCACACACGCGCACGCACAGGCGTATACTACATAGGCGAATAAAACTTAAATTAGTTCGCCAATCTAAATTCTACCTATATAGAATAAAAAGGTGTTTGTTGTATCATACCGATGCAATGAGTTTTGCTATGCCTCTATTTATACATATACTTATCGGACTATTTTTCAACTTCTGTTATAGTTGGGATAACAGGATGTCTCGTAT
>NZ_AUFL01000011.1 GCF_000426485.1 Indolivaga capnocytophagoides DSM 22835
CAAAAGGTCTTTGGCGCTGCGAGGCTCTGCCTATCTGACAACGTTCACGGGCGAAACTAAATAAAACTCGCCTTTCAGGCTCAAACAGCATTTAGTTTTAACGCCCGTTTCACTGGTCAGATTACGGCTTCACCTCTGTATGCGCCCCGGCTGACGCACACCTTTGCTTGCGCCAGCCTACAAAAGGGTCTGTGACCCCGTCAGGTTTTCGACCTCGGCGGAAGCCCAGGGTACCCGCTGCCCGAAGAAAGCGTTAAAAGACAAATAGATATCAGCGATAATCATTTTTATTTGTCTTAGCTTTCGATAGCTGAGCGGGTCGGGTTGGAGACGCAGTCTTGATCTTTTGTTTCGTTTTGCATCAAGGCAAAATGAAAAATAAAGCCGGGAGGCTGCGTTAGAAAATAGATGAACTTGAAAGCATAATTTAAAAGAACGTTTTATCAATCTAACTACTGATTGACATTATTACTTAATACCAATGAAAAGAAGTTTTGTTTTATATATAATGATCCTTTTTTTATGTTTTCTCTATGTAAATAAGGGATACGCACAGCATAAACAGGAAAAACTGGGGCGAGGACTTTTTGTCGTACCGACAAGCGATCATGAAGTATATATCGGGTGGCGGATATTTTCGGATGATAGAAAAGATTGCAGTTTCGATCTGTATATTCAATCCGGAACGGAAAAGGCCGTAAAAATAAACCAAGCTCCGATTAGCCGTACATCTGATTATGTTTACAGGAATGTTGATTTCGGGAAAGACAATACATGGATATTAAAAGACTCAAAAGGTAAAAACATTGCAAGTTATGCAATTGCAGCTGGCAGCAATCTTGCTCCATATTTAAGCATCCCTTTGCAAAAACCGGAAGGAGGAATCACTTTTGACGGAGAAAAATATACATATACGGCAAATGATGTAACTGTAGGTGACCTTGATGGAGACGGCGAGTACGAAATTATCCTGAAATGGGAACCGGACAATACTAAAAGACCTCCTCAAACAGGTTTTACCGGAGATACCTATATAGATGCTTATAAACTCAGCGGAAGGCGTTTATGGCAAATCAATTTAGGTAAGAATATTCGATCGGGTGCAGCATACACGCAGTTATTGGTTTATGATTTCGACGGGGATGGAAAATCCGAATTGATATGTAAAACAGCAGATGGAACCATCGATGGTATCGGTAAGGTAATTGGAAACGCTGATGCAGACTGGCGAAATAAGGATCCGAAATCTAAAGTATTCGGTAAAATAGTCGAAGGTCCCGAATATATTTCAGTTTTCGAAGGTCTATCAGGTAAGCAATTAGCTACGGCGGAATATATCCCCACCAGATATCCTTTGGACGGCTGGGGTGGTATAGGCGGAAATGGCGGAAATGATTCTACCGGAGGACGATCCGACCGATTTACGGCCTGTGTGGCATTTCTCGAAAAGGATGTTCCATCGGCAGTGATGGTACGCGGCTGGTATGGACGCTCGGTGTTAGCTGCTTGGGATTATAGGAATGGAAAGCTTGTGTCGAAGTGGGTATTCGACAGTGCCTTGCCTCAATGGAAAGGATATTCGGGCATGGGAAACCACTCGGTTACAGTTGCTGATTTTGATGAAGACGGACTGGACGAAATATGTATCGGGGCAATGACGGTAGATCATAACGGAAAAGGATTATATACAACCGGATTGAGACATGGTGATGCCTTGCATGCGGGGGATCTCATTCCTTCACGCAAGGGACTCGAAGTTTTTGGTGTCCATGAGAATGAAGAAAAAACAAAGTCTTTGAATACACCCGGAGTAGCTTTGTTCGATGGTAAAACGGGGGAGATTATATGGCGAAAATTTTTAGGTGAAGATGTGGGCAGGGGAATGGCTGCCGATATAGATCCCAGATATGCGGGAGCCGAATGCTGGGGTGGTCCCGGTGGAACATACAGAAGTAATTCGGGCGAAGAAATTTATCCACAAGAACCCAATTCGTGCAATTTCGGGATTTGGTGGGATGCCGACCCTTTGAGGGAGCTCCTGGACCACACTTCTATCACCAAATGGAACTGGATAAATATGACTACCGATACTCTATTTTCTCCTCAAGGAGTGATTTCTAATAATGGAACCAAAGGTAACGCATGCCTGTCGGGCGATATTCTGGGTGATTGGAGGGAGGAGGTTATATGGAGAACCCCCGATAATGAAGAGTTAAGAATATATTCGACAACAATACCGGCGGCGTATAAGTTTCCTACATTGATGCATAATCATCAATACCGGATGGCTATTGCCTGGCAGAATGTAGGTTATAATCAGCCTCCGCATCCCGATTTCGATATGGTAACAGAAGCAAAAGAGTGGATGTCTGACAAATCGGGACTCTCAGCCGGACTCTTTAATACATACTGGACTGTAGAAGCTAAGGAAAACATAGTCGAACATCTGAACGATACGATTGAAATAGTTGCCAAGAAGGGATTTACATTATGGCGGAATGAAAAACTGGAGGGAGATATTGAAATTTCATTCTCGGCTTGCGTTATGTTCGAGAATCCTGATCGGGACAGGCTAAGTGACCTTAATTGTTTTTGGATGGCTTATGATCCGCTGTTTCCTGATAATATATTCGAACGAGCCGGCTGGCGGAATGGTGTATTCGGTAGATACTATAGCCTGAATATGTATTATCTCGGTTATGGGGGGAATAGCAATACAACTACCCGTTTTCGCAGGTATGATGGAGATTACATGAAATTTGAAAGTGGTAAAGTTCGTCCGGATATTATAACGGAATATACAGATGCTGAACATCTTTTAAAGCCAAATCACTGGTACAATATAACAATCAGATGTATAAACGGACATGTTGAATATATCATTGATGGTCGGAAGATTGTAGATTATACCGATGTACGACCTTATAAATCAGGTTGGTTTGGCTTTCGGACAACAGAGGCAAGAGTCAGATTTACTGGTTTTACTTCTCACCGGCTTTAAACAGACAAGCCACGCCCAATCAGATGGCGTGGCCTGTATATTATATTACTGAGGCTTTATTTTGGAGCCTTACCAAATTTCAGAACTTCTTTTCCATCTCTGATAAATAAAATGGAAGAATCTGTTATTTTCAGATTGCTTACTCCGGATAGAGCCTTTGTATAAGCACTCTCTCCTGATAAGTTGGGGCAAGCCATTTTTGTTAACATTGCAGGTCCGATAGTTAAAGCAGAACCTTCCAGTTTATATCCTGCATTATAACGGTTGCATCCTGCATTTCCGGATATACGGCTTTCTGCGAGGTTAAATTCCAATGTCGGAAGTCTATCCTTTATGTCGAATAATGCTTTTGCATCTTTGCCATCGATAGCTTCTAATGTCCATGTAGAACCTGCTACAGCTGATAGGTCAATGCCTTTTACAAATTCGGCAACGGCTTTTCCTCCGTTACTTAAGGTAAGCGTCGATTCTGTAACGGTCACTTCATTCGATTTGCCCAGCATCTCAAGAAACTGACCTTCTTTATTATCATCGATGCAAGCCATTAGTGTAGCCCCCAGCTTAGGAGCCGATAAGATATTCTTCTCATAAGTGAATGTTCCGAAGAAACGGTTGCAGCCTCCATTACCATTAATCCGTTTCTCTGCAAGATCGATAGTCATCGAAGGAATTTTTCCTTTAAAGGAATTTGCAGCGGGCGCACCTTCAAATGTCTGAAGAATCCATGTTCCGTCAATGGTTACAGCTGATGCTGAACCTTTAGCAGAATCTTTGGTCGACTTACAGCTTTGTATCATAATTCCAAATGCGAGTACAGCTACTGCCAAAAGCAGCATTTTACTTGATAATCTTTTCATTTTTTTGAATATTAATTATTCTATGTTAGTGAGTGTTCATTTTTTCAGAGAGGCAACAGAGTCGGTTTTAGCCCTGTTGAATTCGAGTAGTAAACTTCCATTTTTAGAAATTTGTAAAACATCGGAAGATGGCAATGCTATAATGCTTGTATCAGATAAAGCCTTGATGTATTCATGTTCTGCATCGAGATTCGGACATGCCATTTGTGTGCTGATCAACTGGCCTATTATCAATTGGTCATTATTCAGAGAGAAGCTTCCGCCGTAGCCGTTGCATCCGCTTTTGCCTCCGACTCTATTTTCGGCAATATCGAAATTCAAAGTGGGAACAGCATCTGCTTTACCGAATTTGCCGGCAGCCTCTTCTCCTTTGATTGTTTTCAATGTCCAGAGTCCTTCCAGCTGCTTTGTGTCAATAGCTGTCGCAGTATCAGGTTTCGGAGCTGTATCTTTCTCGAATTCCAGAACGGCTTTTCCGTCGTGAGATATTGTCAATATTCCATTAACAATAGATAAACTGTTTCCTTCGTTGGTAAGTTCCAACAGAAATTCGGGTTCTCTGTTTGGGTCTATGCACAACATTCTGGTTGATGCTAAATTAGGTGCAGTAAAATTTCCGTCTTTATAAGTGAATTTTCCGGTATATCTGTTGCATCCGCTGTTTCCTGAAACAATACTGTCTTGAAAATTAAACTCGAGAGTAGGCAAAGCTCCTTTAAAACCTTCAGAAGCAGCAGTCCCGTTTAAGGACTTCAATACCCATAATCCTTCAAGCTCAGTCTGAGTCGGAGCATTTTTTTTGTCACAACTCTGTAATAATATCCCTGATACAAATGCAATTATCAATATTGCACAAACTTTCATTAAATTCAAACTCTTCATAACTATTGTTTATTTTGATTTGCTTTTCAGTTTAGAGTAAAATCGTCAGCATCTTTCCATACCGGAAATTTATTTCTAAATAAGTTTAACGCTTTTTTAGAAATCTCAACAGTTTCAATTTTCTCTATAGAATCGGTTAATGTACTCAATTTTATCCCTTTAAAATCAATCATCGAAGATTGCCCGTCATATACTAACTTCATCCCGTCAATACCTACTCTATTGACACCGCATACGTAACTCTGATTCTCTAAAGCACGAGCTTCGAGTAAGGTATTCCAAACTCTGATTCTCGATTGCGGCCAGTTAGCAACATATATCAGCAAATCATACTTATTACCGATATTACGCGCCCACACCGGAAACCGTAAATCATAACAAATTAATAAACAAATATTAAATCCTTTATGTTCGACAATGCAATGACTATTTCCTGCTGAGAATGATTTCGCTTCATCTCCCATACGAAACAAGTGCCGCTTGTCATAAAAACAGGATTTCTCGGGAGCTATGAAAAATCCTCTATTGAAAAACTGGCCGTTTTCCGAGGCAATATAACTTCCGCAAATAGCCAGATCGTACTGCTTAGCCCAATCTTTCATGGATGTAACAGTTGTTCCGTCCACAGGTTCGGAGAGCGAATGACTGTTCATAGAAAAACCGGTAGAGAACATCTCAGGAAGTACCACTAAATCGGTTTTTCCTGATAATTCGGATAAAATTCCCTGTACCTTTCTTAGATTCACATCTTTATCTTCCCAGACGATATCCATCTGGACAAGGCTTACCCGAAGTAAGGTCTCAGACCTTTTTATTGATTCTGTAAACATAATAACAGATAGTTAGTTATCTCGCTGAAGTATATCATTAAGTACTTTCAGTTACTTATTTCACTCATCGCTTAATAAAAACCTTTCCTGATGCTTAGCATGTGCATCTTTATAATAAGACTTTATTTCTAACATATCTTTTTCCACATTGCCAGTAGGCATAAAGGCCGTTTTAAAATCGGCTGTCTTTTTCTTATAATCCAGCACAATTATAACGATAGGCACTTTAGCAGCCAAAGCAATATAGTAAAAACCCTTTTTCCACTCCGAATTACGGCTGCGAGTGCCTTCGGGTGTTATAGCCAATTCGAACTGATCTCTGGTTGCAAAAAGATGAGCCATTTGATCAGTCAGAGAGGTTTTCTTCGATCTATCGACAGGAATACCTCCCAGAGCATTAAACACAAGATTCATCGGAAAGAAGAACCATGTCTTTTTGATCAGAAATGAAGCTTTGCGTCCTAGCGACGAGTATATAAGCTTGCCTACAAATAAATCCCAATTACTGGTATGCGGTGCTACACACAACACACATTTTGCGGGATAATTGGTAATCCCTTCTGCTTTCCAACCCAGCTTACGCAGGATAAAGCCGCTTAATTTTTGCATAGCTAAATATAAGTGCAGTTCTCTGGATTATAGAGACTGAATTTCTTTTCCGTAATTATCAACCAATGATTTCAAATCCGATTTTATCTTCGAATAATAAGCTTTTGTACGGCTTTTTACTTCTTTTCCTTCAACTGTGCTGACACGGTTTATCAGCTCAAGATGCGAGTCGGCAATCTGATCTATCAAAGCGTCTGCTTTTTCCTTATTAGCATTTACAGTAAATACTTTATAAAAGATAAGATCGTTGTATAATAACCCTATTGAATTATTGATCAGTTTTTTTAAATCTCTTCTACTACTCATAATTTTTGTTCTTTTTATTTTAGGCTTCTTTCTTTCTACAGATAAGTAATACCAAGTATTTAATAATATATTTTTAGTTTATAAAAGGCTTTGGCTGTTTTGCTTACCAAAGCAATAAATAGGTCTGAGACCTTAAAACGTAATGAGCTTCTATTTGTTGGCAAATATAATCAATTTTAAATGAAGGGCTGGTTATCTTCCGGATTATACCCACTGCGAATCCTCCATTCATTCGGGTACAGATTATTCGCTCTGTTTCCTATATTCTTTACAAACCCTAATGGGATGCCCTTATAAATCAACAGTAGATAACCTCGTGGCGATTCCGAAAATGTCTGGGCTTCCTTTCGTAAGTAAGATATAGCCGTATTCTTATCAATGTCGACCATCTCAAATGCTGAAGTGTTTAAAGCCAAAGACATAGCCAGAGATTGTTGTGGAATAAAATCTTTTCCCTTGATCTCCCCCAAATAAATACCAGCCGACACCAGTCTCAGGTGAGAAACAATATATTCGAACTGCTCTATATTAACGGATGGAAAAGCAAACCACGAAGATGATTTCTCGAAGAAAGTATATTTCTCATTATCTGTCAGATAATTCTTATACTCTCCTTCTAATGGTGTAAGCTTAGCTTTGCCCTGCTTTTTATTTCTCTTGCCGGAATGTTCCGATTTATCAGAATGTTCTCCGGATTTTCTTAGGATTGCAAGAAAAAATCCTTCCCCTTTTGTCAGGTGAGGTAGAAAATGATACACCGGCATATTGTTCTCAAACGATGGGTGTATATTCCAATCGGGAGAAACTTCCAACGGTAATATTTCTGCACCTAAAGAATCTCTGATCCATTGTACATTATGTTCATTTTCTCCGGTATTGTATGTGCAGGTGCTGTATATCAATGTTCCTCCCGGACGAAGGGCGTCCCAAACATCCGCTACAATACGCCGCTGACGTTCTTCGCACAATTGAACATTCCCCAGAGACCATTCTTCTACAGCTTGTGGATCTTTGCGAAACATTCCCTCTCCGGAACAGGGTGCATCAATCAGAATAACATCAAAGAAAGATTCCATCCGTCCGATATCCGAAGGGTCGTTATTAGTTACAATTACATTCGGATAACCGGCTTTAGTAATATTTTCCGACAAAATATTCGCACGGCTTCTGATCACTTCGTTTGAAACGAGTAAACTGTCTTCCGAAATCAATGATGCAATATGAGTAGATTTTCCTCCAGGTGCTGCGCACAAATCCAATACCCTTACAGTTTGGTCTTTGACGTATTGCTTAAAAAACTGACCGACAAACATAGAAGATGCTTCCTGTACATAGTAAGCTCCGGTATGAAATAGCGGATCGAATGTAAAAGAAGGACGTTGGGGTAAATAAAAGCCATTTTCGCACCAGGGTACAGACTCCATTTCGGGAAGCTTGCTGTATTTTTGTTTATTGAACCTGATACTTGTTGGAGAAACTTCGTTCAGGGCTTCTGTAAAAGATACCCATTGATCCCCTAGCAACGGTTTGGTTTTCTGAATAAAGTCTTCGGGCAATATCATGGTGAATCTTTTTATGTTTTATAGTTTTATTTTCCAGTGGATTACTTGTCAAAAGGTTACAAAAGTAATAAAATCAATGATCAGTTATCAATTTCTAATAACACTAAAAGGTAACAAAGGTTACACTCAAATCACACTTTTTCAGCTGTTCCTTTTTTCTCATATAACTTGTAATAACTCCAGCGCTTCATGACTCGTAACTATTTTAGGTATAGATAAATTTCCCGATGCCCAACCTTATATCCATTCGCTCAGCTCCATCCACCGGAGGGTCTTTTCATCTATCTCATCAATTAACTCACTTATCCGAGCCGATTTCGCTAACAATTCATCATTCGATAAAGTACCGCTCGACATATCAGTTTCTAATTGAGTCTTTTCTGTTTCAAGCTTTGGTATCAATGCATCGAGTTCTTCGAACTCCCTTTTTTCTTTGTATGATAGTTTCTTTTTCTCTTCGGTTTTTTTTTTTTCCTGTTTTGGTTTTTCGTCTTTCGCTTTTGCTGTAGATTCCGCCTCTTTTGCAATCAGTTCCTGCACTTCCTTCCACTCTCGGTATTGAGTATAATTTCCCGGAAAGTCTTTAATTTTCGCATTTCCGCTGAAAGCCAGCAGGTGATCAACCACCTTATCCATAAAATAACGGTCGTGGGAAACAACGATCACACATCCTTTGAAACTCTGAAGGTACTCTTCAAGAATATTCAGAGTCATAATATCCAAGTCATTGGTAGGCTCATCGAGTACCAAAAAATTAGGGTTCTTGATTAAAACAGTGCACAAGTACAGGCGGCGTTTTTCTCCTCCCGATAATTTGTAAACGAAGTTATGCTGTTTCTCAGGGGAAAATAAAAAGTGCTGCAAAAACTGAGATGCGGTCAAGCGGTTTCCATTACCAAGATCTATCACTTCGGCAATATCCTGAACTACATCTATCACTTTCATTTCTTCGTTGAATTTTAATCCGTCTTGACTATAATAGCCAAAATTGACAGTTTCACCGATATCAAATTCACCTTTATCGGGTGTAACCTCACCCATCAGCATTTTTATAAATGTCGACTTTCCCGTTCCGTTGTTACCGACAATTCCCATTTTTTCGTAACGGGCAAACACATAATTGAAATCTTCGAGGATTTTCAGATCACCGAAAGCTTTATAAATATGCTTCGCTTCGAATATTTTATTGCCGATGTACGAGCCTTTCATTTCCAGACGTACATTTCCGGCATCTCTTTGCTGTTGGGCTTTTTTCTCCAGATCATAAAAAGCATCGATACGGGATTTAGCTTTAGTGCCTCTTGCTTGAGGTTGGCGGTGCATCCATTCCAGTTCTTTACGTAATAAGTTGTTGGCTCTATCTATTTCTGAATTCTGAGAATTCATCCGCTCCTCTCTTTTTTCGAGGAAGTACGAATAATTACCTTTATACTGAAAAATCTGCTTTTGATCTATTTCTATTATTTCCGAACAAACACGATCCAGAAAATAACGGTCGTGAGTCACCATTAGCAAGCTGAGTCTCGAACGTTGCAGATACTCTTCCAACCATTCGGTCATATCCAGATCGAGGTGATTGGTAGGCTCATCCAGAATAATTAATTCGGGTTCGGTTATCAACACATTCGCTAAAGCGACGCGTTTTAGCTGACCTCCTGATAGCTGAGAAATCTTCTGATCGAAGTTATTTATTTTCAGCTGCGACAGAATCTGTTTCGCACGTTGCTCATAATCCCAAGCCTTCAGCATATCCATTCTTTGGAGTATATCGTCTAGCTTATCATGATTTCCCGAAGCCATAACTCGTTCGTACTCGGCAATTACTTCGGTAACTTCGGTTCCCGAACGGAAACAAGCCTCAAGAACTGTAATATCATCAGGGTAATGCGGATCTTGTTCGAGATACGCAACTTTCAGATCTCGCCTGAAAACGATTGATCCTGAATCATACGACTCTTTCGCGGAAAGGATATTTAATAAAGTAGTTTTTCCCGTACCGTTTTTGGCTATAAGCCCGATACGCTGCCCTTCGGCAATACCAAAGGATATATCTTCGAATAAAACCAAGTCTCCAAAACTTTTGGTAAGATTATCGACTTGTAAATATGGAGTAGCCATTTTTATTTATTTAAGTAATAGAAAGTATTTAATGACGTATTTTAAGCGATAACCAGCTCTCACTGTTACACTTGCAAACTCAGCAAAAGGTCTGAGACCTTGATTAAGATACAAAGGTAAGCAACAGAAAGTATTTAATGATATATTTTTAGTTTATAACAGACTTTGGTTGTTTTACTAGCCAAAGCAATAAAAAGGTTTGAGACCTTATTTTGTTTTTTCTTCTATCGAAATTTTATATCTCAAAACCATTTTAGGAAAAGTATCGTTTGTCATCCGGCAGATAAGATCTACTCCTGCAAACGAATCCGGAACTGTAAATCGTCCGCCTTCGCCGTCAAAAACAATCTCCTCGTTGCTTTCATACCATGTGTAAGTAGTTTTTTTGCCATTCTTCTCAAATTCGGCACTCAAATCGATGACACTTCCGCATGCCGCAGTACCTCCGTCTGTTACAGCCTGTGGTGTGTAGACACAATTTCGAAGGAAATTATATTCGGGAAAATTTAGAGAGGAAAAAGTCAACGCATTATTTGAACAGTTCATCTTAAAGAAGAAGCTTTTCTTTATATCCAAAGATGTCAACTGATTATGAGAACAATCGAGATACAATAGAGGTAAATCGGGCATCAGATTAAGTTCCGATAAATCGTTATCGGCACAATCGAGCATATTCAGCTGCTTATTATTTGAGATATCCAATTCTGCTATGCTGTTCGATGCACAAACCAATTCCGTTAGTTTCGTATTATTAGCGACATTGAGTTCTGTAAGTGCATTATTAGAACAATAGAGCGTTTCCAGATCGGAGCACATAGATACATTCAAAGAAGATAGTGTATTCGACGCACAATTCAGATTTTTCAAAAGCGTGTTTCGGCTAAGATCAATCGATTTTAACTCATTCCCTGAACAATCAAGACTTGTCAGATTCTTATTGGCTGATGTATTAAGAGAATCCAATCTGTTTGCTGAACAATTCAGATCTTCAAGAGCCAAAAGTCCGCTTAATTCCAATCGGGAAAGTTTATTTGTAGAACAATTTAAGGACGACAACTTTTTCAGATTCGAAATATTAAGTGTTTCGAGTTGGTTATCCGCACAACTCAGTTTCTTTAGTTCGGAATTGTATGTGAAATCGATACCCTGTATTTTATTGGATGAAAAATCCAATGTCATCAGATCTAGATTCTTGCCCAGATTGAGAGAAGTTAATCCTGTCGATATACAGTTCAATTCGGTCAACACCCTGTTTTCTGAGATGTCTACTGATATAATCGGATTTCGGGAGATGTCAAGAATCTGCAGTTGTCTGTTATTTGAAATATCAAGAACTGTCAGACTGTTATCCGAGCAATAAAGCGCATTCAGATTAACAGCGTTGCCTAATTCCAGAAAGGATAATTTGTTTGATTTACACGACAAAATATACAAATTCTGTAGATTATTAATATTGACAGTTGATATCTCATTTTTGTCACAATACAAATTAAACAGCGATGTATTAGCGGAAAGATCCAGTGATGTTAATTTATTTTCTTTGCAATCCAATTCTTTGAGGAATAGGTTGTTCGAGAGATCAATCCATGTCAGATAATTCGAATAACATGACAGTTCTTCCAGTTTTTTATTTTTCTCGATATGCAGTTCCGTTAACTGATTCCAAAATATATTCAATACTTTCAGATTTTGATTTTTCGACAGATCTATACTCTTCAATCCGCAATAGCTGCAATCGAGTTTTTCGAGTTTTTTGTTGAATTGCAGGTTGAGATCAGTTATACTGTTCATACTGATATTAAGATCAGTAAGATTCGGGTTTTTCGAGAAGTCCACTTTAGCGATCTGGTTTCCCGATAGATCAATATCTGAAATCTTTTTATTTTTAGTCAATACTATCCCGTCAATGCGGTTGTTAGCACAATGTAGCACCTCAAGTTGGGGAAAGGACGAAAAGTTAAGTTCTCCCGATAGGTTCAAATTATTCCAATCGATACTTGTTATACGTTTGGGTAGGTTCTCAGACCAGGTTACGCCATCCAGCTTGTTTATCCACTCCTGAGATGTATTCCATGCAGTAGTGTCGGCTATGCTTAGTCCCATCTGATGTAAATTAAGACTATCTCTTTGTGCCGATTGCTGCCTGAGTATCATCATTAATCCCGCAACATCCTCTTTGTGATATGATTGGGCGTTCAATATCAAAGAAAGTGCACAAAAACAAAATAGTATATATATTTTCCTCATTGACAAGCTGCTAAATATCCCGAACCTTTTTTATTACTTTGGAGGTTATACTTACCAAAGCAATAAATAGCTGTGAGACCTAAAATTAAAATAAGGACAAAAATAATAAATTTTACGACTCTCGAAGAATAACTTTTTAACACTTATCCGAATAAAATAAACTCTTAGCAAACTCTCTTATTTGAGAAATAGCTTTAAATACTTACTTTTACCTGAGAAAAAAGCAAAAGTAAATGATACAGGTTTCTGGTTTAACAAAAAAGTATGGACAATTAGAAGTCCTTAAAGGCATCGATCTTACAGTCAATGAAGGAGAGATAGTCTCTATAGTCGGTGCAAGCGGAGCTGGAAAAACTACCTTGCTGCAAATCATAGGTACATTGGATAAAGCCGACTCAGGAACAGTATCTATACAAAACCAAATAGTAACAAATCTGAAAGACAATAAATTATCTGATTTCCGAAATAAAAATATCGGTTTTATCTTTCAGTTTCACCAATTATTACCGGAATTTACTGCTCTGGAAAATGTTATGATACCTGCATTGATTGCCAAACAAAAAGATTCGGCAGCTAAACAAAAAGCGTCTGAGCTTCTTGATCTGTTGGGTTTATCGAGCAGAATAGACCATAAGCCCAATGAGTTGTCAGGTGGTGAAAAACAACGCGTAGCCGTTGCTCGTGCTTTAATAAATAATCCGGCTGTTATTCTTGCCGATGAGCCTTCCGGTAGTCTCGACACGGAAAATAAAATAGAATTACATAAACTGTTCTTTGATCTCAGAGACCGTTTCGGTCAAACCTTTATTATAGTTACTCACGATGAAGAGCTGGCAAAGATCACCGACAGGGTTATACATATGAAAGACGGGCTGATACTATAAAGTATCAACCCGTCTTTTATCATAATCAGTTTAACCTGTAATTTTTAGCTGTCAAAATAAAGTTATAAAAAGGTCTGAAGCCTTTATTTCACCCATACATTAAGTATCTCTCCGACATACATTTTGTGGTAACCGTTTTTTGACCATTCTGCCGGAACCTGGGTTTTTACCGCATCAGGTGATATTTGTTGTGCTATTATTTTTTTACATTCGAAGATCATCCATGCTTCCGCAAAGGCAGTTGCTCCCGATGGCGTTTTTATAGGTGTAAGCCCCGAGCCTTTTATTTTATCTGTATTACGTCCGCTGTTGTTTCCACAATACAACATCGCATCTTTATATGCTTCCGTATAAAAAGAGATTGTGTAGGTTTCCCCCTGATCCATAGTTTGTACAGAATAGCGGGATGGATTCAGAAAACAAAAAGCTACAGGTTTTTCCCAGAAGACACCTAGTCCTCCCCAAGAAGCGGTCATGACATTGGTTTTCTCTGCCGTACCTGAAGTAATAAGAGTCCAGTTATTTAGCAGCTTAACAATATTTCCGGGTATTTTATCCGCTGATATCTGTCGAAATCCGGGTAAAGCTGATACAGAGCCGGTTTCAGTAACAGAGGGAGCCGCTCCGGTTTCCTGATAAGTTTCTGCCGCTACAGCAGCAGGAGCTAATGCTGCCATCGGTACGGATACAACAGGTGCTGTCGGCTGATAATCACGCTCTACAGCTCCCGCTACCACTTTAGCCCCATTCAAATAAACGTCTATCTTATTAAATAATGCATTAATAGAATCAACTGTATATATACGGAACTTATTATAATAATTATTAAGTTTATCTCCTTTCTTATTCAGTGCATATTTATCTGTAATCATTTCTTCTGCAGGAAATGTGCTTATCTTTTTACCCGCATCATTATATTCATACTTGATACTTCTGACAACAGCTTCACATTTACCTCCATTAATCTGAAGGATCAATTGGTAAAGCATATTAGACTGATCAAGAGACAAAGCAGATCTTTTGAAAACAAGAGTCATGTCTCCTTGGGCAGCAATTGATTTGTCTTCTTTATTAGATAATAAAATACGCTGTCTCGAACCATCCTGTACAGAATATTCATTACTTACCCATTTGTCCATTAATTCAAATAACCGGTCATCTGTAATAGGCTTATTTACGGTGATAGTGCGGGAAAACAGAACCTTACCGTCAACTTCGGGAACCGCTCCCGCTAGATATTTACTATCTGTTTGTGACGTGGCAGCAAAAGCTGTAGCTGCAAACATCAGTAAAAAAAACAGTTTTTTCATGCTATATAATTTTTTAGATTTCAGATCTATTTCTCAATTATCCAAGCATAACAGTGAGAGCAGGTTATCACTTAAAATACGTCATTGAATACTTGTCTGTTATTTAGAATAATTATTTCTGAATAGTTAGACCAAAGATAAATAAAATATGTCAATCAGTATTTCGATTTATTAAAACGTTCTTTAAAATATTTAGAGGGCATTCTCAAATCTTATTTCCATCTTTCAGCATTTTAAGCAATACAAAGTATTTAATGATATACTCTTAGAGAATAACATTAAATACTTTGTATTGCTTAATTAGTGAAAATTTGTCTATACATACAAAATAACAGAGAGTGATAAAACAGAGATAAATATCCATAGAATTATTCCTTGCAGGAGAGGTTTCACTCCAATTTTTTTTAGAGCTTCTTTTGTCAATCCGGCACCAATAAGGAATAGGGTAAGGGTTAGTCCTCTTTTTGAGATCCAGACGACGGAAGGCCCTATTGTTTGTATTGCAGGAACATAAGTGTTGATAAGCATTGCAACAATGTATAAGAAAATAAAGTAGGGAATAGATATCTTGCTGCCGTTGCTTTTATGGATTATAGCGGTTATTAATGACAAAGGGATAATCCATAAGGCTCTTTCGAGTTTCACGGTTGTTGCAATGTGTAAGGCTATATCTCCGTATTTTTGAGAAGCTCCTACAACCGAACTTGTGTCGTGTATAGCAATAGCTGCCCATAATCCGAATTGCTCTTGGGTCATGGATAATAAGTGCCCGAGAACCGGAAATATAAATAGAGCTATCGAGTTAAGCAAAAATATGATACTGAGAGATATAGATGTTTCTTCTTCGTCAGCATCTATGATCGGGGTCATCGCCGCTATTGCACTACCTCCGCATATTGCAGTTCCGGAGGAAACCAAAATGCTGGTGTTGCGTTCTGTTTTAAAGATTTTGCCGAGTAACAGCCCGAATCCAAGTGTGAGTATAATAGATGCTGCGGTAAATAACAAACCGCTCTTACCTACTTCGAGGGCTTCTTCGAAATTCATTCCGAATCCGAGTCCTACAACTGAAGCCTGTAATAAGAATTTAGTCAGTTTTGAAGTTTTCTTTTTAAATGGATTTCCTATTGTAAATGACAAGATAAATCCTGCAAATAAAGCAATTGGGGGATCGATGAACGGGAATATACACAAGACTGCGATAATGATGAATATTCCTTTGTTTAGATAATTTTTCTGCATAATTTTTTTACATTTACGCAGGCAAAGATCTGATAAATATAATCAGGTAGTATATTTAAAATACTTATAGGGTATTACTTTTGGTTATTGCTTTAAACGAAAAATCCATAAACAGTTCAGACAAACCTTGTTGCTGTCCGTGCAGTTGCACGAAATCAAAAGTACGGACTACTTCAAAATTGTTGATGTCTATGACTTTATATTCTCCGTTTGCCACTTCCTTGGTTACTGCATTAATTGAAATCAAACCCAATGCATCGGCATATGCAAGGTATGTTTTTATGCTTTCGGTACTGCCCAGATGCATGCATATATTCAAATCCGGGAGAGTAATTGATCTTTCATTCAATTTATTGACAATTACTTCGAGGCTTCCTGATCCCTGCTCTCTCAATACAATAGGGATTGATTTGAGTTCGTCAAGTGTAATTTCATCCAGTTTCGACAGATCTTTTGATGTATGGGCTATTGCGACTATTTCGTCATTTATAAAAGGAGTATATTTTAGCTGGCTGTTTCGGGATGTCCCTTCTACCAGTCCAAGATCTATTTCTTTTGCTGCCAGATGAGCTTCTATCTTTTTTGTATTATCGTTGATCAGACTTATATGTATATCGGGATATTGCTGATTAAACTTAGCCAGAATGGGGGGTAATATGTACTGGCCGATAGTGGTGCTTGCACCCAGACGTAATTGTCCCGAGTACTGATCTTTTAGAGTGGATAATTTATAATTGAGAGTCTGATCCAGCTCAAATATCTGTTTAGTATAATCGAGAAGTATCGATCCGGCTTCGGTTAAATACACTTTACCTTTAATCCTGTCGAATAAGCATGCGTCTAATTCGGCTTCAAGTTCCTTGATGTTTTTGGTAACAGCAGGTTGAGTGATGAATAATTCTTCGGCGGCCTGCGTAAAATTCAGGTGAGTTGCAACGGAATGAAATACTTTTAGGCGAAAATTAGACATGCTTGATGTAAATTAAGGTCACAGACCTATTTATAGTTTTGGCAAATATAACAACTTAAGCTTATTATAGCTTGAAATGTATTATTCAATACTTTTATTTACTTAGAGTTTTCTGAAAAGTCCTAAATAGGTCTGAGACCTTAAATGTAACGATTAAAAGGGTTTTATAGTTTCTTCTTTCTTACATTTTTTATCTTTGCTTGTGATAAAAAGGCTGATTTATGGATTTAAAGACAATAATATCATCAGTTTATGAAATTTCAGAAGAAGCGATGACTGCATTTGTGGCGAAAATTGATTCTGTTGAGTTTCCTAAAGGTCATATTCTTTCGCGAGCCGGTAGTCGCGACAGTTATTTATACTTTATCAAACAGGGTGTAGTCAGAGCTTATACAGAATACGATGCAAAGGAAATAACCTTTTGGTTCGGCATCGAAGGTGATGTGGTCTGTTCGATGAAGAATTTTGTCGAAAGAAAACCGAGCTACGAGAGCATTGACTTATTGGAAGATTGTATCTTTTATCGCATTCATATTTCAGATATGGAAAATCTGTTTCGCAAAAATATTGAGATTGCCAATTGGGGCAGGAGCTTTCTTGGAAAGGAAATAATGAAAGTGGAGAATCGTTTGATCGAATACCAATTCGCTAACGCATCTGAGAGGTATGAAGCATTGATGAAGAACAAGCCGAAGTTGTTGCAAAGAGTCCCTTTAGGAATTATAGCCTCTTATTTGGGTATAACTCAGGTGTCGTTGAGCAGAATCAGAGGAAAGTAGTCTTTTTTATCAAATGTAAAAAAATATGGCTTTTATATTTCCGATCTTTGTATTCCTGACAAAAGGAATAATAAAAGGTTTCAAACCTAAAGTTAGATAAGCAACAGAAAGTACTAATAGTACATTTTAGTTTATAACAGACTTTGGATGTTTTACTTACCAAAGTAATA
The DNA here is from genome assembly GCF_000426485.1 of Indolivaga capnocytophagoides DSM 22835. Taxonomy (GTDB): domain Bacteria; phylum Bacteroidota; class Bacteroidia; order Bacteroidales; family Dysgonomonadaceae; genus Dysgonomonas_A; species Dysgonomonas_A capnocytophagoides. Next base: position 17,768 of record NZ_AUFL01000011.1, read on the forward strand.
AATGGGTCTAAGCCCCTAAGTGATTATATGAATTGGATATGGTTAGTGATTGCCGGATTCTTTGAAGTCGGCTTTACTTTTAGCCTTGGTAAGGCTAAAGAAGTTTCGGGTAGTAGTGCTTCTTATTTTTGGTATGCTATTTTTATCATTTGCTTGTTTGCCAGTATGGGACTGTTGATTCATGCTCTTAAAACGATACCCATCGGAACGGCTTATGCTATATGGACAGGGATTGGTGCTGTGGGTACAGTTCTGGTAGGAATTTTTATTTTTAAAGAACCTGCCGAGTTTTGGCGTTTATTCTTTGTTACCACATTGATAGGCTCCGTTATCGGACTGAAATTTGTATCTCACTGATAAAAAATAAGGAACCGGATTTTGTCCGGTTCCTTTCGTATATAGGCAGAGGGTAGATAACTAAACAATATTAAATTTAGACGTCTGCACTGTATATAAGCGATAGAATGTATTTAATGTTATACCTTTAAGTCATAACGGTTATTGCTGTTATGCTTACAAAGTCAACAAAAAAGTCTGAGACCTTATTTTGCTGCTGCAAGAGCTGCGTTGTAGTTTGGTTCTTCTGTAATTTCAGGAACAAGTTCAGTATAAGAAACTTTCCCTTCTGGATTAATTACAACTACTGTACGAGCCAAAAGTCCTTTAAGAGGGCCGTCAAGCATAAGTAAGCCGTATGCTTTAGCAAACTCCGGGTTTCTGAATACAGACGCAGGATGTACATTTTCGATACCTTCTGTAGTACAGAAACGTCCTGCTGCGAAAGGAAGATCGGCTGATACTGCAAGAACTACTGTATTAGTTAGACTTGCGGCATCTTTGTTGAAATGACGTACTGAAGCAGCACAAACACCGGTGTCGATGCTTGGGAAAATGTTAAGGATAACAGTTTTTCCTTTCAAATCTTTTAAGCTGACTTCTGACAAGTCGCTTTTTACTAATGTGAAATCAGGAGCTGCTGTTCCTACTGCCGGGATTTGTCCTTCTACGTTTACTTTACCTCCTTTGAATGTAACTGTTGACATAATTTTTTTTCTTTTTTTAGTTTGTAATAAGCCGCTGTTAATGTTTTATGTCTCATTTTTCAATCGATAACAGATTGTTGCTGTTATGGCTTGGATGGACAATAAAAAGGTCTGCGACCTTAATTATATTGTAAGTAGCAGTCGTTAACTGATTCCGCTGCTGTTATATTTGACAAGTTGAAAAGGTCAGAGACCTTGAATTCATTTTATAGTGATAACAAATTCCGATTCGGGATGTCTTACTTTCTTTTGATTGACAAGCCAATCATTTTCTGCGTCTCTGTATCCCAAGGGTAACATAGTAACGCTTTTCAAGCCCTTTGTGTTCAACCCTAAAAGCTCATCGAGAGCCTTGTTGTCAAAACCTTCCATCGGTGTTGCATCCACTTTCAATTCCGCTGCTGCAGCTATTGCATAAGCAAAGGCAATATATGATTGACGGGCTATGTGATCGAAATTTTCAGATGCAGGGCGATTCAGATAAGCCGCTTTCAAACGGTCTGTGTATGCCTTGTATCTGTCCGGAGCTTGTCCTCTCTCTTGAGTTGTGATGCTGTATATATGGTCAATTCGTTCTTCTGTATAATTATCCCATCCGGCGAAAACAAGCAGGTGAGAACATTCTGCGGCTTGTGTTTGTCCCATCGAAATGGTTGCGATCTTGTCTTTAAGTTCTTGATTGGTTATAACCAAAACTTTATATGGCTGTAAGCCTGAAGATGTAGGAGCCAGTCGGGCTGCTTCTATGATTTGTGCAACAATGCTGTCGTTTACTTTTTTTGAAGGATCGAATTTTTTAGTAGCGTATCTCCATTGAGATTGTTCTAATATGCTCATTTTTTATTTTTGTTAAATGTAAATTATTAAATAACAAGAAGCATTTATATGCTATGTTTTTAGTTTATAACAGACTTTGGCTGTTTTACTTACCAAAGTAATAAAAAGGTCTGCGACCTTATTCCTCTGATGTATCGTGTTTGCATTGGGTTGCAGAGTCAATCATTTTTTTTAATTGTTTTTTTAGTTTCTGCAATTGTTCATCATTGGCTTGTAATTTTTCTTTTATTTTAGCAGGAATGTACTCTGCTGATTCTTTTAATTTTAATCCTTTCTCTGTTATATTTATGTTTACTATTCTTTCGTCATTGTCGGAACGTTTTCTTTCGATAAATCCGCTTGTTTCCATCCGCTTTAGCAAAGGAGTAAGGGTTCCGCTGTCCAGCAGTAATATTTCTCCCAGTTCTTTTACTGTTTTTGATTTATGTTCCCACAATACCATCATTACTAAATACTGAGGATAGGTTAACCCTAATTTGTCGAGATATGGGCGATATAGTGCTGTTATCTGTCTTGATAAAGCATATATTGGGAAACATACCTGATTTTCGAGTCTTAAATAATCTATCATCTGTATATTAGTTTTTTTTATTTTGGTTTCACAAAATTAAATTGTGTGCAATTAAGTTGAAAATATATTGTGTTAATAAAACAAAAAAGAGTAGAAGTTTTATTTCTACTCTTTATGTTATATAAGGATGCTTAAATCAAAGGCATGCCCAGGCTTTCAGCTTTGACTCTCATGTCTTTAGGCCAGATTCCGGCTTGGATTTCTCCGATATGCCCTTTACGAAGATAAAACATACATAAACGAGATTGTCCGATACCACCGCCTATCGATTGTGGTAGTTCGCCATTGAGCAGGCGTCTATGGAAGTAAAGTTCTTTTCGGTCTTCCTGTCCGCTTATTTCCAACTGTTTTAGGAGAACTTCTTTGTTGACTCTGATTCCCATGGATGATAATTCCATTGCTTTATCTAGAATGGGATTCCACACAAGCAGGTCACCGTTAAGCCCTTTATAGCCATTTTCTGATGTGCTTGTCCAGTCATCGTAGTCAGGGGCACGTCCGTCGTGTTTCTTGCCATTGCTTAATTCTCCTCCTATACCGATGATGAATACCGCTCCGTGTTTTTGAGTAATGGTATTCTCTCTTTCTTTTTCATCCATATCAGGATATAACTGAAGTAATTCTTCAGAATGTATAAAGGTAATCTCCTTAGGAAGGATAGGAGTAATAGCCGGAAACATTTCATATACCATGTATTCGGTTCTTACGAGTGCAGCATATATTCTTCTAACGACTTCTTTCAGAAAATCAAGGTTGCGGTTATCCTGAGACATCACCATTTCCCAGTCCCATTGGTCAACATATAAAGAATGTAGGTTTCCCAATTCTTCATCAGCTCTGATAGCATTCATGTCCGTATATATACCATAACACTCCTGTATTTTGTAATCGGCAAGTGTCAGTCTTTTCCATTTAGCCAAAGAATGTACTATTTCGGCACGTTCGTCTCCCATATCTTTGATCGGAAATGTAACAGCGCGTTCAACACCGTTCAGGTCATCGTTTATACCCATCCCTTTTAGAACAAACAAGGGAGCTGTAACTCTTCGTAATCTTAATTCGGAAGAAAGGTTTTGCTGAAAAAAATCTTTGATTTGTTTAATCCCCATTTCAGTCTGTTGTAGGTCTAAAATAGGACAGTATTGCTTAGGTTCAATTAGATAGCTCATAATTAAGGTATGTATGTCATTTTTTGAAACGTGCCAGCAAAGGTAATTTTTTAAATGTTATATTGAAAATATTTTATGTTTAAAAAATTCATATTGATAAAATATAAGGCTTTTTGTGATTATTTTTATGTTAATATCTTTGTTTTTTATGTTTTATCGTAGTCATATATAACGCTGCTTTCTTCGTTTTATTGCTGGATATATAAAAAAAGCAACCGTACTGAAAATTGCTTCGGTACGGTTGGCTTGAAGTATATAGGCAGCAACAAGTTTTAATGACGTATTTTAACATAATAACGATCTATTACTATTACGTTTGCAAAGTCAATAAAAAAGTCTGCGACCTTAAAGTTGATCTATTCTTCTATAGTTTCGGGTATTTTTTCAAGTACATCTCCTGCTTCTACATCTATTATACTATCGGACGAAACTTCGGTTGAGTCGTTATGCGATTTATATACCGACTGACATTGATAGTTTCTGCTTATCGCCTTTTTAGGTGCAGGGAATTTTCCCCTGTATTGAGCCAGATCTTTATCGGCAAGGACTTTTTCCATGAAATATCCAAAAATAGGGAGTGCTGTACGGCTGCCCTGTCCGAATGCTCCTGTTTTGAAGTGGATACTGCGGTGTTCGCCGCCGACCCATGCTCCGGCAACAAGATTAGGAGTTACCCCAACGAACCAGGCATCGGAGTGATTGGATGATGTTCCTGTTTTTCCTCCGAATTCTGTATTGTAATTAAATAGGTTAAAGCCCCATAATGCCTGAGTTGTTCCTCCCGGTTCGCTTAATCCCGATTTCAGCATTTCGGTCATAAGAAATGCCGTTTCGTATGGAAGTGCTTGTACCTGAGTTTTATTATATTCGTATAGGACTTTACCGTTCCGGTCTTCTATACGAGTGACTAGTACGGGCTCGTGAGACATACCTTCATTTATAACGGTACAGTACGAATTGATAAGTTCGAGCAGAGAAACATCCGAAGCACCAAGAGAAATAGCCGGAGTTTCTTCAAGCTTGGTTTTTATCCCCATTGCATAGGCTGTTTTTATAATATTGCTTATTCCTACTTCTTTGGCAACTTCAACTGCAATACTGTTGATTGAACGGGCAAATGCGGCTTTGAGTGACATGGTGTCTCCTGAATATGCTCCGTCTGCATTGTGAGGAATCCATTTGGTTGGTTTGCCTTTATCAACGACATCCCAGTCTACATATTGGTCGATACGAGTGTCGCAAGGTGATAATCCCTGATTGAAAGCTTCGCTATATACAAACAATTTGAATGTTGATCCGGGTTGACGTTTGGACAAAACTTTGTCGTATTTCCACGAATCGAAGTTTATATCTCCCACCCAGGCTTTGACAAATCCTGTTTGTGGTTCCATCGCTACAAATCCTGTGTGCATAAATCTCTCCATGTAACGGATAGAATCCATTGCGCTCATTTCTACGATTTTTGAACCCTTGTCGTAATCGAATACTTTAATTTTACGAACCTGATTCATATAATAATCAATAGAGTCTGCGTTGTTCGGGAACTTTTCAGCTAAGTCTTTATAGCGGGATGTTCTTTTTGCCAGAGTTTCGATAAACATCGGTATCTCTTTATGATTTTCATCCTGCCATGGGTTTTCCTTGCCCCATTGGTTATCGAAGTTTCTTTGTACGATACGCATTTGCTTATCTACAGCAGATTCTGCATATGCCTGCATACGAGAATCTACTGTAGTGTATATTTTCAGCCCGTCGGCATATAGGTCTATATCGTTTTCTTTGCACCACCCTTCAAGCGATTCAGCTACGGCATCTCTAAAGTAAAGTGCTGTTCCATCGTAATTGCTTTCAGATGTATAATACAGTTTTATTGGTATTTGTTTTAATGAATCAAACTCAGCTTTGGTGATATGATTTGCCTTTAGAAGGTTTGATAGTACAATGTTGCGCCGTGCTAAACTGTTTTTCGGATTTATCTTTGGGTTGTATGTTGTTGTTGCTTTTAAGAGACCGATCAATGTTGCGGCTTGTTCAACTGTAATATCTTTAGGGGTTGTGTTGAAATAATTCTTACACGCAGTTTTTATTCCATATGTATTACTTCCGAAATCCACCGTATTGAAGTACATAGTAAGTATTTCATCTTTAGAATAGAATGTCTCCAGTTTGAGAGCAAGTATCCATTCCTTCGATTTCATAATTAACATTTTCACTCCGGGAATATATCCCAGCAAACCTGTGGAATATTTCGAACGGACTTTAAACATATTCTTTGCTAACTGTTGTGTGATAGTGCTGGCTCCGCGGGCATTGCCGTGAACCATATCTTTAGCGGCTGCAAAAAGTCCCCGAACATCTATTCCGAAATGTTGATAGAAACGTTCATCTTCGGTCGAAATAAGTGTTTCTTTCAGGATCGGTGAGATTTCGTCAAAAGTTACGGGTGTCCTGTTTTCTTTAAAGTATTTACCCAATAATTTTCCATCCGAACTATATATTTCAGATGAAACATTCTGCATAGGCGCACTTACGTCATAATATCCGGGCGATTTACCAAATAACCAAAGGAAATTAATATCAACTAAAAACAGGTAAGTAATAAATAAGACGATCACCGTAGATATGACTATACCGGTTTTCTTATACCATGCCGATTTTTTGTAATAGGATTTATAAGCATTAAACCACTTTTTGAGATTAGAAGCAATAAGTTGAAAGATTTTTGCTACTTGTGTTTTAATAACCTGAAAATTAATTGTATTCATGCTTTATTAAGCGGTCTTAAATGAGACTGTAAATGTAATAAATTTCAGCATCCGAAAATCAAAATAAACGAGTTTTTTAGGTTGTACGTTTTAGATTTATAGAATAAGTGTCCACGAAAGACAAAACCGCCTCTTTTCCTATTGAAAAGAGGCGGTTTATTATGTAGGTCGAGCAATGTATTTTGCTCATATTTAATCATTAAAAAGGTCTGATACCTTGTGTGATTAGATATCTGTAATTGGTTTGTATTTCGGAACGAGAGTTTTCATAACAATCCATCCGATAAGATAGGCTACCGCACAAATAGAGAAGATGATGAAATATCCAGCTTCTTCTCCTTTAAATCCGAGCAGTTCCATTTGAGTTTGTCCTGCATGATCGAATAGCACTCCCGATCCTTTATTGATAAGGAATGATCCGATTCCTCCTGCCATACCGCCGATACCGGTAATCGTTGCGATTGCCTTTTTGGGGAACATATCACCGATTGTTGAGAATATATTTGCCGACCACGCTTGGTGTGCAGCTCCGGCAATACCGATAATGATTACAGGCAGCCAGTAAGATATATGTCCCAGTGGTTGAGCAAATAAGGCTAGCAGAGGGAAAAATGCAAATATCAACATTGCTTTCATACGCCCGTCATAAGGATTCATACCTTTCTTTTCGACAAAGAAGGTTGGAAGCCATCCTCCGATAATCGACAGCAGTGTTATTGCATACAGAACAAAGATCGCGAGTTGACCTTCTGTGTCCGAAGATTTGATTCCGTAAACCGAACTAAGGTATGCTGGAGTCCAGAATAAATAGAACCACCATACTCCGTCGGTCATAAATTTACCGAAAGCAAAAGCCCATGTTTGCTTGTATTTGAATGCGTCCTTGAATGATATTTTCTTTGATTCCTGAGCTTTTTCAACCTGTTCTTCGACAGGGTCTGTGGAGTCCTGATCCGATTGGATATATGCCAGTTCGTCTGCATTTACTTTAGGGTGTTCTTCGGGTTTATTATAAATGAATACCCAGAATCCCATCCATATAAAACCTAGTGCACCGATGATGATAAAGGACATTTCCCATCCCCATGCTGCGGCAATTACAGGTATAGTAACGGGAGCCGCCAATGCGCCTACTGTTGCGCCAGCATTAAAGATGGAGGTAGCCAATGCTCTGTCTTTTTTCGGGAAATATTCGGCTGTAGCTTTGATGGCCGCAGGAAAGTTTCCTGCTTCTCCGATTGCAAGAATTAAGCGGGCAAAGATAAATAGTACAACGCTTACGCTTGCTACCCGTCCTACATTCTGCACGTGTCCGATGGCTTCTCTGGCTCCTTCGAATCCTACAAACCATTCACCGGCTGTGATTCCGGATGTAGCTATACCGCAGAAAGCATGTAATATAGCTCCTAATGACCATACTCCGATTGCCCAAAGAAAGCCTTTCTTTGTATCCATCCAGTCTACAAACTTTCCGGCAAATAACATGCTTATAGCATAAAATACAGAAAAGAGGGCTGTAATAGTTCCATAGTCGTCATTTGTCCAATGGAATTCTGGTGAGATAAAATCTTTCCAGGTCAGGGACAATACCTGCCTGTCGAGGTAATTGATTGTTGTGGCAAAGAATAACATGGCACAGATTGTCCATCTATAGTTTGTCATCTTTGTGTTTGTATTTCTTGGTATACTCATAGTGTCACGTTTAGGTAATTAAGTGATATGTTTTTATTCATAGCAGGTTTTAGCTGTTTTGCTTATGCCAAACAATGTAAAGGTCTTAACTCTTTCTTGCCTTTTTGATGAATTCCAAAGCTTTCTTGCTCATATCTGCAATCTTCGACCATTCTTTCGCTGCAATCACTTCTTTAGGGAAGAGGTTCGAACCCATGCCTACGGCAGTAACTCCTGCTTCTACCCATTTAGTGAGGTTTTCTTCGGTAGGTTCTACCCCTCCTGTCACCATAACAGAAGACCATGGCATCGGAGCTTTCACGTTTTTAACGAACGAAGGACCTCCCACATTTCCTGCAGGGAACACCTTCACAATTTCCGCACCTAATTCCTGTGCATATCCGACTTCTGATACGGATCCGCATCCGGGTATATAAGCTACCTGACGTCGGTTGCATACTTTAAATATATCGGGGTTGAGAAGAGGTCCCACAACGAAGTTTGCTCCCAGTTGAAGAAACAATGATGCTGTTCCGGCGTCAACTATAGAACCTATTCCGAGGATCATATCAGGACATTCTTTAGCAGCCCATTTGTTTAGCTCACCGAATATTTCGTGAGCAAAATCCCCTCTGTTTGTAAATTCAAATGCACGTACCCCACCTAGGTAACATGCTTTTACCACTTGTTTTGATATTTCCAGATCGCTGTTATAAAATACAGGAACCATTCCTGTTTCTGCGACAGCCTGACAAACTTGTATTCTTGAAAAACGAGCCATAGTTTTTAAATTAAAAATTAAGAATGATGAATGAAAAATTACAATCTGTCCTTTTTGCCATTTATCACTCTTAATTATTCATTATTAATAATTAAAGAGCAAAGGACAAAGGAGAGCAGTACTCTGAAAAAAGCCTGTTCTCCTTGCCATTATTTGTTATGCTGATATCTCATTATGGTTGTTTTCCGATGTATGCAAGTATACCACCATCTACATAAAGTACATGACCGTTTACAAAGTCCGAAGCGTTAGATGCAAGGAATACCGCAGGACCTGCCAGATCTTCGGGATTTCCCCAGCGTGCAGCAGGAGTTTTTGCTATAATGAAAGAATCGAATGGGTGACGTGATCCGTCTGCTTGTTTCTCACGAAGAGGTGCAGTCTGAGGAGTTGCAATGTATCCCGGACCGATACCGTTACATTGAATATTGAATTCTCCGTATTCGGATGCTATATTGCGGGTCAGCATTTTAAGACCACCTTTAGCTGCTGCATAAGCAGATACTGTTTCACGACCAAGTTCACTCATCATAGAGCAGATGTTGATAATCTTACCGGCTCCTTTTTTGATCATGCTTGGAATGACTGCTTTAGAAACGATAAAAGGTGCATTTAAATCTACATCAATTACCTGACGAAATTCTGCTGCAGACATTTCTACCATAGGGATACGTTTGATAATACCTGCATTATTTACAAGGATATCAATTACTCCCACTTCTTTTTCTATTTGAGCAACCATAGCATTTACACCAGCTTCGTCTGTGACGTCGCAAACATATCCATGAGCTTTGATACCTTCTGCTTTATATGCAGCAAGTCCTTTATCTACAAACTCTTGTTTTAAGTCATTGAATACAATTGTTGCTCCGGCATTTGCCAAAGATGACGCAATGGCAAAACCGATTCCGTATGATGCTCCTGTGATAAGAGCTACTTTGCCTTCTAATGAAAACTGATTTTTCATGATTATTATTTTATTGTTATAGTTTATTTAACGAGATACCCTTCCCGATCCATCTCCTTTCATAAGGTTTTCGACCTCAGGAACAGTCACCAGATTAAAGTCACCGTAAATGGTGTGTTTGAGACAAGAAGCAGCAACAGCAAATTCCAACGCCTTCTGATCGTCTGCAGGATAAGAAATCAACCCGTAGATCAAACCTCCCATAAAAGAGTCCCCGCCGCCTACACGGTCAACGATATGAGTAATATCGTAACGTTTTGACTGGTACAATTTATCTGAATATAAACATCCACCCCACGTATTGTGATTGGCATTGATTGATCCACGAAGGGTAATAATTACTTTCTTGGCTCTTGGGAATTTTTTCATCATCTGAGTACAAACCGATTCAAATTCAGCGGCGTTTACTTCACCTCCAGTGTGAGCCACATCGAATCCTTCTGGTTTGATACCGAAGACTTTTTCAGCATCTTCTTCATTTCCAAGAATCACATCACATCCCTCTACCAAAGCGGGCATTACCTGATCTGCAGTTTTCCCGTACTTCCAAAGGTTTTTGCGGTAGTTCAGGTCGGTTGAAACTGTTACCCCCATTTCATTGGCTATTTTGATGGCTTCCAGACAAGCATCTGCTGCCCCTTGCGAAAGAGCAGGCGTAATTCCAGTCCAGTGGAACCATCCGGCATCTTTGAAAACTTCTCTCCAGTTGATCATGCCCGGTTTAATATCAGCAATAGCTGAGTTTGCGCGGTCGTATACAACTTTCGAGGCACGAGCCACAGCACCTGTTTCAAGAAAATAGATACCTACACGGTCTCCACCCCTGAGGATGTTGCTTACCCCTACATTGTATTTGCGCAGGTCAGAGATACACCATTCAGCTATATCGTTTTTAGGCAGGCGTGTAACGAAGTCAGTGGGTATTCCATAGTTTGAAAGAGACACCGCTACGTTTGCTTCACCACCGCCGAAAGTAGCATTAAGATTTGTGGATTGTATAAAACGTTGGTATCCGGGTGTTGCTAGGCGCAACATGATTTCTCCGAAGGTTACTACTTTTTTCATTTATTTTGTTTTCCGTTTTGGGTTAACTTTATAGGTTAAACTTTTATATCGAACAGAAATTCTAAGGCTTTTCGCCTTAGAATTTTATGATAAGAGGTTGCTTTAGTGCATTCGCGAAATTAGTCAGATAAGTCTGAAAATCTGCTTCAGCGGCAAATCCGAATTTAGTCCATCCATAGCCTGTATAGTAAGTGATAGGGCTGTTTGGTTGGTATTTAGCTATGGCAAGTACGTGAGTGTATGTGCCTTTAGTATTATTGACCGGATTTACAACAGAATATGTATCTACAGCAGTACTGTCAAATCCGGCAGGGAATACTAATCCTAAGAATACATTTCCTGCTTTTTCGCTGGGTTCCCGGTATATGAGATAATTCTTTTCGGGAGAGACAATAATCGTATCGTTTTTTTCTCTTTTCGAAAATCCTGCGGCAACATCCATTGATTCGCTAACTCCGTATTCCTGAACTACCTTAGATAGTTGAGATCCCGCATCTATTGAAAATGTGCGGGTTTCTTTGTATGGTTTTCCATTGATCTCGATGTCTTTGTAAGTCAGCTTGAATGTTGTACGCAAAGGCCCGTTTTCCAGAACTTCAGATGTTGCGAAATTTTCGTTCAATACTAACTTTCCATCAACGAAAGGAGCCATAGCACCGGCTCCCAAAGAGCGGCCTACTTTATAATCGTCAAGACCTTCGCCATGATCGTCATGATATGATGCAACTCCGGCAATATCATCTTTGTACCATTGATCTATTTTCAGTGCATTGGTACGTTTATACCAGATATCCAAACCATTACTGGGCCCATCGGTTGCAATCAGAGCAGGACCGTAAATACGGAATGCCACACGGTCATTTTCCCATGCAAAGTCGTCTTTGCGTTCAGTAACAAGTCTTCCGTAAGTTTTGGCTTTATATTCTTCCTTTGCACCTGTTGTTATAGTAAAAGACACAGATTCCTTAGCCTTTACCCCCGATTGGAAAACCAACTTTCCATCGTAAGTAATTTGAGAAGGAATAACCTCTCCTTTGCTGTCTTTTATAATATAAGTTTGGGTAGTATCAGCCAGCTTTACCTGTGCAGTGATGCTTTCGATCGGTATTTCCACTAACTCTTCGGTACGATCAAAATCGCTTGGGTTCTCTACTGTAATCTGCACATCCTTAGTTTGGTGAGAGCAAGAAAAACTAAGAATTCCGGCAAATAGTAAATAAAATATTTTTTTCATGTCTTATGTTTTAAAAGTGATGAAACAAATAGGTTTGCCGTCTTATCTTAATTTGTCAGCAGTGAATGTATCCATATCGTCATAGTCGAGGTTTTCTCCGCACATTGCCCAGATGAATGTATAATTGCTTGTGCCGGAAGCAGAGTGTATAGACCATGAAGGAGATATTACAGCCTGCTCATTGCCCATAAAGATGTGGCGTGTTTCCTGTGGTTGCCCCATAAAGTGGCATACAGATTGCCCTTCTGGAACTTTGAAATAGAAATATGCTTCCATCCGTCGAGAGTGAGTGTGCGGAGGCATTGTATTCCAAACACTGCCTTCTTTCAATTCGGTCATACCCATCTGAAGTTGGCAGCAAGGAACTATTTCACTAAGAATGATCTGATTAAGAAGTCTTTCGTTAGAGGTTGCTTTTACTCCAAGGTCTCTTGTCCGGCGCATTTCCGAAGTGATTTGAGCTGTTGGATATGCTTTGTGTGCCGGAGATGAAGCAAAATAGAATTTGGCGGGTTTTGAGCCGTCGTTGCTTTTGAATGTGACTTCTTTTGATCCGCGTCCAACATAAACGGCATCTTTAAATCCTAGTTTATATTCTGTACCGTCCACAATAACCGAGCCTTCTCCTTCGATACAAATTATACCTAATTCGCGTCTCTCGCAGAAATACTCAGAACGTATAAGATCTACAGTTTCTAACTTTAATGCCTCTTTTACGGGTAGGGCGCCACCTATGATAAGTCGGTCGTTATGTGTATAGGTCATAAGTACCGCATCTGCTTCAAATAATTTTTCTACAAGAAATTCATTACGAAGTTGTGTAGTATCGTAATTCTTTACATCATTTGGGTGTGTGCCCCAACGTTCTTCAATTACAGTTTTCATGTTATATATTATTAAATAGTATTACAAAATTGGCATTTTCAGCCCGTTTCTTACGGGTATCTTTATTTCAAAAGGGTATAATTTTAGGTCAATATCCTAAATTATTGTCTTTTCATAATAATGTTAAAGTTTTTCTTCGAATACAGCATTGTGTTGTCTGTTGGCGCAATAATAATTCATTTTGCATAACGAGTATTGCAAAAATACGTTATTTTAGTGTATTATACTTATCGAAAAGAATATTTAATGTTTTTTACCAACCTTATTTTTTATTAAGAGTTTGTTTAAATTTAAACAGACTCTTGTAACCTGACACAAACCTCTCTATATTAAACAAAGTTATATGAAATAAGAAAAGAGATCTTTACCTTTTTGATTTTAAAACTTCGATATTTGATACACTGCTTTTTTATTGTATCTTCGGATTTCTATATCTGAGGATGCTATTTATAAATGACAGAAGATATCTCCATACATATAAAATACCTGATAGCAAATGAACAGGATTTGTTATGGGGGCTTACTGTAAATACAGTCGGGTTTCAGGATGTCGCTCCTGACTCTAAATATCCGATGGGGGATCATCCGACCCGTTATTTGTTCTCTATAGAGAAAGGGCGGGTTCTGGAAGAATACCAGCTCTTATACATAACACAGGGAGAGGGCAAATTTACATCGACTCATCAGAAGACCATTAGTGTAAGGGAAGGTAATATGTTCTTGCTTTTTCCCGGAGAATGGCACAATTATAGTCCCGATAAGTCTACCGGATGGAATGAGTACTGGATCGGTTTTCAGGGAGTGAATATAGATAACCGGATTCATAACGGGTTCTTCAATAAAAATAAGCCTGTATTTAATGTCGGTATTCGCGAAGAGATAGTTCAGCTTTATAAGCAGGCGATAGATATTGCCCGTGAACAGCGCACCGGGTTTCAGCAGATGTTGGCCGGTATTGTAAATCATCTTCTGGGATATGCATATTCTCATGACAAATATTCTTTGTTCGAAGATCTGAAGGTGACTAACCAGATAAATAAAGCAAAGATTATCATGCTTGAAAATTTTGAAACCTCTATTCTGCCCGAAGAGGTTGCCAATCGGGTGAATATGAGTTACTCGTGGTTTCGCCGTATTTTTAAGCAATATACAGGATTTGCTCCCGCTCAATATATTCTAGAATTAAAAATACAGAAGAGCAAAGAGTTATTGACCAATACAGTGCTTACAAGCCAGGAGATTGCTTTTGCGGTAGGATTCGATAATTCTGATTATTTCTGCAGTACATTTAAACGAAAAACAGGATATACTCCGATCAAATACAGAGAATTTACTCAAGGTAAGAATTTGTAGATAAGCCTTTACTTTACTTTCATCGGAATACCTGAAACCATGAGGTATACTTCGTCCGCTTTTACTGCGATATATTGATTAACCCAACCCTGAAGGTCGGTGAACAATCTCTGTATCTTATTTTCGGAAGTACCTCCAAGCCCTATTTCATTAGTGACAAATATAAAGTATCCATCTTGAAGAATGAATTTATCGAACTCCGATTTGATCTGCTCTAAAGAGAACTTAACATCCGATTCGTTATCAAAAAAGAAATTTGTGCTCCATAGTGTAACACAATCTATAAGTACAACTCTGTTTGCAACAGCCACTTTACTCAGGTATTTTTCTTCTTCTATATTTGTCCATTCGGAACCTCTGTTTGCCTGATGATGTTCTATTCGTTTTCGGTGCTCGTCATCCCAGATACGGGATGTCGCCAGATAAATGGGATTGTCAGATAAAGATAGTGCCAGTTTTTCGGCATAAGAACTCTTACCTGATCGCTGACCTCCGGTTATCAGTATTATTTTTTTACTCATCTGCGGTTGTATCTTTTTTCTTTCGTTTGTACAGAAAATCCTTCCATCGTTCTTCACCTGTACCGTCTCTGAACATTTCGAAACGAGCCATGGTAAAGAATAAGTCTGACAAACGGTTGATAAATTTCAGAATACTTTCGGGAACTTCGTCTTGTTTGTTTAATGTCCACAAACGGCGTTCGCTTCTGCGTGCGATTGTGCGTGCTAATTGTAAATGAGATGAAACCAGATTGCCTCCGGGAAGAATAAAAGACAAGCTTTGCCCCATATTGTCGGTCATACTGTCGATACATTCTTCGCAAAATTTATCGAGATTATCGGGTAGTGGGTTAGGGTTTTTGTCCCTGATAGCGGAAGGAGTCGCTACATGAGACATTACCACCATCAATTCGGATTGGATCCTGAATAATATTTGCTGCCATTCGTGTTCTGCAGGCAAGAATGCCCGTATAACGCCTATCATCGAGTTCAGTTCGTCGATACATCCGTTCGCTTCGATGCGGATATCGTCTTTGTCAACCCGTTGTCCGCCGTGGATTCCGGTTTTACCTTTATCTCCTCCTCTGGTATATATATTCATATTGTTTTTTTGATGGTTTATATAATCGGGAACAGCTGAGTTATACTCAAAAACGTAATAAGTATGACCATTAGTGCTTCTGTCCTTTGATTTGTAACTATGGCAACGAGAGCATCTTCTATTTCTATCGGTCTGTCATTTTCTCCGATATATGGTTTATTAACAAGCTGTCCGAAATAATAGTTCGAACCTCCAAACCTGCAATTGAGTATTCCTGCAAGAGCGGCTTCGGGATAACCCGAATTCGGACTCGCATGCTTCGATCCGTATTTAGAGACGAAAGATACCAATTTAATCTTACCGTTGACTATAATCATAAATAAAGCTGTGAGCCGTGCGGGAATATAATTTGCGATGTCATCGATATGTGCCGCCCAGCATCCGAAGTCTTTATACCGCTCGTTCTTATATCCGATCATTGAGTCCAGCGTGTTTATCATCTTATAGGCTACCATGCCCGGAACTCCTAGTATGAGATACCAAAAGAGAGGAGCTATGACTCCGTCACTCAGGTTTTCTGATAGAGTTTCGAGTGCGGCGGTTTTTATTTGCTGTGGAGACAATTGAGATGTGTCTCTGCCTACTATTCTGGCAACTTGCTTCCGCCCGTCTTCAACAGACCGCTCACAGGCAACAAAAACGGCCTTTACTTCATTTATAAGTGTTTTTCCTGCAAGGCAGAAGAATATAATTATGCCATTGAAAACTA
The DNA here is from genome assembly GCF_000426485.1 of Indolivaga capnocytophagoides DSM 22835. Taxonomy (GTDB): domain Bacteria; phylum Bacteroidota; class Bacteroidia; order Bacteroidales; family Dysgonomonadaceae; genus Dysgonomonas_A; species Dysgonomonas_A capnocytophagoides. The sequence goes on from NZ_AUFL01000011.1 coordinate 33,919, forward strand.
TAGCCAATACATTACTTATCGAACTTAACCCCAACTGAATGTATCTCATGATAAAGTAACTTCCGAATATCAGAACGAGCGAAAATACCGCCCCTTTTACTAAACGATAAGTTCCCTTATTCAGTAATTTTTCTCCTTTAGCTATTATTTTTCCGAATAATACTATAGGGTGGGGCAGAGATGGAGGATCTCCCAAGAGACGGTCGGCGATCCATCCTATCAGTAAAGGTAATATCAAAAACGAAGCTTGATCCATTCTTGCAAGGCTTTTATTAATTCTTGATTTTCTTCGGGAGATTGTGTCGCTATTCGGAAATAACGTTCGTCAAGTCCCCTGAAATTTGAGGCGTCCCTGATAAGTACTCCATATCGGTCTATCAGGAATTGTTTCAGTTCCGATGCCTGTCCTTTGTCGAGCCGACACAGGAAGTAGTGCATATCGGACGGATAAATCTCGATGCCGTTTATTCCGGCTATTCTCTTTTGCACTCTTTCAGATTCTGTAATACATTCTCTGAAATCGTATGCTGTATTTTGTAATAAATACTGTCCTGCTAACTGAGCTATTTGATTGACTGACCACGGCATAGAAAAATGTGAGACCTTTTCTGTCAATTTGCTGCATGCCGTGATGTAGCCTAGTCTGAGTCCCGGTATTGCATAACATTTGGTCAATGAATGCAATATAATCACATTCTGATATTTCAGGGCTTCTTTTGCCGACCATACTTTTTTGTCGGTAAACCCTGCATATGATTGATCTATAACAAAGCAAGTCTGTGGATGGTTCGACACGATCTGATCCAGATAATCGGTATCGTATATTTTTCCGGTGGGATTATTCGGATTACACAACCAGACCAGTCCGGTATCTGGTTCTATATTATCAAGCGAATCGATAAAATACAATTGATGCTGTTGTATGCGGCAGGCATCTTCGTATTCGCTGAATGTAGGGATAACAACGGCTGTTTTTGCTCCCCTGTATAATTGGGCTATCAGGTAAATAGCTTCTGTCGCACCATTGGTAATACATATTTCATCTGAGCCGATATTCAGATTTTTACAAATTATACTTTTTAAAGTGTGAGCATCCGGTTCCGGATACGAATGGATAGTCGATATATGGTCGCACAGGTATTTTTCTAAATCGGACGAATCAAATTTATTATAAACATTGGAACTGAAATTGCTGACAATCTTTTTGCCATGAGAATAGATATCGTCTCCGTGTCCGTTAATCATTTTGCTGTTGTTCCATTATTTTATAAACCAGATTCATGTCGACATGCTGTCTTACATGATCGGCCAATTTGTTGTACTGTTCTTCTTTATAGGCTTTGAAATCGAAAGGCTTTTCTGTCAACTTATCAGCGTAAGGTTCCAGTAGAAAGTCAATAAAAGCACCATTGTCCAGTATTCCGTGGATGTATGTGCCGAAACATTTCCGGTTGGCATAATATCCGTCATTTGCACCGTCCGATAAATGGTTGAGCGGCGAGGGTAGGGCATCTCCCATTGGTTGGGTTGTACCCATGTGTATTTCGTATCCTTCGCAAGGGTGTGTCGAATCCAGAAACGTAAAACCTATCTGGCGGGTTACTTTCTCTCCTTGCATTTCGGTTGTAATAGGAAGCAGCCCCAATCCGGGCAAACGCTCTATATCTCCTTCTACATGGTGAGGGTCGCAAACCTCTTGTCCCATCATCTGATAACCTCCGCAGATACCCATAACGGTTGCTCCTTCTTTATGAGCCTTTACAATACTTTGTGCAACACCGTTTCTGCGAAGCTCGTACAGATCCGCAATTGTGTTTTTGCTGCCCGGTATCAGTATGATATCCGCTTTTTCTATTTCATCCGTGTTGTTTGTATAATAAAGATGAACACGCGGATCACGTTCCAGCATATTAAAATCGGTGAAGTTCGAAAGATGTCTGAGTAAGATGACAGCTATATTGACCTTTCCGTGTGTCGCTTGTATATTTTTGGTTTGGAGCATTACCGAATCTTCTTCTTCGATATATATGTCCTTGTAATAAGGAACTACTCCGATAACCGGGATTTTGCAGAGGTCTTCGAGTATTTTTACCCCCGATTCGAACAGCCGGATATCTCCTCTGAATTTGTTGATGAGTATTCCTTTTACATGTTTACGTTCTTCCTCGGTCATGAGCATCACCGAACCGTATACACTGGCAAATACGCCGCCCCGGTCTATATCGGCTACGAGTATAACGTCAGCTTTGGCGTGGATAGCCATAGGCAGATTGACAATATCCGTCTCTCTGAGGTTAATCTCCGAAACACTTCCTGCTCCTTCCATTACAATAGGGTTGAATCGTTTTTCAAGACGGTCAAAAGCATCGTTTACCTCTTTGCGCAACACATCCCGTCCTTCTTTTTTGAAGTACTGGTATGCGCTTTGGTTGCCTAAAGGTTTACCATTGAGAACTACTTGTGCGATTTTGTCGCTTGTCGGCTTCAGTAACAGCGGATTCATATCGGTATGGCAGGGAATACCTGCCGCTTCGGCCTGCACAGCTTGCGCCCGTCCGATTTCGAGCCCGTCGGGAGTGGCAAAAGAATTGAGAGCCATATTTTGAGCCTTAAATGGAGCCGGATGATAACCGTCTTGTAAGAATATCCTGCAGAATGCTGCTGCGATAACGCTTTTACCTACGTCACTGCCGGTTCCGGCGAACATAATCGGATGAAGTTTTCTCATTGATAAAAAAGAATCTATTGTAAGTGCTGTAAAGGTACAAAGATTGTGTGTAATGGGGTAATATTTTTTTTGTTAAACAGAATTTATGGAAATAAGCTATTTTTATACTCTATACAGGAAACAATCTAAAAGTACGGAATATGAAAAGAAAATTATTTGCCTCGATATGCTTATCATTATGCATATTTATCGGTGTTTATGCGAATGAAAAGAAAGTATTCGATTCGGAGTTAAAATCCGCAACTGTCTTCTTTAAGGGAGCAGAACTGAATCACAAAACGTCAGGAAGTCTGGTAAGAGGCGAGAATGAAATTTATATTAATGGATTAAGCCCCAATATAGATCTGAATAGCCTAAAAATGAAGGCTTCGAATGGAATCGTTATTTCGGCTTATGAGTTTTCGGTCAATTATCTCAAAGATATTAAGTCGGTGAACAGAACAGTGAAAGTACTTTTGGATTCGATAGATATCTACCAGCGGAAAAACGAACTTTTAAGTACGGATATCAATGTTACATCTAATCTTATTGCTCTTTTGCAGAAAGGGACTGATAAGAATGTAGCCGGATCGGAAAATGGTTTAGGGATCGATGAACTTATAAAAACAATGGAATATTATAAGACAAAATCGACAGAATTACTTCTTGTTCAGGCAGAGTATAATAAAAAAAAGAAAAAAAATGATGAAGCTTTAACTCGTCTGCGTAATCAGTTAGCTCAGGAAACGACTAACAGTAATAAAAATTCCGGTGTATTGAAAGTTACTCTTTCGGCTCCCGTTGCGTCTATCTGTGATTTTGATATTTCGTATTATACACCGTTGGCTGGTTGGCTTCCGTACTATGATGTAAATGTCTTATCAGTAGATAAACCAATATCCTTGAAGTTTAAATCGAAAGTGAAACAGACTACTGGTTTAGATTGGAATAAAGTGAAACTGACACTGTCTACTGCTACACCCAGCAATGGAAAAGTTGCACCATTATTTAATTCGTGGTTTTTGCAGAATATGCAATTTGCAAGAGCTAGTGGTAGCAGTCGGTTGAGCCAGAATAGTTATTCTTATGATTCTAAAGAAATGTTGGAGGAGGTTGTAGTGGTTGAATCTGTTGCTAAGAAGAACGTTAGTTCAAGACCTCTATATGTTGTCGATGGAAACATTGTGACAGCAGAATATGTAGAGGAATTGGATCCGTCTATGATAAAAGACAGGCAAAAATTATCTGAAGATGTTGCTGCAGGATTGTATGGTAGTAGTGCTGCGAGTGGTGTTGAAGTTATAACTTTGAAAAAAAGTATGGATGATTATATTTCGGTAGCCGATAATGATATGAATATCAATTATGAAATAGATATACCGTATACTATACCCGGAAATGGTAAGGAGCAATCTATAGACCTGCAATCAAAAGAAATAAAAGCGGAATATAAATATTATTGTGCTCCGAAACTGGATACCGAGACATATTTACTGGCGGAAATATCGGATTGGGAGAATCTCAATTTATTAACAGGGAAGGCAAACGTTACTTATGATGGCACTTATGTAGGCGAAACAGTGATTGATGCACATTCGACTCATGCAAAACTATCATTAACACTGGGTACGGATAAGAGAATCAGCGTGAAACGTGAAAAATTGAAGGATTTCAGCAGCACTAAATTTTTAGATAATAATAAGAAACAGGAGTTCAGATACCGTATAGTGGTTAAGAACAATCAATCACGACCGATCAAAATGGTTCTAAAAGATCAATATCCTATTTCTATGCAGAAAAATATAGAAGTGGAACTGTTGATTAAAGAATCAACACCATGGACTGCCAATAAAACGGAGGTAGGTGTAGTGACCTGGGAAGAAGATATTGCAGCAGGACAAACCAAAACATATGAGATCGGTTATACCGTGAAATATCCGAAGGATTTGAATTTGAATCTATAAATCAGATAGATAAAATACAGGGGCTGTCACTCAATGACAGCCCCTGTTTCGTATCAGCTTACCCTATAATATAAGCACATAACGAATATTCTTAATCGTACCGGAAAGTAATGAATCTTAATATCCCGGATTTTGATAAGCTTTTATTTCTGCTTCGCTCATATTCATAGCATCAAGTTGCCCTTGAGGAATCGGACGTAAATAGAGATAGGGTTTTATATCTCTGGTTACTTTCACCGCTGTGTGGTTTCCGACTGCTGTTCCGCATATTTCATAAGATGCAGCTATTTCGCTCCATGTCTGAGTGCGTACAAGGTCGTGCCAGCGATAACCTTCGCCGAAAAATTCACGAGAACGTTCTTCCAGAATGTACTCTATAGTAATTGTCGTAGGAGTGGCTGCAGTCATAGCTGCGCTGTTGTCCTGGGCTTTTGCTGCATTTCCATTATTGCTCCAACGCCATACTCCGGCACGGGCACGCAATACATTTACCAGTTCTCGGGCACTTTTTCCTGCCTTAACGGTAGCTCCTTTTACCGCGGCTTCTGCAGCGATAAGATACAGTTCCGAGAATTTAGCAACAGGGAAAGGACGTGTAATACCTCCATTTGGCTGCCCTAGTCCTGTTCCGTTATCGGTACGGTAAGTTCCTATCTTCCATAGATTAGGGTATGCATACCGGCTTATGCCTTTTGGTGATATTACATAATCGGCACGTCCCGGTAATACACCTGCTCCGATATTGCTCTTATAAACGGAATTGGAATAATCAATAGAACCGCTTGGCTCATCATCAAGGAAAGTAAGTACAGCGTCTCCCGGATATACTTTCAGCCCGTTGGCATTGTATAGAAATTCGTTTTTGACACCGCCTTTATTCCAGTTTCCACGGAATGACGTAACAAATGTTCCGTCGTATCTGGAGTCGTTTGTTTTATCTGCGAATGTTTTGGTTACAACATCAATGGTCGGAGCCATACATTTCCATGGACGTCCGTAGGCTTGAGCAGCTTCACGTTGAACAGAACGGATTTTATCTCCCGACCAATCTGCGTTTTGAGCACTTTCAACAAATGTATAATCCCATGTAACCATCCATGCTGCAAAGTTTCCGGGAGAAGAACCTGTATTGTAAGAGTGGCTCGATCCATCGTAATATTCGCTCGATTCTGTATGGTCTGCATATAGCAGCATTTCTTTATTACGGTCGTTTTGAGCCAGATTCACATCATAAAATGTTGTCTGAAGACCATATGATCCAGGATTCTCAATAGCTGTAGTGGCTATATCGTATGCTTGCTGGAAGTACCATTTGGCATCGTGCCCATCCGGATCGGTTCTTGTTGTTTCGGGATAGGTTGGTATGTTTTTAGGATTTTCAAGCCACCAGCCGTAAGTCAGATACGCTTTTGATAGAAATAACCGGGCTGTTGTTTTTGTAACTCCTCCCGTAATACGGCCGCTTTCGGGCAGATCGTTTATTGCTGTAATCAGGTCGGGGAATATTGCTTTGGTATATACCTCCGGGACAGTGTTACGGACGGAAGATCTGGATGTGGATGTGTTGAACTTCAATTCACCCGATCCTAAATCCAACGGCACACCGCCAAAAGTCTGAACCAGCATAAAATAATAGAATGAACGGAAGAAACGGGCTTCGGCTATCAGCGAATTTGGTATCTCCTCTACAGCTGCGGCATTTTCTATAATTCCGCTGGCGGTATTGATATTGTTATATGAGTTGCCCCACAAAACATCCGAACGGCTGCTGCTGGCTGTCAAAGATCCTACACCCGAAAGGTCTGCATCTTTGTAATTACCGTCTGCCCCGTGGCCGTAAGTGTATTCATCAGTGCCTGTTTCGCAGATGTTAAGCCAGTAGCCATTACCATAAATGTAACGCAATCCGGCGTATAGAGATGTGACTCCACCTGTAACACCGTCTTTTGTTTTAAAGTAATCGGGGGTGAAGATACCTCGGGGTTCTTCGTCCAGCACATCGGAGCATCCAATAAAAAAAGATGCTAAAAGTATTGTTGCAATATATTTTTTTATATCTATTCGTTTCATAATGATCTTTTTTTAGAATGTTACATTTAAGCCGATCAGGTAGTTTCTTGTGGCCGGAGTGTTAGTCCCGATAACAAGCAGACGTTCCTTGTATGATGCTACTGCTTGGTTTTCGTCTCCATAAGAGTTTGTTTCAGGATCCATACCCGATTCGTCATGATATGGAGAGAACAGTACAAACGGATTCTGAACCGTAGCATATACTCTTAGTTTTGTAACACCTAGTTTTTTTGTCAGATCCGGTTTAAAATCATAACCCAGCGTTATCGTGCGTACTTTTAGGTACGAAGCATCAAAATAACCGAGTGTGCTGCCATATTTCGGATTATTGCTGCTTTCTATTCCTCCGGGTTTAGGATATTTTGCTCCGGTATTTTCGGGTGTCCAATAATCAACTTTCACATTGTTTCGGCGTCCGGTAAGCATATTGAGGTATCCGGCGGATGAATAGAGGGTACTGATCAGCTTACCTCCACTTTTGAATGCTCCTACTATGCTCAGATCGAATCCTTTGTATCCTACACGAGTGTTGAATCCTCCCTGAAAGTCGGGATTCACGTCTATGATCTGTCTGTCGTCTGCATTGATTTGTCTTACAGGCGAACCATCTGCATTGTATTCTCCCGTATATTTTACTTTTATCATACCTGCATTACCACCCGGTTCGAGAATGTCACGGTATTTGTCGCTTTCCTGCCATAGACCAACTTTTTCGTAGTCGTATATAACATCGATAGGATGACCTACAAACCACCAGTTATTTTCGTCTCTTGTTTGTCCCGAAGCTAATGATACCAGCTTGTTTTTATTGGCATATAAGTTTACTCCCAGATCCCATGTCCATCCGTTGAGGTTGTCGAGAATAGTTCCGTTCAGAGAAAGTTCAAACCCTTTGTTCTGCGATTTACCTACATTAGCCATGTAGCTGCCTACTCCTGATGTAGAAGGAAGATTGACACTCAGTAAAAGGTCTTTTGTATTCTGTACATAGTATTCGACTGTACCGGATAGCCTGTTGTTGAATAGAGAGAAATCAAGTCCGTAATTCCATGTTTCGGAATACTCCCATCCCAAAGATGGATTTGGTAATTCCGATACATAATATCCAACAGAGTTGGTATCTCCGAAGTTGTATGGGCGCGTTCCTAGAAGTCCTAATGTTTTATAAGAAGGAACCGATTGATTGGATGTTTGTCCGTATCCAACTCTTACTTTCAGGTTGTCGAGCCAGTTTACGTTTTCCATGAATGATTCTTTCTGTATATTCCATCCGGCTGAAACAGCAGGATAAGTGTGCCATTTATGTCCGGGAGCCAAACGTGATGATCCGTCCGATCTGAAAGCTACGCTTAGCATATAACGGTCGTCATACGAATACATGGCACGTCCCATCCACGATGTAAGTCCGCTTTTATAATACCCTTGATAATCGGGGTTTACTACTATTTCTTTAGTCGCATGTCCTAAATTATAGAATTGGAATGCATCCGAAGGGATACCTGTGGCAGACATATGAGAACTATTATAGCTTGTTTCTTCTGCCGAGTACAACGCAACTACATTAAGCGAGTGTTTTTCTGCGAAAGTGCGGTCGTAAGTCAGCAGGTTCTCTACAGTCCATTGAGTTGTATGAGAATTAGATATAGCTGCTGATGAAGGGTTGTCGGGAGTGGAGTTGAATACGCCTTCTCCGGTATAGTTTCCAGTGTTGTTCTGGCGGTAGTTCAGTCCGATATTTATTTTGTATTTTAATCCCTCAACTCCCGGTATCTTAGTTTCTCCATAGATCGTGTTGTATGATCCGAAAGCTCTTGTCTGGTCTATCCATTTGTCCCCTAGTGCATCCACAGTTGCTCTGGAATATACCCAATGCTCGTCGTTAGACATTTTTACTGTTCTTTTCCATGTTCCATCAGCGTTATACGGATTAGATATGGGGGTTGTACTCAGGGTGGTGTATACTCCGAGATTTCCACCGTTAGATACCGCATAGTTATTGTTGGTGATAAATCCGAACTTCAGATATTTGCCAACTTCCTGATCCAAAGTCCCACGCATAGAATAGCGGGTGTAATTCTGACTTGGAAGCAATGATTCGTCACGATAGTATCCTACGCCAAAGTTATAACTGCCTTTTTCAGTTCCGCCTAAAACACTTAAGTCGTGATTGGTTACCATGCTGTTTTTATATAGCAGGTCTTGCCAGTCGGTATTTACATCGTTGTCTTCGTCTACTCCATTCTGAAACTTATTGGCGTATTCACGGAGTTTTACGAATTCGTCGCTGTTCATCATCGGATATTTCGCAAAAAGAGTTTTTAAGCCTACATATCCGTTGTACGAAACTTGAGCTTTTGCTCCTACCAGACCTTTGTTGGTAGTGATAAGTAATACCCCGTTGGCTCCACGAGAACCATAGATGGCTGTAGCAGAAGCATCTTTCAGGATGTCGATACTTTTAATGTCATTTGGATTGATATCGCTCATTGATCCGGCGAAAGGGATTCCGTCCAATACGATCAAGGGGTCGTTACTTGCGTTAAGCGAGCGTGTTCCACGGATACGGATCTGCATCGAAGATCCCGGTTTTGATGATGTCTGAGACATATCTACCCCGGCAATACGTCCTTGCAATGCCTGAGTGATATCAGATGCCGGAACTTCCCGTATAGCTTCATTTTTGATAGAGGCTACCGATCCGGTTACGGCTTCTTTACGCTGTACGCCATACCCTACAACGACCACTTCGCCTAGTAGTTGAGTATCTTCTTCGAGTATGATCGATAAAGATGTTTTGCCCGCAACACTAACGGTTTGTGTTCTGTACCCCATAAATGAGATCGTGAGTGTTGCTTTGGGTGATACTTTTAATGTGAAATTTCCATCGAGGTCGGCTATTATGCCGTTACTTGTACCCGTTTCGGTGATACTTGCCCCTACAACAGGCTCTCCTGATACGTCTTTAATTACTCCCTTTATTGTAACCGTCTGCGACATTGCCAGCAAAGGGATAAAGGACATCAGAATAATTAAGGTAACAATTCTGTAATTGATGATTTGTTTTTTCATAAAATCATAGGTTAAAAAATTAATTGTCTTTTTAGATAAACCAGTTTTGCTTTATAGACAGGTGAATCTTTTTTGATGAAAACAGTATTCTCTGTTTCTAACGAGGTCAGCTTACCGATTAGGATTTAAGATTAAGCAGTTTCGATTAATAGTCAGTCTTGATCAGTCTATAATATAAGGCTGAGGGTTTTGTTTCCGTATTATGGTTGATGTGAATTCATGTTGATAGAATGATTACCGGATATAAGGCTGTGAAATACAAAAGGAATTTTCATAGTTTAAATTAGATTAATGGATATAGATTTTGAAACGGATATAACTGAATGTAAAATTATCAGAATAAGTATTCTTTCGATATTGCTCATGTAACATATATTGTTTTTGGTGTAACATATCTTTTGATTTTGTAACATATTTAGTTGCGTGTGTTTCATTCGGGAAGTGGAAGCCGCTGTTTGTCTTTATTTATCAATTGTGGCATGTCGGTTATTTTCGAATTTATCTATACAGAAAGAGTAATAATACCTCCTGCTTAAAAAGTGTTCTTTGAAATCAATTATAAGCAAACACTGTCACAGAAGCTGATTGAAATGAAAAAGGGGGGTATTCGAAAGTTTGCATTGAGTTTGTAACCTTTGTAACCTTTTTCAAAGAACTGAAAAATGAAGAATTAAAAATACCCATTGATTACTGTTTATTGATAATTATTCATTAATCCAGTTGCTTTTGTAACCTTTTCGAATTAAATGTTTGAAAAACAGGATTTAGATTGTCTCTTCTTAATGTTGATAGATTAGACCGGAATATATCAAAAAGAAGAAATGTTCGTTAAAAGATTAAAAAACTTACCAAATGCACGGAAAATGCTGTCAGGTACGGAAATAAGTGTTAATTTTATAACCTTAATAAAATATTCATTTATTATAATTATAAACCATGGAAACTAGTGTCATTGTAGAAAAATTTAAATCCCTATTCGGAGAAGGTGGACAAATATATACATCTCCCGGTCGTATTAATCTAATTGGAGAGCACACCGATTACAATGGAGGATTCGTTCTTCCCGGGGCTATTGATAAAGCAATGTATTGCGTAATCAAACCTAACGGAACAGAAGACAGAGTTAGAGCTTATGCTTTAGACCTCGAAGAAATGGACGAATTCGGCTTGGATGATATTCCGATCAAACAATGGGGCAAATATATATTCGGCGTTTGTCATGAAATGATGAAACGTGGAGCAACAGCCATCAAAGGGTTTGATTGTGTCTTTGCCGGTGATGTTCCTCTGGGTGCAGGTATGTCTTCTTCTGCAGCATTGGAGAGTTGTTTCGGATTTGCACTGAACGATATGTATAATCTGGGTTTTGACCGTTTCGAATTGGCGAAAATAGGACAGGCTACCGAGCACAACTATGTAGGAGTGAAGTGTGGTATCATGGATCAGTTTGCGTCTTGTTTCGGTAAAGAAGGTTCTTTGATCCGTTTGGACTGCCGTTCATTGGAGTACGAATACATCCCTTTCAATCCTAAAGGTTACCGTTTGGTTTTGATCAATACTTGCGTTGCTCACGAATTAGCTTCTTCGGCATATAACAAACGCCGTGAGTCTTGCGAAAACGCAGCGTCTTACATACGTAAATATCATCCAGAAGTAGAATTGTTGAGAGATGCTACTTTGGATATGTTGAAAGAAGTTGCTAACGAAGTAAGTGCCGAAGATTATATGCGTGCTGAATTCGTTATCGAAGAAATACATCGTATGGGTGAGGCGTGTGATGCATTGAAACGTGGAGACTACGAAACTGTAGGTAAGAAAATGTACGAAACACACATCGGGCTGAGCCGTAAATACGAAGTTAGCTGCGAGGAATTGGATTTCTTGAATGATGTGGCACGTCAGTGTGGCGTTTCGGGTTCACGTGTTATGGGCGGTGGTTTCGGAGGATGTACCATCAACCTTGTAAAAGACGAATTACATGACGGTTTCATTAAACGTGCGACTGAAAGTTACGAGCAGAAATTCCGCATCAAACCTAAAGTGTATGATGTAGTTATCAAAGATGGTGCTCGTAAACTATAATAGATAAAAGAGGCTGAAGTCCGGTTGATAGACGGCTGGTCTTGAGTAATAAATTTTATTTATGAAAGAGAATGTAAATATGTAAATATTTGCTACTTTTGTTTCAGAAATAAAGCTCTCTGTGGGTAGAACTTGTTTTATTCGGCAGAGAGCTTCTTTTTCAAAATAATTCTAAATAATTAGTAATAGCAAGTATTTAATGACCTGTTTCAGAGATATAACTCTCTTTCGTTGTTATGCTTGGTGAATTAATAAATAGGTCTAAGATCTTAAAAGTATAATTGTATGTACAACTGGTTTGAATGTAAAGTGTCTTATGAGAAAACAATGGAGAACGGGACTCAGAAAAAAGTAACCGAACCTTATCTGGTAGACGCTTTATCATTTACAGAAGCCGAAGCCCGTATCATAGAAGAATTGAAGCCTTATATCGCCGGTGAATTTACCATTGCTGATATTAAGCGGGCTAAACTGGCAGAGCTTTTCTTTAATGAAAACGGAGATCGCTATTTCAAAGCGAAAATTTACTTCATCACCCTTGATGAAAAAAGCGGTACTGAGAAGAAAACGGCAGCACAAATGCTTGCTCAGGCTTGTGATATCAGAGAGGCTTTGGAAGTAGTAGAAAAAGGTATGGTAGGTACTATGGCCGATTATACAATTGCGTCATTGACTGAAACAGCATTGATGGATGTCTTCCCTTATTCGACAGATGATAAAGGCAAGATAGACTACAAGAAAGAAGAGTAAGATCTCTAACTTTTTTGTTCTATAATCTGAGAAGTTGGACAGATATAGGCTGCTGCGAATCAGAAATATATATATAAGAAAATGAGTGTTGCGAAAAATTTAGATAGGATAAAGAGTCAATTGCCTGAAAATGTAACTCTGGTAGCTGTGTCTAAATTTCATCCGAAAGAAGCTTTAGAGGAAGCTTATAATGCCGGTCAGCGGATTTTTGGAGAGAGTCGGGTTCAGGAGCTTGACGGTAAAGTTAAAGATTTGTCATCCGATATACAATGGCATCTGATAGGGCATCTGCAAACCAATAAAGTCAAATTTATTGTTCCCTACATCGATACGATACAAAGTGTTGATAGCTGGAAAATATTATTTGAAATAAATAAGTATGCTGAGCAAGCCGGACGAAATATAAAGTGCCTGCTTGAAATAAAAATAGCACAGGAGGATTCTAAATTCGGATTGAGTTTTGACGATTGTCGAACTTTGTTGAGAGATCAGAATTGGAAAGCTCTGCGATATGTACGGATTTGCGGACTGATGGGTATGGCAAGCCTGACTGATGACGAAGTCCAGATTCGAAAAGAGTTTAAGTCTTTAAAATCTTTCTCGGATGAACTGAAGTCTTCATTCTTTTCCGATAATCCGGAATTTTGCGAAATATCGATGGGTATGTCGCACGACTATAAAATAGCAGTAGAAGAAGGTGCCACCATTGTGAGGGTGGGGACATCTATTTTCGGAGAAAGGGAGTATTGAGTACTGAACTTTTTATCTATGGTTAAGTAAGAGTAAATACAACTGGTAGTTGTCATATAGATGAATTACCATTTAAATATTGATAATACGTCATCGAGGGTATACCTGGTGAGAATATTTTATCGCATTATGAACATACAACAGTTAGAGTATATTATTGCAGTAGACAATCATCGTCATTTTGCAAAGGCTGCAGAGGCGTCATTTGTGACTCAACCTACTTTGAGTATGATGATTCAAAAGCTGGAAGACGAATTGAGCGTAAAGATATTTGATCGCAGCCAGCTGCCCGTACAGCCGACTCCGATCGGTGTGCAGATTATCAATCAAGCTCGGGTGATTGTATCTCAGGTAAAGCAGATAAAAGAGATAATTCAGGAAGAGAAAGGCATTGTGAAGGGTACTTTCAAATTAGGAATTATCCCTACAATCGCTCCTTATCTTTTGCCTAAGCTGATGTTGATGCATGAGGAAAATGGCTATGATATAGAGCTTGTCATTGAAGAGACAACAACAGGTCAAATTATAGACCGCCTGTTGAACGGGTCTTTGGATGGAGCTATTTTAGCGACTCCTCTTAAGAATGAAAAGCTAAAAGAGCATCCCATATATTACGAACGCTTCTATGCGTATGTTTCTCCTCGCGAGACTTCCTTGTATGCAAAGAAGGAATTGGACGAAGAAGATTTGAATATAAATAAACTTTGGCTGCTGGAAGAGGTGCACTGTTTCAGAAGTCAGATATTGAGAATATGTAACCTGCGAAAACGTAAGAGTTCTCATACTTTGTTTACATATGAGGCCGGAAGTATTAATACGCTTATAAACATTGTGGATAATAACAGCGGATTGACTATTATTCCGGAAATGGCTATTGAGCAGCTCAACGAAAAGCAAAAACAGAATATACGTCCATTAAAAGATATATGCCCTGTGCGTGAGATAAGCCTTGTTACCCGCAAAGAATTCCTGAGGGAACGTGTTTTGGGTATAATTATAGATGAGGTGAAAAAGGCTGTGCCTCCTGCATTACTGAATCAGGATCTGAAAAAATTTGTAGTAGATATTTGATCTGCTGCTAAAGATATAGATATGAGAGAGGGAAGCTGTAAACAGTTTCCCTTTTTTTCTTGTTATAACCGAGAACACACGATTAAATCTGCAATGTTATGACTGAAATAAGACTGAAGCGAGTGTATGACGAGTTCGACGAAAGTGATGGTTACCGCATCCTGATAGATCGCTTATGGCCAAGAGGCATAAAAAAGGAGAGTCTCAAACTCGATTTATGGGATAAAGATATAGCTCCGTCTACCGAATTGAGGAAATGGTTCCACTCTGATCAAAGTGGTAACTGGAATGAATTTGTTGTTCGTTATATCGCAGAACTCAGAGCTACTAATGCCCTTCCGGAGCTTGTTGAAAATATTAGGGGAAAGAAAACCATTACTTTGCTATATGGAGCCAAAGATCCGGAGCATAATCAAGCTGTTGTGCTTAAAGACGAATTGAAGAAAAGGGTTGACCCTGTATAGAGTTATCGCAACCTTTTCTTCTCGAATACCCTTTTCGATATAAGGATATAAATAATGCTGCTTAACACACATAAACCTGAAGCTACAAGGAACAGTGTTTCGAAAGAATATATCCCCGATATATATCCGCCGACAAGCATACCGAGGGCTAGTCCCAAATCAAAACCTACGAGGTAGGTCGAGTTTGCTGTACCTCTCTGGTTGTTTTCCGCCATATTGATATATAGGGTTTGTAAAGCCGGAAACATCATTCCGAATCCGATACCGATAAATAGCCCGGAGATGCAAAAAGCGGCGATATTATGTATCAGTGCAAAACCAAAGAATGATGCTGCGACAATAAGCATTGAGGATGTATTTACCAGATGGATATGTCCTTTGTCAACCATTTTGCCGGAGAATATACGGGAGACAATAATTCCGCCGGCCCAAAACAGAAAGAATATTCCGGCATTCGGTATTGATATCTCTTTACCATATTGGGCAACAAACGGTCCTATTGTACCCCATGCAAAACTCGGCAGTAGTTGATTGAGGAAAATAGGCCATGCAGGAATCAAGAAGAATCGGTCGAAAGAAAGCTTCTGACGTTCTACTTTAGGTCGTTGAGGAGCTTTGATCAGTATTACTGCGATAATACCTAATATGCCCATGGATATGGCCCAATATAGCAATGTCTGGAAGCTATATGTTTGGTAGATATGTATAGCGATAAAAGGTCCTATAGCCATTGCTACATTCATAAAAGTGCCGTAATAACCGATCCCTTCGGCTCTGCGTTCGGAAGGAACAAGGTCTATCGCCAGCGTGCTGGAAGATACTGTGGATAATCCCCACATGACCCCGTGCATAAACCGCACAATGACGAATATAAGGATTGCAGTAGCATAGAAATATCCTACGAATATAGCTACATAACAGATGAAACTAAGCAGCAGCACTTTTTTTCTGGAGTATAGATCGACAATATAACCTGAGAATGGACGAATAATAAGTATAGCTATTGCATAAGATGCTAAAACGATACCGGTTTTAGTTTGAGGAACTCCCAGTTTTTCCGTTATATAGAGAGGTATAGAAGGCATCAGCAGGTTAAACGAGCATGCCATCAGAAAGTTTGCAATACATACATTAAGATATCCCCATGTCCAAAGTCTGGGGGGCGAATTAGTCTCCATTATTGTACATCTATTTAAGGTCGCAGACCTATTTGTTGTTTTAGCAAGTATAATAATCTTAGTTCGTTATAACTTGGAAATATATGGTTATATGCCTTTGTTTACTTAATTGGCTGGCAAAGAGTATTCTGTGATCAAACCTATAAATACAATGCTTTGTCGCTTATTTTATCTTTACTATATAAGTGAATATAAAAGACCATAAATGCTCTAACAACTAATCATACGTTTTGTTTGCTACCGAAGTGCGAAGATAAATAATAAATAGGTCTGAAACTTTAAAAGATGTACTTTTGTAAAAAATCTGAATTTATATGCAAGCAGCTCTTTATCTTATACCTGTTACTCTGGGAGAGACGGAAATAGATCCGGTATTACCATCCTACAACAGAGAAGTAATACTTGATATTAAGTATTTTATTGTGGAAAATATAAGATCGGCACGTCGTTTTCTAAAAAAGACAGAGCCGACAATTAATATTGATGAACTGACTTTTTTCGAACTGAATAAACATACTAACCGGGATATGCTGGAACAATATCTTGAACCTTTGGAAAGAGGCTTTTCCGTTGGAGTTATTTCTGAGGCAGGCTGTCCGGCTATCGCTGATCCGGGAGCTGATGTCGTCGCTATAGCTCAGCGTAAAAAGATGAAGGTTGTCCCGTTAGTAGGTCCGTCTTCTATTTTAATGGCTCTGATGGCTTCGGGTTTTAATGGACAAAGTTTTGCCTTTCATGGATATCTGCCTATTGATGGATCTGAGCGGATCAAGAAGATCAAACAATTAGAGCAGCGGATATTCAGTGAAGACCAGACTCAGATATTTATTGAAACTCCGTATCGTAATACCAAGCTGATAGAAGACTTTATTAAAACTTGTGGTTCTTCGACTAAATTGTGTGTTGCTATGAATATTACATGTGAAGAAGAATATATCAGAACTTTACCCGTAAAAAGCTGGGCAAAGCATATTTCGGAGATAGGTAAATATCCTTGTATATTCTTGATTTATAAATGATATTTGTGAAATTTAGTTTGTCTTTTTGGTTGGTTTGTTTAATTTTTCATTGTCAAAATAATATTTTAAGTCGAATATTATTTCTTTTTGTAAAAATATATCTATATTTGCATTCATAAATGATACTTAAAAATTGAGAGTTGTGAAAAAGATTGAAGCAATTATTCGTAAATCGAAATTTCAGGAAGTAAGAGAAGCATTACGTGAAGCCGATATTGATTTTCTATCTTGGTGGGAAGTAAAGGGGCAGGGTGATGCTAAGCAGGGTCTTATCTTTCGGGGTATCGCTTATGATATAAATGCAATAGAGCGCATTCATTTGTCATTTGTAGTTCGGGACATTAATGTAGATAAGTCTATTGATGCGATATTGAAATCTGCTTATACAGGAGAAAGTGGAGATGGACGCATTTTTGTTTCAGAAATAGAACAGTCTATCCGAATAAGGACGGGCGAAAGAGGGGATGAGTCTTTGTATAATAAATAGCAAAGTATAATAAAAAGGTCACCGGCCTTATTTTGAGTTAATTAAGGTAGTGTTGTTTTAGGTGTGTATAAGAGTATTAGGGCATATGGACGGTTGTATTTATTGGTTAGGTTTATGTTTATGAAGGTTCAATAAGGTATTTGCAAGGTTCGCTTAATCTTTTTATCACAGCCCGAAGTATTCCCGAAATACTCATTTTATTAGGTTATATGTTTAGTATAGGCAAGTTTCTCAGTTTGGAATTTTGATCGGTTACTGTTTTTGGTAAACTACGAAGCTATGATCATATTGGTTTTTCTCATCAGCCTTATTCTCTGTACGTGAGATCTCTTTCCATACATTTGTGTCTATTTTAGGAAAGAATGTATCGGCCTCTTCGAAAGCATGATAGATATAAGTTATATATAATTCGTCCGAGCTATCCAAACAATCATTATATAATGTAGCTCCTCCCATGATGAAGACTTTGTCTTCTCCCTCAATCGCTTTCTTGACCTCAGCTAATGTCGAAAATACTTCGCATTTATCTAGTTTTAACCCCTCCTTTCGACTTAACACTATATTGCGTCGATTGGGTAATGCCCCATTGGGAAGGGATTCGTATGTCTTGCGTCCCATTATGACAGTATGCCCTAGAGTTGTTGTTTTGAAGTATTTCAGATCATTTGGAAGATGGCAAAGCATCTGGTTATCCTTACCTATG
Organism: Indolivaga capnocytophagoides DSM 22835; assembly: GCF_000426485.1. Lineage (GTDB taxonomy): Bacteria > Bacteroidota > Bacteroidia > Bacteroidales > Dysgonomonadaceae > Dysgonomonas_A > Dysgonomonas_A capnocytophagoides. The sequence goes on from NZ_AUFL01000011.1 coordinate 52,233, forward strand.
GCATTATTTTCGTCAATAGCGACTATCATTGATATTTTTGTCATTCTTCCTTTAGTTAAATTTCTTAGCTTCTTCCCAAAGAGTATCCATTTCCGCTAATGTCATATCCTTCAGATTTCGACCTTGTTCTTTAGCTTTCTGTTCAATGTAATTGAATCGTTTGATAAATTTTTGGTTGGTACGTTCGAGCGCATTATCCGGATTTACCTTATACAGACGAGATGCATTGATCAGGCTGAAAAACAAGTCGCCGAATTCGGCTTCCATTTTGTCAGGGTTCATTTGTGAGATTTCAGTTTCAACTTCATTGATCTCCTCTTTCACTTTTGTCCAAACATCCTCTTTCTGATCCCAGTCAAAACCTGCATTACGGGCTTTGTCCTGTATGCGGTGAGCTTTTGCTATCGAAGGCAATGAAGCCGGAACTCCTTCCAGAACTGTTTTATTACCACCTTTTTCTTTTAACTTGAGCTGCTCCCACGATTGTTCTACTTCTCCGGCAGTTTTAGCAGCATCGTCACCAAAAACATGAGGATGTCTGTATATCAGTTTGTCGCAAAGAGAATTGCAAACATCTGCTATATCGAAAGCCTCTTTCTCTTGCCCGATCTGCGAATAAAAGACAATATGAAGAAGCACATCTCCCAATTCCTTCTTTATCTCCTGATTATCGTTTTTGATAATAGCTTCGCAAAGCTCGTAGGTTTCCTCTATTGTATTTGTGCGTAAGCTTTCGTTCGTTTGTTTGGCATCCCATGGGCATTTAACCCGTAGCTCATCCATAATATCAAGTAAACGACCGAAAGCCTCTAGTTTTTGTTCTCTAGTATTCATTTTTTTTCTTTTCCAAAGTTGTCTAGTCCTGTTTTCAGAAATTTCAGGTATTTATCAACATCTTCATCATAAGCGTATGATGGCCCGATAGGTTTGCCTTCATTGTCAAGTAATACGTAATACGGCTGAGAGTTTGTCCCGAACTTATGGCGTTGCAGGTAACTCCATTTGTCGCCAATAGTTTTGAGTTTGGATGTTTTACCGTTTTCTTCTACTTCGATTATTTCGGGCAGCTTTTCTTTATCATCAACCATCAGGGTTATTAATACGTAATCGTTTTCGAGAGAATGTTTAACCCTTGGATCTGTCCATACAGATGCTTCCATCTTCCGGCAGTTAACACAGCCATAGCCGGAGAAGTCTATCATTACAGGCTTATTATTCTTAAGTGCATATTGCATACCCGCTTCGTAATCATCAAATTTGGCATGAACGGTGCCGTCATATAAATTAAAGTCCTGAGTGAAATGTGGCGGAGTGAAGGCACTTACAGCTTTTAGCGGTGCGCCCCATAATCCCGGAACAAGGTAGACCGAAAATGATAGAGATATAATAGCTAAAAATAAGCGGAAGACCGAAATGCTTTTCAGATCACTATCGTGGGCAAACTTAAGTTTACCAAGAAGATATAAGCCAAGAAGAGCAAATATGACAACCCACAGAACGATAAATACTTCACGGTCTAAGATTCCCCATTTGTAAGCAAGATCTGCAACCGAAAGGAATTTCAATGCTAAAGCAAGTTCCAGAAATCCTAAAACTACTTTTACGGAGTTTAGCCAACCTCCCGATTTAGGCATATTCTCAAGCCACGATGGAAATATTGCAAACAAGGAGAAGGGTATAGCCAGCGCAACTGCAAATCCGAGCATACCGACTGCAGGAGCAACCATACTGCCTGAACCTGCTGCCTGAACAAGTAGTGTTCCTATGATAGGTCCTGTACATGAGAATGATACTAATGCAAGTGTAAATGCCATGAAAAATATGCTGACTATTCCGGTTGTCGAATCAGCTTTCTGATCCATTTTGTTTGTCCATGACGATGGGAGAACTATCTCAAATGCCCCTAAGAACGAGATGGCGAAAACAATGAGCAACGCAAAGAATATCAGATTGAATATGGCACTTGTCGATAAATCATTTAAAGCACTAGCTCCGAATATACCGGTTATAAGTAATCCTAAAGCAACATATATTATTATGATACCAATACCATAAGTTAGTGCGTCTTTAATAGCCTTACCTCTGTTTTTCTTACTTCGTTTCAGAAAGAAACTTACAGTCATGGGAATCATCGGCCATACACAAGGGGTAAGCAATGCAAGTAAACCACCACCGAATCCGGCTATAAATATCCAAAGCAGAGATTGGTTGGAAGTATCACCTACCGCTCCAAATCCTTTGACTTCCTCTATAACAGGTTTCCATAGTGTGGCTTTATCCACAGGTGTTGCATTTTCTGAGATTTGTGCCTGACTTGTTGTATCTGTTATATTTGTAGATATAGAATCAGAGGTTGCGTCTGCTGCCGTGCTTGCTGTTCCCGAAGCATTAAGCGTTGCAGGCAGGTCTCTGCTTGAGAAACTAAATTCGACCGGTATAGGAGGTGTACATTCTCTGTCATTACAAGCTTGAGCCCGTATATCTCCTTTTAATGAAAATTTCGCCTTATCGGAGACTTTGAATCTTTGGATAAAGGTTGCGGACTTTTCAAAAAAGCCGATTTCCATTTCAAATACTTTATCGAATTCACGGTGCGCTTTCGTGTTGGCATGAAACTTTCCAACGGCAGTTGCCCCTTTGACCTCATCTATGGAGATACCCGTAGGATAGGGGCCTCCATCCGGAATTTGGGTGTCATACAAATGCCATCCCGCACTAATAACAGCATCAGCTACTAATTCTATTTCACCATTGCCTTTGTCTTCTATTTTGAATTTCCAGTTGACAGGATTCTGGGCAAAAGTTGTACCGACCCAAAGTGATAAAAATGCTATCACTGCAAATACACTTCTTTTCATAAGCTTTATCTATACTGAACCTTAAGTTATCGAAACTACAAAGGTAATAAATGCTGTAATACCATTCTGATAATTAACTATTATTGTTATTATTTTTTATGCGAATTGTTTATCAATTATTGATTGGTCTTTGTGATTTTTTTGTCTTTGCTGTTTTTCAGTTTTTTATAACTGAAAAGGTAACAAAAGTAACATTGAATTTGTGACTTTTTATGTATGTATTTTTTCTTGATTTATATCATTGTAGCATGATCTTATTTCCTCATTATTATAATTATGTTTTTTCGTTATAGATAAAAAAGCAATACTAATTTCATGGTTTTGTTTTGATTGTGCGTTGAGAGGTGAATTTTTTCTTAAAAAGGACTATATTTGTATTCTTATGCAGATGAAATATTAGTGGCTGCTTAAAAATTAAATATTCGACACATTACGAATGTATTAGGGGAATAAATACTACTAATAGCAAAAAAGTTTTATAAAACATGAGGATATCAATTGTCAGTCCTGTGTACAGAGCTGAAAAGATAATACCGTTGTTGGTTGACAGGATAGAAAATTCTGTAAAACATATAACGGAAGACTATGAGATAATCTTGGTGGATGATTTTAGCCCGGACAACTCTTGGGGGAGTATCGAAGCGTGTGCAAAGAATAATCCCAAGGTGAAAGGTATAAAATTGAGCCGAAACTTTGGTCAGCATAAAACAATAACAGCAGGATTGGATCAGGCTACCGGAGATTGGATTGTAGTTATGGACTGCGATTTACAGGATCAACCTGAGGAAATTATAAAATTATATAATAAAGCCTTAGAAGGATACAGTATTATTTTAGGGAAAAGAACAAATCGACAAGATAATTTTGTTAAAAAAAGATTCTCTTTCTTATTTTACAAGACATTGTCTTATTTAACAGGAGTTAAACAAGATTCTACTATAGCTAATTTCGGTATATATCACAAAGATGCTATAAATGTAATCCGTTCGATGCGTGAATCCATTCGATATTTTCCGACCATGGTAAATTGGATTGGATTTAAAAAGACTTCCATTGATATAGCTCATTCCGCCAGACAGGAAGGGCAATCTACTTATAATATGAAAAAGCTATTTAATTTAGCTCTGGATATTATTCTGGCTTATTCAGACAAACCTATACGGTTAACAATTAAGGCGGGTGTTTTGATATCCGCCATGTCTATATTGTTTGCTTTGTTTGTTTTTATTCGGTGGTGCTTGGGGTATATCGATGTATTAGGTTACGCAAGTCTGATGATATCTATCTGGTTTCTGTTTGGATTTACGATAGCTACTTTGGGCGTTGTCGGATTATATGTCGGGAAAATATTTGAAGAAACTAAGCAGAGACCATTGTATATAGTTGAAAAAAAAATAAACTATGATTAGATTACGGCTTTTGGGGTATAAAGGTTACTTTGTTTTATCCAATATTTTAAGATATTCGGCATTCATTGACGATGTTGTTATAGCTTGTGATAAGAATGTCCAGGATGATTATTACGAGGAAATTAAACGTTTGTGTATTGACAATAATATATCATACTATGATAGAACTAACGAGCCGGAGTGCAATTCAGTCTATTCTATTGCCATCGGATGGCGTTGGTTGTCATCAGATAAGAATGCTCGGATAATCGTTTTTCATGACTCTTTATTGCCCAGATATAGAGGGTTTAACCCTCTTGTGACCGCTCTTATTAATGGAGATAGTTATGTTGGCGTTACATGCTTGTTAGGTTCTGGCGAGTATGATAGGGGAGCTATAATCAGCCAGCGCAGAATGAAAGTGGACTACCCTGCTAAAATTCAAAATATTATAGAGAATATTTCTCCTCTCTATTTAGATTTAATGATCGATTTTCTGAATAAAATAGAGAAAAAACAGCCGATACGAGGAGAAGAGCAAGACGAACAACTTGCAACATATAGTTTGTGGAGGGATCAATCGGATTACTATATCGATTGGGCTTGGGATGCTGATAAAATTAAACGGCATATTGATGCTGTTGGGTATCCTTATGCAGGAGCCAAAACGTTATTGGACGATCAGGAACTAATAATAAAAGAAGCGAGTATTGTAGATGATGTCAAAATCGAAAATCGAAAAATAGGAAAGATTATTTTTAAAAGAGAAAACGGGTTGGTTATTGTTTGCGGCAAAGGACTTTTGTTAGTAAAAGATTTCTATACATCAAATAATGAATTATTTAATTACGAAAATAAATTTCGGCTAAAATTCAGGTAATGAGTTATAATATACCATTTAATAAGCCTTACCTCACAGGCAAAGAAGCACACTACATATATCAGGCTGTTTTTACCGGAAAGCTTTCCGGTAACGGTATATTCACACAGAAGTGCCAATCTTTCTTAGGATATCGCTATGGGTTCAGCAAATGTCTGCTGACTACTTCTTGTACGGATGCCCTGGAAATGGCGGCCATTTTAATAAATACTCAGCCGGGAGATGAGATTATAATGCCTTCATATACATTTGTCAGTACCGCGAATGCTTTTATATTGAGAGGAGCAAAGATTATTTTCGCCGATTCTATGGATACGAATCCTAATCTCGATGCAGAAAAAATAGAGGCTCTTATTACGTCTAAGACAAAAGCAATAGTTCCGGTTCATTACGCCGGATGTGCCTGTGATATGGACAAAATTATGCAATTGTCTCGAAAATATAACCTGTATGTGATCGAAGACGCTGCTCAAGCTATTGATAATTATTATATCGGGGTGGATGGTATTAAAAGACCTTTAGGGTCTATTGGACATTTGGCTGCTTTCTCTTTTCATGAAACTAAGAATATTATTTCCGGAGAGGGAGGGATGCTCGTTGTAAATGACAAACAGTTTGAAGAAAGAGCTGAAATTATTTGGGAAAAAGGTACTAACCGTTCGGCTTTTTTCAGAGGAGAGGTCGATAAATACGGGTGGGTAGATATGGGTAGCTCTTATCTTCCATCTGAGATTGTAGCTGCATTTTTGTGGGCGCAGTTGGAAAATATGCAAGATATACAAGACAAAAGACTCAAAATATGGAATCTTTACTACGAAGGTCTTAAAGGCTTTGCTGCTGCAAATAATATAAAACTGCCCTTGATTCCCGAATATTCTACGAACAATGCTCATATGTTTTACCTTGTGTGTGAAAGTCTCGAACAACGTTCGGCAATCATTTCTTATCTTAAATCGAAAGGTATTTTGAGCGTATTTCATTATTTAAGTCTTCATTCCAGTCCGTTTTACAAGGATAAACATGACGGGCGTGTATTGCCAGAGTGCGATAAATATTCAGATACCCTTGTTCGTTTGCCCTTTTACTATGAATTGGATGATGAAAATATTGAAACTATAGTGAAAGCTGTAATCGAATCAGTTGGCTGATGAATAATGATAAGTTTTGGAAATATCTGAACAATGAAAGACTATTGCTGTTCTTCGGAGTTTTAATCATATCAATCGTATTTCTCCCTTATTTATACTGGGGAGAAAGTACACCTGTTAGGGTACATGATAATCTTGATTCGAATATTGTTTGGGTGAAAATTTTAAAGGATGCTAATGCTTTGTTTGCTCCGCCTAACGATGTTGTTGAGTCCGTAATGGATGGCTTACCTCGTTCTTCGTTGCATGCTAGTTATGATATCAGTTTGCTTCCTTTTGGTCTGTTAGATATGTTCTGGGGATATGTCCTCAATAAATATCTGATGGCAATTATCGGTTTTGTGGGCATGTATTTGCTCCTTAAAAGATATTTCTTAAAAGAGGAAATTCCCTTATATATCCCTATTTATGTTGCAATACTATTTGCGTTATTGCCTTTCTGGTCTTTTTCAGCATCGGTTTCAGGGCTGCCATTAGTCTTTTATGCTCTATTGAATATTCGGAATAAAAAGCGAGCGATTTCAGATTGGCTTATACTGCTGTTATACGGATTTTATTCGTCGTTGGTCTTAACCGGATTTTTCGTATTATTACTGTTTTCTTTTATTTTAATATTCGATTTTTTTAGAAAGAAAAAGATAAACTGGTATTTATTCGGAGGTATACTTTTTCTTAGTTCCATTTATGTATTGAGTAATATTCCTTTATTTCTTTCATTTTGGATTGATTCCGATTATCACTCTCATCGACTGGAGTTTAAATATCCGGATCTTTTATCTGCAAAAGAAACTTTGATATTTATAATTGATACAATTTATAAAGAAACCGGAGCCCATCATGTTGTTAGTTGCCAGTATTATATACTCATATTGGTTGTGGTTGTGTTGTTTCTGATGATAAAACGACGGCAAATAGATCGATATTTTATCATCATATTGATGTTTATTTTTATTAGTTCTTTATTATCTGGGATTTATGAGTGGAGTGCTTTTGCTGATCTGAGGACTATTTTTATACAGAAATTTCCTCTCAATTTATCACGTATAAATTGGCTGCACCCGATGTGCTGGTATATTTTGTTTGGTATATCATTGAGTTATATATATAAGTCAGTGAAAAAATGGGGAAATGTAATAGTCTGTTGTATTTTGATTGTCCAATCAGGTATTGTTCTCAACAATCTGGAGTATCGGCAGACCTTCTCACAATCGGGATTCTCAGGCTTTTTTGCTGAGGACCAATTTAAAGATATCAGATCTTATATAGGAAAAGATGTTTCTGCTTATAGGGTAATAAGTATAGGAATACATCCGTCCATTGCTCAATATAATGGATTTTGGACATTAGATGGTTATTTTGCGAACTATCCATTGGAATATAAGCACAAATTTTACAACGTAATAGAACCTGAAATATCAAAAGATAAGGAGTTGAATGATTATTTTGTTGATTGGGGGTCACGTTGTTATGCATTTTCTTCCGAATTGGGTAGAAATCTGAGTATCGATAATCGATCAGAAATAGAGCATCTGGACTATAACTTTAATAAATTAAAAGAGATGAACGGGCAGTATATAATATCTGCTATAAAAATAAACGAAACGAATAACCACAGATTAAAATTATTGAAAGTATTTAATAATTATACATCCTCTAATTGGACAATATATCTATATCAGGTTATATAACATAACAGAAAAACTAAAGAGACGGGTTCAATATATAATTGAACCCGTCTCTTTAGTTTTAGGCGATATAAATTATCTTTCAAATTGAATATCCACAGACTGCAAATCAGAATCTTTAGATGATTTTCCGATCAGCAGTTCAAAATCACCTGATGGAGCATCTAACGATTGAGTCTTTTCGTTCCACCAAACCAGTTGCTTTCCTGATAACTCGAATTTGACATTTTCGGTTTGACCCTTGTCTATATTTACTCGCTTGAAGGCGCGAAGTGTTTTTGTAGGGCCATCAGCATCTCCTTTCTTTTTCAGATATACTTGTACTACTTCATCTCCGGGCATTTGTCCTGTATTAGTAACCGGAATAATCAGCGTAACCATTTCTCCACTTTTCTGTGATGTTCTTTCTACTTTAGCTTGTCCGTATTTGAATGTTGTATAACTTAATCCGAATCCGAAAGGGAAAAGAGGATCTTCTTTCATATACCGATAGGTACGTCCTGTCATATTATAGTCCTCGAAATCGGGCAGCTGTGCTGTGTTTTTGTAGAATGTAACGGGTAAACGCCCTGCTGGATTGTATTTTCCGAATAAAACATCGGCTACGGCTTGCCCTCCTGCCTGTCCCGGATACCATGCCTGAAGTATAGCATCGCAGTTTTCTATTTCTGCAACCAGTCCGATAGGGGAGCCCGAACAATTAACAAAAATGACTTTCTTTCCGGCTTCCTTTAATGCCTTGATAAATTCTCGTTGAATAGACGGCAGTTCTATGTCGGTGCGGTCTCCTCCCCTAAATCCGGGAAAATCGACACCCATTTCTTCTCCTTCTAATGATGGAGATATACCTCCGGCAAAGATTACAATATCAGCATTCTTTACTTTATCAATCGATTTCTTTATGTCGGCATCTTCTCTGATTCCCAGATCAAAATTGAGCTGAGCATCACTGTTGAAGAATCTGTAGGCTATTTCAATATTGTATTTTTCTCCGGCTTTTACCTCCATGCTGTAAGTATCTTTGCGACTACCGTGTCTGTTGGCAAAATCTTTGACTTTAACTCCATTGATATACAGATCAATGTATCCGTAGGCATAAAAATCGAAGATAACTTCTCCGCTTTTATCGGGAGTAAATGTCCCTGTATATTTTGCTGAAAAATCAGTCAGGTTTACTTCCGGAGCAAACACGGTTGCCCCCGATGTACAAAAACGGAAGGGTGTGGTAATTTGTTCAGTTGTTACAGGTGTCCCTGAGAAATCGACATTATTCCAATAACGAGCAGTGAATCCTTTTCCTTTTTCGTTGGAGCATTGATCAAATACGCTTCTTATAATGGTGTTTTCAACCAGATTGCATCCTTGTTCGTAGATGAGATTTCCTTTGTTTGACAGAGCCGAGCGTATACCATCCAGAATGGTTATCGTACGGGGAGGGGTTCCGTTGTAATTTCCCCATTGCATAACAGAATCATTGGCATTCGGGCCCATTACCGCAACCGAAATATTGTTTTTTAATGGCAATATATTGTTCTTATTGAGCAGCAAAGTCATCGATTTACGAGCCATATCAAGGGCTATATCGTTATGCTGCTTGGATGCTACTACCGAATAAGGTATATTTGACCACACAACATCTTTATTATTATCCATTTCTCCTAACTCGAAGCGAGCCTTTAGTAAACGTTTTACTGATACGTCGAGATCAGATTCATTTATATATCCTTTCTTTACACTCTCGATAAGAGCTTCGTAACTCGAACCGCAATCGAGATCCGTACCGCTTAATACTCCTTCGGCGGAAGCTGTTGCCGGATCTGAATGCGTTTCGTGCGCTCCCTTTCTGTAGAAATCGGCTATAGCTCCGCAGTCGGCAACAACGATTCCATCGAAGCCCCACTTCTCACGTAAAATCCGGCTTAGCAAACGGTAACTGCCGCAACAGGGTTCATCTTCGAATCGGTTGTATGCACACATTACTTCCCTTACATTTGCATCTTTTACAAGGGCTTCAAAGGCAGGGAGATATGTTTCGTACAGATCACGGGGCTTAATATCTTTAGCGTTGAAAGAATGTCTGTTCCATTCCGGACCCGAGTGCACAGCAAAGTGTTTAGCACAAGCGTGTATTTTGTCGTATTTTCCATCTTTAGGGCCTTGTAATCCGTTTACTGCAGCAACTCCCATAATACTTGTTAGATAAGGGTCTTCGCCATACGTTTCTATACCCCGTCCCCAGCGTGGATCTCTGAAGATATTTATGGTAGGTGTCCACATCGTTAAGCCTTGATATCGGGCATAACTGTTTTCCGATGAGTAACGGGTATGTTTTGCCCGTGCTTCGTCCGATACGGCATTGAATACTCCGAAAACAGCATCGTTGTCAAAGGTTGCTGCCATTCCTATGGGCTGGGGGAATACAGTAGCTAAGCCTGCTCTGGCAACACCGTGTAAAGCCTCATTCCACCAGTTGTATGGCTTGATTCCTAATCGTTCTATCGGTTTTGATGCATCTTGCATGAGTGAAACTTTCTCTTCAAGCGTAAGCCGTTTGATGAGGTCATCCACTCGTTGGTCAAAACTTAGTGCCGGATTTTTATAGGCTTCATTCTGTGCATTGAGACACAACGGCAGTATCAATGCGATAACAATAGGTATTGCTTTTGTGAATATATTGTTTTTCATGCTGTTAGAAATAATAGTTTACATAAGATTAAGAATTTAATAAAAAAGGTGTGAGACCTTAGTTGTGATGTTTCATGTCGAGTTTAATCTTTTTCAGATCGTCCAATTCATGTACAGGACGTTCTATGTCATAAGGTATCGGTTGTTTCGAAAATGTTTGAAAGTAAAGCAGACAGGCGTCTTTCCACCATACAGCATCACGGGCTTGTATCTTTAGCTTCGATTGCACCTCTCTGAATCGTTGCGTATCGATATAAGGTTCTGTCTGATCCCAGATTTTCTGGTATTCACGTACGGTTTTTACTCCTGTATCGTATTTATAACATAACTCATCCCAAAGGGTTTTTCCATTTTTCATCTGATAATTCCATGGTACGTGATGAAACCAAAGAAGCAGGTTTTCTGGACATGTCTCTATATTTCCGTATATCTTATTTAGCGGAGAGAAATATTGTGATACGGCATTGCTGCCTGTTTCGGTTCTGTCGAATCCTATTCCCGTGTTATCTGCATTATGGTAATACACCGAAGTCCAGTCTTTTCTTCCGGCTTCGGACAGCCACGGTTGAGGCCCGTAATGGTGTCCTTCTGCAAAGATGTGATGAATACCCAACGGCATCATGTAATCAACAACAGTTTCACGTGATGTGAGCATCATTTCTTTTACCGGTGTAACAAAGTTTTTATCATCGGTAAATGTCATTCTGATCCATTCATCTGCTATTTCTTCGGATGATAATTGATGATTCCAAGCTAGCCTGCCGAATGCGTACCAGTTCGATTGAGCAAAATGATGTCCGCACCAATTGGTATCTTCCCCGATGTTTGCGACAGCGGATATGGCGGTTACTTTTGCTGGACGTAATGTCCCGTCTGTCAGTTTGGCTATTGTAGAGCCTGCTCCATCGGAATATGTGTCGCTGTCTAGTGTTTCTTTGAATAATGGAGCCAGATATGCTAAGTGGTTCGAAAATCCGAGGTATTCTTGAGTAATCTGAAATTCTATCATCTCGGGAGTCTTACGGAGGGCTCCGAATAGAGGATTGAATGGCTCGCGAGGTTGAAAATCGATAGGCCCGTTTTTGATCTGTATAATTACATTGTCGTGGAACTGTCCGTCCAGAGGAACGAACTCAAGATAAGCTTGCTTTGCTCTGTCATCGTCGGAAGGACTGTATACAAATGCCCTCCACATGACTATGCCGTTGTAAGGCTTTAAGGCATCGGCTATCATATTAGCTCCGTCGGCATGTGTTCGTCCGTAATCCTGAGGACCGGGTTGTCCTTCCGAATTTGCTTTGATCAGAAAACCTCCGAAATCGGGTATCAGTTTATATATTTCTTTTACTTTGTTTGCCCACCATTGCTTAACTTCGGGATTCAGAGGGTCGGCGTCTTTTGTCCCTCCTAATATTTTAGGGGAAGAAAAGTTTACCGACAGATATACTTTCAATCCGTAAAGGCGGAAAATATCGGCTAAGGTTTTTACCTTATTCAGGTATTCGCCTTTCAGTATATCGGGTGATGCGTTGACGTTATTCAATACCGTAGCATTAATCCCTATTGATGCATTTGCACGTGCATATTCTTCGTAACGGGGTGAAACAGTATTGGGCAGCTCGTCCCATTTCCATAGAGAATAACCTGCATAGCCACGTTCAATAGTCCCATCAAGGTTATCCCAGTGGTTTAAAATGCGGATATCGAAAGATGGCTTTTCCGTTAGGTTTATATCGCTCAGATTTGCTTTAGCTGCTTGGAGTCTGAGTAGATGGAAAGCTCCGTATAAAAGCCCTACCTCCTGAGCCGAAGTGACTGTAATCAATTGCCCGTTGCCTTTGATTTCATATCCGTCTTTTAAGGCTTTGAGCTTTTTATCTATCCTTAATTCTACTCTCTGCCCTGTCCAATGTAGGTTCAGTTCTTTCAGGGCAACGGATATCGTTACTCCCGATTGTTCTGATGTTGCTTTTTGCTCTGTTTGTATGTTATTTCTGTTTGTCGGATAACGCAGCCACAATTGGCTACCATCTTCTGCCGGTAGAATGGATGGTAGCATAACCATGAAAAACAAACAGTATATATATTTAAGATTAATCGTGTTCATCCCTTTAGCGATTTTCGGTTATTATATTTTAGAGATCTAAGACCCTATTTCTCTATTCCTTCTATCATTTTTATGGTTCCGTCCGCATTGTATTCCAGTTCAACAACCTTCATACTGCGTAACCATGTTTTACCATCAGATGGAACACAATCGTGATGGAATAAATACCATTTTCCTTTATATTCAACTATACTGTGGTGGGTAGTCCACCCGACAACAGGTGTAAGTATCACTCCCTGAAAAGTGAATGGTCCATACGGATTATCTCCAATCGCATAGCATAAATTGTGAGTATCTCCTGTTGAATACGAAAAATAATATTTTCCGTTGTATTTATGCATCCAGGATGCTTCAAAAAATCGGTATTCGGTATTTCCCTGAGTTAGGGGTTTTCCATGCTTATCCAGAATGAGCAGTTCTCGAGGTTCTTCTGCAAACTCAAGCATATTGTTGCTCAAACGTGCTACTTTTGCAGACAAGGCTGGCTCGTTATCCCCCGGAAAAGCAGCTGATTCCAAAGCCTTATTATTTCGGTAACGTTGAAGCTGTCCCCCCCAGATACCTCCGAAATAAATATAATATTCACCATTGTCTTCGAATACGCACGGGTCGATACTGTAACTGCCCTTTATCGGATTTTCCTGTGGAACGAATGGCCCGTATGGAGTTTCACTGACAGCCACTCCCAGACGGAAAATATCGGTCTTGTCTTTCATCGAAAAATACAAATAGTATTTTCCGTTTTTACAGGCTACATCATTATCCCACAATTGTCTGCCTGCCCAGGGAATATCTTCCACTTTGAGAACGACTCCATGATCTGTGATTTCTCCGTCAATATCAGAAAGAGAGAATACATGGTAATCTTTCATATTGAAATGATCGCCATTGTCATTTTCGGGTACTCCGCTTTCCCAGTCATGAGACGGATAAATATAAATTTTACCTTGGAACACGTGAGCCGAAGGGTCAGCCATATAATCTTGAGGAAATAAATATCTTGATTTTTTCATGATAATGTGTTTTATAATCAGAGACCTTGTGTATTACTTTTTATTTTTTTCTGCTGTATCTATAATTGTCTGTACAATCGGCTTAGCCTTATATGAACGATCGAATAATAATGGATAATCGGTTCTGCCTTTCATCGGGAAATCGTTTTTCCATGAATCGGTATCAGTAACTCCCCACATTGTAACCCGTTTGATTTTATTACTGTTGCTGATAAACAGATCGAAGAATTCGGCAAAGCGTTTATTCCACGCCGCAGCTATCGAATCTGATAGTTTTTCGGTATATGGATTCATTTCCTTGTTGTAGGCTTCCGTATCGGAGATATTAGCTCCTATGTTTGGTCTGGGGGAAGGCAATGCGCTCAGATCGAGTTCTGTAACCATCACTTTTATACCTGCTGAATCGTATGCATTGATGGTTGCTTTGTATTCGTTCAAGGATGGATAATCCATCCCGATGTGTCCCTGCATCCCTACAGCATCTATTTGTATACCTTTTTCTCTTAGTGATTTGACCAGCTCAATGGTTGTGTTACGTTTGCCGGTGTGCCATTCGTTATAATCATTATAGTATAATTCGGCATCAGGGTCTGCTTCGTGGGCAAACTGAAATGCCAGCGGGATAAATTCTTCTCCTATAATTTCATAAAACTTGCTTTTCCGCCAGCTTCCGTCATCAAGAATAGCTTCGTTTACGACATCCCATCCCTTGATTCGTCCTTTGTATCTTGAAACAACAGTGGTTATATGATTCTTCATCCGTTCGATAAGAACTTCTTTCGATACATCTTTCCCTTTCTCATCTGTAAAGAACCACTTTGGAGCCTGCGAATGCCAGATGAGTGTATGCCCTATGATAAACATATTGTTATCTTCTCCGAACTTTACGAATTTGTCGGCATCATCGAAAAAGAATTTCCCTTCTTCGGGTTGCAGATACATGCTTTTCATACAGTTCTCTGCAACGATAGAGTTAAACTGATTTTTTACTATATTCAAAGATAAAGTATCTTTACCTTGTATCTGATTCAGATTTAAGGCTGTTCCGATATAGAATTTATCTTTTAGAGCATCTTTTAAGCTTGGTTCCTTTACTGTATTCTCTTTGCTCGAAGACGAACACCCTAAGAGAAGCCCTGTCAGGAATATAGAAAGAATAGCTGCTGATATTTTCATAATATTATATTTTATATTGTTATATTACTAACGTAAGTATTTGGTGTTGCGTTTTAAAGTTATAACTGCTTATTATTGTTCTTTTGAATGTCTTTGTTCGATTTCCATATTTATCTTATCAATGACATGATCTTCCAATTCGTATTTTGAGATAATAAACATAGCAATGATAAGAAGTATTGCCGGAATTACCGCTACCAACCATAATATTCCTTGTTGTGCAAAAACCGACTGGGATACTTCATCATCTTTATTAAAATCGACAAATGCCAGAACCAGCCCCGGAACAACTCCGCCTAACGCCATTCCTGCTTTGTAAAAAATTCCGGTCAGGGCATTGACTATTCCCGATATCCTTTTTCCTGTGGTATGTTCTCCATACGAAATTACTTCGGGGACTAATGCCCACATGTATCCTGTGGCAACAATGACTCCAGTGGATTTTATAAATTGAGCGACTAATATAAGCCATACATGAGATTTTAAAGAGGGAACGATAGATACTATATACAGTAGTGCCATACCGAGTATCGCGACAGATAAAAATACATAAAACATCTGTTTTTTACCGATCGCTCGTTTGATAGCCGGAACCATAGGCATAAATATAAAGGCGGGAATAGATCCCAGTGCCATGAAGTAAGGAAGCATATCGGGAACCTGAACATTGTAAATCATATAATATGATCCCGCAGAATTGCCGATGGCCATCATGGCAAAAGCTGTGATGAAAAAGAATGCAAGTATGCGTAACGGACGGTTTCTCTTGAATTCGACCCATAGATCGGAAACCTTTACATCTTCCGTTTCTTTTTTGTCCATCACTACCCGTTCTTTGGTTTGGGTAAAACAGAAAATGAGCAGGGCTAATCCTGTTAAAGCATAAATAGTCATCGTTATAAACCAGGCATTTCCGGATTCCGAAGAATTTATTTTTCCATCGGGAGAGAGCAGTTTTACTAATACGGGTATTCCGTATCCTACGGCCAGACCTCCCAGATTCGCCATAAACATGCGTACAGATGTTAGTTTGGTAATCTCGTCGGTATCCCGGGTAAGAGAGGCATTTAATGCTCCGTACGGAACATTGACTAATGTATATAACATCGATAGCCCTACATATGTAACATAAGCATAAAACAATGAGCCTGAAAAACCATTCCAAAAACATAAGATGGCAAAGCCCGTAAGTGGAATTCCCCCGAGTATAAGATAAGACCTGTATTTCCCTGATTTGGGATTGTGCTTATCTACAAATGCACCGACAATCGGATCCCAGATGACATCGATTATCCGGACTATAAGGAACATAACTCCGGCTGCTGCCGCCGAGATTCCGAAAACATTTGTGTAGAAGATGAGTAAATACATAGAGACTGTCTGATAAATCAGATTTTGAGCTAAGTCTCCTGATCCGAAACCTACACGCTGTATTCCGGATAGTTTATAAAAACCTTTCAACTCGGTTGCTGTTTTTGACATTGATTCCATTCTTATTTTTAGATTCTGATAGGATTTATTTACTCTGTTGTGAACGGTGCTGCAGGTAAGCCTTCTTTGTTTTTCAGATTTGCATCATCGGGGTTGTCTGCCCACGCATAGCGAACCGATACTGGATTGGCTACCTGTTCACTCCATATTCTGACTTTGTTATCTGCTAAAAATGATGCTTTTGCCCAAACATACTTTTTATCTGATCCGGCAATTGTAAAGCCTTTCAGATCAATATTGGTATAAAGACCTTTGCCCGGAGAGGAGAATGTCAACACAATACTGTTTTCTTGTATTTCCATACTTTGATATTGAGGACTTCTGATTGCAGAGGAATCATTATATGCTATGTGTTGAGCTTCAAAGAATAAACGTCGGGCTACATCTTTCTTATTAAGAGGATGGATGTCATTCCATTCTCCCAGATCAATGGTTACAGCCATACCTGTTTCAGGGATAGTCAGAGTATGTCGTTGTGCTTCTCTCAATTGTGCCCAATTGCTTTCTGCCGGAGTTTTTACCGCTTTCATAAAATTGGGCAGCTGTGCGTATATGAAGGGTGTTTTTTCGTCACTCCATTTGCTTCTCCAATTACTGATGAGATCGGGAAACAGTGTTTTATACTCTTTTGGATTACCAGTATTACTTTCTCCTTGATACCAGAGAAATCCTTTTATCGCAAAATTTTTGACAGGAGCTATCATCCCATTGTAGAGTCCCGCCGGTTTGTATTGAAAAAATGTTTGAGAAGGAGACGGGCCTGCTTGTGCTCCACGCTGATATTTCCAATCTCCTGTGAGGTCTATTTCTCCTTTGTCTGTAATGATCTTGTAAGGCTTTTCTTCAACGAAACCTCCTCGTCCTCCGTTGCTTACAGTTCGCACGGTAATGTTGTTCGTCCCTTTTCTGAGAATTCCTGCCGGTATATTATATATACGTGGTGGATACTGATAGGAAGTAGTTCCTATAAAAACACCATTGACAAAAGCCGAATCGGAATCCACAATGCAGCCCAAACGCAATATCGCTGCTTGTCCTGCAATAGATGGGTCTACTTCAAATTCTTTTCTGAGCCAGATCGAACCATTTATAAATCCAAGTCCTTTGTCCGACCAGTATCCAGGTAAAGATATTGAAGGCCATTCCGAAATATCCAGCTGATCTTTGTTCCATAGAGATATTCCTTTATCATTTATGCTAAGCTGGCTTTGCCATTGTTTTGCCTGAGCCGATTCTGTTTGGCGTACGCTATCTACATATGCATCATTAGCTGTCAGTGACAATGTCGCTAAATGATTAGGGTAATTGCGTAAAGCGTCTTCGCTGAGCCATGCTTCTGCCGGAGAGCCGCCTATGGCTGTACTGATTATTCCTACCGGAACATTGTATTTATCATATATCTCTTTTGCGAAGAAATAAGATACAGCCGAAAAATCGAGTATATTATCGGGTGTTACGGACTTCCATTCACCTCCTTGCAGATCATTTTCCTCTTGCTTAAAGCTGTATTTCATCGGTACTCGGAATAGCCTTATATTCGGATTGACAGCATTTTCGACTTCTTTTTTGTACAAGTCTAAGGTTCGGCTGATGGGTAGTTCCATGTTCGATTGTCCTGACGAAAGCCAGACATCGCCTATCAGAATATCTTGTAGTTCGGTTTTATTGATGGTCATCAGATACGGCCCTCCTGCCGGATATGATGGCAATGTTATTTTCCAGTTTCCTTTTTTATCGGCTTTGGTGCGGAAATTCTTTTCCTGAAAAGTTACCGAGATAGTTTCTCCTGCTGATGCCCATCCCCATAGAGTTAATGGTTTGTCACGTTGTAGTATCATCCCGTTACTGATCAGACGGGGCAGTTTTATTTCTGCATTTATGTTCAAAATACAGAATTGGATCAGGGCTAGTACAAGCAGTTTTCTGATTGAAAAGCTGATGAAGAGATTTCGTTTCATAGATTCACCAATTATTTATTTCGTATATTGACTCTGAGGTGCTCCCAGATAGCTGGGTTTAAGTCCTCCCATATCCAACATGATTTTCTGAAGCACGATTCCTGCATCAAGAACTCTGAACCGGATGGTATGTCTTCCAGTTGTGCTTATTTTGAATTTAGAGCTTGTTTCTATTATGCTTTCAGCCTGCCATTTGCCCAATTCTCCTTTGTAGTGCCCATTGATGTTTACTACTTGTTCTTCACCTCCGTCGATAGAGACAGCATAACGCAAGCCTCTGTTTGAATTGAAATTGAGAGTGGGAGCGGTCAGTATAATAAGTTTTCCTTCTCCTATGGTTTTCAGATCCATATCATATTCAAGGTACACGCTCTTGTTTTCAGGAGAGGATGTTACAGGTAGAGTTGTTATCCCCGAAAGAGTTTTCCCGAAGTGAGGTATAACAGTCCATTCTATATTACCTTCGCTTTGGTGGCGGCTGTAATTTTCAGCTTCGATCGAAACATATCCGTCAGCTTCTTCGAATACTTTTTCCTTGTATTGAGCGGTTTGCATGATATATTCGACTTTGGGCATAATGCTTCTGTCGGGTTGTTGCCATGTCGTATAACCTATCCGCACCTGATCCATCATATGAGGCCATTTGCCATTTGCTATATCGTTGTTGTAATGTAGGGTAAGAACAGAGTCCCGCTCAAAGCATTCTTTTGCTTTGTCTGCCCAATAATTAGCTTGTATATCCTTTTGATCTACATAAAAACGGTTCTTAGCAACAGCATAATACATTTCATAAAGGTTTGAACAAGCATTAACGGGGAATACAACCAACTGATCAAATGCGTCTTTATATGTATCGGGTATCAGATAATATAATCGCATGGCATCTATAACCAGATTACGATAATCGTTAACTACTGTTTCGAATTCATTATAGTTTTCGAGACTGTAGGTCTTTTCATTCAGCAGTTCGGGAGTAACCCTTCGGTTATATTTTGTGTAAAGATTAATGATGCGGGCTGATTCTTTGGCATATTTTTCGCCAAATTGCTGCGCACACCATTGTTCTGTGTGTTGTAACAGATTGTCTGCATTGAATTGATTGGGATTCCATGCCATATCCAAAAAGAAACTTATAGGATATTCCATGGGTTTTAGGTCTCCTACATTTACCACCCATATCTTATCTACTCCGTGCTGGTAGGTTAGGTTCATCTGCTCCCAGATACGTTGTACGGGACTTATATTGATCCATTTAGAATTACGGGGGCCTCCTACATAGTCGAAATGGTAATACATCCCGTATCCGCCTTTTCGGGGTTTGGCATCCAGTTCGGGTAGTTTGCGGATATTACCCCAATTATCGTCACAAAATAGCAATGTGATGTCATCGGGCACACGCATTCCGTGATCATAATAATCCTGTACTTCTTTGTATAAAGCCCATACTTGGGGAGTTTCTTCAGCTCTTTTGCCTGTAACTTGTGTTATAATGTTTCGTTGATCTTTTACTATCTTTTCCAATAAGGCTATATTTGTACCTTCTTCCATTGCTTCGTCTCCATCACCGCGCATGCCTATAGTGACAACACGTTCCCAGTTGTTGCTGCGTTCTATACCCGATTTCCAGAATGATTTAAGATTCTTGCTGTTGGTGTTGTAATTCCATGAACCGTTTCCTTTTCTGTGCCAGTCTTTTTGAGCCAAAGACATTGGTTCATGATGAGATGTACTCATTACTATGCCATATTCATCAGCTAAAGGACCGTTCAGTGGGTCATCGTCATAGAAGGCGTTGTTCCACATTGCCGGCCAAAGAAAATTACCTTTGAGACGGAGTATCAGTTCAAATACTTTTTCATAGAATTTGTGATTATATCCGCCGAATACAGTGTGACTCCATCCGCTTAAAGCGGGAGCTTCGTCATTCAGAAATATCCCACGGTATTTAACAGCGGGTTCTCCATCTGTATAATTACCTCTCTCAAACGAAAGAACACTTCTTTTCTCGATAGGTACATCTGCCCAATAATACCATGGTGAGACTCCTATCTGTTTCGATAATTCGTAGATCCCGTATATTGTACCCCTCTTGTCGCTTCCTGCTATAACGATGGCTTCCTTTATTCCGTCAAAAGGATCGGTGACATTTTGAATCAGGTATTTTTCATTCTTTCCGCTTAATTCATCTTTGTTCAGTTTTCCTTTTTTTATAAGCTCGTCTATAGATTGATCTACACCAACTGTGCCGATTATAAGTACAGGTTGATTGCTGTTACTGATTTCGGTTCCTAAATCCGGCTCAACTCCAGTCACTTTATAAAAGTCAGCCTGTAAGTTTTTTACGGCTATTTTCACTCCGGGAAGTGCAGTCTCATTTGTCAATATTTTCAACCTGCTGCCGGATTCGAATAAAATCATAGATGAACTACTTTTCTCGTATTTGATGAATCGGATATTATTTCCGTTCAGCATATAAAATGAACAATAGATCAAAAGAACAGGAAGTATTATGTGTCGAAGGTTTTTCATACTCAATTTTTAAGCTCACAAACCTGTTTATTTCTTTGGTAAGTGAGAGATTCAATGCTTGTTATAAACTTGTAAATATTTCATTAAATACTTTTATTTACTTAGTTGTAGTGATATCTTATTTGTATTCATAAAGTTTAACGTGAAGGATACTGAAATCATCAACGCCGATACGTACATGACGTCCCTGATGTGTTTGGTCTCCATTCAACCTGCGGAGGTAGTTGAATGTTCCATCGGGGGAAATACTGATTTCGTCAACAGTGCCGATACCGGCTCTCGATCCACCGTTCCATGTATTTTGTTTTAGGGACTCATTTCCTCCCTGACTGACAAATCCATCTTCTCCCAGGTTTTTAGATTCAGTATATTTGTTTTCTCCTTCTTTCTGAAATTCAATTACAATACCGCTTCCTGCTACAATGTATTCATCTTTAGCCAAGCGGATTATAATCCCTCCGCCTTCAGGCCAAGTACTGCCGTTTGTAGCTCTCGGATCCCATGGCAATGTAAAAAAGTGACGGCTGATAATTTTCAGATCATCATAACGGAGGATACGTTCTTTGTTTTCCTGATCAAACAGAAGTCCGTTTGACATGCCTTTTCCCTGTATTTTGGTTAGGAGGGGTGTTAATTCTTTCAGCTTTGCGTAAGCCTTTACTGTCGGAGCATCTGGATTATCGTTGCCGTTTTCGATGGAGAACGGACAATATCCGATTGCATCGTGTTCGCCGAAAGCATAAAAGGCCTGTACTCCATTGTTATCAGTCAATTTTACTTCGGGTATGAATAATGGATTGTTGTGCAGCTTATACTGTGCAACCCATCCCGCAAAGCCTTTATCGTATAAGTCGGGGGCCAGCAGATCAATATTGGGAGCCCCATACTGCCAAATGTCAATGAGATGAGCCAAAGGCCCAGCTGAGGGATATTCACCGGGTTTGCGTCCCCGGCTGTTCATTGCAGCATTTACATATAGCGGTATATTGTGTATTGAACGAGCCGATAGTGCTAATTTTTCCACATAGGAAGAATAAGACCAAGCCATAAATATCTCATCAGTATAGACGTCGTTCCCGAACACCTCCTGCCAATTTCCTTTCGTTTTAAATCCTGCTTTTCCCCATTTGTCAAGCAGCCAGGGATGAAGTGTTTTTTTATTTTTAGAGAGATACTTGATTAATGTTTCGGGAACCTGAGCTTCGAACAGACCGTTTGCTTCTTTCGAATAATCGCGGGCATTTTCGAGCATCCCGATTTCGTTTTCAATCTGTATCATAATAACAGTATTGTCTTTGCCGTCAACCGATGCTATATGTTTCATTAATTCTGTAAAAGCCCTATTATCAGCCTGTAAAACATTGCCGGAAAAAGAACTGGCTATTTCTAAAGGTTTACCCGACTGAGTGTATGCACGGGGATATTTCTTATAATCTTGTTTAAACCAAAGAGGAGCATAGCAACTCATGGAGTTTTTCCAAGCTCCGAACCAAAGGAAAACAACTTTTAATTGGTTTTTTCTGGCTTGATTTATTGTTTTATCAATCAGGCTGAAATCAAACTGTCCTTCTGTCGGTTCAATCAGATCCCAGTAGGCAGGAACTAATACTGTGTTGAGTCCCATCTTTTGTAATTTTGGAAAAATGGACTCTATATCACTAACCGCTGATGCCGAAGAATTTCCTAATTCACCACCTAGTATCAAAAAAGGTTTATTATCAACTACCAATTGGGTTGCAGTTCCTTGTTTTATCAGATGGGGTATTTGGGATTGTCCTTGCATCGAAGCAGCAATGGCTATAATCAGTATTAAAAGTTTGTTTTTTAACATGGCAATAAATTTTAAGGTTTTCTCGGTGTAATAACTAATAGCAAGTATTTAATAATATATTTTAAAGTTTACAGCGGACTTTGGTCATTCTACTAACCAAAGTTATAGGTAGGTCTGAGACCTTATTTATGAAATACAAACCTATGAATATATCTTTTTAATTTATTGTTTTGGTGCATCAGATAATCGTGCTTGTGTTACATGGCTTGAAGAAAGTGTAACATTTTCTTTTCCCAATGTTACATACAGGGGTAAAATCCTTTTAATTTTCTATATTTGTGTATAGCCTTTTCTCAGGGATTCGTACCTTAGAGTAATTTTGGTCCCGGTAATCTAGATCCTAGAGTAAAAGCCTTAGTGTATGCTATATTAAGTAAATAAATGTATTTGATTATACATTTCTAATTAATAATAAGCTTTGATTGTTATACTTACCAAATCAATAAAAAGGTATAATGCCTTAGTTCTTGTTGTTTCTTAATCTTTTAATATCTATGACCTGTAAAAACATAAGATTAAATTTCCTTATTGTTTTGTTTTTGTTTCTGCTTATCGATTACACTCCTGTTTTAGCTCAGATAGGCAGATTCTATTCTCCCGATGAAAATTTGTCAAGTAGTTTGATAAATCAGATATATCAGGATAAACGCGGCTTTATCTGGATAGCAACGGAGAACGGATTGAATAAATTCGATGGGATGAAGTTTTCGACCTATAAGCATATACCCGAAGATGAGTCTTCTTTAAAGAACGATTATGTCAGAACGGTTTTTGAAGATAGTTCAGGAAATTTTTGGATCGGATGTATTGATGGGTTGATGATATACGACAGGGCTTCTGATTCTTTCAAAGAAATACCTATGTACAACGGAGATAAGCGAGTGAATCCGCATGTGACCCGTATTATCGAAACCCGTAATAAGGAGATATGGATTACGACATCAGGACAAGGTGCCTTCTCTATAAAAAAACATAAGGATGAAGTTCGGGCAGAAGTCCGCTTGAGGGATATTCTTACCAGTAATTATCTATATCTTATATTTGAAGACTCTCATGGAAATTTATGGATAGGCTCCGAAAATGACGGATTGAATCTGTATTCTCCTAAAACAGGTAAGATTCAAACGTTTACTGCTCCGAGCAGAATTATGAGCAATAATATATCGTCTATAGCGGAAGACAGGCAGGGGAACTTATTTGTAGGCACTTTAACGGGAGGGTTAAACAGATATAACCAGAAGACTAAAAATTTTGAGGTTGTTCCTTATAATAAAGGACTTCCATTGATGGTTAAGGACCTGTTGGTCAGTAAAGAAAATCTTTTGTATATAGGTACAGAGGGTCAAGGCTTAAAATACTACAATTCGGAAAAGAATGTTGTGGAAGATTATGAATCGGGCTCTGCTCTTATTGACTTTACCAAAGGAAAGATTTATTCTATTCTCCAAGACAAGGACGATAATCTGTGGTTGGGTGTTTCTCAGAAAGGGATTATTTTTATACCGAACACTAAGAATAAGTTTAGTTACTATGGTTTGAAATCAATAAAGAATAATCCTATCGGAGCTAGTTCTGTAATGTCTATTTATAAAGATCAGGAGGGTATTCTGTGGATCGGAACAAACAACGAGGGCATTTACGGAGTCAATGATGAAGGGGAGAGAGTTGTTCATTATAGCCAGACATCATCACCTGTTTCGATATCCAATACAATACTTAGTATTTATGAAGATTCGAACGATAATTTATGGGTCGGTTCATATACAAAAGGGTTGGCTAAATTGGATCGTAAAACCGGTAATTGTCAGTATATAAAAGAATTGGTCAATGATAAGATTTATTGTATAAGAGAAGATAATCATAAGAACCTGTTAATAGGGACTTATGGTGCAGGCATTTATAAGATGAGTTTGGAGACCGGGAAATTGACTCATTATGAATCGCATAAAAGTGAAAATGACGATTTTTCGGTAGATGAATTAGGTAACGATTGGATTAACGATATTCTGGTGGATAGTCAGGGTTTGATTTGGATTGCTCATTACAAAGGTGTCAGTTGTTTTGATCCGCTGAAGAATACCTTTATTAAATATTTGAATACAAATACCATACAACCGGGGCATGTAGTGTATTGCCTATTGGAAGATGTAATTGGTAATATCTGGATAGGTGCAACGGATGGGCTTAGTGTATTCAATAAGAAAGATCAGACCCTCAAAAAGTATACGACCAAAGATGGACTGTCGAGCAATGTTATTTGCGGAATATGTGAAGATCGGGATGGAAATATGTGGATTAGTACTTATGCCGGAATCAATAAGTTTATAATTGATGAGAACCGATTTATAAATTATTATGCCGGAGATGGGTTGCAAGGGAATGAATTTACCCGTGGAGCTAGATTTAAAGATAGTAAAGGAAAGATGTATTTTGGCGGAATATATGGTGTGACAAATTTCTTTCCAGAAGATATTATCGAAACAAAGAAGCAGCTCCATGTCCTGATAACCGACTTTTATGTATTTAATCATGCGGTAAAAAGGGGAGACCAGTCGGGTGGGGATGATATTGTTTCTACCTCGGTGCAAGATGCCGATGAATTTCATCTGGGATATAATGATAATACTTTCAGTATTGAATTTTCAGCTCTCGAATTTACAAATCCGGAGAGAATTATCTATCAATATATGATAGAAGAAATAAACAAGGACTGGACTAATTCTTATCCGGGGATCAATCGGGTCACGTACACAAACCTTAGTCCCGGAACGTATACATTTAAGCTGAGGGCTCATGATTATGATAACTATTCCGAGATAAAAACGATTAAAATTGTAATTTCTCCACCTTGGTATCAGTCTCCATGGGCATATGGGGGTTATGCTATTTTGATTGTATTGTTGATTTTGTTTGTTGTGAACTACATTTATAGCCGGATGCAACATCGTCAGGAAGCTTTGAAAAGAGAGCATCAGGAGCAGATAAATGAAGCCAAACTACAGTTTTTTATAAATATATCGCATGAAATACGTACTCCAATGACATTGATCATCAATCCGATGGAAAAGTTGATAGTTGATAATAAGGATGCTAAACTGCAAAAGACCTATGTGATGATTTATCGGAATGCTCAGCGGATATTACGATTGATAAATCAGTTGATGGATATTCGCAAACTGGATAAAGGACAGATGCAACTTCATTTCAGGGAAACCGATATTGTTGGATTTATTGAAGATCTGATGATGACATTTGAATATCTGGCTCAGCGAAAAAATATCAGTTTTAATTTTACACACAAAGAGGATAAGCTCAATGTTTGGATAGATCTCAATAACTTTGATAAAATACTTCTTAATATTTTATCAAATGCCTTTAAGTATACTCCGGATAATGGTAATATCTCTATTGAATTATCTACAGGTAAGGATGATCTGGTAAAAGGTCCTCTGCGTAGATATTTCGAGATAGTTATTCAGGATGATGGAATAGGCATAGATAAAGATAAGATCGAACAGATTTTTGAGCGTTTTTATCAAATAAGCAATGATTTCACAAATGCTAATTTCGGAACCGGTATCGGTTTGCATCTGACAAGGTCTTTAGTTCATCTCCATTATGGCTCGATACAGGCTGAAAACAGGTCTGATATGCCGGGTACTCGTTTTATAGTTCGTATTCCTTTGGGCAGCGATCATTTAAGAGCTCAGGAACTGGAAGAAAACGGAGAAATCAAATCACAGGAAGAGAATAAATTTACGACAACCGTTTCGAACGAATTGTCGAACTCGGTTATTGAGAGTGATTCCGATTCGAAAATAAAGCCCCGGACAAAATACACTATTCTGATAGTTGAAGATGAGGATGAGATTAGAGATTATATAAAAAGTGAATTGATTTCCGAATATAAGATCATCGTCTGTGAAAACGGTAAGAAGGCGCTGGATATTGCTTTGATCAAACAGCCGGATTTGATTATAAGTGATGTAATGATGCCGGAAATGGATGGAATAACTCTTGTAAGGAAAATAAAGCAGAATATCAATATCAATCATATTCCCGTTATATTATTGACTGCGAGATCTACTCCTGAGAATAAGATAGAAGGACTTGATGTTGGCGCGGATGCCTATGTGTCGAAACCTTTTAACACAGAGATGCTGAGATACACTATCACGAACTTACTGGAAAACAGAGCCCGTCTTAAGACGAAATTTAGCGGAATGCAGTACCCTGAGGAGATGGTTCAGAATATAGAAATGAAATCTTCCGATGAAATACTGATGGAGAGAATAATGAAGATCATCAATGAGAATTTATCCAATCCAGAGTTGAGTGTCGAAATGCTTGCTACAAATGTTGGTATGAGCCGTGTACATATGCACCGAAAACTAAAGGAGCTTACAAACCAGTCGGCACGTGATTTCATTAAAAGTATAAGACTGAAGCAGGCAGCATTACTTTTGGCTAATAAGAAGCTTTCTATTTCAGAAGTGGCTTACGCAACAGGCTTTTCTAACTTATCACACTTTTCAAGCTCATTTCGTGAGTTTTACGGAATGTCACCCAAAGAATATGTCGAATTTGATTTTGAAAAGGATGAGTGATTGTTGATTTTAGGTAAAAAAAGCTGACAATTGATTGATTATCAGCTTTTTTTTTGTTGTCTCACTAGGATTCGAACCCAGACAAACAGAACCAGAATCTGCTGTGCTACCGTTACACCATGAGACAATATGCATTGCTTTATTAAGGCAATGCAAAAGTATAGATTGTTTTTTTATTTTGCAATCAATAAAAAGTAATTTTTCTTACCTTTTTGCGCAAGAATATACTTTCCTCCGATTAAATACGAAAGATCAATTGATTCTTCAGCACTTTCGAGCTTATTCTTATTAATCATAACACCTCCGGATTGTACTAGCTTTTTCATTTCCCCTTTTGATGGAAATACAGCTGCTGTTTGAGTTAATAGCTCCGATGCATGAATTCCGTCAGCCAAATCAGCTTTGGATATTTCATACTGAGGTACGCCTTCGAATACTTGAAGAAGAGTTTCCTCGTCTAATGTTTTAAGGTCATCCGCAGTCGAATTGCCGAATAATATAGCTGATGCTTTTACTGCCTGATCGTAGTCTTCTTTCGAGTGTACCATCACTGTCAACTCTTCGGCAAGCTTTTTCTGAAGAGGGCGCAAGTGAGCTGCTTCTTTTTGAGCTGTCGCTAATGCTTCGATCTCTTCTTTGCTCAAAGAGGTAAATATCTTAATATAACGTTCTGCATCTGCATCACTTACATTCAGCCAGAATTGGTAGAATTTGTAAGGTGATGTGTAGCGTCTGTCGAGCCATACGTTTCCTGATTCGGTTTTACCGAACTTAGTACCATCGGCTTTTGTTATCAAAGGGCAGACAAGCGCAAATGCTTCGCCTCCTGTTTTGCGGCGGATAAGTTCAGTTCCGGTAGTGATGTTTCCCCATTGATCAGAACCACCCATTTGTATGCGGCAGCCATATTCGTTATATAAGTGCAGATAATCGTATCCTTGCAGTAGTTGATATGAGAATTCGGTGAATGACATACCTTCCGAAGATTCTCCGTTCAATCGTTTTTTTACAGAATCTTTTGCCATCATATAGTTCACAGTGATGTGCTTACCTATATCACGGATAAAATTCAAAAACGAATAATCTTTCATCCAGTCATAGTTGTTAACTAACACAGCTTTGTTTGGTGCATCGGACTCGAAATCAAGGAATTTGGCTAATTGTTTTTTGATACCTTCTTGATTACGGCGAAGGGTTTCTTCATCCAGAAGGTTTCTTTCCTGTGATTTCATTGATGGATCGCCAATCATACCTGTTGCACCTCCGATAAGGGCAAGAGGACGATGTCCGGCACGTTGAAAATGCTTTAAGATCATAACTCCGACAAGGTGGCCGATATGCAATGAGTCGGCTGTAGGGTCTATACCTACGTACCCCGAAGTTAATTCTTTCTGAAGTTGTTCTTCAGTTCCCGGCATGATCTCGTGAATCATACCACGCCATTTTAATTCTTCAACAAAATTCATCGAATTACGTTTTAAGGTCTCAGACCTATTTATTATTCATACTGGTGCAAAAGTACGACTTCTTTTTTAGATAAAAAAAATGTATGTTCTTACATTCAATATCTTGCTCTTGTATAATTAGATAAAAGGTAACAAAAGTAACTCTTAGTTTTACTTCAGATGCCATCTTCACCATTGAACCCAATCATGCCCGTAGGGGCGAAAAATATTTCGCCCGATGTTTTTAAATTCTGGTGTATAATTATACGCCCCTACGAAATATCCTCAAAAGGTAACAAAAGTTACAGTAAACTTGTACTTTCTTTAATGATGCCTTTTCTCTGATTTTTTACAGCAATCTAAAGAACACTTTGTCTATAGATAAAAAAGAAAAAAGGGCAGCATATATATGAAAAAAGGATTACCCAATAGGATAATCCTTTTTTATATATTTTAGATTGCTCTAAAGCCTCTTATTCAGAAACTACTTCGAATGGAACTTCTACTGAAACTTCTTTGTGAAGTTTTAATAGAGCTTTGTACGAACCAACTTCTTTAACTGCATCTTTGATTACAATAACTTTGCGGTCTACTTCGAAACCTTGTTTTGCCAAAGCTTCAGAAACCTGAATGTTTGTAACCGAACCGAAAATTGTACCAGTTGAGCTTGTTTTAGCACCGATAGTCAAAGCAACTCCTTCTAGTTTCGCAGCAAGAGCCTGAGCGTCTTGTTTGATTTTTTCTAGTTTGTGAGCACGTTGTCTTAAGTTTTCAGCTAATACTTTTTTTGCAGATTCTGTAGCTATAACAGCTTTACCCTGAGGTAATAGATAGTTACGTCCGTATCCGTCCTTTACCGTTACTACATCGTCTTTGTAACCTAGGTTGGTTACGTCTTCTTTCAATATAACTTGCATAATTTTTCCTCCTGTTTTAAATTATTTCATCATATCAGTTACGTAAGGAAGCAACGCCAAATGACGAGATCTCTTTACAGCTTGAGCTATACGGCGTTGAAATTTCAACGATGTACCGGTAATACGACGAGGTAAGATTTTGCCTTGTTCGTTCAAGAATTTTTTCAAGAATTCAGGATCTTTGTAGTCGATATATTTGATACCACTTTTCTTGAAACGGCAGTATTTTTTCTTTTTGACATCTACTGAAGGAGGAGTCAAATATCTGATTTCTGATTGTTGTGCCATGATTAATTTTCTTTTTTAGTTGATGATCTTAAACCTCTTCTTTTTTCTGCATATTGATGAGCGTATTTATCTTGGCGGAAAGTTAAGAAACGGATAACTTTTTCGTCACGACGATATTGAAGCTCTAATTTTTCGATAACAGCTGGTTCTGCATCGAACTCGATGAATGCATAAAATCCTGTAGATTTCTTTTGGATTGGGTAAGCTAATTTCTTAAGCCCCCAATGCTCTTCGTTCACGATAGTCGCACCCTCACCAACAAGGATACCTTTGAATTTTTCTACCGCTTCCTTCATCTGTACATCAGACAAAACGGGAGTCAAAATGAAAACGGTTTCGTAATGGTTCATAAATAATTAATTATAATCTGTTAAACAATAATGTTTTTCGAGGCGCAAAGTTAAGATTTAATCCCCGAAAAACAAAATAACCGCTCAAAACTTTTCAGATAAACGCTAAGATATTGTATTTTTGTTTTTCGGGCTAAAGGTTTCAGTCCTTTTTATTATTTTGGCAAGGTCAAACATCCGAAACGTATTATAAGTATCAGTAGGTGTCGATATCGTATTAAAGTAATAACGACCTATTGTTGGCTACTTGGATGGATAATAAATAGATATGAAACCTTGAATCAAAAGTATATTGTTGAATACTTTCTGTTACTTAGATAATTATAAGATGAAGCAAGATAATAGTGAATTGATAGATCCTGAGTATATTTTCCCCATCATTAATGGGAAAGTGTCGATGGCGATAAACCGAAAGATGTATCGCAATTTCCGAAAGGCAGGTGTTGATATTACTCCGGAGCAATGGACTGTGTTGTCCTTTCTGTGGAGGCAGGATGGAGTTTCACAGCAAAAACTCTGCGATGCGACCTTTAAAGATAAACCGAGTATGACCCGTTTGGTCGATAATCTGGTTAAGCAAGGTTTGGTAGAACGTCATGCTACACCAGCCGATAGGCGTTCTAATTTGATCTTTTTGACACCCAAAGGCGAGAGTATAAAAGATGAAGCAAATAGAGCGGTAAATGAGACCATGCATTATGCCTTGGCTGGAATAGACGAGGAAGGGCTTAATCAGGTGCGCTCGATCCTAAAGATTGTTTTTAATAATATACAGGAAAGCCTTATTTGATAGTTGGGTTTATTGTGATATTTATAAAATAGAGAGCATTAAAAAATGCTCTCTATTTGTTTACAGGTACTTGTCTAATATCTTTGTTAATTCTTCTTTCGTGTAAAGTCCGGTGAGATGTTCTACTTCTTTCCCGTTTTTATAAATAAGCATAGTGGGTATTGTCGAAATCTTTTTTGCCGTAGTGAATGACTTATTTTCATCGACATTCAGTTTTCCGATCTTGATGTTTTTTTCCGCTGCCAGACTTTTCAATATAGGTTCTAGTTTACGGCAGGGGCCACACCATGGAGCCCAATAGTCAACTATGACTATCCCTTCGGCTATTTCCTGATTGTAGTTGGTTGCTGTCACTTTTACTACCTTGCCTTGCCCTTTTTCCTGCTTGCTCTGAGCATTCGTAGTCAAAGCTAATACGATGGAGCAGATTATTATTAGATATTTTTTCATCTTATGTGGAATGTTTTGTTTTTGCAGACAACAGAAGATAGTTAATGTCATTGTCTTGAAAGTAGCAACTAACTGTTGTCTTTATATTTGCAAAAGTTTATAAAAAGGTCTGAGACCTTAAAGAGCCGCAGGAAAATAGATTACTGCGGCTCTTGTTATACTTTTGAGGTTTCAGGCCTCTTATTCTCTATCCTGATATTTATAATCACTTAGCATTTCCTGTAATCTCTTGCGGGCAAAGAAGATACGACTTTTTACTGTGCCTATCGGTAAAGATAGGGTTTGAGCTATTTCTTCGTATTTGTAACCCGAAACATGCATCGAGAACGGAATCTTATATTCATTGGTAAAGCTGTTTATAGCCTTTGTAATTTCGGCAATGGTATAAGCTCCTTCGGGAGTGTCAAAACCTGAATCCTGAGGCAGGTTTAAGTGATATAAATTTTCGGTCTGATCCACAACGGTTTGTGTGCGGACTATTCTTCTGTAATTATTTACAAAAATGTTGTGCATTATAGTGAAAACCCAACCCTTGAAATTTACATTTTCATAATACTTTTCTTTATTATCTAATGCTCTCAGAGTGGTTTCCTGTAACAAATCTTTTGCTTCTTCTCTATTTGTTGTAAGAGTCATAGCAAAATTCAACATATTGTTCTGTAATGCAATAAGTTTTCTCTCAAAACCATTTGCGTCTGTAGTGTTTGTACTCATAATTATTCCCCTTTTATGTTGCCCGAAAGCAACGTCCATAATTATATATAATATTTATTGGATTAACCAATATTACAAATTTACAATCTTTTCTGAATCAAAGAAATAAAATATGACTTATTTAGTGAAATAAATGTTAATATTGAATTTGTGGTAGTAGTAATGTATTGGTATTTAATTTTTTGCATTTTATTGAGTGGTTTTGAAAAGAGTGTTATGCGGTATAGATAAAATTTATGTTGGTTTTGGTGTTTGATTGAAAAATCTATTTATTTTGTCAAAATGGCAGGATTTTGATTGTTGGCATTTTTTTTGACGGTGTAATGTGGATGAAACCGAAATAGTAGTAAAATTCATATATATATATATATATAATAATTATGGAAGAGAAAAAAGGTCAAATTGGGGTTACCACAGATAATATTTTCCCCATCATAAAGAAATTCTTGTATAGCGATCATGAAATTTTCTTGAGAGAATTGGTTTCTAATGCTGTTGATGCGACTCAGAAGTTAAAGACATTTTCATCTTTGGGTGAATTTAAAGGAGAATTGGGTGATCTTACAATTCATATATCGGTAGATAAAGAAAAAGGCACTCTGACCATTTCCGATAAAGGTATCGGTATGACTGCCGAAGAGGTTGATAAATACTTGAATCAGATAGCTTTGTCTTCTGCTAATGAATTCCTTGATAAATACAAAGATGATGCTAATTCTATTATAGGACATTTCGGGTTAGGATTTTATTCGTCTTTCATGGTCTCTAAGCAAGTGGAGGTTGTGACTAAATCGTACAAAGATGAGCCTGCCGTAAGATGGACATGTGATGGTAGTCCCGAATTTACAATTTCGGCTGCCGATAAGCAGGAGAGGGGTACTGATATTGTATTGTATATCGATGACGAAAATAAGAACTTCCTTGAAAATGCCGAGATTGAGCGTCTGTTGAAGAAATATTGCCGATTCTTGCCTGTACCGATTGCTTTCGGAAAGAAAACAAAATGGGAGGATGGTAAATCGGTTGAAACTGATGAAGATAATGTCATTAATGATACTACTCCGTTGTGGACTCGTAAGCCAAGTGAGTTGAAAGATGAAGATTATAAGACATTTTATCAGGGGTTGTATCCTTTCACGGATGAACCTTTGTTTTGGATACATTTGAATGTAGATTATCCGTTCAAACTGACAGGTATATTATATTTCCCGAAACTGAAACCAAACGTAGATCCTCATAAGAATAAGATTCAGCTTTATTCTAATCAGGTATTTATTACAGACTCGGTGGAAGGGATTGTGCCCGAATTTTTGACTCTTTTGCATGGTGTGATTGATTCTCCGGATATTCCGTTGAATGTGTCGAGATCATACTTGCAAAGCGATCATAATGTAAAGAAAATATCAAACCACATTACTAAAAAAGTGGCTGACCGCCTGGAGGAAATATTTAAAAATGACCGTCCGCAGTTTGAGGAAAAGTGGGATAGTCTTAAGATATTTATCGAGTACGGTATGCTTACAGATGAAAAATTCTATGACAGAGCTCAGAAATTCTGTCTTTTGAAGAATGTTGATTCTAAAATTTTCACTTTTGAAGAGTACAAGACTTTGATATCTGCAAATCAGACCGATAAGGATGATACTTTGGTTTATCTGTATACAAATAATAAAGAAGAACAGTATTCTTATATTAATGCGGCAAAAGAACACGGGTACGATGTCTTGCTCCTCGATGGGCAATTGGATGTTCATTTAGCGGGAATGTTGGAGTCGAAATTCGAAAAAAGTCGTTTTGTTCGCATAGACAGTGATATTATTGATAATATAATAAAGAAAGAAGATCTAAAAGATTCTGATCTGAATGATGAGCAGAAAGAAAAATTGAACGAAGCTTTTAAATCTCAACTGCCGGTTATTGATAAAGTAGACTTCTCATTTGATTATAAACCGCTTAAAGAAAATGTTCAGCCGATACAGATTACTCAGGATGAGTATATGAGAAGGATGAAAGAAATGGCGGCTTTGCAAACCGGTATGGCTTTTTATGGGGATATGCCCGATCATTATAAAATGGTCGTGAATACGAATCATCCATTGGTTAAGCAGATTCTTTCAGATGTAGAGGCGAAAGATAAGGATGCTGCAGTAGAATATGCTGCCGGAAGTGCAATTATGAGGCAATTAATAGATCTGGCATTGCTTTCAAATAATATGCTGAAAGGTGAGGCTTTGAGCAGTTTTATCAAACGAAGTACCGATATTATTTCGTCGAGATGAATCTGTAAATAATTTAGTTATAATATAAAAAGGGTCGGGCTTTTAATATGGCTTGACCTTTTTTGTGCTTTTTAAATGAGTACGGTTTGTCTTTTTGAATATATTTGATTTTGGAATAAAGTGTGTCATAGAAAAAGTATTGAATGAGGTATCTTAAATTATGTTTTACATTTTATAGATCTTTTGGGATTTTCTCACTGGTAATAACGTTTATCTGTGCCTCTTTTTTTTATCGAGAGGGTGTTTCTGTTTATCTACCATTATTTTGGTTTAAGTTGGGGACTATGGTGTTAGTTTACTTTTATATGAAAGAGTATAAAAAAGGAGAGTTTTATTATTATAAAAATCTCGGGGTTGATAAGCGCAAGTTGTGGTTATTCTCCTTTGTGTTAGATGTATCAATTCACTTATTTGTAATTGTATCGGCTTTAGTTTTGCATTATGAAAAATGTACTTGAAATAGATAGTGTCCAGTTCGGATGGGGCGAAAGCTTAATTTTGAGTAATGTGTACCTGAAGTCGGAGACAGGACGGGTCACTGGGGTTTTGGGTCGGAATGGTTGCGGGAAATCTACTTTATTTAAACTTATTTTCGGGGATATTAGAACAAGCAAAAAATCAGTAAGAATAAATGGCAATATTTTGTTCGGTGACTATCTCAATCCTGCTGAGTTAAGGATGTTGCCTCAATTTAATTTTTTACCAAAGCATTTAAAAGTCACCTCTGTATTCAGAGATTTCTGTGTGGATTATAATGAATTTTGCAGCATTTTTAATGAGTTTTATTCGTATACAGATTCAAAGATATGTCATTTGTCGGGTGGAGATGTAAGAATTATCGAAATATATTTGATTCTGAAAAGTAATTCTCAGTTTTGTATATTGGATGAACCCTTTTCTCATTTGTCACCTATAAATACTTCCGTTTTTGTTGATCTGATTCGAAACGAAAAAACGAAAAAAGGTATTATTATATCAGATCATATGTGTAAATATGTGGTAGATGTCAGCGACGATCTTTATCTTGTAGAGGATGCGGCTGTTCTTCGTGTTGAAGATCTGAGCCGACTCGTAAAGTATGGTGTGGATATGTGATTACGGGACAAAAAAAAATAGAATCAGATATCTGATCCTATTAATATTATAGAGTATTTGTACTTTTCGAAAAAAAAGTAATTTGGGTAGAATTTTTAGCTTTATTTTTCAGCTAAAAACTCTCCACTCTTACTATTATTGGCTGTGATGTTCAACATTATAAGATATTTCTTATACTGTTCGCGAGATAATACGCTTTTTGTATTTGCCAAGTTAAAAGCTAATGCTTTTTGTAAATCTGCTTCAGAAATTGCTCCGTCTACAGATGCAGCTTCAAGTTTTTTGTTTGACAACGCAAATATTTCTTTCAAATATCTTTGTTGTTCAAAATCTGCCTGAAGATAATTAGCCAGTCCTTCAAATTTGTCTTTCTCTGTTAATTTAGAAAGAAATGCATACTCTCCATCACTTGCGAACGATGCAGCGCTTAACGAAAATATAGCTGCTGCTAAAATAAATAACCTTTTCATAACCTAAAATTTTAAAACAACCTTATTGATAACCATTAACCTAATAAAAAAAGACAAAGCATACCTGTTTTCCTGTTTAGATTCATGGTATTCTTTGTCTTAATTTGATGTTACAAAGGTAACACTTATTTTGATTAGAAAAAATATTTTGATAGAAAAAATGCATTTTTATCTGTTAAATTTTGGTTAAGGTGTTAAATGTGTGTTGTCTGTCTGTTCTGTATTCTGATTTTTTGTCTAAATGTATTCTCCGGTTTGCAAAATCATGACAAAATGAATTCGGTTTGTTTTTATTCTTCTCAATTTATAATTTTTAGTTAGTCGTTGTGAGCTTTATTCTGTATGATTGAACTTATTTGTTGCTTTATTGTGGAAAAATGCTATATTTGTATGTCATAATGTTATTTTAGAACCTACATAATTCATAAACATAATTTCTTTTACTAAAAATGAAGACAGAACAAATTTTATCTGAACTAAAACGACGCTTTCCTAACGAACCAGAGTATCATCAGGCAGTCCACGAAGTATTAGAGTCTATTGAGGAGGTTTATAACCAGCATCCTGAATTTGATAAAGTGAATCTGATCGAACGTCTTTGTATTCCGGAGCGTATATTTTCGTTTCGTGTGACATGGACTGACGACAAAGGACAAGTGCATACCAATATGGGATACCGTGTTCAACACAGCAATGCTATTGGTCCGTATAAAGGAGGAATTCGTTTCCATTCATCTGTAAATCTTTCTATATTGAAGTTTCTTGCATTTGAACAGACTTTCAAAAACTCACTGACAACTCTGCCTATGGGTGGCGGTAAAGGAGGGTCGGATTTCAATCCGAAAGGAAAATCAAATGCCGAGATTATGCGCTTTTGTCAGGCATTCGTTACGGAGCTTTGGCGTCATATCGGACCCGATACGGATGTACCTGCCGGAGATATAGGTGTCGGAGGCCGTGAAGTCGGATTTATGTTCGGTATGTATAAAAAGCTGGCTCGTGAATTTACAGGGACATTTACCGGAAAAGGTCTTACTTTCGGCGGATCGCTTATTCGTCCCGAAGCAACCGGATATGGAAATGTTTACTTTTTACTGGAAATGTTGAAAACCAAAAATATAGATATTAAAGGTAAGAAGTGTTTGGTTTCCGGGTCGGGTAATGTTGCTCAGTATACCTGTGAAAAACTGATCGAATTGGGTGCGCTTCCAGTGACATTATCAGATTCAGACGGTTATGTCTATGATCCGGAAGGAATCACAGCCGAAAAACTGGCATATGTGAAAGAACTGAAAGAACTTTACAGAGGACGTATTCGTGAATATTCGGAGAAATATAACTGTAAATATGTAGCAGGCGGCAGACCCTGGAACGAAAAAGCGGATATAGCTTTACCTTCTGCCACTCAAAACGAACTGAATGGGGATGATGCCAAAACTCTTGTCGCCAATGGGGTTATTGCTGTTTCGGAAGGTGCTAATATGCCATCTACACCCGAGGCTGTAAATGTATTTCTTGATGCGGGTATCTTGTATGCTCCCGGTAAGGCAGCTAATGCAGGGGGAGTATCCGTTTCGGGACTTGAGATGAGTCAGAATTCTGAACGTTTGAGTTGGACGGAGGAAGAAGTTGACAATCGACTGAAGCTTATAATGAAAGATATTCACGAAAATTGCGTGAAATATGGTAAGAGTAGCGATGGTTTTGTTAACTACGTGAAAGGTGCAAACATTGCAGGATTTATGAAAGTTGCAAAAGCCATGATGTCACAAGGTGTTTTGTAATATTATATAATCGCATATACTAATTTTTTTGGAAAGAAAAGAGAGTTTGCATTAATGCAGCTCTCTTTTTTTTTGAGATTTCATTCTTAACTTTTATTTCGATTTGGCTCATTCCTTAAAGAGAAAATATACCCTGAAAAAAGTCTTTTTAGTTTATGGAGCTATTCTATTTTCTCTATAATACTATTTTTCCGGATTATATTCCTCTTTAAACAATGTTTGCAAATGTAATGTTATAGGTTATAATAGGGGTGTGTTGTTTTTATCTAAAAAATATTTATAGAGATTAGTGTTGATTTTCTTATGCTTGTATAAGTGTATTTTGTTGAAACATATATGTTTGGGATAGGAAGAATTTATTGTCATAGCTGCATGTTGTAAAACTATCGAGTGTGTGTTAAGATCGAAAGATTGACAAAATGAAAATCCTGATGTTGTATTTCTTTGCAAACGTTTGCACTCCGAAAAGATGAGTTTATGCTTTTTCTCCGATGAAAAAAGTCCTCATTATATCATATTTGTATCATGATTTAAACTTAACGAGGATTTAGATCTTTTTTAAGTTCTCGAAAATTTATGTTAATCTTAACAATTTGCACATGAAGGAAAAGGTGAAAAAAAGCTGTGCTGCGTTACTCTTATTTATGCTAATAGGAGTATTGTCTATTTCGACAATGTATGCACAAAGTGGCTCAGTCGGGCTAGTCAAAGGAACTGTGACAGATTCTAATGGCGAATCTATAATTGGGGCCTCTGTGGTAGTAAAGGGAACTGCTAACGGAACAATTACAAATCTGGATGGACAATTTCAGATAAATGCTCCGTCAAATGGAACTTTGGTTATTTCTTATATCGGATATAAGGCTGTAGAATTGCCTATTGCCGGTCAGAAAGAAATAAATATTAAGTTAGCCGACGATACCGAACTATTAAGTGAGGTAGTGGTAATCGGTTACGGTAGTGTAAAAAAAGAAGATGCAACCGGTTCTGTTGTTGCTATCAAAATCGATGAGAAAAATAAAGGGTTAGCTACTACTGCTCAAGATCTATTGGGCGGTAAGATAGCAGGTGTGAATGTAACTTCCAACGGGGGACGTCCAGGTGAAGGTTCTACAATCCGTATTCGTGGAGGTGCATCGTTAAACGCAAAGAACGATCCGTTAATGATTATTGACGGGGTTATTGTTAGTAATGATCTGGATGGTTCGTCTAACTTCCTAAGTACAATTAATCCCGCAGATATTGAAACTTTTACAGTGCTGAAGGATGCTTCGGCAACTGCAATATACGGGTCGCGTGCTTCGAACGGTGTTATATTAATTACCACAAAAAAAGGGGTTAGTGGCAAATTGAAAGTTTCCTATAATGGTAATTTTTCGGTTAGTACGTCTCGCAAAACAGTAGATGTGCTAAGTGCTAATCAATATCGAAACTATATAACAGAACGGTTTACCGGTACTAGTGATGAGGCTACTGTACTTGGTATGCTTGGTACTGCTAACACCGACTGGCAAGATCAGATTTATAGAACAGCTCTTGGTACAGACCATAACCTAAGCATGTATGGCTCGTTAGGTAAAGCTCTACCTTTCAGAGCGTCACTAGGGTATACTAAGCAAGACGGTATTTTAGAAACCACATCGATGGAAAGAGTTACTGCAAGTATTTCACTGACTCCATCGTTGCTCGATGACCATTTAAAACTGAACATTAATGGAAAGGGTATGTATTCTAAAACCCGTTTTGGAGAGACAGGAGCCATTGGTTCATCAATATCTTTCGATCCTACTCAAGCAGTTAAAAATGGTAGCATATGGGGCGGATATTTCTCATGGACAGATGGTGGAGATCCTAATAAACTATCTTCTATTGCAGGTAAAAATCCTGTGGCAATGTTAGATATGCAAGATAACAGAGCGAATGTGAGAAACTTTATCGGTAATGTTCAGGCTGATTATAAATTACACTTCCTACCCGATTTGCGATTCAATGTCAATCTGGGTATAGATATTGCAACGACAAACGGTACAGATTTTAAAGATCCATTCAATCCTACAGCTTATAGTTTAAATGATGAGCAAAGCGGATTGCGGAAAAATTTCTATAATTTCAAGAATAATCAACTTCTAGAGTTTTATGCTCAGTATATGAAAGAGTTACCTTCATTGAAGAGTAAGTTTGATGTAATGGGTGGTTATTCCTGGCAACATTACAAGAAATGGAAAGACGAAGGACAATGGTACATATCAAAAGAAGATCGTGTGTCAAGTATTGGAGAAGTATATGAAGGACGTAATTTCTTAGACTTTAAAGAATATTATTTGCTGTCATTCTTCGGCCGATTTAACTATACATTTAATGATAAGTACCTGTTGACTTTTACTCTACGCCGCGATGGTTCCTCTCGTTTTTCAGAAGATAATCGGTGGAGTCTGTTCCCTGCTGCAGCATTGGCTTGGAAGATGAAAGAGGAGTCGTTTTTGAGAGATATTTCGGTACTTAGCGATGCAAAATTACGTATAGGTTGGGGTAAAACAGGACAGCAAGACTTAGGTGATGATTATTACTATCCCTCTTCGCCATCCTATTCAATAGGTGAAGGTAAAGCATATTATCCGATGGGAACTAATCCCGATGGTTCAACTAATTGGGTAAACTTAATGCGTCCGAGTGGATACAATCCTAATCTAAAATGGGAAACTACAACAACATGGAATGCCGGTTTCGACTATGGATTCTTAAATAATCGAATTAATGGGTCTGTGGACATATATTCTCGTAAAACAACTGATTTGTTGAATACTGTAGCTCCGGTAGTTGCAGGAACAAGCCCTTCGGAACGTTTGCCTCAGAATATTGGATCAATGACAAATAAAGGGATTGAGTTTTCTATAAACGGACGTCCTATTGCAACCAAAGATTTGGACTGGTCGGTAGGTTTTAATTTGGCATATAATAAAAGTAAAATAACTAAACTTGTAAATGGATCGGAAGCTAATTATTACGAAAGTATAGGATCAGCCGGTGGTGATGGGGGCGAAAAAATACAAGCGTATAAAGTTGGTTATGCACCACGTGTATACTATGTGTACGAACAAGTATATGATGAAAGTGGGAAACCGCTCGAAGGGGTATATGTAGACCGTAACAAAGATGGTATTATTGATGAAAATGATTTGTATGCATATAAAAAACCTGCAGCAGATGTTACTATGGGATTTAATTCGAAATGGACATATAAAAACTGGGATTTTGGATTTAATGGGCGTGTATCGTTAGGTAATTATGCTTATAACTCTGTTGCTGCAAATAGTGCAAATCTTAGCTTAGACCAATTATTCAGTAATAAGGCATCATTATCAAATAAACCGACTTCAGCTTTATATACTAACTTCAGATCAAAACAATTGTTTTCGGATTATTATGTACAAAATGCATCGTTTCTGAAAATTGATAATATCACATTGGGATATACTTTAGATAAACTGAAATTCATCAGTCCTACATCTTCAGCACGTTTCTATGCTACAGTTCAGAATCCGATTATTATTACCAAGTATGACGGTTTAGATCCTGAGGTAGGAAACAGTACTGATCCTGGAATTGATTATAATCTTTATCCAAGACCTTTGGTATTTATGTTTGGTGTGAATTTAAACTTTTAAGGTCTCGGACCTATTTGATTTACTAAATAATCAGATTGTTATGAAAAATAAAATGATAAAATCTAAAAATATATTATACGTAGGTCTGTCTTTATTATTGTCTCTACCATTTGCGGCATGTACCGATGATCTTAATACGGTACCCAAAGGACCTAATATAGAATTGGATCCTTATGCCGATGCGGCTAATTATCCGATGCTTGTAGCTAAAGTTTATTCGGGCTTCAGTAAATTAGGATTAACAGGTCCCGATGGACTGGGGGATATCCCATCTTCGCCGGATCAAGGAAAAACGACATTCTTACGTACTTACTTCAATATCCAGGAGCTAACTTCTGATGAGGCAAAGTGTGCATGGAGTGATAATGATGAGAAAAACTATTCTCAAACTCAGCTTACTCCCGACAATTATATAGGTTATATGCTTTATCAACGTTGTATGTTGAATATTGTGTTTGCCAATGAGTTTTTGAAGAATACAATTACTCCTAGAGTTGAAGTTGAAAACTTAGATAGGATGAGAACTGAAGTAAGAGCATTACGTGCTATGAATTATTTCTTTTTGTTAGATATCTATGGAAATCCGGGTTGGGTTACAGAAGAACATCCTGTAACTTACCTGCCTGAGCAGTTAGGTCGTGAAGGTATGTTTAATTGGATAGAAAGTGAGTTGCTTGATCTCGAAAAAGGAGGGAAGTTAAGAGATTATTCATCGGCTACCTATGGTCTTGTGACCAATCAGTTGATACAGACTCTTTTGGCTAAAATGTATTTGAATGCTGAAGTGTATACGGGCAAGGCTCGTTGGAACGATGCTCTGACATATGCAAAGAAAGTGACTTCTTATACTGGCTTAGCTCTTGAAAGTAGCTATCAGAATTTATTCTGCGCTGATAATAACAAATCTAAAGAAATCATATTTGCATTACCTTATGATTTTACAAATGCTCAGGATTATGGAGGTATGACATTTGTGATGGCTTCATCAACATCTGGAGATATGACAAGTCTTCTTGATTTTAATGGTGCATGGGCGGGAAATAGAGCTACACAACAATTAACATCATTATTTAATACATCAGATAAGCGTGCTTTATTTTTCAAAAAAGATCGCGATCAGAATATGACTGAATTAAATAATTTCGCAAAAGGTTGGTCTGTAATCAAATTTACCAATAAAGGTTGGGATGGAGCTACTAATCCAAATGGAGTTGGACAGTGGACTGATACCGATTTTCCATTGTTCCGTTTGGCTGATGTTATTCTTATTCAAGCAGAAGCCGAATTGAGACTTGGTGATACGGCTAATGCATTAGCTGATTATAATAAAGTGCATGCTCATGCAAGAACAGGCTTATCTGCTGCAACATCTCTTACATTGCAAGACATATTGAACGAAAGAGGTCGCGAATTGTATTGGGAAGCTCAACGCAGAACAGACCTTATACGTTTCGGTAAATTTTCTACCGGTTATAACTGGGCTTGGAAAGGTGGCGTACAGAACGGTACAGACATAGATAAAAAATACGAACTGTTCCCTATCAGTACAAAGCATCTGACCGGTAACCCTGCATTGCAACAGAATGAATTGTATAAATAATCATTAACAAAGAGAATATCATGAAAATTAAAAATATATTGTTTCTGATGATTGCTATGCTGGCTTTTGTTTCGTGTAGTGATGATGATGAGCCTGCCATACCTCAATATCAGCCGTCTGTATTGACTCACCCAACTGATGGAACGTCTTATGAACTGTTGCAGAAGGATAAAACAAAAGAAGCTTTTGCTTTGAGTTGGACATCTTATAAGCAATCAGAATTAGCTTTAGCTCCTCCCGTATATGCTATTCAGGTTGATACTGTTGGGAGTAATTTTTCGAAAGCTCAGACTATTTTGTCGGTGTCGGAAGTAAGTGACGCTACTGCTGCAACAGTGTATAATGCTTCCGTTACAGTTGAACAGCTTAATTCGGCTTTAACAACCGGATTGCATTTAACTCCCGAAAAAGAATATAATATAGAGATACGCGTAATTACTCAGATAGCAAGTGGTCTTATTAAAACCAGTGCATCGAATGTGTTCACGGCAAAGGCTATACCTTATGAAGTTGTAGCTCTTCCTGATCCTATTCATCTGATAGGTAGTATGTTTGGCGAAAATTCGTGGAATGAACACAATTATACATTTGTGATGTTCCGTGCATCTAATGATGAAGTGAATACTTATACCGGAAAATTTGCAGCAGGCAGCGAGTTCAAATTTATACCTAACGCAAATCTTGGAACTTG
Organism: Indolivaga capnocytophagoides DSM 22835; assembly: GCF_000426485.1. Lineage (GTDB taxonomy): Bacteria > Bacteroidota > Bacteroidia > Bacteroidales > Dysgonomonadaceae > Dysgonomonas_A > Dysgonomonas_A capnocytophagoides. Next base: position 96,127 of record NZ_AUFL01000011.1, read on the forward strand.
GGCTTTATCTTATGGAGTTGGAGCATCTGCCGGTACATTAACATCAGATAATGCAGGAAATATTACAGATATAAAAACAGCAGGTTATTATACTGTAACAGCGGATATTTCAGCCTTGAAATATACAGTAACGGCGTACGATGCCAGTGCCGCTAAAGAATATGGAGATATAGAACTTATCGGAGCATTTAATAATTGGTCTGATGCAGGAACCATCAAGCTGACAAAATCGTCTTATGATCCTCATATCTGGGTTGCTGATGATGTTAATATTACTGCAGGTGAAATCAAATTCAGAGCTGATGCTGGCTGGGCTGTAAGTTGGGGTGGAGACTCATTCCCTTATGGTGGAGGTTCAGGTAATAATATTGCGGCTGAAGATGGTAAATACTTTATTAAGTTCAACGATCTCACAGGTCAGTATGTATTCTTAAGCAAGTAATGTGATTGCATAATTGAAATAATTTATAGTAAGAAAGGAGAAGGAGTGAGTTTGATTATTTACTCCTTCTTCTATTACAGCCAACCTTTAAATACTATCGCATGAAAAAAATATATTATTTGATGATAATGCTCTTGTTGCCATTCTGGTTGCAAGCACAGATTATCGCTACAACTCCCACTTTTTTGACGGATGAGACTTCCGCCGAAATCATCTTTGATGCAACAGGTACAGCTTTGTCAGGTATAACAGGCGATGTGTATGCCCATACAGGCGTAATTACCGATAAGAGTTCCTCTACATCCGATTGGAAATATGCTCCAACATGGCTTGATAACAGTGCTAAGTACAAGCTGGTATCGCAAGGGAATAATAAATGGAAACTAAGTATTTCTCCCAATATCCGCGCTTATTACGGAGTACCTCAAGGGGAGAAGATTCAGAAATTAGCATTCGTTTTCCGTAATGCAGACGGATCGAAAGAAGGAAAAGACAATGGTAAAGATATTTTTGTAGATGTGCATGAAACAGGATTAGTTGTAAGTTTCGAAAAACCATCGTCTGACCAGCTTATTGATAAAAATACATCTATAGATGTAAAAGCCAACAGCTCAGCTACTGCTACCATCCGTATACTATTAGATGAAACAGAACTTACAAAAACAACAAATGTTACAAGTCTTTCGTATACATATAACTTTCAAACAGCAGGTAGTCATTGGCTCATTGCTGAGGCCATGCAAGGAACATTTTCTGTAAGAGATAGCGTATTCGTTACAGTCAAGAAAGACGTAATTGATCAGGTAAGACCATCTAATTCAAGAGCCGGAATAAATTATATAAACGATAATTCGGTAACATTGGTACTTTATGCTCCCAATAAGAAAAATGTATATGCGATAGGTGATTTCAGTAATTGGAAAGCCAATAATAACTATATGCTGAACAGAGACGGCGATTATTGGTGGATAACGATTACAGGACTTGGTAAAGGACAAGAATATGCTTTTCAGTATCTGGTAGATGGTACATTAAAGATTGCAGACCCTTATACAGATAAGGTACTTGATCCGTGGAATGATCAATATATTCCGTCTGCAGTATACCCTAATCTGAAAGCATATCCTACGGGTAAAACCGAGGGTATAGCATCTGTTTTTCAGCCCGGTCAGGTATCTTATGCATGGAAGAATAACGATTATACCTTGCCCGAAAAAGATAAAATGGTAATATATGAACTCTTGATTCGCGATTTTACCACCGAGCATAGTTTTGTATCAACTTTAGCTAAACTAGATTACTTGCAATCGTTAGGTGTTAATACAATCGAATTATTACCTATAAATGAATTTGAAGGAAATAGCAGTTGGGGATATAATCCATCATTCTATTTTGCGGTAGATAAATATTATGGAACTAAAGATGCGTTTAAAAACTTTGTAGACGAATGTCATAAGAGAAATATTGCTGTGGTAATAGACATGGTACTGAACCATTCGTTCGGCCAATCGCCTTTCCTGCAGTTGTATTGGGATGCTGCAAACAACCGACCTTCGTCTGATAATCCATGGTACAATGTGGAATCTCCTAATACAGACTATAGTTGGGGGTACGATTTCAATCACGAGTCGGAGCAAACCAAAGCTCTGGTTGATAGTGTCAACAGTTACTGGATGAAGGAGTATCGGATAGATGGTTTTCGTTTCGACTTTACCAAAGGATTTACAAACACTAAGGGTAACGGATGGGCATACGATCAGTCTCGTATCGATATACTGAAAAGAATGACTTCCGAAATATATAAGCGTAACCCTAAAGCCATAGTTATTATGGAGCATTTAGCAGATAACAGTGAAGAAAAAGTGTTAGCTGATGCCGATATTATGCTTTGGGGAAATATGAATTATAACTATGCCGAAGGAACTATGGGGTGGACGGATAATGGAAATTCTGATTTGTCGGGGGCTATATATACAAAACGAGGCTGGTCTAAGCCTAATCTGGTAGCTTATATGGAGAGTCACGATGAAGAGCGTTTGATGTATAAATCGCTGGCTTATGGGAATGCAAGTGGAAGTTATAATGTCAAAGATCTTGCTACAGCATTGAAAAGAGCAGAATTATCAGCCGCTTTCTATTTTACATTGCCCGGACCTAAAATGATCTGGCAGTTTGGTGAGTTAGGATACGATTATTCTATTAATACTTGCAGTGATGGAACTACTATTTCGGAAGATTGCCGGGTAGCAGAGAAACCTGTAAGATGGGATTATCTGGATAACGTCAATCGAAAGAACTTATATAATGCGTATACTAAACTCATCAAATTGAAAAAAGAGAATAATGTATTCGAAAGTTTAAATCTGGATTATTCGTTGGCTAATGCACAAAAATATATAGTCTGGAAAGGTGATATTAATGCATTCCTGGTAGGTAATTTTGGTGTAGCCGAAGCTACAGTCAGTTTAACTTTACCTAAGACTGGAACTTGGTATAATGCTATCTCCGGAGAAAACCTGTCGGTGTCATCAACCAATTATTCTATCAAGTTGCAACCGGGAGAATATCGTTTGTATATTGATAATGGCGGTGTTGCCGGAATTGGAGATGTAATAGAAAATGACTTGGCAGGGCTTACTGTTTCCGATGTTCAGATATTATATAACGGTGGTGAAATAAAAGGTATGGAGGTTTACAATCTTTCGGGAGGTCTGGTTGCGATGTCTCGTAATAGCTCGTCTCTCGATATATCGGGGCTTATACCCGGAGCCTATGTCGTGAAAATTCAATTAGGGGATAAGATTTCTGTTCGCAAATTTATGAAAAAATAGGAAGGTAGAATTGTGTGCAGATTGCAAACGTTTGCAGTTGTAGATTGACTCTTTTAGTGAAAAACAGATATGTTAATAGATACGGATTATTTTTCTTTGTATAGTCATAAGGTCTCAGACCTTTTTATTGACTTTTCAAGTGTAAGAACAATAGATTGTTATGCAATAACAGGTCTGTTCTTGGGCTGCCATAAAGCTCAAAAACTGTATTATTCATTAATAACTGGTTGTAGTTATTATACATACTAAAATTATAAATAGGTCTGTGACCTTATATACCATCAATTATGAGAAAACTAATATTATTAATGTGCTTATGCCTTATTGGCGGAATTGTATCGGCACAAGAGTTAAAATCACCGAATGGTAATTTTATCCTGCGATTCTCGCTGCAAGGAAACGGAGTGCCTACTTATAGCCTTACATACAAAGGTAAGGATGTAGTTAAGCCCAGTAAAATGGGTCTTGAACTGAAAAATGCCGGAGCATCGTACACCTTTGATGATTTTTCGGGTAAGGAAAATTACGATAATAAGGCTTATGATCCTAAATCATCTTTGTTTGATGGGTTTTCAGTATCTGATACTCAAACAAGTACTTTTGACGAAACATGGCATCCTGTTTGGGGGGAAACAAAAGATATCCGTAATCATTACAACGAGCTGGCCGTAACTCTTGATCAGAAAAGTACCGACCGTCATATAATCATCCGTTTTAGATTGTTTGATGATGGTTTAGGTTTCAGATATGAATTTCCTCAACAAAAGAATCTTGTTTACTTCACGATAAAAGAAGAAAAAACACAATTTGCAATGACCGGAGATCATACAGCATTCTGGATTCCGGGCGATTATGATACACAGGAATATGATTATACAAAATCAAAACTGTCACAGATAAGAGGACTGATGAAAGAGGCCTATACTCAAAATAGTTCTCAGACTGCATTTTCTCAGACTGGTGTACAGACTGCATTAATGATGAAAACTGATGATGGTTTGTATATCAATCTTCATGAAGCCGCTTTGGTTGATTATTCTTTGATGAACCTGAATCTGGATGATAAAAATATGATTTTCGAATCGTGGCTGACTCCCGATGCTCAAGGAAACAAAGGACATCTTCAGGCTCCATGTACATCACCTTGGCGTACAGTGATCGTAAGTGATGATGCCCGTGATATATTGGCTTCGAATATTACGCTGAATCTGAACGAGCCTTGTAAATTGACAGATACTTCATGGATCAAACCCGTTAAATATATCGGAGTTTGGTGGGAAATGATTACAGGAAAAAGCACATGGGCTTATACAGATGATTTGCCCAGCGTGAAATTAGATGAAACAGATTATTCGAAAGTAAAACCAAACGGGAAACATGCGGCTAATAATGCTCATGTAAAAGAATATATTGATTTTGCAGCGAAACATGGCTTTGCACAGGTATTGGTTGAAGGCTGGAATATCGGTTGGGAAGATTGGTTCGGAAATTCAAAAGATTATGTTTTTGATTTTGTGACACCTTATCCTGATTTCAATGTCCAGGAATTGCAATCTTATGCAAAAAGTAAAGGAGTAAGTTTGATGATGCACCATGAAACTTCGTCATCTGTCCGTAATTATGAACGCCATTTGGATCAGGCATATAAATTTATGGCAGACAATGGATATAATTCAGTGAAGAGTGGATATGTCGGAGATATTATTCCTCGTGGAGAACATCATTATGGACAATGGATGAATAACCATTATCTGTATGCTTTGAAAAAGGCTGCCGATTATAAAATTATGGTCAATGCCCATGAAGCAAGTCGTCCTACAGGTCTTTCTCGTACTTATCCTAACCTGATCGGAAATGAATCGGCTAGAGGTACAGAATATGAAGCTTTTGGAGGTAATAAACCTTTCCATACAACTATTCTTCCATTTACCCGTTTGATCGGTGGTCCGATGGATTATACTCCTGGTATTTTTGTTATGGATATCGCAGAACTAAATCCAAATAATCATTCGCACGTAAACAGTACGTTAGCTCGTCAGTTGGCATTGTATGTAACGATGTACAGCCCATTACAAATGGCTGCAGATTTACCAGAGCATTACAATAAATTCATGGATGCGTTCCAGTTTATTAAAGATGTCGCTGTAGATTGGGACGACAGTAAATATCTGGAAGCAGAACCGGGATCATATATAACTGTTGCGCGTAAGGCTAAAGGTACTAATAACTGGTTTATCGGTAACACCAGCAGCGAAGAAGGACATACTTCAGCATTTACTTTCGACTTTTTGGATCCGGGTAAAGAATATGTGGCAACGATATATGCTGATGCTAAAGATGCTAATTATAAAACAAATACTCAGGCCTACACAATTCGTAAGGTAGTTGTTACAAATAAGTCTAAATTGACTCAGGTAGCTGCTCCCGGCGGAGGTTTTGCTATCAGTGTGATCGAAGCAGATAAGGCTGCAACTAAAGGATTGAAAAAGCTATAAGATATAGATTCAAGGTTAGTTAGTTTCAAAGGTTAGAAGGTTTCTAGGTTTAAATGTCCGTAGCTGTTTAGCTGCGGACATTTTTAGGTTTCAAACCCTTTTTTTTTTATAAAAAAAACAGATGTTCTAGGTGATTATAACTTTGAGATGAATTTTCAACTACTAATTGAGGTTATTGAAGAGAAACCGTTTTTCTCGACTTGATAAAGTAGACGGAGACAGCTCCCATAAATAAAAAGATTCCGGCTATAAGCATCATCGACACGGAGGATGAACCGGCTATATGCTTAAAAATAAAGTTGCCTGTTAGTCCGCCTATTATCTGAGGAAAAACGATAGTTATATTTAATAATCCCATATAAAATCCCATTTTTTTAGCCGGAGCTATATCGTTCATTAACGTAAAGGGAATGGTCAATATGAGGGCCCATGCTATACCTATCGCAATCATAGGAAATAGAAGTATATACTGGTCTTTGATATAATACAACGAGATAGTTCCTAATCCCCCGGCAAATAAAGCCAGAGAGTAAAGAGTCTTCCGCCCGATGAGGTTAGATATTCGGGGTATATAAAAAGAGAAAATTGCAGCCGTAATACTATACACTCCTGTAAGTACTCCGTACCAGTTACCGGCATCGTTGTATGCAGATGATGAAGCATCGCTCGTATTCCACACCGATTCAGCTAAAGCATCTGTGGCATATACCCATATGATAAAGAATGCCATCCATGAAAATAATTGCACTATTGATATCCTCGACAAAGTGTAAATTATCGTTTTTGTACTTACTGTACTTTGTTTTGATATATCTGCGGAGTTGTATTTCTCAAAAATTGCAGGCGGGTATTCCTTTACTGAGAAACATGTTTTGAGGGATGTGATAAGCAATATTGCAGCGGCTATGTAGAAAGACCATGTAACCGAATCGGCAATGCATTCGCTTTCATCGGCTTCGTTATTTACTCCGGCCTGAGCCAGAACATAAGGTAGGAGAGAACCGATGATTCCCCCTATATTTGCCAGTATTGTCTGTGTGGAATATCCTTTGCTGCTTTGTCTGCTGTCTACCATATCTGAAACCAATGAGCGGTATGGCTGCATGGATATATTGAGGGCTGTTTGCGTCCAGAAAAGAATGAATGTGATGCTTAGGACAACCGAGAAGATGTTGTTCAAAATATGTGAATTGGGCATTAAGAGCATCATTAAGGCTGTCATAATTGTACCTGCCAGCACATATGGTATCCGTCTGCCCCACTTAGTCCATGTACGGTCGCTTATGTATCCGACTATCGGCTGTATAATTAATCCGGCGAGAGGAGGGGCAAGCCATAGTAGCGGCAATTGATCTATATCGGCTCCTAATCCCGAGAGTATCCGGCTTGTATTTGCCAGAATGAGAGTGAGACAAATCTGTAAGCCTAAAAAGCCGAAGTTAATGTTCCATATTTGTTTGTTGTTCAAAAGTGGTTTTTGAGTCATCGTGTTTATCTGATGCATTGACTATTGATTGTCAAGGTGTTTTGTCGTATCTCTGATAATCAGTTCTGTCTTGATAATTTTATTTTTGCGGTCTTTCTGTTCCGCGTTGTTTACTTTTTCGAGAATTAGTTTCATGGCTTCTTCTCCTACTCTTACCGGATACTGATCTACAGTGGTGAGCATAGGATCTGTATCCTGTGATATATTCGAATTTGAAAAACCACAAATAGATATTTCTTCCGGAATTTTTATCTTTAATTCTTTCGCTGCCACTAGTACTCCTGAAGCAGTATAGTCGTTCATACACATAAATGCATCAGGCCGATTATCTGATAATAGCAAATTCTTTGCTGTCTCATAACCCAGTTGTTTATTATCGGCACCGCATATAAAAGACTCTGTTATTGGTAGATGATGTTTTCGAAGAGCATCTAAATAACCGTTTTTTCTATTCTTGGATATTTCGAGATGAGTCGGTGCTCCCAGAAATGCAATTTTTTTGCAACCTGTTTTGATCATATACTCTGTTGCATTCAATGTCCCCGAGTAATCATCTACAACCACTTTGCCTGTATCTATACCTGTACAGATACGGTCGAAAAAGATGATGGGTATATCGTTATCTATCAGTTCCTGAAAGTGATCGTACTCCAATGTTGTCTTGGACTGGGATATGAGGACTCCGCATACTCTCGCTTTTATTAAAGTCTGAACATTACGGACTTCTTTGGTGTATTCTTCCAATGATTGGCAAACAATGACTTGATAGTCATGTTCTTCGGCTATAAGTTCTATGCCTGATAACACAGATGAGAAGAAATGATTGGCTAATTCCGGTACAATAACACCTATAATATTAGAATGTTTACTGCGAAGGTTCATTGCCATTGAGTTCGGCTTGTATTTATGGTCTTTCGCAAATTTCTGCACCATTTTTCTGGTCTCGATGCTAATATCCGGATTATTGTTTAATGCCCGGGATACAGTTGATGCAGAGATTTTTAATTCTTTAGCAATGTCTTTTATGGTTATTTGTCCCTTCTTCATTCTCTCATAATGCATTTATATACCTAAATCCTTTTTGTAAAGGTAGTTAAAATAATCAACTTGTGATGTTGTTATTAGGTATGTGTTGTATATAATATAGTAAGAAACAGGAAATTTAATGATAATATATTAAACTCATAATAAGCTTTAGCTGTTTTACTTACCAAAGTAATAAATAGGCCTGAGACCTTAATAAGGTTTTCTAAAAGAACAGAAAAATGTACAGAATGTTCTGTATAAAGATACAAAAAAAGATGATTGTAGGTTTCAATCATCTTTTAAATTGTTTATTATCAGCGGAGAGGAAGAGATTCGAACTCTCGATACCCTTTAGGGGTATATACGCTTTCCAGGCGTACCTCTTCAACCACTCGAGCACCTCTCCAATTGTGCTTAAACCGTTTGAGGATGCAAAGTTAGCAGGATTTTTCGATTTGGCAAGCAGGGGACGCAAATACCAATCGTAATAAAATTTGCATAAAAGGATTAATAGTCTTGTCTGTATTACTCAGACCTTATTAGATATTAATCCCGAACAGTTTTTTTGCATTATTACTGGTTGTACTTTCGATATCATCTTTACTGGTGTTATAAATATCACACAGTTTATCAACGATGTAACTGGTATATGACGGTTCATTACGTTTTCCTCTATATGGAACCGGTGGAAGGTACGGTGCATCTGTTTCAACTATAATGCGACTGAGATCAGCATCTTGTAAAACCGTTGGTAAAGTCGAATTTTTGTAAGTGACTGTTCCGTTTATTCCGATATAAAAATTCTTTAGATCCAAAACAACTTGGAGTTCTTCACTGTTGCCGCCGAAACTATGGAAAGAGCCTTTCAGCTTATCTGCCCCTACTTTTTTGATACATTCAACTGATTCCATTACCGCATTCCGGCAATGAATAGATACAGGCAGATTGTACTCGATACTCCATCGGAGTTGCTCTTCGAATGCTGACTTTTGTTCTTCAGCCAGGGATGTATCCCAATATAAGTCAATTCCTATTTCACCTACAGCAATGTATTGATGCCTCGAAAATTGCTCTTTGATAATATTCAGATCTTTTTTCCAGTCTTTTGTGACACTGGTCGGATGCAGTCCCATCATCGGAAGACAGTAGCCTTTATGTCTTTCAGCCAGAGAGTTTACCTCTTTTATCGATTCGGTATCAATATTCGGTAATAAAACAGCTGCAACTCCGGCTTGCTTTGCCCTAAGAATAACATCATCAATATCATTCGAGAAAGTTTCGTCGAATATATGCGAATGGGTATCTATGATCATTCCCTGTTTAAGATTTTCTTGTTAAAAGGTTTTCCGCCAGTTTTTTTAATTCTGCTTTCCGGTTCTCATCTACTTGTACCTGATTCAGGTCGTTGATGCCCTTCTGATAGTATGATTCTATCATTTCTTCCGAAAGCTTTTTCAGATTGAGCTTATTATATAATTGTGTCACCGCTCTGATTTTTTCTTCTTCATTATACTCCTCTTTATTTATCCATGCGTGCATTTCGTCCGACGTTTCGTGGTGTTTCAGCGTAGTAATCTGCAAGTATGTTTTCTTGTTGCAAAGAATATCCCCACCGATTCGTTTACCGAAAGTTTCAGGATTGCCATATACATCCAAAAGATCGTCCATCAGCTGAAAAGCCAGACCTATATTTATTCCGAAACTGTACAACGCGTCTGCATCCTTTTGAGAAGCTCCCGCTGCAATAGCCCCGCATTTAAGCGAACATCCTAGAAGGACGGCTGTTTTCAGCCGGATCATTTCAATATATTCATCTTCTGTGACATTCATTCTTTTCTCAAACTCCATGTCGAGCTGTTGACCACAGCAGATTTCAGTAGCTGTATTGGAGAACAAATGTAATATTTCAGGCAGATGTTCCGATGGTGATTTGGCAATCTCACGGTAAGATTCTATCAGCATGGCGTCTCCCGAAAGTACAGCAGTGTTATCGTTCCACTTGATATGTACCGTTGGTTTTCCCCGTCGTTTGTCGGCTTTGTCCATCAGGTCGTCATGAAGGAGCGTAAAATTGTGGAATATTTCAATCGCCAAAGCGATGGGTATTGACTTTTCGATATCCGATTTGTACAGGTTGTATGCCATTGTTGCAAGCACCGGGCGTACTCGTTTTCCTCCGATTTCGAGGATATATTCTATCGGTTCGAATAGCGAGTAAGGTTTTTGCTCGAACTTGAGATTCTTTACTTCTTCGTTGATTTTATCTAATATATCGGAAAATGTATATAACATGATATTTCGTATTTTGTAGTATACAAAGGTACGTCTTTCTTCGGACTAATCGAATGTTTTAAGTAATAAATAGGTCTGAGGTCTTAGGTGTAAATGGCGATGATTCCGAGTAGTATACTGCTTATTGCAACAATGAGGATACCTATAATTATCTGTTTTGCCGTGAACTTCAGTTTTACGGGAGAGTCGGGATTTTCGCTGTATGTATCGATTGTCTTATTATTAAGATAACCCTGCGAGATACCCAAGAGAAGTATATCGAAAGTAATTTCTTTTTTTGCGGTGGGTGTAATATCTTCTTCATTTAGTTGTATATGCAGCGTACTGGTTTCGAGGTAAGATATATCAACACCGAATTCTTTAGCATAACGATTCATAAAACGCTCAACAGTATGAGACTTGCTGTCATTCTGTTCCGAGATATAGTTTCGGATAAATAATCTTAATTGCTGGCTCTTCATCTTTTTTGATAAATATGGATTAAGGTCTCAGACCTATTTATTGACTCTGCAAACATAATAGTAATAGCAGGTTATCGCTTTAATATATGTCATTAAATCCTTTCTGTTATTTATATAGCACTGAAACCCCTGCATACAAATATATCAATAAAAAAGGACTTTTTTAGCTGCAACCTAGATTTGTACCGTATGTTAAAAATATTTATCTTCGCTCGACAAACTTTAGAATCTCGACAACAATCTAAGACAATATACATGAAAAAAATCTTTTAGTTTTTTATTTAAACGCATGGATATCAGTGAATAAGTCCCTTCAATCCAAAGTCTCTGTCGATCTAATAGCGCAGGCAGCAGCAAAAAATATAAAATTCGAATTCATATATTAATTAACTAAGTTGTTCTGATTCTAAAGTTTTGTATCTATAATTTAAGGAGAGGCATATTCGTTTATGTCTCTCTTATTTTTTGTGTTAGGGAATAGCTCTACCTGCCCTTATCGGAATGCCAACCCCCTTTAGTGGATGCAGAGGTTAGCATAAAAAGATAAATTGTTAACAAAACAAAGCCTTTCTAAATTGGTCTTGTTAAAATAAAGTGTTTAATTATGGTTAATTTAAGTTAATTTATTAAGGCTGTGTTTTTAATTGTTAGCAAATATTAATCAAATGTGTATCTTTGTGTGTTGAAAGCTGAATGGAATATAGCTTTCTATATCGGAATTTATACATGTAACTCGTTGTGATAGAGCAGTAATTGCTTTGTCTGACTGAAATCAACACAATAATGAAGGGAAAATTATTTCTATTACTCGGGATAGGCCTCGTTCCTCTGGCTCTCACAGGTCAAACTTATTTGTATAATAAGGGTACGATGTCGGTCGTTACTACAAATAATCAAAATACGGCATTGTATATTGGCGGTGACTTGAGGTCGGAAGCTAGTCCAACGAAGGGTACAGGCTCTATTCTATTAACTAAGGCAAAGATCGTTCTCACCGGTAATCTATATAATTATGGAGAACCTGATGGGACGGGGACAACTCAAGGTCATGTTTTTAATGTGAATGATTATACTGGTTATGGGACTGCAGCTAATCGTTCGTCTCTTCATTTTAAAGGAACTTCTCCCCAAAATGTATGGCAGGCAAGCTCTGCCGGTGGTGTGGATTTCAATAAGATGAACTTTAAGTTGAAGTCTAATAGTGTTATTTATTTTCCTGATATAGTAATAGAGAACGATAAACATGTGACTATCAATCCTGAGGTTGGAGCGAGTGTTTATAATATAACGCCTGTAAAAGGTCGCTTGATACTTGATTCTCGTAAATTAAATCTGGCTGGGGGGGATAAATTACCCGGTGGTTCTACAATTCATAATGATAATAGTTCTTCGGTTTTAGCGCATTTGTTAGTAAGAGGAATTCATAGTCAGGAGTTTGCTACGTCCGAAGGACAGGCGAGGGCTTTGGATGGATATCCGGGCGTACAGGTTAATCTTGCATTGAATGAACTTCCAACGAATGAGAATCAGCGATTTTTTGGTGATCCGATTGTCGGTATGGGTAGTCCGTTTAAGAAAATTCGTGCGGACTATTTTATGTGGAACTTTTTGTTTTTACCTTCTGGTAATAATATATTTAATGAGGATGGTAATACAACGACAGACCCAACGACAGTTTTGGATGCAGGGAGAGGCTTTGTTATTGGTATAGATTTAAGAGGCCAGAATGGTGCTGTGTACAATGATATTCATCCGTTTTATAGAGATCCTGCAAATGGGTACACATTGAATTTTGCTACACGTGCAAAAAATGGTTATAAGTTTAATCGTTTTGCTTATGGTAATAATCACAATAATCTTTATCAGGTAAAGCAGGCATATACAACGTCTAATGCAGTTGATAAACCTAGTAATAATGATGGAGTCAATGTTAAACCCTCAGACCCAGGTAATGATGCTTATACTGCTGAGGTTTTAAACTCTGGAGATGTTAGCAGAACCTTAGTCAAAGGTTTTAACTATTTGTCTAACCCGTTTACTTGCCCATTGGATGTTAGTCAGTTAGTTTATACATATAATGGTGGAGCTGCCGGAAGTTGGGGAGTTATTCCGGGATTTACGCCTAGTGGAACTGTTACACCTGTAGGCGAGATTGCAAACCGTGTTTGGGTAATGGATCCATCTTCTAGGGCATCTGGTACATATAATATATGGTGGGGCGGGACTCGAGATAATCCGGGTAATAAATGGGTGGTCGCTCAATATAAATATCGATTGATATCTCATATAGGGGCTACAAATGTGACTGATTATGATGATGGATCAGGTGTAATGCCTAATGAATTAACTAATCCAAAGGCATTGATTGCTCCTATGCAAATGTTTGTTATCTATGCTAATACTTCAAAAAATATTATTATTCCAGCTAATCAGAGAAAAATTGATGATGATGCTTTATTCTTACGTTCTGAGGAATCTACGAAATATGAGCCGGATGACTTTTTATTTCAAGTAGAGGATATTGATGGTGGTACAACAGATAGGGCTGCAGTAGTATTGCGAACGTTCTCTGAGATTAATAAGACGGGTTATCAGGATATAAAGAAATTGACTACAGATGTTAGTTCCAATGAAGACGGTAAAACAAAAACTGTGATGTCTGAAGGAACCACACCTGAGACTTCAGGAGCAAGTTCTTTGTATACTCAGGACTCTGATGGTAATGCATTAGAAGCAAGGTTTTTATCGTTAGATTTGAACTCGTCAACCACCTCGACAACGCTATATTTGAAACCATCCTTAACGGAGCATCAGATTATGATACGCTCGTTTAGGAATTATACAAAAGACCGTATCTCGGAAATTTGGTTAGATGATAGCAAGACCGGAAAGAAAACTAAATTGTCGGAAGGGGCAACTTATACAACAACCTCTTCGCCAACAGATAATACAGATCGTTTTACATTACGCTTTATATATCCTGCCGGAGGAATCGGGGATGAAGGTATTGTAAATCCGGATGATACAAATATTACAGCGCATTACGCAAATAACACTCTGACTGTTTCAGGTTTCAATGATTCTGATTATGGAAGTCTGGTTTCTGTCTACGATATACAAGGACGTTTGCTAAAACAGCAGAAAGTCGATGGAACTACAGTCAAATTCAATGATGGATTTGCAGTAGGTGCATATATCGTAAAAGTAACAGGTAACAGATCGTATGCAACTAAATTCTTAGCAAGATGAAATTATACATCACATCTTTGGTTTTAGTTTTTCTACTTGTAAACAACGCTCATTCATTACAAGCTGAAGACTTATTACCGTCTGAAGTATACTATAACGAAAACATAGCGGTTAACGATATTGGAGCCTCTGCCCCGACATTAGGTAATACTGATGGGAATGGTGATGATGGTCTTAACCCCGGTGGAGATGGCTGGGGTGGCGGTGGCTGGGTAGGATCACCTGTTGGTGATGCCGTATTACCTGTCGCTGTCGTTGCAGCTATGTACGCGTCCTTTCTATTGTATAGAAGGCGCAAGGCTTAGTATTCGGATTATAAAATAAACAAAATCAATATGTCGTACAAGGGCTTTTTCTACAGGAAGAGCCCCTGTATTTGTTGTGTATATCCTTCCCTGTTTTTTTATATCTTGTATATATAACTGCTCTTACGTTTCCTGATAGTTATTGTTGAATGTTATTTTAATGGCTTTATGTCGAGGATGTAAGTGTTAAAATGTCGTTTTGCTTTTTGATATAGGTGAAAGTTCCGTTTTTTTTGACATTTTGATTGTTTGGTTTGGCTTATTTATGCTATTTTTGTAAGCCTCATCAAATAAGGTTATAGTTGCATGATTGATTACAATGCTAATATACTGTTGATTTATACCGGAGGAACTATCGGTATGGTAGAAAATAACCAAACCGGTGCACTTGAGGTTTTCGATTTTAGTCACCTGACAAGTCACATGCCCGAGTTGCAGAGATTCAGGTTTCGAATCGAAACCATTGTTTTTGATCCTGCTATAGACTCTTCCGATGTATCTCCCGCCCATTGGAAAAAACTAGTGAAAATAATAGAGCAGAACTATGTTGATCACGATGGTTTTGTGATTCTTCATGGAACCGATACGATGGCATATTCGGCTTCGGCTCTTAGTTTTATGATTGAGAATCTGCAAAAGCCGGTGGTGTTTACTGGAGCACAGCTGCCTATTGGTAAATTACGAACCGATGCAAAAGAAAACCTTATTACGGCTATGGAAATCGCAGCCGATAAAGATTCTATTGGTAATCCTATAATACCGGAGGTTTGTATTTTCTTTCAGAATTATTTGTTGAGGGGCAACAGGTCTACAAAAGTGAATGCCGATAACTTCAATGCATTTGCGTCATATAATTATCCTATCCTCGGAAAGTCGGGTATTCATATTCGTTATGACATGGCTAAAATTCTTAAGCCCGATTACGAGAAAAAGGTTCGTTTTCATTATCTGATGGACTCGGAAATTATTATCTTTAAACTTTTTCCGGGTATTCAGCGCAAAACTGTCGATGCTATACTTAATGCTGAGGGTGTAAAGGCTATTGTTCTGGAGACTTACGGGTCAGGTAATGCTCCCCGTTATGAGTGGTTTATCGAGGCTTTGCAGGATGCGGTAAAACGTGGACTGATTATTGTAAATATAACTCAGTGCGAAATGGGTTGTGTTGAAATGCAACGCTATGAAACCGGAAGAGAATTGCTTAGGGCCGGAGTTATCAGTGGATATGATGCCACTGTAGAAGCTACCGTCACTAAACTGATGTACCTCTTGGGACATAAATATTCGAGAGAAGAGATTATTGTAAGAATGCGTGTGCCATTGGCCGGAGAATTAACTCGCTTTGATGAAAGAGAGATCTGATAAGTATAAATCATTATCGGTTATTGCCGAAAAAAATAAATCTGAGTTTCTGTTGTTTCATAAAAAACACAGAAAACGTTTGGAGAAGATGGACTCGATAGTGCATGATTTGCACGAAAGGTTTTCTTCCGAAATAAATTGCCTTGAGTGTGCAGCCTGCTGTAAAACTTTGGGTCCTGCTATTTACGACAAGGATATCGAGAAAATGGCAAAAGCTTTGAGGTTGAAGCCGTCGGAGGTTGTTACTCTTTATTTAAGGATTGATGAGGATGGTGATTATGTTTTTAAAACGATGCCATGTCCTTTTCTTATGGCTGATAACTATTGCTCTATTTATGAATCGCGTCCCAAAGCATGTAGAGAATATCCTCATACTGACAGGAAAAAATTTAGCCAGATTTACAAACTTACTGTAAAAAACACCGCAACATGTCCGATAGCATATGAAGTGCTGAAGGAACTTATTAAGAACTAAGGTCTTTGACCTGCTTATGCTTTGGTAAGTAAAACAGCCAAAGAGTGTTATAAATTAAAAGTATATTATAAGATACTTTCTATTACTTAATATTAAATACAGTATTAATTAAGCCATTTTATTCCGATTGTTATGAAACGAAGTTCGTTAAATGTATTGTTTTTAACTTTGCTCACTTTGTTTGTTTGCTTGTCTGTTTATAGTCAAGAGAATATTCCGGTTGAAAAAGATTCGGTAAAGCATTCACGCTTTGAGGCTAAAACCGAAGAGGTGTTGGATAAGGTTTTCAGACCGGATCCGGAATTAGTTGCAGATAGTATTATCAAGGTGTTTGATGATACGCCATCATTCGGAATTTATAAAGATAATTATATCGCTGTAGGTACAGACTTGTTTCATAAACCGGATAGGTATAACTCAGATGCAAAATTTCAGATAAGTATAATTCAGCGTTTGACGAATAGTGTTTTGCCTTTCAAAACATACCTGTTTCTGACCTATACCCAGCTGGCTATGTGGGATGTTTTTCAGGAATCATTTCCTTTCAGGGATATAAATTTTAACCCAACAGTAGGGCTTGGTAAACCTTTGGTGCATAATAACCGCTATCTGGGCGATATATCGGTGCAATTGGAGCATGAATCGAATGGGAAAGATGGTGATGATTCGCGCAGCTGGAATAAGGTAAGCTTTTCGGGACAATTTAAGATAAACAGGCACTGGAGTTATTTTGCTAAGTTGTGGATTCCTATAGTTGATGGTGAGAATAATAGCAATATTGTTCGCTATAAAGGTTGGGGGACATGCGCACTCAGTTATAATCAACGGGATAAGTATAATATCAGTGTGATAGTGAACAGCCGCCCCGGATTGTTTAATGCCAATTTGACGGTTAATGCTTCGTACCGATTATTTAAGAAAGAGAATCAATACCTGTTCTTTGAATTTTATAATGGCTATGGCGAAAATTTACTGGATTACGATCAGTTTCGACAAAGATTCAGATTAGGTTTTGTAATCAGACCTAATTTCAGATTTATATATTAACCCAAAAAGACAGCAGAGTGCAAATGCTAGATTTGTTAATTTAGAAAAAAGTCTTACATTTGCACTGTTGGCAAGTTCTTGTTAGCTATCTGAATGTATATTTTATGATTGATAATTTTACACATATAAGCATAGAAAATAATCTAAAATTTAACGTTTTAGGTTTGGCTGTCTTGTGTGAAATATTAGAGAGAGAGAGAGAGAGAGAGAGAGAGAGAGAGACACACACACAGACACGCATCTAGCGTAACAAATAATCAAAAATTTCTATTGTGTCAAAATAACGGAGTGTTTTTTTATGCTTCGCAGGGGCAGTTAACGGCCATCTGTCAACAGCTATCAGCTGACTTAATGGTTGAATATCATTTTTTTACATCATTTTTACATCTGCTGATTTTCATATCTATTAATTGGCTGATCTTCATATTTACATATTATACCAAAGTTCAATTAATCATTGATAATTGTTCATTGATAATTGTTCACTGTTCAATCGGTTGGCTCGGCAGGCTGTGTCGGGTAGAGTTGTTATATCGTTGTCGTTCAAATACCGGACAATATAATAGATTGCCTGTAAGCCAACTAATATACGTATCGGGGTGCAGCGATTGCACCTTGATACATTTTTCAGTTAACATTTATCAATCAACAGTTATCATTACCGAAAATGGGTTTAAAGCACATGTTCCTACAACTAATCGGATAAAAATAATTACTCAGAATATAAACAACAACAATGAAAAAGAAAATTTTATTATTAATGGGGGTATTCTCCATTGGTATCCTCCTGTATGCTCAGGTAGGGATAAATACTCAAAGTCCACAGGGAATATTTCATGTCGACAGCAAAGGAGATACAAATGGAGCAACCAATGTTATTGACGACATTCTAGTCGATACCAATGGAAATATGGGAATAGGAACTATCACTCCTCAAGCTAAACTGCATATTGTAACTGGCGGAACATCCAACAGTCCTAAATCAGGAATTATACTCAAAGATGGTAATGAGGTAAATGGACGTGTACTCACTACTGACGCTACAGGGCTGGCTACATGGAAGCAGTTGGGGGTAGCCCCTGCTGTTCAAGGATATTTGAATAGAGCTACAACATTACAGCTGAATTATTCATATACCAGTCAATATCTATCAACAGGTTGTTACATAAATCTACCACCAGGTAAATGGATCGTAAATGTGGTTATGTTAATTACTAATATAGGTAGTGGACAGGCTCGTCCAGTAGAAAGTGTATGGGTGAGATCAACTTTCGCAAACCAAGGTTTGTTGACTAGCAGCCCTGATATACAAGGATCTCCCTTAATCTCAGGTTTAGCATGGAAGAATACTTACAGTCTTCTACAAGGCTTTATTATTATTAATAATACAACATCGGCGGCTAAACGTTATGATTATATAATGGGTGGTACAGAAAATAATGGATCGACAACAGGTTATTTGCATAGACCCGGAGGAGGTTGGAACGAAGATAATATAGTTGCTTACTTATTAATGTAAAAAAATGATTAAATTTAAAATAGTAATAACCATATCATTGTTTCTATCCAGTTCGCTTCCTATTTTTTCTCAGATCGGCATAAATACAGATGCTCCGGATTCATTCATACACATGAAAACCTTATCGACAGGAGCAGATCTTAGAATTGACAATCAAGGAAATATCGGACTCAGTATGAACCCTTTGGTTAAACTTAGTATTGATACAAAAGGAACAACGTCAACTCCTATACCCGGATTTATTCTTAAAGACGGATCTGAAAAAAATGACAGAATATTAGTCTGCGATGCTAATGGAACAGGTATATGGAAAGATGTACCTCTACTAAGAAAAGTTACAGCAGCCAAGGGAGCAGGTGTAACACTGAATTATACGACAGCAGGTGTTTATGTAAATACTGGTACAACTATTACCGTTCCTCCCGGCACATGGATGATACATACAGTAATGACTCTATCTAAGAATGCTAGTGCTCCAAATGAAAGTGTGTGGGTGAGATCTACTTTTGCGAATCAAGGTATGCTCACACCCTCTCCTGATATTCAAGGTTCACAGCTTATCTCTGGTTTAGGATGGAAAAACACATACAGCCTTGTGCAAGGTTTTATAATTATAAAAAACACATCGAATATCGATAAAGTGTATGATTATATTGCAGGAGCCACTGAAAATAATGGTGGGTTTGCAGGTAATTTCATCGGTTTTGGAGGAGGTTGGAATGAAGATAATATTGTAGGCTACCAAATCGAGCTGAATTGATACACGGCTACAAATCTCAAATCTCTAAAACGAATAAACAGGCGAAGGAGAGACTCTCCCCTAAGAGAGTAGTAAAGTTATATTGTGCAGCTGAGACTTTTCTTCTGCCCGATGGCTTTTCTCTTTTTTATCTATAGGGTAAGATCAGTGATTAGTTAACAGTGAAAAAGGTGACATCTGAAAATGTGCAAAAAGGATGTTACCTTTGTAACCTTTTCGGGAAAATAGAGGCAAATCCAAGAGGAATTTTTTTGGGGGGATAGCTAAATCCCCTTTAGTGGGCAGAGGGAGGAAATAGCAATAGAAAGTGTGTAATTCAGTTGTAACTTTTGTTACCTTTTTTTATAATGGTTTCTAAGTTCGTTATTTGTGGATGGGTGAAAAATAGATTACAGACAGCTGATTTTTTGTGCCAAAGAATGTATCTTTAAGGTCTTGTAACCAGATAAAAATAGTTAAGTCATAAGCGGATGATCCCATTTCTCTATAATGTAGCGGAGGCTTTTTTTAAGCAGTACGGCAACAAGGTGAGCGGTTTTACATTTGTGTTTCCGAATCGCCGTGCCGGATTGTTTTTTCAGAAGTATTTGTCTCAGATTGCAAAACGTCCTGTTTTTTCACCTGAGATACTTACTATTTCCGATTTATTTACCCGTTTGAGTGGTTTGGAAACAGCAGACCGCATAGAGCAGTTGTTCATTTTATATGATTCGTATAAGAATCTGAGCGGAACGGAAGAAACTTTTGATGAGTTTTTGTTTTGGGGCGAAATGTTGCTGAATGATTTTGACGATGTGGATAAGTATTTGGTGGATGCACGTCAGCTGTTCTCAAATATTCAGGACTTGAAAGAAATCGATGCCGGTTTCGGATTTCTAACTGAAGAGCAGATTATTGCAATCCGTCGTTTCTGGGCGAGCTTTATTCCGGTCGGTGACAGTGAGCGCAAGCGCGAATTTCTGGAAATGTGGCAGGTATTGTTTGAACTATACACTTCGCTGAGAGACGAACTTCGTGCAAGAGGACTTGCTTACGAAGGAATGATATTTCGAGAGGTGGCCGAGAAGGCTAAAGCAGATATGGAAATGGAACTGCCTTCGGAGAAGATCGTCTTTGTAGGACTAAATGCTCATAGTATTTGCGAAGAGCAGCTGCTGAAATATTTGAAGCGCAAAGGTGTTGCTGATTTTTATTGGGATTATTCCTCCTCTTTGGTGAAAGATCCTGATAATAAAGCTTCGGCTTTTATAGACCGGAATAAGGTGCAGTTTCCATCGGAGCTGACCTTAAAACCCGAAGATATACCAATGGAAAAACCGATATTGGAGGTTATTGGTATTCCTTCGGCAGTAGGACAGGCTAAGTTTGTACATTCTATTGTGAGGAAACTGATGGATGATAAGCAGATAACTTCTGCCGATCAGGCTTTGAATACTGCCGTCGTACTTTCTGATGAGAATCTGCTTTTGCCGGCTTTATATTCCATACCCGAAGAGATTGATAAGATAAATGTGACTATGGGGTACGGTCTGATCAATTCGTCAATAGCCGGATTAATGGATCATATATTTGAGCTGCAACGCAATATAAGGGAGTCATCAGGAGCAAGATTTTACTATTTCCGTTTTGTACTGCCTATCCTTAATCACCGTTATATACTGTCTATAGTAGGGGATATAGCGCGGAAGCTTCAGCAGCAGATTATTCAGTATAACAAAGTGCAAGTTGCCATATCTGAATTTGAGGTACATCCTCTGCTTGCTTTAATCTTTAAGCCTATAGATGATTGGACTTCATTTGCTCCTTATCTGAGGGATATTTTATCGCAATTGGAGTCGGCTTTAGCGCTTCGCCGTAACGACGATACCGATGACAATAGCACACGCTCGATAGATATGGAATGTGAATTTATTATCGAGTATTATAAGACGATCAATAAGATGGAGGATGCCTTGTCTAATGTTCGTGCCGAAATGAAGGTCGATACGTATGTGAAACTTCTACGGAAGCTGATTTCCGGTATCAGCGTTCCTTTTAGCGGCGAACCCTTGTCGGGTTTGCAGGTTATGGGTATTTTGGAGACCCGTGCGCTTGATTTCGAGAACTTGATTATGCTGTCGATGAATGAGGGGATATTTCCGATGAAGAAGGCTGCTAATTCTTTTATCCCTTACAACCTCAGACGAGGATTCGGTCTACCGGCTTATGAGCATCAGGATAGTATATTCGCATATCATTTCTACCGTCTGATCAACAGAGCCAGACGTATTTATATGTTGTATGATACCCGTACCGAAGGTTTACAGGGGGGGGAAGTGAGCCGTTATTTTTATCAACTGAAGCATTTGTATTCAGATATGTTCGATATCAGGGAGCGGTTGGCTGTATATGAGGTTTCGTCAAGTGAAAGCCTTGCTATATCTGTACCGAAAACACCTCAGATCCTGGAGAAGCTCAGATTGTTTCAAACCGGAGAACGAAGTCTGTCGGCTAGTTCTATAAATATGTATCTCGACTGTCCTTTACAATTCTACTTTTCGGTTGTTGAAAAGATGGAAGATGAAGACGAAGTTGCCGAGACTATTGAAGCTAATACATTCGGTAGTATTTTTCACTCGGTTATGGAGTGGATTTATGAGGAGTTTAAAGGGCGTATGGTTACGGTTGATGTTCTGAATAAGATCAGTAAGGATGATGTGTATCTGTCGTCTTTGATTGAAAAATCGTTTGCCGAGAATTATTTCAAGATCGAAAAGGTAAGGCAGCTTACCGGGCAGAATTTTTTGACAGGTGAAGTCTTAAAACGTTATGTGAAAAAGGTATTGGCTACAGATGCCAAGCAAGCTCCTTTTATTTATGTCGATTCGGAAAAGAGAATAACAGATCTATATCGGTTACCATCAGGAAAGAGTGTTTCTTTGAAGGGTTTTATTGATCGTATTGATGAGGTGAGAGGGCATACCCGTATCATTGACTATAAAACGGGTAGGGGAGTGCTTGCCTTTAAAGATATGCCTGAGTTATTCGATAAAGAGTTGAAGGAACGGCCTAAAGCTGTTATGCAGGTATTTATGTATGCTCTTCTTTATCTGAAAGAGCATCCGGATAAGGTCTTGGAATCGGGAATCTATTACCTACGGAATCTTTTTGATGACAATTTCAATCCTTTGGTTGAATACAAACCGTCAAAAGATGAACGGAAACTGGTGGCAGATTTTGCTGAATTCAGAGAGGAGTTCAAAAAATATTTTGAGGACTGTTTAGATGAGATTTTCGATGAAGAAACCCAATTTGCTCAAACTCCGACAGGTAAGGCTTGCGAATGGTGTGCTTTTACGGGTATCTGCAAAAAATAAGCGAAATATGTTATGAAAAAACGATCTTAAATATTTTGACTTTTCAAAAAAGTCCTTATCTTTGCAACGCTTTTGAGGAAAAGCACAATGCTTATTAAGCATTGGAGAGATGGCAGAGTGGTCGATTGCGGCGGTCTTGAAAACCGTTGAACTGCGAGGTTCCGGGGGTTCGAATCCCTCTCTCTCCGCCAATATAAGAAGAAAAATGAAGTAAAATCCTGAAATTCAATGAGTTTCAGGATTTTTTATTTTCTATAAAGTGGCAAAAAATGGCAAATTCGGGGATAGTTCACTGACAAATTCGGGGACAGTCGAAAATCCGAAAAATTGTCCCCGAATTAGATTGTAATCTATTCATTTTGTAGAATTTACCCGAATCTAAAACCTGCCCGTAACAGCTGAATCTCATACTTTTAAAATCAATAAATTATAAAAAATTAAAAGTTATGAGTAGAAAAACCTTCAAGACCTTGTTCTTGGTAAAGCCATCCCGTGTTTCTAAAAAAGGAGAAAGCCCTGTCTTTATGCGTATAACCGTTGGAGGGCAGCGTATCGAGACAACCATCGCCCTGAATGTGGAACCCGACAAATGGAACAAGTTTGCAGAAAAAGTAATTGGTAAAGACCGTAAATCACAAGAGGTGAATAACCGCTTAGATTCTATCCGGTTGCGGATAATGGAAATTTATCGGGAACTCGAACTTGACGGAGTCGAGATTAACCCGAAAATTATTTTAGACCGCTATCTGGGCAGGGAAGACGAAACCCGTAGGACACTGTTATCTGTTTTTATGGAGCATAATGAAAGGTGCAGGAAACTAGCAGGAAAAGATATGTCGCCGGCTACGGTTATGCGCTACGAAACCTCTTACCGGCATACACAGGAGTTCATACAGTTCAGCTATAGCAAAGACGATGTTTATCTGGAGGAAGTTAATCACCAGTTTATAAAGGATTATGAGTTCTTCTTAAAGACAGAACGTAACTGTAACCATAATTCAGCAACTAAATACCTGAAGAACTTCAAAAAGATTATTCGTATTGCCTTAGCCAACGAATGGATAAGGAAAGACCCCTTTGCTAATATCAAGTTTCATCTCGAGGAAGTGGAACGGGACTTCCTTGAAGACCATGAATTGAAAATGCTGATGGAAAAGAAATTTGAGATAAAGCGTTTGGCGATTATCCGTGATGCCTTTGTATTTTGCTGCTGGACCGGTTTGGCCTTCAGTGATGTGAAGAACTTGAAAAAAGAGCATTTGGCGTTGGACAATGAAGGGGTTACATGGGTTCGTAAACGCAGGGAGAAAACCAACAACATGTGTAATATTCCTTTGATGGAAGTCCCGATGAATATTTTGGAGCGCTATACACAACATTCCGATTGTGTTCGTAAAGGTGTACTTCTTCCTGTTCCTACCAATCAAAAGATGAATGGTTACCTCAAAGAAATTGCCGATTTGTGCGGTATCAAGAAGCAACTTACCACGCACACAGGACGCCATACATATGCCACTTCTGTTTGCCTTGCCAATGGAGTCAGCATAGAAAATGTGGCTAAAATGTTAGGGCATTCAGATACTAAAATGACCCGCCACTATGCTCGCGTGCTGGATAAAAGTATTTTGAAAGATATGCGTAAGGTGAATGAAAGGTATAAGAATGTCCAGTCTGAATAATTGCATATAAATAGGATTATTTCAGTAAGATGAGGTAATCCTATTAATATTTATTGTTCGCCGCTATTTATCTTTTTGCATACAAATATTTGTTTCTCAGATTTGTTTTCAAATATTTCTTCTTTGAACCCATCGAATTTATTAAGAATTTTAAATCCATGAACACTTAAATATGCATCTAATTCTTGAGGATAAAACATTCGCATATCCAGTTTCTATGCCATTCATTTGAGTTCTGAAAGTATCAGTTTTTTCTGCTTAAATGTGTTTATCATTGCTTTTTCCCTCACAGCAGGGTCGTTACTATGTATCAGTTCAAAGTATTCGACAGGAACAACTTGCCATGATAAACCATACTTGTCTTTGCACCATCCGGAATCTCCTTCTTCTCCTCCATTTGAAGTAAGTGCGTCCCAATAATAATCAACCTCGGCTTGGCCTTTACAATTTATGACGAGTGAAATGGCCTCATTGAATTTAAAATACGGTCCTGCGGCAAGAATAGAAAATTCTACACCTGCAAGTTCCATTACAGCAGTACTGAAGCTACCAGCATTGCCGCTATCGTCAACTGTTGGTGTATTTTCAAATAGCCGATAGTCTTTCAGTTTTCCATCTTTAAATATCGAAAGATAATACGCTGCAACCTCTTTGGCATCTTTTTCAACCCAAAGACAAGGTGTGATTTTTTGATTATCCATGGAATTTATTCTTTAATTGTTAATTATAATTTATATGTTTCTCTTTTTATTCTGGCGGAACAAATCTATCGACTTGTAGCCTTGCTTCAATATAGAGGTCATTTCGGCAAAACGCTTTTCAGTGGTTGCTTCGCTTTTCGTGCTATATACGTAACGTACCCAACCACGCTGATAGCCGGGTGTAAGTTGGTCAAATAATGCCAACACATCCTTATTTGTTTCAAAATATTTCCTCACATCGGGGATGCGATCAACATAATCAGCTACACATTGACTTGGCTGATTGGATTTTTTCCTTTTTTCATCGAGCTTTAGTCCAATGACCGTAAATACATCACTGAAAGCAGCCATTTTATTGAATTTAATGAGACTGTCGTACACATAACCGTCGTTGTCCATATCCACTGCCGGCAGAATATCGTCGCGTCCAATAAATTGCTCGTATTGTTTGTTACCCTTTTTTGGATAGGCAAAATAAAGCATTCCGTAAGGATTCAACAGATCATTGTCAATTGCTTTTCTCAACAAGGCGGCAAATTCGTCCAACGAGAAAATGAAAGCAAAAATCATATCGTATTTTCCTTTTCTCAATGTTGTGCCGAAAGATACTCCATCGAAATCTGTAATATCGACAGGTTTATTGAGGATTACTTTCGCATCGAATTTTCCGATATTGAATTTCTTAATAATTTCGCTATTCATCTTTGATTCTTATATTTTCACATATTTACTTCATATTTTGATTGTAAAAAGTCGATCGTGCCTTTCATTAGTTTTTTCAGTACTTCCTGATTAATGTCAGAAAGTTTGTTGACATAAATACAAGCTTTCCCCATTTTGAATTTTCCCAAATCTTTGAGTAAATGTTCGTGTTCTTTGAGTCCTGTATAAACGTAAAGCGATATGGCTGCTTTGCGTGGCGAAAACCCAACAAGAGGCCAATCGCCTTGCTGACGGCTTCTGTCGGATTTGTAATGATAACTTCCAAATCCTATTATACTGGCGCCCCACATTTTTGGTTCATAGCTCGTGAAGTCCTGCATCAGTTTAATCAGTTCAAAACTGTCTTTTCGTCTTTGCTGGGTTGGGCAAACTGGTTGATAAATTCGTGAACATCCGTGTCGGTTTGTTTTGTTTTTATTTCTGCCATAAATAGTCGGTATAAACGGATTATTTGTTTCTCTTTTTTGCTTCAATGGCGAAAAATCAGGCAAATAGTTAGGTGTACAGCCCTTGGACACCATTTCTCCTTTGTAAAGCCCTGTTTTCTCTCCTAATGCAATACATCGTTTTCGATATTACTCTTCATAAACACCAATCCAGCCTGCAGTGAAATTCATGGCCCATTGAACTTCCGGCTTTTCTTTCAAAATAGTAGCTTCTAGTGCTGAAAGTAAATAAGCGGTATTGTCCGGAGGAATTTACCCGATCCATCTCAATCTTGCTTGATAATACCAGAATACCCTTCTTTGGAGGGAAGAAGCACTGTTTTCCCATAATTCGATCAGTGCAATTGTTTTTTTATCTTTTGTGAGTTGGTTAGCCATTAACCAATCCGTCAGTTGATTTCTCTCATTGACCGAGTGGGCGTGCATATCCTGATCCAATTTATTAACCAAATCTTGTGAAATCATCCGGATATCCATAATCAAAATTTCCAATTGCCGGGCTAGAAATATACCGGTTGACCATAGTTCCATAGCAAGACTGTGATCTTTTTTAATTTCTTTTGCAATTTTACGCAGGCCGCCTAATTTAGTTTTGCTATTGATTTGATTCAGGATGCTTTCTGCTTTTGAAGATGGGGCCATATCAATCTCTTGATTTGTTCATTATTCGGCCAGCATTTTTATTTTTTCCAATGCAACCGGAAACTGTTTGAAAAAATAATCTTCATATTCTTCTTCGACAAGTAATTCTACTGTCAAATGGGTTTTTCCATCAGATTCTGTCAGAATATAACTTTCTGTTGACGACTGCTTGTAGGGCGGTTGTTCCTTGTCGTTATCAATTTGTCCCAAATGCCGGAATAACATAAATTCATTGGGGCGTTTTTTCTCAATTACGCTATACATACCCTGTCCTTCCCCATTTAGAAATAAAATCCGGCTACCTTCTTTCCAGTCGCTTACAGCATGCGAACCTTCGCTGAATACTTTTGTCCATGCACGATAATTACTGTCTTCCTAAAGAATAGTCCATACTTTTTCTTTGGAAGCCTTGATCTCGATGTCGAATGATATTGTCTTCATACTAATTTTAACTCTGGATATAATTATAACGTAATAACATAAATCCCACCGAAAAGTTTATCGTTTTTTGCGTATGAAAGCAGCAACGATCTTAGAACTATAAAAACGACATGACGAACGAAAATAAACCAGTAGATTTTGGCAATATATATATCATGCTTCAACAATGTCTTTTCGATAAGAGGTTCTATGTGCTTCCATTTAATTCCGGCTAGTCCGCAGCCGATACGAGGCGTATACACACTTGCAATCAATGATTTGGCTTCCCTCTGTTAGTTTTTCTAAACAGGATTCGATAGCTTCATGGCGAACCTCCTTATGAAGCAAATGATTACATGACTTCTCGTTTTTAAAAGGTTATGAATTATACTCTACGATTTCTGATACAATGTCTTCTTCGAAACTTATTTTTAACCAATCAGGGTCTATTCCCATAATCTGAGGTTTGAACCCTATATAATATATAAGTGCATTTTTTTCTACACGATCCGGTTTTCCTAAATATTCTTTTACCTCTTTTTTTGTTTTACCTTGTAATAGTTTATCCTTCTTTAAACTAGATGAATATTCGTAACGTATTTCTCTATTATTAAGCCAAACTTCTCTGTCAAAATTTCGGTCAGGATAATAGCTCATGGTAAAAATTACGCATGATACTATGATGACATATAATATTGGAACTGTTATTATGGATGCAATTATACTATACAGAGATTTTGAGTTTTTTAGTATCCATCTCCAAATGAAAAATAATACTACCATTAATAGTAGTACAATTATATACACCTAAAAAGTAGAATTATATGGGCCGATAAATGCAAATCCTATATTTATTTGTACTTTTACATAAATATTACCACTATTACCATGAAAAAAATATGATGGATTATTCTAAGAATATGCCAACTGGTACTTACTCAAAAAATGTATCAGAACCAATCATACCTATCTTTCTGAAATTCAGGGACGATTACGCAGACACATGGGGAAGAAATGCTGACAATACGCTTCCATTCGCTCAGGTTAGACAGATTCTTACCACTAATCCCCACCGTTGTTTCTTTCAAAAGCAAAAAAGCGGTGGAAAGGGTGATAAGTCCAGGCACAAAATAATTGTACCCCTGGAAGATGAAAAAGCCATAGAATTAGGGGTTACACTTTGGAATGGCAAAGTAGATGCCTTTACAGAAGTATTTGGATATTTTGCAGGTAAAAGCAAAGAAATCCCGTTTTTTGCAGAACCAACCAAAGATACTTTGGCATACCATTGCTCTTTTCACGTAGGTGACTTAAAAGATAAGCAAGGTACACAATCCTCTTTATTCAAGGATATGTATAAGAGGGTAGAAGCGCTTCCTGTCCCCTCCGTGGATATCAACAAAGAAAAAGACAAACGCATATGGACCAATTATGTCATCGCATTAAAGAAGCTCATAAAGCAAAAAGAGCAGATCTGGAAAATCAAAGAAGTTCGTAGACCTTACACTGATACGAACAGCGACAACGAGCGGGTCAACTACATTGATATCCTCATAAACGAGAAAGACCTGAGCCGGCAGTTTGAAGCCGAACTTAAACATTATTTCAATGCGCAGGGGCTGGAAGACTATGGAGCCAATGAAGACAATGCCTTTATTGAATTCAACACATACCAGGAATTAACCTCCGAACAAAGAGATAAACTCCATGAAATAGCCAATGAATATTTTTACGATATTTCCAACGACTCTCCTATACATTATTTCGCAGGAGACATTATCTTTAAATATGTAGATAGTACCTCGAAAGAAGAAGTTATCTCTCAATTAAAAGGTATTTTAAAAGACGAATATCAGATAGAATGTACCATAGATGAATACGGCCGGCTGGATATTACAGAGACAGACCTGCCCCATATCCGGAAAGTTGTCAGCGACAATTTTGATTCCCTGTTGGAAGTAAAACAGAACAACGACATCGAACTGAAAGTAAATGTAGAGGCCCCCCTTATCACATCCGCAATCTTACTTCAGGCAAAATCCCTGTTACAGGAAGAAGGCCTGAACCCCGACCGGTTAAAAATAAGCATTACGGAAGACCAGCGGCAACTCATCCTTGAAATTAATGCGCACATACGGGCGGATATTTTCAAAGATCTGGGACTTTTCCAGAAAGAAAGGGCAAACAGATTTGGCACCAACAGAAAATGCAACCTACAGGAAATAGAAGGACTACAGATTGTAGAAGGCGAATACCAGGTTGCATTTATCTCCAAAAGAGAGGAAAAAGAGAGAATCCTGGAAACAATTAAACAAACAAACCAGGATCATTCCTTCCGTCAGCTTCCTACCCGGTATGTTTTTATTATCTCCCACGAACAGGATATAAATAAACTCCGTAGTTTTAAAACCGGAACCGACCAGCCAGGGATGACCAGCTTTCAGATTCAAAGATCCATGCTGACCATACAGGCTATGGATAACCAGGAATACCAGTCCCATCTCCAACGAATTCAAAAAGCATTCCCGGAGGTGATGATAGAGAAAAAAGAATACCAACCGACCTTCTACCTGGAATTTAAAACAGACCAGAAGGAACAACGGCAGGAAATAATCAACAAAATTCAGGAAGAAGTCAGCCGTCACCAAGTAGGAGACGTCAGGTATGACTCCGTAAAGAACGATACCCGTATATTTTTTACCTGCTATTTTCAGGCAAAGGAAGAAAGAAGGAACTTTCGCAAAGTAATGGCAGAAGCATGTATTCCCTATAAACATCTTTTGACTTACTCTTTTGAAAACAACTTGGGCAAGACTCGGTATGAGTTTGCAAAAAATGAAACACTCGAAAAAGAGAAAGAAAATGAGACCGTTAAGAATGTCCGGCAAGCCACATTTATTTACCTTACTCCTGACGAAAAAAATAAACTGGACGAAGTTGTACAACAAGATGGACTGGATGCCTATTTCAATGGAGGAAAATCGATAGGTACTCTGATGCGGAAGGAACGGGACAAACTCATCTTCCGGATGAATCATACGTTTGATGAGCTTGTCAATGCCCGGGAAGATGAAAGACTGACGCTGGAAGAAATAAAACGGGGATACATCAAACCCATTTTCCCCGGTGAACTTACCAACATTAGCCGCATGATAAAAGCCATGCGAAAAGTGACCGAACCCGGAGGAAAAGTAGAGTTTCCTGTCAATAAAAACCTGCCCAACTTCCTGTTCGACCCCAATACCGCCCGTCTCTCCTACGAAGATATCGAAGAAGAAAAGAGCCGGATACTGGAAAATCTGAACGAGCCTCTACTGAAAAATCAACCCAAACAGCTTGAAGCAGTTGCCAAATCTCTGCTTGCCACAGACCTGGCATTGATACAGGGACCTCCGGGAACAGGAAAAACTACGGTGATCGCAGAGATTATCTGGCAAACCTTACTCAGAGACCCCGGTGCGAAAATCTTAATTACCTCGCAAACCAATCTCGCCGTGGACAATGCATTGGAAAGACTGAAAGGAAAACAACTGGTACGGCCCATCCGCATCGGAAATATAGACAAGTTTGAAGACGAAGGCAAAGTCTATTCCGACAAGCGATTAAAAGACTGGATCGCCGCTAAAACGGACTCAGACGATGAGCAGATCAATGCGGACAACGCCATTTGCGAATGGATCAAAAACATAAGCCACAGAAGCAGCGACAGCGAAACCCACCAGAATACCATTGCCAAATGGAAAAAAGGGCTGAGCAGGAAAGATTCATGGATCAAAACCACCTTTTCCGGAAGGTATTTCAAACACGTAAATGTATTTGCCGCTACCTGTAGCGAATGCGGCAGCCGCAATTTCGGAGAATCCTATCGCACCATGTTTCAGAAAAACAACGAAAAGCAAGGAGAACCCGAATTTGACCTGGTCATCATGGATGAGGCCAGTAAAGCCACTCCACCCGAATTGATCCTGCCACTGACACTGGCCAAGAAAGTCGTCATTATAGGAGACCATAAACAGCTTCCGCCTATGATCGATGAAAATGAATTCAGCGAAGCGCTGGAAGCTGTCGGTGCCAAAAACCTGGTAGAAGATTGGACAAAAGATGACTACAAAATATCCCAGTTCGAGAAATTATTCGTGAATGCACCGGATAGATTAGTAGCAAGTCTGGATACCCAGTTCCGTATGCATGAACAAATCATGAACTGCATCTCCCAATTCTACAAAGATCAGAATACCCTGGAAAGCGGGTTGATCTGTGGTATAAAATCTCAGATGGATGTACCCAACCTGGCTGTAAAAGCCAGCAGGTGGCACGGGTTTAATTTGCCTCCTTTTATCGAACCCGATATTCACGCCATCTGGGTGAATGTAGAAACCCCCGAGACAAAAAAAGGAACTTCGTACGAAAATGAAGGTGAAATCGATGCCATCCGCACCGTATTGCAGGCATTGACCAAAGCAGAAGGTTTTCGGGAATACCTGGATTTTTTCGAAAAAGAAGAAGACAAAGAAATTGGGATCATCACCTACTACATGCCTCAGATGCAACAGATAAAAAGAGTCATCTATCCCACGCTTGACAAACACGACTGGCGTAATTTTGACCAGCACAAATATAGAAATGAATTTCAGATTCCTTTTCGCATAAACACCGTAGACCGCTTTCAGGGAATGGAACGCAATATTATTCTTATATCAACCGTACGAAGCGACAGGCAGATTGATGTAGAAGGCAAAGAACAAAAAAATAATAAATATCCTTATGCACTGGGATTTGCACGGGAATTGCAACGCGTGAATGTCGGCTTCTCCCGGGCAAAACGATTATTGATTATTGTCGGGAATGAAAAACATTTTGCCAACAAAGCAGAATATGCCGAAGCCATTCAGCGCATGCACCGGGTAGATATTGCACAACTTCAAAATTTGTAATCGCATGAGCACACGTTTGTCAAAAATAGCAAAAGAATTGAATGTTGGTATCTCGGTCGTTTCCGATTTTCTCCACTCCAACGGATATAGTTACGATGAGAATCCCAACGAAAAGATTGGAGACGAAGTCGTATCGTTCATTAAGAACAACATATATTCCTACCTGATCGACATCGGTAAATATACCAACGCGTCTGCAAAGGAGGTGTACGCGAAGCCGCAACGACAGCCTGCGGAACAGATACCCGTAGAATTAAAAATTATTGATGCAGCCAGCAAAGAAAAGAAACTCATTGAGCGCATCATCGGATTCACCGATTTTGACTGGCACTATACCGTAGCGAACTTTGAGGGAACCTGTTCGAGACCTGAGAACTTCACTCTATTCGATGAAGTCATCTGCGACCTGTTGCTGAAAGAGAATATGTCTTTGGCCCAAATAGGTAAACTCCTGGGACTTGATGTGAAATCAGATCCGGCAGAAGAAGAAATTCTTCTGGAAGCTATCAGGGAACTCACAAGAGATGAGATGGTAGAGAGTAACGGAATGGTCTACTGGCTTACCGAGGTGGGAAAGGAGTATGCCAGGAATGGAGTGAAATTTATTACCTTCACCCGGAAGTTTGATCTGTATATCGATGCCATAGGAGACCTGAAAGAGAAAGCAAAACAGATCTTCAGCAGCCTGCGCAGTGAGCGGAAACGCAGTTTCAAACGGGACAACCTGCCCAATAACCTGGAAGAGGTGAAGCCGCTTGCGGAATTACAGGCGCCCGAAATTCATTTCCCTCAAAAAAACTTTTTATTGCAATCCTGTACCCCGCTCGGTGCGGATGGATATGTAGCCAAAGTCTGGGTCGTGCTTCTGGAAAATTTCCGCGACAATACCATTCGTGCCCTTGTATACGACGAAAAACAGGATAAGATCATCGCTCCGTTGTCGGAAGCATTTGATAAACTGGAAGATGAAAAACTGAAGCTACTTGAAAAACTCGTCAGAGTAGGGGAGGACGAAGAATTTGAAGTCCGGTTTACCGAAGAGGAGAAAACAGAGGAGCAGCTGACCATTGAACGTGAATTGATCCAAAAGCAGGAAGCACTGGACTCTGCTGTACAGGCACAAAATAAAGAAGAGGTCCGGGCAATACAGGAACAGGTTTCGCAAATCAAACGTCATTTCAACTCCCTGGAATTTGAAGTGGAACTCAAACGATTGTTTGACGAAACGGCAAACGACCTTTGGATCATTAGTCCCTGGATCAAGCGTTATGCCATCGAGCGGAGAATCCCTTTCTTTGAGAGGTATCTGAAAAAAGGCGGGCGTATCTTCGTCGCGTATTCAAAGCCCGAAAAGGCAACCGACCACATGGCAGATGTGGAAGTACTGAAGAAACTTGTCAGATTGGAGGAGACATACCAGAACTTTTATCTGCACCAGTTGCCGGTATTCCATTACAAACGGGTATGGCTCCGCACCCATGACGAAACAAACTTATATTATACGGGAAGTTACAATATCCTTTCCTTTTTCGTGAAACAGAACGAACACAAGGTACGCCAGGAGGAAATGGCAAAACTGGACTGGGACCAGGAAAAAGAAGACGTCTATCAGGATACGCTTCGCATGTTTTGTCAGAAATACCTGGATAGGGCCGTAGATAACTTCAATGCCCTTTGCGATAACATACCGGAGAAAAGGGATAAAATGTTCCTGCAAAAACTCAGAACGGTGGACGATGGAAAGCTGAAACCGTTTATCAACCAGGGAATCGCAGGTTTTGATGAGAAATACAGCGAATTGCATGAAGAAAAAGAAAAGCAACTGATCTATTATGAAAAACAGTATTTTCTGACCGAACTACAAAACATCAGTCAGGAAGTTACTAAGTGGGGGAAAAAGGACATTAAACCGAAAGAAAAAAGGGCTTTGCAAGAACGTTTGTCTGCTTTACAGGAAGAAAGCAAAGACTATGCCTTGGAAGGAATAAAAGAAGTGGAAGAAGCTATCAGAAATCTAAAAGCACATATTGTTCTACCCAACAGACTGGATAAAAAATAAGAAGAGATGATAAGTCGGAAATTAATTTTATAAAACTTGATTCATAAAATCATAAATGAAAGCGAGAGTGTAAAACAGGTATAAGGTTTATTCTATACTTTTATATTTGAAAGCAAGTAAAAGTTACGTTTCAAACGAATTCTTCATTATACCAGTATCTCGCATTCCTCTTATCTCCTTCAACAGTAAGTATGCCTTTATCCACAGCCTTCTTAAGATCGACGCTTGCTGTAGCCGTCCCTATTTTATGATATTCCATATAATCTTTACGGGAGAAAGGCTCCTTAATAACCCCTTTAAGCATTTCGACACGATTAGAAACCGGATGAATCAACTTATAATGGAATTCAACACTTTTATCCAGTAATTGATCAATTACAGACAAATAAAACTCATAAAAAGGATATAT
Organism: Indolivaga capnocytophagoides DSM 22835; assembly: GCF_000426485.1. Taxonomy (GTDB): domain Bacteria; phylum Bacteroidota; class Bacteroidia; order Bacteroidales; family Dysgonomonadaceae; genus Dysgonomonas_A; species Dysgonomonas_A capnocytophagoides. The sequence continues at coordinate 131,246 of NZ_AUFL01000011.1, forward strand.
CGAACCTTCATTTTTAGATTTAGTATCCAGGTCTTCGTCATAGTATTTCCCGAGTTTATCAATACCATACTTTTTTTCCATTATATCAGCATAGGGTAAATAAAGAACGAAACCATGTTCATGATAAAATAAGACAATAAGCCATAATTGAACGATTTCATCATCACATATATAATCATAACTATTATAGCAGAATTCAGCGATACGATAAAGAAAAAAATACCTCTGATCGGACAATGCCTTAAATATCAGATTCAGATTATGTTCATCAGCATGCTTAATTGATAAAAAGTCATAAGCCTTCGAAAATGATTCTATACTGTAGGCTTTGTAATCATCTAGCTTAGCATACATCGAAAAAATATCCTTAAATTTACGAAATTGGTAATTATCAATATCTACATCTTCTGTTGTTTTTTTCTTTAGGATATTAACTATCTCTACCTCGGAATGATTCAGATTCTCGCGATTAGCAGCCTCATACATATTTCTTGCATTACACAGCAAATCAAAATCGATATGCTTATTGGCAGACCTGATCTCCTTTATTCTTCCGATTTTTTCCGATATCGATGTCACGGAAGAAATCATCTTATTCGTAATGGTATAATCAATAATCATATATACTATTTTTAATACTATCAAAAATAAGAATATTTTTTGATGAATCCTTTCCAACTTAATAGTATATTATAAAATATAGTATTGGAGGGATCTTGAATATAATAGTTATAGTATTAATAATAGTATTTATTTATTCTATTGTTGTTATATATGCTAAATATTAAGACTTTATAAATAAGTCGTTCATTCCGTATCTCATTTTATTCATTTCCGACCCGATTTTCCGGTTTGTAATATTTGCATATCCTAAAGTTGTTCGTATGCTTGTATGGCCGAGCATTTTGCTCACGGACTCTAGTGATACTCCGTTATTTAGAGCCAATGTTGCGAATGAGTGCCTGCTAACATGGAAAGAGAGCTTCTTATTAATATTACAAATGGAAGCAATTTCTTTCAAATATTCATTTACTTTTTGATTACTTGGCATTCGAAATAATTGTGTGTCTCCTTTTTTTATGTAGAAATCCGGATGAAGCCTTTTCAATATGATCAAAGGAATATCTAATAATGGGATTTGAGATATATTGCTTGTTTTTTTACGGATAATAATAAGCCAATATTGATTGTTACGGTATTCGATATCAGATACTTTCAAGTTATATATATCCGTGTACGATAAACCGGTGTAGCAGCAGAACACGAATGCGTCTTTTATTCGGTTTAATCGTTCTGTCATAAATGGTTTGTTTATAATTGAATTTATTTCATTTTCATTGAGATATACAGGATATTTCTTTTCTATATGAAACCGGAATAAATGAAAAGGATTCACTTGCAATAATCCCGTCTTCTCTGCAAAATTCATAATAGCCGCAAAACGTTTCATGTAGTTGATGGTCGTATTGTTACTGCAATTGTATGTTTTTCTCAGATAAGTATAAAAATGCTCCAGAAACAGCAGGTCAATCTCATGAATGACAATATCCTTCTTTCTGAATCTCTTAATCAAATACTCTTCAATTCGCTGATGTGTTAATTTATAGCATTCAGCCGTCTTTTTGCTGATATTTCTTCCGTTTTTTGACCTGAATATCTTAATTTGTTCTCTGAATTGGTAGCTGAGTAACATCTCTGCATTATTTCCTAAATAGGCCTGTTTCAACCTTTCCGGAGATACACTTTGATACTTTAATGATAATTCGGCATAAATCCTTTGGATCTTGCTTCTTATTTCTTCTAAGTAAGTATTCAGGTAGAGGGAAGATCCTTCCGTTACCCTGTTTTCTTTTTGGTTCCATGCGGATGGCTCTACATCTAAACTACTACTGAATTGTATTTGTTTTCCCTTGATTGTAATACGAATCATAATAGTTGACAAACCATTGTTCTTCAGTTGGTCTTTTCTTGCAAAAAATAAGATTTTAAATGTCTCTTTCATATGTTCTTATAAATCATTGTATAATTATATCAACCTGATCGTACCTATAAATAGGAGGTATTTAGGTATGATTTAACATTCGTTTCGCTGTTTGATGAAATATTATAATCTATATACTATTGAATATAGTATATAGGAAAATTCTACTATAATTATTAATTGGTCATGTATTTTATCTCGCGGCCACGATTTAGCACAACTCTGGCATCATCGATCTTCATCATTTAGCGTTAAATTATTTCTTAAAATCAGTATATATAGAAATTGTTAACTCGCAAGTGTTTTATTATTAGATGTTTGCGCTTTTAGGGAAATGGAGAGTTCAAGTTCCAGGCAGTACTCTAACCCAGAGTCCCAACAAGGCTTTGGTTTATGGCTTATATTCAATGATTTGCATCATATTCGGACTTGTTGATTTGATATGTTAAATCTTGAGATATTTACTAGTTGGAGGAATAGTGTAAAGTATTGAAATTATACACAGAAGAATATGTATACTGACTATAAGATATGCCAATATAATAGATTTTATCAGTAATTAGCAGGTGAAAAATGGGAGGTCGAGCGTTCAAATCTGCCTGGGACTGGTAGTAAAATGATGAATTTTCATGAATTTGGATGCCTGATCAGCTCATTAATTATAAGATCGATAGCGCTAATTTTGCAGAATTGATGAATTTTCTTCTTAGATACCGGATACAAAGATAAGAAATATATTTTATTGTTGATATACGCTGATGTGTCGGAAAAGTAATCAATATACCATTATAATTTTGATTAGTCTGAATAGTATAGAAAGGTAAATAGCCCAATGATATAGATTCTATAACCTTAAACAGATTGAGATGAAAAGACATACATTTACAATCTACTTCTTTATTAAGAAGAGCAGGTTAAACTCACAAGGTTTAGCTCCGGTCAACATACGCATAACGATCGACCGGAAGGAAGTCTCTTTTACTTCTAAAATTCCCATTGACCCCGAATTATGGGATACGTGGGATACGCATGCCCAACGATTATCCGGGAGGTCAAAAACTGCCAGGGAGGTGAATTCTGCACTTAACAGGATATATACTTACCTGTCGGAGCTTTATCACAAAATAAGAGAGAAGGATGGAGGTGTTACCTCTGAAAGACTGCGTGATGTTTTTCTCGGCAGGGAAAAGCTTTGCGAACAACATACAGTCCTTGAACTATTTGATAAATTAATTGTACAGAAACAACTTTTGGCTCAGAGTGAGGTTGTTAAGGAGATCTCAGCAAATTCTTACATTTGTTCGAAAGAAAAGTTGATGGCCTATATGGAGCTTCATCAGAACATATCCGATATTGATATGAAAAAGATTGATTCTGGATTTATGGACATATCTTTTTACTCTTGGTGGTTGCGACCCTATGATAAGACATATGCGACATATAAAACAGGTGACCACAGATGCATATCGCAATAACGATATTGACAGAGATCCATTTTACGATATTACACTGACTGTTAAGAAAACGGAGCGTTTCTTCCTGAGCGAAGAGGAATTGGTTGTTCTTAAAGAAACAGAATTTAAAAATAAGATATTAGAAGAAGTCTGGGATCTTTTCTTGTTTTGCTATTATACAGGTCTTGGATATAGCGATTTGAAGAATTTAAGGTACACAGATATAGTTGATAATGTCGTTTATGTAGAAAGAATAAAGACAGGAAATGATTGCTGCATCCCACTATTGAAGATTCCTCAGGAAATTATAGAAAAGTATAAGGATGATAGTCGTGCCGATGATCATGTGTTTTCGGCATGTGCATGCCAGAGAATGAATTTATATTTGAAAGACATAGGTATCGCATGTGGTTTTAGAAAGGTACTAACCACGCATGTTACAAGACATAATAAAACACCTTATCAATTATTATACAGTACATTACATAATATTCGTTTTTCAATAGCTAACGATTTTGAAACCAGTTTGGTTATTAGATCTGCTTAATTTTCTAACTATACTAAAGAGCGACTTAATATTTGCAAGTATATAAAATAAGATTAAACATCAATTATATTTATAAAAATGATTTGTAATATCTCTATACAGTTTTAATCAAATGATTTTCTAGCGGTACCTAAAAATGGGTGATTTTACAAACTAAGAATTGTTTCTTTCATAATCCATAAGTTTATTTTTAATAACCACTCTACTGAAGAATTTTCCACATTCTTGTATGTTTTAATCTGCAATAAATAGTATCACGACTCATTATCATATATATATAAATGTTGGCTCAATATTTGTTATTACTAAAATAAAAAAACAAATGGCTCTTAGTAATGCTTTTGCTTTTATAAAGTATATTCAATCAAGTAATGATTTTAGAAAATCTTGTTACAGTTGCAAATCAAAGACTGATTTGATAACTATACTAGCATGTTATGAGATTGCATTTACAGATGAAGAGTTTCGTGAAGCAATTAGTGCATCATTATTTAAATGCCAAACGGAGAATGAATCCTTAGAAATTAAGCAAATAGAATGGCTATATAATTTATATCCCGAAAAATGACTTATTATGGATACAAAAGAAAACAAAAACATTATCATACCCAATATAGAAAAAATTCGTTTTATAATTAAAGATGCAACCGGCTTAGACGTTATGTATGCCTATGAAGATTTGTTCTTTGCTGAACACGGTGTTTTTCTAATCAAAGTTTGTGACAATAATCAAAACCTCTTAGAATGCTTCTTTAATCTAGATTGTGATGTACATAATAGTTTGATAATACTCGAGAAGTTAATGACTTCATCTCAACTAAATGGAATGACTCTCCTTAATAAGGGGAGATTCGATATGAAGCAAGATAAGGGAGAACAAACCTTCTCCCTCACATTTTATAAATAGACGTTTTATTTACAAAAATGTTTATTTTCCGATAAGCACTTCTGTTGACTTTATTATAGCGTGAGCTTCATCACCCACCTTTAGTTCCAATTCATCCACGCTATCCACCGTTACAACTGATGCTATAGTTTGTCCATTCCCCAAATCAATAGTTACCTTAGCCATTACAGCTCCTCTTTTGATATCTGTAATAATCCCCTTTAAATCATTGCGAGCACTTAGTTTCATATTTTACAGTTTTAATTGATTATAATAGCATAACAGTAAACCCGTTGTCTTTGTTATTTGATATCGGGGACTTTTTCTTTTGGGCATAAATTATCAAAACAGTAAAATAGACTAAACATCGTTATTGATAAAATCTAATCCTTCTACATTTCGGTAAAAACAACCTCATTAGACTACATAAATGTAGTTTTCCTAGATCAGTTCATTATACACTGAATCATATATTGCTGTATATCTAAAACTTACAACCAATGGCATGATTTCTGATATAATACTGAAAAGAAATAGAACATGCATCAACCCTTTCGAATTATATCTAAGCTAGAAATAGAAAAAAATGGAAATTGTTTTCTCAATGCAAAACGTATTGAACTATTGAAGCGAATTAATAGTCGGGGATCTATTTTGGGAGCCTCCAAAGATATGAAGATGTCTTATCAGCAAGCATGGGTTATAATCAAAGAGCTTAATAGTATCTCGCCATTACCTGTTGTTACACGTCAACGCGGTGGAACAAACGGAGGTGGTGCAGTAATTACAAATTTCGGATTCAAATTAATAGAAAGTTTCGAGAGAATGGTCTCAGAACAAAACAAGTATATATCTGAAATGGAAGATGATATACTGGCATGCTTTATTTGATTTTTTTGCGAATCGTTATTCTTTTTAATTTATATCGATCTATTTCATCTTAATTTATTTAGGTTATGGACAAAAAAAAGTTTTATTCAGGAATTTGTTTTGGCTTATTCTTAATTTTTCTTCAAGAGCCCGTTTATTCGCAATCAGTAAAGATTGACGGAGAAATACGGACGCGGGCAGAGTATCGAAATGGTTTTCAGAGCCCATTAGCAGATACATTGCATAATGCAACTATAGGTTCTCTTCGGACGAGGCTAAATGTTACTTACAGCGATGATAAAATCAAAGCTAAGATTACATTACAAGATTCAAGAACCTATGGTCAGACAGGTATTAATAGTACGAATAATTCTCTTGGACTGTATGAAGCATGGGGGGCATATATGTTTACCCCTGAACTTTCGGCGACTTTGGGACGTCAGTCTCTCGAATATGATGATAAACGCCTTTTCTCTGCGGCAAATTGGAGTAATACAGGTAATTCGCACGATCTGTTGTTACTGAAATATGAAACTAAAACAGGAGTCAAAGCACATCTTGGAAGCGCATGGAACAATGGCAGTGATGTCCTCTATGAATCTGCTTATACTGTAAGTAAATCATATAAAATGATGACTTATATATGGCTAGCTAAATCTTTCGGTAAATTTGATGCTACAGCGCTATGGATTAATGATGGTTTTCAACGAGGAACAACCAATGACTTGATAAACAGGTTGAGTTATCGAAATACAATAGGCGGAAATTTAGGCTTTAAGGACAAAACAATACCCTATTCATTCTATGCAACAGCCTATTATCAATTTGGACACAACCCCAAAGATAAAAGTTTAAGAGGCTATTTATTGGCTCTTAAAAATCAATATTCGTTAACAAATCAGTGGAGCATAACATTAGGAGGAGACTATTTTTCGGGATCGAAATCAGATCTGGAATCAGGAAAAGACCGCACTTTCAATAAGCTATATGGAGTAAACCATTCATTCAACGGATCGATGGAATACTGGGCAACATTGCCAACTCAAGGGCTATCTGATTTATATGCAGGCATTACATTTAAATCCAATTCAAAATTTAATGTTGATGCAACATTTCACACATTTTCTCTGACTAAAGAATTAAGCTCAACAGATAAAAAGAATATTGGTTCTGAATTAGATATCACGGCGAACTATACTATTTCACCTGAAATAACTTTGCAAGGAGGTTGGAGTGCTTATTTCAAAACCGATCAGACCAATACTGTAAAAAAGCAAGTGAATATTGATACTAAATTTCCGACTTGGGCATATGTGATGATTTCATTCAAGCCTACCTTTTTCTCTAAAAAATAAAATACTAATAATTAAATAATGAGAACTATGAAACGACTATTATTTACAGTAATATTACTACTATCTGTCTTTATATATACAAATGCACAGAATGTTAAAGTTGCAGCTGCTGCAAATCTCAGATATGTACTCGAAGACATAAAAAAACTATATGAAAAAGAAAATCCAAAATCTAAAATAGATATCACATTTGGTTCGTCCGGTACGTTAACACAACAGATAGTGAATGGAGCTGCATTTGATCTTTTTATGGCTGCAGATGTTGATTTCCCTAAAAAAGTGAAAGAGAGTGGCTTTGCAAATAGTGAAGTGAAAACATACATATATGGGAAATTAGCTCTTTGGAGTCTTACTCTCGACGTATCTAAAGGGATTAATACTGTATTTCAGTCATCAGTAAAGAAAATAGCAATAGCCAATCCCAAGGGTGCACCATATGGAGAATCCGCTGTTAACTTGCTCAAATCAAAGAAACTATACGATAAGATAAGCAGCCGGATTGTATGGGGCGACAATATTGGTCAGGCAGCACAGTTTGCCTTCTCCGGAAATGCCGAACTGGGTTTTGTTGCACTATCATTGGCTATGGCTCCGGAAATGAGAAATAAAGGTAAATACTATGTATTCAATGAAAAGGATTGCCCTCCTATTAAACAAGCTTATGTATTAATAAAGGGTTCGGAGAAAAATCCAGAAGCATCGAAGTTTATAAACTATGCGATGAGTCGAAAGTGCGATAAGCTTTGGAGTAGCTATGGATACGGCTTATTAAAGAAATAGTAACAGACCAATTCTCTATTGTTACACTAAGAACAATAGGGAACTTATTATATTGAGATATGGAAACTGATTTTATAGATACTCTCTTACTGACTGCTAAATTAGCGACAGCAACAACAGGCATACTTTTTCTTTTGGGATTACCTGTTGCATATATATTGGCTTATACCCGATATCGGATAAAAGTGATCTTTGAAGCTTTGATTTGTATGCCAATGGTATTACCTCCTACAGTATTAGGATATTATGTGCTAGTAGCGTTTAGCCCACAAAATGGATTCGGGCGATTCATTGAGCAATACTTCGATGTCCGATTAGCCTTTTCTTTTGAGGGAATATTGATCGCAAGCGTAATAGCCGGACTACCTTTTATGATACAGCCTCTTCAAAGCGGACTTGCCAGTTTGCCTGCAAGTTTTAGAGAAGCATCGTATATCTTAGGTAAATCAAGAATAACAACATTCTTCCGTGTCTTATTACCCAATATAAAACCTTCTATAATAACCGGTATTTCTCTCACATTTGCCCATTGCATAGGTGAATTTGGCATTGTACTCATGGTTGGGGGTAATATTCCGGGACAAACAAGAATAGCATCAATTGCAATTTATGATGAGGTGCAAACTTTGAATTATAGTGTAGCTAATAAATATTCTCTTATCTTGTTTGTTACTTCTTTTGTGTTGTTGACAATCATTTATAGTATTAATAAAGGATTCAGGATGAAAACCGGAGGGGAATAAACCTCCATATATATGCGAAAGGTATGATTTATATAAATGTAGAACGGAAAATGTTGACATCCGAAGGAGAACGCTCATTAAATATAGATATTAATATAGAAGATAAAGACCTTGTTGCTATTTTTGGTCATTCAGGTGCAGGAAAGACAACCTTGTTACGGATGATTGCAGGACTACAAAAGCCTGATAAAGGCGTTATCGCTATAGGAGATAACGTAGTATTCGACTCGGCAAAGAAGATCAATCTATCTCCACAAAAACGGAATATTGGCTTTATGTCTCAGGATTACGCCCTTTTTCCGAATATGACGGTCGAGGAAAATATCCGTTTTGGACAAAATAAAGGAAAAGAAAAACAGTATACAGACCAATTAATAGAAACATTTGGATTGGATATGCTGCGCAAGCGCAAACCTTCAAAACTATCAGGAGGACAAAAACAACGGGTAGCCTTAGCCCGCTCCATTGCAAGAAAACCAGATGTGCTCCTCCTTGATGAACCGTTGTCTTCTTTAGACGAATCGATGAGATTATCTCTTCAATCTGAAATACTAAAAGCTCATGAATTATTTGCTTCAACAACACTTATTGTAAGTCATGATAAAGAAGAAGTCAAAAAACTAGCGACACATGTCCTTTGTATAGGAACAGAGAGAATCAGTGAGCTGCTGAATCCTACATTTTTGTAGGATTCTCTTTTAAATCTTACATTTTAGAACATTTTATAAAATCAGCTATTTTTTATTTCAAAATGATCAAAGATTATTAATCTATCGATCAGGATATTAAACCGTTATATTATTCAAGGTATAACGGTTTAACATGTTATGGCACATGCTTTGGATATATATTTTCGTGAAACTAAAATTTCTATTATAAATATAATAATATTCAAGGTTATGAGAAAGATTGCGATTTATGGTAAAGGTGGAATTGGCAAATCAACAACTACACAAAATACTGTAGCCGGCTTAGCCGAAATGGGTAAAAAAGTAATGGTGGTTGGCTGTGATCCTAAGGCCGACTCTACTCGTCTGCTGCTTCATGGATTAGCTCAAAAAACGGTTTTAGATACATTGCGGGATGAAGGTGAAGACGTCGAACTTGACGATGTGTTAAAAGAAGGTTTTAAAGAAACAAGTTGTGTAGAGTCTGGGGGGCCTGAACCTGGTGTAGGTTGCGCAGGTCGAGGTATTATAACATCCATAAACTTGTTGGAGCAACTTGGCGCTTATGATGATGACAAACATCTGGATTATGTATTTTATGATGTATTGGGAGATGTTGTATGCGGAGGTTTTGCGATGCCTATCCGAGATGGAAAAGCACAGGAAGTGTACATTGTTTGTTCTGGTGAAATGATGGCTATGTATGCTGCTAATAATATATGCAAATCTATATCAAAATTCGGTAAAGTAGGAGATGTACGCCTAGGAGGCCTTATTTGTAATTCGCGTAAAGTAGACAATGAAGCAAATATGATTGAAGAGTTTGCTAAAAAACTTGGGACACAAATGATTCATTTTGTTCCTCGGGACAATATGGTTCAACATGCCGAAATCAATCGTAAAACAGTTATAGATCATGCACCCGAACATCCTCAGGCTGACGAATACCGTACCCTTGCAAAAAAAATAGATGGTAATAAGATGCATGTAATACCCAAACCTCTTGAGATGGAAGAGCTGGAAGAATTGCTTGTCGGATTTGGTATTATGAACTAATCAGACATTCAATATAGTCCTATTTTCATAAAATTATTCAATTTACAATCATTAAATATCAGGAGGATTTTTATGTTATTAATAAGAGCCATAGTACGTCCGGAGAAATCGCCAGTGGTTATGAAAGATTTATTTAATGCCGGTTTCCCGGCTGTTACGAAGTTGTCGGTTTTCGGTCGCGGGAAACAACGCGGACTAAAAGTCGGCAACGTAACATACGATGAATTACCGAAAGACTTACTAATAATTGCAATCAACGAAAAGGACAAAGAATTTGTCGTAGAAACGATTATAGAATCTGCCCGTTCCGGAGAAAAAGGACAGGCTGGTGACGGAAAAATATTCATTACTCCAATAGAGGAAACTTACACCATATCAAGCCGTAAGAAAGAATAAAATTAAATCGTTAAAAGCATGAAATTAATCTTAGCAATTATAAGAATCGCAAAAATGAGTGAGACTAAAGAAGCTTTGGCTGCTGCGGGTCTTCCGTCCTTTACAGCAATGCCTGTTTTAGGACGGGGACAAGGACATGGCGATTTAGAAAAGATAAAAGCAATATCTCAGCACAACGATGCCGCACCTGAAGATCTGAAAGATGCCTTGGAATTTATCCCTGAAGTGCCTCGTCTGAAGTCAAAACGAATGATAACACTTGTAGTTACCGATGACAAGAAAGAATTAGCTATAGAAACTATTCTGAAAGCAAACCAAACAGGGAAATCGGGCGATGGGAAAGTCTTTATTTTAAACGCATTGGGATCATATAGTGTACATACGGGCGAAGCCGGAGACGTTACACTAGATTAATTAACAAATCTGTTCGAAGAAAAGAACTATAATCAAAAGAAATTATGGTAGACGATAAAGATAAAATAAAGGATGGCATAATTGCCGATTTACAAACTTTCAAAGATGAGGTGATAACCAAATATCCCAAAAAGGTAGGTAAAAAAAGAGCCAAGTCAATTATACTTAGTGATACAGAACAAACACCCGAAATTCAAGCAAACGTACGTACCATACCGGGTATCATAACTCAACGAGGATGTACATATGCCGGATGTAAGGGCGTAGTATTAGGACCAACCCGTGATATCGTAAATATTACACACGGGCCTATCGGATGTGGATTTTACTCATGGCTAACAAGACGTAATCAGACAAAACCGACAACGGATGAAGAAGCAAACTTTATACCCTATTGTTTTTCAACCGATATGCAAGATAAAAATATTGTATTCGGAGGAGAAGATAAGTTAAAGCAGGCTATTCGGGAAGCTTACGAATTATTTCATCCGAAAGCAATTGCTATATTTTCAACATGTCCAGTCGGATTGATTGGAGATGATGTACATCGGGTAGCACGACACATGATGGAGGAAATAGGTGGTGATATCAATATATTCGGATTCTCTTGTGAAGGCTATCGGGGTGTATCTCAGTCTGCCGGTCACCACATTGCAAACAATGGATTATTTAAAAACCTGATAGGTCGTGATGATGAAGTAAGAGGAAGTCTTAAATATCGCGTCAATTTGTTGGGTGAGTATAATATCGGAGGAGATGCTTTCGAATTGGAAAGAGTATTCGAGAAATGTGGAATCAACCTTGTTTCTACATTTAGTGGAAACTCGACTATCGAGAGTTTCGAAAATGCGCATACAGCCGACCTGAATATGGTTATGTGTCATCGTTCTATCAACTATGTTGCTGAAATGATGGAAACAGCATTCGGTATTCCTTGGATCAAAGTTCAGCCGATAGGAGCACGATCAACAGCTAAAATGTTACGCAAAATTGCACAATATTTTGGAGATCAGGAATTAATAGATAAAGTGGAAGAGGTTGTAGCTGAAGAAATGGCTGAAGTAGAAGCTGTAAGGGAGAAGATATATGCGAAAACCAAGGGAAAACTATCCATGCTTTTTGTCGGAGGATCACGAGCACACCATTATCAAGACTTATTTGAAGAATTGGGAATGACTACAATCGCAGCCGGATATGAATTCGGACACCGTGACGATTATGAAGGACGCCGTGTAATACCAACGATACAGATTGATGCTGATAGTCGCAATATCGAAGAGATAACCGTATCTAAAGATGCTACACGTTACAATCCGCGCAAGACAGAAAGCGAATTACAAGAATTAAACAAAGAACTTGAATTCACTGAGTACAAAGGGATCATGGATCAGATGGAAAAAGGGACTCTTGTTATAGATGACCTTAGCCATTATGAGATGGAGAAACTGATTGAAATGTATCATCCGGATGTATTCTGTGCTGGTATAAAAGAAAAATTCTGTGTCCAGAAAATGGGTATTCCTTTGAAGCAACTTCACAATTATGATGTGGGTGGACCATATGCCGGATTTAAAGGTGCTATCAACTTTTATAAAGACATCGAAATGATGGTAGGTGCAAATATCTGGAAGGAAATAAAAGCACCTTGGGAGAGCGATGCATATGTTGAAGCTCAGTATGCTTGCTAAACTATTATGAACAACTAAAAAATAAAAATTATGTTACTACGTCATACAACAGCAAAAGAGATAGATCGAAAGGCATTGACTATTAATCCCGCAAAAACATGCCAACCGGTTGGTGCGATGTATGCAGCTTTGGGATTGCATGGGTGCTTGCCCCATAGCCATGGATCGCAAGGATGTTGCTCTTATCACAGAAGTGCTTTAACCCGACACTTCAAAGAACCGGTTATGGCTGCTACAAGTTCTTTTTCAGAAGGTTCTTCGGTATTTGGGGGATCATCCAATCTTGTGGCTGCAATCGAAACAATATTTACAGTATATGAGCCCGATGTTATTGCTGTACATACAACCTGTTTATCTGAAACTATTGGCGATGATATGACTCAGATTATATCGAAAGCGAATGAGGACGGGAAAATACCAGACGGAAAAAAAGTTATTTATTGTAATACTCCCAGTTATGTTGGAACACATGTTACAGGATATTCCAATCAATTGGCTGCATTTGTCAAATTCTATTCAACCGCCACCCCCAAGAAGAAAAATATAGTAAATCTTATTGCCGGATGGATGGAACCTTCTGATATGCGTGAAATAAAACGGATAGCGGCAGTTATGGAAGCTCGAATAATCATGTTTCCCGATATGTCCGGCGTTTTGGATGCGCCTCTAACAGGAAAATATGAGATGTATCCTAGCGGAGGTACGACTCAATCGGATATGATAGCGACCGGCGACAGTAAGTTTTCTATTGGTCTGGGAGCTTATTCGACAGAAGATGCCTGTATTAAATTGGAGAACAAATGCAAGGTCAAATTTGATGTATTGGAAATTCCTATTGGATTGAAGGCCACTGACCGATTCATCACTTCCCTTAGTCGTCATGCCAATCTTCCTGTTCCTGATTCTTTGACTGAAGAGCGAGGACGATTAATAGATCTTATTGCAGATAATTCTAAATATTTCTGGGGTAAGCGAGTTGCTCTTTTTGGTGACCCTGACACATTGATTCCACTTACTGAGTTTTTGGTAACATTGGATATGAAGCCTGTCTATATTGTTACAGGAACTCCCGGCAAGCACTTCGATGAAGAAATGGCGAATATATTGAAAGATATACCGGAAGCCAAATTCAAAAGTGGGGAACGGGCTGATATGTTCCAATTACATCAATGGATCAAACAAGAACCGGTGGATCTGCTTATAGGCAACTCATATGGAAAATACATTGCTCGTGATGAGAATATTCCATTCATACGTATGGGTTTTCCGGTCGTAGACCGTCCTGGTCACAATTTCTTTCCGCACACAGGGTATATTGGAGCTACTAATATTGCAATAAGTATTCTGGAAAAATTCTTAGATCATCAAGATAGAACTTGTCCCGAAGAAAAGGTAGAGTTCCAAATGTAACAAATAGAAATAATAAGAAAATGGCAGGCTTTTTAAAAGATAGAGAAAAACAGATTTTCACCAAAGGTGGAAATTCTCAAAGTTTGGTTGGAGGTAAGCCCAGCTTGGCGGGATCTGTCAGCCAAAGAGCCTGCGTCTTTTGTGGTTCTCGTGTGGTATTGTACCCAATAGCGGATGCACTGCATTTGGTACATGGTCCTATCGGTTGTGCATCATACACATGGGACATAAGAGGCGCTATGTCTTCAGGACCAGAACTCCATCGCAGCAGTTTTTCTACAGATTTGCGAGAAAAACACGTAATCTTTGGTGGAGAAAAGCAACTATATCAAGCCCTTCATGAGCTTATCGATAAGCACCATCCTAAAGCGGCATTTGTATATTCCACATGTATTGTCGGGGTCATCGGTGACGATGTCCAATCTGTGTGCAAGCGGGTAGCCAAAGAAAAAGATATCCCCGTAATAGCTGTGATGGCTGAAGGTTTTCAAGGCTCAAAAAAAGATGGTTATAAAATAGCCTGTGATGCTATGGCAAGCCTTATCGGAACTGACAATTCGAAAGAAATATCGACGATGAGTATAAATATACTTGGAGACTTTAATCTGGCCGGAGAGCTTTGGATGCTAACAGAGTATTATAAAAGAATGGGTATTCAGATACTAGCCTCTATAACAGGTGATGGCAGAGTAAAAGATATTCAGAATGCTCACAGGGCATCCTTAAATGTGGTTCAATGCTCAGGATCAATGATGCATTTGGCTAAAACAATGCAAGAACAATACGGCATCCCATTTATGAAAGTATCCTATTTTGGAATCGAAGATATGTCAGATGCACTTTACGAGGTTGCCAAATTTTTCAAAAGGGAAGAAACGATGGATAGAGCAAGAGATCTCGTAAAAGACGAATTGACAACACTGTTACCGGCATTAGAGCCATATAAGGTTGCCTTGCAAGGTAAAAAAGCTGCTATTTATGTAGGCGGAGCATTTAAAGCTATCTCATTAGTCAAAGCATTGCGTCTTATAGGTGTGAAAACCGTAATAGCCGGAACTCAAACCGGAAATACAGAGGATTACAAGTTGCTCGAAGCTATTTGCGATGATGGCTGTATATTGGTTGACGACTCTAACCCCGTAGAGTTATCCGAGTTTGTGAAACAAACAGGAGCTGATCTCTTTATCGGAGGAGTGAAGGAACGTCCGATAGCCTATAAACTAGGCATAGGCTTTTGCGATCACAATCACGAACGAAAATTGGCATTGGCAGGATACGAAGGTATGCTCAATTTTGCCAAAGAAGTATATGAAACAGTGAGCAGTCCCGTCTGGCAGTTTGTAAAGCGGTCATTCTAAAACATTAAGTAAAAGAAAGTATTTAATGATATGTTGTTAGCTGATGACAACCTCTGCTTTTTTACTTGCCAAGCAAAAGAATAGGTCTAAGACCTTAATATTGATCAACTGAAAATATAAGAATATGAATCTTGCAGAATCAAATAGAACAAAAGATATGCCTTCCGGTGATAACTTTTCTTCCTCCTGTAATGCCTGCAAACAATGTACCCCACTGGGGGCATGTGTTGCCTTTAAAGGAATTGAGGGAGTATTACCCATGCTTCACGGTTCGCAAGGTTGCGCGACTTATATAAGACGCTATTTGATAAGCCATTTTCGTGAACCGATGGATATTGCATCTTCCAATTTCAGTGAAGAAACAACCATTTTTGGAGGAAATAAGAACTTTAATACAGGAATTGATAATATCATCAGTCAATATCATCCGGCAGTGATAGCCATTGCAAGTACTTGTTTAAGTGAAACGATAGGAGAAGATGTTCAGCGTTTGATAAATGAATATAAAAGTATTCATAACGATACAGATAATCTTCCTGAAATGATTTTTGCCTCTACCCCTAGTTATCAGGGAACACATTATGAAGGATTCCACGAAGCTGTATATGCAACTGTAAAAGCTTTGGCTGATGGACGGGGAACCGTAGGATCTCACATCAATTTGTTTAGCAATTTTATATCGCCCGAAGATATTCGCCATTTGAAAGAAATAGTACAGGATTTTGAACTCGACACAATGCTGTTTCCTGATTATTCCGACACATTGGATAGTACTTCATGGGATACATATCATCGTATAGCACAAGGAGGAACCACAATCGCTGCTTTGAGAAAGAGTGCCCTTGCATCGGTTTCTATTGAATTGGGGTACATCTTAAATTCGGGAGGTAAGAATGGTAAAATAAAAAATAATGCAATAGCTCAA
Organism: Indolivaga capnocytophagoides DSM 22835; assembly: GCF_000426485.1. Lineage (GTDB taxonomy): Bacteria > Bacteroidota > Bacteroidia > Bacteroidales > Dysgonomonadaceae > Dysgonomonas_A > Dysgonomonas_A capnocytophagoides. Next base: position 147,777 of record NZ_AUFL01000011.1, read on the forward strand.
TCGGCAGGAGATTATTTACAGACAGAATTCGATGTCGTTTGCCGTAAAACGGGTTTACCAATAGGAATAATTGAGTCTGATAAGTTTTTCAATCTCTTAGCCACTATATCCGGCAACCCTATTCCTGAGAAATATCAAAAACAACGAGGACGTTTGGTCGATTTATATATTGATGGACATAAATATGTTTCAGGCAAAAAAGCGGTCATTTATGGCGAGGAAGATCTGGTTGTAGCTCTTGCCGCCTTTGCCTCAGAAATCGGAATAAAACCGTTATTGTGTGCTACAGGTGGAGAAAGTGGAAAACTACGCGAAACACTCAAACAAACATTAGGTGAACTGTACGATGAAGATATAATTGTAGGTCAGGGTATGAGCTTCGAAAGAATGGAAGAGGTAATGAAAGATCTACAGCCTGATTTAATATTAGGAAACAGTAAGGGATACTATATTGCCCGCAAAATGGATATCCCTATTGTTAGAGTCGGTTTTCCAATCCATGATCGTATTGGTGCTCAACATACTAAAACTTTAGGATACGAAGGAACAACAGCTTTGTTTGAGCAAATTGTAAATACATTATTAGAAGATAAACAACGAAAATCACCCGTTGGGTATAAGTATATGTAATAAATAAAAGGAGGAAACATTATGAAAGATTTATCCCAACATCCATGTTTTAATGCTGAAGCAAAACATAAATATGCAAGAGTACACTTGCCGGTAGCTCCCAAGTGTAATATACAGTGTAATTATTGCAATCGAAAGTACGATTGTTGTAACGAAAGTCGCCCGGGTGTGACAAGTACAGTACTGTCTCCATTGCAATCGGTGCACTATATGAAAGCATTATCCGAGAAAATCCCGAATATCAGTGTCGTTGGCATAGCAGGTCCGGGCGATCCGTTTGCTAATGCTGAAGAAACATTGCAAACAATGAGGTTGGCTCAAAAAGAGTTTCCAGATCTTATATTTTGTCTATCATCCAATGGATTAGACTTGGCTCCATACATAGATGAAATAGCCGAAATAGGAGTGTCTCATGTAACGATAACCGTAAATTCGCTGAACCCCGAAACACTGGCTAAAATATATCGTTGGGTACGCTACAAAAGACGTGTATACAGAGGTGAAGAAGGAGGTAAAGTATTGTTGGAGCAGCAACTTTATTGTATACAAAAGTTGAAAGAAAAAAATATAACAGTAAAGATAAATACAGTTATATGCCCAGGGATTAATGATCACGAAATAGAGGACTTGGCTAAAAAGGTTTCTGAATTAGGTGCTGATACAATGAATTGCATACCAATGTATCCAACAGAAAATACTGAATTCGAAATTTTAAAGGAACCATCGAAAGAGATGATGAAGGACATAAAAGCTCGTATTTCTAAATATATTAAGCCAATGGCACATTGCGCTCGTTGTAGAGCAGATGCTGCCGGATTGTTGGGACACGATAATGCAGAGGCGATGAATATGATAGGTCAGTTTTCATCCTTGGTCGTCAATAAGGGAAAAGGTCGTGAGCGAGTAGCCGTTGCCAGTAACGAAGGATTATTAGTAAATATGCATTTGGGTGAAGCCCGTAAGGTATACATATTCGAACAATCTAAAAATGGATATCATTTTGTAGAAACTCGAAATACTCCCCCCGAAGGAACCGGAATGAGTCGCTGGAAGGAACTAGCAGAAAAGACATTGATGGATTGTCAGGCAATACTCGTTGCCGGGATAGGAGAAACTCCGATGAAGGTAATGCAGGAAAATGGTGTAAAGGTGATCCAAATGAATGGTCTGATAGATGCAGGTCTGGATGCTATTTACCTAAATCTGCCAATAAAGACGCTATGTAGAAGCGAATATACTAAATGTGGAGAAACATGCCGAGGTACCGGTAGCGGCTGCGGATAAGCTCTACTAATCAAAATGCAATTACAATTAAAAAACTAAAATAGAAAAATATATGAAAAAACCTAATTATATGATAATGGTATGTAATTCTTACAGAGTTGCCGGTGATGCACAAGGATTCTGCAATAAACAAGGTGCAACGTCTTTTGTCCAATATATTTCCGAAGAGTGCTCAGATAGGGGTATTAATGCAGTTGTTACCACCACCGCTTGTCTGAGTGTTTGCAGTCAGGGGCCGGTAGTGGTAATTCAGCCCAATAATTTTTGGTATGGAGGTGTGACTGAAGATAAATTGGATGAAATATTAGATGCACTAGAAGAAGACAAAGCTGTAAATGAATATTTGATTACAGATTAATGTTTAGGATTAAATAAAATACACTCTATGGAAGCGATGAAAAATATTCATATTATAGATTCTACACTTCGAGATGGAGAACAAGCCCCAGGTGTTGTATTTTCAGAACAAGAAAAAATACATATAGCTCAAATGTTGGATGAGATTGGCATTGATGAAATAGAAGCCGGGACACCAGCTATGGGTGAAGACGAATGTCTCATAATCCGCAAAATTGCAGATATGAATTTAAATGCTCGTATTTCGGTATGGAGCCGTGCCATAAAACAAGATATATTGACTGCAGCTAAGACCGGAGCTAGAGGGATTCATATTGCATTTCCATTATCAGATATTCAGTTAACAAGTATGAATAAAGACTGGACAATGATGAGAGACAGCCTTCCTGAGATGGTTGGAATAGCTAAATATTATTTCGACTATGTGAGTGTAGGTGCTCAAGATGCAAGCCGATGTGGGATAGAGAGATTGTTTGAGTTTATAGGTATAGCCGAAGAATTAAGTGTCAGTCGTATACGGCTTGCAGATACAGTTGGAATTTTCACTCCTTTGGGAATTATGGATTTGATAAAAAAAATATTGAATCTATATCCTCATCTGAATATAGACTTTCATGGACATAATGACTTAGGTCTGGCAACAGCGAATGCCATTACTGCATGGCAATCCGGAGCATCGACATTGAGTGTAACTGTTAATGGATTGGGCGAACGGGCTGGTAATTCGGCTTTAGAAGAGGTTGTTATGACCATGTTATTAACAGAAAAACAAAATAAATACTCAACTTCAACATTGTACTCATTATGTGAGTACGTATCCATAGTATCAAAACGTCCAATATCTGTAGGGAAAGCTATTTCCGGTAATATGGCTTTTAGCCATGAATCAGGTATTCATGCTAAAAGCTCTTTGATCAATACAAATGCTTTTCAAGCATTCGATGGAGAACTCATCGGTAGAGAAAGTTCCAGAAATCTTTTTGGTAAACATTCAGGTAAAGGTGCTGTTATAGATTTTTTAGACAAACAGCATGTTACAATAGATAATACTAAAATAGATAGGCTAATGGCAATAATTCATCAAATGGCACAGACTTATCGGCGAAATATATATGGTACAGAGATTATAGCAGCATATTGGGCTTTAAAATAGGATTGCAATATCAATGTGATCTAATTATCCATAAATACATATCATTAAGATATTTAAAATTGAAACAAACGGTGGATGTGTGTAAATAATAACTATTTTTGTTTCATAAAGTCGTTTTGTGTTTACTGTGTTAAAATGGGAAAAATATGTATTGCGATAAAATGAAACGTAGCTGCTATGCTGAAACTGATTTAACGTTTTTGGTTAATATAAGCAATGCGATTGGTCATAGTCAGGATATATATAAAGATCTGGAATTGGTATTAAATGATTTGTGCGACTTTTTAGATGCACAATACAGCATGATAACAATAGTTGATCGAAATTATGATAAAATTATGATTAGTGCAGCTCATGGCTTAACTAAAGAGGAGAAAAGCAGAGGAGTATACAAAATAGGAGAAGGCATTATCGGAGAAGTAGTTCAGACCGAAACACCTGTTGTAATAAAAGATATTTCTAAAAACTCTAAGTTTTTAAATAAAACAGGAATAAAAAGAAATAACAATCAGATGATGGCATTTCTTTGTGTTCCTATTATTCTGAAGAATGAAATAACCGGAACATTGAGTATTCATAAGGCTCATCAAGGTATTGTAGATTTCTCAGCAGAAATAAAATTCCTGAATATTGTGGGTATGCTAATAGGAAAGAATGTATCAATAAGACGTAAGCACATAGAAGAATTAGAAGAGTTACGAAAAGAAAATATAAAACTCAGAAAAGAAAACTATGTAAAGCCCGATAATATTGTTGGTAATTCATCTTTGATGAATGATTTATATAACCTTATAAATAGAGTTGCACCAACCAATAGTACAGTTATGATTAGAGGTGAAAGTGGAGTTGGTAAAGAACTAATAGCTGAAGCTATACACAATGCCAGTGAAAGAGCTTCTAAGCCTTTTATCAAAGTAAATTGTTCTGCTCTTCCAGAAAACCTCATAGAAAGTGAATTGTTCGGCCACGAAAAAGGTTCTTTCACAGGAGCTAATGCGTCACATATGGGACGTTTTGAAATGGCTAACGGAGGTACAATATTTTTAGATGAAATAGGAGATGTTCCGCTTTCAATACAAGTAAAGCTATTAAGAGTAATACAGCAACGGCAAATAGAAAGAGTTGGAGGAACTAAAACAATAAATATAAATGTACGGATAATAACAGCAACAAATAGAAATCTGGAAGAAATGATCAAGCAGGATACTTTTCGGGAAGATTTTTATTATCGAATAAATGTATTTCCGATCTACGTGCCGTCATTGAGAGAAAGACGAGCTGACATACCTATATTAACGGATCATTTTATTGCAAAATTAAACAAGATTAATAAGACAAATGTAAAACGTATAACAGGAGGCGCGTTAGATATGCTAATGATGTACTCATGGCCGGGTAATATTCGGGAACTGGAAAATGTTATAGAACGAGCTATGATATTGACTATGGACGGAGTTATACACTCGTATAATTTACCACCCACATTACAGACCGGAGTTTCCTCTGATACTGTAGATAAAGGAACATTAAACAGCATTTTAGAGCGAGTTGAAAAGCAACTAATTATAGATACTTTAATAGCTGTACGCGGAAGTATTGTTAAGGCCTCTAGCCAATTAGGAGTGACAGAGCGTATAATGGGATTAAGAATCAATAAATATAATATTCAGATACAGGACTATAAAAATCTTACGGATGAAGCCAGTTAATACAAACATAGTTAGTTGTGACTATACAAATACTGATCATCTGAATGCGTTAGGTGATTTAATGAATGCATACATTGCTGATAATATGGGTGGCGGTGATCCACTGAATAAGTTAAAGCAATTGAGATTAGTTGATGGCTTAAATCAACATCCAACCTCAATTGTATTATTAGCTATGTGCGAAGATATATTTTGTGGATTATTAGTCGCATTTCAAAATTTTTCCACATTTACAGTTAGCCCTATGATTAATATTCATGATCTGATAGTATTACCGGCATATAGAGGTAAAGATATTGGATGCTTATTATTGAAGGAAATCATAAATATAGCAAACGATAAAAAATGTAGTAGAATTACATTAGAAGTTCGAAATGATAATTTGGTCGCTCAAAATTTATATAAAAAAATAGGATTTGCCGAAGCAGAGCCATCTATGTACTATTGGCGAAAGAATTTACTCTAAATCAGATCATCATCAATCAATTTAAATAAAAATAAAGAATGAGTACAGATTTAATAATTCCGGAAAAAGATTTGTACGCTGTATTATGTACAAGTTTAGAATATGCAAACTCTTATTATTCAATGTTGGCAAAAAGCATCAATACCCCAAAGCCCCGTTTTGATAATGACTTTTTGTATAATCTGGCTATAATGAGCACCGAAAAATATTTTGTTGCGCTTCTAGCTCGTTATGATTGGAATGCTTCTCATCACATGCCATTAGCCATGTATAAAGAGGCATTAGACTTTGATTCCGAACTTCCTGAATCGATAAAACAAACAGCAATTTTTGTGGGTAAGTTTGAAGCAATCTGTTCCATTGACGGTTTCGGATATCGTACACCATCACATCAAGATCTGCAAGAAATGGTAAAGGGTATTGAAGAATTAAAGCAATGGGTTGAAAAAAGAAAAGATGAAATATCATACTTATTCAGCAAATGATCAAAAATAGTTTTTCAACACTAACTTAAAAAGTACGAGATTAAAAAAACGAAATCTTTGGACCATGTTATTGTTCGATAATCCTTTTTAGCCTAAAAATAAAAGAATAACTCACTTATATTTTACTAATCAAATCAATTCTTAAAAAGAGTGACTTAATTTGGTTTGGCATGCTCCTATTTTAATCTATAGATTTCGCCATGTAACAACTCTATAATACTTACTGTGAATTAATGGTTTGGCTACAAACTAATTTGAAGTATTTGGCTGTATTTTATTCCTTTCTGTTTTAAGTAGAGGATGGATGTAAACAAAAAACACGAATACTTATATTTCAAATTCTTCTATCCACTGTGTTTTGGACTTTTCTTATATAAAAAGATGGAAATTAAAAATCTGAGAAAATCTCAGATTTGCTGTTCGTTGCATATTCCCTAAAAGGTAACGACTATTATTCTGTGTTTTTCTTAGATTTACTTACTTGATTTTTAGTATATAAGGCCGTTTTTGTGTATTTTTCTGTGATTTGCTATGTTTTGGATAGGTAACGATTTAGAAACCAGCTTGGTTCTTAGATCTGCTTAATTTCCTCACTATATAAAGAGCGACTTACGAATGTAAAGATAAAAAATATCGGAGTATAATAAGCCTTTTTTAGACTTTTGTATTCCTCTAAAAAAATAACTAATACCTGTATTTAATATAAGTGAATTGTCTAGACAATAAGTATTTAGGGAGACTATCTCCTTTTCAACGAATAGACTGTTGCTGTGCTATTAAATAAGGCGATTTCTTATCATACCCTACTAAAGAATGCAGAAAAGGAAGAAATCGGAGTAAATAATAATTTTATATTCGTTAAATCTGAACATAGATATTTCAAAATACATTATGATGACATTTTATTCATAGAGGGATTAAAGGTGCATGTAATTATTCATACAAGTGACAAGCGTATCATAACAAAAATGTATATCCGAACTGTATTGGATCTGCTTCCCTGAAAGAATTCTTTTGAGCTAACAAATCGTATATAGTCAATCTTGATAAAATTAATTCTTTTAACAATAACAATGTCTACATCTTTAAGACTATAGAATAAATTTCTCTAAGTTTAGAATTTTCAAACAATTTAGACAACAATGATTTTATGTCTTGGATAGAAAAGTTAAAATTTTTTGTTATAGTTATGCGTTTTTTTACCAATAAAAAACACATAACTATAATACTCTCCGTACTTCTCAAACAAATTTATCTCGAGATCAATACCTTTAATAAAATTGAGTACTTCGTTATTAGTCTGATATTTTTCAGACAATCTTTCCAATTCTATATCTATAGGACAAAAATAGTTCCACCAACAAGAATCAGGCATTATATGATGAGAGACAGGAACTAAATCAGAATCAAACATGTCATTAATTCTATTATACAAATAATCAATTTCCATATTATTGTTTTGAAAAAAAGCAGCAACCTCCTCAGGAATATATGAAGTATTCCAGCAGTAAGCACATAAAACAATATAACCATTCTCCCGTATAAATTGGCTCCAATCAATCAATGCTTCTTTATAACTTATACTTGAAGGTAATAGCTCTGACCATATTAAATCCAATTCATTACTTTTCAAATGAATCTGATCCAATGGATAGTGTATCGGATGAATATATTTATCTAATTTTTGAAGATTCAGTTCCTTTTTGAAATTATTAATATATTCTTTACGATGATCTATTGAGATAATTCTTGCTTTAGTGAACTCATAAAGTTCTACACTTTGGTATCCATGGCCACAACCTATATTTGCTATTTTTTTTATATTATGAATATCATCTATTGAATTAATTACCTTTTTTGTCATAGAATAACTTCGAGGAGCTAAACCTTCCAGTTCGTATATAAATTCAGAAATTAATATATCTGGTAAATTCATGATCTTTTTAGATTCAAATATATAGTTATAGCAGGCTTTCTGAAATGATCTTGATCAATTTGGAAAAAGCCAATAATTTAAGTTTACTTTTGTGAATCTTTAATGTTTACGTGTATGAATAACATACCCAACTTGCTTGCAAGAAAATACAATGTTTATTTATCTGATAAATCAATTCAGAAGTTGAATCAAGCGCTAATTTCTGTATCGTACGATGAGGATGAAATTATAATTAGTATGAATCAGGTATGTAGGGATATATACATTATAGAAAAGGGTATAGTTCGACAGTTCTACTATAAGGAAGGACGGGATATTTCAGAACATTTCTCATGCGAAGGAGACATTTTCTTTTGTACGGAAAGTTTATTTCTACAAAAGCCGACTACTTTATTAGTTCAATCAATCGAACCGTCAGTTATACACAAATTAAATTATAAAAAATTCGAACATCTATGCGACCAATACACCGATATAAATCAATTATATAGGCGATTTGTTGAACAGGATCTTATTGAAACCCAGAAAAAAGCAGACTCATGGAGGTTTGAGAACGCAAGAGACCGTTATGTGCAATTTTGTGCTAATTATCCGCAAGTTGCAAGCAGAGCCTCCATCGCTCATATTGCGAGTTATCTGTTAATGACTCCCGAAACTCTGAGCAGAATCCGAAGTCGTAAGTAGATTCAATGACTTACTATTTTTATTTATTATAAGAATAGTATATTAAAAAGAATAATGATATGAAAATTTTTATTGGTAATACTCTGAATTAGCTTTATAAAGGGTAAAGATAAAATAAGGTCACTCTTAATAATTTTGCTTTTGATAATGTAACACACATCTTAGTCATTTGAATATAAAAAAAACTCTGACGGTAATTTCTTGGGCATATTTATTTAAGTACCATTCATTCCTTAAATCGATTCAAACACATACCTATATTTCAGAGGTCATTTTAGTCGGTTGAGTCAAAAAAATCATTTAAATGAATTAGTGTCATAATATCTTTGACATTATATATTATATAAATGAATAATTGATCGATGTATAAGTTATGTATGTGCCTTACTATCTTGTTTTTTATTTTTGAACCAACAAAGTCACAAGAAATAATAAAAGAAAGCCTTGATAGTATAAATGAATCTATTCGACAAACTCCTTTTTTTGTACACAAACAATGGGAGACTAGCGAAGAGGAAATTATAAAGTTTACAGACTCCCAGCCTGCGTTTGGAGTGTATAAAGATAATTTTTTTTGCAACAGGTTTTCCTTTAAATAAAACTCTAAATAGACAAACTTCAGATGTTCTTTTTCAAATAAGTATTCGTCATCGGCTGACACGCAGCCATCTTCCATTTCATTCATTCTTATACTTAACTTATACTCAAAAATCATTTTGGGACATCTATGCCCAGTCTGCACTATTCAGAGATAACAATTATAACCCGGGTATAGGATTGGGGCGATACATTGTGCATGACAATAAACTCTATGGAATAACATTTCTTCAGATAGAGCATGAGTCTTATGTCTTCGGAACTTTGGGTAAATTTTATATGCGGAACTTTGTCTGGAGGTTTGCTTACAAGTCTAAAGGATGATAACTTCTGTAATTCATTTAATACCATTTGAGTATGGATCGCAACATTTCCTTCGGCATGATGAATTTTATGCTGCTCAATAAATTGCATATCTGCTACCCATGAGAATTGTTTTTCAAGGGATGCCCAATCTTTATTTTCAGCTAGTTGCCAGATCATAATTCATTCTCTTTTCTATACTTGGTTTCCCAAAGTAGATTTGCCCGTTTCCAGCTACGAGTCCAATGTTCATCGGTTTTTACATGTCCTTTGCGGACATACTTGAACACATTATGCATAAAATCGCCAACCGGATATTCTTCAATATTTCGGGCGACAACGCCTTCACGAGTACAGTTTTCACCTGTAAATGGATTGAGCGAGCCAAAAACACTTTCTTCTTGTGCCCAACTTTCTATTTCAATTTGTAATGCTTCTTTTGTTAAATCTTTTGTTGGTTCGATAGCTAATTCGGGAACGGTTGGTAAATCAAACATCGCTGCATAAAACTTGACCTCTTCCCATGATAGTCATTTATCCATTTGGCGTACGGCAAAAATAAAATAATATTCATCAATACGTTTGTATTCAATAGAATGGACTGCGTACAGATTTTCTCCAAAGAGTTCTATATTTCCCAAGTCATTTTTCATCAGTTCGCAACGTTCCCGCAATTGGATTGTCCAAGGTGACGTGGTCGGTGCAGCATGTGAGCGGGCAAATACTCCGTACTGGTTGAGGCAGTTATTTTCTCCATCCAGTTTTTCAGTATGTAGAAGGGTTTCTATTTTTTGAATATCTTCCCAATAAGTATGATTGAATCGGTCATCGCTTGTCGTTCCCGGAGAAAACGAATAGTGATAGGTGCGACCATATTTTTGTGATAACATAATTGTAATTGTTTAATTTATAAATATATGAATTTCTCATCCAACGGATATATCAATCTGTCAGACTTCTTAAAACAGGGGTGATACCCCTTATGAAATAAACAATTACATGACTTCTCGTTTTTTAAGGCTATGAGTTATACTCTACGACTTCTGATACAATGTCTTTTTCGAAACTTATTTTTAACCAATCTGGGTCTATTCCAATAATCTGAGGTTTGAACCCTATATAATATATAAGTGCATTTTTTTCTACACAATCCGGTTCTCCTAAATATTCTTTTACTTCTTCTTTTGTTTTTCCTTTTAATAATTTATCCTTCTTTAAACTAGTTGAATATTCGTATCGTATTTCTCTATTATTAAGCCAAATTTCTCTGTCAAAATTTCGGTCAGGATAATAACTCATAGTAAAAATTACGCATAATACTATGATAAGATATACTATTGGAGCTGTTATTATGGATGCAATTATACTATATAGAGATAGTCTTTGTACTTTCAGCTTTTTTAATACCCATTTCCAAATGAAAAATAATACTACCATTAATAGTAGTACAATTATATATACTTCAATGCTAATACCAAATGGTTGAAACATACTGATATAATTTATTTTTGATAAATATATAACTTATTTTGATATATATTTCACATCCACATAATCAGTCAGCCATACACCATTATCCGATTGATAAAAAAGAATACCATCCTTTTGCATTTTACCCGTCATGATAGTCAGTATAACAACTTTACCATGCCTTGCACCAACTTTGGTTGCAGTTTCCTTATCCTTACTCAGATGAACGTGCTGGCGACTGCCTTTTACAATACCTTGTTCCATAATGGAAGATAGAAAACGGGTTGCTGTTCCGTGGTATAGAAATTCAGGAGGCTCGACCGGCGATAGCGCAAGGTCGATATTGATTGAATGCCCCTGATTGGCTCTTATCTTATTTCGTTTCTCATTGAACGAATAACGTTGCTTGTCATTTGTTTCTACGATTTCGATAAGTTCTTCCTCCGAAAAATGGAAACGGTGTTTTTTACATTTTTCAATAAGTTCCTTTACATTAGCCCAACCGTTTTCGTCAAGCTCCAATCCTATTTTATCCGGATCGTGCCTGAGCACAAGGCTCAGGAATTTACCGATCCGCTTTTTATCTTGTTCTGTCATTTTAGTCTTTATTATTTAGAAGGAGAAGTATTCGAAATACTTGTTCCATATTATTTCTTCGTACTTGAAAGCATAGCTTTCCGCATAATTTTCACCTCTGGCTATCCTTCTTGATTTGGTATTTATCCTGTCATGATGATGTCCCAGCTCATGAAGAAAAATATGTAAAAGCAGATATGCTTTAATCTGATTTTCAGTAAAATCACATATTACATAATCTTTCTTTACCTGGCTCTTAACCCCCAATCGGTCAAATATGCTTTTATGAGCTTTGAAATACCCTAAGCTATATTCTTTTCTCATTTCTTTCTCCCATGCACATATAGCAATTACTCCATTCTGATACCAACCATCTGTATAGTAATCACCACTTGCTAATAATACTGCATCAAACATAACATCAATTTCTTCCCTATTAGGTAATATCTCCAAAAATTGTTTTATATCCCTTTTCTTTAAGAAGTGTTTATATCCTTTTCCCGGATTTTCTATATCAATTTGAATTTCATCCTGACTAGTATTCCAATAATTAGAAGTTTCTATATTTCGATTTTTATTGCTTACTCTTCCATTCTTTATTTTTGTTGCTGTTCGTCTCGTAAACATAATTTTCTTTTTTAGTTCAACGATTCCTGTATTACTTTCACAGGATTTCCTCTGTCCAGATTGTTATGGTTATCCCAATTATCCTGTGCTTGTTGCATGGTCTGTTCTTGGTTCCAAGTCGAGAGTTTAATTAATAGCCGTTCGGTAGCCAACTTTTTATTCTGTAATTGTGACCGCTGATCAGATGCTGTTACACTCATTCCCGACGGAGCATGAGTAGCTCTCACTGCCGATTCGGTTTTATTGACATGCTGACCGCCGGGACCAGAAGATCGTAATGTTTGATAGGTGATATATTTCGGATCTATTTCACTCAGTTCTGTCGGAGTAAAAGAATTTACCCCTACGAACCAGTTCTTTCGTTTATGATAGATACGATAAGGGCTTTGTGTTATCCATTGAATAGTCCCTTCCCATTCATCCACTATTTCATCTACCTTACTGCCTTCAAGAAATACAATTGCTGAAAACAGCGTGCGATTCATATCTCCTTCCTCCCGTTCAATGACCTCAGCTATTAATCCCAGCTTTCGGGCTTGTATCAGTATCTTCTCCAATACCAATGCTACCACACGGCAACATTCAGCAGGGCCACGTCCGGAAGTTATTTGTAAATATATTTTATTATTATTCATCTAGTTTGTTTAATAAAAGGGTCTGCGACCCTCAGTCTTTATTCATTCTTACTATCCGTGGCATAAATTTGCCATGAATTTCTACAAGGGATTCCTGTGCCGGCATTATGCGGTCGATGTCTTTATAAGCTAAAGGCATTTCCTCTACACTACCGCCGATAAGGGTCACTTCATTTTGAGAAAGCAGTTTTTTTAATGCTGATTGTGTAAACTGGCTCTTTGCCTTTTGGCGCGACATGGCTCTCCCTGCTCCATGTGAGGCAGAGTTTAGCGATTGTATTTCACCTTTTCCACAAACCAGATACCCCGCCGTTGCCATACTTCCCGGAATAAATCCTGCAACGCCTTTCCCTGCCGGAGTAGCACCTTTACGATGTACAATAGCATATCTGTTTGGAGCAATCTCTTCTCTCCATGCAAAATTGTGGTGGTTGTTCACATTGGCTATGGCTTTCAGCCCAAGAGCCTTCGAAAGATTAATATGTATCCGTTCGTGGCATGCCTGTGCAAAGTCTCCTGCCAAATTCATACTCATCCAATACTCTTGTCCTGCTTCAGTATCTAAGCCTAACCAAGCAAAATGTTGAGCCTCTCTTGGCAACTTGCATACTTCACGGGCAATATCGCTATAATGCCTTGCAATAGCTGCTCCCATACCCCTAGATCCGGAGTGGGAGAGGAGTGCCATATAATTTCCCGATGGAAGATTCAATACATTATTTTCAACTAATTCAATCTCTCCGAATTCTACAAAATGGTTTCCTCCACCGGATGAACCTAATTGGCGTACTACTTTTCCATGTAACATTTTTAATAATGGTGTCAGCTGAAATTCTCTTCTATCGAGTATCTCGTGTTCCTGAGCAAAGCCCAAACATCCATCCATGCCAAAGTGGGTGTATTCTTTCAAAGCTTCTTTTATCTGGTGTGAATAGCGCTTTAGATAATCAGCTTTCGCATCAAATATTGTAAGGCTCATTCGGCAACCAATATCCACACCTACGGCATAAGGTATAACCGCATTTTCTACAGCCAATACACCACCAATAGGTAAGCCGTATCCAGCATGTGCATCCGGCATTAACGCTCCGCCGACTGTAATGGGAAGGCGCATAGCCAGTTCCATTTGTTGTTTGGCAATGCCTTCTATAAACTTACCTCCGTAAGTTTTAAATGATAAAGGTTCATCAAGTAGGTTGTAAGCTGAAAATTGTATCTCTTCTATAACCGGTGAAAAGTGCTCAGCCAATTTGCCCCATACTTCGTTGTTTTTATATTTTTCGGGATTGTTCAACAAATTGATTAAAGTTGCTTTAATCTCCTCTTTTGTATTGTGTTTGCAGTACTTGCTTATTGTGTTTATTGCCAGACTGCGAGCTATATTGTTGGTATATCCCAGTTTACTTAATTCTTTAGGTTGTATGCCCATGATTGTTGTTTGCTATACAAGGATATACAGGTGTCAGATCAATCTTTCTCCAAGACCGAATATCCTTTGGTTGTGACATAGTGCAGCCGGAAGGATATAATAATCCTACAAGCTGATATATCAGCAATTAATAATAAAATTTAATGATGGATTTGAAACTAACCAATGACTATCAACTTTGCAGCCGTAAATTGTGATAGATATGTTTGATATTGTAAGGTTCATCATCCCGATAAACCAAATTAGTTTCCTAGTAGCTGTGTTTTATTTTTTGACCAACATAATTATACCCTTTCTCTAAACTTTTAAGGGTTAGTATTCTTTTTTACGAATGCAAATATATAATAGATTTTATAATTAACAAATATTTAGAATGAAAAGATAATAAATTTTATTTTCAGAATAAAAGCTTTTACTTGTTTTATATCAGGTTGGAAGAGTTCCTGAACGATACCTGTTGCCTTATTGGAATATCATTAGGGGAAGTCAGAATCTTAAAAAGCAATAGAAAAAGGCATACATAAGAATATTTTTTGAGGAGACCATATTTCCGTTCTGGATAATATCTACTGTTGTTTGCGGTGTTTTTATTACAAAAAGACTTTTTTTAAGCTTGCCTTCGGGCGACTTTATAACACATAGTAATTGACGGACTATAGAATTGTATCCCTACTCCATAGACTCACCGTTTGATGTAAATGGCTGATTAATAATCGTAATAAAGATGTTAAATAAGATACAGTTTTTTTATCGTAAACAAAACGTATTCGGAGAGCGACAATTAAACAGATCCTTGATTTAACTATCCGTTTATCATTATCAATATTATCACCGGTAGTACGTATATTGATACTACCGGTAATAAATATTATATTAATATCCTGTGTTTTGAGACAAATTGCTATTAGTTAGAAGTATAGAGTTCGGTATTGGGTATAAATCGTGAGTCTTATTTTTTGTAGCATCATGCGAGAACCATGATTTAGTAGAGAAGACCCCAAATCTGATCAAATCCTGACGGCGACGACCTTCTTGTGTAAATTCCCATCCTAATTCGTCGAGGAATCTACCATATTGAATATCACTACCTCCCTCTTTAGTAGTACTGTATACATCACGGCGACCATAATCGTAAACGCTGCCCAGTTTCAATTCGGCATCCGTAACAACTGCTTTTGCCGGATTGGTATTTCTGAATGCTCTTTCTCTGACCTCGGTTACAAGTGCACCTGCTCCGGATTGATTTGATCTCATCAACGACTCCGCTTTCATCATTAAAATATCAGCATATCTGAACTGAGGCCAATCATTGCTCAAACGGTTAGTCGATCCTTCGGCATATTCAAATTTCCCCCACCTAAATCCGTCAGCTACATCAGAATTGTCGATAGAAGGAACAGATTTTATATAAACAAGTTGTCCATTACCATCACTACGTTCCAAGGGTTCTGTGCCGCTTAGTGATGTGTATTGAGGGCCTGAAATAAAATTTTCGCTCAATCTAATATCATCAGAGTCATAAGAATCTATAAACTGAGGAATAGCGCACACTCCACCCCAAGGTCGAGCTGTGAATCCGTAAGTCGTTTGATTCTCTGGTGCTAAAGTGTACAAATGAAAATCGAAAGCATTCCAGTCTGTTACATAAATTGCATCGAAAGGTAATCCGAATATGATTTCTTTAGAATTTTCATTTTTTGTTATAAAAACATTCTTTTGTTCACTTTCCAGTGCATATGCACCAGATTGTTTTGCATATTGAATAACCTTATCACATGCATCGATACAATTTTGCCATTGAGCTGTACCACTCCATACTTCGGCATTCAAATACATCTTAGCCAACAAAGTATAGCCAACCCATTTATTCATACGGCCGTAATAAGCCCCTCTGGGAGTTTCGGTCAGGTTATCGATATTAGAAGTAATTTCATTTACAATGAAATTATATACCTCAAGGCGAGTTGATTGCTTAGGAAGTGATACGTCTTTATAGTCGGTAACGATAGGCACATTGCCATACAAATCGACTAAAATATAATAATATGAAGCACGTAATACTTTTAGTTCGCCAACAAGAGCCTCTTTGGTTTCTCCTGATACTGAAATAGTTCCATCGTCGATCTGAGATAATAATCGATTGCAAGTATTGATCCCCTTATATGTACGTGCCCATCCTTGCAGAACGCCATCGTCTTCGGACGTCCAAGTATGCTGATGCCATCTTTTATAGATGTAGCCATCAACCCAACCGATACCGTCACGTCCCGGCAAAACATCCTGATCGGCACACAGTTCCTGAGCCCGAACAACACCATTCCAAAGTAGCATTGTTTCGCGCCACGATACATAAGCAGCATTAACTAAATAGCCAATTTCTTCATCTGTTGTAGGTTCATATTGGTCTGATGGGATTGACCCATAGCTATCGCTTTTCAGGTCGGTACAAGATGTGTTATTGAGCAATATGAAAATACCAAAAAGTACGAATGATAATATTTTTGTTTTCATTTTATATTCAATTTATTAGTTAGAATTTAACACCTACGCCAAGTGTGAATGAGCGAACTGTAGGATATCTGTCTCTACTGTCGTATCCGGGAGTTAACCCTGTAATACCCAGCTCAGGATCGATACCATCATATCCTGTTATAGTCAAGGCATTCAATACAGATCCATAGATACGAAGCGACTTGATGTATTTACTCACCTTATTGAAGCTATAGCCAAGTGTTATATTATCTATTTTCCAATAATCGCCATTCTCAACATAATAGCTATTAAATTCGGGCTCAACCGATTTGCTTAATTCAGTTTTCCCAAATACTTTATCAGTTACAGATTTTAATCTGTTTTCGGATCTACTATTTTTAGTATTCTCGTAATTCATGCGAGCTGCATTTATTATCTGAAAGTCAAAAGCACCGCGCATAGTAATATTCAGATCGAAATTTTTGTAGCGGAAACTATTATTCCAACCGGCGTACCATGTAGGAACACCATTTCCTATTATATGCTTATCTTCAGGGGCATGTGTAAATTTATCATAACCAACTTTATTGCCATCTCTGTCTAAATAAATCCATTTTCCCTGATCGTCTACATCTACCACTTTGAACCCGTAGAAGTTTCCTATTTTCTGACCTACCTGTACTCGGTGAGAAGTTGTCCATTGTCCTGAATACTCTGCACTTCCTGTATCAAAATAGTCGTATTCGGTTTTGAATGTACTTCCCGAAAGGCTTTTCAGTTTATTAGAATTAGTTGAGAATGTAACAGTTGTATTCCATTCAAAATCTTTACTGGTAAAAGGAATTCCAGATAAAAGAAGTTCCAGACCTCTATTCTGTAATTTACCTCCATTAGCCCAAGTCGTAGGATATAAATTGGGAGGAGTAGGTACAGTGTATTCATATATTAACCCATCTATTTCGCGATTATAAAAGTCAATCGTTCCTGATAAACGTCCTTTAATAGCAGTGAAGTCGACACCGATATTAGTCTCTTTCTTCTTTTCCCATTTCAGGTCAGGATTAGCATTTGATGCCGGAACGACAGTTTTTACCCATTTTCCGTTTACATACGCATATCCTCCATAATTAACCATTGCTATACCCATGAATCCTCTATTAAGCTGAGATCCGGTAACACCATATCCTACACGAAGTTTCAAATCGTCAAATATTTTTTGATTCTTCATAAACTCTTCTTGAGTGATTCTCCATCCTAAAGATATCGAAGGAAAAGCTCCCCATTCGTTGTTTGTACCCCATAGCTGACTTGCTCCTTCGTAGCGGAAACTTGCCATAAGCAGATATTTATCCATATAAGAATAAGTGGCACGGCCGAAATATCCGATAAGATTGGTTGTCGTTTTTGAGGATGATCCATCTGCTAAGCCTTCTTTAAGAGCTGAACCTGCTCCTATATTGTGCCATCCGCCCATATAATCGTCTTGAAATCCGTAATTGGAAAAATAGATCTCCTCATAATCAGTTTCATTGTAGCTATAACCTCCTAATATGCTAAATTTGTGAGCATTTAGAGATTTGTTATATTGTGCGGTAATTTCAGCAAGCTTTTCCATTTTGGTATATGCTCCTACCGAAGACCAACCTGCAAGTCCATCCCTTAGAGCCGATATATGTTTTTTGGTTTCGGAATATCCGTGATTTCGGTTTTGGCGATCATAAGAAAGAACGGCACTTAGCGTTAAGTCTTTAATTGGATTGAAAACAATATTGCCATTGTAGCGCATTTCTGTGTTTTTTACATTTCCATAACACTCATAAAGTCGGGCAAGAGGGTTTTCATACTCGAATTTATTAACATTTTCATACCAACTTCCGTCTTCATTTTTTACCGGATCGGTAGGATTATGAAGCATAGCCTGACGGTATGTGAAACCATTCCAACTACCGGCATTATTAGTCGATTCATATTGATTTTGTTTACCCAAGATCCCGAATTTCAATTGTAACCTGTCATCGAACATACGATGCGTAACCTGTATCCGTCCTTGAAAGGTTTCATTATCCGACTTCTTCATAATACCTTGTTGGGACGTATAATTTATATTAGCGATATAGTTTGTCGCTGCATTTCCCCCTTGAAAAGAAAGATTGTGTACATGACTCACCGGAGTTCGTGTGATTTGGTCTAGCCAATCTGTATTTCCTCCATGATCTTCGGTAGGATATAATTCACGGAATTGACTAGCACTAAGCATATCCAGTTTATTTGCTATTGCTGAAGTACTAACATAACCATTGTATTCTACCGCATTTATCTGAGCACCTTGCGCCCTTTTTGTTGTTATCAGGATTACCCCATTAGTACCCCGGGTACCATAAATGGCAGCAGCAGAACCGTCTTTCAGTACATCAATAGATTCAACATCTTCCGGAGCAACGGTGCTGAGGCTTCCTGGTATTCCATCAACAAGGATAAGAGGATCGGTGTTTGCCCCCCACATCGAGTTGTTTCCGCGTAATTGTATTTGGGTTCCTCCTGTAGGGTCTCCACTGGGGTTAGAGATAGCTAATCCGGCAACTTTACCTTGGATTAATTGTCCGACATCTTTTACCGCACCTTTTACAAAATTATCTGACTTAATATTTGCTACCGAACTTGTTATGTCGCCTTTACGTTGTGTACCGTAACCGATAACAACAACTACATCCAAATCATTTAAACTTTCATTAAGAATAAGATTAATCGTCGAATTTCCTTTTACCGGAACTTCTTTTGTTTGATAACCAATATATGAGAATACAAGAGTTTCGTTTTCTGGAGCATCTAACTGAAATTTTCCATTAATATCAGTTATCGTACCTATGGTTGTTCCTTTTATGGTTACAGATACCCCAATAAGAGGTTCGTCTTTGATATCCAGTATTGTTCCCGAAATTCTTTCAGATTTCTTACTTGGTATCGGAGCTGCCTGTCGGGGAGCAGCAGTGCCCATACTTAGAGCAATGGTATTGTCATTCTGACGGAATACTAATCCTGTTTGTTTCGATATTTCATCTAAAACGTTGCTTAACGTTCCGTTTTTAATATCAATAGATATGTTTTTGACTTTTTCCAGAACAGACTCTTCATAGATAAAATTGAGATTTGTTTGACTGGTAATTGACGTCAGAATACTTTTAATAGGAGTGTTTACGTATTTCAGAGTTATTTTTTTATCTTGAAATTTTTCATAAATGATGTTATTTGCATATATCGATCCCGAGAAAAACGGATACAAAGCTGTTACCGATATAACAATTATTATCAGTTTTTTTGAAATTAAATTCATAATTTTGTGATGTTTAAGAGTTAACAATTCTTTTAAACTTACTTCTCCTGGTTATCATTTTTGGTAGATCTGAAGTTCCAGGATAAAGGTATGAGCAGTGATGTTGTAATTGCTGCTCATTTTCTTAATCTTTCATTTATTCATAGGCTATTTTTTTAATAAAGAGTTATATTATTGCCATTCTTTTTATATTTTAATTTGGTAATAAAACAAATAGATTCTAAAACAGATTGAAGACTTTTATTATCGTGTTCGCCCGTTATTGAGTATTCCTCGTTGGGCCGTTCTAATTTAATATTTACTGCATATTTACGGTTGAGAGTATTAATTACATCTTTGATAGGAGCTTTATCAAAGTATAAGTATCCATTTCTCCACGAAGAAGCTTGTAATAAATCTTTCTTACTTTTCTGAAAATAATGGTTCTTCTTGTTTATCCATAATTCCTCGTTGGGGGTCAATTGAATAGAGCTATTTTCATCGAAAATACTGACTGCTACTTTTCCTGTTGATACGGTAACACCTATCCATTCGTCTTCGTCGTAACTTTTTACATTGAACGATGTTCCCAGAACTTTTATAGATATCTGTCCGGTATTAATAATAAAAGGTTTTTCTTTATTAGGGGTAACTTTAAAAAATGCTTCACCGGCAAGTTCTACCACCCGTTGTTTTTCATCAAAAATTTCGGGGTATTTCAAGCTGCTGGCAGAATTAATGTATATATCGGATTTATCGGGTAGTTTTATTTCTTTTTTCTCGCCGGCAGGTATGGTAATACTGCACATTTTGGGGTCGAACTGCTCGTTTCTTTTATTCATTAATAAATACATTGATACACTTGTTGCTATAATTATAGTAATAGATGCAGCATAACGTATTATGTGGCGTGCTTTGGGCCTAAATCGAGGGAGAATCTGGCTTTTATCTTTTTCTGAATTTGCAATGATTCTAGATGCTTCGAAGTGGAGATTTAATATTTCCTGTCTATCAATTTCGTCTTTCTGATTAATACTCTTTTCCCACTCTTCAGCAAGCTTGTTTTGAAATTCAGACACACCTTCCTCTCTGGAGATGCTATCCATTAAGTCAATAAAGTCCTGCCTCGAGAATTTGTCAGTCAGGTAATTGTCTATAATTTTTCGTATATCCAGATCTTTTTTGTGCATTTACTAATGGTATTTATATATAATACAATTAACCCTTCCACAACTGGGGGGGAAACTGAAATATTTTTATGTTTTTTTATTGATAAAGAAAATAGAGAAATAATGGAAGGCAAAAGTGGATATCTGTATGTAATGACAGATATTTCTTAATATATTTCAACGATTCTGAAATATGCTCCTGAACGGTATAGATCGAAATATTTAATGTCGCAGCGATTTCTTTATGCGTCATATGCTCCATCCTGCTTAAGACAAATATCTTTTTCCGTGTTGGAGGCAATTTATTTATTGCTGCTTTAAAAAGATTCTTATATTCTGAATCTATTATTTCATTGTCAGCAGAGACTTGTTCGACCAAGCTCTTACTCATAATAATATCTATTATGTTTTTTTCTGTACTGTACCTCTTTAGAGTATTTAATATTCTGTTCTTTGTAATAGTGAAAAGATAGGATGAGATATTGTAGTTAGCGTCTATAAAATAGCGGCTTTCCCATAGGTGAGTAAATATATCTTGTACAATATCTTCTGTGAGATCTTTATCTTTCAAAAATTTCAATGAGAATAAAAACAATCGATTTTTATAACGTATGTATAGTTCGCAAAAAGCCTTTTCTTCGCCTTTCGAGAGCAATTCTGTAAGATGTTTATCTGTTTTGTCCTTATAAACCATCCGTATTAGATTCGAAGTGTATAAACAAAAATATAAACATTAAGTGTATGTTGAACATTTACTAACATGTTCTAAAACATGATCGTATCTTTGAGCTGCTGATTGCAAAGGATATTAAAGCAATTAAAAAAATATACCGGTAACTACAGCCAGTAAACCACCATAACCAAATTTGACCAGAATCATCAGAGTAATACCTGAAAGCATAGCTATAATGGTAGCTGTCCGTAGGATGTGATCAAGGTTGAAAATCTTTACGAACCGTCTATTTAACAAACTAAAGCCAACTAATCCTGCTACATTGATCGCAAACAACCATCCATAGTATTCTTCGGATACTTTGAAATATGTGATGTAGACGGCTGGTGAACCTGCAATAAAAGCATAAGCCGCTATGTAAAAGAAAGTAAGACAGAGCGTATATTGCATAAACTTTTTGTTTCAAAACAAAACTTTGTAATTTGTAAATGCTTGCATTATTGATTTTTCCGAATGATGTTGCTGATGCATAGTTTCGGGCAGAAAAAACACGAAAATCACATAATGAATCCAATGATTGCCAACAACCAAAAGATATAATGCCAAGAGGCAAATTTTAATATTTGTCCGCCCAGTAATGGTCCGACAATAGGTGCAACAGCCATTAATACCATCAATCCGTAAAGTTTTCGTGCAGCTTCAGTTTTTTGATATACATCCCGAACCATTGCTCTTGCAATCATAGGCCCCGTACAAGCGCCAAATGCCTGTATCACAGGCCAGGTTACGATAGTTGTCATAGAAGTGGATAAAGCAAACCTATCGAGCCGATAATTAATAGAATAACCCCTATGATAAGAGGTCGTTTTCGTCCATATTTGTCGCTTATTGGCCCCCAGATTATTTGTGCTGCAGCAAAACCGATTAAAAAACCTGTGATTGTCAACTCAATACTTCCTTTCAAATCAGCTTCCATCGTAGGCATAGCCGGTAAATAAATATCTGTGGATAATGATGTAAATGCCATTAAACCTGCGAGTACAGGCATAAATATTTTACCTGTGTTAATCGTCTCTGTTGATGCAATATCTTGATTTAATACTTTCATATGTGCAAATTTCAGCAGTATAAATGAACATTTATCTATTTTCTTTTACTCTTTGGTTAGAGTCTCTACAAGATTATAGATGTTCTACTTTAAATATAAAGATTGAAGTAAGGTTGAAATAGGAGAGTGGATAAAGATTGAGATAGAAGCCATAAAAAGCCATTTTCTTGACATGGCTGCATAACCTATTTTTTTTACATTTATATGTAAATTCATAATGATGAAAACAATTGAGTAGTTTAATTGTTTCATCTATAAATGAATATGCTTTTTTCTAATATCATGCTTAGAAAACACCGATAGATCGTCTAATAGGGATAATTAACATATATAACACAATAGTACAAAACAAAAGGATAATCTTTCAATCCTTTAATATTAACAGACTAACAATTTTATTATGAACAAAATTTCATCAAGCTTAGCCGTGGTGATTCTCACTTTTGGCTTTTTCGGTTGCAATAGTGGCGATGATGGCCTCGATGTAAATGATTCAAACGAAATCAGATTAACTGCGGGTGTTAAATCCCTCTCTTTGAGAAGCTCTCTTGGGCCTTTAGACAAAGACTTTACTGTAGACTTCCCTATTGGAATTTATGCGTATAATGTTGCGTGGAAGGCAGGAGCAACAAATCTTATCAGCAATAAAAATGCTACTGTTAAGGGAACTGCTTCACATGATGTGACTTTTGAAAATTCTACAGTTTATTATTATCCGACAGATGGTTCGATTGTTGAATTCAGAGCATTTGCCCCTCAAGGTACTGAATCGGCTGCGGCAACAGCAGGTACTGCCCCAAAAGTTAATATCGTAATCAATGGTCACGATGATGTGATGTTTGCTAAAGCCACAGGGTTTAAGGCAGGTTCGGCTCCGGCCTCCAATCCGGTACTAAACTTCGACCACTTATTAACACAACTCCGATTTACACTAAAAACAGATCAGACCTATACTAGTACTGTTGCTAAGGTGGTGTCGTTAAAGCTCAAACAGCAACCATCGATTGTGACTCTGGATGTCGAAGAAGGTGATATCACATTTGGTTCTACTAATCTGATAGATATGGAAGCAATAACAGCCAATAGCCAAACCGGAATAGGTAGTGTTGCGGTGGATACGCGGTCACCCCTGATGACTCGACCTGGAGCTTCTTATTCATTGGAAGTCGTAGTTCAACCAGATCCGGCTGATGCAGCTAAAACTGTGACTTATGATGCAACTATAACTGCAGATGGTTCGACAGGTGTTGCAAATATGATAACATTGACTTTCACTGCTAAAGGAATAACCGCTACCGCAACTGTTGCAGATTGGATAACAGGTGATGGCGGTTCTGTAATCTTGTAAATGTATTTTTAATAATAGGAATGAATGTCGATTGTTACTGATCGAAGTATTTTACGATTTTGTGAGGCAATCGACATTTCTATTGTTTTATGTATAAAAGACTCTTTTGGATGGTATGAGAAACACTTTACTTACGATCGTGATCTCTTTATTCTTTATAACTTTTATTAGTAGTTGTGCATCAGACGACTACGACTTCGATTTTCAGAGAACTCCTGTTGATTTCACCGCTGGAGTTACCCAAACTAAGGGAGAATCGATCGTTGTTCTAAAAAACAGCGATGCACGTGAAAGTTCGACTCTGAAACTAATTCAAGGGAGCGTTGAGCCAATGGTTCCATTATTCAAAACACGAACGGCGTGGGATTCGGGAAATAATCAGGTTCGGTGGCTCGGTGATGATCAGTTTGGAGTGTATATGCGCTATCAAAAAGAAAATATGTCATTTCTTAATAAAAGCAATGTCCCATACAAAGTTCTTGCTGGTGATCAGCCTTCGTCGTCAATAATAGCAATTGCTGATGGTTTATTCTTTAGCGGTAGATCTAATAATGCCCGATTTTATGCTTATTATCCCTATTCGGTATCGAATGGAGCTTCATTGCAAATTCCTTATACACTACCGATAGACCAGACTTCTGCTAAGGCTTTAGCTAATGCAGATGTTATGATTGCTTCAGGTATCATAGCTAATGGTGCTAATCCTGAAGTAAAGTTGCTCTTTGAGCATAAAATGGTTTTACTCTCGTTCAAGATAAATTCGACTATTGCGGTTACTCGCAATGTGAAAAAGGTGTCGGTTACCGGAACAAGTGTAACCAATCAGGGTACACTCAATCTGGAGACAAATGTAACTGTCCCTAATGTAAATTCCACTTTTACCCCGTTTGTAACAGTGAATAAGTCGATTTCTTTGATAACTCCTATTTACGTAGATATATTGATTAATCCGTGTACATTTACAGCTAATTCAAATAGCGCAAAATTTAAAGTAACAGTCGAAATGGATGCTTTGCTGGGAGGTACACACTCTACTTCTCTTGAAACAACAGCTACCTTTGTTGGAGGATATAGATATAACTATAATTTGCAAGTGCTTCTATCTCTCTGATCTCTTATTTGTCTAATTTTGAACACAGATTAGTCTTAATTAAAGTAATACAAACTAGTCGTATTTTACTATTTATAATTAAGTTGTTTTTATTTCCATCCGCCCCCTAAACTTTTGTATATATTGACTACTGTACTTAGTTGATTCTCTTTAGCTTGAATCAAATCTATTTTGGCATCCAGTGCATCGCGTTGTACCATCAATACATTCAGATAATCGGCACGTGAGTTTCTGAAAAGTTGAGACGAAATATCAATCGACCGATCTAATATTTGGCTTTCCTGCATTTTCAGCTTATAGTATTCATCGGTATTATTTATTTTAGATAGCTGATTGCTGACATCGATGTAAGCCTGTAAAATAGTCTTTTCGTATTGATAAAGAGCTTCAATTTGTTTAGCATCTGCCTCTTTGAATTTTGAGACAATAGCACTTCTGTTTATAAGTGGACCTGCCAGTCCGGCTGTTACATTATAAGCAACCGATTTCGGAATCTCCACCAGATAAGAAGGCTTGAAAGCATCTAGCCCAAGTGCCGCCGATATATTGAGCGATGGGTAAAACTCTTTGCGTGCAACTTCTACATCCAATTTTGCGGCTTGAAGTTCAAATTCAGCTTGTTTTATATCCGGTCTGTTTTGAAGCAGCTGTGATGGAATTCCTGTATAAATCGTATTTGGTACGATAGACATGAAAGAAGCCTTATCCCGTTTTATAGGCTGGGGATAACGGCCAAGCAGAGTATTTATTTCGTTTTCATTTTCTACAATACTTTGGCGGATTGTAAACTCCGAAGCTTTTGCTTTTGCCAGTTCTGCTTCAAATTGCTTTACTGCAAGTTCGGTAGCCGCGGCGGCTTCTTTTTGTATTTTTGATACTTCAAGTGCTTTTTCCTGCAATCGAATATATTCAGCTATGATATCAAGCTGATTATCGAGTGAGAGTAATTCGTAATACTTCGTTGCTATCTCAGCTATAAGGCTTGAGAGAACAAAATTTTTGCCCTCTACTGTTGATAAATAACGCATTACAGCAGACTTCTTCTCGGTTCTGAGCTTATTCCATATATCCACTTCCCAATCTAACGTAAACCCACCCTGAAAATCAGCTAACGGATCGGGCATTTCTTTGCCGGGTTTTATTTCTGTTGTAGCATCACCTGCGCCTTCACTCGTATAGCGTCCGGCTTTACTTAGGCCGGCTCCAATATTATAGCCGACTGTAGGAGCCATGTTTCCCCGTTTAGCAGCAACTTCACTTTTTGCAATTTCGACTTCCTGAAGTGTAATCAGCAGGTCTTTATTGTTGTGAAGTCCTTCTTCGATCAGGCTTACAAGTGCCTGATCGGTAAAAAACTCTCTCCAAGGGGTTATCGCCTCATTGTTGGTGCTGTCTATTGCTAAATTTTCGCCAAAATTTTGAGGGACTGTTGTTTCTATGTCTCCACTAACTACGGTAGCTAGCGGAGCCTTACATGCCGAAATACTAAAAGATAGGGCTATAAGGATAAAATACTTATTATTTCTTATTCTTTTCATTGGGTTTCGACGGTTTAATATATTCGGCATCTTCGGTAAAAGGTATATCTCTTTCCCATCTTGCCATTTTCAGTTTTTCCTGTATAAGACCCGTAATATAATAAAGTCCGGGTATGAGAATCAATCCGAATATTGTTCCTATCAACATTCCCCCTGCAGCGGCTGTTCCCAATGTACGGTTGCCGACAGCACCGGGTCCTGAAGCAAAAATAAGAGGAATGAGTCCGGCTATAAAAGCAAAAGAAGTCATAAGTATAGGGCGGAACCGAAGAAAAGCACCTTCTATGGCAGCCTCTTTAACAGATACTCCCTCCTGCGTTTTTTTATGAGCAGCATATTCTACAATAAGCACAGCATTTTTACCAAGCAATCCGATAAGCATCAGCATGGCAATCTGAGCATAAATATTATTCTCCAGTCCGACAAGCTTGAGGAACAGCATTGACCCAAAGATACCTGCAGGCAGACATAGAATAATAGGCAGAGGAAGAATAAAGCTTTCATACTGAGCCGATAATACGAGATAAACGAATCCAAGGCAGATAAGAAATATGAAGATTGTTTCATTTCCCTTTGATGACTCATCTTTCGATAATCCTTCCCAATCGATACCATATCCTTTTGGCAGGCTCTTTTGGGCTACTTCCTGTACCGCTTTAATAGCTTGGCTACTGCTATATCCGGTGGCGGGATTACCTTCAACTTCGGCTGAGTTGTACATGTTATGGCGGGTCATTTCAGATAAGCCATACACTTTCTCCAGCTTCATAAAATCCGAATAGGGAACCATTTCTCCATTATCGTTCTTTACTGTAAGCTTTAGTACATCTTCAGGCAGAGCCCTGTATTTCGGGTCGGATTGAACAATAACCTGATAAGGTCTTCCGAACTTAATAAAACTTGTTTCGTAGTCGGAGCCTATCATTGTAGAGAGATTACTCATTGCATTGTCTAGGGTGACCCCTTTTTGAGCTGCCATTTCTTTATCCACGTTGAGCATATATTGAGGAAAACTAGCAGAATAGAATGAGAATACCGATTTTAGCTCTGGTCTTTTATTCAGCTCGCCTACAAAATCTTTAGCGACTTTTTCCATAGCATGAAAATCACCTGTATTATCTTTGTCTAACAACCTCAGTTCAAATCCACTCGCTGTACCATAACCGGGTATAGAAGGCGGTTGAAAAAATTCGATGTCGGCACCGACAATATTTTTGCTTTTTTCCTCCAGTTCTTCAATGATCTGTGAAGCACTTTTCGACCTGTTTTTCCACTCTTTCAAGTTGATAAGGCAGGATCCTGAGTTCGAGCCTGTACCCTCATTTAGAATTTCGTACCCGGCGAGAGATGACACCGATTCTACACCATCTACTTTTTCGCAAATATCCTGTAACTGGCGTGCCACTTGGTTGGTTCGTTCAAGTGTAGATCCCGGAGGTGTTACAATTTCGGCATAAATCATACCCTGGTCTTCCTGTGGTATAAAACCGGAAGGCAGCATATTGTTAAGAAAGTATGCACACCCGCAGAACAGAAGAAGTAATGGAAAGGTTATGGCTTTTCGAGCAACGGTTCTTTTGAGTACAGATTTGTATTTTTCGGAACCGTTTTTAAATGAATGATCAAATTTATTCAAAAACCTTGTGATCACATTTTGCTTTCTCTTTTCGTCATGCTTATTACTAAGTATAAGTGCACAAAGTGCCGGGGTAAGAGTCAGTGCGCATAGTCCCGAAATAGTAATAGATGAAGCCATTACAATCGAAAACTGTCTGTAAAAGACTCCCACAGGCCCTGGCATAAAGGCAATAGGTATAAATACGGATGCCATGACCAGCGTGATAGCTATAATTGCACCGCCTATCTCGGTGATGGCCGCCTCTGTAGCTTTGAGCGGAGTCAGGTGTTCGGTTTCCATTTTGGAATGTACAGCCTCTATCACCACAATGGCATCGTCTACAACCACGCCGATAGCCATAACCAGAGCAAACAACGAAATCATATTGAGCGTAATACCGAATAACCACATCACGGCGAAGCTACCTATCAGAGACACCGGTACTGCAATCGTCGGAATCAGAGTCGATTTCCAATCTCCGAGAAATAGAAAAACAACGATAGCAACAAGTATAAATGCCTCGAAAAGAGTATGGATCACTTTTTCCATTGATGCATCGAGAAAACGAGAAACATCGTAACTGATTTCGTAATGCATTCCTTTCGGAAAATTAGTTTTCTGTAATTCAGCCATTAATGATTTTACATCTTTTATCACCTGACTTGCATTAGAACCATATGATTGCTTAATAGTGATTGCTGCCGATGGTTTTTTATTGAGGTTAGAATATATGTCATAAACCATGCTGCCGAAATTTATGTCAGCAACATCTTTGAGTTTGACAAATCCACCATCCGGCTTTTTCTTCAATATCACATCTCCATATTCTTGTTCGGTAGAATAACGCCCGGGGTATTTTAGCACGTATTCAAATGACTGCGAACGCTTACCCGAGCTTTCGCCGACCCTGCCGGGTGACACTTCTATACTTTGGCTGCTCAAAGCATCCATTACCTCCTGTGAGGATATGTTATATGTAGTCAAACGATCGGGTTTTAACCAAATACGCATAGCGTAGGTTCGAGTGCCGAGTATGTCGACAAAACCTACACCGTTGATACGTCTCAACTCGTCTAGAATATTTATGTCGGCATAGTTGAACAAGAACTTCTGATCAGCGGCAGGATCATCACTGTACAGATTGACATACATGAGCATGTTTGGCTCCTCGCGTGTTATTTTTACTCCTTCCCTGATTACTTCGGGTGGTAATTTATTTACAGCCGATGATATACGGTTCTGTACATTGACTGCTGCTTCGTTAGGATCAGTCCCCAAGTTAAAAACCAGTTGAATAGATGCTTCGCCATCATTACCGGCATCAGATGTAATATATTTTATTCCGGGTACTCCGTTCAGAACTCGTTCAATGGGTATGATAACTGCTTTTACTAGCAACTCGTTATTAGCTCCCGGGTATTCTGCTGTCACATTTACTTTTGGGGGGGAGATAGCAGGGAACTGTGTTACCGGAAGGTTTACGAGAGAAATGATACCAAAAAATACGATAACAAGCGAAATTACAATTGACAGAACCGGTCTGCGGATAAATTTCTTAAACATAACAATTCTCTATTTAGAGGTAAATTATCAATCTGCATTAAGTTTCAACGACTTCAACGCTTGTTCTGCTGTTACTAGTGTTGTTTTTACGGTGTCGCCATCTTTGACCTTTTGAAGGCCTTCGAGCAGAAATTTATCTTTTTCAGACAATCCGGATCCGATAATATAAATATCGGGAAGTTCGTAGGCTATAGTTATCTGTTTAGATCTTACTACTCCATTATTATCTATTATAAAGATATATTTCTGACCTTGTAATTCGAATGTCGCTTTTTGAGGAATAATCAGGGCATTTTTCAGAGGAATATCCATTTGTACTTTTCCCGACTGTCCATTTCGCAATAACTGGTCGGGATTTGGAAATAAAGCCCGAAAGGCTATATTCCCCGTTTCACTGTCGAACTCCCCTTCAATGTTCTGAATAATACCTTTTTGAGGGAAGATGTCTCCATTTGCCAATACCAAACCTGCTTTGTTGTTATTCTTCTCATACGCCTGCTTTTGGTAGTTAAGATACTCTGTCTCCGAAAGGTTAAAATAAGCATAAATACCAGTATTATCTGACAGGCTGGTAAGTAAGTCTCCTTCGTTGACAAGGCTCCCTGTTTTTAGCGGAATACGGTTAATAATACCGGCAAAAGGTGCTTTGATGGTCGTGAATGAAAGATGTGTCTGTGCCGATTTAAGTGCGGCTTTAGCGGCATCGAGCTTGGCTTTAGACATAGCTTTTTCGTTTTGTGATACAACATCATTTTGTGCCAGTGTAGTCGAATTGCGGTAGTCGATTTCTGCTTGCTCTACTTCGGCCTGAGCTTTCATTACATCTGCCTGATAAAGTTGTGGCATAATAGTAAAAAGGACTTGTCCGGCGTGCACGTATTGTCCCTCATCGACAGATATTTTTTGAAGGAAGCCCTTTTCCTGTGCACGCACTTCAATGTTTTTTACAGATTGTATTTTTGCGACATATTCATTTGTTACCAGTGTGTCTTTTTGGAGAGGAAAAGTAGCCGGATATACAGCAAGCTCTGCTTTTTCTTCCTTTTTTCCCTGACAGGCAATCATCACGAATAATATGCTCAAACTAAGAGTGGATATTATTACTCTTTTCATAAAGCAACTTTTATTTAGAAACTATAATGGAGGATATTAATTCTTAAGATTTTGCGTAAAAAACGAAAATCTGATATGAGTACTAATAAGATACACTCTAATTATGTCGACACGTCATTCGTTCGTTTTGTATATACTTGGGAGAATGTATATTTACTTACCTTTTGGGAAGGGTGGTTTGACGATTCTTGGTAGATACTTCTAAGCAATATTTGAGATTGGAATCCGATTGACCCAAAGCTAGTCTGTAGTGTTGTTAACACTTTAGGCGATACCTGAAAGGTATAGTTTAGCGAATGTTTTATCTTATTTATTTTACCGCTATTAAACATCGGATGCCTGAATTTCTAAAACAATAATCTTTTTACCTTAATCATTCTGTGGCAAAGATAATATTTAGTTTTTCAGAGAATAGACTGTTATAATTAATTTAATTTATTTACAATATTTTTCCGTAAAAAAGGTCGATGTGTGTGTGCTTATTTTGTTGTTTAGATAGTTTAAATGTTGTTTTATAACTGTTTTCGTTATTTTGTGTCTTGGTTTTCTTTTATAATTTTTATTAAAATAATGGAGTAATAATAAAACTTGTAATGTCGGTGTTTTTTGAGCTTGTGGGTACAAATGTGGTTACAATTATTAAAATAAGAAAAGCTGAATATCGAATAATAAGATATTCAGCTTTTCTTAAAAGTGGTGCCACCAGGAATCGAACCGGGGACACAAGGATTTTCAGTCCTTTGCTCTACCAACTGAGCTATGGCACCATTAACCGTTTTGCGTGTGCAAAGGTAGGACAATATTTTATATATACAATACCTTTGATGAAAAAAATCACTTTATTGCATTATAAATTACTTCCTGGATACGTGGACGGATATTCAATTTCATCAAATCTTTAGAGGTTCTTGAAGGGTTCACCCTGTTAGACAGGAATATATATATTAAATCATTATCAGGGTCTACCCAAAAGCAAGTTCCTGTGAAACCTGTATGTCCATAAACACTCGCCGGAGTGGAAGGAGAGGTGGGGCTTGATTTTGTATTCTGCATGTCCGGTTTGTCAAAACCTAGTCCTCTTCTGCTATTCGGGCTTTTTGTCATTGTAAACATTCTTACGGTTTCTTTACTCAGATATTTTTCATCACCGTATGTACCCTGATCAAGCCACATCTGAAAAAGCTTAGCTAAGTCATTTGCATTCGAAAACAAACCTGCGTTTCCGGATATTCCTCCAAGAAAAGCTGCCCCTTCATCGTGAACATAACCTTGTAATAGCTGTTTTCTCAGAAAGTCGTCTTGTTCCGTAGGCGCAATTATACTTTTGTCAAATTTGGTCAAGGGATTGTAGATTGTCGTAACGGCTCCTAGTTTTGAATAAAAATTGTTTTGCAGAAAAGTATTAAGATCTGTTCCTGCTGTTTTTTCAACCGCTTCTTTCAATAATATAAAATTAAGACAACTATACAAATATGATTTTTTCGATCTTAACTTGCTATCGGCTATATTTTGTAACATGATGTCCTTATAGCTATCGCTTACATACAGGTTGTCGGCTATTTGCTTCGTGAATCCGGGTTTAGATACCTGAGATATTAATTCAGGTTTAAATTTGAAGTCTGTTCTTGCCCATGCCCCATTATCAATCAATGCAGGATATCCATCGGTTTGACGGTAAACAATCAACTGTCCCGAATAACTGTCCTGATCGATAGCGGGAAGATAATATGGAATGAATGAAGTTAACCCTGTTTCGTGAAACAGAGCCTGACGTATTGTAATCTTATCTTTATCGGTATGCCTGAGCTGCTTTACATAATCGCTCAACGGAGTCTGCAATAAGAGTTTCTTATCATCATATAATTTCATGACAGCAGGTACGGTGGCGGCGGCTTTAGTCATGGAAGCCAAATCATATATGTCACTTGTTAAGACCGGACGTTTATTGTCATATTCAAAAGAGCCAAACGCTTTATTGTAAATAACTACTCCGTCTTTGGCTACCAGAACTTCGCAACCTGGATAAGCGTGTGCCGCCAATCCCTCCCGAACGATGTCTTCTATTTTTTGAAGCTTATAAGAACGAATCCCGACTTCTTCCGGCACATTATAGGACAAACGTACTTTTGATGTTTTCATGCCATCACCTACATCAAATAAGCCGGATACCGATACCGGTAGTTTTCCCCGGATAGCATTTCCTCCGAAAATAGCCTGCGCTGCATATTCCTGAGCGAAAGGTGTATTTTCATATGCCATAATCAACCCGTTTGTGCTTTTGACCGATGAAGCATACTTCGACATCAAATAAGGGGATACAAGAAAGGTTACGATGCTTTCTTTACCTTCAATTAAGCTGTCTACTGCTGCTCCCGAAAAAGTTCCGGTGGTATGTACCGAAACAATTACGGTATTGAACCCCTCAAGTTGTTTTTTTATATCGGCTATATCAGATGTACCGGATGCAGTGAAGCATGTGACATCTCCATAAAGTTTCAGTGTGTTCTGAAATGAATTGTCTGGTGTTTCGCCCAAGGCAACGGCCGCTATTTTACGTTTATCAAGATTCTTCAGGGGGATTACTTTGTCTTCATTTCTAAGCAAGGTGATAGCCTGTTCGTTTAGTTTCCGGCATAACCATTCAGCATAAGGCGTATTAAGTCTGTTTATCAGATTGTCAACGTTCGATGGTTTGTATCCATTCAACCCTAATAGGTATTTGTATTCGAGGATTCTTTTACAACGATCTTCTACAACATCCATACTCAGAGATCCGTCTGCTACTGCTGCTTGTAATGCTTTAAATTCTTTTTCGGGTGAAGATGGTCCCAAAAGCATATCGTTGCCTGCCAATATTGCCCGCAGGCTCATATCTTTTTCTTTAGCTACACCCTGCATGGCCAGACCATCGGTAAATATAAGCCCCCGAAAACCTAAATTATTCTTAAGTAAATCTGTTATTATAGGCTTAGACAAAGAGCTCGGAGCACCCGAATCGTCCAATGCGGGTATATTCAGGTGAGCAATCATGATGCTGCTGAGTCCTTCTTTTATGTATTTTTTGAAAGGAGAGAGTTCCACTTCATTCAAGCGGTTTTTATCATGCGTGATCAAAGGCAGGGTATAATGAGAATCGGTGGAAGTATCACCATGTCCCGGAAAGTGTTTAGCCACGGGTAGGACGCCGCCGTCTTCAACACCTTTGGCATAAACAATTCCCCACTCGGCAACCTTGTCGGAATCTTCGCCGAAAGAGCGGATACCTATAACCGGATTGTCGGGATTGCTGTTTACATCGATATCCGGAGCGAAATTGACATGAATACCCATTAATCTGCACTGACGAGCCATTTCCAATCCGTACCGATATATAAGAGAGTCGTCACGGATAGCTCCGATCATCATATTTTTAGGAAAACGGGTTGTGTTTGACAATCGCATTGAAAGCCCCCATTCTGCATCGGCTGTAACTAAAAGAGGAATTTTAGCTCCCGATTGCCCCAGATTGGTTAACTCAGCCTGATCGGTAGGAGTTCCTTTCGAAAAAAGAATTCCTCCTGCATAGACATTCTGTACAAGATTATTTATCCGCCGCTTGTTTGCGTCTGTATTATCCCCCGTTACATGTATAATTATAAGCTGTCCGATTTTTTCGTCCTGAGTCATGCTGTTGTATACAGAATCGACCCACTGCTGCATTCTTTGTTTATCGGCATGTTTATAGATACCCGGTTCGATTTTGCCTTTAGCAAACAGAGTTCCTACTGAAACAAGCAATATCAGACAGGATAAGAGAGTGTGTTTTTTTATCATCCTATTTTTTAATTTTATCCAATTCAACTTCGTATTTATTTATAAAAGCTCCGTTCTTTCCGGTCTGAAATATCAATACGTCTTGTCCGTCTATATTTTTGCGTCTATCGGGCTGCTCCATATACGTATGAGAGTGTCCGCCGATAATCAGGTCGATATTTTTAGATTGTTCGGCCAATATTATATCATCAGAATACCCTATATGAGACAGACAGATGATGAGGTCACATTTTTCTTTTTCTTTCAATATTTTGGCATAGAAATTAACTGTACTTATTACAGGCTTAAATATCATTCCATGATATCTGTTTTTCTGGATAAGTCCTTCAGGGTCTACGCCGACTCCGACAATACCGATCTTCAGTCCGAATTTCTTCAATACAATATAAGGCTTAATCATGCCTTTCATTACTGTATTCGAAAAATCATAATTACAATTAACTATCGGGTATTTTAGTTTTTTGATTATCATTTTAAGAGTATCCAGCCCATAATCAAACTCATGGTTGCCTAAAGTCCCGGCATTATATTTCATCATATCCATCGCTTCGGCTTCTACCCGCCCATGAAATAAGTTGAAATAAGGCGTTCCCTGCACAAAGTCCCCTGCATCAAATAACAGTACGTTTTCATTCTCTGCCCGTACTTGTTTGATGAAGGCCGATCTGGCTTCCACTCCTCCCATACCGGCATATTGTTTGTCGTTTGCCGGTAATGGCTCTATACGACTATGAGTGTCGTTTGTGCCTAATATCACTACTTTTTTTTGAGCTTCTGCGATCAATGAAACGCTTATCAATATCAGCAGAAAGGTTATATATTTTAATTTCATATTCTTAAGTAATAGTAAGTATTTAATTTTGTATTGTTCTGGTAAACTCGTCTACTGAAGCAGCCGTAAATAGGTCTGAGACCTTTATTTTTCAATAGTTATACGTCCATCCAATACAGACGACACCGGTTTTCCGGCAGCCGTTTGTTGTTTTACATAATCCATCATTGCATCACGAAGAGTGATACCCGGCTCGATTACTTCTACAGCTTT
Source organism: Indolivaga capnocytophagoides DSM 22835 (assembly GCF_000426485.1). Taxonomy (GTDB): domain Bacteria; phylum Bacteroidota; class Bacteroidia; order Bacteroidales; family Dysgonomonadaceae; genus Dysgonomonas_A; species Dysgonomonas_A capnocytophagoides. The sequence goes on from NZ_AUFL01000011.1 coordinate 183,999, forward strand.
AGCAAAAGCTTCCATGCCATCATTGCCGTCTGCCAGATAGTCGAGCGTCATGATAGCGTATATTTTATTCGGATCAACGGGCTTTCCTTTTACCGTAGCACTTACTAATTTATCGTCCTTGATGACCAAATGTGCTGTTGACGAAATGCCTGCTCCTCCTATTTTTGCATAAGATTCGAATGCTTCTTGCAAATCGCTGCCTTTCAGTTTGATCAATACCAGTGTGTTTTCGAATGGATATATTTCAAAAATATTACCGACTGTAATATTGCCTTTCCCCAGATTGGCTCTATGCCCGTAAACATTGACTGATGCAAAATCGCAATTGCCGCCTGTTGCTTTTTCCCCGTATGCCTGCATTACGTCAGATGTGAGGTTTGTTAATAGACTTTCGGGGCGTCCATAACTCATATCCTGATCAGAAGTTCCGATAACCTGTCCCATTTCTTTATCCAGCAACACCTTGTATCGGGCCACCATAGCCGACATTTCGGGAGCTTTGCCTTCATATTGGGTTGCAACCAATGGATACCGCTGCGCATCCATACTCTTTATAACATAGTGTTGCCTCGAACACGAAAAACATAATGCAACAATTATTGCACCGCCTATTATTCTTCTCATAAACTCAACTTGAGGTACCAGACCTCTTTATTACTTAGACAAGTAAGAAATATATAATTAAGTACTTGCTGTGATTTAAACTCTTAAAACTTCAAAATTAAATATAAAAATACGAGTACACACTTTTATCGTTTTAATAAATCGTAAATAATGCCAATCAGTAGTTGGATTCGTAAATAGTTCATAATAATTGGAAACTTTCGACGACTCGTAAGGGTAGGGTTCTGCTCTACCCGATATGGAGCCCAACAGACGAAGCAGAGTCTTCGCACTCCATGGTATGTATGTATTCAGGGTAATTTTCTGTTTTTTATCTATACTTAAAAAAATACATTACAACTATGGCAAAGTATACCGATAAACTAGGAAAGCAAATAACAAAGGCAATAGAGCAGGATGAATATACATTAGGCGAAATCTGCTCAATGCACAACATCAGCCGCAAAACATTTTATCAGTGGATGATCAAATATCCCGATTTTGAGGAAATGGTCAATAATGCCCGTCTGGAAAGAGACGAACGGTTGGCACAAAAAGCACGTCAGATACTAAAACAAAGGGTAGAACAAGGTCGTACAGTAACTACCACCCGTTATAAATATGCCGTAGATGAGTACGGCGAATTGTATCTGGCAGGAAAGACAGTAACAGTGAAAGAATATTCTCCGGATGAAAAGACCCTCAAAATGGCAATATCCAAAGAAAGCGATATTGACAATAAGGAGAAAAAGATACTTGTTGAACTGAAGGAAAAAGAACGTATTTTACAAGAAGAACTGGAATATAGATTGTGGAAAGAGGAAGAAGAAAGAGAGTTTCAGGAGACAATCAGAAAATCAGCCGAAGAGATGAATCAAAAAAACAACCAAGCTATTGAATATAATGAATAGAGACTCAGTTGTTACTTTTGTTACCTTTTCTAACTTTTAGTGTTTAGCGGATTTCTAAAAAGGCTTAATAATGTCAATCTGTATTTGAAAATCGTTCTTTTAAATTATGCTATTTACTACGCGCAATCACAGATTGCTTGTGTTCCTTTTGGCCAAAGCCCCTAAAGGAACCAAAAGGTCTTTGGCGCTGCGAGGCTCTGCCTATCTGACAACGTTCACGGGCGAAACTAAATAAAACTCGCTCTGCGAGCTCAAACAGCATTTAGTTTTTACGCCCGTTTCACTGGTCAGATTACGGCTTCACCCCTGTATGCGCCCAGGCTGACGCACAACTTCGCTTGCGCCAGTCTACAAAAGGGTCTGTGCCCCCTCGTCCGTCAGGTTTTCGACCTCGGCGGAAGCCCGGGGTACCCGCTGCACGAAGAAAGCGTTAAAAGAGAAATAGATATCAGCGATAATCATTTTTATTTGTCTTAACTTTCGAGAGCTGAGCGGGTCGGGTTGGAGACGCAGTCTTGATCTTTTGTTTCGTTTTGCATCAAGGCAAAATGAAAAACAAAGCCGGGAGGCTGCGTTAGTAAATAGCGGAATCTGAGAGTATAATTTAAAAGAATGTTTTTCAACTACTGATTCACATGAATAGAGAGAAGATTGTCTCCTTTGTTACCTTTTTCTGAAATTATCAAGCATGAAGTAAGTCCGGATATGTATATTTAATACAGGAGACATTCTTTAACTTTTATTTACTATTATATGACAAAAAAACGGAAATGCTATTAAACCTTTTCCCGAAGTCGAAGTCTTAGAACTTAATAACAGAATAAAATCATATACTGGAACATCAATGGGAAAATCGATATTCGCAACAATTTTACTGTGTCTTTTGGGTATAACGGTAAATGCTCAGTCCAACTTTAGAATAAGTGGAACTGTTTATGACAATTCAAATAAGGAACCTATTGGTCAGGCCGGTATTCGTATTTTAAGTGCTTCAGACAGCACTTATGTTTCCGGAACATCCACTCTTGATAATGGGCGTTTCTCGGCGTCGGTAAAGCCGGGTAAGTACATTGTCAATGTTACTTTTCTCGGATATAAGCAGGTTTTTATCAATGCCGATGCTTCAAAAAAGACTGTTGCGCTCGGAGATATTATGTTAAAGGATGACGGTATTCTTTTAGGTGAAGCGGTTGTTACGGCGAAAGCTGCTGAAATCGCTATCAAAGGTGATACTGTAGAATACAATGCCGATTCTTACAAAGTACAACAAAGTGCAGTTGTAGAAGACTTGTTGAAGAAAATGCCTGGGGCAGAAGTGGACTCGGAAGGAAAGATTACAATCAATGGTAAAGAGATTACCAAAATACTGGTAGATGGTAAAGAATTCTTCAGTTCTGACCCGAAAATGGCATCGAAAAACCTGCCGGCATCAATGGTTGATAAGCTGCAGGTGTTGGATAGAAAATCAGATATGGCTCAGATGACCGGATTTGATGATGGCGAGGAAGAAACCGTAATCAACCTAACAGTGAAGAAGGGGATGAAGCAGGGATTATTCGGTAATGCCAGTGCCGGAATGGGAAACAAAGACCGTTATGGAGCCAGTGGTATTGTAAACTATATGCTCAATGATAATCAGTTTACAGTTATAGGGGGCTCTAATAATACAAATAACGAAGGATTCAGTGATAATGTGGGAGGATCGTTCCGTGGATTAAGACAAGGAGGTTTGAGTTTTGGCGGAAACAATGGTATAACCAAGTCTGCAACCGGAGGATTCAACTTTGCGATTACATCCTCGGATAAGATGAAATGGGGTGGTAATATTCGTTATGGAAATACAAATAACGATGCGAACTCTTCTCAACACTCTGAGACCTATATGTCCGATAGTATCAAAGCAATTAGGGGAAATAGGTTTTCCGAATCTTCGGGCTGGGGCAGTAATAAGAGTAATAATTTCAGTACCGATCTTCGGTTTGAGTGGACTCCCGATTCGGTCACAAAAATCATATTTACACCTAATATACAGTTCGGAAATAACCGTTCGGATGTTTATACTGATGCTCGTACGTGGGATGCTTTGGATACTTTAAATGTGAGTAATTCAAGCTATTTTAATGACGGAACTTCCAGATCGGCTTCGGCTCGTTTACAAGTGAGTCGTGAGCTTGGTAAAAAAGGGCGGGTATTGAGCGTGAGTCTGACCGGTGGTTTTAATGATTTGGACAGTGACGGGGCGGAGTGGTCAAAAACAATATATCCGAGTAAAAATGATTCGGTAGCTATTATTGACAGGAAGACCGATTTGAAAAATAAGGGACATAACTGGAGAGGATACATTTCTTATGTAGAACCTATTGGGAGAAACAACTTCATTCAACTGAATTATTCGTACAGAAAAAACTACTCAGAATCGGATAAAAAGGGTTTGAATCTGGATGATAACGATCAGTACACTATTATAGATACAACAGCAACCAAAAAGCTCGAGAATAATTTTGTCAATCAGGAAATCGGGTTGAATTTCAAGGCTGTACGTCCTAAATACAACTATACAATCGGAGTAGCGTTGCAACCATCAAGTTCGAAAAGCTGGACTATAACGCCCACTGATAAATCTTATGTAGCAAACGATGTCCTGAATTTTTCGCCTGTGGCTCAGTTTAATTATCTTTGGAGTAAGCGTCACAATCTTCGTCTGGATTATGATGGATCTACCACTCAGCCCAGTACAACCCAATTGTCGAATGTCAGGGATGAATCAGACCCATTGAGCATTACTTATGGTAACCCTGATCTGAAGCCATCGTTCAGTAATAGATTCAGAATCCGTTTTCAAAATTTCAATCCTGAGAAGTCGAGTGCTTTGATGATGTTCGGAGGTTTTACCATATCATCAAATGATATTGTTCAGAAATCTTTCAACCTCGAAAATGGAACGAAAGAAACAACTTATGATAATATCAACGGTAACTGGAATGCTCAGTTACGGGTTATTTACAATACACCTTTGAAGAATAAGAAATTCTCGGTCAATTCGATGTCATTCGGAGCATTTACAAATGATAACGGTTACTCTGACGGTGTAAAGAATACAGCGAAAACAGTTCGTTTTGCAGAAAGTTTAGGTCTTCGGTTCAGAACCGATATGCTGTCGCATCTGACTGATAACGCGTCTCTTGAAGTTGGTCTTAGAGGAAATGTAAACTATCAAAACACTCAGAACAGTTTAACAGGACAGCAGGACCGGGAGATTATCAGTTATGGCGGAACATTTAATACAAACGCATATCTGCCTTATGGTATTTCTATTGACACAGACTTGACATATTCGGCCAATAACAGTACGGGATCGACATACAAACTGAATGAATGGATGTGGAATGCAAGTGTGTCAAAAGATTTTGGTATTAATATCAAGAAAAAATCATACGGTACAGGTACTTTAAAGCTAAACTTCTATGACATATTGCAACAACGGACTAATATCTCGCAGACAGCAAATACAAGAGGATACACAGAAACTATAACAAGTACATTGCCGGCTTATTTTATGGCTAGCTTTATATATAAGTTTCAAATATTCAAAGGAGGAGCTAAGATGTCAGATATGGATCGGGGAGACTTTCCTCCCGGTGGTCCCGGTGGCCGCCCCGGAGGTGGATTTAGAGGAAGACCTCCCGGTATGTAATATGTGTAAAATGGGATATTCTTAATATTTTTTGCTTAATCTGTTGGATTACTAGAATATATTTGTATCTTTGCACTCGCTTTGAAAGAAAAGCAATAACCGGAGATTCCGTAGCTCAGTCGGTAGAGCACATCACTTTTAATGATGGGGTCCTGGGTTCGAGCCCCAGCGGGATCACTAGCAAATGATGCAAAAAGAAGTAAAACCTTGATTTTCAGTAGAAAGTCAAGGTTTTTTCTTTTGTCCAAATAGGCAAAAAAGGGCAATTTACGACAGTATATACATGCCTAAATCGTGGATGGAAAATCCAGTGAGCGTTGCCCCCTCGTGCCAGTCTAAATTGCCCCCATGTACCAAAATATGTTTGACCCTTTTCGCCAAAATAAAAATGTCCCCTGTCGGAATATAAACCAACAGGGGATTTTTATGTAATTTAGATTCCCGTCCTGGTCGATGGGTTAAAGCTAAAATTACAATGACAACAAAGTTAGCAAACATTCTTCATTGCTATGCAATGGGGATGGGGATAAAAGGTATCAGCGCGACCTTTGAGCTATCCCGCAACACAGTGCGCAAGTATGTGCGTTTGTTTCAAGAGAGTGGTATACCGATGGAGCAACTTC
>NZ_AUFL01000012.1 GCF_000426485.1 Indolivaga capnocytophagoides DSM 22835
TAAAGTATTGCTACTTTCATGCTACCCCTCGACTTGCATGTGTTAGGCCTGTCGCTAGCGTTCATCCTGAGCCAGGATCAAACTCTTCTTTGTATATCTTTTTTTATATTCTCAGAATTATTCTAACCTCTTTATTGACTCTAGGTATTGACTTAGAGTTGATACCGGTCGTAAAGACCGTATCACCCGTCTAATGCTATATTTTTTTGTTCCTTTTCAAATCTTTCAAAGATCGCTTCTCTTTTTCGCTTTTCTTAGTGACCGTCTCTCGGTCTTAAAGCGAGTGCAAAAGTAGTCCCTTTTACTATACACTCCAAATATTTTTATGCCTTTTTTTAAAATATTTTTAGAACTTCCTTTCAAGGCAGTAATTGCCAGCCGTTTAGAGAGCAGAAAAAATATAACAAGAGATTGTCCTGTTATATTTTTAGAGATTCTATATTTGCACTGAAACATGGCAAACATACATTTTTTATTTCAAATATCCAAATTTAAACGGACAATTTTTAATATTTTATGTGATTTTATTTATTTCGGCCACAATTACAAACTAAAACATTCTTTATTAGGGGTTTTCATACAGAAATGTTCAATATAGGTATTACCTTCATAAAATTCTCAGATTCTCGTTTTAACGAAGCTAATTATAAGTAAAGCCCAACCTGCAATCATAAAAAGTCCGCCCAATGGAGTTACCGGTCCTAAAAATTTCAGATTTATCTTCCAATATTCAGCAAATGCCAGAAGATAGATACTTACCGAAAAGAGGAAAGTTCCGATAATAATACTTCATGCTGTCCATTTTTCTATCGATGTTTCTAAATTAAGAAATAAACCGATTATGAGTAAGACTATAGCATGATACATTTGATAACGCACTCCGACTTCAAAACTATCCAATTTGTCCGGAGTCAGCAGATTTTTGAACGCATGAGCACCAAAAGCTCCTAATATAATAGAAAGCATACCATATATACCTCCAATAATAAGTACTATTTGTTTCATATCAACACATAAATTACATCTATATTTATGAAACAAATATAAACAATAAAAAAAACGAAAACTATCCGATAAGGAATAATCTTCGTTTTTTCGAAGGTTAGAATAGGTTAATAATTCAAATTAGGTTTAGTTCTAGGTTTTGGTTTATGTCTATTGTTTATTTCTTTTATCTATCTCTTTATATTTTTTCACATCCGATGCGTTCTTATATGCCGGACGTATAATCCTTCGTTCTTTGAAATTGAGTTCCTCAATACGGTGCGCACACCATCCTACTATACGAGCCATTGCAAAAAGCGGCGTATATATTTCCTGTGGCAGACCAATCATATCATAGACAAATCCCGAATAGAAATCGACATTGGCACAGACTTGTTTCTTTACATTAGTACCTTTAAACTCCATAAAGTTTTTAATAGCTCGTTCTTCGAGCAAGCTCATAAAATTAAACTCTTTCTCACGTCCCTTTTCTATTGCGAGATCCCGAGCCATTTCTTTCAGAAGGACAGCCCTCGGATCGGATATGGTATAGATAGCATGCCCGATACCATATATAAGTCCTGTTTTATTATATGCCTCCTTATTCAATATCTTTTTGAGATAAGTATCTATTTCATCAACATCAGTCCAATCCTTGACATTCTTCTTTATATGTTTCAGCATATCTACGACACGAAGATTAGCACCTCCATGCAATGGACCCTTCAATGAACCAATTCCGGCAGCAATGGATGAATAAGTATCGGTTCCGGCCGAACTGGTTACACGTACCGTAAACGTAGAATTATTACCTCCACCGTGATCGGCATGAACCATGAGCGCCAAATCGAGTATCTTTACATCAAGAGGTGTATAATTATGACCTTTCATCATATACAGAAAATTCTCGGCAAGAGACAAACCCTCCTGCGGATGACGGATATGAAGCGATTTGCCGACATTGTGCCGCAATGCATTATAGGCATAGGCAATAATAGTAGGAAAGGTTGCCACTAGATTTAGTGACTGACGAACCAGATTTTCTTCTGATGTATCATCCGGCGCCTCATCGAAAGTATATAGCTCCAGCACACAACGAGCCAGAATATTCATTATATCCTGCCCTTCGAGATCAAGAATATGCATCGTTATCTTCTGATTCAGATCCATAGTCCGGCTCAGCATGGTAGAAAAATTATCTAACTCTTGCTTGTCGGGCAAATAGCCTGCAAGAATCAAGTATATTGTTTCTTCAAATCCCAAGCGGTTTTCGTGCTGAGCTCCCCGTACAATTTCTTCGAGACTGATGCCTCTGTACATAAGTTTGCCAGGAATGGCTTTGAGAGAGCCATCCTCATTACGCTCATACCCTACTACATCTCCGACTTTAGTAAGCCCGACCACTACCCCTGTGTGATCTTCGTTACGGAGCCCTCGTTTGACATTATATACGTTGAATAATTCAGGATCAATCTGTGTCGTAGTCTTTATTGTCTCAGATATTTTCTTAATAATGTCATCCATTTGAATAATCTTATTTTGTTTAAAGGTTAATGGTCAATGACCTGTATGTAAACTTACAGTAAATCAACTACAGTGTTTCACCCAGTAATTTAGCAAATTGACTGGTTGAAAGGCTCGTTCCGTTTTCCATAAAGCGGGCAAGATCGTTTGTTGCCTTACCGTTGCTATATAATTTTTCGAGAGCATCGGTTATTAGTCCGGCAGCTTCGTTCCATCCCAAATATTCAAGCATCATTACAGCGGAAAGCAATAATGACGAAGGATTAACTATATCTTTTCCGGCAATATCGGGAGCTGTACCATGTGTAGCCTCAAAAATGGCATGACCCGTTTTATAATTGATATTTGCTCCGGGAGCAATACCTATACCGCCGACCATTGCTGCAAGCTGATCCGACACGTAATCACCATTCAGGTTCAGTGTTGCAATAACTGAATATTCAGAAGGTTTCAGCAATGTATTTTGCAAGAAAGCATCGGCTATAACATCTTTTACAACAATTTTTCCCGAATCTTGTGCTGCTTTCAGAGCTTCATTGGCAGCGGGTTCACCTTGCTCTTTTTTTATTTTTTCCCATTGAGGCCAAGTAAATACTTTATCTCCATATTCTCTTTCAGCCAATGCGTAACCCCAGTTTTTAAATCCTCCTTCGGTAAATTTCATAATATTACCTTTATGAACAATAGTAACCGATGGTAACTTGTGGACAATGGCATAGTCGATAGCTGCACGTACCAAACGTTCGGTACCTTCTACCGAAACGGGTTTTACTCCAAAAGAAGATGTTTCGGGAAAACGAACCTTTTTCACACCCATTTCCTTTTGAAGAAACTCTAGAAACTTAGCAGCTTCAGGTGTCCCCTGCATCCACTCTATTCCGGCATAAATATCTTCGGTATTCTCACGAAAGATAGTCATATTTACTTTTTCCGGAGTTTTTACGGGTGATACAACTCCTTTAAACCAACGTACGGGACGAAGGCATACATATAAGTCCAAATCCTGACGCAAAGCCACATTCAGAGAACGAATACCTCCTCCGACAGGGGTAGTAAGAGGGCCTTTTATCCCCACGAGAAACTCACGAAAAGAATTCATTGTCTCCTCGGGCAGCCACAAGCCATTCTCATTGAATGATTTTTCTCCGGCTAATACCTCTTTCCACTCTATCTTACGTTTTCCGTCGTAGACTTTTTCAACAGCTTTATCTATTACAGATTGACTGTTTTTCCAAATCTCTTTTCCGACTCCGTCTCCTTCTATAAAAGGAATAGTAGGATTATCGGGTACATTTAGATTTCCGTTTGCAATTGTTATTTTTTGCGACATATCTAATCTTTTCCTTTTTTGAATATTTAGAAGTTACCTTACTGCTGTTGATTACAAAATTCATCTGCATCCTTATCTTCCTGCCAGCGATATTCGATCCGAAAAGCGATTTTGCGAGCTTCTTCTACCCCGAATTGATCTGCTACAAACCCCAATGCCATATCTATTCCTGCACTGACACCCGATGATGTATAATAATTGCTGTCAACAACCCAGCGGGCTTCGCTTACCCAGAGTACTTTATCGGAACAACTTTTCACCCATTCAAAAGACCGTTTGTTGGACGTAGCTTTTTTATGATTGAGTAAACCTGTCTTTGCCAAAATCGCACTGCCTGTACATACCGTCAACACAAATAGGCTTTGTTCAGATATACTTTTGATTTGTTTCAGCAATTCAGTATTATTTACTTCGGTACGCGCTCCCATTCCTCCGGGAATAAAAAGAACATCAAGATCTGTAATCTTACTCACAGGCTGAGTTTCTATCCGTACTCCATCAAGGTTAGATATACTCCCTCCCTTTTCAGAAAAATAGCGAATCGTAGTATTTTCTAATTTGCCGAAAATCTCCACAGGGCCAAAAACGTCCAGTGTTTCGAAATCAGGGAAGAGGAGTATATTAAAAACCATTGTATATTAGGTAATAGTAAGTATTTAATGGTACATTAGAGTAAATAAAAAGGTCTGAGACCTTAATTTTTCATATAATTTAATGCACTACCGGCTTTAAACCATTCTATTTGTAAATGGTTGTAAGTATGTGCAACTTCGAAAGTGTCTTTTTCCCCATCGGAATGTAATAACTCTATTGTCAGATTTCTTCCGGGACGAAAATCCGATAATCCGAGAATACTGATTTTATCATCTTCCCTGACCTTATCATAGTCTTCTTTATTGATGAAGGTAAGAGCAAGCATTCCTTGCTTTTTAAGGTTCGTTTCGTGTATACGGGCAAATGATTTTACAATAATCGCCTTGACATTCAGAAAACGGGGTTCCATAGCGGCATGCTCCCGAGACGAGCCTTCGCCGTAATTTTCTTCTGCCACAACAACCGAACCCAATCCTTTCGATTTGAATTCACGAGCCAATTGTGGTACAGCTTCGAATTCTCCCGTAAAAGGATTCTTCACTGAGTTGGTTTTATCATTGAATGCATTCACCGCTCCGATCAGCATATTATCCGATATATTATCCAGATGCCCACGGAAACGGAGCCACGGACCTGCCATAGAAATATGATCTGTAGTACATTTCCCTTTTGCTTTTATCAGCAGAGGCAGGGCTGTTATATCTTTTCCATCCCATGCCGCAAAAGGATGTAATACCTGTAAACGTTGCGAGTCGGGTGCTATATTTACTTCTATGTGACTGCCATCGGCAACGGGTTCAATATATCCAAGATCATCTACACCGAATCCTTTATTAGGCAATTCAGCCCCAACCGGTTCCTTTAACATTACTTTTTCACCCTTATCGTTCAATAATGGATCTGTCATCGGGTTGAAACTCAAATCTCCTGCGATTGTGAGTGCTGCTACCAATTCGGGAGATGCAACAAAGGCATGAGTATTAGGGTTTCCATCGTTTCTTTTAGCAAAATTCCGATTAAAAGATGTCACGATCGAATTAGGTCTGTCGGGATTGTCGGTTTCTCTCTTCCATTGACCAATACAAGGCCCACAGGCATTTGCCATAATCGTAGCTCCTGCTTTTTCAAACACATCCAGAATTCCATCACGTTCCGAGGTATAACGTACCTGTTCCGATCCCGGGTTAATGATAAACTGTGCCTTTACTTTTATTCCTTTTTCCTGAGCATCTTTAACTATAGACGCTGCCCGGGTCATATCCTCATAAGAAGAATTTGTACAAGACCCGATCAAACCGACTTCCATTTTCTGAGGATAACCCTTTTCGGCTGAAACTTTAGCAAACTCCGAAATCGGATTTGCCGCATCAGGCGTAAAAGGCCCATTGATATATGGTTCGAGTTCACTCAGATTAATTTCTATCACACGGTCGTAGTATTTTTCAGGCGAGAGCTCAACTTCCGTATCAGCCTGTAAATATTGTCTTACGGCTTTGATAGCATCAGCCACTTCTTTCCGGTCTGTAGCAATGAGGTATTCGGCAGATTTTTCGTCATAAGGAAAAATCGAAGTCGTAGCACCTACCTCAGCACCCATATTGCAAATAGTTGCTTTTCCGGTAGCAGAAAGAGAGTGTACCCCCTCTCCGAAATATTCTATAATAGCATTGGTACCGCCTTTTACGGTCAGTATTCCTGCCAATTTAAGTATCACATCTTTTGCCGAAGCCCATCCAGAGAGCTTACCTGTTAGTTTTACACCTATAATGCGAGGCATTTTCAGCTCCCACGGCATGCCGGCCATCACATCTACGGCATCGGCTCCACCTACACCTATAGCTATCATACCCAATCCCCCTGCATTTGGAGTATGGGAATCTGTACCGATCATCATACCGCCAGGAAACGCATAGTTCTCGAGGACCACCTGATGAATGATTCCTGCTCCCGGTTTCCAAAAGCCGATTCCAAATTTATTTGATACTTCGGTCAGAAAATCATATACTTCTTTATTGGTAATCTCGGCTGTATTTAAATCTTCTTTAGCCGACTTATATGCTTGTATTAGGTGATCGCAATGAACAGTCGAAGGAACAGCTACACGTTTACGCCCCGAATTCATCAATTGGAGTAACGCCATCTGTGCGGTGGCATCCTGCATTGCAACACGATCGGGGGCAAAGTTGACATAGTCTTCGCCTCTTTTATAATCTTTCAGCTCCTCGTCTTTCGACAAATGAGTATACAATATCTTTTCCGTTAATGTTAATGGTCTTTTTAAAACCTGTGTTATTCTGTTTATTTTATCCGGTAGTGCTTCATATACCCCCTGAATCATTTTGATATCAAAAATCATCCTCTTATATCTTTTAGTTAATCGAATTGTATTTTAACGTACTTTTTCAAAGATATAAATTTTATATTAAATCCAACTATAAATTTATAATTATGTAATAAAAATGAATATTTATACATGATTTATGCATAAAAAAGAAAGATATTCCCTACAAATACCTTTCTTTATACATTAAGTAATAAAAAGTACTTATGATATACTTTTTATTTACAACAGGCATTGGTTGTTTTATTAACCAAAGCAATAAATAAGTATGAGACTTTAAATATGTATTTTCTTACAATTTCATATTTCCCAGAAAATTACTCATCCCCATCACGAGCAATTGATACAGAGCTTCATTAAACACGGTCATTTCCTTTTTATTCACAGGATAACCGCCAAGCATTAAAGCCTGCACATACATAATATGGACAACCGATGAAAACAAGCTGTCGTCTTCTATTGCTATCAGATTTTTCACTATCTCATTATCCTTATTGAAGCATAATGTAGGCATGTTATCTTCTTTCTTAATAAAATTCTGAAGTGTTGCCGCAAATGGGTTTCCACTATTTGAAAGGCTTTGCAGGTTTTTATTATTCATCGCCTCATCATTAGCCACATAAATTGCCGGAGTATCGGTCGGTTCGAATTGCTTAAGCTGAGCTTTGCAATACTGCTGCTTGAGCAATTCATTCGCTTTCTTTTCGAACCGGATGAAAGATTCATCATCCGACACCTTCACGTCCTCCAAAGTATCCAGAATGTCCTGAGGTGTTATTTTCTCGATCTTGATAGAAGGAAAACTGATCTTGATCTGTTGTATCAAATCTGCTTCGAATGAATAAGCCGCATTGATTACCGTCTTTCCCTGTGATCCCGCAATACGCCTGATCTGGCGAAAATCGTCTAACGAAGGAGTATAATAAATCACATCGTTATATGACTTAATCGATATAAACGGAATGTGCCCCTTATTGGTTTCGAAGGGTATATAATCCACAAAAAGTTTCAGCAGGTTGCGGTCTTCAACGGCCAGAGCTTTAATAAACATATGATGTATACTGATTATTTCGCCCAGCTTTTCGGTATCTTTCAGAGTCAGCACTTTCAGATAATCTTTGAAACTGTCACTCAGTTCTTTCTTCGCCTGTTTCATTACATCGTCATCCATCAACGACTCACGGGAAGCTGTCGGACGAAGTTCATTTGTATTGATAATACATTTGACGAAAGACGACCATTCGGGCAATAAGTTATTGACCTGTTCGCATAAAAACATCCGTTTCAGATACACCTTATGCTGTTTACTTCCAGAAAACTGTACTTTATGAGGCATAATATACGCTACCCCATCTATTGTTCCAGCTATCGAATGCAATGGAAAAACATCCAAAAAATTGATATTGAATGTTTCTTTTCCGTAAGTCAATAATTCTTCTTTTGTGCTTTCCCCAGATAACCAGACCGGATCTTTTTCAACAAGGACTTCGGTTTCACTATCCGCTATCAGTTTAATAGTTATAGGCAAGGCACTTCCGAAATAGAGGATATTTTTCCTCAACTCGTCTTTTTCGAAGAGCGGCAACCATTCTTTTTTCGGATAAAGAATGACCCTCGTACCGGCCTGCTCCAAATTATCGATACGCTCTACGGTATAAGTACCGTCTGCTTTTCCACGCCAGCAAATAGATTCGTCTTTTATCAAGGAACGGGTTTCAACTATAATCTCATGACTGACAACCAAACACGATAACATACCGATACCAAATTTTCCGATAAAGTCTTTCTCATTGAAATCGCCCCGCTTGGAACTTTGCCCGATTACAGACAAAAATTCATGCACTTCTTTTTCGGATAAACCGATCCCGTTATCCTCAAATATAACCTGAGGTAATCCGTCTACCTTATTTATGTATATATTTATTTCGCCTTTATGATGTTCATCTATTGTCTTTCGGGCTGTTGTCGCATCCATTCCATTTTGCAGTACTTCCCTCACAAAAACATTCGGTGCACTGTAAATGTGTTCGGACAACAGTTCGATCATCCCTTTCAAATTTACTTGAAAGAGGTATTTATTATTTTCCTCTGCCATTTTTCTTATTCTCCTAAGGTCTCAGACCTCGTTACAGACCTGTATCAACAACAGAGAACTATCTCTGAACACATCATCAAATACCTGTTGTTGCTTACACTTGGTCTTATGTCCTTTTCCTTTATTTTACCTAATTTTAGCTAAGAGCCTGTTTATTTTCGGCAGATATGAGCGTTTCATGTCTTTACTTCCGATCAATACAGGCATTCTCTCTTTTTCAAACGGCTGTGTGTGTTCCCAACCTAAACTAACCTTTTTATAATTGACATTCGCTGTTATATTCATACAGAGAATGGACAGAGAACTCTTATCGCTTTCTCCGCTCTCGTCTCCCTGTCACTTTCTGAGCCTGTTCATTTCCGTTATCCGCAGCTTTCTGATACCAAACCATCGCTTGTATATCGTCTTCCGGAACTCCACGTCCTGCCAGATAGCAATTTCCGAGTTCAAACTGAGCCCAATCGTAATTTTCTTTGGCAGCCTGTAGCAACATTTTTGCGCCTTGCTCTTCATCTTTAGTTATTCCATCGCCACTCAACAGCATCATACCCGATTCGTATATCGCATATATATTGCCGTTCTGTGCAGCATCCGACAACCAGCGATAAGCCTCAACCATATTTATGGATGTGCCAGTTCCGTATTTATAACAAAGTCCCAAACGATATTTAGCAGGTACATAATTTTCGGCTGCGGCTAATGTATAATATTTGAAAGCTTCAGTTTCATTAGCTTCTACACCAAAACCGTATTCATAACATACGCCTATCCCTTCGGACACAACACCCTGATCTGCGGCTTGTTTATAATACTGGAAAGATTTTCCGTAATCGGGTTCATCTTTTCCTTCAATATTATACAAATAAAAATCGCCGAGCATCAAAGCCGAATAAGGATATCCTTGTTCGTTTGACTTTTCGAACCAATATTTTGCTTTTTCCAGATCGACTTCTTTCAGACCATAGTAATAATATGTTCCTAACTTATACTGTCCATAGGTATATTCTTTTTCAGCAGCCTGTTGCATATAACTGATTGCTTTATCGGCATCAAACTCTATCCCACCGTACTCTTGCTCATAGGCCAAAGCCAACTCTACCAGCCCTGGAGCACTTCCGGCTTCTGCTGCTTTCCTGAAGCAGTCTAATGCAATCTGTGGATTTTCGGCTATTCCCACAGCATATTTATGGTATCTCCCAACGTGGTATATAGCATCCGGCAAACCGGCATCTGCTGCTATTTTGTACTGTTCGAGAGCAGCCACATAATCTTCTTTACCAAGTAGTCCGTCTTCATAATATGATGCCAAGCGAGTATTAGCATAAGGGTAATTATTATCGGATGCAGCCTTAAACAAATCGAATGCTTTTTGATAATCTTGCTCTACGCCATAGCCTGCGTCATAACAAAATGCCAATTCTACTTTAGCATAATTTGATCCTCGGTCTATAGCCTTCGTCAAATAGCTTACGGCTTTACGGGCAGCTTCTTCTGAATCTCCGCCAACACCTACCCTATAATAATTTCCGGCTAATTCTAAACTGTAAATATGATCCCTATCAGCCCCCCTTTCAAAGTAACCGAGAGCTTTTACATAATCGGATTCGCCTCCGAACTCTCCATTCTGATAAGCTAATCCCAAACGATAAGGAGCATATTCATTTCCTTTCGAATCAGCTTCTTCAAGTAACTGCTTTGCTTGCTCGATATCTGTATCGAGGATATCCGTTTCGAGAATAAGGTATGCCTTTTCACTGAGAGCACGCACACTTCCCTGTTTTATAGCTTGTTCGATATATTCCAAGCCTTGCGGGATATCTCTAAGTTTTTCGTTGTAAAGGTACAGGCATGCGAGTTCGAATGACGATTCTGCATTACAATACAAAGCGGCTTGCTCATGCCAGTATACCGACTTCTCCACTGAAGTATTCTCGTCATTAGCATAATTGTAATACTGCCCTAAAAAGTTTGCCGCATATACGACATTATGCTCGAAAGCATCCTCCAATAAGGCAATCCCCTCGTTCTTATCACTATTAGCTATTCTGCCGTTCAACATATTCATCCCTAACATATATTTACAATAGGGTATATTGAGGTCAACACCTTTTTTCATAGCTTCGAGTGCCTTATCGAAATCATCTTCACGTCTCTGATAATAGTCTGCCAGTATATGATATGGCTTACGATATTCTTTTTCCGTTTTTTTGATAAAATCCTCTATATCTTTCAATAGCTGTAGATTATCGGCAGCATCATAAAAGTCGATATAAAGCAGCAACAGGTCGGCCGATTCGTATCCTAGTTCCCTCGATTGATTCACCAGTCTTCGCCCCTCCTCTTTATCAGCGTTTCCGTATTCGGGCAAGCCCAAATAAATTCCGTAACCATAATCGCCAAGGGAAGCCGGATCTTTCGCTTCAACCCCCTTAACAAGATATTCCATCTTTTTGGACAGATCACGGTATTCTTTCCGTGCCGAACCATACAAATCGGCTTGCTCGCAATATCCACGAGTATGCCCCGATTTTATAAATGCTTCATTTAGATTACAATTTACCTCAAACCAACATTTATAGTCCTGATCTTCGAAATCCATAGAGACATACTTATTCCAGTTGCGGCTGTATATCTGCCTGTAAAGCTCTTTGATATCTTCAGTCAATATCTTTTCAGACAGAGCAGTTTCACATATAGCTAACGCTTCTACCCATCTGCTTTTGTCTTCGTAGTTATCTCCTGCTATCAGGACATTTGCTCTTTCATGTAATAAAGAAACGATATCGCCCGAAGCAAATTCTGCTAAATAACCGTTGTAGGTTTCGGCGAAAGTTCCAACCATTGTAAATGAGTGTGATTCTTTATTATCTTGAAGTTTATTTATCTCTTTTTTGCGCTTAAACAAATCAAATATTCCCATATTATACATTTAAAGGTCTCAGACCCATTCGTTATTTATTACCATTGTATCGGAGACTGCCCTTTGGAAATCAGATATTCATTTGCTTTACTGAAATGCTTGTTTCCAAAAAATCCTCTATGCGCCGATAATGGAGAAGGATGCACAGATGTCAATACCATATGTTTGTGTGAATCTATAAAAGATGCTTTTTTCTGAGCATACGATCCCCATAGCATGAATACAATATTAGAACGTTCATTTGCCAGTTTTCGTATAGCGGCATCAGTAAAATTTTCCCATCCTTTATTTTGATGTGATCCCGCCAAATGAGCTTGTACCGTTAGAGTTGCATTGAGCAAGAGCACCCCTTGATCTGCCCATCGGGTAAGATTTCCGGATGAAGGTACGGATATATTGAGATCGTCGTTTATCTCTTTAAAGATATTTATGAGTGACGGAGGAAATTTCACCCCGTCATTTACTGAAAACGATAACCCGTGCGCCTGCCCGTCATTATGATATGGATCCTGCCCTAGTATTACCACTTTAACTTTATCGAAAGGGGTATGATCAAAAGCATTAAATATCAATTTTGCAGGAGGAAATACCTGTCGAGACAAATACTCACTTCGTACGAAATCGGTTAGTTTTATAAAATAATCTTTTTCAAATTCTTCACTTAAATGTTCATGCCACGATGGCTCTATTTTTACATTCATGCAGGTTTCTTTTCTGTGTTATCCTTACGAACAAAGATATAAATTATAAAGAAAAGGCAAATCAAAAAAAGAAGTAACTGTTTAAATTTTCCCAAAATAAGTTCCCTTCAAACAAAAACTTACTAACGAGCATATCTTTTTCAACTTTTTTTAAAATATAATATACCTCATATGAACATTTTACAACCAATTATATTATTTTAAGAAATAGGGATTTTTCACACAAAATTTACAAAATATCTTATATTGATTCGGAACAATATAAGATTACTTAATAAAACCACTCATGATAACAAACTCATTTATTTATTTTCAGGAGGGATTATATATTCCTTTTAATTTCGGGTAAACAGAAATAAGCTCTATAGTCATTATTTCTATTATATAAAATGAATTCATTCTATAATGGACTCAAGCGGAATTATATCAAAACAATATTTTTATGTACCTGTACTCAAGGAATCATCGCAGTAGGGTGTCGGGAGACACTCTGCTGTATTTTATTGCTTTAACATAAACCATTAAAACATTTTATATATGAAAACACTTACAGCAATATTCTTATCCAGCCTCCCGTTTCTCTTATATTCTCAAGTCGGGATAAATACCGAACAGCCTACCTCTATGCTCGATATCAATGGAGATCTCAGAATCAGAAGTGTACCGGTCAACAATACCCAAACCAATATATTGGTTATAGAAAGTGACGGGAAAGTTTCTCAAAACCAGACATTAGGTTTACAGACCCGGAAAACTTTCATAAGAGCTACCGGCAGCACAAGTATGTCTCTGATAAATTTGACAATTCTACAGGGATGGTATCAAATAGGCTTTAACACCTCTGCTTTTGATGAAAACAGCGAATACAGTACAACAACCTATCTATATACAGCCAAGCAAGACGGAATATACGATATTTATGTACAGGCTAAAACCGAATCTCTTGTATCTGCCGCAGAATTCGGAGTTGGTATTTTCAAGCGAAATGTTGGAGAGACTACTTATACGCTCATGGCGGAAGAAACATTTCTCAGTGTAAACATCAATTTAGGGGTAACCAGTATAGATGTTTCTCCTCCAATCAGAAGCACCCGTACTCTTTTAAAACTAAAACAAGGGGATGCTATCACCTTTGCCGTCAAAGTTCCTCTGCTTTCATTAAAACTCGTGGGTGGCACATCTTCATTTTTCTCTATATATCAGGTCAAATAAGGTTATTTGGATCGGATCTCCGGAAACCGGACTATGATTAATAAACTAAACTATGCATTTATCAAGAAAAGACAACTCAAAAAGATAAGAAATGAAAATGATTAATAAATATTTTATACATTTGCACCACAAATCGGAAAAAGCAGGTCCCGTAGTTTAATGGATAAAACGTAGGATTCCGGTTCCTATGATGGGGGTTCGATTCCCTTCGGGATCACATAAACATAGAAATCCAATTATAAATCAATAGTTTATAATTGGATTTTTTATATCATCATTTTATTTTTCTTTAAAAAAATCTACGTTAAAGACAGTCGTATTAGTATAGCAAATTTTAATTTCTAGTCTTATTTTTCTATCGCCTTTATATTCCCTATATTTGGACTAAATAAAATATTTCAATAGGAAAAAAACTATCTTAATGCTATCATGGGTAAAGAGTATATTCTAGAATCAATGTCTCAGGAAGAAGACGGTACACTTGAAATCATTAAGTACTATTCAGAATTAGATATTTCATATTGGTAGGCTAATCCTTTTTAACAGATATTATTCACCTCATATACCAGAATAGATAGTGATAATTAAGCATGAAAACGAATAGAACTAAACAGCTTAATCTTAAAACGGACTTAGTTTAATTGATCATTTTAGAGCCTTATGAAAAAAATAAATGATATTTCATCTAAAATATTTTTCACATCCGATCAGCATTTCGGTCACGACGGAATTATAAAGTTTGCAAACCGACCCCATAATGATGTAGAGAAAATGGATGAAGATATCATAAATAGATGGAATAATACAGTGCCTTCAGATGGTCTGACTTTTGTTTTGGGCGACATCGGTTTTTGCAGTAAAAATCAAATTATCGACATATATTCTCAATTAAACGGAAGAAAAATACTAATAAGAGGAAATCACGACAGTAATTATCCTGACAGTGTATTATCCTCTATCTTCGATGAAATATACGATCTTCTGTATATAAGAATACAAGATGACGAAACTATGAAGTACATGTATATAGTCTTATGTCATTATCCGATGTTTGATTGGCAGGGATCTTTCAAAGGGGCATGGCAATTATTCGGACATATACATACCAGAGAGCTTTCTGAATTTGAAACACTTAAAACAAAGTTGTTTGCTTCTCAATATGACGTGGGTGTTGATAATAATAATTTTGAACCTGTTCCTTTTAAATCATTAAAGGAGATCATGATTCGTCAATCAAACATTTCCTCGTTTAAAAAGACTAATTATTATTAACTAAACATTCTTCGCAGGCATATACTGAGTCAGAACATTGGGTAGATTAAATACTTACTATTTTTTCTTCACCAAATCCTTACCTTCATATTGGCAGATGGCTTTTATCCACACATCGGGTAACGGTTTTGACTTGTGCAATGCAAGATCATAAGTAACCATTACCGAACGACAGAAACATTTTACTTCCTGCGTATCGATATCTATCACCTGCTGAGCTAGTTCAAAACTTTTCGTTCCGATGCTCGTAATAGCTGTTTGTACAGCAATATGATCCGTACCGAAAATCTGAGATATAAAATTAACATTGATCTGAACAACTACAATAGCCTCTTTTTCCCAATCGACATCAGGACATACAGTTTCGACATAGTTCGTTTTTCCTAAATCATAGAATGTAAAATAAACGGCATTATTTATATGTCCGAACCGATCGAGATCATTCGTCCTCAGTTGAAGAGGAATTGTATGTTTAAATGAGATATCATCCATTTTGGCTTATTGTTTTTCGCAAAGTTATAATATCTCCCGCACTTAAGGTCTCCGACAGGTACATTAATTTACCAAAATGATGTATATATATGCAATAAATCCGGAGAGAGGTAAAAGAGTATGCACTACTCCCTATCCTCTTTCCGGACTTATCATTTATTTATTCTCAGTTCCACTTATTTATCTGAATTTAGTTCGTTTAAACCAAGTCTCAAACATCGAGAAACCAACAGTTACACCAACATAAGACTCACGGATATACCCCTTAGGTGCGGATAATGAGTTTCCGTATTCGAGGCTCATATTTAATAGTCCGGCTCCTTTCAGCGGCCAGCTGTATCCTGCCGAAACGGTATAATTGTATACATCGTTTTCTCTGACTTGTAGATACGATTTAGCTAATGAAACTCCAAACTGATATTGACTTTGAGAGCGATAATGATGTATGTCCTTGTCGGGAGTATAACTCATCCCTGCTTTAATCCTATGATAATCGGTAATCTTAATACTACTTGCTCCCGAAGCCAAACCTTTTAGCTTCTGATACTCATAGTCCATAGCTAAAACGATATTCTTTTTCGACCATGACAGTCCGGCACTAAAGGTTTCAGGGATAAACTGGGAAGAAGACCTGCTATCTTCGGAGTCCAGCTCGGTATTACTGCTGTTATATATCACAGTCGAATTTTCCATCATAAGCTTTTGCTTGTACCCATAGGTAAGACCTGCAACCCAGGGACCATTGTGATACTGGAGTCCGAATGTATTATAAAGCTGCGACGTACGCGACGATTTCTCGAAGAGATAATCCGTTTGATTTTCGGTTTGCTTTATATTTCCGGATATATACATCGAGTTGATACCCAGTGACAGATATTTATTTAACAGAAAAGCATTAGACCAATATATACTGTACAGACCGCCATCGCCTTCGATATAAACAGATTTGGTTTCGGTAGATCCTTCAATATCTACGTCTGACTCAATCTGGTATCCGACATTAGAGAAAGGTTTTGTTCCGAAAGCCATCGCCCAACGGTGTGATACTTTAAAACCGAAAGCCAGACGGCGGAAATTTGCATTGAATGTATTCTCTCTTTTTGATCCTGATGCAAAATAAGACTGCTTGGCCGTAGCACTTATATCAAAAACAAACTTAAGACTGTCTAAAGCTGTCAATCCCGAAGGATTTGTTGTATTCAGCAAGTCATAGTCCCTCATACCGGCTCCTACTCCTCCCATGCCGGCGGTGCGTCCGTAATCACGGGTTTCGAGCTCTCCCAGCCCCAACATCGAATAAGGAGAATATGATGTTTGCGAATATAAATTATACACCGAAAATAAGATCATGCATATATACGATATGCTGCGTTTGTTATAGATCATCATTCACTACAAAATATATAAGTAATTTAATCTGTCTGTCTGTATTCTTCGAATCTCCGATTACCAGACTTTTAAATGTCCCGGAAGCATCGTCATCCGAAAGGTCGAGTTGCAGCATCGTTTTATTTACGCCTATTGCCCCCAGTTCATTGGTTATATAGGATGATATATCAAACGCATAGTAAGTCCCATTTTCATAAATAGGATTCTGAGTAAGCGACCCCGACTGTACGGCTGTTTTATCGCTGTCGACATATATATCCAGTGCTTTTCCGTTTTCATCCAGATAATTCAAGACCAAACTCTTGGGCAAAGGAATAAACGTGCTATACGAATTTTTGGCAGGATATATATATAAATAGGCACTTGCGATATTAACGAATTTACCGATTTGGAGTAAGTTGTTGATATGAGGAAAATTCATTTTTATATACAGGCTGTTTATACCTTGTATATATGCTTTGTTATCAGTCTCGGTAGATACAATCGAACGATTTTTATATGTTAAAGGCGCAAGTTTTGTAGCTGATCGGTCGTTGTTGACATGCGAAAAAGCAGTTGTGGTTACCGGTGCTATATCCAGCGTTTTCTCAGTAGGCCCAACTCCGTAAGTATGATAATACAAACGAATGACAGGAGAAGAAGTGCTTACTGCAAAACCGCTGACAGTTGCATCATCCGTTTTTCCGGGAGATATCTTAAACCCTTTGAAGTATTGCTGAAATTTGGTAGTGGAATCCAGCGTATCAGACTGTGCCTTCATCATCCGTATAAGTTCTTCTCCGAAAGCATCGGGGAGACGCATCTCAAATATCGAATCATTCTCCCAATTGCTGTTCGGACGATAAAAAGTATGAGAAGCGAAGGCTGTTTCTTCAGCACTGAACGATGATGTAGTGTACAACTTGCTGTTGTTTTCATCAAGTTCGAGTTTTTCTTTCAGCTTATAAAGATTAATTGTCTGAACTTTTGTAGTATCTCCATAGTGAACATTATCATAACTCATCCGAAGTGTGATAGAATCGAGTTTAACCTTGAGTGTTGCCTGAGACCCAAATTCAGAAGAACTATAAGAAGGGGTCTCAAAAGACACATATCCATCCGACTCGATAATACCGAAATCCGAAGATTCGTAACGCCCTACAAAAATTTTACCCAGCCCCGAAGTTGTAGTCGAGTCATCAAGCTGTGTATACAATTGTACCGTACACGTATCTATCAGTATATTCCGCGCATCGGATGAAACCAGATTGTCGCCAATGTTAAAACCATCGCTTACGCATGAGGTCAGTAGACCCGTAAACGTCAATAGGTAAAAGAAGTATTTCATCGAGTCCGTTTTTAGTTTAAAGAGGAACAATCGCACGCCTAAAGTCACAATTGACCGTTGCAAAGAAATAAATAGGCACTCCATTATGAAAATTGAATATATAAGCAGCCCAATTCTATCTATCGAATACCGATAATACTCCATAAACGGGCAGAATTATTATTACACCGCCAAAATATCAGGTTACAGACATAAATGTCCCGTTCATAGATTTTAGAACCCTGCTAACAGATATTTTTTTTACAAGCAAATCTGTCTATATACATTTGTGAGCCTGCATAGAAGCCATAAATCTCGGTTATCGGTTGCAGTGACCTGAAAGGGACTAACAAGGATTGTATACTATAAATAAATTACTGAAATTATGAATAGAAGATTTATTCTGTTTTTATTATTATCATCGATCTTATTGACATCATGTTCGAGTGATGATGATGATCTTGTCGGCAACTGGATCAAGCGTTCCGATTTTGGGGGTGTGGCACGTAGTGATGCCTCCTTATTCGTCATTGGAGGTAAGGTCTATGTGTTTGGCGGATATACTGGAAAAAAAAGATTAAAAGATATTTGGGAATACGATATAACAGGTGATTCGTGGACGCAAAAAGCAGACCTGCC
The DNA here is from genome assembly GCF_000426485.1 of Indolivaga capnocytophagoides DSM 22835. Lineage (GTDB taxonomy): Bacteria > Bacteroidota > Bacteroidia > Bacteroidales > Dysgonomonadaceae > Dysgonomonas_A > Dysgonomonas_A capnocytophagoides. The sequence goes on from NZ_AUFL01000012.1 coordinate 18,800, forward strand.
AGGAACCGAACGCAGTTCGGCTGTAGGCTTTGCGATATCCGATAAAGGATACATAGGTACAGGATACGATGGCGAAAATTACCTGAAAGATTTCTGGGAATTCAATCCTACATCAAATCTTTGGACTCAGAAAGCCGACTTTGCCGGCTCGGCCAGATACGGAGCAGTCGCTTTTACGCTCAATAATATAGGTTATGTAGGAACCGGATATGATGATAATTACCTGATGGACTTTTACAAATACAATCCATCATCCGATTCATGGACTGCAGGAACAAGTATAAAAGGTTCGAAACGTGCATTTGCTACGACCTTCATATATGATAGCAAAGCATACGTAGTGTGCGGTATCAACAATGGGAGCTATGTAACCGACTTCTGGATGTTCGACCCTTCGACCGAAACATGGTCTGAGAAAGCTCAAATAGCCGATAAAACCGACGAAAGTTTCGACGACGACTATAATATCAAAAGGATGAATGCAGTTGCATTAAACATCAATGATAAGATATACCTATCAACAGGCGAATCAGGTTCTCTGCGTTCTGATACTTGGGAATACAACCCTATAACAGATCGATGGTATGAAAAAACCGCATTCGAAGGAACCAGCCGTTCGGGAGCCGTAGGTTTTTCTTATAACAACCGTGGGTACATCCTTACAGGACGTAGCTCAACATATTACTTCGATGATATGTTCGAGTTTATGCCTGAAGAAGAATATGATGAGTACGATTAATCAAAGACAGATGCCAAGGCTTGTATATATTATAATTTCGGTAGTGAACATTGTACTGTTTACAGCTTGCAACGATAATTCCGACACAGTTATTCCGGTTGATAAAACCGGGAAACTTGTTGGTAATTGGGTTAAATGCTATAACTTCGAAGGAACCAGCCATTCGGATGCTGTCGTTTTTTCGTACAATAACCGTGGATTTATCCTTACTGACCGTACCGGATCTTATTATTTTGACGACATGTATGAATTAAAAGCCTAATGATAAATATAATGAGCTCGATTAATCAAAAACGTTTACTTTGGGCTATAATATCGCTTATTATAGTGATAGCCTGTATCTTTGTATTTAACAATACAAAAAGTGCATCTTCAAATTCTGTAAGTGTCGAAACTTATAAAGTTAAACAAGGATGGGGGTATCTTATACGCAAAGGACAAAAAAAGATCATAGATCAACCGTACATGCCCTGTATAGCCGGTAATCTTCCTTTTCCTGATGAGGTATCGGCTAAGAATACAGGAGAACTTGTAGCATCAAAAGTATCAAAAGATGAACTGCCAACTATCACTCACGATGAGTTGGTAAAGATTATAGGAAACCGGATAAAGTAAGCTCCACAACCCTATTCATAGTTATTCGCTTAAATAAAAGCCCCTCCTAAAATTAGGTTCTACTTTTAGGAGGGGCTTTTATCATCAAATCATTAATTAACCTTCTTAATCAACCCCTTCAACAGTTCTGCCTATAGCGAATTCTTCCACATCCTGAGCGATCTTATCTTCAGACTTAAGTATTTGATCGCTTTACAGACAAAAATCCTACTTAAGAATATTATTCGATATCAGAGTATTGAAGAAGTTATCATAATACGAGTTACTGATCGGAAGTGAAGCTCTTTCTCCGATCAGAACTTTCTTATGCTCTATTGCCTTGATCTTGCTCAACGATACAATATAAGACCGATGTATACGCTTAAAACGATTCGACGGCAGTTTCTCCTCAAGGCTTTTCAAGCTGCTCAACGATAGTATCGGACGCTGAGAATCTTCGGTATATATTTTTATATAATCGGACAAGCTTTCGATATAAAGAATCTTATCGTAATTTATTTTCAACAGCTTATTATTTGATTTGACGAAGATATAGCTCTCAGAGGCTTCTTCGGTCTGAAAATGTTGTTCCACCGGATTTTCATGTGAGGCATTTTGTATCCGTACCTGATCTTGAAGCTTCTGTGCCGTTTTCAGAAATCGAGAAAACGATACAGGTTTCAGCAGATAGTCAATTACATCCAGATTGAAACCTTCTATCGCATACTGATCATGCGCAGACACCATTACAAACAGAGGCTTACGAGATATCCGTAAACTTTCGACAAACTGTAAACCGTTGATATCAGGCATTTCTATATCGCAAAAGATTACATCGGGAGCCTGAGCGGGTACTTCGGTCAATGCCTTGATGGCATCAGTATATGCTCCTGCGAAATTGAGATAAGGAACCTTTTCGATATATGTTTTCAGCACTTCGAGAGCATGAGGCTCATCGTCTATTAGAACACAATTAATCATCTCTTGTATATTTTTAATTTTCCGTTTTCTTCTGCTTTGTTAATCTTAGAGAATCTATGAAATACCGTCTTTGTCTGTCTGATCATATCCTACATTAATGTCCAGATCGACTCTGTATTCGTATCCATCATTCATTATATTCAATCTATAATTGTCGGGATAAATCAGATCCAGCTTTTTTGTTGTATTACCGATTCCTATACTTTGCCTGCCCGCTCCCACCTGTTTCTGGGTCTTATATATCTTATTCGTAATATCAAAATGAATTATGCCTGCTTTGGCAGACAGGTTGATTATAATATCAGAGATATAGTGAGTACTTACACCATACTGAAAAGCATTTTCGACAAAAGTCATGATCAATAACGGGGCAATTGTATATTTTTCGATATCACCACTTACGTTAAACTCTACTTTCAAATTTTCGGAAAAGCGCAATTTCTGTAAATCAATATAATCACTCAGATAAACTATTTCTTCCGAAAGCGGAACTGTATCCTGCTCGGCCTTATTCAGAACATACCTCACCAATTGTGAGAAAACCAGAATGGCATCCGTAGCTTTATCCGATTTATTGAGCGACAGTGCATATATCGTATTCAATGTATTAAAAAAGAAGTGCGGATTTATCTGCGCCTTGAGGAAAGACAGTTCAGCTTTGAGTTTTTCGGCTTCTATCTCCTTATTTCTCTGATTGATTGAAAACCACTCTAGACTAATTCGATAACCGATACTCAGAAGAAAGAACATCAGAAACTGAAAAAAAGGCAGGGTGATAAGCCTGAATTCGAAAGGCATATTACTTCCGTTGCGGTTCGGAACAATATGTATTCGGGATTGACTGTTGTCCGGCTCGAGATCAGCTCTCGGCATGTCCTTCATTTCATGGGGAGGCATTCGCTCTTTGAATGTCTCATTATAATCGGCAAAAGTACCCTCTCTGTCGAATGGCTTTCTATGTGAAAACTTATGCTCGAAATTAGATCTCGTTTCATTCCATACAACACGTTGTATTACCATAAAAGACACAAATCCGATAAATATACACACCCCATACAAGAGATATTTCCGTTTCGAAACCAATCTGGGTATTAACACGTAAACATTCAAATAAAAAAATAACAACAGATAAATATAAGCAAACACAAAAGGCAGCATATTTATCAGATTGAATGATTCTCCGGGACGCATAGGCATCAGCGGTACTATGATCAAAAAAATTACCCAAGCAACGGTATGAGTCGCTATAGTAAGCAAACGTCTCTTCATCAATTTATATTTACTCATCAGACATTATTCATATGATGATAAAATTAGCTCTCAGAATTGGTCTATTCAATAAAAATCGACATACTATGCATTTTAATCGGCGAATAAGTGCATTTACAGCACATATCTACAAATTCATACAATTATAGATTCGCAATAAAACTAATTAAACAGTTAATTTCATAGATAAAATTGAACTAATTTTTCGGACTATTGTTTACATTATATTAAAACCATAGTGATTAGTGTTTGTAAAAAATGTTGTTTTAAGTTGAAAAGTCTGTGATGTGAAATCACGGGCTTTTTTTATTATCACCCCTCTGCTTCGGTCTATATAAAATAGAATCCTCGCTGTTGAACAAACTATTTAAGACCTATTAAAACACTATTATTAAACTATTTATCAATCCGCAAAACACTAAAAATTAGAAAAGGTTACAAAAGTGACAATAAAATCAGTTATCAGACTTCATTTTCGCAGGTCTGCTGTTCCGCTGCTTTTTGTTCTGCTGATTCACGCAGCCACTTTTGATACTTTCTCTCTCTTTCCTCTTCCCATAATTGGTCTTCCAGCTCTTGCTGTAAAATACGTTCTTCTTCCTTCAGTTGCAAAAGAATTTTTTTCTCTTTATTGTTGATGTCGCTTTCTTTGGATATCGCCATTTTGAGGGTCTTTTCATCCGGAGAGTATTCTTTCATCGTTACGGTTTTTCCAGTCAGATACAATTCGCCATACTCATCCACTGCATATTTATAGCGGGTTGTAGTAACTGTACGTCCCTGTTCTATTCTCTGTTTGAGTATCTGACGTGCTTTCTGAGACAGACGTTCATCTCTCTCCAGACGGGCATTCTCAACCATCCCCTCAAAATCGGGATATTTAATCATCCACTGATAAAATGTTTTTCGGCTGATATTGTGTATTGAGCAGATTTCTCCCAGTGTATACTCATCCTGTTCTATTGCTTCAGCTATTTTCTTTCCTAGTTTTTCTGTGTACTTTGCCATAATTGAATGTGTTTTTATACATAGATAAAAAATGAGAAAACACACCGGATTATGGTTCAACTTCAAGAGTCTGTTTAAATTTTATAAGAATAGGAATAACCTCCGATCATATCACAATACATTCATTCTGTTTTATTTTTTTAACATTGAATAACAAGTTGAAATTGAACTATTCTTTTTATTCTGCGTTTAAACTATACAAATCCATAGTGATTAGTGTTAATTCAAAAAGAAAGTGTTGTTTTTAAAGAAAAAAGCCTGTGATGTGAGATCACGGGCTTTCTTGCTCTTTGGGGTCTAGGACCTTCTTCAACATCCTAAATACAATAGCAGCATTAAGCTATCGCTTTAGATCACGACATTAACACTCTCTGCTGCTTGAGTAAGAATTGAAACTAAAAATATATAAAATGTTTATAGGTAGCGTCTCTATTAACTGTATTTTACGACCTGCCGCAATCTTTACGAATTGGAGCAGGTCTTTGGTTTAACCTCGATCCTGAGTATTCTCATCAGGATTTATTCTGTTCAATGCCGCCTTCACAGCCTTTGGATTTGCTTTCTTCACCTTCTTTACAGGTGTTGCAATACGAGCGTCTTCATAACCAGTGAATCCGTGGTATTCATTTTTATCCAAATTCTTCATTTCTAATAGATTTAGAATAATATACCTTTCTAACAAAATAGACACATCATATGTTCGGTACAGATAAAAGAAAAGTGTTTTTTGTTCTGAAAAGGAATCAGGCAAATATTCCGGAGTCTTTCATTTCTTACTACCTTTACGAAAAAAGGATAATGACACACACAAGTATAAACATAAAAGAAATAGGTGTAGGGGACAAAGTCCAACTACAAAAGATAAGCAGTCAGACTTTTGTCGAAACATTTTCAGAAAGCAATACAAAGGAAGATATGGATAGATATCTTCAGGAAAATCTGAATTTAGAAGTACTTGAGGCAGAAATCAGAAATGAATCATCGTTTTTTTATTTTGCCATCTCCAACAACGACATAATAGGCTATCTGAAACTGAATTCGGGCAGTGCACAGACTGAATTAAATGATATCCAAGCCATTGAAATAGAAAGAATATACATTCTGAAAGATTATCATGGGCAGAAAATAGGCCAGTTACTTTATGAAAAAGCAATAGAGGTCGCTCACAAGATCAATGCAAAGTATATCTGGTTAGGTGTTTGGGAGAAAAATTTCAAAGCCATAAGATTTTATAAAAAAAACGGTTTCATGGAATTCGACAAACACATCTTCAAACTTGGGAACGACGAACAAACCGATATAATGATGAAACTAATATTGTAAGTTGTGAGACTTATAATAAAGAAAAAAGGACTTCAAGAAATTGAAATCCTTTTTGTGCGCACGACGAGATTTGAACTCACACACCCGAACGGGCACTACCTTCTGAGAGTAGCGTGTCTACCAATTCCACCACGCGCGCATGCTCTTTTATTTGGTGCTACAAAAATACGATATATTTTAAATATGATCAATCAAAATCCGAACAAAAAAACGAAGGATGGTTTAAATTTTAATAAAACCGGCTGTTATAGGCTTATAATAATAGTTGCCTAAGATATTTTACCATCTTTAACTACTAATTCAGGTTTTAATAAAATCTGACATCTTAACATCTGCTCAGATTCTAAATTATTTATAACCAAAATATCATTTTTATTTTATTTAAGCCCCATTTTCAAGTTAAAAACAACATTAAAAAAAATATGTTAACGTATAAATTTCGAAAACGAACTATTTTTTAAGAAAAAAGCATTATATTTTTAGTAATCACATCCTAAAAAAAACAGCATCACACAATACAACAAGCTGATTATTTACATTTTCACTTTTCATTTGAGAGAAACAGCAATCCTAGCACCGCCTTGTGTTAAAATGATACAAAGAACCTTTTCTATAACATATTTTAACAACACAAAGCGAGATTATATTAATCTGTTATACTATATTTGCCCATTGAACAACAAGTTCTTATAATAGAACAAACCAAAAAACAACAAAAAACTCTTTTTTTTCTATTTACAACACAATTAAATAAAGAGAGTTATTTTTTTTGATATGAACAACAAAAACAAAAGAACCATTCTGATTATTGTTTTAATAATCCTGGCACTGTTAACATTTACCCAAATGTGTAATGGATGCTCTGTCAGGGATAATACGAAAGATAAAAATCAGGTATCAGTCGAAAAAGTAATCAGTTTAATTAAACACAAACACAATTATACTATCACGGGGCTTCCCGATTTGGATATGTCGAAACAAGTCCAAATCACCAATCAAGATGATATAGATGAGCTACTCTTATCCATATTAGATCATAACATCTACACATATCAAATAAGCAAAAAAAACGGACAGAACATTATATCTATCACAGATACAGAAGATTCAGAAAAAAATCTGTTTAAAAATATTATAATAGACGAATTAGACAGAAATTTAACGACTTCAAATTCCAGCTCTAAAAATTCTGGATCAGGACGAGCTAGCCATGCAGCTGCAAACCAAAGATATAATATAGTCTCGGATTCAGATCCACCGGTACCTTCTTTCGGAAACAAAGAAGACTCTGAATCTGATATCGACACGCCTCATAAAAACGACATCATTACTCCTGAAAATACATTTCAACAGAAAGATACAATAATCCACACACCGGATACATATACTGAATCCAAACCTTCGAAGGAGGATATACAACAACACTCTATATATTCTGATGAGATTGATTACAGCGTAAAGGCAAAGCCTGCGAAATGGTCCATCAAAACAAACCTGCTTTATGATGCTACACTAAGTGTCAATCTAGGAGTGGAATACCTGATATCAGACAAATACTCTATCGACGTCCCTATCAACTGGAACTCATGGACATTTTCTAACAACAAAAGATTTAAACATGTACTCATTCAACCCGAATTTCGTTATTGGAAAGATCGTTCGTTATCAGGCCACTTCTTTGGATTGCACTTACACTGGGCTTTTTATAATGTAGGTAAAACCAGCTATCCGCTTCGTATAAAAGACAGATATCAAGGATGGCTTGCAGGTGCAGGGCTTTCGTACGGCTATCGGTGGAATCTGAATAACAAGTTTGACATTGAAGCTGAAATTGGCGGCGGATATGCTTATCTCCACCATTCTAAATACGCACATGAAGTTTGCGGCCCATTTATAAAACGAGATAATAAGCATTATTGGGGCATTACGAAAACAGCAATTAACATTATATACAAATTTTAGAATATACGATTTAAACTATTCTATAACAACACTCTAAAAACGAGAAAAATGAAAACAATCAAAAAATTCAGCTATTTATTTACGGTAGCTTTAGCTACTGTTATCGGATTCGCAAGTTGTTCGAGCGACGATGACAATGGAACTGATGTTAATCCGACAGGAAAAACTAAGGAAGTAAGCCTTAGCATATCTATCGGAAGTAATACACAATTGAGAGCAGACGGACCATCAGCTGTAGGACTTACACCTGATGTGGCTGATCTAACTCTTTATTTCTACGATGGTACCGGAAATATACTAAGTACACAGCAATTCCCTATCTCTGGATCTTTGCCGGCAGGAACAACAATGAAAACTTTCACTGTGCCTGCAGCTGCCACTAAAATTTATGCTATAGGTAATACGGGAGCTATCTCTGGATCTATCACTTTTGCTTCTCCTCTGGCAAACATTACAGACCTAAAATCCAGCTTTATCCACATCGATAAACAAACTCATCCCCAAAATGCTGTTAATGTAAAAGGAGAAGCTACGATCACAGCCGGAACTCCATCTAGCGCAAGCATAGAATTAAGAGCCGTTGTTGCCAGAATAGAAGTGAAAGAAATCAAATCTGCACTGGAAACCAATGTTGTAGCAACACCTCTGACATCATTCAAGGTAACAAATATATTTATCAATAATACATATATGAAGTTCCCTTTAAACGAAACTCTTCCTTCATCAGGATTGGTTGCTGCCGATATTCTAAATTTTGATAAATCGGTATGGGGATCACCATTCCCTGCAATATACAGTGCAGCAGGAGCCATCTACCGTGACGATAACTCCGCAGCGACAGCAGGCACAAGCCATACTCCCTCTGGAGCAGTTTGGGGATACTTTGTTCCCGCAACTACAGGTGCAGCTAACGGAACAACATTCCCTGATCCTACGGATGATGGCAGTGGTGCGGTTAAGCAACAAAATGTTCCTCATATCATACTTGAGATAACTGATGCAACAGCCACAGGAATGGTCATACCAGCCAAACAATATGTAACAGTTAAAGGTTTGAAGAAAGCTTCAGACGGATCATCTGTCGCAAATCTGGCAGGAGGTTATTATTATATAATCAACTCCTTGAATATTGGAGCTGAGCACCTGACTACTGCTCCTGAAGATCCTAAAGTTGAATTAGAAGTAACCGTAGAGGTTAAACCTTGGGAAGAAGTAGAGGTATTACCCGAAATTTAAGTAAAAAAAATAAATTAAAGCCTAATATTTTTAATAACCGGAACGGACTGTAAGTCTGTTCCGGTTGTATAAAAAGAACAGAAACGAACAAAGGATGAATTTACCGAAAACTATATCACTGCTATTTACAGTATGCATGTTTGCAGCATGCATAAGGGAAGATATGTCTAAATGTGGAGAATGCGAAGGTATTATCCTCAATTTCGAATATCCGAATTTCCCTAACAAAATAAATAAAGTGAATATCGGTATTTTCGACAAAGACGGAAATCTGGTAGAATCGCGCCTGATAAATAAAGAATCCCTGACTGAATTTCAGGGAGTCAAACTAGGGCTCGAATCAGGGAATTACACAGCTATATGCTGGGGAAATGCATTTGACAATACTCAAATAAAAGGTTTGGGTGTTGACTCTAAAATAACAAATATGGAAGTATCGCATCCTAACAGCGGTTCTTCGAAAATAATACAAACAAGCGATTCGCTTTTTTACGGCAAGCTTGCGTTTACCATACCATCCGACCGTAAATACACAGGTACTGTAAAGTTTAAACCGGCTTTTATCCATTTTAAAGTTGCAGTAAAAGGTCTTGATACTAAGAAGAATATGGTAGCAATCTATATTACTAATCTCAAGACGTATTATAATTCTGAAATGCAGACATACGGAGCAGTAAGCAGTTACATTCCGTCAATGACAGCGGCAGCCGACAAAACGTGGGCAACCTGCAGTGATGTTTTCAGATTTGACTATGACAATCCGATTACGGTTGATTTGTTAAATCCGACCGATAATAATAATATACTTGCTAGTGTCGACATTAAAACTTTCGTAAAGAATAACAACATATCCTTAGATAAGGATCGTGAGGTAACGATTCCCATCCTGTTTAATTATACATCAGGAGATATATCTATCTCTCCCGAAATAGGAGTCTGGGACGAAAGCACAGTTATCCCCGAATGGTAACAATACAGCAGGCACTACCCTCTTAAAAAAAACGATTATGTACAAAGTAATATTACACATACTATTGGCAGTCGTTGCGGCATTTATGTTTCAGTCGTGCTGTAATGATGCAGATCCCGATACTGGACAGGGAAGTAATAAGCAGAAAGTAACGATAAGCCTAGTCCAATCCACACAAGATCGGACAGGAGCTTCTCTGAGATCAATGTCTGTTGCCCAAGAAAACGAAATAAATGAAATAGACATTCTGGCCTTTCGAAAAACAGGAGGTATCTATAAATTGGCATACTCTGTCAAAGGGATCGATATACAACAACAAAACCCTCAGTATGAATTCTCAACATTCACAGCTTGGCTCGAAACCGGCGAACAAAAATTCGTATTTATAGCAAATGCATCCTCCTATATTCATAATTCAGGGATACAAATAGGGGACAGATTCGATGATATTATTTCAAATCTGACAGTAGATTCGAATTCAGAATGGCTTAATCTTTATATCCCCATGTATGGAGAGATAGATACAGAAATAACAAATACTTCCACTACATTAAGTAATATATACCTTATACGGATGCTGGCTCGCTTTGACATAAGCCTGCTAAATACGGTCACAAATTTCAATCTAGAAGAAGCATATATTTTCAATCGTAAGAATAAGGGCTATATAGCAAGCCAGCACATAACCGGCAATATAGCAACGAATGCAACCGTACCATCGGATGCTATACAGATAAAAACTCCGGCATACACATACACTACCACAAGCAACAATGAAATAAGCCAAAGCATCTATACTTTTGAAGTTAAAGGGGTGAATTTAAGTACGAATAAAAAAGATGCAACAGCCATTGTGGTAGGTGGTGATTTTAACAACTCTGGTAAAACAACCTATTATCGGGTAGACATCCACAATCCACAAACAAGTATTCAAACACTGGATATTCTGAGAAATCACCTGTACAATATCGTCATACAGTCGGTATCGGAAGCCGGGGCACCTACCCCCGAAGAAGCATTTGACGGCATATATACCCTCAACGCAGAAATAGAGGTGTGGACGAATAATGAGATAGGTGTCGATCTGGATGAACAATATTATCTACAAGTAAGCCATCCGTCCATTCAATCTTCTGCAATACCTGCCGATGGACTAACGGTAACAGCCATTACCAATCACCCGAAAGGCATATCTCTCGAAAATAACGGCTCAACTATAGACCTCCCCCTTCCGGACGAAGGTAAGTCGGTCATGACATTAAAACTCATGCCTACCGCTGCCGGCAATAAATTTACGTTCATAGCTGGCAACCTGAGATATGTTGTCACAATCAAGTAAAACTACAAACAAATGAAGTCATTATACAATATAATAGGTGCTATACTTATCTTTACAGGAATAATTTCCTGTAAAGATGATCACGCGACTTATAACTCAAACCCAACAGAAGGGTTGCAGGAAGTGACATTCAAAGTGATACTCCCTCAATATACAAGTCCTGATATTCCGAAATTAAGATCTATGGGGGCAGGTGAACAAGAAATAAAGAGCCTCGATGTACTGGTTTTTGATGTAGATGGATCAGGTAGCGAAACTTTAACATATAAGTATAGTGTGAGGAGTGCAGATATTTCGCAATCCGGAAATACCGTAACATTCAAATCGTGGCTCAAAGCAACCAACAGTTACAATGTAGCAATAGTAGCTAATGCCTCTGAAGTAAAAAATAATGGTTCGGTTCAGTTGAGCAATGTTATCGCCGGATTTACCGAAGGTATGACCAAAACGGCAATCCTCTCAGCCTTGAATGTTCGTAATACATCGGGGTGGTTATCCGACTATAGCAATAGTTATACAGCTATTCCAATGTACGGAGAAATAAAAAACCCAACAGTCACTTCGGGTACTATCAGTAATATTCTGCTCAAACGAATGCTTGCCCGGATAGATGTGGAGGTAGATACAAATGTTACCGATTTTATATTGGAAAAGGTGCATCTATGCAACTACAATACGGTAGGAATGGTTACTCCATTGAAAAATATATCCCCCTTGGACGAAGTAAATATGTCGCCGGCCACTGTTCCTAATATTGAACTACCCGGTAGCCCTCAGACAGGGGTTTCTGATGCTGTCATCTATTCCGGTAATGCTGTCGTGCAGGATATATATACATTTGAATCAGCAGCTGCCAGCGATAACAACGAAACAAGCAGACAAAATGCGACCTGCCTAATTATAGAAGGGAAATACAAAGGGCAAACCTATTTTTACAGAGTTGACTTTACTTATGACAACAGCACTTCCAATCTCAGCAATTACATGCCTCTGCTGAGAAACTACAAATACGAGGTCAAAATAATAAACGCAGCCGATATTGGTTACGATTCGGCAAATGAAGCTTTCAATTCATACTCTGTTATATCAAATCTCAAAACACGGATCATCAGTTATGACGAAGGAGAAATGAAAGACATCAATTACAACGGACAGTATTATCTGGCCATGAGCGATGACGGGGTTTTAGTCGAAAAAAGCGGAGTCTTCCTCGATGAAACAGGTACAGGATATTACCCTTCCGAATTTACTGTTCAAACTGATTATCCCGATGGAATAGATCTTTCAAGTATAACCGTTACAGATCAGGAAGGAAGCGGCAGTACAGTCAATTGGATAAACGGATTGACTGTTTCTCCCGACTTTGTAAAGGGTAATCAAAAATTAACCATTAATGTTCCTGTGTCAACAATGGAATCTTCCGAACCGGAAGATGTAAGAGTGGCATACATCAATTTCAAGGCCGGACGACTACAAGCCAGTTTTGAGATTATACAGTTCAAAACAAGCCTAGGGCTCACATCGAACTGCTATATGGTAAAGCCGGGTTCTGCCCCTATTCTTATACCTATATTAAGAGCAGAGGAAGGAGTTCCGGGAAGTCTAAGCAGAAGGAATAATCTCGAAGCCGAATACATTTGGACAGACAATGCAAATGGAATCGGAAAAAGTGGTTCATCAGTAAAAAATGCCAAGGCATACGGTAAAAGCCGTAAGGCTCTATTATGGGTCGAGCCTGGATTAATAGAAGGCAATGCTGTGATAGCCGTGAAAAACACCAACGATAACAAAATAAAATGGAGTTGGCACATGTGGGTAACTAATTATGAGCCATCCGGTGATATTATGGATCGTAATTTGGGAGCATTAGCTGAAGGGTCGGGAACAAACAACACCGACTGGTGGAACAGTCACGGTTTATTTTATCAATGGGGCAGAAAAGACCCTTTCCCTTATTTCTTTGAAAAAAGATTTGATAATGGAACATACAGTCAAGCCCTCATATACAACGCCAACGGGGGAGCACCCGAAAAAGTAGCCTTTGATATTTTCAGTGACTTAGTAACGTCTATTGAAAATCCAATATTATTTTCAAGAAATCACGACACCAATAGCAGCCACAGATGGTTTGGATCGGATGGCGCAAATTCTTGGAACAAAGGCAATAAGAAGTCTGTATACGACCCTTCACCCCAAGGATGGCGTGTTATACCCGATCACTCCCGATTGGATGCAAGTTTGTTTACCCCGAACTCTACAACATGGAATACAAATTATTTGACATTCCAATTACCCTATCTACAAACCGGATATAACGCAGGACGGACAACTTACACCTACCTAGATGGAGGTTTCTATCCCGGAGCTGGAGGAATCTTCTTCGGTAAAAATTCGGGGGAAGTCGTTCACAATGATACGGCCGGCATCGGTTATTACTGGACAGCGACATCGTCCGGTACATCTATGGCAGAAGTTACTAAAATATCGGGCAGCGAATATACGCCCGGTTATGCCTCTTCGCGGTCGAATGCTTTTTCAATCAGATGTATCAAAGAATAATATGATCAGATGATCTCAAGCATGCTTGAGATCATCTGGTCTAGGCTCTTCAGACAGAAGAGTGTCCAAAGCTCGTATTTAGACCTTATTGATGTATACTTTTCAGATGAAATTTCTTTTTGAAATTAAATTCAGAAATAAACATCGCCGATAGGATACAAATACCTCCTATTACGGTATAAATGGTTATAGTTTCGTTGATTAAAAAATAAGCTGCAATCACGGCAAATACAGGTTCGCAAAGGTAAGTCAGTGCAATCTTTTCCTCCTCTATAAATTTCTGTGAAATATTTTGTATTCCATACATGTAGGCAGTAGCCAAAACTCCGGTAAATAAAACTGCTTTCCAGACGCCTCCATCAGCAGGAAGCATTAATTGATCAGTTCCCAATACACTGACAACCAATACAGCATATGCAACGGCACATGTATAAAGCTGTACGATTACCATTGATATGGTCTCTGCTTTAGCCGTATATTTCCCAACAAGCAAGACATAGAATCCGAAGGCTAAAGCACCTCCGAGCACATATAAATCACCGGTATTGAAACCTCCGTTCTCTGAACTCATCGCTATGATATAAAGACCGACTAAAGCCACACTACAGGCGACCCATGTTTTCGGCTTTACAGATTTCTTGAATATAAACAGTTTAAGTACCGGAATCAACAAAACATCCATCCCTGAGATAAAAGAAGCATTGGCCGAACTTGTATATTGCAATCCGACTGTCTGGAACAATATGGCCAGAAAAAGAGGTATCCCCACCAGAATACCGTATTTCACAGTCTGCCAATTGATACGTTTGAGGTGATTGTAGAATAGCACAGACAGAACTATTGCCGCTAAACAAAACCGATATAATAGAAATGAATACGGATGAACGACATTCAGACCGTCTTTCACCAATGGGAAAGAGATTCCCCAAAATGCAGTGCCCATGACCAAAAGAGCCAAGTAGATTCTACTTTTCTTCATAACTCAATAATTTAAGTTTTTAAATTAAACTATTAGGGTATGTAAAAAAGAATACATTTACAAAAGGTAGCCTACACCCCCGATTTTCTTCCCTAATGCTAGGGCATAAGCCATCAATAACCTTATCTGAGCCGCAAAGTTATATCATATTGCCGATATTTGCAAATTTTCGCACTATTCTATCTCACGACAAAACGGAACAATCACAAATTATTCGGCGTCGGTATTAAACCGCCAGCATTTTATGATATTATCATATACAATAGTAAACATCTCCACTGAAGGCAGATGCATATGTTTAAATTTATGATTGAGCGAATTACGGTTTTCTTCCATATCCGAGACATCCGAATTCCATGATTGTATCTTCAGATAACAGCTTTCTACTTTAGGCTTATCTCCGTAATAAATGGCTTCATTGATACCGGATACAATACTTTTAATATCCGAATTGTTATACCTGTCTGCCAGCTTGTTGTAGTTTTCGATATACTGTTTCGATAGTTTTTCTGAGTCCATAAGATTTTCGTTTTAAGTTTTGTATAATATGTTACAAAAAAATGAGATCAGATTCTAATGCAAGGTCTCTGACTTTAAAATTACATATTAATCATATTAACAACTAAGTTGAAGGTATGTTCTTCAATATATTTTCGATAAAATAAAGGTAAAATGCTTCTGTGGATATTTTACTGAAGTATTTTTTGCAATTAAGAAGAATAAAAGAGAAAAATATTATACAACATTCTATAACAACAGAATACATTTGTAAAACAAGCTTCAATAATTTTATTTATTAGTAGTTATTAGAATTTTTTACGGGAACTTAAAATGATTAGTACTTAGGCAAACTAAACATGTAAGACAATTACCGGAATGGATGTTAGGGATTTTCCACAAAAGGTTTTCCAGGGATGGAAGGCCTTTTGTGCTATTTAAGAAAATCCTATTACAGCTTTTAAAATACCAATTTAGATCCCAGCACTATGATAAGTAAAACGCCAAACATCACTCTCAGGCTTATTCTGAAAAAATGAATGGCCTTATCTCCATGACACAGCCATGCAATAAAATATCCTGCAGAAAACAACGATATACATATTGAAAAAATAATTACTATTAAAAGAAATAATTCCATCCCGAGTGCTTTTATATACGTTCAATTATATTAGTCGTTTTGCGAGAGTCGGCATAGTCCAAACGAGTTTGACTCTGCACTCGCTACTTAAAACGTTCAGTTCCGTTTATTAAATCAACAGGTTAAAATGTTTATTATACTCCGATCTCAATAAACTCAAATATAAGCATTTTCCGATAAAACACAAAGCGTTTTTTCAAAAAGACAATATCTATTAGGAGAATCAAACCCTAGTACTGAAAGGCTTTTTCTATCTTTGTAGAATGAAACTGAAGCACGGCAGAGATTACATCATAAAAAAAACAGATAACAAACGTTCTATAAGAGCTATGTTCTTGTCGGAATACACCAATTTGTTCGGCGAACATTACAAAAACATATTCATCGACCAGTCAAATCTTCTCCACCGCGTTAAAGACTGCACTTTTATAAAAGAAGTTTAATCTCATCAGTCCACGACATCCGTTCCATTAGGTAATCGTCGGGCAATTCATTATCTTTGGTTCTAAACATCATCTTTCCTACCAATATGCAAAAACTGTGGAATCCATGGCATGGTTGTCATAAATTGAGCGAAGGCTGCCGCAATTGTTACGTGTACAGGGGCGATGCGAAGAGAGGTATAGATAGCAGTATTGTTTCCAAGACTAAAAACTTCGACCTACCAGTGCAGAAAAAGAAAAACGGTGAATATAAAATACCACCCGGATCGGAAGTTGCAACTTGTTTCACCTCAGATTTTTTCGTTGAAGATGCCGATGAATGGAGAACCGAAGCTTGGCAGATGATACGAGAACGCTCCGATCTCACTTTTCTGATGATAACCAAACGTATAGACAGACTCTCTGTAAATCTGCCTGAAGACTGGGGAGACGGATACGATCATGTTACGATCTGTTGTACCGTAGAGAATCAGGAGAGAGCCAATTACCGACTGCCATTGTATAAAAACAGTCCCATAAAACACAAGATCATTATATGTGAACCGATACTCGAATCAATAAACTTACGCCCGTTTGTCGGAAAATGGATAGAACAGGTTGTTGCCGGAGGCGAATCGGGTTACCATAATATACGTACCTGCAACTACGATTGGATTTTGGATATCAGGCAGGTTTGTATAGAAAATAACATCCCGTTTTGGTTTAAACAAACAGGAAGCAATTTCGTGAAAGACGGGCATGAGTATAATATACAACGGAGACTCCAGCATTCACAAGCCCGAAAAGCAGGAATAAACTACAAAATCAGATAAAGTCCGACTGTGGCTAGCCGCTTCACCAAAACTCAAGATTTACAGACAATTGAATACGACAAGATAAATATCACAGCCTACAGACAAGTATCGATTAAAAAATAAAATGAACATTTTGTCAAAAAAAGTGTCTTCAAAATAGCGTGCAAACGAGGATAGAATATATCTTTGTCCCGATTTAATTTTTAATAGAACAAAATGAAAGCATTACTAGACAACTTAAACGAGCTTTTCGCAGAATTTGCAAAAGACGCAGCTCTTCAAGTAGAAAACGGAAACAAAGCAGCCGGAACTCGTGCCAGAAAATCTTCTTTAGCAATTGAAAAAGCGCTTAAAGAATTTCGTAAGGTATCTGTTGAAGAGTCTAAAAAATAAGAAGGAACAGGAGCTTTTAAAGCTCCACCTTTCTTTATTGATAAACAGCATCACCTTTTCTGCACAACTTTCACACCATTCCAACCTTTTGTCATAAGACATATATTAAAATCGGCAATACTACATCATCTGCCAGAGCTATCAACTTATCCTTGTCTTCTCCAACTTAGTTTTACTTTTTCGGATAAAACACATCCGACGCCAGCTATTCATTTTTTGTTCCACCCTACTGACTATAAAAAAGGGAAAACAACGCAGTCAATCAAAAAACAGAGTATATAATGCGAAAAAGCCCGTGATCTCACATCACAGGCTTTCGCTACTTAAAAACAACACTTTTTTTTTGAATAAACACTAACCTTCGAAGTGTGAAGGTATGCACTATAAACGCATGTGATGAACAATGGTTCAATATATCTTATTTATGCGATATAAATAGCATAAATAAAAACAAAATAAATACCTATATATAAATATATTACAAACAACTAAAGCTAAAATTTACGCTAATTTTTTTCTCAAAAAAATATCAAAATACCCAAAACAACTAAAATACTAGCAAAATATATCTAATACCGAATAAACGGCTTCAGCACCTCCTAATATTATCGCAAAACACATTCAAAAGAAATAGAATGAGTATGAATCAAATTTCTGTCAAAATGTCATATTTAAAAAAACCCTTATTTTTTGGCACAAGTTTTGAACAAACCCTAATGTCTTTGCGAATACAAAACGCAAGACAGACAAAACAAGTAAATGAAAACAATAAAATATAATATATAAAAATGGGAAAAATAATTGGAATTGACTTAGGTACCACAAACTCTTGTGTTGCCGTATTGGAAGGTAACGAACCTATCGTTATCGCCAACAACGAAGGAAAACGTACTACGCCTTCTATAGTTGCCTTTGTAGATGGCGGCGAGCGTAAAGTAGGTGACCCCGCTAAGCGTCAGGCTATAACAAATCCCGAAAAAACTATCTTCTCTATCAAGAGATTTATGGGTGAAACATGGGATCAAGTGCAAAACGAAATCCCCCGTGTGCCTTATAAGGTAGTAAAAGGAGACAACAATACACCTCGTGTAGATATAGACGGACGTTTATACACTCCACAGGAAATATCGGCTATGATACTTCAAAAGATGAAGAAAACAGCCGAAGATTATTTAGGACAAGAAGTAACTGATGCTGTAATTACAGTACCTGCATATTTCAACGACTCGCAACGTCAGGCAACTAAAGAAGCCGGTGAAATCGCAGGACTTAAAGTTCAACGTATTGTCAACGAACCTACAGCCGCAGCTTTGGCTTACGGATTGGACAAAAAGAACCAAGACCTTAAGATTGCTGTATTCGACTTAGGTGGAGGAACTTTCGATATATCTATCCTTGAACTTGGAGACGGAGTATTCGAGGTAAAATCAACTAATGGTGATACTCACTTGGGTGGTGATGACTTCGACCACGTTATTATCGACTGGTTAGCCGAAGAATTCTTAAAAGAAGAAGGACTTGATTTACGTAAAGACCCAATGGCTCTTCAACGTTTGAAAGAAGCTGCCGAAAAAGCTAAAATAGAACTTTCGAGCACAACTTCAACAGAAATCAATCTTCCATATATCATGCCGGTAAACGGTATGCCTAAGCACTTGGTTAAAACATTAACTCGTGCTAAATTCGAACAGTTGGCTGATTCTCTTATCCGCGCTTGTGTAGAACCATGCCGCAATGCATTGAAAGATGCAGGATTATCAGCATCAGACATCAATGAAGTTATCCTTGTAGGAGGTTCGACACGTATACCTGCTGTACAAGCTGAAGTTGAAAAATTCTTCGGAAAAGCTCCTTCTAAAGGTGTTAATCCCGACGAAGTAGTTGCCGTGGGTGCTGCTATACAAGGTGCAGTATTGACAGGAGACGTTAAAGATGTATTGTTGCTAGACGTAACTCCTCTTTCTTTAGGTATCGAAACAATGGGTGGAGTAATGACAAAACTTATCGAGTCGAATACTACCATACCTACACGTAAGAGCGAAACTTTCTCTACTGCTGCTGATAATCAGCCTTCAGTACAAATCAATGTACTTCAAGGAGAACGTCCGATGGCCAGAGACAATAAGCAAATAGGTGTGTTCAACCTTGACGGACTACCACCTGCAATGCGTGGGGTACCTCAGATTGAAGTTACATTCGATATCGATGCCAACGGTATATTGAAAGTATCAGCTAAAGATAAGGCAACAGGAAAAGAACAATCGATCAGAATCGAAGCATCATCAGGTTTGAGCGATGCTGAAATTCAAAGAATGAAAGACGAAGCTGCTGCAAATGCTGAATCAGACAAAAAAGAAAAAGAAAAAATCGATAAGCTTAATCAGGCTGACTCTTTAATTTTCCAAACAGAAAAGCAATTAACTGAACTTGGAGATAAAATTCCAGCCGACAAAAAAGCTCCTATTGAAGCTGCATTGAACAAATTGAAAGATGCTCATAAGGCTCAGGATATAGATGCAATAGATACAGCAATGGCTGAATTGAACAATCTGTTTCAGGCTTTAAGTCAGGAAATGTATAACGCTACAGGCGGACAACCGGGTGCAGATCCTAATATGGGAGGAAACCCTAACGCCGGAGGTAGTTCTCAACAAAAGAACGACGACAGCGTAACAGATGTAGATTTTGAAGAAGTGAAGTAATCAACTTCAATATTAATAAAGAAAAGGTCATACCAAATGGTATGACCTTTTCTTTTTATCTGATAGAATTTCTAGATCTTTCTAGCTATATTTAGACTTTATTAATAACACAAAATTTACAGTATGAAGAAACTAATATTGACTATTTTTTATTTATCTATCACTAATCTATTATTTTCTCAAGAAATCTCAACTTTAAACACTCTGGATTGGAATACTTTAAGATATTCCGGATTTTATGAATCGGCAAGATCTAGTTCTGTAAATATGCCTAATAAAGATTATGATTTATTTTGGGGTATAAATATCGCTCACTCTATTAATAAAAGCTTATTATCTAAGCCGTACCATTGGGGTGGGCAAATTGCTTTTGGCATAAACAGGACTAACAGTTGGCCAGCCATGTATATCAGAAGTACAAATGAATTGGGTGAAGGTAAATGGGCTAAGGCTCTTGTAGATAATGGAGATCAAGCCATTGATGGTAGCTTAGGTGTCACTCAGAATATTAATGCAGGAGGTAATATCAAACTATCGAATGGAGAATTGACATATGTATATAACGACAATTTCATATATGACCAAAAGTCTATCGGAAACTATGCAATAAAATGGGTCGTTGATTCATGGCAGCCCGGAGCTGCAACATTATGGCAAAGCGGACATGCTGGTATAAAGTTCTTTACTGCCACACAATGTCGTTTAGCGATTACCTCTACTGGTAACATAGGTATAGGAGTGATTAATCCTCAGAACAAACTCGATGTAGCCGGAACGATCCGTGCGACTGAAGTAAAAGTTGAAGCTGGATGGGCTGATTTCGTATTTGATAAAGATTACAAACTGCCGACACTTCAGGATGTTGAAAATCACATCAACACACACAAACATCTACCCGACATTCCATCCGAAAAAGAGGTTAAAGAAAATGGGGTTAGCCTGGGGAAAATGCAAACTAAGTTATTGCAAAAGATAGAAGAACTGACACTGTATGTAATCGACCTAAAGAAAGAAAATGAAGAACAAGAAAAGAAAATATCAGAGCTGCAATATGAGCTGCAAAACAAACAATAAACGGATCTGAAAATCATGGATCAAGATCTGTCTAAAGGCAGACTTTGATTTAATTTTAATTTTTCGCTTACAGAGTTATTTTATTCTAAAAAAAGAACTCTTATCAAGGCTTTTTTCATACTTTCACAAATAAAAACACAATAATATAGAATACCATATCACACATAAAATATCAAGGCATATGAAAAAGCTTATTTTACTTGCGACACTACCTTTCTTGCTTTCTTCGTGCGCATCTACCTATTTCTATTCTTATCTGAATACCGAAACCCCGACAACTACTAAAGTAGAAAACGGCGATTTCGTTTTTGAAAATGACAGTTTATGGATAGCACACTCTTTTAATGGAGAAAATGCACCTATACAGATCACAGTATATAATAAGTTGAATGTTCCAATGTATGTCGATTGGGGAAGATCAGCTCTGATTATACAAGATCAGGCTATAAGCTATATTGGAAATGTTATGCAGTTCCAAGGTAGTTCAAATACATATACTAATGGTTACGACAGAGCTATCAGTGACATCAGTGGCAAAATGAGTCTTCCAAGCAATGTCACATTTATACCTCCAAAAACTAAGGTTAGTAATTCGAATCTCAACCTTAATTTCGGGATAGAATCAATGAATCGACAACCGTATAGGAGTACTTACATGGGAAATAAACTTAGCGAAAGAAAGACTGTAAAAAGAGCGGACTTTTCGCCTCAAGAAGCTCCTTTTAAGTTTACCAGCTATGTAACAATATATACAAGTCCTGATAAACCCCAATCATACGAACAAGATTTTTACATCTCTAGTTTAATAAAAACGAATGCCATTTCGCCAAAAAATTTACCCGGGGATATGTCTGCACGAGGAGATATATTTTACATAGAGAAACCTGCCAACAATACCGGTTGGGAGGTTCTACTAGGAGCTTCAATCATTGCGGGAGCCGCTGTACTGAATGCAAAAACGAATTACGGTTCCAATACTTATTACTATTAAAATCGACAATATACTTTTACATTTGTACTTACATATAATCCTACCAAGTTGCAACTCCGGTAGGATTTTTTATTTGAAATAGGATACTTTCTTTTATTTCAGACTGAAGGTTTTACCCATTTTTACTAATTTTGTTTGCAAAATAACGACAGAAATGCATATAGAAAAAGCAGGAATTAAAGACATACCATTGATACGTAATATTGCAACAACAGCCTGGACGAAAACATATGGTGAAATACTATCCTCCGAGCAATCTATGTATATGTTAGATATGATGTATAGTGATGAATCACTTTCTGATCAAATGCAGAATGGACAGTATTTTATTCTAATCCGTAACAGTACCACCCAAGAATATAACGGTTTTGCATCGATTGAATACCATTATAAGGGAACGAACAAAACAAAAATTCATAAGCTATATGTACTGCCCAACAAGCAAGGTGGCGGCTTTGGCAAAACACTTCTCGAATATATCTCATCACTTGCCCAAAAGCAGGGAGATAAATATATTACTCTTAATATGAATAGATTCAACCGTTCACACGGATTCTATACAAAGATGGGGTTCAGTATTTCAGGAGAAGAGGATATTGATATCGGCAACGGTTATCTGATGGAAGATTATATCTTTGAAAAAGAAATCTGATAATAAACAATTATAAAAACTCTTTTAGTCTATAAACAAACAGGTCTTGGACCTTACTTTAAATTATCACTTAAATGGCAAATATAACTTGTGCCCTTTTCGATATGGACGGGGTAATAATAGATACAGAACCACAATACAGTATTTTCTGGAAACAAACCGGAGAAAAATATAAAGTAGGTATAGCTAACTTCGAATCCGTGATAAAAGGCACAACCATGCCTAATATCCTAAAAAAATATTTCGCACACGTGTCTGCCCGAAAAATAGATGAACTACTCGAAGATCACGACCGGTTCGAAGAACAAATGTCTTTTCCAGAAATTCCCGGTTCGGTCAAATTTGTTGAGTCCCTGAAAGCGAAAGGAATAAAAGTTGGGCTGGTAACAAGCTCTTCCGAAACGAAACTAATAGGAGTCAATAAAGAAAAACATTTCGACAAGTTGTTCGACACGATTGTTTCGGCGGCCAGAGTAAAGAATGGAAAACCAAATCCAGAGTGTTATCTGTTGGCTGCCAAAGAATTAGGCATCGAACCTCAAAACTGTATTGTTTTTGAAGACTCTTTTGCGGGATTGGAAGCAGGTAATGCAGCCGGAATGACTACCGTAGGTGTAGCGACCACACATCCAGCTAATAGCTTGGCCGGCAAGTGTAATAAGGTTATAAACGGGTTTGCTTCGTTAGAATGGAATGCTCTGACAAGCGAATAAAAACATGGAGCCGGAAAAAGAAATACTCAACATAGCCACACGCATCAGGGCACTGGCCCAAACAGGACTGGTATACGCCGCTGATGAATATAATACCGAACGTTATCAGGAGCTATTATCACTTAGTAACAAAATCACTTCACTCGTAACCAACATTTCTCTATCAACAGTAGAAAGCTGTTATCGGATAGAAACCGACTATGTGACACCTAAAGTAGATATACGGGCTGTGGTATTTAATGATCAGAATGAAATACTGCTTGTTAAAGAAAGGGCAGATGGAGGATGGGCTATTCCCGGAGGATGGGCAGATGTTGGTTTTTCACCATCGGAAGTTGCAGTGAAGGAGGTAAAGGAAGAAACAGGTTTGGACATACAACCAATCCGAATTGCAGCCGTTCATGATAAACGCTGTCATCCCCACCCTCCCGCATCTCATTACGCATATAAAATATTTATACTCTGTAAACTGACAGGCGGAGAATTCAACACAGCTTTCGATATACTTGATAAAGGATTTTTCGGGCAAAATAATATTCCTCCCCTATCAGAGGAGCGAACACTCAAAAGCCAGATAGACCTGATGTTTGAGTATCTATATAATCCCGATAAACAGGCCGAAACAGATTAAAAACATTAACAAATAACGAATTATACAACAGCACTTTTTTGCTTTTCGGAAATAATTCTTATATTTGTCATTATAATAACTCTTTAACGTACAGTTAATGACTAATAATCTTACACATAAAAACTTAGACCTCTATCTAAATTTTAACAATTTGGATTTGTCTCTTTCGTGTGAATTATTAGAGAGAGAGAGAGAGAGAGAGAGAGAGAGAGAGAGAGAGAGAGAGAGACGCATCTAGCGTAATAAATCATTTTTTTTCAGAAACCAAACTTCTATTGTATCAAAATAACGGAGAGCTTTTCAGAATCTTCGGATTCGTTATTTTATCTATCTGTTATCTTATATCCGATCCGAAATTACCACTTGTAACTCGTTACTGCCTTCAGGGTGCAGTAACAAGTAACTATTCTCCCAGATATACCAAATATCATACAAATCGGCAGGGCAAACAGTGTATGGCAGTCTTGTTGTTATTTTGTTGTCGTTCTGAATCTGCTTTAAGCATATACTTGTCCGACAGCCGGTTTCATTATGCAGTAAGGTGCAGAGATTGTACTTTACTGCCTTTTTCAGATTTTCAATTAATCACAAAAGATATTCGTAGGGACGTATTACATACGTTCGGTATACAGTTCAATATATTCTTCATTGGGCGTATACAATACACCCCTACGATGAACATTCAATCGTCACTCAGGACTTATAATCTCGAGTGGATAACAGCGGATTTGAAATCCGCAGCCAACAACTATAGGATTACAAATCCCATAGAACGAAAAAACGAAAATACAAATAAGAACAACAAAAGGGTCTTAGACCCCAACACTCAAACAAACAACAATGAAAAAGAAAATTCTTTTACTGATGGTAGTATTCTCATTGGGGATAGTTCATGCACAAGTGGGTATTAATACTCAAACTCCGTTGGGTATATTCCATATAGACCCGAAAGGAGATACATCCGGAGGTATAACAAATACCTCTGATGATATTATAGTAACCGCAACCGGAAATGTGGGAATAGGAACAATCTCACCCGATGCTCGGATGCATATAAAAACCGACAATGACACACCGGCCTTTAAATTGCAAGATGGAAACGAAAAATCAGCATCGGTATTAATATCCGATGAATCCGGTAATGCAACGTGGGGTCGAGGGCTTATCGGCTCCGTGATCGGTAAACTTGGTGTAGGAGCAACAATGTATCTGCCAGACTACAAACTTACAGGGTTGCCTTATATTGTAAAGGATACAGGATCGTATATAGACTTACCTCCCGGAAGGTGGCTTGTATATGTTACTTTTCAACTGCCTCCTTTGGATGCGTCGAAACATGATTCAACTCCTGCATATTGGATAAGAAGTACATTTTATGATAGTCCTGCGCTAGTATCTTTACCCGGTTTTAGCAGTGATATTGAAGACGGATCCCAGATTTCCGGAAGTGGATGGTATGATACTCCTGGTATAGTTTCAGGCTTTACCATTTTAAAAAACACGGGAGTGAAAAAAAAATATTATTTGTATATAGGATTAGTTTCTTTCTACAAGGCAGCCCCTTATACAATAACTATCGGGGGAAACGGGCACCCTGAAAATAGTATAGTTGCGATCCAATTAAATAGCTAATCTATGAAACAAATATTACAATTAAACATATGTCTGATTCTTTCATTACTTAGTGTTTGTAAAAGTAATGCTCAGATAGGTATCAATATTAAAAATCCGGTAGGTACGCTATATATCGACTCGTCAGGAGATAATACGACTTCCGGAACGCTTACTCCGGATGATATATTTATCGATGGCACAGGTAACTTAGGGATAGGTGTTACTCCAACGAAAAAACTAAATATAAAAAGTGCGACTATAAACCGTGCTTTGCGAATAGTCGATGGAAAGCAATCTGAAAGGAAGGTGTTAACTTCGGCTTTCGACGGAACCGCTTCATGGCAATATGCCGGTGCTGTACCTACTGTAATGGGGCAGCTTTCTGTAACAGGAGTCAATCTATTTTTAAACACTTCTTCATTCGTTAATACGGGCAGCTATATAATTCTGCCTCCCGGAAAGTGGTACATTCAGATAACAATGTTAGCCGAATTTTCGGCAATTTCTCTGATGGAAAGAGCTTGGGTAAGAACCCGATTTACTCCGATTTCGGATCTCGAAGGTCCATCTTATATTTCTGGTATTGCTCATAATAAACAGCCCTTGTCTATTATCGGTAATCTTATCATAAATAATACATCGAGCAACGTTAAGCGCTACGATTTTCAGGCAGGAGATATTCAATATTCCGGATCAGATGGAGCCAGTGTTTATCTTAAAAGTTTTGGAAATAATTATTCGGAAAATACAATATCTGCATTTCAATTATTAGGTGATTAAACTCATTCTCAATCGTACATCAAAATATGAAAATAATAATCTCTTTGTTATTCTTGATATTATCAACAATAAGTTTTGCTCAAATCGGGATCAATACCGATGAACCCCAGCAATTAGTACATATCGATGCTTTGCACGATACTCAGGTACACCCTACGCCGGTAAATTATTATGATGATGTAGTGGTTACTTCGTCCGGCAAAATAGGCTTAGGAACATTATCTCCTGATGCCCGTTTACAAATAAATACGGCAGGAACTCCGACTACTCCCGTAATAGGTCTTCGTTTACAAGACGGAAGCGAAGCCAATGGATATGGATGGACGTCCGACAACGATGGATACGGACAATGGAAAGTAATATCGCCTGAAGGTTCCAGAAAAGGAATCAGGCAAAACGGGATTACTCTCAATCTATTAAGTGTTAAGAATAAATTTATTAATACCAATACATATATAGATCTACCAACAGGCCGATGGTTGCTAAACCTCACTATTCTTTGTCCGGCAACAGTCTTGCCTATAGGAACAACCTATAAGATACAAATTACTGTTGGTGATGGTGTAACATCTGGGGGAAGCAATCCGACAAATACTTCCGATCTGGAAGGGAATACAACTCTTACAGGTGTAGCATGGCCTGCTACACATGCGATGATTAAGAATATTCTGATTATCAATAATACTACTACAGCCACTAAGAGGTATTATCTGTTAGCCGGAAAAACGGATTCGACCCTCAATATTAATATTCAGAAGTTTGGAGGAGGCTGGGGTGAAGATGTCATTACGGCTTTCCAACTTCAGGATTAAATTTCCTGAAAAATAAAATATACATAATAAACAGCAAATTCTGGAAATTTCCAGAATTTGCTGTTTATATAAAATCAATATTTATAACAAATCCCGCCAGTGTTTTAAGTTGCTTTTAGCTGTATCCCAAACTTCATCAATACGTCCTGCCCAAAGCAACCTTGCCATCGATTTAGCAAAACCTTTCATCTGTACAAATTCTATTTTAGGAGGCATAGCTAAAGCATTCGGATCGGTTTTGACCGATACCAGCACAGGACCTTCCATGGCAAAAGCCGTCGAGATTGTTTCCTCAACCTTTTCCGGATCATTAACCGATAGGCTCTTCATACCCATAGCATTTGCGATTGCAGCAAAATCGGGATTATACATATTAGTTTCATGATCAGGCAAACCTGCAACTTCCATTTCAAGTTTTACCATTCCAAGCGTGCGATTATCAAATACAATCAACTTAATGGGCAGTTTATACTCTACGATTGTAGCCAAATCTCCCATCATCATAGACAAGCCGCCATCGCCGCACAATGCCACAATCTGTTGATCGGGACGAGCCAAGGCGGCTCCTATCGCCATCGGCATGGCATTCGCCATAGACCCATGACTGAACGATCCTAACATTTCGCGTTTTCCGGTTGCATGCAAATACCTTGCCCCCCATACACAACACATTCCGGTGTCAACGGTAAAAATGGTATCATCGTTTGCCAGATTATCTATAATGGTTGCAACATATTCAGGTGCTATATTATCTATTTTACCCCGTTGATCAGCCATAGCCGCCAGATTCTTCTTCACTTTATCATAAAGTTTCATCTGATCACGAAGGAAATCATCTTTTTCTTTCTTCTTAACCAATGGCAGCAAAGCCCGTAAGGTATCCTCTACCGTTCCTGCCAAACCCATATTTACTCTGGCTCTTCGTCCTATACGTTCGGGACGCACATCCACTTGTACAATCTTGCAATCATCGGGCATAAACAAAGCATAGGGAAAATCCGTACCTAAAAGAATCAATAGATCGGTATCATTCATACTCGAAAATGCAGATGGAAGGCCAAGCAAACCAGTCATTCCTACCTCATTCGGGTTATTATATTGTACAGCCATTTTTCCCCTGAAACTATATCCTACAGGAGCGTTTATAAGTTTCGAAAGCTGAACAACTTCATCATGAGCATCTTTTGCCCCGATACCGCAATACAGCGTTACTTTCTCAGTACTGTTGATCAACTCTGCCAAAGCTGCTATCTCTGCATCCTGAGGACGGTATACCGATTTGGAGGGTAATACCTGCACCGATGTATGAATATCACACGCTTCGGATTCCGCCAAATCGCCGGGAAGCCCCAGTACGGCTACTTCTTTTTTATGAACAGTATGTTGTAAAGCCGCCTGCAACATACGGGCAAACTGCATGGGTGTATTTGCAATCTGATTGTAACCGCTGCAGTCGTCAAATAATTTTATAGTATTGGTTTCCTGAAAAAATGAAGATCCGAATTCTCCCGTAGGACAAGTCGATGCTATAGCCAGCACAGATGCATTAGCTCTTTGAGCATCGTATAATCCATTGATAAGGTGTACGTGTCCTGGACCGCTGCTTCCGGCACAACAGGCAATACCATTCAGTTCAGCTTCAGCTAAAGCTGCATAGGCTCCTGTCTCTTCGTGACGCACATGTATCCATTTTACATCATCATCTTTACGAACGGCATCGTTCACTTCATTCAGGCTATCACCTGTTACCGCATAAATATGTCTTATTCCTGCATGTTTAATTGTTTCAATCAATTGTTCTGCTACTTTTTTTCCCATAATCTTATATCGATAATAATTATATTTCGTTAGTTCAGTGAAGACTGCATTTATAACAATCGTTATGATATTTGAGGGCATCAGCCCTCTTCTTTTTAACATATTTTAGATCTAAAACATGATAATTATAAAAAAAGAAACAGACCTTGACTTACTCTCTATTTAGATATTCTGTATATCGAAGTAATTATTATCTTTGTCAAAACGGGATAGTCTTTTTTCCGGACACTATAGAGCTATTAAGGAGCAAGTCTGATTATCTCTTTAGCCGGGACGAATAGAATAAGTGGTTTGACTTAAACAATATATCATCAGATACTTTCATCTACTTAACATATAATATAAGACAGTATAATTATGGCAATAAATTTGACTAAAGGTCAACGCATTGAAATCGGTTTATCGAAAGTAGGCGTTGGACTTGGATGGGATCCAAATGAAGGAACAGGGCACGATTTTGACCTTGATGCCTGCGCTTTTATGCTTGGAGATAATAAGAAACTACCTAAGGACGAATATTTCGTTTTCTACAATAATCCCAAATCACCGGATGAATCTGTTGAATCTTCGGGTGATGACCTGACCGGAGGAAACAGCGATGGAGATGATGAAACACTTACTGTTGATTTGTCAAGAGTCGACCCTAAAATACAGGAAATTGTATTTACGGTAACTATCCATGACTATGAAACACGCCGTCAGAATTTCGGGCAGGTTCGTAATTCATTCATCCGTATTTATAATGCGCAAACCAATGAAGAAATCGCAAAATACGAATTAGATGAAGATTTTTCGATCGAAACAGCCGTTGAATTCGGACGTCTTTATAAACGTGGCGGCGAATGGAAATTCGAAGCAATGGGCATAGGATACAAAGGTGGATTACAATACTTTGTGGATAAATACGTTTAAAGTAAAAAATCATCACTACCAACTCATTACACAATTGTCTCATTAAGAAAATAAAATAATAATGGCTATAAATTTAGAAAAAGGGCAACGAACTGAGATAAAGCTGCCTAAGTTTACAGTAGGTTTAGGATGGGATACAAACTCATCAAGTACAGGACAGGCTTTTGACCTCGACTGCTCGGTTTTTGCTTTAGGTGACAATAGAAAACTTGTTGCCGATGATTTCTTTATATTTTATAATAATCTGAAATCGCCGGATGCAGCAATAGAACATACAGGGGATAACCTTACCGGAGATGGAGATGGAGATGATGAATCAATAAAAATTGATTTATCAAAACTCGATTCGAGAGTAAACGAATTATGCTTTGTAGTGACTATACATGATGCCGAAAACAGAAAACAGAATTTCGGGCAGGTACGCAACTCGTTCGTTCGGATTTATAATCCTGATAATAACGAAGAAATTCTTAAATACGAACTTGAAGAAGATTTTTCGATCGAAACCGCAGTCGAATTCGGACGACTTTACAAGCGTAACGGCGAATGGAAATTCGAAGCTGTTGGTGTAGGTCAAAAAGGCGGA
Source organism: Indolivaga capnocytophagoides DSM 22835 (assembly GCF_000426485.1). GTDB lineage: Bacteria > Bacteroidota > Bacteroidia > Bacteroidales > Dysgonomonadaceae > Dysgonomonas_A > Dysgonomonas_A capnocytophagoides. The sequence goes on from NZ_AUFL01000012.1 coordinate 49,812, forward strand.
TTAGCTGAGTATCTCCAAAAATATAACTAAAGATTAAAATAAACTACTCATTTCTTAAACATAAAAAATAACCAATCATGGCTATAAATTTGCAGAAAGGACAACGCATCAATCTTGAAAAAAGTTCAGGAGCGAAACTCACACAATTTTGTGTAGGTGTAAACTGGGGTGCGATAGAATATCAGGTAGAAGAAGGAGGATTCCTTGGTTTCGGAAAAAAAACAGTAACCAGAACCAAAGATGTAGATTTGGATCTAAGCTGTGTAATGTATGACGAAAACGGTAACCTGTGCGATCATCTGTACTCACCGCTGTATCGTCCCGAACTACTTGCTCAATTTGGTCTGAATACAGGTAAATTAGTTTCTCTGACAGGAGCAATGCGCCACACTGGTGATGACCTCGAAGGAGATAAAGGTGGTGATGATGGACTTGATAATGAAATTATCACAGTAGACCTTTCGAAACTGGGAAGTAATATCCATCGTATATTTTTCTTTCTGAACAATGTCGGAGAAGAAGACTTTTCTCAGGTTCCATATGCTAAAATCAGAATGTACGAAGGAACTCCCGTTAAGGTAGACAGTGTATATGCAGAATATAATGTAGTAGCAGAACCTCAATACAGAGGTAAAAAAGCCCTTATTATGGGAGAATTGTACAAAAAAGGAGACGACTGGAAATTCAATGCCATCGGAGATGCCTTTGAAGATGTATTCTTAGGACAAACCATACAGCGTATCTCTCAAAATTATGCCAAATAAGGCTTAGTGATATAATTTTTCCTAATCCTTTTTGCTTATGATATAAAAAGCAAAAAGGATTTTGTATTTTTACGAAGAACGCATTGTTCTATAAATCAAAAACAAGGTCACAGACCTATTTATTGACTTAGCAAGCATAACAGCAACAGCTAGTTATCGTTTTGAAATATCTCATTAAATATTTTCTATTACTTATATTATTTAACCAACAGAAATATGGACATGAATAGTATGCCCGAAATGGCACCGGTAAACCCAAGCCAGACACCGGCTGTGCAACGTATAGACAGGGATGGCAATGTTGATCTGAGCCATTTAAGTCAAAATGAAATAGACAAATTATCGCAGCTCAATCGCAGTCTTGTCGTTACTGACGTCAACTCGGTATTGAATTACGGAGCTGATTTGCAGGCTACAATGGAAAAGTACAGCAATGACTTCCTCACATCAGTGCGTACATTTAATTCGGGAGAAGTAGGAGCTCATATCAGTGATTTGCTTACCGAACTGAACTATATAGATGTAGACGAACTGAATCAGAGCGCATTCAAATCATTCCTCAGCAAAATTCCATTGGTTAAAAATCTGGTGGTAAATGTGAAAAGGATATTCCAGAAATACGACACCGTTATTTCGAATGTCGATAAGATTTCAAATAAGATAAAAGCCGGACGTATCAACTCGCTCAAAGATAATACCGCCCTGCAAACCATGTTCGACAATAATATCGAATACATCAAGCAAATAGAAGAACTCATCATGGCCGGACAGTTGAAAATGCAGGATTTGCAGGTCAAACTGGCCGAGATGGAAGGAGCTCCCGCCCAGTATAAGGATTACGAGATCAGTGATATGCGGGAATTTATCTCCCGGCTCGACAAACGATTGGCTGATATGAAAATCATCCGATATGTGATGATGCAGTCTTTGGCTCAAATACGTGTGGTACAGAACAACAATGTGGCAATTGCGGACAAAGCACAGTCTATCATCTCGACAACGATACCTGTATGGAAGAACCAGTTGACTATCGCTGTAGCTCTTTACAGACAGAAGGCCAACGTCGAAATGCAGCGGAAAGTGGCGGAAACAACAAACACCATTTTGGAAAAGAATGCCGAACTGCTCAGACAGAACAGCATCGAGGTTGCCCGTGAAAATGAAAATACAGTTGTATCTATCGAAACGTTGAAGAAAACAACTCAATCGCTGATCAGCACTCTCGACGAAGTGAAACGTATACATGAAGAAGGTATGCGCAACCGTCAGGTATTAGACAAGGAACTGCAATCACTCGAAACAGAATTAAGAAAAAATGTGACCGGTATTCGCTAAAGGATAATGGATGACAACAGAGCCGAAATATTAGAGACATCGACCCGCACTATTGAGCAATTATATGATCTGACGGTATTTTTTGAAGACCAGACGATCATGAATATATATCTGCAAAATCAGGTTATTCACAAGTTATTTGAGGATAATCCTGATATGGATGTAAACAAACTTGAGCTGTATCACATACAGTTTACCATGACATTGGTAGAATTGCTCGAGAAAATAAAGAAGAAAAACGAGCGCATAGTAGGGATGATGAAATCGGAGATCGAACTGAATAACGATATGATGCAGAAACTCCGTAAAGCAATTGCCATGGAAGGCAGCTTCGAAGGAGAAAAAGTTCAGCAGGCTTTGAAAGTTTCACGCTCTATCTATAATTTCCATAAAATACTGTCATCACAATCTCGTGATTATCCATTTCTTGAAAATACAACGATATTCGGTCTCAAGTTCTACAAAGAATATTTCTTTGAAGTAGATCCTCAATTACAAGAAGCCTTAATAGGCTATTCGAGTTCGGATGTTTACCGCAATTCTTACGGAGCTATCGGACGCGGGTTGTTAACTATACTTGCAGCGAATTCATATGCTATTGATTTCTTCGCAGGAATCCGTATAGGAAATCTGCTTGCTGAAATATACAGGATACGGAATAACGATACGTATTTTATTTTTGTTCCGTCCAAAAACCTGTTCCTGCAGGTCGAAATGTCCTTATTTACGGATAAAGACGAATGGATTGCCGAATTATCGAAAAAAGAATCGACCATCAAAGACCTGGCAATAAAGAATATTGAATTGGAGAAGAATATAAAATCCAATCTGAAGAAAATAGATGATGATATTGCCGACCTGCTGAAAGAAAATCTCAAGAAAGTAACGGACATCGATTTTCTTGCCGATCTTGAAAATGTCGATATTCAGGCAAATACATTGAAGGCTATGCTGGAAACTAAGATGATATAAAACATCAGACAAAAAGCAACATAACAAACAACAAAATATGAGAAAACTACCTGTATATTTAATTCTTGACACCTCAGGGTCAATGCATGGAGAACCTATCGAAGCCGTTAAAAACGGAGTGCAAGTATTGGTTTCAACTCTACGGCAGGATCCCTATGCACTCGAAACTGCATTCCTGAGCATCATTACATTCGATGACAGGGCACAGCAAATAACACCTCTTACCGAATTGTCGATGTTTCAGATGCCGACCATCTCGGCTAACGGAACAACCTGCCTGGGAGGAGCTTTATCTTTGCTGGCAGAGCGTATAGATGCAGAAGTACATAAAAGCACAGCCGAGAAAAAAGGAGATTGGCGTCCGCTCGTTTTCATTATGACAGACGGAGCACCGACTGACAATTGGGAAAGAGGACTCGAAGATTTTAGAAAAACCAAATGTGCCATGGTAGTGGCTTGTGCAGCAGGACAAAACGCCCAGACCAAAATATTGAAGAAAATTACCGACACAGTAGTATCGCTCGACACTGCCGATAGTACAACCATTAAGGCATTTTTCAAATGGGTATCGGCATCTATCAGTTTCGGCAGCCAGAAGGTAGAATCGTCTCATCAGGAAATATCCGGACTGAACGAACTTCCGCCGCCTCCACCCGAAGTGAATATTGTTCTCTGATGAGAAAACTAAAATAGAAATAGAATCAGTATATTACTGATTAACAAATAAAAAAACATTTAATAATGAGACGTTTACCCGTATATTTATTATTAGACACATCCGGATCAATGAGAGGAGAGCCTATCGAGTCGGTCAAGGTTGGATTGGAGTCGATGGTTGCTAGTCTCAGACAAGACCCGTTTGCTCTCGAATCGGTATATATGAGCATCATTACTTTCGATAGAGAGGTAAAGCAATTACTGCCTCTTACAGCTTTGGAACATCTACAGATACCGCCCATAGTTACCCCCGAATCGGGTCCGACACATCTGGGAGCAGCTCTCGAAATGCTTTGCCAGAAAGTGAACTCAGAGGTAAAGTTAAGCTCTGCCGAAGAAAAAGGCGACTGGATGCCATTACTCTTTATCATGACAGACGGAAAACCATCCGATTTACAAAAATACAATCAGATGATACCCGAAGTACGCAAGCGAAACTTCGCAGGAGTGATTGCTTGTGCTGCAGGCGTTAAAGCTGACACGCAGCCATTGCTGGCATTAACCAATCAGGTATATTCGCTCGATACGACAGATAGTTCTACTTTCCGTCAGTTTTTCAAATGGGTATCGGCATCGGTCAGTGTGGGTAACCGCAGTATCGGTGTCAACAGCGATATAGCATTGCCGCCTCCACCACCCGAAATCCATACAGTTATCTGATAAGCTGTTTCATCATTGTATAAAAAGGGATAAACCAATGAGACGACTACCTATTTATTTTCTGATAGATGTATCCGAATCGATGATCGGAGAACCTCTTACTCACGTACAGAATGGAGTTGAAACTATCATTCGAGAGCTTCGGACAGATCCTTATGCCCTCGAAACCGTATATTTATCTATTATAGCCTTTGCTGGAAAGGCAAAGAAATTATGCTCAATGCAGGAGTTATCGAACTTCTACCCTCCCCGATTACCTATTGGCGGGGGAACGTCTTTAGGGAATGCGCTTCTCTTTCTGATGAATGATATGGATGCTGCCATACAAAGGACAACAACCGAAACAAAAGGAGATTGGAAACCTATTGTTTTTCTCTTTACAGACGGAGCACCCACAGATGATACCAAAGCTGCATTTGAAAGATGGAACAGTAAATACCGCAGTAAAGCCAATCTTATAGCCATTGCTATGGGAGACAATATGGATACATCGGTTCTCAAAGAGATAACCGAAAATGTACTGCAATTGAAGGATACGGACGAAGTATCGTTCAAAGCCTTTTTCAAATGGGTAACTGCGTCCATTAAAACCACCAGCGTAAGTGTAAGCAGCTTAAACAGTGATGACCTGAAACTGGCTCCGCTTACAGACGATTTCCTTACCAAGATAGAGAAGGAAATGAATATACCTATAAAAGTAGATGAAAATTTTGCCGTTATTCTGGGAAAATGCCAGAATACAAAACAACCTTATCTGCTTAAATATCAAAAGAGAATCGACAGAAATGATTTTTCGCACATGACCTCAGCAGGAGGACGGCACTTTAAATTTGTCGGTGGTTATCCTATTGACAATTCTTACTTCGAAATGGTAGATGGATATGGAGACGGAAACCTCAGCGGAAAACGTATCAATACGAGTGAACTAATCGGATTTCCTTCGTGTCCCTGTTGTGCCAATCAAGTAGCTATAGGGCTTTGTATGTGTGGCAATATTATGTGCGTAGGACATGAGCAGAACAGCATCTGCCCGTGGTGTGGTATGCAGCTGTCGTTCCGTGAATCGGGAGGAGGAATGGATATCGGACGCACCAGAGGATAAAGCGTACCTTTTTATAAAAGAGATAACCAGTAAGTTATGGATTTTGACAAAATATTACCCTACTTCGAAAACTCATCTGAGAATGAAGAATTACTGCGTCAATTCTTCGATTCGGAAGAAATTAAGAACTTCCTTTCTGAGAAATGGGATGAATTTCGGAAGGATGATGCACCTGCACCCGAAATACCGAGTATAAACCCCGAAACACCTATTGATGATATGCCTTTTATACCCCTCATACCCGATGACGAGGAAACTAAAGCTCGTTATCAACCGTCTTTCCAAGAAGAGAAATACGAGACTATCAACCGTCAGTTGCAAAATGTACATATACAATTCAATAATGGTAAAGTAAATCAGCCATACCAGATGTTATTCGATTTTACGGAATTGAACATTCCCGGTATAGAGCAATTCGAATTTGTAGGACTGGAGGAAACCGGACTGAGATTCAATACTTCAACCGATATGATAGAGGGTACACCTTCGGTATCGGGAGACTTCAAAATTAGATTATCTTGTTACCCTGTAGGCTGGCAGGAAGGAGAACCTGTTTTCGAGAAAAAGATTACACTGATTATCAATCCCGATCCCCGTGCTTTGTGGAACAATATCCCGACACCGGAAGATATTACCTATTATAAGCCTGACTCGGACTGCGAATATGTGACAGTGAAAAAGTCGAAAGGCTTTCTTGGTATAAGCAGTCACGAAAAAAAAGACATTGTTGCTGCCAGCCAGCGAGGTCGCTCTCATGCTCACGAAGGAAAAGCAAGGGACGATGATTTCAGTATACTACACAACGAAGAGTCAGATTGGTATGTTACTGTTGTTGCGGATGGAGCAGGCTCTGCCCAATTTTCCCGAAAAGGATCGGAGATAGCATGCACTACAGTATCGGACATTAGCAATATACATCTGGCAAAATACAATAAAGAAATAGACGAACTTGTTAAAGATTTTCAGAAAGAGAATTCGGAGATCAAACGAAAAAAGCTGGGAGACGCACTTTACAACATACTAGGTGCAGCCGTTTTCAAAGCATATAAAAATATCGAGCAAGAAGCTGTAGAGAATAACAATCAGATAAAAGATTATGCTACTACCCTATTGGCTGCTGTTGCTAAGAAATATAAATTCGGATGGTTCGTTGCAACTTTCTGGGTGGGAGACGGAGGTATTGCCCTGTATAATAAAGAAACAGGATTCGTAAAAGTAATGGGAGACCCCGATGGAGGAGACTTTGCAGGACAGACACGATTTCTTACGATGGGAGAAGTGATGCAGCCTGCCGAAATATACAAACGGCTGCGATTCGAAATTATCGAAGATTTTACCGCACTCGTTTTAATGACAGACGGTGTAACCGATCCCAAATTCGAAACTGATGCTAATTTGCAAAGAATTGAGAAATGGAACAATTTGTGGGAAGATATCACATCTTCCGTAGAATTGACCGATGACAACGAAAATGCGGCACCTCAATTATTGAAGTGGCTCGATTTCTGGTCTCCCGGCAATCATGACGATCGTACCATAGCTATTATTTATTAGACACAACAAAACAACTCGCTGTTACTTATTTTATCTATAGAGATAAGATCAGTTAACAGTGATCAGTTAACAGTGAAAAAAGTGACATCAAAAAGTGTACATAAAAGCTGTTACTTTTGTAACTTTTTTTAATAATTAGTAATAATGTCAATGAGTAGCTGGATTGATAAAAACGTTATTTTATACTCTCAGGTTTAGCTATTTACTAACGCAGCCTCCCGGCTTTGTTTTTCATTTTGGCTTGATGCAAAACGAAACAAAAGATCAAGACTGCGTCTCCAACCCGACCCGCTGAGCTCTCGAAAGCTAAGACAAATAAACATGATTATCGCTGATATCTATCTGTCTTTTAACGCTTTCTTCGTGCAGCGGGTACCCCGGGCTTCCGCCGAGGTCGAAAACCTGACGGACGAGGAGGCTTGCGCCGGCGAAATCGTGCGTCAGCCGGGGTGCATACAGAGGTGAAGCCGTAATCTGACCAGTGAAACGGGCGTTTAAACTAAATGCTGTCTGAGCTCGCAGAGCGAGTTTTATTTAGTTTCGCCCATGAACGTTGTCAGATAGGCAGAGCCTCGAAGCGCCAAAGACCTTTTGGTTCCTTTTGGGGCTTTGGCCAAAAGGAATACAAGCAATCTTTGATTGCGCGTAGAAGTTACAAGAGAGAAAAAGTTACAGATGAAAAGTGTACATAAAAGCTGTTACCTTTGTAACCTTTTTTTAACAATGATCGATAAACAATAAGGAGTTCTCAATTGATAACTGTTGACTGACAAAAACTAAAATGCAAAAAAGCAATATATTTATCAAGATATAATGAGCAATAAAACAATTACACTGAAAGCAAGCGACGGCTCTACAGTCGAATTTGTTGACGAAATTATCGGTTCGGGTGGAATGAAAGATGTTTATTTCAGCCCGGATAAATCATATGTAGTGGGATTTTTTCGAGATAAGCAGGATTTCAACGCTAAAGACCGACTGCAAACCATCACCGGAATTTATCGAGAACGGATTTTTTCCCAGCAAGGCGGAGATTATTGGAAAGACCTTTTTTGCTGGCCTACCAAAATGGTTGAATATAAAGGTAAACTGGGATTAGTCTGCCCTACTTATCAACCCGATTTCTTCTTTAAATACGGATCTGTCAATAATGACTTTCTGGGAATCAAAGGAAAAGAAAAAGAGGGTAAATGGTTTGCTTCCGCCAAAAATCAAAATCGTTTCCTTGCTGCCGAAGAACGAGGAGACTGGTTTAAATACATCCAGATATGTATCCGTATAAGCCGTGCCGTAAAACGAATGCACGCCGCAGGGCTGGCTCACTCCGACCTTTCCTACAAAAATGTACTGATAGACCCTACCTCCGGACGTGCAGCCATTATAGATATAGATGGTCTGGTCGTTCCCGGAAAGTTTGCGCCTGATGTACTCGGAACTCCGGATTTCATTGCTCCGGAAGTAATCATGACTAAGCACCTCAAAATGGACGATCCAAATCGTAAGCTGCCCAATATACTGACCGACAGACACGCTTTGGCTGTAATGATCTATATGTACCTGCTGTATAGGCACCCTTTGAGAGGAGGAAAAGTAAACGCAATGGAAGCTGGTAAAGACGAAGAACTGTCGATGGGTGAAAAAGCCTTGTTTATAGAACATCCAACCGATACATCAAATAGAGTAAAAGTATCTCAACTACAACCTAGTCAATTGCCGCAGGCTGATCCTGCGAAAATACCTTATACTGTTTGTGGACCTTACTTAAAGGAATTATTTGATAGAGCTTTTATAGATGGATTACATAACCCGAACTTACGCCCAACCGCTAACGAATGGGAAGACGCCTTACTGAAAACTGTCGATCTGGTTCAGCCCTGCCAAAATCCGAAATGCTGGCACAAATGGTTCGTTTTCGATAATACAACCAGGCCCCGATGCCCGTTCTGCGAAACAGATTACAAAGGACAATTACCCGTCTTAAATTTATATTCGCCCCGTCATCAGGGAACATTTACGCCCGATAATTATCGCCTGATGGTTTATAATAACCAATATCTTTACCCTTGGCATGTCAATCGCCATATCTGGCCGAACGAACGGCTGTCGGATGAAGACAAAAAGCCTGTCGGATACTTTGTATTTCATCAAAATAAATGGCTTCTTGTCAACCAACGGCTGACAGATCTTGAGGATAAAACCGAAGGTAAGAAAATAGGCATAAATGAAGCTGTCGAATTAACCGATAACAAGCAAATACTTTTGTCTAAAGAAGACGATGGCAGGCTGGTTGTCGTACAGATTGTAAACAATTAAGGTCTCAGACCTTTTTTCAAAGAACAAGCTCGGATTTCCTTATAAATTTAAGCTAAACTACAGGGTTTAGCAGAACAGGATAAACCGAATATTAAACTAAAAGGCTATATTTGTATCGCAATTTTTTACAGGATAACCCATCTCAATCCCGAGAATATGAAAAAGATATTTCTACTACTTATACTTATTTTAACAATGACCACCAATAGCGCACATTCGCAGGAAAAGGATTCTCTCGTTTTGATAACAACGGAATTCGGTAATATAAAGCTGAAACTATATGATGATACTCCTTTGCATAAGGAAAACTTCAAAAAACTGATTACTGAAGGTTTTTATAAAGATTTGCTCTTTCATCGTGTTATCAAGAATTTTATGATACAAGGCGGTGACCCTAATTCACGTAATGCTTCAGATACAACAGCATTGGGCAGCGGAGATCTGGGATATACAATTCCTGCCGAAATAAAATTTCCTAAACATTTCAACAAAAGAGGAGCTTTGGCCGCTGCCCGCACAGGAAATGACAGCAACCCCGAAAAAGAATCATCAGCCAGCCAGTTCTATATAGTTACAGGTAAAACTTATTCGGAAAAAGAACTGAACAAAATTGAAACAGAGCGTGTAGAACGTCAGGTTCAAGCACTTTACAATAATCTTCAGGCAGACAACAAAGCTAAGATTAAAGAGTTTTACAGCAGCGGAGACAGAGACGGATTAGCGGCTTTCCGGCAAGGATTGTACGCCCAGTCTCAGGAAACAGCAAAAACGGATTCAACACTGGTATTCTCTCCGGAACAACGCCTTGCTTATACCAAAGAAGGTGGAGCCATGCATCTTGATGGGGAATATACTGTCTTTGGAGAAGTAGTTGAAGGTATGGATGTTATAGAAAAGATTCAGCAAGCCAAAACTGACAAAAAGGATCGTCCGATAAAGGATATTAAGATGGATATTACTTTGATCCCTGCCAATAATTAAAACGAGTTAATTATCAGCATATAATTCAGATAAGAAAGAGACAAACATAAAACTCTCAATATAGTTATCCCCTATATACATTTATAGGGGATATTTATTGTCTATCTACAATTTTGATAAGTTCATATTACAAAATTACATATCTTTGTAAACTTGAACAAGAATTATCAACACATCAATGGAAGTGAATCAGGATCAACAAAAAGGAACATTAGCTGCACTAGCCGAATTACACGTCGGTTATACAATGAAAGAAGCAATAGATGAAGCAAAACGCTGCCTCAATTGCAAGAATCCTCTCTGCGTTCAGGGATGTCCCATCGATCATAAAATACCGGAATGGATACATCAGCTATCTAAAGGAAACATAGGCGGTGCAATGGAGTTACTGAACGAGAAAAGTAACCTGCCTGCTATTTGCGGACGTGTCTGTCCTCACGAGAAACAATGCGAAGGACACTGCATCCTCAACAAAAAGGGTAACCCTGTACGAGTAGGAAAACTCGAACGTTTTATTGCCGACTTCGACAGTGAAATGGGGCTAACGAAAGAGCGACTGAAGCCAAAAACCAGAGGTAAAGTTGCAGTGATAGGTTCGGGACCTGCCGGACTGACTGTTGCCGGAGACCTTGCTCGGGATGGCTTTAATGTGACTGTTTTCGAAAGCCAGAAAGAACCGGGAGGTGTACTACTGTACGGCATACCTGAGTATCGCCTGCCAAATGAAATTACACGTCGTGAAGTTAAAAAGATAGAAGCTCTGGGCGTTACATTCCGTAATAGCTGTATTGTAGGCGAAAGTATCACTGTAGATGCCATGTTCAGCGATGAAGATTTCGATGCTGTCTTTATAGGCTCAGGAACAGCTCTGCCGCAATCACTTAAAATAACAGGCGACAACTTATACGGTGTTGCTCAATCTGCTTATTTCCTGCGGATGGTCAGTTTATTCGCCAGTGATGATATTCCCAGAACCGATGTACCCCTTAAGGCAAAAGAGAAGGTAGCTGTAATCGGAGCGGGAAATGTAGCCATGGACACTGCACGTACAGCCTTACGGATGGGGGCAGAAAGTGTAACTCTCATATATCGCCGGAAAGAAGAAGATATGCCTGCCCTAAGATCCGAGTTTCTGGAAGCTCAGAAAGAAGGTGTACAATTCCTGTGGGAAGCTAATACTCAGGAACTGATAGGCGAAGAGGTTAACGGTAAACAAAAACTGGTCAGAATGCGTATTGCAACTCCCGATGGAGAAATAACCATTCCTATGGACAGGGTATATATGGCTGTCGGCTCTAAGCCTGCTAACCGTATTGTATCTACATCATTGGGAATAGAAGTTAATGACAAAGGCTATATCACAACATCCGAACACCCTTACGGCATGACTACCAGAAGGGGAGTTTTTGCAGGTGGAGATGTCGTGCATACCCCTCAAACTGTAGTGCTTGCCATGCGGGAAGCCAAGAAAGTGGCTGTCGGTATTGCACAGTATGTTGATGCCATGAAACTATTAGGTGTGAAAAATTATGACTGAAAACAACAAAACCGCAATATTGTTGGGAGCCTCCGGATTAGTCGGAGGCTTTCTGCTCGATATGCTTCTCGACTGCGGAACATACAATCATGTACTGATCTTTGTGCGTAAACCTCTGGGTAAAGAACATCCTATACTTACCGAATATGTTATTGACTTTGACGATCCTCAAAGTTACAAAGACTTGGTAAAAGGAGATGACCTCTTTTGCTGCTTAGGTACAACCATAAAGAAAGCAGGTTCTCAGGCAGCCTTTCGTAAAGTAGATTATGAATACCCTATCACTTTCGCAGAGATAGCCAAAGAGAACGGAATAAAGCAGTACCTGATAATTACCGCTATTGGTGCAAATGCTCAATCTTCGGTGTTCTATACCAGAACCAAAGGCGAGTGCGAAAACTCAATCAAGGCATTGGGTTTACCATCGGTAAAGATATTCCGTCCGTCACTACTCACTGGCAACAGGAAAGAGTTTAGGTTAGGTGAAAAGCTATCGACTTATGTCATGAAGGCTTTCTCATTCTTCATGACTGGCAAATGGAAGAAATATCGTCCTGTAGAATGCCGGCAGGTAGCCAAAGCTATGTTATGCTCGGCAAATCAAGAGTCAGCGGGAGTTTCGATATTCGAATCCGATCAGATACAAGCCTTTTAAGGTCACAGACCTTTTTATTTACTTTGCAAGTATAAAAAGAACAGCCTATTATTACTTAAAAACACATCATTAAATACTTTCTATTCCTTACTTAGCACAATTTACTTACCTTTGTACTTGCTAAAAATTAAGAATAATAATACGATGCAGAAACCTTCAATTGTAAAAGGCACCCGAGACTTTTCTCCCGAAGAAATGGCTAAACGCAATTATATCTTCGACACAATCAGGAGTGTATATAAACTGTTTGGATACAAGCAGATAGAAACTCCCTCGATGGAAAACCTTTCAACCCTTATGGGTAAGTATGGTGAAGAAGGAGACAAATTACTGTTCAAAATACTGAACTCAGGAGACTGTTTAGCAGGATTTACGGACGAAGAGCTATTGCAAAAGAACTCGGTATCGTTTGCCGCCAAAGCGTGCGAAAAAGGACTGAGATATGATCTTACCGTACCTTTTGCCCGTTACGTGGTTATGCACCGCAATGAAATATCCTTTCCATTCAAACGATATCAAATACAACCTGTATGGAGAGCAGACCGACCTCAGAAAGGACGTTACAGAGAATTCTTCCAGTGCGATGCTGATGTTGTAGGCTCCGATTCGTTATTGAATGAAGTTGAACTGATTCAGATCATAGACGAAGTATTCAGCAGGCTCAATGTCAGAGTATGCACAAAACTCAACAACAGAAAGATATTGTCGGGCATAGCTGAAATTATCGGAGCACCCGAAAAGGTAGTCGATATAACTGTTGCCATAGACAAATTAGATAAAATAGGACTGGAGAAAGTAAATGAAGAACTCTTATCTAAAGACTTGTCACAGGAGGCTATAGACAAACTGCAGCCGATAATTCTGCTAGAAGGCAGTAATTCACAAAAGCTCCAGACTCTGAAAACAAGTCTGGCTGCATCAGAAATCGGACTGAAAGGAGTTGAGGAGTTAGAGTTTATTCTGGCTAAAACCGAATTGATAAACTTAAAATCTGAGCTAGAATTAGATTTGACTCTGGCACGAGGATTAAATTACTACACAGGTGCGATTATAGAAGTAAAAGCTTTGGACGTACAAATCGGAAGTATCACAGGAGGTGGTAGATATGACAACCTGACCGGAATTTTTGGACTACCCGGTGTATCAGGCGTAGGTATATCTTTTGGAGCAGACCGAATATTTGATGTTTTGAACCAACTGGATTTGTATCCTAAAGATTCGGTATTGGGAACCCGAGTTTTGTTTGTAAACTTCGGTGAAGCCGAATCGGATTATATATTACCTATCATCAGCCGTTTCAGGCAGGAAGGTATCTCATCTGAGATCTATCCTGAATCCACCAAGATGAAAAAGCAAATGTCCTATGCCGATTCTAATAATATACCTTATGTGGCAATAATAGGCGAAGATGAGAAAAACTCACATATGATTATGCTGAAGAATATGCAGACAGGGACTCAGGAGTTATTGAGTGCCGACGAATGTATTAATACACTTCGTTACTGACAGGCTTGCTAAGTATACTATCCGCTAGTTGCTTAGCCCGCTCGATACACTTCGTATCATCAATACTCTGAGATTTAGAAGACAGGCGTGGTATTCTTAATACTACGTCTTTCTTTATATCCAAAGGATTCGATATAACCTCTTTATTCTCAAGGTATATATATGGCCATAATGCGTCGTTATTATAAAAATCACGAGCAACATCATTGATACTTACATCTTTGTTATAAATGACTATTACCTGATATTTTATGCTGTCGGTATTTTCAAGTAATGTATATTGCGGTCCACCGGCCTCTCCGGTCAAAGGTGCAGGAATATATCCTTGAGGCGATTCCTTTTCCAGCTTCTCTATATAATAATATCCCGCTCCTAAAGCAGCTAAAACAAAAATCAGTATATACAGATGCTTTAAATTTGACTTTTTCTTTGATGATCTGGATTTACTCATATATCTCTATAGTTCTTAAGCTCTAATAATAATTGGTATTATACAAAAGACTTATCCTCTGTACCGATTCAGCAAATTAAAGACAACTGAAGATTATATCCAAATAATACTATATCAAATACCGGACGGAAGACTATTTATTTTTCAACTAAGATAATATCTTTTGCTAAACTTTTAACCGAATTTTGTACAGTTCCATCATGAAGACCAGCTAAATCTACTGATATACGAGGTATTCTAATCTTTGTTCCTCCACGTACGACCATCATTTTATTAACAGCATCTTTATTTGCCATAAAAATATAAGGCCAGTAAGCGTCATCCCCATAATACATTCGGGATATGTATTGAATAGAAACGTCCACCTGCGGCACTATCACCTTATTGAAAGCGAGTGTATCAGGATTTACCAGTTCCCTGAACCCGGTTTCCCTTAACACCTTTTCATCTGGCTTATCAGACGCACCTGATATCGCAATGTAACCGATACTAAACAACAATAGAATGGCCAAAGCTATGATGCATGTCTTTATCAGATTCATCTTGCGGTTAGCGATGTATGTATAATCTTGCTGAGGTACACCTTTCTCTTTGGGTATATATGATCCGGGAGGTAAAGGAATATTGGCATCCTGAGGATACTTATCTTCAAAAGTTTCGAAGAGTTCACTCGCCGGCTTATCATTATAGTCTTCCGAATCAAAACTTATATTTTCAGAAGAACTTTTGTCCGATAAATTCGCGTTATTATCTGACTCAGCATACACTCCCGATAGGTCTATTTCTTCACTTATCCGGTCATTACTGCCCAGATACAGAACACGCTTTTTATCTCCGCTTTTTATAACGCGGAACAAGCCCAGCCCCTCTAATTTTATAAAGGAATTCGAAATCAGTTCTTTCTCTATCTCGGTGAATAGCTGCTGTATAAAAGCATCTGCTGAAACCCGGCTGCACCGAGTCCGATCAACTACGATTTCGCTTAGTTTGTTTTGATCCGTTTGCTTACTCATCTTGCTTATTTACACAATCATTTAGCCTGTCGTTCGAAGTAAAAAGACTCACAGATGCATTATCTGTTTTCTTTTTCCAGAAAGATCCAAAATCCGGAATATCGACAACCTCTCCCTCTTCCGTTAAATCATATATCCCGGAAAGTGCAGCAATGTACAGGTTCCGGACTTCTTTTTCGGTTAGAGAGATCCCTTGTGCTTCCAGATTCTGTTGAATAGATTGGCACAATTTATCATCCATGATATGTTAACTTTATTTATCTGCTTGACAAGAAGTTTATTTCTTTCTCTATAAATGCGACATCCTCTGTATCAATACGTTCCAAAATACTATTTAATACCTCAACTGTAGGATTCAGATAATTTACATAATACTCGTCATATGTCTCGTCCATCAACCCTTCATTATCATGCAGGTTTTGAACAGCATTTTTATAATTTCGGGCAACATTAGACATGTCTTCTCTGAAGACTTCAAGAGTTTCTTTCAGTCGGATGAGTAGCTCTTTTTGATAAGTATACGAAGTTCTACTAGCCATTTTACTAATTTACTTTGAGTTGTTCTTAATATGAATATTTAATATACCAAATGCAAAAATAAAAATAAAATGACACAAACCCGAATATCCGACAATTAATTTTAGTTTTATTTACTATACCGTTATTTCTGAGAATTAATTATTTAACTGATTATTAACTCTCTACTCTACCCCTCAATACGTTATCCTGTATTTTATAATATACACTGAACATGTGTTAATTTTTTTAGCTGATCCAAGTTACACAAATACTGTTCAAATTTAAAGTATTCGTTTCCGATGCAATTATAATACAACTCCGATATAAAAGTCTGAGACTGACGGCAAATAAACTCATTAAACTTTTCGGGAGAAGCATTTAGTATATATTTTATAACCCGTGTGTTAAACACGAATTCTTCTTCTTTTATAATCCGGTCAATATCTCTAAGCTCTGAAATACAATAGTTGTTTAGAAAATTCTCGAATTTAGGAGAGATCGATTTATTTACCAGCTCCGCAAAATAAAGCATGTAAGAATCATTCTCTATATGATATTCATTTAGCATCTTTAAGATAATCCGTTCATGCGTTCCTGTGATTTTTATATCATCCAGAAAAAGTAATATCTTGTTTTCGAGAAAGGTTTTATCTATATGAAATTTATCACTGCTAATAAGATTATATCTATCCTGTGCCGACATTTCGCCATAATCTTCACGATAAGTAACAGACCTGTCTATCTTTGTTTCCTGTACAACCGGATATCCGTTTTCATAGAGATAAACATTCAACTTTCGCACAAAATATTTCATCATAAAATACGAGGCAGTAGGAATATAAGAGTAAGCACTCGGCACAACTACAATCTGCCGTCCGTCATATGTTCTGGAAAAACATTCACTGATAAATCGGTCTGCTAAATCTTCCCCGAATTTTCGGGCTATATTTGCCGCCCCGTGTTTAAACTTAGAATAATCGTCCGGAGAAAATCCGAATACTTTTTCATCTTCGATAAGGAATCCGCTGTAGTGAATAAGCCTTCCCTTATAATTTTCGTCTAATGTCATTTAGTGTATAGTTGTCGTCTGTTATCAATAAAGCGTCAAAACCAAAGCTTTTAGCCCCCATATAGTCTGCTTTTGGATTATCTCCGATATGCAATATTTCATTTTTAGCGACAGATGCCTGCTTGTGAACCACTTCGAAAAAATGTGAAGATGGCTTTGATGCATTAATCTCATCCGAGAAGACAAGAAAATCAAAGCAATTCAGAATCCCCATTTTATCAAGTACAGGTCTTAGAATATCCCCTTCAACAAAACCTGTATTACTTGAAAGATTCAGGGTGTAGCCGTTTTCTTTCAGGTTATACAGAATATCCTTAATACTATTATTTAGAAAAACAGGACTGTATTTTATAAATAGTTCATCTGACCTTTTACGAAGATCAACTGCCCTCTCTTCAGTAACAACTTCTGTTTGGGGCAATACTTTCTGCAATACTTTACAGTACATCTTATTCGCCGATAATTTTTGCCCGCTAATCATATTTTTACGATCGAATACCTTGTCTACTTTTCTTACAAAGGCATCGATTTCGAGAGCATTACAGTCCTTCAGTTTGAACATGTCAATTATTAATTGAGCTCTCTTCAATTTAAATTCGGGATGAGATTGTATCAACGTCATCCATAAGTCAAAAGAAATATGCTTTATCATGATAAAGATCTCAGACCTATTTATTGCTCTGGTTAGTAAAATAACCAGAATCAGTTATAAACCAAAAGTATATCATAAAATACTTTCATTATCAAACAAAAATAAGAATTTATACGGATAGGCTATCAATTCGATAATTCTTTTAAGTAATTATAGGAATTTAAATACTCACTTCTTTTCACGACAAAAGCTGTAAAAGGACATTATCCCTATTACAGCTTCACCTTAAAAAAATACCGTTTTGTTACTTCTTTCCTCCAAATAAACTGCCTAGGGCATCGAAGATACCTCCGCCCTTACCTCCGCTAAAGGCTTGCACCAGAGATTCGATACTAAATCCCGAATCGTTAGGATCATTTGTCTTTTTAGAGAATAATCCTATAACCGCAGGTATGACTGCAGAAGCAATACTATTTGCGACATCTTTGCTCAAGCCTACCTTTTCACTGAGTGCCGATACTACCGAAGTCTGTAAACTCGAACTTATCCCTTGAGTGTCAGACTCCCCACCTGAAAAAAGATTGGTTATGGCGGATAAATTATCCGGTGTGAAATGTTCTTTTAAACCATCAACTATAGATGAAGTAGTAGCGTTAACCGCTGCATCTTTCTTATCGGCAGGTACTCCGGCGTTTCCGCTAATTGCTCCCAGAGCCTGTTCCTTTACAAGATTAATAATATTATCTAACATAAATCCCTATAATAATAGTTTATACTTTCTCTTAAAACGTTTGCTGTATATTTTTGTTCAACATAATATTTAGCGTATAAATCATTTTCGGAATTTTCATCGACAAGTTTTCACTCTTCATTATTTACCTATTGTTTACTATCTTTGCAGCCTTAAAGGTCTGAGACCTTAACAATTTTAGATTTAGCATAACGTGATATATCCGAGTAATTTCGAACATAAAATAGGTTTCGACAAGATACGCAGTCTTATAACCGATAGATGCCTTAGTCCGCTGGGAATAGAAAAAACGGAAGAGATGGGGTTCTCTGCAGATTATGAGACCGTGCAAAGCTTGCTGTCGCAAACCGAAGAATTTATACGCATCATACAGGAAGAAGATGGTTTTCCTGTAAATCATTTTTTCGATGTCCGGCCAGCCTTAAAGAACATTCGCGTAGAAGGTACATGGCTCGACGAAAGTGCAGTATTCGATCTGCGCCGTTCGTTGCAAACAATTAAAGATATAGTAAGTTTTCTTCGGAAAGAAGATCAGGAGAATACTCCCTACCCTCACTTGCAGATATTGGCAGGTGATGTATTGGTATTTCCTCAACTACTAAACAAGATAGATTCGATCCTGGATAAATACGGACGTATCAAAGACAATGCATCCGTAGAGCTGAACCGTATCCGCAAAGAGATGTCACAGGTGGCGGGCAGTATATCCCGTACTCTGAACAGCATACTGCGTGCGGCTCAATCCGAAGGGCTGGTCGAAAAAGACGTATCGCCAACCATGCGTGACGGACGGTTGGTAATACCTGTCGCTCCTGCATTTAAGCGAAAACTGAAAGGTATAGTACATGACGAATCCGCTACAGGTAAAACAGTTTTTATTGAGCCTGCCGAAGTTGTGGAAGCCAACAACAGAGTAAGGGAACTCGAAAGTGAAGAGCACCGGGAGATTGTAAAAATACTGATCGCTTTCACCAATGAGGTTCGCCCTTTCACTCCCGATATTTTGCAGTCCTACGATTTCCTTGCATGGATAGACTTTATCCGTGCGAAAGCCAGACTCTCTATAGAAATAGGAGCCATACGTCCTATCGTAGAAAACAAACAGCAAATAGGCTGGAACAGAGCCAAACATCCATTGCTCTATCTGTCTCATAAAAAACAAGGTAAATCAATCGTGCCTCTTGATATATGGCTGGACGAAGAAAACCGTTTATTGATCATCTCCGGACCTAATGCCGGAGGTAAGTCTGTCTGTCTGAAAACAGTGGGGTTACTTCAATACATGGTGCAGTGCGGTTTACCCATCCCGTTGGATGAAAGTTCGAGGGTAGGCATTTTCGGTAAAATATTTATTGACATCGGTGATGAACAATCAATAGAGAATGATCTGAGTACATATAGTTCTCACCTGACCAACATGAAATATTTTGTCCGCAACTGCGATAATAAAACAATCCTTCTTATTGATGAATTCGGAGGAGGTACAGAACCCCAGATCGGAGGAGCTATCGCCGAATCGCTATTAAAACGATTCAACGAAAAAGGTTCATTTGGAGTTATTACAACCCACTATCAGAACTTGAAACATTTTGCCAATGAGCATAAAGGGGTCATCAATGGAGCTATGCTATACGACCGGCACATTATGCAGCCACTGTTTACCTTGTCTATCGGTAATCCTGGTAGTTCATTCGCAATAGAAATTGCCCGAAAAATAGGTTTACCAGAAGATGTCATAGCCGATGCTTCGGAGATAGTAGGCAGCGATTATATCAACATGGATAAATACCTGCAGGATATTGTTCGGGACAAGCGTTACTGGGAATCGAAAAGAAACAATGTACGCATTCAGGAAAAGAAACTCGAAGACATTACTTCCCGTTACGAGCATAACCTCACAGATATAGAAAAGCAACGCAAAGAGATCATTAAGCAGGCAAAAGAAGAAGCACAAAGGCTTCTTTCGGACGCTAATGCCAAAATTGAGAATACAATAAGGGAAATCAAAGAGGCTCAGGCCGAAAAAGAAAAGACCAAAGATATACGCAAAGGTCTGGCTGCTTTTAAAGAACGTATCGAATCGGCTGATCATGCTATTGATGACAAAATAGCCCGCAAGATACAGAAGTTACAGGATAAGGAAAAGAGTAAGAAAGATAAGACGAAACCTGCTAAAGAGTATAAAAAAGAAATCATTGAAGTAGGTGACAATGTAAGAATGAAGGGACAAACATCTGCAGGAGAGGTTCTAGATATACAAGGAAAGAATGCTGTTGTAGCCTTCGGTATGATAAAATCGACTGTAAAACTCGAGACTCTTGAGAAAGTGAGCAAGAATCAATTGAAACGTGATGCACAAAAGAGCACTTTTATCAGTTCGCAAACGAGTGATATGGTATATGAGAAAAAACTCAATTTCAAGCAGGATATTGATGTTCGGGGAATGCGGGGAGACGAAGCCCTTCAGGCTGTCATGTACTTTATAGATGATGCTATACAGGTGGGAATATCACGTGTCCGCATTCTGCACGGAACAGGCACAGGAGCTTTACGCCAGATTATCAGAGATTATCTTCGGACAGTCAATGGTGTGGCACATTATCAGGACGAGCACGTACAGTTCGGAGGTGCAGGTATTACTGTCGTGGATTTTGAGTAATTATACTGCTGACTATCATTTAAAGCTGATCCAAGCCCATATCGGGTAATGATCTGAATATTTGACTGTACCCACTGTGCAATTATAGGCTTGCAGATTAAGACTGTGCATGATGTAGTCAATACGAAAGAAGAATCCATCCTGATGATATGTGATCCCGACTCCCGATCCGGTATATTTATACGCATCGAGAAAGTTCCCTTTGATCTTCTCGTAAGCATAGGAAATAGGAGGTTCGTTAAAGTCACCGCAAATAATCATGGCATCGGTTTTTCCTCTCTGCTGTCTTATACAGTCAGCTATAATATTGGCTTGTACCGCACGGGTTTTAAAGGCCGGATCAAGATGACTACGGATGCTTTGAGTAACAGCCCCCAATTTATCACGCCGTTGATTTACAACCAGCTCTTTATATAATTCCTTGTCTTCCGCTGTTAGACGGTTCGACTCGAGATGATTATTAACTATAGTTATATACTTCTTTCCTATCTTTATCTCATACATTGCCGAACCGTTAAAAGCACTTTCAATCGGTACACGGGCAACCCTTTCTATCGGATATTTCGAATAACATGCCAACCCATACATTGTAGAGCTGATTGTATCTCCCAGCCTGATGATAGTGCGATATGGATATTTTTCCATAATATCGTCAAACTCCTGAAGGGATATTATCTTTTCCTTGTCCTTTTTTATATCAACAGCAAACTCCTGCATACAGACAATATCTGCTCCACTGTTGGCTATATATGATAAAATGGGATTTTCGCGTGCTTCATCCCCTACCAACCAATCAAAACCACGAACATTATAAGACATTATTTTGAAAGCCTTATCCGGTATATTCTCCACCGGCGAGTTCATCGGCACATACGTATCGATAGATGTCCAGCAAAATGCCAAAGCTATTATTTGAAGGAGAGCAAACTTCCATTTAAGGAAAATAGCCCATAATATAAGATAAGCAAAATTAGCAAGTAGTAATATAGGGAAACCTAATCCCAAATAAGATATAAAAACAAAATCCAACGGTGACACGCTCTGTGCATAAGTAGACAAAACAAGGAGAATCATCAGCACAATATTTATCGACCAAATGGTGTACTTTAATCCTCGTCCGACATGTATAGCCAGATGTTTACCCTTAATTTTCATATACACTAATACCTTAATACTCTTGTATTAACAACCGAAATACAATAAAGTGTTCAAATCAACAATCTTCTTTTAAGACTCTTTAAGTTCTTACCGTAAAAATAAGATTATCTTTTAAGAATTTATCTCTACTATTTTAACGAAAAAGACCGGAATACTTAATTAGTAAGCAGTCCGGTTTTATATTTCTTTGATTAGCAAATCAATCGTTTTTATATGGAATATTTTTAGATTCGCAAAGTTCTACGATGCGGCTTTTTACGATCTTCAGGTCATTGTATTTTAACCCACTGATATCTATATTGTAAGTTTTACCGTCAGTTTCGTTCATCTTGAGGTAACTAACTCCAAAACTTACTTCTTTGATGTTAATCCACTCCGAACGGTAAACGCTTTTCTGATCGGGCATTTTCACATAAATAGAATCAGAGTTTAACTCTAAGATCGGTTTTGCTGCCCATACCGTTACATTCAGGACTAATATTGCTCCTAAGATAACAGCTATAAGACCGATATAAAAATCAAATGTAAACTGATTGCCTATCGCAAGGCCGACACATCTGTACAATCCGAACAGAATAATATATCCGCCGGCAATCAAAGACAAAAATTTATGTGACTTCGAATTATTATAATTGATGCTCAATTCTCCCATGCTATCTATTCTTTTAAGATTTATCACAAAGATAATGATATCCATGGATTTTTTGCTGAGACAGAGAAAATAACAGACAACCGCATTTCTGATTTTTAAGGTCTCAGACCTTTTTATTGATTTTGTAAGCGTAACAGAACAGTCTATAACAGAGAAAAGACATTTCATCAAATGCTTTTTTTTAAAGTTATCTATACTGTAAAAGATAAAAGTAAAAATGAGAAATTCGATAATTCCGGAAGAAAGTAGACATAAGAAAAAGTCTTATTTTAGTGTAACCTTTTTCGTCTAATGACAAATTAATAGCCAATAATTGATCATGTTTGACTGTTAACTGATTTCCGCTTACCTTTGTTTTATAAAAACAGAAAAAGTATGATCAAAAAAGTATGTTTATTAGCCTTGATGGTTATTACTATAAGTGCCTGTTCTCAGAATAAGTACAAGTTATTATTAACCGGAGCTTCATTTGCATCGGACGAAAACGGCTGGTTCGAAGTAGGATGCAGGCAATTGAATGCCACATCAGTAAACAGGGCAGTAGGAGCGGAAGCAATAGCAGATGCTGCCAATAAAATGGCAAAAGGTGAATTGTATACCAAAGCCGAACTGGAAGAAATAGATGCGTTTGTGATAATGCATGTTCACGATAAAGATGTAGTTGAAGATTCGGAAATAAAGGAGAATATAGAAGATTATAAGATTCCTTTTGACCGCTCGAATTATGCTGCTGCGTACGATTATGTAATAAAAAAATACCTAACGGATTGCTATAATCTGAAGTTTGATAAAAACTCGAAATACTACAATACTATTACCGGTAAACCTGCCATTATTGTTCTTTCGACTCATTGGCACGACAGTCGCCCTTTGTATAATCGCACAGTTCGTGAGCTGGCTGAAAAATGGGGATTTCCTGTAATAGAATTCGATCGTTATATCGGATTTTCGAAAAAAGCCCTTCATCCCGTCACCAAACAACAGACAAGCATTATTTTTACAGATAACAATACCGAAGATATTGACGGTGAAGTATTCGGATGGCATCAGTTTAGGGGAGAAAGCCAGTATATCCAGCGAAAGATGGCTGCTGTCTTTGTTGAGGAAATGAAAAAAGTACTTCCAGTAAAAGAATGATAAGGTTTCAGCTCTTATTTATTTTAAATATCTTTGTATGTTATGATTTTAGAGCGTTTATCCATTTTAAGCTATAAAAATATAGATCAGGCAGATTTGTCATTCTCCCCCAAGGTAAATTGTTTTCTGGGCAATAATGGTATGGGGAAGACTAACCTGCTGGACGCTATCTATTATTTATCGTTTTGCAAAAGTCATAATAATCTGATAGACTCTCAAAACATAAAACATGATGCAGATTTATCTCTAATACAGGGTTATTATAAACAAGATGACGGAAAGGAGGATGAATTTTTCTGTGGAATTAAACGCCGCCAGAAAAAGCAGTTTAAACGTAATAAAAAAGAATACGAAAAACTGTCGGATCATATCGGATGCCTGCCCTTAGTTATGATATCTCCTGCCGATTCGGACTTGATAACGGGAGGAAGCGAAGAGAGACGCAAATTTATGGATGTAGTACTCTCGCAGTTTGACAAAGAGTATCTGCAATCCCTTATTCGCTACAACAAAGCTTTGCAGCAGCGTAATGCTTTGTTAAAATCAGAGATGCAGACCGATGGATCGCTATATGAAATATGGGAAGAGCAGCTGGCTGCTGAAGGGATAATTATCTATCAGAAACGCAAATCGTTTATTGATGAGTTTGTGCCCACATTTCAGCATTACTATAACTTTATATGTCAATCGAACGAAACAGTTTCTCTGACTTATGAGTCTCAACTGGCAGAGGGAAATCTTCTCGATTTACTCAAACAGAAACGTGATCGGGATAAGATTTTAGGCTATACAACAACTGGAGTCCATCGGGATGATCTGGATATGCAGCTAGGCGATTATTCGATAAAGAAAGTAGGATCGCAAGGACAGAACAAAACGTATGTGGTGGCCTTGAAGCTGGCACAGTTTGACTTTCTTCAAAAATCAGGAAAGATAACTCCGATTCTTCTTTTAGATGATATATTTGATAAACTAGATTCGTCCCGTGTCGAACAGATCGTGAAGTTGGTTGCAGGAGACAATTTTGGGCAGATATTCATCACAGATACAAACCGTGAGCACTTGGATGAAATCCTTCGGGGGCTGAATAGCGAATACCATCTCTATCAGGTACAATCGGGAGAAGTGAATAAGTTATAACAGATATAATAAGATGAGAAAGCATAATACAGAAAGTCTGGGTGAAGCTCTCCGACAATTCTTCGAAGAGAATCCTTTCTTTCAGCGAAAACTAGCTGAGAGCAGGGTTATCTCCGGTTGGGGAAAAATTCTGGGTTCGGCAGTCTCTTCTTATACCACAAATATCTATTTCAGAAATAACATTTTGTATGTACACCTTTCTTCATCTGTATTGAGGGCAGAACTTATAATGGTTAAAGAGCGGATTGTCCAAAACCTCAATACTCATGTGGGAATGGAAGTCATACAGGATATAATATTCAGATAAGATACAGAATACAAAGAATGGAAACAAAAGAAAGTATCGTAACAGAAGAGGCTTTTAGACACTCACTGCCTATTCAGATACGGTTTAATGATGTGGATGCGATCGGGCATATCAATAATAATATTTATTTCAGTTATTTCGATCTGGGGAAGATCAATTACTTCGAAGACTTGAAGGCCTCTTATGTCAGTTGGATCGATGGTATTATTGTGATTGCACATATTGAAGTCGACTTTGTGGCTCCTGTTTTCTATAAAGAGGAAATAGCTGTAGACACAAAAATCGTAAAAGTGGGAACAAAGAGTGTTACCTTTTTGCAGCAGGTCAGAAATACACTTACAAATGAGATTAAATGTCGCTGTCACTCGGTTGCGGTGACATATAATCCGAAAGAGCTGATTGCCATGAAAGTGCCCCAGCTTTGGAAGGAGGCAATTGCCGAATACGAAGGATGTACTATATAAATAGAATGCCCCAGCCAGATGGTTGGGGCATTCATGCCATATAACAGTTTTTATTAGATATATTGCTTTAAGTCATTAACCCAAGCATCTACACGTGAATCAGTTTGGTCAAATTCGTTATCATCATCAATAGCTAAACCAACAAACTGACCATCAACAACAGCTTCCGAATCATCGAAAGTATAGCCTTCTGTAGATACAGAACCTACTATCTCTGCATTATCTTTGATAGCATTGTATAACTGCCCCATTCCGTTAGCAAAAGTATCAGAGTATGATGAACTATCACCTAACCCGAATAATGCTACTTTCTTTCCTGAAAAGTCTAGTGCCGAAAATTTAGGAAGGACAGAATCCCAATCATCCTGCAATTCTCCGTATCCTGTTGTAGATGCTCCTAGTATAAGGAAGTCGTAAGGCTTTAATTGATCCAGACTGAGGTTAGCAACATCATACAAATCGCCTGCACCTAGTGCTTTCTGAATTTTAGCAGCTATATCCTTAGTTGCCCCTGTAGAAGTCCCGTAAACTATTGCTATTTTGCTCATGATAAATTTTATTTTTTAGTCTTAAAAAAAGAACTATGTTATTTAGATTAATTTTAAATAATAACAACAAAGGTATAGATAAGTTCGGGAATACAGCCATTTTTGTTTAAGTCTAAAAAAAAAGAGGCAAATCTTAAGATTCACCTCTGATATTTACTTGATATTCAGATTTAATCAATGTTGTTTAAACTGTTATCAATTGTTTCTATTTTCTGAACAATCAGATCCAGTTCATTTTTCAAATCCTGAATTTTGTGTTCCATATCTTTGAGTAAACCTCCGGCTCCTTTTGATATAGATAAAAATCCCATATTATTTTCGTATGTCTGCAAATCGGACTTTACCTTGTTAAACTGATACATCAGTTTTTCGCGTTCTTTATAAAGACGTCCTTTAGGCTTTTCGGATTTAGAGATATCGTCCAGATTAGATTTGAATGACTGGAAACGTCTTTCAGACTTATCCATTTTTAATCGATCGAACTGGACATCAAGAGCAGCCTGATATTCTTTGTAGATTTTGTCTTTTTCTTTGAATGGAACAAATCCTACTTCATGCCATTCATTCATATATTCACGCAAAGTAGTCATTTCGTCTGAAGAACCAGCTTGTTCCAGATTATTTATTTTCTCTATTATAGCTTTTTTAGCATCCAGATTTGCAAGCTCTTCCTCTTTTTGAGAAGAGGAATTTTTATTCTTTTGATCGAAAAAATAATCGCAAGCCGAAACAAATTGCTTCCAGATAGCGTCAGAATATTTACGTGGAACAGGACCTATTGTCTTCCATGTTTTTTGAATTGTGATCAGTTCATCTGCTGTTTTCTTCCAATCAGTACTGTCTTTCAGTGATTCAGCACGCTCGCAAAGCTCTCTTTTCTTCTCAAGGTTGGCTTCCATCTCATCTTTCTGATGTTTGAAAAACTCGGCTTTTTTCTCAAAAAATGTATCACATAGACCTCTGTATTCTTCAAATATCTGATTATTAAATTTACGAGGGACGAAACCTATAGTTTTCCATTTAGCCTGTAATTCAATAATTTCTTTGCTTTTGTCGTCCCATGCTTTGAATGAATTCAATCCTGAGTAATCAATCGCTTTCAGTGTTTCGCAGATAGCCGTTTTTTCAGCCAGGTTATTTTCTTCCTGTCCTTTTAGCAATTCAAAATGAGATTGGTGTCTTTTGTTTATCTCTGTAGAAGCAGCTTTAAAACGTTCCCATATCTGGTCACGCAATTCTTTGGCTACAGGGCCTATTTCTCTCCATTGCTGATGAAAATTCTGTAATTGATGAAACGCCGAGACTACATCTGATTCGTTCTGCAATTTTTCAGCAGCTTCGCAGATTGAAGTTTTGAGATCAAGATTCTTTTTGAAGTCATAATCCCTGAACTCGTTATTTATCTTAATCAAGTCATAGAATTTCTCAGAATATGTTTGATATGATTTCCAAAGTTCGTTTACTTTTGCGGCCGGAACTTGTTTTATTTCAGTCCATTTGGCTTGCAAGTCCTTGAACTCTTTGTATAGCTTATTGAAATCATCTGTACTTTCTGTCAGATTTTTTAAAGCATCAATAATCTGATACTTCTTTTCGAGATTGGTTTCTTTTTCCTTTTCGTCCTCAGCCAGAGCTATTGCTCTTTTTTCTTTTATCAGATTAAGAAGACCCTTAAATTCTTCTTCAATTGGATCTAGTGGAGCTGCAAAAGCATCTTCCTCACCTCCATCGGCAATGAACAGATTCTTGAGATTCTCGTTTTCGGTAGATTTAAGTTTATAAAACGCATGCTTCAGGGCTTCTACTTCGGCTCTGGAGGGTACATGTTCGTGTTTTGATAGTTCCTGTAATTTTGAAATTATCTCCTCTTTTGTCAATGACTGATAGTCGGGCAATTGAGGTTCAACAGTAGTTTCAGCTTGCTCTGTATTAGCAATAATTGCTTCATTTTCAGATTGCAAAGCAGGATCAAGATTCTCGTTCATAATAGGATAAGTTAGGTTCGATATTCCACTTATTAAATTGTTAGAGTCAAAGGCTTACTCTATAGCCTTGTAAGTTTTTTAAGGTCTCAGACCTCTTTATTTACTTTGTAAGCATAGGTGCAACAGATAGTTATTCTTTTTAGATGTGTCATTAAATACTTTTGTTACTTAATGCATATCAATGTTACACACAATATTAAAAACTCATCATAACTCGGTTACACAAATTAATGAATTTTTTTTCGGATAACTGACATTTATTTTTTTATTTTTTAATATTTACGGTCTCCTCTTTCTAAAAGCTAACAAAAAATCAGTTATCAGTCAACAGTTATCAGTCAACAAATGTCATCATTCATTTTAATTCCCTTGAAAAAGGTAACAAAAGTCACAGCAAGAATTTATTTTTCTATTGTTACATCTTACCCCTCTTTCCCCTAAAGGGAATTTAGCTGTCGCATGAAAAGCCTCTTCAGTGAGTTGGGGTTATTCTTCGAAAAAGGTTACAAAGGTTACTCGAAATTTGCATTTTCCGATTGTTACCTTATTCCCATATTAGCACATTTTCTCATTAAATTCCAGCCATTCAAAAAACTCTTTTCATATAGATAAAATTATAGAATGACGCCTTAAATAAATTAGAACAGGTAAAACTTCAATCTTCTCTAATGGCACGATTGAGATCCCTCTCAATATGACCGATTGCCCTGTTCAGGTATCTTTTAAAGTTATGGATTCCAATGGAGGGCTTGCACGCTGGGAAGTTATCTACTAATTAATAACTTCTATATTAAACCTTAAATAAAAAAAAGTGTTGCTCTTAAATGAGTAACACTTTTTGATATGTAAAGAAAACTATAATTAGTCGATAAATGCCAGAATTTGGTTCTTCTGAACTTTAGCACCTTGTTTAGTTTCGATCTGAACGATCTTACCCGATTTAAGAGCTTTCACTTCTTCAATTCCGTAATAAGCCTGAATAAAACAGATTACATCGCCTTCTTTAACCTGAGTACCAACAACAGGAGCAGTAGAAGCATCAGCTAAATCTATTTGCCAGATAACCTGTCCAGATACAGGAGTTTGTACAGGCTGTGCATCCGGATATTTTTCAGTAACTTTCTCTACATCGAAGTTAGGAACTTCCACTACAGGACGTACCGAAATAATAGGAGCATTGGCTTTTTCTTTGGCTTTTTCCAAATCAGCATTGAAACGTTCCTTAGCCAAGCCCGATTTATAATCGCGGTACTGACGGTCGTGCATAGCTAATTCGAATAATTCCTCATCATCTTGTCCGTATTCCCAGCCGTTATCGTCCATTTCCTTGCGGAATGTATCAAGCGCATCGGGATATTCTTCCTGAGGATTACCTGTATAGAATTCAAGATTCTTAGATTTTGCCAATTCAATGATTTCATCATCCAATTTACCGGGAAGTTCTCCAGCTCTTCCCAAAATCATATTCCAGCTGTCTTTGTCTATATTAGAGAAACGAGGCTGACCTTGTGCCATTGAGAAGATATTCATCAATGCGATATTTTTAGTATACTGGCTGAATGGAGTAACCAAGGGAGGATATCCGAGTTTAGGCCAGATATAAGCAACTTCGTCAAATAGTTGTACAACCAAATCATTCAATGTCACTTCTGCTTTACCATTGTTGCGAAGAGCCATATTGATAGCCGAGTGCATTCCTTTCAGGTCAGCCATCATAGATCCCATCATACCTCCGGGAAGTCCGCAACCGATAAGCAATGAGTTCATCAGTTTGTTAGACGGATCCATAAAGTATCCTAAGAAATCATCTACAAATTCCTGAGTCAATGCACGGGCTTCCATATAGGCCTTCATGTTGATATCGGGTACAGTAAAGCCGGCGTCTTTCAACATAGCCTGTAATGTAATGATATCAGGATGAACCATCCCCCATGAAATAGGCTCGATAGCTGCATCCAAATAATCAGCTCCGGCACGCGCAACTTCCAACATAGAAGCCACAGAGAAACCGGGTCCTGTATGTCCGTGATATTCAATAGGAATATTAGGGTGACGGTCTTTCAACGCCTTGGTTAGTTTTCCTAAAAATGCAGGACGACCAACTCCGGCCATATCTTTCAAGCAGAATTCATCTGCACCGAAATCCACCAGTTTATCGGCATATGCCAGATAATAATCTACTGTATGAATAGGTGAGTGTGTAATACAAAGGGCTGTCTGAGAAATCATACCTGCTTCTTTCGCATATTTTACCGAAAGCTCCAGATTACGAGCATCGTTCAATCCGTCAAACGAACGTGAAATATTGGTCCCTTGAGCACATTTTACTTTAAACATCAAGCGGCGCACATCCTTCGGAACAGGATTCATACGCAAACCGTTAAGACCACGTTCCAACATGTGTGTCTGAATTCCTACCTCATTAAAAGGAGCAGTCCACTCACGAACAGCCTTGTTCGGATTTTCTCCGTACATCAGATTTACCTGTTCGAAAGCCCCTCCGTTAGTTTCAACACGTGCAAAACATCCCATATCGATGATTACCGGAGCAATGCGTGTCAGTTGGTCTACACGAGGTTGGTATTTACCTGATGATTGCCACATATCACGATAAACGAGACTGAATTTGATTTCTCTTCCCATAGCGTATTTATAATAAAGTTTTAAAGACCGAACCAATCAGTTTCGATAATAAGAAACGGTCTTAAAATTAAGATGAATTCTATTGCATTTTTTAGAGGTCACAGACCTTTTTAATTAACTTACTTTCTAAAGATTATACCATAGGATACTCTCTTTTGCTAAGCATACTACAAATTTAAAAGTTTCCTTTCAAATAAGAGAACAATTTAAGATATTAAAATTATCAATTTGATATAAAAAAATATGATAAAATCAAAAACTGCACTATTACATAAAAAGTGTGCAATAAAATTCGTCTTCGAATATATTATATTGCTAAATATAGGTTACAATCTGATATAGAACCCTATGGAAAAGAACAGGCTCATGAAATAAAAATAATTTTCATTTTTTTCATTTTCGCTTATGGAATAATAAACACAGATGACTCTATTAGGTAAAAGGATAAAAAAGTATAAACCATTTAAATCTTATAGTCATGGCAGCAATCGATACCAACACCAACAATGGCGGCAAAAGAAAAGGTCAACCAACCAAGTTAAATCTAAAAGTAGATTTCACACCCATGGTAGATATGAATATGCTGCTGATTACTTTCTTTATGTTCTGTACAACTTTGGCTACCCCTAAAGTAATGGATGTAATAATGCCGACAAAAGAAAGCGATCCTAAAAATCCGACTGAAACTCCGGAATCCAAAACCCTAACCTTGCTGTTAAGCGAAAACGGCAAAGTATTTTACTATTGGGGAATACCGGACTATAACAACAATGCGACTTTGAAAGAAACAACAGTAGAATCCGGGCTACGGAATATCTTACTCGAAAGGAATACTCATATTACAGCTCAGGCCAATGAATTAAAGGAAAAGAAACGTAATAAACAAATAACAGATGAAGAATTCAAAGCTAAAGTATCTGAAATAAAGAAATCAAAAGAAAACCTGACTGTAATTGTAAAGCCGACCGACAAATCAAATTACAGCTCATTAGTCAGAACTCTGGACGAAATGCAAATTTGTAATATCGGACGCTATGCGATAGTAAATGTAGCCGAGGGCGATAAATTTTTATTAGACAATAAAAACAACAATTATATAGCACAAGCAACGAAAGACTAACCTCTTTATTACTACTTTTGATTGTAGCCGTACGGATGAGCCAGTCTCTGAAGTACGGCTTATTTTATGAAATGAGACCATGATAAGGTTTCCATTAAATGCTCAACATCTTTCCTTACCATTTCAGTGACCGGAGCAACCGAGTCTATATTTATCCGCTTAGTTCCGGATTCATAATACAGCGAGCCACGAAGAAAATTTGCAATACTGTCTGTTACATAAAACTGAATAGGTGTAGCCACATCTCCATGGATCTGATAAAGAATGCCTGAGACATTATTATCTTCACTTACATATTGCTGCTGATCAATGCCGTCAGCCATCGAAACATGACTGTATACCAAGTGATGATTATCTTCCAGTGCTTTCGCCAGACCATCTTTTTTTAATGGTAGATAAGTACAATGGATTACAGCATTATAAGAGGGGTATGATATATCGAACCATAACTCGGAATCGCTTCTTCCGCTACTTGATATCTGTATTTTTGCTAAATTGGAATGAAATAGTAAAAACCGATCAAACTGGTATTCACTGTAGTTATAAATCGGTATCTCAATACGCCCATACTCTACGAACTTGGGTACAGGTGCTCTATTATTGCACCCTGTAAATACAAATAATAAGAATAAAAAAAATGCAGATAAGGTTACAGACCTTTTCATTGATTTTATAAACATAACAGCAACAGATCGTTATATTTCCGGAGTATCATTAAATATTTTTTATTATTTAACAACTTACCTGCATTTTTACATCAAAATCAGAATGGTAAATCATCCACTTCATCTGCTGATGTTTGTTGCGGTGTACTCATTGATTGTGAAGACGACTGACTCTGTCCCATTGGAGCTTGCTGTCCAAAAGACGAACCGGAAGCATCTGACATACCTTCGCCACGTTTTCCCAACAATTCCATATTGTCGGCATATATCTCTACAACATAACGTTTCACCCCATTCTGATCGTCATACGAACGGGTTCTGATACGTCCTTCGATATATAATTGAGTGCCTTTCTTTACAAATTGCTCCGCTACTTTAGCAAGACCTCTCCAACATACAATGTTATGCCACTCGGTACGGTCGGGCACTTGTGTTCCGTTTGCTGCGGTGTATCCCCGTTCGGTTGTGGCAAGAGGGAAATTCACTACTGCACTTCCATTATCAAAATATCTGATATCCGGATCTTTTCCTACATTACCGACTAGTATTACTTTATTTACAGACATATAACTTATTGTATTATGGTATAAAACCTATTTTTATTCATTTCTTACAAGAGAACAAATATAAAAATATTTTTTCACATGATGGTTTATTCATCGCTTTCTTCCTCCCATGGATTAACCTGAAGAATCATCACTCCTTTTTGAAAAAATAAAGAATTAGGATACGAAACGATCTCTCCTTCTTTAGTCCTTAAATGAGTATGAAAAGCAAGAATGTCTTCGACTTTAGCATCAAACGGAATATCTTTATCTACAATACGGATATAATCTCCAATCTTGAACGGGGTTGTAAAAAAGATAATAATTCCGGCGGTAATATTGCTCAGCATCGACCACTGTGCAAACAAAGCCACGCCTATTACCGCGAATATTGAAGATAAAGCAACCAATAAGTTATGCGGATCAACTCCCCAGATAATAATCAATATGATAAAAGCAAGACAATTGACAGTCACTGCAAAAATACGGACAACCTGACCTGTTCGGTTTTCGGTTTTCCCTTTCATGAAAGCGTATTTTCTCAATACGGTTTTCGTTAAATGCCTTATCACAGGAGTAGCGACCAATACTGAAATAGTAGCTACAATCTGCACAAAATATTCATTTATAATATCCATCATATACTTAACTCTTTTATCAGAAATAAGGTCTCAGTCCTTTTTATTGTCCATCCAAACATAACAGCAACAGCCTGTTATTCATTTAAAATACGACTTTAATACTTCCTATTATTTAAAAAGGACAGATTAATCAATCCATCCTTTTTACTATTATCTATTTATAAACTCGTTTACTGATAAATAAACAGGTCTCATACTTTAGAAAGAAAGTGGAGAATATTTTCTCGATTTCAGTTCTTTATCAAGAGTATATATACCGAAGCCGTTATCTTTGATCATTTCAAGGCTGTCGATATATTCCTGTGCAGTTTCTTCTTCTTCAACTTGTTCGTCGATAAACCACTTCAACATAGATCCGGTAGCATAATCTTTTTCTTCATTAGCTAATGTCATCAGATTATCGATCAGTGCTGTCACATGTTTTTCGTGAGCCAACGCAGCTTTAAATGCATCGATCGGCGAAGCCCATGAATGAGGCACTTCTTTAATAGGCAGGATAGTTACTTCACCACCTCTGGACACTATATAATCGAAAAATCTCATAGCATGATCATTTTCTTCCAAAGCCTGCACTTTGAACCAATTAGCAAAGCCTGATTTACCTTCTTTAGCAAAATGAGCCGACATAGAAAGGTATAAATAACCAGACCAAAACTCTGCATTAATTTGCTTATTTAATGCTTCTTCTACTTTCTTACTTAACATAATGACGAATTTTGTAATTTAATAATATTTTGACTTATGACATTTACAAAGATATACGATTTCAAATAAAAGACACATTCGTTTTCTTTCAAAAGGTCTATCATTATATCGAAAAAATCTATTACCAGCTACGTCCTGCTCCGCCGCCGCCAAAGCTTCCGCCACCGCCGCCGCCGAAGCCTCCTCGTGACCCGCCACCAAAACTTCCACCGCCAAATCCACCGATAATCGGGGGAAAGAATCCACCTCCGGAGGAACGATTTCCACGATTATTGCGATTGATTTTACTCATGAAATAAATAAACAGCAGAATTAATATCACACTGATGACCGTTTCGGTTGTACCCGGTCCTTCGTCTTCTTCCGGATCAGCCTGAAATTGTCCGGACAAATAATTAATCATTGCCTGTACCGCATCTTTTGTCCCTGTATAATAATCGTTCTGACGAAATGAAGGTATCATATAATTATCTATAATACGACCAACACGAGCATCGTTGAGCTTTTCTTCGAGGCCATAACCTGTAGCGATAAAAACATCACCACGGCTATTACCGATCTTAGGCTTTATCAGTATCACCGCTCCGTTATTTTTGCTTTTCTGACCTATACCCCATTTTTCACCCAAGCGGAAAGCATAATCAGATGCAGCATATCCACCCAAATCTTTAACCGAAACCACATATATCTGGGTTGAAGTTGAGTCGTTGTAATCAAGCAGCATTTTTTCGAGTTTGGCTTTCTCCTCATTACTGAATATTCCGGCAAAATCATTTACTAAACGAGGCGGAGACATCGGTTCGGGAATATCCTGTCCGAAAACAACAGCCGGAAACAGGAATACAAACAGGAGCATTATTGAACGAATAATCTTCATAATCAATAAATTCAATGATATGCAATAGGTTCGACATATTTCTGCGTGTCGAACCTATCTTTTAAGTAACAAATAGATCTATGACCTTAGAACTCAACTTTAGGAGCTGTCTGGCTACCTGCTTCAGCTTCGAAATATCCTTTCTTGGTAAATCCGAACCATCCCGCCCATATAGTCTGAGGAAACTGTCTGATATACTGATTGTAATCTTTTACGATCTCATTATATTTATTTCTCTCTACTGATATGCGATTTTCTGTCCCGGCCAACTCATCCTGCAAAGCCAGAAAGTTTTGATTCGCTTTCAGATCCGGATATTGCTCCTGAACCATAAGCAGTTTACCTAAGGCAGCACTCAGTTGTCCTTGAGCCTGTTGATATTTTTGTATATTTTCTTCGGTCAGATCATCGGCATTAACGGTTACCTGTGTAGCTTTAGCACGGGCTTCCACCACTTCTTTCAATGTATTTTCCTCGTGCGAGGCATACCCTTTCACTGTAGAAACAAGATTTGGAATCAAATCGGCACGACGCTGGTAAGCGTTCTGGACTTGTCCCCATTGAGCAGAAGAAGCCTCCTGTTTGTCAACCATTGAGTTGTATGAACAACTGGAAAATAAGACTGAAATGAAAACAGCCAAAAGCAAAACAATATTAGTTCTTTTCATGTATCTTTATGTTTTAATAATTGATTAAAATTAGTAATCTTTTTTTCTTATCAGAACTTGTTGCCCCAATTATTTATATAAACCTTATAAAATAAGTAACAGAAAGCATTTAATGTGTATATTCATATTGGTTAAACACACAACAATAAAACTTGTTTATTTTAGCTTTCATTTTTCCAAAAATCACTCATATCATCCTTATTTTTAGCTTTTATGATAAGCTCAACTAAGCCACTTTATTAAATTTTATATATATTTGCCATTGAAATCAATCTATTGATATATATCCATGTTCTATTTTTTCACATATACAAACACCCAAAACAACTTAAATTTTAACAATTTAGGCTTGGCTGTGTCGTGTGAAATATTAGAGAGAGAGAGAGAGAGAGAGAGAGAGAGAGAGAGAGAGAGAGAGACGCATCTAGCGTAACTAATAATTTTTTTAACAAAACAAAATTTCCATTGTGTCAAAATGATGCAATCCGATTTTTTGCGTACATACCTCAAATAATATATACCAAATTATACTTAAACCGGCTCGACAGCTTATTTAAAGCAGTCTTGTTTTTTTTTTATTGTCGTTCTGAATCTGCTTTAAGCATACGATTGTCCGACAGCAGGTTGACATGTGCAGTAAGATGCAGAGAGTGCATTTTACTGCTTTTTTCATCGCTAAAAAACTCGATCAATATAAGTAACAACAAGGTCTACGACCACATCAATCAAACAACAATGAAAAAAATTTTCGCACTTATGCTCAATTTTACAGTTGTAGCAACATTATCAGCACAGATAGGCATCAACACTCAAACACCTGATGCCAGTGCAGCTTTAGATGTAGTAAGTACAGACAAAGGGATGCTGATTCCCCGAATGACTACTGCTCAAAAAACAGCGATCTCAACTCCTGCTGAAGGGTTGATAGTATATGACACAACTCTAAAATGTATTTCACAGAATGCAGGAACAACGACCTCTCCTGCTTGGGTTTGCCTGTCGTCAGTAGATGCGCAGAATATCTCTTTTTATATGCCATCCATTGCTATTGACGCTTCTTCTGTAGCTTCCGGGCAAACCCTCGATCTGTATGAAGAATATAAAAAACAGTTTTCGGGAGCAACTCCTAGCCAATTCGCAAAGAGTACAGGTGCCCCTTCAACCATTCCATATTATCCGACTGCTGACAGTCTATACTATTACATCACTTATTACGATAATAATATTCTAAATATTAATAGCATTGATGCAAACGGAAAGGTATTGTACGATGTTTTGGCTGAAGCCGAGTATAGTTCTTTTATCACTGTTGTGTTTGTTATCAAATAAATTAAAAAATCATGAAGAGAATATTAATATGGAACTTTATGTCTCTATTATTTATAATGAACATACAAGCCCAAAAAGAAATGAATTGGTGGTATTTTGGATCATATGCAGGATTAAATTTCGGATCTACCAATAATGTGGTATCAAAAGAAGGATTACAAACTGCCAAAATGCCCACTACACTAAGAGGTCCGATCTCCACAAATGAGGGCTGTTTTACATTATCTGATGTAGAAGGTAATTTGTTAATGTCTTCGGATGGGATGACTGTTTATAATAAAAACAATGTAACGATGGATTCGGGTACAGGTTTGTTTGGAGATCCGTCAGCCACACAATCAGGGATTGTAGTACCTATGCCCGGAAATTCAGATCGATATTACATTTTTACAGTAAATGCTGTGACCGGATATCCGTACGGAATCTGTTATTCGATAGTAGACCTAAGCCTTAATGATGGGCTAGGTAAAGTAATCTCTAAAAATACGAATATACGGCCAGGCTATACTTGTGAAAATATTGCCTCTGCGGCAAAAGCTGATGGTAGCGGATATTGGTTAGTGAATAGAACATTCGGAAACTTCTTGGTGTGGGATATTACAGCTTCAGGGATAACCGGCCCGAATATATATCCTTCCAACTTTTCTGATACCTCTATAGGACCTTATGCCGGTGAAATAAGATTTTCTCCCGACAATACAAAAATTATCAACACTACATATTGGAGTGGAGCAATCATTTCTGCCGATTTCGATCCTATAACAGGTATTATATCTAATGCGATAGTATCTACAGGGCATGCAAGTCCTTACGGAATAGAATTCTCGCCTTCAGGAGAATATCTTTAT
Source organism: Indolivaga capnocytophagoides DSM 22835 (assembly GCF_000426485.1). Lineage (GTDB taxonomy): Bacteria > Bacteroidota > Bacteroidia > Bacteroidales > Dysgonomonadaceae > Dysgonomonas_A > Dysgonomonas_A capnocytophagoides. The sequence goes on from NZ_AUFL01000012.1 coordinate 88,394, forward strand.
ATTGGAGGAGAAGGTGCTCTCGGTTCTAAAATATCATGGGATGACTTACGACTCAATAAAGTTTCGACGAAGATGTCAATGTATGCTATCAATTGGAAATTAGGTCCTGATAAGAGGATATATGGAATACGATCATCAACTCGCCATCTTTATGTAATAATGGATCCCGACAAAGGAGGAAATGATATACGAATATTTGAAAATTATTTGCTCTCCGGAACTAGTTCTGTGTATGGATTACCCAATTTTCCAGCCTCATTTTTCCAAAAATCACAAATGCCGGATTTTAAATGTACTTCATACATCAGCACATTCAATCTCGAAATTACTGCATTAGGATCGGAAGCACCTAAAACCCTTGAATGGAATTTTGGTGATGGATCTCCGGTAGTTACAGAAATAGTAAGCAGTGGTACGGCAACCTATACACAACACCACACCTATTCTTCGCTAGGTGTATATACAATAGAAGTAACCCCTAAAAAGGCTGATGGAAGTATGTTATCTAAAACTACCCACAAAATAAAAATTGCAGATTGCGTAATCAAAACCAATCGGGCTATAAGACATGATCTGCAAAATTCAATCACGATTAATCTCAATAGATAAATATGAAAAAATATATTTGGTTAATAATATTACCCTTTATGTGGATTAATAATACGATGTTGTATGCACAAATAGGAATTAATACAGAGTCTCCCAATCAGACTTCCGTATTAGATATTACATCCTCAAATAAAGGGCTTCTTATACCTCGTATGTCGAACAACGAAAAAACTGCAATAACATCTCCGGCTGCCGGGCTATTGGTATATGATACTGATCTGAAATGTATCTCTCAGAATATCGGAAGTACAGCTTCACCCAAATGGACATGCCTCACTCGATATAACAGACACTTCTTTCTGATGCCTTCCATTAATATTGAGACTTCTGTTGTAGGAACAACTCACACTATAGATCTGTATCAACAGTATAAAAGTCAGTTTGCATCTCCTTTATATAAGAGCCTTGGCGCTCCTGTCAATATACCCGTATTCGGATCGGAACAATTGTACTTCTATATCACCTATTTTGATAAAAATATTCTTGATATTAAGGATATAGATCACACGGGAAAAATGACATATACAATAAAAAAGAAAGCAAACTGGGACACTTATATGAATATCATCTTTGTTATTAGATAAATAAGTCATTATCTAATAACAAAACGATGAACATATGCTTCTGGTTATCAAAAAACTTAGACAAAATAAATAAGGCATCTCCTATCAGAGATGCCTTATTTATTTTATGATAATAACCTAGATTATTTTTTCAATATTTTTTCTATTTCGTCCAAATCATCCCTGAACGATTTATCAACTTGAAGCTGATCTTTCACTGTTTTGCAGGCATGTAATACGGTAGCATGATTTTTTTTACCTATAACAGCCCCGATCTGTGCCAAAGACATTTCTGTATACAATTTTGACAAATACATAGCAACCTGACGAGCCTGTACGATTTCTCTTTTACGAGATGCTGTTTGCAGTAATTCTGTTTTTATATTAAAGTGCTTGCACACAACTTCAGAGATGCTGTCTACAGTAAGCTTCTTTTTCTCAATCTTACGAATTGCCTGCCCTATTACCCTTTTGGCCAAAGCCATATCCACTTCTTTGTTGTAGATAACCGAGTAAGCCATCAAAGAAACGATAATACCTTCCAGATCACGGACATTCTCAGTTACATTATCTGCTATAAAAGTGATAACGTCTTCGGGTATAGAAAGACCATCCTGCAGAATCTTATTTTTAAGAATCTTAGTTCTCAATTCAAAATCGGGATTCTCCAATCGAGTTGTTAATCCCCATCTGAATCTTGTCAATAAACGCTCTTCAACACCCTGCAATTCAGCCGGAGCTTTATCTGATGTAAGAATAAGCTGTTTATTATTCTGATGTAAGTGATTAAATATATGGAAGAATGTATTTTGTGTTTTTTCCAATCCAGCCAACTCCTGAATATCATCTATAATAAGGACATCTATTCCCTGATAAAAGTTGATAAAATCATTTACTGTATTGAAACGGGTTGCATCAGTATATTGCACCTTAAATAAGTGAGCCGAAACGTATAGCACCTTTTTATCAGGAAACTGATCAAGAATGCGTGTACCTATAGCGTGACATAAGTGAGTTTTTCCGACACCTGATGTCCCATGCAAGAACAACGGACTGAAAGCTGTTTTACCCGGATTATTTGCGATTGTTTCACCAGCTGTTCTAGCCAGTTTATTGCTGACACCTTCAAAGAAATTACCAAAAGTGTATTTTGGGTTCAGTTGAGAATCAAAGTCCGTAGGAACAACTTTCTGAAAAGGATTAGGAATCTTATTCGCTTGCTTTGGTGTAATTTTTTCCACACTCAAAGACTTAGCATCTCCACGGTAATCAACATGGGTATTTGTTGTATTTTCAACAAGAATCCTATAGTTAAGAATAGTCTCTTTTCCTATCTCACGATGAAGTGTCATCCGTAACAGGTCTACGAATTTATCTTCTAAATACTCATAGAAAAATTGGCTTGGCACCTGTATCGTAAACACATTCCTTTCATACGAATGTGGTACAATAGGTGAAAACCATGTTTGAAACGTAATATCAGATACGTTATCTTTTATTACATTCAGACACTTATTCCATAAAATATTTACATTATTATTCATCGCTAAAAATCGGTAGTTCTATTTTTGTTTTCCTCTTAACTATTATTGTAATGCAAATTTTGGAAATAAATTCAGTTTAAACAAATCGGAATAAATTTGCATTTTTAAATACATTATAACACTTTCATTTTCAGCAAGATAAATAAATAGATAATTCTACCTATCTAAGCTTTTAAAGTTCAAGCATTTAAGGTATTTTATCTATAAATACCCAAAGTATAAACCATAAATACCTTGCTGTTAAGAAGTAGTTACAGTTTTTTATTATTTAGAAAGATTCTAAATAAGGATGCTTTTATCAAAAGACTTTTACATTAATATACTTGGATGGATTTTCTTTTACATCCTTCAATAGTAATGAGGCATTGCCCATAGTTGACACAAGGCTATCATACAATTGTCTGTCATTCATCAACAGACCTACAGAATTATCTTTACTGTTCAGTTTATTGGTAAGAGCCTGTATGTTTTGTAAAGTAGAGTCTATCGATTGATAAGACTTCTGAAAGTCCATTGTTTTAAACTGTCCTGATACCTGAGCCAAATCAGATGACACAGTAGTCATATTATTAGCCAATTTAGGAATATCTTTATTCATGACAGTCATCATCTGATTTAATTGTCTCGAAGCTGTAGTAAGTTCTGATGTAATAACATTTACATTTTGCAATGATTGAGCTAATGCAGGATTAGTCACAAGCAACTGTACTCCTGATAAAATCGAATCTATCTTAGGGATAAGATTTCCAACCTGAGGCAGCACAGTTTGGCTCATCGACTCCATCATACCCAACTGACGGATACCGGGAATACGATCAGATGAAGTATACAATTCCTGAGTTTCGGGATTCTTATCGATTATCACAGTAGCTGATCCCATCAACGATACATCAAGTTTGATCTTACTACCTTTCGTTATTTTCACGCCTTTATCTAAGTTTAAAACAACCGCCACTTTATTCTCCTCTTGCTGGTCTAGCTCCATGGAATACACAAGCCCTACCTGATAACCATTCAGAATAACAGGAGACGACAATGTCAACCCTGTCACATCATCAAAAACGACAGTATAGGAGTTAGCCGGTTTGAAGATATTGATACCTTTCAGAAAATTAATTCCGGTATACAGCAAGAACAGAGCTACAACAAAACCTATTCCGATTTTTACTTCTTTCGAAAACATTTTTTTCATATAAATTTTCTATTGAGGTCGCAGACCTATTTATTATTCTTTTTTGACATCAGACTATTCACTCCTGTTACAACGATAGTCGAATATCTTTTTACTTTTTCAAAAACAGTATTTTACTTGACCCGAACATTATCCCTGAAACGAACAATGAAAGCATCTCCGAACTTCTTCTTAGCCTCTTTCAACAGAGTTGCGGCCTCAGCTTCACTTGTTGTAGAGCCGTATGTATATTTATATACACCACCATCCTGATATGAATCAACCGGAGACAAACCTTTAAAGGCAGCAGCATTTTTCGGTAGTTTTGTACTTCCGGTCATAAATTGCACCCGATACTCCAGAGCTCCGGCAGCAACTTTAGCTGTAGATGTCTTTGACCCTTTCGGGGTTATCACCTGTACATCTTTTTGCACAGGCTTATCTTCTGTTACAGCTTTCGATGCTTTGGGTTTTACAGATTCAGCTTTCGGAGTTTCTACTTTTGATTTTTTACTATTATCGACAGGCAGATCTTCGACCTTATTATTTTTAGAAACAAACAATGGCTTAGATGCAGGAGATTCACTTTTTGCGACTGTATCTTTTAATGTTTTAGAGGATAAAGGCACTGTTACCGGCTTTGTATCTTCTATGCGTTCTTTCTCTTTTTCGGGTCTGGTCGTTTCTTTTTTAGGAGCTTCCGCAATAGAGCCTGAAGTACGGCCTTGCTTTTTATCGAAATCTTTTTTATATTTTTCCAATCCCGAATAGATGGCACTCGCCATAGCTCTCTGCCCGATTGATGAGGATAAATATTTAGCTTCTGCCGGATTGTTTATAAACCCCAGCTCTATCAGAACACTCGGCATACCCGATTCTCTCAGCACAAGAAATCCGGCTTGCAAGACTCCCCTATCGACCCTTTTTGCAACTTTAGAAAAACCGCTTTGTACCTGAGTCGCAAATTGCAGGCTTTGCTCCATGTATTTATCAGTCATAAATTCGAAAATAATATTCGATTCGGGAGAGTTCGGATCGAACCCTTCGTAACGTTTATTATAATTATCTTCAAGAAGAATTACAGAGTTTTCACGCTTTGCCACGGCTAAGTTTTCCTCGCTTCGCGCCAACCCAAGAATATAGGTATCTGCTCCTGATGCCGTTGTTGTTTTCGCAGCAGTAGAATTGGTATGGATAGATATAAACAAATTCGCTTTCGCCTTATTTGCAATATCGGCACGCTTATACAAATCAACAAATACATCGGATTTGCGGGTATAAATAACTTTTACATCATTCATATTGCTCTCTATAAGCTTACCCAAAGCCTGAGCTACTTTCAGATTTATTTCTTTTTCCTTATATGTACCTCTTATGGCACCACCGTCTTTACCTCCGTGTCCGGCATCTATTACAACAATAAATTTATCAGCTGAAACAAGTGTAAAGTTTAAGCTCACAAACAGCAACAACGTGCAAATTAAAGTTATTCTTCTCATATCAAGTTTATGAAAGCAGATTGAAAACTTTTTCTTTCTAAAACAATCCTACGGCAACAAAAGTATTTAATGACGGATTCCGAATAAATAATGATATTTTTTTTTCAATACCATCAACTAACAGATCTTCTCCTTTAGAGTTCCCGGCTATTGTTTATAATCTCCTTTTTATTTATATATCCCTTTATTATTTAGCTTGGTGTACAACTTCATTTTTAAGCTCTTTTCCGGCAAAAAAGTCAGCAACATTATTCATTGTTGTATTTGCGATATTCGACATAGCTTCTTCTGTAAAGAATGCCTGATGTGAAGTTACAATTACATTATTAAATGAAAGCAGGCGAGCCAGAACATCATCCGTTAATACGCTATCCGAACAATCTTCATAAAAATAGGCTCCTTCTTCCTCATATACATCAAGACCGGCATATCCGATCTTCCTGCTGATAAGTCCATCAATCAGGTGTTTTGTGTGGATCAGTTTTCCACGTCCGGTATTAATGATCATCACTCCATCTTTCATTTTTGCGATAGAATCCTCACAGATCATATATTCGGTTTCTTTAGTCAAAGGACAATGCAGAGTTATAACATCGGCATTCGTATATATTTCATCCAACGTTGCATATTTAATATCATTCTTGGCTGCAAATTCATGATCAGGATAAAGATCATAAGCAAGAATTTTCATACCTAGACCTTTTAATACCCCAATAACAGTTTTTCCGATTTTACCTGTACCAATTACTCCCACAGTTTTTTCATACATATCAAAACCAAGGAATCCGTTCAGTGAGAAATTCCAATCACGTGTACGCAGAAAAGCCCGGTGTACCTTGCGATTTAGACATAACATCAAAGCTAATGTATGTTCGGCAATCGCATGCGGCGAATAATCGGGAACTCTTACTACTTTGATCTTTCCGGCAGCATATGCGATATCGACATTGTTAAACCCTGCACAACGTAAGGCGATCAGTTTCACCCCCATTTCGCATAGCTTATCTATCACATATTTATCCACATCTGCATTTACAAAGATACAAACGGCGTCTGCACCTCCTGCCAATATAACATTGTGTTTGTCCAGATGTTCTTTATGATATACAAGTTCATAGCCAAACTGCTGGTTTACTTTTTCGAAAGTGTCCTGATCGTAAGGTTTTGCGTCAAAAACCGCTATTTTATATGCCATAATATTACAATTTAGTTTAGTTCTCAGACTTTTCATCATTCTAGTTATCTAAACAATCTAAGCCTGTTATAAATCAAAATAGATTCTTTTTTATATTTGAAATTGAAATAATTCATACAAAAATAAGAAAATATGCTTTAAAATATAATTTTAAGCACCTATCCCCTCCGTTTATGTCGAAAAATAAGAGTATATTTTATTATAACCGCTTAACATAAATAAAAGAACTACACAAAAATAACAGCAAAATATGTAGTTTGTTTATAAAACAAAGAGATTCTTCAACGAAGAACCTCTTTATCCAATATATATTTAACTTTTATTTAGCAAAACTTACAGATCGGGTTTCCCTGATAACGGTAATCTTAACCTGACCGGGATAAGTCATTTCGTCTTGTATCCGTTTAGCAATTTCTCCCGAAAGCTTTTCGGTTTCAACATCATCAACTTTATCTGCACCAACGATAACACGAAGTTCACGTCCGGCCTGAATAGCATAAGTTTTCAAAACTCCCGGATAAGACATCGCCAATTGTTCAAGGTCATTCAAACGCTTGATGTAAGCTTCTACAATTTCGCGGCGAGCTCCCGGACGTGCTCCGGAAATAGCATCACACACTTGAACGATAGGAGCCAGCAGACTGGTCATTTCTATTTCATCGTGGTGAGCACCGATCGCATTACAGATATCCGGTTTTTCTTTGTATTTTTCAGCCAGTTTCATACCAAGCAATGCGTGTGGCAATTCCGGTTCGTCATCAGGCACTTTACCTATATCGTGCAACAGACCTGCACGTTTAGCCTTTTTCACATTCAAGCCTAGTTCGGCAGCCATTATCGCACAAAGATTGGCTGTTTCCCGGGCATGCTGCAATAAGTTTTGTCCGTAAGACGAACGGTATTTCATCTTACCGATAAGACGTATCATTTCAGGATGCAGTCCATGTATACCCAAGTCGATAGCAGTACGCTTACCGGTTTCTATAATTTCTTCTTCGATTTGTTTTCTTACTTTCGATACAACCTCTTCGATTCTAGCCGGATGGATACGACCATCAGCGACCAATTGATGAAGAGCCAGGCGGGCAATCTCACGTCTCACAGGATCAAATCCGGAGATAACAATAGCCTCAGGGGTATCATCTACTACGATTTCTACTCCGGTAGCAGCTTCCAATGCACGGATATTACGTCCTTCACGTCCGATAATACGTCCTTTTACCTCATCCGATTCAATATGGAATACAGTAATTGCATTTTCGATGGCAGTTTCAGTTGCCACACGTTGTATAGATTGTATTACAATTTTTTTAGCCTCTTTATTAGCCGTCATCTTAGCTTCTTCCATTATCTCGCTGATGTACGACTGAGCGTTGGTTTGAGCTTCATCTTTCAAAGCCTCTACCAATTTACCCTTGATTTCTTCTGCCGAAAGTCCCGAAAGAGCTTCGAGTCTTTCCACCTCTTGCTTATGCAATTTATCAAGGTCTTGTTTTTTCTTTTCTACGATTTCAAGCTGCGCATCCAGATTTTCTTTCACAACGTCTACTTCCGATTTACGGCGTTGCGCTTCTTCGATCTTCTGATTCAGCGTTTGTTCCCTCTGTTTTACTTTATTTTCAGCAACCTGCAGTTTTGAATTCCTGCTGTTTACTTGTTTTTCAAACTCGGCTTTCATTTGTAAAGCCTGTTCTTTTACTTCCAGTAATTTATTCTTCTTGATTACTTCGGCTTCACGTTCTGCTTCTTCAATACGACGCTTCACGTTCGCATTGGTTACAAAGTTAAGAACGAGCCAAGCGATAACAGCACCTGCCACTAAGCCTACTACTGCAAATATTATCTCCATATAGCTCTTTTTGTTTCACGTTAATTAAAAATACCCTTCAGGTATCGGTTTTATATAAAAAAAACTAATCAAAAACAACCGGAAATGCCGATCGTTCTCAATTAGTGCCAATTGATTTTACTATTTATTGATATTAGAAAACTATCTGTTTTGTCTCAAATACGTTTCCACTTCGTCTATCAAAGATTTCACCTTATCTTCAAAAAGCTTGTTTTTAGCTTCTAAAGCCTCTGTTTCGGACAATGCCTGAATGGCCGTCATAGCCAGATAGTCTTGCTCCAATAGGTTCTTCGAATCAGCCCCCGCGAAATGGATTCTATATTGATTGGTCTTCTTTTCAATAGCTACAGCTGCGTCCCTGAACTTTTGTTCATCCTTACGGTTTATCTTCAAACGATAAATCCGTTCCAGAATACGCAACGATATGATAAAACGCTCTCCCATTGCTCATCCTTTTATATTTTCAACAATGCAATGCATTTATCAACCTCTTGCACTAACTTATTCAACCTGTTTTTTGCTTCTTCAACACCATCACTTCCCGTTCCGGTAAGAGTGTTGGCAAACATCAGGTCATTGTATTTCTGGTTTAATTCTTCCAACACCGAACTAACACGATTTATCTCGCCATCTTTAGCTTCTAATCGAACCTTTAAACTCTGATTCTCGGCTTTCAGGGAATCACACAAATACATCAATTGATGCAGTCTGAGTTCAAGATCAGCGAGTAATTTCTCATGCTTTTCTGTCATAAACAATTAAATCAACACAAAAATACTGATATTTGCGAATAATCAAAAAAAAATACTATTTCTTTTTCTATTAGTAACATTTATCAATCAAACTTTCACTAATTATTTTATCTTTGCTCAGCATAAAGTTAAAAACAAAAAATGAGAACAACTTTATTATTATTGTTATTCCTGTTTTTTTGCCCCATATTACTTTTATTCGCTCAGGATAAAATAAAGACGGAAACAGGCGCTGCAACATACTACGCCCGAAGGTTTCACAATAAACCTACAGCCAGCGGTATCACCTACAGCAGAGACGATTTTGTCTGCGCTCATAAGAAACATCCGTTCGGCACACTTCTCAAGGTCAGAAATAAGGCAAACGACAAAATCGTGATCGTAAAGGTTATAGATCGAGGGCCGCATGCCAAGAACAGGGTGATTGATTTATCATATGCGGCCGCAAGAGCCATCGATATGGTAAGACAAGGAGTTGTAGCTGTAGAAATCACCGAGTATATAAGGAAGGAACCTTACTTTAAAGTAATAAAAGGTTTGCAAATAGATACGTTGCTTACTCTAACCAGCACACGCAACATAAAACAACAACTGAAATACATATCCGAAATGCCTGCCTATAATCATAATTTCTGACAACATCCCGGTTTAATAATTTTTTTTTATTTCCGGAGCAAACTAAAAGTGTGATTAAAATGTTCAAGCATACGACTATTAAGATTGCAAACCTTTCTTTATTATACTGCTTCGAGAAGCATAACAATAAATTAAGGGTTGTTTTATGTAGTCACATTATATCTGCTTTTAATGACTTATCAAAGCAATATAAACATCTAAAACTTTAATACTCATTACTAAATAATAATTATGGAACAAAAACACCATTACACGGGGTTGACCGATGCTCAAGTCAAGGAGAATCGCCAGAAATATGGCGAGAATATCCTGACACCACCCGAAAAAGAGCCCTTATGGAAATTATTCCTCGAAAAATTCGAAGATCCTATTATCCGTATCCTTCTTATAGCAGCATTCATCTCATTGGGTATTGCTATAGTAAACCACGTTACAGGAAAAGGAGCCCACTACGAAGAAACAATTGGTGTATTTTGCGCTATTTTCTTAGCAACCGGTGTTGCATTCTGGTTTGAGCTGGATGCAAACAAAAAATTTGATGTATTAAATCAGGTCAATGACGACGATCTGATCATGGTTATAAGAAACAACAATGTATGTCAGGTTTCGAAAAGAGAAATAGTTGTGGGCGACATCGTTCTACTCGAAACCGGAAATGAAGTTCCGGCAGACGGTGAACTGCTAGAAGCCGTGACCTTACAAATGGACGAGTCGACTCTGACCGGAGAACCAAGTATAGATAAAACCACTGATCCTAATGAGTTTGAAGAAGGTGTAACCTACCCTTCCAATTGGGTACTGAGAGGAACCAAAGTCATCAACGGACATGGCACAATGCAGGTTACTAAAGTCGGAGATGCTACCGAATTCGGTCAAGTAGCCGAAAAGGCTGCCGAAATGGTAGAAGGAGAAACTCCTCTAAACCGCCAGCTCGATTCTTTGGCTAAATTTATCGGAGTTATAGGTATGCTGCTTGCAGCACTTACATTCTCTGTCCTATTTATAAAAGATATATTCTTAGGAAGTAATGATTACACTCTAGGTCAATTAGGGCTGGTAGGTGCTGTCATTATAGGTGGTATTATCGCCTTATCTAAAGTATGGATGCCTATCCTTTACGACGCTTACGAACTGATGGGCAAAGACAAGTCGCTGCCCGAAAGTGTAGAAAACGGAGGATGGCTCAAATGGATGGGATTAGGAGTATTGGCTTTTGTTGTATTAGCAGGTGTTGGCTTTGCTTTCGGTGTTAATCCGCTTCAGCCCGAATCGTGGGTATCACTTGAGACCGCAGGACACATACTTCAATACTTTATGGTTGCCGTAACCCTTGTTGTGGTTGCTGTACCCGAAGGTCTCCCCATGAGTGTGACCCTGAGTTTAGCTCTAAGCATGAGACGTATGTTGAAGGCTAACAATCTGGTAAGAAAAATGCACGCCTGCGAAACGATGGGTGCTACAACTGTTATTTGTACAGATAAGACAGGAACTCTTACTCAGAACCAGATGCAGGTTGCTCAAACCAATTTTTACGGACTGAATGAGCAATCATTGACAGATGATGATATCAGTAGAATGATCATCGAAAACATTTCGACAAACTCTACCGCCTTCCTTGATTTTTCGGATGCTTCAAAAGCTAAGGCTTTAGGCAATCCTACCGAAGGAGCTTTGCTTCTTTGGCTGCATGGCAAGAAAATTAATTATCTGGCTGAGAGGGAAGATACCAAAATAGTAGAACAATTACCATTTTCGACCGAGCGCAAATACATGGCTACCATAGTAGAGTCTAAAGCTTTGGGCGGAGGTAAAAAAATTGTATATATAAAGGGTGCTCCCGAAATAATACTTGCTAAATGTACACATATACAAACAGCGACAAAGAACGTTCCGAAAGAGGAAATGCAAAAACAAATAGAAGATCAGCTCCTTCAATACCAAAATCAAGCGATGCGTACTTTAGGCTTTGCTTATCAGGTTGTAGATGAGAATACTTCTATCGGTTCACTCGAAAGTAATATGATCCTGCAAGGTATTACAGCTATATCCGACCCTGTCAGAGAAGATGTGCCTGCTGCCGTAAACGACTGTTTGAATGCCGGCATCGGAGTAAAAATTGTCACGGGAGATACTTATGGCACAGCTCGCGAAATTGGACGCCAGATCGGTATATGGAAAGACGAAGAGGATTCTGACCTGAATATCATAACAGGACCAGACTTCGAGGCTCTTTCCGACGAAGAAGCGCTGCAAAGGGTGCAAAAGCTAAAGATTATGTGCCGTGCGCGTCCAACCGACAAGCAACGACTGGTTTCTCTATTGAAACAGTCCGGAGAAATAGTTGCAGTAACCGGTGACGGAACAAACGATGCTCCGGCTCTTAATCACGCAGACGTTGGACTTTCTATGGGATCGGGAACATCGGTAGCCAAAGAAGCCAGCGATATCACTCTATTGGATGACTCGTTCAGCAGTATAGCAACAGCTGTGATGTGGGGACGTTCGCTGTATAAGAACATACAACGTTTTATTTTGTTCCAGTTAACGATTAATGTCGCCGCCTTATTGCTTGTCTTCTTAGGATCAATATTCGGACACGACTTACCTCTGACTGTTACTCAAATGTTATGGGTAAATCTGATTATGGATACATTCGCCGCAGGAGCCTTGGCATCTCTACCTCCTAATCCGAATGTAATGAAAGAAAAGCCGAGAAAGAACACAGACTTCATCATTTCACCACCTATGCGGACAAACATCCTGTTTGTAGGATTATTATTTGTAGTTGTACTGATGGGAATGCTGTTCTACTTCAATTCTCCGGCTCATCTTGATTCATTCTTCAGCCATATAGAAGGAGATAAATTCAGATACTTCCTATCCTACTTCTTTACAGTGTTTGTGATCCTTCAATTCTGGAACATGTTCAATGCTAAAGCATTCGGGACGGGAAAATCGGCTTTTGCCGGAATCAGACAAAGTCTCGGATTTGTAGTTGTTTCAGGAATTATTCTTGTCGGACAAATACTGATTGTTACATTCGGAGGAGACGTTTTCCGCACCGTTCCTCTTGAAATAAGAGACTGGCTTATTATACTCGGATCAACATCGCTGGTATTATGGATCGGCGAATTAGTAAGGTTAATAAAGAAGAACTGATAATTATATAAATACAACAATAAAGAAAAAGAGTGGGCATACGCCTACTCTTTTTTTTGTCCACACCATCAACACCAAAACCCCACTCCCGAAATCAAATAGATTTATTTTTTCGGTTTTTAAAAGATATTTGATTCCATAATTAAAAAATATGATCTTTTTGATAATTTTTCTCTCGAAAAAATTTTTTATTAAAATCAAAAAATATATTTTTGCATCATATAACGTCTTTTTGTTATTAAAATATAATTTATACGATCACAATATTCAATAAAAATCAATATTAACATCTTTAAACATAAAAAAGTATGAAAAACAGAAAGACAGTTTTAGGTTTAATTATCCTTTTCGTCACGTCAATGGGGCAAATTTCAGCACAGTCAGAATCAGCAGTAGATATCAATCTATCCGGAGATTTGGTTAGTAGTTACGTATGGCGTGGATTTAAACAAGCAGGAGCAAGTGTTCAGCCTGCGTTATCGGTATCGGCAAAAGGTTTTACTTTAGGTGCATGGGGATCAACAGACATTGCAGGTAAAGGCAATAAAGAAGTCGATTTTTATGCTTCTTACGCAACATCAGGGCTTGCTTTTACGGTGACTGATTACTGGTGGGATGGCGAAGATGCTCACAGATATTTCAGCAGCCCGAAAAACACAGAAGAAACCAGCTACATCGGACATTCTCTGGAAACAAGTTTAGCTTATACTTTCCCCGAATCATTCCCCTTAACTGTCGCATGGAATACATTTGTATTAGGACAAGGTAATAAGAAAGCAAACGGCGATAACTCTTTCTCTACTTACGTAGAACTATCGTATCCTTTCTCTGTAAAAGAAGTTGATTTTAAAATTGGAACAGGTTTCACCCCATGGGAAAGCGCAATGTACGGAACCGACAAATTCAAATTCACTTCGATACATCTGGGAGCGTCGAAGACTGTAAAGATCAACGATTCATTCAGCATCCCGGTATTTGCGAATATTATAGCGAATCCAGCACAAGAGGATATCCATTTTGTATTCGGAATAACTATCAAATAAGGTCACAGACCTTTTTGTAGACTTTACAAGTATAAAAATGAATGCAGCTTATCACTTTAAAATACGTCATTAAATACTTTCGGTCACTTAATTCGGTCAGTAAAATTTCATAAACATAATTAATATAAACCATATGAAAAAAATCGAAGCTATTATCCGCAAATCTAAATTCAACGAAGTACGCAAGGCTTTGCATGAAGCTGATATCGACTTTCTGTCGTGGTGGGATGTCAAAGGGCAGGGAGATGCGAAACAAGGACTCATATTCCGTGGTATCGCATATGATATTAATGCAATAGACCGCATTTACATTTCATTTGTTGTGAGAAGCATTAATCTCGAAAAATCAATTGATGCTATACTAAAATCAGCTTATACTGGTGAAAGCGGAGACGGTAGAATATTTGTATCGTCAATAGAACAATCAATCCGTATCCGTACAGGTGATCACGGAGATGATTCTCTTTATAACAAAGAAGGAGAATAAATACAGGTTATCAAAAACATATCGATTTACATAATAAAAAGGTCTTGAGACCATATTACAAAAAATATCAAAGATTAACTGGATTATGAAAAAAAGATTGGCAAAATATGTAGCTTTAGCCGGACTACTGTTAGCTTCGCCGGCATTAATGGCTCAGGAGATTGTAGCGGAAGTAGCAACAACCCCGACTCTGAACGCCGGTAATACTGCATGGATCATTGTTGCTACAGTATTGGTACTGATGATGACAATACCGGGGCTGGCATTTTTTTATGGAGGGCTTGTTCGTCAAAAAAACGTTCTGAGCATAATGATGCAATGCCTTATACTGACAGCAGTTATCACAATTGAATGGGTTATTATCGGATACAGCTGGGTATTCGGAACAGGATTTATGGAAAGCGGAAGTTCTCTCGGTGCCGTAATCGGAGGCTTCGATAAAATATTTTTCAACGGAATTACTTTAGATACTCTTACCGCAGGTGACATACCCGAACTATTGTTCGCCATGTTTCAGTGTATGTTTGCGGTTATTACTCCTGCTTTGATCATAGGTGCATTTGCCGAAAGAATCAAATTCTCAGGATTCTTATTATTCTCGGTACTTTGGGCTTTATTCATCTACAACCCTATGGCTCACTGGGTATGGGGTGGCGGCTGGATGCAGCAAATGGGTGCCATCGACTTTGCGGGAGGTACAGTAGTACACATTAACGCAGGGATATCGGCCTTAGTTATGGCTATTATGATTGGACGTCGTAAAGGATACCGTACAACAGGACATCCTGTTACTCCTCACAACATTCCATTTGTAGTGATCGGGACTGCCCTACTTTGGTTAGGATGGATAGGATTCAATGCCGGCAGCGGATTAGCAGCCGACGGATTAGCAGCCAATGCCCTGTTGGTAACACATTTTGCAACTGCTGTTGCTGCCAGCACATGGATGGCTCTTGAATGGATCATCAACAAAAAACCAACCGTAGTGGGTATTTGTACAGGGGCTGTAGCCGGATTGGTAGCAATCACTCCCGCTGCCGGAACTGTAGATGTATTCGGAGCATTCTTTATCGGATTAATCGCTTCTACTATCTGTTATATAATGGTAGCTTATGTAAAACCAAAACTTAAATACGATGATTCACTCGATGCATTCGGTGTACACGGTATAGGTGGTCTTGTAGGAGCTATTCTTACCGGAGTATTCGCTACTCAAATCATCACAGGAGCTGAAGGTGTACAAGGTGCTTTATTCGGAGATTGGCATCAGCTTTGGGTACAAATAGTAGCCAGTGCAGCCACTATCGCATACAGCGCAATCGGTACAGCTATTTTGTTCTTTATCGTAAATAAGACTGTCGGATTAAAAGTTACTAAAGAAGAAGAATCAATCGGTCTTGATATTTCACAACATGGTGAAATCGCTTACAGCGAAGACGAATAATGAGGTTATCAACCTTATTTTATTAACTTGACAATATATTTTCTAATTGTTAATATAGCGAATCGTAGTTAATCAGCTGAAGCGGCATACAGTGATTGTATGCTGCTTTTCTTGTTTATTAAAATATTTTCATATATCTGCCACCATAAACAATTCATCCATGTTTCAAATTTCCACACATAAAAACGTCGAAACAAGCTTACAATTTAACAGTTTAAGTTTGGCTGTGTCGTGTGAAATATTAAAGAGAGAGAGAGAGAGAGAGAGAGAGAGAGAGAGAGAGAGAGAGAGAGAGACGCATCTAGCGTAATAACCAAACAAAAAACTATATTGTGTCAAAATGACGAAGCATTTTTTTATGCTTTGAGTTTTGTTGTATACATACCTCAGCTAATATATACATTATCAAAAGTAAACCGACAGAATAAAGCGTGCACAGCAGTTTTGTTGTCGTTCTGAATCTGCTCTTGGCATACACCTGTCAACAGTCTCATTAATAATATAAACGTCAGAAAATCGATAAAGACAGCAGCAATCGTGTCTATGCCGTTTTCACTGCCAGTCAGTTGAATTATTATATCACTTATTGCGATCCTTGTTTTACGGTAACCGGAATGGGTAATGCAGGTGTGATGAGCTATACAGTAAACAGTCTTCCGGACTACAATGCGTATATGAATATTGTATTTTCCGTAAGATAATCAATAATCAAAAGGTGTAAATGCAGGCAGATAAGAATCTATCTTACCTGTCCGCATTTTTTGACAATTTTATCTATACTAAATAAAGCAAATAAAAACAGTCTTTTTTTCATACCTTTGCACCCATCGATCAAGTAGCAAAGAATAGTATAATAAAAATATGGCAAAAGAGCTAAAAGAACTGACTAAACGCAGTGACGATTACAGCCAATGGTATCTCGATGTAGTACTAAAAGCTGATTTGGCGGAGAATTCTGCTGTTAGAGGTTGTATGGTAATAAAACCATACGGGTATGCAATCTGGGAAAAAGTACAACGTCAATTGGATGACATGTTCAAAGAAACCGGACATATTAATGCATATTTTCCGTTATTCATTCCCAAATCATTTTTGAGTAAAGAAGCCGACCACGTAGAAGGTTTTGCTAAAGAATGTGCAGTAGTAACCCACTATCGCCTAAAAAACGATCCTGATGGAAAAGGAGTGGTTGTTGACCCCGAAGCAAAACTCGAAGAAGAGCTTATAGTGCGTCCAACTTCCGAAACCATTATATGGAACACTTATCGTGGCTGGATTCAATCATATCGGGACCTACCTATACTTTGCAATCAATGGGCTAATGTGGTTCGCTGGGAAATGCGCACCCGTCTGTTCCTTCGTACAGCCGAATTTCTTTGGCAGGAAGGACATACCGCACATGCAACTAAAGAAGAAGCAGAGATAGAATCGCGCAAAATGCTGGATGTATATGCCGAATTTGCTGAAAAATACATGGCTCTGCCTGTAATAAAAGGGGTTAAATCTGCTAATGAACGTTTTGCCGGAGCTGTTGAAACATATACGATCGAAGCAATGATGCAAGATGGTAAAGCCTTACAATCTGGAACATCTCACTTCTTAGGTCAGAATTTTGCCAAAGCTTTTGATGTTAAGTTTACAGACAAAGACGGTAAGCAAGATTATGTGTGGGCTACTTCATGGGGGGTATCTACTCGTTTGATTGGAGCTTTAATAATGGCTCACTCTGATGATAACGGCTTAGTGCTTCCTCCAAAACTAGCACCTTATCAAGTTGTTATAGTACCAATATACCGCAGTGAAGAACAATTATCCGAGATCAATAAAAAAGTCGAAGGTATAATTTCATCTCTTAAAGCTTTGGGGATATCGGTTAAATACGATAATGCTGATAATAAAAAACCGGGATGGAAATTCTCTGAATACGAATTGAAGGGAGTTCCGGTTCGTTTGGCAATGGGTGGACGTGATCTCGAGAACAACACTATAGAAGTTGCCCGTCGTGATACTTTGACCAAAGAGACTGTTTCATGTGATAATCTTGATACATATATCAAGGATCTATTGGATGAAATACAAGAGAACATATACCAAAAAGCACTCAATACCCGAACATCAAAAACTATCTCGGTCGAAACTTACGAAGAATTCAAAGAGAAGATTGAAACAGGAGTATTCATCATGGCTCATTGGGATGGTACATCCGAAACAGAAGAGAAGATCAAAGCAGAAACCAAAGCAACTATACGCTGTATTCCTCTGGATGGAGACAAGACTCCCGGAAAATGTATGGTTACAGGGCAGCCATCCACTCAGCGAGTTGTATTTGCTAAGGCGTATTAAGATATCAGGACTTTTTAGGTTCACATACAGATAATACAAAAGCCGTTTTCTTCCGAAAACGGCTTTTTATATATAAGATGATGCAATTTATTACATCATTCCACCCATACCACCACCCATAGGAGGCATTGCTGGCATAGGATTATCTTCTTTCTTATCTGCAATGATGCACTCTGTAGTTAAGAACATACCAGCAATAGATGCGGCATTCTCAAGAGCAACACGAGTTACCTTAGCAGGATCGATTACTCCGGCAGCAGCTAAATCTTCGTAAACATCAGTACGGGCATTATAACCGAAGTTGTTTTTACCTTCACGTACTTTCTGTACTACTACTGCACCTTCTTTTCCACAGTTGTTTACGATCTGACGAAGAGGTTCTTCAATCGCACGTTTTACGATTTCGATACCTGTTGTTTCGTCTTCGTTTTCGCCTTTCAGGTTTTCCAATACATCTAATGCACGGATATAAGCTGTACCACCTCCGGCTACAGTACCCTCTTCTATTGCAGCACGTGTTGCTGAAAGAGCATCATCTACGCGATCTTTCTTTTCTTTCATTTCAACTTCAGAAGGAGCACCAACATAAAGAACAGCTACTCCACCTGCCAATTTAGCAAGACGTTCCTGTAGTTTTTCGCGATCGTAATCAGATGTAGTTTTTTCTATCTGAGTTTTGATTTGACCAACACGAGCAGCAATGGCAGCTTTATCTCCTGCTCCGTTTACAATAGTCGTGTTATCTTTATTGATTGTCACTTTGTCAGCAGTACCAAGCATATCAAGAGTAGCTGCTTCGAGTTTTAATCCTTTTTCTTCTGAAATTACAACACCACCTGTAAGTGTAGCAATATCTTCCAACATTTCTTTACGACGGTCACCGAATCCCGGAGCTTTAACAGCTGCGATCTTCAATCCTGCACGAAGACGGTTTACAACTAAAGTAGTTAATGCTTCCGAATCGATATCTTCTGCAATAATCAAAAGAGGTTTACCCGATTTAAGAGCTGCCTCTAGAATAGGAAGGATATCTTTCAATACAGAAATTTTCTTGTCATGAATCAAGATAAACGGATTCTCAAGGTCTGCTTCCATTTTTTCTGTATCAGTTACAAAATATGGAGAAATATAACCTCTGTCGAATTGCATACCTTCAACTACATCTACATAAGTTTCAGTACCTTTAGCTTCTTCAACAGTGATTACACCTTCTTTTTTCACTTTACCCATTGCTTCCGCAATCAGTTTACCGATAGTTTCGTCACCGTTTGCCGAAATTTTAGCAACATGTTCGATTTTTTGTAAATCGTCACCTACTGCAACCGATTGAGCTTTCAGATTTTCAACCACTTTAGCAACAGCTTTGTCAATACCGCGTTTCAAATCCATCGGGTTAGCTCCGGCAGTCACATTTTTCAGACCTACGCTGATGATAGATTGAGCCAATACAGTAGCTGTAGTAGTACCGTCACCTGCATCGTCATTTGTTTTAGAAGCTACTTCTTTAACAAGTTGAGCCCCCATATTTTCGAATGGGCATTCCAATTCTACTTCTTTAGCAACAGATACACCGTCTTTGGTGATATGAGGTGCTCCGAATTTTTTTTCGATGATAACATTACGTCCTTTAGGTCCTAATGTCACTTTTACAGCATTTGCCAATGCGTCAACACCTTGTTTCAGTTGATCGCGGGCATCGATATTAAATTTGATTTCTTTAGCCATAGCTTTGATTTCTTTTTCTTTTTTAAGTTTAAAGTTTTCGAAGAATTATAAAAAGGCCTGAACCTTAAATAATAGCAAGAACGTCTGACTGACGCATAATTAAGTAGTTTTCACCATCCAATTCGATTTCTGTACCTGCATATTTTCCATAAAGTACATTATCGCCTGCTTTCAATACCATCTCTTCGTCTTTAGTACCGTTACCAACAGCGATTACACTACCTTTCAAAGGTTTTTCCTTAGCTGTATCCGGAATAATAATTCCACCTACAGTTTTTTCTTCGGCTGCAGCCGGCTTAATAAGCACTCTGTCTGCTAATGGTTTAATACTCATGATTCTTAAATGTTTATATTATTGTTAAATTTTAGTTTTAAAATTCTATTTTCGTTAATGCGAAATCTGTGCCAAAAACTAAATCTGACAAGATGGCAGAAATCCATTATTCTCAATTTTGCCTTTTGATGAAACCAGTCTGTTACTCGAGTAAAGAAAAGGTTACAAAGGTTACAACCTTAATGCTCGGTCAATGGTCTTCAATTCGAAGTTATTATATTCGCTGTTAATTATTAATTCCATTTATATCAAAAGGTAACAAAAGTTACAGTCAAATTACACTTTTTCAGATGAAACCTTTTATCTTCTCTCTGATTTCTTACAGCCATTTAAGTAACCATCTCTGTATAGATAAATAAAATAGAAGGAGCTATCCCCTCAGATGAGAAAATGCGGACAGATAAGAATCTCTCTTACCTGCCCGCATTTACTTTTTTCGATCATTGATTATCTTACGGAAAATACAATATTCATATACGCATCGTAGTCCGGAAGGCTGTTTACTGTATAGCTCATCACACCTGCATTACTGATTCCGGCTACCGTAATACAAGGATCGCAATAAGTAACATAGTAGTTTAGCTGGCTTACCGTAAAAAACGGAATAGTAGCCGTAGCTCCTGTACTTTTGATTTTCGGAGTTGAAAATCCGGTATTGTATATATTATACAAATTTATTGATTGCGTACCTGTCAATAAATTCCCCGAACCGTCGGAAGTCGGTATATTGACAGATGGCATATAGAACCAATGTCTATTGTACAGGGTAAGGCATGTCCATGTATAAACTCCCGGATTGGAAGGGGTATCTTTGTACTGCGAAATACATTTCAAGTCAGTATCATATACCAGCAGGCTTGGTTCAGGGGTGGTTATAGCTGACTTTTGAGCATTAGTCATTCGGGGAATTAATAGCCCTTTATCATTATTGTAAGTATCTATTTCGAGAACAGACGAAATGTGAGGTGTATCGGTGTTGATCCCGATTTGCGCCGACAGATTAATGGCTACCATCAGAAGGAATATAAGTATCTTTAGTTCTTTCATTTTTGCTGTTGTTTTGAATTCAATAATTCCGAACGGGTCATAAGATTCGTTTTGAGAGTACAGTATACTATGTTAGCTTCCATATTTATCACTTTAGATTTTGTTCCATCGGCTTTATAGGGTGTTACTAGAATTGTATATATTCCTGAATTCGAATAGCTGTGTTGAAGAGAGTACTCTGTTTGTCCAAATGAAACAGACTGTGTAACAATGGGACTGCCATCGCCAAAATCCCACTCTAATTTAACCGGAGCATTCCCTCCGGATAAATCCACTTCAACCCCATATGTTCGGCTATGGGTCGCACAAGCAAAAGGTTGACTCTTTGGTTTTATCCTTATAAATCCGGCAGCAAAAGATGGTAATCCTAGACCAACAGTGTTTTTCAAGTAATTGGGGAAGTATTTTATATCTGTTCCTCCTGAGTTTGGATTGCGGATCACAAATAAGTGTTTTACATATGTAGACAGATCCCCTCCTGTTTGTATTCCATATAGCCTATTGTCAATAGCTGCCTTTACATTGCCGATATTCTCAGCTATCTTATTCATTGCGGTTCCAGCCCTTACTTTATCCCATGTTTGTACATATAGTTTATTTCCATCATAGCCAGAACCAATATATAAGTAATTCCCGTCAGGAGAGAAACACCCTGCATATGTCTTATAAGGGAAACTTTGTGTCTTAATATCTGAGATATAGCCTGTAATGGGATTGAAATTTGCTGTTATTACCTGACTGCCATACCAATTACAGGAAAATACTTTTGTATAATCAGAAGATATTCCTATTTCACCTTCGACATAGCCTGGTACATCCAGAGCTACTATACTAGAATTTGATAATGTTTGATGAGGAGTAATTGATATTCCTGCATATGTGATAGCCCATACATAAAATGTCGTTTTAGTTCGATGAATTAACCAATAATCCTTGTAGTTGCTCAGATTAGGGACAATTGTAATATTCTCATTTACCACACCACTTTTTATTACCTGATTTTTAGATGTAACCGCACCTAATCCTCCATTAGCCGTTATATCAACTGTTGAATAACAAATACCATTAGGTACTGATCCTTCTGGAACTGTGATAATGAAATATTCGTTTATGGTCTCTGGTCTGGGTACTACAATCCCAGATTGAGTTGCAGATGATCCCCCAAGCAGGCCTGTTCCGTTAGTCATAATGTTTCCATTCTTATCATAAACAATCATCCCATCCGAAGAAAACAGTAATTGCCCATCATAAGTCGACACCGTAAAACAACCTTCTCTTGTCGATAATGCTCCAACTATAGACTGTGGCATATCAGAAACGATCGTACCATCATTGGCAGTAACATTGCTCAGCGAATTGAAATTGAGTCCCGCATTAAACCCAAAATACCACCAGCTGGTCTCTTTCTGAGCATAAAGATGCATCTGGCAAAAGATTAGTACCAGACTTATGTATATTATTCTTTTCATTTTTTGCTTTTTTATTAATCAACAAAAGATCTGATATCTTATTTAAGGACAAAAACAACAGTCATAAAAGAATCGTAATCCGACTCTGCTTTTATATCATACGTCATAACACCGTTGTTATCTATTGAAATATTCTCCAAAACATCGGTATCGTAATTGGTAATGTAATAATACAGATCCGTCCGATTCATAAAATACGGAATATTAACGGGTGCAGAGGGATTTTTTTTCGGTGCTGTAAACTGGGTTTTGTACTCGTTATACAGGTCGATTGTTTTTCCGGTTGTTACAGCAGATGCATCTACTGCAATCGTGGGCATATAGAAAAAACTGTTCTGGGCATCTTTCGCCGAAAGACATACCCATGCCGGAGATATGGTTGAGCCTGCATTCTGCGCAATGCACTTCAACGTTGTGTCATATACAATGAGTCCTTCTGCCGGAGTAGAGATAGCTGTTTTCTGGGCTGTGGTCATCCGGGGAATGAGTATGCCTTTGTTTGTACTTTCTATATCCAGTGCAGCACTTGCATTCGGATTGTTTGTATTGATTCCTACCTGTGCAGGTAAAGACGCTACAGCTATAAAGCCTAACATCATAAAAATAATTTTTTTCATTGTTGTTTATATTTCGAGTAATTACGATTGCAGCCCTGTTTGTTGTATATGTTTTTACAAAGTTGCAGATGAGTGTTGATTGATAATAGCTGGTAGAAAAAAGCAGTAAAGTACCGTCGCAGCACCTTACTGCATAATGAAACCGACTGTTGGACAGGTGTATGCCAAGAGCAGATTCAGAACGACAACAAAACAACAAATCAACTGCTGTGCACCCTTTATCCTGTCGGTTTACTTTTGATAATATATATATTAGTTGAGGTATGTATACAACAAAACTCAAAGCATAAAAAAACACTCCGTCATTTTGACACAATAGAATTTTTTGTTTGATTATTACGCTAGATGCGTCTCTCTCTCTCTCTCTCTCTCTCTCTCTCTCTCTCTAATATTTCACACGACACAGCCAAACCTGAATAGTTAAAATTCAGACCGGATTCGATATTCTTATGTGTGAAAATTTGAAACATGGATGAATTGTTTATGGTGGCAAATATACAATTTATTTATTATATGCAAATACTAAAACAACTTAGAAACAACAAAGACTGTCCATTCTTAGTTTTGGACAGTCTTTCGATAATCGTTAAATTTATGATATAATCATTTAACCCAATGAGCTTTTACCAGCACAGGAAAATGATCTGATGGAAATCTGGCAACATTATCACCCTTACTGTATGTATCGGTTAGTAAGCCCCAACTATCGGCTCTAAAATGTTTGGTAAAATAGATATGGTCTAGAATATCTCCGTTTCCGATAATATCCTGATCCAACTGCCACAATCCAGCCAACGACTTACCCCATGCGTTGTATGAGGAGTTGTTAGCATACGGCTCTTTCACATCGTAGTAAGCATCTCTGATTATACCTGAGTCATTTAACAAACGACACCACGAAGTTCTAAAATCACCATTCAAATCACCTAAAAACATAGCCGGATTATCTCCTGCGATTTCTTTTATTTTAGCCAACACCAGTTTACTGCTTTCATTGCGGGCATAATCTTTCTCATAATCATAATGGGCACAGAATACATAAAACTCTCTGCCTGATTCTTTTTCTTTCAGCTTTATCCAGGTACAGATACGATTGCAGCAAGGAGCATCCCAGCTTTTAGAAGGAACATCAGGAGTTGCCGACAACCAAAAATCGCCTTTATCAAGTAATGTATACTTTGCTGTCTTAAAGAAAATAGCAGAATGCTCGCCTTGATTATGACCATCCCTACCCTCTCCATAATATTCATATTGAGGCACTAGGCTCCGAAGGTCTTCAAGTTGAGTAGGTAAACCTTCCTGTGTACCGAAAAAGTCAAAATCGTGGTAAGCAATCAGCTTTGCCACATAAGGCTTACGATCGACCCACATATTGCCGACATCCGATGCATTATCGTTTCTTAAGTTATATGTTGCTACATTGAAAGACTGCGCACCTGCCAACAGACTGCTTACACATAGCAGTGCTGTTATAAAATACTGTTTCATAACGCTTTTAAATTAAGGCCAGAGACCTATTTGTAGTCAATAAAAAGTTGAAAATATTCTCTTTTCCAACGATCGAATTAATAAGTTGTTAATTATGAAACACACATATAAGTTCTAGTACCTCATCTGCACGTTCAAAACATAAAGTTAATAAAATTACAGAAAAGAACTTTTATTTTCCGAGATTATATGAAAATCCAACAGTAAAATAACCATTCGTATTTTGAGACATTTCCACAAAATCGTCTTTTTCATTTTTTTCTCTGAAAACACCTTTATAGGTACTCGACACTCCTACATTCAAACTAAGAATCAAAGACTTTGCGAGAATACGTTCATAACCCAAATCTATTTTTCCGGCTACCTTATCAAAGGTATATACTTTACGAAAACCTTCTTGTCCGGGATATTCAAAATACATACCACTGTCTAGTAAAAAGCCTAAAGACAAACGTCCGTTTTTACCAATCATTCTACGCGCATAAAAATATTGAGGCATAATAGCATCTATCACCCAAGGTGTTCCGGCAAACATGTGCTGGTAGCGTAATGTCGGAAATATTGGAAATATCATCGCTTTGGATGTAGAGAGATAGGCTCCCACCGACAGCGTTGTATAATCTGTCTCATATACATTGACCAAAGCTGAAACACTCCCTATCATTCTTTCATATCCTTTATCAGAACCATCAAACGTCATATTAGCATTCACGATTATGGTCTTGCCCCATATCTTATCAAAATAATTCATGGATGTGCTGCTTACAAAATAATGAGACTCAGGTTTTCCCCGATGTGTAAAATAAGGATATTCAATCGGATAGTATTTCACACCGCTATAGTCCAATGATTCGTACTTATAGCGGAGATTGGTTAATACCATAAACTTCTTCTTTCGAAGAAGAGGAACCAACACACTGGCACGAAGTCTTCTTTGCGAATTTAATGTCCCGTCTTCATATTTCTGGTCTTCTCTCTTCATCTTATAATCTGAAGCTGAAAACTGCTCGTAACTCACTTCGAGAAACCTCATCAGCGGGAATTTTTCATTGATCGGGTTATTTGCTAAAACAAGCTTGTTTTTCTCATCTTGGGCAAATATCGCAGATGATATGAACAGAGCTAATAAAAGAAAGAAACTCTTGTTTGGACTTATAACCATAATATTTAAACTGATAAAATATTTACTGAAAGATTTCTATAGACAAATATAAAATAAGCAGCTATTTTTTAATGCCATAAAAAAAATAAAGAAGACACATTAACCGCATCTTCTTTATTTTTTAACATTAGTTCATTATTTATCACTCTACAGTTACCGACTTAGCCAGATTTCGCGGCATATCCACATCCCTGTTTTTATTAACAGCAATATGATATGCCAACAACTGAAGTGGAATACACGACAATAACGGATCAAGACACTCTTCCGTTGCGGGAATTTCTATATAATGATCTGCCATTTTCTTTATATCTTCATCTCCTTCATTAATAATTGCAATCACACGACCTTTACGAGCTTTTATTTCCTGTATGTTACTTACAACCTTGTCATAAATAGCGTTATTTGTACCAATAGCTACAATCGGCATTTCATTATCAATCAATGCAATCGGGCCATGCTTCATTTCCGCAGCAGGATATCCCTCGGCATGGATATATGATATTTCTTTTAACTTCAATGCACCTTCCAGAGCTATCGGGTAACTATAGCCACGGCCGAGATAAATAAAGTTCTGGGCATAAGTAAATATTCTGGATAATTGCTTGATAGTTTCATCCGATTCCAGAATTTTTTCGATCTTATCCGGAATATTCTGTAACTCTTTGATGATAGACAAATAGCGGTCTTCTTCTATTGTTTTCTTTTCTTTAGCTATAGCCAATGCCATCATAGTAAGCACTGTTACCTGAGCGGTAAATGCTTTGGTAGATGCAACCCCGATCTCGTGACCGCAGTGGGTATACGAACCCGAATCAGTATTACGGGGAATAGATGAACCGATAACATTACACACTCCATACACAAAAGCACCCGCTTTGCGAGCCAACTCGATAGCAGCCAAAGAATCGGCTGTTTCTCCCGATTGAGAAATAGCAATAACAACATCATCACTATAAATCACCGGATTACGGTATCTGAATTCCGAAGCATACTCAACTTCAACAGGTATACGGCAAAATTCCTCGAAAAGATATTCTCCGATCAGACCTGCATGCCAAGATGTACCACAAGCAATAATAAGAATTCGGCGGGCATTGATAAATTTATCTTTATGATCAATAATCCCAGATAGCGTGATGTTAGTTCCCTCAACATTCACACGTCCGCTCATACAGTTTTTAAGTGTCTGAGGCTGTTCATAAATTTCCTTGAGCATATAGTGAGGAAAACCTCCCCGTTCGAGTTCACTCAAATTCAATTCCAGCTCTTTGATCTCGTGAGTTGTTTCTACATTAGAGATTGTGAATATCTTTGGATCTTCGTTTCTCTTAATAAGAGCTATTTCTTCGTCATTCAGATAAATAACCTTATTTGTATATTCGATAATAGGCGAAGCATCCGATCCTAAAAAGAATTCGCCCTCTCCGATCCCTACAACCAAAGGGCTGCTCTTACGAGCGGCAATAATCTGATCAGGATTCCCTTTTTCTACAATAGCTATCGCATACGCGCCTACAACTTGTTTTAAAGCCAGCTGGACTGCTGAAAATAGATCGCAGTTATTCAGAGTTTTAATATATTCAATAAACTGAACTAAAACTTCGGTATCGGTGCTGCTCTGAAATTTATAGCCTTTTTTCAAAAGCTCAGCTTTCAACACAGCATAATTTTCGATAATACCATTGTGAATCAGAGCTAATGTCTCCGATTGTGAATAATGAGGGTGTGCATTAGCATTGCTTGGTTCGCCATGTGTAGCCCAACGGGTATGCGCAATACCTATTGTACCGCTCACATCCTTATCCTTCACATATTCTTCCAAATCATTTACTCTACCTTTTGCCTTATAAACAGATAATTCCTTATCGTTATTCAATAAAGCAACTCCGGCGCTGTCATAGCCCCTATATTCAAGCCTATGCAGACCTTTTATCAAAATCGGATATGCATCCCTAAATCCTATATAACCGACAATTCCACACATTCAATATTATTTTTATGTATAAATGTTATATATATAACTATTTTTTACCCGTTTTATTATTTACACGATATATTTTCCGACATCACTGGTTGGATCAAGCAGAGTGAAATCAAGATCATAATCCTGCATACGCTCAATTAATTTTTCGTATTCTTCTCTTGAATCAACTTCTATGCCAACCAATGCAGGACCACTCTCCCTGTCATTTTTTTTCATATATTCAAACCTGACAATATCGTCATGCTCACCCAATACCCGATTCACAAAATCTCTCAAAGTATTGGTACGCTGCGGAAAATCAACAATAAAATAATATTTCAGACCTTCAAAAATAAGAGATCGTTCTTTAATCTCCTGCATCCGGTTTATATCATTATTGCTTCCGCTAACAATACAAACGACATTTTTTCCTTCCAGCTTTTCTTTATAATGATTCAATGCAGCGATAGACAATGCCCCGGCAGGCTCCACAACTATTGCATCTCTGTTGTACAAATTTAGGATGGTCGTACAAACTTCCCCCTCGGGAACAAGACAAACCTCATCTACAACTTTCTTACAAATAGGAAAAGTCAAATCTCCTACTTTTTTTACTGCAGCTCCATCTACAAACTTGTCAATCTGAGGCAGCATTACCGGATGTCCGGCTTCAAAGGCTGCTGTCATACTTGGTGCGCCTAGCGGCTCTACCCCAATAACCTTTGTTCTCGGAGAATGTTCTTTTATATATGCTCCGACTCCGGCACATAAACCTCCTCCTCCGATGGGTATAAATATATAATCGATAATTCCATCTTTAAATTTCTCTAATATTTCGACACCGATGGTTCCCTGTCCTTCAATAATCTTTGTATGATCAAACGGAGGAATAAAAGTCATATTGTGTTCGATCGTAAATTTTTTTGCGGCATCTGCACAATCATCAAATGTATCTCCGGTCAATACTATTTCAATGTTGCCGTTTCCAAACATACGGGTCTGGCTGACTTTCTGTTTGGGTGTTATCTTAGGCATAAAAATCACACCTTTTGTATTCAGCATATTGCAACTGTAAGCTACTCCTTGCGCATGATTGCCGGCACTGGCACATACAACTCCTCTTTTCAGCTCATCGTCATTAAGTCCGCTCATCATACTATACGCACCACGTAACTTGTAAGACCGAACAATCTGCAGATCTTCTCTTTTCAGATAAACATTGGCCTTTGTATCTCTCGACAATGAAAGATTGACCTCGAGCGGAGTTTTCCTTACTACCTTTTCTAACCTTGAAGCGGCCTCTTCGATATGAAGACCGAATTCTTCCGTAAATTTTGATAACATTCTGAAATTAGAAGCTAAAGTTTATGATCCATAATCTATCTTGAGCTGCAGCAAAACTCTATACAAACAGATATATCCATACAGCGAAAGCGTCAGACAAAGGTAATAAAATCAATGATCAATGAACGATAATCAACTTTCTATTTCTCTTAAAAAGGTTACAAAGGTTACGCTTTTTAGGTACGCTTTTCTGATGTTACTTTTTACCTTTAGATAAGGTAATCGACCTTGCAGGGGTAAAAAATCTTTTACCCGGTGTTTTCATTTCTGGCGAATATTTATTCGCCCCTGCAGAAGATTTTCCAAAAGGGTAACAAAAGTAACATCAAAAATGTATTTTTCTTTTGTTACTTTTTTACTTGTCCATATTCAAAATCGATTATAAACAATACACCCATACACAGAATTTTTCTGATTCTCTTCAACTATTCAAAGAACACTTTACCTATAGATAAAATATCAAGAAGCTCCATGCAGTCTACCGATTTGCATTCTTTATAGTCTCAAGCTTTCTTTCGTGCGGCAACTAAGAAATACTTGTTTTTTTTCTTCGGTATCAATAAGATTTCTAATTTTACAGAATAAAAAAACGATTAGGGACATTCTAGTTTTTACTTTTAGAGAAAGCATCCGTTTTCTCAGTCTTTGGGTCTACATTATATAATGCCGATTCAATTCAAGATATAGTCAACAAACAGAAATTTCCTCTTCAGAATATAAGACACCAATATCACTTATTTAATATGCAACGTTTATCCTCAATCATAGTATTGCTTTTGGCTTCCTTCCATTTGCCGGCTCAGTCCGTATCTAATCAGAACAATCAGGCAGAGACGGAAACCCTCAGACTTACATCATCGATTTCGAGATTGTCTGATTATAATGCCGATGTAATAGGTTATTACCTCAACAAACCTTTATATCTGGCTGATTTCAATATACATAATCTCAAAAAAGACATTAATACTCCTCTTTATGCGATAGACCCCAAAAGCCCTTCTGATATAGAAAATAATGCTGCACAGGAATATTTAGCCCTCAAATACAGCACAAAAAATTCTTTTGAAAAGGAAGAGCTAGTATCTCTGGTCGCTAAAGCCGAAACGAGCACCGAACAGGTAAAAAAAAGCTGTATAAGCTTATGTAATTATTTTGGAGACAAAGAATATCTCAAAGACCTCTCTTTTAATAGATATCCGGCTTTAAGAGACAGTCTTCAACAATCGATCTTTAGTGCACAAGCTGCATGGAGAAGAGTTTCAATATACAATTCGGATGTAAAAGATATGGCCGAAAATATAATATTGAAAAGCAAGAAAGCTTCTGCTTTTATCGTCCCAATGAAAGAAGATCTGGACAAGCTCAGAAAAATTGTTTCGCAAGTATATTCACAGGATTTCAGTGTAATTATTTTAAAAATGGATATTACTGATCTTCAATCCATAACAGAAATTCATAAAGATTTTTCTAAAAAAGACAGAACAAAACTCAAGGATGAATCGTATATAAATGTGTACAACAGATTCTACAGGGCAACAGACGAATGCTTGGCAGTCATCAAGCAGATACTAAATTGTGTCGAACAAAAAAAATTCGACGCTGAATTAGACAGTTTATTTGATACCCTGAATAAAACATTCACCAAAGTCGAAGAGGATTATAAATTATTCGCATCTCAGGACTGAAAGCTTTTAGACTGAAACTCTGATGTTTTATCCGTATATAAATAACAGAAAGTATTTAAAGCTATAACTATCAATCGTTGTTATACTTGAATGGACAATAAATTAGGCCTGAGACCTTAAATAACAGAATCTGACACAAATTTCATTATCAAAATATGAATCATAATTTAGAAATACAAAAACTACTATTAAAGAAAGATTCGATAGAATCTCCGGAAGACCGTATCAACTTATTGAAACAAGCCATACAGATAGCTGATGCCAACAATGATCTCGACTGGGGTTTTGACCTGCGTCTCGACCTTATTTTCGAAGAAAGGGATACAGCTCATTGTATAGATAGTTTCGCCGCTTTCACCTGGCTGCTTAGCACATATGACTCTAACCCCGAAACATTTGACGAAAGTGATTTCTTATGGGAGTACAAATGGATGGCAGGTGCAGCACGGCGAAATGTAAACATATCGATGGAACAGGTTCATTCAATCATGGATGATCTGAAAATAAGAATGGAACGGAATGGATACACACTCAGAGGATACTACAGTGTATTAATATACTGGAACCTGTTTATAGGAAATACTGAAGAGGCAAAGAGAATTCTAACTTTACGGAACGAAACAGAACGAGATAGAATGTCGCATTGCCCCGCATGCGAATTAGATACACAGGTTGAAATAGAGCTGATAGAAGGAAATTTCGATAAAGCACTCTCTACAGCCTCTGATCTGATTACAAAAAAGCTGACATGCGGAGTAATGCCTCTGGTTACTTTTTGTAATCTTACGTATTATTTAGGCAAAGCCGGAGATGCCAGAGCTGCCCAGTTTTTCCCTAAGGCAGAAGAAGAAATTGCTGCTCTGAAAGAAAATGATACTTCACTGATATCGCATGTATCCAATCTCCTGTATTATCTTACCCTAAATAATAAGGACGAAGCTTGGCGATACTTCGAAAAGTATGCCGAATGGGAGGTCAACTCGGAAGATGCTGTCAGTTTCGATTTCTCTAAAAACGTACTACCTTTGCTAAAAGAAGCTAATAAAAAAGAGCTGAATCTGGGTATAAAATTACCCTATTATTCGTCTGGCAACATATATGATACAGAAGAGTTGTTTCAATATTATTATAAGAAAGCGAACGACCTCGCTATACGGTTCGATTCGAGAAATGGAACTGATAAATTCAAAATGGAATTAAGCGAAGTCCTGCAACCTACGATCAACTAACAAATGAATCACAATCTCGAAATACAAAAAATATTGCTTAATATTCAGCAGCTCAAAAAAGCTGAAGATCAGCTTACTTTACTAAAACAGGCCATAGCGTTGGCTGATGCGAATAATGATCAGGACTGGGGTTTTGACCTGCGTATGGATCTAATCCGTACCGAACAATTCACAGCTCATTCACAGGAGAGTTTTCCGGCTTTCGCTTGGATACTCAATACTGCGGACAACAACCCCGGTATGTTTTCGGAAGAAGAGATTCTTCAGGAATACAAATGGCTTGCTGCTGTTTCTTACAACAATCTTATAATAACAAAGGAACAGATCGAGAACATTTTCGAAGATTTCAAAAGCAGGTGTATCAAAGGCGGATTCAGCCTGCGGGAATATTATAATATCGTAGCGAATTACTCTTTGTTTATGGGTGATAAAATTGCTGCCCGAACATACCTAGACAATAGAGATAAAGAACCCGAGGATGCATTGTCGTCATGGAGTAATGACATGATCACTACTATTTATGTTGAAATGTTTGAGGGTGAATTTGAGAAAGCCATAGCACATATCAACGAATTTGTAGCAAACCAATCTTCTCACAAAATGAATTCCATACCCGTATATAGCGGGCTTATCTATTATCTGGGAGGAAAAATGGATGACGATAGGGTTACGAAATATTTTAACGAAGCCGATGATGAATTTTCGAAGCTTTCGGTTCTTCCTTTTCAATTATATGAAGTAACTTTGATGATGTACTACATGTCTAAGAAACAAAAAGACAGGGCATGGATGTACTTCGAAAAATATGTCAATCTGGAGATAGATGCCGAATCGGCTGTTCGTTTCGATTTTGCATTATCTGTACTTCACTTATTAAAGGGTGATGATACTCGTGTTCTGGATATGATAAGCAGCAGACAACCTTATTACAGAGAAGACAATACATATCACTTGACCGATCTGTACAACTATTATCTGGGTGTAGCAGCAGATCTGGCCGATAAATTCGATCAAAGAAATGGCAATACCCACTTCAAAGAACAGATGGATGAAGTTTTATCTTTCTTCTCATAGCTTTTGATCACAGGTATTTTGTTTAAATTATTATAATTATGGTTGAATTCAAAAGGACAAGTTCGGAAAACGCTGATTTTCTGAATTTGATACGGGAACTGGACTCTTTTCTTGATAAAGTAGATAAAAATGCCCATGCAGTTTGTGAGCAATACAATGCTACAGAATCGATAAAACACGTGATTATAGCTTATAATGAAAGCCAAAAAGCGATAGGATGCGGTGCTATCAGAGAATATACATCCGGCAAAATGGAAATAAAGAGAATGTATGTGCAGAAAGATGAACGGCGGAAGAATATAGCCTCTCAGATTCTAAATGAACTAGAACAATGGGCAGTGAATTTGGGCGCACAAATATGTATACTGGAGACCGGAAAGAAAATGTCCGAGGCTGTCAACTTTTATAAGAGAAATAACTATATACAAATACCCAATTACGGACAATACAAATTGATAGAAAGTAGTGTCTGTTTTGAGAAAATTTTATAAAGCAAAGGAATAAACTATGAGCCAGCCTTTAGCAGAACGCATGCGTCCAAAATCACTGGACGAATATATCGGTCAGAAACATTTGGTCGGTGAAGGTGCTGTTTTGCGTAAAATGATCGATTCGGGACGTGTACCCTCTTTCCTGCTCTGGGGACCTCCGGGAGTAGGAAAAACAACTCTGGCTCAAATTATAGCCAATACCCTCGACACACCATTCTTTACGCTGAGTGCTATCAATTCGGGAGTCAAAGATGTGAGGGAAGTAATAGATGCTGCCAAAAAGAATACTTTTTTTGATGCTCGCAATCCGATATTATTTATTGACGAAATACACCGTTTCAGCAAATCTCAGCAAGATTCATTGCTCGGGGCTGTAGAGACCGGTGTTATCACTCTGATAGGAGCTACAACCGAAAACCCTTCATTCGAAGTCATTCGTCCATTATTGTCCAGATGTCAGGTATATGTTTTGAAGTCACTGGAAAAAGCCGACCTCTTAGAATTGCTCAATAGAGCCATAACCGAGGACGTTATTCTCAAAACAAAGAATATAGACCTGCAAGAAACAGATGCGCTGTTAAAATATTCCGGAGGGGATGCCCGTAAACTGCTGAATATCCTCGATTTGGTGGTAGCCGCCGAAACAGAAGATTCATTCGTTATCAATGATAAAATTGTAACAGAACGTCTTCAGGAAAATCCTGCTGCTTATGATAAAGGCGGCGAAATGCATTACGACATTATATCGGCGTTTATAAAATCAATACGGGGTAGTGACCCTGATGCTGCGATCTATTGGCTTGCACGTATGGTTGCCGGAGGCGAAGACCCTAAATTTATAGCACGGCGTCTTGTTATATCCGCTGCCGAAGATGTTGGTCTGGCAAATCCCAATGCCTTACTTTTGGCTAATGCATGTTTCGATGCTTTACAAAAAATAGGATGGCCGGAAGGGCGCATCATTTTAGCCGAAACAACAGTTTATCTGGCAACCTCTCCCAAGAGCAATTCGGCTTACCTATCTATCGATAAAGCTTTGGCTTTGGTTGGAAAGACGGGGAATCTGCCCGTTCCATTACATTTACGCAATGCGCCTACCAAGTTGATGAAAGAGCTCGATTATGGCAAAGAGTATAAATATGCACACGATTACGAAAACAATTTCGTACAACAGGACTATCTCCCTAAAGAAATAAAGAACAGCCGATTCTGGGAAGCTCAAGATAATCCGGCCGAAGTTCGTACTTTGGAACACTTACGAAAATTATGGAAGAACAGGTATTGAAAGAGAATACCAATGAGCTGATCAAAATAGAAAAACCTCGAGCGCATTATCAAGGGGTTTTGTTCTCTGTCAGTATCCTAATCTTTATTTTCTCAATATGGATGATTTATTTATGGGCTACAATTATTAATTATCCTATATATCCCTTGATGTTCATATGTGGAGTTTTACCTTTATTACTTAGTATCTCTTTTTTTCGAACCTGCCTCCGTTGGGGAACACTGATGATATATGATGACAGATTAGAAATGCATTCTATATTAAAATTGAAAATCAGAAAAATATACTTTCGGGATATAGTCAGATCAGATGAATATGAAAGATACATAAAATATAAGGGTGGCGACAACCATCTTATTTTCACACTTTTTTCCAATGATAGCACTTCTATCTCAGTTAGATCCGATTTTTATAGTTCTTTTTATATTCTAAAAATTCTTTTCAAAAAAGAACAAGAAAAGACTATAGAGAATCGACCAACAAGGTTCAGATTCATATTATGGGGATTTAATTTATTATTAGGCATTAGTCTTTTACTTACATCTTTTTATAATTTTCAAACCAAACAAAATATTCACCCAAGTGAATTAATAGAACTTAAAGGGATTATTGCCAACCACCTACAGATAACAGAATCATCGTATATTAAATCTGTTTTTATTAAATTAGATATGTATCCCGATAATTCTTTTTTACTAGAGACTCCCCTTGTTTCAATAATAACAAATAATAACCTATTACAGGATATAAAATCAGGAGACTCTATTACTATTAAAGTTGATAAAAACGAATATCATCAGAAAATAGTGAAAGATATACCTTTATCCTTTAGTGAAAAGCTCAATTATAATAGTCCTTTGCAAATTTATACAATACAAACAAGAGATAAATCTTACCTGTCTTTAAATGAGTATAATGATAGTGTAATAAGTTATAAAACTAAAATGATGTATTTGTGGCTAGTAATAGGTGTTATAATCATATATATCAACTTAAAGAAAAAACCAAAAAATGTATTAGTCGAAAATAAAGACTATACTCCTCCTTATGAACATGGAAAAATAAGAAGACGCCAAGCTTCATTTCTTGACATCCCTGCTATCAAAAAACTTTTTAGAGAGTCGATAACGCATATCAACAATCAAGATTATACACCCGAACAAATATCAGCTTGGATAAAACGTGGCGAAAACGATGATATGTGGCGATCACGCATCATTAATCAATACTTTATTGTTGTAGCTTGTGACTCTGAATTATTTGGTTTTGCATCTATAACCGATGAAGGTCATATTGATTTTATGTTTGTACATCATCTGTATCAACACAGAGGATTTGGTTCGTTACT
This sequence comes from Indolivaga capnocytophagoides DSM 22835, assembly GCF_000426485.1. Lineage (GTDB taxonomy): Bacteria > Bacteroidota > Bacteroidia > Bacteroidales > Dysgonomonadaceae > Dysgonomonas_A > Dysgonomonas_A capnocytophagoides. The sequence goes on from NZ_AUFL01000012.1 coordinate 124,952, forward strand.
ATTCGAATCGTTAGAAAATTTTGCTTATTATTTCTCTTTGAATACCCTTACTGTAGACGCAAGTATTACAGCCAAACCTTTCTTTCAGAAAAAAGGATTCTATGTATTAAAAGAACAACAAGTTGACATTGGCGAAATTTTAACCAATTATAGAATGGTTCGACAACTACAGGTTAATCAGTTCTTACTGAGAGCAACACCTTCGCCAGTGCCTCAGCACAACGCTCACCATCCATTGCCGCCGAAACAATTCCTCCGGCATAACCGGCTCCTTCTCCACAAGGAAAAAGACCTTTGATTTCGACATGCTGCATGGTCTCTTTATCCCTCAAAACCCGTACAGGAGAGGATGTACGACTTTCGACCGCTAATAGAACAGCCTGATTAGTCAAAAAGCCTTGGTATTTACGTCCTATTTGCTGTAATCCGTCTTTCAACCGTTTCGATATAAATGGAGGAAGCCATTCATGCAGATCTGACGAAACAATACCAGGAGCATAGGATGTTACAGGCAGGTCTTTACTCTTCTTATGATTCACAAAATCGTATAGACGCTGAGCCGGAGCAGTTTGTCGCTGCCCCCCTGCAATCCATGCTTTTTCCTCTATATCTTCCTGAAATTTCAATAGAGCGAGTTCGTTATACTTTGCATATTCGGGAAAATCTTCGGGATGAATCTCAACCACAATACCCGAATTAGACCACTTCGAACCACGACTGGCCGGAGACATACCATTCACCACTAATTGACGTTGTCCGCTGGCAGCAGCAACAATAATTCCTCCCGGGCACATACAGAAGGAGTATACCCCTCTATCACCCGATTGTACGACAAAGCTATATTCTGCCGCAGGAAGGTATTCGCCACGTCCTTCCTCCGTATGATACTGGATCTGGTCTATCAGGTGTGCGGGATGCTCTACACGTACCCCTACGGCCAAACCTTTTGCTTCTAATTTGATTTTCTTATCGTGGAGCATGTAATATACATCACGGGCTGAGTGTCCGGTTGCAAGTATGACATATCCTTCGAATGTTTTTCCGGTATTGGTAAGGATACCTTTTACCTCATTATTCTCAATGATCAATTCATCCATCCTTGTATTGAAATGAACTTCTCCGCCCGATTCAATGATACGTTCACGCATCCTTTGGATAATGGCAGGCAACCTGTCTGTTCCTATATGAGGATGGGCATCTACCAGAATATCGGTAACAGCTCCATGCTGACAAAAGACATTCAGTATTTTATCCACATCACCTCTCTTTTTGCTGCGGGTGTACAGCTTTCCATCCGAATAAGCACCTGCACCTCCTTCACCAAAGCAATAGTTAGATTCGTCGTTTACAATATGCTCCCGATTGATAGCCGCCATGTCTCTTTTGCGCTCCCTCACATCTTTACCACGTTCCACAACAATGGGGCGAACACCCAACTCTATCAGTCTCAGTGCAGCAAACAATCCACCGGGACCGGCACCCACAACTATAGCCTGAGGAGCCTGGCTTACATCCGGATAATGAGTCGGCATATATGATATTTCGGGTTGCTGCTCACCGGTATATAAACGAACACGTAAATTGATGAATATCAATTTCTGGCGGGCATCAATAGATCTTTTCAGTATCTGTAGATCGGTGATATCCGATATCTTAACTCCGGCTTTCGATGATGCCAGATTCTTTACAATATTTATATCTGATGCCTCTTTGGGGCTTATTCTTAAATCTATATCTTTCTGCATATAATCTTATTCTTCAAGGGAACAAAGATAAAGCAATTTAGATTACTTTTCTATCCACTTTTCTTATAGATAATTGATAAGCGCATAGGTTATATCTATTAAGATCACAGACCTATTTGTAAAATCAGGGAACGAGTTGATATACTTGCTTACTATAAGCACAACATATCATTAAATAAGTAACAGCAAGTATTTAATGATATGCTTTTAGATTATAACCAACTTGGGTTGCTTTACTTACCAAAGTAATAAAAAGGACTGAGACCTTACTTTCATTTACTTATATCTAAAATAGGAGAACTTATTGCAAATATTTCCTATTTTTGTATAAATCATAATATTTTACAACCATGATAATAGATAACCTTTCGAAACTAACAGAGTACGAAACACTAAATCCTCATTTTGGCAAAGCTATCAAGTTTATACAATCATTGGACTTAAAAAATCCTGAGCTCGGAAAATTCGAGATTGACGGAAAGAATGTATTTGCAAGCATTAGCGAAAGCAAATTAAAAACACCCGAACAAGCGAAACTTGAAGTACATAACAACTACATAGATATACAGATACCTATCTCGAAGGCTGAAGGTTTCGGTTGGACTGGAAGAAGTGAACTGACAAAAGAAGCTGCTCCTTTCGATGAAACAAAAGATATCCAATTTTTTGAAGACAAGCCAACACTAAATTTCGATTTGCAGCCCGGCAATTTTGCAATTTTCTTTCCTCAGGATGGACATGCCCCCTGCATCGGAGAAGGTATAGTCATAAAGATCGTTATCAAAATTAAAGTACAATAAAAATATGAGTTTATATCCATTAAAATTCGATCCTATTCTTAAATCAATTATTTGGGGAGGTTCGGATATATGTAAATTTAAAGGAATAGAACCTCAACAGGACGGTATCGGCGAAAGTTGGGAAGTGTCGGGCGTTGAAGGGAATATTTCCGTTGTAGACAGTGGTTCCGAAAAAGGTAAAAACCTTCAGGATCTGATAGCCGAGTATAAAGAACATCTGGTAGGAAAGCACAATTTCGAAAAGTTCGGAACTACCTTTCCTCTACTCATTAAGTTTATAGATGCCAGAGATAATCTGTCAATCCAGGTACATCCCGATGATGTTTTGGCAAAACAAAGACATAATTCGTTCGGAAAAACCGAAATGTGGTATGTGATAAATGCTGCTCCCGGAGCTTTCTTATACTCGGGATTCGAAAAACAGCTAACACCCGACGGATATGTAAAAAGTATCGAAGACAATACATTTGTAGACTATCTGGCTAAACACGATGTAAAGAAAGGTGATTCGTTCTTCCTTCCGGCAGGCCGTGTACATGCTATCGGATCAGGTACTTTCATCGCTGAGATACAACAAACATCTAATATTACCTATCGTATCTACGATTACAATCGCAAGGATGCTAATGGTAACGGACGGGAATTGCATACTGAATTGGCAAAAGATGCTATCGATTACAAATTGTACGACAGCTATCAGTTGAGTTACATTCATAAAGAAAATACACCTGTACAACTGGAGTCTTGCCAATACTTTACAACCAATCTGTTAGAATTGGATAAAGCCGTTATTTTTGATCAAAGCAATAAAGATTCTTTCATCATATATATATGTATGGACGGAGCTTGCCAGATCGAAGACGGAAGCAATACCAAAGTGGATGTAAAACAAGGAACAACGGTACTTATTCCGGCTGCTAATGCTGCCAAAATAACTATTACCCCTAAAGGGTTTGTTCAATTATTGGAAACATTTGCATAAACAGTATTGATACCATAAACAAAGAGGGGAAAATAAGATTTTTCCCTCTTTGCCGTTTAGAGACTCTGTTCTCTCAATTTTCATGTATTTGCGTTGAAATACAGATTCGACTCAACTATTGAGTCAAATATTTGTTGTACATTTAAGTCGATAAAGTCATTGAGTCGAATAAGGTCACAGACCTTTTTTATTTACTTACATCTTAAAAGTCATTATTTCTTAGGCATGGGAGTCTACTCCCAGACCCAAAGTATGTCTAACAATAGTCTGAGACTTTAATTTATATATCAAAATGCGAGGTATCTTAATTTTAAATACAGGAAGTCCAAAAACAAAAAATCGTGAAGATGTAAAGTTTTTTATCGGAGCTATGCTATCCGATCCGTTGGTGTTATCAACTGTCCCTAATTGGTTCAGGGATACATTAGCTAAGCGGATTATCGCTCCGTTGCGTGCTTCAAATTCAGCTTCGCACTACGAACTCATCTGGGATAATGAACACAATGAGTCACCTTTGATATACAACTCTCTACAATTAGCTGAAAAAATAGAATCAAGCACTGGGCTACCAACGGAAGTAGCAATGCGTTATGGATCACCTTCGATACTCGATGCATTTACCCGTCTGAAACAAAAATGTGCTACACTGCATGAAGTAATTGTAGTACCTATGTTTCCACAATATGCCCAATCATCTTATCAGACGGCTGTTGATGAAGTCGGACGCTGTTTTATGAGCAAACCGCAGTCATTCAGAATAAAATTCATCGAGCCTTATTTCAACAAACCCGAATATATATCAGCATTAGCTGATAGTATACGTCCGTTTACCGAAAAAGGTTATGATAAGCTCGTATTCAGTTTTCACAGCTTGCCTATAGCTCATGTCGAAATAGGATGGAAGAAAGGAAAAGACTTTGATTATGTGTTTCAGGTGAAAGAAACCGTGAGATTAGTAACAAAAGAACTAGGCATCGATCCGAAAAAAAACCGTATAGTATATTCTTCTGCAATCGGACGCAAATGGCTCAAGCCTGATCTCGAAGAAACGATGAAACAGCTTGCCGAATCGGGTACTAAAAAAGTGATCGCACTCACTGCCGGATTTCCTGCCGATAACCTCGAGTCGCTCTATGATATAGATATCGTGGCAAGGGAGGCTTTCGAAAGTAATGGAGGCAAAGAATTTTATTTCGTTCCGGGACTTAATGCAGAAGATTTCTGGGTAGAAGGACTAGTCAAAATCATATCTTCAAAAATTTAAGATCTCAGATCGTTTTTCTATTTTGGTAAATAGCAAAATCAAAATACAGTATTGAACACTTTCTATTTTTTTAATTGAAAATATCGGAACTACAGAATCTCTTTAGATTTTGATATTAAGTTTGTAATATCAATAATGTAAAAATTTAGGTATTATGAAGAGAGTAGGTATAATTCTGGCACTTTTAGCTATTGTTATCACATCATCAGCATTTGTTTTATTAAGAAATAAATATGTTTCGGTATCCGAACTTCCTAAAGAAGGGCAGGTATTTATTACATCTTATTTCAAAGGAAGCAACGTTCTTACGATAGAAGAACGTTGGAACGAATACAAAATACTGCTTAATGACGGAACCAAAATCAAACTCGATAAAAACGGAGTCTGGGACGATCTGGAAGGCGAACACACTCAGCTTCCTTCGACTGTATTAAACCTCCTGCCACGAAAGGCTGTCAGCTACATTCAAACGAATTTCAAAGAGTGGCATATAACAGATATGGAGAAAAAAAGATATGGTTATAAAATAGAGCTTATCAATGGAGCCTCGGATGTCGAAATAGAATTCAACAATGCCGGTGAAGTCCGGGATGTTGATTTTTAAGACAAATAATCATTGAAATCAAGAGATCCCGACCATCTAATTAAGTATCGGGATACTTTTGGTTTTAGGTTAAAGAAATAAGTTTTATTATTTTTGTTCAAAACTAATGTCTCAGACCTATTTATGATTTTGGGTACAAAGAAATAGCCAAATTCTGTTATAAACTAAATATTTTCCGCAACTTACTACTCTTGAAATTATATATTTACATACTGGTTGCCCTGTTAAGTTTAGCTTCAGCTATGGAAGCCAAACAAAAAGAAAAGGATCGCAGCGTATTGCCCCAAAAGGCAATACTTTTTCTCGATACCCATTTCCCTGATATACAAATTAAAAAGATTAAGTACGAACGGGATGATCAGGAATATGAAGTAGAACTACGAAGCGGGCATGAAATAGAATTTGATGGTAACGGTAATTGGACAGAGATAGAAGGCGAATACAGTCCGCTACCTAAATCGGTAATAGACCTAATCCCGAATAAAATAGCTGTATATATATCCCGAAACTATCCGAGACGTCCGATTGTCCAAATCAAACGAAAGAAATACGGATACAGAGTTGATTTATCGAATTCGGCAGAATTGATGTTCAGTCACAACGGCGATTTTCTGGGAAAAGATTAATGTTTGTAGAATATAATCTCAATACGGAATACCCTATCCATGGGAAATGAATAAGATACACCAAATCCGTTTTTATCACAAATAGACTTCACCAGATTCAGTCCTAAACCTATTGAATCTTTAGATTTATTGCTCACCATACGGTCAAAAAGATTTTCTTTGTTTTCTTGAGGAAGACAACTGTTTTCGATAATCAGCTTATCGTCTGACAACTGGATTTTTACAAAACCTTCGTTTGTATTATGCCGGATAGCGTTTACCAGCAAATTGGAGATCAGAATATCAGACAGAGTTAGATCCATGTCAATAAATAAATCGTCACACGCAATATCGACAGTTATGGCTTTAGCATCAATCAGCTCTTCGATATTTTCGAGAAAGTCTGTTATTACCTGTTTCACATTTACTTTTACGATATCCTGAAACTGATCATTTCTGATTTTTGTGAGTAGCAGCAAAGACTTATTCAAATTCGACAATCTCGATACGGCATTCGATATCACCGAAAGAGATACAATGGAGTCTTTATCTAGCGTATGCTGCTGACGGATAATATCTATTCTCGATTTAATGATAGCCAGAGGAGTCTGCATTTCATGTGAAATATCTTCAGAAAAATTCTTCGTATTTTCATAATCCGAGTTGATTTTCCCTACCATTTTATTGACCACCTCATTAAGCTTATCAAACTCTTTTATACCCGAATTAGTGAGGCTCAGATTACGGCCTATTTCCAGATCATAGTCATCAAGCTTTTCTAAAGTATCATTAAACGGAGACCAGACTTTTTTCTTCAGGTAGAAATCGACCAGATAAGTAAAGACAAAAAACAGGAGAAACAAAGCCAGGATAGAGCCTATCAAAACATATAAAAGATCGCCGAACTCAAATGTCTGCTGATTGACATTCACCAGATGCAGCCTGTTTTTATATTCAATAGTAAAATACAATTGACGATAAGGAAGAAAAGCCCCTGAATTTTCGTTATATAGCAAGGTATCTTTTATTCCCAAAGGATAATTGTCGGTAGGATTTATAATCCTCTGCTCGACCCTTTGAGGCTGAATGACCGAGGTTGTAAACTCAATCATAGTATCATTCAACGCTACATAATTTTCGATACGGGTTTTGTATTCGTAAAGTATCTGGTCGGTAGATTGGTGAATGAATATTTTGAAAATAAAGAATATAGACACTCCCCCCAGAATCATAATAGAAAACAGGGTCAGTAAAAGATATTTACGTATAACATGAAACAGTCTCATCTCTCTCCAAACTGATAACCGATACCATATACCGTATGAATATAGTCAATAGAACCGGCATCGATCAGCTTCTTCCTCAGATTTTTTATATGAGTGTAGATAAAATCATACGAATCTGCCATCAGGCTCATATTATCGCCCCACAAATGCTCGGCTATAGCCTCTTTGTCTAATACTTTCGACTGGTTGGTGATAAAATAAAGCAGCAGATCGTATTCTTTCTTAGTCAGTACGATTTCTTTGCCAGATACAGTTACTTTACGACTGTCGAAAGTAATCTGTATTTCATTATAATCAAGAGTATTTCCTCCTTTAAAGTTCCGCCTGCGGATAATCGACTTTATACGCGCATTAAGTTCCGAAAGGTGAAAAGGCTTAGTCAGATAATCGTCTGCACCGATATCTAATCCGACCAACTTATCATCCAGTGAATTTTTTGCCGAAATAATTATTACACCGGCTTCCGTATCTTTTTGTTTTAATAAACGGATCAGATCCAGTCCGCTTCCTCCGGGCAGGGTGATATCTATTATCAGGCAGTCATAATTATAGAGAGAGACTTTGTCTTCTCCTTCGATATAATCAGAAGCTGTTTCGATGGCAAAACCTTCCGATTGCAGATATGTAACAATAGACTCCTGCAAATCAATTTCATCTTCGACTAACAGTAGTTTCATTTGAGATGTTGTTTTAGATTATTATTCAGAGGGAACAATCTTAACTCCGATCTTTTCGATGCCCGACAAGGGCTCATCACTCATTCCCTGTACTATTTTCAATGTATAATTACGTTTATCCGTAAAGATAAATTTCTTTTTATACGCAACTGTCAATTGATATATAGATCCGAAACCGGCTCCGTACCAGTTACCGTCTTTATCCGCTATTGTATATTCTATTTCATACGACACGGGCTTTTTCGATCCGAAATCATCGGCCGTATAAAACCAAATATTCTGGTATCCGTAATTAGGATTATTTACAACAACCAAATCAATATCACAAGGAATACCGGTCAATATAGCAGTTGAGTCTATTTCGAAGGTCAAAGTGTCCAACCTGCTCCAGGTGCTGCCCTTTAACTGCTTAAAGTGATAATATGCCTCCCGATTGTTACACGAGAGACATATTAAAGATATTATTATAACACTGAGTGTGTATATTGGCTTAAGCTTCATTCTGAGGGGTATTATCTTTTCCCTGATTATGGTTATCGTTATTCCTGTTTCTATTGCGATTGCGGTTATTACGACGATTGCGTTGCTGCTGGTCACCATTATTATTGGCATTAGCTTCTTCACGATTACCGTTCATTCGATGATTATTATTTGCATTGTTGGAAACACCAGGCTTCGAATCCCGATCTCTATCCCTATTCCGGTTTGGATTCGGATTCGGATTTTGTCCTTGCGATTGATTCTCATTCTGAGGTTGACGCTTGTCTCGGTCACCTCTTATAACCTTTTTCTTTCCACCATTGCGTACTCCGCCTTTATTATCAAATCGATTGATATTTTCTTGTTCCAGAATATCTTTTGTGGTCGCTTTTTCCTGCACCTCATCTTCATCAACGGTTAGCTTCAACGGCTTATGACCACCCTTATTCATTCTTATAACCTCATACACCCTGTCTTTGGGTAACGATATAAGATTTGCCGCAAAATTTTTGTCAGTCGAATAAGTCATCGTTCCCGACAAGATATCTGTTTTAAAATGGAAATAAGCACCGTCTTTGGTATCCAGAATAATATCTCTTGATGGCAATTTCCGTTGAGCTTCTACATAAGCATCCACCTCATAATTAAGACAGCATTTCAGCTTTCCGCATTGTCCCGCCAATTTCTGGGGATTTAGTGATATATCCTGAAAGCGCGCTGCTGAAGTAGATACCGAAACAAAGTTAGACATCGAACTCGAACAGCAAAGCTCCCGGCCGCAAGGTCCGATACCTCCTACCCGTCCGGCTTCCTGACGTGCTCCGATTTGTTTCATTTCTATCTTTACACGGAATTTTTCAGCATACACTTTAATCAATTGCCGGAAATCGACACGTTCATCAGCAATATAATAGAATATCGCTTTATTACCGTCTCCCTGATATTCCACATCACTGATTTTCATCTGTAATCCAAGCTCTTCGGCTATCTCTCGAGCCCGCAGCATGGTCTTATGTTCCAATGCTTTTGCTTCATTGTATTTATCAAGATCCGCAGGTTTAGCCAATCGGTATATCCGTTTGTGCTCTCCGGGTTGAGCCCGATAATTATTCTTACGCATCTGTAGAGGTACAAGCTTTCCGGTAAGAGTCACTTCTCCGATATCGTGTCCGGGGGTAGCCTCTACGGCAACGACATCCCCTTTATACAATTCGAGATTGTTACTGTTCAGATAATAGCCCTTTCGGGTATTCTTAAACTGAACCTCCACCATCTGAGAACTTGACTCAGCTTCAGGCAAATCGCTAAGCCAATCGAAAACCTCAAGCTTATGAGTCCCTTTGGTACAGCTGCACTTACTCTTTTTGGAACAGCCTCCGCAGCCTTTGCTTTCGGTCGATTTACTACTGCCGCATCCACAGCCTTCTCCTGTCTTACAACCACACGCACCTCCGGGATTCTTTCCACATGTACAGATATTGTCGTCAGCCGAAGTACTCATTTTAAATGTCACTTCAGGTTTTACTTCCGATTGATCTTTTCTATCATCTTTACATGTACATCCTATTGGGGTTTTGCAGGTTCCTTTGCAATCGTTTATACGTTTGCTTTCTCTATTGTGATTTAAACTGAACTCCATTATATATATTTAGATGTAAATAAAACAAAGTCCCTTTTCTCGACTTTGTGGGTTTATATTTTTTGAACAAGCTCCGGACTCCGATAAATCGGGTGTCAGCTTGTCGAATATGTGAATTGTTATCTTTTCAATAACATTGTTATCTTAAGACACAAATCGAAGAATACCATCTTCGCATTTACGTTTTGCTCAATATGCCTTTCGGCCAAAGCCAGTTCGTCTGTAAAATCAATGATATTACGCTCATTGATAAAAGGAGCGAAACGAACACCGAAATTAGCTTCATCTTGTTTCAGATAGACCATTTCGGGTTGATGGAGATTACTTACAAAATACTCTCGGATCATCCGCTGGCAATATACTAAAAAATTCTTTTGTCTTTCTCTCCCAACCGATGCAATTTCGTTTGCTATCGATTTTATATCCTTAATACTACGGGCATAAGACGAACGCATCATTGTAACAAACAGATTGAAAAAAAACTTATGTTCTTCGTTCAAGCTGATCGTTTCTATTGCTTTCAGATAGCTTCCATTAGCGATATGCGCAACAGATAACGCATCTTCGGGCTGAATATTATATTCAGATTGTAAAGCCTTAGTTATATCTTCTTTGGCTACATTATGAATATTTACACGCTGGCAACGCGACTGAATAGTGGTAATTATCTGATCGGGGCTATTAGAAACCAATAGAAAAACCGTATTGTCATAAGGTTCTTCTATTATCTTCAACAGTTTATTAGCACAAGCTTCATTCATTCTTTCGGGCAACCAAATAATCATTACCCTGTACTTAGCCTCATATATTTTAAGGCTTAGTTTTCTGATAATCTCTTCGCTCTCCCTTGTATAGATCATCCCCTGTGCATTTTCTGCTCCCAGATAAGCTAACCATTGGCTTATATTGAAATAGGTATGACTGGTTACGAATGTTCGGAAATCAGCTATATAATCGTCGCAAATTTCTTTTTTGTCTTTCTTTATTACTGGAAAAACAAAATGTAAATCGGGGTGAGCCAGATGCCTGTATTTTAAGCATGAGGCACACTTACCACATGGTTCATTTTCCTGAGGATCGAGACAATTGAGATATTGGGCGTATGCTATAGCCAAAGAAAACTTCCCTACTCCCTCCGGTCCGCATAAAAGCCTCGCATGGGGCACAATCCCTTTCTTCACCGAATTTATCAGTTGCTCTTTTATTTCTTGCTGCCCTACTATATCTCTGAAAAACACGTTATGCTATCCTTATTTTTTTTGTTTATTACTTAATCACAGTTAAATGATCGCTATCAACTATTTACCGTTAACAGATCATCATTAACTGACTAGTACACTTCTTTTGCTATACGGCGTACACTTTCGGTTGCCATCAGCGAATAAAAATGAATACTGGGTACTCCTGCCTCAATCAATTCTTTCGCTTGTTGTATCCCCCATTCAACTCCTATTTCTTTTGCTGCGGCATCGTCTTTACAAGCTCTAAGCTCAGAAGCAAGTTCTTCGGGTATATCCGAACGGAATATACGTGGCAATACTGTCAGCTGATTTTTCAGACAGATAGGCTTAATTCCGGGAATAATCGGAATGGTTATACCTTCGGCTCTACATCTATCAACAAATGAGAAGTATTTTTTGTTGTCGAAAAACATCTGCGTTACAACATATTCTGCACCCAAATCTTGTTTCATTTTCAAATAATGAAGGTCTGATTCGAAATTAGGAGCCTCCTCGTGTTTTTCGGGATAGCAAGCCATTCCATAAGAAAAAGGTGTATCGAATTTATCGAAAGTCGACTCATCGACAGATATTCCCTGATTAAATTCATTGACCTGTTTTTGCAAATCAGTTGCATGAGCATTGAAGTTTCCGACCATTTGCTCAGCATCTAATTTATTTGCATCACCTCTCAACAATAGGAGGTTATGTATTCCCAAAAAATTCAAATCGATCAATGCATATTCGGTTTCTTCTTTCGAAAATCCTTTACAGATCATGTGAGGAATAGCAATCACCTTATACTTATTTTGTATGGCAGCGGCTATAGCAACTGTTCCCGGACGTTTACGCACATTCACCTTACGCACCGATCCATCGGCCATATTCTTATAAATATTCTCACTGTGATGTGTAGTTATATTTATATACTTAGGATCAAACTCTATCAACTTATCTATTATATTGTATACCTTCTCTATGCTGTTTCCTTTCAATGGAGGAAGGATCTCGAAAGAGAAAGCCGTCTTTCCTTTATTCTGAGTAATTAAATCTGTAACTTTCATTATAGTATATATCGATTTTATCCGTTAATATGCCAACCATCTATCATTTGAAGATTGCCTTGAAAAGGTCGTTTCCATTTGCATAAATCAATAGTGCAAATAAGAATACCATCCCTGCAATCTGAGCATATTCCATAAATTTTTCATTCGGCTTACGACGAGTGATCATTTCATATAGAAGAAACATTACATGCCCTCCATCTAATGCAGGAATCGGTAATATATTCATTACCGCCAGAATAACAGACAAAAACGCTGTCATAAACCAGAACGCCTGCCAATCCCATGTCGCAGGGAAAAAGCTTCCGATAGCTCCGAAACCACCCAAATTAGAAACTCCTTCTTTGGTAAATACGAATCTCAGCTGAGCAACATATCCGCTCAATGTTTCTTTAGCGAGTTTCAATCCGGCGGGAAACGATTCAAAAAAGCCTATATTGTCATGTTGTGACTTAAAGTATTTATTAAAAGGACCTGAGTAAAAACCTAAAGTCCCTGTGCTATCGACATGAGCTGTAGCAGTATGTAAAGAATCGTCACGATAAAAGCTGATCGTAACATCCGTATTTTTTCTTTCAGTCAGTAATTTGCGTAAAGAAGAGAAAGACTCTACATGCTTGTCTCCTACCCCAACAATACTGTCCCGAGATACCAATCCCATTTTCAAAGCCTCGGACTCAGGCGTTACACTATCCACCACTGCTGGTAAAAGAACTTCGTAAGCCATTTTTTTAGAAGCAATTACCTTATCAGCAAAATCAGCAGGTAATTTTATTGTCTGAAGATGTCCTGCGCGTTCCACAACAACCTGTTCGGCTTTTACAAAGCTCATCAGAGTATTCATGTCAAGAGTTTTATCCATATGATAACGGAGGTCTTTACCATCGGCACTAACCAGTTTATCTCCATTGCGGAAACCTGCGCCTTGAGCAACTTCACTAAACTCCATCCCAGTAGAAATATCTTTCATCGGAATATAAGAATTCCCCCAGGTGAACAGAATCATCGCATAAATAAAAATAGCCAGCAGAATATTAAACAACACACCGCCAATCATAACCAAAAGCCTTTGCCAGCTTGGTTTTGAACGGAATTCCCAATCCTGGGCAGGCTGTTGCATCTGCTCCTTATCCATCGACTCGTCTATCATACCTGATATCTTAACATATCCGCCCAATGGCAACCAACCGATACCATACTCGGTATCGCTTTTTTTAGGTTTAAATTTGAATAACGAAAATCCTATATCAAAAAACAAATAAAACTTTTCTACTCTTATTTTAAAAACTCGAGCAAATAAGTAATGCCCAAATTCATGAACAATCACTAATATTGATAAACTTAAAATCAGCTGTAACGCCTTAATGAAAAATGTCTCCATTTATTATTATTTTCTTATATAAGGTCCTAGACCTATTTTATTTACTTACCAAGCATAACAACGACAGAATATTAGGTTTCTGAATACATCATTAAGTACTTGTTGTTATTAAAAATTTATTTTCTATTAATATCTGCTCATATCTCACGTCCTCAGGATCATATTTTCGATAAATAAGGAATACCAACTAAAGAAAATCATCAATCCCTGATAATACAGATACGATATCGCGGTACAAAAAACAGCAACCAATGCTATAGCAGTTATAAGTTTCTGAGTATCTATCGGCTGTTTGTTTTCTTCAGTAGCAGGAACAACTGTCGTTTTACAGAGAATATCTCCAAGACGCTGCCCCGAATTAGCCATATACAGGATAAATTCTACAGGCCAGATAACCAGAAACAAATTCCGTACAGCCATCCGAAGATAAGAAACCTGCCCCCCATCCAAACGCACCAATTGATACTTATGGAGCCGTTTACCAATACTCCTCCCCCCGAAAAAGTCTTTGCAAAGGAAATAAGTATAACCAATACCACAAGCAATGGAAAGTGGCAGCATCATAACAGACAGACCATTGAACATTTTTCTCATCAACATTAAGGACTCTTCTTCCGACATGTGAGCTGTACTTCCCATATATGAGTTCATATCAAACTCATTCTGAAACATCTTCATCGCAATGGCATTTGCTATAATAGAAATACACATCATCGGCAGATAATCTACAAATGCAGAAACAAGTCTGGAAGACTTCGAAACCTGTATCATTTGTTCCTGAATACAATTCTTTTGTTCATTCATAGTTTTAGCGGCTTATCAAATTAAAGATAATGCTATGTCTCTGGCTTCGTCATTAGAAGCAACATAGTCTTCGTATGCAGGTTTATTGATAAATGTTGTCTTTTGCATAGTTTTCTCGATAATATCACTCATTTCAAGAAAACCCACTTTATCTTTCAAGAAGGCATCTACCACGATTTCATTCGCCGCATTAACAATACAAGGCATATTCCCTCCAACATTTGCCGCTTCGAATGCAAATGCAAGATTACGAAAACGCGTCATATCGGCAGGTTCGAAAGTCATTGTTGCCAGTTTAAAGATATCCAGCCTTTCGAAATTCGATTTTAAGCGGTTAGGATAGGCAAATGCATATTGTATCGGCAATCTCATATCGGGCATACCCAGCTGGGCGATAATAGAAGAATCTTCGAATTGTACCATCGAGTGAATAATGGATTGAGGATGAACTACCACTTCTACCTGAGCAGGAGTCACCCCGAACAGCCATTTCGCTTCTATCATCTCAAAGCCTTTGTTCATCATAGTAGCCGAATCGATTGTGATTTTAGCTCCCATATCCCAATTGGGATGTTTTAAAGCCTGAGCTTTTGTAACTTTCTGTAATTGTTCTGGCGAATATGTACGGAAAGGGCCTCCCGATGCCGTCAGCAATATCTTCTCGATGGGACTATTCTCACCGTTCAAACACTGGAATATGGCAGAATGCTCGGAATCGACCGGCAATATAGGCACACGGTATTCCATAGCCAAAGAAGTGATGAGCTCTCCGGCTACAACCAATGTCTCTTTATTGGCCAAGGCAATTGTTTTTTTCGCTTTAATGGCACTGATAGTAGGAGCCAGCCCCGAATAACCCACCATAGCGGTAAGTACGATATCGATAGATTCGTCTTGCACTACTTGCGAAATAGAGTCTGCCCCCCCCCATACTTTTATAGGCAGATCAGACAAAGCCTCTTTCAAGGCTATATATTTATCATCATTGGCAATAACAACAATTTCGGGTTGAAACTCCCGAGCCTGCCTGATCAAGAGATCCAGACTGTTATTTGCTGTTATGGCATATACTTCAAACTTATCAGGATGTTCACGGACAACATCGAGAGCCTGAGTTCCGATTGATCCTGTTGATCCTAATATTGCGAGTTTTCGTTTCATTGTACTTTTAGAATGATATATATAGTTCGGGATTAACCGGACTACCTTTGTACCACAACTCAAACTGCAAAACATGTTTACGGTCTGTCGCTGCGGTTATATTTTCTTTGTTTCCTTTATCTTTTTTGTTTTTATTGCTCTCCACATCCCCGCTTTCACGGCTTACTATGGCAATAGCCTCTCCTGTACGGACTTTATCCCCTGTTTTTTTCAATAACATTGAGACCCCTTTATATACGGATATAAAGCCATTCTTGTGCTGCAACTGAAGGATATATCCTGCATCGGGGTCATAGCCTGCGAATACAACAACCCCTTCGAGCGTAGCAACTATATTATCACTGGCTGCGGCTATTTGCAAACCGTACCGGCGCAAGGACGCATTGAAATGACTTGTTACAACACCTCTCACCGGACGAAAGAAAGTAACTCCCTCGGTTGGAGCCTGATCGCTGGTCGAAATAGACGACAGGTTATATTTTTCAGTCTCTTCATAGTCCTGCCTGTATTTTTTTTCCCGGCTTGTACTTTTCAGAGATTTATCATCTTCGGCAATGCGTACAGTATCTACTTTATTCTTCGATTCGGGTTGTACTTTACCTGCAAATATGTCTTTTATATTCTGTAAATAAGCCTCCTGATAATGTTGTTGCTGCTCGAGAGAATCTACCTGCATTGCGGTTTTAATAGCCTGTTCCCTGATTTCGGAATCAAGATATCCCGGTAAATAATTTCTCAATGGAGTAGATATAATAATAACAGAAGACACAACCATCAATATGAACAAAGATGTCAGATATAACATAATACCATTAAACATCGAAACCCGAAGCTTCCAAACTTCCTCCAATGTATTCTCATTCAGAATAGACAGGCGGTATTTGAAATGCATCCGTTTCCAGAAGCTATGTCGGTTTTTATCTTTTCTCTTTGCCATTCAATATTTTAAGCAATAATACTCTGCTTTTTTATTATCTTATTCCCGCATGTAACAAAACCACATACAACAAATGAGATTTATTCAGAATTGCAAATTTAATAAAAGAAATAAAGTTAACGAATTTGATATTCACTATATTCTTTAAAGAAACATAATTTGAGGGTAATAAGATCGGGCTCTCTAAAATAAATTGGACAAAAACCTTTCTTTAATTATTTTTTAGTTATTTTTGCAGCCTGCTTTTTTGGGTGCTTGCATCAGATAAAGTAGTTATAATTAATATATCTTATTTATTATAAATTAAGTATGAGTCTTTTAAGCGAGAAACTATATCGGTATGATGCAGCACGCAATGCTCGCGCCGCAGGTATCTATCCTTATTTCAGAGAAATCCAAAGTGATCAGGATACAGAAGTTGTTATAAACGGAAAAAAAGTCCTGATGTTTGGCTCCAATGCCTATTTAGGATTAACTAACCATCCGGCAGTAAAAGAGGCTTCGATCGAAGCTATCAAGAAATATGGGACAGGAATGGCCGGTTCTCGTTTTCTAAATGGAACTCTAGACATACATGTCGAACTGGAAAGAAAACTTGCCGCATTTGTAGGTAAAGAAGATGCTTTGGTATATTCTACCGGATTCAATGTTAATCAAGGTGTTGTAGGGTGTGTTACCGGACGCGAAGATTATATTATCTGGGACGAACTGGATCATGCTTCCATTATAGAAGGAAACAGGGCATCTTTATCAAATAAACTGAAATTCCGTCACAATGATATGGAGTCGTTGGAAAAACAACTTCAAAAATGTGAACCCGATAAGGTGAAGTTGATTGTAGTAGATGGTGTATTCAGCATGGAAGGTGATGTTACCAACTTACCCGAAATAGTAAGGCTGTCTAAAAAATACAATGCGAATATTATGATTGATGAGGCTCACGGCCTTGGTGTTTTTGGCAAAAATTTCAATGGTAAAGGGGTTCATGATTATTTCGGATTGACCGATAATATGGATCTGATTATGGGGACTTTCAGTAAATCCCTTGCATCCATCGGTGGATTTATCGCTGCCGAAGAAGCAATTATTGACTATCTACGTCACAATTCACGCCCATATATATTCAGTGCAAGTATCACTCCTAGTGCTACTGCAGCTGCAAGCAAAGCGCTGGATATCCTTATTGCAGAGCCGGAACGTGTTGCACACCTTTGGGAAATAACAAACTATGCATTGGAAGGTTTCCGTTCTTTAGGATGTGAAATAGGGCATACTTCAAGTCCAATCATCCCTCTGTATATCAGAGATAATGAAAAGACATTTATCATCACACGTACACTTTTCGAAGAAGGCATATTTGTAAATCCGGTTGTATCCCCGGCTGTTGCGCCTAAAGATACACTGATCAGATTTTCATTGATGGCTACACATACAAAAGAACAAGTAGATATTGCATTGGACAAGATCGGACGGATTTTCCGTAAAATGGGGGTCCTTACTGAAAATGTAGAAAAAGCATAAATAATACTCCAGATAATAAGTTAACCCCTATTTCGTTTCAGGAAATAGGGGTTATTTATTTTTATTCAATATCTTTAAATATGATTAGAATAGTTATTGTCTGCCTGCTTGCTTTATTAGCCGAAAATATGTCAGCTCAGTTTTCTGTGCCATCCGGAAATACTGTATTTGATTATACTTCCAACTTATCGGGAACGGACATCAAACATATATATGTTTTTAATAAACTGACAGGAGCGACACTTACTTATTCGACCAACAGCTCCAATGTTGTAGCTTTCTATAAATATACGGGCAGCCTTTCAGATAAACAACCTATACCTACATCAGATATAACATGGAGTAACAGCAATAGCCAAACTATCTACACGATTAAAAACCTCGAAGACGGAAAAGGATACATTGCGGAAACCAATGGAAACACGACTGAAATAGTCGGCATAATTGACTACAGCCTACATATACCACAGCTTAACAGTATAGAAGTGTCGGAGGGAGAAGACAAATGCAGTTCGATAAAACTTCAGATAAATAAAAAGGACAACCTGTACTTCAATACACCTGCCGGAAAAATACTGCAAATAACCCGACTGTACGATTTGGAATACGAAACACTGGATGCTTCAACGAAAGAATTTACCCCGATAACTAACAAAATCGAATCAATAGCGATCGGATCGGATTTACCGGTAGATGCCCCTCTGATAGATACTAAATTCACAATATCGGGTGACCAATTCGCCAAATATTTTGGACAGTCAATAATTTTAGAAAGCGATACATACACAGCCATTGCAGTCAAAGGATATATAGAAACAGAACAAACATCCGTAAATACAGATAATGAGTTATCCGAAGAGTTAGGAGGATCGGCTCCTGTAGAAATTAAATTCTATGGATATGCAAACGAACCTGTGACATTATATTATACATGGTTTATATATAATCTGAAAAATCCGAATGATTTAGTCGCCAGATACACCGATAAAAATATATCTTACACATTCCGAGAATCAGGCGAATACAAGATTGTACTGGAGGTTGCCAATCGGTCTTCATCATGCCCTGACACTACCAGTATCAATTTTAATATAGACGAATCAAAACTTGAAATACCCAACTATTTTTCACCCGGAAAAGATGGAGAAACAACTAAAGAGTTCAGAGTCTATTACAAATCGCTGGTCAAGTTTAAATGTTCGATTTTCAATCGCTGGGGTAATAAGATATACGAATGGACAGACCCTTCTAAAGGATGGGACGGAAAATACAAAGGCAGCTATGTTTCTACCGGAGTTTACTTTTATGTCATCACAGCCGAAGGTTCGGATGGAAGAAAATATAAGAAGGGTGGAGATATAAACATTCTGCGAAGTAAGTAGCAAGAAGACTTACTTTATCTCTTTCATCGTAACAAAACAAAACCGGCATATAATAAACACAATATAAGCAAATATCAGATACCTCACGCAATCTATATGATGCAAATAAACTAAAGCGTAAGTAGCAGTGAGTATAGCTGCGGTGATCAATGTCGCTGATTTCAATATAGATAATACATTTGTCTTTTTACCCCATACTGTCGGTTTGAATACCCAATTGATAGGCACAACAAAGGCATTAACCAATAAAATAGAGTATGACATGTATTCGTGCCTAATATCATTAAGCAAGCACAGTACAGCAACCAAACCGATCATTGCGCCATAATACAGCTTACCACCTTTCGTAGAAGCACTTGAAGGCATATCGGTAGCCATAAAAATGGTACCTAACAAAAGACCTCCGACTGAAAAGCGTATATTTTCGGATGCAAATACTTGCAGCAACACAAAAAAGGTAACTAACAGCGCAAAAGGTATATGCCACGATATACGTCTGCGAAGCAATAAATATACACCTCCCACAATCAGGAGAATAACAGAATATTCACCTATTGCTCCGGAAGATTTGAAGAATAAGGAATTCAGATAAGTGATTAGGCCGGTATCTCCAAATGCACTGAAAATATTCAGGTCTTTAAAATTTACATAATCCTTATTATACCAGATACTCCCCGAAGTCATAACCGCAGGAAAAAACACAGTCATAAATTCACGTCCCACCAATGCCGGATTAAAAATATTACGACCTAACCCGCCCCAAAGGATTTTTCCGAAAATAACAGCCATAGCCGCCCCGAAAGCAACAATATACCAAGGAGTAAAAGGTGCCAATGTAAAAGCAAGCAGAATAGCTGTCACGATAGCTGAACCGTCTTTTAAAGTATCTTTTTTCTTCAAAAAGAACGAAGCGAAGAGTAGTTCTGCAACGACAGCACTGATTACAGCAATAAACATTACCAGAAAAGGAGCTTCGCCATAGGCAAAATAAGATATAACTGCACAGGGAACCAACGCCAGCAGTACATCAGACATTACCTCCCAAACACTATCACGGGCTCTTACAAACGGGGTATATATAGGTTCGGATCTATTTATTGTTTTTATTGACATTTTCTTAAATGATAGAGATTTTGTTGATCGTTTTCTTATTACGCCGGATGTTGAGTACTTATCAATTTCTGTTTACCCAACTTTATGCTCTCAATCAACGGCACATCACTCGGACAAATATATTCGCATGCAGCACATTCTATACATTGACTAAGACTGTATTTTTCGAGTTGCGAATATCTACCTTTCCGATAATTCTCTTCAAACTTCATCGGCATGAGGTGCATCGGACAAACATCAACGCAATAACCACACGAAATACAGTTATTTCTCTTGATTTTCTTCTTTTTAAATAACAATACTCCTGACGAACCTTTAGTTATTGGTGCAGATGTATCCACGACATTCTTCCCCATCATAGGACCTCCCAAAACCAGAATATCCTCATCGGGAATGCCGGGCAACCCCTGCGACTGCAAGATATGAGAAATAGGAGTTCGATAGATACTTCCAGATTTCCTATTCGTTTGGATTCTTCACCCGAAATAGTAATAATTCTTTCGACCAAAGGTTTTTGTTCAACAACAGCTTTATAAACTGAATAAACTGTACCTGCATTACTAACAATAATACCATTATCACGAGGAAGTACGCCTCTAGGCAATTCCTTGCCTGTAACCGATTTTATGAGTTGCAACTCTCCTCCCTGAGGGTATTCATTCGGTAATATCTTTACTCTTATCTGTCTGTATTCGGAACTGTTCAGCAAAGGTGTAAATACCGATAACAGGTCTTTATTCTGTTCTTCTATCGATAATACAATATCGGATGCTTTCAGTACCTTATTTATAATTAATATTCCTTGGAACAGTTCGGATGCACGTTCCTTCATCAGGATGTAATCCGAAGTCAGGTAAGGTTCACATTCAGTGCCGTTGATAATAAAAGTATCTATCTTATGCCCTTGCAACACATACTTGACGTGGGTCGGGAATTGCGCTCCCCCCTCTCCTACTATACCTGCTTCTCTGATTTTTTCAACAATCTGATCGTCGGTCCGGTTATTGTAATCAACAACCGGAATATCTATTTCATCGTTTATAAAATCATTTTCTAAAACAATCATATCAACAACAGTTCCATCTGCCAAAGGATGCTTTTCGATTGACTTAATTACACCCGAAACGGGCGCATGTACATTGGCAGACATAATTCCCGAAGCCTTAGCTACAAGTTGATATTTTTTCACTCTGTCTCCTACGCTGACAATTGGTTCGGAAGGCTTTCCTATATGTTGTGATAACGAAAGAAAGAGAACCGGAGGATTATCTATTGTTTCGATAGCTCTCTTTTTGGTTTGCCTCTTCATCGAAAAAATATGCATCATAATATTTTCTCTTTTATATTTTTTCGGAAATCTTCCGTGTAAGTTATATTATTATCCTGATCTACAAGAAAACCTGATACTTCATATTTTTCTTGTAAAAGATTCATCTTTTCTTTAAATCCCGGAGGTGATTGATTAAACAATCCGGTAGAAATAATATCGCCGACAAAACAGCTTTCGGATATTATCCCGATCTGCTGATTCGCTGAAGGAAATCCTGACACAGGACTTAATATATGCCCGTACTTCCGTCCATTGATTTCTAGAAAGATTTTATTTTGAGCGGATGTTGAATAAGCAGCATTCGATAACTTCAGTTTAAACAAATCCTCTTCACCCATCGTATTCTTTACATCAATAGTCCATTCCGGATGCACTTTATTGTTGATAGCCCTGATCGTACTACCTCCGGCATTGATAATAGCATCTGTGATACCTGCGTTCTTTATTTTTTGTACAAGTTTATCAACCGCATAAGATTTCATAAACGATCCGGTAATGATCTCCTGACCTTTTGCAATCTTAACCTGCGAATCCCGAATTTCTATTTTACGGTAATCAACCAAATGCTTTGCTGCTTCAATCTGTTCTTTAGATGGTACAACCCGTTCTTCATCTTTATAAAATCCCCATAGCCGAATCAAAGGCATTACGGTAATATCATACTCTCCATCGAATAAGCGGGATAAATAAAGTATCTCATTCAGAATATGAATAGTTTCCGAATCGACATCTACAAATTCTCCCGCATGCTTGTTGATTGAGTCGAAAAAAGAGCCTTCGCTGTAAGAATTATAATCCTTATCTACCTTTTCCAAGACGGCAAAAAACTCATCAAACAACCCTTCATCACAAAAAACGGGTATCTTTATTTTGATGTGAGCATGAAAAAGTTTGCGTACCTGAGCTTTATATACAAGCATTATTCCGTTGCGGTTGCTGATTCCGAGTTATCAGATTCAATCGTTGTTTTAGGAGCTTCTTTAACTTCTTCTTTCTTTACCTCTTTCGCTTTTTCCACCTTTTCTTTCGGCTGAGCTTTTGATTTCGGATCTTCTTTCTGAGCCTTTGGCTTCTCAGCCTCAGGTTTGACCTTTTCCGATAATAGCTTTTCGTCTGCAACCGGTACTGCAACAGAGTCTTCGTCTATAATGACCGGTTCAGCTTTCGAAATATCATTATCATCTGCTGATTTTTCCTGCATATCGGGTTTATCTTCTTCCCCGAAAATCGTATTTATCGCCGCCTTATTACCAAAGACAACAAGCACAATACCAAACAAGAATAAAATTACTTTTTTTAGAGTTGCCATCTTACTTTCTGTGGTCACAGACCTTTTTTGTTAATATATCAAGTATAAATACGATAAGCTATTATTATTTTAATACCTATGGTATAAATACTTACTTTTTGATTATTCTATTTTGATTATAAAAATATAGATTAAATCAATACTTTCGATGTAATTTTAACATAAACAAATCAAAAAAGGTCTTATTTAATATTAAATAAGACCTTTTAAGGACTCTGTCCTTTTTATATATTATAGATGTTACTCTTCTGGAGCCAGATTATGGAACACATTCTGTACATCCTCATCATCCTCAAATTTATCAAGAAGTTTATTTAGCAGAACACGTTGTTCTTCTGTCACCTCTTTCAGCTCGTGCGGAATGCGTTCAAACTCGGCACTATGAATTTCAAATCCGTTTTCTTCGAGATACTTTTGTATATCAGAATAAGATTTGAATTCGCCATAAAGAACTACTTCATTTTCTTCTTCATCGAAATCTATTTCATCGACACCATAGTCAATCAATTCTAATTCCAAGTCGTCCAGAGATACACCCTCTTTAGCTGCAACCTTAAAAACGCATTTATGATCAAAAAGAAATTCGAGACTACCTGAAGTACCTAACGAACCGTTGTGTTTATTAAAATAACTGCGAACATTTGCTACTGTACGGGTCGGATTATCGGTTGCCGTTTCTACAACGATAGCTATACCGAAAGGTCCATAACCTTCATATACCACTTCTTTATAATCAGATTCGTCTTTTGATATTGCTTTTTTAATGGCACGTTCAACGTTTTCTTTGGGCATGTTTTCTTTCTTAGCCTGTTGCTCTAAAACACGCAAACGTGGATTCGTATCCGGATCAGGGCCACCTTCTTTTACTGCAATTGTTATTTGTTTTCCTAATTTAGTAAACACACGGGCCATATTACCCCAACGTTTCATTTTCGTTGCTTTACGGTATTCGAACGCTCTTCCCATAATCTATTTATGTATATTTATTTGAAATTTTTCTTTAGGTACAAAAGTATAAAAAAACACAAATACATAAAACTATTCTGATAAGCAAACACTCGAAATAGAAAATGATTAACAGGCAAGAAATGTTTCGCCCGGAGAAACAATCGCTTATACCCTCCCCCAAGGACAATCGGAGCATTTTATCTATAAGGAAAAAACACTTTACAATTATGGCAAAATATACAGAACAACTAGGCAAGAAAATAGCAGACGCAATTGAACAGGATGAATATACATTAGGTGAAATCTGTGCGATGCACGACATCAGCCGTAAAACATTTTATCAGTGGGCACGGAAGTATTCCGATTTCAAGGAAATGATAGATGATGCCCGTGCAGATCGTGACGAAAAGCTCGCTCAAAAAGCCCGAAAAATTCTTAAACAAAGATTAGAGCATGGCTATACCGTAACTACCACCCGTTATAAATATGCAGTAGATGAGTACGGTGAAATATATCTGACCAGAAAAACGGTAACCATGAAAGAATATTCAGCAGACGAAAAAACACTGAAAATGGCGATGGCAAAAGAGGGTGAAGTAGAAGAAAAAGTAGAAAATATGCCGCAATCGTGGGAAATTATAGTACAAAACCAAGAGGCAGCCGAGCAGATTGAATTACTACGGTTCCCCGGTACCGAAGAAGAAAAAAGAGAAAGATGCCGGCAAATCGAGAAGAAGTATGCCGCCAGAGATACGGATTCCGACAGTAATGCTTATGATCCGTCATTGGGATAGGTGATAATGTACCAATTTGATAATAAGACAATTTGGAAACAACGTGACAATGAAAAATGTGCAAATTTGGAGTAACTTTTGTTACCTTTTTATATATAAGAATGATAATAGAAAATTACAGACCTTAAAACAGGAAGAAAGACTCATCAGTAATAGTGATTTTTTACCTGTAATATCACAACTATATGCGATTGCAAATTCTACTATATTAGAATTAATTTACATGATTTTTCATTAAGGTATCAAATCTGTTTATTGACTCCCCAGTCATATCAACTGCAGGAGGTTATCACTTTGTTTAATACATTATTAAATACTTACTATACTTATTACAAAAGATGAAATCATTTTTACTCACAGGATTATTCTTTTTACTGATAGCTGCAAACTCTATCGCAGGAAATATAAAAGGAATCATAAGAAATAATGCAGGTCACAACCTCGAATATGTGACAATAAGAATTGATGGAACGAATCAGGGAACGACCACCAACAGTAATGGAGCCTTTACTCTCCGAAATGTAAAACCCGGACAATATACGCTGATTGCCAGCCTTATTAATTACGAATCAAAAAACATTTCGCTGACCGTAGATGACGAAACAATCGATCTTGGTCTAATCACACTGGAATCATCCAGCCAGTCTCTTAGCGAAGTAGTCGTATCGGCTTCCGCTAACAGCTATGTTACTAAATATCCGGCTAACAGCATTCGATTGGATGAACCATTGGTTGAAGTTCCTCAGAATATACAGGTAGTGAGCAGTTCAATCATAGCAAGCCAACAGATACTTAGTATGAGTGACGGGATAGTGCGCAATGTGAGCGGGGCAACCCGTCAGGAACATTGGGGCGACCTATATACACGTATCAATGTGAGAGGCGGACGTGCAGCTGCTTTTCGCGAGGGAATGAATATTACATCCACTTGGGGACCTTTGACTGAAGATTTAAGCTTTGTTGAATCGGTTGAATTTGTAAAAGGTCCTGCCGGATTTATGATGTCGAACGGAGACCCTACCGGAATATACAATGTTGTAACCAAAAAGCCTTCGGGACAAACCAAGGGACAAGCATCTCTTACTTTCGGAAGTTACGACTTGTACAGAGCCAGTGTAGACTTGGACGGAAAACTAGATCAAAAAGGGAAATTACTTTACCGTTTGAACCTGATGGGACAAATGAAGAACTCATTCCGTAAGAACGAATACAACAACCGATATAGCATTGCTCCGGTTATTACTTATGTTGTAGATGACAATACACGGCTTACTGCACAATATACATTACAACATGTAGAAATGTCTAATGTAGGATCTTATTACAGTTTCTCTACAAAAGGATATGAATCTCTTGCTCGTAATTTCACTCCTCTGGCTTCAGGGATGGAACCAACTAAAATAGACGACCACACCTTTATCGTTAATCTGCAACACAATTTCGACCCGAACTGGAAACTTACAGCACAAGGTGCTTACTTCAGCTACAACCAGAAAGGTAGTTCTATGTGGATCGACTCCATTAATGATGCAGGATATGTTCGACGTACCGCTTCTATATGGGATGCTGTCAATCAAATGAAGTTCGGACAGGTCTTTGTAAATGGTAAATTCAATACCGGAACAGTAAGACACCGTATTCTTGCAGGGCTTGATACGGGTAATAAAGAATATTGGGCTGACTGGTCTCAATCAGTTCCTCTGGATACAATAGGCTCATTCAACATATACAACCCGAATAATGGAAAACCTGTATTAGGTTATCCGGAATTCGACCGCAGCAAAAGCATAAAAGAGCGTTCGGGAGGTCCTCAAATTACAGAAACTTACACTAGTGCATATGTTCAGGATGAACTGGGATTTCTGGATGAAAAGCTGAGACTGACCCTTGCCGGAAGATACACATATGTAAAGAGTAATTCGTACGGTACTATTATAAGTAAGAGACAATTCACTCCCCGTGTAGGACTAAGCTATTCGTTTGACGAAAATTCATCGGTATATGCACTATACGACAAAACTTTCGTTCCCCAGAACGGTGTCCGCAGAGATGGTAAGGGAATCAAACCTATTACCGGAAACAATATGGAAGTAGGAGCCAAAAAACTATGGTTTGGTGGAAAACTAAATACAACATTATCTGTATACCGGATCATCAAAAATAACCTATTGGCATCAGACCCGAATAATGCAGCCGGCGAACCTTACGTTGTTGAAGTAGGTCAAACACGTGACCAAGGTATCGAATTTGATGTACAAGGAGAAATCTTTCAGGGATTGAACATTGTAGCAAACTATGCTTACAATGAATCGGAAGTGACCAAAAGTTCTTCTGAATACGAAAAAGGCAGTAGTCTTCCGGGTGGAGCCAAACATACTATCAATGCCAATCTCGTGTATAAATTTCAGACTCCTGTCCTTAGAGGTTTCAGTGTTCAGGCAGGATGCACTTCTATGATAGACCGCACATCATGGTGGGCTGCCAATGTGGGAGATGTACAAGAGTTGCCCGATTATTTCAGAGTAGACGCAGGTGCAGGATGGACAAATGGAAAGCTGGCGGTAAATCTCTTTATTAATAATGTATTTGATAAATATCTGTACTCGGGTACTCCATATACTATCGGTAAAACAGCTGCATATTACTGGCAGACAGAATCTCCGGTCAATTACAAATTCAATATTACGTATAATTTCTGAAAATTTTAAGAAACTAGAAAATGGCAAAACTCTCATTCCGACGAATAAGTTATTACCTCCATCTTTGGCTTGGGCTTATTTCGGGTATTATCGTATTTATTGTTGCTATAACCGGTTGCATCTATGCTTTTCAGGAAGAAATACGGGGAGTATTTCAGCCCGGACTGTATGTGGAAGAACAAAGCAAGCCGTTCTTATCCCCCGACCAGCTTAGAGATAAAGCTAAAACCTATGTATACGTAAGTCAGGCAGATAGCAGCAATGCTATTTACGGGGTTACATACGGAAAAAAGGACAAAGCCGCCATGGTCGCTTACAACCATTATGAAAACGGATATACCATACTTCTGCTGAACCCTTATGATGGTGCCTATATTACTCAACAAGCCTTGAATGATGATTTTTTCAGAATCGTTCTTGCTGGACACCGCAGCTTATGGCTACCCTATCCGATAGGACATCAGATTGTGGGATGGGGTATTCTGGTATTCGTTATCGTTACTATAACAGGTATCGTATTATGGATTCCTAAAAGATGGAGTAAGAAAGCTTTGAAGCCCAGATTGACTATAAAGCGAAAGAGTGACTCGTTTCGTTTTGTATATGATCTGCACAATGTACTCGGTTTTTATGCCGCACTTGTAGCCTTGGCTATTGCTCTTACAGGACTGACATGGAGTTTCGAATGGTTCTCCAAATCATATTACGCCGTAATATCTGGGGGAAAAGAGTTCAACGAATGGAAAGCTGCAGAATCAGATACTACCCTGATTGCCACAGACTCCAATCAAAGTGAAAGACTCTGGCAGAAAATGGCAGCGGAATATCCAATCGGAAAAGAAGGATCATTTATGTTTGATTTTCCGGCAAAAAAAGCGGATGCTTTCAGAGTATGCTTCAATCCGGCGGATAATAACGAGACATACTACAAACGCCATTTCAGATTCTTTGATCAGACATCGTTAAAAGAACTCGAGGGTGGAGGATTGTATGGCATCAAATACGAAGATTCGGATGCTGGTGACAAATTCTACCGTATGACTTACGATATTCATGTGGGAGCCATAGCCGGATTACCAGGCAGAATCATCGTGTTTTTAACGAGTCTTATCGTTGCAAGTCTACCCATAACAGGACTTATCCTTTGGTTGAAGAAAAAGAAGAAGAAAAAATGATAATTTAGGAAATAAGAACGGTAACACATAAAATATTACCGTTCTTTATTTTATTACAGTCCGCTAAAGCTGACATTCTCAAACAGCAAGGAGGGTATCTGACGTGATGAATTATTTGATAGCGGATCGTTTCCAACCTCAACCAGATTAGACCACAGATCGAGAATATTACCTGTAATATTCATTTCACTGAGCGGTTTGGACAAGCTCCCGTTTTCGATAAGGAAACCTTCTACTCCGAAAGAGAAATCACCGGTTGTAGAATTTGTATTTCCACCATTAAAGCCGGTAACCCAAATACCGTTATTCATTATTCTCATCAGCTGATTCCAGTCATGTGCTCCATGATCCAATGTCAATACAGAAGGAGATGCAACAGTCGGTTTCATGTTTAGCTTACCGCTGTTGTAAGTATCAATAAAGTAGGTATTCAAAACGCCTTTATCGATCAGGATCTGATCAAAAGTAGCGATACCTTCACCATCATACCAGCGAGAACCGAATGTGCATGGCATGTGTGGATTGTCTTTTAATATCAGTTTATCTGAAGTAATCTTCGTACCCAGCTTGTTTAACAAAAAGGAGTTCTTCTGCTGAAGTGCACTTCCGTACATAGCTGAAACGAGGGGAGATAATACCCTCGATGAGATTGTATTATCGAGCAGCATATTATAGCGTCCTGATTTGATCTTCGTTTGTCCGATCTTTTGCAGAGCCCTTTGCATGGCTTTTCGGGCAATACCCGATTTCTCCAGATCCTGCCAAAACAGCTTGCTGTCATACCAATATGATTCGGGACGGGCATCTCCATCCGTTTTCAATGCAACTTCGGCGGTCAGACTGAAAACAGAATCCTGTATCTCTCCTTCGAAACCATTGCTAGCGATCATATATTCCGCTCCGCATCCATCGTCATAACTGCCGACTACCGATACAATCCGAGGATCAGTTCCTATTATCTCCTCAACAGTAGACTGAGCCAATGCCAATTTTTGCTCAACAGTATAATCAAAGAAAGAGTTGTCGAACAATCTCAGATCATCCGAACTCTTTCTCTTGTAATACCTCGCAACATCAGGTAACTGACGAAATGTATCAGCAGCAAGAAACCGGGTAGATGCAACGGCCTCTTGTATGAAACCATTCAACTCGTCTTTATCCAAACGGTTAGTTGAAAATGTTCCATATCTGCCATCGACATACAATTCCAGATACAGCTTATTTTCGGAACTCTGGTGCAGTTTATCCAATTGAGTATTCCTATATTCAAACGAACTGTTTGTTGATACAGTTACCGATACCCGAGCTGCCGAGCAACCGTTTTTCAGAGCTGTATCCATTGCCCATTGGGCTATATCTTTATTGTTATCTGATATTAATTTCATTATATCGTAAGAATTTTCGCTGTGGAGTGTTTTATAAATAGGTCTGAGACCTTATTTCTGAAAAATATGGATCGAATCCAATACCAATTTTACCAAAAATAAAGCAGTCATTACATATACCGTAACAGTAATATCTTTGAAACGTCCTGTGAATATTTTCAACAGACAATAGCTTATAATACCGAACACTATACCCTGAGCAATACTATACGTAAATGGCATAAATATGAGAGTAATAAATGCAGGTATCGCTTCGGTCATATCATTAAAATTGATCTTTGCTACTGCGGTAAACATAAACAGACCTACGATTATCAACGCAGGGGCTGTTGCTGAGGCAGGAATCATCGAAAACATAGGAGCTAAAAACAAAGCCAATACAAACATACCGGCAGTACTTACAGATGTTAGTCCGGTTCTACCTCCGGCAGCTACACCCGAGGCACTTTCGACATATGATGTTATTGTACTAGTACCTAACATAGCTCCAAAGGTAGTACCTAATGCATCAGCAAATAAAGCTTTTTTTATCTGAGGAAAATTTCCATCTTCATCTGTAAATCCGGCTTTAGATACCACTCCGATAAGAGTTCCTACCGTGTCGAACAAGTTTACAAATAAGAAGGTAAAGACCACAATAACCATATCGAAGGTGAACACATCAGCCCAATCGAATTTCATAAATATAGGAGCTATAGAAGGAGGCAGACTTACCCAACTACCCTCAGGCAGATGTACTTCACCCAAAATCACACCAAAACCTGCAGAAGCAAGGATACCTATAAGTATAGCGCCATTTACGTTGAGAGCAAGAAGAACCCCTGTAACCAAAAGCCCTAATAATGCAATCCAGACATGTTCCGTAGAAAAATCGCCAATGGCCAGAAGTGTGGCATCATTACCAACTACTATACCCGCACTTTTCAGACCGATAAGTGTTATGAATAGTCCGATACCGACAGGTATAGCCTCTTTCAGCACTCGCGGCAAACTTTTTACTATAAGCTCGCGCACATTAAAAAAAGTAAGTAATATAAATATAATACCCTCTATAAATACCGCAGTTAGAGCAAACTCCCATTTATACCCCATTGTAAGTACCACGGTAAAAGCAAAGAAAGTATTCAATCCCATACCCGGAGCTTGTGCCACAGGCAGGTTGGTAAAAAATGCCATAAATAAGGTTGCCAAAATAGTAGCCAATGCTGTGGCAGTAAATAAAGCACCTTTATCCATCCCTGTTGTACTTAATATATTAGGATTCACAATAAGGATATATGACATTGTAAGAAATGTAATGATACCTGCCACGATTTCCTTACGGACTGTAGTATTATTCTCTTTTAGTTTAAATATTTTCTCAAACATGATGGTTATTTAGTAACAGTAAGTTTTTAGAAATAAACAAATTATCAAAATTATATATCCTTAGAATGTCCATTTTCCGGCAATGGTAGGACATATATACAATTTATTATCATAGTTTGAATAGAAATTATTAGAGATCTCTATCTCACTACCGAAGGCAAGATGCTTGTCTACATTGTACCAAAACTGAGGTTCGGTCAACAAGATCACTTTCTTTTTACCTCCGCTCTTATCACGGTTTTTGTTTTCTGTCCAGACATCTATAAATCCGGTCACAGTCAATTTATCATTGCAGAAGTTAGCATTCCAGATACCTGTCCATTGGACATCGTTGCTCACTTTATTAAAAGCATTGTATTTATAAGCCAGATAAGTTTCAATATTGATCTTACCGAATGAATGGACAAAAGAAGCTCCTGCCAGATAAGCGTTCGGAATGGAGAATCCGGAGTTATTTCCTCCTCGGGCTGTTCCTCCATTATATTCGAGGTGAGGCATAATAGGCGAGTTTCCTATTTTAAAGTTTCTGTAGATTTCCATATAAGCAAGCCCTATATTTCCACGGCTTTGATTAAAGTCTAAATCAACGAAAGCAAAAGTAGAACCCCACTTGTCAGGTTTGAACATTTGAAATGTTGCTGTAAAATAATTGCGAGGGGCAACGTCACTGTGCAAGGCATGACGGGGATCGAAGTGCAACTGAATTTCCTGAGAATACATTCCTATTGAGGAAAGCAGGACAAAGAAAGACAAAATGATTTTTTTCACGGCTTTATTAAAAATAATAATTAATTATATAAATATATACTTAGTATCAGATCCAAATATGGCATATAAAAAAAAGCAGGAGGATTTACTCTCCTCCAACTGTCAATTTACTAATTAATACCGACGGCAATCCCTGCCCCACAGGAACACTCTGTCCGTCTTTTCCGCAAGTCCAGGCACTTTCATCTACCTTCAGATTATTGCCCACCATTGTAATGTCGCCTAAAGCTTTGGGGCCGTTACCTATTATATTGATATCTTTTATTGGCTGAGTCAGTTTTCCATTCTCAATAAGATAACCGGTCTTTACAAAGAACGTAAAATCTCCTGCACCAATCTGAACTTGCCCATTACTGAAATTATCGACATACACTCCCTGCTTTACCTGTGCGATCATGTCTTCTTCCCTCGAAGTTCCGGATTCCATATATGTCACACGCATACGGGGCATAGGAGCATATCTGAACGATTGCCTGCGTCCGTTTCCGGTTGGTTTCACATTATAATAGCCGGCACTTATACGGTCGTGCAGATAACTTTCCAGCACCCCCTCACAGACTATATATGTCCGCTGGCTTTCAATACCCTCATCATCAAAATTGATCGATCCACGGGCAAATTCAACAGTTCCGTCATCAACAACATTGATATCAGCATTACAGATCTTTTTACCTAACAAGTCGGAAAATATAGAGACGTTCTTTCTGTTAAAATCAGCTTCGAAAGCATGTCCGATAGCTTCGTGCAATAATATACCGGAACTACCTGCTCCCATAACCACCGGCATCTCACCACCTTTGGGTTTAATAGCCTGAAACATCAATGATGTTTGAGTCACAGCTTCTTGAGCCAAAGTTTCTATCAGCTCGTCATTTACAAATTCAAACCCTTTTCGGAAAGCCCGTGATGCAGAGCCACTTTCGATCTTGCCACCCTGCTCCATCGTACAGCTTCCATACATAATAGCCATAGGTCGATAATCCCATGACAAAACACCTTCGGAATTAAAGAAGAGGATATATGATGTAGAATTAGATAGGCTTACCGAGGTTTTTACAACCCGTTTATCCAGTTCAAAAATTCGGGTATTGAGTTTTTCGATGAAGCCCTTTTTGTCTTCAACAGATACTTCTTCCCACGATTTTTGAATCTTATAATAATTCTTAAATTCTTTATTATCTATTTTTACCGAAGGGCTGTCTTTCTGCAAGTGGGCTATGCCTGCCGCTGTTTGTGCCGCCCTAAGCATATCTTTCAAGGTAGTATTCTCAACGTAAGCATATCCGGTCTGATCTCCGACTACCACACGTACTCCTACTCCATAATCGATATTAGAGGATGCTCTGTTCACTTCTCCGTCACGGAGAGCGATATTACTATTTATGGTATGTTCAAAGAATAGGTCGGCATAGTCACCGCCTTTAGATAAGGCTTCGTTCAATACTTTTTGTAGATCTTCTGTCGAAACTCGAAAATGGGCCAAAATATCGCTTATATTTGTAGCCGCAGAATAATGTATCATGCATTAATATTTTCAAAATGTAAAATTAATGTATTTTTTCTATATCTTAAGGTCTTGCTTAATTTTATTAGCAAATACCCATCTTTTTGAACATTAAGATTTATCATCTGCTATAAAATCGCTTTCTTGTTATATAAGAACAATTTATACCTGAATTGAGTTTTATTATTCTATACCACTAAATACATCTCATGAAATTCTCTAACATATACAGTGTTTTATCCGTTTTCATATTCACGCTACTGTGCGCCAACACTTTTGCCAACAACCCGAACATTATAAGTTTCAACCGTTCCGATTATAATGCCGGAAATAAAAACTGGTCGATATCTGAAGACGACAAAGGCATTTTATATATCGGAAACGATCTGGGCTTGCTCGAATTCGATGGAATAGAATGGATGCTCTATAAAACTTCGAAGAATGAACTCATCAGAGCTGTATATGCGGCATCCAACAGTCTGATATTTACAGGTGGATACGAAGAATTCGGTGTATGGAACAGGGATATAAGCGGCAAGCTTCAGTATCATTCTCTAAGTTCAAAACTACCGGCAGGGTCTATGCATAATGATGATATATGGAGAATATGGGAAAAAGACCGTACTATTTATTTCCAGTCATTCAATGCAATATATATATACGATCTAGAGAAAGTATATAAACTACCGGTAAAAAAGAATATATTGTTACTCAACAAAGTATATAACGAGCTTTGGATACAGGAAATGGGAGGTAGCCTCTTTCGTGTAAACAAAAACAACTATGAAAAAATACCGGGGAGCGAAATCTTCTCAAAGACTGAAGTCAAATCTGTATTACCATCAAAAGACAAGAAGTATATAATAACTACCTCTACAATGGGGATATACATCTACGATGGTAAAACATTTCAACCTTGGAATACCGTCGATGAGCTAAAAAACAGTAATATCAATTGCGGAATATACAGCAAATCGGGCAACTATTTCTTCGGAACCATCTTAAGCGGAATATACGAATTATCGCCATCCGGAAAAATTATCAATCATTTCGACACAGACAGCTATCTCAACAACAATACTGTATTGTCGTTATACGAAGACAGCTCGAATAATATATGGGCAGGTTTGGATCGTGGAGTTTCATGTATTGCTTATATCAATGGTATCAGCTGTTTTACTGACCCTGCAGGCAAAATAGGCGCAGTCTATTCTGCTGCTATTTATAATAACAAATTATTTATCGGAACAAACCAAGGGGTATATTACATCGATCAGAATGAACTCCAAAGCATGAATGCTATCAGAAAGTTCAGATTTATACCTCAAACCGAAGGTCAGGTGTGGTACTTATCCGTTATTAACAATAAACTATATTGCGGACACAATCAGGGAATTTATATTATAGATGAAAACCTGAATACTTCTTATCCCTACCCGATACATACCGGAGTATTTACGATAACCAGAGCAGACTCAAACCATCTTTTGCTGGGTACATATATCGGATTGATGATTGTAAATATGGATACTCACCAACTGGAACAAGTCGAAGGACTGACCGAGCCTATTAATAAAGTAGAAAATGACCATGCCGGAAACATTTGGCTTCAACACATGAATAAAGGCGTATACAGAGGTCGTACCTATGATAACCTGTCAAGAACCCCTATTCTTGAATATATTGGCACCGACACCAACGATACTATACCCTATAATCTCAAAATGTTTAAAGTCGGAGGACGTATCGCTTTCCTTGGAAATGATAAATTTTACACCTACAATGACATCAATGGTAAGATTGTATCGGAACCGACCTTAAACAAAGCCTTTATCGGGATATCGAATCTCAAAAATGTGATTAATATCTCTCCCGATAATTTTTGGATTATAGGAGATAAGCTTATTTACAATGTAAAATATAACGAACAGAATGCTAATATTTCTTCTATAATAGATATCGGATACAGAAATCTGTCTCTTGTCGATAATTACGAGAATATTGTTTCATTAAATGATAGCCTGAGCCTTATATGCCTTGATAAAGGATTTTTGTTATGCTCTAATTTCTTAACTCAGAAAGTTGAAGAAGTTACTGAACCTTATATTAAGTCTATAAAAATATCGAACTCTGATAATCACATTATCTATCTGGATAAAGAAAATCCTAAAATTAAATATTCGCACAATACTATATCATTTCAGTTCGCAGTACATGGAGCATTCAGTAAGAATATTACCTTCCAATATCAATTACTCGGACTTTCCGATGGCTGGAAAACAATGGATAAAAAAGATAACAGCATCTCGTTCGAGCGATTGGCTCGCGGAAAATATATATTCATGTTAAGAACGGTTGACCGATATGGCAAAACATCTCCGGAAATCACTTACGAATTCGAAGTACTCCCTATCTGGTATCAATCAAATTGGGCTCTATTGATATATATACTGCTTGTAATTCTTTTGTTTGCTTCAATAACTAAGTATATACAATATAGATACAAGAAGATACATATCAAAAAATTACGGATAATAGAAGCCCGCCGATTGAGCATCATGAATGAAAAGCTGCAACAGGAGGTAAACGAAAAAAATGCCGAACTGTTAACACAGACTTCATCCATCATCCAACGTAATGAAACTATAACAGGCATCAAAAACGAAATTGAAGAATTTTTCAGGAAGCAAAATAACAGAACTCTACAACCATTATATCAGAAAATATCAACAGCACTAAATAATGACCTTGATGCGGAAGAGGACTGGAAAATGTTTCTAATCAAATTTGAACAAAAGCACACCAACTTCTTCAAGAAGCTGAAAGAAAGCTACCCTCAGCTTACCCCTAATGACCTCAAGTTGTGCGCTTGTCTTAAGCTAAATCTGGATTCTAAAGAGATCGCATCTTTAATGAATATATCGGTAAGAGCAGTAGAAAACAACAGATCGAGGCTAAGAAAAAAACTGGACATTCCACAGAATCAGCACTTAAGCGACTTCTTTTTTCAATTTTAAAATATACTGATTTACAATCAAATAACATATAATGAGAGGAAATAATGAGGTCTGTATTTTGTTAAATAACAGACCTCATGAGCTTCTTGTGAATGTATTTATTTAAGAGAAAGGGCACACTCTTTTACATTTGTTGTGAATCTAATATCAAAATGGGTTTTTACTGTTTAAATAAATCAATAATAGTAAAAATTAATTCTAGTTCTATTTTGAAATAAAGATTCAAGCTTTTTCAATTAACAAACTAGTAAATCAGACAAAAACCATGAAAGAAAACAAATCGATACCTATGACAGGTGTTTGGAAAAAGTTTTTTCTTTTTCTTTTCTTGACTTTTTCTGTTGGTGTTTTCGGAACTTTTGCACAGACAAAAGTAGTAACGGGAACGGTTACCGACGCGATGAAAGAGCCTCTTCCGGGAGTAAGTGTTGTTATCAAGGGAACGACAACAGGAACGATTACTGACATTGATGGAAAATTCTCTATTAATGCAAAATCTTCGGATGCTTTGGAATTCACATTCTTAGGAATGAAAACTCTGGCTGTAACAGTCGGAACACAAACAACAATCAATGTAACATTAGAAGACGACACACACGTTTTATCTGAAACTGTAGTAATCGGTTACGGTACTGCTAAAAAAGCAGACTTAACAGGATCAATCGGAAGCGTATCTTCTAAAGATATCCTTAAACAACCAGCTCTTAATGCAGTTCAATCAGTACAAGGTAAAGTCGCTGGTGTGAATATTACAGCATCTGATGCTCCGGGATCAAGTCCGACAATTGTTATACGTGGTCTTGGAACAGCCTTAGGTG
Organism: Indolivaga capnocytophagoides DSM 22835; assembly: GCF_000426485.1. Lineage (GTDB taxonomy): Bacteria > Bacteroidota > Bacteroidia > Bacteroidales > Dysgonomonadaceae > Dysgonomonas_A > Dysgonomonas_A capnocytophagoides. The sequence goes on from NZ_AUFL01000012.1 coordinate 162,732, forward strand.
GACGTAACCCATTGTATATTGTAGATGGATTTCCTGTTGATGATATCAAAAGTATCAGTTCTGCAGATATCGTAAGTATGGACATCTTGAAAGATGCATCTTCGGCTTCTATTTATGGGGTACGTGCAGCTAACGGTGTAGTATTAATCACAACTAAAAAAGGTCAAACAGGCTCTGCTAAAATAACAGTAGATTCTTATGCCGGTATTAAAACGACATTGAACAAAGTTAAAATGGCTAATGCATCTCAATACATTACTTATTTTAACGAGAACCAGAATATGTTGAAACAATATGGTTCTACAACTACTTACCAATTAGCTGATGCTAGTCAACAGCCCTTCAATACCGATTGGTATGACGAGTTACTCAATACTGGGTTCTTTAACAATAACACTGTATCTCTATCGGGAGGTGGTCAAACAGTAGATTACTTTTTCAGTTATAACTATTATAACGAAAAAGGGATGTTAGATGGACAAGGCTATCAACGTTCTACAATACGTAATAACAACGTGTATAAATTCTACAATGATCGCTTGAAATTTTCTCAAAACATCAATATCTCATTTGCTAATGAAAATCCAAAATCATATGGAGCATTCAACGAGGCATACCGACAATCACCTCTTGTAGCAACACATTATGCTAATGGTCGCTATGGTTTACCATATGCTAGCAAATCTACAGGTGTTATGTGGGCTAATGAAGGAGATGGCAGTGACGGTAAACTAAATAGTATTGGCAACCCATTATTAACAATCAATAACTCTGCTGAAAGAGCCAAAACCTTAACTATTCAAGGAGGTATCGAAGGTGAATTTAAACTTACAGATTATTTAAAAGTTAACTCACGATTCGGTGCAACTAAATATTTCTACAAAAACAGATTATTTACCAATATAAAAAATGCTTGGCTTAATACGGGTGGTGTAAACAGAACGGAAGACCAATTTGAAGGCTATAAAACTGCGAATCCTGGTGTTATTGAATATGCTGATAACTCTTTAAATCTTACAAACTCTGACACATACAGATGGATGTGGGAAGGTTATATTACATTCAATAAAAACTTCGGTGGACATAATATTGAAGCTGTAGCAGGTCTATCAAGAGAAAGAACTGGGATTGGCAGCTATTCGTCATTAACAGGATATGATGTTCCTGAAAAGAATCAATACTGGAGTATGAATCATGCAGATGATTCTTATACTAAAGTAATAGACCAATACGATTATACTGCTCGTTCATTAGCATCTTATTTTGCTCGTGTGCAATACAATTACAATCACAAATACTATGTATCTGCGACTGTACGTAGAGATGGATCTAGTACGTTCAAATCTTCGGGAAATTATTGGGGTACATTCCCTTCATTCGGTCTTGGATGGACTATCACTGAAGAAGATTTCATGAAAGATTTTAAGATTTTAGATTATATGAAAATACGTGCAACATGGGGTAAACTAGGTAATCAAGATGTGCCTTTGAATGTATCAACAATGATTACATATCCTGGTAGCCATGAAGGTAATTATTCATTTGGAGATGTTCCCGGATATTATCAAGGAGCAATGTTTGGAACTCCCGCTAAAAACCTTTCTTGGGAAATAACAAGAGAATGGGGTGTTGGTTTTGATTTCACTATGCTAGACAATAGACTTTCTGGAGGTTTTGATTTTTATGATAAGACCAATACCAATACTATATTATATGTAACTCCGGTATATACTTCACCTTATTCTGACAAATTCTATGATCATGGAGCAAAAGTAAATAACCGAGGTATAGAACTTAATCTTGGATGGAGAGATAAATTACCAATGGGTATTACTTATGATATCAGCGTAAATTATGCATATAACAAAAACCAAGTGAAAGATGTAAAAGCTACATATGCAGGTGATACTGGCGGTAGCTTGAGCGATGGCGAAATCACAAAACGCTTGATGGAAAACAAACCTATCTACGGATGGTGGATGTATCAAGCAGATGGAGTATGGCAAAGCCAAGCAGAGATAGATGCTGCTAATGCTAATGGCGAAGCTGTTTTAGGAACTCCTCGTCCGGGATACTTAAAGTACAAAGATCAAAATAACGATGGAAAAATAGATGATAGCGATAAAATCTATGCTGGATCATATATTCCTTCTTCAACTTATGGTATCCATCTAGGGCTAGAATACAAAAACATGGACTTCAGTATTGATGGCTATGGTGTTTCAGGTAATAAAATTTATAATGGACTAAAACATGGACGTATTGATGGTGGTGAAAATATCACCTACGATACATTCAAAAACAGATGGACAGGTGAAGGATCTACAAATTCAAATCCTGGAGCTTTACGTGAAGCTAAAGCTTCTACATACTTCCTTGAATCAGGTAGCTACTTCCGTATAAATAATATTACATTTGGCTATACATTCAATGACTTGGTATTTAAAGGATCTAGACTAAGAACATACTTCACTGCACAAAACCCATTCATGTTCACAGGCTATTCAGGTTTTACTCCTGAAATTGTAGGAGGTGGATCAACTGATGCAAACTTACCAAATCGGACTGCAGGAATCGAGCTTTCAGCATATCCTACAACTCGAAACTTTTTAGTAGGTGTTAATCTATCATTCTAATTTTAGTCTATAATTAAACTTATAAGCAATCATGAAAAAGAAATATATAGGTATTTTATCAATTTTATCTCTGCTTTTCTTTGCTACAAGTTGTAGCAACTTCTTGGATGAAGAATCAAAAGAGAACGTAGAGCAAAATGATAATGAGGTATATACTCCCGAGAAAGTCTTAACCGGAGTATACGGACAATTTAATTCTTGGGATTATGCATTCTCTTATTTAGGTATTACAGAAATCATTTCTGATAATGCTGATAAAGGTAGTTCGTCAACAGATGCAGGTGGAGATAAAGAGATCTTAGACAATCTCACATATACATCATCTGCCGGATCTTTCCTTGCAATGTGGAGCAAATGGTATAAAACGATCGGTGCTGCAACTCAGTCTATCGAATTTACTCAACAAGCAGGACTTACTGATAAAACTTTAGAAGCTCGTTATATAGCAGAAGCTCGTTTTCTTAGAGCTTTAAACTATTTCTTCTTAGTTAGAGGTTGGGGAGCTGTGCCTATTCAAGAATATGATTTGGTAGCTCGTGCATCGACAGATTCTGTATATTCATACATCAAAGCAGATCTTCAATATGCTGAAACCAATCTACCGGTAGTAAGCAAATACGCTTCTAAAGATATAGGTCGTGCAACACAAGGTTCTGCGCAAGGACTTCTAGCTAAAGTATATCTTTATCAAAAAGATTACCAAAATGCATATGATTATGCCAATAAAGTTATCAACTCTGGTGAATATGGTTTACTTGATAATTATATAGATATCTGGAAGGCTGCTTATCATAACAGCAAAGAGTCGATATTCGAATTTCAAGCTAAAGCTTCTGATGACGGTTCTGTAGCTCAAGGTATACAACAATATTCTCAAACTCAAGGTGCCCGTGGTGGTAACGGATGGGGATGGGGTTTCAATACTCCCTCTGAAAGTTTATTAAATGACTACAATACATCAGGAGATATGGTTCGCAGAAATGCAACTATTATTTTCCGCAACGGAACACTTTGGGATGGCAGAGAAGTTGGTAATACAGAAAACGCTATGTACAATTATAAGGCTTATTCAAGCTCGGCTCCAGGTAGCGCATGGAATGATAAAAGCATCATGTACCTTCGCTATGCAGAGGTATTATTAATCAAAGCTGAAGCTGCCAATGAGTTAGGTAAAACATCTGAAGCATTGGATGCTCTAAACCAAGTCAGGAAAAGAGCTAAACTAGCCAATATAACAGAAACTGATCAGACTAAGTTGAGAGAGATCATCTGGCATGAACGTCGTCTCGAACTAGCAATGGAACATGATCGCTGGTTTGATCTAAATCGTACAGGCCAAGCAGGAGTTGCTATGCGTGCAGCAGGTAAACCTTATGTTGACGGAAAACATAACTTATTCCCGATACCAAACGACCAGTTAATACAGACCCCGGATATGGGGCAAAACCCGAATTGGTAATTTTTTAACAGTACAACAAGGGCTTCTCGAAAGCCCTTGTTTATTTCACACTCAATGATATAACTTAGAATTATGAGAAATTTATTTTTTGGTGCTTTTTGTTTGTTAAGCCTGAGCCTTTCAGCTCAGAATAAAGCGACTCAGGATGCTGAGATGAACCGCTTTATTGACAACTTGATGAGCAAAATGACCTTAGATGAAAAACTAGGTCAGCTAAACCTTCCCAGTGCAGGTGACATCACAACCGGACAAGCGAAGAGTAGTGATATCGCGGGCAAAATAAAGAATGGATTAGTCGGTGGACTATTTAACATCAAAGGCGTTGATAAGATCAGAGAAGTACAGCGCGTAGCTGTAGAAGAAAGCCGCCTGAAAATTCCTTTGATTTTCGGTATGGACGTTATTCACGGATACGAAACCGGATTTCCTATTCCTCTCGGACTTGCTGCCACTTGGGATATGCAGGCTATCGAAAGATCGGCTCGTATCGCTGCAATAGAAGCTAGTGCCGACGGAATATTCTGGACATTCAGCCCGATGGTAGATGTATCAAGAGATCCTCGTTGGGGACGTGTTTCGGAAGGTAATGGCGAAGATCCGTTCTTAGGCGGACAAATAGCAAAGGCAATGATAAAAGGTTATCAGGGTGACAATACATATTCTGACAACAAACACATCATGGCATGTGTAAAACACTATGCTCTGTACGGAGCTGCCGAAGCCGGACGCGATTACAATACTACCGACATGAGCCGCATGCGTATGTTCAATGAGTACATGTACCCATACAAAGCTGCCGTTGAAGCAGGTGTAGGTAGTGTTATGGCTTCTTTCAATGAAGTGGATGGAGTTCCTGCTACTGCCAACAAATGGTTAATGGACGATGTATTGCGCAAGCAATGGGGATTCGATGGATTTGTTGTAACCGATTATACAGGTATCAGCGAAATGATCGATCACGGTATCGGCGACCTGCAAGAAGTATCTGCACGTGCACTGAAAGCCGGTATCGATATGGATATGGTAAGCGAAGGTTTACTTTCGACTTTACCAAAATCACTGAAAGAAGGTAAAGTTAATCAAGCTGATATTGATAAAGCATGCCGTCGTATACTTGAGGCAAAATACAAATTAGGCTTATTCAAAGATCCATATAAATTTATGGATTCAAAAAGAGCTAAAACTGAAATATACACACCTCAGAATTTAGCAGAAGCCCGTAAAATTGCAGCTGAGAGTTATGTTCTTTTAAAGAATGCAAATAATACTTTACCTCTTAAAAAACAAGGAACTGTTGCCGTTGTAGGGCCTCTTGCCAAATCGGCAGTTAATATGGCCGGAACATGGAGTGTTGCTGTTCCTTTAGACAAAGCTCCTACTGTTGTACAAAGCATTACAGATGCTCTTGGTAAAAACGGTAAAGTTATCTATGCAAAAGGCAGTAACCTTGTAGCTGATGCTAAACTGGAAGAACATGCGACCATGTTCGGACGTGGTTTAGGTAGAGACAACCGTACTAAAGAGGAACTCTTGAAAGAAGCTCTTGATGCAGCTAAGCAATCGGATGTAATTGTTGCCGCTCTTGGAGAATCATCTGAATTCAGTGGAGAATCAAGCAGCCGTACCAACCTGAATATCCCCGATGTTCAACAAGAATTACTTGCAGAACTTCTAAAAACAGGAAAACCTGTTGTATTGGTTCTATTCGCAGGTCGTCCGATGACTCTTAGCTGGGAACAAGCTAATGTACCAGCCATCCTTAACGTATGGTTCGGTGGCAGCATGGCAGCTCCTGCAATCGCAGATGTATTATTCGGTGATGCAAATCCTTCGGGTAAACTTCCAGCAACATTCCCTCAGAATGTAGGTCAAATACCTCTTTTCTACAACCACAAAAATACAGGACGCCCATTGGGTGAAGGTAAATGGTTCGAAAAATTCCGCAGCAACTATCTTGATGTTAGCAACGAACCTCTTTATCCATTCGGATACGGACTGAGCTACACTCAATTTTCGTACAGCGATATAACACTAAGCTCTGCTAATTTAAATGAGAACGGCGAAATTACAGCCAGTGTCACTGTTACCAATACCGGTAAAGTAGAAGGTAAAGAAGTTGTACAATTATACATCAGAGACATTGTTGGAAGCGTAACTCGTCCTGTTAAAGAATTGAAAGGCTTTGAGAAAATCTCATTAAAAGCAGGAGAATCGAAAACCGTCAGCTTTAAGATATCTCCCGAATTATTGAAATTCTACAACTATGATCTTCAGTATGTATTCGAACCCGGAGACTTCGACGTTATGATCGGAGGAGACAGCAAAGATGTGAAGACAGCCCGTTTTACGTTAAACTAACAGGTTTGAGACCTTTTTGATCTCCTTAGTAAATCCATTATGATTCAATAATCATATCATAAATATTTTACTAATACAGACGAAAGGGATTGTCCAACTGTTTGACGGTTCGACAATTCCTTTTTGTTTTATCAGTTTGCAGCATATGAAAAAAATAGTAATATCAATCTTTTCGATAGCCTTAATTGCATCAGGCAGCTGGTCATGCAAAAGCAACAGCGGTCAGGATGGAGGCAGTGAAGATTCTACAAAAGTAGAACTTACCGATGAAGCATTATTAGACAGTGTACAACACCGTACTTTCAATTATTTCTGGGATGGAGCAGAGCCTACCAGCGGTCTGGCTCGCGAACGTTACCATGTCGATGGAGAATACATCGGGACAGATACTCCCGATATTGTAACCTCAGGAGGGAGCGGCTTCGGTATTATGGCTGTACTTGCCGGAATAGACCGAGGTTATGTATCTCGTGAAGACGGACTGAAGAGAATGGATAAAATAGTGACATTCCTTGAGAAAGCCGATAAATTCCACGGAGCATTTCCTCACTGGTGGTATGGCGAAACAGGAAAAGTAAAACCATTCGGTACGAAAGATAATGGTGGAGACCTCGTAGAAACAGCATTCCTGATACAAGGACTATTAGCTGTTCATCAATATTATGTAAATGGTTCGGACTCAGAAAAAGCATTAGCCGAACGTATTGATAAATTGTGGAAAGGAGTTGAATGGGACTGGTACCGCAATGGACAGAACGTTCTCTACTGGCATTGGAGCCCCGAATACGCATGGGAAATGAACTTCCCTGTAAGAGGGTACAATGAATGTCTTATCATGTATATACTTGCTGCAGCATCTCCTACGCATGGTGTTCCGGCAGAAGTGTATACTGAAGGATGGGCGGAAAAAGGAGCAATCGTATCTCCTCACACAGTTGAAGGTATTAACCTCAACCTTCGTTATCAGGGAACACAAGCCGGTCCTCTATTCTGGGCACATTATTCGTTCTTAGGCTTAGATCCGAACGGCCTGCAAGACAAATATGCAAATTATTTCGATGAAATGAAAAATTACACATTGGTCAATCGTGCATACTGTATCCGCAATCCGAAAGGATATAAAAATTACGGCGAAAACAGTTGGGGACTTACCGCCAGCTATTCAGTCAAAGGATATGCAGCCCATTCTCCTAACGAAAATGACGACCATGGAGTTATCTCTCCTACCGCAGCATTATCATCTATCGTATATACACCTAAAGAGTCTATGCAGGTAATGAGATATCTGTATAATATGAAAGACAAAACCTTAGGTAAATACGGATTTTACGATGCGTACAGCGAAACCGATAATTGGTATCCTAAACGCTATCTGGCAATTGACCAAGGACCTATTGCCGTAATGATCGAAAATTATAGGACTCAGTTATTATGGAAACTATTTATGAGTCACCCCGATGTTCAGAAAGGGCTAAACAAATTAGGTTTTGAAAGTCCTTATCTAAAATAAGAAAAAGAGGTCTGCGACCTTAAAAATGTTTCGTGGTTAGAAAGAGTGTCAGAACTCCGGAATCTTCACTTAGGTCTCAGACCTATTTGTTGGCATTGCAAGCATAACGGCAAACGCCGGTTATCGCTTTAAATGTGTCATTAAATACTTTCTGTTACTTAATTTGGTTATTATATGAATGTGCACATAAAATAATTCAGAGATAAGATTTCCGGAGTTCTTTCCATTTTTATCTATAAGCAAAGGGACGGACCTGTTACCATTACCAAAATAAGATTAGCAGGTAATAAGGTGTCATCCGAAAAATGTAAATTCAGTGTAACCTTTGTTACCTTTTCGGATTGCATCCCAAATCACTGAAAGGGCTTTCTTCGGCGACAGCAAAATCCCCTTTTGGGGATAGAGGGACAAAAGAAAACATCTGAAGAGCATACATAAAAGGAGTTACTTTTGTTACCTTTTCGATACCGATTAAACTTGCTAACTGTTAACTGATCACTGATTTTGTAACCTTTTCAAAAAAAAAACGATACTCAATGAAACTGATAAAACATACACTACTTTCGTTAGGTCTTATGATGAGTTTCTCGTCTTTTGCCCAACAAAAAACATATTGCAATCCCGTAAATGTAGATTATGGATATTGTCCTATTCCCAATTTCACAACATGGGGAAAACACCGAACATCTGCCGATCCGGTTATTGTAAACTTTAAAGGAGATTATTATCTCTTCGGAACCAATCAGAGCGGATATTGGTGGAGCAGTGATCTATCTGATTGGCACTTTGTATCCCGTCCTTTTCTCACAGAAGAAGCGATAGAAAAGACTCCGAACAAGTGGGACGACCTTTGCGCACCTGCAGCATGGGTACAAGGAGATACTCTGTGTGTATTCGGCTCTACTTACTCTCGTATATTTCCGATATGGACCAGTACCGATCCTAAAAATAATAAATGGGAAAAAGCTGTTGAACACTTCGATATCGGAGGATGGGATCCGGCATTTTTTGTTGATGACGACAACCGCCTTTATATGTACAACGGCAGCAGCAATGTATATCCGCTGTATGGAATTGAGTTGGATAGAAAAACATTTCAACCAATAGGCACACGAAAAGAAATGTTACTTACCGACGACGAACGCATCGGATGGCATCGTTTTGGTGAATATATGGATAACACTTTCCTGAAACCATTTATGGAGGGTGCATGGATGACCAAACATAACGGAAAGTATTACCTTCAATGGGGTGGTCCGGGAACAGAATTCAGCCATTATGCGGATGGATATGCTGTAAGCAGTGAGCCTCTCGGATACTTTGAGCATGCGTCATTACCTTTAAGTATGAAAGCCGGAGGTTTCATTCGTGGAGCCGGACACGGAGCAACCTTTCAGGACAACTGGGGTAACTATTGGCATACTTCGACTATGGTTATCAATACGAAGAATAATTTTGAACGCAGAATCGGACTATGGCCTGCCGGATTCGATGCTGAAGATAATATGTATTGCAATACAGCTTTCGGAGACTACCCACATTATCTGCCCAATGGAAAAGCCGACCACCTGAAAAGTCAGTTTACAGGATGGATGATGCTTAATTACAACAAACCGGTACAGGTTTCGTCTACTTTAGGAACATTCAATGCAAATAACATCGTTGACGAAAACATCAAAACCTATTGGTCGGCAAAAACTGCCGATAAAGGAGAATGGCTGATTTCGGATCTCGGAGACCTTTCAACTGTTCATGCGATACAAATCAATTACGCTGATCAAGATGTTGAGTTCATGGGTAAAACAAGCGATAAAAATCATAAATATGTAGTCTATTATTCGTTGGATGGAAAGTCTTGGAAAGTACTTATCGACAAGAGTAAGAATACGAAAGATGTACCTCATGATTATGTAGAACTGGATAAACCTGTAAAAGCCCGCTACCTCAAACTCGAAAATATACATATGCCTACCGGTAAATTCGCTATATCGGGTTTCCGTGTATTCGGCTTGGGACAAGGTGAGAAACCTCAGCCGGTGGAACAACTTATTGTTCTCCGCACCGAAACCGATAAACGAAGCGGATGGCTCAAATGGAAACCTGTAGACAATGCATATGCTTACAATATTTATATTGGTATAGAACCTGATAAACTTTATAGTTCAGTGATGGTTTATGACACCAATGAATATTATTACAAGGGAATGGACAGAACCAAGTCTTACTACTTTGCGATAGAAGCCATTAACGAAAATGGTACTTCGACATGGACTACGGCGGAAGCTCTTTAAAAGGATTAAGACCTTTATTGTTTAATTATTCATCATATTTTATGAAATCAAAAATTACAATACTATTACTCTTTATCTGCACGTTGGGCGGATATGCTCAATTCCAACCTGCATCATATATGATCAACGGGTATACCCTGCCCTATCAGGTGATGTTTCCGAAAGATTATGATGCATCGAAACAATATCCGTTACTTGTATTTCTGCATGGAGCAGGCGAAAGAGGAAATGATAATGAGAAACAACTTACACACGGAAAAGATTTCCTTATCAATAACTTTCAATCGGCATATCCAGCTATAGTTATAGTACCTCAGTGTCCTGAATCCAGTTATTGGGCCAATGTTGAAAAGAGTGTCATTGCAGGGCAAACATCTTTTAGATTTGGTTTATCAAATCAGCCGACACCCGCAATGGAAACACTCGTAGGCGTGATAAACAGTTGGTTGTCGTCGGGAAAAGTGAATACTAAACAAGTTTATGTCGGAGGTCTTTCGATGGGAGGTATGGGTACATACGAACTCTTGTGGCGTATGCCGGAAACATTTGCTGCGGCATTTGCAATATGCGGTGGAGGTGATGTCAGTAAGATCTTGCATAGTACTAAAAATACAGCCTTATGGATTTTTCATGGTTCTGATGATAGTATAGTCCCTGTTCAATTTTCTCAGGATATGTACAATCAGTTGAAATCTGCAGGAAATGAGGTTAAGTATACCGAATATCCGGGGGTAAATCATGGAAGTTGGGAAAATGTATTCAAGAGTACCGACCTTATTCCTTGGTTGTATAGTCATAAGAAATAAAGGTTCTACTAGAAAATCAATATGTTCAGATCCTTTAAAAATGTTATTATATGTAAAAAATGCTGATATGATATGATCAGCATTTTTTATTCCGGCATTAAATATCGCATGACTCCAGAATTAATAGACATCTGTCAATCAATCAAAAAGACGTTAGATTGACATATCCACATCTGATTATTACAATACCGTTACAAACCAACGCACAAATAATCACAAAATATAGAATAGATATTTTTCTAGAATAATAAGTACTTTCGTAAGATACAAATCTACCATAGATACTTAAAACCTGAAAAATGACAACTAAATTATCCGTTCTACTTATTCTATTATCTTTTAATACTGAACTACCAAAATTAATCGCACAGAATACCCAAAACTCAACGTTAGTAAACTCTCTAAGCTCAATTATATATACGGATAACACAGGAAAAGACACTGTTGGTGTTCAGGTAGGCGGTATTTGGTGGGCTCCGGTTAATGTCAAAATCTCAGGTAATAATGATGCGGACAGTTCATTTTTCAGTTATCCAGAAGCCGATCCTTGTCCCTACGGATGGAGACTTCCAACCCTCGAAGAAATTAAGAAATTAGAAAGAGTTGTAAAATCAGGGAAAGGAGAGTTTGACTACGACTCTAAGAACTTCAAGATAAAAAGCGATGACGGAAAAAGCCAACTTCTGATTCCCGCTAATGGAGTCATGAGTACGTCCGGTTCCATAAGAAATAAAGGATTATCGGGAAGTATCTGGTCTTCGAGTCCTGCGGGCAATGACTTAAACTATCAGATTTATTTTCAAGGAAATAGTTTATCAGTGGGAAGTTCTCCTAAATATATGAAATTGAATATACGTTGTGTCTGCGAAATGCAGTAAAATTTGTATAAAAGCTACTGATACATCGTATAACGGGATTATCCCAAATTTTCATTTACACAATCAAATAGACCGCATTTTTTCGGGCTATTCATTATTATTTCTCTCAGCTTCTAATTTTTGAATTTTCTCTCCTTGCTCTTTTACCGTTTTATTCAACTCAATTGTATACAAAGTCAACTCTTCAATCTTCTGCAATAATTTAGCTTGCATTTCACCAAGACTCACACCGTTTTCTTTTACTTCTACTTCAGATGGAATATCGGGGAGATGCTTGTGTTCATTGATATGGTTCTCTACTTCCTGAAGTGTAGGTAGTTTGTAATCTTTTTCGAAAACGAAGTCAGACCAACCGGTCTCTACTTTTACTTCGGTTGCACGGATTGTGCCGAGCACCTCTAATAATGCTTTCGAGAATCTAAAATACTCAGTTCCATCATATACCGACATACCGATATGTCCGCCTATTGTAGATCCACCTCTGTAGAAATCAATGCTATTATTCAATTCTCCATAAAATTTATGCTCTATACTAAACATTTTTATGCTACCTTCAGTATAATTATTCTCCGATTTTTTTTGACTATAATAGGACTTTACACCAATATATGTCCCCTCTCCATCTGCATTTCCCTCCTCGATCCTTGCTAGAATGGATTTTAATTTATTAGTTTTAAGATTACCGTTATCAATTATACCATTTACTAAAAGATTGCCATTTACAACCTGATCTTGCGAATAAGAGAAGATAGAAAAGCCTAAACAAAGGATCGAAAAGAAAGCCTTTTTCATACTATAAATTTTGTGTTATTAATAAAGTACAAATGTAAGAAGAGAACTTGAGATATAGTTTGTGTTTGCTTTTACTCTTTCAGCAGCACCGACATATCAGATATTACTTTCTTGCCAAGTAAGACATATTCTAAAATCTAAGTACTTTTCTAAGTATTTCAATTTCACAAAATAAAAAAGCGTGTAAATCAAATGATTACACGCTTTTAAAATCTACCTTTGTGACCTCGACAGGATTCAAACCTGTAACCTTCTGATCCGTAGTCAGATGCTCTATCAAGCTGTCCAAAGCTACGCTTTCGCCAGTTCGAGTTGAGCTACAAAGCCTTACAACTTATATTCAGTCTTATTTTATCTTAATATATATTGTGGTTTAAACTATGGTTTAAACAAATGTTCAAATTCAAGGTTTGATTAATACTAATTTAATTTATTTTTTCATCTATAAATATACTAATAATCTGTTATTTATACAATAAACAAATTATCTAATATTCTCTAATCATTCATTCTATTTCTACTTTTATATAAGTAGGATAAAATTTAAAGAGGGCATATAAATCTCTTATTTCAAGAAAAATATACCCTCCCATATTTCATCACTCTTTAATCAATCTACTCTTCTATCCTCTTCTTCGTTTCATCTGTTTGCGAATCTCAGTTGTTGCTTTATGCATCGAAACTGTAAGAGTGGATAACTTCCCAATATCACTTTCATCTGAAATAACAGCTTCCGAAAATACAAGAACATGAAAATCTAAGATTCCAATTTTAATATTAGCATAATTCATATCACAGTTTAATTTATTGATCACCCACAGTGCTTTGGTTCTGTTTCTCTTATTCAGCTTCAACACATCACAAGCAAAAATCTGTATGATTTGTCCTCCTTCAAATGGATAAACCAGATAGAAAGATAGTTCTTCAAATTCGAAATAAGTTCCTTTATTATTAGAAGTAACAGGAATATTCCGATCTGTTAGATAATTAATACTGGATTCTAAAATATCCATACTAAAATCAAAACTATAGCAATAGTTATCATAACAGAGCCTAAGATTGTTGCGGTATGAAAATTTTTCGCCATTCCTTCTTTAATACTCCCATACCCTCCAACCAAAAGGAACAAGAGTAAACCGATCATCCATATCATAATGCTAATTGAGTTTGACCATCAAAGATTATTCTATAATAGAAAGTATCCCCATGTTTTATGATCCGATCTTTACTGATATACATCTGAACATTAATTGTAGGAAGATAATAATAGTAATAAAGAAAGGTCAAATCACCATCTTGATGTTTAATCTGGCCTCTATTCTCACATTTCCAATTTTTAGTATACCCACTTCTTTTCACAGACAGATTTCCCAACATAAAGTTTAAATATGCTTCACTTTTAAGAATATTGCCTTCATCATCAAAAATATATTTAACAGCATAACTAACTTTAGGATTATTCTGAGCCTTAATATAACCTGATAATCCAATTACAAGTAACAATATAAGTATCCTGAGCATTTGTCTATATATCTAATGATTGACTTTTTATCAACACTAACCTAAAGGATTCAATATTATATAGGAAATCCCCACTTATTCTAGATAGAGCAGGATGTATCTCTTTCAAGATGTCTCCTTTCGTGATTTTATGATCAGTATTTGCTGAAATGTAGTTTATTTCGATAGAAATATCATAATAAAGAGAACTTCCTCTAGAACTAGGATCATCTTTCTTTACTGAAAACTCAGCAATAACTTTATCTAAAGTATAATTAGTCCCATTATGAAGAATCCAAACATCACCATATTCGCCTCTTTCTATATAAACATACTTTGCAATATTATTCGCAAATTCTGTCTTTTTATCCTCTTGTATAATTGATGAATCAATACGATCTGTATTATTTTTCTTTTGATCGCAAGATGACAATAATATGCTAATTACTACAATTCCAAATAAATAAGTATTCTTCATAATTCACATTCTTAAGGGTGTGTCGTTTAAACTTGATAATAAAATTTGATTCTGCAAATATGCAAAAGAGGAATGAGCACCGAGAAATAGTGCTAAGATGAATTTTCTCATTAAATATTAATGTTTTGTGTTCTCTTCTGTTCCCAATGAAGAGGTTAATAATAAAAAAACGTGGGAACTTATTAACCCATCCATTTAGAGGTATCGCCAAACACCCACACCACAGACGAGTAACAAGTCCCACGCCATTTATTATAAATACTATCGCTAGTATATATGCAAATTGACGTGGAAAGCTTATTACCGCTATCCTCGTGGTGTTGAAAAATTGGCGATTTTCTAAATGAGGATAATTCGTTTTCTTGCTTTCCAAGTAAAATGTACTTCCAACTATCAACGCTTTGACGGATTGGAATTACCACAAATTTAATTGAAAAGCATATAGCTACAAAATATTATGGTTGTAAGAAATGGTGGACACTGATATTTTTTCTTTTAAAAGTAAAACTAATGCTGTCCTAATAATTCCGATTGAATACAGTGTTTCTTCCATCATCAAAATAATAATCGGTCATGAATAAGTCTTTAGCAAACTTCTCATAATCAAAATAAGTCTGCATAAAATCAGATAGATCATAACAATTCTCGACAAACTGTTCGGCATAAGCAACTTCACTATCGTATTTCCCTGCATAACAGTCATTGAATTTGCTTAAAAGATAACCTAAGTCTTCGTCCTCTAATGAATAACCTGTAAAGTCTAAGAATGCCATAAAAGCATCAAAGTTATTCATCTGATCTGCTTGTTCAATCAACTCAAAAATAGTTTCACTTATCCATGATTCGCTAATCAAGCCTTTGGGTATCCCTTCCCAATCTTGAAACATGAATTCGGGGTCTTCTTCGTCTTTATTCAACTCTCTGCAAGCTTCGTAAAACTCTTCTTTATCGGAATAGTCACTGAGTGTAAGCCACTTTCCGAATAAGCTTCCTTCGTTGTACTTTCTGTAAGTACCGACATAAATCTTTGCTTCTAATAAGTCATCTGCATCCATACTTCCTATAATTATAGACAGTTAATAAAAAAAGAAAACCTATCAGCAGTTAAACTGACAGGCTTTCTAATTCCCTTTTGTTGTTGGATGAAATTATCTTCTAATACGAATCTGAGTCAGCAGATTATTTGCTTTAATCTTGATTGGGATTCTCTTATAAAAGCTACTTCTTATAGTTTTTCATAAAAGTAATCGTATCAATTTTTGCAAGGCTTTTCGGCTGTACTTCTTCGCTTAAAAAATCATTCCCCCAAAGCTTAAAACGGGGGGCTTAACGACTATTACCCTGCCTTCTCGTTAATGAAGTATATAGATTTATTGTTTATTGTTTTGCTTCTTCAATTCATCATCCATAGAATCAAGCCACTTTTGATAGTTTTCAGCACTTAATTCTCTGTAGCCTAAATTTTCAATAAGAGCTTTTGTAGCTTTATATTCTTTGTAATTATTACTATTAAAGGTTGATGCAACTTCTCCGTACTTAGAAATATACTGTTGTCCGAAATACAAATGGGTATTAAACTTAATAAATAGTGCAGGCATGTTTTGAGGAAAATACTCAATTGTTTTATTCACACATTTAAGAGTAAAGTAATCATACCCATATTTCTTTTTATATGCCTGAGCTAAAGTCGTCAGTATATGAGCCACTGTCTTCTTATCATCTAAAGCATCCAGATATACTTTGTTTTTTATTGATTCAGCAGAGATATCCATTGATGAGATCATCCAAGCATCAGTAGAGAAGTGACCGTTGGTCAGTTCAATATTCACCCATTTTCCATCTTCTGACAGGTGTTTCACATACATATGATTTGGTGCTAAAGCAATATAAGCATCTGCCCCTAATTCGTCTGCTAGGATTTTATAATATAGAGGTAAGGATGTACATTGTCCTGTATGTGTTCGCATTACTTTAGTGACAAATAGTTTTGTAAAGTCATTTTCTCCTGCAAAGTCTTCAAAATCATACTTGAATGGAATGTTGCCATTAAGTGTATTAGGCTTGGTAAAGTATTCAAATAAAGCGAAATTTCCAGCAGTCTTGTATTGCTGTAATCCGTTCGCTAAAATAAATTGACTAAGCATAGTTGTAACACTATCTATTTGATAGCAAAATGTATCATAATTTAATTGACCTTCCATATATGCCCACTCGACAAGAAACTCAGCCCGCTTAACACTTAAGCTGTCTTTTCCATCAAGCATTCTATCTATTTCATCATAGGCTTGTGTGAAATAGGTATCTTTTATCATATACGGTATAGTATCAAACTCGATGGGGTTGTTTGGTTCATATTTAATCGTATCTGTTTGTGAGTAAGAATTTATTGATACTCCCCAAAATGTCATTAATAGGATAATGATGGTTTGATTCATTCGAAATACTATTGTTTTTTCTTAAACTAAAATCTTTAATTTATTTATTCTCATTTAATCTGGATAGTATTTCTTGCTGAAATTTTTTCTTTATCAGCTTATTCTCTTTTTTTTCTATTCTTCTAGAATTTATATTTGACCATCCACTTATAATATTATACCTTTTAAATCTAAGTAGTTCTATAATATCTCCATGAACCCTACATAATAAATTTAGAGAATCATCTCTTAAATTAAAATAGACATAATAAGCATCAATTTGGGAATTATAAGTTGATACCAACTCAATAGAATCCTCACCATCATGTTGATACGCTTTATATTGAGGATTACTATTCTTAAATAGATTTATTTTATTAATCAAGTCTTCTGTAGATGAAATATTTTCAATATGATATGATTCTGAATAAACATCCTTTCCTGGTTTAAACAGATAAGCACTTCCTACCCAAATAAGAATAAACAAGATAAAAATGAATAAAATATATCGTGGCTTCATTTGCTTCTTTTAGGATAATTTGCTTTTGAAACAGTTGTAATTGGAGCAATAACTGGACTCATTATAATTTTAGCTGCTGAAATTACAGAAAATGATGTTGCAACTGCTATTGATTGAGCTCTTTCCGTTGCCGTAATTGATGGGTTAAATATATTAATCGCATTACGACCAGCAAGTCGTATATCAGCACCTAGTACATCTGGATCAATTAATGCACCCTTAACTCCAGAAGCTTGTCTTTTATTATAATCGAGATCATGTGTTTTTGAATAAGTTTCAGAATTTGTTTGAAATGGTAGATTTCCATAATATTCTTCTGTCCCATCGTTTGTTAAAGGGTTATCAGGACCCGTCATTGATGTACCGAAATAGTTACCATGCAAAGTTGAGCCATCAACATTTTTATCTCCGACTCCTAAAACTGCAAATTTTTGCCCTTCAAGAATATCCATGTCACCTAAAGCGTTTCCGTTTGCATCCACAAAAGATTTATTCTCATTGCTAAAAGTATAAGACATACTTTTACCATTTATTTTAACTTTTAATTGAGCTCCCTCATTTATATAAGTCATTTTCCCTTTTATATTTCCATTATACTTCTCTCTCATATCTTTCGCAGATTTAACATCTGCATCAAAATAGAAATAAGTATGACCAGCTATACCTCTTGAAACCCAATCTTTTCCTGTTGGATCTATGTATTTCAAAGGATTATTAGCACAATATGCATAGGGTGGAAAATCCAGTGAGCGTTGCCCCCTCGTGCCAGTCTAAATTGCCCCCATGTACCAAAATATGTTTGACCCTTTTCGCCAAAATAAAAATGT
>NZ_AUFL01000013.1 GCF_000426485.1 Indolivaga capnocytophagoides DSM 22835
AAACTAAATGCTGTTTGAGCCTGAAAGGCGAGTTTTATTTAGTTTCGCCCGTGAACGTTGTCAGATAGGCAGAGCCTCGCAGCGCCAAAGACCTTTTGGTTCCTTTTGGGGCTTTAGCCAAAAGGAACACAAGCAATCTATGATTGCGCGTAGTTAAATAGCATAATGTAAAAGAACGGTTTTATCAATCTAACTACTGATTGACATTAGTCAGTAGTGTTTATAAAAATCAGTAATAATGGTAGATAATTCTGTAATTTGTATATAGTATAAGCATCTGATTCTTTATAAGTTTGTATTATGAGCAAGAATACTTCACGAGAATCTGAAAGAGGATATAAAGGCATGATTCTTAAATTACTATAAAATAATGACTGATATAAGAGTTCTCTTGTTTATATAAGTGGCAGAAAGTATTTAATGATATATTTTTAAGTTATGACACTTAACTAAAGCGAAAAATAGGTCTTCGACCTTATATATAACTCAACATAGCATTTATGGAAACAAAAAACACAAAAGCATTCGGAACGGAAGCATCCGAAGCTCCATTGAAGGAGATGAATATACAAAGGCGTACAGTAACTCCAAAAGATATTGAGATAGAGATCCTTTATTGCGGAGTTTGCCACTCAGACCTTCATACAGCCCGTAACGACTGGGGCGGAACAGTATATCCTGCGGTTCCCGGACACGAGATTGTCGGACGCGTTACTAATATCGGAAAAGACGTCACTAAATTGAAAGTAGGGGATCTGGCAGCAGTCGGATGTCTGGTCGATTCGTGTTGTGAATGCGACAGTTGTAAGCATGATCTGGAGCAATATTGCCTGAATGGCTTTACCGGAACATACAATTCACCCGATAAACATTTGGGAGGAGTGACATATGGTGGTTATTCGGAGAGGGTAGTTGTTGATGAACACTTTGTTCTGAAAGTACCTGCAAATCTGAATTTGCCGGCAGTAGCTCCGTTACTTTGCGCCGGAATTACAACATGGTCTCCCCTCAGACACTGGAATGTAGGAAAAGGTAGTAAAGTGGCTGTAGTTGGTTTAGGCGGGCTTGGGCATATGGCGATAAAACTTGCTAAAGGTCTGGGAGCAGAAGTAACCTTGTTCTCAAGAACTCCTTCCAAAACTCAGGATGCCTTGGATTTGGGAGCAGACCATGTGGTTATATCTACCGATGCTGGGCAAATGGAGTCTGTACATGGCAGTTTTGACCTCATTGTGGATACTGTGCCTTATGTGCATGACGTGAACCCATATGTTGCAACATTGAATATTAACGGAACACTCGTGCTGGTAGGTTATCTGGGACCGCTAGACCCGATGTTGAATACTGTGCCTATGATTATGGGGCGTAAAACAGTTGCAGGCTCGGTGATCGGAGGCATTGCCGAAACTCAGGAATTGTTGGATTTCTGTGGTAAACACAACATTGTTTCGGAGATCGAAATGATCAATATGCAGGACATCAATACTGCATACGAAAGAATGCTGAAGAGTGATGTGAAGTATCGGTTTGTAATAGATATGGCTTCTTTGAAAGCTTAAAAGAATATATCCTTTTCGGAACGGTATAAATACAAAGGGTCTGATTAAATCAAATTTAATCAGACCCTTTTTTATTGTCTTCTTTGTAAATATTGAAATTATGTAATCGGATCTTAACAGAAACGAAAGGTTAACAAAATATAAATAGATGTCTTTTGCGCTAGAATTAATTTATTACATCTTATGCAAAAGAAGACATTTCTATTATTGGCGATATTAATCTGTTGGGGTAGCCTTTTTGCCCAAAGCGGAGGGATTATATCGGGAATTGTTAAGGATCAGAACTCGGTTTCGCTGCCCGGTGCGACTTTAACTCTCGATAAATACAACCGATATACGATATCCGATCAGAATGGATACTTTGAGTTTTTAAATGTTCCGGCAGGAACTTATCAGGTTGAAGTCTCTTATATAGGTTTTCAGAAAACCGGAGTAACCGTAAATGTCGGTTCGGGAAATAATACCGTACAAAACATAATCCTGCAGGAAGGAGCTGTTCAGGGTAAAGAAGTGGTAGTAATGGGTGAAATGCTCCGTGGACAGGCTAAAGCCCTGAACCAGCAGAAGACCAATTCGAATATATCCAATGTAATATCTTCCGATCAGGTCGGGCGTTTTCCTGATGCAAATATCGGAGATGCCCTCAAACGGGTTCCCGGGATAACCATGCAGACCGATCAGGGTGAAGCCCGTAATATTATCATCCGCGGACTAGCTCCCGAACTTAATTCAGTTACACTAAACGGTAACCGTATTCCATCGGCGGAAGGTGATAACCGTAATGTTCAAATGGACTTGATCCCGTCGGAAATGATATCGAATATCGAAGTCAGTAAAACCCTAACCCCCGATATGGATGCAGATGCCATTGGAGGTTCTGTTGATCTGGTAACCCGTGCTACACCTAATAAGCAACGTATTTCGGCTACGATATCGGGAGGTTATGTTCCTATTCGTGAGAAAGCCATGTATTCTGGGTCTTTTGTATATGGCAACCGCTTCTTCGAAAATAAATTAGGGGTTGTTGTAAGCGGGTCTTTGCAGAACAAAGATTATGGCTCGGACAATATAGAAGCTGTATGGAAAGAAGGAAAGAAAGACAATGTATATGTTTCTCAATTTGATATCCGCAAATACGATGTGCAGAGAGTACGCAGGAGTATATCTTCGGCATTGGATTATAAAATAAACAGCAATAACAGTTTGGCGGCGGATATTATATATAACTGGAGAGCGGATCGTGAAAACAGATACAGAACCAGATATAAGATCAAAGAAGCTGATAACGAATCGGGGTACACAAGTGATGTAAGAAGAGAAACCAAGGGTGGAATAGATAATGATAAGAATAAAAACCGCAGGCTTGAAGATCAGCGGGTGCAGAATTATTCATTGAGAGGACAGCATCTTCTTTCGAATAAATTTGATCTGGACTGGAATCTGAGCTATTCGAAAGCCAGCGAAGATCGCCCGAATGAGCGTTATATTATGTTTGAACAAAAATCGGTTGAGACCTCTCAGGATTTAACAGATCAGAGACATCCGTCTATTCTGACAAAAGGAGAGAGCACGGATAAAATGAAATTTAAAGAATTGACTGAAAATCATAATTATACCGATGAAGAAGAATATTCGGTAAAGGTGAATGCACGTATGCCGTTTTCGGTTGTAGAGGATCAGAAAGGCCGCCTTCGTTTCGGTCTGAGAGGACGTTTCAAAAATAAAGACAGAGATAATATATTTTATGAATACGAGCCTGTTACAGCGATTGGCGTTTTATCTTCGGTTCCGACAAAATATTGGAAAGGAGATGGGTTTAATCCCGGTTCGAAATATGTTCCCGGAACATTTGCTTCTGCTTCTTATTTAGGAGGGCTTAATTTGAAAGATGCTTCGCAGTTCGAAGAATCACCTGTCCCTTTAGAGTATCTGGCAATAAATTATCATGCAAAAGAGCAAATCGTAGGAGGTTACCTGCGTTGGGATCAAAACATTACAAATGATTTTCTGGTTATAGTAGGGGTAAGGGCAGAGAATACCCATATTGATTATACCGGTAATAAGATGCTGGAGGCTGATGATGAGATTACAGCCGAAAAAGTAAGCCGTACCAATTCGTACTTTAATTTATTCCCGAGTTTGACAGTCAAATACAATGCCGCAGAAAATCTGGTGTTGAGGGGGGCATATACAACATCTATCGCCCGTCCCAATTATTACAGTCTTGTGCCATATACTAATATCTCGCAGAGTAATGAAGAAATATCCATCGGTAATCCGGATTTAAAGGCTACTTATGCTCATAACTTCGATTTGAGTGGCGAGTATTATTTCAAATCGGTTGGGCTTATCTCGGCGGGAGTATTCTATAAGAACCTGAAAAATTTCATTTATAAATACACGAACATCAGTTATACAGCCGATAATTTTGCTGCTGATTTTCCGGATATCCCTAGTCCTATACCTGCAGACAAAGATTGGGTATACAGCGAATACCGGAATGGTAAAGGTGTAGATGTATTCGGTTTGGAACTGGCTGTGCAACGCAAGCTCGACTTCCTGCCCGGCGCATTTCTGAAAAATTTTGCAGTGTATCTTAACTATACATATACATGGTCGCAAACCAAGGGGATCTGGGATAGTGAAGGTAACGAACGTAAGGATATCAGCCTTCCGGGAACTGCTCCTCATATGTTCAACGCTTCGTTGTCGTGGGAGAATAAGAAATTTTCGGCACGGGCTTCATTGAATTTTACATCTGACTATATTGATGCTCTCGGCGGATCGGCATTCGAGGATAGTTATTATGATAAGCAACTGTTTCTGGATGTGAATGCCTCGTATAAGATAACACCTCAATTCAGAATATTTGCAGAAGCGAATAATCTGACTAACCAACCTCTTAGATATTATCAGGGCGAAAAGAACCGTGTAATGCAGTTAGAGTACTACAAGCCCGTGTTTAATATGGGACTTAAATATGATTTCTAATAAATATTCAGATATATGAAAATAAGCAAAGTTATAGGTCTTGTATTTCTGTGTTTTCTGACATTCGGATTAAATGCGCAGAACAAAATCTCGGAAAAGAAAGAGCTTGAAGATAGTTTTAACTTCATTATTGCTACCGACTTGGGGCGTAATGGTAGATACGATCAAAAACCGATTGCCGAACTGATGGGTGAAACTGCTAAAGCCGTTGATGCCGAGTTCATCATATCATCGGGAGATACACACCATTACATTGGCGTTGAAAGTTTATCCGATCCCCTTTGGATGACCAATTTCGAATTGATATACTCTCATCCCGAGTTACAGCTGGAGTGGTATCCTCTGTTGGGTAATCATGAGTACAGAGGAAATACTCAGGCGGTAATAGATTACAGTAAAATAAGCCGTCGCTGGTGTATGCCCGACAGATATTACACTCAGGTTTATCAGTTGAAGAATGGAGAGTCATTGCGGATAGTTTATATCGACACTCCTCCGTTAATCGACAAATATCGTAATGAAAGCGACAAATACCCCGATGCCGTAAAGCAGGATATGGATAAGCAGCTGGCTTGGCTTGATGCAACATTAAAGGCATCAACCGAAAAATGGAAAGTAGTGGTAGGGCATCATCCTATTTATGCCGAAACTCCTAAAGATGACAGCGAACGGGCTGATATGCAAAAGAGAGTGGGTCCTATTTTGAAAAAATACAATGTAGATATGTATATCTGCGGTCACTTGCATACATTTCAGCACCTGAAAATGAAAGACAGCAAAATCGATTATGTCGTAAATTCGTCAGGATCGCTCAGCCGCAGCCCCAAAGCGATAGAGGGCACGGTATTCTGCAGCGGCGAAACAGGATTTTCGGTTTTCTCTGCAACAGATAAGGAGATTGTTTTATATATGGTCAACAACAAGGGTGAAATTATACATGAAGTAAAGAGATCCCGTTGATAAACGTTGGAAAAGAATAGCAGGGTCATCGATTTCCTATATGAGAATTTATGACCCTGCTTATTGTTTTGTACCTGATTCTTTAAATGTAATCATATCGTAATTGCTTTGAAACATAAATCGGTGAAATTTGAAGCCATATATAATACAAACATAATAAGTATGAAAAATAAAAGACTGGCTGCGATAGATATAGGTTCTAATTCGGTACGATTGTTAATTACAGATGTGATTGATTACAAGGGAAGTCCTTTTTTTAAGAAGGATATTTTTATACGTATCCCCCTTAAGTTGGGTGAAGATACATTTACCAACGGTTATATCAGTGAACTGAAAGCCGAGAAACTGGCGACTTTACTCATGTCGTTCAGAGGAATCATTGAAATAAATGATGTCGATTGCTGGAGAGTATGCGCTACTTCGGCGATACGTGAAGCCAATAATATGAAAGAAGTGGTAGATCTCGTTTATTTGAAAACAGGGATCGCTATTGAAGTAATTAATACAGTTGAGGAAGCCCGATTTATACTGATAAACAGCATCGAACAGAATATGGATGACGATAGAGCCTATCTGTTTACAGATGTGGGAGGCGGCTCTACCGACTTGATCCTGTTTTATCAGAAAAAAGAAATTGCAGCAGCATCGTTTCGCATAGGTACATTACGTACTCCCGAGTTTATAGACGGTAAAGAGCAAGGCGAATGGCTGGAAATGAAAAACTGGATACTTCAGCATTGCCGCGAATTTCCGAAAGTGTCACTAGTGGGGTCGGGTGGAAATATAAATAAAATAGATTCCCTCCTCAGGCGCTGCGGACGTATCAAACGGGAAGAGCTGGTCTCTTTTGCACGGGTTCTCAGAGGAATGTCTATCGAAGAACGTATCGTTAAATACAATATGAATACCAACCGGGCAAACGTTATACTTCCCGCAATTCATATCTATCTGAAAATAATGAAAATGGCTCGGGCTTTGTCTGTCGAAACACCTATAATAGGGGTGTCAGATGGTATTATTAAAGATCTATATATCCGGCAATTCGGAAAAGAGAAAATAGTTGCTCAGTCTTAATAAGTTCTTCATCGTTTATACATCATTTTGTCGCAATGTTTTTATTATTTTGATAACACCAAAATTTATACATTGTGACAAACGTAAAACACCACAAAACTATTGTTCTTTCAGATATTCATCTGGGATCCAGATGGTCGAAAGCAAAAGAAGTTACTAGATTTTTAAAAGAAAATACTTGTGACAACCTCATTCTCTGCGGAGATATTATTGATGGATGGAACTTGGCTCGCGGAAAGAGCAAAAAGTGGAAAAGAAAGCATACCAAATTTATAAAACTACTGCTTACGATTCAGCACAAAACAAAAATCACTTACTTGAGAGGAAATCACGATGATTTTCTGGATGCTGTAGTGCCTATGGCTTTTCAGAATATAAAAATCGTAAAAGACCTTGTCTACGAAAGCGGAGGCAAGCGTTTTTATATCCTTCACGGAGATGTTTTCGATACGGTTACGAGCCGTTTCAGCTGGCTGTCTAAGATAGGAGATGTCGGATATACCCTGCTGCTTTGGCTCAACAGGAGATATAACGACCGCAGGGCGAAGAAGGGGCTGCCGTATTATTCTTTATCAAAAGAGATAAAAAATAAAGTGAAAACATCGGTTTCCTACATCAGTGATTATGAACAGCATATAGTAGAAATAGCACGTGCCAGAAAATGCGACGGGGTTATATGCGGTCATATTCATCACCCGGAGATGCGTTATTACGACGAAATCCTGTATATGAATTCGGGAGACTGGGTAGAGTCTATGTCTGCACTGACCGAAGATTATAACGGAAACTGGGATTTGGTTTATTATGAGCAGGAAGAAACTGTAAAGAACCGTACCGAGAGCCTGAATCCTCAATTAATTCCTTTGAGCGTATGAAATATCTTTTTATAGTACAAGGCGATGGTCGAGGACATATGACTCAGGCTATAGCCTTATCCGAAATGTTGAGACGCAATGGGCACGAAGTAGTGGAAGTCCTTGTTGGAAAGAGTAAAACACGCTCTATCCCTGACTTTTTTTATAAACGGATAGGGGCTCACTGTCGGGTATACGATACTCCGTCTTTTATCTTCAGAAAAAACCAGAAAGAAATACATCCTCTGAAAACGCTGGTGTATAATATCCATCCCAAAAGGTTGAGAAGATATAAAAAGAGTATCGAAAAAATTAATCTCAGAATTAAAAAGACAATGCCCGATGTAGTGGTTAATTTTTACGAAATATTAGCCGGATTGTCTCACCTCCGATTTAGTATTGATGTGCCGTTTATTAATATAGGACATCAGTATTTGATAAAACACCCCGATTATCCACATGCCAAAGGCGATGGGCAGGGGCTCATGCTTTTCCGTCTGCACACACTGCTTTCGGGTATAGGGGCAACTAAAACTCTGGCTCTTTCTTTCTATCCGCTGAAAGACTATGTGCCGGACAGAATAGCTGTAGTTCCTCCTTTGTTGAGAAAAGAAGTCTTGTCTCTGACTCCGTCCGACGGAGATTATATTTTGGGTTATATCTTGAATCAGGGATATGAAAATGAGGTTAAAGAGTGGCACAAAGACCATCCCGATACGGAGTTGAATTTCTTTTGGGATAAAAAAGATGCCGACCCTGAAACCGTCATCAGAAAAGGTCTGGTAATGCATCAGCTTGATGATGAAAAATTTCTCCAATATATGGCCGGGTGTAAAGGGTATATTACTACAGCCGGATTCGAGTCTGTATGCGAAGCTATGTATTTGAATAAACCGGTGATGATGATACCCGTACATGTCGAACAGGAGGTCAACGCTGCCGATGCCCAATCTACAGGAAGAGGTATCACCGGAACAAGTTTTAATGTAACCGAACTGCTTTCTTATATCGACCGTCGTAAAGGTGCGGATAATACCGAATTTCGCGAATGGGTGGATAGGGGTGAAGAATTATTCCTTAGGCATCTGACTACACTCGTATAATTGTACTTACCCCGAAAATTTACGGGTAAGATCAATGAATCTTTCTAAATGGAGATCGCTGTGAGCTGATGATATAAAGTTAGATTCGAACTGAGATGGAGATATATAAATATTTGCCGCAAGCATATACCTGAAAAAACGGGCAAAACGCTCCGTGTTACACTTTTTCACATCAGTGAATGATTGTACTTCGCTGTCAGAGAAAAACAGCGTAAACATAGATCCTATGAAGTTTATCTGTATGTCTTTTGACAGGGTTTCAGCTTGTAATGCAGACAGGAAAGCTTCTGATTTTTCTTCCAGATCCTTATAAAAACCGCTGTCTTCGAGAATCTCTATTGCATTTATACCGGCAGTCATAGCAATCGGATTTCCCGATAGTGTTCCCGCCTGATAAACCGGTCCGCACGGAGCAAGCATGTTCATAATTTCCTCTCTGCCGCCAAATGCCGCCGCCGGAAAACCTCCACCTACAATTTTTCCTAAAGTAGTCAGATCGGGAGTGATCCCAAAGCGTTTTTGTGCTCCTCCGATCGACAGCCTGAATCCGGTGATCACTTCATCAAAAATAAGTAAAGACCGATATTGTAATGTGATTTCTCTCAGAAATTTCAGAAAATTGTCTTTAGGTATCACTACACCCATATTAGCAGGAACAGGCTCTACAATAATGGCGGCAATGTCATACCCTTTCTCGGAGAATAGCTTTCGTAAGCTTTCTGTATCATTAAAAGGAAGACTGATTGTGTATCGTGTAAAGCTATCGGGTACTCCTGCTGAAGAAGATCCTCCCAGACTGGCGACTCCCGAGCCTGCCGACACCAGCAAATGATCGGCATGACCGTGATAACACCCGTCGAATTTGATAATAATATTACGCTTTGTAAATCCCCGTGCAAGCCGTATTGCACTCATTACAGCTTCAGTTCCCGAGTTTACAAACCTGACTTTCTCCATGGAAGGGACATGCTTATTGACCAACCGGGCTAAAACTGTTTCCTGAATGCTTGGTATACCATAGCTTGTTCCGTTGGCAATGGATTTGTAAACCGCATCTTGTACTTTCGGATGGGTATGTCCTTGTATAAATACTCCCCACGACAGGCAATAGTCGGTAAATGTATTGTTATCTATATCGGTAAGTGTTACCCCTTCGGCTTTTTTAATGAAAAGAGGTGACTCTCCGATACTCTTCAATGCCCTGACAGGACTGTTTACTCCTCCCGGGATATATTTAATAGCTTGTTCGTAAGCCTTTATTGATTCTTGTCTGTTCATATTACCGTAGTTTGGTGAAGAACGGCTTGCCGCTGCCATTCTTTCAGATTTTCGATTTCTTGGTTTATGATTATTTCCGCTTGTTTCACTTCCTTTTCGCGTAAGCGGATATTCGATTGAACGGTTTGCTCTATATCATCGAGGTTAAGGAGTTCTATTCCGGCTCTGCCTTTCAGCGAAGGGTCTACATCCCTCGGAAATGCCAGATCAAATATGATCAATGATTTAGACTCCTCTATGTCTTCCGTATTGATTATAAGATGAGGGGCTGATGTCGCGCAGATCAGTACATCGGTTTGTTGGAGCAATGATTTCTTTTCACCGAAAGGGATAACTTCCGAGCCATATTTTTGAGCTATATCAATTGCTTTGTTGTAATTGCGGTTCGACAAAAACAGATGCTTTGCACCTTGCGATTTCAGGTATTTGAATATATCTTCCGTCAGTTTATTAACTCCGATAATACTTACTGTTTTCTTGTTTAAATCGATATGGCGGTCTTTCAGTATTTGTATTGTTGCAAGACTATGAGACATGGCTCCTTCCGAAATATGCGTTTCGGTTCTGACCCGTTTCCCTGTATGTATGGCTGTCTGGAAGAGCTTATGCAGGTGAGACGACAGTTTGTATTCGCCGCAGGCTGTCTGGTATGCGTTCTTTAACTGTCCTTGTATTGCCCTTTCGCCGATGAGTCCCGATTCGAGACCCGATGCTACCCTGAATAAATGTCGGGCAGTGTTTTCCGATATTTCCTTATCACCCCAATATACTTCTGTGCGGTTGCAGGTATGCAGGTATACATGCGGGATTTTTGCATCTATATGCATCAGTCTGCTGAGGTTTTCTCTTTCGGATACCGTATAATCGTGGTGATTTATAGTTTGAAAATTTATCATTTATTTCAATTCATAATTGCATTAAAAAGATCCGTTCAAAAATAAGCCCGGATCATTTTCTTACCTGATTTTGATGCTTCCGTCTTCAACCAGCTCCTGTACCCTGTTTCGGATTCCGATAGACTGGTGTACATTTTGAGCATTGGATGCTATGGCAATTGTAACATTTCCGTTTTTATATATGGCAGGAGAGGTGAAATCGCATTCAATCGGGTCATCACATACACTAGCCAGAATGCTCCGTTCTTCACATTCTTTTTTTATAGTATGGTTCAGCTCCTTATTTTCGGTACATATATACACCAAAAAAGCACCTTCCAGATCCTCTGTAGAATATCTTTTCTGAACAAGAGTAAAAGGCAGATTATTGAATCCTTTGTGAAATTCGGGAGCGATAATAGTCGCTTTATCTGTAAATCGGTATAATATAGATGCTTTATGATAGCCTACATTACCACCTCCTATCAGTAATATTTTTTTTCCTGTTATATTGATGGATATAGGAAGAAATAAGAGATCTTCTCTGTTCATATTTTTCTTTTTTTTTGATCTTATCTGCGGTGCAATCCGCATTCCTTGTGTTCGGGATTCTCCCACCACCAGCGTCCGGCTCTGATATCTTCGCCCTCTGTTATCGCACGGGTACACGATTGGCATCCGATACTCGGAAAACCTTTATCGTGGAGCTTATTGTAGGGAATCTGATGTGTTTTGATATACGACCATACATCAGTCTCGCTCCAGTCTGCCAGCGGGTTTATCTTTATCAGTTGATTCGCTTCGTCCCATTCCACAGGCTGAATACCTGTTCGGGTGACAGACTGTTCGTGCCGCAATCCGCATATCCACACATCCAGCCCTGACAATGCCCTGAGCAATGGTTCTATCTTTTTTACCTTACAACATTCCTTTCGTTTATCCACACTTTCGTAGAAACTGTTTACCCCGTTCTTTTTGTAAAATAGTTCTACATTTTCGGCGTTCGGAAAGTATACATCCAATTTGATATTGTATTTGATGTTGGTCTTGTCGATAAGCGAATATGTCTCAGGAAACAAGCGTCCTGTATCTATGGTGAAGATACGTGCATCACGATCTATCTTTACAATGATGTCGGTCAGTACCTGATCTTCCAATCCGAGACTCGAAGCCAAAGCTATCCGTCCTTTATACTCATGTAAGAAGAAGGAGAGCAGTTCTTCCGGCGATGAGTCTTTGAAACGGATATTCAGCTGATCTATATATTCTGTATTCATATCAACTTCCTGTTAGATAGTAAATATCTCTTCTTCGATAGGAGCTACAATCATACCTGCTCCGACTGTTTCGAAGGTATTCTGATCTATTATCACAAGGCTGCCCGTAACTCGGTTATTAGCGTATAAGTCGTACTTCAAAGGTTTGGATGTCTTGATTGATATATAGCCTATATCGTTCATTGCGAGTTGATCAACCTCAGTTATATTTTCCAATGTGTTTATATTTACCTTATAGCTGATATCTTTTACAATACCAAGAACTTCGTCTGTTGTATGTCTGATAATGTAGCGTCCTCCGGTATATAACGGGCGGTGATTGAGCCAGCAGACCATCAGCGATACATTTGCATTGAGATTGGGTTGTTCGTCCGATTTTACAATCATGTCACCCCGGCTGATATCTACATTGTCGGCCAGGCGTATCGCTACCGATTGTGGAGAAAAGGCTTCCCCTAGAGATTTTTCAGCCTCATCTATTGCCGTAATAGTCGATTGTGTAAATGAAGGAAGAATAGTTACCTTATCTCCTGTTTTGAAACTTCCGGAGGCAATACGTCCGGCGTATGCCCTGTAATCGTGAAAATTATCGCTTTGCGGACGTATAACATACTGTACCGGCAGACGAGCCGGTAACTCGCTTTCGTCTGCACGCACAGGCAGAGTTTCGAGCAATTGGAGCAATGTACTGCCTTTGTACCACGGAGTATGCTGAGAACGGTCTACTACATTATCGCCGTCCCGTGCCGAGATGGGTATAAAGTGTATGTTCCTGAGTTGGAGCTTTTCGGCTATAATTTTGTATTCCGCTTGTATTTTATTGAATACTTCCTCCGAAAAATCGACCAGATCCATTTTGTTTACTGCAAGTATTACATTCGGTATTTGCAGGAGTGACGCCACGTATGAGTGGCGTTTGGTTTGTTCGATAATTCCGTTTCGAGCATCAACCAGGATGATGGCAGCATCTGCTGTAGATGCTCCGGTGACCATGTTACGGGTATATTCTATATGCCCGGGCGTATCGGCAATAATGAATTTGCGTTTAGGTGTTGCAAAATAGCGGTATGCCACATCTATGGTTATGCCCTGTTCGCGTTCGGCTCTTAATCCGTCGGTCAGCAATGCGAGGTTTACCTCTTCGTTTCCTAGACGTTCGCTTGCACTTTTCACGGCTTCGAGCTGATCTTCGAAAATAGATTTGCTGTCGTATAATAAACGCCCGATTAAAGTGCTTTTTCCGTCATCTACGCTTCCTGCTGTCGTGAAACGCAATAATTCCATATCTAAATATCCACTCATGATAGTTGTTTCTTTTTTTGATGAAAAATAAGGTCTTAGCTTTGGTGAGAACTGAGATTTAAAAATAGCCTGCTTTTTTACGGTCTTCCATAGCTGCTTCCGAACGTTTGTCGTCTGCTCTTCCTCCCCTTTCGGTAACACGGGATGAGGCTATTTCATTGATAATATCTTCCAGAGAATTGGCTTCCGAAACAGTTAAGCCCGTACATGTAATATCTCCGATTGTGCGGCAGCGAATCCTTTTTTTGATTATCTTCTCTTCTGGCTTCAGTTTCATAAACGGATAATGAGCCAGCCATACGCCGTCCCGTTCAAATACATCCCGTTCGTGGGTATAATATAGGTTGGGTAATTCGATGTTTTCCTGTAGAATGTATTGCCATATATCCATTTCTGTCCAGTTACTCAGGGGAAAAACACGGAAATGTTCGCCCAAATGTTTCTTCCCATTGAATATATTCCATAATTCGGGACGTTGATTTTTTGGATCCCATTGCCCGAACTCGTCACGGTGAGAGAAAAAACGTTCCTTGGCTCGGGCTTTTTCCTCGTCTCGTCGTGCGCCTCCAAGAGCCGCATCGAATTTGTATTTTTCGAGAGAATCCAGAAGCGTCACAGTTTGCAATTTGTTTCGGCTGGCATTGTATCCTTGTTCTTCCACCGCTTTTCCCGAGTCTATAGATGCTTGTACCGATCCAACAATGAGTTTTACACCTAACCGTTTAACCAGATCATCACGAAAAGTGATTGTTTCTTCAAAATTATGTCCTGTGTCGATGTGTAAGAACGGAAAAGGTATCGCAGACGGATAAAAAGCCTTGTAAGCCAGATGAGCCATTACGATAGAATCTTTTCCGCCCGAGAATAACAACACAGGCTTTTCGAATTGTGCAGCGACTTCCCGAAGTACATATATTGATTCTGATTCGAGTTCTTTCAGATGTGTAAGTTTATTTTTCATATTGAAGTGATTTGTTGTTGACGTACAAAATCTTTAGCATAATAAGTTATGATGTATTTCGCTCCTGCCCGTTTCATGGCAGTAAGACTTTCGAAGAATATCCGTGCCTCATCAAAGAAACCCTGAGCAGCTCCTGATTTCAGCATCGAATATTCACCTGATACCTGATATGTAACCAGTGGATAATCGGGAAACAGCACAGATGCTCTTTGTACAATATCGAGGTAGGCCATAGCAGGTTTTACCATTATCCAGTCCGCTCCTTCCTCGATATCGGCAGTCGTTTCTTCCAATCCTTGATTTGATGTGCGAAAATCCATTTGGTATGACTTACGGTCGCCGAAAGATGGAGTAGAACCTGCTGCGTCTCTGAACGGCCCGTAAAAAGCCGATGCGTATTTTGCAGAATAAGCGAGAATCTTAGTGTTTAAATTCTCTTCGCTCAATCGTCTTTTTATTGCTTCCACCTGCCCGTCCATCATCGAAGACGGCGCAACAAAATCGGCTCCGGCTATAGCGTGCTGATAAGCCATTTCGGCAAGTAAGGGCAGGGTAGAATCGTTGTCGACATCGTGATTGTGAAGAAGTCCGCAATGTCCGTGGGATGTATATTCGCATAAACAGACATCCGTGAATATAACCACTTGCGGATAATGATTTTTTATTGCTATTACCGCTCTGCTGATTATATTATCGGGAGTGTATGCGGGGCTTCCCGTTTCGTCCTTTTTATTATCGTCGATAACTCCGAACAAGAGTATCTTATTGATACCGAGAGATAACAGGTCTTCGATGTCAGTTAGAAGAAGATCAATTGAAAAATGGAAAACTCCTTTCATTGAGGATATTTCGTGTTTAATATTATCTCCTTCAACGATAAAATACGGATATATAAGGTCTTCGGCATGAATATGTACATCTGCATACCGGTCTCTGGTTTCGGGGGTGGTTCTATATTGTCTGAATCGTTTCATTTTATACTTTTACTGAGTGCTGATGCAGTTGTTTTTCCTTTTGTTATTATTTCTATATCGGATGGTATCTCTTTGTATATATCCATAAAAGCATCGACACCTGATGGTGATGAAAAGACGATTTTATCATAAACGGATAAATCCTGAACGGTTGTTTTTTCATTTTGTGTATTATAATATACGGGTATATCAAAGACCTGATTTCCCAGATCTGTTAATTCGTCTGATAAGTATTTCAACCCTTTATCGGAACGGGGCAGTAAGATATTTTTGTTGCTGATCGATTGGTCTTTAAAAAAGCGGATGATGCCTTCGGCTGATTCCGTAGTGGATTCAAAATCCGTAGTTATGCTAAAGCCTGCCAATACCGACGATGTCACTTTGCCGACTGACGCTATCTTGACATGATTAAGCGTGCGTATATCCTTATGCATTTCTTTGAATGTTTCGAAGAAATATTGTACACCATATCGGCTGGTAAAAATAATCCAGTCTGTATTTTTGATGTTTTCGATAGAGCTGATCAGAGCGGCATTATCTTTATTCTTCTCAATTTTGATAAGCGGAGTATGTGTGATTTCTCCGAGATGCGTATACTCGTCTGTCGAAGAGCCTGTTATCAATACTTTTGGGGTTGGTATATTGCTCTCGAAAGCAACCACTTTCCCTATCATAATAACTACAGGTGTCGGATACTTTATCTGTTCTTTGGCTAATCTTCCTAAAGTCGAATAAAATATTTTCTGGTCTGGAAGAGAAATATTGTGTACCAAAGCCACAGGAGTGTGCTCCGGTAAGCCTTTTTTGATTGCGGCAGTTGTTATAGCCGTATAATTATTTCCGCCCATATAATAAACCAAAGTGTCGGCATCTGGAACTTGCAGATTATCAATTGAATGTCCTGTGATAAAAGCAACTGAAGACGCAATGCCCCTATGTGTAAGAGGAATGTGTGTGTAAGCGGATAATGCTATTGCAGCGGAAATTCCCGGTATAACATGCACGGTTACATAACGGCTTTGAAGAAAATCTATCTCTTCCCGCCCGTGAGCAAAAATCATAGGGTCTCCTCCTTTGAGTCTTACTACCGATTTTCCACTGATTGCGGCTTCATATATTAATTCGTTGATTTCATCCTGATTATAACTATGATTGCCAAACCGTTTGCCGACATAAATTTTTATAGCCGGATATTTATTCAGAAAATCACGGTCGAGAAGGTCATCATGAAAAATCACATCGGCATCAGACAAAGCTTTGTCGCCTGCTATTGTCAATAAATCGGGATTCCCGGGACCAAAGCCTACCAGAGTTACCTGTCCGTACTTTTTTCTTATATCATGAGATTCGAATAATTCTTGAAGATCGATTCTTCCTGATTTTGCTGTCACGGCTAAGTTTCCTTGCAGCGGATGCGTTCTGAATGGTAATACTTCGGCTGTCCTGTTGGTTAAACCAAGTCGTTTCAGAGCGCATGAGGCAACTATTAACGCATCTATCTTACCCTCGTCTACCTGTTGTATTCGTTCTTCGATAGTGCCTCTGATGCTGATAACAGTTACATCGGGGCGTATTTTTCCAAGTTCGGCTTTACGGGTTGGGGAACTTGTTCCGACTTTCGATCTGGGAGGAAGTTGAGCCAGAGTCAGATTGCCTCGGCTCACCAAAGAATCTGTTTTGTCAAAAGCCTCGAATAATGCCAGTAATTTAATTCCTTGAGGCAGTGGATAAGGCAGGTCTTTGGCTGAATGTATTATAATATCCGCTTCGTCATTTAACAAAAGTGTATCCAGTTCACGGGTGAAAAAATCCGGAGCGATCTTGTTCATCAGTGATATCTGCTTATTTTTATCCCCGTAAGAATCCATTGTGATGAGTTCGTATACGACAGACGGAAAGTATGAAAGTACTTCTTTGATCTGAAGTATGGATAACGGACTTTTTCGTCCTCCTACTTTAATGTATTTACTGTCTCTCATTGTATTTTATTCTTTGAAAACCGGTTGGTGGCAAACCTGCCTGCTATACTCAATATCAGGACTATAATGGTTAAAAGCAATGCTGCTGCATATGCTCTTTCCCTGACTTCAGGAATGGGGCTGCTCAGTTGAAAAAATACCGATAAAGGAAGAGTTGCCGCCGGCTGGTTTAGTGATGTCGGTATATTGTCGGTAAAACCGGCTGTAAACATAACCCCTGCCGCATCACCGATAGCCCGCCCGATAGAGAGTAGCGTGGCGGTGACAATCCCCGGAGCGATCTGTCTTAATATTACTTTGCCTGTTTCGAGTTTTGTGGCTCCCAGTGAGTAACTGGCGTCAATGAGGTCTTTCGAAACGGAACGGGCGACTTCGTCCATCGACCGTATAAAGATGGGTATGATAAGCAATGTGATCACAATAATACCTCCTAGCAAAGATGTTTTCAGCCCGAAGAATATCATAATTGTAAAAGCAAAAGCTCCATAAACAATAGATGGTATACCGAATAATACATCGAAGGAGAGTCTGGTGAGGTAAGCCAGCTTAGAATCTTTCCGTAGATAGATGTTCAGATAGAATACAACAGGAATACTGATACCTAATCCCAGCAGTGTTGCCCCCGATACGATCAGAGCTGATCCGGTAATGGCATTGAGTATACCTCCTTCTTTACCAAGATAAAACCCTCCGCCGGGAAGCTCCGAAATCATTTCCCATGTGATAGACGGAATTCCGTTTTTGGCTATAGTCCACACAATACTTGCAAAAAAGCCGAAAACGATGAGCGTTGCGATGAACATCAGCAGATTAAATATCTTTTCTTCTATAAATTTAAATTTCATAGCTTGAATTTTTTCTCTACCTGTTGTAGTATTATTCGTGATACAGCATTAAAAATCAGTATGATGACAAACATGATCAAAGCGGCAAACATCAGAGCCGATTCGTATGTAGGGACCGATAGCATCTCTCCATAGTTATTGGCTATCAGAGCCGGTAAAGGATAGCAGCTGTCGAAAACCGAAGACGGAGTGTTCAGCATATTTCCACAGACCATCAGTACAGCCAGTGTCTCGCCAAATGCACGGGATATGGCTAGTACTACCGATGCTATAATGCCCGGCATAGCTTTACGGACAACCACCATGCGTGATGTCTGCCAGCGGGTTGCTCCTAAAGATGTCGATGCATCTTTGAAGTCTTTGGGCACGGTTGCAAATATTTCTATAAATAAACTGACCAGTAGCGGGATAATCATTACACTGAGCACTATCCCTCCCGCTAACACGGTATATCCGCTTGTGTAGTCGACAAAGTGAGGGCCTATAACATCGGCTATCCACGGAACTATAATAAGTGTCCCCCACAATCCGTAAACCACCGAGGGGATTCCCGCCAGAATATCGAGTACCGGAAAAATGATTTTTTTGATAAGGGGATGGGCGTTTTCAGTCAGAAACAGAGCGGTGAGCAATGATATAGGGAGGGCAATAGCAACAGCCAGAATTGTTACATACAGCGAGCTGATAATGAATGAATAAAAGCCGAATTTGCCAGAAACAGGCTGCCATTCAGATCCCGATATTAATCCCCATATGCTATTGTTTTCTAATATGGAGGAAGATTTCAGATACAAACCAACAGCCATGGTTATAAGAATAAGAAGTGAGACTATGGTTAATCCGAACATAGTCCCCTTTGCTATCTTGTTTTTTAATATTCGTTTCTTCAGTAAAAGTGTTGACATTTAGATGTAAGTAAGTGACCTGAGTTGTTTTATTTTAAATTTTCGTTTTCAGCTTTCAGTTTCTCTTGAGATAGACCGATATAACCAGTTTCTCCTGCATATTTCTGTCCTTCGGTAAGGATGTACTTTAAAAATTCAATCACTTCCGGTTTTGTCGGTTTACTTTTTGCCACGAGATATAAATCACGGGCCGGAGGAGAAGGGTATCTGCCGTCATTGATGGCAGCGATAAGGCTTTCGGTAGATCCGTAAAAATCTTCTTCGGGATCTATCTGTCCGTTTCCGTTTGTGTCGAGAGGAATAATTGATAAACCTTCGAAAGGCTTTTTCGTTTTCTGATCGTATGCGTATGCTATATTGTTGTACCCTATGCCAACTCTGTCTTTCTGTACGGCAGATGCTACACCGGGATCACCGAATACGGCTGTCGCTCTGAGGTTTTCTTGTTTTCTACCCAGCCATGCCGCAAAAGTTTCGGCTGCACCGCATGCGTCGGAGCGGGTAAATACATGTACAGGTATTTTGCTGTCGGTTCCGAGTATTCCTCC
The DNA here is from genome assembly GCF_000426485.1 of Indolivaga capnocytophagoides DSM 22835. Taxonomy (GTDB): domain Bacteria; phylum Bacteroidota; class Bacteroidia; order Bacteroidales; family Dysgonomonadaceae; genus Dysgonomonas_A; species Dysgonomonas_A capnocytophagoides. The sequence continues at coordinate 19,486 of NZ_AUFL01000013.1, forward strand.
CCATGTCGTAATTTCATTGTTCCAGAGTCTTTGAGCCACCTCTTTCTTTAGCCCTATTCTTTTGATATTTGCCGATTCGGGGTTATTTGCATTTATAGTAGGTACTACAGCATCTTTGACAACAGCAATAGCGAAGGCTCCTTTGGCTTTCTCTTCAGGATAAATTTCACGGGATACCATTCCCAGATCTACCACTCCCGCCAAAGCATCGGTCATACCTTTTCCTGCACCACCTCCTGAAACATCAATGCGTACATTCGGATGCAGTTTTTTGAATTCATCCGCCCATTTTACAGCCATAGGATATAGGGCAAAAGCTCCCGATAGCTGTATTTCTCCGCTAAGACCATCTGCCGAGGCCGGTTCCTGCTTGCTTTTACCGGAGCATGAAAGAAGTAACACTGCTCCTGCCAATACTATAAAGTGAATTGTTTTCATAATTGTCGTGATTAAGATCTCAGTATTATGTTTTTAAGTTCTTCCCGATTTCAGGAAAAGAATGAGAACGTTTGTAAAAAATGTTATTTTATAGTAATGTATTCATCCCCTGAGGAATGTTATCAATTGCTTGTGACTTAGATTGAAACAAAGGTATTCGGATATATTATGCAGGTAAATACCATAAATGAGGTATATATCGCATAGATATATTCTATTTTAAGGTCGATTCTGTTATTTTGAAAAGAAAGTAGGTTTGAAAGCAATCATAATGTATGCCCATTGTGGAAATTTAGTATCAATATCAGTTTTCTTTTTGATGATCCTTGTTCCCTTTGTGACAAAATAACCCGACCATCCTCCCTGCAGGCTGAATTCTTTTGACAGATTGTAATTAGCGGTGATGTCTATCTCCGAACCGATGTTCTTTCCTACATTTTCACTGATGCTTTTACTTGTCGAGAATTTATGAAAGGTAAAATCAATGTCGAATTTAGGAGAGAAACGGGCGGAAATGCCACCATATAAATCGGTTAATCCTTGCGAGGGTATATTTCCCCAATATTCTATTGAGCCGTTGAAGGCATGATTGGTTCCATATAGTTTGTTGAATGTGTGGCTTTTTGATGATGTCGTTTTAGTATTTGATCCCGAAAACCAATCTCCTCCGGCATGTACAGTCCATATCTGTGATAACTGTTGTTCGAGTTTCAAGGCAAGTAAATAGGCATTGAGATCTTTCTGAGTGTTATCATGACCGAATTGATAATATGCCGAGAACAAAAAAGAGAAAGGAATTTGAGAGTTTTTCAGACCTATATTTGTGCCTATCGTATTTCTATAAACAGTACGGATTGTCGGGTCGTTCCCTTTCTCAAAGGATTCGTTTACGGCTATGGCTGATGCTGTAACTTTACCGATGGGATGGGTCAACCACAAGAATACAAGTGATTTGTATGTCTTCGTGTATGCTGATAGATATTGCGTACTGTCTCCTGCATTGTTCCAGGCTGTTCCTAAGTGAGCTTCGAGTTTACCCGAAGTATATTTTGCAAGTAAAAGATCATGTGCACCTGGGGTATTGCTCCAGTTGTTTGCCGAGAAAATCCGCTTGTCGTCATATTCGAGAGACTGTCTGCCCAGAGTAAAAGCGAATTGCGGATTGAATCTGTATTCTCCCCAGGCTTCGAGTACACCTAGTGAGTTTCCTGTATTTGAAGTGGAGGTACTTCCATAAGTACGGGTATCGAGCAGGGATATTTTAGCTCTGATGTTTTCTGCCGAATAGGCAAAGTTGAGCTTTGTCCGGAGATTGTTAACTGTTGACGAGCGCAATGTATCAGCTAAAGGCTCCCTGAATCCCTGACGGTATTCGGCTCTCGATCTTATCTCCGCATCTACTTTAATTGTTTGCGCATATGCTCCGAAACTCCATACAGACAGGGCATAAATAAGTAATAGTGTCGTTTCTTTTTTCATAGATGTTGTTTGATTAGGGATATAAAAAATCCCTGCTTTCCATATAGGAAAACAGGGTGGACTGTTCAAAAATATTAAGAATAATACTCCTATATAATCTTGATCTCAACCGGTTGTACCATACATTCTCTGATAGAGAAAGCCTTGATCACAGGATCAGCCTCTGCCAGAGATACAATAATGTAAGTAATATCGGGGTCGTATGCCAGACGGATATCTTCCTCCGAAGGGCGTGCCGCTGTAGCCGGATGGCTGTGATAATTTGCTATAATCTGCAGATTGTCTTTTCTCGCTTCTTTCAGAACAGCAAACTGCTCTTTCGGATCGAATGAAAAGTGTTCCGGGCTATGATCTGTATTTGTAAGGGCATATTGCTTTCTGACCGAATTGCCTTCTCCTGTCAAGAGTCCGCAGGCTTCATCGGGCAGTTCATTGTATGCCTGCTTGATTATAGCATCTATTATATGTTGTGGAATTTCTATCATTTGTCTAAGTAACTGTTTGTTGTCTTATCTCTTCTTAAGTTCGCAAGTTGCCTGTTCTGCTTCTACAAGTTCTGTTATGGAGGGTGTATCGCCGCAAACAGGACATTTATGATTCTTCTTTACTTTTATTGTCCTGAAGTTCATAGTCTTTGCATTGAATGATAATAGCCTGTCGGTAAGCAAGTCTCCTGTGTCAGTCAAAAACTTGAGTACTTCGGCCGCCTGAATGGTTCCCAGCATTCCGGCTATCGCACCCAATACTCCTGCCTGAGAACAAGTCGGTACTGCATTGGGCGGAGGAGGGCTGTGAAAAGCACATCTGTAACAGGCATGTCCCGGAATATGAGTTAATGTTTGTCCGTCGAAACGGAGTATCCCCCCATGTGAAAAAGGTTTTCCGGCAAGAACACAAGCATCGTTTATCAAAAACTTAACCGGAAAACTGTCTGTTCCGTCTACTATGAAATCATAATCTTTTATAATATCGAAAGCATTTTCTGCCGTAAAGAACTGATGATAGGTGATAACTTTTACATCCGGATTTATTTTCTCTATCTTTTCTTGAGCAGATATAACCTTTGGTTTTCCTACATCGGGTGTAAAATGAATGACCTGACGTTGAAGATTACTGAGATCTACTACATCCCCGTCTATAATACCAAGAGTGCCGACACCGGCAGCCGCCAGATACAGGAGTATGGGTGCACCTAAACCTCCGGCTCCGATGACCAGCACTTTTCCTTGGTTGATTTTTTCCTGACCTTCCACTCCTATGTCTTGCAAAAGGATGTGACGGCTGTACCGTTCTATCTGTTCGGAAGTAAAGTCCATTATTGACCTCCTCCCATAAAATAAAGGAAGTCTATTTCATCTCCTTCGTTGATGGATGTGGATTCGAACTGGTCACGTGCTATAAATTCGCCGTTGATCTGAATAGAGACCATATCGGGTTGTGCAACATTATTTAAAGCGATCAGTTCGATCAAAGTAAGAGGCAGGTTTATATCCTGAACTTCGTCATTTACTTTTATTGTGCTCATTGTTTTATATTATGGCTTATCTGTTTATTTTTTCCTTATAGTTACTTTCCAATGGTCGCCTGCCGAATTTTGTGACAGGACTTCGTGTCCTTCGCTTTTTACCGATCCCGGAACATTAGCTATGGGTTGTCCGTCATCGAGCAGTATATCCAATATTTCGCCCGATTTCATGGTCGAAAGCAGTATTTTGGTTTGCACAAAATTCATCGGACAGGCTACTCCTCTTAAATCTTTAAATCTGGAGGTTGTAGAGCTTGTACTCTCTTCGGCTTTTACAGGCTGCTGTTCTTTTTGTGCCGGAGCATCCTTGAATTGCAGCGAGTCGTCCATATTCTGGTACAGTTCAATCACTCTGTCGGATAACTTATAGATTAGTTCTTTCTTTGATGAGAAATCAAAATCTTTCTGATTCTTAGCTGTCAGAACTATTTCTTCGAATGACTTATCTACTAAACCGCTGTTGATAAAATTAGAAATAAATAGGTCGAACGTTTCGTCTGTAGTCTTCGGTTCTGCACCCTTTGTAATAAGCAGCATGCGCGACGCTGAGTAAATAATATCATACAACAGGCTGTTTGTCTTATTTACATCCGTTTCGTTAAGTAAAGACTGTTTGTTCTGATTGATGTATTTCAAGTCGAGATCTATCATATCGAACAGTCCCGCTGAACATTCGCCGACTCCCCTGCTTGCCACGCTGAATATTTCCTGAGCTCCCCAATCGAAGTAATAGTTCTTGTCATCGTCAAAAGAGGGAATATCCTTGTATTCTTCGATTAGCTGAAGTATGTATTCTTTTCCTTCGGATTCTATATAGCTTTTGAAATCGGCATAACTGTTTTTGCGGTCAATATATTTGCTCAGTAATTTTAAAACAAAGCGGGGTATATCACGGGCATTCATGCTGCCGATTGGCTCAGCGAGTTGTAAATTGCCTTTACGTGAGGCTCCTGCATATATTTGATATCCAGGATAAATGCGGTCGGTGCGTAAAACTTTACCCGAAAAGCCCAGATCTGCCCATACCTGTTGTCCGCACGAATTCGGGCATCCTGAAATCTGAATACGCAAATCCGAAACTTCGTCCAATAGTAGCGTATTTGTTTCCAGTGCTTTACGGATTGCCGTTGCCAGTCCTTTCGATAAGCCGATACCCAGACGACAGGTGTCCGCTCCGGTACACGATACTATATTATTAATAACGAGAGGACGGTCAGTTTTTACATCCAATATTTTAATTTTATCATAAAGATCGGGTAGTGCCGTATCGGGAATGTTCCGCAGGTGTACATTCTGCAATGTAGAAAAGCGAATGGTATCCTTGCCGAACTGAGAAACGAATTGCAATAGATTCAATACATTCTCCGTATTGTCTTCATTATCTATATTGATATTTCCATGAATAAACGGGATTGTAATTGTATTGTATCCCAATTGTTTCTGCTTATTTACATACCTGATTTTCCACTTACGAAAATCCTCACTTGTGTTATCCGATACCGATTGATATGGAACAGCGGCAATAGGTTCTGTGGTTTCAGGTATAAATTTAGGGGTTTCGGCTATTGCTTTTTCGTAGTATTGGTTGAATAACCTGAATACCTCTTCCGCCCCTATTTTATAAAATATATAACGCAGGCGTGCCTTGTGTTTATTTTTCCTGTTTCCATGCTGTGAGAATAGTTGTTTGGTTGCTTCAGCTACAGCATATAGATTTTCTTCGGGTATAAAATCCGACAATAACCATCCTATCGTTGGTTTTGAAGCTACAGAACCTCCGAGATATACTTTATATCCTCGTTTACCGTCTTTGATGCGTGCAATGAAACCCAGATCATTTACTCCTGCATAGTCAGGTTGAGATTCATCCGAAGAAAATGCCAGTTTAAGCTTTCGGGGTAAAGTAAAAGAGTCGCTTTCGGCTATCAGTTTACTGGTGATAGCCATAGCGTGGGGTGTAAGATCGAATGTTTCGTCAGGATCAATGCCGCTGTTAACCGATACCAGAATATTGCGTACCGTATTTCCTCCTCCTCCTTTCGAACTTAGACCTATTTCTTTCAGCTCTTCCAGAATATTCTCGACTTCTTTCAGTTCCAGATTTTGGATCTGTATTTCCTGCCGGGTTGTTATATGTAATAAGTTTGAGTTGTGCCTGCGGGCTATATCTATCAGGTTAATAAATTGAAACGGATGAATAACACCTCCTGTTGTACGTACACGCACCATGTATACACCATCTTTGCGTTGTTCGTATATACCCATCGGTACACGTGTTACTTTTAATTTGAGAGGCTCTATTATGCCTTGTTCGAATTCCTTAGCTAAAGACCCGAAATTGGAAATGTCTTCTGTTAAGGTATCAGGTAGTTTATACATGTGGCTGTTTTTATAAAAGATTCTTAAGTTGGTTATTAACTGAAAACTCCGGATAAGTATTGTTTGGTAAGTTCGTGCTTCGGATTGTTAAAGAGTTCCTTTGCGGGGCCTGTCTCAATAATCTCTCCAAGATATATAAATACGACATAATCGGCTATCCGTAATGCCTGACGGAGTGTATGAGTAACGAGAATGATCCCGTATTTTTCTTTCAGTTTAAGAAACAGGTCTTCGATATGCCGGCTCGAAATCGGATCGAGTGCCGAAGTTGATTCATCACCGAGTATAAATTGAGGTTCAATAGCCAGCCCTCTAGCCAGACATAGGCGTTGTTGCTGACCTATTGATAAACTGGATGCCGGAGAGTGTAAGCGATCTTTTACTTCTTCCCATAATCCTGCGGCGATAAGGTTATTCTTTACAACCTCATTCAGCCGTTTCTTTCCCCGTATTCCGTGTATTTTACATCCGAATGTGATGTTGTCATATATTGACATAGGCAGTGGAGTAGGACGTTGCGAAAGCAATCCCAGTTTCTTCCGTATATGGGTTACTTCTACCTTTTTGCCGTATATATTTTCGCCGTCAACTTCTATTTGTCCGTTGATTTTCACATCACGGTTATCATCTATCAAACGGTTTACTGTTTTCAGGAGAGTAGATTTGCCGCAACCCGAAGGACCGATAATACAGGTAATCTTATTGTTCGGAATCTCCAGATTTATATCTTTTAGTATGTGATTGTCTTTTATGCTGACATTCAGATTGCTGATCTTTATATTACTGCTTTGCTTTCCATCCGTTTGGTTTAGTGATTGGTTCTGGTCGGCAACTCTGTTTACAAGAAAGTTTAGAACCGACTTGTCGGGAGTCAGAAGGCTTGTGTTTCGTAAACTATGGAAAAGAGATTGTATCGCAGCCATGTCGTTTTGTTTTTAAGATTTGCTCTGCGACAAAATTATGTAGTCTGTATTTGTTGTAAAATACCATATTGATGGTATTTATTTGAAATAGATATTATGAATAAGGCGAATCGGTAATTGAAGGAGGTATTCTTTTATAAGAAAAAAACAAGGATATGTGTTTTTCACATATCCTCGTCCATCTCTCAAAAACCAACCTGCTAAGGTCGTAAGTGGGTAAACTTAATGTCGGGAATAATGACATTGTTTACCTTCTCGATAATCCTGTCGTCCGACAGAGTGAATGATGATGTTTGTTGAATGCCCCTCGACGAATTGCCAATAAGAACTTTGTATGTTCCCCCGTCGGCAATCCATGCACATTGCTGTTCATTAAAAGATGCAAGGTCTTTAGGCGATAATCTGAAATATACGGTTTGAGTTTCTCCCGGCTGCAACAGTTTTGTTTTGATAAAAGCTTTTAGCTCTTTTTCGGGTTTATCAATGGCTCCTTTAGGTGCAGACAGATATAGCTGGGCTACTTCTTTTCCTGCTGTATTTCCTGTATTCTTAACATTTACGGTGATGTATAATTCTTCTTTAAAATTCTCTGAACTGATTTTGATATTAGAAAAACTGAAAGTAGTATATGACAATCCGTAACCGAATTCATAAGCGGGCTTTATGTTAAATGTATCGAAGTATCTGTAACCAACATAAACGCCTTCGCTGTAGGTGATATCCGTGGGTTTGTCGATAGGGGTTCCCTGAAAATTTCGGGCAGTAGAGAGGTCTTCGTATTTCACAGGGATGGTCATTGCCAGTTTACCCGAAGGGTTTACTTTGCCCGATATTACATCTGCAATAGAATTACCTCCTTCTTGTCCGGGAAGCCACGAGAAAAGAACCGCATCTGCTTTATCGCTCCATCTCGTTGTTTCTATTATTCCTCCCGTATTTACTATTACTATCACTTTCTTTCCGGCTTGATGAAAAACCTCCGAGACATTGTTTATGAGATTGTGTTCGTCCTGAGTCAGATAATAGTCTCCTTCGAGTGGGCGGTCTTCCATTTCACCCGAACTGCGTCCTATGGTAATGATGGCTGCATCACAAGTGTTGGCTGATTCACGGATGAGAGACTCTTTCAGTTGAGGCTGAGGCATGAGTGGTATCAGCATAAACGGGTCTTTATTTAGTTTTGTTTTAAGGTCAGATTCTTCTTTTTCTACAAACTTTCGGTATATATTATCCAACTTTCCATTGATAGAATATCCCGCATTTTCCAAACCCTGGATCAAAGATACAGTATAAGCCTTGTTCACATCGCCGCTGCCCGTACCTCCGGCTATCATTTTATATGATATGCTGCCGAATATAGCGAGATTCTTTTGTGCGGAATTTAGAGGCAAAGCTTTTTGCTCATTTTTCAGTAGTACCATTCCTTCTGCTGCAACTTGCCTTGTAAGTAATGCGTGAGCTTTCAGATCCGGAGAGTCGGAGTATTGATACCCTTGCATTTTAGGTGAGTTGAATATCATTTCCAATACACGTCTTACACAAATATCCAGATCTTTTTCGGAAAGTTTTCCATTCTTGATATCTGCTTTCAGATTGGCGATTTGCATGCGTGTCCCCGGCATTATCAGATCGTTTCCTGCATGGATTTGCTGAGCTGTATAATTTTCTTTCAGAGATATAGCACCATCACTCACTAAATTGATTCCGCTGCTGTATCCTCCAAACCAGTCGGTCATCACCAACCCTTTGAATCCCCATTCATTTCTTAATATATCGGTGAGCAATCCTCTGTCGGCCGATGTATATGTACCGTTGATGAGGTTATAAGAAGACATAATTGTTTTAGGGTTCGATTCCTTCACTGCTATTTCGAATCCTCTCAGGTAAATTTCTCTTAATGTCCGTGCCGATACATGTACATTCAAGCCCATACGGTTTCTTTCGCTGTTATTTGCGGCGAAATGTTTCAGAGAAACACCCACTCCTTTGTGCTGGACGCCAAGGGTTATAGCTGCTGCAATTTTACCCGAAACAACAGGATCTTCCGAAAAGTATTCGTAGTTGCGTCCGCAAAGCGGGTTTCGCATAATATTGAGAGCCGGAGCCAATTGTATATCCGAGCCATATTCGAGAGCCTCGTCTCCGAGGGCTTTTCCGACCTGCTGTGTCAACTCCTGATCCCATGTTGAAGCCAAAGAGATACCTGTAGGAAATCCGGTAGCATAGAATGTTTTATCCGAATTCTTACGGGTTGGCATGATTCTGACTCCTGCAGGGCCGTCTGTCATAATTACCGCAGGCAGGCCGAATTTCTTCAGTGGATATGTTGATCCGGCAGCTCCCGGCAACATAAAACTCTTGTCTTCCATAGGAGGATCTATGGCTTCAAAACCCGTTATCTGCTCGAACCCGATCATCCCTGTACCCAATACGAGGTTTATTTTATCTTCTGTCGATAAACGCGAGAGCAGGTCTTCCACCCTCTGGCTTATCGGTAGCGAGATATTTTCGTATGGTTCGGTCTTCCCGTTTTTGTTGAGGTCTGCATTCACGGGTTGTGTTCCCTGAGCATTTGCAGATACTGTTGCCGCTACTGTGAGTAGCGATGCTAATTTGATCTTCTTTAGAAATTTCATATGCTTTTAAATTGAAAGAAGGTATGTTCAAAATATTATTTAAACATACCTTCCTGAAGTTTGTATTCTGTTAAGCTCTCAGAGTTTTTGATTGTTATAGGCTAAATGAATAAGAGAAAGGTCTGTGACCTTATTTTCCTGATAATTTCTTTCCGGCTTCTACATAGCTCATATCACCGAATGACTCAAGCATGAACTTTCCGTCTTTGTAAATGACTTTACATACAGCTGCATTTCCCATATGCCCTGCGCTCGGTTTTTTACCAAAACTGTCGAGATCCGATAAGAATACGCCGATAGACATACCATGTCCTACGATCAGAATATTGCCACCTCCGTTTGCCGCTTCTTCTTCGGCAATCTCACGGAGAGCTTTTTGTCCACGTGTTTTTACATCATTGTAGTTTTCTCCGATACCCAATGTTTCCAATTCTTTAAAAGTATTGATTACTTTAATCAAAAGACCCGGATCGTCTTTCATTGCATCCATCATGTCTTTTTGAGATTTGAAATGAAGATAATGTGCAGCATCTGTCCACATTCTCATATTGAGGTCTCCTTCGTAACTGCCGAAATTGGTTTCACGTATCTGAGGAACTTCGGTTATTTTCATATCGGTTTGCCCCTTTGAATCCAGTACAATCCGGGCTGTTTGACGTGCACGTCCGAGGTCACTCGAATAAGCAGCCCTGAACGGCACGTCTTTTAAGCCAACACCTAAAAATTCGGCCACTTCAACCCCGGGAGGAGTCAAAGGGGTGTCTGCCCATCCCTGTACGCGATCCATTGTATTTAGAATCGTTTTACCGTGACGGGCTATATATAAAACCACAGTATTATCTTTATCCTGCGCTTTTGCTTTCTTTTGAGCAAAAGTGCTTGGTACGAATGCCAGCAATGCTGCAACTAATAATATTTGTATCTTTTTCATTGTTATTTGTGTTTATTGTTTATTGTTTATTTATTAAAATACAATACTACCGGATAATGATCTGAGTAATAATCAGTAAAAGAGTCCTTGATGAGATTGCATTTTATAATGTCTTTCTTCATATTACCACTTACGTACAAATAATCATAACGAAGCGGATCTTTTGCCTGATCATAGAAAAGTTTAGTCGGAGCCGAGGCCTCGAATTGAGGATGGAAGTGCTTGAATGCATCTATGTATCCGGCATCCAGAATTCTTTGCTGTATTGTATAATCCAACTCATCGTCTTTGCCTAGATTGAGGTTGTGAGGTCTCTTCTTTCTGTCTTCACGAATGAAATCACGAACCCGGTTATTCGCGTATGCACTCTTATCAAGAGGCGATACCGAGTTGAGGTCACCCATAAAGAGCCATTTTGCATCGGCTGGTTTTGATTTCATTGTGGCTAATATCTGGTCGATCTCATATCCTCTCTTTTCGGAAGAGAACGGATGAAAATGTGTCACCATAAAATGGAATCCTTCTATTTCGGCTTCAATAAATCCGTGAATATTATTGTCTAAAACTCTGCGGACATTTACAATCGGATATTTTGATGTTATAGCTACAGGAAAAGATACAGAACCGTCAGCAGATGGTTCTCTTACTATTACCACATAAGGGTGTCCGTAACTTTCGGCTAATTTTCTCAGATTGTTGGGGTTTGCTCCTTTAGGTGCAAACTCATAAGTGTCAGCGGTAAAACCATTCATTTCCTGCAAGGCGAGGATATCCGGATCTTGCTGGCGGATCCATTCAGCGAATTTTGACTTATTTTCGGTCGAATCCTGCCGCATACCCCAATATACATTGTAACTGATTAATTTTAAAGTCTTTTTCTGTGCGTATAATTGTACGGCTGCTATACTGCAAAAGAGTATGATAAATGCCGATTTGATATATTTTGTATTCATAAGGCTTGCTGTTTAAAGGTTTTATATGCCTTTTATATAGTAGGTTAACTCAATTTTTAGCAGCAGATGAGTAAACTAAGACTTCGGACCTCTTTTGAGAGAGAGCTATAATAGGGGAATTATGGCTTTTACGAGGTTCGCTTATTTAAATGTCTGTTTATGGGTTTGTTTACTCATCTGCGACCAGTGTGTGTCAGACCTTAAAATCTGATTCTTGTTTTAAATTCTACTGTAAACGGACGGATATATGTTCCGGTCAGAGGCTTGTCATACAAAGCAGTCGCTTGTTCGGCTGTAGTTGTATTCGTTCCTGAAATTGAACCTTGAGCTCCGCTTTGATTCAGCAGGTTAACTGCACTTATGCTGAAATCTACATTTTTATCGTATTTATAGTTGAATCCAGCGAATGTTTCCCAACGAGATGCAAAAATCAGGGTATTGGGGTAGTTCGCATATTCTTTGCTGAAATAACGTGCACTTGCCCAAACTCTGAATTTGCCGGCAGCTCCCCATGTATAGCTTGGGTCGATTTCGATTAGGGTTTTTGATACGCTGCGTGCTATATTACCGCTGTTGTCTACTGTCTCCTGATAGGTTGATGTATGTTTGCCATCCGAAGTTTTTGCTTCGTAATCGATGGTCATAGCATAGTTTTCGTATTTGGGATTTTGCAATGTCAACAATACATGCAGGTTGAATCCTTTGAATGGAGTAAATAATACGTCGGTAGTCCATCCCATGGTGTTTACATCGTAACTGCTTGTTTGCTTGGTGGTAGCAGAGAATTTTTCTCCGGGATAATCCTTGTCTGTCCACGTTGCATTAAAGGTCGAATTGTTCTTGAAATTGGTGCGTTTGATCTTCGTGAATTTAGATACTAAGCTTACCATCGGATGATTGAAGTAAACTCCGGCTGAATATCCGGGGATCTCACATTTTGCGATATTGGGATCATCTGCTCCGGCATACGAACTCAATTTACCGGCTTGTTGTATATAATAAGCATCGGCTAATACACCAAAAGTGTTTGTTATTTTATACATACCGCTTGCTGTAGCAGATACGTTCCACCAATCTTTTTTAACATCAGTAGTATTGCCTGAAACCCAGTCCGTACCTGCGGCTTTTCTGTCGGCTGCAGTATACCAGTCTCCGTTTACGCTTTGCCATTCGATACGAGTGCCAAAGTCAAGAGATAATCTATTGTTAGGTGTCCATTTTTCAGTACCTACTAATGCCATCTTATTATCAGTGCCGTTATAGTACTGCATTGCCTTGTTGTAGCCGGCGTTGCCGTATTTGTCCGATTGATTTACCCATGCAGTACCATCCCATTGCTGTTTGATAAGCCCTTTAGGATTAGGAGCTACTTGAAACTGATAATTGTATGTGGCACTGTTTGCTTTATCTACATTGTAGTACCAGTTGTGAAATCCCACCATCCAGTGGTGCTTGTCAGACTTTTTACTCAATTCGAAGCGAGCCATTACCGTGTTTTTTTCAGACCTGGGAGAATAGATCATCATACCGTTCTGAACAAGTCCCTCGTATACATTCTGAGGATTGTCGGTATATACATATCTGCTATCCCCTTTTTCGGGAGTTGCACCGGATGCAAGACCTTGTCCGATAGCAGTCAGGTAAGGATTATATAATCCCGAGTTTGCATAATGATAACGTACGGTATAATCAAGTTTCATTCCGTTGCTGAAGTTGTGGTCTCCCAGCAGGTCTATAACATGTGATGTGCTTGCTGCATCACTCATGGCATCCCATGTTTTTTCTTTTCCGGTCAAAGGGTCAATTGCATGGATAATACCCGATTGTTCGAGGTACGCATCGCGTCCGATCTTAAATCCCGGAAGTTTATCTACAGTTCCGTCCTTACGATAAATGTATGGACTTTGTTTTGCATTGATAGATGAGCTGTATGCAAATTTGTATTGCAGCCCTATTTGTCCGTGTGCATATTTTTTGTTGATAACACCCTTCAATATCTGCGTTTTATCCATGAATTGAGATATGTTGGAGCGGTATGTCCCGGGATCCATATTAACGAAACCCGTAAGAGAGTAGAAGAAACCGTTTTTCATAGGACCGCTAACATTTACATCGCCACGCAATAATCCAAATGAGTTGGTAGTGAAACTGGCACTGCCCTTGAATTTATCTGTACCTCTATTAGACCATGTACTTACCGATACGCCTACATCGCTGGCAAATATGGCTGTTTCGGATACATTCAATACTCCGAATTTTGCAACGCCGGCATCGTTTCTCCATACAGCTGTCGGAGATTGTCCCATAAAGTCGTAAGTAACCGGCAATCCATTTTCGAGGATAGTAGTTCCTCCCACACTTGCCGGTAATCCGATATTAACAGTACGGGGGCCATTGTCGGCAGATGCATTTAACATTACATTAGATGTTTTACCTACCTTGGTTTCTGTGCTTTTGATCGTGTCAGTCTTAGCCTTAGTGTCTTGGGCACTAAGACTTGCTGTAACGGCAACCGACATAAGAGCAATCAATCCGGTTTGGCTTAAAATTTTCTTTTTCATGGTTTTCGATTTACTAGATTTCTTGTTTGCTTGAGTGTCAAAATGTTTGTCTGAGTGTATTTCAAAGGTGTTATTTAGAATACCTTTGGGTTCTTGCGTCTTTAATTATTCCTTTCCAGTTGAGTCCAAATCCAAAATCGTATTTGTTACCTTCTGTATCTTTGTGGCATTCCATATCGAATGGAACATCTTCGTTTTGTTTTTCTACAGTTGCCATGTTTGCCGGCATTTGTACGGGTAGTAATCCCGAAGGTTCGTATTTTCCCGAAACAATGTCGAGTACAGCCTGTTCGGATACTCCGAAACGAATAACGATACCGTCTGCTTTGTCTTCAAATTCATTGAATACCATCGGACGGGTGGCATTAACAACCACTATCATCGGTTTATCACCCATCATCTTGCGTGTAGTCAGTATTGTATTCAGATCCATTGTGTTATTTACAGTTGTTGTTTTATTTTTGTATGACCTGTTGGTAATTGTAGGATCGATAACGGGATCTCCGGCTGCGATACTTTGTCCACGCCCTTCTGTCGCGGTATATGTTCCGTATTGTAGAGAGATGGGCACATAGCCATTGCCTCCTTTTTTGCGGTCATCTATGCTGTAACCTCCTCCATCGGCATCGACATGAGGACTGCTTACAAATACCATTGCAAAATCGGCTTTAGTCGGATCGGAGGTCACATTGTAGTATTTTTTTACGATGTCCATATTTACAGGATAGTCTAAAGTCGGTTCACCCCATATGCCCCACCAGTTAGAAGTTGCCGGACTGTATATTTTAGGTATATACACTGTTTTTTTATCCGATACAGGAAGTATATTATTTTTGTTTTTAAGCATTACAATTGATTTCAGCTGCGCATTATATCCTGCCTGCATAAACTCGGGGCAGCCTACAGTTGACGAACTTTGTTGTGGATCTAGATATGGATTTTCGAACAGCCCCAGACGGAAGATATTTTTAAGAAGGCGAACGGCTGATTGTTCGAATCTTTGTCTCATGAAAGTCTTGCCATGTTCTTTTACTCCCATCTGGTATGCTGCTATAACGGGTGCGACCTGATTGTTTCCTCCAAATTGGTCTATTCCGGCCATCAAAGCCATATAATGTCTTTCGTTTTCATTCATATTTTCTACACCCCAAGGCTTTCCTCTAAACTGATCGGGTGTGCTGCCTTCATCGTGGGTAATCATCCAGTCGGTACAAACTACCCCGTCATAGCCATATTTCTCTCTGAGCAGGTCGGTGATGATGTATTTACTGAATCCGTTTGCATAATTGGTTCCGTCTTTAGCCTGATTATAAGATATAGTATAATAAGGCATTACAGCTGATGCTTCTTTTGTTTTTCCATCTAGTTTGAATGCTCCTTCGGTAAATGGTTTCAGATGCATCTCGAAGTTATTTCCGGGATATACGGCAAACTTACCGAATGCCCAGTGTCCGTCGCGTCCACCTTCTTCGGGTCCTCCGCTCGGCCAGTGTTTTACCATTGCATTAACACTGTTGTATCCCCATCCGTCTTTTATCTCGGCAGAGCCTGTTGATGTCTGGAATCCATCGGTATACGCACGTCCCATATCTGTTACCAGTTTGGGGCTTTCTCCGTAGGTCATGGAGATACGAAACCAGCGGGGTTCGGTTCCCAGATCTATCTGCGGCGATAGAGCCGTTGTAATACCTAAGGCTCGGTATTCTTTTGCAGCAACTTCCCCGAACTGCTTCATTACAGCCGGATCGAATGTTGCTGCCATAGCCAGCCCATCGGGCCATACCGAAATTTCTCCGCTGCCACCGGCATTAAATTCTGCCTTTACTCCACCCGAAACTTGTCCTGCATGACGCGGATCGGAGCTGGTATTTCCCGGAATGCCCAATCCGATGCTTTCGGCATACGATTGCATCGAATTATTCCACTTCGCGGCAACTTCGGGACTTTCAACTGTTACTATTAATATATGACGAAGATTATCTTCCTTCAGTATTTTTTTTTGTTCGTCCGTTAAATTCCACGGATTTGCACCGCTTTCTTCAATAGACTTGCCATTGTAGGTTCCTGCGCCGAATCCCGAGGCTTTAGCAGGGATTGTCTGATGTCCGCTGTAGAGCATCAATCCGGCTATTTGTTCTACAGACATGCGTTTTGCAAGGTCTTTAGCCCTCACTTCTGCAGGTAGCCGCCAGTCTTCATACGGGTCGAGTTTTCCGTTTTTATTGAGATCCTTAAATTTTAGGCCGTCTTTGGTGATAATTTTTATTCCTGAGTTTGGAGAATATCCGAGTACTGTACCATTCTGATTTTCTACTTTGATAAAGTCTTGGGAAAAACAGCAAAGAGATATCGATAGTAGAGGTAATATGACTAGTTTCTTTTTCATAACCAGTAGCTTTTAAGAGGTTGTTTGAGATTGTTTCTAAAAGCAAATGTATCTTAATATTTGTAACAATCGCTATAATTGTGCGTTAAAATAACGCATCTATGTTTTACAACATATTTATGCGTTGTTTTAACGCATAAATTAGAATTGTTAAATCTGATTTTAATGTGTATTTTTGCGGTATAAGACCCCAATAAAGAATTGTTTAGAAAGATATAGATGAGTAAGAATGTTTTGTATCCTTATTCTTCAGAAAATACTCATCCGGGTTTTTCTGTAGATTGTGTAATTTTAACTTTGCACGAAGGCAGGATAAAGGTATTGTTGGGTAAGCGTGACATAATCTATGATTATTGGTCGCTGCCCGGAGGATTTATGTTTAAGGATGAAGATGCAGACGAAGCTGCGCGAAGAGCATTGCATCGGTTTACGGGATTGCAGGATGTCTTTATCAAGCAATTCTATTTATTTAGTAATCCGGCTCGGACTATTATCGAACAAAACAGAGATATGCTTGAGAAACAACAGGCTGCCCATGACGAAAGGAATAACTGGTTTCTGCAGCGTTTTGTTTCTTTGGGTTATTATAGTCTGGTTAGATACGAACGGGTTTTGGAAATGGTAAAAGAAACGGATTCGCTCAGGTGGTACGACATATCGGATATTCCACCGCTTTATTCCGATCACGAGAATATTATTCGTACGGCTCTGGATACTATAAAAGCACTGCTTCCTGTTATTCCGGTAGCGTACGAATTGCTTCCCGAAAAGTTTACGATGTTAGAACTGCGGAAGATTTATGAGATAATTCTCGACAGAACATTCGACAGGCGCAATTTTCAAAGAAAGGTATTGATGAATGGAAATATCATACAACTCGATGAGCGAAAGAAAAGCAATGCTTATAACCCTCCGATATTATATTCATTTGATCCGGAGATGGATAAGAATATTACTACAATATCGAATACTAGTTTGTAACGGTGTCTGCTTAATCGAGCAGGTTAGAACAAAAGTCGGAAATGGTGGGGCTCTTGAATATAAAGTTCGATTCTTGTAGTTTCTTAGAGCTCACATACTGCCCTTCGGTCAGAAAAGATGCCGATTCACCCATGATGCAGCTCAGAACGGGTGCAGGTATTTTTAAAGGGATAACACCTCTGTAGTGTTTAGCAACATAACGTATAAGGGAATTCTGAGAAATTGTTTCAGGTGCTACCAGATTAACGATGTGTTTTATCTCCTCATTATATATAATGTATTCGATAGCTCTGGTGAGATCAGCGAGGTCAATCCATGGGAAATACTGCCGTCCTGATCCGAGTATGGGTATCAGCCCGAACTTTGTAGGTAAAGCCATTTTTCCGAAAGCTCCGCCTTTGTCAGCCAGTACAATCCCAAATCGGGTAATGCAGAGCCTTACATCTGATGAGAGATTCTGAGCTTCTGTTTCCCACTCTTCACACAGATCGGACAAAAAACCTGTACCTTTCTCAAATACTGATTCGTTGTGATGCCCTTCGGAGTGATAGTATCCTACGGCAGATGCAGAGAGCAGCAGCAAGGGCTTATGTTTGGATAGATTGATTGTTTCCACAATCTTTCGGGTAGTTATTATCCGGCTGTCTCTTAATTCTTTCTTGTATTTATTTGTCCATCTTTTGTTTATAGATGCTCCTGCCAGATTGATAACAATATCCGCCTGAGACAAAATGGAGTGTAACATTTCCTTATTCTCATCGGAGAGAGTGGCTCTATTGATGGGAAGTATAGAATGCCCACGGCTTTCAAAGTAGTGAGAAAGGTTAGTTCCTATGAATCCGGATGCTCCGCTTATTGCTATTTTCATCTGATAACCTCCCATTCTTCAATATCTCCTTCTATAACGTGAAATAGAGGATGAACCAGAGTTTGACAATCAGGGTTTTGTCCGATATTCAATAGAAATTCGGGATTACGTATTTTTAGTTTATCGATCAGATGTTTTTGTTCATATACGATCTGACCCGAAGTTACAGCAATGGGTGGGATGGAATCTATCAGCATGATTTTTTCCGGATTATAAGAATACCCCCTGCGTTTGGCTTCTCTGTATACACTGGTCAGATAAGCATTAATATAGAGTATCGGATCGGAAGAATTTTTGAAACGTTGAAGCTGAGGATGATTTGTATATCCTTTGGTTTTACCTTCCAAAACATGTTTTGCCAATAGTCCCTCTCTCCAGCAGGCATTTAGTCCGGCCGGATCAAGATATTTGGGATGGATTGACCAAAGTCTCATATCGGAATTATTTATTTAAAAGTTCTGCAATTTGATCTTCAAATTTAGAGGGACGGGTAATAGGTGCATATCTGTCTACGACATTGCCTTCTTTATCAATCAGAAATTTTGTAAAGTTCCATTTAATAGCTTCACCAAGGAATCCTTTTTCCTGCTGTTTAAGATATACGTACAAAGGGTCGGCGTTTTTACCATTCACATCAATCTTAGCGAAAGTGCGGAAAGTCGTTTTGTA
The DNA here is from genome assembly GCF_000426485.1 of Indolivaga capnocytophagoides DSM 22835. GTDB lineage: Bacteria > Bacteroidota > Bacteroidia > Bacteroidales > Dysgonomonadaceae > Dysgonomonas_A > Dysgonomonas_A capnocytophagoides. The sequence goes on from NZ_AUFL01000013.1 coordinate 38,215, forward strand.
TTTGATTTCACAGAATGAAGCTATTTCTTCATTACTTCCGGGTGCCTGTTTCCCGAATTGATTGCAAGGAAAATCCAGTATTTCGAATCCTTTATCCTTGTATTTCAGATATAAATCCTGCAACTCCTTATACTGGGGAGTAAATCCGCATGCTGTAGCTGTATTAACTATCAGTAGTACTTTCCCTTTGTATTGCTCAAGGGATACGTGGTTGCCTTTTGTGTCTTTTACCGAAAAATCGTATATACTCATATTGATATCGTATTTTTAGGTTATAACAAACAAAAAGCAAATTCGATCATCTGTTTGAAATTTTTTATCAAAAAAGACAGAATTTAGGCTTTGTTGAATGTCCCAATAACCCGAAAAATTGGTCTTTTGGTCTAAGCCCCAAAAGGAATACAAACAATCGCTGATTGCGGATCTCAGTGGATGAAAATTTTTATGACATTGGCAGATTCCAAGTTCAATAATAAGATTTTATACACTTGTCATTATTCTGGAGACGAGTCTGCAGCAGAATCTATTCAGGTATTATTAATTTCTAGGCGGTTTTAATCTACCGATATATACCGGAGAAATAGGACATGACACGAATCAAATGATCGCGTCTTTTATATCTGCTCTTTCTCTTGAAAACAAGAACTAAGTTGCATAAAGGATTTACGGTATAAGGCTTACAATATTGTATATATAGCTATTATGTGACAGATACTGCCGCCTAACACAAAGAAATGGAAGACAGTGTGCATATAAGGGATTTTTGCAAAAGAATAGAACAATGCTCCGATGACATAAGATACACCACCTGCTACAAGCCAATATAAAGCCTCCATTTTTCCGATATTGCCAAGTACTTCAATAAGCGGAGGAAAGGCTATAAATATGCTGCTTCCCATGATTACATAGCAAGCCGTTTCTATATAACTGTGCTTACCCGAACGTTTGAAACTGGCTATGACACCAGCCAAAGCAGCCAGCCATATAAACAAAGTGAGAGACCATCCCCATGCTCCTTGTTCTCTGAGAACGATCAATGTAAATGGAGTATATGTTCCGGCTATGTGAAGGTATATAGATGCATGGTCGAACTTTTGAAGTATATCTTTTTTTCGTCCTTCAGGTAAAGCATGGTAGCTTGTTGATGCGATATAGCACGACAGCATCCCCGTCAGATAGATACATACACTGAGTATAGCCCAATTATTACCCGATGTAACAGCCATAGACAGCAAAATAAACCCGGAAACAATCCCGAGGGCTATACCCGCTGCATGTGATAAACTATTTGCAAGTTCTTCTTTTTTACTGTATGTTCTGCTTCTTGCCATTTTAAGAGTAAAGGTAATTATAAAGTATAGGGCTTGTGGTGATACGATTTTTATCTATACTGAAAAGATGAAAAAAAAAATACAATTTTAACTTTCTCGGTATTCGACCGGAGTCATTCCTGCATATTGCTTAAAATATCGACCGAAGAAAGATGGATTTGGAAAATTTAATTCTTCCGAAATCTGAAGAACAGTCATATTGGATCTCTTCAACATCGATTTAGCCTCTATTATAACTGATTCGTTAATCCATTCGTTCGCTGTTTTTCCTGTTGCTTTTTTTAATGTGCTCGACAGGTATTTAGGGGTAACGAATAGCTTATCTGCATAGAATGCTACATTTCGAATTTCTTTCCGGTGGTTTATCATTAAACGAAAGAATTTGTGAAGAAGTTCTTCTTTTCTTGCCGACTTTATTTCGGTATTACATTCAGTGTCTACGTAAATAGAGCAGGCTTGCATGATGGTGGTATAGAGTAACCCTTTAGCTATTTCTTTTCTGTATGCCTGATCTGTTCTTTGGTGTAGGTTCTCAATCAACGAAAAATAAGTAAGTAATTCCTGCATTATTTCATTAGGTATTTTGATACACGACTGTTTTCCGATTTTGAAAGCGACATCAAAATTCGAGGGGAAAGGCAAATCCGAAAGAAGATCAATAGGAAAAAATAATGTTTTTGTATGTAGGTTTTGTCCTCTTTTTATAGGCTCGAATATTTGATTTGGAAATATAATTGTCAATGTGTTTTTGCTTACAGTGTATTTTCTGAGATTGATCTTTATCTCGGCAGTTCCACCCAAACAAATAGAAAGAAGAACACCCTCAAAAATATGAGGGAAATCGAGTAAAACATCTGTTGGAATTTCTGTCGACTCAGAGAAAATAATGTTTTCAACAACATGGGCATTTGCGCTTTTGTTGAGAATATCATCGACAGAAATTTTTTCAATAGGTTCCATTTTTTTTACAATAAAATACAGGCTTTGTTCGACTACAATAGTAAAGGTAAATAAAAAAAGGAAAAATCGGACATTTTAGACGAATTTCAGGTTGTTATATATTCGTAAAAATCAAAGATCTTTGCCATTGTGATTTCAGGTATTGTGTTATGAAGAAAATGTTTAAGATAAAGCCGATTCATTGCGTGGGAGCATTTATTGCTATAATACTTTCTATGTATATGGTAGACAGTTTTACACCCAAGGCGAGTATTAAATCGATTCATGAAACAAGTTTACTCGAAGTTGATGACCGTGTTTTTGGAGATAAAACAGGATCGGGTATTTCTTATGTGCTTTTCTATTCCGAAGATTCAGAAAAGTGTACAGAAATGGCTTATAATCTCGATCAGCTGTCAAAAAAAGAGTCCGGCTCTCACTTCTATTGTATGAATGTATCGAAAGATCAGGCTCAGGCGTTAGCTCATCAGGTATCGGGTGTTCCATACACTCTGATATTGAAAGATGGAAAACCCGTAGAAAAAGTATTAGGAATTGTTCCGGTTTCAAACTTGCGGATGATTCATGAAAGAATAAATAAAAAAGATTGAAAATATGGTCGAAATGGTTAAACAACAGACATTAAGAAATAGCTTTCTTTTAGAGGGAATAGGTTTACATACAGGTGTATATGCAAAAATAAAATTCAATCCGGCTCCGGAAAATCACGGATATAAGATAATGAGAACCGATTTGCCCGGAACCCCTATTATCGATGCATTGGCAGAACATGTGATGAGTACCGAGAGAGGAACAGTCTTGAATGTAGACGGTATTCAGGTAGGAACAATTGAGCATGCTATGGCAGCGTTGTATGCCTGCGAAATAGATAATTGCCTGATAGAAGTGGATGCTCCGGAGTTTCCTATTTTGGACGGAAGTGCCATCTTATATTTGAAAAGTATAAAGGAAGTCGGAACCCACATTCAGAACGCTGATCGTAAGTACTTCGATTTTCCGCGGAAAAAGTTCAAGGTAATGGATCCGCAGACAGGCTCTTCTTTGCAAATGATCCCGTCTCAGGATTACGGTATCCAATGTGATATATCTTTCGATTCACCTTTGCTGAAAAAGCAAAGTGCAAAACTTGATAGCTTACAGGAATTTGCGAAAGAGATAGCTTCTGCCCGCACATTTGTCTTCGTTCGTGAGATCCAAACTTTGATTCAGCATAATCTGATTAAAGGAGGAGACCTCGATAATGCTATTGTTGTTTACGACTCGGTAATTCCGCAGGATGAATATGATAAGATAGCCGATCTGATGGGGGTTGAAAGGCGTGATGCGACAAAAGTAGGCTATATAATGAATAAGCCATTGCTTTACACAAATGAACCGGCTCGACACAAACTCCTGGATGTGATGGGAGATCTGGCTTTAGTCGGAGGTTTTATAAAAGGGCGTATCATAGCAAATCGTCCCGGACATAAGATCAACAATCAGCTGGCAAGAGCTATACGCAAATATTATATCGAAACAGTAGAAGAAAAAGAAAAGAAGAGACATGAAAAGGCAAGAGCGAAGAAGGTCGCAGCAACTCCTGCTGTATCCAATTTTTATTGGAATTGCCCATAAAGGTCTCAGTCCTATTTGTAGCTTTGGTTAGTAAAGCAGCCAAAGTTTGTTATAATCTTAATATACATCATTGAATGTATTCTATTACTTATAGATGCTAAGGAGATGAGAAAACTACTTTTATTTTTACACATAAATTCGAAAGTTCTAACAGGCTTTATTGTAGGCGGTTTCTTAGGATATCTGCATTGGTTTTATTTCGGATGTTACTGGGGTACTTACCTCTTATCAGCAGAATGTTGGGTTAATTGTTCCATGGGAGCAATTTTCGGAGGCTTTGTTGCCAGCTTGTTCAATAATAATGACATCTGAATCCATTCAGTTATACTAAGACATCGTATAGGAAACAGCCAACTGTGAAGTTGGCTGTTTTTGTATCAATATTCGGCAGGTAGAGCCTCCAGTTGAATACGAGAGAATACCGGACCGTCTTTACATACATACTGACTGCCTACATTGCATCGTCCACACTTGCCAACCCCACATTTCATCCTGTTTTCTAGGGTGGTGTATATGTTTTCTGCCTGAAAACCAAGTTTATCCAAAACCGGAAATGTAAACTTAATCATCACCGGAGGACCGCAGACAATGGCTATTGTATTCTCGGGTGATGGGTTCATTTTTTCTAGAACACTCGGTACAAACCCGATGTCTCCTTTCCAATCAGGGGTTTCACCTCCCGGATCGACAGTCGTTACCAAATTTACATCGGGGCGTTCTTCCCATTCTTTCAACTCGTGTTTATATACCAGATCGGCTACAGATTTAGCTCCGTAAAGAATACTTATGTTGTTAAAATTTTCACGGGTGTCCAAAGCGTTCCATATCACACATCTCATAGGAGGCAAAGCAATACCTCCCGCTATAAAAAGCAGGTTTTTGCCTTTCCATTCATCTATGGGGAATGTATTTCCGAAAGGTCCTCTGAATCCCATTGTCTGACCTTCTTCGAGTTTTGCCAAAGCGGATGTTACCTTTCCTGCTTCACGGAAAGTACATTCTATATATCCTTTTCGAGTAGGAGATGAGGCAATACAAAATGTGCTTTCTCCTTCTCCGAATACCGAATATTCACCGAACTGTCCGGCTTTGAATTCGAAATTTCGGGCTTCTTCTTCATCCTTGAATTTCAGACGGAAGGTTTTAACTCCCGGTGCTTCCTGTGTAATCTTTTCGATTGTCATCAGGTGAGGCAGGTATATATTATCGTTCATAATTGATCAGTTTACTTATAATTGAGAAATTTCACTTAAATGCTCGGATAAATTCATATCCACCGGACAAGCCCTTGAGCATCTTCCGCATCCCGTGCAGCCTCTCACCGAAATTCGTTCGGGCATATATGCGAATTTATGTAACAATCGCTGACGCCATCGTTGGCTTTGAACTTCACGCGGATTGTGTCCTGATGTATGCAGTGTGAAGAGTGAAAATCCACAGGAATCCCAGCAGCGCAGTCTTTCACCGCTATTACCCTTTGTGTTTTCCTGAATGTCGAAACAGGCGCAGGTCGGACATACGAATGCACAGGCTCCGCAACCCAGACAACGCTCCGATTGTTCTTTCCAGACTTCGCTTTCGAACATATGCGATATTTTGTCGTGTAATTCTTCAATATTGAATCTTACAGGAACTTTTGCCAGATATTTTTCTTTATTGATATTGGGATCTGCACTGAACAGGTCGCTGTATTTGTCTGCTAAAGACTTTCCTTTTTCAGTGATAATCTCTGCCAGATATCCGTCAGAAACAGGAGTCAGTAATATGTCGCTTCCTTCTGTATTGCCGGGACTACCGTTGACAGATGTACAGAAACAGAAATCATCGCACTGGGTACAGCTCATCGAAACGAGTGTAGTACGGTCTATATGTGCATTGAATGGTTTATCTTTTGTATCCCAGTTGAATATTCCCGAAAGAGGGCGAAACCCTGCCGCATCGCAAGGGTGAATCCCGAATACCACAGTTTCGGGAATACTTTCTGTATCGAAATCTTTAAGAGTGACATCTCCTTTCTTTTTTTCGAAAGAGAATAGTTTTTCGGTACGGGGAAAAGCCACGGCCTTTGCCGATTGGGTTGTTTGTATATGCTCAAGACTGATTTCTTCGGATGATGTGATATCGCGGAAATCTGTCCTGTCACCTTTGGATACCGGAGCAAATATCCGCTTTCCGTCGGAGTTTATTTTATTCAACCAGACTTTTAGCGCATCTTTTGATATATGTTTCTTTTCCATAAGGCTTAACGTATAAAAGATTCCTGATCTTCGGGTTTGAATGTCGATAGCACATTGCCATGTCCATCATTCTTTCCGAAATTAGCTGCAACCGTTTCCGTCATCATGTGAGTGAGCAGATGAATGGGGATTCCGAGAGGACAAGCTGTTCCGCACGATCCGCAGTCGGAGCAGCGTCCTGCCATGTGCATCACACGGTTTATCTGCCATTCCATATTAGTAAGAGTACTTGCCCAAGGCTGAATCCATTGAGGGCGATTCACTTCTACTATACATTTGGTGCAATAGCACATAGGGCAGGCGGCACGGCAGGCATAACATTTAAAACATTTCGATAATTCGTCAGACCAGAATGCCCAACGTTCCGAAGCATTCATTGCTTCCAGTTCTTTTACGAGTTTATCATCCTCCATTTTTGAGGGAGGAGGTGTTTTTTGAAGATACTCTCTGATTTGATCGGCATCCGAAAAAACAGTCAGAGAGCTATTGTTATCTACACTTATAATGTGTAAGCGGTCTTTATTCAGTTGGTTTTCATTGAATAACTGTAAGATACTTTTCAGTGCATAATACGAAGCCGAAATACCTACTCGCTTTCCGGCTGTAAGGTCTTTGCGAGTAAGATATACAGCAAGATTGCCTTGACAACGATCATCGAAAATAAGCTTATCGGCATCTGATACATTCTTTACAAAGAACGGACGGGGACGATTAGATCCGGCCTCATATCCGATAAACAGATCTATTGATTCGCTGTCGAACAGTTCTTTTACTTTATTAATCAGTTCATTCATGGCTTACCTCCATTTCTTTAGCTAATTCGGGTTCGTTTTCTTCGAGAAAGTCTGCAGCCCTGCGGTATTCGGTGTAGGGACCCATTTCTCGAATCGTGTTTACTGTCGAATTTACTATATCTGCCCATTTGGCTCCTTCGGCTGCCGATACCCAGGCAAAATGGATTCGGCGGACATCGACCCCTATAAAGTCGAGAAGGCTGCGAAAAAGAATCCAACGGCGACGGGCATGGAAGTTGCCGGAAGTATAATGACAATCATTAGGATGGCAACCCGATACAATAATGCCGTCCGACCCGTTGGCGAATGCTTTGAGTAAGAGCATAAAGTCGATGCGTCCTGTACAGGGGAAGCGAACGATTTTGACGTTCGATGCGTATTTGATACGGCTTGTTCCCGTAAGGTCGGCTCCGGCATAAGTACACCAGTTGCAGACAAATGCTACTATTTTGGGTTCAAATTCAGTATTCATAGAATTCAGTTTTTTTGAAACGTTTGTTGTAAAAAAGGTAACAAAATCAGGGATGAGTTAACAGTTATCAATAAACAATAATCAGTAATCAAATTCAAAAAGGTAACAAAGGTTACTACAAAATTGGACATCTTTCAGTGTTCCTTTATTTCCTTATTGTCTCATTATATCATATTAGTATATTGCTTTCTTGTAACTGAAAATCAGATACCGTATGCAGAAGCAGGAAAAACTAGTTTCGGTCGTTATAGAAATAAAATAGCTCTGGGAGCTTAATAATCAAAGAAAACCTGCTTCCGCATCCGATATCATCTTATCATACCATATAATTAAAATAAAACATCAAATTTTTTAAGATCGCTTTTGGGAATTACAAACATATAAAAATCAGTCGCTTAATTCGAAAAGGTAACAAAGGTTACAACATCAATGTACAATTTCCATTGTTACTTTTCCTCTTTCAGTTGATCTCTGTTAACTGATCTTACCTATAGATAAAAATACACAAAAGGGTCTGTGACCTTAGTCTGCAAGAACTGCCATAACTTCAGCATACATTTGCTCGTTTGAAAATCCTTGTATGTCAATGGATTTTGAACGGCAGAATGATACACAGGTTCCGCAGCCTTGACAAAGACCGGGGTTTACACGGGCAACCGTTTTTATAATTTCCCCTTGGCGGTTTTTGATCGCTTCATGCTCAATAGCCTGATATGGACATGCCGTTTCGCAAAGGAAACATCCTACACAAGTCGATATATCGTGTGACGGAATACGGTTGACTACTGCAACGGTAGGTTCTCTTGTCAATTCATCTTTAGAGAACAGCCCGATTACTTTGGCCGCTGCTCCTGATGCAGTACTCACTGTATCTGGTATATCTTTGGGTGCCTGACATGCTCCGCAGAGGTATATTCCTGCTGTATTTGTTTCCACAGGTTTCAGTTTCGGATGAGCTTCAGCAAAGAATTTATAAGGGTCATATGATACGTGCATCTTTTGAGCCAGTTCTTCCGCTCCGCAATTGGAAACACCTGCGGTAGCGAGTACTACCATGTCAGCTTCTATTTCTACGGGTTTAGCACCCATGAGTGTGTCTACTCCTTTGACTATAAGTTTTCCGTCTTTTTCGTAAACACGGGCAACACGTCCTCTTACATAATTTGCTCCGTCGTCTTCAATGGCACGGCGAACAAATTCTTCGTAATTTTTACCTCCGGCACGTATGTCCATATAGAATACATACGATTCTCCATCGTGTACTTTATGCTGATACAACATAGCATGTTTGGCAGTGTACATACAGCATATTTTTGAACAATAAGGGATACCTTTCGCCGGATCGCGAGATCCTGCGCAGGCAATAAATACTACTTTCTGAGGTACTTTCCCATCAGATGGCCGCCGTATTTCGCCGAGTGTAGGACCCGAAGCCGAAGCCAGTCGTTCGAATTGAAGTCCGGTAATTACATCCGGATATTTTCCATAGCCGTATTCGGGGAAGAAATCAGGTTTAAGTACATCAAAACCTGTTGCAAGTACTATCGCTCCTACATTTTCGGTGATCAATTCATCCGGGCGGTCAAAATCGATAGCACCTGTCGGGCATACCTTTTGGCATACTTTGCACTTACCATTCGTATAATAGTTGCAATTCTCTTTATCTATAACGGGTTTATTGGGTACAGCCTGAGGAAATGGAGTGTAAATGGCTGTACGCATTCCTAATCCCGCATTGAATTCACTTGGTATCTTTTTCTTCGGGCATTTACTATAGCAGACTCCGCATCCGGTACAGGTTTTAGGGTCTACACTTTTGGCTTTCAGCCTGATTGTTGCCTTGAAATTGCCGATAAAGCCATCGAGACTTTCCAGCTCCGCATAATTATATAAGGTAATGTTGGGGTGCTGGGCAACTTCTACCATCCGAGGGGTAAGGATACATTGCGAGCAGTCGAGTGTAGGGAATGTTTCGGATAATTGGGACATATGTCCTCCTATAGATGCTTCTTTCTCAACCAGAATTACCTGTTGACCTGCATTAGCAATATCCAGACTTGCCTGAATACCTGCGATACCTCCGCCTATAACCAGTGCTTTTTTAGTGATAGGTACTTTTATTTCGTTAAGAGGTTTATCCAGTTTTGTTTTTTCGATAAGCATCCGTACCAGATCTATCGCTTTAGCGGTGGTTGTGTCGCCTTTTTCGTGTACCCATGAACAATGCTCACGCAGGTTCGACATTTCGCACATATACGGGTTAAGTCCGGCTTCTGCACATGCCTTTCGGAAAGTGGGTTCGTGCATACGTGGCGAGCATGCACCGATAACAACTCCGGTCAACCCTTTTTCTTTGATGGCTTCTTTTATCATGGTCTGTCCTGGGTCAGAACACATGTATTTGTAGTCGGTGGCAAATTCCACACCTTCTATATTGGCAGCTTCCTGTGCAACTTTTTCGCAATCGACGGTCGCGCTTATATTTTCGCCGCAATGGCAGATGAAAACTCCTATTTTTGACATAAGCTAAGTATTTTGTGACCTATGCAAAGGTCGGTGCGATAAATAGTTTTTTCAGACCCAAGGCATTTCTATCCAATCCGATAGCAAGGCCGATAGCCTGTGTTATGTACAGAACAGGTGTATCTATTTGGGTTTGCAGATAGCTATTGATGTGAGGGCGGCGCATATCCAGATTCGATTGGCACATCGGACAGGCTACAATGATGGCTTCTGCTCCACGGTCGGCTGCATCTTTAACTATACGTCCTGATAATTTTGCTACGATATCGGTGCGCGAGACCGAAAAACCGGCTCCACAGCATTCGGTTTTATATCCCCAGTCCATTGATTCCGCTCCTATTTTGCGCATAAGGTTATCCATCGATTGAGGATCTTCCAAGCGGTCGAATTGTAATATTTCATGAGGACGAACCAACAAGCATCCGTAGTAGCATACCACTTTATGCTCGAATGGTTTTACTACTTTTTCTTCTATTTTGTCGGCAATATATTTCAGTACGAACTGCATTACATTTAATATCTTTACATTGCCTTGTATTGGCATGCCTATGATTTCGGAAACACGCTCTTTCAGTTCGGGCTTTTCGTTTATTTCATGTTGGGCAACACTCAAGCGGTTGTAGCATGCTGCGCAGGGCACAACTATTTCAGTCAAACCTTGCTTTTCGGCCAATGCCAATATACGTGCAGGAAGAGCAGTTGCCAACTCGTGGTTGATATTGTGTGCGGCAGTAGCACCGCAGCAGTTCCAATCTTCGATCTCAACCAAATTGATATCGAATACTTTAGCAATGGCTAGTGTCGATTGGGCGTACTCCGAAGAAGTGCCTTTCAGAGAGCATCCCGGGTAAAATCCTATTTCCATAGTTTTTTAATTGATTGTTAGACCTTATTCCTTCGTTTTGGAAAAGATGGCAGAGATCTGTTTCTTGTTTTTCACTCTTTCGGGAATAATGGGCAGTTTGCCTTTCATGAACATCGAAGGGGCTACGTCCAAATCCTGAGTGAGGTTCATTGTCCGGGCTTTGTATCCGGCAACAAGACCGATCTCGTAAAGTCGTCCCGTAAATTTTACCGAATCGAGAAATGCCCGGTGGAATGATAATATATTATTTGATTTTTTGTTGATCGTTTTTTCTTCTAATGCCTTTTCCCGCATATAATCCATCAATGCAGGAATATCTATCTGCATAGGACAGCGTGTAAGGCAGTTCTGACACGATATACACAGCCAGATGGATTCCGATTTCAATAAGGCCGTGTAGTTCATGCTGTCATTGGTTTGCAGCATACGCATGACCATACTTGGCGGATAGTCCATGTCTTCGGCAACAGCACATCCTGCTGAACACTTACCGCATTGATAGCATCGGTTGACATTAACACCGACTTTGTCTTTGATAGTTGATATATAGCTTTGCTTTTCCATGATAAAAACAAATATTGATCATTCAAGGTGTTGAATATATTTATAAATGTAATTTTAAAATCACATTAAATATATAGTTTTGCTATGTAAATATAGCAAAATAGATGTTTTGGGATGCATGAAAAAGGATAAAAAAGCTTATAGAGTAGCTAGTTTATAATTATTCTAAATAATATAGATTAAGTCTATTTAGTTATAGATAAGGTGTAGGAGCGAATTTTATATGCTTTTAACTAATGAAAAATTGATTAAAGGCAAGATCGTGATGTGTGTAATTGTCTGTAAGTTAGAAATTAAATATTTTCTGGATCGGGTTTAATCTCTTTCATTTCTGTTCCGTGAATTTCTATAGGGCGGTTGTCTCGAAAGGTTACATGTACATATTCCCCTGAAATATAGCATGTTCTTATTTCGGGGTTGTTTTTTAATCTTTCAAGCAGGCTAAGGTTATCTTTAGACTTGAGTGCGAATAATTTATAAGATGATTCTTTCATTTAGCAATATATAAATCTATTTTTTCACAAATCTTCTTATAAAGTGATTTGCGTTTGCAGGTACGGTAAAAAATCCATTGACCGAAGCTGCTGTAAAAAAGTATAGCCAGATTACGGATTTTTCGGATGCGCAGAATTATTTTTTCGTTTACTACTCTGAAATCCTTATCCAGAAGTATTGCCGTGGCGGCATTCTCTCCGGTTTTCATTGCATAAAACAATCCTTCGCTGGTAACAGAATCCGTATAGCTCCCGGCATCACCAATGAGTATAATATTCTTTCGGAAAGGATATTCTATCTTGTCCATTGTAGGGATATATGCTCCTTTTATTTTTCCGTCTTTTGAGAGGTGGTGATTCGACAGCATTTCGTCAAATTCAGCCAGAGTAGGAGTGTTGTCGTGTCCGTATCCTGAGACATAGCCGTTTACGTTCGGAAAAACATACCCATATCCCATTCTGTAACGTTTATCGAAAAATATTTTAATGTTTCTTTCCGATTTATCTGATACGCCTTTCTCCATCCACACAAGCCCTTTCTTGCGATTCGGTTCTATGTATTTGCGGACAATGCTGTTTGCTCCGTCGGCTCCGACCAGAGTATTGCAAGATATGACTGTTTTATCTCCCAAAGTGAGGTATATTTTGTCCTCTTTTTCTTCGATAGATGCCACCTTGGCATGGAGAACTTCTCCTCCAATAGATTTGTATTGATCGAGCAGTACATTATCGAAATCTTTTCGGACGACGGTGCGTATTCCTTCGGTCATACGGAAATTAGCCAATAGTTGGTTGGGCGAATGCACTTCCATCTGGTGTACTGTAAGATAATTGTATTGCAGATCGGGGTATATACGGCTGAGCAGACGTACCGACTTAGGGGTAAGCCCTCCTCCGCAAAGCTTTTCGCGGGGAAATTCTTTTCTTTCAATAATCAGGCATTCACATTGATTTTTTGCAAGAATGTAACCACAGACACTGCCTGCGGGACCTGCCCCTACTATAATGGTTTGTATGTGTCTGATTTGTTTATTCATAATCGATGACAATTCTTTATCTAGCTAAATAATCGTCTATTTTACGGCGGATACGATTATACATAAAATCAGTTGTGCAAAAGTATACTAATGGATAATGTACCAGCTTATTATAGAAGTATTCCGACAATTGATTTATTTTTCGCATACGGGTAATAATACCTCCGCAAAGTTCTTTAAACGAAGATTCTTCGATAATAGACATTGCCGCAAATCCTCCCGTTTGGATAGCATAAAATATGCCTTCACCTGATATCGAATCTACATACCCTCCTGCATCGCCGATAAGTATAATATTGTTCTTCATCGGGTATTCTATATTATCGAAGATGGGCAGATATGCTCCTTTTTGTTTATCTGCATCGGGAAGTCCCGCTTCTTGTATCCTTCTCTGAAACTCATGTTTGCTGGTATTCATGTCGCCATATCCGATAACGCATCCTTCGGGGTTGGGAAACATGTACATATAACCTTTTTCGAGTTTAGTATCGAAGTATAGTTTTATATTGTCGAATTTTTTATTGAGAACGGTTTTTTCCAATAAAAGCATTTTCCGTTTGTTATTCGGATCGAGGTATTTTCGAACGATACTGTTTCCTCCGTCCGCTCCGATTAACTTATTGCATGAAAACTGACGGTTGTCTGCCAGAGTCACAAATACTTTTCCGTCCCGTTCTTCTATTGTTTTAGCTCTTCCGGGTACGACTTCACCTCCAGCTTGTTTGTATGCCTCGAGTAAAATCTGATCAAAGTCTTTACGGCATACCACCCGTATCTCATCAGATAAGTCGAATGTACGGTTTCGGCTTTGACCAAGGTGTACTTCGAGTTTTTTTACTGATTGATAATCATAGGTAATGCCGCCAAATATTTTATCTATGAGTCTGTAACATTTCGGAGTAAGTCCTCCTCCGCAGACTTTATCTCTGGGGAATTGGCTGCGTTCTATTATCAGGCTTTCTTTTGACTTTTGTGCAAGCATGTATCCGCATGTAGCACCTCCGGGACCTCCACCTATAATGATTGTCTCTATGTGTCTGATTTCTGATTTCATTTGCTTGTTGCGTTAAAAATCTAAGTTCTGGTATATCCCTTTCTTTATTTCAGGTATTAGGTAACGGATGATAAAGATAATAAGATTTTATCTGAAATACATGATATGATCAGTAGCGATAACATTGCTTTTTTGGTGTTGTGTAACATATGATACAGATTTTAAACATTATAGTGTACTACATTTGTTTAAAATATAAGATGGGGTTACCTAAAAATAAATCTGATAAAATTATGAGTGAACTGATTAATAATTCTGCAAAAAGGAAAGAATTGCTTAAGCATCTTATCCTGCAGCTGCACTCGGGTGAGGCTCCCGATGCTATAAGAAAGCGATTGGAAGAGTATCTCAAAACTGTACCTTATAATGAGGTTGTGGAGGTCGAACAAGAATTGATTTCCGAAGGATTGCCTGAAGAAGAAGTTCTCCGTTTCTGTGATATTCATACAGCGGTATTGGATGGACATATCGATCAGACTTTTGCGAAAGAAGTTCCCGCAGGACATCCTGTGGATACTTTCAAAAAAGAAAACAAGGAACTCGAAAAAGTAATAGTGCAGGTGAGGGCTTTGTTTAATCAAGCATCTCAACTAAAAGATACAGATATAAAGGGCTATTTATTAAAACTGAAAGCATTATATAATGCTTTGTCAGACGTGGATAAGCATTACCGGAGAAAAGAATACCTGTTGTTTCCTTTTATGGAAAAGCATGAAATAACAGGACCTCCTAAAGTAATGTGGGGCAAACATGACGAAACAAGGGAGTTGTTAAAATCCGCTCATGAAGTATTGGATGTACAGGACGATATGTCAGTTGAAGATCTTTATACAATCATAGCTTATACTTTAGAGCCTGTACTGGTATCTGTTGAAGGCATGATTATGAAAGAAGAAGAGATACTTCTTCCGATGTGTATGGATACTCTGACCGATATAGAGTGGTATCAGATATACCAACAGACCCTTGAGTTTGGTTTCTGTTTATATGATCCATCTGATAAATGGCATCCGGAAGATATAGAAGTTAGTGATGTCTCTTACTCGCAAAACGGTAATGTACAGTTGCCAACAGGAAGCTTTTCGATAGATGAATTGACTGCTTTCTTTAATCTGCTGCCGATGGATATCACATTTGTTGACAAGGATGACAAGGTGAAATTCTTTTCTCTCGGGCCACATCGTATATTCGACCGCAACAGAGCTATAATCGGACGCAAAGTACAGCTTTGCCACCCCCCCGGAAGTGTACATGTTGTAGATCAGATTCTCGATGATTTTAAAAGCGGAAAAGAATCGAATGCAGCATTCTGGATCAACTTTAAAGGGCAGTTTATTTATATCGAATACATTGCCATGCGGGGCGAAAACGGCGAATATCTGGGGGTAGTCGAATGTACTCAGGATCTGACTAACTTAAGAAAACTCGAAGGAGAGCAGCGTCTGCTTTCATATACATCCCGCTGATATGGAAAAGCCCGATATCACAATACAAACAAAAGTGGGGGAGATACTCGAATACTATCCCGAATTGGAAGAGGTACTCTTGAACATGTCTCCTGCTTTTGCGAAATTGAAAAATCCGATCCTACGAAAAACCGTAGCGAAAGTAGCTTCATTGAAACAAGTAGCCGAAGTCGGAAATTTAGATCTGTCTGTTTTAATAACCACTCTGAGGAATGCAGCAGGCTTATCCGTCTCAGGCGAAGATTCTTCCGATTCGGAGATTTTGAAAGAGGAACGTCCTATTTGGGCAAAGAATGAGGCTGTGACGGTGGTTTTTGATGCTTGCCCTGTTATCAATGGCGGGGGGACTCCGATGCAGGATATTTTATCAAAGGCAAATGCGTTATCGGAGGGCGAGATTTTAAAGTTGTTGACTCCGTTTGTTCCGGCTCCGATAATTGGTCTGTTGAGAGGAAAGGGATATAGATGTTGGAGTTGTAAAAATAAAGATAAAATCGAGACATATATAAGTGTTTAATAAATAGGTCTTAGACCTTAATGTAAAATCTATGACAATAAAAGATATTAAGAAAGATGTGGAGTCGGCAAAACGTCCGGTTCCAAGAGTTTTAAAAAGCGGTGATAACTTTAAAGTTATAATAATAGGCTTTAAAGATAAGATGATTTTGGATGATCATAAGACAGATATTCCTGCGCGTTTGGTTGTCCTCGAAGGAAAAGTAATTTATAAAGAAGGAGATAAAACTGTGATGATGAATCAGTATGACGAAGTGAATATTCCGGTCAATATTATTCATTCAGTAACAGCTCTCGAGGACAGTTTGTGTATGGTGGTGAAAGGATAAATCCTGTACTTGGTAAAATATTTACAGTTGATAGATCTTGTCTATTATAGGCCGGATTTATCTATAACTATAATTAGGTATTGGGCAGCTGAATATTCATGGTTTTTAGGGATTGTATTGGTTTTCTTATGATTATATCTTTGTAAACATAATTGTACACTAATCAACCTTCATAAACAATGAAAAATCAATTTAAGTTTTTAGCATTATTTTTATGTGTGTTTTTTGCATTTTCTGCATGCAGCGATGACGATGACGATAGCGGAAAAAATAACGGGGGGACTCCCGGTACTGTTAAAACAGTAGAGTTTCTTGATGTTAAATCATATACCGATTGGGTATATTTCTCTTTCTCGAAAAATGCGGTTGTAACAGTTACTGACTTTGCAAATGATCTTTCTTGGGATATAGCTTTCCATAGAGGAGATATAAGGCTGAACGGCGGTAAATCGGGTAAAGGTAAAGGTGCAGTAGTTCAGACTACTTCTACTAATTGGGATGATATAAAAGAGGCTCCGTCTTCAGGTTATAAAACCGATGAGATCGGAACGATCACAACTTCATTTACAGGAACAGGAATAACTACAGAAGACCAGCCTTTTTCTCAGACTTTGACCGGATGGCTGACTGTTGATACAAGTAATCCTCCTCCCAAGTATACCATCAATGGTTCGATTTATGTCGTTAAAGCTGCAGATGGCAACTATGTGAAATTATCATTATATGATAATAAGAACGAAAAGAACGCTGCCGGATATGTGAGTTTTAAATATCAGTATAATGCTGATGGCTCTACCAAATTTTAAGAATAAGATCTAAGTTAGAGGCTTTGTAAGTAACCGAAAGTATCTAATTGTACATTAGATATACAATGACTGACCGTTGTCTAAATACGGCCAAAGTCGATAAGAAGGTCTGAGACCTTAAAGGAAAATGCCAGAGAAAAAATTCTGTCTGGCATTTTCCTTTAACTCTATGTTTTTTTAATCCTTGCCTAATTATAATAGCATAACCTTTCTGCCCGAATATATTCGGATAGAAGTGGTCTATGTCCTTAATCAATCATAAATCATGAGATTTCTCATATCTTTAGTATTATTATTTACAACCCTTACGGTTTATACTCAAAATCGTATTATCAGAGGAAAAGTTGTGGATTGCGGCTCCTATGAGGTGTTACATGGAGCGACAATCAGTTTGCCCGGATACAACAAAGCCATTTTGTCCGAGTCCGATGGTATATTCAAATTGCCGGGTTTGAAAAATGAAAGAGTAATATTACATGTGTCGGCATTAGGTTATGAAGAACAAAAAATATCAGTTGATTTGTCAGCAGGTGATCAAGATATAAATATCCCGTTATGTAAAAAATCAGTCGATTTAGATCAGGTTGTAGTATCAGCTACCCGTACCGAACGGCTGTTGAAAAATGTACCTATAGCCGTTCAGATTATATCGTCGAAGGTTTTAGAGAAAGCACAGGTTGCCAATTTTAGAGAATTATTGGAATACGAGCTTCCCGGTATCAATTTTACAAATAATGGCGGACATGCAAATATTAATATGTTAGGTTTCGGAGGTAAATACGTCCTGTTCTTAATGGATGGAGAACGGATTGCAGGAGAAACTTTCGACAATATAGATTACAATCGTGTAGACATGGATAATGTGGAGCGAATAGAGATCATGAAGGGTGCGGCTTCGTCTCTATACGGATCGAATGCAGTGGGTGGCGTAATCAATATTATAGGCAGAAAGCCGGAGAAACCTATCGAAATAACCGCAAACAGTAGATTTGCCAGTGAAGGTGAACAGAATTACGGATTAACCGTAGGTTCCCGACAAAAATGGGGATATGCCTCCATAACCGGATCAATGAAACAACGAGATCCTTATACATTGAAAGACCGTTCTCCCCTTACTCAGGAATTCGAAGATGGAACAAAAGAAGAAAGAGACCTGAGTGAAACTATTATTGCTGGCTATAAGGATTATAGTTTATCAGGAAAAGTTGGTATTAATGCCTCTGATAAGTTGCAGATAGAAGCTAAAGGCGGATACTACTTTAAAGAACGGAACCCCGGAGGATTAGACGGTAAAAAAGTGAGAGATCGTTATTATGATTATTCGGGAGGTTTAAAAGCCGAATATACATTTTCGGAAGACAGGCATTTATCTCTATCCGGAAATTATGATAAGTATAATAAATACGACTATTACCGTTTGCTTAAAGAAGAAGAGAAAAATTATGAAAACACTCAATGGTACGTCGGAGGGATATATGATCAGAAAATAGGTCGTCGGCATTCCTTTGTTGCAGGATTTGAGGTCTTTTCGGATGATCTGATGACATTTATGTTTGAAAGTGATGGAAGCAATGCCAAACGTGATGCTTATACTTATTCGGGCTATACTCAGCAGGAATGGGTTTTGAATAACAAATTGACATTGGTAACAGGCTTGAGGTATGATTATCATTCTAAGTTTAAAGGACGTTTGACCCCCCATTTATCGGCAATGTATAAGCCGATGTCCCGCGTAACATTGCGTGGAGGATATTCCGGAGGCTTTCGTTCTCCAACCCTGAAAGAACTATATACCGACTGGTTCCATCCATATGGAGGAGGTTTCCAGATCGTCGGAAGTAAAGACCTCAAACCGGAGAAAAGCAATAACTTTAATCTCTCGACTGAAGTCTCTTTGGGAAAAACTGTAATAACCGCAATGGGTCAATATTCGCTGATGGACAATAAGATCAGCTCGATTTGGCTGAATAACGACACCATCTATTATCGAAATTTGGGCAAAGCGAAAATATTGGGAGTAGAATTAGGTATATCTCACCAGTTGCGCAGTAATATTTTGTTGAAAGCTTCTTATACTTATGTTCATGATGATTTGGGTAAGAAATCAACGGAAAGACCTCATACAGCCACATTCCGTGTTGATTATACGTCTCGGTTCTTCAGAAAATATAATCCTACATTAAGTTTCAGTGGTAAATATTTTAGTTCAATGGATACATACGGCAACGAAGATATTTCTGAAATAGACGAGAATACCGGAATGACGAGTATAACCACCGATGAGTATAAAATTCATTACGATGGATATTCTGTCTGGCGTTTAACTTATGCGCAGCCTTTGCCATATAGATTTACTCTCAATGCAGGAATTAATAATTTATTCGACTATAAAACTAAATTTAGTAGTTTCTATTCGAGTATATCACCGGGTAGAACTTTCTATGTCAGTCTAAAATGGAAACTAAACTAAAGAAAAAAGCACGCAAAATGAGATGGTGGCACAAGTGGATAGGCTTGGTGTCATCATTCTTCATTATTATGTTTTCGGTATCAGGTATATTTCTGAATCACCGTCAATTGATTTCCAGCTTGGATATTCCACGTTCGTGGATGCCTGAGAACTACAGGTACAATAATTGGAATAACGGAGCAATCAAGGGGAGCTTCGATTTATCAGCCGATTCTGTTTTTGTATACGGCAGCAGCGGCTTGTGGTTGACCGATAAGAATTATTCGGGTTTTACCTCATATCAGGATGGTTTTAAGGAGGGAGCCGATAACCGTTCCATAACCAGCATTGTTAAGTCTGATCGGGGAGATGTTTTTACCGTGTCGACATTCGATTTATATCGATTAGATAAGTCAAAGTCTGAATGGATAAATCTGTCAAAAAAGGCAGAGTTAGACGAAAGAATCAGCGATTTGGCGGTAAAGGATGATTCTCTGTTTGTAATGACCCGCTCTCATATATATGTTTCCGCATATCCGTACGATTTCTATACAAAAATTGAGCTGAAAGCTCCCGTTTTTTATAAAAAAGAAGCATCACTCTTCCGCACTATGTGGACTTTGCATAGTGGAGAATTGTTTCATATGCCCGGACGTTTATTTGTTGATTTTCTTGGATTGGTCGCCATCTTTTTTTGTATTACAGGAATAATTATCACTCTATTTCCGGGAATAATAAAACGCCGTAAGAAGAAGCAAAAAGAAACAGCCGGATATACTTCCACTTGGAAAGGATCGCTTAAATGGCATAATAAGTTGGGGGTAATGCTTCTTGTCTTTTTTCTGATATTGGGTATTTCAGGTGCTTTCCTGCGTCCGCCGCTGCTGATCTCTATTATAAGGGGTAAAATGGTTCCGATACCGGGAACATCTCTGGCAAGCGGTAATGCTTGGTTTGACAAACTAAGGACATTGAGATATGATGCATTTGATAAAGAATGGATTGTATATTCCTCTGAAGGTTTTTACAAAATGCAAGATCTGAAGGATACTCCTCAGAAAATGAAAAAGACACCACCTGTAAGTGTGATGGGGGTAAATGTTATGGAGCAGCTCGATTCGACTCAATGGGTTGTAGGGTCTTTCAGCGGCCTTTTTTATTGGGATAAGCATACGGGAGAGAGTATAAATGCTATTACAAAAACGCCGCATATACCGCAAATGGGAGGACGTCCTACAATTACAAATCCGGTAAGTGGTTACATTAATGACTATAAAGGATATCCGGTTGCATTTGAATACGGAAAAGGGGCCCATACCCTAAATTCTGATATTCAGTTTACGCCGATGCCGACTCAACTGGTCGAAAACGGACGGATGTCTTTGTGGCATGCCAGTCTCGAAGTACATGTCGGACGGATATATCCTCTATATTTCGAGATGTTATCCGATTTGTTTGTTTTCATTTCCGGAGTATTATTTGTGTCTATCTTAGTATCAGGATATATTGTGTACCGGAAACGATATAAGAAAAGAAAAAAAGAGAAACTTGAAAATAGTTGACAGAAAGAAAGGGGATGGTTGAAAAACGATCCCCTTTTTATTTCTGCCTTAGATTTATTCTTAACTTTAGACATCACTTTTAACCAAACACTGAAACACTATGAATACGAAACAACTAGCCTTTTTTCTTTTACTTATCTATCCTTGGATATTGTTATCTGCTCAGAATAAAGTCACTGTGAAAGATTTTATGACTAATCAGCCTTTATCGGGAGCAGGTATTCTGCTGAAAAAAACATCGAGACAGCTCCAGACCGGAGACGATGGGATGTTCGATCTGCAAAAATTACATCCTATAACCGAAAAAGATACTCTGATCGTATCGAGTGTCGGGTATGGTCAGGAGATTATTCCGATTTCGGCATTGAAAGGCATGGAATACACCGTTTACCTTAAAATGAAGGTCGAAGTTTTAGGTCAGGCTGTAGTTGAGGGCCGTGAACCCGAACTGCTGTCCTCTATTCCTTTTACCGAACTTAGTCACATGCCCGGATGGGTGAGCGAATTCGGAGCGGCTATTGTAGGAGAGAAAATTTATGTGGTAGGTGGGAATATTTCCATAAATGAAGTAATCGCACCTAATGCTGCTCCTATAAGTGGAACAAAGCCAGCTTTTCAATGGATTGCTTATAATGACAAGATGTATGTTTATGATATTCCTACAGATACATGGACAACATCCCGATATCTTTTCTCTAAAAGAGCAAATCATAACGTGATTAATAACAATGGTAAAATATATATACTTGGCGGAAAACGCAATTCTAAAAATAAAAAGTTAGAATATCTGGATGATAAAATAGAAGTATATGATTCGGTTAAGGATACCCTGATTGTTGACCGAAGTAATCCGCATCAAGCGGTCAATAGCTTGTCTGTGGTTTATGATAATAATATAATAGTATTGGGTGGATCGACTAAATTATATAATGGAGGTAATCAGGTGTATACCAGTAAAGGACATATGCTCAATTTGTCGACCGGATATTGGTACGAATTACCGGAACTGCCCAAAGAGAAGGCTTCAGAACTGAACGGGACAGTTGTAGGTGGAACGATTTACCTGATCGGAGGCTACAGGGGATATGCTCTTCATGATATATGTACATATGATCTTTCTTCCGGAGAATACAAATTAATAGCAAAACTGCCTGAAGCTATGAAGCGTCCTGCTATAGCGTATAATAATAAATCGACCATTTATATCTATAATGATCAGGTATTGTATTGTCTGGATGTGAAAAGTAATATGATGAAGGCCTACTATTTATTGACAGACCTTGTTAATCCCGAGATGTTTTATAAAGAAGGCGAATTGTATATTCTCGGAGGAAAAAGGTTTGGTGATCCTTCTGATAAACTATATAAAGTGGATACGTCGGAACTAAGAAAGGTAAGAGAATATGTATTATACAACAGATAAACCAACGGAGTTTATGAGGAATCTAAAGATTGGATTATTGATGTTATTGGCGATTCCAGGTATGTCTCAGGTTCTTTTTTGTCAGGATAAAGTAAAGGTGAAAGATTTTATGACTAATCAGCCTTTATCCGGGGTAAGTATTACATTAAAGAACAAAGGAGAACAAACAACAACGGATAATGACGGAGTATTCAGTCTGAAAAGCTTTAAGCCCATATTGGATAATGATACTATATTATTTTCATGCATCGGTTATGCATTGCAGGAAATAACGGTTGGACACATTAAGAAATCAGATAATCTTGTATATCTGAAATTACAAGATGAGTCTTTATCTCAGGTTACAGTAACAAGTGTACAGCCTCATTTGGCAATCAGTTTGCCTTATTCTGAATTAGCAGATATTCCGGTGGAATTATCCAACTTTGGAGTAACCATAGCTGAAAATAAAATATATATAATAGGTGGGGATATTTCGGTAGATGCCCATACGGCGGAAGGATCATTTCTGGATGAAGATTATAGAGAGGCGAGTATGAAAGGTGTGATCGGAGGAGACATTGCAATGCAATTATTCAGATTTAGCGACAGAATGTATATTTATGATCTGGGATCAGATACATGGATGACATCCAATCACCGATTTTCAAAAAGGGCATATCACAATGTGTTGTATAATCAAGGTAAAATATACGTATTAGGAGGTAAACTTCAGACGAAAAATATAAAATTCGAAAGATTGAATAACAAGGTCGAAGTATATAATATTGCTCAGGATTCATTAATTATTGATGAAACAAATCCTCATCAGGCTGT
Source organism: Indolivaga capnocytophagoides DSM 22835 (assembly GCF_000426485.1). Taxonomy (GTDB): domain Bacteria; phylum Bacteroidota; class Bacteroidia; order Bacteroidales; family Dysgonomonadaceae; genus Dysgonomonas_A; species Dysgonomonas_A capnocytophagoides. Next base: position 61,527 of record NZ_AUFL01000013.1, read on the forward strand.
TAATTCGGCATCAGTCATTGCCGATAATAACATTATAGTCTTGGGCGGTTCGGTCAAATCATCGGAGCATGGCAATAAAATCGTAAAAGGTTATACTAATAAAGTGCATATGCTTGACTTGAAAAGCGGTTATTGGTATGAGTTGCCTGATGTGCCTGTTGCAAATGCCGAAGAAACAAAAGGGATTATTGCTGGCAATATTATTTATCTGTTTGGAGGGTACAAAGAACGTCCGCTTTATGATATAGGGACTTATAATATATCTACCGGAGAATACCGGATTGAAGGGCAATTGCCTCAGTCAATGGAACGTCCGGCTGTGGCTTTCGACAATAAGTATACAGTATATCTTTACGATAGTGGGCGGATATATACTTATAATATTCATACAGGTGAACTTTCCGGATATTATATTGGTTTTGATGTAAATAATGCTGAAATGTTATACGAAAATGAAGCGTTGTTTATTTTAGGCGGGAAAAAGGATAATATACCGTCTTCCAAAGTCTACAGAGTAAATATCTCTGATTTTAAACAGACGAAGTCTCATTCTTTCAGATAAAAGTTCGATTCAAAAAAAATAACCGAAAAAAGTTGTAACCAAAATATAACTTGTCCGGTCATATTCATGTAACCCAATAAATAAATATAAATATGAATGATTTAGATGATCTGGTTCCGATTATAGCAATCCTGTCGGCAGTAGCCCTTCCAATCGGGTTCAGTCTGTATTTAGGATTGGTCGGTCTGCGGACTAAGCACAAAGAAAATCTGGAACTGATAAAGCAAGGCATTGTGCCTGCAACTCAGGCAAAACCAACACCTAATAAGTACCGCTCATTGCGTAATGGTTTTTTGTGTGTGGGAATTGCTATCGGGCTTATTCTCGGAATTATATTGAAAACCGTCTTTACTTTGTCGGAAGATACCGGATTCTTTATTCTGGCGGCATGTATATTGCTGTTTTTAGGTCTGGCTTATATTCTCTTCTATCTGGTCACAAAGGACAAAAATTTCGACGAATAAGCGGATGGATGAGAGGCCGTTGATACGTAAAGTGCTAAAGGGGGATACGTCCGCCTTTGCCTATTTTGTGGATACCTATCAGGATATGGCTGTGACCATAGCCTTCCGTATCTGCGAAAACAGGCAGGATGCCGAAGATATTGTACAAAATGCCTTTGTCAAAGCTTTTCATAATTTACATACTTTTAGAGCGGACAGTAAATTTTCGACATGGTTTTACCGTATAGTATATAATACCGCATTGTCTTATATAAATGTAGCGAGTTTCCATACTGAATTTGTTGATTACAGAGAGTTGAATAACGAAAGTCAGTCTGATGACTGGAACCCCGTGGCTCAGATGGAAGAGCATGAACGTAAGGTTATAATTGAACGTACTCTGGAGAGTATGCCGAAAGAAGAGTCTTTGATACTGACTCTGTTCTATCTGGAAGAAAATTCGATAAAGGATGTTGCTCTGATAACATCGCTTAGCGAATCGAATGTAAAAGTAAGGCTTTTCAGAGCGAGGAAAAGGTTTGCCGAATTATTAACGGCATCTGTACAAAAAGAAATATTTTAAGGTCTCAGACCTATTGACTTTGCAAGCATAGCTGCAATAGCAGGGTATCGCTTCAAAACATGTCATTAATACTTTCTATTACTTAATATAGATATAGTTATGGATAATAATATAAATAAAAGAAACGACGATCAGCTGAGGAATTTATTCTCCGGAACAAAAGAACGAGCCGGAGAGAATCTTAAATATCGCATCATGCGGCAGATAGAGACCGAAACATCCTTGTCTCGCAAGAATATAAAAGAAAAAAGTTCTGTTTTCTCGACTTTATTCCCTATTCTTGGAGTTATGTATGGTATAGTAGGCGTTATACTTTTGATTGTCTATCTGTTGTATGGTAGTCAGGCGTTGTTGTCTTCATCGGTTTACATTCCCGTATTGAGTATTGTTTCTGTTTGCAGTGTTTATCTGTTTATTTCTGCATTTGACGAAAAAAGACACAGCGGATCAAAGTCCGGTAAGAAGGAATAATGAAAAGAGAGACTCTTCGGCAAATCTCTCTTTTATATCTTCTTATCTAAGATGCTATTCATTCCAGATATGCCATGCTGCTATTGCTTGCAGCTCAAGCATTTCTTCTCCATTTTTGATTTTTGCTCCTTGTTTCTTTCCTAAATCGAGGAACTTCGTAACTGCCGGATTATACACAAGGTCGTACAGTAAATGTTTCTTTCCGATGTAATTATATGGAATATCAGGGCATTCGTCTATATTCGGAAACGTACCTATGGGTGAGGCATTTATGATAACTGTATATTCCGACATGACTTCTTCCGAAAGATCAGCATAGGTAATAACTCCCTCTTTTCTCGAACGAGATACATATTGGGTTTCTATATTCAGATCTTTGAGCCCGTATTCCACAGCCTTAGAAGCTCCCCCTGTACCCAAAATCAAAGCCTTGTGATGTACTTCCGGATTGATCAGTGGTGAAATAGAATCTCTGAATCCGATGTAGTCCGAATTAAAACCTTTGAGGTGTATATTATCTCCTCTTCTGTCGATTTTAATGACATTAATCGCTCCAATGGCTTTTGCAGTCGGGTCTAATTCATCCAAAAAAGGAATCACTTGTTCCTTATACGGAATAGTCACGTTTAATCCTGCCAGCTTGGTGTATTCTTTGATGATATCGGGAAGTCTGTCTATATCGGCAATCTCAAAATTCAGATATTGAGCATCTATTCTTTCCTTTGTGAATTTTTCACCGAAAAAACGATAAGAGAAAGAGTGTTTTAGAGGATAGCCTATCAGACCGAAAGTTTTCATTTTTGTCTATTTTTTTGAAAGTTCTTGAAAAACAGAAAATAAAGGAGATAGATAAGTACCACAGTTGCACAAACAATGCCGATGGTAACTCCCGATTTCCATACAATAGTCCACGATATGGGCTGTATTCCCCACAAAGCCAATACGGTAAGAGTGGCTCCTGTTAATACGATGATGGTTATTAGTATTCCTGTAAGTGCTCTCATATAAGAAGTTTATAAGGTCACAGACCTATTTATTACTTTGGCAAGTGTAATAGCCAAAAACTGTTATAAACTAAAAGTATATCATTAAAATACTTGCAGTAAATTAATTACTTACTCGTAAAAATAAGAAAAAAATATTACCTGACCGTATTATGTTCATTAATAAGCTTTAATGTATGGGTTAAGAGGTTGTATCCTCCCATGTTACCGTGTCCGGGAACAACAGTCTTAATGTCAGGAAATTTGGTTAGAACCCATTTTATCGATTGTGGCCATGCAGCAACATCGGCATCGGCAAGATTTCCTAGATTGGATGATTGCAAGTCCTTGATAAAACACCCTCCGAAAAGGATATCTTCGGACGGAATCCATACAATTATATTGTCAGTAGTATGTCCTCCTCCCGGATAATATAGTTTGAGATCGAATCCCTGAAAATTGATGTCGATTGAATCTTTAAATCCGGTGTCGGGTATAGGAAGGTTTTTAGTTTTGGCTAGTTCTATCGTCTGCTCATTAGCATAAGATTTTACTCCATTCGACTGAAGGTAAGCTAAGCCGCCCATGCGGTCTTCGTGCCAATGGGTAGGTATTACTGTTTTAATGGTTGCATGTAAAGAGTTTGATATCCATTTATCGAGTCTTTCGGTTTGTTCATTGTTCCACGGAGTATCAATAAGCAATGCTTCGTTGTTCTTTATGAGAATCAATCCGTTTGCTCCTACTTTACCCCAGCTTTGGGTTTCGAGAAAACTTCTGTGGAGGTAAAGGTTGTCTGATAATTTCAGAATTTCGATATCATCTGCAATCTCGGTTTTTTCAGTTTTAGATTGAGCCGAGATTGTTACGACACAGAATACCTGTATCAGGAGTAGGAATTTTTTTAGCATGAGAATTGTTTTTTATAAACTCATACAAAAATAAGAATAATACTAATGAAAACATTTACAGATATAAAAAAGAATCTAACAGACTGATGTCTGTTGTTTTACCAAAACAATAAAAAGATATGAAATTTGCGAAAAAAGCATTTACTTTGCCTTTCCGAAGAAAAATGGATAAATAAAGGTCTTGAGACCTTAAATATAGATTTAATTATAAATATGGCACAAGAAGACGTTTTCAAGAAGATTGTTTCGCACTGTAAAGAGTATGGATTTGTATTCCCGTCAAGTGAAATCTATGATGGGCTGGGAGCCGTTTACGATTATGGGCAAAACGGGGTGGAGCTGAAAAACAACCTTAAAAAGTATTGGTGGGATAGTATGGTACTTCTCAACGAAAATGTTGTGGGTATCGATTCTGCTATATTCATGCACCCTACTATCTGGAAAGCGTCGGGGCACGTTGATGCGTTCAATGATCCGTTGATAGACAATAAAGACAGTAAAAAACGTTACCGTGCCGATGTCCTTGTTGAAGATTATCTGGCAAAGATAGACGAGAAGATCGACAAAGAAGTAGAAAAGGCAGCCAAGAGATTCGGTGAAAGTTTTGATGCGGCTATGTTTAAAGATACGAATCCCCGCGTAAAAGAATATCAGGCAAAAAGGGATGAAGTACATACCCGTTTTGCAAAAGCATTGAACGATGGCAATCTGGAAGAACTTCGTAATATTATCGTAGATTGTGAGATTGTATGCCCTATCAGCGGGACTCGTAACTGGACTGAAGTTCGTCAGTTTAACCTGATGTTTGCGACAGAGATGGGTTCTACATCTGACGGAGCAATGAAGGTGTACCTGCGTCCTGAAACAGCTCAGGGTATTTTTGTTAATTTTCTGAATGTACAAAAAACCGGACGTATGAAAATACCTTTTGGTATTGCCCAGATAGGTAAAGCATTCCGTAACGAGATCGTAGCCCGTCAGTTCATTTTCCGTATGCGTGAATTCGAACAGATGGAGATGCAATTTTTTGTTCGTCCCGGAGAAGAATTGGATTGGTTTAAAAAATGGAAAGAAACCCGTATTAAATGGCACAAGGCTCTTGGTTATGGAGATGCGAAATACCGTTTCCATGATCATGATAAATTAGCTCACTATGCTAATGCGGCTACCGATATCGAATTCGAAATGCCATTCGGGTTCAAAGAAGTGGAAGGTATTCACTCACGTACAGACTTTGACCTGAGCAGCCATGAAAAATTCTCAGGTAAAAAAATCCAGTATTTCGATCCTGAGCTGAATAAATCATATACTCCGTATGTGGTCGAAACTTCGATCGGTGTAGACCGTATGTTTCTTTCGACTATTGCGGCATCGTATTGTGAAGAAAAGCTCGAAAGTGGAGAGGAACGAGTTGTGTTGAGACTTCCGGCTCCTCTTGCTCCTGTGAAATTAGGTATTTTACCGTTGGTGAAAAAAGACGGTTTGCCTGAAAAAGCAGAGGAGATTATGAGTGCTTTGAAATTCGATTTCAAATGTCAGTATGATGAAAAGGATAGTGTCGGAAAACGTTATCGCCGTCACGATGCTATAGGTACACCGTTCTGTGTAACTGTGGATCACCAGACATTGGAAGATAATACAGTAACTATCCGCTATCGTGATACAATGACTCAGGAACGTGTTGTTATCGATCAACTCTCTAATATTATTTCGGAACAAGTGAGTATGAAGAGCTTGTTGAAAAAATTGGTGTAATGACCGAAAACCGAAACTAACAAAATATTATATGCCGGTTGAGCAATTCAGATTGCGGAATCGGCATATATTGTATATCTAAAAAAGGAATCATTAAATACTTTATTTTACTTATTTACATTTTTTATAAAAGACTTCTCTTTAAATATCTTATTTTTGCGAGAATTGCAATTGATAGAAAATGATTTGTCGTTGTCTATTGTTTTATAAATTAATATAGGTATTGATAATAATTTCAAATGAAGAAGAAAACATACTACTCAACACTTTTCCTGCTTTTTGCTTTCAGTTTATTCATCGGAGTATCATGTGTCGATGACGATGATAATAATGATGTGACGATTGATGAGGAATGGAAAGCATTAAATGAAAAGAGATTTTCAGACTCTATAAAAGCATCGGGATGGGAAGCCTTGGAATCTCAGACCAAAGAAGGAAGTCTATATTGGAAAAAGTCTTCGGTTATTACAGATTCTGATATAGCATTGCGAATGACTGTTGATGCAAAACCTGAATTTACGGATACAGTGGAAGTTCGTTTTGAAGTCTGGTATTATGATAAGGACAATAAGAAGATAATTGCGGCTTCTACCGAAAACCCATCTTATTACAGTTTGATGGCAAATCCCAATAAAAACCCGTATAAGGTTTGTGTAAACAGGCGTGTTACTTCTACCACTGCTACGACCGAATATTACCGCTTCTCTTCAGGTGCTAGTGCTATAGATCTTAGAACTGATGCTTGGGCTACACTTATTCAGGATATGAAACTGAATGAAGAACGTGAGGCAATTGTTCCTTACAATTTAGGATATTATGGTGTTGCACAGACATATATACCTGCATACACCATGCTGAGATATAGAATTAAACTGCTGAAAATTATCCCAATGGCAGGTCTTTCCTAAAGACTGAATTAGAACAGAATCCTTTAAAAGGTATTTAATAATAAATTCTCAATAGCTCTCACAACTTGTTTGCGGGAGCTATTGTAGTTATTAACCATAATGGAAAATGCATATTGTTTGTCTCCGTCGGTATAATATCCTGCGAAACACTGTACATTGGCTATGCTGCCGCTTTTCATGACCACTTTACCCTCCAGGCGTGTTCCTTTTAATACATTACGTACAGTTCCTTCTTTTCCGGCTTTTGGGAGAGATTCTACAAAAGCATCACGGTATTTGCTTTTGGCTTTCATATACACGAGAATATCGCACAACATTTCAGCACTGATGCCATCCGATGGGGCAAGTCCGCATCCGTCATACATACGGAGAGAATTGGTGTTAATACCTTTGTTCTCCCAGAATAAAGATGTTTGAGCGACTCCTTCCGTAAGAGCATCTGTGTAAATGCTTTTATCTCCGATAGTACGACCTATTGTCCGAATAAGGTGTTCTGTATAATGATTGTTGCTTCTTTCGTTTATTACACGTATTATGTCTTTTAAAGCCGGAGAACGATATGTATAGAATACTTTTTCTTCGGGATTTGCAGAGCCGAATCTGTTATACATATTTTCGTAATATAGATCTCGAGAAGTTTCGAGTTTAGCTATGGAGTATCCTTCCTCTTGTAGTTTTGTCGAAATTATTTTACCCAGCATCAGACCCGGATCGGGGATGTCTCCTTTGATAGAGAACGAGGCTCTTTTAGCCGGAATATCTCCTACAAGTGTACGGTAGTTACTGAATATTTCTCCGTTGATATACCCATTGTCTTCGTTATTGGAGTTCATCTTCAGGGTATTCCTGAAGATCAGCTCGGGCATTTCTGGCTGAGTTTTAATTATCTGCGGAGCGGATTCGGTGTCAGTTGTGTTAAAATAAAGGCGGTACGTATTATCGTAAATACTTATACCGTATGCTCCCGCAGCAAAATAGTTGCCGAGATCTTCTTTTAACCATTTGGATGAGACGCCGCTGTATCCGAAATAGTTATCGATAACCAATATATCGATGGGCTGCCGCGAATCTACCTGTTTTTTGATATGGTCTACCCAGTCTTTCAGAAAATCATTGGCTCCTCGCCCTATATATTCACTGCCCAGAGTCGGATCTCCATATCCGTGGATGATCAGTTGTTGAGGATTATTTGTATTTATAGCCAGTGTTGTGGGGTAAGAATACTTATCTCCCATAATTTCTAGGGCTGTTGCCGATGTTAAGATCTTTAGGGTTGAGGCAGGCGTTAAAGTCGTGTTTTTATTGATAGAGGCTATTTCATTTCCATTTAAATCTTTGACACAAAAACCGATTGAGGCGTTTTCGAATCCCGGAAAAGAAGAGAACGAAGATCCTGCTGCATTTTGAGCCGAACCGGTCGAAAACATGGATATATACAATAGTAAAAGCAAATAATATTTCATAATAGATAGGTGTACAAATATAAGTCAATGACTGTATTTAATGATCTGTTTTCACATTATAATAAGCTCAGGATACTATACTCGTCAAAGTAATAAACATGTCTGTGATCTTGATAATGAGTACAGCTTAAAGATACAAATTATCCGCTTTTACGAACTAAATCTTCTATATTTATGAGTTGTACTATACGAAAAAGAAATATCTTTGCAAAGATAGGATATGGTTTGATACCTAAATAAACATCTTCTTTCTTATGAATAATAGTTTCGATAAGCCGTTTACATTCGATCGGGTTATTCGGCTTTGTATAAGTTTAATGTTACTGGGAGCCGGTATTTACCTCATTTATATTCTGAGGAGTGTGTTGCTGCCGTTTCTTATAGCATGGCTGATTGCCTATTTGTTAAACCCCATAGTCCGTTTCTTACAGGTAAAGTTGCATTTGAAGAAACGTTATCTTGCGGTAATGCTCACTTTTGCGATTCTGATAGGAGTCCTCACTTTGCTCATCATGAGTATTACACCCCTTATAGAAAACGAAATTTATCAGATTAATAATCTGGTCACGACATACCAGCTTCAATCGTTTGAGATAAACGGAATTCCATTGAGTGTCCATGATTTTATCGAAAAACACATAGACTTTCAGTCTTTGCGGGACACATTGTCTACCGAAAATGCTACTGAAACATTGAAATATATTATGCCTACAGTGCAAAATATGTTATCGAGCGGTATCTCATTTATACTTGGGTTTACAGTTGTATTTATTGTGATCTTGTATCTGATATTTATCTTACTGGATTATGATAAAATAAATAAGCTGTGGATGGATATGGTTCCTCACCGTCATCGGAAAACAGTAAGTAAGCTCACCGCTGATGTAGAAAAAAGTATGAATACTTATTTCAGGCATCAGGCTCTGATTTGCGTTATTGTGGCGACACTGTTTGCGATCGGGTTTCAGATTATCGGTCTGCCGTTAGCTATTGTATTAGGTGTGTGTATCGGTATTCTGCATATGATACCCTATATGCATATATTGAGTATAGCTCCTGCCGTACTGCTGTGTTGGCTTAAGGCCTCGCAGACCGGACAGGGTTTTTGGGCACTTGTCGGAATGGTATTACTCTTGTATGTTGTTGTGCAATGTATTATCGATATGATATTGGTTCCCCGTATTATGGGTAAAGCCATGGGACTTAATCCTGCTATTATTTTGTTGTCGTTATCTGTATGGGGGTCGTTGATGGGAATTGCCGGAATGATTATTGCAATACCTATGACAACTCTTTTGATCTCTTATTATCAGGAGTTTCTGAATAAATCGGAAGGATCCGAAGATAATGGTAGTTTAGAAAATACCGATGATACCCTCCCAAGTGAGTAGATTTTTGTACATTTGTATGAACAAAAATAAATTCTTTAAATCATGCAATTAACTGCGAAATTGGTTCAGATGTTACCTCTGCAATCAGGAACAAGTAAAAACGGAGAGTGGAGAAAACAAGATATTATAGTAGAAACAGACGGTCAGTATCCTAAAAAAGTATGTATCTCTATCTGGGGTGATAAGGCTAGTGATGCCGTACTTCAGATTGGTAATATCTTAGACATATCTTTCGATGTGGAAAGCCGTGAATATAATGGTCGCTGGTACACCGATATACGTGCATGGAAAGTAGATCTGGCAGCACCAACAGGGGGGGGGTATCCAGCCGGAGCTCCTGCTCCGAGTTATGATCAGGCTCCTCCTGCACCTGCTGATTTTGGCGGAGACAGTGCCGACGATCTTCCTTTCTAAAAGATTACTAAGATGTAAACATTCCTTATAGGATAAGCGTTTTTAGGAATAAAGCATATTTTATGAAAAAGAAAATACTGTCAGGACATAATTTTCATAGAGAACCATTCTCTGAGTTGGAAACTCTATTCGACATAACATATCCGGAAAAGAGTTATTTCAAGAAAGATGAAATTCTTGAAATGATTGGAGAGTACGATGTCTTTATTCCTAATTTCAGTTTTTTTACCGATAAGGAGATTATAGATAAAGCAGTAAATCTGAAATTAATAGCAAATTACGGAGTAGGATACAATAATATAGATGTAGACTATGCTGCGCAGAAAGGTATAACCGTAACAAATACCCCTCAGGCGGTACTTGAACCTACAGCCGAGTTGTGTTTTGGATTGATGCATGCTGTAGCTCGTAAAATAGGATACTTCAATAACAAACTTCGAGGATCGGAGCGTGTTGGCTGGGGCTTGTATGATAATCTTGGATTGTCTTTATATGGCAAGACACTGGGGATATACGGCATGGGGCGTATCGGACAGGCTATTGCCCGTAGAGCTATCGCTTCGGGTATGAACGTGATCTATCATAACCGCAGACCGCTTGATCCATCTATCGAAAAAGAGTATAATGCCAAGTATGTTAGTTTTGACGACTTATTGATACAGTCCGATTATATATCGGTAAACGCACCTGCCACTTCCGAAACTTACCATATAATAAATGCCGCGGCAATAGCAAAGATGAAATCATCGGCTATTCTGGTCAATACATCGCGTGGATCTACTGTCGATGAGAAGGCTTTGATAGAAGCATTAAAAGAAAACCGTATATATGGGGCGGGTCTTGATGTTTATGAAACGGAACCTAATATTAATCCCGAATTCTTCGCATTGGATAATGTTGTTCTTACACCTCATGCCGGAACCCAGACTCTTGACGGGCGTCACGATATGCAGCGTGAAGTGGCAAGCAATATAATAGGTTTTTTCAAAGGAGAGAAAGTCTCGAAAGTGAATTAAGGTCTCCGATTTTCAGATATACTATAATAGTTTTAATCAAGCAGCAGATAGATAGAATCAGGAGTATACTGATTACCTTCTTTATCCGAAATCAACCAGTCGGTAAGCATTCCTGTCGGGTATGTTCCGATGTCTCCTTTGTTGAGAGACGCTATCCAGTACGGGTCGTTTATCAATTGTCCGCAAATAGTTGATTCCGTCACATTAATAACCGTAAACCACAAATGCTCTTTCTCCGAATCTTGTTTCGGGGAGTCTATTGTTATGCCGATTTTTACCCAAAAAGACCAACCGTCTATCGTTTTGTCTCTTGGATATAATATTTTACGGAGGAATGAACTGTTCTGTCTGTCCCTGTATCTTAAAAATAACCGGAAAAAGTACGGATAACGTTCTTTAGCCAGACTGCTCATTCTTATTGTTTCTTCGGCAGAAACAAAGAGTATAGGATTGTTTGACAGAGCCGAAACATATATTTCGGGAGATGTGAGATTGCCGTCCTCCACCGCAAACAAAATACCGGCAGGAGAAGATTGGATTCTATCACTTTCTTCCCGCTCAATAATACCACCCAGTATGTCTTCCGGAAAGTATGATAATGCGTGCTCCCACCTTATCCATGCCAGATTGATCTGTAAGCCGTCGAATCCGATTGTAAACTTTTCATTTTCTTTTACAGGGGAAGAGAGGAAGCGTTTAACAACATTATTTACCAGGTCATACATAGAATGGGAATCCGAATGTATATTCAACATCTCGAGGTCTACAATACCGCACCTCAATAATCCGTAAGTTCTGAACCAGTATATTTTATCTTTGTTTTTCTGTTCATATCCTGCATACAATACATACAAATAATCGGGCGAAGGGGGAATTTTGGATTCTGCGGCCAGCTTGAGCCATTTGCCGGACAGTATTCTGTAAGTAGAGAAGTCGATAACCATTAAGGCTTCGGGCACGATGATATGAAGCAATTTTAGCTGGCAGTGAAAAGATCTTAGAGAGCTTTCCCCGAATAGCATACTCACCTCGATATACTCGGAGTGAGCGATCATTTCGTGGAAATCGCAATCTTCGGCGGTATTTGCCAATCCGAAATCCTGAAGATCCAGGTCTTCTATCTTCCGGACAGCTATTTCCGATTCATATCTTTCACCCTTGTATAGAAAAGATATCCCGTATTTCTTTTCTGCAGATGATTGTAATAGATGGGTGTCTTTTACCGATAATACTTCGATGTCATTATCGAACAGGGGAGAATATAAGGCCTTTTTTATATTCGGTGATACTCTTTCGTGAATAGGTATAGCTCCAATCTTTGAGTGCTGGTACTTTTTGCCTTCGGCCAATAATTCGTAGTTTCTAATGTTTGTGTTCATTGAAAGTGTTATTTGGACGCAAATGTATAACAAATAGGCAAAAATTGAGTTGTGCAAAGACTTTTTTAATATTTAATTAAGAAAAAAAACTTGCTAAACCTGCAATATAACATATTAAAAGAATAGAGTCTTTTCGTAAAAAAAGTATAATTTGCGTAATCAACGAAAAACTACATACAATTCACGTAACCCAAAAAACTTATACACCATGTTTACAGCACTGAATATTCTTTTACAAAGTACCGCTCTGGCCGGTAACCTGGAGGTTTCATGGGGACATGTGGCTTTTGCTACGATACCGGTCCTCTTATTAATAATCCTGATGGGATTTCTTAAAATGGCAGGGGATAAAAGTGCTCTGATAACTCTAGTCACGACAATTGTACTGGCCTTGTTTGCTTTCGGTTTTCCTGTGGCAGATACAGGTCTTTCTTTTGTTTATGGGGTTCTTAAGGCTATTTTTCCTATTTTGATCATTATAATTATGGCTATATTCAGCTATAATGTACTGGTGAAAACAGGAAAAATGGAAATTCTGAAAGAGCAGTTTTCATCCATCTCATCCGATAAATGTATTCAGGTGCTATTGCTTACCTGGGGATTCGGGGGGTTACTCGAAGGTATGGCAGGATTCGGAACAGCGGTAGCTATTCCGGCAGCTATATTAATCAGCTTAGGCTTTAAGCCTATATTTTCGGCCGTTGCAAGTCTTATTGCCAATAGTGTGGCAACCGGATTTGGAGCCGTAGGTACGCCCGTAAAAGTATTGGCAGAACAGGCAGGAGTGACCGATATACAGGTGCTGAGTACTCAGGTGGTATTGCAATTATCACCTTTGATGATCCTGATACCGTTTGTATTGGTGTTTATGACCGATCCGAGGATTAAATCTTTACCCAAACATATCCTGCTGAGTGTGATTGTGGGAGTTGTATCTCTTGCGGTTCAGTATATTGCAGCCCGATACATGGGAGCCGAAACACCTGCCATCTTAGGTAGTATTGCATCTATCATCGCTATCATTATATATGCGAAGTTGACAGCGACGAAAGAAGATAAAGAATTGAAAGCTAAGTTTCCGAAAAGAACTATGGGGGAGATAATAAACGCATGGAGTGTTTATGGATTTATCCTCATATTAGTAATACTGACAAGTCCATTGTTACCTCTTAGGAATATTTTAGCTCCTCTGTCGGCTACAACATTGTTTAGCCAGAATATATTCGATGCAGTAACACAAACAGAGGTTGTTCGGTCTATTAAAGTTTCATGGTTGACCGATGCCGGAGTATTGCTATTCTTAGGCTCTATTTTAGGTGGGTTGCTTCAGGGAGCGAAAATAGTAGAACTTATTAAGCTTCTTGGAACCGTAATAAAGCAGCAGCGCAAAACAATAGTAACTGTTTGTTCGCTAATTGCTTTGTCTTCTATAATGGATTTTTCGGGAATGATTTCTCAACTGGGACTGGCTCTTGCGATAGCCACAGGTTCATTATATCCGCTGTTTGCTCCAACAATAGGCTGTCTCGGAACATTCCTTACCGGTAGTGATACTTCTTCAAATATATTGTTCGGTAAATTGCAGGCTTCGGTTGCGCATACAACAGGTGCAGACCCTAGTTGGCTGGCAGCTGCAAATACAGCAGGAGCAACAGGTGGGAAGATTATTTCTCCGCAAAGTATAGCTGTTGCTACATCCGCCTGTGGATTGCAAGGCAGGGAAGGTGAGATCATGAAGAAAGCACTGCCCTATGCTCTGGGATATATCGTAGTATCCGGGCTGATGGTGTATTTTGTTCCAAAAATAATGGGAACAATACTCTTTTGAGAATTGTTTTACTTGTGTAACAGCACTGATTGAAGAAGTGGTTTGTATTTGATGATAACTGCTGCTTTCTTCATTAAAAACAACCAAAGGTCTGAGACCTGATACATTAAAGACAACTAAAATACTATATAGAAATGAAAGTCGGACTATTTATTCCATGTTATGTAAATGCGATATTTCCCGAGGTGGGGGTCGCATGCTACAAATTGCTTGATTCGCTGGGGGTAGAAGTTGACTATCCGCTCGATCAGACTTGTTGCGGACAGCCGATGGCAAATGCCGGATTTGAGGATGAAGCTATTCCTTTAGCAAAGCAGTTTGAAAAACTATTTGACAAGTATGAGTATATTGTCGCTCCATCGGCAAGCTGTGCCGTGTTTGTCAAAGAAAATTATCCTAAAATTTTGAGTAAAGAAGATCATCTTTGCCAGACAAGCGGAAAGATTTATGATATCTGTGAATTTCTGCATGATATATTGAAGGTAGATAAAGTTCCGGGTAAATTTCCTCATAAGGTGAGTGTGCACAACAGTTGCCATGGGGTAAGAGAATTGCACTTGTCATCGGCAAGTGAGTTGATGGAACCCCGATATTCGAAAATCAAAGACCTCTTATCTTTGGTTGAAGGAATAGAAGTGCTCGAACCTGAAAAAGTGGATGAGTGCTGCGGATTCGGAGGAATGTTTGCCATCGAAGAGCCTGCTGTATCGGTATGTATGGGACAAGATAAAGTAAAGAACCATATGAATACCGGAGCCGAGTATATCACGGGGGCAGATAATTCGTGTCTGATGCATATGCAAGGAGTAGTTAATCGCGAGAAACTACCGATTAAGTTTATCCATGTTGTTCAAATTTTAGCTGCAGGACTATGAGTACAAAACATGCAGAAGCTGCAAGCCGCTTCATATCAAATAAAGAAGGAGAAACATGGCACAACGAAACTCTCTGGTTTGTACGAGTAAAGAGAGATAATGTAGCCAAAGATGTTCCGGAGTGGGAAGCCTTGAGGGAATTCTCGAGTAAAATAAAAATGCATACTATTACTCATCTTGATAAGTATGCCGAGCAGTTTGCCCAAAATGCCGAAGCCAATGGTGTAATAGTGCATTGGGCGAAGGATGCTAAAGAGCATAACGAGATAGTACATAAGATTCTGACCGGGCATAATGCTAAAAAGCTGGTAAAGAGTAAGTCGATGCTTACCGAAGAATGTCATCTCAACCCCTATCTGATTGAAAGAGGTATCGATGTTGTCGAAAGTGACTTGGGAGAACGTATTCTTCAACTCGATAATCAGCCGCCGAGTCATATCGTAATGCCCGCCATACATATGACCCGTCAGGAAGTCGGTAAACTTTTCGAGGAAAAACTAGGAACCGAAAAAGGAAACAGCGATCCTACATATCTGACTCGTGCAGCCCGCCAGCATCTTCGGAATGAATTTATGACAGCCGATGTGGGTATGACCGGATGTAATTTCGGTATTGCCGAAACAGGTGATGTAGTCGTGTGTACCAATGAAGGTAATGCCGATATGGGGACGTCTCTGCCTAAAGTGCATATTGTGTCGATGGGGCTGGAGAAGATTATTCCCGATCATAAGTCATTGAGTGTGTATTCACGTTTATTGGCACGTTCGGCTACAGGTCAGCCGGTTACATCGTATATGTCTCATTTTCGTAAACCTCGCGAAGGCTGCGAAATGCACATCGTGATTGTAGATAACGGACGAAGCGAAATATTAAGTAATCCCGATCATATTCAGTCATTGAAGTGCATCAGGTGTGGAGCATGTATGAATACCTGTCCGGTGTATCGTCGCAGCGGGGGATATTCTTATACCTATTTTATACCGGGTCCTATAGGTATTAATCTGGGTATGCTGAAAAATCCCGAAGAATACTCGGATAATGTTTCAGCTTGCTCTCTTTGCTTTTCATGTAACAATGTATGTCCTGCCAAGATAGATCTTGCCGATCAGATATACAAATGGAGGCAGGGACTTGACTCTATCGGTAAAGCGGATAAGATGAAGAAGATGATGTCGGGCGGAATGAAATTCCTGTTTACTCATCCGGCTTTGTACAAGACTGCCTTGAGTATGGCTCCGATTGTTAATAGTATGCCTCGTTTTATGCTGTACAATGGGTTGAATGACTGGGGAAAAGGGCGAGAATTGCCCCGTTTTGCCAAGGAGTCGTTCACTTCTATGTGGAAAAAAGGAAAAGTGCAGAAGAATAAGAAATAAGCCACAGCCGTTAATCTAAAAAACAGAAAACTATGAGTAGTAAAAATGATATATTAAATAACGTCAAACGGCATATTTCAACTCAGTACGATATGCCGGATCTTGACCATATTGCAGGAATAGAATACGAGAACAAACTCGAAAAATTTATGCAGATGTGTAAAGGTGTGGGAGGTGACGCCCGAGTGCTTGCTCCGGATGAAGATGTAAATGAAGTGATCAGGTCATTATATCCTGATGCAAAGGTGATAGTATCCAATCTGCCGGAAATAAACATAGCAACGGTAAATCCGGATGATATAGATGATCCGCATAAACTGAACGGGACGGATTTGGGAATCATCAAAGGCGAATTGGGTGTTGCCGAGAATGCTTGTGTCTGGGTTCCGCAAAATGTCCGTCAGAAGGTCGTTTATTTTATTTCCGAGTATCTGGTGATATTATTGGACAAAAGCTTTATTGTGAATAATATGCACGAGGCGTATAATCAGATTAAGTTTAATGATTATGGTTTTGGTGTATTTATTTCCGGCCCTTCCAAAACGGCAGATATAGAACAGGCTCTGGTAGTCGGCGCGCATGGAGCTAAAGGTGTAATGGTTCTTTTGAAATAAGATAGTACGCTATAATATCAAAAGCCAATTAATCAAACGATTAATTGGCTTTTATTGATTGCAATCATTTAAGGTTTCAGTACCTTTTTTATAAGTTATTTTTTGCTTAGAAGAGTATCTTTAAATAAATCATAATTATTTTTCAATCCGATACTTTTTTTCTCGCCTTTCATAAAAGCTTGTAATAGTTGAGGTATCTCTATCGGTTTTCCGATTATTTCTTCTACCGTTTCTTTGAACTTAGCAGGATGAGCCGTTTCGAGGAAGATGCCGTTTTCGTCTTTCGATAAGCCATCTGTTAAAGCCTGATATCCGCATGCTCCATGAGGATCGAGTAGATATCCTGTTTTCTCGAATGTGTCTTTTACTGTTTCGGCGATGGCTGCATTTTTGTACCGGAAGCCTGTAATATCTTTTCTGATCTCATCTGCCGAATGATTGTACAGGTCTATAACTCTCGCAAAGTTGCTTGGGTCACCTACGTCCATAGCATTAGCAATGGTTTGTACCGAAGGACGTGGATTGTATTTACCGGTTTGAAGGTATTCGTAGAATATGTCGTTGCTGTTATTCGCTGCTATAAACCGTTTTACAGGTAATCCCATTCGTTTAGCTATGAGTCCGGCTGTAATATTCCCGAAATTTCCACTCGGAACACAGAATACCACATCGTTTGCTTTTCCTGCCTTTTTCAATTGAGCATATCCATAGAAATAATAGAATGCCTGAGGAAGAAAACGTGCTACATTAATAGAATTAGCGGAAGTCAGATTCAGTTGTTTATTTAGATCTACATCCATAAAAGCCGTTTTCACCAATGCCTGACAGTCATCGAATGTACCGTCTATTTCTATTGCAGTGATGTTCTGTCCTAATGTCGTAAACTGGCATTCTTGTATGTGGCTGACTTTTCCTTTCGGATAAAGAACATATACATGTATGCCGTCTACTCCAAGAAATCCGTTTGCTACGGCACTACCGGTGTCTCCAGACGTTGCAACTAGCACTTTAACATCGCTCTGTCCTTGCTTTTTAATGAAATATCCAAGCAGGCGAGCCATAAAACGACCGCCTACATCTTTGAAAGCCAATGTAGGACCGTGAAATAATTCCAGACTGTATATGTTATCATTTACATGTACCAGTGGCGTATCGAAGTTAAGAGTGTCGTATACGATCTGTTTTAAAGTATCTGAATCGACATCTTCTCCGAAAAAAGCATCGGCTACAGTATATGCTATCTCCTGAAAAGAAAGAGTATCTATTTTATCGTAAAAAGATTTTGGTAGTTGCTTTATTTTCTCCGGCATGAAAAGCCCTTTGTCGGCGGCAAGCCCTTTGACTACCGCTTCTTGCAAAGAAACATCCGGAGTTTGTTTGTTGGTACTGTAATATCTCATGTTTATGAAGGTGTTAATTCTTTTACGTTCAGCGGTTCTTATTTTTTGAAAAACAAAGTATCCATAAATTCGTGTCCGACAATTGTCCCGTAAGCTCCTTTTGCAGACTCGAATTCATCATATACCTGCACATTATCTCCTGCTTCATTCGAGCGGTAAATAAGAAATGGTATAGGCTTGTTTGTGTGTGTACGCAAATGGCATGGAGTGGGGTGGTCGGGCAATACTGCTATTGTTACAGGCTCATCCCAATCTTTGGTTGCTTCGTATATCGTTTTGACTACACGTGAGTCGAGATATTCTATAGTTTTGGTTTTCAATTCATAGTCTCCTTCATGTCCGGCTTCGTCACTGGCTTCTATATGCAGATATACAAAATCGTCATGCTTTAGAGCATCTATGGCAGCCTGAGCTTTGCCTTCGTAGTTGGTGTCGTACAGACCTGTTGCACCTTCTACGTGGATAAGTTTTAATCCTGCATACTTACCGATACCCATAATAAGGTCAACGGCAGAGATTACCGATCCGCTCTTAATACCGTACAATTCCTGTAAGGTTTGCATTTGAGGTCTGTAACCGGGCGACCAAGGCCAGATGCTGTTCGCAGGATCTTTTCCTTCTGCAATACGTTTCAGGTTTATAGGATGATCTTTCAATAATTGCTGAGATTTGATGATAAGTTCATTTAGATATTTAGCAGTATCTTCAGCTTCAGGAGTAGTAGCTTTTATCATTACCTGCTCAAATGGAGTACCTATTACATCATGAGGAGGAGTGCAATCGAGGTTTTTATTGCCGCCTTTCATTTTCAATAAGTGGCGGTAAGACACTCCGGGGTAAAGGCTTACTGTACCGTCATTTAATTCTTTATCCAGAAACTTGATAAGTTCGGCAGCCTCTTCTGTTGAGATATGTCCTGCAGAGTGGTTTTTTATTTTACCGTCTTCTATACAGATAACATTGCATCTCATAGCCATTTCACCCTCTTCTATATCTATTTCCATGCTTGCGGCTTCGAGCGAACCACGACCTTCAAATACCTTAGGTACATCGTAACCCAGTACCGATAGATTGGCAATTTCACTGCCCGGTTTGAATCCGGGCGGAATCGTATCGAGCAAGCCGCTTTTCCCTTTTGATGCGAGCAGGTCAATATATGGTTTCTTTGCTGCTTGCAGAGGAGTTTTGTTACCTAACGCTTCGATAGGCTCGTCGGCCATTCCATCACCTAGTATTACGATTGTTTTCATATGATTATTTACCTAAAATTTTATTCCGTACAGAATTTCAGAATTGCTAAATTAGATAAAATATTTAGAAAAATAGCAGAATTGGTTTCTATTGTACATCTATTTGCCGATAAAAATAAGCAAGTTGACAAGTAAATAGGTAATCTTCAGATTTACAAGCCTGCTTATATCTTGTTTATTGAAAAATCAATAAAAAGGTCTGAGACCTTAGAATTATTTTTTGTCAAAAGAATTAAATCTTATCTTTGGTTTCAATATAAGGTCTCGTACCTTTTATTACTTTAGCAAGCAAACAATTAAAACTTGCTATGAATTTTAAGCACTTTCTATTATTTAAACAAAGGATTATATGGCATTGAATATTGGAGACAAAATCCCCGAATTATTGGGAAAAGACCAGGAAGGAAAAGAGGTCAAGACGAGTGATTATGCCGGACGGAAGTTTATCTTATACTTTTATCCGAAAGATAATACCCCCGGATGCTCAGCCGAAGCTTGTAATTTCCGAGACAATTTTTATGAATTGCGCCACGCCGGTTATGAAATTGTAGGAGTGAGTGTGGATGATGAAAAATCACACAATAAATTTATCGAGAAATTTGAATTGCCTTTCCGCCTTATAGCTGATACCGACAAGGTATTGGTTGAAGCGTTTGGAGTCTGGGCTGAAAAAACTCTTGCCGGTAAAAAATATATGGGTACATTACGCACAACTTTTATGATTGATGAAAGCGGTGTAATATCACAGATATTCACACCTAAAGATATTAAGGCTAAAGAGCATGCCGAACAGATACT
Source organism: Indolivaga capnocytophagoides DSM 22835 (assembly GCF_000426485.1). Lineage (GTDB taxonomy): Bacteria > Bacteroidota > Bacteroidia > Bacteroidales > Dysgonomonadaceae > Dysgonomonas_A > Dysgonomonas_A capnocytophagoides. The sequence continues at coordinate 81,947 of NZ_AUFL01000013.1, forward strand.
GGAATGGCTGCAAAGTGTGAAAAAATAAAATTAAGATACTGATATATCGAAATAATTAAAACCAGATGGCTGAAGAAAAAGATAATAAGGACAAAAAAGGAGAAGCTAAGGATCCTAAAAATGATAAACTGAAAGCCTTACAAGCTGCGATGGAAAAAATCGAAAAGAGCTATGGTAAGGGTTCTATTATGAAATTGGGTGACGAGAAGGTCGAAGAGATACCTGTTATAGCTACCGGCTCGATCGGCTTAAATGCCGCTCTGGGTGTCGGTGGATACCCTCGCGGACGTATCATTGAAATATACGGGCCTGAGTCGTCAGGTAAAACCACATTGGCTATTCAGGCGATTGCCGAAGCTCAAAAAGCCGGAGGTATTGCCGCTTTTGTGGATGCAGAGCATGCGTTCGACCGTTTTTATGCCGAAAAATTGGGCGTTGATATTGATAATCTTTGGATATCTCAACCAGACAGCGGAGAGCAGGCGTTGGAGATTGCAGAGCAGCTTATCCGCTCATCGGCTATAGATATAGTCGTAATTGACTCGGTTGCCGCTCTAACACCAAAAGCGGAATTGGAAGGTGATATGGGTGATTCAAAAATGGGTCTTCAGGCTCGTTTGATGTCTCAAGCCCTTCGTAAACTGACTGCGGCCATCAATAAGACCAATACTACTTGTATATTCATTAACCAGTTGCGTGACAAAATCGGTGTGATGTTTGGTAATCCCGAAACCACAACGGGAGGTAATGCTCTGAAATTTTACGCTTCTGTACGATTGGATATACGCCGCATCGGACAATTGAAAGACGGAGAAGATGTAAAAGGCAGTCAAACACGTGTTAAGGTGGTGAAGAATAAAGTAGCACCTCCTTTCCGTAAGGCCGAATTCGATATCATGTATGGCGAAGGAATTTCCCGTGCCGGAGAAATTATCGATTTGGGTGCGGATTTGGGTATTATTAAGAAAAGCGGGTCGTGGTACAGCTACAACGAAACTAAGCTGGGGCAAGGTCGTGAAGCTGCTAAAGACATGGTAAAAGACAATCCCGAATTGGCTGAAGAGTTGGAAGGCTTGATTTTCGAAGCTCTGAAAACAAAGCATAAATAAACCCAAACAGGGTTGTTTCAATATATGAAAAGAGTCCTTGAAATAATTTCGGGGCTCTTTTTGTTTTATTAAACTTAACACCTAAAACATTTATGAACACGAAAGATTTATTATTAATAGCAGCTATTGTATTCACAATGATACTTGGTTGTACCCCGAAGAATAATACTCAAGAAGCGAAAGTAAATGGATGGTATTTTGTCGATTTTAAAGCTCCTGATAGTATTGGTGAAATTATAGTTTCGACAAAAGATTTTGATTCTCTTAAGTTTGAAGCATGGAAGGTAACCAATGTTGATGGTGTAGATTCTGTGTATGTTATAAATGGAAAAGTTAAACTTTCAAAAATGAAAGTTTACGGGGATGCTACCCAGAAATCAATAGGTAAGTTTATTGTCTTTTTATATAATGGACAGAAAATTTGTATGCCTATGCTCAACGACAGAATAGATAAAGGAAATTTTGCTATTTCCAGTCAGGCATTAAGTTCGAATAAGGATAAAATGCTGGAAATGTATGAGTCTCTTAAAGAGGAAATAGATTGATCCGTCTTAAGTATAATAAGCCGATACGTTGTATGAAAAGTATAAATAATACATGATTATTTATATTAATATTTATTTTTGTATAAATGATTGATCTATAACCTTTCGTAGTCTGAAAAATGAAAAATCTAATTTTAATAGTCAGCTTCTTTTGTTGTTTGTCCCTTTCTGTTAACGCTCAGAAAGGAAGTGTGAAATCCGGAAAAATTTATAGCCGAATTTTGGGTGTGGACAAAGAGTACTCTGTTTATTTACCCGACGGATACGAAACCTCCGGATATAAATATCCTGTATTGTATTTATTGCATGGTGCTTGGGGCAATCATACGAATTGGCTAAATGCCGGTAATCTGGCATTTGTTGCAGATAAAACAATTAATGAAGGATTTGCTTCTCAGATGGTTATAGTTATGCCTGATGCCAGAGGGAAAGAAGATAACTTCGGAGGGCATCATATGGGGTATTTTAATTATCCTGACTGGAAATATCAGGAGTTTTTTATTTTGGAATTTCTTCCTGCCATTGAAAAAGAATATCGGATTAAGTCAGATAAACAGCATCGTGCTATTGCAGGTTTGTCTATGGGAGGAGGTGGAAGTATCATTTTAGCACAGAAGTATCCTGATTATTTTGGATCTGCTTGTTCTTTGAGTGGGGCATTGATTGCTTCGGATGAAATACCTTCGAGGGATGTAGATGCCGATTTTCTGAGAGAAATGAAAAATGATGACCCTACGGCTTTTCTTCACAATGCAGATAAAGAAACTTTGTCGAAGTTGAATAGTGTGAGGTGGTATGTAGACTGTGGAGATAAAGATTTTCTTTCGAAAGGGAATGTCTTGTATTTTCTTGCAATGAAAGAAAGAGGTCTTTCTCTCGAATATCGCATGCGGGGTGGTGCTCACACTTGGGATTATTGGCAATCGGGACTTGTTCCTGTTTTACAATATATCTCGGTCGGATTTATGGGAGGTAATAAATAATAACATAGTTTATGTTACAAAAAAACAGGAAAATCCTTTAAGAATTTTCCTGTTTTTCTTTTTTAACCATAAATAACCAAAACATCATTTCTCAGCAAGTAACACATCGATAATCTTGTTGAAATCGGATTTAAATTCTTCGTAAAACAAACCGGTAGCCGGGCCGTTAAAGCCTGTATGTATTTTTCTTACATTTCCTTTTTTATCGATAAAGAATGTTGTCGGATAACTTTTCAATCCGTCAATTTCCGGTAAAACATTCTTATCATTACCTATTTTTCCGGCAAAGAGAACGTCATATCCGATATTGTATTTTTGAATAAAGTTCGACAATACTTTATTTACGTATGCAGGATCGTCTTTTCTTTCGAATGCCAGCCCTACGATTTCGACACCACGGTCTTTGTTTTCTTTATACCAGGGTGCAAGGAATGCTGCTTCGTCTAAACAGTTCGGGCACCAGCTGCCAAGAATCGAAACCACAACGACTTTCCCTTTGAATTTTTCATCCGAAAGAGAAACGGTATTGTCTTTCAGATCAGGGAGTTTGAATCCTAATGATTTAGCCCCTTTTTTCAGTTGAGTTAAGCTATAAGGGTTTGCTAATGCAGCTTTGTCATTTCGCTTACCTACTATTTTTTGTTTGCCTCTGGCGGTAATAAATTCCCCTTTGAAATTATCTTTATCAGTAAATGTTCCTTGTATCAGATACGGACTCAAACCGGCAAATGCAGAAAGTTTGAAACCGTTCTGATCAATCACGCCTTCGAGGTAACGGAAGTCACCCGAATTGGTAAGTATTGATCCGGTAAGGATGCTGTTATCTTGTTTGAAAATACCTACGTTGTTAGCAGTCGTTGAATCTGTAAGAAACTGAATATCCCATTTTCCGCTGATTGTATCTTGCGAGATACCTTCTTTCTGAAACCGTGGGGCTTCTCCGTGTATTGCTTTGAATGGTATACCCGGATCATTTTCAGCAAATAGCTTTCTGAAAACACCCTGAAGGGTATCACCACTGAAAGTTCCTTCGAATCGGGTGTCGTATGCTTTTATTGGTATAAATATACTATCCCCTTTGTATGCTATGGAATCAGATACTACTTCTTCCTCTCCATTGATGAGGGTTAAATGAGTGTCCTTAATATCGAAGATAAACGGTATTGTTCCGTCTTTTACGGTAAATTCTCCACGCCATTTACCATCTTTCAGGTAATCGTTGTTTTTTTGAGTTCCCGAATTGCAGGCTCCGAAAAGTAATGAAGCCAGAATACCTGCGCCGAATATATATTTCTTCATAATTGTATGTGATTAAGGTCTCAGACCTATTTATTATTTTGATAACTAAAACAACCAAATCATGTTGCAAATTAGAGATGTATCATTAAATACTTTCTATTACTTATTTTTAGCTCTGTGACTTAAAACCATGATACAAAAGTAGTGCAAGTTTGATAAATAAAAATCCCTTAAATGTGGTATATTGATAAAAAAAGCAACATGATTATGCTGCTTTAATTTTACGGTAGTATATCGAGGTCTTTATTTCAGAATATCCGATGGATTTAAGTTCTCACTTTCAATATCCTTGAAATATCTGTACGTTCCAACTTTTATTTCTTCAGTGGCAGCTTCGTCACATACTATAATTGCTTTGGCATGAAGTTGTAAGGCTGTGATAGTCCACATGTGATTTACCGATCCTTCGATAACCTGAGCTAAAGCTCTGGCTTTGTTATGCCCGTTTACCATGATAAGTACTTCATCGGCATCCATCACCGTTCCAACTCCAACTGTTAAAGCTGTTTTTGGTACTTTATTGATATCATTGTCGAAAAAGCGTGAATTGGCGATAATCGTATCTTTAGTTAATGATTTCATGCGGGTACGAGACGAAAGAGACGATCCGGGTTCGTTAAATGCAATATGCCCGTCGGGTCCTATACCTCCCAGAAAGAGGTCGATACCTCCTGCCATTTTAATTCTGGTCTCGTAGTCTTCACATTCTTTCTCAAGATCAGGAGCATTTCCGTTCAGGATATTGACATTTTCTTTCTTGATATTTATGTGATTGAAAAAATTGCTCCACATAAACGAATGATAACTTTCGGGGTGGTCTTCCGCCAATCCTACATATTCATCCATATTGAATGTAACGACGTTTTCGAAAGAGACTTTTCCTTGCTTATAAAGCTCAATCAGACATTTGTACATACCGAGTGGCGATGATCCTGTCGGTAATCCTAAGATGAATGGTTTGGCTGATGTCGGTTGTGCAGTGTTGATTCTATGAGCAACATAATTTGCTGCCCATTGTGAAATGTTGTTGAAATCAGGTTGAATAATTAATCTCATGAAGGTTGTTTTAGATATTTGTTTATAAAACGAAAAACAGACGCTTTTCGTCTATTCTCCGTTGTGTTTTATAACAATAAATCAAAGAGGTTTGTATTCAACAAAGGCTTCAATAGCTTCATAGGATGCCAATCCCAGTTTATGATAGAGTTCGGCTGTTGCGTGATTTCTGTCTTCCGACCGCTGCCAGAATAACCGTTCGTCATTACCTAAAAACGGAGCACTTTCCATCTGCGACTGGTGTTTCAATATAGATAAGCGTTTCGATCTTAGCTCTTCCGGGGAAATGGGTACCGCCATTTCTATATAATCGATTTCCCACTCTGCCCAGGCACCGCGATACATCCAGAACCTGCATTCCTTAAGCCATGTCGCCCCTTCTGATTTAAGTTCATCTATGGCAGCCAGTATTGCATCCAGACAAACTTTGTGAGTTCCATGAGGATCCGCTAAGTCTCCGGCGACAAATACTTCGTGAGGTTGAACCTTTTGCAGGTATGCTTTAACGATGTTAACATCTGCTTGTGTGATGGGGCTTTTCTGCACCTTTCCTGTTTCGTAAAAAGGAAGGTCAAGAAACGTGATATGTGAATCGGGGATGCCTATAAAACGACAGGCTGTAGTCGCTTCCTCCCGGCGTATGCGTCCCTTCATGAACAGTACGTCTTTATTGTCTTCGTCACCGATATTCTTTTCTTTCATCAGGAAATTCAGCACTTTATCCATTTGCTCCTTCAATGCTTTATCTGACGGATTATATTTCTGTATCACATTGTTGATCAGAGAAGCATAGCGAATCACCTCTTCGTCTCCGACTGCGATATTTCCGGATGTTTGATATGCAACATGTACATCGTGCTTCTGATTGACAAGTCTTTGGAATGTTCCACCCATCGAAATCACATCATCATCAGGATGAGGACTGAATATCACCACCTTCTTAGGATAAGGTTTAGCCCGTTCGGGACGATTAGAATCATCTGCATCGGGTTTACCTCCCGGCCATCCTGTAATTGTATGTTGCAGATCGTTGAAAACCTTGATGTTCACATTATATGCCGAACCGTATAAAGCAAGGAGTTCGCCAAGCCCATTGTCCTGATAATCTTTGTTAGTGAGCTTTAATATCGGCTTGTCAGTTTTGAAGCATAACCATACAATAGCTCTGCGTATAAGCTGATTTGTCCATTCACAGCTGGTTACAAGCCAAGGTTTACTGATGCGGGTCAGATCGTATGCCGCATTCAGATCAGTATATAATCGTATATTCGGATGGTTTTGCAGCCACGAAGCAGGAATAGAGTCACTAACCTCCCCTTCGACTACATCTTTAACACTTTTCGATTTATCTTCACCCCATGCGATCAAAGTAATTTTCTTTGCTTTAAGCATGGTGGATATACCCATTGTGATGGCACTTACCGGAATGGAGTCAGGTGTTCCGAAAGTATTTGCCACTTCTTTTTTAGATTGGTTATCTAATAATATGAGACGGGTTTGAGAGTTTATATTTGAACCTGGAATATTTACTCCGATGTTTCCTCCTCGACCTAAGCCCAGTAAAAGGTAATCGATGCCTCCGGCTTTTTCTATTTGCCGTTCATATTCTTTACAATGTCCAAAAATAGAGTCTTTGGCTATTGTGCCGTCAGGAGCATATATATTATTCGTATTAATATCTACATGATTCAATAATAATTCCTTTAATATCTGAAGATTGTTACTCGAACCTTTAGCTAGCGGATAATATTCGTAAATACTGAATACAATAACATTCTTAAAACTCAGATTCTCGTCTTTGTGCAGTCTTACGAGTTCCTGATATATGCTTTGTGGAGAATGTCCGCCGGGTAGGGCAAGAACAAAATTTTCGCCGGCAGCCTGCTTTCGTTGTATTTCTTCAGCTATCTTACCGGCGATATAAATAGAGGCTTTTTGAGCCGATTCGTATATCTGTGTGTCAACCTTTTCGAAACGAGTCAAGGCAGTTTGTTCAAAAGCATTAGATGGAAGGTAGTACTTTGCAGGAATGCGTTCCAACGTGATTTGAGAACTAAGATCTGTTTTCATTTGATTACAGGTTTTATATTTGCTTCAGTGAATTAAGGTCTCAGACCTTTTTATAACTTTGGTAAGTGTAACAACCAAAGACTGTTGTAAATTAAAAGTATATCATTAAATACTTTCTGTGAATTATCTATAACAAAATGACATCAAATATTGTTTATTAAGCGTGATTTATACCCTAATCATTATGCTTTTTTAGTAAAGATCGGAATTGTTTTCTTAACAAATGTTTTTTAGATGTTCTTTTGTGGAGAATTTTTTAATAATAAAAGGTCTGTAAAAACAGCTCAGCTATGCTTACAAAGTTATCAGGAAGGTCTGTCTCCTTAAAGTCGAATGAAATATTGATTCTAAATTGAAAAAATGTATCTTTGTTCTCCACTATCCACCGGATATAGGGATAGATGTTATCTGTTTTATATCCAGATTATTCGGAGAGGATTGGACTTTGTAAACGATTAAACCGGTCAATAGGCCGACATCTATAATTATGCCTGCAAAAAAGAGCAATAAGAAAAAAAATAATGTAAAAACAGGATCGAAGATACTTCGCTTTTTACGAAGCGAGAGAGGACGTTTCCTTATAGGAGTTTGTATCGTTTTCATAGCATTGTATATGCTGATAGGAATGATCTCTTTCTTTGTAACGGGAGCGGCTGACCAGAGTAAGGTTGTAAATAAGAATTTTATCGATCTCATTATTCATAAACAGGAGATAGCTAACTGGACAGGTGTTGGAGGAGCTTTTGTTGCCGAAGGGCTTATCAATAACTATTTTGGAATATTTACCCTGATTATTCCGCTTTACATTGCTATTGTAGGATTACGTATGATGGGGATTAAAACCCTGTCGTTAGTCAAAGGTTTCGTAATGAGTGCCTTTGTTTTGATCTGGGGTTCGATATTCAGTTCATTTCTCTTAACCAAAATATTTCCCGACAGCCATGTTAAATGGGGCGGAAGCCACGGTTATATCTTAGAGCAGTTGCTGGAGACTACAGTAGGCAGTATCGGTGTGATATTGATTATAGTCATGCTACTGGTAATATTTTCGGTTATTACCAAAAAGACTTCGATGGATTTTTACAGGAACAAATTTCCCGGAGCAAATAAGGATGCAGAGGATATCTCAGATTCTGAATATGATATAGAGGTTCCCGAAGAAGCGATTGAAGAAAAGAAACCTTCTTTAATAGCCCGTTTTCTCAATTTGTTTAAACGTAAAGTGCTGTCGGATGCTGGGACGAATGTAGATGAAAAAGAAGAGGGTACGGAAATAGATACGATAAACAGTTATCCCGAAGAGGAGGTCGACTTTGATTCTCTGAATACGGGAGGAGTAAATAAGCCTGTCAATAATCCGATACAGCATACAAGTCTCGATGATGATTTCGAAGTGGTTGTACCCCAGGAAGAGTCGTATGCGCCACGTGCCGAGCAACCCAGAACTGTAGTAACTCCGCCTGTACAGAATACATCTGAAGAACCCGATTTGTTAAATGCAGAAGATACGGAGGAAATGGAAGAGTATGATCCTACAAAAGATTTGTCTCAGTTTCAATTTCCTTCGATGGATTTGCTTAAGATATATGACACAACCGGTAAAGGTGTGGATATGGCTGAGCAGAAGGCTAATAAAGAGAAAATTATCAATACCCTGAGAAATTATGGTATTGAGATTACCAATATCAAAGCAACAGTAGGTCCTACTATTACATTGTATGAAATAGTACCTCAGGCAGGAGTCCGTATTTCGAAAATCAGAAATCTGGAAGACGATATTGCACTCAGCCTTTCGGCTCTTGGTATTCGTATTATTGCGCCGATGCCCGGAAAAGGAACAATCGGGATAGAAGTTCCGAACAAGGATGCACAGATTGTGTCTATGCAGTCGGTTATTGCTTCGAAACGTTTTCAGGAATGTACTTATGATCTGCCCGTGGCTTTGGGTAAAACCATTACCAATGAGATATTTATGTTCGACCTTTGCAAAATGCCTCACTTGTTGGTGGCAGGTGCTACAGGGCAGGGTAAATCCGTTGGTCTAAATGCTATTATCACTTCTCTTCTTTACAAAAAGCATCCTGCCGAAATGAAGATGGTGTTGGTAGACCCTAAGATGGTAGAGTTTAATATTTATTCTACTATTGAAAAACACTATCTGGCAAAACTGCCCGATGCAGAAAAAGCCATTATCACCGATGTAACGAAGGTCACTCAAACATTGAATTCTTTAACCAAAGAAATGGACGATCGTTACGAATTATTGATGGCGGCAAATGTGAGGACGATCAAAGAATACAATGAAAAATTCAGAAAACGGAGATTGAACCCTTTAAAAGGACACCGTTTCCTTCCTTATATAGTAGTTATTATTGACGAGTTTGGTGACTTGATAATGACTGCCGGAAAAGAAATAGAAATGCCTATTGCCCGTATTGCGCAAAAAGCCCGTGCGGTTGGTATCCATATGATTATAGCAACACAACGTCCGACAACAAATATTATCACGGGTACGATAAAGGCAAACTTCCCTGCACGTATGGCTTTCCGTGTGACATCGCAGATCGACTCGCGTACGATTCTTGATATGTCGGGTGCTAATCAGCTGATCGGTCGCGGAGATATGCTCTTTTCGCAGGGTAGCGATCTGGTTCGTATTCAGTGCGCTTTTGTGGATACGCCTGAAGTGGAAGAAATAACACAATATATAGGAAAACAACAGGGATATGCCCATGCTTTTGAACTGCCCGAATTTGTAGGAGCAGGGGATGATGACAGACCGGGAGCGGTTGACTTGAGTGACAAAGATCCATTGTTTGAAGAAGCTGCCCGTTTGATCGTGGTGCATCAACAAGGTTCTACTTCTTTGATTCAGCGTAAATTTTCTATCGGTTATAACCGTGCCGGACGATTGATGGATCAGCTCGAGGCTGCGGGTATTGTTGGCCCTACACAAGGCAGCAAACCCCGTGATGTGCTTATCGCAGATGAATATAGTCTTGAGCAGAAGATCAACTCGATATAAGAACGTGTTTGATTCATATTTATCTATAGTAAGATATTCTTTGAATAACTGAAAAAAATTGAGAAAAGGAAAACGATGCCACCTGATAAAGTACATTTTCGGTGTCACTTTTGTAACCTTTTTTGAAGAATCACCCCAAACCCCAGAAGGGGCTTTCTGAGTTTTAGTAGACCGAAGGGTAAAAGAAAACATCGGGAAGTATGTAATTTAAAGTAACCTTTGTTACCTTTTGTGGAAATTACACTTAAGTCTTGTTGGGATACAGATCCTGATTTTTGAAAACAACAACTGAACACTATGGATTTTCGGACTGTTATAAAGCCGGAACAGCGAGGACGGCTCAGAAGTTTTGTCGGTAAAGAATACTTTATATTGAAACGAAAACTACGTTGGATGAAAGATTCTTCCCTGTATAGTTTTGTAGATATAAAGAATGAAGACTGCGAGTATTCATTGATAAAACACAGATCGTTGCTATTACGTCCGTTGAAAGATGTGGATATGCATCTTCAGCATAACAAAATAATCAATCTGCGGTTAGCTATCGAAAAGCTTAATGGGACAGTGATTCATTCGGGAAAACTATTTTCTATCTGGCGTCAGGTTGGACGTCCCTCTAAGCATAAAGGGTATCTCGAAGGCTTGGCTCTGCATAACGGACAGATATTGTCAGACATAGGCGGAGGTTTGTGTCAACTTGGAAATCTTCTTTATTGGATGGCTCTTCATTCCGATCTGGAAGTGACGGAGCGTTGGAGGCACAGTTTTGATGTGTTTCCGGATGTCAACAGAAAGATTCCATTTGCATGTGGTGCGACATTGTCTTATAATTATATTGATTTGCAGTTGACAAATAATACATCAGCCAGTTATCGCATTAATTTGTGGCTCGATGATAAATATCTGAATGGCGAATTGTTGACCAATATACCTGTTGACAGCAGATATGAGGTCTTCGAAACAGATCATCAGATCAAACAGCAATGGTGGGGCGGATATACCCGTCATAATAAAATATGGAAGAGAAAAATAAATCTGGAGGATAATGGTATAGAGGAAACATTGGTATCCGAAAATCATGCAATAATTATGTATAATCCTCTGTTATCAGATTAAACGTTTGGTAAATTGGACAGTCAAAATAAGAAACTCTGAAAAATGAAAATAAAATTTATATTACTTTTCTTTATCTGCATAATAATGCAGGTATCTGCTCAGGATGCAAGACAAATTCTGGATAAAGCAAGTGCCGCTTATAATAAAGCCGGAGGAATGCACGCCGTATTTACTGTGAATATAGAGGAGGTAAAGCAAAAGGTTACTCACAGTCAGGATGGTGAGGCTTATCTGAAAGGGAATAAGTTTAAAATAAATGTGCCTGATGGAATTACCTGGTTCGATGGTAAAACCCAGTGGGTATATGCAAAAGGAGGTGATGAAGTGAATGTGAGTAATCCTACCGGTGATGAGCTGGCGGGTGTTAGCCCTTCTGTTCTTTTGAGCATATATAAAACAGGATATAAGCTGAACTATAAAGGAGAGAAGAAAGAAGGTGGGAAAACTGTTTTGGTTGTGGATCTTATCCCTGTGAAGATAAAAGAATACAGCAAGATGACAGTAACCCTTGACAAGGCTACTTATCTGTTTACATCAGTGAGCCTGTACGGAACAAGCGGAGTAAATAACTATCTGAAAATACGGAAACTGCAGTCGGGAATGAACTTGCCTGATGCAACGTTTATCTTTAATAAGAAAGAATATCCGAATGTGGATATTATCGACTTACGCTAAATACGAATTGGATAGAATTTGTTTATCTTTATATAGAAAATAAGTAACTATTAAAGTTTGTTTTTGATAAGTTGTATCTATATCTTTGTTCTCAATATTGAAAATAACAAATAAAATATACAAACATTATGAGCGAAAAAGTACGTTGTCTGATCATTGGTTCAGGTCCTGCCGGATATACTGCGGCAATTTATGCATCAAGAGCAAATCTTTCTCCGGTTCTTTATGAGGGTATCCAACCCGGAGGGCAGTTAACAACAACTACCGAAGTTGAGAATTTCCCCGGATATCCTGAAGGTATTACCGGAACAGAATTGATGGAAGATCTGAAAAAACAAGCCTCTAGGTATGGCGCAGACGTTCGTAACGGTATTGTTACCGCTGCCGATCTGAAGTCTACCCCTAAAAAGGTTACAGTTGACGGAAAGACTGAAATTGAAGCCGATACTATTATTATTTCTACGGGAGCAACAGCTAAATATCTGGGCTTGCCCGATGAAGCTAAATATGCAGGTATGGGAGTTTCTGCCTGTGCTACTTGTGATGGATTCTTTTATCGTAAAAAAGTGGTAGCCGTAGTAGGTGGTGGAGATACAGCCTGTGAAGAAGCAATTTATCTTTCGGGATTGGCAAGCAAAGTATATCTTATTGTGCGTAAGCCATTTTTGAGAGCTTCTAAAGTAATGCAAGACAGGGTTGAAAAGAACGAGAAGATAGAAATTCTATATAATACAAATACTCTTGGCCTATTTGGTGAAAATGGAGTGGAGGGTGCGCATTTGATCCGTTTTAAAGGTGAGGCTAACGAAGAGAAGTTCGATATTACTATCGATGGGTTCTTCCTTGCGATAGGGCACAAGCCCAATACCGATATTTTTGCAGGTCAGTTAGACCTTGATGAAGTAGGATACATCAAGACTCAGCCTAACCTGACAGCTACAAATATTCCGGGAGTGTTTGCTGCCGGTGATGTTGCCGACCCTATTTTCCGTCAGGCTATTACAGCAGCCGGAAGTGGTTGTAAAGCAGCTATCGAAGCAGAACGCTTTTTAGCAGACTAATGAATCTGCACTGTATATAAGTAAAAGGGAGGATAAACATAGTTTATTCTCCCTTTTATGGTATTATAGTCCGTGTTTATTCAGCTAATGAGTTCCAGCCCTGAGCTTTGAGCTCGATCTCGGTTCCATCTCGGGTTTCGAGAGCAAGACCTAGAGACTCATTGGTTATATGGCCGATGACATGTACTCCCTTCATCTTCGATACGATCTCGTGTTTATGAAGAGGTACGGTGAACAGTAGTTCGTAGTCTTCTCCTCCGCTTAGAGCGACAGTTGTGACATTCAGGTTGAATTGTTCAGCCATAGATGCGGTCTGATAATCGAGAGGAATACGTTCTTCATATATCCGGCATCCTGTTTTGCTCTGTGTACAGATATGTATCAGTTCGGAAGATAGTCCGTCTGAAATATCGATCATAGATGTCGGGACGATATTCTCGGCAGCAAGAGCCGCTACTATATCTTTACGGGCTTCGGGTTTCAGCTGCCTTTCTAACAAGTACTCTTTACCTGCAAAGTCGGGTGTGAAATCGGTTTTGCCATCAAATACAGCTTTTTCTCTTTCCAGTAATTGTAGACCCATATAGGCTGCACCAAGATCTCCCGATACACAAATGATGTCGGTTTCTTTTGCTCCGTTTCGTTTCACAATCTTACCTTCTGCTCCTTCTCCGATACAGGTTATCGAGATAGTCAAGCCGGTTAGTGAGGCCGAAGTATCACCGCCGACAAGGTCTACCCCATATTCTTCACATGCAAGATAAAGTCCTGCATAGAACTCATCCATATCTTCGACAGAGAATCGCTTCGAAACACCTAATGATACTGTTATCTGTTTAGGTTGACCGTTCATCGCATATACGTCCGAAAAATTGACGACAGCGGATTTGTAGCCTAAATGTTTAAGTGGCACATATACCAAATCGAAGTGTACGCCTTCTAATAGTAAGTCGGTTGTGACAAGGACGCGTTTGTCTTTGTCATCAGTATATGAAAGTATAGCGGCATCATCTCCTACTCCTAAAACAGAGCTGTTGTTGCGCAGCTCTACTTTTTCGGTTAAATGCTTTATCAATCCGAATTCGCCTAAATGAGCGATTTCGGTACGTTTGGTATTCTGCATTAGTTGAGTCTCTTGATAACTTCTTTGATAATGAAAGCCATTTTGGGCTGTGCTATTTTAGCTGCTTCTTGTACTTCTTCGTGAGTAACTTCCACAATCTTGCCAATAATACCTATATCGGTAATGATGGAAAAGGCAAGGACTTGCATCTTGGCATGGTTAGCCACGATTACCTCCGGTACCGTAGACATACCTACTGCATCACCTCCTATAATACGGAAGTAATTGTACTCGGCGGGAGTTTCGAAAGTCGGGCCCGAAGTTCCGATATATACTCCGTGCTGAAGTTTGATCTCGTTTTCTTTAGCAATTTCCATTGCTAGAAGACGAAGGTTTTTGTCGTAAGCATTGCTCATGTCAGGGAAACGGGTTCCCAGTTCATTGAAGTTTTTGCCTCGAAGCGGGTGTTCCGGAAACAGGTTGATGTGATCGTCGATCAGCATAATATCTCCAACATCGAAACTTCCGTTCATTCCTCCTGCGGCATTCGACACAAACAGGTATTTTACTTGTAAAGCCTGAAACACACGAACGGGAAATGTTACTTCCTTCATGTTATATCCTTCATAATAATGGAAGCGTCCCTGCATGGCGATAACTTCTTTTTCTCCAAGTTTGCCAAAGATCAGTTTTCCGCTGTGTCCTTCGACAGTCGATACCGGAAAATTAGGGATTTCGTTATACGGAATCTCTCTCTTGTCGGTAATTGCGTTAGCAAGCTCTCCAAGTCCGGTTCCCAAAATGATAGCATATTCGGGTATATTGCCTACTTTATTTCTGATGTAGTTGGCCGTTTCTTGTATTTTCTCTAACATGTTCTGTTATTTTGTTATTAAATATTTCTTTATCGTGTTCATTAACAAAGATAACCTCTATAGGCAGATAATAGAGCATTTCTTTGAAAGATTTATCCAGATTAACAAAAGATTTCAATCTGGCAGCGTCTTTTTCTGTAGTGATGATCATTTTTTCTCTTTTACCTAACGAGTTTACCTTTTCTTCTATCGAGGTGATGTCTTTATCGCTAAACTGATAATGATCTGAGAATAGCATCTTTTCGGCTTTCTTTGCATGCCTGCGGATCTTTCGTTCGAAAGGTTTCGGATTAGCAATGCCTGCAACGATGAGTACATCTTTATTCGATATCTCATTTAAAGATAATTTGGGCTTATCTGTATTAAACACAGGGGTAAGAAGTCCATACTGAAAAGAGGTGAAGAATAGATTCTGATATGGATATAAGTGTAAGTATTTAGATAAGATTCTTTGATCCAATGGGTTAGTAGAGGTTGGGCATTTGGTTATGATCACGATATCGGCTTTCTCTGCATAATGAGCAGGCTCTCTAAGGCGTCCGGCCGGGAGCAAAGCATCGTGAGTCATGAGACGGTTGAAATCTGTCAGTAAAACCGTAAAGGAAGGCTTTACATATCGATGTTGGAAGGCATCGTCAAGAAGTATGACATCGGGCTTTTCATTATCCGGAAGAGATAGAAGATTCTCTATTCCCCGTTGTCGCTTACTGTCTACTGCGACCGAAATATCCGGATATTTATTCTTTATCTGGTAAGGTTCATCGCCAATCTGAGACGCTGTAGAATCGGGTGTCGCTAAAATATATCCCGATGATTTTCGTTTGTATCCCCTGCTTAATACGGCTACTTTATAATTTGTTTTGAGCAGAGAAATTAAGTATTCGGTATGAGGTGTTTTCCCTGTTCCGCCTACCGTAATGTTTCCTATGCATATAACAGGTACAGGATATTCTTTTTGCTTTAGAATTTTCCAGTCGAAAAGCTTATTACGTATAAATACAATAAGACCGTACATCCATGATAATGGAAGCAGCCACTTATTGATATGTAAATTTTTGATATTTGTCACAGGCATTACTGTATATCGAGATCATAAGGCATACGAGCCTGTATGAAATCTTGTTCTTTTAAGTTGTTTATTTCTTTTATTGTTTTAAGTAGCTGAAAATCATTGCCCAAATATTCTTTTAAGGCGCGGGTTGCAAACTGGTCTTTTCCTGATTTCAGGAGCGTGCCAAGCATTCCCTGTTTATGAGGATATTCGTGTGTCGAATATTCCTGAGTATTGCTCAGTTTGGCCGCTTCTTTTACAGCATCGTCAATTCCGCCGATAGCATCCACCAATCCTATTTTCAGCGCTTGCTGACCTGTCCAGACTCTGCCCTCTGCAATCTTTTCCAACTGATCTTTTGGTATATTTCTGCCTTCTGAACATCTGGTCAGGAACAGATCATATCCCCGGTTGATATATTGCTGCAGTATTTCTTTTTCTTCGGAAGACATAGGTCGTGTGACATTTCCGAAATCAGAAAACTTATTAGTCTTCACCTTGTCAAAGGTAAGCCCTATTTTATTGGTAAGCCCCTCCATATTTGGAAACATACCGAATATACCGATAGATCCCGTTAATGTGGTTGGCTGTGCAAATATCTTTGTCGCATTGCTGGATATGTAATATCCCCCTGAAGCTGCATATCCGCCCATTGATACTACAACAGGTTTAGATGCTTTGAGTTCGGTAATGGCTCTCCATATCTGTTCCGATGCGTAAGCACTCCCTCCGGGAGAGTTTACCCTGAATACTACGGCTTTTACATCTTCATCTTTTTTCAGTTTCTCAATTTGACGGATCAGGTATTTGTCATTGATGTCTGACGAACTGTTTCCGCTCACAATAGATCCTTCTGCATACAGAATTGCGATTTGGTCTTTTGATTCCGATTCCTTCGGATCATCCACCGATTGCATATTGTCTATGGTTGCAACATGAACATCCTTCGATGATTCTACATGAAGCAATGTTTTTAAGTATTCTTTGACATCGGTTTCATACATTAAGGTATCAGCCAGATTGTTTTCTATGACAAAAGAGCTTGCCCTGAAAGCCGGAAGAGTATCAGTCAACTGATTCAGTTTTTCTACAGATATATTTCTCGATGAGGATATACCTTTTAACACAGTTGACCAGATGTCATTCGCAAAAGCAGTTACCTGCTCGCGGTTGGCATCACTCATTTTATCAAGCATATAGGGCTCTACTGCCGATTTGTATGTTCCGACTTTGAATATCTGCATCTCTACCCCGATCTTATCAAGTAAGCCCTTATAGAATGTAGGACTCACGGCAAGTCCATGCAGGTCGAGTGTTCCCTGAGGATTCATGATTACTTTGTCTGACACAGATGCTACAAAATATCCGCTCTGAAGGTAATCATCTGCATATGATATAATGAATTTTCCCGTGGATTTGAAGTCTATCAGTGCATTCCTTATTTCGACAAGAGAAGCACTCGGAGCGGTAAAATATCCTGATCGGATGTATATCCCCTTGATTTTATCGTTGTCTTTGGCTTTTTTGATAGCGGAAAGTATATCTGTTAAGCTTATTTCGGGACTGCCTCCTATATCCAGATAGTCATATATAGGATTAGGTGTAACTTTGTCTTTCATTACACCGGATAATTTGATCGTGAGTACAGTATTATCCTTGAGTGAATATGAGTCTGAGAATATTCCTGTAAACCCTACAATGATTAAAACAGCTATACCCCCGATAATAAGGCAGCTGATTAACACTCCGGCTATTACAGCCAGAACACTTTTGAAAAATTTCTTCATACAAAAGCAAAATATATAAAAAGCAAAATCACGGACTTATAACAAATGTAAGAAAAAAGATGAAAGTAACCTAATCAACTCACATTCTGTTATGGTAAAATCTTTTTGATTCAAAAGGTAACAAAAGTAACAGGATCAATAAACAATAATCAGTTAGTCATTATTAATTATGCTTACCTCTCTGTTTCCTAAAGGGCATGTCTTCGACTCTGCAAAGTCCCTTCAGGGGTTTGAGGTGATTCTTCAAAAAAGGTTACAAAAGTGACACCGAAATGTATTTTCTCGATTGTTAATTTATTTGCATATTTTTAAATTTTAGACCCCAGCCGTTTAAAGATCTCTTTTTACATAGATAAAAATTTTCATAGACCTTATTTATGATCTATCCGATGATTTTCGGCAATAACTGATTTGTGAATCAGTGTTGATACACGTTTGAATACAAGATGTATGCTTATTAATTTGTGGGTTGATATAAAGGAAATAAACAGAGCAAAACTTACCATGATCAGAGTTACATTCATAAAGGACAACCAGCCGAATTTGAATAGGACAATCCCGGTTAATGATCCGGTAAGACTTGATCCGGCATAATAAAATAGCCAATATAAACAGGTGGCGCTGCTTTTTGCTTTTTCGGCATGCAGCGAAACAATACGACTAGCCATGGTATGTGCGCTGAAAAAAGCAAAAGTCATCAGTCCCAGACCGAAAACGATTGTCCATAACTGCATGGTTTGAAGTAAGAACAGACCGGCGATCATCAATATCAATGATCCTTTGAGAAGTAATACGGGGCTTATCTTATCAGACCAGCTGCCTGTAAGTATCGATCCGGCGACTCCGGTTATGTACATCAAGAATACCATAGCCACAACATAGTGAGGTAAGGCAAACTGAGGCGACTCAAGGATAAAGTCGAGATAATTGTAGATACTTACAAATACTCCCATAATCATTGCTGCGACAAAATACATACCTAAGAAAAGAGGGTCTTTCAGGAAGGTCTTCATTTGAGAGAGCTTTTCATTAAAATGAACCTGCTTAGGTTCGAAATGATGAGATTTTGGAAACCTTCTCATGAATATAAAACTGAGACCCAGACTTATTATCCCGATTATTGCTGTAGCATATCGCCAGTCGCTCCATCCCGAAATAAGAATGGCTATTACACGTCCCGACATTCCGCCGATAGTGTTTCCGCTAAGATAAAGGCTTATAGCCAAACCGATAACTGCAAGGCTGACTTCTTCCGACAGATAAGCCAAAGCTACTGCCGATACTCCAGAGAGAACAAGTCCTTTCATGAAATTAATGGCTACAAGCATCGGAAAATTCCAAACGAATGCAGAGCCGATAGTCAGGAGTGAAGATATAAATAAAGTGATAGTCATTAACTTTTGCCGTGAGATAGCATCAGCCTTAAAAGCAAATATAAACAACCCGACAGCCATACCTATGGTTGTTGAGGAAACGGCTAAACTGCTCATTGCCGGAGTTATGTCAAAATCATTGCATAGATACGAGAGCATTGGCTGAAATAAATACAACTGAGCAAAAACAGATAACCCTGATATAAATATACAATTTCGGATTTGTTTGAATCTTTTTGAGTGTTTTCCTGCTTTGTCAGATTGAGCAGGATAATCATCTTCGTCGTTTTCTTTAATGTCTAAAACAATCTCTTTCATTACTGCTTTTCTTTTATCAATTGCAAAGTTACTTATATCAAAAATTATAGATAGATTTGTGAAAAGGTATTTTTCGATAGTAACCATAGGTAAAACCGATTGATTGTATGGAACTCCGGCAACTAAGGTATTTTGATAAGGCAGCCGAATTGCTCAACTTTACTGAGGCTGCACGTGTGCTTTTTATATCGCAAAGTACATTGTCTCAGCAGATAAAGCAATTGGAGGATGAATTGGGGGTACTTTTGTTTGACAGGGTGGGAAAACACATTGTACTGACAGAAGCGGGTGCTTCTTTTCTTCCTTATGCACGAAAAACAATATTGGATTCGGAAAACGGCAAGCAGATAATTTTGGATCTGCAAGGTTTACAAACCGGAGTGCTTAATATTGGAGTAACGTACAGCCTGAGTTCTTTATTGACAAAGGCTTTGATCAGCTTCTCAAAAAAATATCCCCAAATACATGTTGAGATCATGTTTGCCACATCCGAAGAATTGGTTGAAAAATTGATAAACAACAAAGTCGATTTTATTTTGTCATTGGAAGCCGAGAATATTGACCCTTCTTTCGAGGTAGTTCCCCTGTTCGAATCGAACCTGCATTTAGTCGTTCATCAGTCTCATCGACTGTCTAAACTCAAGACTGTAACATTGAACGAAATCGGACAATTCTCGCTTCTTCTTCCATCTAAAGGGTTTATTACACGCCGTGTTTTAGATGCTATTTTCAAAAAGAAACGATTGAGTCCGTTTATTAATATCGAGTTGAATGATGTTCATTCCATATTGCATCTTGTAAATACCGGACACTGGATAACAATAGTCTCTCTGGCTTCGATCAAAGATCAGCCCGAATTGGTTGCTATACCGATAGATACAGATGAAGATTTATCAACACATGCTTCTTTGTTTTGGGCCAGAGGAGCCTATCGTAAGAAATCGGCGTTGGCCTTTGCCGAGATTTTATCGAATCGTGAGTTGTAAATATAATATTGCGGTGTATTGATCGTTTAAAAGAAGACGGTATAATTGAATAGGGATATGTGTGTTAATCTAAATTTATTACATTTGCCATAACTAAGTAGCAGAAAGTATTTAATGATATACTTTCTATTAGTAGTCTTTGGTTTTTATACTTGCCAAAGCATTAAAAAGGTCTGAGGACTTATATTAGGTAACAGTCAGTATGTAATGATGTATTTAGGTGATAACTGTCTGTTGATTCTGTACTTGTAAAGTAAATAAAAAGGTCTGAGACCTAAAAAAATCAGTATTCACTAAAATTTATATAGCTCATGAGAAAGCATATTATCTCAGGATTTATGACCCTGTCGGCTCTTCTTGTTTTACTATTGGTAAACTCGTGCCGGAGCGAAGGTCCCCGGACAATTAATCCCGAATTTGCACGGTATATAGCAGCCTTTACATACGGAACTGTGTCATCATCTTCATCTATTCAGATCGAATTAAATCAGGATATGCCTGCCGTAGAATTGAATAAGGAGATAGACGAAGACCTATTCGAGTTTTCGCCTAAAATAAAAGGTAAGGCGTATTGGACAAGTTCCCGTTCTATCAAATTTGTACCCGAAGCCGGAGAATTGAAGCAGGGCGAAATATATGATGCTTGGTTTAAACTGGATAAAGTTTTACAAGTCGAAAAAGATTTCAAGGAGTTTTATTTTTATTTCAAAGTTCCCGAGCTGAATTTTACTGTAGATCTATTGCCTTATTCGCCCACGAAAGACAATGACCTGACATGGAATACCGTGCAGGGTACTATTTCTTTTGCCGATGATGCTCAGATAGCTGATATCGAAAAGATGTTTAAGGTCGAAGGCAATCCCAATGACGCGAAAGTAAAGGTGTCGCCTACCGAAACTACGGGGAGGTATGCCCTTACTATTGATAGTCTGAAACGGACAAATCAGGATTTGGTTTATATCCTAAGGGTAGATGGAAGTGCAGTCGGCGCAAAAAAAGAACCCGAAAAACTGCAAATAAATATTCCGGGAATCAAACAGAAGACATTCTCGGTGGTTGATGTACGTACTGCTTACGAACCTACCGAATGTATACGTATTACTTTCAGCGATCCGTTATCAAGCAACCAGAATATTCAAGGTCTTGTAACACCGAACGGAGCAGAGAATTTTTCGTACGACATACAGAAAAATGTTCTGAAACTATATCTTGATGGAACAAACAGTGCTTCAAATATTGATTTGAGCATCTATAAGGAACTGAAAAGTGCCGGAGGTAAATCTCTGGATAAAACATATAGCTACAGTCTTTCGGTAGAGAAAAACAAGCCGGATGTTAAATTATTGAACTCCGGTAATATCCTGCCTAATTCGGATCACCTGAATATTCCTTTTCAGGCTGTGAATTTATGGGCGGTGGATGTATCTATCGTCAAAATATATGAAAATAATATACTAGGTTATTTGCAATCGAACAATATTGGCGGATCGGAAGAGTTGCGTCGTTTTGGGCGGCTGGTTCTCAAAAAACGTATCCGTTTGGATGAAGACCGTACGATGAAACTGAATGAATGGAATAATTTCTCTCTGGATTTATCTACTCTCATAAAGCAAGATCCGGGAGCTATCTACAGGGTATTGTTTACATTCAAACAGGAGTATTCATTATATCCATGTGGCGGAATGATTCCGCAGGTTCCTCAGGATGCAGGGCTCCAACGCTTTGATAATAATATGTCGGAAGAAGATGAAGCTGTTTGGGATCAGCCTTACTCATATTATTACGATCCTACAGATTGGGAGGATTATAACTGGGAAGAGCGGGAAGATCCTTGTAAAAAGAGCTATTATACAAACCGTAAAGCCGATTGTGTAGTTCTTGCGTCCAATATAGGGATGGTTGCCAAAATAGGTTCGGAAAAGAAAGTACAGATTGCATTGACTGATATCCTTACGACTAAACCATTGTCGGGAGCCGAGGTGGATGTTTATAATTACCAGATGCAGCGGATAGGTTCGGGCAAGACCGACGGAGACGGATTTGCTTCGATTGCCTATCAGGGAGGAGTGCCCTTCGTTATTGTCGCATCAGATGGAAAGGAGAAAGGGTATCTGAAAGTAACCTCAAATATGTCGCTTTCATTGAGTAACTTCGATGTCAGCGGAAAAGAAATCGAAAAAGGTCTGAAAGGTTATATTTATGGTGAACGGGGAGTCTGGCGTCCGGGTGATTCTATTTATCTCACATTTATTTTGGATGATAAAGGAAATGAATTACCAAAAGGGCATCCGGTATCTCTCGAACTATACACTCCTACAGGACAATTATATTATAAGGGGGTGAATACTTCCGGTATAAACGGGTTCTATCCGTTTAAATTAACTACCGATGCTAATGCTGTTACCGGTAACTGGCGGGCATTGATAAAAGTGGGAGGAGCTACATTTTCCAAAACAGTAAAAATCGAAACCGTTAAGCCTAACAGGCTCAAAATACGTCTGAACGTAGGCGAGGTGATAGATGCTAGCAGGGGATCATTCTCTTCGAGTTTATCTTCGCAATGGTTACATGGAGCACCGGCTGCCAATCTGAAAGCAACGGTAGAAATGACTTTGTCGTATCTGGGTAATCCGTTTAAAGGATATGAGGCATATTCATTTAATAATCCCGCGAATAAATTCAATTCCGATACATATACTATATTCGATGGACGGTTAGATGCTGGAGGTAACTCCAACGTATCGGCTCAGCTGCCTCCTGCGGTAAATGCTCCGGGTATGCTGAAAGCAAATTTTGTATCGAGAGTGTTCGAATCAGGTGGAGATGCCAGTATTTATACTCAAACTGCTGCTTATTCGCCTTATCCTGCTTATATAGGGTTGAAATCTCCGGCTGAATCGGATTATGATATGCTAGAAACGGATAAAGATAATATGATAGATGTCGTAACACTTACGGCAGATGGCCGATCTATAAATCGTTCGGGCATCAACGTGAAGGTATATAAAGTAAACTGGTCGTGGTGGTGGAACCGTAATGATGATGACCTGTCGTCATATGTGAATAATACTTCTGCCAATATCGTACTGGATGAAGATATATCCACGTCGGGAGGTAAAGCCCGTGTGAAATTCCGTGTCAATTATCCCGAATGGGGACGTTATCTGGTATTAGCTACCGATAAGGGAGGGCATACCTCGGGTAAAATACTCTATATAGATTGGCCTTCGTGGAGAGGACGTGCTGATAAACAGGATGCCAGCGGTTTGACAATGCTGTCATTCTCGACAGATAAACGTTCGTACAATGTAGGAGAAAAGGCTACGGTAATACTTCCTAAAAGTTCCGATGGACGGGCTTTAATAAGTATCGAGAACGGATCGAAAGTATTGTCACGCAATTGGGTAAAAACAAGCGCAGGAGAAGATACTAAGTATACTTTTGAAGTAACAGAGGATATGACCCCTAACTTCTATATTTTTGCGACATTGTTACAACCCCATGCCCAGACAGACAATGATCTGCCTATACGTATGTACGGAGTATTAAACATAAGTGTTGATAATAAGAATACAATACTTTCACCCGTAATTACGATGCCGAATGAACTTCGTCCCGAAAAAGAGTTTACGGTGGCTGTATCCGAAAAGAATAAGAAAGAAATGACCTATACTCTTGCCGTTGTGGATGAAGGGTTATTGGATTTGACGTCATTCAAGACTCCAAATGCGTGGAGTGATTTTTATGCCCGTCAGGCGTTAGGAGTCCGCACATGGGATATGTTCGATATGGTAGTGGGCGCTCAAACCGGAAAACTAGGCCCCCTGTTGAGTATCGGTGGTGATGAGGCCTTAAAGCCCTCAACTAATCCGGTAAACCGATTTAAGCCTATTGTTAAGTACCTGGGGCCATTTACCTTGAAAAAAGGAGAAAACAAGAACCATAAGATAAAACTCGATCCTTATGTAGGTTCGGTACGGGTGATGGTTGTTGCCGGAAATACCGACGGAGCATACGGTAGTGCAGAAAAAACAGTACAGGTAAAAAATCCGTTAATGGTATTGTCTACTCTGCCTCGTGTTGCGGGTCCTGATGAAGAAATAATGCTTCCGGTGAATGTATTTGCCATGGACAAAAAGGTCAGGAATGTAAATGTTACCGTGCATGCAGCGAATGGACTGATGCAATTTGTGGACGGTACATCCAAATCGGTAACATTCACAGAAGTCGGAGATAAGGTTGTTTATTTCAAAGTGAAAGTGGCTAAGAAAACCGGAGCTGAGAAGATTACAATAAAAGCAACCGGAGGAGGTGAAACTTCGAATGAAACAATAGATATCGAGGTTCGTAATCCAAATCCGGCGATATTGCTTACATCCGAAGCCTTAGTCGGATCGGGGCATAGCGAAGATCTGTCAATCTCTATGGATTATCCGACTGCCGGTGATTGGGCTAAACTCGAAGTGTCTCGTATGCCGGGAGTTAACCTGAGTAAAAATATGGATTACCTGTTCAGTTATCCGTATGGATGTTCGGAACAAGTTACATCGAGAGCATTCCCTTTGTTGTATGTAAGTGCATTCAGAACGTTTACAGACAAAGAGAGCGAGCGCATGAAGTATGTAATAAATGAAGCCATAAAGATATTGACAGCTCGTCAGATGGGAGACGGAGGTATTGTTTACTGGCCCGGAGCATCCTATCCTGCCGAATGGGTGACTACATATGCAGGACATTTCTTGGTAGAAGCACAGAATAAAGGATATAATGTGCCCGAATCGGTCATCTCGAAATGGAAACAGTTCCAGAAAAAAGCCGCTCAGAAATGGAATAGGGGAGACTTGTATAGTTCATACTATAGCTATTCGATGAGCGATTTGCAGCAAGCTTACCGTTTGTATACATTGGCTTTGGCAAATCAACCCGAATTGGGAGCGATGAACCGCCTGAAAGAAATGAGCGGATTATCGGTACAGGCTCGCTGGCGATTAGCTGCCGCTTATCTTCTGGCGGGTAAAAAAGATGCTGCCAGACAATTGATAAACGGCGCGAATCTGGTGATCGAAAATTATTCGGTATATAACAATACGTATGGAAGTCCGGCTCGTGATATGGCGATGATAATGGAAACAAACCTGTTGATGGGAGAAACATCCAAAGCATTGTCTATTGCTCCTAGAGTTTCGGAAGAATTGAATTCTTCCTATATCTCAACACAGAGTGCGGCTTACGGATTGATAGCTATGTCGAAACTTGCAGAAAAAATGGGTAAAGGTATTATTGCGTTTGAATGGTCTCTGAACGGTGTTTCTCAGAAATCGCAAAGTTCTGGACTGGTATATCAGGAATTCCCGATCAAACCGCAGGAGAGTATAAATGTGAACTTTACGAATAAAGGGCAGGGACAATTATATGTTCGTCTGGTTGGTCGTACACAACCTCTTACAGACAAATCCGAACCGAAGAGTGATGGTATCAATCTGTATGTGAAATATGTGGATGAAAATAATAACGAGATAGATGTGAAATCGCTGCGTCAGGGTACAGAGTTTTATGCAGTAGTAGTCATACAGAATGTATCCGGTGAAGCTATAACAGACCTTGCTTTGAATCAGATATTCCCGTCAGGATGGGAGATATTCAATAATCGTTTGTTCAATTCGGGAGCAAATAATACATCGTCTTTCACTTATCAGGATATCAGGGATGATCGTGTAATGACATTCTTCAACCTGGGCTACGGATATTCAACAACCGTGAAGATTCGTTTGCAGGCGGCTTATTGCGGACGATTCTATTTGCCCGCTGTATCCGGAGAGGCTATGTATAATGCTCGCACTCAAAGCTGTACAAGCGGTATGTGGGTAGAGGTAATACAATAATAGATTTACTAAATTTCAATAATATAGAAAATGGGAGCTGATTTTATTCAGCCCCCATTTTTTTATAGTATTGAAACAACTTATCTCACATTAGCTATACTGATAATATCAGAAAATACACCGGCAGCCGTTACGCTTGCACCAGCTCCATATCCTTTTATGATCATCGGATACTCGTTATATCTTTCGGTCGTAATCTGTATGATATTGTTGCTGCCTTCGAGTTCATAAAAAGGATGGCTCAGATCTACTTCCTGTAATCCGACTTGACACGCTCCATCTTCGTATTTAGCAACAAAACGAAGGCGTTTTCCTTCCGACTCAAGTTTTTTGCGGCGTTGTTCAAATTGTTCATCCATCTGGTTTATGTTATTCCAGAATTCGTCCAAACTTCCGTCAAAATATTTCTGAGGGATAAATAGGTTTACATTTACATCTTTCTGTTCTACTTCATATCCGGCTTCACGGGTTAGTATGACCAGTTTTCGTACAACATCTGTTCCTGATAGGTCTACACGGGGATCAGGCTCTGCAAATCCGGCATCTTTAGCCATTTTAATTGTTTCGCTGAATGGGATACGGTCATTCATTGTATTGAAGATAAAATTGAGAGTTCCCGATAATACAGCTTCTATCTTGATGATCTTATCTCCCGAATTGATCAATGAGTTCATTGTATTGATAATCGGAAGACCTGCTCCGACATTTGTTTCGAACAGAAACTTAATATTCCGTTCTCGTGCAGTATTCTTCAATTTCAGGTAACTGCTGTATGCCGATGATGCTGCTATCTTGTTGGCTGTAACAACCGATATATTGTTAGCGAGCATTTTCTCATATAGAGCAGCTATTGGTTCACTTGCTGTACAATCGACAAAAACAGCATTGAAGATGTTCATATCCAATATCTTATCTTGAAGAATGCTGGGCGAGCTGGCTATTCCCTTTTTGTCCAGCAGTTCGTCGTAATTATCAAGATCAATTCCGTCTCTTGTAATCAGGGCTTTGCGGCTGTTGGATATTCCTACTACATTCAGTTTTAAGGAGTATTGCTCTTGCAGTTTAGGTTGCTGCATCCTTATTTGCTGTATCAGGTTTTTCCCGATAATACCTGTTCCTACAATAAATAGGTTCAATGCTTTAAATTCAGACAAGAAGAATGAATCGTGGATGGAGTTCAAAGCCTTGCGAAGGTACTTGTTCTTGATAACGAACGAGATGTTTACTTCTGATGCACCTTGAGCACAGGCAACCACGCTTATACCGCTTTTTCCTAAAGTCTCAAATAATTTTCCTGCAATTCCCGGAGTATATTTCATGTTTTCGCCGACAATGGCTACTGTAGCCAGCTCCTGCTCCAATTGAACACGGTTGATACTGCCTAGCAGTATTTCATTTTGGAATTCATGTTCTATAACTTCCACAGCGAGAGGAGCATCTACTGAGCGTACACCTATCGATGTACTGTTCTCGGATGAGGCTTGAGATACGAGGAATACGCTGATTCCGTTGTCAGCCAATGCTTTGAATATTCGGTAATTGACACCTATAATACCAACCATTCCTAATCCCTGAATAGTGAGCAGGCAGCTGTCTTCTATAGACGAGATACCTTTGATCAGGGCTTTTTTCTTTGGATAATTTGTATCATTGGAAATAAATGTTCCGGGCAGTTCCGGTCTGAATGTATTTTTTATCCGGATGGGTATATTCTTATGATATACAGGGAATATAGTCGGAGGATAAATCACTTTAGCCCCGAAGTTACATAATTCGGTAGCCTCAGTAAAAGTTAGATGCTCAATGACGTACGCTCCACTGATAACTTTGGGGTCGGCAGACATAAAGCCGTCTACATCCGTCCATATTTCTAAAACATCAGCGTCGAGAGCTGAAGCAAAAATAGCAGCGGTATAATCAGAACCTCCACGTCCCAGATTTGTAATTTCGCCTTGAGTCTTACAAGCCGAGATAAATCCTGATACGATTACTCTTCCGGATGATGCTGCGTAAGCATTCTTTATCAGAGATGATGACAATTCGATATCAGGAGTATGTTTCCCAAAGGCCGAATTTGTTTTGATGAGTTGTATAGCATCCAATGAGTCGAAGTTGTCTAATACATAACTGACAATCAATGTGGACATCCGTTCGCCATAGCTGGCTATTTTATCAGCTGTGCGAAGCGACAGGTCGTTAATCAGGTATACTCCTTTGAAAATATTGCTCAACTCGTCAATCAGTACGTTTATTTTCATAAACAGTTCTTCTTCCTTTGCTTTTTCGAGTCGCAGTTCCCTGATTATAGTTATATGCGTATCGGTAATCTCAGCGAATAGAGCTGCATAGTCTATACTGCCATTTGCTGATAACCGAGAAGTTTCGAGCAGTTTGTCCGTTATTCCTCCGAAAGCGGAAATGACAACCACTAAAGCTCCTTTTTCGGCGGCTATTATATTTTTTACATTCAGAATATTTTGAGCAGAACCGATAGAACTGCCTCCAAATTTCATTACTTTCATCAGAGTAGTATATTTTCTGTTTTTAAGGTCTCAGACCTTCTTATTTATTCTTTAAGTATAATATAGCGTAGTTAATACTTGCTATTATTTTATGGACTTTATTTCTTCTGCAAACTTCTTATCAATAAACATATCCATTGCTCCTTTTCTGTTTACAACAGGCGATACTGCTTTTATATCTGCTGCTTTAGACAACCGTAAAGGGACTATCTCGTTTCCGGTGATTGCATTAATTGCTGCTTTCAATAAGATTTCATCTTTATCGCCCAATTGTTTCATCTCGTACGAAAATTCATTGATTGGTATATCTGCGGGGAAACCTTCAGTGTAATCGGATTGACCGGCACTGTTGTACACTTTCATGATGATGGGCTGTAGTCCCCATTTATTACGATAATCTTTTTCTTCGTATAAAGAAATCGAGGCTACATTCTTTCCATAAGTGGTACGACCTATAAGTGTAACATCCATATAAGGCTTCAGTCCATTGATGATTAGCTCGCTCGATGAGCCAGTATATTTTCCCGTTAGTATATATACTTTGCTTATTTTGTCTCCCAGACGGGGAATGTCTTTGTTTGTACGAGTAGAGCCCACTCTGAATTTATCCAGAAAGTTATCAGATAGACTCAATGTAGAAAAATTTCCGATTTGTGCAGTTATGTTTGCATTGTATTCGTTCTTGATAAAGACATTGTTAATATCTCTGTTTTTAACAATTGCACTGGCTAAAATCTGAGCGCATTTAACCAATCCTCCGCTGTTGTATCTCAGATCAAGTACGAGATCGGTTATATTATTGTCATACAATTGTTTCAGAGTAGCTATCAGCGCAACATCATAATCACCCGAATCATCTCCTTTATCCTGAGTGAAAGAATTATAAACAAGGTATCCGATTCGTTTATTCCCTTCGGTATAAGTATTACTGTAGTATACCGGATTCTCAGGGTAATTCGCCATACTGCTGATATTGACAGGTTCGGACTTTCCTTCGATTGTGAGGCTGTAAATTCCGTTTCCAGAAGAGAGGAGAGAACCGTAATTGTCGGAGGTAAGAGTTACACCATTTACCTTAGTTATTTTATCACCCCTTTTTAAACCTTTGGCTTCTGCATCGGTATTCGGTTTGATATATACGATATTATAGTATTCGGGTTTGTCGTTGTCATCCAATATAGTGAAATATTCAAAGCCGATATCTGTTGATATAGAATTAGTCCAGTTAATAAGATTATTATAGTCGCTCGTTGCCCACGAGAAACGATCATCCGATTTATTTAACAGGTTTTTGAAAAATGTATTCGGTTCTGTGTTGTAATCAGGTGTAGATGGCATATCAGCACTCCATAAATACCATTCTTCCATTTGTGAATATATCCATTTGTTGATATATTCATTATCGGTTAGGTTCGATGACTTATCATCGTCGCTGCATGACGACAAAGCTAATATCCCTGACAGAAAAATATAAAATAGAATTTTTACCTGACGCATTTCTTATGTTCTTGAGTTCATTTCAACAGAAATTACAGCAATATGATGTATTTCACAAAAATAAAGATTTAATTGTAGTCGACAAATAAAGAATCGCTTTCTTTGTAAAAGAAAAAGACAGAGCTCCGTAGAGCCTGCCTTTTTTCTAGCTAATATATATAATGTCGTTTTAAGGTCTCAGATTGTCGATTGATATTGTTCCTTGTTCGCTCTTTATAGATGAACCTAAGTATTCAACAGGAGACGGCCAATTCGATACTTTTGCCGAACGTTTGTCTGGATCTATTGTTAAACCGGTAATTTCTTCTAAAGTTCCCTTTAAGACATATTCTTTTATATCTCCCAGAGGTTTTAATTGTGTTTTTGTTCCCGATTCGGTGTTAATCTCTTTGAGTTCGTTATTAACTTTTGTACGGTAGCTATAATTCTTATTTTTATCGGCAAAATGACCAAGGGCAATTTTGACAGCCCATTTAGAACTACCATCCGATAATTTAATCGCAACTTGGTTGCTGGTAGCTAAATTTTGCCCTTTCATGTCTTCACCGGTAATAACGATCTTATCACCCCAGTATGCTCTCAATGCGTGTATCAGTGTTTCGGAAGGTCCGGCTGTACTTTGACCAGTTATAACATAAATACTTTCCAATTGACTTCCTAAGTTCTGGATGGTTTTGTCTGTTGAAAATTTGTAGGCTATATCTTTGCTGGCATCTTCTCTGGCCAGATATGCAAATGCTGCTCCCTGATCTTGTGTCTTTACAAGAGAACTGCCCAAAGCCGACAAATAGTCATATCCTCCTGTTGCATTGTAGCGAAGATCCAAAATTAGGGTTTCTACCCCTTGATTTTTAAATTCGTTCAGTTTGCTGATGAGTGGGCTTAAATAAGTCCCAGCTGAGAGAAAATGGTTATATACGATGTATCCGATTTTTTTGCCTGATGCAGGGAAGATATCCGCGCTCGAATAATACAATGGATCTTGTACCTTAGAAGGACTCACTGCTACATCTTCAGGATTGAATGTGGAAGCAGCTTCTCCACTTCCAGGTCTACGGTAAAGTATACTGAATTGTTTTCCGCTTGTTATACAATTAGGCAATAATGTATTGTAATTATCTTTAGTAACTGCGATTGTATCTTTTGCCAATCCTGTTGGGCTTACGTGTGTGATTAAGTATCCTCTTTCTATTTCAACTTTTTCAGCTTTAGTTCCTTTTTTTACATATAAGATAGCATAGTATGTCTTACCATCATCGTACCTATTCGCGGCATATTCAAAACCAATATCGTAAGCAGTAGTAGCAGTTGGTATATCTGCGATTAGTTTAATCCAGGAAACAGTATCCTTCGAATTAAGTAATTTTTTGAAAAAAGCATCCGAGTTCATCATTATATCCGGAGTTTCAGTCGGAAGGTTCCAGCAATAATTTGCTTTCATCAGTTTTAGTATTGAATCATTTGCTTCGTCAGAAAATTCGATCACAGGGTCTGATCCATTGTTATTACTACATGCCCATGAAAACAGACCGCCGATGGCGATTGTTATTGCTAAAAAGAGTTCTTTTCTTATCATTTTTATTGTGTTGTGCGATTATATCCCGATTCAAAAATACGTATTTATTTTATTTCTACCAAATTAGGTCTCCCTTCCCTTGTCTGGTTATTGTTGGTTCCGAGTCTGTGCAATCTACAATGGTAGAACCATCTATCCCTCCGTATCCTCCATCGACAATAAGGTCGACAGTGTTTTCATATTTTTCGTTAATTAATTCCGGATCCGTTAGGTATTCAACTACTTCATCATCACCTTTTATGGAGGTTGTAAGGATCGGATTTCCTAATATTCTGGCTATTTCGCGAATAATATTATTATCGGGGATTCTTATTCCTACCATTTTTTTGTCCTTATATATTCTTGGTAAAGACGATGTGGTTTTTAACAAGAATGTAAAAGGTCCCGGGAGGTTCTTTTTCATTAGCTTAAAAGTAGTATTATCTACTTTGGCATACTCACTGATATTACTCAGGTCGTAGCAGATTATAGATAAATTACTTTTTGACGGATTGATCCCTTTCAATTTGCAAATACGTTCCACAGCTCTGACATTCAGAGCGTCGCATCCCATGGCATAAACAGTATCGGTCGGATAAATAACGAGTCCTCCGTCCTGAAGCACCTTCACGACTTTTTCGATGTCTTTTGGGTTGGTATTTGTTTCGTATAGTTTTACGAGCATTTGACAGATATTCTGAGTTTGATATTCCGAGGTTTAAGCAAAAACAGCTGCCTCTATATTAAGACAACTGTTTCTGCGATTTTGTTGCATCTGATGTGCAATTATTTTTTCTCGATATAGTCTTCTACTACAGCCTGAGTTAATCCCATGTTGGAGAATCCTCCATCGTGGAAAAGGTTTTGCATAGTTACCATACGGGTCAGGTCTGAGAACATAGCTACACAATAGTCAGCACATTCTTCTGCATTGGCATTGCCTAGTGGAGACATTTTTTCGGCAAAGTCAAAGAAAGCGTTCATTCCTCCGATACCTTGTCCGGCAGTAGTCAATGTAGGTGATTGAGATATTGTATTTACACGTACTTTCTTGTCACGTCCGTATACATATCCAAAGCTGCGTGCTATAGATTCGAGCAATGCTTTAGCATCTGCCATGTCGTTATATCCTGTAAATGTACGTTGTGCAGCGATGTGAGTCAAGGCAAGAATAGATCCTCCTTCAGCAACAGCATCCAGTTTTTTTGCAGCCTGCATCATTTTGTGAAATGAAATAGCTGAAATGTCTAATGTTTTATCCAGATTTCTGTAGTCTAAGTCGTCGTATGCACGTCCTTTTCTAACGTTAGGAGACATACCGATCGAGTGCAAAACGAAATCTATTTTTCCGCCAAGAATTTCCATTGATTGTTTGAATACATCCTCTAACTCTTCAACGTTAGTTGCATCCGCAGGTACAATCTTAGCATTTAGTTTTTCGCTTAAACCGTTCAACTCGCCCATGCGCAGAGCCATTGCTGTATTCGACAATGTGATAACAGCTCCTTCTTCAACCGCTTTTTCGGCAACTTTCCAAGCAATAGACTTATCGTTAAGGGCTCCGAAAATGATCCCTCTTTTGCCTTTTAATAAATTATGACCCATCTTTTTTATTTGTAATAAATGAATAATCAATCGAATAATACTTTTAAAGTAATAAAGTAACAGTAAATCTTTAATGTCGAAATTTCCAGTAATAACTAGCTTTTGCTATTATGCTTGGATCGACAATAAAGTAGGTCTGAGACCTTAAAACCAAAAGTAAATCGGCACAAAAATACTAAAATTGTGCAATAAAAATGTTTTCTTGGTGCAAATTTTATATTTCAGTGGATCATTCGTCTTATATTTAAGTAATAGAAAGCATTTGATGATGTCTTTAAGTGATGGCCGACTGCTGCTATGTATGCAAAGTCTGGTAAAATAGGTCTGAGACCTTAATAGAAATCAATGATTCCGGAATCTTTCCCTAATGCTCCCGGTTCTAGCTCATATGCAAGGGAATACAGATCTGGGATTCCGTTAATATTATTAATATTAAAATTACAGGATTCGATAAAGCCAAAACGTTTATAGTATTCAGGATCGCCGCATAAAAATACGGCTGTATAACCTGCCTTTTTAGCCAATCTGAGACTTTCTTTTATTAAAGCGGAACCGATTTGTTTGTTTCGGTACTCTAATTTTACTGATAATGGAGCTATCAGCAAAGCTTTTATTTTATTAATTCCCGAAGTGAAACTGATTTCCAAACGGGTAAGCATGATATGCCCAATGAGTCTTCCTTCATGTTCGGCAACTAAAGATAGTCCCGGAATATATTTGGAACTTTTTCTCAGATTCACTGCATAATCTTGTTCGTCTCCGTCTTTTACTTTAGCGGTTTCGAAGGCAGTCTTGATCAATTGGTATATTTCAGAATAATCACTTTCTGTTTCGGGGCGTATGTTGTATTTCAGTCTTCTCCATATATATCCCGTTGCTGTATCTGCGATATGCTCGAAGTTACATTTTTGTAATACTTTCTGTGATGCAAAGTTATCTTTGTCTGTTTCTGCTATTACCGTATGTGCTCTGTTTCCGGTCAAAGCCCAACAGGTTATTGCTGCAACAGATTCTGTCATAAAACCTTTGTTGCGAGAGTCTTCATGCGTGCCATAACCGATTTCGACCGTACCTTCTTTGTCCGGTTTATTCTTAAAACAAATACTGCCTACCATTCTATTAACTTTTTTTTCTATGATAATCCAGAATGTGTACCAGATATGATGATCAGGATCATTTACCGCAAGGTTATAATTGTAGCGCAGTGCGTATTCGGTTTTCGCATCGAGTGTTTTAACAGAAGGTGTCAACCCCAATTCATTTTCTAATTTCTCTGTGCCCTGAATGAATAAATTCATTTGCTGTATGCTTAAAGGCTTAATATATAAATGATTTGTATGTAATGTCATCTTTTTTGAGTATTTGAAGTTCTGCTATTTCTAAAAACTGCAGGGCGTTGTGCAGTGCATCCCGAATGTTTTCGGGCGAATAGCATATTGTATATAAATAGATTAATAACCGGACAGGAATTTGTTCGGTTAAGATGAAGGGATAATCTGTAAAAGTGTCACAGATTATTTACTTCACCAATATCAATGTAGTAGCAGTCATAAAAACAGAATAATTTATCTAAAGGCAAAGATATTGTTTTATTTAATAAATAGAAGGTATTTAAATCTATAATAATTTCAAAGGCAGATTTACATTTGCTATATTTGTGTACAACATGAGGCTTTAGCCTTTGTATTGACAAGTCAAGTATAACAGCGAAGGTTCGTTATCTCTTGATGATGAATTGTTAAATATTTCTGTTACTTAAAAGAGAAAAGATTATGAGAATAATACCAGAATCGGAATTAATCATTAATAGCGATGGCAGTGTTTTTCATCTCCATCTGAAACCCGAACAGCTTTCGGATAAGATAATAATGATGGGAGATCCGTCGAGAGTAACCCTTACAGCTTCGTTCTTCGATAGCATCGAATGTGAGGTCTCAAGCAGGGAATTTCATACCATAACAGGGACTTATAAAGGCAAACGTATCACAGCTTTATCTCATGGTATCGGTCCCGATAATATCGATATTGTGATTACCGAATTGGATGCCCTCGCTAATGTTGACTTTAAAACCCGTGAGGTGAAAAAAGATTTCAAACAGTTGACAATGGTACGGGTCGGAACTTCCGGTGGATTACAGCCTCATTGCCCGATAGGGTCTTATGTGGTTTCAGAGAAATCGATAGGTTTCGATGGTGTTCTGAACTATTACGAAGGACGTAATTCTGTTTCAGAACTCGATTTTGAAGATGCCTTTAAGAAGCATGTAAACTGGTCTCCTTTACATTGTTCCCCTTATGTAGTGAAAGCCGATCATGACTTGGTAGAGCAAATAGGACATGATATGATTAAGGGTGTAACCATTTCCGCTATAGGTTTTTACGGACCTCAGGGACGGTATGTGCGTATGCCGTTAGCAAATCCCGATCTGAACAGTAAGATTGAGTCTTTTAAATTCGGAAAAGATGTTATAACCAATTACGAAATGGAAAGTGCGCCTCTTGCCGGACTTGGTAAATTGATGGGACACAAAGCTATGACTGTCTGTTCGATAATCGCTAACCGCCTTGCAGGTGAATCGAATTCAAATTATAAAGGATCTATCGAAGATTTAGTTAAAACGGTGTTGGAGCGTATCTGATCCTGTTTTCTTCAGCAAAATATAAAGCAGCATATCTTATCTTTATTGCAAATGGGATAGGGTATGTTGTTTTTTTAGATATAATCATAACCTGAGGATTACCTTTTGGAGATGTACTTTAAATTTGTATGTTTACCAAAAGAATAAAATAGTTACAGGTTTTAACGATTGAAGTATAGGGGACTAATTGATGAAGGAACGTAGAAGAGGGAAAGTCATAAAGAAAGTGATTATAGCTATCTCCATTGTATTTTTTTTAATAATAGGAGTATTGGTCTATGCCAATTGGAAAGTGCCGGCAGATACACGTCATTATTTGACCCATAGTGTTGATAGTGTTCCTGTTCGTAAAGCGGCGTTGGTATTGGGTGCTTCGAGATATCTGAAAGGGGGATATCCCAACCCCTATTTCACATATCGTATAACTGCTGCAAAAGAATTGTATGATGCAGGAAAGGTAAAAGCCTTTGTTATGAGCGGTGATAATGGACGTAAATCATACAATGAGCCTGAAGATATGAAAAATGCTCTCGTAGAAATGGGAGTTCCGGATAGTATTATTTATCTTGATTATGCCGGATTCAGAACTCTGGATTCGGTTGTGAGGATGAAAGAGATATTCGGTCAGGATTCTTTTATCGTAGTTTCTCAGGGGTTTCATAATGAAAGGGCTGTATTTATAGGTCAGCAATATGGACTAGATATTTATGGATATAATGCTAAAGATGTCGGATTAGGCAGGGTATCTTATAAAACAATTCTGCGAGAAAAATTTGCACGTGTAAAAGTCTTTGTAGATAGGTTAATAAATAAACAACCTCGGTTTTTAGGTGAACCAATCGAAATCTTATAGTGTTTAATATGAAAATAGAAGAGTTAAAATCGGTTGACAGTATTGTTCTGGATGACCTGAATCGTTTATTAGGGCAATTATCTGTCGACATAAATCCGATAAAGGAGATTTTATTAAAGGATATAATTGGTTCTGCTTCTGTACACCTTTTCGTTGCAAAAGACGGGGAGCGTACAATCGGGGCTTTGACTTTAGTAGAAAATAATCTTCTTTCTGGTTACAAGGCTTCAATTGAAGATGTTGTTGTGGATACTTCCCGCAGAGGAGAGGGAATAGGTCGAAAGTTAATCGAATTTGTAATTCAGTTCGCAAAAAATTCAGGCATTGAAAAAATAGATTTAACTTCGCGTCCCGATCGTTTGGTGGCAAATCAATTATATAAAAAGATAGGTTTCGTGTTGAGAGATACAAATGTATACAGATATCAACTCGTTGATTGACTGCAAGTCTTAAATGATGCGTTTTTGAGATAATTAACTGTTGTTATTATGCTTGAGAAGTCAATAAAAAGACTTCAAATTTCAATACACAGAATAAGCAGAACAGGATATGGCGGTGAGCAAGAAGAAGATTATTATAGGTTCGATCATTATAGGTCTGATATTGGTCAGTGGATTTATCTGCTATTGGTATTATGGCGGTTTTCATCCTGTAAATATACAAGAAAGAGTAGACGGAGGCGAAATTGTCGTGTATGAGGATGTTGTTGGTGATTATTCTCAGGCAGGTCCGGTTTCGAATAAATTATACTACAGTTTGCTTTATACTGATACTCTGAATACCTCTAAAGGATTTGGTGTGTTTTATGATAATCCGCAGAAAGTAGAACGGAGTAAGCTGCGATCGGAAGTCGGCTGTGTTCTGGATAGTGTCGATAGCCTGCGCTTAAACAGAGTAAAAGCAAAATATAAGGTAAAAGAATTGCCCCAACAAGTTTATATTGTGACCGAACTACCCTTGAAAGGCTATTTGTCTATCCTTTTGGGGTTGACTAAAGTATACCCTGCCATAACAAAGTACTGTATAGAGAAAGGTTATTCGGAAGATAGTCCCGTGACTGAAATCTATGATATGAAACGAAAAACAATCACATATAGGAAAGAGATAAAAGTTAAGTAAAGGATTGAAGTTGTGTTTGAGGATATTGAATACCTTCGGGAAGGAAATCCCGTACAGAGACATTGTTATGCGGTTTTACAAAATTTGAGAATAATGGAATATCTTCGACCTTATGCTCCTATTCTGGTCGGAACTATTCCTATAGAAATAGATATAGAAGGCAGTGATGCTGATATTGTGTGCTGTGCTCGGGATTTGCATGAAATACAAATGAGAATCCGTTTGATGTACGGGGACAAAAAGAATTTTACGGATATATTGTCGGGCTACAATTATGTTGCGTCATTTACAGAGATGGATTTACCCGTTGAGGTATATGCCGAGAGCTGTCTTTCTACTCTCCAAAATGGTTATCGTCATATGTTGGTAGAATCCCGCATACTGCGCTTAGCAGGGCAAAATTTTAAAGAACAAATTGTTAATCTGAAACAGTCCGGTTATAAAACAGAACCTGCTTTCGGATATTTACTTCATTTGGAAGAGCCTTATGTAGACTTGCTTACATTGTCGCAAAAGACAGATTCCGAACTATCTGCAATAATCAGGTCTGCCCTGAAATAAGAAGTGTTATATGTGACTATTTTGCAATCGTTTGCATAGTTTTTCAGCTATATGCACAAGCTATTTGTTAAAACCCCAACCTTATAATCTCTATATTTGTTTAAAGTCTGAAAATCTATTTATCAATAAAACCGACGTGTGTTTCTATAAATCATACGTTTATACAACAAAAGAAAAACAAGCAAGAATGAAAAAATCTTACTTATTCCTTTTTCTGGCAGTGCTGTTTACTGTAACGGCTTCTGCTATAGAAGTGAAAAAACTCGAGCCTACGTTCTGGTGGGCCGGTATGAAGAACTCCGAATTACAGGTATTGTTATATGGCGATCAAATCGGAAAATGCGAAGTGTCTATAGCTGCGAAATCTGCAACATTGAAAGATATTGTAAAGCAAGAAAATCCGAATTATCTTATTCTTTATCTTGATTTATCAAAAGCTACTCCCGAAAAGTTTGATATAGTGCTGACCCGCGGGAAGGTAATGAAAAAAGTACCTTATGAACTGAAAGCCCGAAAAGAGGCATCTTCTGACCGTGTAGGTTTTAATTCGAGTGATGTTTTATACCTTATAATGCCCGATCGTTTTGCTAATGGCGATACATCTAATGATGTAATTAAGGGGATGATTGACGATAAGGTTGATAGAACAGATCAATATGGACGTCATGGCGGAGATTTTAAAGGGATTGAAAATCATCTTGATTATTTGTCTGAGCTGGGTATTACTGCTATTTGGGTAAATCCGATTCAGGAAAACGATATGCCTCACGGATCATACCATGGCTATGCCATAACAGATTATTATAATGTTGACAGACGCTTCGGAACAAACGAAGAGTTTAAGTCTCTTGTTGATCAAAGTCATGCCAAAGGGATGAAAGTGGTTATGGATATGATATTCAATCATTGCGGAAGTGAGAATTATCTTTTCAGAGATATGCCTTCGAAAGATTGGTTTAATTATCCCGATAAGTTTGTACAATCATCGTTCCGTACTTCTTCTCAGTACGATCCATATACTTCTCAATACGATAAAGATATGGCAGTCGATGGAGCTTTTGCAACAATGATGCCCGATTTTAATCAGCGTAACCGTCATGTGGCAACTTATCTTATCCAAAGTAGTATCTGGTGGATAGAGTACAGCGGATTGGATGGTATACGTCAGGATACACATCCGTATGCCGATTTCGATATGATGGCGAGATGGTGTAAGGAAGTAACAGAAGAATATCCCGATTTCAACATCGTCGGAGAAACATGGTTGAATAATAATGTAGGCGTTTCTTTCTGGCAGAAAGACAGTAAGCTGGCTTATCCTAAAAATACACATTTAAGAACTGTGATGGATTTTCCGCTTCAGGGCTTGATGAACCGTGTCTTTGATGAAGAACCGGGCTGGGATAAAGGGCTGG
Source organism: Indolivaga capnocytophagoides DSM 22835 (assembly GCF_000426485.1). Lineage (GTDB taxonomy): Bacteria > Bacteroidota > Bacteroidia > Bacteroidales > Dysgonomonadaceae > Dysgonomonas_A > Dysgonomonas_A capnocytophagoides. The sequence goes on from NZ_AUFL01000013.1 coordinate 121,987, forward strand.
CAGCTCTGCATGATTATCTGAGTCAGGATATTGTGTATGCCGATCCTTCTAATCTGTTGACTTTTCTTGATAATCATGATACTTCGAGATTTTTCACTACCGAAGAATCTACGAATAATACAAATCGCTATAAACAGGCTTTGACATTCTTATTGACAACAAGAGGTATTCCTCAGTTATATTACGGAACCGAAATATTTATGTCGGCTGATAAAGGCAAGGGTGACGGTACTTTACGTGAAGATTTTCCCGGAGGATGGGATGGAGACAAGCAGAACGCATTCACAAAAGCTGGGCGTACCGATAAGCAAAACGCAGCATTTGATCTGACCAGCAAGCTTCTGAAATGGAGGAGAGGTAATGATGTGATAGCCAAAGGTACTTTCAAACATTATGCTCCTGTGGACGGAGTGTATGTATACGAACGAAAATACAACGGGCACTCGGTGGTTGTTTTTCTAAGTGGATTGGATAAGGATATCACATTGGATTTGGCTAAATATCGCGAAATTCTGCCTGTCGCTCAGTCTAAAGATGTGCTGACGGGTAAAGTTGTAGATGTAAGCGGTAGTTCGTTAACTGTGGCTCCGAGAAGTGCCATGATCCTTGAATTTTAATATTCAGTCGGATAAAAAACAGTCTTAGTCTTTATTTTGTGATTATATAAAGGTTGGGCGAAATGCTTTTGATGGAGATCAATGCATTTCGCCCTTAACTATGATTAGAGTTTGTAAAAATTATCTCATATAAAGATAGGTCTGAGACCTTATTTCAGGCTGCCGGTCATGTCTTCAGGTTTTACCCATTTATCGAATTCTTCGGCTGTGAGGAATCCCGATTTTACGGCTTCTTCTTTCAGAGTTGTACCATTTTTGTGAGCTGCTTTTGCAATCTTTGCAGACTTCTCGTATCCGATGTGTGTATTGAGAGCCGTGACAAGCATCAGTGAGTTGTCGACCAGTTCTTTGATCCGTTTTTTATTTGGTTCGATACCCGAAACACAATGATCGGTAAATGAGATACAGGCATCGCCAAGTAGTTGTGCCGATTGCAGGAAGTTTGCAGCTATCACCGGCTTGAATACATTTAACTCGTAATTTCCATTTGCTCCGGCAAAAGTAATGGTTGTATTATTTCCCATCACCTGAGCGCATACCATTGTTAAGGCTTCATTCTGAGTAGGATTAACTTTTCCCGGCATGATAGATGATCCCGGCTCGTTTTCCGGTAAGAGCAGTTCTCCGATTCCCGATCTTGGACCTGATCCCAAGAGACGGATATCCTGTGCTATTTTGAATAATGCAACAGCCAACTGATTTAAAGCTCCATGTGTGCCCACCACAGCATCGTGAGAAGCCAAAGCTTCAAATTTATTTGGTGCGGTAACAAAAGGAAGTCCTGTAAACTCAGCAATATGTTGAGCCACTTTTACGTCATATCCTTTCGGGGTATTTAATCCTGTTCCAACGGCTGTTCCTCCCAATGCGAGCTGAGACAGGTGACTCAATGTTGCTTTTATGGCATTGATGCCATATTGAACCTGAGCGGCATATCCTGAAAACTCCTGACCGAGAGTAAGAGGTGTTGCATCCTGTAGATGTGTGCGTCCTATTTTTACGATATCTTTAAATTGTTCGGCTTTGTCAGCCAGTGCTTTCTGTAACTTTTGGGCTGCAGGTATCGTGTGTTCTACCACTTCTTTATAAGCAGCTATGTGTAGTGCTGTTGGATAAGTATCGTTTGATGATTGAGACTTATTTACATCATCATTCGGATGTACAGGGCTTTTTTCTCCGAGTTTCCCTCCACTCAATACCAATGCCCTGTTGGATATAACTTCATTAACATTCATGTTGGATTGTGTTCCCGATCCGGTCTGCCAGATAACCAATGGAAACTGGTCGTCCAGTTTTCCTGTTAGTATTTCATCGCAAACCTTTGCTATGAGGTCTCTTTTTTCAATCGGCAATACACCCAGTTCAGCATTGGTGTATGCGGCTGCTTTTTTCAGATAAGCAAAAGCGTATATAATAGGTTTAGGCATAGAGCCTTCGAGGCCTATTCTGAAATTATTTCTTGAGCGTTCGGTTTGTGCCCCCCAATATTTATCGGCAGGTACATTTACTTCGCCCATTGTGTCTTTTTCGATGCGATATTCCATAATTCTATACTTTGATAAGTCTTAAATAAAGTACCTTAAAGGTCGTTATTATCAATGCCATTCACAATACCTATTTATAATGATTTTTGGAGAAATGTAATACCTTAGATAAACAGATTTACATTTGCGTTTTCGGCTCTGTCGAGATAGGCGGCCACTCCTCCGATGGTTATGCCGTCCATCAGTTCTTCCTTTTTTATGCCCATTACATCCATCGACATAGAGCAGGCGATAAATTCCACTCCGTTTTCTTTTGCCTGTTGCATCAGTGATTCAAGGCTGTCTATATGTTTTGTTTTCATTATATATCGCATCATTTTACTGCCGATTCCTCCCATATTCATTTTAGATAGGCTCAGTTTTTTACTGTTTGCGGGGAGCATCATTCCGAACATTTTACCGAGAAAGTCTTTCTTTACATTCTGTTTTTTCTCTTTCTTGATTACATTCAATCCCCAGAATGTAAAGAAGATACTTACCTTCTTGCCGGAAGCTGCCGCTCCATTCGCTATTACAAATGATGCTAATGCTCTGTCAAGGTCATCACTGAATACGATCAGAGTCTTGTTATCCCCTTGCTTTTTTACAGGACACGATTCTGTTTCTAGTGCTTTTTCGATAGTCGCTGTAATTATTCCGCCCGAATTGTCAATGTCTATGAGTTTTGCACCTACCATCCGGCACCATCCGTTAAGGTCTTCGCCGAAAGCCTGATCAGTTACTTTTATTTCCAGACGATCTCCTTCGCCGATTAGGTCATAATTTTTCTTTAATTGCATGATCGGGCCCGGGCATTGCAGCCCGCAGGCATCTATATTAATTGTTTTCATGTTGTTTGCTGTTTCTTGTTCTTTTTCGTTCTTTGTGTTCGTTGAGAATGTACCTTCTGTAGATTGCTGTCCGCTTGCCAGCGCATAAGTTTTATATCCTCCCGAAAGATTATGTACATCTGCATATCCATGCTGCATTAATATGCGTGAGGCGAGATAGCCCCGAAGCCCTACAGCGCAGTATACGATCAGAGGTTTGTTCTTGGGTATTTCCTTTAAACGGTTGCGTATTTCATCCACCGGAATATTTACAGCGTCTTCTATATGTCCCATTTCATATTCTTCCGCTGTGCGTGTATCTATCAGTATTGCTCCTTCCGATAGGCGTTGAAGGAGTGAGTCCCATTGCAAAATTCTGACTTTTCCTTTAAGTATATTTTCCGCAACATATCCTGCCATATTTACAGGGTCTTTAGCCGAAGAGTAGGGCGGAGCATAAGCGTGCTCTATTTCTTGCAGGTCGTATATTGTACCCTCTTTCTTTATTATCTGGGCAAAGAGGTCGATTCTTTTATCCACGCCGTCAAAGCCCACAATCTGTGCCCCTAGGAGGCGTCCGTCTGCCGGAGAAAAGTTTATCTTGATAGAGAGAGGAAGGGCATCGGGATAATATCCGGCATGAGAGTTCCCATGTGTATAAGACGATATATGAGGGATACCTTCTCTGTCGAGAAGTTTTGATGACGCTCCTGTTGCAGCTACAGTAATATCAAAAACTTTAGCGATGGATGTTCCGATGGTTCCACAGTAAGTATTTTTATTTCCTTCCAAGATGTTATCGGCAACGATTCGTGCCTGTTTATTGGCAGGGCCTGCAAGCGGTATTAACGCATGCTTTTTTATAACGGGATTATATACCTCCACAGCATCACCTAAAGCGTATACGTCAGGTGCTGATGTTTGCATATACTGATCTACTTTTATTCCTCCGAGTGGACCAAGTTCGAGTCGGGCTTCTTTCGCTAATTTGGTTTCGGGGCGGACTCCGATGCTAAAAATGATCATGTCGGCGGGAATACTTTTGCCGCTTTCCATATTTACGGATATTTCATTGTCGGAGGGTTTAAATCCGGTTACATTCTCATTGAGGTATAGATCTACATGTTTGCTTTTCAGGTGTTGGTGTACGTGTGCTGCCATCGGAAAGTCGATGGGTGTCATAACCTGATCACCCCGCTCTATGACGCAGACTTCCAATCCGGCATCATGAAGATTCTCTACCATTTCGAGACCGATAAAGCCTCCTCCTATTACGACTGCTCTGCCTGGGTTGTGTGTGTCGATATATTTTTTGATACGATCCATATCGGGAACGTTTCGTAAAGAGAATATGCGCTTATCGTCTATTCCTGGGAGAGGTGGTTTTATCGGTTCAGCCCCTGTGGAAATAATTAATTTGTCATAACTTTCAGTGTATTTACTGTCATCTGTGTGATTGTGTACAGTCACTTTTTTGCTGTTTGTATCTATCTGTGTGACTTCTGATTTAACCCGTATATCGATATTGAAACGATTGACGAATCCTTCAGCAGTCTGCACAAATAAGCGGTCACGTTCACCGATTGTTCCACCAATGTAATATGGTAAGCCGCAATTGGCATATGAAACATATTCACCCCGTTCGAATAGTACTATTTCAGCTTTTTCGTCCATTCTTCTAAGCCGGGCTGCAGCAGTGGCTCCACCTGCAACTCCTCCGATAATCAAAATCTTCATGTTTTTCTTTATTTATTTCAATAATATATTTCATTAACCATATTTGCTATTAGCAAATAAATAGTCAAAAGAAAATGGGTAGTTATTCCATTAATTTTGAAAGTTGATGTCCCAATCCTTTGAAATCCATTTCGTGCTTCAGCATTTCTTTTATTTTTTGCTTTCCGCTGTCAGTCAGAGTGAAAATCATCTGCCGTTTGTCTGTCGTGCCCATTTCTCGTGTAATATATCCTTTAGATTCAACGGTATTTATAACTCTGGATACGCGAGAATTGGATAAGCCCACAAAATCGCATAATTCATTTGCGGCACGTGGCTTTCCGTCCTTCATACAGCATAGTATCATTCCTTCGTTTATTGTGATGCCATTGTTTTCGGCAAACTCTTTTTCGAAGTTATAAAGTGCTTTGTATACGTCTTTTAATTTGCAGATTGATTCCATATGAAAATATTTGCTAGTATGAAATATTTGCAAAGAAATGTATTTGTTGTTAAATATCCAAATTTTTGCCTATTTATTATTCGTGATGATATGGTTCGTTATTCAATATCGTCATTGCCCTGTATAATTGTTCAACAAATACAAGACGGATCATTTGGTGCGAGAATGTCATTTTTGATAACGATATTTTTTCTGCTGCTTTATCATAAACAGCTTTTGAAAAGCCGTAAGGGCCACCTATCACAAAAATAAGACGTTTACTTATGGTGTGTGTCTTTTTTTCGATATAGGATGCAAATTGCAGAGACGAAAAGTCTTTGCCTCTTTCGTCGAGCAATACCAGATAGTCTCCTGCCAGCAGATTTTTGAGAATAAGCTCTCCCTCTTTTTCTTTTTGTTGCTCTTCCGATAAATTCTTTACATTTTTAATGTCCGGAATGACTTGCATCTCGAAAGGAAGGTAATGCTTCAACCTGTTTTCATATTCTTGTATTCCTTGAGAAAAGTATCCGGCATCGGTTTTTCCTATAACGAGTAAGCTTATTTTCATCGGGTATTCTATTTTTTATCTATATACAAAAATATTACTTTATGATTAATTCGAATATCTTTACATTTATAAAAATCTCTTGCGGCTATCGGTTATAAAAAAGATTGATAAGCGAAGTGGATATGGAAAATGTGAAAAATGTGTCACTTTTGTATAACTTTGTCACTTTTTAGGGGATATTCCTTGATTACGAATAAAATACAAAGGAGACAAAAGGCAATACCAGTCTGTAGTGGTTTGTGAAGTTTGTCACTCATAGAAACAGAATAGAAATGTGAATGAAGAATTTTTGGCAGAAACTCAAGAAAGATTACACAAAGAGAGATACTAAACTGAAGTCGAGTGCATTTGACCTTTTTAAATATATAGGACCCGGGTTGCTGGTGACTGTAGGGTTTATTGACCCCGGTAATTGGGCTTCAAACTTCGCTGCCGGATCTCAGTTTGGCTATACACTATTGTGGGTTGTTTCGTTATCAACCGTAATGCTTATTCTTTTGCAGCATAATGTGGCCCACTTGGGTATTGTTACCGGGCTCTGTTTGTCGGAAGCTGCTAATAAGTATCTGCCGAGAACCGGTTCGAGAGTTGTATTATGGTCTGCAATTGCAGCATCGATATCTACGTCTCTGGCCGAAATTCTGGGTGGAGCTATCGCTTTGAATATGCTATTTGCTATCCCGATAAAAGTGGGGGCGGTGCTGGTTACAATTTTTGTATTCTGTATGATGTTTTCCAGTTCGTATAAGAAGATCGAACGGTATATAATCGCCTTTGTATCTATTATCGGTTTATCTTTCATCTATGAACTGTTTCTTGTTGATATAGAGTGGGGACAGGCTGCAAAGGCATGGGTTGTGCCATCTATGCCCGAAGGCAGCATACTGATAATAATGAGCGTATTGGGTGCTGTGGTTATGCCTCACAACTTGTTTCTTCATTCGGAAGTGATCCAGAGCCGGGAATGGAATCTGAAAGATGATGAGGTAATAGAAAAGCAACTTAAGTATGAGTTCTTTGATACGCTTTTTTCAATGGTTATAGGCTGGGCGATCAATAGTGCCATGATTCTTTTGGCTGCTGCTACATTCTTTAAACAAGGATTAGTTGTCGATGATTTGCAACAAGCCAAAAGCCTTTTAGAGCCATTATTGGGAAGTGGTGCTGCTATTGTTTTTGGAGTAGCGTTATTATTTGCCGGTATTTCATCTTCAATGACTTCGGGCATTGCTGCGGGATCTATTTTTGCAGGAATGTATGATGAACCGTATAATATAAAAGATATACACTCACGTACAGGTGTTACTATCTCGCTGGGTGTTGCATTAGGAATTATATTTCTGATAACAAATCCATTCAAGGGTCTTATAATATCCCAGGCTGTTTTGAGTATGCAGCTGCCCATAACGGTCTTTTTACAGGTAAGGCTTACTTCATCGAAAGAGGTAATGGGTAAATATGCAAATCGTCCTCTGACAAAATATATGTTATACTCTATTGCAACTATTGTTACACTGTTAAATGTTTGGTTGTTATATAGTTTAGCTGCTGATTGGATAAATGGTTGATATAGTATTTTTACTATTTCACAAAAAATATTCGTTAAACTATTTGATTTCTAAAAACTATAATTATCTTTGTACCCGCTAACGCAATGGTAGCCGCGGATGTGGCGTAATTGGTAGCCGCGCCAGACTTAGGATCTGGTGCCGAGAGGCGTGGGGGTTCGAGTCCCTTCATCCGCACTGAGAGCGACAAATTGAAGATTTCTTCTTTTTGTCGCTTTTTTACTCTTCAGTTCACTACTCTTTTTTTACTCGAATTGACAAATATACTTTTTATAGAGTAATGGCGTTGACTTCAGATGTTAATATTCCGTAGGGTAAAGGGAGCGTCTCTGAATTAACTATAACTTTTGCTACCTTTGCAGAGTCTTATATTTTTTATTAATAATAGCATATGATCCAAATACATAAAGTGCCTTCTCCATGCTATGTGATGGAAGAAGACTTACTGAGGAAGAATCTGACGTTGATCAAATCGGTCAAAGATCGTACCGGCGTAGATATTATACTGGCATTTAAAGCTTTTGCTTTATGGAAATCTTTTCCTATAATAAAAGAATATATTCCTCATTCAACAGCAAGTTCGGTATTCGAGGCTCAGTTAGCTTATGAAGAAATGGGAAGTCCTGCACATACTTTTTCGCCGGCTTATACTGAAGAGAACTTTCTTGTGTTTCTGAAATACAGCAGTCACATTACTTTTAATTCGTTGAGTCAGTTTGAGCGATTCTATCCGATGGTAGTTGCCGATGGCAATAAGGTATCATGCGGTATACGCATTAATCCCGAATATTCCGAAGTGGAAACAGATTTGTATAATCCTTGTGCTCCAGGATCCCGGTTCGGGGCAACGGCTGATCTGTTAGGAGATACTTTGCCCGAAGGATTGGACGGGATTCACTTTCATACACTTTGCGAGTCGTCGTCGTATGATCTCGAGAAAACACTCGAAGTGATTGAATCTAAGTTCGATAAATTGCTGAGACAAGCCAAATGGCTCAATATGGGTGGAGGGCATTTGATGACCCGTGCCGATTATGATGTCGAACATCTCGTTGCTTTACTTCAGAAACTGAGCGCAAAATATCCTCATTTGAAAATTGTAATGGAACCCGGAAGTGCTTTTGCATGGCAGACGGGGGTATTGGTGTCTACCGTGGTTGATATTGTGGAAAACCGAGGAATAAAAACAGCTATACTCGATGTTTCTTTTGCATGTCATATGCCCGATTGCTTAGAGATGCCTTATAAACCTCGTATACGTGGAGCCTATCATGAACCCGAATCAGGAAAACCTACATACCGAATGGGGGGAAGCAGTTGCTTGAGTGGCGATTTTATGGGAGATTGGTCTTTTGATGAGCCTTTGGCTATTGGCGATAAAATTGTTTTTGAAGATATGATCCATTATACGATTGTAAAAACAACTATGTTTAATGGAGTTTCGCATCCTGCCATTGCGTTGTGGACAAAAGAAGAAAAACTCGAGATTTACCGCGAGTTTGAATATAATGATTACAAAAACAGAATGAGTTAAGCTCATTCTGTTTTTTGTATCACTTAAGCCTTCTTTGTTTTTAAAGTGATTATTTCTTTATATGGATCCGCTATCAGGTCTTTTAGTTTATCATAAGGGATAAGAGCCTGTATCAGTCCGTCAGAATGGGGAGTTATCTCGTATGTGTTATAGACAAAGACTACTCCTTGTTCGTTGAAATAGAAATTCTGACTGGGCTGTACCGAGTCCGGATCCAATAATGTGATATTATCTCCGTTCGAATTTTTAGTAGTAGCCAATACCTCTTTGATTAATGTTACTAACCGACTGCTTGTTTCGGGTTTGAATAATGACTCGATAGTCAGGCGGTTTCCGTTTCTCAAGTCTATGTTAAAGTAGTCAATGTAGCGTGAATCATGCGCACCTCCCGAATATTGAAGAGTTTCAGTTCTTCCGGTTATAGTTAGCAGGGTAGTGTCGGTAACCGAAGTTTTTACAGTTTTGTAATATTCCGAAAAGTCAATAACACTTCCTTGTGCCGCTTTACCTAATTCTACACTCTCCTCTACGTTCTTATCCGTGAAAGCCTCAAAGCCTTTGACGGGAGTAAGTCCTTTATAAGATCCGTTCTGATCGTCAGTGAATGAAGCGAGAAACTGAGTTTGTACAGCTTTCAGAATGCTGTCATTGACAAACGTTGAAGGGTAATCAAACTCAAGAGTTAATTTTAGACCGCCTTTTGTCGAATCGTTATTTAAGAAAATTTCTTTCGCCAGATGTAGGGTGTCAAACGTCCATCTTGAAGTTTCGATTACTGCAGTGGTTTCGGGTTTGGGTCTTTTGCAAGATACGGCAATAAGTACTGCTAAAATAGCAAGGATTCCAATTTTTTTCATATTCAGATATATTTCAAATTAAGGTCTCAGACCTATTCGAACAAAATTTAAACATACTCTAAGACTATGAAAACAAATTTCAGAAAAAAATGTTCGGTTGATATAATAAGAGTAAAATATAATCGTTTAAATAGTACAATCAAAAAAGTAATTGTGCCTATGGCTGACAAATCTACTCAATTAAAAGCAGAGGAAAAGCTTGTGGAAGTGTTGTTATCAAAAAAAGGGCCATCTGAGGGAACATTGGATTTCCTGAAACAATTTGCCCGAACTTATCATGTGGAGCCTTCGCTTCCAGATCAGCTTAATGCTACTATTCTGAATTAATCCGGATGGAGAATTTATTCAGAACAATGTTTACAGCCTTCCTTATTTTGTTAAGGAAGGCTGTTTTTTCTTATCTTTGTTCCAAATCAGATTCTTAGACTTATGAACCATAAAATATCCCCTTCGTTATTATCTGCAGATTTTTTGAATTTGCAGAAAGATATTGAAATGTTGAATGCATCCGAAGCCGATTGGCTTCATTGCGATGTTATGGATGGTGTTTTTGTTCCTAATATATCATTCGGGTTTCCGGTTCTCGAACAAGTGAATAAGGTGGCAAAAAAGCCTCTCGATGTTCATTTGATGATTGTTCAGCCAGATAAGTTTATTCAGCAGGTAAAAGATGCAGGCGGATATATGATGACTGTTCATTACGAAGCGTGTACGCATCTCCACCGTACAGTTGGGGCGATACATGAAGCCGGAATGAAAGCCGGAGTCTCACTCAATCCACATACTCCCGTTGAGTTTCTTACGGATATATTAGATGATCTTGATCTGGTTCTTATTATGTCGGTTAATCCTGGATTCGGAGGACAGAAATTTATCCCTAATGCAATCAATAAAGTAGCCCGTCTTCGCAAAATGATCGATGAACGAGGTTTGAATACATTGATAGAAGTTGACGGAGGAGTGAATTTACATACCGGAAAACAACTGCTTGATGCAGGAGCTGATGTGTTGGTTGCCGGTAGTTTTGTGTTCTCATCGGGTCATCCGTCGAAAACTATTGCAGAGTTGAAAAAGCTATAACAACTCAGCGGATAATGGAGGTTGTACACAGAATTCCTTTTCTGAAATTGCTGCTTCCTCTTCTGATAGGCATAATTCTTCAATATTACATTGATATATACAGGTGGAGTATGATTCCGATAAGCATAGGCTGCGGTATCATACTCCTGTCGTATATAGTCACAGCTAAGCATCAGCATTATCACCGATATTTATTCGGAGTTGGTGTGTCTTTATGCCTGATTGGCATCGGTACTGTATCTACAGGATTACGTCAAGAGGCTTCATTATTTACATTTCCTGATATTTCGCAGGTATACGATGCTGTGATAACGGATATTCCTCAAGAGAAACCTTATACAATTAATCTGAAAGTAGAACTGTCCGACACCCGTAAGCAGGTTGTTTGTTATCTTCCTAAAAATAAGTTATCTAAAGGGTTAAGAGCCGGAGATCATATTTCTTTTTTCGGGAAGATATCAAAATTCGAAAGCAGCAGAGATTCTGAAGGATTTGATTATGCGGCCTTTATGCGTAACAAAGGATATGCAGGAGTCATATTTGTCAAAAATGGAGAATGGCAGCAAAACGAGTCTTCTTCTTCAGGTATTAAAATCTGGAGCAGCCGTTGCCGTCAGACGGTCTTGAAGTATTATCATTCGCTCGATTTATCCGAAGCCGAATTCGGGATATTATCTGCCCTCAGTTTAGGATATACAGATTCATTGTCAGACGATCTGGTTCAATCTTTCAGAACTACAGGTACGGCGCATCTTTTGGCTATCAGTGGTATGCATATGATTCTGTTTTATTCGGTTATCTTTTTTATTACAGGTTTGGTATTATATCAAAGTCGATTTCGAAGTGCGAGGTATGTGTTGGTTATCGTGTTGTTGTGGATATATTTACTCGTAATAGGCTTTCCGGCATCTGCTGTAAGAGCTGGTAGTGCACTTACTTTTTTATGTGCCGCCAAAATAAGAGGAGTTCAGTTGTATTCGTTCAATACCTTTTTTGCTTGTGCTTTTATAATGCTGGTCTGGAATCCTCTCTGGTTATTCGATATCGGTTTTCAGTTGAGTTTTTCGGCGGTACTGTCAATGCTTGTTTTTCTCCCTTTGCTGCCTGATTTTGTGCATAAAGGAAATAAGATATTTCGTTATTTTATTAATATTGTTGTTATTTCGGTTGTTGTTCAAATCGGAACACTGCCCCTTTGCTTGTATTATTTTGGTGTTTTTCCTTCTTACTTTATTATAACCAATCTGTTGATTATTCCTCTTTTTACATTGGCTGTATATATTGCCTTATGTATTATCGGAGTGTCGGTGTTTGCTTTACTGTCTCCTTTGGCTGCAGACTATTTGCTTTATATTCCGATAGAGTCTTTTAAAATGGTGATTAAAGTACTGACAACTATCTGTTGCTTTTTTGAGCAGCTGCCTCTTGCTTTACAGGATGGCTTGAGGATAAATCTTATATCGGTATTCCTCATATGGACAGGGGTATCAACTTTTGTCTTTTTTGTAAAATACAATAAACCTCGTTTGTTAATTTACGGAATATCTATATTGTTAATTTTTCTGATTATGAATATATATGATATGGTGCAGTATAAAGACTCATTGACTGTCCGTTATAATCGTGGTCAACCTAGTGTGCAATATTCCATAGGGTTTACCGGAATCAATCATACCGGGTTTACGTCGAATCATATAATAAATCTGAAAGGTCAGCTTTATTTAGTTCTGGTTGATGATGGATGGAAAAATACTCGCCCATCTGATTCCCGAATGGATATTGATTATTTGCATATTGTTCAGGGTAATGATGTGTCAATGTCTGTTGTTTCTGCAATTTTTAATATAAAAAAAGTTATCTTAGACGGTACATTATCAGACTATCATTCAAAAAGATTAGCTTTAGAATGTGAAAAATTACGAATTCCATATCATCAAGTTTCAGATGATGGGGCATTACGGATATTTTTTTAGTATTTTTGCGCAAATTCGTTTAATTGGATGTAATGTTCTCAAAAATAATTGCGCAAGAAAAGATTAATAAAGTAGCAGACTTAATCGATAAAGCCGATAAAGCAGTAATAGTAACACACGTATCGCCTGATGGAGACGCAATAGGCTCATCTCTGGGGTTATATCATTATTTGCAGGATTCGGGAATGGAAGCTACAGTAATTGTACCCAATGAGTTTCCGTATTTTCTGAAGTGGATGAAAGGGGCAAAGGATGTTTTGATTCATGAAAAATATCCGGACTTTGCCGCTCAACTGATAGCCGATGCAGATATGATATTTTGTCTCGATTTTAATGTGCTTTCACGTATTAAGGCTGTCGGAGATCTGGTAAAAGAGTCGAAAGCAAAAAAAGTGCTGATAGATCACCACCCCGATCCGGCTGATTTTTATGATGTGACTATTTCCCATCCCGAAATATCATCGACCAGTGAACTCATATTTCGTTTGATCTGCCGTATGGGTGATTTCGAGCAGATGAGTAAAGATTCGGCAGAGTCCATCTATACAGGAATGATGACAGACACGGGAGCATTTACATACAATTCGAATAGTCCTGAGATTTATTATATCATCGGACAATTGCTGCTCAAAGGCATTGATAAAGATTATATATATTCGAAAGTATATCACAGTTATACTGCTGACCGTTACCGAATGATGGGACATACCCTTTCGGAGCGAATGAAGATATATGAGAATTACGGAGCCGCTCTGATCTGGCTGAACAAAGATGATCAGATAAAATACCATTCGCAGAAAGGTGATACCGAAGGTTTTGCTAATCTTCCTTTGAGTATTTCGGGTATTACGTTTTCGGTCTTCCTTCGTCAGGATACGGAGAAAGATATGATTAAAATATCGTTGAGGTCGCAAGGTACATTTCCTTGCAATACATTTGCCGCTCAGTGTTTTAATGGCGGAGGGCATCTCAATGCTTCAGGAGGTGAGTTTTACGGTTCTCTGGCAGAAGCCATAGAGCTGTTCGAAAATACACTGGACGAGTATGCCGAATTATTGATAACTAACAAGAATAACTTAGATAAAAGATGAAGAAAACAGCGCTAAGACTAACCGGACTTTTTGTTTGTATATTGGCTATATTCGCATCGTGCAGTAGCAGTGATTCGTATGCTGATAGACTGGAGAGAGAACGTAAAAATATCAAGAGATTTATTAGTGAACATGATATCAGGGTGTTGGATACATATCCTGCTTCGGGGGTTTTTGAGGCAAACGAGTATTACCACGAGCCAACTACCGGAGTATATATTAATGTGATTGATTCCGGAAACGGAAAGCGGGCTGATGCAGATAAACGTGCTATTGTGAATGTCCGTTTTTGGGATGCTATGTCGATGCCTGCCAGTGAATCGGATACTATAACTTTTAATCCCGGAGGAGGGGAGTTGGGGGTTGAACCTATGCAGTTTATGTACGGTGTGGAATCTACATATACCAATTCCAATGGAACGAGTTCCAATTATCTGGATTATATGGAATACAGATTCTTGTCTAAAGGTATGGTAATTCCTCTTAAATATGTCGGAGAAAAAGCAATTGTAAGTCTGATTGTTCCATTCAACAGTGGTTCGACTGCCCAAAATAGCGGAAGCTTTCCTTTATATTTTACAAGATTGCAATACACAAAAATAAATCAATAAAAGCAAAAATAACACAGCATGTCTTTAATTAAATCTATATCAGGGATTAGAGGTACAATTGGAGGACAGATCGGCGAAGGGTTAAACCCGCTTGATACTGTCAAATTTGTATCGGCTTATGCTACATTTATCAAGAATAATACAAAAATACAAACCAATAAAATAGTTGTAGGACGTGATGCCCGTATATCGGGGAGCATGATGGAGCTGGTGGTTGTTGGTACTCTTATGGGTATCGGATTCGATGTCGTAAATATCGGTCTGGCTACAACTCCTACTACAGAGCTGGCTACAGCTATGGAGGGTGCTTGCGGAGGAATTATATTAACAGCAAGCCACAATCCGAGACAATGGAATGCTTTGAAGTTATTGAACGAAAAAGGCGAATTTCTGAATGCGGTCGAAGGGGAAGCCGTTCTCCAGATAGCGGAAGCCGGAAACTATACATATGCAGATGTGGATCATTTGGGTAAAGTGACACATAAAGACTATACCGATGCCCATATCAAAGCAGTACTCGATCTTAAATTGGTTGATGTAGAGGCAATAAAAGCTGCTGATTTTAAGGTGGCTATCGATTGTGTGAATTCTGTAGGTGGTATTGTTATACCCAAATTGCTGAAAGCTCTTGGTGTTAACCATATTATTGAATTGAATTGCGAACCGACAGGTGACTTTGCTCACAATCCTGAACCATTAGCTGAAAATCTGACTGAGATATCTGATCTGATGAAATCAGGAAAAGCAGATGTCGGTATCGTTGTTGATCCCGATGTTGACCGATTAGCTTTGGTTGATGAAAAAGGAAATATGTTTGGTGAAGAATATACTTTGGTGGCAGTTGCAGACTATGTATTGAAACATACTCCCGGAAATACTGTTTCGAATCTGAGTTCGAGCCGTGCATTGCGAGATGTAACCCGAAAATATGGAATGGAGTACAATGCTGCAGCAGTGGGTGAGGTTAACGTGACAACCAAGATGAAAGCGACCGACGCTGTCATAGGAGGCGAAGGTAACGGAGGAGTTATCTATCCGGCAAGTCATTACGGACGGGATTCATTGGTGGGTGTTGCTCTATTTCTGAGTCATCTTGCTCATGAAAAGAAAACAGTAAGCGAACTACGTGCGACTTATCCTGAGTATCATATGTCTAAACAAAAAATAGAATTGACACCTGATATTGATGTCGATGCTATTCTGTTGGCTGTGAAAGATAAATTCTCATCGTATGATGTGACTGATATCGATGGTGTTAAGATTGATTTTCCTGAAAAGTGGGTACACTTGCGCAAATCGAATACTGAGCCTATTATCCGTATATATACCGAGGCTTCTACACCAGAGCTGGCAGATGCGGCCGGTGCGGAGATTATTGAAATAATCAAAAGCCTTACAAAATAGGATAACCTAAATAGAACAAATCAGATCGGCTTGTAGCATTCTATATGTAGCAAGTCGATTTGTTGTCGTTATTATACCTGATATTTGAAAAGATTTGAATTCTTGAAAATTTGACGATAAAAGTGTAATGAAAGAAAAATTAATAAGTGCAGAAGAAATAAAAAGCATACACCCCATATTCAGAGGGCGTTTCGGGAATATACTTATCAAAATGGTAATGAGCATTACCGGACTGAATAAAGTAAATCGTGTTTACGATACCTCAAAACAATACGAGGGAGTTGCCTTTTGCGACCATTTGCTGAAAGATGTAGGCGTAAAAGTTGTAATTGAAAACAGAGAAGTTTTAGACCAGTTCAAAGATCAGGCGTTTATTACTGTATCGAATCATGCTTACGGGCATATCGACGGGATAACGGCTATTGATGTTGTTGGCTCGGTTCGTTCGGATTATAAAATGATGGTCAACTTCATTTTGGCAATGATAGACACAATGTCTATGCATTTTATTGCGGTTAATCCTTATCAAAAAGGAACGGTTTCCAACAAATCAAGTCTCGATGGTGTTAAACAATGTATAGCTCATGTGAAAGCAGGGCATCCTTTGGGCTTTTTTCCTGCAGGAGCAGTGTCTAAAACTAAGCTGAAGGGTTTGAAAATGACAGTTCGGGACAGAGAATGGCAGCCATCAGTAATTAAATTGATCAAGGGAGTTAAAGTTCCGGTTGTTCCTATGTATTTCAGTGGAAACAATTCGTGGTTCTTTAATCTTCTCGATCTGGTCGATTGGCGGTTGAGGAGTCTCCGGCTCGGACATGAAGTATATAATAAGCGGGGGAAAACAATTCATGTGCGTTTCGGTGAACCTATTATGCCGGATGAAATAGCCCGCCATACGGATCTGGATGAACTGGGCGAGTTTCTGAAAGATAAGACATATGCTTTGGCGAAAGATAGCGATTGAAATTTTTTATCTTTATAGAAAGGAGGCTCAGTCTCTCTTGTTTATAAAGCGTTCTTTCAATAATTGAAGAAATTCGGAAATAAGAAAATCAGCCAATAAAGTAACAATAGAAAAAATACATTTGGGGAGTTACTTTTGTAACCTTTTAGGTAAATGAGCTTATTCCTTTTTATTGTTTTATAACAACAAAAGAACAGAGATAAGATTACCGATTATCAGAATTTTTCTAAATTTGTTTATCTCACTTTATAAAAAGGTCTCAGGAGACCTCACTTATATTTAGATTATGGCAAAACCCGATATACAACAGGTAAAACAGCGGTTTGGAATAATAGGAAACAGTCCCGATCTGAACAGGGCTATTGATGTAGCTTTGCAAGTTGCCCCCACCGATATGTCTGTCCTTGTTACAGGAGAGAGTGGGGTGGGAAAAGAGACCTTTCCGCAGATTATACATCAGTTTAGCCGCCGTAAACACGGAACATATATAGCAGTCAATTGCGGTTCTATTCCGGAGGGAACTATCGACTCGGAGCTCTTCGGACACGAAAAAGGATCTTTTACCGGTGCGACCGGAGACCGTAAAGGATATTTCGAAGCCGCTAACGGCGGAACCTTATTTTTGGATGAAGTAGGAGAGTTACCCTTATCAACACAAGCTCGTTTGCTGCGGGTTCTGGAAACAGGTGAATATATGAAAGTCGGCTCATCTAAAGTCGAGAAAACCGATGTTCGTGTTGTTGCTGCAACCAATCTGGATATGGTAACTGCTACATCGAACGGTAAGTTCAGGGAAGATTTGTATTATAGACTCAATACCGTTCCGATACGGGTTCCGGCTTTGCGTGACCGTCAGGATGACATACCTCTTTTGTTTCGTAAATTTGCGAGCGATTGTGCCGAAAAGTACCAGATGCCTGCTATTGTCTTAAGTGAACCAGCCAAAGATATGCTCAAACATTACAGGTGGCCGGGAAATATAAGGCAGCTCAAAAATATTACCGAACAGATATCTATCATAGAGCAGGAACGTGAAATTTCGCCCGATATCCTAAAGTTATACCTTCCGGCTAATGAGGTGGGTATAGTGCCTGTCGGTACGATTAATGCCGGCGGAGGAAGTAGCGATCAGAAGTTGTTTAACAGTGAACGTGAAATTCTTTATCAGGTTTTATTCGATATGCGTAAGGATATGAACGATTTGAAAAAGGTTGTACATGATCTGGTTTCCGGTAAAATTTCGCCAAATGCCGTTGATAATGTAGCTCAGCACTTGTCGGGCTCCGAAAACGGGCTTGCTTCTGCGTCATCTATTACGGTAGTAGATAAGGATAAGAATATAGCAGTTCCGATCAAATATCCTGATGCTACTCCCTTGACACCGCGTCCGATGAAAGACGATGCTGTGGAGATAGAAGCAAATGATTTCGAAGAAGAAGCCGCTTCTCTGGAGGATGTCGAGCGTGAGATGATACGTAAAGCACTTGAGCGTCATAACGGCAAACGGAAATATGCAGCTCAGGATCTTAAAATATCGGAGAGAACATTGTACCGAAAGATTAAAGAATATAACTTAGAAAACTTATGAATAAATTTATAGCCTGCCTGCTTGTTATAGCAGCGGTGGTATCGTGCCGGGTATCTTACCAGTTTAACGGTGCATCTATCGACTACTCGAAAATTAAAACTTTGTATATAAAGAATTTTCAGAATCAAGCAGAGCGTGTTAATCCTTCTTTGGCTCCGGCATTTAATATTCAGATGAAAGATGTATTTACGCGTAATACCAAGTTGAACATCTTATCTAATGGTCCGGCTGATATAGAGATTGAAGGAGAAATCATAAGGTATGATTTGATGGGATTGGCTGTGAAAGAGAATGCTCTGGCATCTACCACCCGTTTGACTATGGCTGTGAGAGTAAGATACAGGAATAACGTAAATCCGAATGAAGATAAAGAAGAGACTTTCAGTGCATACCGTGATTTCGATTCCAGATTAGGATTATCCAGCGTTGAAGAGGGGCTTTATGATGAACTGAATAAAGAGATCGTAGATCAGATATTCAATGCTACGATGTCTAATTGGTAGATAAGTAACTGTTTAAATTTGTCAAAAAATAAATAGGTCTGAGACCTCAATTTGAAAAATACTAGCTATGAATATAAAGGATTTTTACCAGCTTGTTACTTTAGAGCGTGAACCCGAAGCCGGGATGCAGGCGCAATTGAAGTACTTGACGCAGAAATATCCTTTCTTTCAGGCGGGTATATTTACGTATGTCAAATGTCTTTATCTTGCTGATGATGAGTTGTTCAGGCCGGAACTGAAACGTCTGTCCGCTTTCGTTATAGATCGCAAGGCATTGTTCTATTATGTCATGAACAATGAATTCCGTGAGTTTGAAAAGCAAGCGGAAAAGAAACTGACTCAGGATCGTACAGATATATTGATCAACGCTTTCTTTGATACCTTGACCGACAAGGAGGATGAAGAGCGGGAGCTTGAACATGCTATTGTGAATTCGAGCATGGCGTCTCTCGATTACTTTTCGTATCTCGAATCGTCGCAGCAGGTTTCTCTCGAGGGAGATGCAAAGAGTAAGACCGATGAATTACTCGAAAATTTCGATTTTACACTTGGTGTATCAGGAGTGCCTTCTATTGAAGCATATTCTATTGATGACGAGGGGTTGACGGACGATACGGTATCTGTATCCGAAATATCAGCCGTAGAGGATATACCGGCATTCAAACATCAGGATATCATCGACAGTTTTATATCTAAAGCCGAAAACAAGGAAGATATCCGTATTAAAATAGATAAGGCTGATCTGGCAAGCCAACCGGAAGAAGAATACAGTGATGCGGATATGGATGGGAATGCAAGTGATAAGGAGTTGGATGATGATATCTTTTTTACTCAAACTCTTGCTAATATTTATATTAAGCAGAAAAAATATAATCGGGCATATGAAATTATTAAGCGTTTGAGCTTGAATTATCCCGAAAAAAACACTTACTTTGCAGACCAATTATCATTTTTGGAAAAACTGATAAAGAATTCGAATAAAAAAACAAAATAAATCATAATGGTAACTGTATTTTCAATTCTAACTATACTAGCATCTATTATATTAGTATTAGTTGTTTTAATTCAAAAATCTAAAGGAGGAGGTTTATCTTCAAACTTTTCTTCTTCAAATCAAATTATGGGTGCTCCTAAAACTGCAGACTTCCTTGAGAAAGCAACATGGTGTCTGGCCGGAGCAATCATCGTATTAAGTATGTTAAGCACTAAGTTTATTACTTACTCTGCTCAACAACCACAACAGCAAGTGCAGACTCCGGTAGATAATACTCAGGCTCCTGATATGAACTCACCACAGCCAGCGACTCTTCCGACTCCGGCTAATACAACTCCTGCACCAGTACCAGCTCCAGCAAACTAATTAAGTAGACTATCTACATAAGATATAAAAAGAGGTAAACTTTCGGGTTTGCCTCTTTTGTTATATAATGTATTGAATGATAGTTGTCTGTTGACTAAAATCCTCTTTGCCGCATTGCCTCGAATGTTATTACAGCTGTTGAAACCGAAACATTCAGAGAGTCTATCTTTCCCCTCATAGGTATCTTGATACGCTTGTCTGCATTATTGAGCCAGAAGTCTGTTAGTCCGTCGGCCTCAGTTCCCATCACAATAGCCGAAGGAGTTGTATAGTTGACATCCTGATACCATTCGGATGCTTGCAATTCTGCCGCATAGGAGGTTATGCCTTGCTGTTTAAGCCATGCCAGAGCTTCAGTTGATGAACAGACTGCTACCGGAACTGTAAATATACAACCTACACTCGACCGTATTGCATTCGGATTATACACATCAGTTTGAGGATCGCATACAATAACGGCATCTACCTGTGCTGCATCAGCAGTACGGAGTATTGCTCCGAGATTTCCGGGCTTTTCGACTGCCTCTAATATGATGATGAACGGATTGTTTTTGATTGATAAGTCGACCAGACTATGCTGTTTTGGCTTCATAAGAGCGATAAGTCCATCAGAACCTTCACGGTACGCTACTTTTTCGAATACTTGTTGAGATACTTCATACATCAGCTCTTTTCCAATAGAATCAAGCACATGAGGATAATCGGTCTTAGCAAATAATTCAGGACAGACAAATACTGAATCGGGTTTATAGCCGACTGAGAGGGCCAATGTTAATTCTCGTGCACCTTCGAGAATAAAGAGGTTCTGATCTTTGCGTTCTTTTGCTTTGCCTAGCTTTACTATATTCTTGATCCTTGTATTTTGAAGGCTTGTAATCTTTTCCATGTGCTTATACTGAGGTACTAATCTCTTCTTATGTTAATCTTAGAGCATACAAAGGAACATAAAATCCTCGCATAATCCGAATAATGATACTTAAAAAGGAGAAGGCCTATCCTTTTTCGGATAAGCCTTCTTGTCGGTATAATACCTGAATATTTGATTATTTACTTTTCTAAACCTTTAGATTCACGCTCTAAGAACTTCCAAGCCTTGGGACCTGTGCATTGGAGTGTGTATATCCAGGTTTCGGTAGTTATGGTGCTGATATGGCTCGAATATATCTTCACCTTTATTTTAGCCTTTTGTTCTACTCCATTAATCATCGGAGCTGTATCTGGGTATTTCTCTGTTAAGAATATTATAATACCTTCAATAGTACGGTCGTTACAGAACGTCTCTTTTTCAGCAGATGTTCCATTAATCGGATAAAGAGGATCTAATGTACGGTCTTTGTCACGATAGCTGACATTTGGATAATATGCACTGAATCCGTAATAAAACTCGGCATTACCTCTTGTATCCCATAACGCAGGATTATCAACAGCCTGATGAGCTTTTACATAATCAACTATGATCTGATAGTCTGACTTCTGCATCGTTTCAGCAATTGTAGGATCAAATATCCATTGTTTTACACCATTAACATTGGCAAATACAAACTGATCGGTTTTGGTTACGATAAATGTATTAGGTGTCCATGATGTGCCATCAAAGATGTATTCGTCTGCTTGATTAGAGTCTTTGGTCTTATAAACAACAACACGTGTAGCTCCTTTCTGGTCATACGGATATTTAGCTTTCAGGTATGTTGAAATATATGGAGTGGCATTATCAGTAGTCAGGTAAGTAACACCCATTGTTGTGTAATCTGACGGCTGAAGAATTTCTTTTCCTGTTGATGTTTTCCATACAGATCCATCAAATTCATAAGCAGCATATACCGTTGATGATTCTTCTACTTTCACGCCCGGTATGGCTTCGAATACTTGTACATTATCGATCTGGTAAGTAGTTGTCCTTTTAGGGGTAGATGTATCATCTCCTTGGTATCTGAATGCAATATGCACCTTTTTACCATTGAATGCGGCCAGAGATCCCATACCTGCAGCTCTTAATTTGTCATAGTCGGGGCTATCTTTATCTGTAATAAGAGATACATCAAATGATTTGGAGATATCAGTCCATTTTGCACTGTTGATATTGGTGCCATCAAAATTGTCTGAAACTAGTATCGATAAACAGTTTTCGGTGAAGTTACGGACATTGACATCAAAAGAAAGATGAGGATTATTGATTGCAGACAAGTTATATTCAGGTGAGATCATATAAATATCGTTCTTTCCTTTCGAGTTATATGAAGATGCGTTAGCAAATATATTGTTATTGTATGAACGACCTTGCCAGCTGAATGTTCCCAAAAGATCTTGAGTTTGCCATCCTTTGATAGTTACATTATCATAAGCCTTTAGTGTTTCGAAGTCCTCTTTTGCAAGAATTTTACCCACTACCGTAGCATCTACAGGTTCATCTGTCGAATATTCGTAAGTAACGTTCTTTAAATCACCTTTTTTAGCATCTTTATAACGTTCTTTTAAGATGGTCGGGATATTCTTTTCCGGAGACTTCTTAGGAGTAAAAGCCATTGGGTAAAGGTCTCCCCAAACCAATTTGTAGTCTGCGGCACTCATCTCATGCGATTTAGTAGAAAGACTTGTAACCACAGAATCTCTCTTCTCGTCATAGTTGTAAGTAATCTTGGCTTGTGAGCCTACATCCCCTGCTATATATTTTGTCTTTAGAAGGTAAGGCATAAGTTTCGATGCGGGAAGTCCTTCCGAAAATACTTTAGCCTTGTTGAATGCATCTGCTAAAGCACTGTCTGCTGCTGTTTTGTTTGCTCTTAAAGCACTTACGATAGTTGAAACATCGGCATCCTGAAATGTATATTCATATGAAGCTACATTTCCAGGTTCGGTTTTGTCTTCGAAATCGTCAAAATAGTGTTCATTGTAGTCACAAGCGTAAAACATCCCTGTGAATAATACTACAACTAGATATATATATTTTTTCATTTTATAAAAATCTTATTTAGGTTAGAATTTTACTTTCAATGATGCGGTATAAGTACGACCGAAAGCATACAAAACACCTACATTTTCCCAGCTGCTACCACCTTCAGTACGAGCATTGTAGTCCATTGCATCTGTAATGTATTCTTGGTTTAGGACATTATTTACATTACCGGTAAGTGCAGCATCTAGCGTTCCGATTTTGAACTTATAATTTACTCTGGCATCAAGTTGACCTGCACTAGGAATTTTCCAAGGACTGTAATATTTATATGTTCCTCCGGCGTTGGGCATTGTTATTTTAAAATCGGCGTAGTTGTTTGCAAAGTGTGTATAATCGAGTCCTAGAGTAAGCTTTTCGTCAAATATCTTATAACTTGCACCTAAGGCAAATGTTGTTTGAGCTGAGTTTCCTACACGTACACCTTTCATATCCACAAAGAACGATTTGTGCTCTTCTCCATCCGCCAAGGGGGTGTTGCCATCATTGGTTGCTTGACCTGTACTCATATAAGCATATCCGGTAGCTTTGCTGTCCCAGATCCAGTCTCCTAATGAAAGCATACCTGTGATTTCGAGATTGCGGATTGGTTTTGCTACAAAGTCAAGTTCAATACCTTGGTGACGGGCATTTATACCACTCATATTTACGAATGAATTAAGGTCGTTGCCTAAAGTCGAAACCATAGTTTTATTCATCCACTTAGTGTAATATACATTCAGGTTTGCTGATAAATATTTCGAACGGTATCCATATCCAACTTCAGCAGAAAACAGTTTTTCGTTGATTGCATCTTTATTAACAGAATTGCTTGTGTGGATATTGGTAAAGTACCCACCGCTCATAAATGGAGCTCGAGAAATATACCCTGTATTAAAGAATACATTGTGTTCTTCTGTCAGATTATAATTAGCTCCACCTTTAACATTGAATCCTAAGAATGTTTTAGAATCTGATTTCTGATTTTCCTTACTATAATAGTAACGATCTTTTTTCCAGTAAGTACTTCCTGATGCTGCTCCCGAGATGAATACACTTAAGGCATCTTTATTGTATTCGGCTTGCGCGAATACCCCGTTTTGAGAAACATACCCTGTATTGTCACGGTATACAATATCACCAACTTTTAATTTTTGGTTTTTATAATCATTGGACAAATTTGGCCAATTTTGATCTTTTATGTTAGCGCGTTGTGGATCGATATAAAAATCACCACCCATCAAGTCTACAATTTTACTATCATGAAGACCTGCATAGTAACGAACATCAATACCTCCGTAGAAGTCGATGTTATCACTTAGTTTAGTAGTATAAGTAGAAAGAAGTCCAGCCCAAAAATGATTGTTACGCGATTCGGTCAAAATAGCTTCTGAACCATTATCTCTCGCCTTGTTGCTGTTGAATAAATCAGTATAATCTCTATAACCTGTTGTACTTCTATAGCCCAGGTTTAGGTGTCCATTTGAAGAGTCGGTTCCATATAGACCATTGTAATTAGAACCACGCCAAGCACGTCCGGCTCCATCACCGATGGATACGTATGCAACATTTGATAAGCTTGATTTATCGTTGATTGTCCAATAGTGATTCAACGATATCTGAGGCTTATTATAGCGGTTACGGTTTGAATTAATACGTTCTCCTTGTGGTCCAAATCCGTAAGTAGGATTAAATTTATATCCATCTTTTTGTTGCGCCCATTCTTTTATTGTAAGATAGTCGCTATTATAACGTTGGTTGTGCCATTGAGGTGACCCGAAAGCTGTGAATGACAATTGGTGGTTATCGTTGATTATCTTAGAGATATTGACGAACCAAGTGTAAGCTTCGAATTCAGTACCCATAACGTATCCGTCTCCCCAGTTTTTAGAGCCAAGTAAGGTCATGGCCCAACCACTTTTTGAAAGTCCAGTCGATACACTAAATGCTAATTTATTGTAATTGTCATTACCTAGTCCGTAAGAAACGAAACCTCCTTTGGTTGTGTCTGTCGATTTGGTTACAATATTAATTGTACCCCCAACAGACGGAGCAGCTACTTTAGATGCACCAAGTCCGCGTTGTACCTGCATTGAGCGAGTTACTTCCGACAGACCTGCCCAGTTAGACCAGTAAACTCCACCCCATTCCATGTCGTTGACCGGAACGCCATTCACCATAACTGCTATGTTTGCAGATTGGAATCCACGAAGAGCTATACGAGAATCTCCGTATCCTCCCCCTTGTTTGGTGGCATATACCCCGGGAGTCGATTTTAATATTTCAGGGAATTCCTGAGAACTTAATTTGGTTTCGAGCATTTCGGGTTCGATAACCGAAATTGCTACCGGTGTTTTACGTCTGATAGCGATGGATGATGTAACTACCACATCTTTAAGTCCGATCGCATCACTTTCCATTTCTATTGTACCTAAATCGGCGGCAGCATCAAGTTTCATGCTCTTGTATCCGACATAAGTAATGTCTAGTTTGCCGGATACTGATGTAACCTTGATGATGAAAGATCCGTCAAGATCAGTTGATGTTCCGGTTTTAGCCACTTCAGAAAATACAGATACTCCGATTAGTGGTTCTTTAGTGTCTTTGTCAATTATCTTACCCTTGATCGTTGTTTGGGCAAAGGCTGAAATTGAACAAAATAAAACAGCAAAAAGCAGAAAAGATAGTTTTCTCCTCATGATAATTTCAGATAGTTTAAATATTAAATAATGTGATGATTTTGTTCTGGTCAGATTGCGGTGTAAAGAAAGTGTGTGTTCTTTACCCGTTTGAATATTTATATGTGACCATAAGCAACTCATTAGATTCAGGTTAAGACGAGATAGAATTTTCGTCGATACAGGTTTCTCATGAGAAAATGCTTCTCACAAGCAGCGCAAAGGCAAATGCCTAATAACAAAAAACAACTCAACAGGGAGAAATAACTCCACATAATAATCACTTATAGTATATAAATATGTAACAAAGGTAAGATATTTTATATTTAATAATAAATAAATCATAAAAAAAACGCCGACTGGTTAATAAATTTAACAGACAAGCTTTATGCGTATCTGGAGTCGGTTGTGATATTATTGATAAAAAAACCTCCGATTGATTTTGGTTCTGTATCGGCGTGTCGAACTGTGCAATTTTATTTATATCGAAATTTTGTTTTTATAGCTGAAAATTATATCTTTGCACTCCGAAAATGAAGGGAGGTTTTGATTAAAACTTAAATAGACATATATAAAGTTATAACCGTTCTTACATATACTAAGGTGTGTGTAGGAAATGTGATTTGCATTATATGCAGATTCACAGCTAATCAAAACAAATTTCATTTATAAAAAACGAATTAAAACAAAAAATCATGATAGTAGTTCCAATTAAAGAAGGTGAAAACATCGAAAAAGCATTAAAAAAATTCAAAAGAAAATTTGAAAAAACAGGCGTTGTAAAAGAATTACGTCGTCGTCAAGCTTTCGAAAAACCTTCAATCACAAATAGAAAGCAAAAAATACATGCTGTTTATGTACAAAAACTTCAACAAACAGAAGAATAATTAAATTTGTATTTGTAACAGTGTTTTCCTAACTTCGTCATCAACCAAAGTAATATAGGGTATGACGATTGTGGAAAAATATATAAGCTATCTCCGTTATGAGAAGAATTACTCTTCGCATACGGAGATTTCTTATTCTACAGACCTGATGCAGTTTGCGGATTATCTCGAACGTAATTATCCTGAATATGCTTTGGAAACCGTTGATGGAGATATTGTCAGGGCATGGATTATGTCGTTGATGGGGCATAAAAATACAGCCCGTTCTGTAAACCGGAAACTGAGTTCTTTGAAATCGTTTTACCGTTATCTGCAACGTATGGGGGAAATAACATCCAATCCGATGAAAAGGATTGCGGGACCCAAGGCAAAAAAGCCAATTCCTTCGTTTATTAATTACAACGATATGGAGAAAGTACTCGATATTGATGTTCCTGATGACGATTATGAAGCGTTTAGAGATAAAGTTATTCTAGAACTGTTCTATGTAACCGGTATGCGGCGAGCAGAGCTGATTGGGTTAAAAGATGTTGATATCGATTTTTTTGCAGGAAACATCCGGGTTACCGGAAAGCGTAATAAACAGCGCATTATCCCCATCAGTAAGCGGACAATCGAGCTGTTGGAGCGATATCTGGAGGTTAGATGCGAAATATTTGAGAACCAAACCGAGACTTTCTTTGTTAGAAAAGACGGAGAACCCATATATCCAATGCTGGTGCATCGTGTGGTGACAAGCCATCTCAGGTGGATACCGACTTTGACCAAGGCAAGCCCTCACGTATTGAGGCATTCGTTTGCGACAGGAATGCTAAATAACGGGGCGGATATAAATGCAGTGAAGGAATTGCTGGGGCATTCGAGCTTAGCTTCGACAGAGATTTATACACATACATCGTTTGATGAACTAAAGAAAATTTATAATAAAGCTCATCCTCGAGCATAAGTGTAAACAACCAATAATAAAGGAGGAATTTATCATGAACATTAACATTCAATCGCTGCACTTTGATGCAACTGACAAACTGAAAGAGTTTATCCAAAAGAAAGTAACTAAACTAGAAAAATATTCAGACGATATATTAACAGCCGAAGTGATACTGAAGGTGGTGAAACCTGAGACAAAGATGAATAAAGAGGCTTCAATTAAATTGAATGTGAAAAACGACGACCTGTTTGCGAGTAAGGTGGCCGAAAGTTTCGAAGAAGCAATAGATATATGTACCGAAGCTCTCGAAAAACAATTGGTAAAATATAAAGAAAAAGCAAAGAGCTAATAAGTAACAATATAAATAGGGCTGCCGGACAAGAAAAATGTCCGGCAGTTTTTTTGAAGATTAAAGAGGCCGGTATTTTAAAAATTCAGCCTTTTTTAGTGGTATATCTAAACTATTATACCTTTCTTTGTACAACCAAAAATGCGATATCCGCTAAAATGTCGCTGCGAAGAAAAATAAATTTGCAGAACTGTTGCGATTATAAAAAATAATATCTATTTTTGTCGCCGTTTCGCACAAATTACAAAGTCGAAACAGCGCTTTGTTCTCTGTAACAATGAAATATTGAAAGATGCCTCTTTAGCTCAGCTGGCCAGAGCACGTGATTTGTAATCTCGGGGTCGTTGGTTCGAATCCGACAAGAGGCTCAAAAAAATAAACAGATTAAAATCTGTTTGTAAAGAGAAAATGGGCAGTTACCAGAGTGGCCAAATGGGTCTGACTGTAACTCAGATAGCGTAAGCTTACGGTGGTTCGAATCCATCACTGCCCACTCTTTGCGGAAGTAGCTCAGTTGATAGAGCATCAGCCTTCCAAGCTGAGGGTCGCGGGTTTGAACCCCGTCTTCCGCTCTGTTCGCCAATGTAGCTCAGTGGTAGAGCACTTCCTTGGTAAGGAAGAGGTCACGGGTTCAAGTCCCGTCATGGGCTCAAAGATTGCCGATAAGCAATTTGCGTAGAGGCTAGAGTTTTTTTTGAGATGCAGTAGCATCCTGATAAACGGAAAAAATAAATAAGCAATCATTAATTAATAAGTACATTTTATTATGGCAAAAGAACATTTTAACCGGTCGAAACCACACGTAAATATCGGTACAATCGGTCACGTAGACCACGGTAAAACTACTCTTACTGCTGCCATCACAAAAGTATTGGCAGACGCAGGTCTTTCTGAAGCTAAATCTTTTGATCAAATCGATAACGCTCCTGAAGAAAAAGAACGTGGTATCACAATCAATACATCTCACGTAGAATATCAAACAGCTAACCGTCACTACGCTCACGTTGACTGTCCAGGTCACGCTGACTACGTAAAGAACATGGTTACTGGAGCAGCTCAAATGGACGGTGCTATCATCGTAGTTGCTGCAACTGATGGTCCTATGCCTCAAACTCGTGAGCACATCCTTCTAGCTCGTCAGGTAAACGTTCCTCGTCTAGTTGTTTTCATGAACAAATGCGATATCGTTGAAGACGAAGAAATGTTAGAACTAGTTGAATTGGAAATGAGAGAACTTCTTTCATTCTACGAATTCGACGGTGACAATACTCCAGTTATCCGTGGATCAGCTCTAGGAGCACTAAACGGTGTTGAACCTTGGGTAAGTCAGGTAATGGAACTTATGAATGCTGTTGATACATGGATTCCACTTCCTCCACGTGATGTTGATAAACCATTCCTTATGCCAGTTGAAGACGTATTCTCGATCACCGGTCGTGGTACAGTAGCAACAGGACGTATCGAAACTGGTATCATCAAAACAGGTGAAGAAGTTCAGATCATTGGTCTTGGATCAGAAGGTAAAAAATCAGTTGTTACAGGAGTTGAAATGTTCCGTAAGATTCTTGACGAAGGTCAAGCTGGTGACAACGTAGGTCTTCTACTTCGTGGTGTTGATAAAGAAGAAATCAAACGTGGTATGGTGATCACTCACCCAGGAAAAGTAACACCTCACACTAAATTCAAAGCTGAGGTTTATATCCTTAAGAAAGAAGAAGGTGGTCGTCACACTCCATTCCACAACAAATATCGTCCTCAGTTCTATATCCGTACATTGGACGTAACAGGTGAAATCTCTCTTCCAGAAGGAACAGATATGGTAATGCCTGGTGATAACTTGACAATTACTGTAGAACTTATCTATCCAGTAGCATGTAGCGTAGGTTTACGTTTCGCTATCCGTGAAGGTGGACGTACAGTAGGTGCTGGTCAGATCACAGAAATCGTAGAATAATTTTTATTATCTAAGATATAAAGCCTAGCCGGCTGAAATATTGCCGGCTTAATCTACGGGTTTAGCTCAGTTGGTAGAGCACTGGTCTCCAAAACCAGGTGTCGGGAGTTCGAGTCTCTCAACCCGTGCAAATCTCATTTGGATAATGAAAAAAATAATTCAATACATAAAAGATTCATATAACGAACTTGTACACAAGGTTTCTTGGCCTACCAGGGCCGAACTTACCAGTAGTGCGCTAGTTGTCATGGTTGCTTCCTTTATCATGGCATTAGTTGTGTTTGGTGTAGACTCGTTGTTTGAATGGGGCTTGAAGTATTTCTACGGCATTGTTTAATCTCCTCAATTTGTTAAAATGACTGAAATCGAAAAGAAATGGTACGTACTACGTGCTGTTAGTGGAAAAGAAAATAAGGTCAAAGAATATCTTGAGGCAGAGATGAAGAAGACCGAGTTAGGAAAATACATCTCTCAAGTTCTTATCCCTACCGAGAAAACTTATATCATGCGTAACGGAAAGAAGGTGCTTAAAGAAAAAGCGTATCTTCCTGGTTATATTCTGATAGAAGCAGCTTTGGTCGGGGAAGTTGTGCACGAACTGCGCAACATTAATTATGTTGCAGGGTTTCTTCCCGATGCAGCCAATCCACAACCATTGCGACAATCTGAGGTTAACCGCATTTTGGGAACAATGGATGAGTTGGAAGAGCAGACAGAAGAAATGGATGTTCAGTACATTGTTGGTGAAACCGTAAAGGTAACCAACGGACCATTCAACGGATTCTCCGGTATTATCGAAGAGGTAAATGCCGAGAAAAAGAAACTCAAAGTGATGGTAAAGATATTCGGACGGAAAACTCCGCTCGAATTGAATTACATGCAAGTCGAAAAAGAACAATAAATATATTTGGTTACGCATAATTATTTATTGCTCTATCTACCAGTTTTAAACAAAAACTAAAAATTTAAAACAAAAATGGCTAAAGAAATTGCTGGACAATTGAAATTACAAATTAAAGGCGGTGCAGCAAATCCATCACCTCCCGTAGGACCTGCTTTAGGTTCTAAAGGGATCAATATTATGGATTTTTGCAAGCAATTTAATGCCAGAACTCAAGACAAAGCAGGAAAGATTCTTCCAGTAGTAATTACTTACTATGCAGATAAATCTTTTGACTTTATAATCAAAAACCCTCCTGTAGCAGTACAACTTCTTGAGATCACAAAGCTTAAAAGCGGATCTGCAGAGCCAAATCGTAAAAAAGTATCTGAAATAACTTGGGAACAAGTTCGCGTTATCGCAGAAGATAAAATGAACGATTTGAACTGTTTCACAGTCGAATCAGCAATGAAGATGGTTGCCGGAACAGCTCGTAGCATGGGGATCACAGTAAAAGGGGCTTTCCCAAATAATAATTAATTAACTTCAATTGAGAAATGGGTAAACTGACAAAAAATCAAAAGTTAGCTTTCAGCAAAATTGAAGCAGGGAAATCTTATTCACTGACAGACGCATCACAACTTGTAAAAGATATTACTTCTTCGAAATTTGATGCATCTGTAGACGTAGATGTACGTCTTGGTGTTGATCCTCGTAAAGCTAACCAAATGGTGAGAGGTGTTGTATCTCTGCCACACGGAACAGGAAAGCAAGTGAGAGTTCTTGTATTATGTGCACCTGACGCTGAAGCTGCAGCTAAAGAAGCTGGAGCAGACTACGTAGGTTTGGACGAATATATCGAAAAAATAAAAGGTGGTTGGACTGATATCGATGTGATCATCACACAACCTGCTATCATGGGTAAAATCGGTGCTTTGGGACGTGTTCTAGGACCTCGCGGTCTTATGCCTAACCCTAAAAGTGGTACTGTAACTGTTGATGTTGCTAAAGCCGTGACAGAAGTGAAATCTGGTAAAATCGACTTCAAAGTAGACAAAACAGGTATTATCCATGCATCTATCGGTAAAGTATCATTTTCTGCTGATCAGATCAAAGATAATGCGAAAGAATTTATCAATACGCTTATCAAATTGAAACCTTCTTCAGCAAAAGGTACCTATGTGAAGAGTGTATTTCTTTCAAGTACTATGAGTCCGGGTATTAAAATCGACCCTAAATCAGTAGACGAAAACTAATTAAAACTACGGAATTATGAGAAAGGAAGATAAAAGCACTATTATAAGTACTATCGCTGAAACGGTAAAAGAATATGATTTCTTCTACTTGACAGATGTTTCGACTCTTAATGCTGCTAAAACTAGCGAACTAAGAGCAGAATGCTACAAGAGCGATATTAAGCTGATGGTTGTAAAAAACACCTTGTTGCAAAAAGCATTAGAATCATTAGATACAGACTTTACAGAGTTGATCCCAACTCTTAAAGGAAATACTGCTATCATGTTTACTAATACTGCTAATGCACCTGCTAAATTATTAGATAAATATAGCAAAGAAGGTATTCCTGCATTGAAAGCTGCTTACGTACAAGAAAGCTTCTATATAGGAAAAGATAACTTGAAAGCATTAGTAAATATCAAGAGCAAAGAAGAACTTCTTGGAGATGTTATCGGATTGTTACAATCTCCTATCAAGAACGTTGTATCGGCTCTACAATCTGGTGGTAACACCATTCATGGAGTACTTGAGACTCTATCTAACAGATAATTTTTTAATAAAAGAAGTAATAACAATTTTAATACATACAAAAAAATGGCAGACGTAAAAGCTATTGCTGAACAACTAGTAAATTTGACAGTTAAAGAAGTTAGCGAACTTGCTGAAGTTCTTAAATCAGAATACGGAATCGAACCAGCTGCTGCTGCTGTAGCTGTTGCTGCTCCTGCTGCTGCCGGTGCTGCTGCAGAAGAAGAAAAAACATCTTTCGATGTTGTTCTTAAATCAGCAGGTGCTAACAAACTTCAAGTTGTAAAAGCTGTTAAAGAACTTACAGGTTTAGGTTTGAAAGAAGCTAAAGATATTGTAGATGCTGCACCATCTGACCTTAAGAAAGGCGTATCTAAAGACGAAGCTGAAGCATTGAAAAAACAATTGGAAGAAGCTGGAGCTGAAATTGAACTTAAATAAAACAAGAAAATCCTGTTTATCAGGATGTTGGTTGAGAACCTTCTAATAGGAGGAGGTTCTTGACCTTTTTGCGTCAAAAGTAATTAGTTCAAAAAAATAGAGTATTCCATGTCTTCACCAACAACAAATCAAAGAGTCAACTTTGCTTCAATAAAAAATCCGCTGCATTATCCAGATTTTCTTGAAGTACAATTAAAGTCGTTTAGAGACTTTTTACAGCTTGATACACCTCCTGAAAAGAGAAAGAAAGAAGGCTTATATAAAGTTTTTGCTGAGAATTTTCCGATCGCAGACACACGTAACAACTTTGTATTAGAGTTTTTGGACTACTACATCGACCCTCCTCGTTATACTATCGAAGAGTGTATCGAAAGAGGTCTTACTTACAGTGTGCCTCTCAAGGCAAAACTTAAACTGTACTGTACCGATCCCGATCACGAGGACTTCGATACAGTGATCCAGGATGTTTATCTTGGGCTTATTCCATATATGACAGAGAAAGGTACATTTGTCATTAATGGGGCAGAACGCGTAGTGGTATCTCAGCTGCACCGTTCACCGGGTGTGTTCTTTGGACAAAGTGTACATGCCAACGGTAGCAAATTGTATTCGGCGCGTATCATCCCGTTCAAAGGATCGTGGATTGAGTTCGCTACGGATATAAACAATGTCATGTATGCATACATCGACAGAAAGAAGAAATTACCTGTAACAACATTGCTTAGAGCTATAGGCTTCGAAAGCGATAAAGACATACTTGAGATCTTTGATCTGGCTGAAGAGGTTAAAGTCAACAAGCAGAATCTGAAAAAAATCGAGGGACGCAGACTTGCAGCACGTATCCTTAAGACATGGATGGAAGATTTTGTTGACGAAGATACCGGTGAGGTAACTTCTATTGAACGTAATGAAGTAATAATCGAACGCGAAACAGTATTGGAGAAAGACCATGTCGATGCTATCATTGACTCTGGTGTAGGATCTGTACTATTACATAAAAGCTCGCAAAATGCTTCAGATTTTGCAATCATATATAATACCCTTCAAAAAGACCCCAGTAACTCAGAGATAGATGCGGTTCGCCACATCTACCGTCAGTTGCGTAGTGCAGAACCTGCCGATGATACAAGCGCACGCGAGGTTATCAACAGTTTGTTCTTCTCTGAAAAACGTTACGATCTGGGTGAAGTAGGACGTTTTAGAATCAATAAAAAACTAGGTCTGCACACTAGTGATGATACTCGTGTATTGACCAAAGAAGATATTATCGAAATCATCAAATATCTGATCGAGCTTATAAACTCGAAAACGATTGTTGATGATATCGACCACTTGAGTAACAGACGTGTACGTACTGTCGGCGAACAGCTTTACAACCAATTCGGTGTAGGTTTGAACCGTATGGCACGTATTATCCGTGAGCGTATGAACGTTCGTGACAATGAGGTGTTTACGCCTATTGACTTGATCAATGCGAAGACAATATCATCTGTTGTGAATACTTTCTTCGGAACAAATGCTCTGTCTCAGTTCATGGATCAAACCAATCCTTTGGCCGAGATTACTCACAAGCGCCGTATGTCTGCTCTTGGACCTGGTGGTCTTTCTCGTGAAAGAGCCGGTTTCGAGGTGCGTGACGTACACTATACTCACTACGGACGT
Organism: Indolivaga capnocytophagoides DSM 22835; assembly: GCF_000426485.1. GTDB lineage: Bacteria > Bacteroidota > Bacteroidia > Bacteroidales > Dysgonomonadaceae > Dysgonomonas_A > Dysgonomonas_A capnocytophagoides. Next base: position 156,694 of record NZ_AUFL01000013.1, read on the forward strand.
TTATGTCCGATTGAGACACCCGAAGGTCCGAATATCGGTCTGATATCTTCACTTTGTGTATATGCAAAAATAAACGATCTTGGATTTATCGAAACTCCATATCGTAAAGTAACAGAAAGCAAAGTAGATTTGTCGGAAAACGGTATCATATATCTGGCAGCCGAAGAAGAAGAAGATAAAATCATAGCTCAGGGTAATGCACCTCTGAACGATGACGGATCATTCATTAACACTCGTGTTAAAGCTCGTCAGGATGCCGACTATCCGGTAGTAGGTCCAGAAGAGCTCGAATTGATGGACGTATCTCCAACACAGATTGCATCTATTGCAGCTTCATTAATTCCTTTCTTGGAACATGATGATGCTAACCGTGCATTGATGGGATCTAATATGATGCGCCAGGCAGTTCCGTTGATGCGTACTGAGTCTCCTATCGTGGGTACAGGTATCGAAGGACAATTGATTCAGGACTCACGCACACAAATCGTGGCCGAAGGTGCAGGAGAAATTGTTTATGTCGATGCCAGCACCATTAAGATTAAATATGACCGTACTGATGACGAAGAATTTGTAAGCTTCGACAGTGCGATTAAAACATATAACATCCCTAAATTCAGAAAGACTAACCAGAATACTACTATCGACTTGCGTCCTACTTGTAAGAAAGGCGCACGTGTAGTTGAAGGTGAAATTCTGACTGAAGGTTATTCTACAGAAGCTGGTGAATTGGCAATCGGTAAAAACCTGAAAGTTGCCTTCATGCCATGGAAAGGATATAACTATGAGGATGCGATTGTATTGAATGAACGAGTAGTTCGTGAAGACATGTTGACTTCTGTTCACGTAGAAGAGTTCTCTCTTGATGTACGTGATACTAAACGTGGGGTAGAAGAGCTTACTTCTGATATTCCTAACGTTAGTGAAGAAGCCACAAAAGACCTTGACGAAAGAGGTATCGTACGTATCGGAGCACGTGTTGGTCCCGGCGATATTCTTATCGGAAAGATCACTCCGAAAGGAGAATCGGATCCTTCACCCGAAGAAAAACTGCTTCGTGCTATCTTTGGTGACAAAGCCGGCGATGTGAAAGACGCTTCATTGAAAGCTTCTCCATCATTGAAAGGGGTTGTTATCGGCACTAACTTATTCTCTAAAGCAGCTAAGAAAGGTAAAACTAAACTTTCGAGCAAAGCTTTATTGCCTAAGTTGGATGAAGAGTACGAAGAAAAAATGGCTAAGCTAAAACATACTTTAGTTGAAAAGCTATTGGTACTTACTGATGGAAAGCCATCACAAGGTGTAAAAGACTATTTAAATACGGATGTAATAGCTAAAGGTGCTAAATTTACAAAATCGGCACTTGACAGCATCGATTTCGAATCTATTCAGGTTAGTAAGTGGACATCTGATGACCACAAAAATGATTTGATCAGAGATGTTATCGTTAATTACCTTCGTAAATATAAAGAGCTGGATGCAGAATTGAAACGTAAACGTTTTGATTTGACTATCGGTGATGAATTACCTTCGGGTATCGTGCAGATAGCTAAAGTGTATGTAGCTAAAAAACGTAAGATCCAGGTAGGGGATAAGATGGCAGGACGTCACGGTAACAAAGGTATCGTGTCTCGTATCGTTCGTCAGGAAGATATGCCGTTCTTACCCGATGGAACTCCTGTTGATATTGTATTGAATCCGCTGGGTGTGCCTTCTCGTATGAACTTGGGGCAGATTTTCGAAACTGTTCTTGGTTGGGCAGGACGTGAGCTTGGTGTGAAATTCGCTACTCCTATTTTCGACGGAGCCAGTCTTGATGATCTGAACTCATGGACAGACAAAGCAGGTGTACCTCGTTACGGAAAAGCTTATCTGTGTGATGGTGGAACCGGTGTTCAATTTGACCAGCCTGCAACAGTAGGTATCATCTATATGTTGAAACTGGGTCACATGGTTGAAGATAAAATGCACGCGCGTTCTATAGGGCCATATTCACTTATCACTCAACAACCTCTTGGAGGTAAGGCTCAGTTCGGGGGACAACGTTTCGGAGAGATGGAGGTTTGGGCACTTGAAGCATTCGGTGCAGCACACATCTTGCAAGAAATTCTGACTATCAAATCCGATGATGTGATGGGTCGTTCTAAAGCTTACGAAGCGATAGTGAAGGGTGAACCAATGCCACAAGCCGGTATCCCGGAATCATTGAATGTATTGCTGCATGAGATGAAAGGTTTGGGACTAAGTGTTACACTCGACTAAAATAATGAGAAAATGAGGTAATGTGCCAATCGTTTTACTGACATTGGCATATTATCACATTCAAAATATTCAGTTATTATCTCATTATCATATTGATAAATTACAATAACTCTTTATATAAAGAAAACATATGGCTTTTAGAAAAGATAGTAAAGTAAAGAGTAGCTTTTCAAAAATCACAGTAAGTCTGGCTTCTCCTGAAGAAATTCTCGAAAGCTCGAGCGGTGAAGTTTTGAAACCCGAAACTATCAACTACCGTACATACAAACCAGAACGTGATGGTCTTTTCTGTGAACGCATTTTTGGTCCGGTAAAGGACTACGAATGTCATTGCGGTAAATACAAAAGAATCCGTTACAAAGGTATCGTCTGCGACCGATGCGGTGTGGAAGTTACCGAAAAGAAAGTAAGACGTGAACGTACAGGACACATCCACTTGGTAGTGCCTGTTGCTCATATCTGGTATTTCCGTTCTCTACCAAACAAAATGGGTTATCTGTTGGGAATACCAACCAAAAAGCTTGATACTATTATTTATTACGAACGCTATGTTGTAATACAAGCCGGTATCAAAGAAGAAGATGGTATTGCTTACAAAGACCTGTTGACAGAAGAAGAATATCTGAATATTTTAGATACACTCCCAAAAGAAAATCAACTGTTGGACGATAGCGATCCTAACAAGTTTATCGCTAAAATGGGAGCAGAAGCTGTGTATGACCTTCTTTCAAGATTGAATCTTGATTCATTGGCCAACACTCTTCGTCACAGAGCAAGTACAGATACTTCGCAACAACGTAAAAACGAAGCGTTGAAACAACTTCAGGTTGTGGAAGCATTCCGTGGATCGAAAGGCAAAAACCGTCCTGAATGGATGATCGTGAAAATCGTACCTGTGATTCCACCCGAACTTCGTCCGCTTGTACCTCTTGATGGAGGTCGTTTCGCTACATCTGACTTAAATGACCTGTATCGTCGTGTTATCATTCGTAATAACCGTTTGAAACGTTTGATCGATATTAAGGCTCCGGATGTAATCTTGCGTAACGAAAAGCGTATGTTGCAGGAAGCTGTAGACTCTTTGTTCGATAACTCTCGTAAATCGAGTGCGATCAAAACAGAATCTAATCGTCCGCTTAAATCTTTGTCTGATAGCTTGAAGGGTAAACAAGGACGTTTCCGTCAAAACCTTTTGGGTAAACGTGTCGACTATTCAGCTCGTTCGGTAATTGTCGTTGGTCCAGAGTTGAAGATGCACGAATGTGGTATCCCTAAAGATATGGCAGCTGAGCTGTTCAAACCATTCGTTATCCGTAAACTGATCGAACGCGGTATCGTTAAGACTGTTAAATCGGCTAAAAAGATTGTAGACCGCAAAGAACCGGTTGTATGGGATATCCTTGAGTATGTAATGAAAGGACACCCTGTATTGCTCAACCGTGCCCCGACTCTTCACCGTTTAGGTATTCAGGCATTTCAGCCTAAGATGATCGAGGGTAAAGCTATCCAGTTGCACCCGCTTGCTTGTACGGCGTTCAATGCCGACTTCGACGGTGACCAGATGGCGGTTCACTTACCTCTTGGCAACGAGGCTATCCTCGAAGCTCAGATGTTGATGCTTGGTTCACATAATATCCTTAACCCTGCCAACGGTGCGCCTATTACCGTTCCTTCTCAGGACATGGTACTTGGTCTGTATTATATTACAAAAATACGTCCCGGAGCATTAGGTGAAGGTCTTACATTCTACGGACCCGAAGAAGCCATTATCGCATATAATGAAAAGAAAGTGGATATCCACGCTCTTATAAAAGTATATGTTCGTGACTTGGACGAAAACGGAAATGTAGCAACTATCATGCGTGAAACATCGGTAGGACGTGTAATCGTTAACGAACATACACCTATCGAAGTAGGATTTATCAATGAAGTGCTTTCTAAGAAATCGCTTCGTGATATTATCGGTAACGTAATCAAACTGGCAGGGGTTGCTAAAACAGCCGCCTTCCTTGACGACATCAAAAACTTGGGTTACCGCATGGCATTCCAGGGAGGTTTGTCGTTCAACCTTGAAGACGTTATTATTCCTGCAGAAAAAGAAACTCTGGTACAACAGGGTTATGATGAAGTTGAACAGATTATGGGTAACTATAATATGGGATTCATCACTTATAACGAACGTTATAACCAGATTATCGATACATGGACTCACGTCAACTCTAAGTTGTCAAACATCTTGATGAAACAACTTTCGGAAGACAACAAAGGGTTCAACTCTGTATATATGATGCTTGACTCGGGAGCCCGTGGTTCGAAAGAACAGATCCGTCAGTTGTCAGGTATGCGTGGTTTGATGGCTAAACCTCAGAAGAGTGGGGCAGAAGGAGCACAGATTATCGAAAACCCGATCCTTTCGAACTTTAAGGAAGGTCTTTCGGTGTTGGAGTACTTTATCTCTACCCACGGTGCTCGTAAAGGTCTTGCCGATACCGCTTTGAAAACAGCCGATGCGGGATATCTTACCCGTCGTCTTGTTGACGTATCTCAAGATGTGATCATCAACGAAGAAGACTGTGGTACATTGCGCGGACTTGTTTGTACAGAACTTAAAAATAACGAAGAAGTTATCGCTTCTCTTTACGAACGTATCCTGGGTCGTGTTTCAGTACACGATATTCAACATCCGTTGACAGGAGAAATTATCGTGGAAGCAGGTGAGCAGATAACAGAAGATACAGCGGCTATTATTCAGGAATCGCCAATCGAACGTGTCGAAATCCGTTCTGTTCTTACTTGTGAATCTAAGAAAGGTGTTTGTGCCAAGTGTTACGGACGTAACCTTGCTACCGGACGTATGGTTCAAAAAGGAGAGGCAGTTGGAGTTATCGCTGCACAGTCTATCGGTGAGCCTGGTACACAGCTTACACTTCGTACATTCCACGTCGGTGGTATCGCTTCGAACATCGCTACAGAAAACAGTGTGATTACTAAATACGATGGTATTCTTGAATTAGATGACCTTCGTGTAGTTGAAACTGTTGATGATGCAGGAAAGAAAATACAGGTGGTTGTAAGCCGTCTTGTTGAACTTCGTATCGTAGATCCTAACACTAAGATTGTATTGCTTACTCACAATATTCCTTACGGTTCTAAGCTCTACTTCAAAGATGGAGCAGCTGTGAAGAAAGGTGATGTTATCTGTGAATGGGACCCATTTAATGCGGTTATCATTACAGAAGCAACAGGTAAGATCCAATTCGAGAATGTTATAGAAAACGTTACTTATAAAGTTGAGTCGGACGAACAAACCGGATTGAAAGAAAAGATCATTATCGAATCTCGTGATAAGACTAAAGCTCCTGAGGCTCATATCTTGGACGATAAAGGCAACATCCTTAAAACATACAGTTTACCGTTGGGTGCGCACGTTATCAAAGAAGATAAGGATATGATCAAAGCCGGAGATGTTCTTGTTAAGATTCCTCGTGCGGTAGGTAAAGCGGGTGATATCACCGGAGGTCTTCCTCGTGTGACTGAGTTGTTTGAAGCTCGTAACCCATCTAACCCTGCTGTAGTATCTGAAATAGACGGTGAGGTATCGTTCGGTAAGATCAAACGTGGTAACAGAGAGGTTATTGTTACATCCAAATTGGGTGAAACCAAGAAATATCTTGTTCCGCTTTCGAAACAAATCCTTGTACAGGAAAATGACTTTATCCGTGCCGGTATGCCATTGTCAGACGGTGCTACTACTCCTTCGGATATCCTTGCTATTAAAGGACCGACAGAAGTACAGGAATATATCGTGAATGAAGTACAGGATGTTTACCGTCTGCAAGGTGTGAAAATCAACGACAAGCACTTCGAAGTTATCGTTCGTCAAATGATGCGTAAAGTAGAAGTGGTTGATCCGGGAGATACTCGTTTCCTTGAACAACAGGTAGTTGACAAACACGATGTGATGGAAGAAAACGACCGTATCTGGGGTAAAAAAGTGGTTGTAGATGCAGGAGACTCTTCTACATTCGAACCCGGACAGATTGTTACTGCACGTAAACTTCGTGACGAAAACTCTATGTTGAAACGCCGTGACCTTCGTACAGTTGAAGTTCGTGATGCAATTCCTGCAACAGCGAACCAGATCTTACAAGGTATTACACGTGCAGCACTTCAAACTACCAGCTTTATGTCGGCTGCATCGTTCCAGGAAACTACGAAAGTGTTGAATGACGCTGCTATCAATGCGAAAGTTGACCGACTTGAAGGTTTGAAAGAAAACGTAATCTGCGGACACTTGATTCCTGCCGGAACAGGTCAGAGAGAATTCGAAAAACTCGTTGTGGGTACTAAGGAAGATTTCGACCGTGTGATGGCTAACCGCAAAACGGTAGTCGATTTCGACAAAGTTGAGTAATATCTCAGAAAATCAAAATATTGTAAAGAGCAGTTCGGTTTCCCGGACTGCTCTTTTTATTATTCAAAATGTCAAAGATCAGAAGCAGGATCTCTTTCCGTACATTCATCCGATTGATACATCATGTTATATTGCCGGCCTGTTCACTCAGATTTCCACCGGAGATCAACGTTGTATGTCCTCAGAAGTTTTCCGGGGTTATTTGATTGCGCTTATCTGATAGCCGGATGTATCTGCTTTCTGAGGTATAGATAAAATTATTTCTAAATTGAGGGCTGTTTTCTTTAGTTATAGTTATTATTTATATCTTGTCTATATCTATATCTATATCTTATGATGTTGCGGCTTTTTTGCTGGTAAAGGGGTGCTAAAAGGTAGTGGAAAAGGTATGGGAAAACTATGTTATTTGATACCCTTTTTCTATTCGACAATCAGTTTGTATCCGATTCCTCGCACATTAACAATGCGTATACGGTTGTCCAGAGACAATTTGTGTCTTAGTTTTGTGATAAATACATGCAGGCTTTTGGTATTGAAGAAGCTGTCATCGCCCCAAAGTTCGAGTAGGATGTTTTGAGTGTTTACTACATCATTTATGTTGCTGCATAGTCGTTTAAGGATTTCGGACTCTCGATGCGATAATTCCTGTTCTTTTCCTTCACATATCAACTTTTGCGTGATAGAGTCAAAAGTATAATTACCAATATCGAATGTTTCTTTTTCTTTTTCGCTTTGTTCGATATATGCTCTGTTGACCAGCACTTTGATGCGGATAATGAGTTCCTGCATATTGAATGGTTTCTTGAGATAATCACTTGCTCCGAGTTCAAAGCCCGATACCACATCTTTTATTGCCGATCGGGCAGTCAGAAAGAGAATAGGAGTTGTTTTATCGGTTTTACGTATTTTGCTGACCATTTCGAATCCGTCCATTTCGGGCATCATTACATCAGCAACCAAAATGTCTGGTTTGGTGTTGAAGAATAACTCTAGCCCTTTTTTGCCAGTCTCTGCCTGAATGACGTCGAAGCCTTCTTCATCGAGAGTGTCTTTGATAATCATCGACAGTGTAAGCTCGTCTTCTACCAATAATACTTTTATATTTTTATTTGTTTTCATAGTTGTGTCGGTATTATTATCGTGAATGTTGAACCTGCTCCCGGAGTGCTTTCTACCGAGATTGTTCCATGATGTTTTTCGACCATTGTTTTTACGTAGAAAAGCCCCAGTCCATATCCTTTGACAGTATATTGATTGCCTGATGTTACCCTGTAAAACTTCTCGAATATATATTTTTGCTTTTCGGGAACAATGCCCATACCATTGTCTGAAATGGTCAGAATACAGTTTCGATTGTTTTCCTTTGCTGTAATTGTGATATCGACTTTGCCATCGGAATATTTTATTGCATTGTCTATCAGGTTACTCATTATATTGTTGATATGGGTGCGGTCGGCATGGATACTCAAATTTCCGTGAGATATGTTTACTGCAAAATTTACCTCTTTTCCGGCTTTTAGTTTGTGTTGTTCGATAAGTACTTGTATAAGAGGTTCGATCAGTATATCTTCTTTGTTAAGGACAAATGTTTTACGCCGTTCCATGCTCATTGATAATATTTGTTCGACCAACGCACTGAGCTCGCTTAATTGATCTTTGCAAATGGTCAGATAACGGGTTCTTTTTTCTTTGTCGTCTCCTTGTTTAAAATTGAGCAGGGCATCTGCTGCTGAATAAGCGACTGCTATGGGGGTTTTCAACTCATGTGTCATATTATTGGTAAAGTCGTCTTTCATTTCTTCGAGGGTGCGTTGCTGAATGACTGTTCGTATCAGATACCAGAAAGCAAAACACAGAATAAGAATAATCAAGAGGGTTGTACCGAGTATTCCCGACATTTGTATCAGTATGGTCTTTGTCAGAGGTTCTATGTGGATGCGGTATGCTGTATTATTTTCCGTGTCAAATTTGAAGTCGTAAAATTCGGATCGTGCTAAAGCTGCAGGGGTATTGACTAAACGGTGTTTTATGCTGTCTGTATTTAGGTCAATGATTTCTATACTGTATATATCGGATCTTATCCCCTTGGCGTTGAAATTATATACAAGTATACTGTCTATCTTATTGAGGTTGACAGGTACAACTGTATCTATTGCCTGATGGATGGCTTCGGTGAAAGAAAATGCGATTTTCTGCAATTGCTGGATTGTTAGGGCATTATTACCTTCCTCCTTCGTAACGGTAGTTGTGGTATCATTTTGTTGGTTGACAACTTTTTTTGTCTTTTTTATGCCTTTTTTCTCGGTATTCTTTTTCGTATTGTCATCATCATCGTCTGAAAGAGTTTGTGTTATAGTAATTGTCTTTCCTTCTTTGGGTTTATTATCAAGGCTGTCCATCCGAAACTGAATTTCCTCCAGATTGGCTGTATTAATACATTCGATGACAGTTTGCTCAGTCTCGGATTTTATTGTATGATATAAACCTCTGAGCCAATAAAGTTGCCATATGAAAACAATTGAGAGAGATACTATAATTCCGAGAACAACATATTTGAAATTCCGATTCATATTTTTGAATATTACTGAAAACAAATGTATACATATTTAGGATTCATTCCGTTAAGTGTTAAGACTAAATAAGACTTTGTCAAATTAGCAAATATCTAAATGAGGTAAAAAACAAATAGTCTGTCTTGTTTACTCGAAGTACTTGCGTAATGGTAAGTGTACTTGCCTTATTTCGGAAATAATAGTAACTTTGAATAAGGTCTTGTGCCTTTTTATCATTTAAAATATCTGAATTATGATGCTACAATCAGACATTATCGCAGCTATATCTACTCCGGCAGGTATTGGGGGGATAGCCGTTGTCCGTTTATCTGGAAAAGGTTGTATTGGATTGGTCGACAGAGTCTTCAAATCGCCTTCGGGTAAAAAACTTGCCGGCTGTAAAGCCAATACCATACATTTTGGGGCGATAATGAAAGATGATGCAGTTTTCGACGAAGTGCTGGCTAGTGTTTTTCATAGTCCTAATTCGTTTACAGGGCAGGAAAGTGTTGAGATATCGTGTCATGGATCGATATATATACAGCAGGGTATTTTGCAATTACTGCTCGATAATGGAGCCCGGTTGGCTACAGCCGGAGAGTTTACCCAGCGCGCTTTTATGAATGGGAAAATGGACTTGTCTCAGGCTGAATCCGTAGCGGATTTGATTGCTTCGTCTTCTGCAGCAACACATCGTCTGGCTATGAATCAGATGCGTGGAGGGTTCAGTACTAAGTTGATAGAGTTGCGTACAAATCTACTGAATTTTGCATCTCTGATTGAGCTTGAATTGGACTTCTCGGAAGAAGATGTCGAGTTTGCGAATCGTGATAATCTGAAGCAAGCTGCACAAAATATACATATACATATTCAAAAACTGGCAGATTCGTTTGCTCTTGGTAATGTGGTGAAAACGGGTATTCCGGTAGCTATTATCGGAGAAACAAATGCGGGTAAATCTACTCTTCTCAATCTTCTGTTGAGAGAAGAAAAAGCCATTGTATCGGATGTTCATGGAACCACACGTGATGTTATAGAGGATACTATTACGATAGATGGTTTGATGTTCAGATTGATAGATACGGCAGGAATCCGTGATACGGATGATGTTGTGGAAAGTCTGGGAATAGAACGTACTTTCAAAAAATTAGAGCAGGCTTCTATCGTACTTTGGGTCGTGGATGCCGAAACCGAAGATGATCATGCTTTGGAATTATCGAAGAAGATATTGCCGATGATCGAGGGTAAGAAACTAATCTTGGTTTTTAATAAGGTTGATATTATTCCTGCAGCACGGAAAGAAAGTAAGGTGTTGTTGTTGGAAAAGGAGATTCCCGACCGTATATTTATTTCTGCTAAATACCAGCAAGGTACAGATGAGCTGCAAAAACAGTTGGTAGATGCTGCTAATATTCCTGAATTTGGAGAACAGGATGTGATTGTCACCAATATGCGGCATTATGAGGCTTTGCGAAAAGCTCAGGAGGCTATAGAACGTGTTTCATCGGGACTGGAGTCGGGATTATCATCTGATTTTCTTGCTCAAGATATTCGTGAGTGTATGCATTATTTAGGCGAAATAACAGGTCAAATTTCTACAGATGAAATATTGGGTAATATTTTCAGTAAATTCTGTATCGGAAAATGATAAGTAATCAAATTTGATAGATAATAATTATAATTAATCATTAAGTCGCTATAAAATAGCGACTTTTTCTTTTCTATTTCTACCTTTGAATATTGATGATAATGGATATTGTGGCAGTTTTTATGTCTCAATTGTACCGTTTTTATCAAAATATAAAAATGGCTCAGTTTTTGTTCATAGATTATATATGATTGCAACACAGTGCAACACCACGCAACACAGTGCAACAAAAACAGGGAGAAATAAAGGAGAAATCATGAGTAGTAAGATGGAAATATCGAAAGTCTGCGAATGCTGTGGAAATACGTTCACCGCACAGAAAACGACTACGCGTTACTGTTCGCATAAATGCAACTCCAAGGCATACAAACAAGGTAAGAGGGAGTTTAAGATGGTAGCGATTAATTACTCTACCATGCAGGAGATAGAGCGAATCAGTGATAAGTATGAAAAAATAAAAGATAAAGAATATCTTTCTGTTTCAGAAACTGCATTCCTTCTTGGTATTGAACGTACAACAGTTTATCGCTATTTACACAAAGGGACTCTTAAGGCTGTACAAACCAATGGTAAGTCTTTTATTCGTAGATCAGATATCGATGAGATGTTTGATAATGCGGAGAAATACGAATCTAAAGCCAAGCCAAGTAAAGAGCCAAAACCATTAACCGAATTATATACAGTAGCCGAGATTAAAGAAAAATTCAAGATCAAAGAGTCATGGCTTTATAAGATTGCCAGAGAAAATAATATCCCTAAAACATTGATCCGAGGTAAATCATATTTCAGTAAAGAGTATATCGATAAATATTTTGAAAAGAAAGGCTTTAACGAAAGTCAGGATATAAAAGAGTGGTATTCAGTAGAAGACATTCAAGAGAAATACAATCTATCTACGGCAGCCATATATAGTTTTGTATCTGAGCAGAATATCCCACGAAAGAAAGACGGTCGCAAAGTGCTGTATTCGAAGAAAGACTTCGACATAGCCAAAGGTTACGAGCAACCCAAAGAAGCCGAATATTACTCGACAGAGGAAGCTATCCAAAAGTATAACCTCACTCGTGATGCTCTCTATCATTATGTGAAGTATCATAATATACCTAAAGTAAAAGAAGGACGATATCTGAAAATATCCAAGCCTGATTTAGATAAATTGTTTCAACCTCAAATAACACTGTAACTATGGGAGTAAGCAAAGTAGCACTTCGACAGCGTGATATTACAGCAGGAAGAAAAAGTCTGTATCTCGACTATTATCCTGCCATTCGTGATCCTCATTCGATGAAGATGATACGAAGAGAATATTTAGGCATCTATATTTATGGACGACCACGCAACGAAATTGAGAAGGAGTACAATAATGAGATGCTGATGAAAGCCGAAGTCATACGTAGTATGAGAGTACAGGCAATAATTAATGAGGAATATGGTTTTCTCGATAAGAATAAAAAGAAAGCCGACTTTCTCACTTATTACAAGCTGAAAGCCGAAAAGCAAGACCAGAAGTGGATGAAAGTCTATCAGCACTTTTCCAATTTTGTCAAAGGAAAATGTACCTTTGGTGATATAAACGTAGACTTATGCAATCGCTTTCGGGATTATCTGATGGATGCAAAACAATTGAAGCACAAACACCTTTGCATATCACAAAATTCGGCATCAGGATATTTCTCTACATTCAGAGCCTTACTGAAAGTTGCATACAAAGAAAAGTTCTTCAGGGAGAACCTCAATGAATATCTGGACTCAATCGATACCACGGATGTAAAGAAAGAATACCTGACTTTAGATGAATTAAAAGCATTAGCCAATACACCTTGCGACTTCCCTATATTGAAATCTGCATCTATATTCTCGTGTATGACAGGTTTACGGATAAGTGATGTTTTAAAGTTGGATTGGAAAGAGATACTCCCAGCTTCCGAGGGTGGCTATTGTATGCGGTTAAGAACCGAAAAGACAGAAACAGAAACCACCTTACCCATTAGCGATGAAGCATTGGAATTATGCGGCGAAAGAGGCAAAGGCAAAGTATTTAAAGGGTTGACAAAGTCCATGACTCAACAACCTCTGAAAGATTGGGTGTCCAATGCAGGGATAACAAAGCACATTACATTTCACTGTTTTCGCCATACTTTTGCTACTTTGCAAGTTGCTTTAGGTACTGATATCTATACTGTAAGTAAGATGCTTACACATAAAAATGTATCTACAACACAGATTTATGCTGACTTGGTAAATGCAAAGAAAAGGGAGTCGGCAAATAAGATAAGTTTAAAATAAGCTACTAAAGTAATATGCAATAAATGCCTAGTGCAATTGTCGCAAAAAACGCATATGTTCCATTTTGGAACATACTGCTCTCAATTATAGAGAGAAAGAAGATGTATTGATTCTTCTTTTGACGATGAATAATACTCAACTGTTCGGCTTTTTCGAATAGTTAAAGCAAGTTACAAGTTGTATAGAGACAAGCAGCAAATAGTAATTTTTGCACATTACCAATAAAATTTGAATCTGTGTATTTTTTGCACATGTTGAAAATAAGAATAACTAAATATGAATTTCAGAACTAAGCTATCGCAACGTATAGGAATGAACGATGTCAATGAGATACTTTGTTTGACTCATGATAGCGACAGCCGAAAGCAAGAGTTATATGACTTAGTGATTGGTAATGATGAAGCCATCGGGTATTATGCCGCTTGGATTTTCACCCATTTTTCGTCATTGGATAACGAGTGGCTATACAATAAGCAAGATCAATTGATTGATAATGTACTAGTCTGCAAACATGGAGGAAGACGAAGAGTAATGCTCAACCTACTTTACAGACAACCATTTCCGAATCCGCCAAGAGTAGATTTTCTGGATTTCTGTTTAGAGCGAATGATGTCTAGCGAAGAATTGCCCGGAGTAAAATCGCTTTGTATGAAAATCGCTTACGAATTATGCCGTCCCATTCCTGAGTTAGTGCAAGAATTGAAAACAATGCTTGCAATGATGGAAGGCGATTTAGTTCCATCTATAAGAGCTGTCCGTAAGAATATTTTTAAAGCAATGCAAACAGGAAAGAGTTTACAAAAAATCTAATTTTGACAATATGAATTACAAAGACCCTGAAAATATATTACTCATTATATGCGGAAGCACAGGAATAGCAGCACTTGCATTGATATTTCGCTATCTTTTTATTGTGAAGTGGGGATTTGATGATTTCGGGGCAAACCTTGTATTCATTATTATATTTGTAGTTGGGTTAGTCTTTTTTATTTCTTATCTGGAAATCATTCAGAAAGTTATCCCTCCATTATTCAAAAGGCGAAAACAAACCATAGAAAATCAGGATATAATACCCGAATGCGATATGGTTGAAGATATTGAACCCACCGTTGAGTCAGAGCCAGAAGAACCTATCGAAATTGAAACACCTGTTATCAATGAACTTGATGTAATAAGGGAAAAGCACGAGCAGGACGAAATTATAAGAAAACGAGAAGTGCTTGAAGTTGCTATTCAATATACAAGAACAACCTTTGCCCCATTCGCAGATGATCAGAATATAAATCGCCTATGTGAATATGTTATTCAATATTCCACTGGAACTGAACTAAAGGATGTAGAACCAATCAGAGTGAAAGATTTACAGAACATAGATTTATACCATTTTGGATGGAATATCTGGAATCATTTTCGGATAAATAAGCAGGATGATATAGCTCTATTCATTAAGATTGTTTTTGCTCGAAGCCTAAAAGATGTCGATGCAGAGACGATAAGAAAGAAACTGACTTTTAATGAAGGGAAGTTTAAAATTAGATTACAAGAGAAATTATTATGAAAGGTATAGCATTTTTATTACTGTATATACGGGTTGATAAGGATGTTTACTCGGATACCATCCATATAATTGTGTAAATTTAAAACTACAAGTTAAAGAACTTGCGTTTTTTTACATTCATGTATAATTCACTTTTTTTCTAAACTCATCTAATAAATATGTTTTCGATTTTTTTGCGAACTCATTATCTGGTTCTACTTGCAACCAGAAATTAACTTTTCCTAAAATTCTTTCTAAATAGTGTATATCTTTAATTTTTTTCTTGCTAATGTGCGAATCTAAGCCATAACTGAGTATATAATTCAACGATAATTTTAACTCTCTCTTATATTCTCTCGGGATTGTTATTGTATCAGAATTTATTACAATACCTGTTATTATTTTCTTATTATTTTTTTTATATAACCTTGTTTTCTTGCAATTTACTTCAAAACCTTCATCAACAATTATAGCATTCACATATTCAATAAGTTTTATCGGTATTTTTTTTCCAGAAAAAACTATATCATCGGCATATCTTGTATATTTTAAATCAAAAGTTTGAGCAAATTTAATCAATCTATTATCTAGTTTCCTTGCAATTATATTAGATAAGATAGGGCTTGTTGGAGCACCTTGTGGCAAATAATCTTCGTATGTACACAACTTTGCCAAATAAAACGAGATGTTTTTAGCATATCCTAAACTTCTGAAAAAGTAAATAATTCGATTAAAAGAAATGGATGGAAAAAAATCTTTTAAGTCTATTTTTAAAATTTCTTGCTGACCAATATGAACTCTACAATTACTAATTATTGATTTCTTTCCTGTAAAAGCATGTGGAAAATCCAGTGAGCGTTGCCCCCTCGTGCCAAATCTAAATTGCCCCCTGAAAAAACTTTATAATTACCCCTAAAATATCCTGGTCGATGGGGTCATTTTTATTTCAGATTTACTTGTTTTTACCTACCTTCATTTTTCTCACACTCTCACCGGTGAGTTCTATCAGATGTGCCGAGTGCACGATGCGGTCAAGAATGGCATCAGCGACTGTTGGCTCTCCTATTGCATCATACCAGTTGGCAACCGGTAATTGTGAAGTCACAATGATAGATTTTCGCTCATGACGATCCTCGATGATGTCAAGCAGTATTGAACGTTCTTTAGCGTCAAGAGGAAC
>NZ_AUFL01000014.1 GCF_000426485.1 Indolivaga capnocytophagoides DSM 22835
TCAGTCGTTGAAAAATGTTCTTTTAAATTATGCTATTTACTACGCGCAATCAGAGATTGCTTGCGGCAGCCTACAAAAGGGTCTGTGCCCCCTCGTCCGTCAGGTTTTCGACCTCGGTGGAAGCCCGGGGTATCCGCTGCATGAAGAAAGCGTTAAAAGACAAATAGATATCAGCGATAATCATTTTTATTTGTCTTAGCTTTCGAGAGCTGAGCGGGTCGGGTTGGAGACGCAGTCTTGATCTTTTGTTTCGTTTTGCATCAAGGCAAAATGAAAAACAAAGCCGGGAGGCTGCGTTAGAAAATAGATGAACTTGAAAGCATAATTGAAAAGAACGTTTTATCAATCTAACTACTGATTGACATAATTTATAAAAAAGGTAACAAAAGTT
Source organism: Indolivaga capnocytophagoides DSM 22835 (assembly GCF_000426485.1). GTDB lineage: Bacteria > Bacteroidota > Bacteroidia > Bacteroidales > Dysgonomonadaceae > Dysgonomonas_A > Dysgonomonas_A capnocytophagoides. The sequence goes on from NZ_AUFL01000014.1 coordinate 392, forward strand.
ACATCAAAATAACTCTTCTCGCATGGAACTTTTTTCTCTCATTCTGAACCTTTTCTCTATAGATAAAAAAGGATGCCAGTCCTCAAAGATAGCGAAATATTTATTTTAAGTTTCGTACCTTTGTTATGAAACAAACTATAACTCATAGCAATGGTTACAATCACTATAGAAGAACGGGAATTTATCGAGAAAACAATCAGGGAATGTAAAGAATGCTTTGCCGGTATGATTGATACCGAAGGGCTGCCCTATGTCATACCCATGAATTTCGGATACAAAGATGATGTGGTTTATCTTCATTCGGGACCTGAGGGGAATGCCGTGAGGTCTTTGACTGCTAATCCCGATATTTGTATCACATTCTGTACCGACTCGGTAATTACTCATCAGAACGAGGAGGTTGCATGTAGTTACAGGGTACAGGGCAGCAGTGTTATTTGTAGGGGGAGGGTAGAGTTTGTCGAAGATTTTGATGAAAAGGTCGAAGCTTTAAATATATTGATGGAGCAGTATACCGAACGCCCTTTTAAATATTCTGATCCTGCTGTCAGAAATGTAAAAATCTGGAAAATAAAAATAGATCGTATATCCGGAAAAATATTTGGTGTTCCATATAAAAAATCCCATGAATACAAATGAAAAAGATAGGTCTGCTTTCTGATACCCACGGATATTGGGATGATAAATTCAAAATTCATTTTGCTGAATGTGATGAGGTCTGGCATGCCGGAGATATTGGATCATTGAGTCTTACTGCTAAGTTTGAAGCCTTTAAGCCATTCAGGGCAGTATATGGCAATATAGACGGGGCAGATGTGCGCGCGGCTTTTCCCGAATTTCTGAGATTCTACATTGAGGGGGTTGATGTCCTGATTACTCATATCGGAGGATATCCCGGAAAATACGATCCTCGTGTTCGGGCGATTCTACAAACAAAACCTCCTAAATTGTTTATTTGCGGACATTCTCACATACTGAAGGTAATGTATGATAAGAAATTCGGATGTCTGGACATGAACCCCGGAGCTGCCGGTAAGTATGGATTCCACAAAGTGAGGACTTTACTTCGGTTCGTCATTGATGCGGGGAATATAAGAGATCTGGAAGTGATAGAATTATCCGATTAAGGTCTCAGAACAGAAATTAGGGGGAGAGGTTTTACTTCTCCCCTTTAGTATGAGGTAGAGTTGAATCCTATTTCTGAAGAAAATCACAAACCAGATCAAATGTTTTAACGAATTGCCGTGTTACTTCTTCTTTTATATTTTCGAGAGCCGGAAACGGGTCTTCATGTGTATATTTGTACGGAAACTCCAATGTATCTACACGGATAGGAATATCGCGGTTTGTACCTTGCAGGGTATTGATAACTTCATAAGCCGGAACTACAGTATCTTCACTTAGAGTAATAGCATATATCCGTTCACTCATTTCCCTGAACTTTTGTTCCCGATAGCGGGTCAGAGTTTTGTAATTGAGCATACTTCTGAAGTTAACACCTTCGGGATGTATTTCGCTCAGATAGTGGCGCAAAACTTCGTCCCGCTTCATATGGCTTTCGAGATGTTCAACCACATAAGAATATAAACTCACATTAGCTTCACTGTCGAGTATAAACTTAGATACGGGCGAAAGTCGATTAAAAACAGCACCTCCGCAAAATGAGATAAATCGGGAATTAGAAAAGTAAGCATCTTTGTTCGTCATCATCAGAATCTCAGATAGAAAACTTCCGATAGAATAAGAGAATATATCGAAACCGGCATTCTTGTCGATGTATGGATGCTTATCGTCTTTAATTTCAGTAACCAGATCTATTACATCATAATAAGTTTGCAATCCCGACCATATAAAACGCTGTGGTTTATTGTGCAGGCGGGTACTTATCGCAACATTCGAAAGACTTGATCCGATAACATCCGGATGCCTTTTCTTGCGTTGCTGGCTTATAGTGTACATTTCACGGGTGTCACTCCATATGGCAGGAGCACGATTCATGTGGAATGCTATAGGAAATAAGATAACCGATTTTCCGGTTTTCTCGACTATGTAACGAGCCCACGGAAGATACTTATTCCAATGTTTTTCATTAAACCCATGAAACATAAGCACCACACCCTTGGTTTTGGCTTCGGACTTAGGCATAATCATGTGATACCTGAATTTGATATTTTCAAGTATTTCCGCATCCCTTTTGTTCAGCATCTCCTGAATAATATCAGGTTCGCAATCTGGTTCAGCACCTAATGGGTATTCGTATTCGTCCAGATTACCTGCTCCGCCTGGAAGGATAAAACGGTATTTGGACTCGAAATTGAAGTTTCTTAATATTGTTTTATCGTCAATATCGACCTCGTTTTCATCATATGATTCGATGTCTTTGAGGTGTTTATATAAATCAATGTATTCCATTTTTAATATGTTACTAATATCAATGAGTAGGTCTGAGACCTTATAACTTTATTCTGTAAGTATCATATACAATACCTCTGGCTCCGAACCCTTCTTTTTGAGAGATTAATCCTTCGTTCAGAATTGTTCCTCCATGCTCTGTGGAAGTTCCGAAATCGAAGTGTTTACATGCCGATTGAGCTTTTTGGATCAAGTGGTCAAACAGATAATCTAAAGCACCCTGCTGTCTTCCCTCTTCGGATGCCGATATATACTGGATATGTACAACTCTATCTGTATCGAAAGCCACACATCCTCCAATCGTCTGGTCTCCGTTCTTAACCTCAAACAGTCTGATCTGAGCCGGAAATTTTGATTTGAGATATTCTATTTCAGCCAGAGAATGTACAGGCTCTGCATTATGCCTCTGCATAAGATTAGTCTCGAGTATCTGCCAGAACATAGCAAAGTTATCACTTTCCGAGATAGACAGACCCTTATTTTGTGCCTTTTTTATTCCTCTTTTTCTTAGTTGTGCATAACTGATTGAGGTATCATAGTATATACACGATGAGATGTTTCTGCTTATAAGTTCGGCTTGGTTTCTATAGAGAGCGTATAAGTCTTCTTCCGAAGGTATCCGGTGATATATATGTGGAATAGGTTTGTATATAAACTCTTTAAATCCCTGCTCGGAAAGAAAAGCTTTTAGTGTACCGAAAAGGTCTAGCATAAGTGATGCCGACATACTTTCGTTAGTAATTATGCCCCCATAGGTTAATCCTTGATGCGAGTATATTGAATCGTGATTTATACTGTTTGCCGGAAGTAATCCTATTATCTTACCTTTTATTGTGAAAATCAGAGAGAAATCAGTTATTCTATCTTTATGGTATTCGATAAAGTCTCTGTGCATGAGGAATGTGGCATTTTTCGAAGATTTTACGAATAGATCCCACTGTATAGATGATTCTTTATTATAGATTGCTGGTTTTATTTCCATAAAGCTGCTTATAATCACTGTATTTGCGAATATAATCCTCTTCTGTATATCTTTCTGATGCAAGGACAAGGCAAATTGCTCCCGAAGAGTAATTAAATTCTTTAGACCATATACCCGGCAATATATGAATTCCTTCTGTAGGACGGTTCATATTTACTTTCTTTTTTTTATTTCCATCATCAATTTCGATGTCGAAACTGCCCGATGCAGCTATGATAAACTGATGGCAGTGCCTATGTGCATGTATTCCTCTCTTTTTTCCATAAGGAATATCATATACAAAAAAGATGCGTTTGACATCAAAGGGAATATCTACCGAATTGTGAATCGGAGTAAGGCTACCCGCTCTATTGTGCTGTATAACAGGCAGACTGATCGTATTACAGTCTTCGACCGAACTGTATTGAATATCGGCAGGTATAATCACTGACTGATGAGGTTGAGGGATTATAGCCGGATTCGGAATATCATTCTTAAGGTATTGTTTGAATTGCTTAAAATTGCGTATGTATTCGTCCGGATCATAACTTCCGGATGAGATTACGAGACATACCGAGTTTGTAGAGAAGTTGTCTATATGTCTCCACATCAATGGAGGCACATACAGTGCTTTGTATGACCTGTTGAGGGTGTATCTGCGTTCTTCCTTTCCGTCATTTAAAACTATATCGAAACTGCCCGAAAGGGCAATGATTATCTCATGCTGTGTTTTGAAAGCATGGCTTCCCCGCTTTCGTCCTCCCGGAACGTCATATATCCAATATATACGGGCAATACTGAAGGGGATATCTCCTCCTTCTTCAAGAAAAGAGAGATTACCTCTTGCGTCTTCAATTTTGGGTAGATCGAACAGGTATTCCGTATGTTTTATTTTCTGAGCCATGGTTCGGGATTCAATTTGGTTGTTCCCTGCCAAAGCTGGAAGTGCAGCTGTGCACTGCCTGTATCCGAATCGGTATAAATCTGACCGAGAGCCTGTCCTGCTGTAACCTTTTGCCCTTGTCTTACGCTTATCTGTTGTATGTTTCCGTAGAACGTGTAGTACCCGCCATGCCTTACGATGATACAATTATTATATCCGGGAAATGCCACAATACGGGTAACTTCGCCATTGAATACAGCTCTGGCCTGCGCTCCGGGCTGTGCTTGTATATCAATACCTCCGTTGTTGGTGGTTACTCTGAAGCGGCTATGTTGATGGGTTCCGAAACGTCCGATAATACTGTATCTTCCGGTTACCGGCATAGGCAGTTTTCCTTTATTAGATGCAAAATTAGACGAAAGGGTAAAATTTTCTTTTGTCACTACCGTTTTGGCTGTACTCAGTTCTTCCACCTCAGGTATGTCTGTATCTTTATCCGGCTCCGGTTCTGTTTTGGTCTCGGTTTTTTCTTCCGTTTTTGTGGTTTTATTTGCTCTTTTTGCCGCCTCGGCTTTTCGTTTGGCTTCCTGTTCGGCCCGGCGTTTTGCAGCAGCTTCTCTTTTCGCTTTTTCCTGAGCCAGACGGCGTGCTTCACGCTCCTGTCTTTCTACTTCCTGTGCAATAAGCTTTTCGATCTGGGCATTCAGATTATTTGCCTGTTTTTGTTTGGTGGTCAGTATATCCTGTAGTTCTTTTTGTTTTTTTCCGGCGTCGTCTACTTCTTTCTTATGAGTTTCTTCTTCTTTTTGCAGATTTGTTTGTTCTTTTTCTCTCGAAGACATCAGAGAGAGTTTATCGGCTTTTGATTTTTCGAGGGCTTCTCTTTTTTCCTGAAGGATTCGCTGTTTTTCCCTTATATCTATGATTTGCTGGTTTCGCCAATCTGAGTAGTCTCTCAGGTATTTCATACGGCGAAGAGATTCTCCCAATGATTTTCCCGAAAGGACAAATAGCAATTTATTCATGCCTTGCTTTCTCAAGACAATACTCTCAAGAGCCTTAGCGTATGATTTCTGCTGATCTTTTAATTTTAATTCAAGGTCTTTTATTTCAGCCTGTGTGATAGCCTGCTGCCTGCTTATTGCGTTTACTTCATCACCGAGAAGAGATATTACCTTCTGGCGGGAATTGATTTGTTCGCTCAGCATATTTATTCTGTTTAGCAGAGTCGACGTGCTTTTTTTCGTTTGGTTTAGGAGTAATGTTGTATTCTCTATCTCACGTAATGCCAACTTTCGCTTATTCTCCAAATCTTTTATTTTATTCGTTTGGGAAAAAGCCGATAGTACCGAAAATACTAATATTGCAGATAGAGTTAAAAATGATTTCATTTTTATTTATATAGGTCTATGCCCTTACTTTATGTAATTCTTTAAAATATCCAGAACCGAAACTTTCTCGTATTTGCTTGGCAGGCTGTTGTCTATAGTTAATTCCTTATCGAACTCTAAAGACGAAAACGCCATATTTAGTTTCACGCGTTTCTTTTTTACCGTAACATCTGCCTGCATCAGTGATGGATAAGTATATCCTGATTCTTTGATAAAATCTTTGTAATTCCAAAGCAAAGCATATTCATTGGATGTTCCGCTAATATTAGTAGATGTTACTCTGTCGTTTGCATCTATAGAGAAGTGGTACTGTATGCCTTTCTTATCTTTAGTCAACAGATAAAATAGTCCGCCTTGCATTGTTATGCTGAAAGAGTCATAATCTTTTTTTTCAACAGTATTTTTTCCGGGAACGAACAGTGCATTTGTAAATAATGCCTGCATATTATTGAAATTGAATTGTATGCCTTTTTGCTTGCCCAATTCTCCTATATTTTCTGCCGCATATTTTTTTGATAAACGGTCTATTACAAATACTGAATCGGGGGTAATATTCAATCTGAATACTTCCGAATTGATAAAAGGAGCACGCAGAGATAATTGAATTTCCTGATCTTTAATCAATTTCAGTTGACTGTTTACTTTCATGCCCGAAGTCTGGTCACCTCTCATTAGTTCGAGGGAGACTTTGCCGCTGATTGTTTTATAATTGATTTGTGCAGCCAATGCGTCATCGAGGAGCTGCTCCTGCGATTTCGCAGCCACAGAACCGTCTGTAGATATAATATTCTTTTTGCTTCCGCAACCGCTAAATGCAATAGCTAGTAGTATTGCAAATAGAGCCTTATGTATAAATATTCTGTTAGATGTTCTCATCTTTTGTAAAATACGTTCTTACTTTGTGGATTCGGCAATATATGTTTTCGTCTCGATTTTTTTCTCTAATGTTTTGGACTCGGATCCTTTTTCTTTTGCTTTTTGCCAATATTCAAGAGCTTTCTCTTTTTCGTCGGTCATATATAATACATCTCCGTAGTGTTCAAGTACTTCGGCTGAGATTTCTTTTTCTTTTTCAAGACTGTATTTAACCGCACTTTCAAGATAAATTTTGGCAGTTGTGTATGCTCCCTGAACGAATAAAACCCATCCGTAAGTATCAAGATATGTAGGGTTTGTCGGCTCAGCCTTGATCGTTATACTGCTCATGCTCTCAGCTTTAGTCAGATCTTTTCTTTTCAGCGAAAGATAGTAGCTGTAATTATTCAATACTCCCAGATTCTGAGGATTGTATTTAAGAGCCATTTCGTAATCGATAAAAGTGCTGTCTTCGTTATTCAGCTCATGATATATATTGCCTCTCTGGCTGTAAAATTCCGAAAGCAGATTGGCATTAGATGGATCGGCAAACTCTATTCCTTTGTTTATTGTGCTGAGTGCTTGCCGGTATTCTTTTTTCTGGAATTCGCCGATAGACTGATAGAAGTAGAAAAGTGCTTCTTCAGGAAGATATGATATAGCCGATTTGCAGACACTGATAAGCTCATCTATGCTGTCCATATCTGTCGATTGGAGCAGCTGCTCCCAACCCATTGGATTTGTGGGGTCAGACTCGGCATATATACGGTATTGGAAGTTGGCTTCTTTCTTTTTGTTCTGAACCATCAGCAAATTTCCGTATAGCAAATTGAATTTAGCTTCCTGCGGATATTCAATCATCAGAGAATCCAACAGTTTATTTGCTGGCTCCAGATCTTGTTTATTTTGTTGCAGGATACCGATATATTGAGTGAGCACGTTGATCTTGGTATCGGCATCGGTCTTCGAGTTAAAAAGTGAAGCTCGAAGTTCTTTCTCTGCGGCTGGCTGGTCTCCTATGGCCTGATAATAGTTAGCCATCGAAGTTATAAGGAATGTATCGTTCGGATCTATCGCTTTAGCCTTGTTGAATGATGCCAGAGCTTCTTTATTTTTACCGTCTTGCAGGTATAAGTTACCCAATAGGATATAGTAACGGATATCTCCCGGATTTTTATCGATATACTTTTGTACTTCGGCGTAAGCCTTTTTCTTATCGTTCAGAGCCGAGTATAGTTTAAATTTCTGGATGGTAATTTTTTCATTCATTCCCATTGTCCGTTCCAAGTCATTGAGGGCTTCAATAGATTTTGTGAAATCTCCGTCCAGACGATATACTTCCGATAGATACATATACAGTTCTACCTTCATCGGATTTTCATTAATCAGTTTCTGATAAATGGCAGCTGCTGTCTTGAAATCCTGTTGTTCGATAGAGCTGCCCGCATACGCCATATTGTAAAAATAATTGTCGGGGCTGTATTGTACGGCTTTTTTATAGAAATGGTAAGATTGGTCTTTATCCTTGAGAGAATTATAAAAATTACCCATCTCGAACAATACATTTGCATTGGTCGAGTCTATTTTCATGCAATATTGCAGATAGTCATATGCTGAGGTATATTGCTCCAGAGATTTGGCGTTCATCGCATCGTAAAAGAAGTTGTCGAACTTGCGTCGGTCTTCTGTTGATAATTTGTCCTCACCGGGAGCTGTATTTACTTTTTGGGCAAAAACAAAAGAAATCCCCATCAAGCAGGCTATAAAGAAAGATACCGAAATTTTAATCTTTTGCATAAAGTAAACATTAAGGTCTCAGACCTCTTTTATTAATTAATCAAGTATAAACAAATATAAATGTATCGATAGCTATTACTCTCAAAAGCGCATCATTAAATATCTGCTTTTACCTGCAAAATTTATAGTTGTGTGTAGTATAGCTCTTTATATGTGAATGGAGCACTTACTTTCCGGTATGGCCGAAACCTCCTGCTCCTCTTTCTGTTTCATCGAGATTGTCTGTTTCAACCCATTCCACCCGTGCATGTGCGGCTACGACCATTTGACAGATCCGTTCTCCGTCTTTAATAACAAAAGGATCGTTAGAAAGGTTGACCAGAATGACACGAATTTCGCCACGGTAGTCAGCATCTATTGTTCCGGGAGAGTTTAGTACGGTCAGTCCATGTTTTAAAGCCAATCCGCTGCGGGGTCTTATTTGGGCTTCGTATCCTTGCGGGAGTTCAATATACAATCCTGTCGGGATTAATGCCCGTTCAAGGGGTTGCAATGTTACATCACTCTCGATATTTGCTTTCAAATCTAATCCTGCCGAATATTCAGTTGCATATTCAGGTAGTGTATGGCGTGACTTATTTATAATTCTGACTTTCATCGACGATAACTTTATTTTTATATTAAGATTTCAGACCCTTTTATTCAATTACATCGGTCGTTTATCGCGATTCGGCAAAGTTCAAGTAAACTTGACTCTGCTCTCACTGCTTTAAACGTTGCTTTGGTAAGCAAAACGACCAAAGTGCGTCCTGTATAGAAATATATCATTAAATACTTTCTATTACTTATACTTAATTAATTAGACCTGTCGCCTTAATTTCTATTGCGAAATTAATTAATTCTTTATCAAAGATAACCGAATTTGGTAAAATCTTAACGTTTAATGAGATTTTGACGGCTTAAGATAAGAAATATTCATTATTACTACTGCTAAAAGTATCAGGATGATACCCAAAAGCTGAGAGATATTTATCTGTTCGCCTAATACTATCCGTGCCATAGTTACTGATACAGGTAATTCGATGGAAGCCAGAATGCTGCCCAATCCTATACCGATAACAGGGATTCCTTTTGTAAATAGCAGGGGAGGAAGTACCGTTCCGAATAATGCGATGGGGATTCCCCATTTCCACAATACGCTGGGATCAAACTGATTGAATAACGAATATCCCCAAATAAGTGTAACCACAGTAGCCGATCCGGCAATGATATATAGAGAACGGCTTAAAGGAGGATATCCCGTTGCCACATTGTTCGATACAAGCAGACTGACCGAATACGATAAGGCAGCCATCAGTCCCCAGAATATTCCGCGCCAGTCTATGTCAATGTCTGACGAAAAAAGATTGGTTGCCAGTATTGTCCCTGCCAATACTATTATGATTGCGATGATTTTATTGGGTGTCGGTTTGTTTTTATTGATGACAAAATCTATGACAGAACCAATCCAAACCGACTGCATAAGCATGACAATACAAACCGAAACCGATGTATATGTTAATGACAAGTAGTAGAATGAGCTTGTGAGACCAAATGGAATACCGCCCAGCATCAATTTCCATTTTTGAGCAACCGGTATTTTTCGTTGTTCAACCTGAGGTTTTGCAACATTGCGTCCCATATTAAAAAATAACAAAAGAAGTAAGCCTATAAACGATTGAGAAAAAGTTAATTCTCCTGTAGAGTATCCATCTTGTCCACCAAGTTTTACCATTACTGCAAGCACTCCGTACGAGGCTGCTCCCATTGATACAATAAATATCCCTTTTATAATTTTAGTATTCATCTAATATTTTGGTTTTCCTTTAAATAACTATATAAACCTTCGCAGGCATCTTCAAGTAAATCGAGAACTAATTCAAAGCCATCAGCACCCATATAATAAGGGTCGGGGATATGGTCATATCCGTATTCCTTTGAAAAATCGACCATTCGATGGACTTTTTTCTGTGATTCCAGATCAGGGCTTAGCTTCATGATGTTATCATAATTGTTGTCATCCATTGCTATGATCAGGTCGAAATCATCGAAATCGTCTGCTGTAAATTTCCGTGATATAGAATCGAACTTATACCCCCTGCGGTTTCCGTGACTACGCATCCTCCTATCGGGTAGATCCCCGTCATGGTATCCTGATGTTCCTGCAGAATCGACAGCAATAAAATCGGTCTGATTATTCTCTTCTATTATCTTTTTCATAATACCTTCTCCGGCCGGAGAACGACATATATTTCCAAGGCAGACGAAGAGTATTTTATATTTGTTTGACTTCATGCTTTTTTGACAATTTGTTAGTAAAGTAACGACAAAGATACAATTTATTAAGAAAATAAAGTCGGTTTTCCTTGTTGCTCGAAATATCTGTCGACAAGACGTGATATTGCATAGTCTCCGACAGAAGAAGTTGAGGTCTTGATATATTTATCTTTTAGCTCGGTATCGTCTGTAATTTCTATTCTGTAAAATCGGGCGTAAATAATACGGTGAGACAGTACGTGTTTCATCGAAAAACTCATAGGGTGGATCGAAATTGTTCCTACATTTTGTAAAATAGCATGAAAAGTTTCAGTATTCTGAAGTTCTTCTATTGTAATATCCTTGTCAGTCTCAATCAGTGGCAATTCGTAGAGGTTTTTCCATATATCGTTACCTGTCCGTTTGTGGAGATAGGTATTTGGACCGAAATGAATATCCAGATAATTGAAGAATCGCTCTTTTACCTTTGTTTTTCCTTGTTTGACAGGGTATAATGATACTTGTTTATGAGACAGAGCCAAGCATCTGTCGGCAAGAGGGCAGATAGTGCAATCGGGGGATACCGGAACGCATTGTATAGCCCCGAAATCCATAATAGACTGATTGTATTCTCCGGGTTGTTCCTTGTCTAGTAATTCATTTGCAAGATCTGTGAATAATCTTTTTCCGGCAGATGTATCTATTGGAGTGTTAATTGCGAATAGCCGTGATAGCACGCGGAACACATTTCCATCGACAACAGCATAGGGGAGGTCAAATGCAAAAGATGCAATAGCTGCGGCTGTATAATCACCGACACCTTTCAATGAAAGGATATCTTCGTATCTGTCGGGGAATTTCCCTCCAAAATTATCTCTTACCTGCTTGGCTGCTGTGTGAAGGTTACGGGCTCGGCTGTAATAACCTAATCCCTGCCACAATTTAAGAATTGTATCTTCGTCAGCATTAGCTAATTGAACAATGTCCGGAAATGTTTCAATAAATCGTACATAGTAGTCGTATCCCTGAGCAACACGGGTTTGCTGCAAGATAATTTCGGAAATCCATATTTTAAAAGGATTTTTTGTTTCTCGCCAAGCCAGCTCTCTCTTGTTCAGGTTATACCATTCGATTAAGGTTTGGCTGATAAATAGTGAATGCTGATCCATAGATAGTTACTCTTTTTCTCTTTTAGTTGAGATATACAAAGATACTTATAAGATATGGATGTTTTATAGAATTTATTTATTAATGTGATGTTTGTGATAAGTATTTTTTTATAGAAAGGTTATTTTAAATAAATATTTTGTTTTACTTTTGTGCTACCAAAAACAAAAGACTCCGTAGCTCAGTTGGTAGAGCAAATGACTCTTAATCATTGGGTCGAGAGTTCGAGCCTCTCCGGGGTCACTTGGAAAAAGCAATTACAGAAATGTGATTGCTTTTTTTGTTTTCATTCTATTCATAGAATAGATGTATGATATTGTCTTAAGTAATAAGGCTCTACTTAGCAGAAAGACTTCGAATAGGCACTTACTCTATTGAAAATAGAGTCATACAAAAGAAGATCCTAACATTCTGGAACGTATTGGTTTTATCCGAAAAATAACATATATTTACAAAGCAATCTAATTTTACAAAACATTAAAGACATACACTAGACCGATTAATCATTATTTTCAATCATAAAACATCGTTTAGACTTGATTCATTGGAGTAGTCACAATGAACAAAACTATAAATACAAACTTGAAAACAACTAAAATATACAGTATATGGAGTTTCGCTTTACTGCTATTCTGTTATTGTCCATTCCGCTGACAATAACAGCGCAAATCGTACAACGTTATAACAGTCCCCGTTCCGGCGATGAAATAATAAAACAGCAGGTCGAATTTAAAGATCCCGGAAGAGAAGGAGAAAATGTCATCTGGGATTTTGGAAAACTCAAATCCATTAATAACCGGTACTCTCTGACTTATTCTTCTCCTGATCTATTGGACAATCCTACTATATATTGGGACGTGACACCATACAAGCTAATAATGATTCTGTCCGGTATCTGATCGGAACAGAGCACAGCACCATGTATTATCTACAGGTAAAAGATAACAGCCTGTATGTTCTGGGTCATGAAAATGCGACGACTTCCCTGAAGTATACACCTTCACTATTATCGATGGCATATCCTACTAATTATAACGAACCGCATCAAAAGCAATACCAGTCAAAAGGACTATATTCATGTCGTATCCCTTTCGAATCACAAGGAGAAATTAAACAGACAGCTGATGCTTACGGTGTAATGATTCTTCCGTCAGGAGATACTCTGAAGAATGTCATGCGGGTAAAAACCATACAGACCATCAAGGAGACCATTTATGATGTCAATAACAATATAAACACAGTCTTGAATATGAATGTCGAGAACTATAAGTGGTTTTCGAAAGGGTATCGTTATCCTATATTTGAAACGATAAAGACAATCCCTCAGGATTCTACTGCTAATGAATTTTTGACGGCTTTTTTCTTTCCTCCTCAGGAACATTTTTATTTGGATACAGATCCTGATAATCTGGCAGTGTTGGATAGTTTATGGAATATCGATCATAAAATACCGGATGTGACAGATCCAACCGAAGAACAGCCCAATGCAAATCTGTCTTACAATTTCTATCCCAATCCGGTCGAAACCACGCTTACCGTAGAGTATTACATGGAAAAACCGTCCTCTGTTACTATTTCATTGTATAGTCTTGAAGGTCGGCTTATAAAAACTATAGTTAAACCTATTTCATCCAGTGGAGTATATAGTGAACAGATCGATTGTTCATCCTTAGCTAAGGGTACTTATATTATAAGTATAGGTACGGGTTATAAAGTGTATTCTGATAAAATGATTAAGAAATAGAGTGTTTTTATTATGAAAAAGTATTTATTAGTTAGTTACATCTTATTGTTGTTTAATATTATGTATTTACTATCTTCAATGGGCAGCAGTCTTAAAGCCGACAATTATACTGTTGAAAGTCCAAAAGTGATTCCTCCAACGCCCGAAACTGCTAGCTTATTTAGATATTTAGAGAATTCTCTAGACCATTCTAGAGGAGCATTGACTATTGATATACCTGTATATGAAATTCAGTATGGAAATTTGAGATTGCCTATAACACTAAATTATGATGGCAGTGGAAGACATACTTCGGATATGACTGGTGCTATTGGAATAGGATGGTCTTTAGGTACAGGCGGTGCCATATCTTGTATGATTAAAGGTAAACCAGATTGGGTTTGTCCTGTAGATTCAGGGAGAGTCAAAAAATTAATAGATTATAAGACTAAAGATAAACCTCTGGTTTATTCCGAATTAATCAAAGAACTGTACTCCGAAAATAGCAATTATGATACAGAGTATGATATATTTAACTATTCAATAGCTGGGTTCTCTGGAAGTTTTATACTCTCTAATTTTGATATTTTAAAGATGGATAATAATCCAATTTCTATTTACCGGAGAAATACTGATTTTGTGATTGTTGATGACAAAGGGATTCAATATAAGTTTATTGCAACAGAGCATACACATATGTCGAAATATGGAATTCAACCTGTAGGATGGTATCTTGCAAACATTACATCTGCTGATGGTATATATTCTATATCGTTTAAACTGAAGAGTGGTAAAGCTAATATTAAAGCAATAAGTCCTGTTGAAACTTTAGAGATTGTCGACCAAATAGAAGATCCTAGAATTTCAGGAGCTTATAATACCATGATGACACCTGTTGTAAGCCGTTCTAATATTGAATATGAAAGGAAAATCATAGAAGAGATTCAATTTGGAGATAAATCTCTATTTTTTGAAAGTAATGATTCCAATATCGTCAAAAAAATTGTGGTTAAGGATAATAGCTCTGTAGTAAAGCAATTAAGTTTAAAACATTCAGTTTTGGATCAATTGTATTTTGATGGTTTTTTACAAATAAATTATAAATTAGATGAGGTCATATGGCAAGATTCTAAAGGGAAAGACATTGAAAAGTATAGACTTGAATATAATCCGTCTTCTTCTTTTTTTGGTTCAAATATAGATTGGTGGGGATTTCGCAATGGCTCAAATAGTCAGAGTGTATTTCCTCCTATGAATATCAAACGAATATCTTTTAATACGGGTACAACTAGTACTATTAATACTATAATAGGAAATAGTAATCGTAAGCCATCTTATCAGGAGTGCTTAAAGGGAAGTTTAAAGAAAATTATATATCCCACAGGAGGATTCTCTGAATTTGAATATGAACCTAATTTGTACAGCCGAATAGGATATGGCCAACCTACTGTTGATAAAGAAGGAGGAGGTATTCGTCTGAAAAAAATTGTTACATCCGATCAAAATTTGAATCAAATAACTAAAACATATGACTATGATTCCGGCATAATTAAATATGATCCAAATCGATTAGTAGATAATATGAGTGAGTCTTTTAGTATTAATTACGAGGATAAATCTAGCCAAAGTTTTGTCGTATCATATGCATTTCGTCGTCGCATATTTTCGTCCGAATTTGGTTCGGAATTATCCTATTTTGGAAACCTACCAGTATTTTATGAGTCGGTTACTGAATATACGAATATCTCTAAAGATCAGAAATTTAAAACAAAATATACATATACTAATAAAGATGCCAATACAAGTACAAGTGAATGGCCTATTCCTAGTTATCCAAATCAAGGAGACAGTTCCCCTTATTTTAAGGGACTAAGATACTATCCTTTCAGTCATGGGACTAACCAGAAATCATACGGCTCTTATTATGATTATTTCTGGAAGCAGAATTATTTAGTTAGTCAGGAAGATTTTGGAGTTAATGAACTAGGAGAATATAAACTGATAAAAAGAACATCCTATAATTATAATTACACTCCGGAAGCCTATTTTCATTGTGCAATATTAACATTAAATGTAGAGCTACCTTATGCTAGCTATGAAACTCAGTCTTTAGAGTATGCTTGGCAAAATATTTTGCTAGATTCATATGGCAAATTTCCACTATTTATCCATCCTAGTTATATTTTAGTAAAAGGAAAGACCGAATTAAAATCAGTATCAGAAATAACATATCAGGATGGAGGAAACATTACATCTAGCAAGAATTATACTTATAATGAACAGTCTTTACCTGCTAAAATAGAAATAACCAATAGCGGGGGCCGTACTTTTACTGAGACTATGTTATATCCTATTGATTTTAAATCAATATCTCCTTACAAAGAAATGGTAACTCAAAATATATTGTCTTCGGTTATTAAACAGACTAAAAAAAATAGTCTAGAAGAATTGGTTTCAATAGAAAAGGCATATCGACAAGAAGGATCAATGTTTCTCTTAGATAAAGTTGCTTCCGGAAAAAATAACGCTTTAGAAACTCGCCTTATTTACCACAATTACGATCTCTTCGGCAACCCTCTTTACATTTCTAAAGGTGATGCGGATAAAATAGTTTATCTGTGGTCTTATTCCGGTCAGTACCCCATTGCCGAGATAAAGAATGCCAGTTATGCCGATGTATTAGCAGTTGTGAAGACCGTTTTTGGTGTATCTGATATTGATGCACTATCTAAGCTAGTAGTCCCCAATGAGAAGACTTTAAAAGGAGATAATCTCCAAAAAGCCTTACCTAATGCTCTCATTACCACCTACACCTACAAACCCTTAGTGGGCATGACTTCCATGACTGATCCTCGGGGGGGAACCACTACTTATGAGTATGATTCATTCGGACGATTATCCAAAGTAAAAGATGCCAATGGCAAAGTAATCAATACATATGATTATCATTACCAAAGACCATTATCATTAACACCAATAATCAATCCTTGATTTATGAAAAAACAATTAATCATATATACAGCGTTATTGAGCAGCCTGTTTGTTTATTCGCAAGGAGAGGTCACATTATCCTCTGCTTATACCGGAGGGTCAGTAACAGCCTGCAGCAAGATCAGTCTTAAACCGGGTTTCTCTTATAAAGCCACTTCCGGTAAAAATATCAGTTTGAAGGTGTCCCCTTCTACCTGTGACCCATTCGAAGGGAAAGATATAGATGCCATGGCTGCCAAAGAGCAGAATTATATCCGAACTAAAACTTACCTCAAAGAAGATCAGAGCCGTTACCTGGACGAAATCCAATATTTTGATGGTTTGGGACGTCCCATTCAGGTTGTACAGCGAGGTATTACTCCCGGTGCAAAAGATTTGGCTACATATCAAAAGTATGATGAAGTCGGACGCGAATCTATCGCTTGGTTACCGGGTATGATAGATGGGAATAATGGAAAATTTGTTGTAGAATCGATTGTTGCAGACAAATCGAAGATAACCAATGCAGATACCCGCCCTTATACAGAGCCGGTTTATGAAGCATCTCCACTGAACCGTATAACAGCGCAATTTGGTCCCGGGGAGGCATGGAAGAGCAACCCTGCGAAAACCGAATATCTGGCTAATGACCAGACAGCCTTATTGTCGTGTCTGCTCTACACGGTAACAGGTACACGTCAAGCTCCCACCCTTAGTTCACCTACAAAATATGCAACAGGAGAACTTTATGTTATAAAAGTAACAGATGAAGATAATAATCCATCGTACGAATTTAAAGACAAACTAGGGCAGGTTGTATTGACCAGGCAAGTTGCCGCAGGAGTCAATTACGATACCTACTATGTATACGACGATTACGGAAATCTATGCTTTGTAATACCTCCGCTGGCTGCCGGAAAAAACGATGCTGCTACTCTTAACTTATATGCTTATCAATATAAATTTAATGATCGTAACCTGTGTATCAGTAAAAAACTGCCCGGATGCGACTGGATTTACTATGTCTATGATAAAGCAGACCGATTAATTCTGACTCAAGATGGAGAACAAAGAGGATCTAACAAATGGAGTTTTACCAAATATGATGATTTCGGGCGGATTATCCTGACAGGTATAGCGGCTATCTCCGGTCAAACCCATGCATCATTACAAACAACATATAAAAGTGTAGTAGTAAAAGAGACGCCTAATATAAATCAATCATATGGATATACATGGAGTACTTTAAGTGAGGTAACCTCTAGCTCGGTATTGACAGCCAATTATTACGATGATATAGAGCGAATACTAAGTCGTAGTACAGACTTTAAAACCAAGCTATCCTATTCTGCTCAATCTGGATACGGAACAAAGCACTCTTCCGATAAGGGTTTATTGGTTGGAACACGGGTAATGTATACCGATGAAACAGGGAATGTTGCCGGAGAAATAACAACGGCGATGTATTACGATATAAAAGGGCAGCTTATTCAAACTCAAAGTATCAATCATAAAAACGGAACAGAATCGGAATATATAGCCTATAACTTCACGGGTCAGCCTACCCAAAAGAAACATATTCACAAATATCCGGGATTAGATGATCAGACCGAAACTTATACTTATGAATACGACCATGCAGGACGTCTTCTGACTACTACACACAAACTAAATACAGGAGCAGCGGTTATTTTAGCTCAAAATACGTATGATGACCTTGGTCGGTTGAGTTCGACAACAGCAAATAATCAGACTGCTCTCAAAACAAACTATACTTACAATGTCCGTTCATGGACAAAATCGATCAGCAACCCGCTATTTAGCCAGACCTTGTATTATAACGACCAAGTGAAAGCCCATTCCTACGGTGATTACCAGCCATCGTATACCGGTAATATTTCGGGCGAAGAATGGAGTATACAGGGCGAAGCCAAACGAAGCCACCGTTTTAAATACGACGGACTGTCTCGCTTGATTCATTCCGCATACAATGGAGTCGTTTCCGGAGGAACTTATAATACCGCATACACTTATGACAAGCATGGCAATGTACTGACATTGGTTCGCAATTCGGGAACCAAAGGTGCTATTGATAATCTGACCTTCAAATACGATGGTATGGGAAATCAGGTTAAATTTATAACTGATGCTTATACAGGATCGTCATACTCTAATATAGCAGATTTTAAATACAATAAAAATAATACAGCTCCGTATGCCTACAATAAAAATGGGGCAATGAGTTATGATCCCAATAAAGGGATGACCGTTGTTTACAATCCGTTGAATCTTCCTCAGGAGTTACTAATCAACAACGAAACAGCGAGGGGTAAAAACTATTATAGCTATACCGCAACAGGAGTAAAATTGAAGGTGAGACATCTATCGGATCCTACACTACAGACTGTACCTGTTACCGGAACGTCTGCCGACAGCAAGTATCAAGTAAAAAATACAACCGACTATATCGGCAATAAGATTTACGAAAATGAAGTCTTAAACAAAACTCTGATTGACAATGGATACATAGAAGGAAATAATTACTATTTTTACATCAAAGACCACTTGGGTAATAATCGTATAGTGGCAAGTGCTGGTGGCACGGTTGTTCAGCGGAACAACTATTACCCTTTCGGTATGTCATTCGGAGAAGAAACCGATGCAGAACAGGGAAAGCAGAACTTTAAGTATAACGGCAAGGAGCTGGATAAAGAGCATGGCTTGAATCAGTATGATTATGCGGCGAGGTTTATGGATCCGAGTATAATAAGGTTTACAAGTGTGGATCCCCATGCTGAGAATTACTTTAGTTGGAGTCCGTATGTGTATGTGGGGAATAATCCGATGAAGTTTATTGATCCTGATGGAAAAGATTGGAGAGATTTCTTGAATGGTATTATTGATGGAGCAAAACAAAGAGTTGATAACATTGTATCTGCTGTAAGTAATCCTGGAAAAACTCTTGAAAATACTCTTAAACCAGCCGGATCTGTAGATCAAGTGATCTTAAATGCAGCAGATAACGCCTCAATGGGTACTGTATCTACTGTTATAAATACAGGTCAAGCGATGTATTCCGATATAAATGGGGGAGACGGTTCTGCAACAGGTCAGTTAATTGGTAGAACTGCTGTTGATGCGGGCGTTGCTGTAGCGGCCGGGAAAGCGGGGGAAGTTGTTGGAAAAGGAGTGTCTGCTTTGAGTAAGGGAGCGCAAGGAATGACACAAGAGGTTAATACAATAACAAAAAATGCTACATCTACAGTTTCTAAAAGTGGAAATGGAATCTTTACTGTAACTAAAGAAGGCGTCATTTTACCTAAGGGTACCAATATACCGGCAGGACTTGTTGAAAATGTAAATCGGAGTGGCAGTTATGGGACAATGCAAAATGGTAAATTTGTAGAAAAACTGAGGATTGATCCTGCGACAGCTCCTGGAACGAAAGGGCCAAATGTTAGTCACTTTCATATAGATGGTGGAAGCAAACACATATTCGATATTAGTAAATGGCCTAAATAAAGATAATAATATATTGTATGAAATTTGAAGATTATAATTGGCATGATAGTATTATAAAACTTATTAACATTGACAGGACTACTCCTGGTATAAAGGATGTAATAATTTTTGAAATAGAAAATTTAGATGGAAATAAGGATCTGCTAGAGTTTGAAGATGTATATTGGGCAAATCTAAATCTAAATTGGGGAATAGTCTCGGAAGATAGTGTATTAAGAGCTAATGTTTTAGATGAAAATAATTCGGATTTAATTGATTTTTATTTAAGATGGAAAGGATTGATGAATGACGTGGATTTGAGAACTTATCTAATAGAATTAAATTCTACAGGAAGTCTGATAAAAATAATTGCAAAAAATTTTAAAATATCACCAATTCTTTAGTTTTTTCTCGTCCCCTCGGATGGCATATCCGAGGGCTTGTAAACAAGGATTTGCAATCCTTCCTTTGGTCATAATTACATTTCATTTATCTATACATAAAGCGTTCTTTAAATAACGAAGCAACATTTTAATAAAGGAAAAGTAGACAACAGCAGAAATGCAATTTTCGTGTAACCTTTGTTACCTTTTGTGGTTGTTTAGCGGAATAACTATTATCCTTTCGGTATGTCTTTTGGTGAAGAGACGGACTTAGAGCAGGGCAAGCAGAACTTCAAGTACAACGGTAAGGAACTGGATAAAACACACGGTCTGGATCAGTATGATTATGCGGCTCGTTTTATGGATCCGGGGATGATAAGGTTTACGACGGTCGATCCCCATGCTGAAAATTACTTTAGCTGGAGTCCGTATGTGTATGTGGGGAATAACCCGATGAGGTTGGTGGATCCGGATGGGAAGGATTGGTGGAGTACGAATGATCCTAAAGAGATAAATAAAATTTGGACTATTCTTGCAAGTAACAGAGTGTCTAATAATGAATTTTCGACATTAGGTGAAAATTTTAATACATCATTATGGGATCATGTTTCCGATCAAAATTTTGTTGCTGGATTATCGATTAATGATGAGAATCAGACATTTTTCACGAGCTATGTATCCAAGGAAGGAAATGATTATGTTGTAAATGGAATCTCTATTTCAGCGACAAGTTTTAATGAAAACTCAGCTTATGTTGAATCAGATTTATATAAATCGTATAAAAAATCTTCAGGTCGAATAGATCCCATAAATATAGAATTTGCAATAGCAATGCCTTTAACAAGTTCTGGATGGAAGGCTGTCGAAGGTTTAGTTAAATTCCTTTGGAATACAATGTCTGGAGGTTATAATACAACTAATGCTTTTGATGCAGGAAAAAGCGGTTTTGCTTTTAAAGGAGGTAAGCAATCAGCTCGAGATGCATCCATAAAGCAATATCCTACTGCATTTCAGAGGTAGTATCATAAGTTCGACAAAGAAGGAAAGGTTGACGCCACAAGAGAAGAGCTAAAAGAATTATACGATGTATGGATGAGCCTTGGAAAACCAACTGTAAAATAATATATTATGAATAACTATTCAGAACACGAAAAACTATTAGATGATATTATCGAATATAAAGAAAATGCAATAAACAAATTATTGACTATTTTGTCAACTGAGGATGATCCTTGTCTTCTTAATAAAGTAGCTTTTGTCCTAGTTGACCACTTCAAAGATGACAATATAGCTACAACTCTCGAAAAAAGGATAAAATCTCAAAATCTTAGAAATAAGAATGGAACTTTATTGTATTTATTAGGAGAATACACAAATGATAAGAAATATCTTATATTCTTACTGGATTTAATCCTCGAGAATAATAATGACGGAGAAATCTTTATGTCGGCCTATAGTATGATTATAAATTTGCATCCACCTCTTGATATAGAAGATATCCTAAATGCATTACACCGTTTAAGGCAAGAAAAATCAAATCTAGATAATAGTCCAGAAAGGATGTTGTTAATACATTCACTTTTAAATTATTTTGAGGGACAAAAAGGTATAGCCGAATTTTATCAGCAATTTAATGCAGACTAATCTATGTGTTCCTCGGGATTTATAATTTTTCTAATATATATTAAAAATAATAAAGATGACATGTTAATTTTATCTGTCTAAAGGGTTCCGATGAAATTTATTGATCCGACGGGAATGCGGATTAATGATTCTTTTAGTGAAGAAGGAAAGTTTTTTGGAAGTGAGAACTCTAAATATTCTAATAAAGTTTTCGTCCCCTCAGATATGCCATCCTTTCTTTGGTACATAATTACATTTTATTTATTTATACCCAAAGCGTTCTTTAAATAGTAAAAAAAGCGATTCAATCAAAATAAAATCATAATCGAATATTTCTATAAAAAGCCCCTCTGGAATCAATCCAGAGGGGCTTTTTATAGAGAGTTGGAATTAATCTTCTTAGTAATTCGTATTAATTACCAACGGTAGGACCATTCACACTAAGGACACCATCCTTATCGATTGTTATTTTATCGATAAATACTACCCGTTGATTACCGCTGTCTCTTGTTCGGGCATGATACACACATAATTTTTGCTTATCAGGTAGTGTGAGTACCATATTATGACCTGTTCCTGTAACATTTCCTCTTTTTGAAGAGTTTTTTTGTAAAACAGGATTATTAGCAGCTTTCGCAAAAGGTCCCATCGGATGTTTTGAAGTAGCATAGCCAACCGCGTAATTCTGTCCTCCGAAATAATTTGCCGAATACATCATGTAATAAGTATCCTTGTTTTTAAAGAGAAACGAGCCTTCGGTCCATCTTCGGTTTACTTCCCGGCTGGTTACCGAACGACTTTCCCATTCGGCTTGTAAGTCGTTCATCTTCGATGGAGGCTGGAGCAGCAACTGAGGCTCTCCGATTATTGCAGAAAAGTCTGGCTTGACTTCTACTCCGTAAATCCAGCTTTCTTCTACATTGTCGAACCAGCCTTTTTCTTTAGCCCAGATTGATATTTCACTTTCAACAGGGTGTTTATAGCAGCATCTCGAATAATAGAGATATACTTTACCTGATTCGTCATCGAAATAAAGGTTAGCATCGATAACCGGATAACCCGGATCGAATACTGGATGATCGTACAGATCTCTGAAAGGCCCTGTTGGGCTGTCAGAGACAGCTACACCAATGCGGAAGTTCTCATCTTCATTGTTGGGGTTATGCTTCCAGTTGGCACTGTACCATAAGTAAAACTTGCCGTTGCGTTCGTATACCTCAGGAGCCCAGAAACAATCTGTTCCCCACGAGATTGCTTGTGTATTGTCGTAGATAATACCTTTATCGACCCAATGCAGCAGATCTTTTGATGCATATGTTTTAAATCCCTTTAACTTACCGGATGTTCCATACATATAGAATGTTGTATCCGAAGTATTGTATAATATAAATGGATCTCCAAATGAGATGGGTAAGGGATTGGATATCTGAACTTCGGTTTTATCTCCTGTTTTGCATGCAAACCCAAGACAAATAAAAAGGCTGTAAATCAATAGTTGTTTCATCATTTTTATTGATTTAAGGTTTTTCCGAAGAATCAATGTATTTACTTCTGATAGTCTCTTCCAATAAATCAACTTTGATTTCATACAATCCAAGTTTTTCTGCATCCACTGACCATTTGTTATCTCCCGGCAGATTCTCATAGATATATTCGAACTCGGGCAGTTTCTTTTTGGGTGTTTTAGAATGAAATGATATGGGGCCCCATTCGGGTTGACCTAGAAGTTTAAACATATTCCTGTCATTGCCAGACCCGTATTCTCCCAACACACCGGAAAAAACGAACAGGTTCGGATTATTCAAGTCTTTCTTTAAACGGATAGAGCGGCCTGAATCCCAACCAGATTTAGTTGCACCGCCTACGATAAACAAATCATCTCTGGCATTAAATATCTCACCGCTTAGCGTATTGGCTATCACATTGATCTTTATTTTGTAATAGTTGTCGGCTATACTTACGTGCCAGCCGGGAATATCTGTTCTGTCCGTAACGGAAATAAGAGAAGTGCCCGTAGCATTTTCTTCTTCTGATGCCGGAACGTAATACTTGGTATTTGGTTGTACTGTAGGTGTATTGATCATTTTGAATTCTCCCGGCTGAAGTTTTCCATGATAACCGAAGTACCCCGGTGATTGCACCGGATCTTCGGTTAATATTGCCACATTACCAGGAATTGCAGAACCTGTTATCCACAGATTAGAACCGTCCCAATCGTACCCCGGAACTAATTTTTTATAAGAATTACCTAAATCGGGATTCGGTACTTTCTTATCCTCGAGTATAAAATTTTTCCATGCTCTGATTTCGTCAACAGGTGCGTTGCCTATAGCAGACAGTTGATCGAAAGCTGTACCTAATTTTGTTTCGAAGTATTGCAATTCAGCTGTCATATTAAGCGGATTTTCACCGATCCGGTTTCTTGTTTCCACAAGTTTGGTGAAGAGTACGGGCATCTGACTGCCGATCTTTAACTTCAACGAATCATTACATTGTACCAACCGGGATAACTGACCCATCTTTCCGACAATCAGATTCTTAGATCCGGATTGGTTTGCATCATAATCAACAAGAACCTGTGTTTTAATTTTACAATTTTTCTGAGGAATATTAATGCAAACTGCCAGTTGTTTACTGTCATATGTCCAATATCCTTGCTTGGGGAGTTTCGAATAATTATATACTTTTCCGTCAACAATAATTCGCTTTGGAGGAAGTATCGATAGTAGTTTCAGTTCGTAACTTCTTTTCACAGGCATGTTATCAAAAGCTCCTTCACGGGCGTGTATTGTATAAACTCCCTCAAGGACATTTGTTTGCTGCGTAATTTTAGTTGTAGTATATTTTTCGTACTTGTATTTTTCGTTATCGCCTTCGTCTTCATAAAAGGAGAATGAACCGGATTCACCCGGAATAAACTGAATGACGAGAGTATCGGGTCTTTGTTTCAGGTGTTTGATGTTATCGGGATACATCGGTATGACAGATCCTTCTTTATAATAAAAAGGAATCTCATTTTGCGCAAAGCTCCTTAAATACTTTCTGTTCCCGTCTAGAATATTTCCCGTTTCGGCTTCCATCCATCGGCCCTCAGGCAGCCAGAAGTATTTATCGGATGTTCCTATAGCATCTTCGGATGCAGTAACTATAGGGGATACCAGAATTTCATCGCCAAACATATAAGATGTTTCTTGCTTATATGCTTCGTTTTCTTGTGGCGAATCATAATAAAGAGGTCGGCAGATAGACTCTCCCGTATCGTATGCTTTGCGTGCATATGTATATATATAAGGTATCAGCGCATATCTGAGTTTCAAAGCATCTCTCATAGAACTGAAATTAGGATATTTCCAGATTCGTCTTTCAATATGCGGGGCATTGGTTGCATGAGATCTAGTTACCGGAGAAAAGACTCCGAACTGTATCCAGCGCAGATATAACTCAGGATCGTTAGGTCCCGATTGGTTGTGTCCACCCAAATCGTGACTCCAATATCCATAGGCAACATTGGAAGCCGTAGAATTGAAATACACCTGAAATGCCAGAGTCGGGAATGTAGCCCATGTGTCACCCGAAAATCCGATAGGGTAGCGGTGGTTGCCCAGTCCTCCCCATCGATGAAATATCATAGGACGGCGTTCGGGGCGATTGATACGCATGTCGTTGTAATAAACATGATTGAGCCAGAATGTATTTCCAAGATCAGCCATTTCAGGCGCAATCAGCCACTGCTGCCAGTCGAGCCACCAGAAGTCAGCTCCGATATTTTCGTGAGGACGCAATATATCCTGGAAGAAGTATTTATAGAATTTCTGATTTTCGATATTCCATTTGATGGTTTTATCGTTAGGAAGTCCCAGATCGTTAGCTAATGTTTTGAAATTATCTTCGTCCGGAGCTATACCGTCTGCAGGATGCAGGTTCATCGTAACCTTGAGGTTCTTGCTGTGTAACCATCCGAGAAACTCTTTCGGATCAGGAAACAGACTTTTGTTCCATGTCCACCCTGTCCATCCTCCGCGGCCTGCGTCTCTTTTATCTCCGGCATAATGCCAATCCATATCCACTACCATCACGTCAATGGGTATGTCGTTCTGTTGTATTTCATTTACTATATCTTTAAAATCCTGTTCAGTATATCTGTCATATTTCGAGTACCAATATCCGAGAGAATAAAGAGGCGGCATAGGTATTTTCCCTCCTACTTTTGTAAAGTCAAGTAATGCTTTCTTATAATCGTTACCGTAAGCCATAAAATACCAGTCGATGGAGTTTCCGGGTTTGCGTTGTGCAACCCATTCAAAATCACCTCCCTGATTTTCAAGTAGGAGGCTTTTACTAGTATCACCATTCGGCTTGGATTCGTCTATCAATGCCCAACCTGATCGGGATAAGAGACCGTCTTCCATTACACTCCTCATATTATCGCCTTTAGAATGATCCAGAGTTCGGGATGTTCCTTTCAGATTAAGAGGATCTTTCTTTCCGGGGAACCAGTAGGTTGGTATGCCGTTGATATTGAAAGATACTTTTAGATTTTCGGAGCTTGCAGGATTGGTCTGTGGGTTAGTTCCTGTTTTGTATCTCAACTCCAGCTTTGCAGTCTTAATATACAGATAACCGTCTTTAGTTTCGCTGGTATAGGCAGGTACTGGTAAGTTTCTGTTTATGACAATGAAAGAGGCTCTGTCTTCGAATTGTTTAGAGTCACTCCATTCCATTCTTACCATTTCGGGCGTTAGAACTGTAAATCTCATATTCCCCGAGATAACAATTGCCCGAGGATCGGCGATAGGATTGTCTTTGCTGTGAACCTGAATAGATAAGACCAGAAGAAGAAACAAAAATGTTGTAGCTCTTTTTAAGATTGAGATCATATTTGTTGATTTTTAGTCTGATGATTTGAAAATATTTTCATAGTTTATTTTGATTAAGTAACAGAAGGTATTGAATGACATATTTCAATGCTATAATTTATGTTTTTATAGTCCATAAAAAGGTCTCAGATCTTGAGGTTGTAATTATTCCTTGTATTTATATCTATACATGTTTGATAGCAAAAAATACTTAAATCAAAAATAGTCTTATTGCTCCAGATACAGAGGTATAGTTTTTGTCAATTTCATGTAATTTTTAGCCAATAGCCAATAAAAGTGGAGTGTTTTGTAGTAGTTCTCAGGTAGTTTCTGAAATGATTTGTTTATAGAATATTAGATAGGTGAGTTGTGAAAAGGATGTGAAGTTATTCAGCAATAGTGTACAAATGGACATTCAGATGCTTAATAGAAAAAATGCTCTCCGAAGCCACGAAGAGCATTTTATTTTTAGAATTTTATTTTTTGAATTTTACCATTATATGAAATGGTTTTATGCGAAAACTGGCTTTTTCTGTTGTTTTCGAATACAATTAATCTGAATTGGCGAGACTTGAGCATGCCGGGGAAATCCCCTTCTCTGTTGCTTATAGTCAGAGTTTTTGAAGCATCATTCCAGTCGAATTTTATCGTGGAATAAATGCCTTTTTCATAATTATAGTTGTCATTTTCATCTTCATATAATGTAAAGCTTCCATTGGATCCCGGGTAGATACGTATTTCAATATCTTCCCATTTCTTTTCGGTTGCATATTGTACAGCCGGTCCGATGGGAAGTATAGATCCTGCCCGGATATATAAAGGTATTATATCGATAGAGGTTTCTTTGGTGATTTCTTGTCCTCCACTGAATCTTTCATTTGTCCAGAAATCATACCAGATTGATCCTTCGGGCAAATATAATGTCTTAGATTTTTTCGAGGTAAAATCGACAACAGTAGACTTTTCCTGAGCAATAGTCTGGTCTCTGTCCCATCCGTCTGTTTCGTTTACCTTCACAACTGTCTCGGGAGTATATTGAGCTTTTATAACGGGAGCCACTAGAATTGATTTGCCAAACATATACTGGTCATTCATATCCCAGACTTTCTTATCATTAGCGAAATCCATAACTAATGCACGCATAAAGCTAGATTGATTTTTGGTTACATCCCATGATGTGGAATAAATATACGGCAGCAGCGAATAACGAAGATGAATAGCCTTTTCGATAGCGTCATAAACAGGCTCACCTTTTTTTCCGAAATAATATATCTCTCGTTTGAGATCTGTACCGTGAGAACGCATCATCGGAGTGAAAGCCCCTTGCTGTATCCAACGGATATACAATTCCTGAAACATCTGGTTTTGGGCAGCAGTACCATCATTCCATTTTTTATTGTAAGATCCTGCGAAAAATCCTCCGATATCAGCATTGAAGTTGGGATTTCCGGTAAGAGTAAAATTTAATCCTGCGGGAATCTGATTTCTAAATGATTCCCAGGATGATCCTATGTCTCCCGACCATACATTGGCTCCGTAGCGTTGTTGTCCGGCAAAGCCCGACCGGGTCAGGATAAATACGCGCTTGTCTGAAGACTTTGCCCGCTGATGGTCATACACACCACCTACAGTCAACAGAGGATAAGCATTGCGTACCTTACGAAATGAGCCCAAATAAGTTTTTGTATCAAAGTCTTCAGATTTGAAGTCGAGATGATCGGGTTCTGTTGAATCCATCCACCAACCATCTATTTTCATGTCATGCAGGTGGTTCAGATATTTCCAGTATATATTACGGGCAGTAGGACTGTAAGCATCGTATACTCTTACTCCCGAAGGGTAATCCATATTGGGAGGCCAGCTTTCGAGCCCAGACTGAGGCCATGTAGAGAAATTAAATAACAATCCTTTTTCGTTGAGTTCTTTGTATTGCTTTGTCTGGGGACCGAATGAAGACCATATAGATATGATCATATGAGCGTTTTTTGCATGTACTTCGTCTATCATTTGCTGAGGATTCTGAAATTCAGGATTTAAGAAATCCATGGCATTCCATAAATAGTTATTTCCCCAATACTGCCAATCCTGAATAATACCATCGAGAGGTACTCCGAGTTCACGATATTTATTAACAACCTCTAAAAGTTCGTGCTGGCTTTTGTAACGCTCGCGGCTTTGCCAGAATCCATAAGTCCATAAAGGAAACATCGGAACCTGCCCTGTCAGGGTACGCATTTGTGCTATAACTCCGTCGGCATTTCCGCCGTACATAAAGTAGTAGTCGATACAGTCTCCGACTTCCGACTGGAAAGATGTTCCATCGGGGTTATCTTCGAATTTTGTCGGAGAATAGTTGTCCCAAAACAGCCCGTATCCTTTTACCGATTGGATAAATGTTACCACATCTTCCACATTGCCTTGTACAAGCTGTTTGGTTTGATTACGCTGCGACATTTTTCCATTCTGAAGAATTCCCAGTCCATAAACAGCTTCTTCTTTCTCTAATGCGAAAGATTGTTTTACAGAGAATGTTTTGGTTCCTGCATCATTGAAATCAATAAAATCAGGAGTCTTGTTCTCTTGTAATAAAGGTTTTGCTTTGATATCAGAGAAAGATATCTTTCCGGTTTTTAAGTTTAATAAAACTTCTATCCGTTTGCTTTTAAGTACCAGATCGTCATTTTTCTTATTCACGGTAAATGCTATAGTCTGAGGTTTTTCAATTACCGAAAGGCTCTCTTTGTTGTATTGCCAACCTTCAGGGGATTTTATGACCCTTATGGTTGATGGATTGTAAAACCGGAGTTCAATATCAATCTTGTTGATCGTTGTTTTAACTCCGTTCGCTGTTTTTTCATAGCTTTGTTGTGCTGTAATGATCAGATTGATACATAATAACAGCACTAAAAATGAAAGTCTTTTGATTCTTTTCATGGTTGCGTTTTTGGATAATAAATTGTTGAGACAAAATTATCGTAAGTGTAAAAGTCTGTAACAACAACCATGTTGAAACAAATGGTAATTATGTTGTTTTTCTTGTTTTTTCCGCATATTCAGTGGGGCGGCAGCCGTACATTTCCTGAAAACATTTACTTAGATAGCTGCCACTGCTGAATCCTACTTTATCGGCTATTTCGGCTATACTGAGCTCTTCTTCCAAAATGAGTTGGGCTGCCTTTTGAAGACGGATATTCCGGATAAAAAGAGACGGCGATTTGTCTAATAATGCAATAAGTTTGCGATACAGACCTGTTCTGTCCATACATAAGTCACGGCTGAGTGTTTCGACGGAGTAGTTTGGTTCATCAAGGTTTTTCTCAACAAGTTCTATTGCCCGGGACAGAAATTTATTATCTGCTGTACTTGGGTTCTTATTACTCTCGGGAAGTATTTCTTCTGATGTATTTTTTGTGTCGTTTGATTCTTTTTCCGCTTCAAGGATGTTGCATTGCTCTATCAGGTTTCGAATTCTGAGAAGGAGCATATCTTCTTTGTGTTGACGTTCGATTCTTTTTCGGCTGATCCGGATATACAGGTAGATGAACGAGAAAGTACCAATGACGAACAATGCCGCATATAGAGTGTAAGCGATGCCGGTTTTCCACCATGGAGCATGTATTGTTATTTTTAATTGCGTAACATCTCCTTTCCATTGATGATTATTTGAGGAAGCCATTACTTTGAGGGTATATTTTCCGTGGGGAAGATTGGTATATGAAATTCGTAAAATCCCATCAGAATCCTTATTATAGGCATCTTTAACGATCTCGCGCCAATCGGAATCGACTCCTTCCAACTGATAACGGTAATAGGTCTGGGATGGATTTTGATAATTTATTCCGGAAAATTCGAATGTAAGGAAGTTTTGATTATAAGAAAGATCTATTTCTTTAGTATAAGGCGGTGTTGAAGATAAAATAACATGGTGGCTGTAGGATTTTCCGGCTTCTATTTTTTCGCCATGCAAAAAGAAGTTCGTGAATACCGGACGAAAAGGCAGTTCAGCGTAGGAGATTTGCCGGGGATTTAGAATATTGAATCCGTTGATCCCTCCGAAATAGAGTAATCCGTCTGAACTTTCCATGACTGCTCCGTCGGTGTATTCGCCGTCTAAAGTTCCGTCAAACGAGTTGAATTTCAGAAAATGGATCTTTCCGTTCGACATATTTATTTCGGCTTTTGATATGCCGTAACTGGTCGTTATCCATACAGAATGACTTCGGTCTTCGAGTATACCATGGATAAAATTATTAGAGAGACCGTTTTCTGTATAGAAAATCTCTTCTTTTTTTCCGGGTCTGTCCAGCTTCAATCCATCTGCTGTTCCTTCCCATTTCCAACCCCGGCTGTCGTAGAGGAATGTATTATCGGCAGATCTGTTGAGCTTGTTCAAAATGTCTTCCGGTAGTATATTCTGTGAAATATTGAGCAGTCTTTTGTCACTTTCCGAAGTAGAATATTTATAGATGCCAAAATTACTTTTGATGTATATATTTCCGGCTTTATCTTCCGCAAACGAATATACGATAAGGTTTTTTATTTGCTGTTTGTCAGAAAAATACGCAGCTCCTATATAAGAGAACTTGTATCTCGATGGATGATAATACAATAATCCCTGATTGATTGTACCTAACCAAAAACCTCCTTGCCTGTCATAAAAAAGAGTACTTATTTCGGTCTCGATTATTTTACCGTCCACCATTTTTAATGTAGGTCGGTATTCTTTTTTATGATTCAGCAAATCTATTACCCAAAAGCCGGATGGACAACTGATATATGCTATATTTTCTTTGATAACTAATGTATTAAGGGTGTAATCTGTTTCGAGGAGTTTAGTCCATGCTTGTGTCTTGGTATTAAAAAAGAAGAAACCGCCTTTAGATCCGTTTTTGAGTTGATAGAAGCCGTTGGCTTCATTTACAACTAAAGATGTATTTCGGAAAAAAGAACTTTCTTTGTCTGAATAGGCGGTTTTACTGAATATCTTATTCTTTGTTTTCAGGTTATAGCATACAATCTCTCCCGAATCGTAAAATAAGTATAGATGATTCTTGTCTGCATCCAAATCCTGTAATTGTACCGAATGCTTGTTTATATTTATTTCGTAATCCGATCCGTCTATACTCAGAATACCCGAGTGTAGCAGCCACAGACGTTGCTCAGAGTCTATAAATATATCTTCGACAGGGTATTTGATACCTCTATTGGTGAAAAATTTGTTGAGATCCGGGATGTATTGTTCCCGAACAAGATCGACACACATCAATTTGTGGGTATCTTTTATCCAGAGCAGTGAATCTTTACTTTGATAAATCCTGTAAAATCCGTTGTATTCTCTTAGTGGGTAAATGTGCCGAGATGTGCGGTGAATATATTTAAAATATGCTCCGTCGTATAAGTTAAGGTTTCCACTTGTGGTGAAAACCATTCTCCCATCGGGAAGTTGAAGAATATAACGTATCTGATTGTCGCTTAACCCATGAGAGACTTCAATCGGGGTATATACAAAATCACCAGCCCAACAGGTAAGAATTGCCAGAAGAGACAAAAGGGTTATTCTTACTCGTCGGTTCATCATTCAGATATAAAGGTTTATGGTATTTAAACAGTTACTTAAAATATGGAGAAATCAAATATAAGCATTTTATTAGAAAACCGCCTTTTCGTCTCATAAAAAGCCTGCTTGGTCTCATTTTTTACAGCACTGATGGTTAAGAGTTTACTTTTGAAACAATTAAAAAAATAACTATCTAATGAATAAACGTGAATTATTAGCAGAAATATCAACTATGTCTGAGGTGGATACAGTCGATTGCGAAAAAGTGATAGATGCTCTGGAAAAAGTTTTGCAACGCGAGTTCAGCTCATCCGGATTATCGAGAGCCTTTGAGAAGTTTTGTAGCCTTATTAAAATGTTTAAAATTAAAATGATATGAAATTAGGTTCTTCAATCTATTTATTGATTTGGCAACTTGATTCTCAGTAAACAGTAAATAATAGGGCAGGCTACAATTCTTATCTAGGATCAAATTGGCTTTTCTCTTTTTTATCTATAAGGAAACAGAGGGTCAATACGAATATAAAGAAAAAAGTAACTTCTCAAAAAAGCAAAACGAATGTAACTTTTGTTACCTTTTTCATAAAATTCTCAGAAACACAGGTGATAAATGAAAGTAAGAGTACAGATTGGTGTAAGTTTATCGATATAACGGTCTGTTTGCCTTTTAACTACTAATTTGCATTATATATTTATCTTTACGCACACAGCGGTGACAGCGATTACTCTTACTTCTGCAAGATATTTTATTATCACAGAAGAATTTACTTAGCATGGGAAAACAATCTTTTATATATAGATTTTTATTAGACCGTCATTTTAGGATATGGAGGTATATTGTCTTATGTCTCTTTTTCGTTATTGTATCGATTAATGAGGCTTTAGTGGGATATATGGAGCTTATCCCCCATATAGGAGATAATATATATTGGGCTATAGGCGTGACAGTGTTAGTTTATATAATAAGTATACTCTTTTTTAGAAAATTAGTTATAAGCCATTTATTAAAAGGAAAATATCTCTTGTTTGCTGTTAGTGTTGTCCTGTGTGCCTTTTTATACACTTTTGTATCGAATGTCGTGTATGATCGGTATATGGAAGATTATGATTTTTTTTCGAAGGCTATGTTGATTGATAACTTATCGGCTATATCGTTGTATATATTATGCATATTAGGAGTTATTATTCCTGTCTTTCTCCGAAATTGGGGCCTATCTAATGAGTACCTTAGTAAATTGAAGATAAAACAAGCATCATCGCGGGTAGAGCAGTTTAAAGAGCAGATTAATCCCCCTTCTTTTTTCAAAATATTGAACGAAAGCAAAAAAACTGTTATGACTGATCCAGATAAGGCTTCGGTTATCCTGATAAAATTGTCTCAATTACTCCGGTATCAGTTATACGATTGTAACAGGCTATTGGTTCTCCTAACAGCAGAGGTGTCTTTTTTACGAAATTTTCTCGAATTGGAAAGGCTGTTTTCTTCCCGATTCAATTATAAGATAGAGACAGAAGGTAATATCAATGGAATTTTTGTTTTACCATCAATAATTTTGCCTTATGTACAAAGTGTAGTTAATAGCCTTGATCGGGATAAGGAATATCTGGATATTGGGATTCAATTCTTAAATCGGGATGAAATAGTATCTATTATTGTCAAGACATCCGATATCAGCAATAATATTCTGTTGCAGAAAGAATTATTGAAAGTCAAAGAGCGGCTTGCTGCTTTGTACCGAAGCCGGTATATATTAACAATCGAAAAAGATATAATTCCCCAAACTACAGAGCTAATCTTACAATTAAAGAAGGATTAAATACATGAAGGTAAGTAGTTATAATAATATTATTGTCAATTTGTTGGTATCCCCCCGATATAGGATATTACGTCATTTAGTATTGTTTTTTTTCATTCTTGCTCTTTCGGTAGGATTTGTTTATGGTATGGAAGAACGAGGTTGGAGTGCGGGATTTTTTGAGCAATTAATTTATTTCTCTAGCTTTGGAATTCTATTCTGGCTTGCAAGCTGTCTCAATATATATGTATTGACCCCAAGATTATTGTTGAAAAATAAATGGTGGCTGTTTTTTCTATCACTTGCGGTGCTTGTCTTATTCGTAATTACAATTATATTTATCATACAAATTACGAATATTGAATGGGAGGAAGATCCTTTGGATACGACTCATGCAACTCCTTATGAGTATTTCAAAGCGGTAATAAATCTTTCGTCAGCTTTTCTGTCTTTTCTCCTTCTGTTTGCGGGTACATCCTCATTTGTTCTTTTCAAGTATTGGATATTGGATATGCAGCAGTCCGAAGAATTGGAGTCGGAAACTTTACAAATGGAATTGAAATTATTAGAGAATCAAATCAATCCGCATTTTTTGTTCAATATGCTCAACAATGCCAATATTATGATAAAAAAGGATCCGCATACCGCTTTACATATTATTGAGAAGCTTGAGGAAGGAGATGCTAAACTATCTTATGAATGATAGTTTGAAAGAAAAAGTGTATTTACATGAGGAAGTCCTATTTTTGAGCGATTTTCTGGAACTTGAAAAAACACGAAGAGATTATTTTGATTATACCGTTTCTATTGATGGGGATATGAATGATAAGCAGATATCACCATTATTATTTATTGCTTTTGTTGAAAATGCTGTAAAGCATAATCAGGACAGTCAGACAGCATCATATGTTAATATTTCGTTTAAAGTATCGAAAGAATGTCTGATATTTATCTGTAAAAATTCAATACCAGCTAATCTTCCCAATAAACAGCAAGCGGGAGGAATAGGATTGGTTAATATAAAACGACGATTAGACTTGTTATATAAAAGCAATTACCATTTAGAACAGACTAAAACAGATGTAAGTTACACCGTAAAGTTGAAGTTATGAAATGTATTATAGTTGACGATGAGCCTATTGCTCGAGAAGGTATAAGGTTACTGATTAGTGAAATACCTCAATTGGCATTACTGAAAGGATTTAATAATGCGGGAGATGCGTCTTTGTTTATAAGTGAAACATCGGTAGACTTGATTTTTCTCGATATTAATATGCCCGGAGTTAATGGGATCGAATTTGCCCGTAGTGTACCTAAGCAAACACTGATTATATTTACTACTGCATATTCAGAGTATGCTCTGGACAGCTATGAAGTGGATGCGATAGATTATCTGGTAAAGCCGATTGATCCCGTAAAATTTCGGAAAGCAGTAAATAAAGCCATAGTATATCATTCGCTTTTGATTGATGAAGAGAAGAAGAGAATAGAAAGTGCTGATAGTGATTTTATCTTCGTGAAATCTGACCGGAAATATTTTAAGGTAAATTTTGAGGATATTCTCTTTATCGAAGGCTTAAAAGACTATATTATCATCCAGATCGAAGATCAGAGGATTATTACACGAATGAGTCTGAAAGCGATTCAGGAATTATTGCCTGAGACTCTGTTTTTCCGGATAAATAAGTCTTATATTGTCAATAAGAAGCATATCGAATCATTTGATAATAATGATGTTTTTATAGGCAAATATGAAATTGCCATAGGTAATACTTTTAGAGACGATTTTTTCAAAGCATTTACTAATAATAAGTTGATTTGATAGAAGAGGGGTTTAATATAGCAGAAAATGCTGCAATCGTATAGATTACAGCATTTCCCAATTTGCATATGAGAGAGTTTTCTCTCTGAAGGGTTAAAGTTTTTTCAATCCTTTGGTCTGGCTTTTGTCAGTTACCGGAACAAGGCTTATGGCATATCCTCCACCGGGAACAGATAATTGAGTCAGTTTCGATTTATTTGTTACGATTACCTTACGGATAGTGTAAGCTTGAGGATTTGTCTTATAATCCGCATTTTTTGCATCGGCATAGATAGTCGCAATGTATTCTTTATCAGAATCAAGGAAGTCAAAACCTATTTTAGAAGTGAAGGTATTATACCCCGCTGTGTTTCCAACAAACCATTTGTCCGTTCCTTTAGCTTTACGGGCTACAGTAACATATTCGGCAGGCTCAGCTTCGAGATATATGCTGTTGTCCCAATCCAAGGCTACATCTTTGATAAACTGGAATGCATCCGGAAAGCGATTGTAATTTTCAGGAAGATCAGCTGCCATTTGAAGCGGGCTGCTCATAGTTACATAAAGAGCCAGTTGGTTGGCAATAGTAGAGTTACAGTGAGAATGGTTGTTCGGATTGATTTTCTCGATATCCATTTCGAATATACCTGGAGTATAATCCATCGGGCCTCCGATCAGACGGGTGAAAGGCAGCACGCACACATGATTTGGTTTACTTCCACCGAATGCCTGATACTCAGTTCCCCGAGCAGATTCGTTCCCGATCAGATTCGGATATGTACGACAAATTCCGGTAGGGCGAACAGCTTCGTGGGCATTGACCATTATCTTATATTCGGCAGCTTTTTCTATTGCAAACTGATAGTGATTATTGATCCATTGACTGTAATGGTTCTCGCCCCGGGGAATGATATTACCAACGTATCCGCTTTTTACAGCCGGATAGTCGTATTTATTCATCAGTTGATATGCTTTGTCCATATAGCGTTCGTAGTTACGTACCGAGGCTGATGTTTCATGGTGCATGATCATTTTTACGCCTTTGCTTTTGGCATATCGGTGTATTTCTTCGATATCGAAATCAGGGTATGGTGTTTGGTAGTCAAAAACAAAGTCTTTCGAATGTCCGAACCAATCTTCCCATCCTGTATTCCATCCTTCTACCAATACTCCGTCAAAGCCATTCAAGGCTGCAAAGTCTATGTATTTCTTCACGTTTTCGGTGGTTGCTCCGTGTCGGCCATGAGGTTTTACTTTGCTATAGTCGGTAACACCCAGCTGAACACTTTTCAGGTCATTTGTATATGACCAGTCACTTTTACCGGTGATCATTTCCCACCATACACCCACATACTTCATTGGCTTGATCCATGAAGTATCGTCTATTTTACAAGGATCATTCAGGTTGAGAGTGATATTTGATGCTAATATTTCGCAGGCATCATCACTTACGATAACTGTACGCCATGGTGTTGTAGAAGGAGTTTGTAAGTGTCCTTTGGTTCCGTTTGCATCAGGGGTAATCCACGATTGGAAAATGAGGGTTTTGTCATCCAGATCGAGATGCATACAACCGTAGTTGATAAGTGCGGCCTCATGTAAATTGATATAAATACCATCAGCAGTTTTCATTTGTAAGGAAGTCTGAACACCTGTTTCGGAGAATCCTGTTTGAGACAGGTTGCTTGATCTGCCTTGCTGATTGATACTTCTTATTTCCGAAAGTTTCGATACATGGTAGTCGTACTCCTGAGTATCATAGTCACCAGGAATCCAATAAGCGGTATGATCTCCTGTCATGGCAAACTGGGTAAGCTCTTCTTTTATCACAAAGTAAACAAGATTGTCCTGTTGCGGAAATTCATAACGAAATCCCAGACCATCGTCAAACAAACGGAAGCGGATAACCATATTACGGTCTGTTGATTTCTGGTTCAGGGTTACAGCCATTTCATTATAATGGTTCCGTATATCCTTTGTTTCACCCCATACCGGTTGCCATGTTTCGTCAAAAGATGAATTTTTCACATCGCTAATGTTAAAACCATCGTACAAAGAAGTCTTAGGATCTTTATTCTTCTTTATCTTTGCACCAAATTCAGCACTTTCATTGCCTGTCAGTTCTAAACCCAGCTTACTAGGGTTGATAACACTTTTTCCTTTATATTTCAAGGAATAAATGGGTGATCCCTCCTTATTGAGCGAAAAGTTGAGCTCGAAGTTCCCATTTGGCGATTTTAATTCTTGTGCGTTTATTATTGTCATAACAAATAAATAACACAATGCCAGAGTTAATTTTTTCATTTTTTTTATTTTCCTATTAGAGTTTATACTTAATAAGTGTAGTATATTATTTGATAATAGATATTATGTTTTTTATGAGTTTATTGATCTCTTAGTATTTGTAATTTGTCACAGTGTAAGTTTTTCTGTCTTTTCCTACACCCTTTATTGATAATTTTTTCCAGTGTTTAGGTAATACTGATTTTTTCTGTATTATACCAGATGGGGTAACTTCTAATCCGCCAAAACCATTAATAACTGCTTGTAGTAGCCCTCCCGCACAAGTTGCAAAATATGGGTTTTGGCTTGTTGCGGTTTCTGCAAGCACATTAAATGGTGGTCGTACATTTGGTTGATAACACCGATAAAACATTTCGGTAGCTTTATCAATATCACCTAAATGCGCATATTGAACACAAAAGATAGAATAAGTCATCGCAGGTCCATGCACATTGTCTACTTTATGTTCGTAATATTCCAAGTCTTTTCTTAATCTTATAGTATCTGTAATAATATTTAAAGGATAACCCAGTAGGTTAGCATCAGCTTGTTTTATTATCTGCCCATCATAATCGATATACTCTTTGGTAACTCCATTTTCAAATGTGTGTATGGATATGTTTTTGCTTATATCAACCCATTCTTCAGGAGCTTCTTCTCCACAAATTTTGGCGGCTTGAGCCGCAAAGTCCAGAGCCTTTATTGCCGCACCATTGGTAAAAGCATTGTCTGTTTTACCCTCTGCATATTCGTCGGCTCCTACTACATTCTTTATAGAATAAGTTCCATCTGTATTTTTCTCGACACGGCTAACCCAAAAATCAGCCGCTTTCTTCATTAGCGGATAGCCTTTTTCTTTCAGCCATTTCAGATCTTTATTCATACAATAGTAATTCCAGCATGCAATGGCAATATCTGCCGTAATATGGTGTTCAAACTGTCCGGTAGTAGAATATATAGGTGTTGATTCTTCTCCAAAATCATCCGATTCCCAAGGAAACATAGCTCCTTTATACCCATAAGCATCTGCTTTTCGTTCTGCAGCAGCAAGTCTGTTTATCCGATAATTGATCATTGATTCGGCTATTCCCTGATTCAGAAATAACATTGGAGGGAACATCCATATTTCTGAATCCCAGAATATATGGCCATTATATCCCTGCGAAGATAATCCCATGGGGGATATACTAAGGTCAGATCCGGCACGGCAGTATGCATACAAATTGAATAATGCAAAACGGACAGTCTTCTGAGCCTCATCGTCTCCCTCTATTATTATATCTCCCTGCCATAAATCGGCCCAATGACGTTTGTGTGCTTCCATTATGGAGGGAATACCTTCATGCATGATATAAATAACCTGCCGCTCGGATTCGCTAGATGGGTCTACGAAATCGCGGGTCGAACAAATAGATCCCGCAAGAGAAAAAGAGATTTTTTCTCCTTTCTTCATATTTCCCGAAATGCTTGTTTGTTTTTTTTCTTTATTATCCAATTGAAATCTATCGGTAGGATAGATGAAAACAGAAGATGCAGCAACTTTTTGCATGTGCTTTTCGGATGATGCATTGACTTGCAGTATACTGACCTGTTTTCCTCCGGCATTTAATGATTTAAATACATGGTTTGCACCGACATATTCCTTTGGTATATCCATTTCATTTTCGATATTTAGAGAAATGTTGTCCAATGCGTTTACTGTAATATTTATTAAGCCCGAAAACGGAAGGTTTCTTAGGGCCGAGATAGTATATTCGATCTCAGCTGTTTTTCCTACTTTGAATGACGTGGTGTGGGTGGCTTCTTTCATGTTTATACTTTGTTTCCATCCACTAATGTTGGACTCTGTCACCTGTTCTCCATTTATACTCATCTTTAATATGAATGGATTTATACCTTTTAATACTCGAGTCACTCCATATTCGTCACTTATGTCAAATACATGATTCAATATTACATGGCGAATCGAAAAAGGTTCTTTCCATGGCAATATCCCGATTGTACCATTGGCTGTAGGTGCACCTGTATAATTCTGAGTATTCTTAGCTTCTATAATCCATCCTTGTTGTGATTCTTGAGCGGATAAATATTGAAGAGAATTTATACACAAAAAAATTATAATAAGTAGTTTATATTTCATATAATCAGTGTAATATTAGAATAGTTCTTTGAACAAGAGTTATTACTAATTATTTATTTGTATGTTGATTCTATTTCTTTGGTCCGGAATTTTTACCCAACATTCCATCGTAACCTCATTCCATGACCATTCGGTAGAAATTATATCCTTGTTCAAAGTCTCCGAGATAGATTGTTCTACTACATTTTTTATAACAATTCCATTTACAGTTACTGTTTCAGGCTTTTTATCCAAATGATATTTCAGTACGATATTTCTTTTCTGCGATTGAATAAACCCTTTGTCGTCCGGAGTTATACTTGTCGTATATCCGTCTTCAGAAGTTGTACACATAAATTGTGTTTTAGAGTAAATATCCTTCAGATAATCAAGATTCTCTCCATTATCCTCGTACAATTCAAAAGAAGTGCTTTCGTCCACATAATTCGGAAATATATGAACAAATACCGGATAATCCTTATTTTCGTGAATATACTGCATTACAGGCATCATCGGTATAATAGAGCCTTTTTTTACAAATATAGGAATTGTATTTAAAGGAGCCTTGTAAGCAATAGTTTGTCCACCCAGATAAACGGTTTTCTTATCATTAAAGTCGATCCATTCTCCATCAGGCAGATATACGCGTTTTACCCGTTCACCCTTTTTTAGAACAGGTGCGACCAAAATTTCTTCACCAAATATAAATTGATTGTCAATTTTAGCAGCTTCCGCATCGTTCGGATATTCCATAAACAGTCCTCTGGTAATAGGTAATCCTGTATCGTGGGCTTTGCGTGAATAAGTATAGAGATAGGGGAACAATTGATATTTAAGTTCGATTGCAGCCTTACTGTTCTTTTCCACCACATCGCCAAACATCCAGGGTTCTACAGCATTATCGCCTTCGTGATGAATACGGCTTAGAGGACAGAATACACCAAATTGCAGCCAGCGGGTATACAGTTCACCCATTGCCTTGTAATCGGTAATATCTCCGCAGTAACCCGAAATATCGGTTGTCCAGAAAGGAATACCTCCTAATCCTGCGGAGATACCGACAGCTACCTGATTCTCGAGTTGCCCCCATCCTTCAAGAACATCATTTCCGTTTCCGCTATCGTTAGTCCATCCAAAAGTATATCGTTGCAGTCCTGCATAAGCAGACCTTGTCATCTGGAATATACGGCGGTTTG
The DNA here is from genome assembly GCF_000426485.1 of Indolivaga capnocytophagoides DSM 22835. Lineage (GTDB taxonomy): Bacteria > Bacteroidota > Bacteroidia > Bacteroidales > Dysgonomonadaceae > Dysgonomonas_A > Dysgonomonas_A capnocytophagoides. The sequence goes on from NZ_AUFL01000014.1 coordinate 41,901, forward strand.
GATTATGTTTCTCGAATTGTTCTTTTACAACTTTATCCCAAGTTAGTCCATAGATATTATGAACTTCATTGTGCATTCCGATATGATGTTTCATAAACAGACGGTCTACATCTTCTTCGTTGCTCCAGGCAGGTTCACCCATATCAGTCCAAAAGCCGCTTATTCCGTCATCTATCGGTTTTTGCTGATATTTTCCCCACCAGTCGGCAACTTCGGGTATGCTGAAATCGACCACACCGCAATTTCCACCCCATGGCCATGGCATATCATAAGATTTTCCTGTGCGGACGTCTTTAACGAAATATCCAAGTTTATCGGCCTCCTGCCATTGCTTCTTATTTGCCTGAGAGACAACTGGATCTTGTGATACAATCATCTTAAAACCTTGAGATTTTAAATTCTGAAGCATGCCTTTAGGGTTGGTGTAGTTGCCTTTTCGCCATTCAAAATCCTGCAGATTCTGAGTCCAGCCGATATCCTGATAAATAATATCACATGGTATCTGGCGTTTACGGAATTCGGCAGCTACCTGTAGAGCCTGATCTTCTTTAGTGTAAAGCCCCCGGCATTGAGCAAGCCCCAATGCCCATTTAGGAGGCATGATCGGTTTTCCGGTCAGGTCAATATATTGTTCCTGAATTTCTTTATAGTCTTTTCCGAATATGAAATAATAGACAAATGCTCCGTCGGGAGCTTCGAATGAATAATATTCGTCCGATTCCGTTCCGAATTTAAATTCAGTCTTATAGGTATTATCAAGAAATATTCCGTAACGGTAGCTGCTCATAAAGAAAGGAATACTCTTAGCTAAAGGGTCTTCCGTTACGCTATAGCAAGGGCGGTCGCTGTTCCACATCTTATATGAATGTCCACGGCGGTTAAGCGTTCCTGTTTTTTCACCTAATCCAAAGAACTGTTCGTCGTTTCTTAATACTTTATACGCTTTTACAGCAGAAGAATCAGATACATGCCCTTTATCTTTGAAGTCACTGAAAACCAATTTCTGCCATTTATCGAATATCTGTAACTGCATCGGGTTTTTATTAACCCTGATGCGTAATTTTGATGTAAATATCTCGTAGCAGGCAGGTTCTTCATTAACATTGACTTCTCCTACATTCTCGAGACTCTCATTCACCACGGCGTAAGAATGGTTTTTTCGGGTAAGTTTACCTGACTGATCAAACCATACTTTTACTACCGAATTACTATTGATTGTCAAAGACAGCTTAGCCCCGTCCTTACAATTAAATATTACTTCATTTCCTTTCTTTGTATAGGAAATACATTCCCCGGCGAATAGAACCGCCGAAGAAAGTATTATCCCGAAAACTAGTAAACCTATTTTTTTTATCATATATCTTTATTCTTTTAGGCTGCAGATGGCAACCTTTATTTTCAATCAGGTAAGGCAAAAAAGGTAACACCGAAACATTCTACTTACTATTTTGTTACTTTCTTCTGATATTTGTTTTCCAGCCTTTTAACCGTCAAAAGGTAACAAAGGTGACGAAAGAATGTACTTTTCGGATGTACCCTTTTTGTTCTGTTTTATACTTACAACTGTATTCTATTGCATAGATAAAATTTTCAGTTGATCAGTTTCGATACCGTTTAGTATTCCAATACAACCATATCCCAATATTTAAGAGAAGGCACGGTTAAATTGATTTCATTACCCGATTGAGTAAAGTCTATGCTCTGTGCAACTCCTCCATTGATATCGGGAGAGGCTATCCATACCTTAGAGACTGTTTTTCCTGAGGATATACTGATTCCGATTCCGGAAACGGTTGTTGCAGCTGTTTGATTTCCATTTGTATCACGCCATTCCATCGAATTTGCATTCGTAAAGTTTATCAGGTGTAATACATCCCTGTTTGTAAATCTTTTCGAAACAACTGCTACTTCACCTTGCGATGCAGGCCAGTTATTGAATATCAGTTTATTGTCGGTAGATTGTACCTTGATGCTGGAAAAAGTTCCGCCATCACGCAACAGGTTCTGATAGGCAACCAGAAAATCGTAATAATAAGTCAGATTCTGTTTTGTCTCCCTTTTCATTTGTAAGTTCGAATTCGGGAAATATTCATTCGACAGATAATGTTCTCCTAATTCGAGGTGGGCACCTCCAAATGAGAATATGACCGCATTGGTCAATAATATACCTGGCATATTTATGAATCCTGAATTTCCGGACTTATCATAATTCATATAAGCTGCTAAAACAGTTTGTTTAGCGTTGTTACTATACGAATTGTTATTGATAATTACCTGAGCAAGGTCTTCGTAGGTTTTACTTTCAGACCAGACTTCAGTATATAAGAAGTCTATGTCCGATTTGGAGATGCTTTTCTCTTGCCCGTATTGGCTGACTGCATTCATCACCAGTCTTTTTTCCGGGTTAGCCTGTTTCATAGCGGCTATAAATGATTTATATGTTTCATCGAGTTTTACATCTTCACCGTTGTAATTATATACTGTTCCTCTGTCTCCTAACTGGTCGATGTGATATCCGTCGAAATTAAATACCGAGTATACATCTTTGTTTCTTCCGGCCAGATATGCCTGCCACTCGGTATTACCCGGATTGGTCAAATAAATGTTGCTGCGGAAAGGAGCATCTAACGGATGGTTGTCTTTTTCTGTATGATTTTTGTCCTTGAATAAGTACCACTCTTCTTTTACTCCGTCAGAAGCAGCATTATCCAATGCCCCGAAAGCAAGATTGTAAAACATAGCCTTCATTCCTTTGTTATGAGCTGCATCAATATAACCTTTTACGGTAGACTGATAGTTGGTACGTCCGATGAGGTCGAGCCACGATTCAGCAGGATTTTCAACTGTTCCGGCTAATGGGCGTTGATGATCATACATCCAGTCATAGAATTGAATACCATTGATGTGATACCTGTTTAATACTTCCACATTGTCTATGATGGTTTTGTCTGAAAGTTTACCGTATGAAGATAAAAATCCGTAACGAGGGAATTTCTTCCAATCCGACGATACGTCAACAGCTATACTCTGATATACCTTTTCTGTTCCGTCTTCAGTAGCATAAATATCTACCATGTAACCTTTGTAATCATCGGCAGGAGCCTGCCAGCTCCAAGACTCGGACGATAGGCTTTCTTCTTTCAGAACTTCACCTAAGTGTGAATATCTGACTTTGAGATTTCCCGAGGGTTTATCTTTCAGGGTAAACTGTACGGTTTCGCCCGGTTGATAACAAGCCTTGTCGGTTGTTAGTGTTGCATTGAAATATGTCTCTCCGTATATTACCGGATCATTTTTTGTATCGTAATAATCTTCACAGCCGGTGGTTAGTATAGCCAGACCAAAAGCCAAGGATAAATACGTCTTTTTCATGTTATTGTATCTTTAAAAGAGGAGTTTCTTAATCTGAGACTCCTCTGCTCTTGTTATTTAAAGAGGTCTGAGACCTTATTTTTTGATAATTACAGTTTGTTGCAGCTGATCCAATTCGATAGTATATGTTCCCGCACTGGAGATTTTCCATTTATTATCGGGATTTGCTCCGCCGGCACTGAAAATCATTTGCTCGGTAGTGCCTGTTGGTTCTTTTCCGTTTTCACTGGCTAAAAACCAATCGCCGTTCCAGTCACTTTTCTTGTCGCAGGTAAATTTTAATTCTCCGGCGTTAAGAGTTCCTGTCCAAGTGAATTTATATGGATTACCCGATACAACTGTCATTGGTGTCGCACTATCGATACTCCATCCGTTAGGAGCTGCGTCTCCTATCAGATAGATGAGTTTATATGGAGTGAACGGAACGATATCTATTTTCATGTCACGTGTATCGAGTTTTATCTTATAAACCCCTCCGGCAATGTTCCATTTATTGTCGGGGTCTCCTGCCCATTTGCTGACTTCAAGATTAGTTCCAGCTCCTGTTTGATCTACTGTAGGACGGAAAAATGCAGCATCCCAGTTTTGGGCTGTAGCTATTTTGAAATCACCTCCGGCTGATAAATCAGCGTTATAATGGAAGATAAACGGATCGGATGGATCTACAGTCATTGCTTTGAAGTTCCATCCTGTAGGGTTTCCTACCAGCCACAATTCGCTGTATTCAGGAGCATCCAGAGTCTCAATGCTAATCACCATATTAATGATGTTGAGTGAAATTTTATAGATACCAGTTGCAGGTATTGTGAATTTATCGTCTGCATCTTTATCCGATTCACGTAAAGAGAGTTTAGTATTATCACTTCCCTTATTGTATGATGGAAGGAAACTGCCCAATGTGGTGATAAATTTCAGTTCTCCGGCATTTAGTTTTCCTTGCCATACAAAACCTCCCGCAGCTCCTGATACGGTATTCATTTTAGTGGCGTTATCTGCACTCCATCCATTGGGTGCTGCGCTGCCGATAAGGTAAAGGGTAGATGATACGGGTTTATAAGTTTTAACTGAAACTTTTAGTACTTCTGAAACTTGGGGATCTATATTTTCCTGAAGAACTTTTGCTGTAACACGGGCTTCCAACTCAACCGAAGTATTGGTTTCGGCTCCAAGTTGATTGATGATTATTGCATTTAGTTCTTCCGTCTTATAAGAAACAGATGTTTTACCCTGAGTTAGTTTAACTTCTATTTTTTTGTTGAAATCAGTACCTCCGAGTCCAAGTTCGAATGTATATGTAATAGCTGCATTTGTATTGAAGTTAGATCCGGGTGTCCATTCGAAAGTAATGGCATTACTTTGGGGAGCGGTAACATCCAGTTCCAGCGAGGTATTATCCGCTGATAATGTCAACGGTTGATTGCCGAGATCTGTTTCTTTATAGTCATCATCACAAGAGATGAATAAAGCCGGAATAGTCAGAAGTATTCCCAACAGTATATTAGTTATATTTTTCATTTTGAATTCAGTTTTTAATATAAGTAAGAGACCTTAATAACCCGGATTTTGTTTAAGATTGGGATTAGAGTCTATTTCTTTTTGAGGAATAGGTAATAATAAATGCTTCTTCTGGGCATTGACTTTTCCTATTGAGTGCAAAAAGTTAAGAGCATATTGTCCATTATCCCAACGGATCATGTCAAACCATTGGTGGCCTTCGAATGCCAATTCAATACGGCGTTCATGTCTAATCTTTTCACGCATTTCCTCCTGCGATAGGTTTTCAATGTCACTTCTGTTAGTCAGTCCGGCACGTTTTCTTACTTGATATAGAGGTTCTATGGCATCAGACGTATTGCCCAATTCATTTTCTGCTTCTGCTTTCATCAACAATATATCGGCATAACGAAGAACGATAATACTAGCCGAATTGGTGTTGTAATCAGGTGAAACAGATGTAGGAACTAAAAATTTCCTGACATTATAACCTGTAGAGGACATGGTGCTTTTGTATTGCTTACCATCGAAAGAGGGACCTCCTTCGTAAAGGATTGTTTTATCTTTACGTAAGTCTCCCGATTCGTATTGGTTCACAAATTCTTGAGTAGGTTGATTCCAACCATAGCCTCCGCCAACCCATCCGGAGTTGCGAGGACCCATATAGGTGCTTAACCAGCAAGCCTGATTTTCATCGTCCCAGAAACCGGCTTTTGTCAAGCCATAATACTGTATTTCGAATAAAGATTCTGCTGTATTCTTGTTCTTCTCTTCTCCTCCGAAGCAGTCACTGTAATCAGAATTAAGAACGTACCCAAGGTTTTCGACCATATTGCACATTTCCAGGCTCTTTTGATACTGACCTATAGTAAGATATACTTTTGCTAACATTCCCGCGGCAGCTCCTTTGCTCGCTCTACCAAGATCTTTACTGCTGTATTCTTCGCGGCGAGGAAGTTTGTCTATTGCATCCAGGAGATCGGGAATGATGACTTCGTTATAGATACGGTCTTTACTTACTCTCTCAGGGAACAAGTCGTCTCCCGGTTTGGTGGGAGTGAGGCTTAATGGAACATCTCCGAATAATTGAACTAAAATAAAGTAATAACTCGCCCGTAGAAATTTAGCCTCACCGATACATCTGTTTTTGATACTTTCGCTGATGTTCATGTTAGGAACATTCTCTAATACCGTGTTACAGTAGAGAATGCCGGGATTGGGTCCACGCCACAAATCGAGAGCAGCAAAATTATCGGGACCTGTAACAAAGTTGGCCAGTTGGATCGTTTCTATTCCGTCGTCACCGCCGCCTGCTCCGACTTCACTGTTTCCGGCGACAATATCAAGTGCCCACATACGCATATTGTACAGTTTGGGGCGTTGCATAGGTTGATATGCTGCATTGGTCATGGCTATTGCCGATGCTTCATCCTTCACATTCTCGGCTGTAGGATCTTCGTAAGGTTCTTTATCCAAAAAATCGGAACAAGAAGAAAACATACATGCCAGCAGGAGACATCCTGTATATATTATTTTTTTCATGATTGTATTATCTGTTTTAGTAATAATTAAAACTTAAGATCAACTCCGAAACTTATTGTACGGGTCAGAGGATAATTACTGTTATCGACTCCGCCTTGTATTTCCGGATCAAAACCAGAATATTTAGTAAGGGTCAGCAGATTCTGAGCAGACATATAAAAACGAAGACTGTTTATAGAAGCTTTCTTAATCAAAGATTCCGGTAAGGTATACCCTAAAGTAAGGTTCTTCAATCTCAGATAAGATCCGTCTTCTATAAATCGGGTCGAAGTACGTGTGTTTTTGTTCGGGTCGCTGTAAATAGCACGAGGCATAGAATTGCTTGTTCCTTCTCCTGTCCAGCGATTCAGAACCTTTTTGGTTTGATTGCGAACGGTATACATTCCCTCAAGAGTAACACGGTTGGCATTATAAATATCATTACCAGCCACTCCTTGGAGAAATACCTGCATATCGAAATTCCGATACGAGAAGCTGTTAGTCATTGAAAAATTCCATGCAGGAGTTGGATTTCCGATATAAGTACGGTCGTAATCGTTTACAACTCCGTCGTTATTTATATCTAAAAACTTAATATCTCCGGGAGCTGTTCCATTAGCTGCATCTGTTCCCTGATATTGATATGCGTAACTGTTTACTTCGTTCCAATTTTGGAAGATACCATTTGTAATCCATCCATAGAACGAACCGACCGGAAGTCCTACTGTATGTTGTTGATATCCACTGTATATGGAGACGTTGTTGTTTAGTTTGATTATCTTATTCTTATTATAAGAGATATTGAAATCGGTATTCCATTCGAAATCTCCTTTTATATTCTGTGAAGCAACGGTTAGTTCCCATCCCGTATTACGAACCTTTCCTGCGTTGATCATAGGAGTGTAGATATCCGAATATCCGGTTGTGATCGGCACTACCATACTTACAAGCATATCGGTTGTGTTTTTGACATAAGCATCAAACGTAACATTGATGCGTTGTTTGAATAATGAAGCATCAAAACCGATATTGCCTTGTTTCACCGTTTCCCATTTTATATCGGGATTAGGCATCACCAATGGATATAATGTAGATACGGGTGTTCCGTTAAATACATACTGAGATGTTTTGAGACGGGTAACAGCTGCATAGTTATCCAAAACTCCCTGATTACCTGTAACACCATATCCCATACGGATTTTAATATCGCTCAATATATTGTTCCTTTTGTAAAAAGATTCTTCCGATAATCTCCATGCACCAGAGAATGAAGGGAATGTACCCCATCGATTTGCCTTAGTGATACGTGAAGTTCCGTCACGGCGAACCGTTGCAGTTAGTAGATATTTGTCATTAAATGAATAGTTTACGCGTCCGAAGAACGAAAGTAATGCCCATTCGTTTTTGCTGCCTCCGACAGTCGGATCAAGTAATCCATTGTTCAATTGATTATTACTGTCCGAAAGAAAACCCTGAATGCTTGCTTTCGAATAGTTATATGTGTTATTCTGGGCACTGGATCCTATCATTACATTCAGATTGTGTTTCTCGTTGAATGTATCCATATAGGTAAGGGTATTGTCCCATAAATAAGTTAAGCTTTTGTTTGACTGTTCGCTGCGGTAAGAATTTACAACCGGAATCGGCTGCCAATCGTATTTCGGAGTGAAATTATTTTCATCCCAGAATTTGAAATCAATACCTCCGGTCATTTTATAGGTAACCTTATCGAACAGAGAGGCTTCTCCATATAGATTTCCTAAAACATTATAGCCCTTGGTCGTTGTATTATTTAGGCGTGCGGTTCCGATCGGGTTGCGAAGGTCTCCGTAATATTGAGCTTCGGTTCCGGGTCCCGAATACGTGCCGTCTTCGTTGTATATCGATTGAGTAGGCAGAGATGCTAATGTATTTAATATACTGTAATCTCCATTCTTCTTTGTATCGTGGCTTAGAGTTACATTGTTTCCGAATTTCAGCCACGGGCGGACTTTCGATTCGTTATTGAACTGAAGAGTATAACGGCGGTAAGATGTATTTATTACAATACCATTCTGATCGAATACACTTCCCGATACGTAATAATTACTTTTGTCTGTTCCTCCCGAATAAGAAACAGAATAATTTTGCATTGCGGCTGTACGAAGCAAAGCATCAGTCCAGTCTGTTCCTTTTCCCCATGAGGTCGGATCTTCAAAATCGGGGCGTTGAGTCCGGTTGTTATTAGCCATCATGTCATTATGCAGTGATGCGAATTGCGAAGCATTCAACATTTTCGGAACACTTGTTGCATCTTGTATGCCCCAGTTTGCACTGACAGATATAATACCGTCTCCGCTTTTTCCTTTTTTAGTCGTAATCAGAACAACACCGTTTGCTCCACGCGACCCATAGATAGCGGTAGCGGAGGCATCTTTTAGTATATCAATTGTTTCTACATCGTTTTGGTTTAAAGCGTTCAGCGGCATATCAGTAGGTACACCATCTATTACCAGTAGTGGGTCGGTGCTGTTGATAGAACCAAGTCCTCGTATACGTATGCTAACATTGCTGCCCGGTGCTCCGGCATTAACGACCTGTACTCCGGCAGCCTGTCCTTGAAGGGCCTCTCCGATATTTGCCACAGGCTTGTCTTTAAGTGATTTTGCACCCACAGACGCAAGAGACCCGGTTAGGTCTTTCTTTCTCATAACACCGTAGCCGACTACTACAACTTCGTTTAGCATTTCGGTGTTATCTTTCATAATAATATGGAAATCAGATCGGTCATTTACGATAATTTCCTGAGTTAAGAACCCCAGATAAGAAACAACGATAACAGCACCATCCTTTACTTCCAGCGAAAACTTTCCGTCTATATCTGTTGCTGTGCCCGAAGTTGTGCCTTTTTCGGAAACCGATGCTCCGATTACACTTTCTCCTTTCTCATCGACAACAATTCCTGTTATCTTTTTTTGAGCAAACATCGATGATGATAAGGTTAAGACCAGCATAAGCATAAATGCTTTCCTGAAATAATCCCATCTACTTTTTTGAATTTGTTTCATGGTTTAACTTGATTAAGGTCACAGACCTATTTATTATTTAGGTAAATAAAATAACCGGGAATGGTTACTGAAGATATACAGCCAATTTTTATCCGTATTTTAAAACATACAATAACTAATAGTGGTTCTGACTGAAAAAAGACTATATCCTCTTCAAAACAAAAATATGAGAGACATGTATTTAAATAAAATTCACATTGACAAAATATAGATACATGATAGGATTAATCATCTTATATATAAGTGATTATTTATTTTTTTACTGCGAAAAATATAGATTGAGTATCTGTTATTTTTTCTTAACGGAGCTTATTTTCATTACCCTGTTTTCGAAATCGTCACGAGGTACTGCAGCCTTATTTCTTACTCTGGTGCGATAGCTGTAAATTGTATTTGCGGAATAATGGAGGAAACTGGCTATTTTTGAACTATCGGTGATACCCAGACGGATAAGAGCAAATATACGTAATTCTACGTTGAGTAACTCATTGGGTTTCAAAACAAATTTTTCTTCATCGAGGAGTAGCGAATTGAATTCTTCGACAAAGTTTGGATACAAATGTAAGAAGATATTATCGAAATTCTCATAAAGTTCTTTCAACTCATTGTTAATCATGTCGCTGGATTTTAGCATCTTGTATAATTCATCCAGCTTTTTTTCCACGGCCTTTTTGTTTAAGGTGTTCTGATACTTTTCCAATTTGTTGATGTATGTTGAACACAAATCGAGAAAATGTCCTATATAAGCTTCCTTTATCTGGTTTGCTTCGGATAAATTGGTGTTAGCTTCCGATAATTCTTTATTTACAATATGTAACTGGCTGTTTGTCCCTTGTAGCTCATCGTTTAGTTCGTTCAGCTTTACGTTTGTACGATATAATTCTTTCCTGATACGGGCAACCCTTTTCATTTGCCTGTAAGTGTATACAATAGCTAAGACCAGAAAGAACGATAAGATACATGCCAGCATGAGATATGACCGTAATTCGGAGTTCTTCCCATTTATCTTTTCCTTGTATGCCAAGTCGATGATCGGGAATATCTGAGAAGCTTCGTATGCCCTGAATCGTGCATTCGAAAACATAGCGTCTTCCATTGATGAGCGTATGCAGTCATATGCCCGTTCTATATCGCCTGTTTCATACAGAACAGTTGCCAGAGCTTGCATTGAGGCATTTTCTTTGATTGAGTTTTTTATATCGCATATTGCCGATATGGCATAATATCTCTTTTGTAAGTCGGTATTTCCTTCCTTCATATAGATATTTGCCAGAGCATAAGCCAATACTGCTTTCTCGTGGGTATCAGTTTTGGTCTGATTGAGCATGGTTTGCAGCATTTGTTTAGATTCGTTCAGCTTTTGCTGGTCATATAGCTTTTCGGCGTATACAATTTTATAGTGGTTGGATTTTTTATCCAGAATATTAAGCAGTGAATCTCGGTATAGATCACTAGTTGCTTTATAAGACCGTGTATAAGGATTATTTTGTGAGTAATTGCTATATAACAATTTATAGCAATCGTAATATTTAACTAATAACCAATCAGGCAAAGTTTTTTTATCGATAGACTTCAGGCTGTCTTTCGATTCTATATACATGCTCGAAAATATATACAGAGAGATAAGATCGAGTTTAGACTCGTTTATCCGGGTGATATCGTTTCTTTTCCTTGCGATTTTAAGGTTTTGCTCGGTATAGAAGATAGCCGAATCGGAGATGAAGGTCTTATATTCATCGTACAGTTGGTGGTTGATATCGTAACGCTGGCTATCGCTTATATCGGGTACTGCCAGCATCGATTTGACACGTGATATCTTATCTTTCTTTTGCTGCACATATATTCCCTTCTTTTCTATCAGTTTATATAGGGTACTGTATATTGTATCGGAGGTGGTATGAGCCTGAGATACAAAGGATATGAGAAGTAATAAAATTACAGGTGAAAATCTTTTCATAATCGCAGCTCTTCAATAGTCCAATCATTCTTTGCTGCCAAAGATAGTGGTTTTCATCCGATTTTTATCTTTGATGCTTATGACTATAAGATTCAGATTATGATTAAAAAAGAAAAGAGCCATCTAAGATTTTCTTAAATGGCTCTGCTTTCACTGCATTTTTATTTAAAAGCTGTTGCTATATTCCATTCTGTCTGCCAAGGAATATCGATCTCTCCGTTCTCTTTGAAATGGAGAGGCAGCCATATATAACGGGAGTTTATCAGGTCTGTTTTATTCCATTTGTCGAACATCGCGATATAGGCATTTTCTTTACCTTCGATTTTTAAGACATTGGTGCTTTGACCATAGAATGTAATGTCGGCATCTTTACCGGAGCAGGGATTACCTTTCACTGTCCATTCTCCAAGCATTGAATCTGCGACAGCGTATTCAGCCTGATTCGGGTCCCAGCCGGTACAACCCGATGACAGGATATAGTACTTTCCTTGATGTTTAAATACTGCCGGAGCTTCTCTGGACTGATCTATAAAATTACGGGTGAATTGTCCTGCAGGTTTAAGATAGTCGTCTGTAAGAAGGCTTATGTATAACGTCTTGTTTTCTTCCGAAGAATATATGTGATACGCCTTACCGTCATCGTCCTTGAATAGGGTCATATCCCTACTCATTTGTCCGTTAGGACGCATCGATCCGAGATACTCGAAATTCCCCGAAGGAGAATCCGATATGGCTACTCCGGCGGCTGCTTTAGCATAATCATGAGAATCGACATGAAGCCACATAACGAACTTTTTGGTCTTTTCGTTATATATTACTTTAGGCCTTTCAAGAACATTTGATGGATGGAGTTCCGAATTGATATCGGTTGTGTCGGGCTTAAGTACAACTCCTTCGAATTTCCAGTTGGTAAGGTCTTTTGAAGAGTAGCAAGAAACGCCTCCGGCCTCTGTCCTGTAGCATTCCCAGCTCGGAACTTTCGGATTCCAGTATGTCGAATCGCCTTTGTATTCTCCGTACCAATAGTAAGTACCATCATGGTATAGAATGCCACCTCCGTGTGCGTTGATTCGGTTCCCATCGGTATCGAGCCATTCTTCTCCCGATATGATCATTTTTGTATTGGGCTCAGTCGCTGCATCCGGAGCCTTTTTCTGTCCGCAAGCGACAATGACCAATAGAATGATCGAATAAAAAAAGATCTGTTTTTTCATATGATTAGAGTTTAAATGGTTTTAGTTTCAAATATACTCTGTAATTTTTAATCATACCTGTTTGATTCGATTCTGCACGAGGCAGATAAGAGAATCCTGTGATAACCTTTTCTTCATTCAGATCTATAACTATCTGATGAGGATGTTTCATCTTGGTTGTTGAGTAGTTAGTATGCCAGAATGTCGATTCTTGAAGATCAAATACATTACTTGCTATATTATTGGCAACCTCTGTTTCTTCGCTATCGGCATATACTACCTTCCAATGTTGGCGTGAAAGAGGTTTGCCGTCTTCACCTAGAATCTCGAGTTCGGCAATTGCAGAATAATCATCTCCACCGAATGAGTCAAGGGCTTCAATACAAAAATAACGGGCATTTTGTTTTTTATCAAACTTGATATGCTGCCAGCCGTTTCCAGGTTTGAAAGAGGATTTATAGAACGGAGTTTCGTTACTCAGATCAAGATTTTCGCCTAATTTGCGATGACTATATGCTGCATTTCCGGTAAGTACATCAAGTATCGGTTGACGTAATCCTTCTATTTTAGTTGCTCTTGGTGATGCCAGATCAAATACTATAATTTCGTTTTCGCCTTCTTTCAGCCAGCATCCCGGAACGTATAAAGTCTGTTGGGGTCCGATTTCCCAATAGCGACCCATTGCATGACCATTGACCCAAACCAATCCTTTGCTCCAGTCGCTCATGTTTAGGAATGTATCTCCTGTTTTTGCTAAGTTGAATGTTGCTTTGTAATAAGCAGGATGTTTCTGAGTATTCGAATCTTTCTTATAGATCTTGTCTTTAGCAAAACTGTAATCCACAGGAATATTGAATACCTGCCAGTTTTTAAGATCTTTAGTATTGCCATCTGAAGACAATTCTACTTTCTGGGTGATTCCTTTCCAATCATAAATACCTTTACCGAAATTCATACGTCCCATTGCTTCAACTAAAATATCCAGAACAGCTCCTTCTTTTACAGGAGGCAGGCTTACTATACCTTCACCTTTTAAGCGGCTTAGAGTTGCTATCTTCTTTCCATCGATATATACCTGTGTCCAGTCGTGGGCTTCGGTTATAGTCAGAGTTTGCTCTTTGTCGGATTTCTGAAGTTTGGTTCGATAAAGGATACTTCCCCATCCCTGATCGAAAAATTCCATAGGCTTGATATCTTCACTGAATTTGGGTGCAGGAAGATTCTCAAACAGATTAGCAACCTGAGTAAATTCGATTGCGGGTATGCTGATTGTTGGAATAGAATCCGGAATCTGAGGTAGTGATTGCCCTTCAGGCAGATAATTCTTCAATAATTCCCTAACTTCATAATATTTAGGAGTTGCTTTTCCTGATTCGCTGATTGGCGCATCATAATCATAAGATGTACAAGTTGGCGAGAAGTTTGGAAAGTTGGCTCCACCCCAATGTCCGAAACTTGTTCCTCCATGTGTCATGTACAGACTGAATGAAATATTCTGATCAAGCATTTCCTTTAATCCGTTGACTAATGCCGAGGCACTTCGGGTTTCATGTTTTGCTCCCCAGTGGTCAAACCATCCCGACCAGAATTCGCTGCACATAAGAGGAGTATCGGGTCGAAGTTCTTTCAGTCTGCGGAATTGGTCTCCGATATTTGCTCCTGTTCCGAAATTGATCGTCCAAAGCAAGCCTTCTAAGGCATTATTTTCGAAGTTGGAGTTCCAGTCGCATTGGAATAATGGAACTTCGTTGAATCCTGCTCCTTTTACTATATCCCTTATTTCGGCGATATATGGTTTGTCAGTACCGAAAGATCCGTATTCGTTTTCGACCTGTACCATGATGATATTACCGCCTTTGCTTATTTGCAGGTCAGCAAGCTGTTTTCCTACTTCGTTCATAAATAGCTTAGTGCGTTCCATGAAATAAGGATCTTGTTCACGCAGGCGGATGTCTTGTTTCTTTAACAGCCACCAAGGTAATCCTCCCATTTCCCATTCGGCACAAACATAAGGGCCGGGACGAACTATAACATACATTCCGTGTTTTTGGGCAAGGCGGCAAAATTCGGCAACATCTTTATTTCCCGAAAAGTCGTATTTGCCTTCCTCCTGTTCGTGCAGATTCCAGAAAATGTAAAGGCATATCGTATTCATGCCTAAGGCTTTGCTCATTTCTATGCGGTGTTCCCAATATTCTTTGGGTATACGCGGATAATGTATTTCTGCTGCCTTAATAACAAAAGGCTTATTGTTGAGTAAAAATGTTTTGTTGCCAACTTCGAATTTACCGGCATTCTTGCCCGGCGTGCAGGCAAAGGTGCTCAGAAGTATAGCAAACAAACATACTAAAGATAAAAAGGTCTTCTTCATTGGTATATTTTGTTTATGTAAGGGTTTTAGGTTTTTTATTGTCCGGTTAAGTAACTGTATTGATTATGCCAGTCTGCGAGCTCCGTCTTTAATGACAACATCGTATACTTTGGGTTTTATCTTGAATTTTTGTTCGTAAGCTTCTGTTGCTCTTTTTATAAAGCCATCATGTAATTCGTCTTTTACGAGGTTGATGGTACAGCCACCGAATCCTCCACCCATCACTCGTGAACCGGTAACTCCGCATTGACGGGCTACATCATTCAGAAAGTCAAGTTCGGCACAGCTCACTTCATATTTCCGGCTTAGACCGATATGGGTTTCATACATTTTTTTACCTACTGTTTCGTAGTCTCCATTTTTCAAGGCTTCACAGGCATCCTGCAGGCGTTGTATTTCTTCGATTACAAACTCAGCACGCATGTAATCTTCGGCACTAACTTCGTTGGCTACTTCTTTCAACATATCCAGATTGGCATCTCTCAGCAATTCTACTTCGGGATGATATTTTCTGATGTATGATGCTGCATTTTCGCATGATTCTCGACGCTTGTTGTATGCTGAAGATGCTAGCTCGTGAGCGACACATGTATTGATAAGCACCAAACGATAGCCTTTCGGATCGAAAGGAACATATTCATACTCTAAAGTACGGCAATCTAAACGGATCAATGAACCTTCTTTTCCGAAACAAGACGCAAACTGATCCATGATTCCGCATTTAACTCCTACGTAATTGTGTTCGGTGGCTTGTCCTATTTTAGCCAATTCGAATCGGTCGAATCCGCAATTGAATAAGTCGTTTATGGCAAAACCAAAACAGCTTTCGAGTGCCGCCGAAGATGACATTCCGGCTCCAAGAGGGACATCTCCCGCAAATACACAATCAAAACCGTGGAGTTTAGCTTCTCGTTTGATCATTTCCTGACAAACTCCGAAAATATATTTAGCCCACTGTTTTACCGGAGGTGTTTTCAAATCAAATTCAGCCATTTCCGAAAGATCCATAGCATAGGCTCGAATTTTATCCGATGTATCATTGGGTTTTATTATGCAGTACATTGCTTTGTCGATAGCTCCCGGTAGAACGAAACCTCCGTTATAGTCGGTATGTTCTCCGATCAGGTTTATTCTACCCGGTGAAGTGTAAACTATACCTTCAGTATTAAATAATGATTGAAATTTTTCGTGAAGGGCTTGTAATTCCATTTTATATGCTTTGTATTATTTAGTAAATAGATAGTTTCCTTCATACAAATATCTAAAATAAAACGGAAGGCATATAGTACTATATAAATCAGAACAGTGCTATAAATAGGTCATCTGCCTGAATTTTTCTATTTTGTGAATCAATAAAGAAGAAAAAACCGGACTGATTAAGAGTAATCAGTCCGGCATTTCCAAAAAGTTCGTAATTTTTTAAGTAACGAAAGCATTGTCTGACTCCTTTCAACATAACAACTGTTTGTGGTTGTTATGTCTTATCAGTCAATAAATAGTTGTGTACTTTAGATGTCTATAATTTATTAATTAACAGAAAGTATTTAATGATGTATATCAGAGAGATAGCTATCTGTTGCTTTTATGCTTGTAAAGTTACCAAAAAGGTCTGCGACCTTAATTGATAAGAGCCTATCGGGTAACTTCATCAATCAGGTAAAATATAGACTTAAAGTTAATGTCGCTGTACTCGCTCATTCCTATTTCGCAAGTACGGCTGGTTGAATATCCTTCAGTACAGTTCACGGGAATCTGTTCGGCCAGATGTCTCTGACCGTGTTTGTTTAATTCGGGGTAAGTAAAACCTCTGTCTCCGGCAAAACCGCAGCAATTACTTTCAACGAAAGCAACCTCTTTCGAGCACATTTTTGCCAGTTTCAGTAAGTTCTGTTCCATACCAATTTTTTTTACGGAACAAACAGGGAATACTGTTACTATATCTCTGGGTGATTTTACATCCAATTTGGGCATAACATATTTAAGCATAAACTCGATAGGATCGTATACTTTCAGATCCTTATTAGTATATGCTTCATGGAATGTATAGAAACAAGGACTCATATCGAATAGGATAGGGTATTTTCCGTTTTCTGAGGCTTTGTATAAGGCGTCTTCGAGTTCCTTCGATTTTCGGGAGCCTTCTTCTTTCAATCCCTTACTGCTGAAAGCCATACCGCAGCACAGATCATTCAGAGCCTCGGGGTAAATAATGGTGAATCCGGCGCGAATCAATAATTCTTCTGTTTTGCGTGTAAGTTCTACTTCGTCTTTTTTGTAACCTTTTGATTTGCCCATTGTCCTATTTATGCACGAAGGGAAATAAACAACCTTGTCGGCTTGTCCTGCATTAGCAATAGAATGTTTGATTTTGTGTGCGCCTTTGGGCATATCTTTATTCCATTTGGGTATAGCATTTCCTGATATCTTACGCATACCTCCGGCTATTCCCCCCATTAAACTATCGCCCAGTACAGTATGCCAGAAGTTAACGAAGTTGAGCCCGATACGTCCCGCTGATGTTACACGATCCATGTGACTTCCGATATAAGCTGCGTTTTTCTTTGCACTGTCGCTTGCTTCGAGATGCCTGTGATCTTTAATGAACTTACCTGTGTCGATTTTTACCGGACATAATAAGCCGCAAAGACCATCTGTGGCGCAGGTTTCATCAGAGAAATATTTTGCGTCTTTCAACATTTGTGTCAAACGGGCAGCATCTTCACCTGTCGATTTTAAACGAACTATTTCTCGGGCAATTACAATCCGTTGGCGTGGAGATAATGTCAGTCCTTCTGCGACACAATTCGGTTCACAGAATCCGCATTCCATGCATTTATCAACCAATTCATTAACCGCAGGCAGCGGTTTCAGGTTTTCGAGGTGTATTTTAGGGTTCTTATTGATAATTACCCCCGGATTAATTAGTTTGTATGGGTCGAAGGTGTCCTTTATACGAATCATTATATTATAGGCGGCTTCACCCCATTCTTGCTCAACAAACGGAGCCATATTTCGTCCGGTTCCGTGTTCTGCTTTCAAAGATCCGTCGTATTTATTAACTACGATATCAGCCAGATCATCCATCAATGTCGCATAGCGTTGTACTTCTTCATCTGTCGTGAAATCCTGTGAAAAAGTAAGGTGGAGGTTACCATCAAGGGCATGGCCGAATAAAACAGCATCTTTATATCCGAGTCTCTTGAATAAGGCTTTTATATCAAGGGCAGCCGGAGCAAGGCTTTCGACAGGAAATGCTACGTCTTCGATAAGGCAGGTTGTACCTGTCCTTCTCAATCCTCCGACTGATGATAGTAGTCCTTTACGAGCTTTCCAGTTGAAATTGTATTCTTTCGGGTCGGATGTGAAAGTATAGGGTTGTATTGTAGGATATGCTTCCACTCCTTTGCGGATAGCAGCTTCCTTGTCAGCCATTTCTTCCTGAGTATTTCCCTGTATTTCTACAAGTAATACACAGGCTGTCTCCGGCATTGTCCGGAAATAATCGGGAGCATCCGGATCGTCTTCGACCGACCTGATAGAGTCACGGTCTAATAGTTCTACTGCCGATACAGGGCTGACCTTTAATGCCGGTACTGCTTCACAGGCTTTCTCAATAGTTTCGAAGATCATTAGGGCACAAGCCTTGAACTTCTCGTCAATCACTGTATGGTAAGTGAGATTTGAGATAAATGCGAGCGTACCTTCAGCACCTACAATGAGGTGTTTGATTATGTCGAATGGATCTTCGTAATCTACTAATGCATTGATGCTATAACCTGTAGTGTTCTTTATCTTAAATTTGCGTTTGATCCTTTCGTACAGAACATCGTCTGCCTTTATATCGTCCCGTAATTTTATGATTTCCTTGATTATCTCAGGATGTTTGTTTGTGAATTCTTGTTTGCTTTGTTCGTCTGCCGTATCCAGAATTGTACCATCATATAGAACAATACGTACATCGGCTATTGTTTTATAAGAATTTTGAGACGTTCCGCAACACATTCCACTTGCATTGTTAGAGGCGATCCCTCCGATCATGGCGGCATTTATAGATGCCGGATCAGGACCGATTTTGCGTCCGTATGGCTGCAAAAATATGTTGGCTCGAGCTCCCGTGATACCCGGTTGAAGTTTTATTTTCAGACCATCGTCCAATATCCAGTAATTTTTCCAATTATGAGTTGCGACTATCAGTACGGAGTCTGTTATCGCTTGTCCTGATAAACTTGTTCCTGCTGCCCGGTATGTAACCGGTATGTTGCGTTTGCCTGTTTCGCGGATTACTTCTACGGCTTCCTTTTCAGAATGGACTTGAACTACCAATTTGGGTATTAGTCGGTAAAAACTGGCATCTGTACCGTATGCTAATAGTTGGAGAGGATTTGTAATGAGACGATTTGGGTCGATAGTTTTAGCCAATTCGTCTCGTAATTGTTGATAGTCTGCTGATAACATGATATATGGTGTTTTAGTTGATCGTTATTGAAAACACTCTGGTGTACGCAAGTTAAAAAACATATTTAAGAAAAAGAAGGAATAAGCAGAGAGATATTCCTTTTAATGTTAAAGAACATCTATTTGTTACTGTGATTACGTTGCGATGAAAAAAAGAGGAGAAAAAAATGACTTTTTCCCCTCCTTAAGGTATCCTTATCTGATAAAATGTAACTTATACACCACTATATACGATAAAGCCTCCATCGACAGCTATGACTGTTCCGGTGATGAAGCTGGCAGCTTTAGAACATAAGAATTGTACTAGTCCGTTTAATTCATCTATGTCTCCGAATCTTTTCATCGGTGTCTGAGCTAGTATCTTCTGGCTTCTTTCTGTTAGAGAACCATCGGGGTTAATTAATACTGCCCTGTTTTGGTCGCCGATGAAGAAGCCGGGAGCAATAGCATTGACCCGTATTCCGTCTCCGTATTTTAGAGCCATTTCGCAGGCAAGCCATTCTGTAAAGTTAGTTATTGCAGCCTTCGCGGCGGAATATCCGGGCACACGGGTTATTGCCGAAAGAGCAGCCATAGACGAAATATTGATAATATTACCTGTCTTCTGTTCAGCCATAACACTGCCGAATATCTGGCATGGGTATACTGTCCCGTTCATGTTCAGGTCGATAACTTTATCCCAGTCTTCCAGCTTCATATCGAAGAATGGCTGATCGGGAGCGAGGGTCGCACCGGGAACATTACCTCCTGCGACATTTACCAATATATCAATTCGTCCGAACTTGTCCAGAATATCTTTCTTACTTTGTTCAAGACTAGTAACATTCATTACATCTGCCTGAATAAAAGTGGCATCTCCTCCCTTAGCCAGAAGCTGAGAGACAAACTTTTCTCCTTTTTCCTTAGAGCGACCTAATACGGCGACTTTAGCACCTTGTTCTGCCAAGTGTTTAGCTATATTTGATCCTAAAACACCATAGCCGCCTGTAACAACAGCTACTTGTCCTTGTATGCTAAATTGTTCGTTCATTCTTTCAGATCTGCATTAATCATTAATTCTTCATCTACGGTCGCTATCACCCCGTCGAGTTGTGCAAGTGCATACATCCGTCCGAGAAATGAATAGCCGGGATTATAGCCTTTATTCTCATCTCCGAGCATAAGTCGTCCGTGGTCTACCCTCATTGGCAGGCTAGGATTAGCTTTTTCGAATATGCGCACCAGATCAATGAGGTGTCCGCGCCCTTTGAGGTGCGGAGCTTCGATAAAGTTTCCGTTCGAAAGGACGTTCGTGCTTCTCATGTGAATAAAATGAGTTCTTGATGCATACTTTTCGGCAAGAGCCGGAACATCATTGTGTATTCCCGCACTGAGTGATCCTGCGCAGAATGTTAAGCCATTACGTGGATGATCCACAGCCTTCAGAAACCACTCTATATCTTCGTCACTTGTAACTATCCGTGGCAATCCCAGTAATTGAAAGGGAGGATCATCCGGATGAACGCATAGGTTTACGTTGTACTTTTCACAAACAGGAATGACCTGTTCTAGGAAATATTTCATGTTTTGACGCAATTGATCTCTGTCGATGCCGTCATATAAAGCGAGTAACTGCTTGAATTTTTCGACCGGATTGAGCTCTCCCTCTTTGATATTACCATTTATAAAACCTTGGGTTTTTACAATGATTGTATCAATCAAAGCTTCTTTTTCGGCTTCAGTTATCATTGCTGCGAGGCTTTCAACCTTTTCCAGTTCTTCTGCTGTATAGGCCTTTTCAGCTCCTTTTCGTTCAAGGATATGACAATCGAAATATGCAAATTTGATCTTATCAAAATACAGCGAAGTGGTTCCATCAGGTGAAGGATAAGATAGATCGGTGCGCACCCAGTCGATGACAGGCATAAAATTATAGCAAACCGTTCTGATACCTGCCTGTCCTAAATTGGCTATGCTGGTTTTGTATTTCTCGATGAGCTCGTCCCTGTCGGCTCCTCCGTATTTGATAGACTCACTTACCGGAAGGCTTTCTACGACAGACCAGTGCAGTCCTGCTTCTTCAATGTACCATTTGAGGTTATTGATCGCTTCCAAAGTCCAGATTTCTCCATTAGGAATGTCGTGTAATGCCGTAACAATGCCTTCAACTCCAATTTGCCTGAGCATAGGGAGGGTTATCTGATCTTTTTTGCCGAACCATCTCCAAGTTTTTTCCATATGCAATTATATTAGATTTATTTTTTATCTGAAAAGCAAAAATAGGAATATAAGTCTATTATTATTCCATTTGATTCTGATTATTTATGTTAAAGATCGAAAACATCCTGCCGGATCTCTAAAAAATACGATTGCCGCGGCTCACGCAACAGACAATCGTATGTAAGTAGAGAATAAATAGAGTGTTATATAAATCAATCAAAAGAACCAATGTTCCGGGATATGTTTTATATCGCCGGAGAAAGTCAATAAATCTGATTGTTTTGAATTGATTCTTCCCATTAGCTGCATATTTTGCAACGTTAAAATTACATATTTAGAAATACTTGAAATGTGTGGAATTCTTTATCTGTTTTATACTATAAAACGCAACTTTTCCATAATAAACTGCTTGTTCAGACAGGTTCTTTTGTTGGTAAATCTATGAGTTGTAGGGTGACAAAACTTAATATGTGAATAACTTATGAGACACACCAACCTTTATAGATTATTTATTGTCTGGAAAATAGATTGAAATGTTTAATTCCTAATATATGCTGTCTTTTTAATCAAAACCAATCCCTTATACATTATCGTTGTTTACGATACAAAAGTACGGATTTATATGAAGATGTAGCAACGTGCTTGAGCCTTCGTCCGATTATTGTTCTTTAATTCTTTATATGGATAATTCTTTTTGTGATATATAATGAGTTGTCTATTAATTGTTTATTCTTTTTAATTCATTGTTTGGTTGATCAGTTTTTTTCTTTGTTTTTTAACTATCATGATTTACTTTTTAACAAAACACTGGGTGATAAACCGAATTGTTTTGTAAAACATCTGGTGAAATATTTAGGGTCATTAAAACCAACTTCGTATGCTATTTCGGCTATGGACAGATTTTTGTTTTCCTGATTTTTAAGCAATATTTCACGAGCCAGATTCAAGCGGTAACTTCTTATAAATTGCCCGGCCGACTGCCCTGCCAGAGTCTGCATCTTTTGGTGCATCAGGCTTTTTGAAACATTCATATCGCGGATAAAATTGCTTACTTCGTAGTCTGGGTTTTTATAGTTCTTTTTTATGATTTCAAGGGCTTTGCTGAGGAATATATCGTCTTTTGATTGCTTTTCGATATTAAGGTCATCTATGTTCATATACAACCCAAAACGGCGTTGATATAATTTTCGGGTTTCCAGAATATTATGGATGCGGGTAAGCAATACATCTTCGTCGAATGGCTTATTGAGATATTCATCGACTCCGATCCTGTAACTTGCGAGACGGGTTTCTTTTGACGTTTTTGCCGTCAGCATCAGGAATGGGATATGTGAAGTGTTAATATCTTCTTTTACTTTCTGCGAAAGTTCCAACCCGTCCATGACAGGCATCATGAGGTCGCTGACAATAAAATCAACGCGTTCTTGTTTCATTAATGATACTGCTTCTTCTCCGTTGCCGGCCTCTACTATCCGGTAATAGTCGGATAATATAGATGATATATAGCTTCTCATATCTATGTTGTCTTCGGCAACCAGTATGGTAAGTCTGTCAGATCCCTGTTGATCCGAATCAACAGTCTCTATACCTGAATGAGTTTCCGTATCTGCGGTTGTCTCCCGTATGATTGTTTCACTATTTGCCTCTTCTGTTTCGAGGGGTAAAAGTATACGGAACGAAGATCCCTTGTTCGGATTATTCTTTGCATAAATAACACCGTCCTGCAATTCTATGATGTTCTTACATAAGTACAGCCCGATGCCCGTTCCGCTCTGTCCCGATACCGTGTAAGACGGTTGATTTTTAGATTGATAAAAACGGTCGAATATTCGGGTTATATCTTTGTCTTCTATTCCCTGCCCATCATCCGAGACCGAGATATACAGCTTTTGTTCTTGCTTCTGGTTGGATATTTTGGTTACATAAATACGGATTATTCCATTTTCGGGAGTGAATTTCAGAGCATTCGACAATAAGTTGGATATTACCTTGAGCATTGCTTCTTCATCGAACATAATACAGGGATTATCAAGTCTGAAATGTTTCAATATCCTGATATTGCGTTCGTAGGCAAAAGCATCAAAAGGAATAATGAGTTCATCCAAAAAAGTAACAAAATTGCCGTTAGTTTGCATTATTCCCATTTGTTCCGATTCTACTTTCCTGAAATCCATTAATTGATTTACCAGAGAGAGTAAATGTCTCGAATTACGTGATACATATTGCAATTGTTCTATAACCCTTGGGTTGGTACTAAGTTTCAGAGCCTTGTCTATAGGCCCCATGATAAGAGTGATAGGGGTACGGAACTCATGTGTGATATTTGTGAAAAAGTTAACCTTATCATTCATGGCCTCCTGTATTTTATCAGACATCTTGATCAATTGTTTCCTTTGATTTAAGATCTTCCCATTCTGTTCGATAAGTATTTCATTCTGGCGTTTCAGTTCCTCTGCCTGATCTACAAGTAAATGTTTTTGATTTTCTAATGCTTTTGTCCGTTCTATCACTTTATGGTGCAGTTCGTCTTTTTGTTTTTTCAGCATGGATATTCTCCATCGGTACAGTCGGAATATTATAAAAGCTAAAGCTAATATCGATAACGATATAAACCAGAATGTTTTATAAAAATAGGGTCGTATTTGTATCGTGAGTTCTGTTATATTTCCGTTATCCGGTTTATTGTCCGGCGATATACTCCGTACCTGTAAACTGTATGTTCCGGGTTGAAGGTTGGTGAAACTGGCAAAACGGCGGTTGCTCGGGACATCCACCCATTTATTGTCGAATCCCACTAAGCGGTACGAATAAGCTACTGTCTGCGGATTGTCATAATCCAGAGCAGAAAACTCCACCGAAAAAGATTTATCATTTTCGTGCAAGCTGATCCGGTCTGTGTAAGAAATGTCTTCATGCAGATATTTACCTGTTTCTGTCCAGACTGTTTTGTTTAAAACCTGAAGTTTAGTAAATACCACTCGTGGAGGTTTGCTGTATGCTGGTTGCTGTCTATTCTGAATCTCGGTCAATCCATTCATACTGCCGAAATATATGGCATGGGTTGACGGAGACTTATAGCTGGCGTTCCAATAGAATTGGAGTTCATTCAGCCCGTCGTTTTTTGTATAATTGACTATACGGTTGTTTTGAGGGTTATAAGAAGATATCCCGTAGCCTGTACTCATCCACATAGTTCCATGCTGATCTTCGAGTATGCCCAAGACCATATTATTTGCTAACCCCTGATTGGTGGTATATAAGCGGTGTTTCCATCTGCCGTCTGTTTTTTCCAATATGCAGAAACCATATCCTTTGCTGCCCAGCCATATTTTTCCGTCTTTATTTTGGTATATGCTTGTGACGTTTTTCAAGAACAGGTCATCCATCATTTTGTCCTGTAGATTGAGGTAGCTTGCGGCGCACCTTACTGTTTGTTTATTCAGCGTGTTGAGGTTTATCATTATCAAGCCGTTTTCTGTACCCGTCCACAGTATATTATTGCTGTCGATAAAGGCTCCCGGCAGGTTCTTCCGGTTTCGTATTTCCTTAGGCAGGGGAGATAGTATCCGTTCTGAACCCAGATCATAGAAACAGATACCTTGCATTGCCCCGATCCATACACCGTTGTTTTTCTTATCGTAATTTAAACTCGAAATATAGGTGAGCTCCATGTTGTTCAATTTCGGTATAATTTGCCTGAAATGAGGTCGTTCTATTGAGGACAGATTGAGTATGTTAAGCCCCTTTCCCCATGTCCCGATCCACAGGTTATTATTTCCGTCTTCTTCCAGAGCACTCACTGTATTGTGGCTGAGAAGCCCTTCTTCGTATGTGTAGTGTCTGAATTCCGATTCGCCTTTTCGTTTCAGATTTAACCCTCCTTCTACCGAACCTACCCACAGATTACCCATATTATCTTCTGTAATTGCATTAACAGGATTAGACGAAATAGAGCTGCGGTCTTTGTCACTATGAATATAATTATGAATGATGAGCCGAGGTAAAGTCATTTTATTGATTCCTCCTGCTTCCGTCCCTATCCATAAAACGTTTCCATCGGATAGCAGGCAATTGATAAAGTCACTGTTTATTGTTTGGGTATTTGTTGTGTGCGAGATCCGCTCGAATCTATCTGTTGACGGATCGTAAAAGTTTAAGCCTCTCAGGGTGCTGATTACAAAAGATCCGTCCTGAGTGACGGCAAAGTCGGTTATCATGTTCTGAGTAAGTGTTTCGGGGTCATATTCCGAATGAAAATACCATTTGGATTCCTGCGTTGCCGCATTGTATTTAAACAGTCCCCTGTCTGTGCCTATCCAGATATGATTTTTGACTTTGATAATGGATGATATTGTACATTCTTTTCCAAAATCGGGAAGTCCCGGAGCCGGATGTAAAAACAAAATACCGTCTTCCGATACAGTGGCATTATAAACGACACCTTGTCTTGCAACCCATACTTCATTGTCGATTTCTACGAGTCCTGTAAAAGTTGTATTGTCTCCCTTGTTTAATCTTTTGTTTAGGGTCAGTACGTCTTTTACTGTACCGGATGTATCGAAACTGATTCTGTAAATCTTATTATCGCCTGTAATCCATACGTTTCCTTTGTTGTCTTTATGAACGGAATGGAGGTCATTTCCCCCGATACGTGATATTTTCTGGTTCTCGGTTATGGCATTGCTCTTTTGCATTGCCTTCAGGTCGATAATATCTAAGCCTAAATCGGATATGATCCATAATCTGTTGAAATTATCTTCACAGGTCTTTCTTACGAAATTACTTTTGAGGGCGACGGGTGAACTGTTTACATCGAGTTTAATAAACTCATATCCGTCATATCTTGATAATCCACCGCCTTGTGTCGAAACCCATAGGAATCCTTTACTGTCTTTATACAGATCATCGATGAAATTGATAGGCAAACCTTCGTCGATCGAAATAGTACTGAATACATATTTTGACAGTGTATTATTAAGTGCATAATGTTTTAGCGGATAAATTATCCAGGAAAGAAAGACGATGAAAAAGACAAAAATACCTTTCATGGCGATTACAGTTAAACAGGCTCTTGGTGACGTTTTTTATTTTATGAATCTACTCTGTTATACAGGTGATTAAAGATGAAAAGGTAACAAAAGTTACGTATGAAATGTATTTTTTTTATGCCATCTTTTTTTTGCTTGGACATCTGATTTGCCCCTGCAATTTGATTTAATGACTGACCTTGTATTCAAATTTAAAAGATCTCATCTTATAGATAAAAATTGATATTATATGACAGCAAATATTCGGTGATATATTTCGGGATCAATAACACAGATCTAAGACCTTTAGTAAAGATATATATTCTTCTCAAAAAAGAAAAACGATAATCTGGCGAGGATACTCAATTTGGCTATATGTTCACCCAAAATGGAAATTTGTCCACCTTTATTTCTTTTGTAGGATCTATTTTTGTCGTTGCTAACTTGCTTAGATACCATAAACTCCGATTATGATAAAATTGATACTCTCTTTTCTTCTTTTAAGTGCGTGTTCTTTTCTCTATAGTATGAGAGGAGCCGTTCAGGATACTACATTTGTTGTAGACGGTAATCCGATCATTAAACATAAATATACCGCCGATCCGGCAGCTTTAGTATATAACGATAAAGTGTATCTGTATGCCGGACACGATGAGTGCCCTGTCCCTGAATACAGGTATGAGATAAATGAATGGCTTGTATTTTCGTCTGATGATATGATTACATGGACAGAACATGCTGTTCCTCTAACACCGAAGGCATTTAGCTGGGCAAAAGGTGAAGCATGGGCTTCTCAAGTAATTGAGCGTAATGGTAAATTTTATTGGTACGTAACAGTCGAACATGGTTCTGTACATGGTAAGTCGATAGGTGTTGCTGTAGCAGATAACCCGTTAGGGCCGTTTGTTGATGCGAGAGGCTCTGCACTTATTGTAAATGACATGACTACCCAATATACTAAAATCTCGTGGGACGATATAGACCCTACGGTGTGGATAGATGATGACGGACAGGCATACCTTATATGGGGAAATACCCAATGTTATTACGCAAAACTGAAAGATAATATGATAGAGCTCGACGGGCCAGTTATGCCTATTCATTTGGATCATTTTACCGAAGCCCCGTGGATACATAAGCGTAATGACTGGTATTATTTATCATACGCCCAGTTCTTCCCCGAAAAGATAGGGTATTCTATGAGCCGCAGTATAAACGGACCTTGGGAATATAAAGGAATTCTGAATGAAATAGCAGGTAATTCTAATACCAATCATCAGTCTATTATCGAATTTAAAGGCGAATGGTATTTTATTTACCACAATGGAGCAGTTGAGCCTCATGGAGGAAGTTTCCGTCGTTCGGTATGTATTGATCGGCTTTATTATAGCAATGACGGAACCTTGAAGAGAGTACAAATGACATCGGAAGGATTAACCGTAAAGTAATCAATTTATACTGATCTTATTTTAGATACTCAAATACTGACTTGTTGATTATGGATTTTTTCTGTTGATGGTAGAGTTATTTAAAAATAAATGTAAAAAACACACTGAATATATTGGCGTGAAAGTTTTAATGCTTATTTTAGAGTCCTTGAAGCATCATGTTGCTAGTTCCTTAAATAGAAAAATCCATTAATATATATTAAAACCAATTATTTAATCAATCATGAAAAATCTCTGTAAAGCATTAAGCATTGCTTGTCTTCTCGGGATAACGCAGGCCGGATACTCTCAACAGTCGCCGTCTTACGATCTGACACTCGATACGAAAAAAGCAGGCACAGCGATTCAATCAACTATGTACGGTTTGTTCTTCGAAGACATAAACTTTGCTGCCGATGGCGGTTTGTATGCTGAGTTAGTGAAGAACCGTTCTTTTGATTTTCCTCAAAGCCTGATGGGATGGTATGCCTTTGGTAAGGTTGAAGTAAAAAATGACAATCCACTATTCGATAAAAATCCGAATTATGTAGTTTTATCCGATCCCGGACATCCTCATAAGCGTACCGGAATAGAGAATGAAGGATTCAGAGGTATGGGATTCAAAAAAAATGAGTCATATCGTTTTACTGTCTGGGCAAAATCTCTTAATACAGTAGAAAATCAAGGCATAAGAATCGATTTACTGGATTCAAAGAATGACATTCTTAATACTCAGAAATTAGTGATAAACTCTTCCGAATGGAAGAAATACGAGATAGTACTTACTCCCAAAGAAACAGACGCAAAAGGACGCCTGCGTATTTTCCTTGATTCTAAAGGATCTGTTGCTTTGGAACATGTTTCGTTGTTTCCGATAGATACATACAAAGGTCGTGAAAACGGACTGAGAAAAGATTTGGCGGAAGCCTTAGCTGATATTCATCCCGGAATTTTTCGTTTCCCCGGAGGATGTATTGTCGAAGGTACAGATCTGGATACCCGTTACAATTGGAAAAATACAGTTGGTGCAGTTGAAAACAGACCAGTGAACGAGAACCGTTGGCATTATACATTCCCTCACCGTTTTTATCCTGATTATTATCAGAGTTACGGACTTGGATTCTATGAATACTTTCTACTTTCTGAAGATATCGGAGCTGAACCCTTGCCTGTTGTTAGCTGCGGATTGTCTTGTCAGTATCAGAATGATAAGGAAGAGTGCCATGTGCCATTGAGCGAATTGGATTCTTATGTACAGGATGCTCTTGATTTGATTGAATTTGCAAACGGTCCTGTTACATCCAAATGGGGTAAGGTGCGTGCTGATATGGGGCATCCTGCTCCGTTCAATATGAAATATATAGGTGTAGGTAACGAGCAATGGGGCGATGAATATGTACAACGTCTTGCTCCTTTTGTGAAGGCAATACGAGCTAAGTATCCGGAAATTAAAATAGTAGGAAGTTCAGGACCTTCGGCTGATGGAAAAGACTTTGATTACCTGTGGCCTGAAATGAAAAAACTAAAAGTGGATTTGGTTGACGAGCATTACTATAAAGATCCTGAGTGGTTCTTGAAAAGTGCCAGTCGTTATGATAATTATGATCGTAAAGGACCTGCTGTATTTGCCGGAGAGTATGCTTGCCATGTTCCAAGCCGGGCTAATAATTTCCAGTCGGCACTGTACGAAGCTGCATTTATGACCGGACTTGAGCGTAATGCTGATATTGTGCACATGTGTACTTATGCTCCATTGTTGGCTCATGTGGATGCATGGCAATGGAGACCCGATATGATCTGGTTTGATAACCTGACTTCGATGAAGACTCCTAACTATTATATTCAGCAGATGTATGCTCAGAATAAAGGAACGAATACCGCTGCCCTGACTAGAAATAATCTTCCGGTATCGGGACAGGATGGTATTTATGCTTCTGCGGTATATGATAAAGACGAAAATTGCTATATCATAAAAGTCGCTAATACGAGCCCAGACTCAAAAGATATCAATGTTACGCTGACCGGATTGAAGAAGAATGCAGTTATTTCGTTAGGTGATTGTGTTGAATTAAAATCTTCAAGCCTTGACGATGTAAATACTTTGGCACAGCCTGCTAATATTACACCGCAAAAAACATCAGCACGTATTGAAGGAAATACCCTGAAAGTATTTGCCAAAGGCTTATCTTTTGCTTTCTATAAAGTAAAACTATAACTACAAGATAATAAGAATTCATATTGATGATTCTTAATCTCTTATAGAAAAGACAATCAGGATAATTAGTTAGTTTATTATCCTGATTGTTCTTCTTTCTGATCACCTCTTATCCGTTCAATTATTTTAGTTCGATCATAAATTACAGATGAGCTTCAAAGCGTATCTTTGACCCTCTTCATCCTCAATCACTTTTAATCTAAACTGCAAATGTTAAACATTTCTTTTAAAACAATTCAGAAGCTGGCATTGCTTGTCTCTACATCTCTGCTGCTGTCGTGCTCTAACAAGGAGCCTGTTTTCCGGATACAGAAAAGTCTCAATCCGTGGGAGGATAATTACAAAGATGTTTCATCCATGCGGGATTATAAAAAGTGGGGAACATACAATGTACATGATCCTTCGGTGAAGAAAATAGGGGATACCTATTATTCCTATTCGACCGATGCCATATACGGAGAGGATAGTGCCGCTATGAAGAATGATAACCTGCCATTTGGCTATATTCAGATTCGCAAGTCTAAAGATTTAGTAAACTGGGAGTTTACCGGATGGGCATTTCCTGAAATTCCGGAAGAAGCGGTTAAATGGGTGAGATTGAATAGTGGAGGAAATGGTGCAACCAATATTTGGGCCCCTTACATTGTTTCATATAACAATAAGTACAGATTATATTATAGTGTTTCGGCTTTTGGCCGTCAGACATCTTATATAGGGCTCGCAGAATCCGGATCTCCCGAAGGGCCTTGGAAACAAGTCGGATGTGTGGTGAAAACAAAAGATGGAGATGTGATGAATGCCATTGATCCGAGCATTGCGGAAGATAATGTTACCGGAAAACAATGGATGGTTTACGGCTCCTATTTTGGAGGTCTGCATTGTGTTGAACTCGAGCCTTCGACAGGATTAACCAAAACAGAATCGGATCAGGGACATCTTATAGCACGACGTTTTGATGGCAAGCGAAACAATATAGAAGCCCCCGAAATTATTTATAATCCGCAGTTTAAGAAATGGTACCTGTTTGTATCTTATGATCCTTTGGTGACAACATATAATGTACGGGCAGGGCGGTCTGATTCTCCCGAAGGTCCATTTGTCGATTTTTTTGGCAAGGATATGAGCGCCGAAGAAGACAATATGCCTATACTTACTTATGCCTATCGGTTTAATAATCATGCGGGATGGGCAGGAGTAGCGCATTGTGCAGTCTTTGATAATCACGAAGGAAAATTTTTCATGGCACATCAGGGGCGTCTCTCTCCCGAAAACTTTATGATGGATTTGCATATCAGGGAGGTATTCTGGACAGAGGATGGTTGGCCGGTTGTTTCACCGCAGAGGTATGCCGGAGATTTTCAGCGTGCTGTGTCAGAGAGAGACCTGCTCGGAAAATGGGAAATACTCTGTATCAGAGATGTCGGGAATTCGGATCTTGACCTGAGAGATGGTCAGGTAAAGCCTGATGACCTGCGCTTGACCGACAATAGAAGGAACACTCCGAAAGAACTAATAATATCTGCGGATAAATCGGTCGGAGGTGAGTTTTCCGGGTCATGGAAATACCGCTCAGTCGGTATTCTAGACCTTGTAATAGAGGGAGAAGAAATATCCGGATTGAGACTCTTTATCGGACACGATTGGGAGAACCACACAAATACGGTCTTGTTCACAGGCATTGATAGGAAAGGACAGTCTGTATGGGGTAAAAAAATACAATAAGTCCCGATCCCTTATTTGTAAAGGGTTTGCGAGGTGTCGGAAGATCAGATAGATAAGTGCTGTTTTGTAGAATTGTAGTGAAATGAACACTAATTAATTAATAATGTTTACTTTTGTGAAAATAATTAGTAGCAGAAGTATCTCATTGCTGATGTTTTAATTAGTATTTTACGCTTAAGTACATAGCATGCACTTGTTGCTTTAAGAGCTTAGGTAAAAAGAAGAAATAGGTTTTACACTTTAACGGGCTATTCGGATAATACACATGACACCATTATTTTATAAAGATCAAGAAAGATTCTATGTATCTGTAGACTGTCTTATATTAGGCTTCAAAAATGATAAACTATACCTGCTGATAACAAAGCGTAAGTTCGAACCGCTAAAGGGACAGGATTCTCTGATGGGAGGTTTTATCAGACCCGATGAGAGTCTTTCGGAAACGGTTACAAGGGTTGTGTATGAATACACCGGTATTCAGGATGTATTTATGGAACAGGTCGGCGCATATGGAGAAGTAGGACGTGATATCGGAGAACGTGTTATCTCACTTGCTTATTATGCACTGATTGATATACAATCGTTTGATGAGCAGCTTTGTAAAGTCCATAATGCACGCTGGCAGGAGCTTGAAACTGTAGGAGAGCTTATATTTGACCATAAGCAGATCCTTCAGGATACAATAGAGCAGTTGAGAAAGAAAGCTGCCGCCGAACCTATCGGCTTTAATTTGCTGCCCGAAAAGTTTACTTTGCCTCAATTGCAGACTTTGTATGAAGCTATTTATCAGACTACATTGGATAAGAGAAATTTCAGGAAAAAGATCCTTGAAATGGAAATACTCGAAAAGCAGGATGATAAAGATAAGTCATCATCAAAGAGAGGTGCTTTCTACTATAAGTTTAATAAAGAAAAATATGATCAGTTACTGAAAAAAGGATATTATTTCTCTTTGTAGCGCTCGGTTCTGATTTGGATCAGGAACAGAAACCCGAAAAGATATTCACCCCGGATAGATATTATTGATAATATGCTGTCCGGGGATGTTTTTTTCTGAAATATGTTATAAAACATGCGAGGTGTAAGTGTTTTATTAAACACTAATCGCTAACATTGCAAGTGTAACAGAAACACTTATTGAAATTTTAATTCAAATAGCATGTTAGAAGCATTAAAAGAAGAAGTTTTCAGAGCTAATCTCGATCTGGTACAGCATGGTTTGGTTATTTTCACTTGGGGAAATGTCAGTGCCATAGACCGTGCATCGGGTTTGGTTGTAATAAAACCTTCCGGCGTATCGTACGATACCATGAAAGCCGAAGATATGGTAGTTGTGGACTTGGACGGAAATGTCGTTGAAGGTAAACTTAAACCATCATCGGACACCGCTACACACGTCGTTCTATATAAAGCATTCCCTAATGTGGGAGGCATTGTTCATACGCATTCTACTTATGCAACATCATGGGCTCAATCCGGATGTGATATTCCGAATATAGGAACTACACATGCCGACTATTTTAAAGATGCTATTCCATGTACCCGTCAGATGACACCGGAAGAAGTTCAGGGAAAATATGAACTGGAAACAGGAAATGTAATCGTCGAACGCTTTAAAGATCTGAATGCCGATTTTACTCCGGGAGTTTTAGTCAATAATCACGGACCTTTTTCGTGGGGAAAGGATGCTCATAACGCGGTACATAATGCCGTAGTATTGGAGCAGGTGGCAAAGATGGCTTTTATTTCATTTAATGTCAATCCTCAATTGAAGATGAATGAAGAACTGATTAAAAAGCATTTCTTCCGCAAACACGGTCCGGATGCTTATTATGGTCAGTAAACACAAAATCGAAGAATATCAATAATATATAAACATAAAAAATATAATACCATGGATTTTAAAGATTTAGAAATTTGGTTTGTAACCGGAGCACAACTTCTTTACGGAGGAGACGCAGTTGTTGCAGTAGATGCACACTCAACCGAAATGGTTAAGGGACTTAACGATTCAGGTAATCTACCTATCAAAGTTGTATATAAAGGAACAGCAAACTCTTCGTCTGAAATATCTGCAATTATGCGTGCAGCCAACGGCGATGTAAAGTGTGCAGGTATCATTACCTGGATGCATACATTCTCTCCTGCAAAAATGTGGATTCACGGATTGAAAGATTTCAAAAAACCATTATTGCACTTACATACACAATATAATAAAGAAATTCCTTGGAATGAAATCGATATGGATTTCATGAACCTGAACCAATCGGCTCATGGCGACCGCGAATTCGGACACATTACCAGCCGTTTGCGTAAACCTCGCAAGGTAGTTGTAGGGTATTGGAATGATAAAGATACTCAAGGCAAAATTGCATCTTGGATGCGTGTTTGCGCAGGATGGGCTGATTCACAGGATATGCTTATCATCCGTTTCGGTGATAATATGAATAATGTTGCTGTAACAGATGGAGATAAGGTAGAAGCTGAAATTCGTTTGGGATACCATGTGGATAATGCACCTATCGCTAGATTAGTACCTTACGTAAATGCAGTGACAGAAGCAGAAATAGATGCTCTGGTTGCGGAATACGAAAAAGTATATGATTTTGCGGCAGACTGTAAAAAAGGAACTGAAAAATATCAGGTAGTACGTGATGCTGCAGCTCAGGAAATAGGTCTTCGCCGTTTCTTGCAGGATAAAGGAGCTAAAGGCTTTACTACAAGCTTCAACGAATTGGAAGGTATGAAACAGTTGATGGGATTTGCTTCTCAACGTTTGATGGCCGAAGGTTATGGGTTCGGAGCTGAAGGAGACTGGAAATCGGCAGCCCTTGTTCGTACTATGTGGGTAATGGGTCAAGGTTTACCCGGTGGACAATCATTCCTTGAAGATTATACATTGAACTTCGATGGCGAAAACAGCACTATTCTTCAATCGCATATGTTGGAAATCAACCCGGATATTACAGGAGTGAAACCTCGTATCGAAGTACATTTCTTAGGAATTGGTGATGCAGGTGTTTGTGCTCGTTTGGTATTCCAAGCTCATAAAGGTACAGGAGTAGCAGCTACAATTGTAGATATGGGTAATCGTTTCCGTATGATTGTAAACGAAGTAGAAGTAGAAGAACCAAAACCACTACCAAAACTTCCTGTAGCATGTGCATTGTGGAAACCTATGCCTAACTTCGAAGTAGGTGCAGGAGCATGGATTCTTGCAGGTGGTACTCACCACTCAAGCTTCTCTTTCTCAGTAACTACAGAAATGTTAGAAGACTATGCCGAAATTGCAGACATCGAGCTGTTGATAATCGATAAAGACACAACTATTCGTGAGTTCCGTAAAGATTTACGTAACAACGAAATATACTACATGCTTAATAAAGCATTACAATAATTCAACAATGGTCGCAGATGGCATTGGGGGGAGATATATGATCCCTCTGGTGCTTCTGTTTTTAAATCACAGATCTTTCCTGTGATACTTTCTATCTTGGTATAAAACCTTGATATTTTCTATAACTTGCTTATTTCAACATTACATATATAAGACAAATGAAATATACGATAGGCCTTGACTATGGATCAGATTCTTGCCGTGCGGTTATTGTTAACGCCGAAACAGGTGAGGAAATAGCTTCATCCGTAAAATACTACAAAAGATGGGTTGCCGGTAAATACTGCGATCCTCAAAATAACCAATACAGACAGCACCCTCTCGACTATGTAGAAGGATTGATCGATTCTGTAAAGGAAGCTTTAAGCAAATCCCCTGCAGGAACTGCCGAAAATGTAATCGGAATGTCTTTCGATACAACAGGTTCTACTCCTGCATTGATCGATAAGGACGGACAAATATTGGCGTTGCGTCCTGAATTTGCAGAAAACCCAAATGCAATGTTTATCTTATGGAAAGACCATACATCGGTAAAAGAAGCAGCCAGAATAAATGAAATAGCCAAAAGATGGCCGATAGATTATACTGCATACGAAGGCGGAATCTATTCAAGTGAGTGGGTGTGGGCAAAAGTTGCACATGTGCTTAAAGAAGATGAGTCTATCCGTGATGCCGCTTATTCGTGGGTTGAGCATTGCGACTGGATGCCTGCTCTTATCACAGGAACAACAAAACCTGCAGATATCGTTCGCAGCCGTTGTTCGGCAGGTCACAAAGCGATGTGGCTTAAAGAGTGGGATGGGCTTCCTACCGAAGACTTCCTTGTGGAGATCGAACCCTTGTTGAAAGGTTTCAGAGATCGGTTATTTAAAGATACTTACACCAGCGATGTGAAAGTTGGAAACCTGACACCCGAATGGGCTGAAAAGCTGGGTTTAACAACCAATGTGGCTGTAGGAGTAGGAGCTTTCGACTGCCATATGGGTGCAGTAGGTGCAGAGATAGGACCTAAAACATTCGTTCGTGTTATCGGTACATCTACTTGCGATATCATGGTTGTGCCCTACGAAGCAATGCATGGCAAACTTATCCCCGGAATCTGTGGACAGGTAGACGGCTCTGTTATTCCCGGAATGATCGGGCTTGAGGCAGGTCAATCTGGCTTTGGAGATATTTATGCTTGGTTTAAGTCTGTTTTGGCTTGGCCAATCGAGAAATTAATAAAAGATTCTACTCTGATCAGTCAGGATGTTAAAGATAAGCTGATCGAAGAAACTTTGGATAAAATGATACCTGCTTTATCGAAAGAAGCAGAGGCTATTCCTGTTTCGGCAAGTTCGGTTCTTGCTGTGGATTGGATGAACGGACGCCGTACTCCTGATGCAAATCAGTTGGTTAAGGGTACTATTACCGGATTGAATCTGGCTAGTTCTGCTCCTAAAATATTCAGAGCTTTAGTAGAAGCTACAGCTTTTGGTTCGAAAGCTATTATAGACCGTTTCCTTGAGAACGGTATCGAAATAGAAAGTGTTATCGGTATCGGAGGTATTTCTCTGAAATCTCCTTTTGTGATGCAGACCTTGGCTGATGTGTTAGGTATGCCTATAAAAGTGGCTAAAGCTGAACAAGCTTGTGCATTCGGTGCAGCCATGTTCGCTTCAGTAGCAGCTGGTCTTCATCCAAATGTTGAAGCTGCACAAAAAGCAATGGGACAAGGTTTCGCTTTCGAATATCAGCCAAATGCCGAAAATCACAAAATATACATGGAGGTATATGATAAATACCTGAAATTAGGCAAATTTACCGAAAAAGAATTATTCAATCTAAATTAATATAATACTATGAATTGGAATTCTCATGAATTTATTTGGCTCGACTGGCTGATTATTGTAGTCGGGATAATTGCTGTAAGCTGGGCAGTATGGCGTTCGGTTCAAAAAGACAAACGTCTGCAACAAGGTGTCAATAGCGAGGATTATCTATTCGGTAAGGGCGAACCATGGTATATTATCGGTGCAGCTATCTTTGCTGCAAATATCGGGTCGGAACACCTTGTGGGACTTGCCGGTACCGGTGCTAAATCGGGAGTCGGTATGGCACACTGGGAGATGCAAGGATGGATGATCTTGATCTTAGGTTGGTTATTTGTTCCGTTCTATCAATTATTGAACAATAAAATGGGCAAAATCATTACAATGCCCGATTTTCTTAAATATCGTTATACTCCAAAAACTGGCTCGTGGTTGTCAATTATCACTCTTATAGCATATGTGCTTACAAAGGTGAGTGTTACAGCATTTACAGGTGGTATTTTTATGGAGAGTCTTCTAGGTCTGCCTTTTTGGTACGGTGCTATCGGCTTGATAGTATTGACTGGTATCTTCACCGTTTTGGGTGGTATGAAGGGAGTCATGACTCTTTCTGCAATTCAAACGCCGATACTTATTATTGGTTCATTCCTTGTGCTTTTCTTAGGATTATCTGCACTTGGAGACGGAAGCATAGGTGCAGGATGGGATGCTATGATTGCTTATTCAAAAACTCTGAATGTAGGGGCTGATGGTGTGGCACATGGTACAAATCACATGTTCCACTTCTCTACGGGAGATCCTATGTATGATGATTATCCCGGTTTCTGGGTATTTATCGGAGCATCTATTATCGGTTTTTGGTATTGGTGTACAGACCAGCATATTGTTCAACGTGTGCTTGGGCAACGTAAAGGAGAATCTAACGAGGTCGTAATGAAACGTGCCCGCAGAGGTACTATCGCTGCAGGTTATTTCAAATTATTACCTGTATTTATGTTCCTTATTCCCGGTATGGTTGCTGCGGCATTGGCTGCACGTCCTGATAGTGGATTCTCATTGGATAATCCCGACACCGCTTTCGGAGCGATGGTGAAATTTGTATTGCCCGCAGGTGTAAAAGGTATTGTAACAATCGGCTTTATATCGGCTTTAGTTGCTTCATTAGCAGCATTCTTTAACTCTTGTGCTACTTTGTTTACTGAAGACTTCTATAAACCGATGTTTAAGGGTCAGAGTGAGGCTAAATATGTTTTGGTAGGTCGTATTGCCACAATGGTTGTTGTAATACTCGGTATTGTATGGATACCTATTATGATGAGCTTAGGCAGCCTTTACGATTATCTGCAAGGTATTCAATCTTTACTTGCTCCAGCGATGGTAGCTGTATTTGCTCTTGGTATATTCTCTAAACGGATTACGCCAAAAGCCGGAGAAGTAGGTATGATAGTAGGTTTCATTATCGGTATGGTACGTTTGGTAACTAATATCTTTACCAATACAGGTAAAGACGTGATGACAGGTTGGTATTGGGAATCTACAGGATGGTTTTGGCAAACAAACTGGCTTATTTTTGAAATTTGGTTACTTGCCTTTATCGTAGTACTGATGATTGTAGTATCACTCTTTACAGCTAAACCAACAGCTCAACAAATTGATGCTATTACTTTCACTGATGACTATAAAAAGCAAATTAAAAATAGTTGGGATAAGTGGGATGTCGTTGCTTCATTAGGAGTAGTTGCCTGCTGTGCTCTCTTCTACTGGTATTTTTGGTAAAATGAGTTTATGAAGGTCACGACCTTACTTGATTACTAGTTATATGAAAAAGTGAGTCGGATAAAGAGATTCGCTTTTTCAAACAAAGTCTTATAGACTTTAAACCTTTCCTTATCTCGAATATTCTCACTGTTGTTTTCATGGTTAAATGACAGTGGGAATTTTCGTTCACTTTGAAAGGACTTTTTTATTGTAGATATAACCTAAATAATAGATAATTATGAAGAAAATACTTTATCTGGGATTAGTTCTGTGCTTGTTTTCTTGTGGAAATAAGCAACAGCAGGCTCCTGTGGCGGAGACTAATAATTCGGGGATAACTTTGATGCCCGATTCTGCTTTTACAACAACTTTAGATGGTAAAGAAATTAAGCTGTATACCCTCGAATCGGGTAATGGCATTACTATGCAGGTATCTAATTTCGGAGGGCGTGTAATCTCTCTGTGGGTGCCCGATAAAGAAGGTAAATACGAAGATATTGTGTTTGGTCACAATAATATAGATGAATATATTCACTATCAGGGAGAACGTTGCTTGGGACCTGTTGTTGGTCGTTATGCAAACCGTATTGCTAAAGGGCAATTCACACTTGATGGCAAGAAGTACCAACTTCCGGTGAATAACAATGGACAGACACTCCACGGAGGACCCGAAGGCTTTGATATGAAAGTATGGAATGTAGACAGTATCAGCAAAAACAGTATAGCTTTATCTTATGTTTCACCTGATGGAGAACAAGGTTTTCCGGGAACGGTTACCGTGAAAATGGTTTATACTTTGACTCCCGATAACGAGTTTAAGATCACTTATCATGCGACAACAGATAAGCCTACTCATGTAAATCTGTCTCATCACTCGTTCTTTAACCTGAAAGGAGGAGCTAATGGCACGATATTAGATCATATATTGACTATCAATGCAAGTGCAATCACTCCTGTTGATAGTGTATTGATACCTACAGGTAAACTGATGAATGTAGAAGGTACTCCTTTCGATTTCAGAAAGCCTACAGCTATCGGAGACAGAATCAATGCTGAAAATGAGCAGTTGAAAAACGGTGGAGGATACGACCATAACTGGGTTGTTGACCGCAAGTCTGATAAAGACATTGAGTTTATAGCAAGCTTATACGAACCTAAGAGCGGACGTGTAATGGAAGTATGGTCTGACCAGCCTGCTATTCAATTCTATAGCGGCAATTTCTTGGATGGTAAAGTTACCGGAAAATACGGCAGAGCCCATAATTACAGAGAAGCTGTAGCTCTGGAAACTCAAAAGTATCCCGATACACCTAATCAGCCTAAATTCCCTTCAACCCGTTTGAATCCGGGCGAAGAGTATACGCAGACTTGTATCTATAAGTTCTTGACTAAATAAGCCTGATAAACAGATATAAATAGAAGAGGGTAGACATGTGTTTGTTTACCCTCTTTTCATAGGATAATACTTATTAGAACAATACCTGAATAAAATGAAGACTGAAAAAGAAAAAATGGCAGCAGGAGAGCATTACGATGCTCATTGCGAAGAAATGGTTGAGGTGCGGAAAAAGATAAAGCCGCTTCTGCATAAACTGAATGTGACGGAGTATCATACCGATAAGTTCAGAGATGTGATGAACGAGCTTTTCCCGAATTCGCATAAGAGCTTTTATGTAGAACCCCCTTTCTTTTGTGATTACGGCGATCTGATATATGCCGGAGAAAAGGTCTTTATCAATATGGGGGCTATTATCCTTGATGGAGGAACCGTAACCATTGGAGATTATACTCTCATAGCTCCGGGTGTGCATATATACACTGCACAGCATCCGCTGGATGCCGAAGAAAGAGCCCAATGGGAAGACTGCAAACCCGTAAAGATTGGTGAACGTTGCTGGATTGGAGGGCATTCCACAATATGTCCGGGTGTAACTATTGGTGATCGTTCTGTAATTGGTGCGGGTTCGGTTGTTGTTAAAGACATTCCTGCCGATTCTTTGGCGGTGGGTAATCCTGCAAGAGTTATTCGCAAGTTGAATAAGAACGATAATCCGAGTGAGTTGATGAATAAGAAGTAAAGAAGATAAGGCAGAGTTTGAATCTGCCTTATCCCTTTTTACTAGATAGGCTGAGTCTTTGCTTTCAGCCATTCTGTTTCAGCATCTTCCAGATAGGGTGATAACTTATTGTATACTTCGGTATGATAGTTATTCAGCCAAGTAACCTCATCGTCTGTAAGCATCTCTTTGATGATAGGAGTTGTGTCTATCGGGCAAAGAGTGATAGTTTCGAATGAATAGAAATCTCCGAACTCTGTCTTTTTATAAAGTTGAGTTCTCATAAGGTTTTCGGTACGTACTCCGTATTTGTTGTCTCGGTATATACCCGGTTCATTGGATGTTATCATTCCTATATAGATATTCACCGGATTTATTTCGGGGCGAATGCTATGAGGGCCTTCATGTACACTCAGATAATGACCTATTCCATGACCTGTGCCATGAAGGAAATTGATACCTTCTTTCCACATCGCTTGACGTGCCAGAATATCTATTTGAGAGCCTCTTGTTCCCTGAGGAAATACAGCAGAAGTCAGCCCGATGTGACCTTTCAGAACCAGGGTGTAATCTCGTTTCATATCATCCGAAACAGCACCTACAGCTACTGTACGGGTTATATCTGTTGTGCCGTCAAGATATTGTGCCCCCGAATCAATCAGAAGTAAACCTACAGCTTTTACACTAAGACAATTGTCTGCTGTCGGATGATAATGATTAAGCGCACCGTTGGCTGCATATCCTGCAATAGTACAGAAGCTCTCTCCTGCAAAGTTCTCTTGTTTACTGCGATATTCAACCAATTTTTTGCCGATATTGTATTCAGTGACCATCCCTTTAGGAACAGCAGCTTCCAGCCATCTGAAAAAATGAACAAGAGCTACTCCGTCACGTACCATTGCCCGCCCGAATCCTTCTGTTTCTACATCATTCTTAATACTCTTCATCAAATCGGCAGGAGACAGCATATCTACTATTCTGCAATGCTTAGGAATAGCATTATACAGACTATAACTGATCTTATTAGAGTCGATACAAACTGAGCCTTTTAGAGTCTGAGCGAAGCTATATATTTCATCATAAGGCTTTACTGTGACTCCTTGTTCTTTGAGATACGTCTGGATAGTATCATCTAATTTATAAGAGTCTATAAATAAGATCGTTTCGGTACGTGATACATAGGCATACGATACAACTACCGGATTGTAAATGACGTCATTTCCTCTCAGATTAAATATCCATGCTATAGTATCGAGGGTACTTACCAGCAAAGAGTCTGCTCCTGTTTTTTCGATAGAGTCAGCAATGCGGGCTATTTTTTCTTTAGCTGATTCTCCAGTATATTTTTCGGGATGGATAAACGCTTTTCCTTTTGGTATGTCAGGACGCTCGGCCCATATCGAGTCGAAAGGGTCTGTGCTGTTTATCAAAGATATACCTTTCGGAGTCAATATTCTGATCAGATCTTGAGCCTCTTTTGCCGCATATACTTTTCCGTCAATTCCTACATTATCTCCATTCGATAATTCATCGATCAGCCAATCAGGAATCAAAGGTGTTTCCGGCAATCTTGCTTTGAATAATTTGATTTCTGATCCGGCTAATTCGCTTTCAGCCTGAAGAAAATAACGGGAATCTGTCCATAAGCCAGCCTTATCCATTGTTATCACAGCTATACCTGCCGATCCTGTAAATCCGCTTATCCACATTCGTGATTCCCAATGTGCGGCGGGATATTCACTCAGATGCGGATCAGTTGTCGGAATTATAAATGCCTGTAAATTATGTTCTTTCATAAATTGCCTCAATAGGGCAATTTTGTTGTTGGGCGGATTATTCATTGTTCGTTCCAGTTTGGAGTAGGTAGTCCTATAAGATTCTTCACAAAGAAATCACGGCGTTTACGTTCTCCGTATGTTTCTCCGAGGGTATGTCTTGCTCCCGGCAGTATAACAAAATCGAATTCTTTATTGCTTTGTTGCAGGGCATTTACTACTTGTAAAGTAGATGAAGGATCAACATTATTGTCCAACTCTCCTAATATCAGCATCAGCTTTCCTTTCAGCAGATGTGCATTTACCACATTCGAGCATTCTTCGTACTCTTTGCCGATAGGATATCCCATCCATTGTTCATTCCACCAGATTTTATCCATTCGGTTGTCGTGGCATCCGCAAGCAGCCACTGCCACTTTATAAAATTCGGGATGGAAAAGTACTGCTCCCATGCTGTTTTGTCCTCCGGCCGAGCCTCCGTAGATGCCAACTCTGGTAATATCCATTTCAGGGTATTTGTCAGCGGCAGATTTCATCCATGCTATGCGGTCGGGAAATCCTGCGTCTTTCAGATTTTTCCAGCATACATCATGAAAAGCTTTCGATCGGTTGGCAGTTCCCATTCCATCTATCATAACCACAATAAATCCGAGTTCAGTTAAATGGCTCGGACGATGAGCCAGAGCAAAAGATTTTGGAACGTGAGAATCATGAGGTCCTGCATAAATATACTCTATCACGGGATATTTCTTATTCGGATCGAAATTATTCGGACGGATTATCATCCCCCAGATATCTGTTTTACCATCACGTCCTTTAGCTGAGAATACTTCGGGCATACGCCATCCGGCAGCTAATGCTTCTTTTATATCAGGTTGGAATATTGTACGGATGATTTTTCCGTCCTTCGCCGATCTTAATACAGTTGTCGGAGGAAGATCGGTACGAGAATAAGTATCCACCATATACGCATAGTCTGAACTGAATGTTACGTTGTGATTCCCATTTTCAGGGGTTAAGGCTTTGATGTTTCCATTGTCTATATTCAGAAGGTAATATTTTTCGAGATAAGGATCTTCTCCCGCATCCATCCCGCATCCTTTAAACAGGATAGTCCGTTTACTTTCATCTACATGTACCACATTTTTAACAACCCACTCTCCCTTAGTCAATTGTTTTTTTACTTTTCCGGTCGGTACGTCGTACAGATAGATATGTCTCCATCCGTCTCGTTCCGATATCCAGAGTAGTTCTTTTTCGTTTTCGAACCAGTGCTCATATACTGCATTGTAATAGATAAACGTGTTACTTTGTTCATTTACAATTGTTCGCAGCTGATCTGATTGAATGTTTCCTCCGTAAATAACGTATTGTTGATGTCCCCGTTTATTGAAATGAAATGAAAAAGACGTACTGCTTTTATCCCATCGGATGTTATTAAGGTCGAATTGAGCATCT
Source organism: Indolivaga capnocytophagoides DSM 22835 (assembly GCF_000426485.1). Taxonomy (GTDB): domain Bacteria; phylum Bacteroidota; class Bacteroidia; order Bacteroidales; family Dysgonomonadaceae; genus Dysgonomonas_A; species Dysgonomonas_A capnocytophagoides. The sequence continues at coordinate 86,157 of NZ_AUFL01000014.1, forward strand.
ACATCAGGAACGTTATATTCAACAGATCGTTTTCCATCAATAAAGAATAGCACCGGTCTTCTTATTGGTAATGCGTCTCCAGGTTTCGGATAGTCATATTCTTCGGTTTTTGGCTGCAGCTGGTCTTTTGGTGAGGATGATATCAGCAGCAATTTTCTGACTTCTGCAGGACGATATTTACAGCAGATAATTTTCTTAGAGTCTGGAGACCAATAAATATTCGATGAGTAATAGTCGTACACCGAGCCATCGGTACTGATCGCTTTCGCTTGTCCTGTTGCGATATTGCGTATCCACAGATTGCCTTCGTTGATATATGCTTCGTTAATGCCATCGGGCGATTTGATTTTTTCTTTGCTGTTTTCTCGATATACACCTCCCCAGTAAGAATCTTCGGGGATTGCAGCTCCTTTTATGATTTTGTAATCAGCCAGGGTACACAGGTATTCTTGTTTATCAATAATAAATGACAGTGTATCGGTTCCTGCGAATCGAATTTTCTGAAATGGCAACTGGTACGCTTTAATCTCTTTATGCAGAAATGTTTCCAGTGAAAGAGCCAGACGTTTTTGATCGAATGCCGGAGTGGGTTCTTGTTTTTTTTCGGCATCGAGCAAGAAAAACTCTTTTCCGTTGGCTGTACGAGCCGAATACCAGAACTTAGGACTGTTTTTGATAGCTTCGATATCAGATAAACCTCGTGACATCGAACTGTATTTCGTATAGAACGAATCGGCTTTCTGATAGAGTTCTTTCATATCTTGCCCTTGTGATAATAGGGGGTATACGGCAAGAAGTGCGATAATTAATCTTTTCATTTATTCTCTGTTTTTGATAAAAGTCTCTGGCTTTATATATATTTCGTACCGAAAAGGTGACAAAGGTTACAATAAAATAACTTTTTTTCCAGTTGTGTCTTTTTGTTTTTGGCGAATATTGATTTGCCTTTACACATTCTTTTGTATAGATAAATTTCTGTATTGAAGAACCAGAAAGTATTTAATGATATACTTTCTGGTTATAAGAATCTCGGGTTGTTTTACTTTCCAAAGAAATAAACAGATCAGCAACCTTATTTTACTTCGAATTCATAAATGCCGATAGATTCTTTTACAGGCAATTGTACTGAAAGGCGTACAAATTTAGCGGAGACAGGCTCAAACTCTATTTGATTTTTCACGTCTTTCTCGCTTTTGTAGCTGCCTTTTGTTTTTACATCCAGCCATTGTCCGTTGGCATCCTGATACTGAACTTTCCACGACAGAGGTATACGGCAGCCTCCCCAAGGTGCATCGTCATACCAATATACAAATGCAGAGGAAAATGTTTCGGGCTTATCGAATTCGTATGTTACCCATTCTTCCGAATTATTTTTTGGCCACAAAGAGTAAAATGGAACATGACGGTCGTTTGAATTATCAGGCCAGTATCCGTCGTTAACACTGCTCAGCGATTTGTTGGGAGCCGAAGATGTTACCTTGGCACTTGTGCAAATAGTAGGTGGGGGTAGGGGACGTGTGCGCTCTTTCGTACGGGGTATCCATACAGCCATTTCTCCTGCACCCCTGTTGGCCCATGCGTAGTAAGGGATAGCTGTCAGATGTTTATTTTCGATTATGACTTCGTTATCATCTCCCCTTCGCGCGCTTTTGGCATCAGCTTCGAGGCGTACTATTCCATTCAATTCGTCCGGTATAAATGATGCTGTTATCGGAACATTATCTTCAAGTACAGCATTAAGAACCTTGTCTTGATTATCAGGCCATTCTAGACAATATACAATGGGACCCCGTTCTAAAGACACCTTTCCTCTGTCGTCTTCTACTTTATCGTTGGCTAAAGTGCGGTGAACATCCATCGGGAAGTCGACCACTATATTATCTCCTTTTTTCCATTTTCTGGAAATTGCGATATATCCGTTTGGCGATACAGTATTATCTGTTTCAACTCCGTTTACCTTTATTTTTACAGTCTCTTTTTTCGGATTCAGATAACTGTATAAATCACTGGGTACGGGCTGATTCTGTACCCATCCCGGTACACGGACAAGTACTTCGAATGTCTCTGCCTTTTTAGGATCAATAGTTATTGATACATTACCATCCCAAGGATAACCAGTCTTTTGGGCTATTTTTATATCGTTCTTATTGAGTTCTATATCCGATTCGCTTTCGATAAATAGATTTACATAGATTTTATTGTCTTTTTTAGCGTATACGTATCCGGGGATAGATGGCATAAAACGGCAAACGTTACTGGGGCAGCAAGCGCAGCCGAACCATTCACTGCGTCCGTGCTGTCCGACCGATTCCAACGGATTGGGATAAAAGAAATGATCACCCGAAAGGCTTATTCCTGAAATCAGACCATTGTAAAGCGTCCGTTCCAATACATCATAGTATTTAGAATCTCCATGAAGAAGGAACAAACGATGGTTCCAGTATACATTGGCGATTGCAGCACATGTTTCGCAATAAGCCGACATATTGGGTAGTTCGTAATTCTTACCGAAGGCCTCTCCATGACCTGTAGCACCGATACCACCTGTGATGTAATATTTTTTAGTCACTACATTGTCCCAGATATTATCTATGGCATGTAAGTAGGCACTGTTTCCGGTCAATGCGGCAACATCTGCCATCCCTGAATACATATAAGCTGCACGTACAGCATGCCCTACAGCTTCATCCTGCTCTATTACAGGTTTATGGGTCTGGCTGTATTCTCCGCTTTCGCCATGACCTCTCAGGTCTAGGAAGTATTTCGCCAGATCAAGGTATTCTTTTTTTCCTGTTACTCGATACATCTTTACAAGACCCATTTCTACAATCTGATGTCCGGGCTCGTAAGCCAATTTTCCGGGACCGAAGTCCTTTACCAGCAAATCTGCATTTTTGATTGCTACATCAAGCAGAGTTCTTTTACCTGTAGCCTGATAATGTGCTACAGCTGCTTCATACAAGTGTCCGCAGTTATAAAGTTCGTGGCTCAGGTCAGGATCTTTTTCCCAGCGTTTTGCTCCTACCCATTCATGGAGTTTTCCTGGTTCGGCAGCTGTTCGTGCGGTAAAAAGGTATCCGTCAGGTTCTTGTGCCTTCTGTATATAATAGATAAGAGTATCCATGCGAGCTTCCAAATCTTTATTCGGATACATTTGTATCGAATACGACATGCCTTCGAGTATTTTGTAAATATCGGTATCGTCAAATGTGAATTGGGTATCGAAATATCCCGGCATAAGACCTCCTGCCTTTTTAAAATTGTCAACACGTCCTGTTATATAACATTGTTTCAGAGCGATGGGTATAGTTACGTCCTGATTGGTTTTTATACGTGGTGCCCAAAATTTATCCGAAAATTTAACCGAAACGAAAGATACCGGCTGTATCGGATAATCTTTCTGGGTCGTTTGCTGCTCGTGATGGGTGTGTGCTGCTGCCGAAATAATGGGCAGTAATGCCAGCAGAAGACATAAGCGAAGCTTTTTCATAAGTATATTGTTTATTAGTTATTATTGATATTCTGATATAATTCCAGCACTTGATTTTCACTTAGTGGTATATCGTACATAGATAAGGAATGCAATGCTCCCCGAAAAGGATGCTCCCCATCGAATTTCATTCCTAATGTCAGCTTTTCGGAACTGCCTACACGAAGATAAATATCTTTACTCTTGACAAGGTGCCCGTTTAGGTATATTTTCTCCAAATATCCGTCAAAAGTCACTACAATGTGGTTCCATGTATTTACGGTCGGGAGCGAAGACAACCCCATATCTTCGTACCAACCGTAATGCATGGTTATACCACTGCGGGGACTTGTCCCATATCCCAGAATTATCTTTGACAGTTCGTTATAAGATTCGTTTACATCTATAATACATTCGTTTTCGTTGGGTGTCGATTGTGCCAATACCCAAGCCGAAAAAGAGTAAGGGGCATTGCCTTTTATGGTAGTCGGCAATCCGAAATCAGATTCAAACTTCTGAGTTCCGTTAAATACGAAAGCCTTTCTCCCTTCAATGTCCTTAATCTGAACGGCTGTTCCTACAGCATTGAAGCCTCGGGATGGTGTTTTCAGATCAGCGATCCGGCCTGCTACTGATCCACTTTGATAATTATCGGCATTTATTTCAAACAGAAGTCCCGAGGGATCAGCAGCAGCAACCGAAGCTTGTTTGTTGAACGGTTGTTCATTTGCCGGAAATGGATCATTCCCTTCCGAGAATACCTTTATATTCCATAAGGCAGGGAATAACCCGTTTCTTTCGTTACCTGTAATAGTTAACCGGATGTATCTGGCTTGAGCATTACCGCGATCAATCATCGGGCTGCCCGCCAATGTGTTGTCTTGTTTATCCGAAAATAATATCCAGTCATGGCCATTGGTTGAAACTTCTATCAGATACTGATAAAAAGATGTCGGATGTTCGAATTGTGTCCATACACGTTTGATTGGTAGATTCTTCCCTAAATCGATTTGTATCCACTCTTTTCCTCTGGAGTTAGCTGCCCTCCAAAGTGTAGCATTATTATTGTCATTGGCATATTCGGGTCTGAAATTCTCGTTGTAATAAGAAGAGGCGGTAATCTTTTTCCCGAAGGCAATATCTTTATACGGATTGCTGTCTTTCTGTAAGTAACCCAGTCCTTTGTGAGTAGGGGTTATTTTTACAATACGACCGTCTTTGTCGAATATGAGTTTATCTATAGCCACCTGACGGAAAAATCCACGTGTCGATTGAGGTATATTGTGCCTGTGATAAACTATATAATAATCATCTCCTTCCTTTAGTATACTGTGATGACCGGGTCCATGTATGGTACTATCCTGTGACGTTTCGAGAATTGGGTTGTTGTCTCCGAATTCAAAAGGTCCCATAGGTCCTACTTTGCTTGTGGCATATTGTACCCGGTAAGTATGGTCGTGACACGATCCTGACGAATAGGTGAAATAATAGATGCCGTTTCGTTTAAACATATAAGGGGCTTCGAAAAACTCTTTAGCCTGAGTATTCGGAATCAAAGTAGTATCGGTAAAAGTTTTCATGTCGGCATTGAGTTTACCTACTCCGCAGCCGTGATTTTTATAGATGCCCCATGTTCCCCAATATAGGTAAGTAGAGCCATCGTCATCGATAAAGCTCTGGGCATCTAGGGTTATTGACATTTTTACATAACGGTCGGGTATCAGAACAGCTTCGTCTGCGCCCAGTATATTAGTCCATGGACCGGTAGGGCTATCCGAAACCGCACAATATATTTTACAAGCCTGACTATAATAGAAGTAATATCGTCCGTCTGTTCCCAGCATGACATCCGGAGCCCAAACCTGATCGGCTGTCGGCCAATTCATAGGAGAGATAGTCCAGTTGACAAAATCCTTCGATTTCCATACCTGCGAAGGCCCTACTCCTAAGCCGGTTCCATCGGTTGTGGCATATATGTAATATGTATCACCAAACTTTCGGACTGTCGGATCGGCAAAATATCCCGGAAGCACAGGGTTACCTGCTCCTGAGGAGTTGTATTTGACTTCTTGTCCCCAAGCCTGTAATGTGAAGATAAAAAGCAATATATGAATATAAATATTTTTCATAGGCTGGCTTATTTTTCAAACGATTTAAGGTCTCAGACCTTTTTATTATCTATCCAAGTATAACACTGATTGATAGTTATGACTTTAAAATGTAACATTAGATACTTACGGTTACTTATTACATATATCCAACTTTATATTTTCAGGAAAATACTGCAACAGAAGATTATAGATATCCGGATCATATTCTTTCAGTTTTTTTGCAGTATTGATAGAATTGTGTACTCCATTAGGCTCGGTCGAATATCTATTGCAGTTGAAAAACGATTGTACAGCTTCTGCAAAATATTCATACTTATTGCTGAGGGCATATGTGTTTTCCCATAATCCTTTTGCCTTTGCTTTTTCCATAAGAGCTTCCAATTCTGTGTCGAAATCGGGTTTTACTCCGATGATACCAACAGTATGTACAATGTGGGCAAACTCGTGTACCATTATACTTTCTCCTTCGTATCTGTCTCCGGGCATGCACATAACGTTTTCTTCGCCGAAGCTTGCGCTGTAGTCATCTTCGGGAGCACCGCCGAAACCTCTTGCCCGTTTGTTCCAGTAGGCAGTACTGTCGGGGGTACATATTTTTGCATATTCGGGCAGATCACAGACTTCTTCCGTTGCACCTATTATCATTACACGACAGCCTTTGGATACCATGTAGTCTTTTACATCCGGACGCTTCGACAGCATTTGTAGAATAACGGTTCGTGTTCGTTCTAATGCTTCATCGCAGACTTTATCGGATGATACAACAGGTAAGCCTTCGGCATTGAGATATTTTTTATAGAAAGGGGCTAATCCCAAAGAATCCGGAACAGTCGATACTTTTTCGGAAGCAGCAGATGCCTGCTGTTCTTTTTTATTCGAACAGCAGACAAAAGCCAACATTGAAATAAGTAATATTGAGTTTAATAAAAGTGGTTTAATCATTTTGTTATATATTTAGAGTCTGATCTTTATGGATTTACTTTCCATTCTATTACACCTCCCGAATATCCTTTACGTCCTACATCTACGACCTGAGGTCCATTTTCTTCCGCTGCTTTTTCGGTTTTAGGTCGTTGAAGTTGTACCACCATTTTCAGTTCGGTTGTAGTTACGGGTTCGAAAGAAACTTTGTTGTATTTATCCAATTCCGTTCCATAGGGAGATGTATTTTTCACTTCTTTCCATGTATTTCCGGTTTTATATAAAAGTTTCCATGATTCGGGGGCTTTATAAATGACATCGTAGTGATCAAATGCGAGCCAATATACTTCTACACTCGAAATCCGCTCGGGCTTTTTGAATTTATAGCCGATAGACTCTTCTGTTCCCGCCTTCAGCCACCAGTAATGGTATGGAGTGTTTATGTCATCGGATGATGTCGGTTCAAACTGATCATTGAAGCCCCATCCGTCTACAGGCATTGCTGCGGATGCTATTGTAGGTTCGGGTTTTACTATTGCGTATTCTTTTGTAGCAGGAGTCCATACTACCATCTGTCCTATACCCCGGTTGTTCCATGTAGAGTATGGAATAGCCTTGAATGTAAGAGGCTTTTCTATTAACTTTCCACTGGCAGAATCTTTTTCTACGGCAAAGGCATTTCCTTCGAGAACTACGACTCCGTTTAACAGGTTCTTTTCGAAGTGAGACTCTATTTTCGAATCACGCGGAATAACTATATCAAAAATATAATCGCGTTTCTGGTCTATACTTTCCAGCGCATACAGTATCGGTCCCTTTTCCATGGCAAGCAAACCTTTGTCGTATCTAACCTGCGGATTTGCTTCTACCCTGCGGACGGGCATGTCCATCGTTAAAGTTACCTTATCTCCTTTTTTCCATTCACGTTCTATAACCCAGTAACCGGCACGTGTATGTTTTTTTGTTTCGCTTCCGTTTACAAGCACTTTTACCTGAGGGTTCGATCCGTCTACATAAGCATATAGATCAGAAGGTACAGGCTTATTCTTAGCCCAACCCGGAATGCGTACCAAGAGTGTGAATTTATCATTTTTATTGGGCGTCACATCTATTTCTACATCTCCATTCCAAGGGTATTGTGTTTTTTGTACTAACTCAACTTCGGTATCTCCTACTTTCAATTTGGAATTCCCTCCCACGAATAAGTTTACATATACGTCTTTTTTGTCGATGGCATATACATATCCCGGAACCGATGCCATAAAACGGGTTACGTTACCGGGGCAGCATGCACATCCGAACCATTGTTGACGGGCATGTCCTCCGGGGGTACCCATCGGGTTATCGTAAAAGAACTTGTCGCCGCTGAGTGATACTCCGGCTATCAGTCCATTGTATAGGGTGCGTTCCAGTACATCTATGTATTTGGAGTCTCCTGTTGCGAGGAACATGCGTTGATTCCAATATACATTGGCGATAGAAGCACATGTTTCACAATAGTTATTGAAGTTATTCAATTCATAATTGGGGCCGAAACCTTCTCCCTGCGGACGGGAACCGATACCTCCGTTCAGATATAGCTTTTTACTTGCCATGTTTTCCCATACACGATTGACTGCATCGAATAGTTTTTTGTCGTGCTGTAATGATGCTACATCCGTCACCCCAGAGAACAGATAACCTGCACGGACGGCATGACCTACGATCTCATCCTGATCTATGATCGGTTTGTGATCCTGGCTATAAGGACTTAGTTTGTGTCCGTCTGTACCTCGCCCGGTTTCGTCTACAAAGTAGCGAGCCATCTTCAGGTATTTCTCATCATCGGTTACATTATACAGTTTAGCCAAAGCCATTTCGATAATTGGGTGACCCGAGGGGACATGTTTCTGACCTTCGTTGGGACCGAAAACCTGACATACTAAGTCTGCATTTTTGATTGCTACATTCAACAATGTTTTTTTTCCGGTAGCTTTGTAATGTGCTACGGCCGCTTCATATAAGTGACCGCTGTTGTACAATTCGTGGCTGTTGATCTTTTCCCAGCGCGAACTTCCCCACCAGCCTGATAAACGGGTACATTTATTGGTTACGCAGGTTGTAAGGTATCCGTCGGGTTCTTGAGCCGCTGCAATTAAGGTTATTACACTATCGAGGTATGCATCCAGTTTGGGGTCGTATTTGACAGCCAAAGAATAAGATGCTCCTTCGATGATCTTATAAGGATCGGTGTCATCGAATGAAAAATCACCTTTGTGTTCGCCTTTGATAAGTCCTCCCGCCAGAGCGAAATTATCGAAACGTCCATTTATTTCGCATTGATGAAATGCCGAGGGAATTGAAACTGTTCGGTTGATTTCCATGCGAGGCAGCCAGAAGTCATCCGTAAAATGAACATCCGTAAAAGGTACTTCCTTTATTTCACCCAATTGTACTTTCGATTTTTCTTCTGTTGCACCACAGCTTATCAAGGTTAAAGTTAATAGGATTGTCGCTAATCTTTTCATCTCTCTGTGTTTATATTAAGGTCTCAGACCTATTGTTACTGACCGTGTGTAACAAGCTTCGGTATTGGAAGCTAACCGTTACTTAATTATTCAGGGTCTATACTTGCTTTTTATTTTGAGCAATGGTAAGAATACTACTCTTACCATTGCATTTGGTTATTATTCATGGAGTAAATACCGGATCCGTTGTAGGATTGGGGTTCTGTACCATATCAGAGTTATTAATGACTTCTTTTTCGGGTATCATCATTATTAACTTATTCGAATTCGCAGGAACGGATACATCATAGTAAAAACCCATTTCTTTAGTTTTAGTTACTGACTTCTGTAATCTCATCACATCGAAGTAATCAAGACCTTCTCCCCACATTTCTTTTCGTCTTTCGAGAAGAATTTCATCTATCAATGCATCTTTTGCAGTCACAGTTGAAACTTTGGCTCCTCTTTCTTTTTGGAGCTTGTTTAGTACTTGCAGGGCAGTTCCTGTATCGTTTTGTCTTGCAGCAGCTTCTGCTTCTACTAAATACATTTCTGCAGCACGCATATCAAACAGATCTCCGTATGGACCAGAATCTTTGAGTTCCCGAAATTTTGTTGATGCATATTTATCGCTGTAGAGGGGATTGACAATCGTTAAATTTCGAGGGTCGTCTTTCATTATTCCTTCCACAAAATGTTTTACAGGAATAAATAATTCGGCCTGCCATGGAGAATTGTTCTGCCCGAAGTCATACCAGCACGCATGAGAATCGTACCACCAATAATCCTGACTAGTTTGTATATACCCAACTACCCATTCTTTATTAACAGTCGAGAATCCGGCTTTATATTCATCCATCGACATCAGCGAATATGATGTTGTTATATAATGGGCGTATTTTTCGGCATTAGCCCAATCGTTCATGGTCAGATAAACATTTGCCAAGAGAAAACGTACAACGTCTATGTTATAATAATCCTTTGTCGGGCGTGTATATTTTGTCAATAAAGTTTCTGCTTCGGTCAAGTCGTCTACAATTTGTTTATATACTTCGGCAACAGTCGCCCGGGCTTTAGGAGTAAGAGTCGGTTCCAGATAGACCGGTACTCCCGGTTTATCTTTAGCAATAATGTAAGTATGCTGATAAAAACGCACCAGATTGAAATAGCATCGAGAGCGTATTGCCAAAGCTTGTCCTTTGATCTCATCCTTAGCATCCAGATCTCCGCTTACATTGTCAATATTTGCTAATACAATATTTGCATTGCTTATTATCTTATACATGGCATTCCACATATTGATAGGGATGGGTTGTGTAGCATCGTAACGTTGCATGCTAAAGGTAGTAAAATACCAGAAATCTCCCACCTGTTCATCATTAATCATAATGTCTATACCTGTAGTTGTGGATAATGCCATAATTCCTTCCGGACTGTACACATTAGGACCATAACCAGCTCCATCTCGCATAAGTCTGTATGTTCCTAATAATTCGGATCTTAATCCGGCGACACTGGTTATGATTTGCGAATCAGACAATGATCCTGTAGGGGATGTATTCAGAAAATCATCGCATCCTGACATAGTCAGTAATGTAGATCCTAACAGGAAAGTGTATAATATATTTCTAATTTTCATTGTATTACTTTTTTTGGTTGAGTAACAAAAAGGCCTGAGACCTTAGAATTGAATATTTAGACCAAAGCTGTAAGTCTTTAAGGCAGGAACACCTGATTCTCCATCTATGACACCTCCTGCCACATTGGTTGCATTGAAGTTTTCGGGGTCTGTTCCATGATTTTTCAATTTGCCGAAAGTCAGCAAATTATCTCCTTTTACATAGAATCTTAAAGAGCCGATACCCAGTTTTTTGACCAGATCACGCGGAATCGAATAACCTAATACTATATTACGCAGTCTGGCAAAGTTGTTTTTGAAGATAAACTTGTCACTGTAACGTGCATATGAGCTGGCATCGAAGCATCGGTAAGTGTATATTTTTGCAACATCTGTAACATCACCCGGTTTCTGCCAGCGGTTATCGAGATAATCGTAAGCTGCGAAATTTTCTCTTAAGACTGTGCTTTCTGCATAGTTATAATCGTATACTACGCCGCCAAGACTGTAATAAAGCATAACTGACAGGTCGAAATCTTTGTAACGGAAGTTATTGGTAATACTGCCATAAACATCCGGCAGAGTAGATCCGGCTTTGATACGTTGTTCTGCTACATTGACTTCGCTGTAATTTTCGGTCTTTTCTTTTCCTGTAATTTTACCGGTTTCATCGAATGTATATTTATACCATCTGTTACGTCCGTTTTCGGGATTGACATCAGCCCATACCGGAGCATACAGATCGTAACGTGATGCCCCCTCTTTCCATTTGAATACACCTACACCTACATTAAACGTTTCTTCTTTAGAAGGCAAACGGGTTATTTCATTCTTGTAGTGAGTTGCATTCAGTCCGATATTCCAATCGAAATCTTTTGTCTTGATAGCATTGTAATTCAGTTCGATCTCCCATCCTGTATTTTTTATGTCTCCGATATTTTCCATAATCGAAGACATTCCCAATGATGGAGCCAGAGGACGGGATAGCAATAAATCTTTCGACTTGCGGCTGAATACTTCGAATGTACCATTCACCTTATTATTAAATATCGAGAAATCAAGGCCTAAATTAGCCTGTACGTTCGTTTCCCATTTGATGTTCTTGTTCGACAATTGGGATTGTACAACTCCGAATTTTCCTCCATAGCTGCTTGTTTCGAATAATCCCAGATAAGGATAATATCCGACATTATCATTTCCTACTTCTCCATAGCTGGCTTTGATTTTTAGATTGTCCAACCACGATTTTGTACTTTTCATAAACGATTCCTCAGTAATACGCCATGATGCCCCTACCGAGTAGAATGTCCCCCAGCGGTTATCGGAAGCGAATCGTGAGGAGCCGTCGGTACGAATGCTGCCTGATATATAATAGCGGTTTTTAAAATCGTAATTAATACGGGAGAAAAAGCTCGCCAGAGCATAATTGTCGGTACCCGACCATGCTGTAGGATCTTCTTCGGCGGTAGATATTTCTGTAAATATCGGAAGGTTTAGACCTTTACGGTATGCCCCGAATCCATTTGTTGTATATTTATAAGCTTCCTGTCCAAGCATTACATTGAGATGGTGGTCGTTACCTAACACTTTGTCATATACCAGAACATTGTTTATGGTATGTGACGTATTACGGTAAGCTGCACGAGTTACAGAACCTTCTGCCGGAATGAGAGTTCCTTCTCGTTCGGGGCTTCTCCAGTTATTATTGTATACATTCTGCAACTGGAAAGAATAGGTTGTTTTTAAAGTCAGTTCGGGAAGAATCGTAAATGTAAGAGCCGAAACGGTCTGAACATTGTCGTTCCAATTTTTGACCCTTTCGTTCAATGCTCCGTAAGGGCTCCATTTTGGCCACCAGGCACGTCCGTTGTTCCATCCTTCATCCAGTACTTTTCCTCCGGTATATTCACTTACTGCGTATTGATTGTTCTTATGATCCCACAGGTATGCTGAATATTCCGACGGATACACTCTGAACACACGTGCCGCAAATCCTCCGTTATAGTTAGTGGATGATGCGAACAGGATGCTGTTATCCATAGAGAACCATTTACTGAGCTTTGATGTTAATGCTGCACGTCCGGTAAAACGTTTGAAGTGGTCGGCAATGAAAATACCCTTGTCATCCAGCATAGAGATAGACATGAAATAGCTGTTCTTATCGCCTAGCGATCCGCTGATATCTACTCCATAATCTTGTTTCAATTTATTAGAAAATGCCTGGTCGAAAAGGTCTTCTTCCCAAAGCCGTTTTGCATCGGGCTTGATCTTACCGTCTAATCCGACAGGATTATCCATGTTCCAACCTGATCGATACTGACGTACAGTGCCGTCATTGAGAGTGACGGGTGAAGTGTTCCAAAATACTTTAGTTACATTATCATAGGCATATTGGCGGGCTTGCTGATCGTTCATACTCATGAAGTCGGTTGCGTCATTATATAACCCTTCGAAAGTAAGTTCGTATTGTTTGGCTGCAGAAACTTTCTTTGGAAATTTTACAGCAAAATCGCTTGTAGCCCAGCTTGCCCTTAGGTTTATGGTTGTTTTTCCTGATTTACCTTTTTTTGTTGTGATGAGTATTACTCCATTTCCTGCTCTTGATCCGTATAACGATGTCGAAGCAGCATCTTTAAGTACTGTGATTGATTCAATATCCGAATAAGAAATTGAATTGAGGGGAATGTCTGACGGCACACCATCTATTACATACAGCGGGCTGCTATTGGCTGTCATAGAACCCAATCCGCGAATTACTACAGTACCATCATCACCGGGGCGTCCCGAATTATTTATAACCTGTACTCCTGCGGATAAACCTTGTAGTCCTTGGGTAATATTGACGGGTTGTAAAGCCTCCAGTTTTTTATCACTGACGATGGACGCAGAACCTGTAAACGATGATTTCTTTTGCGAGCCGTATGCAGTAACAATAACTTCATCAAGTTCTTCCGAGTTATCCGTTAGTTCTATTGTCAGAGTTTTTCGACCATTTAATGCAATATCCTGGCTGACATATCCCACATAAGTGATAGAGAGTGCTGCGTTTGGGTTGGATACAGCAAGGACGAATTTTCCATCAAGATCAGTAGTTGTTCCGGTGGATGTACCTTTTTCTTTAACTGATACTCCGATAAGAGGTTCACCTTGATTATCGGTGATTGTTCCCGACACCGAACTTTTGGTTTGCTGAATCTCTGTGATATGAGCGGCATAGCTGTTTGCTGGGTATGCCAATGACAATAAAGTCATACATGACAGTGCTGTCACATTCAAAAAGACTTTGTCTTTAAATTTCAATTGTTTTCGATTCATTTTTCATTTGATTTAAGGTCACAGACCTATTTATTTATCAGTGAACGAGTAAACAAGTTGAATACATTTTACACTTGCTTACTTATTTAGCCTGTAGAATAGGCTTTCGTGAGGTTCGAGGGTCTTTTTCAGTCTCGTTTGAGTATCACCTTCATTTTGATGAGTCCAAACATTGCGTACGGTTCTGGGAGAGCGTTTCATATAAAGTGCTCCGTTTTCGAGGTCACTGTCATAGACGGTATCCATGTTCCAGTCATAGTCCAGGTCAATTTTGAAATTATTACGGTTAATAAATAAGAATGCTGCATCGCCGCCTGACAACGGCTTTACGAGAATATCTATGCCATTCAGATGCAGGTATCTGAATGCTGAGCGTCCCAGCTTATCCTGATTGATCGCTATGGCTTCTTTGTTGGTTAATAATTCTTTTGTGAATGAGTCCATTTCTCTCAAGTCGTTTCCTGCCATTAGAGGTGCAGCCATTATACACCAGATAGCAAAGTGAGATTTGTACTCGGTTTGAGTTTGTCCGCCATTTCCGATTTCGAGCATTTCGAGATCGTTCCAATGTCCCGGTCCTGAATGTTTATCTATCGTCATGGCCTTGTCTAATATTTGCAGAACGCCGACTCCGCCCCAGTTGAACTGGCAGTCGAAACAATCGCGGATATCGGCTGTTATCCGCCAAAGATGTCCGATGCCTTTACCCCACTCCCAAGGTTTGTTTTCTCCCCACTCACAAATGCTGAATACAATAGGGCGTCCAGATGCTTTCAGTGCATCGCTCATTGTTTTATAAGCCGATTTGGCATCCTGATCTTCGTTATAGCACCAATCGTATTTAAGATAATCTACTCCCCATTCGGCGTACTGGCGCGCATCCTGAAACTGATATCCTCTGCTGCCCGGTCTCCCCTGACAGGTAAGGCTGCCTGCGCATGAGTATATTCCGAATTTTAAACCTAAACTGTGAATGTAATCTGCTACCGGTTTCATTCCATTCGGAAAATGTTCGGGATCTACTATTATATTTCCGTTTTTGTCTCGTCCGGTTTGCCAGCAGTCATCAATAACTACATATTCATAACCTGCGCTTTTCATACCAGATGATACCATGGCATCTGCCATTTCTTTTATAAGTTTTTCGCTTACCCGGCATCCGAATTTATTCCAGCTGTTCCATCCCATGGGTGGAGTTTGTGCTAATTGGTCGAAAGTATTTTCGCCAGATTTGTCTTTGGTTCCGAATTCTTGTTGACAATACCCCGACAGGGTAATCAAAAATAAACTTGTTGTTAATAATATTTCTTTTAATTTCATAGGATACAGGTTATAAAGTTTTTTAAGGGAGTAGGAGTATAATTCTTATTTCACAAAATTCGTTAAATAGAAGGCTTTCCTTATACTAAAAAACTCCAAAATGATACAACTTTTCTCTAATATTCAGTCGGTTATAATTTATGTTATAATATTGTATTGTGGTGGTTAATAAATAATTAAGTTTTAAATCATAGGATTGTATTATTCTTTTGGAGTATTTTGCGATAGATTACAGAATCATAAAAAATTGCGATATTTAGGATTATAGATCCTTTTGTAGAAAAGAAAACAACCATTTATTCTTTTTATCTATGCAGAAAAGACGGGCAGCCTCTCTTGTTTATAAGGTATTCTTCCAACAATTGGAAAAATTCGGTAATGAAAAAATCAGCCAATAAAGGAAAAGGTTTACAAAAGTGAGTAACCTTTGTCACCTTTTTGAAATAGCTCCAAACCCTTGAAATGGCTTGTTTAGGCGGTAGTAAAATTCTCCTTAAGGAGCAGAGGAGTGAAAAGTAACAATAGAAAGATGTGCAATTTTGAGGTTATTTTTGTTACTTTTTTGAGAATAAGTAACAGAAAGTATTTAAAGATGTATTTGTAAGTGGTAATATGTTGTACATATAAAGTGGATAAATAGGTCTGAGATATTAAATTAGAAATCCGGATATTATGAAAAAATATATATGGCTATCTTTTGTAACTTATTTTCTGAATATAGTTTTCGGACTGTCAATTTATGCTATTGACCTCAATTTTAAGACTTATCTTGTCGAAAACGGATTGTCTTCAAATACTGTGTATTCAGCTTTGCAAGACACAAAAGGTTTTATGTGGTTTGGAACAGAAGACGGGCTCAACCGTTTCAACGGATATGAGTTCAAAACATACCGTAATGTACCCAGGGATACTACATCTCTGATTAATAATTACGTTTACTGTTGCTTCGAAGACAATAGCCGCATTTTATGGGTAGGCACGGAGAGAGGTGTCTGTACCTACAATCCGCAAACCAATAAATTTAAGGCTTTCAAGATGAAGGCGCAGGACGGTACATGTATCAACGACCGCATCCAGAATATTGTGGCTGATGAAAAAGGAAATATCTGGATAGCGTCGTACCGCCAAGGGGTATTTTTGTATAACCGGAAATCGAATAGCTTGAAACGATATTCATTTTCGAAATATACTGATCCTTTACAATCGTCTGATCTCATAACCTATTTATATAAGGATAAGGATAATACTATATGGACATCGGTCAACTCTACGGCATATCAGATTTATCGTCTCGATAAAAACTCAGATCGTTTTATTCCAGCTTTTCCTCATATTGCTCCATCCGAATTGAAAAAATTATCATCATATAGTATAATAGAAGATACATTCGGAACTTTATGGTTTGGTACATGGAATAACGGGTTGTACGAAGTGGATAAGATAAGCGGGATAGTAAACAGTTATCTGAATACGGAAAATGCAGATAAAATTGTACATATACATACTATAACCGAATATGAGCCGGGAAATCTGTTGATCGGTTCTGATGATGGGTTGACTTCTTTTGCTGTTTCGCCCATTATCGGAAATAGAAGAGTGTTTCATTTACAGGAGCCTGATATCTCGAGCCGGTTTATTTATCCGATCTATCAGGATCGGGAAGGCGGGTTGTGGATAGGTACTTATTACGGAGGTATAAATTATGCGGCTCCCAGCCGTAACTATTTTGCAAGTTATACTCATGATCCGAATAAGAATTCGGTATCGGGAAACGTTATCAGTTCTTTTTGTGAGGACGAATCCGGTAATCTTTGGATAGGAACCGACGACGGAGGGTTGAATTACATGGATAAACGTTCGGGGCTGTTTACCTCCTATAGACCGCAGAAAGGAAAAAACAGCATTTCTTTCCATAACATACACGGGCTGTGTTTGGATGAAAATAATCTCTGGATTGGGACATATACCGGAGGATTGAATGTGATGGATGTGACAACAAAACAATTCAGATGTTATAAGAATAACCCCAATGATTCGACCAGCATTGATGTCAATAATATCTTTTCTCTTTACAAGGATTCCCGTAATAATATATGGGTAGGGACTACTCAGGGGATAAATCGCTATAATAGATCTTCTGATAATTTTAACCGCATAAGAAAGCTGTCGGCTGTAACTATCGATATACTTGAATACAACAAAATCTTGTGGTTTGCTACTATCGGAAATGGTTTGCATGTTTATGATCCGGCTACCCGCAGGTGGACAAACTATTTGTTTGAATCAAAAAACAAAAATTCGCTGATTAGTAATGAGGTATTATGTTTATGTACCGATGATAACAATCAACTATGGATTGGAACGAACAGCGGACTTTGTAAGTTTAATCCCCAAGAGAATAACTTCACTAATATTTTACTCACTACACAAAGCAATACGATTTATAAGATTATCAGTGATAAAGAATTCTTGTGGATTACCACAGGCAGAGGGCTGATCCGTTTCGATACCAAGCGTAATCAGTTGCGTACATTCACAAAAAGCGATGGTTTGTTAAGCGATCTCTTTATTCAGAATTCAGGTATTAAAACATCCTCGGGACGTATTTATATCGGTACAGCTAACGGATTCAATGCTTTTTATCCGAAACAAATAATAACCAACAGGTATATTCCTCCGGTGGTATTGACCGACTTTCAGATTTTTAACAAATCGGTGGACAATCCCGAAGAATACATGTCTGTCTCCAAAGACAGTATTATGCAGTTGACTTTGCCTTACAGTAAAAATGTATTCAGTCTCGAATACACCGCACTCAGTTACTTTGCACCCGAAAAAAACGAATATGCCTTTATGCTTGAAGGTTTTGATAAGGAATGGAACTATGTAGGTAATCAGAGACGGACAACGTATACTAATTTATCGCCCGGAGAATATACATTCCGTGTCAAGGCTTCGAATAATGACGGTATATGGAATGATGCAGGGCTTACACTTAAGATCGTAATTACGCCTCCTTTCTGGAGAACTAATATTGCCATAGTCCTGTATATAGTCATATATATAGTGGCAATGATTATTATCTCGAAATATATAAGGAAAGTGAATGCTAGAAAGGACAAAGCCAAGATGGAAAAAATGCGGGCAGCTCATGAAAAAGAAATACATGATGCTAAAATCAATTTTTTCACAACTATAGCTCATGAGATACGTACACCTGTCAGCCTGATTATAGGTCCTCTCGAAAAGATAATAGAGATATCTGATCAATTTCCAGAGAAGATAAAAAGCGATTTAAACATTATTGACAGGAATAGTCAGAGATTACTTTTTCTTGTAAATCAGCTGCTGGATTTTAGGAAGATGGAGCAGGAATCTGTTCAGATGTCTTATTCGGAATGTAATGTAGATGAGGTACTGTCGAACATTTGTGAACGCTTCCGTCCTTCCCTTGAACAACGCAATATCCGACTGGAGTATCAGAGTGATAATAAAGACTTCAAAGCCGTGACGGATGTGGAGAATCTGACAAAAGCGATCAGCAACTTATTGAATAATGCTGCAAAATTTACACGGGATTACATCGAGCTATCTCTGAATACAAATACTGATAACAATACTTTTTGTATACAGGTTACGGATAATGGGCGTGGTATTCCCGACGAATACCGGCAAAAAATATTTGATCTGTTTTTTCAGGTTCCGGGAAATACTAAATCGGGAACTGGTATCGGTTTGAATTTGGTGAAAAGGATTGTTGATGCTCTTGATGGAACAATAGAAGTGCACAGCATTGAAGATGAAAAGACCATGTTTACGATTGTACTTCCATCAGGGCAATGCAAGGAGGATATAATACAGCGTTTACAGTCGGAAGCAACAGAGCATATCCCTGTGGAACTGAGTGGTAATGATACATGGCGAAATGAATGTCCGGAAAAGTCGGGGAGGGCAGGACGCCTTACAATTTTGGTTGTCGAAGATAATATGGATATTCAGGAGTTTCTGTGGAAAAATCTATCGGATACCTACCGAATATTGCTTGCCGACAATGGAGAAGAAGGAATTAAGGTATTACAAGAAAATGAAGTGAATCTGATAGTGAGCGATATAATGATGCCTAAAATGGACGGAATAGAATTTTGCAGTTATGTCAGAAATAATATTTTGTGGAGCCATATTCCGATCATATTGCTTACTGCAAAAAATAATACCTCTACAAAAGTAGAAGCCATGGAAAGCGGAGCAGATGCTTATGTCGAAAAGCCTTTTTCCATTCGCTTTTTAGCAGCGCAAATCCGTAATCTGTTATCCATCCGTGAGGCATTGCAGAAGAAGTATGCCGAAACTCCGCTTGTTCCCCTAAGCAGCATAGCAGGCAACAAGACTGATAAAGAGTTTCTGTCGAAGGTAAATGATATTATTGAGCACAATATTTCGAATGAGAACTTCTCTATGGATGATCTTGCTGAAGAACTATGTATAAGCAGCTCCGGACTTTTTGCCAAGATTAAAAATATTTCGGGATGTACTCCTAATAAGTTATTATTGCTTGTCCGTCTTAAAAAAGCCGCAGAATTACTGCAGCAAGACAATTTCCGAATAAATGAAGTCTGTTATATGGTTGGGTTTAATAATCCTTCTTATTTTGCCAAATGTTTTCAGAAGCAGTTTGGGGTTTTACCAAAAGATTTTAAGAATAATTCGTGATCTTATATGTGATAAAATATTTATGATTACGTATTTTAAGTGTTGATTGGGCCTCGTTTCCGTTGGAAATATTTTATAATATATTCATTAAAGACAATCCCGAATACAATCAGGAAGAGTCCGATATAAGTCGTTATGTATATGTGTTCGCCTAATACCAGGTGAATAAAGAATAATGAAAGGAAAGGCGATAAATAACACATTTGATTGATCAGTGCAGAGTTATCTGTTTTACGTATTGCCAGACCAAAGAATATGAAGGGAATGCCCATTTCGAATGCTCCGACATACATACTGGATAATACCCCGGGAATTGAATGTAGGTTGACGCCGACAAAAAATGAGGCTATCAGCAGATACATCGACCCGAATAAGAAACTAAGGAATAGTGTAACTGTACTGTCAATATGTTTGTTCATATTATTTACGATCCAGTACGATGCCCAAAGAAAAGCACTCAGTAAAGCAAGCAACAACCCTCCTACCGGAAGTCCCTCTCCTTGTAGTCCTGTACCTCCAAGCGAGATAAACACAACTCCGGTTAAAGAGAGAGCCATTCCTATATACTTGAGCGCAGGTATCTGCTGATGGGCAAAAATGGCCAGCAATACCAATAAGACGATAGGCCAGCAATAATTTATAGGCTGTGCTACTTGCGCCGGCAGCAGATTATAAGCCTTGAATAGTACAAGATAATACGCCACAGGATTAAGTAAGCCGATCAAAGCGAATTTACCCCATTGGCGAGAAGGAAGAGATGATAATAATGCCCATTTCCGTTGAATGGTCATTGTTACAGAGAAAATACATAAAGCTGTGAAACTGGCAATCAAAAGCATCTCGAAATGAGTAAAATTCCGTAATGCTACTTTAAACATCGTTGCAACGGTAGACCAGCTCAATACAGCTATCGCTGCATATAGAATTGCCTTATTAGTGTCTTTCATAAGTTCTGATAAACAATATATAAAGGGGGTGGGCTCTTATCTTAGAGCCTCAACCTCGTCTGTCGTTAAAGGTATTTTTTTACCTAACAGGTGTGAGCCTGTATCGGTGATCAGATAATCTTCTTCGTTGCGGATACCGCCGAAGTCCTTATATGTTTCGAGTTTATCGTAGTTGATAAAATCAGTGAATTTTTTCTCACTGCGCCAGAGATCAATCAGTTCTGGAATAAAGTATACTCCGGGTTCTATGGTTAGAACAAATCCGGGTTCGAGTTTACGTCCCAAACGTAATGACTTCCGACCGAATTGAGCGCTTTTAGGCTCTCCGTTGTAGCCGACCCATACTTCACCCAGATTCTCCATATCATGAACATCAAGTCCCATCATATGACCGAGACCACAAGGAAAAAACATAGCATGAGCTCCTGCATAAACAGCTTCGGCAGGATCACCTTTCATGATTCCTAACGATTTGAGACCTTCGCAGATAACCTGAGCCGATAGTTCATATACCTCTTTAAATGGTATTCCCGGACGTAGAGCCTGTACTGCAGCCAGATGCGATGCTACTTGTATGTCGTAGATCTCTTTTTGGCGGGAAGAAAATTTCTTACCGGCAGGAATTGTCGAAGACATATCTCCGGCATATCCCATGGATGTTTCAGCTCCGGCATCTATCAGCAGCATGTCTCCTTCTTTTATTGTATTGGAATGACTGTGGTTGTGCAAAGTCTGTCCGTTGATTGTTGCTATGGTTGGAAATGACAGCCGTCCTCCTGCTGCTGTAGCTACAGACTCAAGAGCCGCCACTACTTCATATTCCTTCATGCCTATTTGCGCACAACGCATGGCTGTCATGTGCATGTCAGCCGTGATATTACAGGCTTTTTCTATCTCAACGATTTCCTCTGCCGATTTGTATATCCGTTGATTTACCACAGCTCTGATAAAGGGTACAGAGCCTTGTTGCTGGGGTACTTTTAAGTCGAGCCATTCCGAAAACTTTAGCTTATGTTCGGCACGATAGGGAGGAAGATAATGAACGGTTTGTCCTTTGTCCAGAGCTTTTTTCAGATACACCCTGATATCTGCAGAAGGCATGGTCTGGCTTACTCCTATTTTTTCGCTTTTTTCTTTAAGAGTCGGCTGAGTACCCATCCATACTATATGGTCGATAGATAATTCGTCCCCGAAAATAATTTCCTTATCTTCGTCTATATCTATTATTGCAGTTAATCCTGCATATGGCAATCCGAAGTAATATAAGAATGTAGAATCCTGACGAAAGTCATAAGTATTATCTTCATAGTTCATTCCCGATTCTTCATTTCCGAGAAAAAGCAATATTCCGGAGCCAACCGCCTTTTTTAGAGAGACTCTTCGGTTGATATAGGTTTGTTTACTAAACATTTTTAGTCGTTTTTTTATGACACAAAAAGAGATTTGAAATCAAAATCTTAAGTATACAAATTTACACTTATTTGTTGTTGTTTCGGAGATTTGTCCCATTTTAATTTTTATGAATCTATTACTTTCTGTATAGATAAATATTCACACAGTTTATGCCGGATAAATGCGCCTGTTTTCGTTAAATAAAGTAATAACTCGTATTTAATATGTATTTAAAGTTTATAACAGACTATGGCTTCTATACTTACCAAAATAACAAAAAGGGATGAGACCTTGAAGTAAATTTTTAAGTTAACTTTGAGCATATTAAGCTTGCAAAGTTAATAAGTGGGTCTGAGACCTTAAACTAATATTTAAAACATGAGAGTTGCTTCACCATTTTCTCATCCTCTTTACATAATGCTTAAGCCGATTGGAGCTGCATGCAATCTGGCTTGTGACTATTGTTATTACTTGGAAAAATCAAAGCTATATAAAGACAATCCAAAGCAAATAATGAGCGAAAGCCTGTTGGACAAGTTTATCGAAGAGTATATCAATTCTCAAACCATGTCTCAGATACTTTTCACGTGGCATGGAGGAGAAACATTGATGCGCCCTATTTCTTTCTACAAAAAAGCGATGGAGCTGCAGAAGAAATACTCGAAAGGCCGTATAATTGATAACTGTATACAAACCAACGGAACTTTGCTGACCGATGAGTGGTGCCGGTTCTTTAAAGAAAACAACTGGTTGGTAGGTGTTTCTATTGATGGACCAGAAGTATTTCATGACCAATATCGCCGCAATAAGCAAGGACTTCCGTCTTTTGCCAATGTAATGAGAGGTATTGAGTTACTCAATAAGCATAAGGTGGATTGGAATGCTCTGGCCGTAATCAATAATCTCAATGCTGACCATCCGTTGGACTTCTATCGATTCTTCAAAGAGATAGGCTGCCATTACATGCAGTTTACACCGATTGTTGAACGTATCTGCAATCATGATGATGGACGTCATCTGGCATCACTGACCGATAGTACGATGGAGGTTGCCGACTTTTCCGTAACACCCAAACAATGGGGTAACTTTCTATGTTCACTCTTTGATGAGTGGGTGAAGACAGATGTCGGCACATATTATATCCAGCTGTTTGATGCTACTCTTGCGAACTGGATGGGCGTACAGCCCGGAGTTTGTACTTTAGATAAGACTTGTGGACATGCAGGCGTTATGGAATTTAACGGAGATGTCTATTCGTGTGACCATTTTGTGTTTCCTGAATATAAACTGGGAAACATTCAGTCCAACACATTAATTGAAATGCTTTACAGTGAGAAACAACAAAAGTTTGGACACAATAAATTTCATACTCTTCCACTGCAGTGCAGGCAATGCCAATATCTGTTTGCATGCTACGGCGAATGCCCCAAGAATAGATTCTGTAAAACCAATACCGGAGAACATGGTTTGAACTATCTGTGTGAGGGATATTATCAATTTTTCTCTCATGTAGCACCATATATGGATTATATGAAAGATGAATTGAGTAATAACCGTGCTCCAGCAAATATAATGGATGTTTTAAGATCTGATTTATTTGCCCAATAAATTGTCAGAGACTTTAAGTCCAAAAATCGAAAAAATGATGAACCGGACCGTGACCTTTACCTATCTCGTATTCCGATCCGGCTAGAATGGCTTTATTCATATATTCTTTAGCTTTTCTTACGGCATCATTCAGGGGTAAGCCATGAGCCAAAAAAGCTGCTATGGCAGACGAAAAAGTACACCCTGTACCGTGTGTATTTCGGGTGGAGATCCGTTTCGAACGAAGTTTTATGATCTCGTCTGTTTCGGCATTGTAAAAAACATCAATCAATTCGTCCTCGGTCAGATGTCCAGCTTTGAGAAGTACCGATACCGATCGTCCGAAAGAAAGATCCTTAACGACTAAAAGCAAATCTTCCTGACTTTGGATTTTCTTGCTCAGTAATATTTCGGCTTCGGGTATATTGGGTGTTATAATTCTGGCATAAGGTATCAATTCGGTTTTCAGTGTACTAATAGCTTCGTCCTGTAAGAGTTTATCGCCCGATGTGGCAACCATCACCGGATCTAATACAATATTTTTGATATCGTATTTAAGTAATGTTTCTTTTACTGAACGGATAAGTTCAGACGAATGCAACATGCCTATCTTTATGGCATCAGCACCTATATCGTCCAATACCGATTTGATCTGTCCGGCTACAAATGGAACAGGAATAGGATGCACACCTGTTACACCAACAGTATTTTCGTCCACAACCGCCACTATGACCGTTGCTCCGTAACATCCACATGCCGAGAATGTTTTCAGGTCGGCTTGAATACCGGCTCCTCCACTCGGATCACTGCCTGCGATAGATAATGCTCTTTTATATTGTTTCTTCATTTTACTACGGTGTTTATATTTTCCATTGTTCTTCCCTGTATGCACTTTCCCAAAACATCCACTCAAATTTAGAACACATGACAAACGCTCGGGTCATTGCTTCTTGCCCGGCTTTGGTACATTGTCCTGCAATTTCATCACAGATAGATATAGCCTCGGATACCGATCTTTCAAAATCGTCACCGCCATATGTATCTATCCAGCTTTGATATGGATTGTCCCCTTTTATCTGGTTTTCGAGAATATAATCCCCTACCTTCTTATAAATCCAGAAACAAGGTAAAACGGCAGCCAGTGCAACTTCAAGAGGTGCATGTGCTAATTGCTTATGCAGATATGAGGTATATAACAGGCAGCTGGGAGATGCTTCGGTTTTCACGGTTTTTAATTCATGGATAAAAGATTCATGCAGGGCCTGTTCCACACTGATGCTGTCTCCTGCAAATTTGATAAATGCCGAAATATGTTTAGCATTATTCAGTTTCGATGCTATTCCTGTTAATACTTTTCCATACTCAGACAGATATACAGCATCCTGTCTTATGTAGAATATAAATTTATCGCGAGATAATGTTCCGGTCATTAATTCCTGTATAAACGGAAGTTCTAAAATCCGATTATAAACCGGTGTTGCCGAAATCCATGCTTGTTCGCTCCACTTCATATGATTGTATTTATTTAAGTCGTTTTTGTAATATCTTATTTATTAATGTTGTATATGCAAAAGGTAACAAAGGTTATAAAATCAATGAACAGTCAACAGTTATCAATTATTCCTCATTGATTTTCAATTTAGAAAAGGTTACAAAAGTTACATCCTTTATGTTCTTTTTTGCAGGTTTCCCTTTCTTTTATCATCACATTATCATATTTGTACATTATTTCTTTATAGATAAAAATTATCCTCTGCACTCGATCAGTTCCGATAATTCATATGCTGCTGATCGTGGATCATCGGCAGACATAATAGCCGATACCACAGAAATTCCATCAGCACCGCATTTTATAATATCATGGGCATTTGCTCGATTAATACCTCCGATACCTACACTCCGATGTTTCGATATCTGTGTTATCTGGCGAACACCCTCTAAACCTATAGCCTGAGCCGTGTCTGTTTTTGTAGGAGTGCTAAAGACCGGCGATATTCCGATATAGTCCACATCCAGCTTATTGGCATCTATTGCATCCTGTATATTTTCTACGGATAAACCGATAATCTTATCCTTTCCCAGCAGTTTTCTTGCAATATCATAGGGGATATCTCCCTGCCCGATATGTAAGCCTTCGGCATCGCATGCAAGTGCAATATCCAGCCTGTCGTTTATAATAAGCGGAATATTAAAAGGTTTCAGGCAGTTTTTCAATCTGATAGCCAATTCGTAAAATTCTTTGGATGAACAGGTTTTTTCACGGAGCTGTACCATTGTAACTCCGCCTTTTACGGCTTCTTCTACTATATATTCGAGAGGTCTGTTTAATGATAGTGATCGGTCGGTTACAAGATACAGGCTCAAGTCTAAGTCTTTCATGGTTTAATATTCTTTCTTATGGCTTCTTCATCAAGATTAAATAATGTATCCAGAAAGTTTATTTGTAAACTTCCGTTGCCTTTTGATATTGAGGCTGCAATCTCACCTGTTATACCCATTACGGCCATGCCATGCGCAGCCGCTTCGAGCAGGTTCTTATTTACTGCCGAAAATGCTCCGACAATAGCGGTAGCTGTACATCCCATCCCTGTAACTTTAGCCATCATCGGGTTGCCATTCTTTACTGTTTCTACAGTTGCTCCGTTGGTAGTGTAATCCGTTTCGCCGCTTATCACTACTACTGCATTTGTTTGCAGAGCTAATGCCTTAGCCGAATTGAGAGCCGAATCGGAGGTATTTGTGCTGTCAACGCCTTTGGTCTGTGCCTGTGTATCGAGCAATGCGATAATCTCGGAAGCATTGCCCCGTATAATAGATGGTTTGCATTCTTCGATCAACTGCTTGCATACCTTCGACCGATAGGTTGTAGCTCCGGCTCCAACCGGATCAAAAACAATGGGGGTAGATTTTGTTAATGCTGTTTTTCCTGCTATTAGCATAGCTTCTACCCATGCAGCCTCCAGTGTTCCGATATTTATTACCAAAGAAGAGGCTATGCCTGCCATTTCTTCGACTTCGTCAACAGAGTGAGCCATTACGGGAGATGCCCCTATTGCAAGTAAAGCATTGGCTGTATTATTCATCACCACATAATTGGTTATATTATGTATGAGCGGCGATTGTTTTCTGATGAGATTAAGATCTCGGATAAGGTGTTCGATATTTATCATTCCGGTTTGTTATTAAGGTCTCAGACCTTTTTGTATTATAAATGTATCACTCAATAGTTATTACAAAGAAAGCCGTTTCGTATATACGAAACGGCTTAATAATAATTCTATATGTTACACTGATATAGTCTTCCTTGATTCCGTTTCCCTACGATGTCCATTACAACATATCAGGTTCAAGGGTCTAATCTCAGCTCTTATGACCGGCAGAAGAATCTGCTATCTATAAGAACACCCCTAACAGAGATACAGCAAACTTACGTATAAATAATGAATAATGCTCCCGTATTGTGATGAAATTTTCCTGAGCTCTTTTATTTGTTTGGTTTTAGTGTTTATGTCAATAACCAAGTTGTCCGATAAAAAGATTGAAATTTTTTTCACTTCTCCATGCAAGATTTCCTGATTTTGGGATTTACTATATGAGTACTCACAAAATTCATGTTTAATAATTGAAAAACAAAAAAATGAAAAATCTAAAGAAAATATCAGGGTTATTACTTCTTTTTAGCTGTCTTGCAATTACTTTTGCATCATGTGATGATGACGATGATAATAATACTCCCCTACCTCAGGTAAAGGTTGAAGATGTTATTGGAAACTACTCAGGAAAACTGCTAACAACACAAGGTAAGACTTCTAATGAAGTGACTGCATCTTTCTCCGCAACCAAGGATATTATTACATTTACAGAATTACCTGTAAAGGAAATTGTAACTTCTGTAATAAAGGATGCCACAAAAGCAGAAGCCGCTTTGAAAGAATTGGGAAAAGTTAAATATGAACTTAACTATACTGCTGCGCTTACAAGTGCGAAGACTGCTGTAGAATTGACTTTTGCTCCTAAAGCATTAGAAATTCAATTGCCGGTTGATGGTGCCAAGAAAAAAGTTGTAGTAACTTTCACTGCTAAACAAAAAGGAGTCTATACTACTGCCGGAAAGGATAAAACATTAAAGTTAGAGTTTACAGCAGAAAAAATATCTGTTGATGGCACTAATCTGACTCCACTCGATGCTATCAAATATGAAGCACCATTATCAAAAAAACAATAAGGCGGCAGATTTTTAGCAGCCCTAAATCCGGTCGGTAATCAATCGGATTTAGATCAGAAGAAAGAGTCCCGGGTTATGCCTTTTCAAGAGAAGGTGTAACTTCCGGGTTCTTAATCTGAGGTAACTTACTTAAACAAAGGAATTGTATCTGTTTTATAAATGATACAGGGAGAAGATAAAGAACAAGACCTACTGCAACAAATTCTTCGTGGCGATATAATCGCTATGAAAGAATTATATAACAATTATTCGGGATACCTTACGGCTGTCTGTTCCAGATATATCACTAATAGAGACGATGTAAGAGATGTTTTACAGGAAAGTTTTATTAAAATATTCAGTTCTATCGGTAAATTTGAGTACAGAGGTGACGGTTCTCTGAAAGCTTGGATGAGCCGTATTATCATAAATGAATCATTAAAGTACCTCAGAGAAAATGAAAAGTGGGATATAATCATCCCGACAGACGAACTTCCCGAGATTGTAGAAGAAGACGAGCCCGATTTTGATAACATCCCGACATCGGCGATAATGAACATGATTAGATCGCTTCCGGCGGGATATCGGACTGTTTTTAACCTTTATATCTTTGAAAGGAAAAGTCATAAAGAAATAGCAGCGATACTAAATATTGCTGAGAATTCATCGGCATCACAATTACATAGAGCCAAGATTACGTTGGCAAAGGAAATCGAAAAGTACAGGAAAATTAAAAAAATGGAGTTATGAATAATCACTGGTCAGATAATCTGCGCAAACGGATGGAGGCTCATGAGGAACCTGCTCCCGACGGATTATGGAAAGACATTGAGCAGGCAATGATCAGTAAGCCTGCTTTAGATGTTTTACAGAAGAGAAGATCTCTGTTTTTATGGGTTAGACGCATGGGGGCTTTGGCCGCTGTTGTTTTATTTTGTCTGACAGGATATTTTATTTTCGACAAAATTACGGTGGAAATACCTAAACCCTCACCGGAATTTGTGCAGAAAAATCAGCAATTACCTTCCGATACGGTCGTTGAAGAGGAACAATTTCACAAAGAAACAGAAGCCCTTGTTGAAAGTATTAGTAAGCCTTATAAAAATGTCGAGCGGAAGGAACCTAATGAAGTGACGGAATCTCTCTCAGGCGGAGATACCGGGATAAAGGAAGACTCCCCGAAAGTAAACGAGTCCGAAAAAGAAGTTCCGATTAAAAAGGAATCTAAAAAATCAGCGGAGAATCATTCTAAGATACTCCCTGATAATAAATCTGATTTTGCTTTAAATTCGGATAAAGGAGCTAATGAAACTGCACCATCAAAATGGGAAACAAGCCTTTACGCGTCTAATTTATCTTCGGGATCGGCAAATAAATACAGAGGATATGGTAATTTAGTTTCAACTGAGTTTTGTTCTGATAATGAGGAACCTCCCTCTGTCGGACAAGGTGTATTAGGCGATATTTTCGTTAATAATAAGTCACAGGACGTTTATACCGATGTTAAACATAAGCAGCCAGTTACATTCGGCGTGTCTGTAAGCTATCATTTGAATCAAAAATGGAGCCTTACAAGCGGAGTGACTTATACGATGCTCTCGTCAGATTTAAGGTCGGGTAGCAGCAGTTACTATTATTACAGTAAGCAGACGTTTCATTATGTCGGTATTCCTTTAAATGTGAATTATAATGTCTGGAAAAATAAAAAAATCTCCGTTTATACATCCGGGGGGGCACTTGTTGAGAAGAATGTCTCGGGAAAATTAAAAACTGATTATATTCTGGATAATAGGGTTGAGTCAAGTAAAGAGAAAAATATATCAATAGATGATTTGCAGTGGTCCCTCAATGGCGCAGCGGGTATACAATATAATTTATCTCAAAAGATTGGAATATATACAGAACCGGGAATTAGCTATTATTTTAAAGATAAAAGTGAGTTTGAAACGATTTATAAAGAAAAACCGCTCAATTTCAGGCTTCAATTTGGGTTTCGGCTTTCTTTGGGCGAATTATAATGCTTATTTCGAAACAATCAGCTAAATAAAGACAGTACAGAAAAAAACGAGTAGGGGACTATAAGATAATATCTTACCTTTGTTCTATGAAATCAGAAGATCAGAACAAAAGCATATTATCCAATCTAGCTATTGATAGCCTGAACGAGATGCAGATTGCAGCTCTGGATACGATAGTTAAGAATCCCAATATATTATTATTATCTCCTACCGGTTCAGGGAAAACTCTGGCTTTTCTCTTACCTGTTCTTCATCTGTTAGATGAAGGTATAACAAAAGTACAGTGTCTGATAGTTGTTCCTTCGAGGGAATTGGCTCTTCAGATTGAACAGGTCTGGAAGAAGATGGGAACTAAATTCAAGGTCAATGTTTGCTATGGGGGACACTCTATTGATACCGAGCTGAAAAACTTAAGTAATCCACCTGCTTTGCTTATCGGGACCCCGGGGCGATTGACTGACCATCTGGATAGAAAATCTTTTGATACGGATTTTATTCAGACTTTGGTGTTGGACGAATTCGACAAATCTCTGCAATTAGGCTTTCAGGATGAAATGGAAACAATTATCGGTCGGCTTCCTCATTTACAGAAAAGAGTACTGCTGTCGGCTACATCCGATGTCGAAATTCCGAGCTTTGTGAAGATGGAAGCTCCTGTAATTCTGGATTATATTGAAGAAGAAAAAAACGAATCTCTTTCTGTAAAGCTTGTTTTGTCTCCCGAGAAAGATAAAATAGAGACCTTGTTTAATCTTATCTGTTCTCTTGATTCGGAGCCTGCTCTTATTTTCTGTAACCACAGGGAAGTAACCGAACGTATCAGTGACTTATTGATTCAGAAAGGGATACAAACCGGATATTATCATGGTGGGATGGATCAGGATGACAGGGAAAGAATTCTGGTTCAGTTTCGAAACGGAAGCTTAAACTATCTGGTTACAACCGATTTGGCAGCCAGGGGGCTGGATATCCCCGAAATGAATCACGTAATACATTATCATCTGCCGTCTAAGGAGAGTGAATTTGTCCATCGTAATGGGCGTACGGCTCGTATGCATGCTTCGGGAACCGCATATATTATACAATTCAAAGAAGATAAGATGCCTGACTATGTTTCGGACGATTTAGATGTTTTACAAATCAGCAAAGGAAAGTCATTACCTAACCGTCCCGAATATCAGACAATTTATGTGAGTGGTGGTAAAAAGAATAAACTGAATAAAAGCGATATTGTCGGTTTCTTTTTGCAGAAAGGCAAACTCGATAAATCCGACTTGGGTCTGATCGAAGTAAAAGATTTTATCTCTTTTGCTGCTGTTCGTTCATCTGCAGTAAAAACTCTTTTATCCAATATAAGAGATGAAAAGATGAAGGGTAAGAAATATAAGATAGAAGTGGCACGGAATGTCGTAAAAAAGGATAATTGACAAGATAGAAAGTGCATATATCCTTATTTTATTACAGTTTATATTCCTCTATTTTTCGGTACAAAGTTGCTATCCCGATTTTGAGAATTCTTGCAGCTTCGGCTTTATTCCCCTTTGTGTAATTCATGATTTTTCTGATATGCAGTTTTTCTATATCCGATAATGCCATGGTTATTATAAAATCAGAAGAACTGGTATCGGGATATTGTATATCGAGTGGGAGCGTATCGATTTTTAAAGTATCATCATCTGTCAGAATTACACTGCGTTCTATCACGTTTCTTAATTCTCTTATATTTCCTTTCCATACGTTCTGTTCCAATAGTTTTAAGTAGTCCGTCGAGATGGTCACGATTCTTTTGTTTGATTTAGCAGCAAACAAATGTACAAACTCATTGACAAACAATTTTATATCAGAGACACGTTCTCTTAGAGGAGGTAAATGGATTTGAAATACCGATAAACGATAAAACAAATCCCGTCTGAAATGTTCTATTTCAATCTCTTTCTCTAACGTGCGATTTGTCGCGGCAATAATCCTTACATCAATCTTTTGAGATTTGGTTTCTCCTATTTTCAGAAACTCTTTTGTTTCGAGCACCCTTAATATTTTAGCCTGTAAATCAATCGGCATTTCTCCTATTTCATCCAGAAAGATAGTGCCTTCATGAGCTTCTTCAAAAAGGCCTTTCTTATCTTTCAATGCCCCTGTAAATGATCCTGCTCTGTGTCCGAATAGTTCGCTTTCTAATAGTTCTCTGCTGAAGGCAGAGCAATTGATTGCAACAAAGGGTTTATTCTTTCGAAGGCTGCCGTAATGTATCGATTGGGCAAATACTTCTTTACCCGTTCCTGTTTCTCCGGTTAGTAATACAGTCGCATCTGTTTGTGCCACTTTTCGACCCATTTCTATAGCCGATAGAATAGGTGCGGATTTTCCTATAATATTGTCAAAAGAATATTTCTGCTCTATTTTTTCTTCAAGCCGGTTTACTCGTTTAGATAGCTCAGCCTTTTCCAAAGCTCTGTATACCAACGGTATTATTCGGTTGTTGTCATCTCCTTTTGTAATATAGTCAAAAGCTCCGTTTTTGATAGCCTGAACACCATCCGGTATATTCCCGTATGCCGTCAACAGTATTATTTCGGTCAGAGGTTGTATCCTTTTTATTCGGGGTATCAATTCTACACCGTTGGCATCAGGAAGCTTGACATCACAAATAATAACATCAAAATCATGTTTCTCCAACAATTTCAATCCTGCTGTCGCATCTTCAGCCTGATATACTTCTATCTTTTCCAACTCGATTATGCGAGCCATCAGTTTACGAAGTTTTTCTTCATCGTCTATCAATAATATCTTTTTCATTGTAGATGTTTCTTTAAATTCTGAGATTTTAGCTCTTACTGTACGGTATTATAAAAAAGAATGTACTGCCCATACCCGGAGAACTCTCTACTCCTATCGTTCCTCCTTGTGTTTCGATAAACTCTTTGCTGATAGCTAAGCCCAGCCCTGAACCCGATTTTGAACTTCCGGGAATTTGGAAATAACGATCGAATATTTTTTTTCTGTATCTCAAATCGATTCCTTTACCAAAGTCTTTTACCGAAAACAAAGCTCCTTTGTCATCTTTTTGCAAAGAAACTACAATTTCGCTGTCTTCCATCGAATAACGGATGGCATTAGTCAGGAAATTGATAAGTACCCATGCTGTTTTTTCGGCATCAGCAATAATATCAGGTATATCAGTTTCGACATCAATCTGAAGTTTAATCTTCTTTTGTTCTGCTTGTAACTTTGTTGTATCAATAGCATATCTGACGATGAGTTCCGGATCTGTCGATTGTATATTCAATTGAATATTTCCGGTCTCTACCTGAGACATATTTAATAATTCTCCGGTGATTTGCAGGAGGCGGGTACTGTCTTCCTTTATACCCTCTATAAGTTGTTTTTGCTCATTGTTCAAGATTCCGGTCTCATTGTGCTCTAGCAGTTGTGTACTCATTTTTATCGAAGATATCGGAGTCTTTAACTCGTGTGATATAGTTGCGATAAAGTTTGTCTTAGCTGAATCTAATTCCTTAAAGATGGTGATGTTCTTTAACAGTATTACATAACCAATCAGTTCAGTTTCATTCTCTCCTGTTTTATTGATTTCTATATGGATGATTTCTTTCTCAAAAAAAGACTCTTTCTCATCAGAAAAAATCTTCAACGGTGCTTCATCTTTTTTTGCCGAAGGATTAATCAGATCTACAATAAGTGTACGGATCAGATCATTTGTCACAGCAATATCCTGAACAGGTTTATTTAGTATTTCATTGCGGGATAAGCCTGTTGTTTTCAATGCTTCGTCATTAATAAAAAGAATTACTTTATGTTCATCGAGCCCGATCACCGGATCGTGCATATTATTGATGAGTGTTTCTACCCGCTTCTTCTCTTTGAGTATTTTTTCGAGTCTGCTATTTGAATATTCTTCCAGCTTCTCGGCCATTATATTGAAAGATCTGGCTAAATCTCCGTACTCGTTATGGCTTTCGTAGTTCAGGCGTTGGCGGTAATTCTGATTTGCTATTTCTTTTATACTCTCGGTTAATGCAAGAATAGGATTAGCTACGTTTCCGGGTAGCTTCACAAGCAAAGCAAATGCTATAAGGAAACATAAGCCTCCGGTAATAATAATCCAGATAATAGCATTTTCTGCAGTATTATTTGCGATATGGCTTTTCTGTACAATCGCATTCATATTGAGTTTCATCAGAGCAGCAATATCTTTTCGTATTATAATTTTGAGGCTGTCATTTTCTGTATTAATTTTCAGGTCAGAGAATAGGTTGGATATCTGAAATGTTATGTCTGGTTCTCCTATTTCCGTTTCGTTTTTGAGTTGCTTCTTTAGATTTGTTTCAAAAGTAGAAACAGCCCTCTGATCGGTATTCATTTCATCTAAGGCCAGAAGCATATTGCGTGAGTATTCGAGCGTATTGTAATTCGCCATGAGTATGTTGCCTGTATCTTTTCTCAGATCATTTATATACCAGATACTAACACCTGACAATAACATGATCAGACAGAAAAGCAGTCCAACTCCGAATGTTAACTTGGTTTTTATTTTCATGATAAAATGATTAGGTCTATACCTTCTTTTTTTAATTCCCTTAATATCTTTTTATATGTCGCCATATAGAGCAGCATTCGCCACCGGCTGATGTACGGCATTCCGATGCAGACGGTGG
This sequence comes from Indolivaga capnocytophagoides DSM 22835, assembly GCF_000426485.1. Classification (GTDB taxonomy): domain Bacteria; phylum Bacteroidota; class Bacteroidia; order Bacteroidales; family Dysgonomonadaceae; genus Dysgonomonas_A; species Dysgonomonas_A capnocytophagoides. The sequence continues at coordinate 120,928 of NZ_AUFL01000014.1, forward strand.
ATACGTCTTTTTTTATAGCTTGTTCGATAATGGCTTCCGGTATATTTTTATGTTTTAATTGTATTACTTGTCCTCCTAATTCAACAGCCATCTTGAAACTGTTTATTAATTTCCGTTGGCTGTTTAAGGCTATCTTATCGGCTTCTTCTTTCGGTGTCTGGACGTACAAAACATACCATTCGCCGGTATAGTAGCTGGCCAGGCGTGCTGTTTTGCGGATAATATTATTGGCTTTCTTTCCATTACTACCTATGCAAGCCATAAAGTTTTTATGTAGTCCGGGTTGGGAGGTCAATGTTTCTCTTTCCGCTTTTTTCAATACATGACTAGCTACTTCTTTTAAAGCTAATTCCCTCAAGCGGAGTATGTGTTCCGTTTTGAAGAAGTTAGCCAGTGCTGCTTGTATCTTATCAGACGGATATATTTTACCATCTTTAAGCCGATTTACCAAATCATCGGCAGAGAGGTCGATGTTCACGACTTCATCAGCCATAGCTACCACACGATCAGGAATCCGTTCTGCAACTTCTATCCCTGTAATCTTCTTCACTTCTTCATTCAGACCTTCTATGTGCTGAACGTTTACTGCACTGATTACATTAATACCCGCTTCGAGTATTTCGATAACGTCCTGCCAGCGTTTCTCGTTTTTACTGCCTTCTATGTTGGAGTGTGCCAGCTCGTCAATAATTACGGCTTCGGGGTGCAGGTTTATAACAGCCTGCACATCCAGCTCATCCAGTTCTTTGCCCTTGTAAAAGATTTTCCTTCTCTGAATTACAGGTATGCCTTTCAGAAGAGCCACTGTTTCTCGTCTGTTATGAGTTTCTATATAGCCGATTTTGATGTCTACTCCTCCTTCCAGCAAGATGTGTGCTTCCTGAAGCATTCTGTAGGTTTTACCAACACCGGCAATCATCCCGATATACAGTTTAAATTTCCCTCTTTTTGATTGTTTGATCAAATTGAGAAAATACTCAGCACTTTTTCTGTCATCATTCATTGCTCGAAATTATCAGGTCTGGTTTGGAGGATGGTAAAAATAATAAAGGTATGCATTAAAGTCTTATTTCTTTAAATTATCCAAAGCAATATTTAGTTTTAATATGTTGATCTTTTCAGGGCCGAATAAACCAAGTAAAGGTTTTTCTGTTTGGTTTTCAATTAGTTCAAGTAGTTTGTTTTCGCCTATCTTGCGAATTTTTGCTATACGTTTTACTTGCACTTTAGCAGCCTGTACCGAAAAATCAGGATCGAGCCCACTTCCGCTGGCAGTCACTAAATCGACAGGTATTTCAGCTTTATCCACCTCCGGATTGTGTATAAGAAAAGTATCGATACGTGCCTGCACCTGTGTCAGATATTCTTCATTGGATGGTCCTTTGTTGCTTCCTGCTGACCCCGCTGCATTATAATCGACAGAAGATGGTCTTGACCAGAAATACTTATCGTCTGTAAATAATTGCCCAATATTCGAATAGTACTTTTTGCCATTGTGTTCTATGATCTCTCCTTTTCCTTGATTCGGAGAGAATTGAGCAATTCCCCAAACCGCTATAGGATAGATAACTGCAAAAAATATAATAGTAACAATTGTAAGTCTGATGGCAGGGATAATATGCTGTTTCATTTTTTATATTTTTATCAGATGAATAATGATACAATTATGTCTATCAATTTAATTCCTGCAAATGGAACGAGTATCCCTCCTAATCCGTAGATAAGAAGATTACGTCTTAACAGAGCGGATGCTCCAATCGGTTTATAGGCAACTCCTTTCAAAGCCAAAGGAATTAGGATAGGGATAATGATTGCATTGAAAATGATGGCTGAAAGTATAGCACTTTCGGAACTACTCAATCTCATTATATTGAGTCTTTGTAAAGCCGGAATAGCTGTTATAAATAAAGCCGGAATGATAGCAAAATATTTAGCGACATCGTTAGCAATACTAAATGTGGTAAGTGTACCTCTTGTCATTAACAATTGCTTGCCGATTTCTACCACCTCAATCAGTTTGGTCGGGTCGTTATCCAGATCGACCATATTTCCCGCTTCTTTGGCTGCCTGTGTTCCGCTATTCATCGCTACCCCGACATTGGCTTGAGCGAGAGCAGGAGCATCGTTTGTACCGTCACCCATCATGGCAACCAGCCGTCCTTCATTCTGTTCCTTTTTTATATAGTTCATTTTGTCTTCCGGTTTCGCTTCGGCAATAAAGTCATCAACTCCGGCTTTTTCCGAAATATATTTAGCGGTTAAAGGATTGTCTCCGGTAACCATTACTGTTTTTATACCCATCTTACGCAAGCGTTCAAAGCGTTCCTGTATACCCGGTTTAATAATATCCTGCAATTCAATCGTACCAACAATCTTATTGTTAACCGAGACAACTAAAGGTGTTCCTCCGTTCTCTGAAATTATTTTTACCATATTAGCAACATCTTGAGGATATAGATTACCGTTCTTTTCAGCTAATGCCCGAATAGCATCGGCAGCCCCTTTGCGGATTTGCATATCTCCGACATCTACACCGGAACAACGTGTTTCGGCTGTAAATTCAATAAACTTAAAACGGGATGCAGGCATATCGTAATTTGAAGGATTCACTTGAGCCAATTCTACAATTGATTTACCTTCGGGTGTCTGATCTGCTAATGAGCTGAGAACAGCAACCCTGACAAACTCATCGTTATTTACTCCATCAGCAGGATAAAAGTGAGTTGCTTTACGGTTACCGATTGTAATGGTACCTGTTTTATCTAAAAGCAAAACATCAATATCACCCGCAGTTTCTACAGCTTTACCGCTCTTGGTTATCACATTTGCCCGCAATGCCCTATCCATACCTGCAATACCGATTGCAGACAACAATCCTCCGATAGTGGTAGGAATCAGACACACAAACAGTGAAATAAATGCAGCAATTGTAATAGATACATTCGCATAGTCGGCAAAAGGTTTTAATGTAACGCAGACTATAATAAAGACAAGTGTGAATCCTGCAAGCAAGATCGTTAAAGCGATTTCATTGGGCGTTTTTTGTCGGCTTGCACCTTCTACCAAAGCGATCATTTTATCCAAAAAACTCTCTCCGGGTTGAGTGGTAACCGATACAAAAATTTTATCAGATAAAATTTTTGTTCCTCCTGTAACCGAGCTTTTATCTCCTCCGGCTTCCCTGATAACGGGTGCCGATTCTCCGGTAATGGCACTCTCGTCTATGGTTGCTAACCCTTCTATGATTTCACCATCGGCAGGAATAATATCTCCGGCTTTGCAAATAAACACATCTCCTTTTTTTAATAAAGCAGAAGATACAGTCCTGCCGTCTTGAAGTTTTGCAGGGGTTTCTTCTCTTGTTTTGCGCAAACTGTCTGCTTGAGCTTTTCCGCGAGCTTCTGCTATTGCTTCAGCAAAATTGGCAAATAGCAGAGTAATGAATAGAATGATGAAGACAGTGAAATTATAACCGAAACTACCTTGTCCGTGTGCTCCGGCAAGTGTCCCGATGCTGACAATTAACATTACAAGCGTTCCGATTTCTACAGTAAACATGATTGGATTGCGGAACATTATTCTAGGATTCAGTTTCACAAAAGATTGTTTCAGAGCCTCCTGAATCATCTCTTTTTGAAATAACGATTTATTATTCATATTTTGAGTTTCTTTGATCAATTAATAATAAAGAGAAAAATATTCCGCAATCGGGCCTAAAGCCAATGATGGAAAGAATGATAATGCTGTAACAATAAAGATTACAGCAAAGACCATCAGCCCGAATGTCGGCGTATCCGTTTTTAGTGTACCTTCACTTTCTGGTGTAAATTTTTTCTCGGCCAAAAGTCCGGCAATAGCTACAGGACCTATTATGGGGATGAATCGAGACAGGATTAAAATTATTCCTGTACTGATATTCCACCACTGTTTGTTATCTCCTAGGCCTTCGAATCCACTTCCGTTGTTTGCTGAGGATGAGGTATATTCGTAAAGTATCTCACTGAATCCATGAAAACCAGGGTTATTGAGTGTTTCGGCTGTAAAGTGAGGAAATGCCGTTGCTAACCCCGTGCCGATAAGGATAAAGAAAGGATGTATTAGAGCAATAATCATTGCTATCTTCATTTCTCGCGCTTCTACTTTTTTTCCTAAGAATTCGGGTGTGCGTCCGACCATCAATCCACTGATAAATACAGCGAGAATGATAAATATGAAGAAGTTCAGAATGCCAACACCTGCACCGCCGTAAAAGCTGTTTATCATCATAGCCAATAATTGGTTCATTCCTGATAGGGGCATCGTACTGTCATGCATGGTATTGACCGATCCTGTAGAAATTGCAGTAGTAACAATACTCCAGAAGCCGGAAGCCGCTGCTCCTAAGCGGATTTCTTTGCCCTCCATTGCCCCCAGCGAATTGTCGACACCCATTGCCGAGATCGCCGGATTGCCATTCGTTTCCATTCCGATATTCGGGATGGTAAGTAATAAAAAACCGACTGTCATAACACCGAATATCATCCATGATAATTTTTTGCGTCCAATAAAATAACCGAAAGCAAATATCATTGCCAGAGGAATTATCATCTGAGCAATCATCTCCACCATATTGGTGAAGTAACTGGGATTTTCAAGCGGATGGGCAGAGTTCGTGCCGAAGAAACCTCCCCCGTTTGTCCCTACATGTTTAATGGCTATAAATGCAGCTGCGGGACCTCTGGACACTTCTACGATATTTCCCTGTAGTGCGGTAATACAGTCTTTTCCTTCAAAAGTCATCGGAGTGCCTTGAAACAATAATATAATGGCAACGATAAAAGATACCGGTAAAAGAATGCGGGTACAGGATTTTACAAAGAAATTATAAAAATTTCCCAATTGAGTAGTTGTCTTATCCCTGAATGCCCTGAAGATAATAGCTGCCGCCGCCATACCTGTTCCAGCCGATACAAATTGGAGAAACATCAGCCACATCTGACCGAGATAACTCAAACCTGTTTCTCCTGAATAATGTTGTAAATTACAGTTTACCACAAAAGATATGGTTGTATTAAAAGCCAGATCGGGAGACATGCTTGGGTTATTATCGGGGTTTAGCGGTAAGCTGCCTTGGATCATTAAGATTAACATTCCCAGTAAAAACCAGACAAAGTTAATAGTTAGCAGTGCCACAAGATGTTGTTTCCATGTCATCTCTTTTTTCGGGTCAATACCGCTTGCCTTGTAAAAGAATCTCTCGATCGGATTAAAAACAGGATCTAATAAGGTTTTACTTCCTGCATAAACTTTTGCAATGTATTTTCCAAAAGGAATAGCTAATGCTACCGACAACGCAAACATTGCTATAATACCTAAAATTTCTGTATTCATATTCTTACTGTTTTACCAATTTTATTGAAGATCAGATTAATAAAAAGGGATTTCCCGAGTTATCTTAATCCATTCTTTGTTAAAATTTATCAGGACGTACTAAAACGTAGCAGATATAACTGAATACAGCAATCGCTACAATAAATAATATTGCCATAATTATTATATTTTATATTTTATATTTTATATTTTTTCAAAAAAGTCTATTGACTTATAAAATAAACCGAAGCAGGTCGTACCTGCTATTATTAATATTAGAGTAAGCATATTCTTCTTTTTGAGTTGTACATATAGATTTGTTTTTAATATCTATGTGCTATTTATATGCCAAAATATTATAATAGGGCGTATGTGGTTAGTAATTAGTGTTGTATGGTTTTGTTCCTGTTTTTTCAGCCTATCATTTTGATATATATATTATCAAAATGATAGGCTGAAAAAACAAACTGAGGCCTTTGTTTTTATTAAAACATCACTATAAGTTGGTATCAATAGCTATAATTTTAGTAAGTAATAGGGATTGAAGAGTATTCGTTCAATCCGTAAATTTGCGCCATGTCTGACAAAACAACATTAGCTTTTAATGTCAATAAGATGGATAATAGTTTCATTGAGTTCGAAGCTGTCTATAATCTGTATTGGAAAAAGCTATATTCTATTTGTTATAAGAGTATTGAAGATCCGGATATAGCAAAAGACCTTGTTCAGGATATTTTTATATCGTTGTGGGAAAGACAAGAAGAGTTAATAATCAATGATTCTCTTGAAAGATACCTTGTAAAGGCAGCCAAATTTAAGGTTTTTGAGTATATCAGAAACAAAGTCGGACATGAAACCAAACTGGAAACACTCTCCTATTACCAAACTTTAGAGCAAACAACTTCAAGTCAGGAACTTGTCGAATACAAAGAGTTACAAGAAAGAATCAACTCCGCAATATCGTTACTGCCCGATCATTGTAAGAATGTATTCTTACAGAGCAGGATCGAAGGACTTAAGAATAAAGAAATAGCACAGTCTCTACAGGTCACCGAAAGAACTGTGGAATATCATATAACTAAAGCTTTGGCTCATCTGCGCATCAGATTAAAAGAATATGCACATCTGTTTTTATTCTAAGTTCAGATTTTTCTTGGTTCTTATTTGTAACTTGCAGCTTTCTTTTTTGATACTGTCTGTATGATCAACAAAATATACTATTGTTCTATTCTTTTCTTGAGTTTATTGTACTCCTGTGGCAACGGACAAAAAAATATTAGTGATTCATCTTCGCTATTTGATATTTATGTTCGTTGTGGAGATCCTTATGACGAATATATTGTCAGGGTAAATAGTCTCTCGGAAGGAGAGATTGATCCTTTAAAAGAGGGGACAAAAGTTTCCAAAGAAATTCATTATGGATTAACCGTTCGGAACGACAAATATTACTATTTGAATGAACGAACCCATTTCATAAAAAAATATCAAATACAGAATAATATTTTTGCGGCATCTGATTCTTTACCTGTAACTAAGATAGAATGCCTTGAGAGTATACTCTGGATTTCCAATGATACACTTCTGATGATAGGCTTGAACAAAGACCTTATTCATCCGGCATATGCTTTGGTCGAAACCCGAAACATGTCGCTGATATCGGAAGGTGTTATTGATATTCCGAAGCCCGAAACTATCAGCTGGAGCACAATCGGTTTTTTACAAAGGCGAGATTCGCAATTATTTATGGGATTTTATTCGAAACCCAAGAGTAGTGATAGCACTACTACTGCCAATAAGATGCATATTGCAATTCTGGATTTTCCCGGAATGCGGGTTAATAGAGTAGAAACAATGGATCAATTCGGAAGGACATTGAATGATAATCGCTATCAACCATCATCGGTGCATGACGAAGATGGCAATATTTATTTCTTATCGTCAGGAAGTGACAGGCTTCTTGAATCCGAAGATCAGAATAAAGGGTATCCTTCGGGTATCCTGAGGATAAAAAACGGATCAACTTCTGTCGATCCGGAATATTTCATTAACACTTGTACTGCTGAGACCCAAGGGCATGTGTATGGTATCTGGTATATCGGTCATGGTAAGGCTATTATAAAGTGTGATGTTCCTCAATTAATAAAGAACTGGGACGATTACGATGAGTATGCTTATATATACTACGAAGTTGATTTAAATACTAGATCTTTGTCTAAAATCAATATACCTCTCGATAGAGGTTGGTATCTTGATAATGTTTTGGTCGAAAACGGTTTGGTTTACATCGCCAATAAAGCAGAATCAAACGAAAACTACATTTGGATATATAACCCTGAAAATAAAACCACAACGAAAGGCCTGAAAGTAAATGGCGACTTCCACTATTTTCGCCGAATAAATAAGGTCAAATAATAAATTTCATTTTTTTTTTGAAAAAATATTAATTTCTCATTACGGTACAAAGCTGGTTATGCTACTTGATATTAGTAACGATTAAAAAGTATGAATAAGGAAGATAACATGAATAGAGATTTATTGGAAAAATACTTCCGGAATGAATGTACTTTAGAAGAACGGGAGCATGTCCAGAAATGGCTGAATTCCGATTCGGATAAAGATATTCATACCTTTTCATCTATGACTGAAGAAAAGAAAGTCAAATCCGAAATCTGGACATCTGTATTGCAAAGGATAAAGCAAAACAGATCGGGTTCTATCTCTCGTATCTTCGTTATGAGGACAGCTGTTGCTGCTTGTGCCTCGGTTCTTCTTATTTTACTTTTTGTCAATAAAATTAATTCAGGTAAGGATAGCTTAAACGAAAGTTCTCCCCGAACTCTTCAATTCTGCGAAAAATTGGTGCTTACACCTGATACCGATCAAGAAATAACCTTTGTTTCGAACTGCAAGGCCGGAAACGAAATCTCGCGGACAGTCACATGTAAAAAAGGTGAAACTTATCTTGCTCTAAATTTCAGATTCAGAAATGATAATGAAATTATAGTTGTCAGTCAAAACCAATTTCATGAATTACCCCACGATCTACGAATCAAAGTAATGAGAGAATTAAATAGTTAACAAATAAATTTTCGATGAAATTTTTTAAATTTTGTTTTATGGCTGTCATTCTGATAGCCCCTGCCCTTCATATGTCTGCACAGACCAAATCGGCGACCATTTCGGGAATTATAAAGAACAGGCAAAATCAACCGATTGAGTCAGTTTCGGTATATCTCAAAAGTACGACAAACGGGGTTCTCTCTGATAGCAATGGGGAATATAAGTTATCTGTAGCTCCAGGAAAGCATACTGTGGTTGCATATATACTAGGCTATAAATCAAAAGAACAATCGGTAACTGTAACAGGCAATGAAAATCAGACACTCAACATATCATTAGATGAAGATGAGACATCCTTAAAAGAAGTTTTGATTACCGGAAAAACATCAGCTCAGACTGTGCGTGAAATGCCTTTTTATGTGAATGCAATAGAAACAAAAAAATATACAAACACATCTTCTGATTTAAATCAAATACTAAATAGAATCTCCGGAGTACGTATACGTGAAAGTGGTGGAGTCGGTTCCAACTTTACCTTTTCACTCAACGGTTTTTCGGGAAATCAGATCCGTTTCTTTATCGATGGAGTACCCATGGACAATCTTGGATCATCCTTTCAGATGAATAATATTCCGATAAATCTAGCTGATCGAATTGATGTATACAAAGGCGTGGTACCCATTTCTCTAGGGGCAGATGCTCTAGGTGGCGCAATTAATATAATCACCAACCCCAATCGGGAAAATTATCTGGATGCATCTTACTCTTACGGATCATTTAATACACATAGAACTTCAATCAACTTTGGATATACTACCAAATCGGGATTCACAGTACAATTAAATGCTTTCCAAAACTATTCTGACAATGATTATAAAGTGGATGTAGAAGTTGCTGATTTAGTAACCGGGCTTTACACCCCAATGCGTGTAAAGCGTTTTCATGATACCTACCATAATGAAACGGTTATAGGAAAGGTCGGATTAGTAAACAAATCATTTGCCGATGCTCTATTAGTCGGAATAACTTTAGGGAAAAATAAAGCTGATATACAAACCGGAAACCGTATGTATGATGTATATGGCGGGCGAGAGACCAAAGGGGATATTATTATGCCCAGTATACGATATGCCAAAAAGGATCTTTTCACAAAAGGGCTTGATGTCAGTTTAAACGGAAATTTCAACTTTGGTACCGAACAGACCATTGATACCTTATACCGACAATACAACTGGTTAGGCCAATTTGTATACAAAAATCCAAGCAATCCTAATGCGGTGGGTGGTGAAAATAGCAGAACTCTTTATAAATACCGTAATAATAATGGTCTACTGGTTACAAACTTTAATTATAAGTTGAGTGATCAACACCTGTTTACAGTAAACCATACGCTCAATACATTTAACCGAAAAGGGGAAGATCGACTCAATCCGGATAATCAAGCCAACAAAATGCCCAAGAAATCTGATAAAAATATTATCGGCTTGAGCTATCAATACATATATAATGAGAAATGGACTACGATGCTCTTCTTGAAAGAATATTTTCAGCATAATAAGTCACACAGAGTATACAATGATGAATATTATATACAATCGAATAATATAAATAAATCGGGTTATGGTATAGCTTCAACCTACTTCTTTAATCCTGATTTTCAGATTAAAGCATCGTATGAGAAGAGCTTAAGGCTGCCCGAAAATGATGAGATGTTTGGAGATGAGGTAAATCTTGAGTCTAACTACGACCTTCGACCCGAACATGGTAATAATTTCAATTTGGGAGGAAGTTATAATCTTCACTTAAATCAAGTCCATACTCTGTATTTTGAAACGAATCTCATATATCGTAATACTACCGACTTTATCAGAGCTCAGGTCTCAGTATCGGGAGATCGTGCCAAAAAGAAAATGGTGAATATGGGTAAGGTCGAAACTAAAGGTATAGATGCCGAAATAAGATATTCATACAAGAAAAATTTTGTAATAGGTGCAAACATTACATTTCAGGATATAACAAATCAGAATAAAGCAGACGGTCCCGTTTACCAAGATCGGATACCTAATATTCCTTATTTGTATGGAAATGGAAACGTCTCTTATTTATTGGAAAATATTGGTAAGAAAGGTAATTCTCTTCGATTCGATTATAATCTGTTATATGTTCACGAATACTATTTAAGGTGGCCTAGTCAGGGAATAAGCAGCAGTAAAGCAACAATACCGGAACAAATAGCCCATGATGTCGCAGTCATATACTCGTTTCATAATGAACGTTATAATCTGGCTTTCGAATGCCGAAACCTTACAGATGCCACTCTGTATGATAACTTTAGTTTACAAAAGCCAAGTCGCTTTTTTAGTATAAAATTCCGCTACTTCATATCAAAATTTTAATATTTCACATTAAATAAATAAAATAATGAAACTAAAATCGTTAATACTAAGTTTATTATGCTTAATTGGGTTTGCTGCGTGCGATAGTGACAACAATGATCCTGTTCAGGAAGAAAATTCAAACGGAAATAATAAATACATATTTGTAGCTTATTCTGTAGGATCAGAGGGAGTAGAGTCTGCTCCATATATTATCTCGACCAACTCTCTATCTTCCGGTACCCTTGATTTATCTAAAGGTATTGAAACCGATGCTTACTCGTTTATTGTTCAAAATAATACATTGTTTGCGGCTGTGTATGGATTTGCCGGACAAGGCCCGATCACTCCATACAAACTGAATTCGAAAGGTGCGGTGGAACAAATCGGAAATAAAATCAACGCGGTTACAGCTGCCATTTATGGTACGGTGAATAATAATGAATGGATAGGTGGTGGATTTACAGGAAGCTCTACAAGTCCTAACGCTACATTGTTCAGAGTAGATGCTGTAAATCTTCAATTGGCAGGAACAAACTCTATTGATCTGACTCCGTTAGCTATTGATAACGAATGGCCATCGTGGCATGGTGTATTTCAGGTTGATAACGATAAATTATTTATCCCTTATGTAACCAGTACCGATAATGGAGATTCTAAACATAAAGACAGAGCTAATATTTTAATTGTAAACTATCCTGAACTTACATACAAAAAAGCAATACACGACACACGTACAGGTGAACTTGGGAGCTGGTTTGGTATGCAAGGACTACAACAAATTGAAGATGGGGATGTTTACGCTTGGTCTCCTGCCGCTGGAGTAGATAATCCGTCTGCATTTATCCGTGTAAAAAAAGGTGCTGAAGAGTTTGACCAAAGCTATTTCTTCAATGTAGAAGAAAAATCAGGAGGTTTGAAACTTTCAAGAGCTGAATATTTAGGTGGGTATAAATTTCTTACATCTTTCTTTGTAAGTGATGAACAAGTAGGGCAATGGAATGGTAGAACTAAATTGGCTATTGTAGATGTACAAAATAAATCGATCACATGGGTAACAGGTGTTCCTGAACATGCACAGATGTCATACAAACAAAAAATATATGTGGAAGATGACAAAGCCACTGCTCACTATGTACTAAAAGATGACAATAACAAATTCTTTGTTTATAACATTGATATAGCATCTGCACAAGGTACTAAAGGTTTAGAGATTATTAATGCGGCAGATGTCACAACAATCTCTAAATTGACATATTAATAATACTTTTAGTCTAAAACCTTACAAGCCACTGTAACTCTCAAGCGGATTATAGTGGTTTGTTTTCTATAAACTATGTATGAAATTTAGGAAAATAGCATATCAACTTCATCTCTGGATCGGATTGGTTTCAGGAATTATTGTTTTTATCGTATGTCTTACGGGAGCCATTTGGGCTGTGGGTATAAACGGGTGGATCGGTTCTGCTAATGAAAGCCTGAAAGTTCCTGTCGAAGATTCCCGTTTATTGCTTCCATCCGAGTTATTCGAATTGTCGAAAGACAGTTTAAACGGGTATTCCCCCCAATCGATTTCTTATGGTAAAGGAGAAGCCGTATCCATCCGCTCATACGGAGACGATTACAGTTTGGAAATATCTGTAAATCCATATCATGGAGATATTTTAAAAGTTAAAAACAATAGACAAGATGGAGAATACAAATATACATTCTGGGATTACATGAGATGGGGACACAGGGCTTTGTGGTTGCCATGGGAGGTCGGTCGAGTAATTGTCAATTACGGAACACTTGCATTTGTAATAGTTCTCATTACAGGACTTATTATATGGTTTCCTAAATCAAAAAAAGCAGCGAAAAACAGACTTTGGTTCAATTGGAAAAAGACAACTCCTACAAAGCGAAGAATATTTGATCTGCACAGTGTTCTGGGATTTTATATTTGTTTTATTTTATTAGCGGTTGCCATCACCGGCATGGTCTGGGGACTTGAATGGTGGTCGAAAGGTCTCTATAAAATAACATCCGGAGGAAAAGATCTACCGGAATGGAGAGTAGCCCAATCAGATTCGTTAAATATTAATAACGCAATGACCGTTTACTCAACCGTAGACCGTGTATTCGAAAAACTGGTCAGCGAGAATCCCGAAGCGGAGTATATAAATATAAGTATTCCGGATTCTACAGATAAAGCTTCAGCAGTAGGAGCAACTGTGTATATAAATAAAGATACATATTATAACTCTGATAGATATTCTTTTGATCGTTATTCCCTTGAAGAGATAAAAATAGATGGTCCCTATAATGGAAAATATACAGAAGCTGACTTTGGAGATAAATTCCGTAGAATGAATTATGAAATACATATTGGTGCGATATTCGGAACTCCGGGACGCATTCTGGTTTTTCTTTCAGCATTGTTCGGGGCTTCATTACCTGTATCAGGATTATACATTTATATAAAAATGAGAGCTAAAAAGAAGAGAAAAAGATAAAGAACGATAGAACTCTGAATAAGCATATCGAAAGGGTATTTTCGGTATTCATTGAAGAGTAATATTGTTGAACAGGATAGTTTGTGATGATATTAAAAATAAATTATTAGTCTGAGTCTTGATTATTTGACTTAATATCTTGGCACGTATTTTGTTTTATTATCTTTAAAATAATCTACATGACATCCCAAATAAAAAAGAGACTAAAACGGACGATGATAATTATACTTTCTATATTGGGCATACTTACTATTATTACAGTTATATTCCTGAATCAGGCTAATTTCGGTCGTACGCCCACCGGAGAACGCAAGGAAAGAGTAAATAACTCACCTAACTATCGAGATGGAAAGTTTCAGAATCTGAGTGAAACTCCTCAACTGACAGGAGATAAGGGTTATGCCGCTATAATGTATGATTTTCTTTTTGGTGATTATAAGCGGGTGACACCAATCGGGGAGATTCCTTCTGTAAAAACTGACTTGTTAAATTTAGATCGCACAAAGGATGTACTTGTCTGGTTTGGTCATTCATCTTACTTCATTCAGATAGACGGTAAGCGGATATTAGCCGATCCCGTATTAGATGGAGTGGCTTCTCCAGTATCGTTTCTAAATAAGCCTTTCAAAGGGAGTGATGCGTATAAGACAAAAGATATACCCGACATAGATTATCTGTTTATATCTCATGATCATTGGGATCATCTCGATTATGAGAGTGTAATGGCTCTGAAAGATCGTGTTGGAAAAATAATCTGTGCACTTGGAGTCGGTGAACATTTCGAAAAATGGGGTTTTGATAAGGATAAGATTGTCGAACTGGATTGGAATGAAGAGGCTTCTTTGGGAGAAGGATTTGTAAGCTATTGTTTGCCTGCACGGCACTTCTCGGGTAGGGGATTATCTCCAAATCAATCATTGTGGGCCTCATTCTTACTGCAAACACCTTCAATGAAGATCTATTTGGGAGGAGACAGCGGGTATGATACTCATTTCGAGCGGATAGGAAAACGATTTAGAGGCATAGATTTAGCAATCCTGGAGAATGGTCAATATGGATCGGGGTGGAAATATATACACATGATGCCTGATCAGGTTGTACAGGCAGCTAAAGACTTAAATGCAAAAGCATTATTGCCTGTGCATTCATCGAAATTCAAATTGGCAAACCACCCTTGGGATGAGCCTTTGATACATGTTACCGAGACTGCAGAAAAAGAAAACCAACGCATATTGACACCGATGATCGGAGAAGTGGTTAATCTGAAGGATAGCGTACAGGTTTTCTCTAAGTGGTGGGTCGGAATCGAATAGACTCCTTGTTTTGTAAAATTACTATCTTTGGGATACATGAAGATAATATCTGTACGGGAACATCCTGAATATAAAGACAGGATCATCGTTTTCTTGCAAAAGAGCTGGTCTGAAGTTTTGCCGGAAATATATAGAGATTGTATTGAACATAGCATTGGTTCTCCCAACCCTTTACCGCAATGGTATGTTTTGGAGTCAGAAGGTCTGTTTATTGGCTGTGCCGGGTTGATAACGAATGATTTTATAAGTAGAATGGATCTGTATCCTTGGTTAGCAGCTGTATTTGTCGATGAGCGATTCCGAGGAAATGGATATGCCCATTTGCTTATAGAGAAAGCAAAAGAAGATGCGAAAAAAGCAGGGTTTACGAAGTTGTATTTATCTACCGATCATATAGGCTATTATGAGAAATATGGTTGGAAATACATAGGGAACGGTTATCACCCATGGGAAGAGCAATCGAGAATTTATGAAATAACTTTATAAATAAAAGCTGAACAACACTCTGTTATTCAGCTTTTATTTTATCAGGAACTTATTTTTACAACGGTTTTACCGGAATACATATATCCACAATGAATTTATGCTCAGGGTGTTCGTTGTAATCATTGTGATACAATTCGTAAGTGGAACCTTCTCCCGGTTGATATCCGCTTTCGGTCAGCCATGAGCACATGGTATTCCATGCCAGCTCGAATTCGGTTTCTTTAATTTCGAAATGTCCGATAGCATATTTTCCTGCTGAAACGGTTGATTTTCCAATTTCACCTTCAACCTTTACATCTTTTTCTACAATGATGCTGGCATCCTGACGCACTTTTTCGACACCTGTGACTGCAGGATCATCATGATAAACAGTAACTGTTTTAGTAGAAGAAGTCACAAGACCTCTGGGAACAGCCCATTTAAATAGCTTCTCGTAGGCTTGACCGATCTTATTAAATGCACCCATATGGCGACAATAAATAAGGTTTAGTTCAGGCATTTGTTTGATTTCAATTTTTGTGTCCATAATTATTAATTCATTTAGTTCGACACTGCAAATTTGCTCATTTACCTGCTGTATATTTTTACCTATTTTGCTAATCGGTTTACAATTCTTGCTATATCTGATTCCGTTCTTAATATATATTGCTTTATCAAGCCGGCGAAACTCTTTAGCACTTACTCCGAAAAAAGATTTGAATGCTCTGCTGAAAGATGAGACATTTATAAATCCACACCGGAAAGCAATTTCGCTAATAGTATCTTTAGTGCTATCTTGCAATAGTACCGCTGCTCTTTCGAGCCTGATACGGGATACGAAGTTATTGGGCGTTTCTCCGGTAATGAATGTAAAGATCCGATGGAAATGATAAGGCGAGAATGATGCAATATCGGCCATTACGGATAAATCAATAACTTGACTTATATTTTTACCAATATAATCCATTACCCTGTTGATACGTGCTGTATACTCCTGTCTGCTTAATTCTTTATAATCCATAATGATATAAATTTGTAAATATACAGGATTTTAGAGCATCTGTCTTTGCGAATCTTGCTGATATATAAGTCCCCGTGTTGTCTTTTTTTTCTGTATTATAGATTCTTTATTAATTCTTCGATATCGACTCTGCTCGTGTAATCAGCATCAACAAAGCTATAAGTAATATTGTAATCTTTATCGATGACAAAAACCGCAGGTATGGGAAGTGCATTTTGATTATTGCCATTATGCACGTTTAGGTCAATGCCCAACTGTAAGTAATAAGGTACGACAAAATCTTGTAAATTGAAGGAGATACCAAACTGATTTGCCAGAGTATTATCTTTATCAAATAGAATATCAAATGATAGCTGATTTTTTTCTCTCATATCAGAACTGTATTCTTGTTTTTGGGGTGAAACAGCAATTAATTTAGCTTTCTTATTTTCTATTCGAGAGAGTGCTTCTTGTAATGCCCTTAACTCCAAATTGCAATAAGGGCACCAGTCTCCTCTGAAAAATACCAGAATAATCTTATCGTATTCACCTAATAGATTATCAGAGTTTATAGTCTTTCCTTGGGATGATTTTAAACTAAAAGAACGGGCTTTCATTCCTTTTCTGAAAGAGCGATCCTCTATCCTATCTTTTTTCAAATCGGCAATTGAATCAGCAAAAGCATTCAGTATTTCCTGAGGAAGCTGTGAAGACATTGTTTGATTCAGATTTTCGATTTGTTTTTGTAGATTTGTCATATTCATTTGTTTAAGTAATAGTAAATATTTAATGTTGTATTTTATGAAAACTGACTATTGCTGTTATATTTGAATGGATGATAAATTGGTCTGAGATCATAAAATCGTTTAGCAAAACTCTATATTTTAGTTGAGATGTACAATAACGCATATTTTTATGCGGTAGAGATAAAAAAGTCACTATTTGATGAAAGAAGGTAAAAGAGCCATTGTCGATAAAATATGTCCTCTTGAAATTGCTGTAAATACAATATCCGGAAAATGGAAGATCCCTATTCTCTGGCAAATGAACGAAGGTAAAAAGCGTCCGAGCGAATTTCTTCGGGGCATTGAAAATGTTGACAGACGAGTATTGAATCAGCAGTTAAAAGAAATGGAAGCTGACGGCCTTATTGTTAGAAAATCATTTAACGAGTTACCTCCTCGGGTAGAATACACTTTGACCGAACTTGGAAATAAATTAGTGAAGGTACTTTGGGAACTAAACGAATGGGGTAAGTTGTTGATATAGTTATTGTTTTCTGATTTAACAACGTTATTAGCTTTCATTTACGAATGACTAATGGCTTTTTATGATATTACACAGAATTAGTTATGACTTATTGGCGAGTAAAAGAATCACTTGTTGTGTAAAAGAGGGTAGTTATTGAAAGAGTAAAACCGTAAAACATCTGTCTAATAAAGAGTCTTTTATTCTTAAATCTGGAATAGTCATAACTTAATATGGAGCTGCCGATAAAACAGTTTATGTTCGTTTTAAATTATGTCTATGAAACTCTTAATTTGTAAAAAGGATGATATAGGCCTGTTGGCTCATAAAACTGAATATCTATTTGTCCAAATCCTAGTTTAGCTAATAATTTTTGAGAGGCTTCGTTATTTGGATTGTGTCCTGCATATATATTCTTAGCATGCAGTTCCTCCAATGCATAACGGATGCAATGCAGTGCTGATTCCCCGGCATATCCGTTGCCCCAAAATTCAGGCAGCAGCTGGAATCCTAATTCATAAGAATCTTCTTCTTTGCGAGGTTTTAATCCGCAGCAACCCATGAATTGAGTTGTACTTAATTCGTATAGTTTCCAGTATTGAACATGATGTGTTTTATAATTATTGATTTCTGTTTCTAATCTTACCCTTATTTGTTCTTCATTATAGAACCCATTGGATGAAAGATATTTCATCACTTCCTTGTTTCCCCATAAGGCATAAGCCAGTTCCAAGTCAGTTTCTTTCCATAAAGATAATCCGATCCGATTTGTTTGACAGATAATGTTCATAACCAATATTTAGACGCTATTTTTATTTTCTGCAGATCCTTGTAAATACATAGGATGCTTATCTTTGATAAAGATAGTTATAATAGTTATTTCAGAGAACGATCTGTTTTCCTAATTAAGGACTTATATGCCTTATCTTTTTTATTCCTCACCCGAAAAAAGTGCAGATACTCTTACTCAAAGAATACCTGCACCATTTAAATAGAAGTTAGAATTTTATTCTGTTTGTCAATTATTGAAAGAATTTCTCTCTACTTTTTTTGCGATGAAAAATGTGTAGCCATAGAATTCCTTGTATTTACGGTATAATACTTCTTCATGGCTTTGAGATGCTGCTAGTTCTTCTGCCATTTTATTGCCTGTGTGGCTATTTAGAAATATTTTTGTAGCTGTGAGTTTTGGTGCAAAATAATTCTCTGTCCAACAGGTTTCAGGAAAAACAAAAGTGGCAACAGGAAGATATCCAGCCTTGTGTATCTTAGCTGTCTGATTCGGAATAGTATCTATTTCTGAATAAGCATCCACCCAAAAATCATTGATTTCGGTAGGGCGTTCGTCTGTAAACCACGAACTTTCAGATACAGCAATATAGCCTCCTGTTTTCAAATACTTACGCCACTCTTTGAGTCCTCGTTCGAAGCCGATATTGTAAATGGCACCTTCACTCCAGATAAGGTCTAGAGACTCCTCTTCAAAAGGGAGCTCATTAATCATAGAGGCTACAATTCCTTTTACTCTATTTTGTACACCTAAGTGCTCGGCATTGCGATTAAGGATATCGATAAAGTCGGGGAACAGATCAAGTGCAGTAATTTTTCCATGGACATGTTTGGCGAGTGTCATTGTTTGTCCTCCTGTGCCGCAACCTATATCCGCAATAAGGGATGTCTCGGTCAGATTGTCTATAAAGCTCAAAGCTTTAAGAGTTACATCGGGGCTGCCGGGGCCTTGCCGTTCCATATTTGAAAAAAAATCGCAGATTAAACTAAAATCGAAATCGTGTATTGTTTTATTTTCGTTACTCATTTCATTATTTGTATTTGCATACATGCGAAGACATTACAATGCTTCAGCCATTGTACACAGATTAAAAACTAAATTGTAATAATATAGAAAATACCCTCGAAAAGATTTATCCGAGAGAAAACGAAAGGACAATCTGTACTAGGAATACAGATTGTTTACTACACCAAATCCGATTTAGAGATCTTAGTCATCTTTCAAAGATATGCAAAATATCTTATAGTTGGTGTCAATCGTCTTCATTTGGACAGATATAGCGGGAATAGTTTTGCTCCTGATGGAAATTGATACATAGATAACAAGGTTGGTCTTAACTTTTGTGCCAGTCAAAAGTCATGTGTACATAAACGAGTTGTTGGTGTAATCAGCACAGTATACTTCTACCGTAGGTTACCGATAGAAGTCACTGAGCTTAAAGTTTTGTAAAGATGAAGGAGAGCATTTAGGTGTGTTTTCGAACCTTTCGTATAAATTTGTAGGCATTTAATGAGACATCCTCATAAATACTGTTGTATGCATCCCTTGAAGAAGCAAGTTGCTGTAATAAAAGATCATATTGGTTAAGGCTATCCTCCAGACGGACCAACTCTGTCTCCAGAATTTTACCTTCATCAATAATCTCTTCATTAGAGCTTTTTTGCGATAGCTCTTTCAGTTTTTCCAAGCGTTCAGTCAAAAACTTATGTTTTTGTTTATTTATGCCTACAATCATATCGTTATTTGTGTATTATAATACCATTCATCCAGCCTTGTCAGGTCAGAGAGTCAATCGGATCCAGTCATTATTGTTTTTCTTATATTTTCGTCCACGTTTTTCCCATGTTGATAATGAATATTTACTTTCAAATTAAAGATCGTTCATGGTGCGTACACTTTGCTCCATTCCAACCGGGAGAAATAATATCGGTAATCATTTGTTCCTTCCCATTTCTGCAAAGGAATATATACACTCAAGCCACTGTATTTTGAAGGATTAATTATAAACTTGTTATCTGTACCAACCATAAAAGAGGCAGTGGCTGCTTTGTATAGGACAGTCCGAGAGAGTTGTTCTTCAAAGGAACTGTATTCTTGAGTTGTGCTGTTTTCTTTGATAAAATTCGCAAAATCAAAAAAGATCTGTGGAATATACTTCGTATGATATGTTTGTATACTGTCAGTTGATATATTTCTTATTTCCGGCAACTTCCCCGAAAGAATTCGTTTTGTTTCGGCATACAATCCATCCAGTTCTTTTGTATCTACTAAGGTAATGGTTGCCGATCGAAGGATTTCATATTTCATTTCATTATAGTGCCTGTAAAAAATTGTACAGGCTTCAGTCAATTCTTTTTCACCACCAAACATCAATGGCAGAATTTTGTCATAGGGAGCACCCGAGGCATCATAAGCGGCTGCAAATAAAACTTCAGTCGGTGAAGCCACAAGGTATCTCGACTTGTTACGAAATTCATACAGGCCTTCTATCGTCCCCATTAGGCAAACATCAAACCATATATATTCGGTTGCTCCATCTGGTAAAGCTTTTGCAATGGCATCTACTTCCATATAAGAAATAGAACTATCCTCTATATTGGGATTCTCATCAATGGCTACATATTTCAATCTGATGCTTTCATCCGTTTGTTCTTCTATGTAGGTAGCAGGATACCATCCCATCGAATGAGACCAAATTACTAGTCCGAATCTTTCTGAAGGAATTAATTGCTTTGTTTCCTGAATAACACGTACTAATGTTTCTACATCTGCAGAATTCTCCTCTTCATAGCTTTTCAGGACTGTTTCTGTTCCATCCCGGTTGACTTTGAATAGTTGCGGAGAAGCGTCTTTCCTGTCCAAATACACAACTGCTGTCCCAGCGCTTTTTTTAGCACCTTCTTTTATCTTGCTAATCGTATAATCCACATCATTGTCTAATGAATTATCAGCTGCCAGATAGATTAAAGTAGTGTATGAAACCGGATCAAGAGAGATAAGTTTATCATCATCTGAAGAACATCCTGTCAGAAATAATACTCCAGATAGAAATATTATAAATTTTCGGACTCTGTGCTTAGAATGAATGTATAAAAGATCATTATGCATATGAAATTATATAACGAGAATTACCATTTACTACTTAATGTTTCTATCGGTTTTATAACTATTCCATCCACAAGTATTTGACATGTTACTTTTTTATAATTATTATTTTTAATTAAATCAATCACAGCATCATAGTTGGTTTCTCCATTCACCAAGATATTTCCTGTTGCAAGATCCGTTATAATCTGACATAATCCATTCAATTGTCCCCCGGCATTTGTTACTATATCCCAGTCTATAGTTAAATATGGGGAGAGTTCGCCTACATTCATTTCGATAGAACCTATAGGTGTTAAATTTGTATATTCTAGTATTTCTAGTTTAATTTTCTCAACTCCTGGAAAAACATTTGGTGTATAGAAAAAGCGAACTTTAGTATATTGTTCAGACAGAGGATCTGGTACAGTATCTGCAGGAACATCCAAAAATAACGTTTCGGAAAGTTGTAAAAGATTTATTTTACTTTCTCCTGTCTCTAAAATAGATAATGATTGAGTAAAAATGGGTTCTGTTGTATTTTGTTCATATATTTTCAAAGTGCCATCCAAACCATTCACTTTTTTATAATAATTCAGACCTTTGGTTAATTCTTGTCCGTTTAAAGTTGCCTTGTATTTGTCAGAAATGAATTGGATATTATTTTGAAAAGTAACAAAATCCTCTTCTCTATAAAGTTCAATGTTTTGTCCTGATAACTTAATCAAACGGATTTTTTCGCCAGCTTGACTAATATTATAATCATTGATAGTCAATTCAGCGATATTATTACCTTTCGGAAATATCTTTAATTCTCCTTTCTCGATATTCCTGGAAAACTTGGTATTAGAAATATCCTGTCCGTTAAATTCTGCGATATAGGTAGATCCTAATGGATAAACAATATCTAAGCTTAATTCATAAAATCCTGCTATATCGTCATTAAGTTCATCATTTTTATCACATCCAACAAAAAGTGTCGATATGAAAGTAAGTAACACAAAAAAAGGTATTCTATTCATTATTATTGTAATAACAATAGCTGGATGGTTGTAGCATAAATACTCACCGTCCAGCTACTTTGGTTTATAAATACTTAATAGACATTCGATTTTATTTAATCCAGCTGTCTTGTAACCAGCTCGCTACACGTGCATTTTTGTCAATGGCTCCTTTATACTGCGTATTAGTAAACCACGAGTCTGTATGAGTGTAGTAACTTCCGTCTATTGCTGCCCCTCCGGTAGGTCTCAATGCATTAGAGTTATAATAATCGCCAAATGGGGTATCAAGTATCAGATTATTCCAAGCTCTAGCAAGATTACTTACATCAGGTGTAAATGCATTAAATTCTTGATTTGCAACTGCAGATGAAACTACATTGTTCAATAATATGAACGAATTAGTTGTTTCTTTAAGTATGCCTGAAGGAAATCCATAAAGTATACTATTAACTAATGTAAATTGTGTATTTCTACGGAAATTGGCTGCAGATTTCAAAGAAACACCTGCATTAGTTTTGCCTGTTTCTGTTCCTACAATAGTTAAGTTACTTAGTACAGGACGAGTAAAAGGTTCGGCTCCTGATGAACTTCCATCATTGTCACACTCAATGCCATTAGGATCACTTGAATAGCTTAATGAAGGGTCAATCGTTGAAACTGCAAACTGGATGCGTCCCCGGTAACCAAAGTCGAAGTCAAAAGCGTCATCATCTGTTGCTGTAGAAACCAAATACTTAGCATCTACGGTTCCTCCGAAGAACTCAAATGCATCATCAGCTCCCTGATATGCCTGTAAATGGTCTAATGTAGTTCCGCTGCCAACACCGCCAAAAGTAAATGCGTTTAATTCATTCGCTTCTGAGATTTTTGCTCCAGCATATTCGACACGTACATAACGTAGTGTTCCCGAATTATCATTGGCAGTACCTAGTCCGGCTCCGCCACCTCCATAATACACATCAACTCCTGATGGAACCACTGTTGGGTTAATACCTTCTATTAACTGGTCAGTTCTGTTAAGAGGAGCTTTACCGAGAAGAACAAGTCCACCCCAACCACCTTTCAGCCCGTTCTGTGCTGTCAGGATTACTGGATTTGTAACAGTGCCTATAGCACTAATTTTTGCCCCACGTGTTACAATTAAAGCAGAGGCTAATTCCGGATTAGAATTGTATACTCCTTTTACGGTTGTTCCGGCTTGAATAGTTAATGTGGCAGGAGCCTTTACATAGACTTTACCATTTAGGATATACTCATTAGTATTACTCCATGTAACATCCGAAGTGATAATGGTGTTGTGTGGTATAGTTACTGTTGCTTTTGTTGCTATATTTGCAGGGCCTTCGTCCGAGAATTCGTTAGAACATCCTGTAAACAAAATAGAGACTGCTGTTGCGGTCAAGAAAAAAATAAGCTTTTTCATTTTTTTTTACTTTTAAGTGTTTCTTAATTTCCCCTTTTAATTAACTTCTTCGGTTTTTACTCCCAGCTGAGAGAAGCGGATGTGTTTTCATTTCCGGTGCAAAATGTCCGTAAAACGACCTTCCAGAAAACATTGTTTTGTTGCTTTGCGGAAAACGATGAACATGCCTTATTATGTATTGGTTTTTCCTTTAAGGGTAAAAAACCTCTTATATCTGTCATTGTATATTCCAAGTTTCGGCAATCCTCAAAACAATAATCGATTCTCTCTACATACTTGATAAGTACTTATCTATTCTTATATTGGTGACGTCTCACCAGATGGTCATTCTTTTCTAAAATTTATAACTTGCATTTATTGATATATTTATGCCTTTTTTTATTCGGTTCATAACATAATCCCCTTTATTATAATTCATATCTTTTGTTAGATCGAGATAGGTGGTTCCCGGCTTTCCCGTTTCAGGATTAGGATTTTCTGTAGTATAGTCTACTACACGTGTATTTCGATACACTATAATATCTTGGTTAAAAATGTCTGAGATATTAAACTTTAATTCTAAGCGTTGATCTTTCATCAAACGAGCCGAAAGTTGCAAGTCTAATACATCCCGTGAATTTTCATACTGATCGTATTTGGTCTCTTCTCCGGCATAGACCAATTTGCGTCCATTGCGATTATAGTTGGCAGCAGCACCTATTATACTTCCCTCATAGGCAATTCCCAAATTGAAGGTATAGGGGCTTAATCCCTGTAAGGGCCGGTTACGGTCGAAGTCGGGATTAGAATCTTCTATGTTCGGATTTAATAGTTTTTCCTGATTGTATTTCACATTAGCTTTCATCCAGGTATAGTTTCCCGTGAAATAGAGGTCATGCAATAGCGGAGAAATAAAGACTAATTCTTTTCGCCAGTTAAACTCAAAGCCTCTGGCAGTAGAGTTATCAAGGTTCATACTATACATTTCGAAATTCTGCATATCGCTTAACATTCGCATTACCATCTCCACCGGCTTGATAAATTTTTTCTGGAAATAGCTGACCGAGATTACCTCTCCCGAACGTGGATACCATTCTACTCGTATATCATAATTATTAATACGACTTTGTTCGAGATTCGATCCATTTATTACCCATACACGGTCGTCTACATTATAATAGCTTGATTGAGATAGCTCTCTAAAATCCGGTCGGGCAAGTGTTTTACTGTATGAGAATCTGGCGTTTAATTCGGGAGTAATGCTATAGATAAGAGTTGCTGCCGGTAGCCAATCCGTCTTCTTTATCGTGGTTGTGCTATCTATAATACCACCACCAATTGTTTTTTCCAGCATTTCAGTCGTTACTTCCATATTGTTTCTTTCCATACGTACACCACCTATCAACCGTATTTTTTTTAAGAGGCTAAAATCTCCCATCAAATAACCCGAATGAATGTCCTGTTTGCCTTCGTAATAATCAGCTTTGGTTCCTTGCATTCCAGAAAGTTCATAGATTAAAGGATTACCTCCAAAATGCTCAGATGCATAAAATTCTTCTATTGGCAAAGAATTTATAGAGTTATCTATTTTTCCTTTCATTGCTTTTAAGTATTGTTGTTCAAAATCAGCTCTGCGAAATGCACCTGAATATCCAGTCTTAATACTCTGGCGGTTACCTTCTATGATAAAAGGATATTCGAGATTTGCTCCAATATTCTTTTTAGTTTCATGCAGCTTGCTGTACATGATATGCCCACTCCCTACATTAAAACTATTTCCATAGTCGGTAGCCCATCCCCAGTTAACAAAGCTTGCACCTTCCGGAGACTCTCCGACAATAGAGCCTTGAGCCATGCGGTCGTCAGGATTTGTTCTGGTGATATTGTTATAAGAGGCATTCCATGAAGCGATCAGCTTTCCTCCGAAGAGGTCATGTTTTCCGTCTAGTTGAGTTTGCCAAAGGCTACTTACTAATGGTACACTGTATTGTTCTACAAGTTTATAGTTTTCATAATATTTGTGGATAAACCGTTGCTGGTTGTTATGATTGAACCTATTATTGAATAAGTTTCTCCAGGTAATATTGTGCCCTGATATTCGCCATCCTGCATTTAGTACAGCTCCTATACTTGTGGTTGCTCTGTAACGATATGAACCCTTACCGGATGGACTAAAGATACTGTCGCGAGTAATCATATTCCCTTCAAGAATCTTTTCTGTATTTTCTTCATGTCGATAGGTTAGAGCTGCTACAACACCCAAAGAGTTTTTACCCATATGGATCGGAATCCCGGCTGTGAGACTGTAGCTCTGCAAAGGCATGGCTGTATATTTACCCAAACCATAGGTGTTTTTTTGTCCCGCATTAATGATATTCTGCGCTGTAGCTGATTCATCTCCACCTGAATACCATTTACGTTTGTCGATTTCGCCAAGAAACCAGTCGGAGCCGAAACGTTTACTGCTGTAAAAATCTTTTCCTGTACTGATTGTATTCATTCCTGTTCCAATTCCTAGGTTCAGAAATTTTTCTTCGGGAACCGCCAAAGTATTTACTTCTACCAATCCTCCTGTAAATTCACCCGGCATATCTGGCGTAAAGGTTTTGCTGATAGTCACATTATCCACCAGACTGGAAGGAATAACATCAAAGGCAAAATTACGACGGTTCGGTTCGGTGCTCGGAAGCGAGGCTCCGTTGAGTTGTACATTGTTGTAACGCTCGCTCATACCACGTACTGTTACATATTTACCGTTATCAATGGTAACTCCCGATACACGTTTCAAAACTTGTGCTACATTATTATCGCTGGTTTTCTTTATCATATCGGCACTCACTCCATCGCTTACAACAGCTATATTCTTTTGTCTTGCGTATAAGCCGGAAGCGGACGCCTCACTATATGTTGCAGTTACTACAACCTCCCCGAGTTGGGTTGTAGCTTCCTTGAGTACAACATCCAGCGGAGTTATTTTACTTGATGTTATCTTTACATCTTTTACGAGTAATGTTTCAAAAGACATAAACGCGATCTGTATGTCTGTGACTCCCGAAGGTATATTTGATAATTTGTATTTTCCATCGGCATCGGTAGTTGTTCCGATTGTTGTACCGGGAACGCTGACCGTAGCTCCTGTAATCGGTGATCCCTTTTCATCGAGTACTGTTCCTTGCAAGATTCCCTTTCCCCGGGGGGCAGCTGTATCGTTTACTTCTTTGGACAGTCTTTTGATTACAATAGAGTTATCGGGCATACTCTTGAAGGTAAATCCTGTTGATGCCAGGCTTTTAGATAATAATATGTTGATATTCCGGCTTTCTGAATTTATCGCAGGCACCTGAATATTGCTGAATAATTTGTCGTCATAAATAATGTTTCTACCGCTGTTTGTTGCAATCCACTCTATACGGGATTTTAATGATTCCTCAGGTAGTTGAATTACTTTATTCTGGGCATTAAGCCATGCTGGTAGTGCCATTTCTAATACGAATAGTAATATGTACCCAAAAATCTTTTCTGCTGGAAAATGTTTCATCTGCTATTTTTCTTTTTTTTATAAGTTGCTTTGTATATATTGAGTATTCATCTTGTTTTAAATTCCTGAAAAAAGGACAAGGCTTGAGCTGTTCTTCTTTTCTCAGAAAAACTGTATTTATAAAAATTTATAGACAAAAGGGGATGATGAACTACTCTATCCTTGTTGTGTTAATATGTTTTATTTGTAAATAATAACTTTTTGAGGGTTCTCAAATTTATACTTCACATCATACACTTCAGAAATATTCTGTAAAACATTTTCGATCTGTGCATCTGCCGGATAAGATGCATTGAAATGGTTTTGATTCAGGATTCCTTCTAATATAACCAAATCTACGCCATAAATCTGTCTCACCCTCAGTTTTAACTCATCTACATTAGCTTGTTTAAGAACTAGTTTATTGTGCATCCAGGCGGCGGCATCCTCCCAGTTTCCCAAAGTTTCATTATATTTTCCGGTTTCTGTATTATAAGTAATTTGCTGGTTGGCAATGAGCTTACCGATTGTTTTATTACGGCAAATCACTTCTACTTTACCCGAGCGGACTGATATTTCATTTTTCTTTATTTCTTTATAAGCTTTTATATTGAAGGAAGTGCCTTTTACTATTGTTTCTATATCTCCGGAATGAATAATAAAGGGCTTCTCAGGATTTTTTGCTACATAAAAGAAAGCTTCTCCGTCTTCAATCCATATTTCCCGTTTGTTAACATTGAATTCTTGTTCAATATATAAGATACGACTATTACGGTTTACATGTAATATGGTTCCGTCAGGCAGTGTAACCTGTTTTAGTTCATAATTGTCTGTCTGGCAAAGCAGATCTTTTGAAGTATTGCCCGTTATGGCTTTGTCTTTATGATCAGGAAATTGATTAAGCATATATATTCCTGAAAGAATCGCTATAATCAGAATTGCTGCTACTGCAGCATATTTACTGAAGAATATAAAGCGTACCTGCATTTTCTTCTTTTTATCCGGGTTTGGAATTCCAAGGGCAGCAAATACATTTTCTTTAACCTGTCGGCGTCCTTCTGCCAATAAGTCTTCGTTTCCGCTATAATACTCAGACGTATCCTCCGGATTCCAATCTTCTATTAACTTCTCATTATTCTTATCTAGTTTTCCCTGAGTAAAATGTTCGAATATATGTGAGGTTAGGAGTAGTTTCTTTAAATACTCCAGATGCGATTGCTTCTTTCTATTGTTTACGTTATGCATTTTCATTCATTTTGTGGAGAATATATCCTTTTGTCGGAATTTATATTGCTCTATAAAGATAAACGAGTCGAGTAAGGCTAAATCGGGCAACAAAACTGTTAAGTGATTGTTTCGAATTTGTAACAATGGATTATTTGTTTGTTTTACAGTGTTTTATAGGCGCGTGTTTTTCTGAAAAAATGTTTATTTATAATTTTTAATTTATTAATACTGTCGTAACATATAAGAAATACATTTACTTCCGGAATATACCAAATCATTATGACTATGTCTGATAAAGAATTGTTAGAGGCTATCGCTTTAAAAGATGAGCAAGCTTTTAATACTTTTTATGATAGGTATGAGAAACTGCTCTATAAATGGGCATATAACCGTACCGGGGATATTAATCTGACAAATGAGATCACACAGAATTTTTGGATTAAAGTGTGGTCGGAGCCAGCTTTAATAAAAACCGATGATAAGGATTCTGCCCGTAACTTCTTGTTGCATCATTATACTTATAGGATGATTGACTATTTGAAGTCTTCTTATTTTAAACTGATAGGTGGAGAAACCCGTAAAGACCTAGACGAAATAGATGCAGTTATGCCTTATACACATGTGGAAGAAGAATTTAATTTCAAAGAGGTTAATAATATAATCAACAGTATACTTGAGATGTTACCAGAGATTGATCGGGAAGTAATAACCCTTATCTGGCAAGAAGAATTGTCTATCAAAGAAATTTCCAGATATCTGAAGATAGATGAACGAACTGTCCATTATAAATCTAAAGACGGAATTTCATTTATAAAAAAGAATATAAAAAAGCTATACAATATAAAGGAGCAACAAAATAATGAAAGTAAAGATTCAAACCTGTTTAATGAAATTTCATCCTGATAATAAAACACTCTTAATACATGTGAAAATATTAGCAGAATTGTAATAGTTGAGAGATTCCTCAGTAATTGTATTTATGTTGCTTTGACAAGTATATCAAAGACATATAAATAAATTAAATACTTGTTATGAAGCTTATCAGTTTATTATTTAGCTTACTGCTAATTGTTGGCTTTAATGTAACTCTTAGTGCACAGCAGAACAGAATATCCGGAAATATAACAGACGATAAAGGCGAAGCCTTAGCCGGAGTTAGTGTTGTTGTAAAAGGTTCCCGAATCGGCACTAACAGTGATCAGCAAGGACAATTCAGTTTATCAAATGCAAAGAATCAGAATATCCTTGTATTTTCTTTATTGGGGTATATAACGAAAGAAATGGAAGTCGGTGAAAATATGCGGGTAACTTTGCAAGAAGATACCCGATTACTTAATGAAGTTGTTGTTACTACTCAAAAGAGAAGCCAGAGCAATATTGAAGTTCCGGCTGCCGTAAACGCTTTATCAGGAGAAAGTCTTACAACCTTGAATGTGCGTCAACTAGACGAACTGTCGGAATATATTCCGGGGATGCAGATGCAACTGCAAAGTCCCAATAATCCCGGCTACGTTATTAGAGGTGTAACATCGGACGATGGAGATTCACGTTCTCAACCCCGGGTTTCGGTGTTTCAGGATGGTATATCCATTTCCCGGTCGAGGGGATCTGCCGTTGAATTATTTGATCTCGAACGTATAGAGGTTGTTAAAGGACCTCAAGGAACACTTTTTGGCCGAGGAGCTGAAATTGGAGCATTACATCTGGTAAGACATAAACCTGTAAATACTTTAGGCGCAGAAGTTACTCTTGGATACGGATCGCATAAGGATAAGCTGGTTACAGGATTTGTAAATACTCCCATAGTAAAAGATAAATTATTGAACCGCTTTTCGTTCAATTATAACAATAGAGATGGTTTTATAAAGAATCTTTCAGGAGGTGATCTGAATGGAAAAAATACATGGGCAATCAGAAATTCGACACGCTTATTTGGCGGAGAAAAAACTGTTGCAGACCTTATTCTCGATTATCAGCACGATAATTATCCCGGAACATCTTTCAAGAACGGGCAATATGCTCCAACGGGCGGGAATACAGATCCGAATACAATGGCTGATCTGGAACAAGGCAGAAACTTGTATATAAAAAGAAATGTGGGAGGTGCGGGTCTGTTGATAGATCACACGATTAATTCTAATTGGAAGTTTTCATCTATATCGGGATTCCGAGCTTTCGATTCCGATGAGTCTTTTGATGCCGATGGTACTGCTGCTCCTATTCTTTGGGTCTCGGAAAAAGCTAAGGGTACACAATTGAGTCAGGAATTCCGATTCAACTATGATAATAAAGATAATTTTTCGGGTTTTATCGGGGCAAGTTATTTTTATGAAAATAATTCTCAGGAAGTACCGATGAGAATCAATGAGCAAAGT
Organism: Indolivaga capnocytophagoides DSM 22835; assembly: GCF_000426485.1. GTDB lineage: Bacteria > Bacteroidota > Bacteroidia > Bacteroidales > Dysgonomonadaceae > Dysgonomonas_A > Dysgonomonas_A capnocytophagoides. Next base: position 151,632 of record NZ_AUFL01000014.1, read on the forward strand.
CTTTATCCTGCTTATATTTCGCCGATATTGAAGAAAATGTTGACAGAACAGTTTGCAGCAACTGGTTTTTTATCGGAAGAGCAGGTTGCGGGTATTGCAAATATGCTGTTTCCATCTATTCCTACATTAACGGATGGTAAGCCTAATTATGTAACTAATATACCTAATATCAGAACTACACTGGAGCAGGTGTTCAGTGCTCAGATGGGTATGCCTCTTAAGTTGGAGCAAATATTTGCAGCTTTGCCTGCCGAAACTCAGAAACAGCTTATCGGAACCATCGATTTATTATCGAACCATCCGATAAATGAGTACCACGAAGAGTCTTCTAAGAATACAGGAGTAAATAATGCTGCTGAGTTTTTTGCCGATGGAACATATAAAATTACACCAAAATTGGGACTCACAGGAGGCATCAGGCTGAGTTATGAAAACCAGAAAGGCTCATACCAAGCAGCAGCTTCGGCACAACCCAGTATATTTGGCCAACTGATGAATGGTTCTCCTAATTTATTGAATCCTGTTTCTGCTGGAAAAATCTCAGCATCGAAAGATTATTTTTCATATGTCGGACGTTTGGCTTTGAATTACATGTTTGATCGTAATAATATTTATGCGAGTGTATCACGCGGAAGACGTCCCGGGGTAGTTAGTATACTACCTTCAGAAACAACATATCTCCAACCTGAAATTATATGGAGCTACGAGACAGGAATAAAAGGTAATGTATTGCAGGGGAAACTTAATTATGACTTTACGATGTTTTATTATGATTGGAATCATTTTCAGACAACTTCATTAAAAACAATAGAAGGCAGTCTTACTCCCCAATATCAAGCCGATGATGCAGGTAAGGCTCATAGCTTCGGAATTGAAACCGGATTGAAATACCGTTTTTTACCTCAGTTAAGTGCATTTGCCAATTATGCGTATATTGATGGTAAATTCAATGAAAAGGATGAAGACGGAAACCCCCAGGAATATGCAGGAAATCGTTTTCGTCTGACTCCCAAGCATACATTTTCTGTAGGTATCGATGCCAATATACCGATGAAAGGAGGAAAAACTATATTCTTTCGTCCGGCATATTCTTATAAATCCAAAGTATATTTCGAAGATGATAATACCGAGTTGCTAAGCCAGAAAGGTTATGGACTGTTTAATTATACAGCCGGAATAGGATTTAAAATGAATAAAATGTATTGTGAAGTCAGTACTTATGGTAAAAATGCTTTTGATAAGAAATATATTATTGATGCCGGAAACAGTGGTAATACAATAGGTATGCCCACATTTGTAGGTGGTAGTCCCAGTCAGTACGGAGTACAGATTAAAGTAGGATTTTAAAAGACAATACAACAATGAAAAAAATATTATTATTTATCGTATTAGCTCTCTCGTGTTCGGGAATCAAAGCTCAAGTTAAAACCAATCTGCAAGATTATGCCGGACGTTATATTTTTCCTGAAGGCAGCCTCACGGAATCGGCAATTATCTCAATCGTAAACGATACAGTTTTGAACATTTCGGCCTCTATCGGCGAATGTAATCTGAGATACTCGAAACAAGATGCTTTTGACTTGCCTCAATATGGTGGTGATATTGTATTTTACCGTAATTCAGCAAATGATGTTCAGGGTTTTAAAATCTCAATACCTATGGCAGGGATAGAAAATCTAGAAGCATATAAAGAAGCAAAAGTTGTTTTTGAAACTCATGGACACAGAGGTAATAGGGGAGGACAACCCGAAAATACGATTGCAGCTATGATAAGTGCCATGGATATTGGAGTGACAACTCTAGAAATGGATTTACAGGTTTCTAAGGATAAAAAGATAGTCGTTTCTCACGATCCATATTTTAATGAAAAGATAACTACAACACCGGAGGGTAAATTCTTATCGGTTGATGATGCACACAGTAGGCTGTTATATACAATGAACTATGACAGTATCAAAAAATATGATGTGGGCTTAAAGTTCAATCCTGACTTTCCTGATCAAAAAAAGATAGCAGCTAATAAACCTTTATTATCAGATCTGCTGCAAGCCACCGAGACTCATTCAAAAGCGATTAAACGCCCAGTTCTTTATAATATTGAGATAAAGTCCGATCCGGCAGGTGATGGTATAAAACATCCGTCAGTAGAGGAATTTACAGATCTGGCGATGTCTGTAATTACTAAAGCAGGAATTAGCTCGCGGACAATTATTCAGTCATTCGATAACAGAGCTTTGCAGGTAATGCATCAAAAATATCCGGATGTAAAGTTGTCTTTATTAATTGAGGAAGATGATAAAAGGTCTGTTGAGCAAATGATAAGGGATTTAGGTTTTGTGCCGGAAGTGATAAGCCCTGCATTTGAACTTGTAACTCAGAATATGATACGATACTGTCATTCAAATAATATACAGGTGATTCCCTGGACTGTAAATAATGAAGATGATATCACACGACTTAAAGATATGGGTGTTGATGGTATTATTTCTGATTATCCTGATCGTTTAGTCAAAAGAGCTAGATCTTAAATTTAATGTATGGGGTAGGTTATTGGGCTATTTGTAAAATATGTTCGAATTTCTTGCTTCAAAGTATAGGGGGCAGTCTTTCTCTCATCTCTATTGCTGTTTTTATAAAGCTTTTATGTTATTCATGATCCATAATCTTTTCTTTTGATCAGATGGATAATACTATCTCTCCCCTGCCTCTTATGTCTATGGATTGGCAGAAACATATCTTTCAACGAATTCATAATAAAACAAGCTATTTTAATCAATCGTTTGAAAAATAAATCTTTACTTCGTATACAAATACTCTTAAATACGAAAAAGGTGGAAATATTATCTAAAATATTAATAGGACTTGTAGCTCTTGAGCATATCTATATCCTTTGGATCGAGATGTTTGCATGGACAACAAAAGGGCGTACGACATTCAAAAGCATACCGGATGAATTATTCGGGAAAACCAAAGGTCTGGCAGCTAATCAAGGGTTGTACAATGGGTTTCTTGCTGCCGGGCTTATCTGGTCACTGCTGATAGAGAATCCCTATTGGAGTCAGAATATAGGATTGTTCTTTCTTTTCTGCGTCGCTATTGCAGGAATCTATGGAGCGATTACTGCTCAAAAATCAATATTTTTCAAACAAGCTTTGCCGGCTCTGATTGCAATTGCAGTCTTATTATTGAAATGATGAAAGTCCATGCATGAACAACTGATAAAAGATATTTCAATTAAGTATAAAATACAAACACAGGATATTGAATTGTGTAAAAAGCTATTTCAACCTATTTTGATGCCTAAGAACAGAATTCTGGAAGAAGAAGGGAAAATTCCTCAACATCTATATTATATCGTATCTGGATTTATGCGCCTGTTTTATTATAATGACAACGGGGATGAGGTCACCATACATATTAACTGTCCTCATGGCTTTTTTACTTCATTTTCAGAATTTACAAACCAAATAAAAGCGTTGGTAAACGTTGAAACAATTACCGAATGTCAGTTACTTCGCATCACTAAACAGGATTATGATACTCTAATGAGAGAAAGCTCTATCTGGAAAGATTACGGAATGTATGTATTGTTAGATTCTATGTCTTATAATGAAGCGCGCTCTAAAGACTTGGCTACTTTAACAGCAGAGCAACGTTATCTTAAACTGATGAACTCTCACCCTGATATTCTTCAAAATGTACCATTACAATACATTGCGTCCTTTCTTGGTATAAAACCTGAAAGTCTCAGTCGCATAAGACGAAGTCTGATTAACTAACAAAAGTCAAGTGTAATTGATTTTTCTATTCTGAATTTTGTGCCATAATTATTAAATATAAAAATGATGACACAGAAGAATTTTGTTTTAGTCACAGGAGCAAACGGACATTTGGGTAACAACTTAGTGCGATTATTAATATCTAAAGGTTATCAGGTAAGGGCATCTGTACGTAATATAAAGAATAGAAAGCCATTTGAGGGTCTTGATTGTGAAGTAGTACAAGCGGACATAACCGATAAATCTTCAATGATTCAGGCTTTACGGGGTGTAGATACATTTTATGCTGTAGGTGCAGTTTTTAAACTATGGGCAAAAAATCCTCAAAAGGAAATCTATGATGTGAATATGGAAGGCTGCAAGGTTATGATAGAAGCAGCCGCAGAAGCAGGAGTTAAACGGATTGTTTATGTCAGTTCGATTGCCGCATTAGATTACACAAAAGGAATTCCTATCAGTGAAGGATCAGGTTATAATCCTGATCGCAGGGATATGTATTATAACTCCAAAAATGATGGCGAAAAGCTAGCGTTTGAACTGGCTAAGAAACATAATATAGAATTGGTTGCCGTATTGCCTTCTGCTATGATAGGTGGCGTTATTACAGATCGTTTGAGTAATTCGAATGAGATATTAAAAGCGATCTTGAATAATAAATTGCCTATTGAAACCAAAATAACCTTGAATTGGATAGATGTGAATGATGTAGCTGAAGGTTGTATTTTAGCAGCAACCAAAGGGCAATCGGGAGAGCGGTATATTCTGGCGAACGAAAAATGTATGACTATCACAGAGTCCATCAAACTGGCAAACGAATTATTCCCCGAACTAAGACTGAAAAAGCCTCTTCCCGTACCTAAATTTGTGTTGTTTGCGTTCGGAGCTTTATTAAGTTTGGCTGCTAAAATATCCGGTAAAGCTCCTGCAATGACGACTAAAGAGGTTAATATGTTTTACGGTCTAGTACAAGATTTTGATATTTCTAAGGCTAGAAGGGAACTTGGCTTTAATCCAAAACCATCCGGGCAGGCATTAAAATCGGCTTTATCGTATATGTGGGAAGAAAGAGAACAGCTGTTGAAATAATCATTTAATAAAAGTTGTCAACGCCTAATCTAAAATCGGTTGAGATTGTTTTATATGATAAAAAGCAAATGATTATCTATCATTTTTTCTGTATTCGAGTTTATAGAACGAGCTGTTGAGGTATCAATCGGTGATAGCCGGTACTAATCATAATAACTAATATTTATCTATATGAGAAAATTTTTAAACATATTACTTCCTGTAATTATCTGTTTTTTAGTTGGATTTACAGCCAGTTATTTTCAATCGGAATCTATACAAACATGGTATCCGACATTGAATAAACCGGAAATAACCCCGCCCAATATAGCTTTTCCAATTGCATGGAGTATAATATACCTATGTATGGGTATTTCTATTGGATTGATATTGAATTCAAAAGATCGCAATAAGAATTTTTTCATTTCATTATTTGCAGTTCAGTTGTTCCTTAATTTTACATGGAGTATTTCATTCTTCTATCTGCAAAACCCTCTTTTGGGTTTTATCAATATTATTTTGTTGGATTTGTTTGTTTTATACTATGCTCTCAAATGTTATCCGGCGCAAAAAGTGAGTGGAATCTTGTTTGTTCCTTATATACTTTGGTTGTCTTTAGCAACATATCTAAATGCTTATATCCTGATATACAATTAAAATCTATTGAAAAGAGATTAATGAATTATTTGATTTTTACCATAAGCTGATTGAATCATACAGTATCGATGGGCTATATACTAATATCTTTGTGTTGTAATTAAAACTATTGAATTATGTCACAACAATCAAAAATCGCATTAGTAACAGGCGGTAGCCGTGGACTAGGAAAAAATATGGCTATAAACATAGCCCGCAAAGGATTGGACGTAGTCCTTACCTATAACAGTAAAAAAGAAAGAGCTTTGGAAACAATAGCAGAGATAGAGCAAATCGGACAAAAAGCTATTGCTCTTGAACTCAATACTGCAGATGTAAAAAGCTTCGATTCTTTTTTCGAATTACTCAAAAAGGAACTGTCAGCCAAATTTGGTACTCAGAAAATAAACTATCTGGTAAATAATGCAGGTATCGGAATTAATACTCCTTTTGCAGAAACAACGGAAGAGGATTTCGACATTCTTTTCAACATCCATTTCAAGGGTGTTTACTTCTTTACTCAAAAAGCATTGAGCATACTCGAAGACGGAGGTGGCATCATTAATATCTCAACAGGACTGGCTCGTTTCTCTCGCCCGGGATATTCCGCTTATGCTTCAATGAAGGGAGCTATTGAGGTATTAACAAGGTATCAGGCAAAAGAACTTGGAGTCAGAGGTATTCGCTCTAATTCTGTTGCTCCTGGTGCTATTGCGACCGATTTTGGAGGAGGCATTGTCAGGGATAACGAGGATGTTAATAAAATCACCGCTGGTACAATTCCATTAGGAAGAGTCGGATTACCGGAGGATATTGGTGGAGTCGTTGCATTTTTATGTACAGATGATGCACGGTGGGTGAATGCTCAACGGATCGAAGTTTCCGGAGGTCAAAATATTTGAAAAGGTAAAGAATATTTAAGTTCGTATTATAATGGAAAAGGCGTTGTCATTAGCGGATTTTTATCGCATTAAATTAGGAATCTTACCGAGTGAAATTATCGGGAAGATAGGTCAGTTCAATGTCTTTTCTTTGGATGATTATGTACATCCGGATCACACAATCCCATATAGTCGTAAGGATTACTATAAGATAAGCCTGATATCCGGTAGTAATACAGTTCATTATGCCGATAAAACGCTGGTTGTAGAAAATAACATGCTTCTGTTTGCAAATCCACAGGTTCCCTATAACTGGGAACCTGTGAGTTTTGACAAGACAGGTGCATTTTGTGTTTTTACTGAAGACTTTTTCAAAGGATATGGCGATTTTAAAGCCTATCCGTTGTTTCAGCCTCATGGAATACCTATATTGGATCTGAATGATGAAGAGTTCAGTCAGGTATGGATAATTTATGATAAAATGTTTGCGGAGATTGCTTCCGATTATATGTATAAATACGATGTCCTTCGCAATCTGGTTATAGAACTTATTCACACCGCTTTGAAGATGCGTCCTGCTATAATACAGCCTGTAGAACATAAAGAATCTTATGCTTCTGACAGAATCTCAGCTTTATTCCTCGAACTTCTGGAGAGACAGTTTCCGATAGAATCCACAATACAAAGTATCCGCCTCCATTCTCCAAGTGATTATGCACAGCAGTTAAATATCCATGTCAATCACCTGAATAAGGTACTGAAAGAAGCCACAGGAAAAACTACAAAGCGATTGATCTCAGAGAGGATTGCCTTGGAAGCAAGAGCCTTGCTGAAGCATACCAACTGGACGATCAATGAGATCGCTTTCTGTTTAGGATTCGAGGATCCTTCACATTTTATTAAGTTCTTCAAGAAGAGTGAGCAGGCTACTCCCAATGTATTTAGAAAAAATGAAGTATGAGTTATAGTCTCTTTTTCTGAGAGATCGAATTTATTGATGCCTGGTTTTTGATAGGGGAGTATCCGGAATGATCTTTCCTGTGAGATTGCCTTTAACTGACAGTCTTGTTCACTTATTTTTCACTCAACTACTGTCTTTCTCTGACTTTTATTGACTTTGGTGAAAAAGAAAAAAGTCTGTTAATCTACTGATTAACAGACTCTATGTCTTTGCTTGGCTTTTGTTGTCTTTCGACCTTTTTGCCATTTCGTGGGCGTTGACGGATTCGAACCGCCGACCCTCTGCTTGTAAGGCAGATGCTCTGAACCAGCTGAGCTAAACGCCCGATCTTTTTTGATCTCTTTTAGAGTAGCATTTCCTCTCAAATGCGATGCAAAGATATGTCTTTTTTTTCTCTCTCCAAATATTATTGTAATTTTTTTTCAAAAAAAATACTTGAAACCCGCTACAGTAGCTCCAAACCGAATTCGTCCTTCAATTTTTTTAAGCTCTCATTTTCTTCCATCATCAGATTGAACTTCTCGAGAGAGGTAAAGCCAAGTTTCTTTTCATTATCTACAGATATACGAACTTTCATTTGGATATGGGTATTCCGCAGATTTTTTCTTAATACAGTCAATATCGTTACAGCATTATCTAATAATCGCTGCTCTTGAACCGGATTATTGACTACAACCTCAAACGCATCTCTGTTAAGCAGCGATGGCAGACAATTGATCATTGTATTCTTTAGATGATGCTCTTCGATTAAAGTTTCCGCATAAGCCTTCCATTCATTCAGCAGTTGGATAGGAGTAAAGGTTTCGGTCATATCCTCGAGAATCTTTACCTCCGTTTTCTCTACAGTCTCGGTTTTCTGGGATAATGCCGAAATGGAAATCCCTAGTCCCGATATTGAAGGTTTTTTCACTGCGGGTTTGACTCTTTCCTGCGGTTGAGTGTTTGACGCAGCTGCGGATGATACAGGTGCAGCAGAATGAGTTTTTACAGCCTGATTCGTTGTCTGATTCTCTTGAGGTTTAGAGAAAATAGGTTCAATTACGGCTTTTTTTTTTCGTCCACAATTTGTGGATTAGCCGAACACTGGCACAAGCGTATCAGCATCAATTCTATCAACAGCTTTTTATTCTTGCTGTTTCTGTAGTTGAGGTCGCATTCATTGACCAGCTCTATGGCTTTGTAAAGGAATTCATTGGTACACCGCTGCGATGTGGAAACATACCGTTCACGGATGGATGCTCCGACTTCAAACAATTCGGCTGTACGGGGATCTCTGCAAACGAGCAGATCCCGAAAGTGGGAAGCAATACCTGTAACAATATTATGCCCGTCAAAACCTTTATTCAGAATATCATTCAATATAAGCAGAGAGTCAAAAACATTGCCTGCCAAGATTGTATCGGTCAGCTTGAAATAATACTCATAATCGAGGACATTCAGATTTTCGATTACGGCTTTGTATGTTACATTACCTCCTGTAAAACTGACTACCTGATCGAAGATAGACAATGCATCACGCATACCTCCGTCGGCTTTCTGAGCCAGAACATTCAGTGCTTCAGGCTCGGCGGTTACGCCTTCCTGAGATGCAACGTATTGAAGATGATCCACCGTATCGGCTATGCTGATACGGCTGAAGTCATAAATCTGGCAACGAGATAATATGGTTGGCAGTATTTTATGCTTTTCGGTTGTGGCGAGAATAAATATAGCATGATGAGGAGGTTCTTCCAATGTTTTAAGGAAGGCATTAAAGGCTGCCGATGACAGCATATGCACCTCATCTATAATATATACCTTGTATTTGCCGATTTGTGGGGGAATACGTACCTGATCGATCAAAGCACGGATGTCGTCCACCGAGTTATTCGACGCGGCATCTAGTTCATGGATATTAAAAGACCGTTGTTCGTTGAATGCAACACACGATTCGCATGAGTTGCAGGCCTCGCCATCTTCAGTCGGGGACATGCAGTTGATGGTTTTGGCAAAAATACGGGCACAGGTTGTTTTTCCTACACCGCGGGGACCGCAGAACAGATAAGCATGAGCCAGCTTATTAGATGCGATAGCGTTTTTGAGTGTAGTTGTCAGAGAACGTTGTCCGACTACCGAACGAAATGTCGACGGGCGGTATTTACGTGCTGAGACTATATAATTATCCATGAATACAATATTTTTTTCTTTTACAAATTTACATTTTTTTTCTGAGAGTCTGTTTAAATTTTATTATTAAGCTTTTTATAAATCCGGTAGGCTTTGATAATTAGAATTTTAAATAAAAAAGGTTACAAAAGTGACAATAAAATGAGTTATGAGACTTCATTTTCGCAGGTCTGCTGTTCCGCTGCTTTTTGTTCTGCTGATTCCCGCAGCCACTTTTGATACTTTCTCTCTCTTTCCTCTTCCCATAATTGGTCTTCCAGCTCTTGCTGTAAAATACGTTCTTCTTCCTTCAGTTGCAAAAGAATTTTTTTCTCTTTATTGTTGATGTCGCTTTCTTTGGATATCGC
>NZ_AUFL01000015.1 GCF_000426485.1 Indolivaga capnocytophagoides DSM 22835
GCTTTGTTTTTCATTTTGCCTTGATGCAAAACGAAACAAAAGATCAAGACTGCGTCTCCAACCCGACCCGCTCAGCTATCGAAAGCTAAGACAAATAAACATGATTATCGCTGATATCCATTTGTCTTTTAACCCTTTCTTCGTGCAGCGGGTACCCCGGGCTTCCGCCGAGGTCGAGAGCCTGACGGGGTCACAGACCCTTTTGTAGGCTGACGCAAGCAAAGGTGTGCGTTAGCCGGGGCGCATACAGGGGTGAAGCCGTAATCTGACCAGTGAAACGGGCATTAAAACTAAATGCTGTTTGAGCTCATAGAGCGAGTTTTATTTAGTTTCGCCCGTGAACGTTGTCAGATAGGCAGAGCCTCGCAGCGCCAAAGACCTTTTGGTTCCTTTAGGGGCTTTAGCCAAAAGGAACACAAGCAATCTATGATTGCGCATAGTAAATAGCATAATATTAAAGAACATTTTATCAATCTAACTACTGATTGGCATCAATAATTGATATATATATATATATAATTTTAAATTATCAAGAGTATACAGGGATAAATAAGTAACAATAAAAAAGGATAATTTCGGTGTAACCTTTGTTACCTTTTAAAGTTAATAATGAACTTACAGCTATATGAAGTCTTATTTTTAAGATATGTCAATAAACTGTTAATAACTGTTGATAGTTTTATAAAAAATAAAATTGCATATATCAAAGTTATACTTGTATAGAATATCTATCTCTAAAGACAAAATTATTTAGCAAAAATCTTTATTTAAAATATCATCGAGTTATCAACAATAATTAACAATGAATATAAAAAATACTTTTCAACCGCTTACTTTATTAACAACAGTACAATAAAGTTTGTAAATAACATATAATCAAATAAAAAATAAATAATATTTTTGTTGATAAACGTATAGTAAGGCATAGTTAGGATTTTAATAACTCAAAAAACAAGAAATAAGAAGAAAAAAAATAAACACTATTAACAGCCTATTATTACTACCATATAGTTTTTTTGATTTTAAATAAATAAATAATACATAATATCAATTGTGAATAACTCTTTTTAATTAGATCGTACTATGAAAAAATTGCTTTTTGTATATATCCTATTTGTTGGTTTATTTAATATGAATGCTCAGAATTCTTCTAATCCTAAATTCAACGTACCTGAGCAGTATACTTTAGTTGCACCTGAAGATTATACAAAATACGAATCTCAGTTGATGCAGACTATTGATTGGTATTTATGGAGATCTATGGCTTTTGATGCAGATAAAAGAAAGTCAGCAAATGAGTTCTTTATAAAATGGGTAACAGGCAGTCCTACTGTTACTGTAGATATTCATACCGATATAGTAAATTTTGTGGATACTGCTCCTGAACTCCTTATACCTTTCACAATGGGATGGGTAAAGTATTCGATAGATAATAATTACTCAAAAGATAGGATAAAAGCTTGTAGTGCAGGCATTAGAACAGCTGTAGATTATTATAATAAAAACCGCAGTTTTTTCACGAAAAATGAAAATATTGAGAAATATGATAAGATGAAAGAAGATAAACTCGAAAAATATATAAATAAAATATTTGCTTCTATTAAGTAATAGAAGTATTTAACAGCACCTTTAAAAGTGATAACTTATGCTTGCAAAGTCGTGAGAAACGTCTTCCCAAAGCCTGTTATAAACTAAAAATATATTAATGAATAAAAGTATTTACTTAATTATTAGATATACAATGAAGAAATTTTTTTTATCACTTACGTTATGTTCTTTTATATTTGTATCCTGTAACAACTCAAACAACACTATGGTAAAAGCTGAATATTCGGGTGAAGATATAAGAAGTTCTGTGAGTATAAACAGAAATAAAGATTCTAAAGAGGCCTTTTTTAGAATAAGTATAGATGGTCAATGGATTCTTTATTCGGGTAAGTCGGTTGATGAGATTGATTTTTCTAAACCTTTATTAGAAGGAGAGGGTAGTGGTACATTTCCTTTACATGTAAAGGATACTTCGCGTACTTATTTTCAGGTAGTGACGAAAAAAGGAAAAGCTATTCTGGCTGAAGAACATCTGCCTATGTCCGGAGGATATAATTTCAGGGATTTAGGAGGTATTAAAACGGAAAACGGTAAATATGTTAAATGGGGTAAAATATTCAGGTCTGATGATTTACATAATCTCACTGATGCCGACCTTATTTATCTAAGCAATATACCTTTGGTATCTATTGTTGATTTTCGTTCTAAGGAAGAAATAGAAAGAGGGCCCGATAAAGTACCTGCATCAGTGAAAGAAGATTATGCTTTATCTATATCTCCCGGTAATTTGCTGGCAGCTGCGAGCTTGGATAAGTTAACTGTACAACAGGCTGATAGTGCTATGAAGGACATAAACAGATTACTCGTTACTGATGTTGAATCCATCAAACAATACAAAACGATGTTTGATTTGCTGCAGAATAATGACAATGTTCCGCTTATGTTTCATTGCTCGGCGGGTAAAGATCGTACAGGGATGGGAGCTGCTCTGATATTGTCTGCATTAGGGGTAGGAGAGGACATCATTTTTGCTAATTATATGGAGTCTAATAAATATCTGGCTGATAAATATGCTAAATATATAGCAGAAAAACCTCAATTAAAGCCTTTATTTGAAGTTAAACCCGAATTTCTGAAGGCAGGGTTCGATCAGATTAAAAAAGACCATGGAAGCGTCGAAAATTATCTTGCCAATGTATTAATGGTGGATATATCGAAAATGCGTGATATATATTTATATTGATTTTATGATATCTAATTATTACAAATATATTATATCATTTTTGTATTAAATGAAAATATATACACTTATATATCAGAAACCTTTACGAGTAAAAACATATTCGTCTCTTGTAGCATTATTCGAAGATAATACTGTCGAACAGCTTGGCGTGAGTAAATATAAATTAGACCGATTTGATTTCGACAGTACATATTATGTAAGTACAAAAGTTATTATTACACGTTCGGTTCCTTTATCATCGGGTGATGTAAGACGAAAAAATCAGGTAAAATAAGCGATATGAAAGAGTAGGAGAGAGTATGAAGAAAAATAAGTATCTTTGCTGCTCTAATATAAAAAAAAATAGAATTAAATAATGGCTCTTCAGTGCGGTATAGTAGGACTTCCTAATGTAGGAAAGTCAACTCTTTTCAATTGTTTGTCGAATGCAAAAGCTCAATCGGCGAATTTCCCTTTTTGTACAATCGAACCTAATGTAGGGGTAATAACTGTTCCCGATGAACGTTTGAATAAACTGGCGGAACTAGTTAAGCCTAACCGTATTGTACCTACTACCGTAGAGATAGTTGATATAGCAGGTCTTGTAAAAGGAGCCAGTAAAGGCGAAGGACTTGGAAATAAATTTTTGGCAAACATACGTGAAACCGATGCTATTTTGCATGTTCTTCGTTGTTTCGATGACGATAATATTACCCATGTTGATGGCAGTATAAATCCGGTACGTGACAAAGAAATTATAGATATTGAACTTCAACTGAAAGATCTTGAAACTGTTACTTCCCGTATTCAGAAAGTAGAAAAGCAGGCTAAAACAGGTGGAGACAAAGATGCTAAGAGAGCATACGATATTCTTTTACAGTTCAAAGAAGCTCTTGAACAAGGTAAATCGGCTCGTACTGTGACTTTTGAAAGTAAAGAGGATCAGAAAATAGCTAAAGAACTGTATCTGCTTACTTACAAACCGGTTCTTTATGTATGTAATGTCGATGAAGCCAGTGCCACTACAGGCAACAAATATGTAGATCAGGTAAAAGAAGCTGTTAAAGATGAAGATGCTGATATACTTATAGTTGCTGCTAAAATTGAATCTGAGATAGCTGAATTTGAATCGTATGAAGAGCGTCAGATGTTCCTTTCAGAAATAGGTTTGGAAGAATCGGGTGTAGCGCGACTTATCAAGGCTGCTTACGATCTTTTGGGACTTCTTACATATTTTACCTGTGGAGTGCAGGAAGTACGTGCATGGACTTTTACTAAAGGCTTTAAGGCTCCTCAATGCGCAGGTGTTATTCATACCGATTTCGAAAAAGGATTTATCCGTGCAGAAGTTATTAAATATAACGACTTTATAACATTGGGTTCTGAGGCTGCTTGTAAAGAAGCCGGAAAAATGAATGTTGAAGGTAAAGAATATGTAGCTGAAGACGGAGATATTATGCACTTTAGATTTAATGTATAAGTCTAATTATTTAGTATAGTATTAAAAGCATTTGAGTCTGATTATAATGCTTTGATTGATATATGGGACAGTGCGGTATCTGCAACACATGACTTTCTTAGTAAAGAAGATTTTCTGTTTTATAAATCACAGTTGACGCTATATTTCAATTATGTGGATTTATATATTTATAAAGATGAAAATGATCTTATAAAAGGCTTTTTAGGTGTATCTTCTGATAAAATAGAAATGCTTTTTATTGATAATAAATACAGGAAATTAGGGATAGGGAAAACTTTGCTTCGTTTCGCCATTGATACATTGAATATTAGTAAAGTAGATGTAAATGAGGATAATAAACAAGCATTTGGATTTTATAAAAAATATGGATTCACGCAAATAGGGTATTCCGAGTTTGACTCTGAAGGTAAACCTTATCCTATTATTTTCATGGAACTAAAGTTATAAAATAGACTCTTAATTATTTATATATTTAAACAACACTTGACTTATGAAGAAAACAATTTTAGCCATGGGGCTTGTTATTGCTTGCAGTTTAGGTGCTCATGCGCAATTTGGTAAAATCAAAATTGATAAGGCTGCCAGTGCTGTATCTAAAGGTGTGAAATCTTTCACTCTGACTGATGCTGAACTGAAAGGTTATGCTGATGAATGTACTAAATGGGAAGATGAGCATAATCATTTATGTAAAACTGATGATAAGTATGAGAATACTAAAGCTTATGCTGTCCGTCTTGAAAAGATTGTAGCAAATGTTCCTGCAGATCTTATAAAAGAATATAATCTGGATATTAAAGCATATCATGTAACTGATGTAAATGCTTTTGCACGTCCTAATGGAAGTATACGTATTTTCACTCCATTGATGGATTTAATGAGTGATGATGAAGTATTGGCTGTTATCGGCCACGAAATAGGCCATGTTGTAAATAAGGATTCTAAAGATGCTTTTGTAACTGCATTAAGATCATCTGCTCTTAAAGATGCTGCAGGTGCTGTAGGAGGTAATACTGTAAGTGCATTGACTGATTCTCAGTTAGGTGACCTTGCGGAATCATTAGGAAATGCACAGTTTTCTCAAAAACAAGAAAATCAGGCTGATGCCTATGGTTTCGAATTATTGAAGAAAATGGGTAAAGATTCTTCAAATATGGCTTTATCATTAGGACAACTTCTTAAGTTACAGGAAGAAGCCGGTTCACCTGAAAATAGCAAATTCAATAAGTTATTTTCGAGTCACCCCGATCTTAAAAAACGTATAGAGACTTTGAATAAGAAAAAGTAAAGTCACATAATTTTTTGAAATAAGAAACGAGGACAATTGTCCTCGTTTCTTATCTTAAGGTTTCATACCTTTTTATTATTTATTTCAAATATCCGATAGGATGATTTATTATCAGCGATTGATTTTCGTTAAGTTTCAATGCTTTTGTAAGTTCCTCACGGTTCATCTGAGCGCGTGGTTTTGTACCCAGTCCCATTCCTGCGCAATACAGAGAAATATTCTGAGAAACAATGCCTGCATCTACTTTTCCCATATTTGTTCTGTGTTCCATTGTATTATAAGCAGATGTTTTGTATTTTGATGCATCTGCTACCAGATATAATATGCACGCTGGTTCAGCACCTTCTTTTCTCCCTCCTGCAAGACTGCGGTAATCACCTTCTGCTACAAGTTCTAAATTATTGTTTGCAGCATCGTATTTATAAACAGCTTTTGGTAATGATACGTAGATATCTATATCCTGGCTGTTTTGAGCCGAAGGAGCGGTCTTTTTACCGTTTTCCCTATTAATACCATTGGCAGCCCATAAAAGGTTCGATAAATCGCTTAAATTAAGTTCTTTTTCGATATATGCCATATTTGATTGTCTCAAGGCGAATGTTTCCATTATAGAAGTACCTCCAGTTTTGGCAGGAACATTCAGTTTTATATCCTGTGCCTGTAATGCAAAGCATATACTTAGTGCAGCTAAAGAGCTGTAAATGTATTTCATATTCAAATAATTATAATCAGACAGCTTTTTCTACTGTATTTAAAAATGCTTTCCTATGTTCGTCTGTCCCTAATGAGGTATTGTCGTTATTTAACCAGGTAACATTATTGATACCTACCGAGTTGAGCATATTTGGAATAAATACATTTTCAATAGAATTTTTGAATAGTTCTGTTGCACCTTGCGATGTAGAAATTACGGTTCCTTTGCTTATACTCAATAGAGGAGTCCATCCGTTTTCGTAATTATAGGCGAAATTAACCAGTAATACTTTATCGAAAAACCCTTTTAATATGGCAGGAGCTGTACCCCACCATATAGGAAATATGAATATTATCTCGTCTGTTTTTTTCAGAATATCCTGATATTTATGTACTAAAGGATCAAGAGCCTCTCCTTTATTGAAAACAGCTAATTCGGCTTCTGTAAGGTTAGCATTGAAATTATCTTTCTGAAGGTCTATTACTTCATATGCTTTATTATCCTTAGTTAGTTTTGTAGTGATTGTATCTAATATTGCTTTATTGAAACTACCATGCCAAGGATGGCTGAATACTATTGTTACCATATATATTTTATTTATATTTTATGAGTTCTATATAAAGTTATTTATAATGTTTCGTAGTAACAAAAAAAGGCTGTAATTATCTTTACGGCCTTCTGTTATTTTATGGAAAATTAAGAATTTTAGCGAGATTCTTTTAGTACCATATCTATTGTGATTGCTGTCGAAACTACCACTATTTTATCATTATTTTCCTGATACTCTTCGTTGATAGATACATTATATTTATCGGCTGTAGTAAATACTTCTTTCATTGCTCCGGCCCATTTTTTACTGATAGAACCTATCGCTGATTGATCAGGGGCGGATATAACAAAATTCCAACCTTTCCAGTCACCTTTTATCTGTGCTATTTGATTGCGGTTTGCATCCATAATATGGAATGTAGGCTTTAAGAACGACCATTTTTGTTTGATCAGCCCTAATGTTTGATGATGTCCGTCTAATACTACTATTTCAGACATAAAGAATGTCCATCCTCTTTTAATCACAGCAATTGTATTGCCTTCCATATCTACTATCTCAAGTAAAAATGGAAGCATTGCTTTATTCAGAATAAGGCGCAACATTTTATGGCCTGTGGATATTCTTTGTCTGATAAAACCTATCTGTGTACCTTCTTGATTGAATACTTTATATTCGGCTTCGAATTTGAAAAAATTTACTTTTTGATCAATGAAATATTCATTAGTTTCAAAAAATTTTGGAATATTATTACTCATAAATATGATTATAGTTGTTCAATAATTTAGCAAATGTATAAAATTTACCCGGCAATATTAATTTTTATACCTAATTCCTGTACTTTTATACCTATTTCACGTAATTTTTCTACAGGTATTTTTTCTAATTTTTTTTCAGGAGTTTCTCTGTCTATTGTATAAATCATAACTTCCTTTGGTTGTGTTTGCTTAATAATATCTACCCATGCATCTATTTCTACGTTGGTAGTATTATCAATATGTTTTCCGTTGTGTGTTCCTTTCAGAAACATTGTTTGAAGGATAAAGTTTCCATCAAATTTTTTGAATAGCTCAATTTGCTTTTCGATGCTATAACTGGGAGCTGCAGGCTGATCTATCAACCGTACTGTTTCTATAAAAGCCGAATCGAGTTTTAATATATTATTATCAACCTTTTTCAAGGCATCGAAAACCTTTTCTTTACCCATATGCATAGCATTACTCAAAACACTTATTTTGGCTTCCGGATACAGCTTGTTTCTTAATGCAATGGTATCGTCTATAATTTCTGCAAAATGAGGGTGGAGGGTTGGTTCTCCATTTCCCGCAAATGTAATAACATCTATGGCTATGTTTTCTGCTTTTAACTGATGTAGTTTATGATCAAGAGCAGCTTTTACCTGTTCACGAGAGGGCAGGGGAGTTTTGGTTCTTCCATCTTTATTGTAACCGCATTCGCAATATATACAATCGAATGAACATACTTTCCCATCAAAAGGCAGTAGGTTCAAACCCAATGAACTGCCTAATCTCCGGCTGTGTATGGGACCAAATACAATTTGGTCGAATAATATAGTTGACATGATATAAGCCTTATATTTTATTTTTTGTAAAGTTATAAACTTATTTCGTTATATAATCCAGTTTATACCATACATGATAGCTACATATCTGGCAAATTTACCTGCAAACATAGTAGCATTTACTATATAAATGTTTGCTCTCATATAACCCAATGCCACTGCTATTAGATCTCCTACTACGGGCAAAAAACTAAAAAATGCCATTCCGGCTCCTTTGCCTTCAAGCCAATTTTGGATTTTATCTATTTTGTCTTTTTTTACTTTGAGGTATTTTTCTATCCATTCTGTTTTACCTAGTTTACCTAAGTAATAATTAGTCATACCTCCTGCCCAATTTCCTACAGATGCCACTATAACGCATGTCCAAGGATCTAATCCTGCAGCTATAAGCGCAGTAAATACAACTTCTGAACCCAATGGCAATATGGTTGCAGCAAGAAAACTGGCTAAGAACAGGCCTATATATCCATATTCTGTAAATCCTTCTAACATATTTGTAGTTTCCTATTTTGAATTATTATATATATGGATAACAATATAATGCTTATTAAAGTTATATATATACTGTATTTTTGCAGGAATGTACCTGTAAATTCTACAGTAACTTTGCCCGATTGATTGACAGGTATTTCTACAAAACCGTTTTTACTTTTCGTTACTTCTATATTCGCATTATTTATCGTGGCAGTATATCCTTTATAGTATGTAAGAGGCAGTTCCAGTACATCTTTACTTATAGGATTTACATTAAACTCTATTTTCCCTCTATTTCTTTTTATCTTATTTATAGAAGTATCGGTATTTTCTTTTTTTATAATTTCCCCTCTTTTTTCTATAGATGTGGTGGTAAGTGTAATAGGAAGATATTCTAAGTTATCAGCATATCCTAAAAAATAATTGTTACTCAATGATCTTTCAGGCAGGTTCACTATTCCATATTTTGCATAATTAAATATGTTCCAACTACTTAAAAATATAGATGTTAATATTAATATTAAGAAGATGGGTATGATTAGAATGTTTCTGGTATTTAATCTGATTACCTTAGATAAATAGTAACTACCGGCTATTGCCAATATAAAACTTGAAAATTCGTATATTCTGAATAAAAATTGAATGCGGCTGAATATATAGTTGTTATATAAAAATTGAGGTAAAAAATCGAATGTATATAAAGTCAAAACAAGTCCTGCTATTGCTAAATAGTCTATGTACTTTGTTATTTTGTCGGATTTTCTTATAAAAAACCTGCATAAGAAGGGTAGTGTTATTGTTAAACCTATTGCAGGCAGAAATGACTTTTCTTTTCCTAAACTGAAAAATACTTTGAAAATATCATCAGTGTTGACTCTCGAAAAGGGATAATTCGTGAATATTTCGAAATTGAAAGAGTTCGATATTGTTTGTTCTAAGAATGGTAATATAAAATATGACGATAATAATATACTTATAGAAATTGAAATAATTATATAATATATTCTGAAAGGTTCTTTTTTTAAATATTTGAATGATAGTATTATATATATAAATATTAGTATACTGATAAGTATAGTAGATAATATGTGTGTTAGCACGAATAATGAATATCCTATCGATAGGATGTACCATTTTTTATAATTTCCTCTTAATATTTCATATAAACCATAAAATATTAAAGGCAAAAA
Organism: Indolivaga capnocytophagoides DSM 22835; assembly: GCF_000426485.1. GTDB lineage: Bacteria > Bacteroidota > Bacteroidia > Bacteroidales > Dysgonomonadaceae > Dysgonomonas_A > Dysgonomonas_A capnocytophagoides. Next base: position 10,023 of record NZ_AUFL01000015.1, read on the forward strand.
AGTAAATGTAACAGCTTCAGCTATTGCCGATCGTTCGAAATATCCTTGAAGCCTATAGAGGCAAAAAGTATATATTATTGCTGATAAATATGCTGTGAGCTTATCTTTAAATATCTTATTTATACATAAGTAAGTAAATAAACCGGTAAGTATTGTATATGTGAAGCACATGATCTGATACGCTATTATATAGCCTGTATATTTACTTATAAAGGCAAAAGGTATCAATGTAAAATTCGGATAAAATAAATTTGTAGCATATCCATAATTACCTATAGCTTCATAATCAATATATACCGGAAAATTTCCATTTGTAATAGCTTTTGATAGTGATATAAATCTATTATAATGGAATGATGCGTCATGCCCGACACTTACCAAATCGAATACAGAAAATCGGTACATAACGAACATAGTAATCAGCACAAGTACTGATATAAATAACCAAAAATGATTTTTTTCTATGTATGTTTTGATATTCATAGGTTATTTATAAGTTTTCCTATTCTGAATTATTACATATATAGACAACAATATACTACTTACCAGAGTTATGTATATACTGTATTTTTGCAGGAATGTACCTGTAAATTTTACAGTCACTTTGCCCGATTGATTAACAGGTATTTCCACAAAGCCGTTTTTACTTTTTGTCACTTCGATGTTTGCATTATTTATCGTAGCTGTATATCCCTTATAATAGGTGAGAGGGAGTTCTATATTGTCTTTTTCTGATAGTTTTATGTCGAATATTGTTGTTTCTCTTTTTCTTTGAATATTTGTTATAATCGTTTTTTCTTTTCTTTTTTTCAGAACATTACCTCTTTTTTCTATGGATGAGAGAGTAACCGGAACTGGTAAATATTCCAGTTTATCTCCTAGTCCTAAGCAATAATTATTGTCTTGTGTTCCAACAGGCTTATTTCGTCCAAAAGGTGTATATATCTGTAAGTTTGTATATTGTATGAATTTTGTGGAATTTATAGATATCATCATCACTATCATAAAAAGATAGGTTATAAATAGGGCAATAGTCTTTTTCTCTCGTTGTATCATTAACGAAATATAATAACCGCCGCCTAATGCTAGTCCAAAGCTGATGAATTCAAAATAACGCCATAAGAATTGAATTTTTGCAAAGAAATAGTTTGGGTATAACTCATTTGGCAATATATCAGAACAAATGAACAGTAGTATTGTAGAAATTATAACAATAGCGTCTATATTCTTTATTTTTTCAGAATTCGTTTTTATAAAAAATCTCAGGAATACAGCAAAAGTAAGAGTGGCACCTATTGAAGGTAAAAATTTATAAGTATTAATACTCATAGTCGATAATAAAAACATTCCTGAAACTATATCCTGTAGAGATAAACGAATGAAATCTTCATTTTCAAGTATATTTATATTGAATGTATCATTCTGTAATTGTTCCAATAGAGGAAATAAAAAATAGGCTGATAATAAGACTGTTGATATTCCGATAACTGCCAGATATACTATCCGTTTCGGCTCTTTAATAAATGATTTTATATAGATAATAAGTATTAAAATAACAATGGATGCAGCCAGTACAGTAGAGAGCATATGAGTAAGAGCGAATAAACTACATGAGATAGTGAATATGTACCATTTTTTATAATCACCTTTTATTATTTCATACAAACCCCATACTAGCAGTGGTACAAAAGTAAAAGTAAGAGCTTCGGCTATTGAGCTTCGTTCGAACATTGATACAATTCTGTAAAAACAAAAAGTATATAAGATAGCTGTTATGTATCCCGCTATTTTGCTATCAGTCAGTTTTTTTGCAGATATAAAAGTAAATATACCGCATAGAAAGGTCATGCTAAACAGCATAAGTTGGTAAGCATAAAATACTCCAATGAATCTACCTGTAAAAGCAAATATGCTAAAGATAAGATCGGGGTAGAATAAATTAGTGGCATAACCATATTGGTTTGGATTGGCAAAATCTATATAATTAGGAAAATTATTATTTATGATGGATTCATAAATTGTGTAGAACCTATTATATTGAAATATAGCATCATGTCCTGGTGTTATACATCCTTCTACACTATATCTATAGCATAAGAATGCAGATAAGACAGTCAGTACTGATACAAATATCCAAAAATGATTTTTTTCTTTACGTGCAATTTTCCCTAGATACGTTTGAATATTCATAAATAATTAATATACAGTATTTTATATTTTAATGAGCCTCCAGCCAATTTTTTCCTGTACCGGAATCTGCTTTTAGCGGAATGGATAGTTTATAAGCTTTTTCCATTTCTTCAATAACTATTTGTTCCACGTGCGACAATTCATCATTAACTACGTTAAAATTCAGTTCATCATGTACTTGCAAAATCATTTTTGATTGCAAGCCATCCTTTTCGAAACGTTCGAATATATTATTCATTGCTATTTTAATGATATCTGCGGCACTCCCTTGTATAGGTGCATTTATTGCATTTCGTTCGGCATATCCGCGTACTGTAGTATTACGGGAATTGATATCCGGAAGAAATCTTTTTCGGCCTAAAATAGTTTCTACATATCCTGTTTCACGGGCTTGAACAATGATATTATCCATGTATTCTTTTACCTTTGGATATGATTCAAAGTATCCGTCTATCAGTATTTTAGATTCTGATCGGGGTATTGATAAGCGTTCTGCAAGCCCGAATACCGAAATTCCGTATATGATGCCGAAGTTAGCAGTTTTAGCTTTGCGTCGCATATCGCCTGTTACTTCGCCTATAGGTGTTTTATATATTTTAGCAGCAGTAGCTGCGTGAATATCTTCACCACTGTTGAAGGCTTCTATCATGTGGGGATCTTGGCTTAAGTGTGCCATGATCCTTAATTCTATTTGTGAATAGTCTGCGGAATAGAATGTACAACCGTTGTCGGGAATAAATGCTTTCCGTATTTCTTTTCCCTGAGCATCTCTTATAGGGATATTTTGTAAATTAGGATTACTTGAACTTAGCCTTCCTGTTGCTGTAACTGTTTGATTATATGATGTATGTACTTTTTTGTCATGCTTATCTATTAACAGAGGAAGGGCATCTATATAGGTACTAAGCAGTTTTTTAAGACTACGGTATTCTAATATCTTACTTACTATAGGGTGAACATCTTTAAGGCTTTCGAGTGTTTCTTCGCTTGTCGTATATTGTCCGGTTTTCGTTTTTTTAGGTTTATCTACTATCTTTAATCTGTCGAATAGTACTTCTCCTACTTGTTTAGTAGAATTGATATTGAATTCGAAATCAGCAAGTGCAAAAATTTCTTGTTCAATATCGCTCATATTTTTTGTAAGAGTATCCGATGATTCTTTAAGAGCTTTAGTATCAAGCAGTACTCCTGTATACTCCATATCGGCAAGGACGTAAATGAGAGGTAATTCTATTTCATAGAATAACTTCTTTAAATCATTTTTCTCAATTTCTTTTTCAAGAATATTTTTGAGTTTGAGAGTAACATCGGCATCTTCACATGCATAGTCTCTTATTGCTATTGGTTCGAGGTTACGCATGTTCAGCTGATTTTTTCCTCGTGGGCCTATAAGCTCGTCTATATGTATGGTTTTATAATTGAGATGAGTTTCGGCCATGTAGTCCATGTTGTGTCTCAGTTCGGGGTTGAGCAGATAATGGGCTATCATGGTATCAAAAAGTTTCCCTTTTACATTGATGCCATATTTTTTCAGAACGATAATGTCATATTTTATATTCTGACCGATTTTTGTAATATTTTCATTTTCGAGGAAATCCTTGAAAATTTCGATCTGTTTTTTTGCTTCTTCGAATTTTGGAGAGATTGCAACGTAATATGCTTCACCTTCTTTAAGAGCAAAAGACATTCCTACGATTTCGCTCTCTATTGGGTTCACTCCGGTAGTTTCTGTGTCAAAAGAACAAGAATCGTGAGATAAAAGTTTATCTCTTAAATTGATCATTTCAATCTCACTATCAATAAGATGGTAACTATATACCATGTCATTTAACTCGTTGAGATTTGAATATTTTTTTTCTTCCGGCTGATTATCCGTAAATTCTGCAAAGAGATTGCCTTGAGCTTCGTCTTTTTTGGGTGCGGCTTTAGTTTCTCTTTTTAGCACGCGATTGATGAGAGTCCGAAATTCTAATTCTTCGAAAAGATTTTCAATTTTTTCTTCATCGATTGGTTTTCTCTCAAATTCTTCTTTTTTGAAGTCGAAGGGAACATCAATTTTTATGGTTGCTAAAAATTTAGAGAAAAGTATCTGTTCTTTATTCGTTTCTAATTTGTCTTTTAGTGTTCCTTTTATTTTCGAAGTGTTTTCGAGTATATTTTCTATGATGCCATAATCTGATATTAACTTTTCGGCAGTTTTTGCTCCGACTCCCGGACATCCCGGAATGTTATCCGAAGCATCACCCATAAGTCCGAGTAAGTCGATCATGAGTAGGGGAGAGCTCAAGTTATATTTTTCCATTATCGCTTTCGAATCGAGTATATCGAATCCGTTACCGGCGAATTTTGGTTTGTACATAAATATACGTTCACTGGTGAGCTGTCCGTAATCTTTATCAGGAGTCATCATATAGACATCCATATCTTCTTTTTCGGCTTGTTTAGCGACTGTTCCTATAACATCATCAGCTTCAAAACCCGCTATTTCTAATATTTTGATATTATAAGCACTTATAATTTCCTTGATGATAGGAACTGCAATCCTGATGTCTTCAGGTGTTTCCTGACGTTGAGCTTTATATTTCTCATAAGCTTCATGTCTGAAAGTTGGTCCTGCAGGATCAAAAGCAACTGCAATATGGGATGGATTTTCTTTCTTGAGGACTTCCTCAAGTGTGTTTATAAATCCAAAAATAGCAGATGTGTTTAAGCCTTTCGAGTTTACTCTGGGGTTTTTAATAAATGCGTAATATGACCGGTATATAAGTGCGTAAGCGTCTATAAGAAACAGTTTCATACAAAAATATTAGTTAAATAGTTCTAAGGTCTTCAACCTTTTTGGTACTTTGGTAAGTGTAAATAGAACAAGTAGTTGTAACTTTGGAATATGCCATTCAATTTCTACTTGTACTTATTTCTGTGTAAAGTTACAAATAAATGGCTCTAAAAGCTGAATTATTTATAAATTTGCATTTCAACTATTTGTTTATATGGATAAAAAGCTTTTGATAGCTAAACCTATAGCTTCAGAACTAGAAAAGTTTAATAGCTATTTTAAAGAGTCGATACATTCTAATAATACTCGTATTCAAGCTATTATAGATTATATAATGAAATCTGACGGTAAGCATATCCGTCCGATTCTGTTGCTGTTGGCGGCTAGAGCTTGTGGTAAGGTGAATGAAACCACTTATCATTCCGCTGTTACTGTTGAATTGCTGCATACTGCTTCGTTGATCCATGATGATGTAGTTGATGAGTCTTTATTGAGAAGAGGGAAACCTTCGGTAAATGCTATTTATGATAATAAGATGGCTGTTTTATCGGGTGACTATTTCCTTTCCACTGCTCTGATTAAAAGTATCCTGACCGGCAATATGGAGATTATATCTTCTATCTCCGGACTGGGAAGAAGTTTAGCTGAAGGTGAACTGAATCAATTGTCCTTGGCTAAAGAGATTATTCTTGATGAAGATGAATATTTCGAGGTCATCAAGAAGAAGACTGCTTCTTTATTGGCTGTTTGTATGAAGATCGGGGCTTTGTCGGTAGATGCACCCCGGGAAGATGTTGATAAATTTGAGAAACTAGGTGAAGCATTGGGTATCTGTTTTCAGTTGAGAGATGACATATTTGACTATTTTTCGGATAATGTAGGAAAGCCTACAGGTAATGATATCAGAGAAGGAAAGGTTACTTTACCTCTCTTATTTGCCTTGAAAAACGCTGATTCTGTTGTTTCTGACAGTATGAAAAGCATTATTGAGAAAGCATTATTCTCAGACCAGGAAGTCGATACCCTAATCAATTTTGCTAAAGATAGCGGTGGTATTGACTATGCTTATAATAAGATTGATTTTCATAAAAAGATAGCTATTGATATAATAGATACACTTGAAGCTGGTGATATCAAAGATTCTTTACTGCATACTGTTGATTATGTAGTTGAAAGAGTTTATTAAGATTTGTATAGTTTTTTGATATATATATGTTTATCAGGTCGTTAAATGTTTCTCCTTAATTGTGTTTGAACTATGAGAACGTATCCGGCAATCTTTGTTTTGTTGGTTATTTTTGTTGTTTTTGGTGGTCGATTGCAGGCTGCTGAGATCTCTTTTGGTTCTCATGAAAAGCTTATAAAGCTACACGATTTACCTCAGAATGGTATCTATTTATCTACTGACGGACGTCATTATGATATCGGGTTGAAGTACACTACATACGATTTCTTTATTATACCTATATTTATAGAAGACGACGGTGAGATCGTTGGTTATATAAATGATTCTGATTACGAATTACTTACATCTGAGGGTATAGATTCTATATTGAAAGAAAATAATATTCCCGATATAGATTCGCTTACTGTGATTCCCGCGTGGGATAGGTGGGGCGGTAGGTTGTGTCTTTCTGCCGGCATTCTGATTATCTTGTTGATTATCCTAAGTAGGAAACGGTCTAAGTTCTTAAAAGATAACGAACTTGAATTATAACGCCGTTCAGATTATTTCCAAACGGCGTCATTTTATTATTGATTACTTAATGCTATCCAAAAGATTTTGAGCTAAACGGCTTGCTCCGATACGGAACAATTCATTGTTGCACCATTCGTCTCCTAAAACCTCTTTTACTATTGTATAGTATTTGACTGCATCTTCGGTGGTTGCGATGCCTCCTGAGGCTTTAAAACCTACTTTTCGACCGGTTTTATTGTGATATTCCTTGATAGCGTTACACATTACATAGGCTGCTTCGAGAGTTGCACCTTCGTAAACTTTGCCGGTAGATGTTTTCAGAAAATCTGCTCCTGAATATAGAGCTAAAACAGATGCTTTCATGATAAGCGATGCACTTTTGAGAGCTCCTGTTTCGAGAATTACTTTCAGGTGTGCATTACGGCAGGCATGTTTCAATTCGTCTATTTCTTCGCAAGTTTCTTCATAGTTTTCTTCTAGAAATAATCCCAGATTAAGTACGATATCAATTTCGTCTGCGCCGTTCGCTACAGCCAAAGCTGTTTCAGCTATTTTCACTTCTGAAAAGGTTTGCGAAGTAGGGAATCCCCCAGATACACAAGCTATTTTAACGTCTTCTGCAGTAAGAGCTTCTTTAACTACTTCCGCAAAATTGGGATAAACACAAATAGCAGCTACATTTTTGATGTCGGGGCGTGAACCTTCAAAATCATTCACTTTTTCGGTGAATTTCCATACATCTTCTTTTGTGTCTGTAGTGTTCAGTGTAGTAAGGTCAATACATGTATATAGTTTTTTGTATACATCAAGAGTATTGTTTCCAGCCATTTTTTTGCTGATTATCTCTTGTACTTTAGCTGTTATATCTGCGTCTTTCAGGTCTGTTTTGTATTGTTTCAGAGTGTCCTGATACTTGTTTATTTCTGCCATAAATATTATTTTAGTTTATCGTTATTCTTATGTCTATTTTTGTCTCTCGATGTTTTCTTCTCCATATTTTTGTTGAAGGCTTCTGTGAGGTCTACACCCGTCTGGTTAGCCAGGCATATCAGTACCCATAATACATCAGCCATTTCGTCCGCCAGATTTTTATCCAGATCGGATTTTTTGAAGGATTGGTCGCCATAGGTACGGGCCATTATGCGTGCCAGTTCGCCTACTTCTTCCGTGAGGATGGTCATATTGGTAAGTTCGTTAAAATATCTTACTCCATATGTTTTTATCCATTCGTCTACTTTATTCTGTGCTTCTGATATAGTCATATTTCGTATTTTAAGCTATTCTCTTTGTTTTGAATCGATCCAAATAGTAACTGGTCCGTTATTTATCAAATAAACGCTCATATCGGCTCCAAATTCGCCTGTTTGCACAGGCTTTCCGTGCAGGACTTCCAACTCTTTGCAGAACTGTTCGTAAAGAGGAATTGCCGTATCGGGTTTCGAGGCTCTTATGTACGATGGTCTGTTGCCTTTTTTGGTAGATGCAAATAATGTGAATTGTGATACAACAAGTATTTCTGTTTCTACTTCTTTGGATGAACAATTCATTATCCCGTTTTCATCATCAAATATACGCAGGTTTATTATCTTGTTTGTAAGCCAGCTGATATCCTCTGAATTGTCGCTGTCTTCTATTCCTAATAAGATAAGTAAACCGCTGTTTATCTTCGATTTTACTTTTTCGTTGATGGTGACTGAGGCTTTTTTTACCCGTTGGATTAATACTCGCATTTTATATTCGTATTCATAACAAATTGTAAGCAAAGTTAGTCAAAAAAGGTTACTAAATCAATGAACAGCGACCAGTTAACATGTTATAGTGATCAAAAAAATATTGTATTGTTTTTCAGTGTTTTAAATTTGAAAAGGTAACAAAAGTAACATCCTTTATGTCCATTCTTCGGATGGATATCTGATCTTACTATTACACCTATGTGCCCTGAAGAGGATTCTGTTGCGATCTGAGTTATTTTATAAAAAAGGTAACAAAAGTGACAACTTAATTACATGTTTTCTAATGATATCTTTTTCCTGTTTTCTCCAGATATTTAAAGAGCTCTTTTTACTCAAGGATGTTTTATGACCTTTTCTGTATAGATAAATTATTAGAAATATAAAAGGGTAGTGAAAATAGGAGGGACGTATTGTATACGGAATTTTTCGGGTGAATCTCATTTACCCGAAGCAAAATGATTATTGAGTAAGCCATTATCTGTTTATACTCAGGATACCAAAAACGGATAGCCTTAATTCAAAGACTATCCGTTTTTTATTTTTTAGTTAGCTATGAGATCTTAATCTTCGTCTTTAGGTAAATATTTATCTAAAGATTTTAATCTGACAGCCAAGTATATTCTGAAAATACCGTAACAGAAAAATCCGAGAGACAAAATATAGACTGTAAATAAAGCTGCTACTTCCGGTCTGAATAAGAGTAGGAGAGAGGCCAGTACTCCCAGAATTGACAAAGCCAGCAGCCAACCCCAGCCGCTTCCTTTGATCGACTGTAAATCGAGTGACATACCAACGCTCCATATGGATTGTAACAATAGCCAAAAAGCAATTAAATAAGATAAAATAAGCGGAGCTAAGAGTGGATTAGATAGTAAAACAATAGCAAAAATGAAATCGATGATTCCCATTGCTAATATCCATCCCCAGTTTTTGAGAACTGCTCTGTTAGAGATGGCAAATGCTATCTCGGAGATTCCTCCGACAAAAAATGAGATTACAAAGAAAAGACTTAGGGTTGCAAATGTTGCTATTGGTGTGAAGGGACATACCAAACCCAATACTACTGCGATGATACCTACAATAAGAGATACCCACCAATTTTTTACGTTACTACGGAACGATGAGAGTAAATGTTTATCCATGACTGTGTTTAATTTGAGTTTATTCTAATAATTAAAACAATCGAGGGACACTTTTAGTTTAGCGTTTCAGTCCTATTTTGCCTTTGGTTTATAGTATTATTCCTTTTTAGCCTCATTTTGAGCCTTTTGGAAGTATTGGGAGAGTAGTTTCGCTTTATGTGATCCTACAATGCTCTCTATTTCAGATATTTCTGATTCTTTCAGCCTTTTTATGCTTTTGAAATGTTTCAAAAGAGCCTTTTTGGTTTCTTCGCCGATACCTTTTATGCTGTCTAATTCTGATACAACCTGACTTTTACTCCTCCGGTTTCTATGGAAGGTGATTCCAAACCGGTGAGCTTCGTCACGCAGATGTTGAATAACCCTCAGAGATTCTGAATTTTTGTCGAGGTAGAGTGGGATAGAGTCTTCAGGATAATATATTTCTTCCAGTCTTTTGGCTATGCCTACTATAGCTACTTTTCCGTAAATACCGAGACTTCTGAGCGATTCGCAAGCGGCATTAAGCTGACCTTTACCTCCATCTATTATGATGAGCTGGGGCAGGGTTTCTCCTTCTTCCAAGAGCCTGTGGTATCGTCTGTATACAACCTCCTTCATGGTGGAGAAGTCATCGGGTCCTACTACTGTTTTCACAATAAAGTGGCGGTAATCTTTCTTTGATGGTTTTCCCATTTTGAAGACTACACAAGCTGATACCGGATTTGTTCCCTGAATATTCGAGTTATCGAAGCATTCGATATGTACAGGAAGTTCTTTTAGATGTAGATCGTTCTGGATGGTTTTGACGATCCGCATAGTACGTTGTTCAGGATTTAGGCTTTCTGCTCTTTTCAGTTTATCTATTTTATACTGTCTTACATTCTGGATAGATAGTTTGAGCAGTTTCATTTTGTCTCCCCGCTGTGGAATGGTAAATTCTGTTCCCTGCAAAGTAAGATCGGGTATAAAGGGTACAACTATTTCTTTGGATAGATTAATAAACCTGTTTTTGATTTCCATAATACCCAGACCCAGCAGCTCTTCTTTCGGTTCGTCGAGTTTCTTTTTGTATTCGAAAGTATATGCTCTTATTACAGCTCCATTATGTACGCTCAGGTAGTTTATATATGCCGAGTTTTCGTCTTCGTCATATCCGAAAATATCGATGTTGTACATGATACTTGATACGACAGTCGATTTTTGTTTGAAGTTTTCAATCAGGATATATTTTTCTTTGATTCTCTGTGCTTCTTCAAATTTAAATTCTTCGGCACATTTTTGCATATCGTCATATAGTTTCTTGCTGACAATATTAATATCACCTTTCAGTATTTGACGTATGCTTTCTATATTCTGGTTATATTCTTCCAAAGGCTGTAATCCTTCGCAAGGTCCTTTACATCGTTTGATATGATATTCGAGGCAAACTTTGTATTTGCCTTCTTTTATCTTTTCAGGATTAAGATTTAATGTACAGGTACGGATAGGGTAGAGCTTGTGCATGATCTCGAGCAGTGCTTTTATGCTTAATACACTCGGATAAGGGCCGAAGTATTGAGATCCGTCTTTTATGATATTTCTTGTCTGATACACACGGGGGAAAAATTCGTTGCGGATTACGATAGAAGCATATGTTTTATCATCCTTCAGTAATACATTGTATCTGGGCTGATATTCTTTGATAAGATTATTTTCGAGCAGCAGAGTGTCTTCTTCCGTATCTACAACGATGTATTTTATATCGCATATTTTACTAACGAGTATTCTTGTTTTCGGACTATCATGATGTGTTTTTGTAAAATACTGCGATACTCTTTTCTTTAGATTTTTAGCTTTGCCTACATATATGATAGTCCCTTTGTTATCATAATATTGATAACATCCGGGTTTTTCAGGTATATTTTGAATAATATTTTTGAGATACTCGTTATTCATGGCAAAAACTACTTATATGTTCAGATTGAAATCTCTGTAAAAGATCCAGCCTTTAAATATCGTATTTCAGTAAAGTTTCCACTTCTACATCTTTTGGAAACATATTACGCCCTTTCAGCAATTCAAGTTCTATTATGAAATTGATATAGATTTTCTTTACACCCATCCTTTTTATCAGTTTATATGCAGCAAGCATTGTTCCGCCTGTAGCAAGTAGGTCATCGTGTATTAGTACTACATCATCGGGTTCTAAAGAATCTTTATGTATTTGTATGGTATCAAAACCGTATTCTTTCTCGTAGCTTTCTTCTATTGTTTCGGCAGGAAGTTTTCCTGGTTTTCTGATTGGTATAAATCCGGCATCTAGGTTTAGAGCAAGAATAGGGCCCATGATAAAACCTCTAGATTCTATCCCTACAACTTTTGTTATTCCTTTGTCTTTATACGATGAAGTTAAAACCTCTGAAAGGTCTTTCAGATTTTCTGGAGATTGGAATAGTGTAGTTACATCTTTGAACTGTATTCCTTCGATAGGAAAGTCTGGAATGTTTCGAACAGATTGTTTTAAACGTTCAATTTTTTCTTTTGACATTTTCTGTAAATTGCTTTATTTGAATATTTTGTATTTTTTAATTTTGTATGTTCCACGTGAAACGTATTTTGTGTTCCACGTGAAACGGATGGGGTTTATCTTCCAAGAAGGACGAGCAGGATCGAAATATCATTCGGTGAAACACCGGGAATTCTACTTGCGTGTCCGATAGTTTCCGGATTTATTTTGGCGAGCTTTTGGCGAGCCTCTGTCGATAAAGAAAGAATTGTTTCGTAATCGAATTTGTCTTTTATTGTGATGTTCTCAAGACGGCTTATTTTTTCTGCGATCAACTGTTCACGTTTGATATAGCCATCGTATTTGATTTTGATTTCACATGCTTCGATTATTTCTTCTTTCCTGTTTGGTATCTTGTCTATTTCTGTACGTAGGGCAGAAATAGAGTCTAATATATTGTTGATGTTTATCTGAGGACGTGTAATCAGATCCTTTAATTTTACCCCTTGTTTCAATGGGCTTGTTCCAAGTTTTTCGAGAGTAGGGTTGATATATTCGGGTTTTAGCGAATAGTTTGATGTGAAATCAATAATGCGGTTTACTTCTTCTTTTTTCTGATTTAGTAGATCTACACGTTCTCTTTTTGCAAGACCTATATTATATCCCGATTCTGTTAAGCGTACATCTGCATCATCTTGACGTAGGAGTATTCTGTATTCCGCACGTGAAGTAAACATGCGGTATGGTTCGTCTACTCCTTTTGTTACAAGGTCGTCGATCAATACACCAATATATGCTTCGTCTCGTCTGAGTGTAAATTCTCCGTCTCCGTGAGCTTTTATATGTGCATTTATTCCCGCGATTAGCCCTTGTCCTCCTGCTTCTTCATAACCTGTGGTTCCATTGATTTGTCCAGCGAAGAAAAGATTGTTTATTTTCTTTGTTTCCAACGAATGTTTCAACTGCGTGGGATCGAAGAAATCGTATTCAATAGCATACCCAGGTCTGTATATATGTATATTGCGGAATGCCGGTATTTTTTGTAATGCTTCTATCTGCACCTGAAGGGGCAGGGAAGACGAAAATCCATTCAAATAATACTCCTGAGTATTTTCACCTTCGGGTTCTAAAAACAACTGATGAGATGTTTTTTCTGCAAAAGTGACTATTTTGGTTTCTATACTTGGGCAGTATCTAGGTCCGATACTTTGTATTTGTCCGTTGTAAAGGGGAGATTCGGGTAAGCCTTTTCTTAGTTCCTGATGTACATCCTCATTGGTGTTGCATATCCAGCAGCTAAGCTGTTTTAGTGTTCTCGGTTTGAAATCCAGATAGGAGAACTTATGGAAATCATCTTCTCCCTTTTGTTCTTCCATTAATGAAAAATCGACGCTTCTTCCGTCAATTCTGGCAGGAGTTCCTGTTTTCATACGGTCTGTAGTAAAACCCATTTCGCGTAATTGCTCGGTAATACCCGATGATGCAGGTTCTGCAACACGTCCTCCTGTGATCTGAGTGGCTCCTATGTGCATCAATCCATTCAGAAAAGTTCCGTTTGTAAGAACTACCGATTGTGCAGTAAAAGTTACCCCCATGCGGGTTTTTACTCCTTTTACTGTCTTATTTTCTATTATGAGAGAAGTTACTGCGTCTTGCCAGATGAAAAGATTTTGAGTGTTTTCTACTATTTCTCTCCATTTCGCAATGAATTGTACTCTGTCGCTCTGAGCTCTCGGGCTCCACATTGCAGGCCCTTTCGACCGATTAAGCATACGGAATTGTATAGCGGTTGTATCGGTTACAATCCCCATTTGACCACCTAAAGCATCTATCTCACGGACAATTTGCCCTTTGGCTATACCTCCTACAGCCGGATTGCAGCTCATTTGTGCAATCTTATTCATATCCATTGTAATAAGAAGGGTTTTAGAACCCATGTTGGCTGCGGCTGCAGCTGCCTCACATCCTGCATGTCCGGCACCAACAACTATTACGTCGTATTTAAAGTTCATTTTTTATAATAATAGCTATAATTATACTACAAAGTTAGTATTTTTCGAACACTTAAATGTGGGTATTTCTTGCTGTGATAATATTTAACTCTCTTGTTATACTGCTTTAATATGCGTTTTTTAGTGTTTTTATCGGGTATTTTTACTGTTTGTTTAGGCTTATTTATTTAGAAAAAATAGGTGTTTTTTACTTCTCTTTTATCTTTAAGATCACAAACCTGTTTATTGCCTTGTCGAGCATAAAAGTTGAACTTTGTTATAATTTGAAAATATAATATTAAATTAAGTTCTCAAACCTATTTATGACTTTAGTAAGTATATATTACCCAACAGTCTGTTATAAACTAGAAATATTTCATTAAATACTTTCCGTTACTTAATTTCAGGCTGTATTCTTTTTATCGCTTATGCCTTTTCAAAATTGAATATTATGATAAATATTGAAGTTTGTGTTGATTCTATTCGTTCGGCTAAAATTGCCGAATCTGCCGGAGTTTCCAGAATAGAACTGTGTACTGGTCTTTCTGTAGGTGGTATTACACCCTATTATTCGTTGATAGAGGAGAGTCTGTCCGTTTTGCATATTCCTGTTCATGTTTTGATACGTCCTCGTGGTGGTGATTTCTTGTATGATGATACAGATTTTTGTCTGATAAAAAGGGATATTGAGTTCTGCGGTAAGTCCGGATGTCATGGTGTTGTGATTGGAATTCTTACAGCTGATGGGGAAGTTGATATTGACAGATGTGCAGAACTTATATCTCTTGCTCGTGAATATGATCTATCGGTTACTTTTCATCGGGCTTTTGACTGTTGCTGTAATCTGCAAAAAGCTTTGGAGGATGTTATCGGCTTAGGTTGTGATAGAATACTTACATCGGGTGGATGTTCTACTGCTTATCAGGGAATGGAAAATATAAAACAGCTGGTTTTGCTGTCGGATGAGCGCATAAAGATTATGGCGGGGGCAGGAATTACGTCTAATAATATCGAAAAATTGATAAGAAAGACGGGTATAAAAGAAATTCATGGAACTTTTTCTTCTCCTGTAGAGAGTAATATGAAGTATAAGGTTCAGAGCCTTTTTTCCGATCAGGATTATATTCAATACTTTTCTGATGAAAATATTCTGAAAGAGGTTGTGAAAATTTCATCTTATTTTTAGAGCCTGTTTGTTCTTCTTTATTCTCTAATTTTTAATGTTAGATATCTTTTTCTATTTTCTTTTTTTAATTACTTTTTCTTTATTATTTATTCTATTATTTCTATTTATAGATATTTTTTTCCTTTTTAATTTTTAATTAATTTCTACTTTTGATTCAATTATTAATTTCAATTTCTATATTTTGAAGTTAAATTTTTACAGATATTCTTATTATATATATTTCTAGTGATTATATACTATTCTATTTTAGATATATAATATGTTATTTGCTATTTCTGAAAAGTTAATTTTTATGTATAAACTTATTTATATAGTATGCTATTGATTTTTTTATAATGAATAGAATTAGTTATTTATTTTCTAAATAGAAAACTTTATATTTATTATGCTTCCAATTATTATTATCTTTTTTAAATTTCTAGTTTATTTATTTTCTTTATTATTTATTTTTTTGAATTTTTCTGATTTGGTTTTCTTTATTTGTTTGTTTATCAGTGTCTTGTGTCCTTATCCCTGATTTATCCGATAAAAAGGGATTATTTAATCATTTTCATTTTAGGGTCTTAAATTTATGTATGGCTTTTCTGTGCATATTTGTAATGAATAGTTGTTGTTTTAAAATGCTCTTTATCAATTTTTAACGCTGTTTTATGTGATGTTATAAGTGAAATGCCGACTATTGTTTTGTAAAAAGCCGGTAACAGAAAAGGTTATATATGGCAGTAATTTTGAATTTGAAAATTTTATCTATACATAAATAAAATTCGATAGTTCTTTTTGGGCTTTAAGTTCTTAATCTTGTTTATTGAATTTCATTAGTCGTTTATTGCTATTTGGCAAAGTTCAAGTAAACCAGATTCTGCTCTCACTGCTCTAAACGTTGCTTTAGTAAATAAAACAACCAAAGCATATTATAAACTAAAAATATATCATTAAATACTTTCTGTTACTTAAATACTTACTTTTTCTTACATTTGTAGTATATTGGATGTATTGTACATCTTAATAAGCTTCTGATAAATATAAAATATAAATAGGTCTTGCGACCACCTTTAATTTTTAGGATATGAAAATAGCGCTTATCGGCTACGGAAAGATGGGTAAACAAATTGAGCAGATCGCTTTAAGCCGTGGACATTCTATTGTTGCAATTATTGATGAGAATAATTTAGATGGATTTGCTTCGGAAGATTTTAAAAGTGCCGATGTTGCCATAGAATTTACAACACCATCGAGTGCATTGAACAATTTTAGAAAATGTTTCGAATCTAATGTTCCTGTGGTTGCAGGTACTACTGGTTGGCTCGAAAATTTGCCGGAAGTGAAAAAGGCATGTGAAAACGGACAGACGTTTTTTTATGCATCTAACTATAGCTTAGGGGTAAATATTTTTTTTGCCGTAAATAAATACCTGGCAAAAATCATGAATCAGTTTCCTGATTATTCCGTTAAAATGGAAGAAATTCATCACGTTCATAAACTTGATGCTCCCAGCGGTACAGCTATTACTTTGGCAGAAGGTATTATTGAAAATATAGATAGAAAGACCGATTGGCACTTGGAAGCAGAAACAAAACCCGAAGATATTTCGATCCATTGTATAAGAGAAGGTGAAGTTCCCGGTATCCACGAGATTTTTTATGAATCCGAGGCAGATGTAATAAGTATTAAACACGATGCGAAAAATCGGAAAGGTTTTGCTTTGGGAGCTGTTTTAGCTGCTGAATTTACTTGTGGAAAGAAGGGTTTTTTAGGAATGCAGGATATGCTTAAATTTTAAGATAAATGGAAAATTCAACTAATCAGAATAATTCCCAAAAAGGGAAAAGTTTCGGAGAAAGAATGAAATCAGCACCACGAGCTAAGTGGGTCAAGTTTATAGTTATGACTATTCTTACCATTGCTTTTGTTATCTGGACAGGATATCTAGGTGTTTTGGTCATCATTCCCCTTTTCTTCGATAGTTATATATTGAAATATATTCCCTGGGGCTTTTGGAAGAGTTCGGGTAATCTGGCGTTTCGTAAAGTAATGGAATGGGCGGATGCAATCGGTTTTGCCTTAGTTGCAGTATATGTGATCAATACTTTTTTCTTTCAGAATTACCAGATTCCATCGTCTTCTCTCGAAAAATCGCTGTTAGTGGGAGATTTCCTATTTGTAAGTAAAATGAGCTATGGAACCCGTTCGCCTATGACTCCGTTGTCTTTCCCTTTGGCGCAGCATACATTGCCTATTTTAGATTGTAAATCGTATCTCGATAAGCCGCAGATTAAGTATCAGCGTTTTGCGGGTTTTGGTTCGATAGAAAGGGGTAATATTGTAGTCTTTAACTTTCCCGCAGGAGATACAGTGGCTTTGAATCAGCAAGCTGTTGATTTTTATTCTCTTTCAAAGATGAATCCTCGAGGCAGTTATGGTGTGCGCAACGATAAAGCTCAGTACGGAGAGATTGTTTATCGTCCGGTTGATCGTCGCGAAAACTACGTGAAACGCTGTATGGGACTTCCCGGTGAGACTATTCAGGTCAAAGACGATGAAGTTTATATAAATGGGAAAAAGGTTGCTGATCCCGAAAATATGCAGTTGAATTATTATGTACAGACCGATGGGACTCCTATTTCCGAAACTGTTTTCAGTGATTTAGGAATCAGTAAAGATGATTATGCGACTTTAAATCAGGCCGGAGAACAAGTTCCCTATTATTTTGATCCGATGCAGGAAATGCAAAATGCAAACCCTTTACTTGCCAGAAGCATGGCTGATGATTTTAAATATAAAGCCGATAGTTTGCATCTTACTCAATTGGGTTTTATCGCCAAGGGTAAAAATTTCGGAATTGTATATACTTTGCCACTGACTAAAAAGATGGTTGCCGATTTGAAGGCAAAACCATTTGTTTTAAAGGTCTTTAAACAACAGGAAAGAGTTGAAAAACGAAATATTACCGAAGATAAACAAATTGATTTTCCGTTTTATTATCCGATAGCCTATAGCACCGGATGGACCCGTGATGCTTACGGTCCTCTTTGGATTCCGAAGAAGGGAGCGACTATTACTTTCGATAAAGATGTTGATTATAAGGTGGCTGCTTATGAAAGGGTAATCAAGAACTACGAAGGAAACGAATTTGCATATCGTGACGGCAAGGTTTATATCAATGGAAAACAAGCAGACTCTTATACATTCAAGATGGATTATTACTTTATGATGGGAGATAACCGCCATAATTCGGCAGACTCACGTTCGTGGGGTTTTGTTCCTGAAGATCATATTGTAGGGCAGCCTTTGTTTGTCTGGTTGTCTTTGGATAAAGACAAAGGTTGGTTGAATGGAAAAATCCGTTGGAATCGTATTTTTACAAGTGCCAAAAAGAAATAGGGCAGCAGACTTTTTCACTTGTAAATATATGAAAATATTTAGTGATACATTTTCAAGTTATTACAGATTCAGATTGTTATACTTACAAATTGTTATACTTACAAAAGCAGTAAATAGGTCTGTGACCTTAATTCGTAACTAAAATAATATGGCTTTGAAAAAAGCAAAAATATGGAAATGGTGGGGCAAGGTGTTTATTCTTGCCCTACTTGTTGTGTTTGTAGTGAGAGTCTTTTTTATGCAGTCATATACTGTATCGTCGTCTCAAATGGAGACAGCTTTATTACGGGGCGAAAAGGTGCTTGTCAATAAAATGGCTTATGGCATAAGGATTCCTTCGACATTATTGTCCATTCCTTTTACATTTGATTCTTTTTTCGGGATGAAATCTTATTCAGAAGCTTTGCAATTAGGTTATCACAGATTATTTTCATCCGCAATTTCCCGTAATGATGTTGTTATATTTAATAATCCCGGGGAAACCGATAAGCCGATAGACAAGCGTACACTATGTATAAGCCGTTGTATTGCTGTTCCCGGAGATACAATATCCGTACAAGCCGGGGATATGTTTATAAACGGTAAAAGGTATGTTGCTTCCCCAGATTTGCTGCTTCCGTACTGCTTTCCGCTGACATCTAAAGATACTGTTGCCGGTATAATGAAATCGCTGCATATTTCAGCACGTAATCTGCAGTCTGATTCCCTGTTTGTATATTCCAGCCAGAGCAGGTATGAAGCTTTTCTTATAAATCAGAAATTGACCGATTCTTTACAGCTCAAGTTGAAGACTGATGACATCTATTCATACAAGCTTTTGGTGCCTTCCAAGGGTATGTTGATAAAGCTTACAGACGATAATAAAAAGCTATTTGCCGGAATTATTAAAGATGAATCGGGTATAGATGTAATGTCCCCCGAAGAGAAACTGTTGTCATATAAGTTCAGATACGATTATTACTGGTTTTTGTCGGACAATACCGAAAATAGTATCGATTCACGTACGCTTGGTTTCATTTCAGAAAAATACATAGTTGGTAAAGCCTCTATTATCTGGTACAGTCCTGACAACAAGGGTAGGGGATTGACCTCCTTAGGAATGGCTTTTATTAAGTAACAAAAATGAGTATTATATTATCTACAGCATATCTGGCCCCTTTTGAGTATTATTCGAAACTCTTTTCAGGAGAAGATATATTAATAGAGCAGCACGAGAATTATATCAAGCAATCGTATCGAAATAGATGCTCCATCTTATCGGCTAATGGCGTTATGCCTTTATCTATTCCTATAGAGAGCGCAGGAGGTAAAAAGTGCCCTATTCGGGACGTTTGTATTGCCGATCATGGAAACTGGCGGCATTTGCATTGGAATGCCCTTATTTCGGCATATAACTCAACACCATTCTTCGAGTACTATGAAGATGATTTCCGACCTTTTTATGAAAGGAAGTACAAATATCTGTTTGATTTCAATGAGGAATTACGAGAGATGATTTGTAGTTTACTTTCTTTCGATACGGCTAATATCTCTTATACCGAAGACTATATTACTGATATCACTTCTGAAGATATTGATCTCAGGCAGGATCTTTCCCCTAAGAAAGATTTTAAGACCTTTGATCCCGATTTCGTTTCTATTCCTTATTATCAGGTTTTTGAAGAGAGATATGGATTTACCGAAAATCTGAGCATTGTAGATTTGCTCTTCAATATGGGAAATGAAAGTTTGCTTATATTAGAGAAAGGCTTAAAAAGAATCCCCTGAGAAAGTTCACAGGGGATTCTTTATTTATCCAAATCGTTAGAATCCTAACAACAAAATGTCAAAGATCTTAGAATTTAACTACTGCACCGAATTCGATGTTTCTCATATCGAAATCAAATCCGAAGCTGTTAGTTTTAACTTCTTGTTTAGCTTCACCTTTGCCTTCTGTCTCTTTAGTATTTTGGTATCCTAAGAAACCGAATTTGCTAACTAAAGCTACTTTGCTTGAAACATTAAGAGCTAGTCCAGGACGTAAGCCAATTTCAAGGTTGTTGATTTTGCTTTCAACACCACAAACTTTACCCCATTCATAACCAACACCTCCATCAACGAAGATGCTTCCGATATCACCTTTCACAATAGTGTAACGTAGAAATGGACTAACTTTGTATAAGTTTTTAGATGCAGCGCCTGTTGCGTCATTTGCTCCATCAAATTTTAGGTCTGTTCCGCCGTGAGTATGAGCAGCACCGATAACGATACCTACAGCTACATTCTCTGTTACGTTGTAACCTAATTCTGGCATAACTTTAAAGCTTAGTTGGCTGTCTCCGCCTTTTACTTTGCTTGACCAAAGACCTACTGTACCTCCAGCCCACATTTGACCGGCTTCCTGAGCAGCTGCGCTTGTAAATACCCCTAATGCAACAGCTAGTGAAAGAAATAATTTTTTCATAAACACTAATTTAGTTCAAATAAAATCTAATTGTAAATTAACAATTTTTTAGTTAATGTATTTTTAGAATCGGGCACAAATGTATCCTATATTTTTATAAATACAATGTTTTGTTGAAATTTTTTTCTTAATATTAAAATCAAAATGAAATGTAAACGGGCTTATTATATCTTCTTTTGCGTTGATTTACATGTGTATATTGTTTAATTCTATCTTGTCGGATTACCATGTGATATTTTTGAACGAAATCTAATTTTTTAACAATTGTGAAACTATTTAAGTAACAGAAAGTATTCATAAACGGTCATTATTTGCTCCAATTATGCTTCTAAAGCTATAAACTGGTTTGATACCTTAACAGTACTTTATAGATAAGAAAGTGTAGATAAATTTTGCTCGGCGAAAATCTCATTCGCAGCATCCAATATATCTGAAGAGGTTATCTTATCTATTTTTTGTATGGTTTCTTCTATACTGTTGAAATGATTATGATTCAGATAACTTTTTCCTAAAGACAAAGCCAGATTTTCGTGATTGTCACTCGATACGGCAATTTGTCCTGTCAACTGTTTTTTTGCCGCAGAAAGTTGAATACTCGTCAGGCTTGTGTTCTTTAATAGATTCAGTTCCTTTTGTATGAGTTTTATACACTTTTCGGTATTCCGTTTATCACAGCCGAAGTATATCGCAAACAAGCCGGTATCGGTATACAATGTAGTGCTTGATTCCACATTATATACATATCCTCTTTTTTCCCGAAGCGAGATATTTAAACGGCTGTTCATTCCCGGTCCTCCAAGAATATTATTTAGCAGATGCAGGGTTGTTTTTTTAGGGTTATGCATATCATAACATTGTCCTCCGATAAGAACATGAGATTGTGTAGTATCTTTTTGCAAAGATATTTCGCCCTTTACGGTTGATTGTGGGGTTAGCCTTTCCGTTTTTTCCGAAGAAACAGGAATATCCGATAAATATTTTTCCGATAATTTCACTATTTTCCGAAAGTCTGTTTTTCCGGTTGAGAAGAATACCATATTATCCGGATGATAATGTTTTCCGGTAAACTGTCTGGCCATCTTGCAATCGAATTTAGACAGAAGATCGGGCTCTCCTAAAATGTTATGCCCTAACTGCGAACCTTTATATATCAGATTTTCGAATTCATCGTAGATAAGCTCCGAAGGGCTGTCTTCGTACGAATTTATTTCGTCCAGTATGACATCTATCTCTTTTTCTATTTCCTGTTTGGGAAATGTAGAGTGGAATGTTAGATCGGTCAGCAATTCGAATGCCCGTTCGAAATACTCTTCGAGAAAAATCGAATAGATAACTGTTTCTTCTTTGTTTGTATATGCATTTATTTCACCGCCAACCGCTTCCATTCGATTGATAATATGGTGAGAACGACGTTTCTCTGTTCCTTTGAAGAGCATATGTTCGACAAAGTGAGCCATACCGAATTCTTCGGCTTGTTCGTCTCTTGTTCCCGTATTAACGATAAAACCACAGTATGAGACATGACTTGCAAGAGGAAGATGTACTATTCTTAAACCGTTCTTTAGTGTATGGGATTGATATATATTCATTAAAAGTATTATTTGCTGTAATCTTATTTTATTCTGTTTAAAAGCCTGATCGATTTCTCTTTTAAGAGTAATTCATCGCTTATTGCATAATTATTATTTATTTTACTCGAATCGTTTTCAGACTGTATTAAAAAGAAAGAATCAATACCGTGAGGGATAGAATCGATAACTGTTATTTCGAAAGGCTTGTAACTTGTTGCGTCCCCCGGAGAATAAATATAATAATCTCTGTTAGGCAATAATACGGATAATAACGCCAGTTCGGGATATGAATTGATGCCTGATATCACAGCCTTGGGTTCTCTTATTTTTCTGCCGGAATGAAGGAATCCGTTTATCTTCGAAAGTTCGGCAAATTGTTCCTTATTATATTTCGATTCCGAAAAGAAACGTCCGACACACAATATAGTCAGTAAACAAAAAGATGCCGATACCAGAGCCTTCTTGTTATGTTTCCACAATTCGGTACAATATATGGCTGTTCCCAGCAGCAGAGGTCCAAGCATGCAGCTAGTGTATCGAGGAACACTGATGGGTTTTACCACATATGTAATGCACAAAGTTACTAAAATAGTAACGATATATACCAATACAAAAGCATGTGCTGCAGCCAGTCGTTTATCTTTTGGTAATTTAATGATATACAGGATACCTATGCCGATAAAAATGAGCATAATGGATAATGCGGCTGCCATAACAGGCAGATTGAATATTGTATATGGATGTGACGGTTCTTTCGGTGAAAAGAAATAATACAGGAACAGCAGATAATCTTTAGGGGTAGGGGTTTCGACCCAAAAGCTGTAACGTACATTTTGTATTTGCCTGATAAATATGGGTATCCATGGACTGTAGATCAGAAGAATGATCAATCCGAATAAGACCAGCCGAACGATGTTTCTGCCTTTTTGCAGCAGGGCGATACTCAATAAGATATATATAACACCTACCGATACCAGCGCATAATAATGGGTATAAATAGCACCGATAGCGAAAAGCATCATTAAAATATAGTTTATAAAGACTTTTCTCAGATATACTTTGTAAGCGAAGACAGCACACCCCAGCACAAAGAACATTGCCCACGAATACATCCTTATCTCAGTACTTAAATATTGGCTGATAGGTATTACAATAAGTAAAACCATAAAGGTCAGTGCTGTTTTATTACCTAATAACCGCCTGACAGGGAATAACGCAAGGAATAAACAGGCAACTATACCTAATCCCGAAAAAATTCTCATGGTGGGATAATATTCGCCGAATATACCGCAGAAAATCTTTAGCATATAGTAATACAGCGGAGGATGGACATCGGTTGATGTGATCTTCCAGATGTCTTCTATCGGATATTTTATAAGGGCGATAGTATAGGCTTCATCATACCAGACAGAATGATACGAAGCCGAGTTGTATAAAATTATAAAAGCCTCTATACATATCAGTATCGCACCTATGATATAGAAGTAAAGGTTGTTATACTTATGCTTTATCATACTGAATTAAGTAAATAAAAGTATTTCATGATCTGTTTTCAAGTTGTAACAGGCTCAGATTATTATCCTTGCCAAAGTAATAAGTAACAGTAAGTATTTAATGTCGCATTTCAAAGCAATAACAGACTGTTGCTGTTATACTTGGATGGACAATAGAAAAGTCTGAGACCTTAAATAGGTCTGCGGTCTCAAATCTTTCTCATATAATAACTCTTTTCTTCGGCAGAAAGTTTTTCTATCGAATATCTTAACATTGTTCTGGGCATGGATTGATGGTGTTTGTCCAGAAAACCAATAAGAACCGATTTGTTTTTCTTGCCGGTTTCGCGAAGCATCCACCCGATTGCTTTATGCATCAGATCGTGTTTGTGATAGAGTAATTTTTCAGAAAGTTTTATAATGTCGGTGAAATCATGTCTTTTGATAAAAGCAAAAGTTGCTATAACCGCAATTCGCTGATCCCACAGGAGACTACTTTCGGCAAGCTCGTATAGAACCGTGCGGTCTTGCTTGTCTGCCAGATATTCGCCGACAATATCTTTTGCACTGAGGTCTACAAGATCCCAATTATTAATACGGGAAGTGTGGGACAAATAAAAATCGAAAATTGATTTCCGTTCATTTTCTTTTTTTCGTTTCTTGAATTGTTCCACAAGTATCATCAGTGCGCACATGCGGCATTCATGAAAAGAGTTGTTCAATAAGAGCTCTATTTCTTCCGGTGTAATGTCTTTGTTTGCTTTTGCAACTTTTCGTATATCGGGTACAATTATGCCGATAAAAAGGTCTCTTTCTCCGTATTGCCCCTTTCCTGTTTTGAAAAATGTAGGAAAATATGCTTTCTTCTCAGGGTTCGATAATGATTCCAATTGAGATTGAATAGTCTGTATTTTCATTCTGATGTTGTTTTTTGGAAAAATAAGATACAAGTTACAGAGCTATTCCTTGTAAAGGTAATATCTAGGAAGGTCTCTGACCATATATCTTCAAAAGGTAACAAAGGTAACAACAAAATCAGTCAACAATTATCAATTACCAAATTTCATTTTAACTGCTCTGCTGTTCAGCTGCTTTTTTTTCCGCTGATTCCCGCATCCAATTTTGATACTTTCTTTCTCTTTCTTCTTCCCACAATTGGTCTTCGAGTTCTTGCTGTAAAATACGTTCTTTTTCCTTCAGTTCCGAAAGAATTTTTTTCTCTTTATTGTTGATGTCGTTTTCTTTGGATATTGCAATTTTGAGAGTCTTTTCATCCGGAGAATATTCTTTCACGGTTACGGTCTTTCCTGACAGATATAATTCACCGTATTCATCCACTGCGTATTTATAACGGGTTGTTGTAACTGTATGTCCTTGTTCTACCCTTTGTTTAAGTATTTGACGTGCTTTTTGTGCTAATCGTTCGTCTCTTTCCAACCGGGCATTATTGATTATTTCTTCAAAGTCGGGATATTTGATCATCCACTGATAAAATGTTTTGCGGCTGATGTTATGTATAGAGCATATTTCTCCTAATGTATATTCGTCTTGTTCTATAGCTTCTGCTATCTGTTTTCCTAGTTTTTCTGTGTACTTAGCCATAACTGAATGTGTTTTTTAAGTATAGATAAAAACTGAATATGTTCCTTGTAGGGGTTAATCTCCATTCGACCCGTAGTAGATTGTGTACTCGGGTAAAAAAAATGTCCCTGCAGGTAACATGTCAATAGGGGCTTTTCCTCTTATTTATTCTCATATCCTTAGGTCATTAATATTTTCTGTTGCTTATTTACTCCATCTTATTACTATTTTTGTAAACAAAAACGGGGCATATCACGTTTCTTTCTTTTAAGGGGATAATAAATAGGTCTGATACCTTGACGTCTCAACCAAATTTTATTTAGAATTCTGAAAAAGGTCTACGACCTAAAATTATTATGTATGAAAAAAGTAAGCCTGGGCATATTAGTGCTAATTACTCTTTGGGGATGTAACTCGACCAAACATGTTCCGGATGGGAAATATATGTTAAATGATTTCGAGGTTAAATCAGATACAAAAAAGATAGATGTAACCTATCTCGAAGATTTTGTCCGGCAGTTACCGGCTTCAACAATACGGCTCGGGATATATAATATTGCAGGACGCGATACTACAAAATGGCTCAATAAACAAATACAAAAGCTGGGTCAGGCTCCTGTTATATATAGCGCGCAGCAAACCAAAATATCGGCAGGCCAGATAGCCCAGCAGTTGAGCAACGAAGGGTATCTTCGTGTAGAAGTAGATACAATCCTTGAACCCAAGGGTAAAAAAATGAATGTAACTTATGATATTAAAAATAATGGGATCTATACCATTAGAAACTATGAATACACAATAGACAACGGAACCATCGCAAAAAGCCTTGCTCCCGCAAAAAAATATACAAGCATTCAGCCGGGTATCGCATTCAATCAGGATGATATAGAAGCTTCACGAGAGCACTTGACCTCTTATCTCAGAAATATAGGATATTACCAGTTTTCAAAAGAATATCTTTTCTTTAAAGCCGATTCTACATTGAATTCGCATCAGGTGGATTTGTTCTTATCGCTCAATCCGTCCAAAGACAGTACAACGTTCAAACGGTTCAAAATAAGAAACGTGACTGTCCTCAGTGGATACGATCCCACTACAAGAGGTAATAACTACTTGTTTAGCAATCCGGATACTGTTCAGTATAAAGACTTGACTATTATACACGGTAAAAATAATTTCCTTCGAAAATCTACATTATACCGCAATACATTTGTTCGTCCCGGACGGTTTTATTCTGATATGGGATACACTCGTACGACAGGTGCTTTTAATGGTATAGGAGTGGTAAAGAAAACGGATGTAACTTATACTCCGGTGAGTAATAACCCGAATGATAGTATTCAGCTCCTGGATGCTCTTGTTTCGATAGCTCCCGGAAATACCCATTTCTTTCAGACCGAATTGCAGGGAACCAATTCTGCGGGCGATTTGGGTATTGCTCCGAGTATAACCTACCAGCATCAGAATTTATTCAATGGAGCAGAGATTCTGAAGGTCAAACTAAGGGGTGCATATGAGTTTGTATCCAATTCGAGCAGTACGAGCAATACATCCACTCAGAACTATTATGAGTATGGTGTCGATGCATCGCTGTCATTTCCTCAGTTTTTATTTCCGTGGCTCAAGCACAGTTGGCGTGAAATGCCTTCTGCCAGTACCCAGATTTCAGTAGGAGTAAATAACCAGCACCGAAAAGAGTATACCCGTCAGTTTTTTAATGCGGCTCTGACTTATCGCTGGATGACTAATAAAAACAGATTCAGCCATGCTCTTAGTTTGTGGGACATCAACTATGTAAGGATGCCATCGGTTGATGAAGAATTCAGAAAAAACTATATCGAAAACAAAAACAATCCCATTCTTGCCGAAAGTTACAAAGATCAGCTTATCTCGAGCCTGAAGTATGGCATTACTTTTACTAATCTAAACACCGGATTCAGCCGTAAGGAGCCAAGAAACAAAGTGACCGTAAGAGCTAATATCGATATAAGTGGACTGCTTCCAAGGCTTGTTACCAGTTTTTACGATGCACAAAGGGATAGTACGGGTCAGAAAAAAATAATGGGTACAGCTTATGCCGAATACATAAAAGGAGATATAAGCTATTCGCAGACTCATACACTCAATAAGAATAATTCGGTGGCATTCCGTATTGGATTGGGTGTAGCCAAACCTTTTGGAAACTCTACTGTATTGCCTTTCGAAGTGAGGTACTTTTCGGGTGGAGCCAACAGTGTCAGAGGATGGAGTACTCGTGATCTTGGACCCGGATCGTATGTTCCGGACAGTACAATGAGAAACGACTTTGCTAATCAGGTCGGAGATATAAAACTCGACCTCGGGATTGAATACCGGAGCAAAGTTTCGGATTATATCGAACTAGCCGGATTTCTTGATGCAGGAAATGTATGGACTATCAATGATTATGAAGGCCAGCCGGGTGGAGAATTCAAATTTTCGAGGTTCTATAAAGAGATAGCTTTGGCATACGGAGCCGGACTTCGTTTTGATTTAGGGTTTCTTCTTCTCCGTTTCGATTTAGGCGTAAGGGCATACGACCCCGAAGAGCCCGAAAAAAGAAGATGGGTGATAAATAAACCCCGATTCAACCGCATGGCATGGCATTTTGCTATCGGTTATCCTTTCTAAAAGTTTTAGACTTAGAATATAAACCAAGTCTGCCTCTTCAATGAGGCAGACTTGGTTTTATCTATTCGTTTTCAATTTATCGTAGATTTACCTGAATAAAAATAAAAAATGTAAATCTTCACACATTTTTAATACAAAGAATTACATTCGGATGCTGAAAAAGAAGTATATTTGCATGCAATAAAAATTTAAGGTTATAGTCTTATGTCATTTATTGCAGATAAAATCGTCCAGGATGGGCTTACGTTTGACGACGTATTATTAATTCCCGCCTATTCCGAAGTTCTTCCCCGTAATGTCGATCTTTCGACCAAATTTTCACGAAATATAAAACTGAATATCCCTTTTGTCTCAGCGGCAATGGATACTGTTACCGAAGCTAAATTAGCTATTGCTATAGCTCGTGAAGGAGGTATAGGTGTTATACACAAAAACATGTCTATACAGGAACAGGCACAGCAAGTACGTTATGTAAAACGTGCCGAAAACGGAATGATATCCAATCCTGTCAGTATTCACAAAAGCAAAACAGTAGGCAATGCCCTTGCCCTTATGGCCGAATACAAAATCGGAGGGATACCTGTTGTAGATGAAGAAAACAAACTCGTAGGTATTGTAACCAACAGGGATTTGCGTTTTCAGCGTGATATGGGTAAGCTTATTGCTGATGTAATGACCAGTGAAAACCTGATTACTACAAAA
The DNA here is from genome assembly GCF_000426485.1 of Indolivaga capnocytophagoides DSM 22835. GTDB lineage: Bacteria > Bacteroidota > Bacteroidia > Bacteroidales > Dysgonomonadaceae > Dysgonomonas_A > Dysgonomonas_A capnocytophagoides. Next base: position 39,027 of record NZ_AUFL01000015.1, read on the forward strand.
CAAACCACCGATTTGGAAGCTGCAGCCGATATTCTGCAACATTATAAGATCGAAAAACTACCGGTTGTTGATGTTAACAACAAGCTGATAGGTCTGATCACTTATAAAGATATTACTAAAGCCAAAGACAAACCATACGCATGCAAAGACGAATCGGGACGCCTTAGAGTTGCTGCCGGAGTAGGAGTTACCCACGACACGCTCGAAAGAGTAAAAGCTCTGGTGGAAGCTGAAGTCGATGCAATCGTTATCGATACTGCACACGGACACTCAAAAGGAGTAGTGGAAGTACTTAAACAAGTAAAAGAGGCTTTCCCGAAAGTTGATGTTGTGGTAGGTAATATTGCTACCGGCGAAGCTGCCAAATATCTTGCCGATGCCGGAGCTGATGCCGTAAAAGTCGGAATCGGACCTGGTTCGATCTGTACTACACGCGTTGTTGCCGGAGTGGGTATGCCTCAGTTATCGGCCATATATGATGTAGCGAAAGCCCTCGAAGGCACTGGTGTACCTTTGATCGCTGACGGAGGTTTACGTTATTCTGGAGATATAGTGAAAGCTTTGGCTGCCGGAGGATATTCGGTGATGATGGGATCATTACTTGCGGGAGTTGAAGAATCTCCCGGAGAAACTATCATTTTCAACGGACGTAAATTTAAATCATACAGGGGAATGGGTTCTCTCGAAGCTATGGAAAAAGGCTCGAAAGACCGTTATTTTCAGGATATGGAAGCCGATATCAAAAAACTTGTACCCGAAGGTATTGCTGCCCGTGTTCCTTTCAAAGGTTCATTGTACGAGGTGGTATACCAGATGTTAGGCGGATTACGTGCTGGAATGGGATATTGTGGTGCTAAAGATATCAATACATTACATGATGCCAAGTTTACCCGTATAACTAATGCCGGAGTTGCAGAAAGCCATCCTCATGATGTAGCCATCACGAGTGAAGCTCCAAACTACAGTAGAGGAGAATAAGACTGATTTTATATATACATAACAGGGTTGTCCTAGAGAAAATAGGACAACCCTACTTTTTTCTAAAGGAACAAAAAGGGATTAAAACATATGACAAAATACATTGTACTGGAAAGATGGGACGAAAGTTATGAAAACCCGATAGCCTTAAAGAAAAGCGATAGAGTGACCATTGACCTGTCTGTGAAAGATTCTGATCCCGAATGGATTAATTGGGTCTGGTGCATAGCCGAAAATGGAATGCATGGTTGGGTTCCGACTCAAATACTAAAAATACAAGACCCTTTATCGGACAAAACACAAATAGCGACTGCTTCGGAAGATTACTCTGCTTACGAACTGTCGGTAAGTGAAGGCGATATAGTGATCGGTTCAAAAATATTAAACGGATGGTTGTGGTGCCGGAAAGAAAACTCTGATAAAGAAGGCTGGGTTCCTTTGAGAAATGTAAAGACTTTCGCGATGTTACCATAGAGCCGGATATCTACAGAAAGTTTTCTTTTTCTAAATTCTCAACATCATCAATCTCTTTGTTCAATTTTTTGAATCGCTCTGATACCGAATACTTAAAGGCATAATATAAGGAACATAAATACACAAGAATTATTAATCCCAAAAATATTAAGGAGTCGGTATTCATTTCTATTTTCTTGAAAAGGAGAAGAAATGCCGAAATGATAGCAAAAGGCATGAAAATGTAGCGTATTTGAGTTATTCTTAATTTCAATTTTTCGAGTTCTGCGATTTTCTTTTTCAGAATCAATATTTTATCTGAAAAATTGATTTCACGGATCAATAAATAATATTTCACATTTGTTATATAGAATACTACATAACTTATTGTAAACAAAGATAGTCCCACATAAAATCTGTTTCCGTCAGTGAATCGAAAATTAGCAAAAGCTACGATAAGCAGAAGTATCAAAGGATCGAACAATCTGTATACACTCCAGAATTTCATCCAGTTGATGCGTTTATGAGGTGATTTTATTAATAGTCTTTTCAATATTTCTTTATTCAGACGGGTATTATGTGCTAATTTCCGGTCGTGCTCTTTCCATATATTTTCTAATGCAGTTAAGTCCATTTCCATTTTCAATTATTTGAGGTTATTATTTTTTTTAATTTGTCTTTGATTCGTCCTATTCTAGTTCCGACATTTGTCTTTGATATTCCTGTTATTTCGGATATTTCTTCATGTGAGTTTTTATCGAGGTAAAGCAGTATAATTGCTTTGTCAATCGTGTTCAGATCGTCTATACTCCGATATAGTAAATCAATTTCAGACGAATCTTCTTGTTCTATTATCAGCCACGAAAAAATATCCTTATCACCTGTTTCATTTAATAAAGAAGCCAATGGGTTGGTTTTCTGTTTTCGTTTATAGTTCATAGAAGTATTTAAAGCCACGCGATAAACCCAGGTTGAAACTTTTGAATCTTTTCTAAAACTATTATATGACTTCCACATTTGGAGGATGATTTCGGCAATCAAATCTTCTCTGTCTTGCCTCAGATTGGTATATGCTTTCGAAATCTTTAGCAGAATAGGCATATTCTTTTCCAGAATATCCATAAATTCATCATTTAAATCTGTGTTTGTCATTTATCATTTTCATTTTTTGTATAGATAGAAAATCTAGCTGCTGATTTACATTAAGTTTGTTAAATATTTATTGTCGTAATTTTTATTGAGACCTTAATAATATCGTTTCTATTAGTTTAGTAACACATCTTATATTAAAATCACATCGACAGGGAAATTCAGTTATAAATTTAGCAGACCTTAGAAAATGGAAAAACAAAAAGGATTCTCTATCTGATACTTCAAAAGCATTCTCTTCCTTTCTCATAAAAATACTATTTTTACATCTTATAAGATTATAAAACAACACACTGCATGATTGATAAACAGTCACGACAAACATTCCCAATTTTGGTATTGATAACCGTTGCGTCATTATTTGTGTATTTTGTAATAGTGACAACCCGTACAGTATATAGCTTTGATGAAAGCTATACTATGGCTCTTATCCGATACTCATTTGTAGATATCTGGCGGATAACGTCTCTGGATGTACATCCCCCTTTGTACTATTTTATGTTGAAGAGTTTTACTTTTATCTTTGGTGAAACTCAATTGGCAGCACGTGTATTTTCATGGTTGGCTGTCGTAGGAATATTTCTGTTGGGGCTGTTTCCGATTCGTCGTTTTTGGGGTGATGGGGTTTGCCTATGCTTTATTCTATTGATGAGTATTCTTCCTGTTATTCAATTTTTGGTTGTTGATATACGTATGTACTCTTGGGTGATGTTCTTTATTACAGCAGCATCTCTTTCCGCTTACAGTATATTTATAAAGCCGAAAATGAGCGTATATGCTATTTTAGTTTTTACAACTTTATGCGCATCATATATTCAATACTATGGATTTGTCGGTTCGATGGTAATCTTTTTTCTTTTATTTATTGCTTTGTTTTTATCGAATCAGAGACACTCGTGGACGCGTTTAATTCCGTTTTTTCTGTTGTTCCTTATTAGTTTTAGTTTTTGGCTGCCTGCCCTCATTACCCAGATCAGGGCTGTGGATATGCACTTTTGGATAACAAGTATCACGCCCAAAGATATCCTGTTATTTACATATTATACCTTTTCGCCGAAAGAACCGGCACATCCGTATCTAATATTCACCTTACCCCAGATGGCAGTAGTACTCAGCATCATGCTTATCTTCATAGGATTGATTTTGATTGAGGTCGTAAGGTTATACAAACAAAAAGAATTTCGCGAAACTATACTTACAGCTATGTGTTTTGCTTTGGTTTTTGTTCTTACCATTTCTTTTGCTTTGCTGTATTCGTATATCAAATCGCCTGTTATAATTCCCCGATATACTACCACGGTTTTGGGGCCCATGCTGATTGCTGTTTCAATAGGAAGTGCGCAGATCTTAAAAAGAGAAAAAGAAAGATATCTCATTTTTATTTTCTTCGGGTTATTGACAGTATTGGGGATCACCCGTTTTTTTGCAGAAGATAGGTACAACGAGGAGATATTAAAGGAAGATCGTGAAATGAGGAAGTTCATATCCAATGAAACTCAAACAAAAAGAGCCTTTATATCGACTTTAAATGCAGCCGGAACGCTTGGTATGTTTTCTGTTAATTATCCTTCAAATTTATTTTTTGTTTACAGCCCGAGAAAAAACAGAGGTTCTCTCCGCCCATTCCATTTAATAGAAGTAAACCGTTTGCCCGAAGATTTTGATTTTTTTTATATCCGAAACAGATATTTACCAACTGATACTGTAGGTCCGAAACAAGACTTATACTTCAGGTCAAAGATAAAGCAGCATTATATTATCACCGATTCGCTGATACAATACGAAAGGAGCATATATAAGTTCCGTACTATACACAGAGATAGGGAAAATATATCTGACTGATATAAATAGACTTTTTTTCAACGGCCGATTCCCATAACTATACATACTTATTGTTAATCAATAAACATTTATTTATATTTTTGTGTTTCGTTATGCTTGATAAGTCAATAAAAAGGTCTTTGACCTTAAAAATTCAGATATTCCGATGGAACAGAAATTAGTAATTTACAACACCCTTTCGCGCGAAAAAGAAGTTTTCGAACCCATACACGCACCTTCAGTGGGGATGTATGTCTGTGGACCTACCGTTTATGGAGACGGACATTTGGGACATGCACGTCCTGCGATCACTTTCGATTTACTGTTTCGTTACCTTACACATATCGGATATAAAGTACGCTATGTAAGGAATATCACTGATGTTGGACACCTTGAAAACGATGCCGACGAAGGAGAAGATAAAATTGCAAAGAAAGCACGCCTTGACCAACTGGAACCGATGGAGGTAGTTCAATATTACAGCAACCGATATCATAAAGCAATGGATGCGTTGAACGTACTTCCGCCCTCCATTGAGCCTCATGCGTCTGGTCATATTATCGAGCAAATTGAAACTATTAAAGAAATCCTGAAAAATGGATATGCTTACGAAAGTAATGGTTCTATATACTTCGATGTCGAAAAATATAACAAGTATTATAATTATGGAATCCTTTCGCACCGTAATATCGAAGAAATGCTGAATACTACTCGAGAACTGGACGGTCAGGAAGAGAAACGGAGTAAGGTAGACTTTGCTCTCTGGAAAAAAGCATCTCCAGAGCATATTATGAGATGGCCTTCACCTTGGAGTGACGGTTTCCCCGGATGGCATCTGGAGTGTTCTACTATGAGTATGAAATATCTGGGTAATGAGTTTGATATTCACGGAGGCGGACTCGACCTGATGTTTCCCCATCACGAGTGTGAAATAGCACAAAATACAGCTGTTGAAAAGCATCAGGTTGTAAAGTACTGGATGCACAATAATATGATCACCATCGGAGGACAAAAGATGGGTAAATCGCTCGGGAACTTCATCACTTTGGATGAGTTTTTCACAGGCTCACACAAAATGCTCGAACAAGCCTATTCTCCGATGACTATCCGTTTCTTTATCCTTCAGGCTCATTACAGAAGTACGGTAGATTTTAGTAATGAGGCATTGCAGGCGTCCGAAAAAGGGTTGACCAGACTATTGGATGCTTATGGCAGAATTAATAAGATACAGGTTGCAGAAATATCTTCAGCAGATGTACCATCTATCAGGCAGAAGTGCTATGATGCCTTGAATGATGATCTGAACTCGGCAATGGTTATTTCGAATTTATTCGAAACAGCTACTCTTATCAACTCTGCTATCGGAGGTACTGTATCGTTGACAAAAGAAGATGTTGAGGAAATTAAGGATATATTTGATACCTTCCTTTTCGGAATATTAGGCATTAAAAACGAGTCGGCAAGTAATAGCAGCGGACAGGAATCTTTTTCTAAAGCGATGGATCTTCTGCTTGAAATCAGGTCGGAAGCAAAAGCGAAGAAAGACTGGTCTACTTCTGATAAGATAAGGGACGAACTGACAAAGATCGGATTCGATATAAAAGACGGAAAAGACGGCTCGGAGTGGAAGCTGAAATAAAGTAGGAATAAAACTCTTATAAATACAGAAGGGGCTGTGTCAAAAACCTGTCATCCCGTGCTTGACACGGGATCTCCTGAAAAAGTAAGCATAATTATCAGGAGATTGCGAATCAAGTCTGCAATGACATTTGAGAGAAAGAAACTTTTGACACTCCTTATAAGTAGAATTTAATGTCTTATTTTAAAGTTATAACTGTCTATTGTTGTTATAGACAATAAGAAGGTCTGAGACCTTAAACGAAAAAAATGAACTGAGTTTTGTTAATGACAAAACATCAGCCTATTTTCTGATTTTCGAGATCGGGAGCCGGATTGAGGGCAGAGATTACTTCGTATGTAACATCAGTACCTCCTCTGAGATTTTTCCATAAAGACTGTATTGTATATATAGGTCCCCAGGGAATGCCCCACCAGCCTGCAACAAGAGATAAAATTGTATGTTTCCAATGATATGAGAAGGGGTTTTCTCCCGATTTGATAAAATATATGCTGCTTCCTCTTTTGAAGGTGATCACTAGAATGGATACGCAGTAATTGAATATAACAAATTTAGCTCCTCTGTCGAGTTCTTTCTGGATATCTTGTACCGATAATCCTTCGATGTTTTTAATTTCCATATCTGTTTATTTTAGTGTTGTTTTCAAAAACACGGTTTTATCTCTTATTTTAATGTTTTAGTTCTGTTTTTTGCTTATTTAGGCATAACAACAATAGTACATTGTAAATCAGCAGTCGAAAGTAGAGCCGTAAAATTGAAACAAACTCTATATATCCGAAAGACTGCTTAATTTACAACCATTATTTTTGTAACTACTCCTTCGGATCCATCCTCTGATGATCCAAAAACAATGTAAACCCCTGTGTCGACCCGTTTTCCTTTAGCGTTTAATCCATCCCAGTTATACTGTCCGCCGAGTGATTTACCCCGATTAATGAGGTTTCCTTTGATATCGGTGATTTTTACCGATGAATTTTCTTTCAGACCGGTGATCGAAATAGGTCCTGTATAATCAGGTTTTACAGGATTGGGATAGGCATATACATTAGAGAAGTTGTCCGCTCCTTGTGTTGCCCCGCCTTTGTATGAAACTAGCCCGCGTGCCGAACCGATATACACAACTCCTGTTTGATTATCGATTGCCAGCGAAAGTATATTATCGGAGGGTAGGGGACTGTTGCTCATGGTGAAATGTTCCAAAGAACTATTGTCCGAATCGATTAAATATAATCCGTTGGTTTCTGTTCCGATCCATTTACGATTAGCTCCATCAATGGCAATGACTTTTGTTTCGATATTTTCGAGTAAAGGAGCAAGTGCATTGCTGTTGCCTTCTCGTTCTACATAAATCTTATTCAGAGGAGGTATCGTGTTTGAGGACAATATACTGCTGACTCCTTTTATTGTAAAGGGTCCTATATCTGTAGCCACCCACATATTACCCTGACGGTCTTCCTTGAGGTCAAATACTGCGTTTATACTCAGGCTGTTTCCGTTTTGGTCGGTGAAGGTGCTTATCATCTTTTTCTTATCGTTCGGAATTAGTGTTCCGTTGTCATTGAATATAAAAATATACGGGCTTCCTCCTCCTATACTCGATATCCATTTATTAGAATACTTGTCTATCAGAATAGTTTTCGCATTGGTTTCAATCTGTGTTTTTGATATTTCGGGATAGTATAACTCAGCCCATTCTCCATTCTTTTTGTACACTTTAATTACATTTTCAACCAAAGAGTTTAATACCCAGAGGTTCGAATTTTTATCGAAAACCATTTCTCCGACACGGGTTGTTGTCCAATAACCGCCGTTTTCGGTCTTTACCACAATCTCTTCAATAGGGCTGTTTTCTTTATCGTATCTGTTTTTGAAAGCATTTCCTTCGAATTCATATAATCCCTCACCCCAGCTTCCTGCGAATATATGATTAGGATCGGCAGGGTCGCTTATCGCTGATACCAAATCAAGGGAATTAATACCGCTCTGTTCACTTATTTCACTCGAATATGTATTCGTCCATCTGTTGTTCTTTAATATCGACAGGCTGGCTCCCCGGTTGTCTCTTTGTGTATTTATATTTGTGTATCCTCCTCCGGTTACGATCAATTGGTTGTTTCCTATAGTTAAGGAGAATGGATAGTTGCTGGAAGGGCCTTCGGGTTTCAGCCATCTTTTATCTTCTATAAAATCGTACCCTTCGGAGTTGTTCCGTTTAATCAGGCTCAGATTATTACCCTCTGATGACATCCAATACTCCATGGTATTATTTCCGTTCGATATGATGTGTTTGAGGTTGCTGATATCCACTTTTGTCATATTGTTTAAGCTGCTATAGTCTCGGCAGCTGTTTTTCGAACAAACCAGCAGGTGGTTATTATTGGTAACTTCTATTCGGTTCAATTCATTATTTGCAACCAGTAATCGAACGGAAGATTCGTTTTCCATATAATACACAGCTGTATCCGGAACAAGGAAAATAAGTTTATCATTGAAAGTGGTCAACTGCTTTATGCTGCTATCTTCGAACGGATAATCTGTCCCGTTGTAAAGAGTGTTTATTTTAAAGAGCTCCCAATTGTTAAAATCAATAAGATTCTTAGATTTATCAATACGATATATGCCTCGGCTGGTTGAAGCGTATAATTTATTACCGAAAGATGCGATTGAATAAAAAGGAAAATTAAATACTCCCGATTCTTTTATTTCCTTGTTTTTCAGATTAATAATTGTAAATCCAAAGTTTGCCGAAAGGTATGCGTCATCGCCATCGATGAAAATATTATTAATGGTTTTATCAATACTTAGGGGGTAAATCTTAAGGCCATCTATATCTATGAACGATTTGTCCTCGTATAATATTTCTATATTTGCATCCGAACGAACTAGCAGCATACATTTATTGTTGCTGCTATATGCTATTTGCTGAATATCGGCATTGCCTCCGGTGTTTCTGATGTAGGACTCGAAGCTGTTATCATCTGTATTATAGCTGAATAATTTTCCATCGGTAAGTGCAAATATTATATTTCCGTTTTTTATTATTTGATTAATATTTGCCGAATACGATATGTGGTTGCTCCAGTAAGGAACTGCAAATAACGAATTCGTTGTAAAAAATAATGAACAGATAATAAAAACTATATTAATTCGTTTATTAATCATGACCTTCTGTATTAAGGGGTTTGATGGTAGCATAAATAGAATACAGAGCAAAGATATAATAATACTTTATTTATTAAATAATTATTATTTTCTAGGAAGATAGATCTGTTGATTATCTCGGAAGAACTTTGTTATGCATCTATTTATGTCTTATTTTTGTGTATTTTTAATATAAAGATAAGTTTAATATCTGTATGAAAATAGCAATAGTCGGAACCGGATATGTTGGTTTGGTAACGGGTACATGTTTTTCTGAAATGGGGATTGATGTTCATTGTATTGATGTGGATTCTGAAAAGATAAAGAATCTCAAGCAAGGAATTGTTCCGATATATGAGCCCGGTTTGGAAGATATGGTTATAAGAAATTATAAGGCCGGTCGTTTGCAGTTTTCTACTGATCTCGGAGCTATCTTGAATCATGTTGATGTTGTATTCAGTGCGGTTGGTACGCCTCCGGATGAGGATGGTAGAGCCGATTTAAAATATGTATTGGAAGTAGCTCGTACAATAGGGAAGAATCTTTCTAAGTATGTTTTAGTTGTAACAAAGAGTACTGTGCCTGTTGGTACTGCTCAACTTGTGAAAAAAGCAATTCAGGAAGAATTGGATAAAAGAGGTCTGTCCGATTTGAAATTTGATGTCGCTTCAAATCCCGAGTTTTTAAAGGAAGGTGCTGCTATTGATGATTTTATGAGTCCCGACAGAGTTGTTGTGGGAGTAGAATCGGATCAGGCGAAAGAAGTGATGGATCGGTTGTATAAGCCATTCACTTTGAATAATTATCGTATAATTTATACAGATATACCTTCAGCCGAAATGATCAAATATGCAGCTAATGCAATGTTGGCAACCCGTATCAGCTTTATGAATGATATTGCTAATCTTTGTGATATTGTAGGTGCAGATGTGAATATGGTGCGTGCAGGGATTGGAGCTGATAACCGGATTGGAAAAAACTTTTTATATCCCGGTTGTGGATATGGGGGCAGTTGTTTTCCGAAGGATGTGAAAGCATTGATTAAGACGGCAAGTGCTAAAGGGTACAATATGAAAGTCCTAAAAGCCGTAGAAGAAGTCAATGAATATCAAAAGGGAGTATTGTTTGAAAAATTCAACAATTTCTATAAAGGCGATATAGAAGGTAAAACCGTTACAATATGGGGATTAGCTTTTAAGCCAAAAACCGATGATATGAGGGAAGCTCCGTCTTTAGTCTTGATTGAAAAACTGATTAGGGAAGGAGTGAAAGTGAAGGTCTATGACCCTGTTGCGATGAACGAAACGAGACGAAAAATAGGTGATACTGTTACTTATGCAAAAGATATGTATGATGCAACAGTAAACTCGGATGCAATATTTCTTGTTACGGAATGGAATGAATTCAGGCTTCCTTCATGGCCAGCTATAAAGAAACTGATGAATACCCGGTTGATTATAGATGGACGTAATATTTATAATGGGGAAGACCTGAAAAAATTAAAATTTGAATACTATTGTATTGGGGCGAAATAATAATTTATACAATATAAGTAAGTTATAAAATCAGATGAAGAAAATTATTTTCTCTTTTTTTCTTTTATTAAGTTATGCTGGTTCTGTATTGGCTCAAATGTCCGATCAGCAAGTGGCAGACTATGTGAAGCAGGAGTATGCTAAAGGAACTTCGCAGCAGGTTATTGCAACAAGTCTGCTCCAAAAAGGGGTTACCAAAAGCCAATTGGAAAGAATTAAGCAACAATACGAAAAAGAACAGACTTCTACAGATATCAGTAGTAAAAGCAGTCAGTCTTTAAGTCAGCAGAGGCGTGAAAATCCACAGGAAGATATGGCAGTCGGGGCTTTAGATGAAATAAGCACAGAGGCTACTTCAGTTGGAGAAGTTTCTGATCAGGAAAAAGTTTTTGGACGTAATATTTTTAATAACAAGAATCTCTCATTTAGTCCGAATGTGAATATTCCGACTCCGTTAGATTATCGTCTGGGACCCGGAGATGAGGTTATAATTAATATATGGGGTGTTTCTCAGACTACACTTCAACAAACGATATCATCCGAAGGAAGTATTACAGTTGATCGTTTAGGGCCGGTATTTCTTAATGGAATGACTATCAAAGAAGCAAATGATTTTGTGCAGAGAAAATTCTCTTCCATTTATGCCGGAGTGGGTGCTGATGGCGGTGCTTCGCAAATAAAATTGACTCTTGGACAAATCCGTACTATCCAGATAAATGTTTGGGGTGAAGTTGCTGTTCCGGGAACTTATTCGCTTTCTTCGCTTTCTTCTGTTTTTCATGCATTATACAGGGCCGGGGGAATTAATAATATAGGCTCATTGCGTTCTGTTAAATTATATAGAAACAATAAGCTGATAAAAGAACTTGATATTTATAAGTATCTGTTGGATGGAAAACTCAATGATGATATTCGTTTAATGGATAATGATGTTATCGTGGTTCCTCCTTATGTTTCTTTGGTGGATATATCCGGAGAGGTGAAACGTCCGATGTATTATGAAATGACAGGGAAAGAGTCGTTAGCCACATTAATTAGCTATGCAGGAGGCTTTACCGGAGATGCCTATACTAAAAAGCTAAGAATAGTACGAGGAACAGGAACAGAAAAGAAAATATTTACGGTAGATGAAAACGAATTTGCCTCTTTTATTTTGAAAGATAAAGATGTTGTGACAATCGCTACCGGATTAGACCTGTTTGATAATAGGGTTGAAATCAAAGGAGCTGTATACAGATCAGGTTATTACGAGATTGGTAAAAAAATAAATACGATTAAAGATCTTATTACAGCTGCAGATGGTATCAGAGGAGATGCTTTCTTAAACAGAGCTGTACTGACTCGTGAAAAAGAAGATTTGACAACAGAGATTATTTCTGTTGATCTTAGAAAGCTCTTATATGAAAATGGACAGGATATAGTACTCCGCAAGAATGACATCTTATATATCCCTGCTTTAAGCGATCTTAAAGAATTTGGAGATTTTGTTGTTCATGGAGAAGTTGCCCGTCCGGGAAATTACCAATATGCTGATAATACTACTCTAGAAGATCTTATTGTTCAGGCCGGCGGTTTGCTAGAGTCGGCTTCTATTGTAAGGGTTGATGTTGCCCGTCGTATTATTGACCCTAATAGTATGACTGTTAATAGATCTTTATCAGATAATTATTCTTTTGGGATTAAAGATGGGTTAGTTATTGACGGAGAACAAGGCTTTGTCCTGAAACCTTATGACCAAGTTTATGTTAGAAGAAGTCCAGGATATCATGAACAGCAGAATGTGGCTATAGCTGGAGAGTTGTTGTTCCCGGGAACTTATGCGTTGAATAAAAAAACAGAAAGAATCTCTGATCTTGTGAAGAGAGCAGGAAATCTGACTCCGGATGCTTTTGCCCGAGGAGCTAGACTTGTCCGTCAACGTTCCGATGAAGAACAGTTCAGGTCTCAGGCTGCTTTAAAAGTAGCTAATCAAGGAGGAAAGGACTCTATATCAGTAAAGACCCTTGACTTGGCTCCTACCTATAATGTTGGGATAGAATTGGATAAAGCTTTAGCTAATCCGGGATCTGACTATGATTTGGTTCTGCGTACCGGAGACAGATTAATCGTACCCGAATATGACAATACAGTAAAAATAAATGGAGCAGTTATGTATCCCAATACAGTTGTATATAAGAAAGGTGAAAAATTATCTTATTATATAAATCAGGCAGGAGGATATACAGACAATGCAAAGAAAAGCAGATCATTCGTTATATACATGAACGGAACGGTTAGTAAAATTAAAGGATCTGACCGAAATGCAATACAGCCGGGAAGTGAAATTATAATACCAAGTAAAGAGCAAGCTCGACGTATGTCTATGGCTGAAATTCTGAGTTTAGGATCAAGTGTTACGTCTATGGCTAGTTTGATCGGAGTATTAATCAATACAATGAAATAAAGGTGATGGGAACAGACGTAAATAAAAATATTTCAGAAGAAAAAGAAATAGACCTGATTGAGCTTGGAAAGAAACTTTGGAATAAACGAAAGTTTATTCTAAAAGTTTCAGGTGTCGGTTTGCTTATAGGTATTATTATTGCTTTTAGTATTCCGAAAGAATATTCTACAACGGTAATATTAGCTCCGGAATCAAAAGAAGGTGGATCTTTGGGAAATGCTGGGGCTTTAGCTGCAATGGCTGGTATAAATCTGGGGGGAACCAGTACTTCTGGAGACTTATCCAGTGATGTTTACCCTAATATAATGGAATCAACTCCTTTTATCTTAGGGCTATCTCAAATACATGTCTCTGATCCTAAAAAAAAGATAGATACAACTCTTTTTTCATACATAAAAGATGAGCAAAAATCAGCATGGTGGACTTATATATTAGGAGTGCCTAAATTAGTAACTGGGCTCTTTTCTTCAAAAAAGGAAGAAAAGCCTTCCATGGAAAATAAGTTGATATTGACAAGTGACGAAGTTGATGTAATTGAAAGTCTTAAAGAAAGGGCAACTATATCTATTGATAAGAAAACTGGAATTATAACATTGGCTTCTACAATGCAGAGTGCAGTGATCTCAGCAACTGTTGCGGATACTTTAACTTCATATCTACAGTCTTATATAATAAAATACAGGACAGAGAAAGCTAGAGCAGATCTTGTTTTTGCCGAAAAGCTTTATAATGAATCTAAAAGTGATTATAATAAAGCTCAACAAAAATATGCAGATTACTTAGATCGAAATCAAAATGTGATTTTGGCAAGTTATCGAGTAAATCAGGATAAATTACAAAATGAAGTAACTCTTGCATATAATGTATATAATCAGGTTGCTCAACAACTGCAGGTTGCCAAAGTCAAAGTACAAGATCAAACACCTGTTTATACTGTTATTCAACCGGCAATAATACCATTGATTCCAACTAAACCCAATAAGAAATTAATTGTGATAGGTTTTATTTTAGTATTTGCAGTTGGTAGTTGTGGCTATATTTTAGGAAAAGACTTTTTGAATAATTTAAAATCATAATATGAAAGGGATAGTTTTAGCCGGAGGATCCGGTACACGTCTGTATCCAATAACTAAAGGAGTCAGTAAGCAGCTTTTGCCTGTTTATGATAAGCCCATGATTTATTATCCGGTGTCTGTTTTAATGCTGGCTGGTATCCGCGAGATATTGATTATATCAACACCAACCGATCTTCCCGGATTTAAAAGATTATTAGGTGATGGCAGTGATTATGGGGTGAAATTTGAATATGCAGAACAACCGTCTCCCGATGGCCTAGCTCAGGCGTTTATTATCGGAGAAAAATTTATCGGAGATGATTCTGTATGTCTTGTATTAGGGGATAATATCTTCTATGGACATGGTCTCACAGAAATGTTGAAAAATGCTGTTAAAACAGCAGAGAATGAAAATAAAGCTACTGTTTTTGGATATTGGGTGAGTGATCCAGAACGCTATGGTGTTGCCGAGTTTGATAAGCAAGGGAATGTTTTGAGTATAGAGGAAAAACCGGAAGATCCTAAATCAAATTATGCGGTGGTAGGTTTATATTTTTACCCTAATAAAGTTGTGGATGTGGCTAAAAATATAAAACCATCGGCAAGAGGTGAGCTCGAAATAACGACTGTTAATCAAGAATTTTTGAATGATCAAGAGCTAAAAGTTCAGTTATTGGGCAGAGGTTTTGCCTGGTTGGATACCGGAACACACGATTCGTTAAGTGAGGCAAGTGTTTTTGTGGAGGTTTTGGAAAAACGCCAAGGTTTGAAAATAGCCTGTTTAGAGAGCATTGCTTTCGATCAAGGATGGATTACTGCCGAGAAGATGGAAGAGTTAGCTCAACCGATGATTAAGAATCAGTATGGGCAATATTTGATAAAGACTGTAAACGAATCAAAAAAGAAAAAATGAACATAATAAAAACTGACATAGAAGGAGTTGTAATTCTTGAACCAAGAGTTTTTAAAGATGATAGGGGATATTTCATGGAATCCTTCTCAAAAAAATTCTTTGATGCAGAAGTTTGTAAGACGGAATTTGTACAAGACAATGAATCAAAATCCTCATATGGAGTTCTGAGAGGATTACACTTTCAAAAACCACCGTATGCGCAATCTAAGTTGGTGAGAGTTGTAAAAGGTTCGGTGTTGGATGTTGCTGTTGATATTCGTAAAGGATCTCCTACATTCGGTCAGCATGTTGCCGTAGAACTTACAGAAGACAATAAACGTCAGTTTTTTGTACCAAGGGGCTTTGCTCACGGTTTTGTAGTGCTAAGTGAAGAAGTTATCTTTCAGTATAAGTGTGATAGTTTTTATGCACCACAAAATGAAGGAGCTATTGCATGGAACGACCCTGCATTGAATATCGATTGGAAAATAGCAGATGATAAAATAATCCTTTCGGAAAAAGATAAAAATCATCCGGTATTATCAGATGCCGAATGGTTGTTTGATTATAACGAAAAGCTCTATTGATTATGAACATACTTATAACAGGTGCTAACGGCCAATTGGGTAATGAAATGAGATTGTTATCCAAAGAGAGTAATAAAGATTCTTATTTCTTCACAGATGTAGCAGAGCTGGATATCACAAGCCTGTTAGATATACGTGCCTTCGTAAAGCAAAATAATATTGATGTTATTGTAAATTGTGCAGCATATACTAATGTAGATAAAGCTGAGGATGATGTCGAATTGTGTGATTTGATAAACAATAAAGCTGTAGAAAATTTGGCTATTGTTGCAAAAGAGTATGACTGTACATTAATACATGTATCTACCGATTATGTTTTTTCAGGAAAAGGAAATCTACCTTGTACCGAAGAACAGGCAACATCTCCTTTGGGAGTTTATGGAAAAACAAAATTAGCAGGAGAAGATGCTATTCGGAGGGTAGGGTGCAAATATCTTATTTTCAGAACAGCTTGGCTTTACTCCGAATTCGGAAATAATTTTGTTAAAACCATGATTCGGCTAACAACGGAGAAAGATTCTCTTAAGGTTGTTTTCGATCAGGTCGGTTCTCCGACTTATGCCGGAGATTTGGGGAAACTGATCTTTTCTCTTATAGAAAAGAGACAATACGAACAACATCAGGGAATATACCATTTCAGTAACGAAGGGGTATGTTCGTGGTATGATTTTGCGAAGGAAATATCATTTATAGCTGGAACGGATTGTGACATACAGCCTTGTCATTCGGATGAATTTCCGAGTAAGGTAACACGACCTGCTTTTTCCGTATTGGATAAGACGAAAGTCAAGAGAGATTTTCAATTCGAAGTGCCTTATTGGAAGGTGTCATTAACCAAATGTATCAATAAACTTAAAAACAACTGAAAGATGAATTTTACCCGTAATATATTAATAACAGGAGGAGCTGGTTTTATAGGCTCTCATGTGGTACGTTTATTTGTAAATAAATATCCGGATTATCATATAATAAATCTGGACAAACTTACTTATGCCGGAAATTTAGCTAACCTGACGGATATTGAAGATAAGCCTAATTACACTTTTGTTAAAGCTGATATTTGCGACTTTAATCAGATATTGGATATTTTCAAAAAATATGAAATAGACAATGTGATACATTTGGCGGCCGAAAGCCATGTTGATAGAAGTATCAAGGATCCATTTACATTTGCTCAAACTAATGTTATGGGTACATTATCGTTATTGCAAGCAGCAAAAGAATTATGGACTGCACCTTATACCAATAATCGATTTTATCATATTTCAACAGATGAAGTATACGGAACTTTGGAGTTTGACGGGACCTTCTTTACCGAAGATACAAAGTATGACCCACATAGTCCATATTCGGCAAGTAAGGCTAGCAGCGATCACTTTGTTCGTGCTTTCCATGATACTTATGGTTTACCTATAATTGTTACTAACTGCAGTAATAATTATGGACCATACCAATTTCCCGAAAAACTAATACCTCTATTTATAAACAATATAAGACATAAAAAGCCGTTACCTGTATATGGTAAAGGCGAGAATGTCCGAGATTGGCTGTATGTAGTAGATCATGCTCGTGCCATTGATGTAATTTTCCATAAGGGAGATATTGCCGATACTTATAACATCGGAGGTTTCAATGAGTGGAAAAATATAGATCTTATAAAAGTTATTATCAAAACTGTAGACCGTTTGCTCGGACATGCAGAAGGAACATCTGATTCTTTAATTACATACGTGACAGACCGAGCAGGGCACGACTTACGTTATGCTATTGATTCTAATAAGTTGAAAAATCAATTAGGATGGGAGCCATCTCTACAATTTGAAGAAGGGATAGAAAAAACAGTACAATGGTATCTCGATAATCAGGAATGGATGGATAATGTAACATCGGGAGATTATCAGGAGTATTATAAGAAGATGTATAAATAAGATAGATGAGTCTAAAAAAAAATTTCTTCTATAGTTCAATTTTAACTATTGCAAACTATATATTTCCATTAATTACATTTCCGTATGTTTCAAGAATATTAGGTGTCTCTAATATAGGTAAATGTAATTTTGTTGATAGTATTGTTAGTTATTTTGTTTTGTTTGCCACAATGGGATTAGCTGTCATTGGTGTGAGAGAAATAGCCAAATCTAAGGCTCTAGGAGGTGAAGAAACTTTAAGTAAAACATTTTCAAGTTTGTTTGTCTTGAATATTTTGTTTACTATTGTTTCGTTAATTATTTTCTTTTTAGTGATCTTCTTTGATTCCGATTTAAAGAATTACAATAATCTGCTATATATAGGAGGTGCAAAAATTTTATTTACCTTATTCTTAATAGAATGGTTTTATAAAGGAATTGAAAACTTTCGGTATATAACTGTTCGAAGTATACTTATAAAAGTTATATACATTTTACTAATATTTCTTTTAGTCAAGAAGCCCGATGATTACGAAATGTACTATCTACTGACTGTTTGTATGGTTTTAGTAAATGGAATATTTAATATTATTTATAGTAGAAATTTTATTCGTATTTCCTTTCTGGATCTTAAACTTAAAAAATATTTAGCTCCAGTTCTGAAAGCTGGAGTTTATGCTCTGTTAACATCAATGTATACCACGTTTAATGTTGTTTATCTAGGTTTTGTTTCAACAGAGGCTGAGGTTGGTTATTATACAACAGCTATTAAATTATATACAATAATTCTTGCTGTGTTTACAGCATTTACAGGTGTTATTATGCCAAGAGTAAGTGTTTTAATTGAAGAAAAAAAAATGAATCATATAATATCTATTTTAGATAAATCATTTAATGTTTTATTCCTTTTTTGTTTTCCTATTATAGCAATTACACTTGTTTTAACCCCTCAGATAATTTTTTTAATTGCAGGATTAGGATATGAACATGCTATTGTTCCAATGAGAATAATAATGCCATTAGTATTGGTTGTGGGTATAGCTCAGATATACGTAATCCAAATTTTGATGCCTTTTAAACATGATAATTACGTTTTATATAATGCCATAATTGGTGCTGTTGTAGGCCTTATATTAAATATTGTTCTTGTGAAAAATTTTGCTAGTGTTGGTTCTGCAATCGTAATATTGGTATCAGAACTTACAGTATTATTTTGTGCTGTTTATTTCTCAAGAGGGATCCTAAAGTTAAGTTTTCCCTATAAAAAGATCCTTATAAATGCATCGTTATCTGTTCCATATTTGTTTTTATGTTGGTTTTCTCAATATTTTTTTCAAAATCCTGTATATATCTGTTTAGTTAGTATTATATTAGGGTTATTATACTTTTTAGTATCTCAGGTATTTATTTTAAAAAATGAATTGTGTGTCAATTTATATAAGTTCTTCCTCAATAAAATCCGATGACTAATATATTTGAAGAAGTCGTTTTGTCTGATTTCTGATAATTGAACACATATATTTTAGAGGAAAACTATTGTTTTTTTGAGCTTTTAAAGATTTTAAAATATCATTTTGTTAGTAAAATGTTCAAAAAATAAGAAATCAAGATGTGATCAAATATATTTTGTGTTTTTTAGATATATAAATTTTTTAATAATCAGATGAAAATAGATGTTTCTGTAATAATAGTCAATTATAATACAATAAAATTATTGATTGATGCAATTAATTCTCTTTTGAATAAAATAGGAAGTATAGGCTATGAAATTATTGTTGTAGATAACCACTCTTCTGATGATTCTATTGAGGTTATAAAGAAAAAGTTTCCAGAAGTTATCCTTATAGAGAATAATCAAAATTTAGGTTTTGGTTTGGCGAATAATGAAGGAATAAAGGTCTCGAAGGGTAGGAATATTTTTTTTTTGAACCCAGATACTATTATAATGAATAATGCGATTGAAATTTTATCAAACTTCTTGGACAATAACCAATTGGTTGGGGTTTGCGGAGGGAATTTATTTGATGAAGATCTGAAACCGACCCATTCATTTCAACGTAGGCTTCCTGGCATATGTTCTGAGTTGAATAATTTATCGATGGGCTTACTCGATAAAATTTGTTATGGGAAGAATATAGAATTTAATCATAGTAATAAGCCATTAGATGTAGGTTATGTTACAGGTGCAGATATGATGGTGCGTAAATCTGTTTTAGATGAAGTTGGATATTATAATTCTAATTTTTTTATGTATTATGAAGAAACCGAATTAACGTTTAGAATCAAAAAATCTGGATATAAAATTGTAAGTGTACCAGGAGCTTTTATTCAGCATTTAGAAGGGAAGAGTTTTGGTGATTTTAAAGAAAAGCGTGAGCGGATGCGTCTTCAAAGTCAGTTTATATATAATAAGTTGACAATGGGTAATAATAGAGCATATTTAGTAAAACTATTGCATTTACTTGTGATAAAACAGCGTATCTTAGTTCATTCCTATTATAAAAAAAAATGGAAAGAATATTGGACCCGTAAACTTAGTCTCTACAAAGAATTTGTTAATGTTTGAAATAAAATTGTTCATAATAGTAAGTATTAACATTTAATTTATTTAGATGTGATATTCCTTCTAAATTTTTAAATATTAATGATGCGTATTTAGTTAAAAAAGAGTTTAATGGAAGGACAAAAAATAGAACGAAAAAAATCGCAAAAACAATCAATAAAAATAATAACCCTTATATTTTGTTTGTTGAGTATTTGTTGTTTTTATTATGCTTTGAGATATTCATATTATAATGGAGATTATAATAATGTTGATGTTGGATTAGGTATTCCCATTCTGCTTTTTAATCTATTTTTTACAATTATTCCTTATTTGTTATTATATAAGATATATAAATATTATAAAAAAAGAGAGCCTAAGAAAACAATAGCATTTCTACCTTCTAATATTGTAAATAATATTTTTTATATTGTTTGTATTTGGAATATATTGATCACATTGGTGTGGGGAGCTGGAAAAATGATGTCGGATGTTTATCAGGCTCCATTTGTTATCACTTTGATAATTCAAATAACTAATAGAATCAGCATTATGGTTATGGTTGGTTTTTTTATTTTTACGTCATCAAGCTGGAAAAATATTGTAATTGTATGCCTATTAGTTCTATTAATATCATTGTTAAGAAGTAGTTTATTTTATTTTGTATCTCTTCCAATTTTTCTTTTTATTCGTTACTTTGATTTTATTTACTCATTTGTTAAAAAATATCTTGTGATTGTTATCGTTTTACTCTATTTAGTTCCTACTTCCATTGCTTTTCTATATAATATTCGGGATGGGCAGAGAAAAGGAGAGTCAATAGAAAATAATGAGAAGTTGGATACTGAATCTCTTTTGACTGGTAAATTAGCTGGACGTTTATCTTCTTTCTCTAATTCGGCTGTAATTATTCAATATCCTGCGTATTTTTATTTGTCAAGTCAAAATCTAGAGTATTCTTATTATCTAAAACGTTTCCTTTCTGGAATATTTGGGCCCATTTTTCAACCAACATTATATCCTGAAAAAATAATGGTAAACTTTGTTGATGAGGACAATGATGGTAAGGTCACATTTATGGCTGGAACGCAAGGTAATTGGTTGATATCTCTGTTTAAGTCACCATTATTACTAGTGATAAATGCATTTATCCAATTATTTGTTATAATAATTGTTTTTAGATTTGCTAGATATTTAAAATTTCAATACTCAAATGAATTAGCTTTTGTGACACTCTTGTTTCCTACAATGAGTGGGGTTATTGCTGAGTATTCTATGGTTCTCATAGGTTTTGTTTTTTTATATTTAATTATCGTTTTAGCACAAAATATTGTACCCAAAACCAATAAATAATATGTCATCAATACCAAAAATCTTATTTGTAACTAAGGGTTATGGCCCTATGGTTGGAGGGGGAAAGTGTTCTCAAAGAAATTATGAAATGCTATTAAGCCTTTGTGGCCCTGAAAATTTGTTTAGAGTTGATACTGGAGAGTTGAACAAACTCAAAAAGTGGAGGTATAAATTTGAGACTTTTTTGAATCGCTATATGTATGATATTTCTTTTTCTGTTTTAAAAGAGATTGACTATCTGATAAGAAATGAAAATATTTCTATTGTTTTTTTAGATTCTTCTATGGCTGGTAGATTAGCTAAAAGATTAAAACATAAGTATCCAAAATTATCTGTAATAACTTTTTTTCATAATTTGGAATACGATCTTATTTGTGATGCTCCTTATGGCGGTTTGAAGAAAAAAATATATTTATATCTATCTAAGGTTAATGAGATTGCAGCTTGTAAATATTCTGATAAAATTGTTGCATTAAATGATAGAGATACCTGTGCTATAGAGAATAGATACATGAGAAAGGTTGATTTGTGTATTCCTATAAGTTTGCCAGATATCTATGATAATCGCAATAGGATAGAACCTCCTTCTATTTCTGATGAAACAAAAACAGCGTTATTTATTGGAAGTTACTTTTATCCAAATGTTCAGGGTATTACGTGGTTTGTAGATAATGTCCTACCTCTTGTTGATATTAATCTGATTATTGTTGGGTCTGGAATGAATAAGTTGGCGATAGATAGAACTAAGAATATAGAGATATATGATAGTGTTGAGTCTCTTGTTGACTTTTATGAAAAAGCTGATTTTATGATTATGCCTATATTTTCAGGAAGTGGCATGAAGGTTAAGACAGCAGAAGCTTTGATGTACGGAAAGACCATCATTGGGACAAAGGAGGCTTTTGAAGGATATAATGTCACTTCCGATATTGGATTTGTTTGTTCTTCTGTTGAAGACTTTGTTAATAAAATAAACATGCTTAAACTAAGAGATCAGAAGTATAATCCAGAGGCGAGACGGGTCTATGAGCAAAGCTATTCTTATGCTTCAACATTACCTCTGTTCAAAAAATTGCTTACAGAAGAAAACAAAATATAAAAAAGAAGAGTATGCTTAATAATATAAGTAAGAAATCAATTGTCGTATCAGGTGTTAGCATTGATTCAGGAGGTCCTTTGACGATTTTCAAAGACATACTTTCTTTTTTATCTTCAAGTGAGTGGGGGAGTCAATATGAAATTATAGCAATAGTTCATGATGAAAAGCTTTTTGATATTGATAATGTAAAATATATATCTATACCAAAGGCTGATAACTGGTTGTTAAGATTATATTATGAATATTGTGGATTCAATAAAATCTCTCAAAATTTAAACTCTTTCTTATGGCTATCTTTACAAGTCGCTACGCCTCGAGTTAAAACAGAGAGACAGGCTTTGTATATGCATAATCCATCTCCATTTTATAAATGGAGACTTAAGGATTTATCGGAGGGGGCTCGTTATATCTTATTTGCAATCTTCTTTAAATATATTTATCGAATAAATTTGAAGAGTAATAATTACTTGATTGTGCAGCAATCTTGGTTAAGAAATGCTTTTTCAGCAATGTATTCATTTTCGAAGAAAAAAATTGTGGTTGCTTATCCTCCAAGACCTTCAGAAAAAAACGTTACAGATATAGAGAGTAAAAGACCAAATCAGATTTATACATTCTTTTTTCCTGCGTTACCCCGAATTTTCAAGAATTTTGAGATTGTATGTGAGGCCGTTAAAATATTAAATAGTGAAGGTGTCAATAATTTTCAAGTGATTCAAACTATAGACGGTTCTGAAAATAAATATTCTAGAAATATTGTAAATAAATATTCTGGCTTAAAAGAATTAAAATTTATTGGTTTGGTTCCTCATAAGGATATTGATACATACTATGAAGAGTCTGATTGTCTTATATTCCCATCAAAATTAGAAACGTGGGGATTACCCATATCTGAATTTTCTAAGTATAAAAAACCGATGATTATTGCAGACTTACCATATGCACATGAAACAGCCAGCGGATGTGATTTAGTTACATTTTTTGATGTCGATAATGCTTCTGAATTAGCATTGAAAATGAAAAGAGTAAAAGATGGAGATTATACTTTCTTACAATCTGTTCCAGTAATGGGTGTTGAAGAGCCGGTAGTCTCGTCATGGAAAAAGATATTTGATATTTTATTAAAGTAATTTTATGCAAGGTAACATTAAACAATACAGCTTCTCTAATAAAATTTATATGGCTTGCTGCTTGATAAGGACAAAATTATTTTATCCTCAAGCTAAAGTTATAAGATTTCCTTTTGATATTCGAAATGGAAAACAAATCTCTATAGGTAAGGGTTTTTCCGCAGGAAGGCTTTGCCGAATAGAAGTTATTAATGAAGAGGCACATAATGGTATTAAAATTGAAATCGGCGACGATGTTCGTTTAGGCGATTTTATTCATATTGCAGCTTTAAATAGGGTTGTTATAGGTGATAATGTCGGGATTGGGCCTAAAACGTTAATTTCAGATGTTAGTCACGGGAATTTTGATGAAGGAGTACCTTATGATTTAGATATACCGTATAGAGAAAGGAAATTATCGGCTAAACCTATCATAATTGGAAATAATGTTTGGATCGGAGAATCTGTTTGTATTTTACCAGGAGTAACAATAGGAGATGGTTGTGTTATTGGGGCTTTATCGAACGTTACAAAGTCAATTCCACCTTATTCTATTGCTGTAGGTAATCCCGCAAAAGTTGTGAAGAAATATAATTTTGAAACAAAATGCTGGGAGCGTGTAATTAAGTAATAAAAACCCGAATTTTCATAAAACATTCTTTAATGGTAACAGCTTCTATTGTATTATATAATACAGATAAAGACGAATTAACGAGAGTCTTAAATTGTGCCGTATCTTCGATTATTGATATTGTATTTATTATAGATAATTCGCCAACAGATAATCTCAAAAATATACTGATTGGTTTTTCTGATAAAGTTCAGTACTTTTTTAATGGGAAAAATATTGGTTATGGAGGAGCTCACAATATAGCTTTGAGGAAGAGTATAAAGATAAAGTCTGACTATCATATTATTTTAAATCCCGATATTTACTTCGAAAAAGACTCTTTAGATGAATTGAAAGAATATATGGATGTTAACCCTGATGTTGGATCAATTATGCCTAAGGTAACATATCCTGATGGTGAAATTCAATATTTATGTAAATTGCAAGCAACACCTCTTGATTTATTTGGGCGTCGGTTTATTCCATTTGAGAAATATATTAATAAAAGGAACTATTATTACGAACTAAGAGATTCGGGTTATAATCAAATAATGAATGTTCCTTGTTTGTCCGGTTGCTTTATGTTTCTAAGAGTTTCTATTTTAGGAGATGTAGGTTTATTTGATGATCGTTTTTTTATGTACTGTGAAGATTTTGATTTTTATAAACGAATACATGATAAATATAAAACAATTTTTTATCCACGCGTTTCTATTATTCATGACCATAAGAAAGAATCTTATAAAAGTAAAAAAATGATGTTTATACATATTAAGTCTGCTATAACCTATTTTAATAAATGGGGTTGGATTTTTGATAAAAAACGAAAGATTGCTAATAAACGTATATTGTCGTCTCTTAAATTAATTAATAGTAAATAGAGTATTATGAATAACGAAAATCTACAATCACAAACGATAAATTATCTTCGCTTTCCATTAATTATATTAGTAATATTCATTCATTCGTATGGGACTGTAACAATTCAAAGTAATTCCATTGAAGTAATGAGTAATCAAAGTGTTTTTAATAATGTGAGCTATTTATTATCAATGGTCTTTGCTCGATTGGCTGTTCCTTTATTTTTTCTTATATCAGGTTTCTTATATTTTTATAAATGTTCGGTTTTTTAATAAAGATTCATACATTAGTAAAACAAAAAAGAGAATCCGAACTTTACTAATTCCTTATATCTTTTGGAATCTTTTTGCATTGATTTTATTCTTTATTGCAGAAAATACTCCTTATATATCAGATTTGTTTTCAGGTAAGAATCTAAAAGTTAGTCATTTTGGAATTCAGAATTTTGTTCGAGCTTTTTGGGCTCCTGTTGATGGAAATACTCCTTTTGTTTATCCTTTTTGGTTTATAAGGGTTCTTTTTATTGTTTGTATTTTTTCTCCGTTAATATATTTGCTTGTTAAATATACGAAAATCGCAGGAATAGTTATTGTTGGTATTTATTGGTTTTTAGATATTAAACAAATTGTAGGTTTTAGTTCTGCAAGTCTTTTTTTCTTTACTCTTGGTGCTTATTTGAGTATATATAGGTATAACTTGATCGAAGTTTCGAATAAATTTTTTATTTTTCTCTTATTACTTACCCTATAATCGCATTTGTCGATTTATTGACAAAAGATTATCAGTTTAATATCCACATTCATAATATAGGAATTTTGGTAGGTATAACCTTTATTTTTAATATAGTTGCATTTGGGTTAGAAACAAAAAAATTACACTTATCGAAGTTCCTTGCTAGTGCGAGTTTTTTTGTATTTGTAATTCATGAACCATGGCTTACTCTTGTTCGCAAAGTTTTTTTGTTAATATTTAATAAGCAGAGTGATTTTTCTTTTCTTATTATTTATTTTGTTCCTGTTTTTATAATAGTGTTTATTGCCTTATCTTTATATATCGTTTTAAGTAAAATAATTCCTAATTTCTTAGGAATTATTACAGGGAATCGATCTTAAAATAGTATTTATGACCAAGAGAGAATAATGTTTATATACAAACTCTGTTATAAGCTACTTTAATAAGTCGGTGTGTTTTTTGATAAAAACGGCAGGTTGTCAATAAACGCATATCGTTGTCTCTTAAATAAGAAAAATTTCTTGCTCTAAATTAAGAATCGGCTTAGATTTGTAGCATAAAAATATTTCATTTTGATTTGTTATATGCTCATATTTTTTTACTTTTAATTTACTTAATATATTAATAATATGCCCCAGTTTTATAATGAGAATTTTGCACACTAACTTTGTAGAATAAATGAAAACAACAATTAAATTTCGTGTAATTTTATTTTTACTTTTATTATTGTTCTTTGATTTAGTTTCTTGTCAGAATAATGATGGAGAATCGGAATTGGAAACACCTTCTCTTAATTTTTCCATAAACACAGTATTGCCTCACAATACTGATACGTTAAAAATTTTTGCTATAGGGAATAGTTTTACGGAAGATGCAATGTCGAATATTCCTAAAATACTGAAGAAAATGGGAGTTGGAAATGTTGTCTTAGGTTTTGTTAATTATAAGGGATGTTCACTCTCTCAACATTACCAAAACTTTGCGAGTGATTCAAATCCATATGCATTTTTCTTGAATAAATCAGAATCGGATAGTTGGACAATCACTCCTACTTATACTCTTAAAAAAGCTTTGCAGTATACAGATTGGGATATAATAATTCTCCAACAGGCTTCAGATGATGCTGGGAGATACGAAACATTTCAGCCATATTTAAATCTTCTTCTAAACGAGTTGCATAAATTTGCTTTAAATAAGAATGTTATTTTCGGATGGCATATGACTTGGGCGTATGGGAAAAACTCAACACATCCTGGATTTAAAAAGTATAACAATAATCAGGAGCAGATGTATAATAGCATTGTGAATGCAACAAAAACACTGATGAAAGATACTGGCATTAAATTAGTAATACCCTCAGGTACAGCTATACAAAATCTTAGAACATCAAAGATTGATCCTTCATCCTTGGACTTGACACGTGATGGTTACCATAGTAATTTAGCTGTTGGTCGTTATACTCTTTCTTATTTATGGATTGAAGAGCTTATCGTTCCGTGTTTGAATCTTGATGCCTCTAAGATTCCTTATTATAGTATGGATGGAAATATACCTCTTTCTTCGAATAATTACAGGACTTGTCAGGATGCGGCACAGAAGGCATTATCTAAACCTTTTTCGATTTCAGAGTAGTTTTAGAGGATTTATAGTATCCCAACCCATTATTATATGTTCTCATGAAACTTCTCCTCACAGGCACAGCCGGATTCATCGGATATTCTCTAACAAAAAAGCTGTTAGAATTGAATCCTGATGTTCAGATTGTAGGTCTCGATAATATCAATGACTATTATGAGCTGAGTTTGAAGTATGGGCGTCTGGCTGACCTTGGATTTGACAAATCAGATATCGTTTATGGGAAAAAGATTGTCAGTTCTCATTCAAAAAATTCGTTTTTCATTCAACTAAAGTTAGAAGATAAGGCTGGAATTGATAGGCTGTTTGCCGAAGAGAAATTTGATATTGTTTGTAACCTTGCGGCTCAGGCAGGCGTACGTTATTCAATAGAGAATCCGTATGCATATATTGAATCCAATATAGTAGGGTTTATAAATATATTAGAGGCCTGCAGGCACAATCCTGTTCAGCATCTTGTGTATGCGAGTTCGAGCAGTGTGTATGGGATGAATGATAAAGTCCCATTTTCGGAAGAAGATAAAGTAGATTCGCCTGTAAGTTTATATGCAGCTTCGAAGAAATCGAATGAACTGATGGCTCATGCCTATAGTAATTTGTATAAAATTCCAGCAACAGGCCTACGTTTTTTTACGGTATACGGTCCGTGGGGGAGACCTGATATGGCTCCGTTCTTATTCACTAAGGCAATTGTGAATAATGAACCGATCAAGATATTCAATAATGGAAATATGCTGCGTGACTTTACTTATATCGATGATATTGTCGATGGAGTAATAAAGACTCTGACACATATACCCCAGACTGAGATTCCTTATAAAATCTATAATATAGGCAATTCGAAGCCGATAAAATTGATGGACTTTATAAGCGAAATAGAACAAGCCTTAAACAAAGAGGCTCAGAAAGTGTTTATGGCTATGCAGCCGGGCGATGTTTATCAGACATATGCTGATACGTCCAACCTCGAGAATGATGTCAATTTTAAGCCTGATACACCAATTAAGGAAGGAGTTAAATCTTTTGTCGACTGGTATATCTCGTTTTATGGTATAACTAAATAAACATGATCATGTCAACACCAAGGATTACATGGATAGGATTGGGACACATGGGAACCCCGATGGCTATGAATCTCCTAAAAGGCGGATTCGATGTAGCGGTCTACAACCGTTCAGCAGAGAAAATAAAACCTCTTACCGAAGCAGGAGCTAAGTCTTTTACTAAAATCGAGGAAGTAGTTCCTAATTCGAATGTAGTATTCACTATGCTATCGGATGATTCAGCTGTCACGTCTGTGTATGAAGATCTGATGAAATCGGATATATCGAAGAAGTTATTCATCAATATGAGTACTATTTCACCGGAGTTGACTATACGTTTATCTCAAGAGATCGAATCAAAAGGAGGTCATTATCTTGACGCTCCCGTATCGGGAAGTGTAAAGCCTGCGACCGATGGAACGTTGATCATTCTGGTTGCCGGACGTGAGATCGATTATGAAGCTTCAACTATGTTTTTCGAAAAACTGGGTAAGTTTTCCTTATATCTTGGAGAAGCCGGATTAGGAGCTAAGGCAAAACTGGCGATCAACTATTATATGTCTGTTGTAATCGAAGGATTGGCCGAAACTGTCCTTTTAGCCGAAAAAAACGGCATAGATCGTGAAACAATGATGTTCATTGTAAACGAAAGTGCTTGTGGTAGTGGTATGTCCAAGATGAAGACTCCTGCTATCATTCAGGATAATTATCCGGCGGCATTCCCGTTGAAGCATATGGACAAAGATATCCGTCTAGCTCAAAAAGAAGGATTGAATACCGAGGTGTCGACAGCTATGGCTCGTATCTTTGGTGAAGCTATGAAAGCCGACTTAGCGGATAAAGATCTTATGGCTGTAATAAAGGCTGTAAAAAGCGAATATTTTAAATAACCAGACAAAGCCTTGATTATATAGAAAGAGTCGCTGAAAACGGCTCTTTTTGCGTTTAAACCGATTGTTTCGACAGACGGTTCAATATCTCTGTAAGAATTTCATTGCAAGGGTTTATATATTGGCTGTTTCCTGTAATCTCTGATTGAGATTGGACGTATTCCGACCTTATTAATTCGTCCTTTCCGTTCTCTACCATATTTGCAAGAGAGTAGGGGGTTACTTCCAGATGAAACTGAAAACCGATCACCTTACCTTTATAGATAAAAGCCTGATGAGTACAAGCCTTGCTGTATGCAATATGCTCGCATTTAGCGGGTATATCGAATGTATCCCCATGCCAGTGAAATACGGGATTATCAAAATTCAGATCTTGGAATATTTTATGGGATTTACCAAAATCGGTTAAGTTTACCGGAAACCAACCGATCTCTATATCCTTGTTCCTTTTGACTTTAGCTCCAAGTACATCCGCAATTAATTGAGAGCCCAAACAGAACCCAAGTACCGTTTTATCCGAATTGATCGATTCTTTTATGAATTGTTTTTCTCCGGTCAACCACGGGTATTTATCATCTTCATATATATTCATCGGGCCGCCCATGACAATCAGCCAATCGAAATCAATTTGTTCAGGAAACTCTTCTTGTTTGTACAACAAAGAATATGTCAACTCATGATTGTTATTTTTTGCCCATGATTCAATATATCCGATTCCTTCGAAATCGACATGTTGGATACAGTGTATACGCAACTTTTGTTTATTCATTTTTCTGATATTATTAAATGCTTGCCGTTGTTATAAGTTTTTTACCAGAGTATCTTTTTCTTTTTCAAAAATCGTTCTTCTTATATCCTGAATTACATTCCATTCATCGAAGAATTCTCCATTTATATCGATATTGAAAAAATCTTCAGTACCATACGAATCGACCTTATTGAACAGGTAAGCAACCGATATTTTGTTTATATCCAGAGCCGGAATATAAGCCGGAACAATATCGTCATCGGATGGTGTTTCCCTGATAAGATTAAGCTCAAGCAATAAAAACAGGGCATCGCTCGTAACCCGTGTGGGTATTTTGAAGCGTTCGGAAATCTGGCTTGCTGTATATGGTTTATCTCCTTTTTCGAATTGCTTTACGATCAGTGTAATAATAAGCAGGATAACAAAGTCCTTGTAGCGGCGGCTTATATTCTTAGTGTCTTTTTCGTAGCTGAATTTCTTTACATTCTGATAGCCGAAACTCAGTTCTACCCCGATCAGAACGATCAGCCACGACAATTGCAGCCAAAGGAGCAACAATGGCAACGCTGCAAAACTACCATATATTGTATTGTATTTTGATATCCATATCTGTCCGTTGATATATAATTGCTGGAATATCTGGAATGCCAGTCCGGCTATTATTCCCGCAAAAAGGGCACTGGAGAATTTTACTTTAGTGTTCGGTATGTATAAATACAAGAACGTAAACAATAAGACAGTTATTACATAAGGCAATACTTCTATAAATGGGTTGATTACCAATCCTATTAATTTAGTTTCTGCCGATGAATTCAACAAAATCGATAATCCCCCGTTGCAAACAAGAAATACAGGAGCAATAAGCAGTAGTGCTGTATAATCTGTAAACTGCCGGTAATACGACCTGTCGTTTTTGATACGCCAGATAGAATTAAAATTAGACTCTATTCCACCGATAAGATTCAATGCAGTATAGAGAAGAAGAACGAGTCCTATCCCTAAAAATACCCCGCTTTGAGCATATTCCAACGATTTATCGATAAAGGTCATTGCTTTTTCCAAAACCTCTCTCTGTCCTTCGAAATATCCGAATAGCTCGCTTTGAACGATATTCTGGAATCCGAATCCACGGGCAATGGCAAACAATACTGCTAACAGAGGAACCATAGATAGGAGCGTATTGTATGTAAGTGCGGCAGCTTTGGTATTTACCTGCCCCCAATCCATATTTCGGTATGCGAGAATCCCCGATTTTATCGCAGTATATATAAATGCTCTGGGTTTTCCGCTTTGTTTGGTATCCACTTTCCATATCCCGATACGAAGGAAATGCAGAATCTGGGTGACTAATTTTTTTATTTTATCAATCATAGTTTAAATCATCAAAATATGTATCACAATAACTATTCATTTCTTTTTCGTTTATTTTCAGGAAAAAAGATCTCTAAAACTATAAACGAGCTAATTTTAAACAATTACTGAAGGTCTATTGAATATGAACCCAAACAAAGATAAAATGTTCTCTTATCATATGATTTACTTTTATCTGATTTTTTATTTTCACTTTGTTGAGTTGTGAGAAATGACTGAGAAATACGTTCTGAGTCCTTAGCCGTTTCCTAAAGAGAATATTCATATATTTGACTATTTTTGCAAATTACATAAGCTGATCTAATTATAAATTTAAATGCAAAATAAATCTGGTAAAATAAGTCTTTGGAAAATTCTCCTGCCTACATTCCTTGGCATAGGAGTAATCGTTTTTATGTTTCTCAAAGATTTATCAGGAACAGAAAACTCCGAAAAACTGGAACAACTTAAACAGATATTCATTACCGGAAATACAATATTCTGGTTCTTTATAGCTTTATTACTGATGGTAGGACGAGACCTTGGTTTTACGATACGCTACCGATATCTGACCGAAAAGGTGTTGTCTTGGAAACAATCATTGAAGGTTACTCTGCTGGCTGAGTTCGGTACCGCAGTTACCCCTTCGTCGGTAGGAGGGTCAAGTATGGCTATTTTATTTCTATCGAAAGAAAATATTCCGGTAGGACGCAGTACAGCTATGGTGTTTATCACAATGCTGCTCGATGAAATGTTTTTTGTAGTTACGTTTCCTCTTCTTTTATTTTTTGTACCGGTAAAAGAGCTTTTTCCGGAAGTATCCGCCATACAAATCGGTGTTATTTCTCTTTTTATTGCTGCCTATATTGTAAAATTTCTTCTTTGTGTGTGCCTTATTACAGGATTATTCTTTAAACCTCAGGCTATAAAATGGCTTTTGGTAAAGCTTTTCAGGTTGCCGTTTTTGAGACGATGGAGTATTGCAGCCGAAAAGGCCGGGAATGATCTTATCCTTAGTTCAACTGAAATAAGAGGGAAAGGTATTCGTTTTTGGTTCCCTTTAGTAATGTCGACAGTACTCTCGTGGTGTTCTCGCTTTTTTGTCGTAAATGCTCTTTTTATGGCATTTTTTCCTGTACAAGATCAATTGTTGATCTTTGGTCGGCAGTTTGTGATGTGGGTGTTAATGATATTGAGCTTTACTCCCGGTGCAAGCGGATTGAGTGAGATCATATTCAAGCAGTATCTGAGTGCATTGATTCCTATTGCAGGATTGGTGCCTGTGATCATTCTTTTATGGAGATTACTTAGTTACTATAATTATCTTTTTATCGGAACGATACTTGTTCCTCGATGGGCAAGTAAGGCCTTCTCGAAGGTAGATAAAGTTCAATAGTATATTTTAAATATAACAGGCTTTGGCTGTTACTTGCCAAATCAATAAACAGGTCTGAGACCTTAAATTTTTATGGAAAAAATAAAATCGGGATGCAGAACCCTTATTGTTCTGTTTATTTTTACATCTGTCTTATCGGGTTTTAGCTGTGCACAGGTTACTCAAATAAATGAAGTAAGTATATACAGCGGTAAAATGGATATTAATGTCAAAAATATCGTAATTCTGCCCGCAGATTATAACAGTCGGACTTCGAAGAAATATCCGGTTGTTTATCTATTGCATGGGCATGGAGGTAATCAGAATTCTTTTCTGAACATAAAGCCCAATCTTCCTGAACTTGCCTCAATAAACCAAGTTATATTCGTTTGTCCGGATGGAAAAGTCAGCTGGTATTGGGATAGCCCGACTGATCCGAAAATACAATACGAAACGTATGTTTCTAAAGAATTGATTGATTACATAGATTCGCATTACAGAACGATATCCGATAAAAGCGGTCGGGCTGTAACAGGATTCAGTATGGGAGGCCATGGAGCCTTGTGGATGGCTGTTACTCATCCTGAGACTTTTGGCGCAGCAGGTTCTATGAGTGGAGGTGTGGATATTCGTCCTTTTCCCCGAAACTGGAATATGTTGAACTCGTTGGGAACTTATACCGAAAATAAGGCAGTCTGGGATAGTCATACAATAGCAACACAAGTAGAAAAACTCCGTAAAATAAGCCCGAACCTGATAATAGATTGCGGACAAGGCGATTTTTTCTTTAAAGTAAACGAAACTTTACATAAAGATTTAGCTGATAAGAAAATTAACCATACTTACATCAGCTCGCCGGGAGAGCATAATAGTGTATATTGGAATAAGACCTTCGATTGGCAATTGGCTTTTTTTGTCGAATTTTTCGCTGCTTCAAGACCCAATTAAAGTCATCCATCTTGTGAGGTTGGAATAACTATAGGCATATTGAACGTATTTTATCTATAGTAGAAAGTTCTTTGATTGGTTTATGGGTATTCTTTATTTATACGGTTGTATTATGACCGTAGGAGCAAATAGTTATTTGCCCGAAATAAGATCGAATATCGGGCGAAAGATTTTTTGTACCTGCAGTGCCTCAGAAGCCGTCTAACAATTTTTGAGCGTTTGCTTTGGTAAGAAAAAGAATACAAATAAAAAATGTATATTTTTGTGTAACGTTTGTTACCTTTTGGAGGTTAAAGGTCTGAAAAGGAGAAGATAAAAAGAAACAAACAGATACGAAGATTAAACTGTTTAAACGTAATGCCGGATATTTCAAATACAGACATAAAATACCTGCCGGGGGTAGGTCCTAAAAAGGCTGAGATACTCAACAAAGAGTTGGAGATCTTCACTCTTGACGATCTTCTACATTACTATCCATATAAATACATCGACAAAAGCCGTATTTTTTACGTTCATGAGATAGATGGCAATATGCCCTATATTCAGTTGAAAGGACGTATTACGGCATTCGAAACATTTGGAGAAGGTCGTCACAAACGGTTGGTAGGGCATTTTACCGATGGAACAGGATTTGTAGATCTGGTTTGGTTTCAGGGGCAAAAATTCGTTACCGATAAATATAGGACAAACTCACCATATATAGTATTCGGGAAACCTACGGTTTTCGGCAGTAAATTTAATATCGCTCATCCTGATATAGATCCTTATATAGAAGAAAAGACCGAAATTGGAGGTCTTTTCGGTTATTACAATACTACGGAGAAAATGAAAAAACATTTTCTGAATTCGAAAGCTATTCAGAAAATAATATCATCTGCTCTAAGTTCAGCGATAGAGAATCTGCCCGAGACACTACCTCCCTATATCTTACAGGAAGCTAAACTGATGTCTATAAAGGAGGCGATGTGGAATGTGCATATTCCCTCCAATCCTCAAATATTGCGTGATGCTCAATATAGACTCAAATTTGAAGAACTTTTCTATATTCAGCTGAATATATTGAGATATACTTCTGCCCGAAAAGCTAAATTGAAGGGATTTGTGTATTCTCAGGTAGGAGAAAATTTTAATTCGTTTTACGAGAAAAACCTGCCATTTCCACTGACAGGAGCGCAGAAAAGAATTATCCGTGAAATAAGGCAGGATATGGCAACCGGGCAGCAGATGAATCGGCTTTTGCAAGGAGATGTCGGTAGCGGGAAAACATTAGTCGCATTAATGATTATGCTTATTGCCCTCGATAACGGATTTCAAGCCTGTATGATGGCTCCGACAGAGATTCTGGCTACTCAGCACTATTATACCCTGAAAGAGTTCTTATTCGGGCTGAATATACGTGTTGAGCTATTAACCGGATCGACACGTAAAAAAGCAAGGGAAGAAATCCATTCAAGCCTTCTGACCGGAGATATCAAAATATTGATAGGTACACATGCTCTGATTGAGGATACCGTTCAGTTTAGTAATCTGGGATTAGTAGTCATTGACGAACAACACCGTTTTGGAGTTGCTCAGCGAGCTAAGCTCTGGTCGAAGAATACTAATCCTCCGCATATTCTGGTTATGACGGCTACACCGATTCCGCGTACTCTGGCTATGACTGTGTATGGTGATCTGGATGTGTCGGTTATAGATGAACTCCCACCGGGGCGTAAGCCTATACAGACAATTCATCAGTTTGATAAAAAAAGAGGAGCCTTGTATAACTCGATCAAAAGGCAGTTGGATGAAGGCCGACAGATTTATTTTGTATATCCCCTGATTGAGGAAAGCGAAAAAATAGATTTAAAGAACCTTGAAGAGGGGTTTGAACATATTAAAGAAGTATTTCCCGATTATATCGTTTGCAAGGTACACGGTAAAATGAAACCTGCGGAAAAAGAAGAAGAAATGGGACGTTTTGTGCGTAATGAGGCTCAGATTATGGTTGCCACAACCGTTATCGAAGTTGGCGTAAATGTGCCGAATGCTTCCGTGATGGTAATTGAGAGTGCACAGCGGTTCGGACTCTCGCAATTACATCAGTTGAGAGGAAGAGTAGGACGTGGAGCCGATCAGTCTTATTGTATTCTTATTACTCCGTATGAATTATCGGCAGACTCGAGAAAGCGAATCGATATAATGGTTGAAAGCAACGATGGTTTCGAAATTGCTGAAGCTGATCTTAAGCTCCGAGGACCGGGAGATTTGGAGGGAACACAGCAAAGCGGGGTAGCATTTAATCTTAAAATAGCAGACCTTGTGAAGGATTCGCAGATAATGTATTATGCCCGTGAAATAGCACAAAAGGTTATTGATGAAGATCCTGCACTTGAACGCCACGAAAATCAGGTATTGAAGCAACAACTCCGTAAATTGGGAGGAAACCGTTATAACTGGGGGCTTATTAGTTGAAAAAAAAATCGAATACCCCGTTTTATTAGACGGAATATTCGATTTAATTCTTTTCACCTAACAGTCTTAGATAAGACTCGTTTCACTTACTCTTTTGTTTGTCTTGTAAAGATCAATCAATTCGCCTAAAGTAATTTTAAGTGAATTCATCGTAGTAAAAAACTCGGGAACCTGGCTGTCATAGAATGATCTTCTCATCAAATCCAAAGCATTCTTATAAGAATCTTTAGTTAAGAAAAGACCAACGCCTCTTTTGGACATTAATACATCTTCACTCTGAAGCAATTCGAGTGATCGCATCAAGGTGTTATGATTTACTTCTAATTCTTTTGCCAGTTCTTTAACTGTTGGGATTTTTGTTTCCTCTCTCCATTCTTTTGTTACTATCTTCTGAGATATAACATCTACAATCTGGAGGTAAATGGGTTTGTTTTTATGGAACTCCATAGCTTTGATATTTTGAGTGTTGTATTACAAATATAGCACTAGTTTTCTATATAAATAGGCCATAAATGTTATTTTTTAACTTTTTAACCTTTTTTAATTTAAGATAAAAGGCTTTTTTTCAATTGCTTAAAAATACACGGAATTCTATATTCCTGTTTTAACGTATGATTCATTTGTATTTATTAACGATATATTTCGATCAATAGGCTCAATTTGAAAATTGGCAGGTAGATAAAAAAAGGCAATAATATATTTTTAGACCAATCAGAATTATTCTAAAAAATCATATTATCAAGTTTTAATTTTAATCCTTTTATCAAAGTACAACGGTCTAAATCGTTAGATTCATTTTATGTATAGATAAATTTTCACAAAAGTGATTGTTCTTTCTATTTTAATAAGAGGATTGAGTACTTTATAATTAGAAAATATTACCGGAATATTTAATCTTTCTATTACTTGTATTTGTTATATTTGTACTAATTCAATTGAGATTATATCTAACACTAAATAAATGATAGTTTTTAATGATATTAAGCTAGAATTTAGAACTCTAGGGGAGCAGATCTTAATTGGTTTAGGAAGTAAGGCTGCTAAAACCTTATTATACTTATAAAGGACTATTTCATCAAAATATTAAACAGTTATCATATATGAGAAAGTTATTCTTTCCATCTGTAATTTTGCTTGCTGTGGTATCATTTGCAGCATGTACAGCACCCCAATCACTGGTTATAAATGTTCAGAAGCCTCCGCAGATCGCTTTGCCCGGGGCAATAGGAAATGTTATCGTTGTCAATAATTTAGTTGTACAGCCAGCATTTCAGGGGAGCACAATACAAAAATATGATAAGAAAGGAAATCCGATCTACGAAGAATTATCTGTTCCGTCCGATAGTCTGGGCATTATCCTTTCCGGAGCATTGTATGATCGTCTGGCAGATTTGAATTACTTTAAAGAAGTATCTATTTATGACAAACCTCTGAGAGACGATTTGTCTTATGAGGATATTAAACCTATAGATTCCCTTGCTGTTAAAGAAATTTGTCAAATATCTAATTCCGATGCAATTATATCTCTCGACAGATTTTTCGTTATATCAAATGCCTTGCAGGATAATGACGGACTAGGGGTTAAAGCAGATAATCTCGACCTGAAGATGTCAGCTTCTTTTTCGATTTATTCGAAGGAAGGACGGCTTATATCCAATTCGCTCACTCTTACCGATAGTATTTATTGGACGGCTTTGTATTACAATGATCATCTTGTTTCGGATAATCCTCTTCCTTCAAGAGAAGATGCGCTTAAAGAAGCAGCCCGTTATGCCGGTGAAAAGATAGCTGATGCACTTGTTCCGTATTGGGTAGAAACTCCGCGTTTATTTTTTAATGAGAATAATAGTGCTATATTATTGGCTCAGAAAGATCAATGGGCAGAGGCTCTGAAGATATGGGAAGCTGATTACAATCAGGAATCGAAATTCAAAAGAAAAGCTCGGCTTGCGTTTAATATTGCTTTGGCAAATGAATTGACCGACAACCTTATGGGTGCTATCAGTTGGGTATCTATTTCTTCCGACCTATTTAAACAAGCGGTTCTTACGGGAGTTGACGAACAGAATTACCTGAGAGCAGAACAGTATAAAAAGGATCTTCTGACTCGTTACGCAGACTTCAAACTCCTTGATATAACCGGACGATCATCCGGCGAGTAAGACCTGCCCTATTTGCTTTATATTCAGAATATTTTTTTTACCCCTATACCGGGAAGATCGTTTAATACAATCTTCCCGTTTATTATTTTAGTACCCGAGAAACAATCGTTTGTAATGAGCAATGCTCCGTCTAAATCGGCAAATTTTACAGCAGGAGATAATTGAGATGCCGCCGAAATAGCACAAGATGTTTCGGTCATGCACCCAAGCATTACATCAAAACCCATTTGCGGAGCAGCAGTGATCATTTTCCAGGCTTCATGCAAACCTGTACACTTCATTAATTTGATATTAATACCAGAGAATGCCCCTTTTATCCGTTCCATATCGGCAAAACGCTGAATTGATTCATCGGCATATATTGGCAAAGGGCTGTGTGAGGTGAGCCATGCGCTGCTTTCCAGATCATTTTTTATCATTGGCTGTTCAATCATTACTGCTCCCTGTTCTTTAAGCCAACAGATCGAATCTAATGCCTGCATACGGTCTTTCCACCCTTGGTTGGCATCAATAGCAAGCGGAAGGTCTGTAACACTTCGTATGGCAGATATTATCTGTTTGTCGTTTATCCCACCGAGTTTTACTTTCAGTATTTTGAAATCATCCGCAACTTCGGCTACTTTTTTACGCACTACATCATCTGTATCCATACCTATTGTATAGGTTGAGTAAGGTGTTTTAGACGGATCGAGATTCCAGATCTTATACCATGGCTTATTCTTTATCTTTCCGGTCAAATCATGTAAAGCTATATCTACAGCGGCTTTTGCAGCGGTATTTCCTGCTTCAATATTATCGATATAGGATAATATTTCTTCGATTTTTTCGAGATTGTTGAATGTCGAAAAATCGATTTTTTCAAGGAAATCAATAACGGTCTTTTGCGTTGCTCCCAGATATTGCGGTAAAGAGGCTTCCCCATAGCCTGTGATTCCATCGTACTCCAGTTCTACAAGTACAACCGGTGTTGTCGTCCTGGAATAAGTTGCTATTGTAAACGGATATTTTAACTGCAACTCATACGGTTGCCATCTAAGATTCAGCCTTGCCATTTCTTTACTATTTTCATTTACCTTAAGGTTACAGACTTATTTGCCTCGCCTTCCCTTCGGCGATTGTTAATTGTTGATTTTGCAAGCATAACAGCAAGAGCTGGTTATCGCTCTAAAACACATCATTAAATACTTTCTATCACTCAAAAGGTAACAAACGTTACACAAAAATATACATTTTTTATTTGTATTCTTTTTCTTACCAGAGCAAACGCTCAAAAATTGTTAGACGGCTTCTGAGGCACTGCAGGTACAAAAATCTTTCGCCCGATATTCTATCTTATTTGGGGCAAATAACTATTTGCTCCTACCGTCAATAATCCAACCGTATAAATAAAGAATACCCATAAACCAATCAAAGAACTTTCTCCTATAGATAAAAATCTTGGAATCTATTCTTTTCTCCGGAGTTGGTACACCACATGTCCTTTGAAATCGGCTCTGTCTACAATCTCAAAATATTGGCTTACTTCGATTGAATCGGCGGTAACATTCATAAAAGAATCGTCTTTGTCTACATTTTTGATTATTAATGCGTTTTTATAAGATGGGTCGACTTCTTTAAAATCAAAAATAGGGATGCAGTTAAAGTTTTTCAGGTATTGTTTGTAGTATTTCTTAGTCAGACGTATTCTTTGATAGTGCTTATGGTCAGGATATAGTAAATTTCCGAAAGCTATAGCAAAACTTCGTGTGTCGGAGTATAAGAATACAGTATTACTATCTACCCGCTGTTCGGCAAAATGGATAATATTATTCTGAACCCATTGATCCCGGTCATTTGTTTCTTTTTGAAGCATAAACCTGTTTACCGATAGAAAACCCAGGATCACGAAAAATAAAGAAACGATGACTTTATTTATTGTCTTATCATAATTAAGTAATGATAAATGGATTGCGATAAATAAGATAAATAAAGCCATCAGAGGGTTCATGTAACGTGTTACAAAGACTGGCTTCACGGCAAATGAATACACAATCACAGATGATATAACCAGGATGAAAACGGCGAAAATAAGTTTTCCGAAGATACTTTTAGGGATTTTCTCTTTATGTGAACCCTGTGAACTATCTACAACTGTATAACAAACTATCGACAAAAGGATAGCAGTTAAAGTCAGTTCGATTGCAAATGTTTTTAAAGGCGTTCCTGTCCCTACTAAGTCTAATTCTGTAGAGAAAGGGTAGTAAATGTAAATCACGAGATCTTTTAACCTCGATTGATTTATCCAGTATTCATCGCTCACCTGACCCATTTGAGCCGGAATATGGATTAACCATGGCAAATAGCCGACTATAAAAAGAATACCTATTCCTAAAAATTGAAGTGATTTATCTCTTTTGTATATAAAAAGAACTGTGAATAGTATGGCATAAATATAAAAAACTGCCATCAAAGCGTAATAATGGGTATATGCTGCAGCTAAAGAAAATAAGGTAAGTTTTATTAGATTGAATTTCGAAAAGTTATTAAAACTTCGGTATGAGTATATTGCACTTCCTAAAACAAACAACATAGCTAGTGAATACATCCTTATTTCGGAGGCTATGTATTGGGTTACGGGTAGTAGGATGAAGATGGAGAGAAATAAAACTGCGGTTTTATCGCCAAAATCCTTTCTGATCAGAGTGCATCCTATAATCAGGCACCCTATAACCGGCAGGCATGAAAATATACGGAGAGCGACAACCGACTGTCCGGCAAAGTATGTATATACTTTGAGCAAAGCATAATAAAGAGGAGGGTGAACATCATTTGCCGTGATATACCATAGTTGTGAAAAAGAATGCCTGACCAGATTGATTGTATATGCCTCGTCGTACCAGAACGCCGTGTAAAAGCAGTGGTACAATAAATAAAAAGAGCCTATAATCAATAGGCTGAATAGTATAATAGTATTCCGTGATTTGTCCGTAAAATATCCCATATCAGTAAAAGAAAGCATTTAATGATATATTTTTAGTTTATCAATAATCTCAGGTTGTTATACTTGCCTAAGTAATAAATTGGTCTGAGACCTTGCTTAAATTTATTCGGTAAAACCGGTTCTCTATGACCGTAACAGAGGGTTTGATCCTTTTTAAAACAGATACCCCTGTTCGGTTTCTTTATGACGTCCGAGGTGCTTGTATGCAAGTTCGGTTACTTCCCGCCCTCTTGGAGTTCGTTTCATAAATCCTTCTTTTATG
Source organism: Indolivaga capnocytophagoides DSM 22835 (assembly GCF_000426485.1). GTDB lineage: Bacteria > Bacteroidota > Bacteroidia > Bacteroidales > Dysgonomonadaceae > Dysgonomonas_A > Dysgonomonas_A capnocytophagoides. The sequence goes on from NZ_AUFL01000015.1 coordinate 80,780, forward strand.
AGGAATGGTTCATATACCTCCTCTATTGTGCCCCCATCTTCACCCAAAGCTGTGGCAATGGTAGAGATACCTACAGGGCCTCCTTTGAATTTATCGATAATGATCAGCAATATTTTATTGTCGATTTCATCGAGTCCGTATTTATCGATATTCAGAGCTTCAAGTGCATAGGTCGCTATTTCTTTGTCGATGCTTCCTGATCCTTTAACCTGTGCAAAATCACGTACTCTCCGTAACAAAGCATTCGCTATACGGGGAGTTCCACGGCTTCTTAATGCAATTTCATGTGCTGCATTGCTTTTGCAGGGAACATCGAGAATATCTGCGGATCGAACTATAATATTGGTCAGCGTATTCATGTCATAATACTCCAAGTGCATATTGATACCGAAACGGGCTCTCAACGGGCTTGTCAGTAAGCCGCTTCGGGTAGTTGCCCCTATCAGGGTAAAGGGATTCAGTTCGATCTGTACCGAACGGGCACTCGGTCCCTTATCTATCATTATATCGATGCGGTAATCTTCCATGGCACTGTACAGGTATTCTTCAACAATCGGTGAAAGACGGTGTATTTCATCGATAAAAAGAACATCATTAGGCTCCAGAGATGTGAGCAATCCGGCCAAATCACCGGGTTTATCGAGTACAGGGCCTGAGGTAATTTTAAAACCTACCCCCAATTCATTGGCTATAATATTCGACAGGGTTGTTTTTCCCAATCCCGGAGGTCCATGCAATAAAGTATGGTCGAGAGACTCGCCACGCATACGTGCAGCAGTGACAAATACTTTGAGGTTTTCTACCACCTTGTCTTGTCCGCTGAAGCTCGAAAAAGTAAGAGGGCGGAGTGCGTTTTCAAATTCACGCTCCGTTCCGTTCAGTTTTTCGTTATGCATATTGAAATTTTCGCTCATATCCATTAATTCGATTATAAAAAGGTCTACTGCCTTTAACTAAGCCTGTTTACCGATTGTACACCTTCTATCTTAAGAATCAGTGAACATAGTTTTTGTACATCTGCTACACTATGTACAAAAAGGCTTACTTTACCTTCAAAGATACCATCATTCGATTCGATATTCAAATTTTTTATATTTACCGAGTCCGTGATGATCACCTTGGTTATATCGTTCAGCATTCCTACCCGGTCTATCCCTCTGATAACTATTGTCGATAGAAACGAGTACTGCGCATAATTACCCCACTCAAGATTCAAAATCTTATTACCAAAACTAGCTTTTAGTTTAAGACCTACAGGACAATTTACATTGTGTACCTGTATTTCGTTGTTATCACCGATAAAACCGAATACTTTATCTCCAGGAATAGGATTACAGCATGATGCGAGCCTGAAATTTTTCTGAAAAGAATCTTCCTGAAGTATATAGGTCTTCTTCTTGTCGATGGTATTCAGATCATCTGTATCCGAAATAGTAGCTGTTTCCGTTTCTTTCTTTTTAGTGCGGAATGCCTGACGAACGTATCTCATCAGGAAGTTACTGTTGGTATTATCTTTGGCATCTTTGAACAAAAGAGCCGGTTTTGTCGGTAAAACAATCGTTCTATTGCCTATAGCAAAGAATAAGTCTTCTTTTTTGGCAACTTTGTAATAATCCAGCATTTTGTCGATGGTAGGAGTTGGAATGTCTTCCACTCCTAAAAAACCTCTCAGTTTTATTTCTCCCTGTTTCGCTATTTCTTTTTTCTGTTTTTTCAGAGATGCTTCGAGTTTGGCTCTGGCTTTTCCACTTGTCACAAATCCCAGCCATTCGGGTTGAGGGGTTTGTGACTTTGATGTCAGAATTTCGACCTGATCACCGCTGTTTAACTTATGGCTCAATGGTACAAGCTTGTGATTTACCTTCGCCCCGATACATTTATCTCCGATATTGGAGTGAAGTTCATAGGCAAAATCGAGAGCAGTTGCTCCTTGAGCCATTGTCTTTAGGTCTCCTTTGGGAGTAAACACAAATATCTCTTGCGAAAATAAGTTCAGCTTGATTGTATCAAGGAAGTCAATTGCGTTTGGATTTGGATTTTCGAGTATCTCTTTTATGGTTTTCAGCCATTTGTCGAGTTCTGTATCTTCTTCGACTTTTCCCTCTTTGTATTTCCAATGTGCAGCGAATCCCTTTTCGGCGATATCATCCATTCTTCGGCTTCGGATCTGTATTTCGACCCATTCGCCATCAGGACCCATAACCGTGAGATGTAGTGCCTGATATCCATTCGATTTCGGACGGCTTACCCAATCCCTGATCCTGTCGGGGCGGAGCTTATAAATATCCGTAATGATCGAATAAATATCCCAGCATCGTTTCTTTTCGTCTAATCCAGGTTCGGATTCGAAGATAACACGTACCGCAAAAATATCATAGATTTCTTCGAACGGAACGGCCTTTGTCTTCATCTTATTCCAAATAGAATAGACCGACTTATCTCTCGCCTTTATTTCGTATTTGAAGCCTTGTTCATCGAGTCTTTTCTTTACAGGCTCGGCAAAGTGTTCGAATATATCACGGCGGATGTAGCTCGATTTGTCGAGCTTTTCTACAATATCGTTGTATTCTTCGGGATTTTCGTATTTAAAACTCAGTTCTTCGAGTTCCGTTTTTATGGCAAAAAGCCCCAGCCTGTGTGCCAGAGGGGCATATATATACATTGTTTCTCCTGCAATTTTATGGCGTTTTGCCGGAGCCATCGAACCCAAGGTTCTCATATTGTGAAGACGGTCGGCTATTTTAACCAGAATCACTCGGATGTCATCGGACATCGTTAGCAGTAGTTTGCGGAAATTCTCGGCTTGCGAAGAAACCTGATCTCCGAACATACCACTCGAAATTTTCGTCAGTCCATCGACAATTTCAGCGATTTTATCGCCAAAAAGTTTCTTGATATCATCTACCGTGTAGTCTGTGTCTTCTACAACATCATGGAGGAGAGCCGCGCATATAGATGTTGACCCTAGCCCTATTTCGTTACAAACAATACGGGCTACCGCTATAGGATGCATAATATACGGCTCACCCGACCTGCGGCGTGCGCCTTTATGTGCTTCGCGGGCTATATGAAAAGCTTTCGTTATCAGTTCGACTTTTCGTCTGTGATTGGATTTGATATAATCCTCGATAAGAGCGTCAAACTCTTTATCGATCATCATTTCTTCCTCTTTGTTCTTATCGTTGTTGTCCATAAAGTAAGGTCTCAGACCTATTTATTATTTTTGTGTATACAACAGCAACAACTTATTATCATCAGACATTGTTGCATTAGATCTTTTTTATTTGCCAAGATAAGGACAAAATCCTTTATCTGGGTATTTTTAATTTCTGTCCGATACTTAAATTATCTGATTTTAAGTTATTGGCCTTTCGTATGCTGCTTGCTGTCGTTTTGCCTCCGTAGCGTGATGCGATATGCCCTAGTGTATCGCCTTTTTTGACTACATATATCATTGGGACTTTAACTTTAGGAGCCGATTTCTTCGGTTCGGGAGTTTGTGATGTCTTCGATGATTCTTTTCCGTCTATTTTCTTCATTGCCACCGGAGATATTGATGCTACCGCCTGACTGGCTGTTTCGTTTTCAGCCGATTTTTTTGCTTCTGCCATCACTTCTTCGACCGCTTCGGCATTTATTGAAGGTACATTTTCTTCTATATCTTCTTCTTTTGCTTTTTGTGGTAGATGAATAACGAGTCTTTGTCCGACTTTAGGAACCGATTTCTTCAGTTTATTCCACTGAGTGATATCATCTTTATCTACGCTGTATTTAGATGCTATCTGGGTTAATGTTTCTCCGATACGTACTTTATGGTATATTGTCTGAGGACTCTGAAGATCGTGTATCCTTGGTTGCTTGTTGTCGGTTGGTGTTGCTGCCGTATTGCTGTTATCTTCAGTAGCCGAAGAACCGTTATTGTCCGAAACTTCCTTTTCCTGCATCTTGTTGAAATATTGAGCAAGGAGGCTCGATTCGTTTGTTTTACTTCCTATTTCGGCAGATGCTGTATTTGTAGCTGTATTTTCTGTTTGTGTTTGATTTTGTGCAAGTGTAACTTCTTCTGTCGAAGTTTCTTCTTTCTCTTTGCGTGGTGCTATACTGGGATTGCTTACCACTAGATATTGTCCGGCTTTTAATCTGTTTGACCTTAATCCATTCCAACGTTTTATCTGAGTGGTTGATATTCCGTGTTTTCTTGCGATGGATGCGATGTTATCACCACGTCTGACCCTATATCTTGATGCACTTCCTGCAGATGCTGTATAACCGCTGGGTTCTACAACCTTTCGGTGCGATAGAAATTCATTGGTTCTGTATGCATAAACCGAATCTTTCGATACTTCGAAGTCCGCGGCCTTGGCAGAAGGCAGTGTTACGAGATAACGCTTGAATTCTCCCGGAACGATATCTTTTTTATATTGAGGATTCAGATTGCGTACTTCATCAATCGGAACACCTAATACATCTGCCACTTGCTGCAGGTGCAGGTATTTGTCTACAACGATCGTATCCGTCGATCTTGTGTATTTGTATTCGAACGGGCAAATATTATGATCCGAATAGTAGTTCATAACATAAGTTGCTGCAATAAAAGCCGGAACATAACCTCTTGTTTCTCTCGGTAAATAGGGGTATATAGCCCAATAATCGGTTGCTCCTCCGCTTCGTTTAATTGCCTTGTTGACATTTCCGGGGCCGCAGTTATAAGCTGCGATAACGAGATTCCAATCACCATATATATTGAACAGGTCTTTTAAATAACGGGCAGCCGCATCTGTCGATTTCAACGGGTCGCGACGCTCATCTACCAAGCTGTTTACTTCCAGATCGTACATTTTGCCTGTACCTATCATAAATTGCCAGAGACCGGTTGCTCCCGCTCGTGATACAATTGTAGGATTAAGAGCCGATTCTATTATCGGAAGATACTTCAGTTCGAGAGGTAAGCCGTATTTATCGAGTGCTTGTTCGAAAATAGGAAAGTAATAGCTCGATTTGCCTACAAAGTATTCGACACTGTTACGCATCCTTCCGGTATACATGCTGATGTATGATTTTACAATAGGATTGTATGCTAGTTCCATAACTGTGGGCAGACTGTAGAGCCTGTTGATATATATCGAGTCTTCGAATACAACGTCTGTGTCGACATTGGAGTTGCATGTCAATGCAGGAGAAAATTCTTTTCTCCAATCGATAAGAAGCTGATCGAAGTTTCGCTCTATTTCTTCCGGTACTACAAGGTCTTTGTCGGTAATAGTATCCCTGAGAGATACTCCCGTTTTGCGGTTTTGGGCAGTAATAATTAGCGAACTCGAACAAACTAAACTAATAACAATAATTTTTCTCAGCATAAACCTTTGATTTTCCTGTCATTTTCGACAAATGACTTAAAAAGTAAAACTACATTGGATGCCAACTGTTCTTCGGGCAAAAGGATCCTGTTCCATTTTAGGCTCAACTCTCATTGATAAATCCGGAGAAATATCAAAATCAAACAAATGGGCGTCTACGTATGCATCAATCATACACAGACCATATAGAGCTACGGCTCCGATTATACTTAGGTCGCGGTATCTTCTGTAAGAATCGCGTTTATTTCTGAATCTCGTTTTATACGAGGTTATCTGTGCATCTGTGATATCGGTTACTTTGACATTGCCACTGATAAACGATCCCCAAATAGCAAAGTTAGCATCGCTTCGGGGATATTCGCTCATGATGGCTTTGTATGCCTTTGTGTAATCATTGTAATACCTGCCATTCCACGATATTGCGTAATACAATCCGACGAAACCTCCGTATATGAGCGGTAGTTTCCAGTATTTACGGTTATATATCTGACCCAGCCCCGGAAAAATAGCCGAATAAAGTACTGCTTTATTCGGATCAGGTTTGAATGGTTTTAATTCTTTCGTATTCATCGCTTTTTCTGTCGATTTATCGAACGAAAGCTTTGAATCCACCCATGCTACAGTATCATTTTTATTGGTACTTAACGCCTTCTGGGGAGTAGGGGCTATATGTAAAGAATCATTGTCCTGCCCTGAGGCATACAATGATACGAAACATAAAGCAAATATACCAACGATTGTTCTTTTTATCATAGTTATGCTTATGACACGGAAAAATGCGAATTTATCGTTTCAACTGGTCAAATTTAGTAATAATACGCTCAAGATCCTCGTCTGAATTAAAGGCGATCGTAATTTTACCTTTTCCCTTGTCGTTACAAGTGAGCTGGACCCTCGAATCGAAGAATTTTGATAGGTGTTTCTTTAAAACATCGAATTCTTCGGGAGTTGCTTTTTGTATTTTTCCTTTCTTTACAAGATCGACAACTTCTTTTTCCTGAATGATTTCTTCTAAAGTTTCACCTTTGTTGATTGCCCTCACATACTCTTCTACTTTGCGTACCGATAGGTCTTCATTGAGTATATGTTCGTATACTTCTAGCTGTACCTCAGGGTTTTCGATGGTTACCAGAGTACGGGCATGCGCCATATCTATTCTTTTATCTCTGATCGCCATTTGTATCTCTGCTGGTAGTTTCAGCAGTCGCAGGTAATTGGCAATTGTAGTTCGTTTTTTTCCGATTCGTTCGCTTAGTCTTTCCTGAGTGAGGTTATAAGTCTCTATCAGGTTTTGATAAGCAAGGGCTATTTCGATTGAGTTTAAATCTTCCCGTTGAATATTTTCGATCAATGCCATTTCCATGACATTTTCGTCTTCGGCTGTTTTTACATAGGCAGGGATTGACTCAACCTGTGCAATCATCGAAGCTCTGTATCTGCGTTCTCCGGCGATGATCTGATAAGTATCATCATCTATTTTACGCAATGTAATAGGCTGTATCACGCCTAACTGTTTGATAGAAACAGCCAGTTCTCGAAGTGCTTCTTCGTCAAAAACACGTCTAGGTTGATCGGGATTAGGTTGAATCTGAGACAATGGAACTTCACTAATAGATGAAGACCCTGAGGTTTTCACTTCATCCATTGTTATAAGAGCATCCAATCCTCTCCCTAAAGCAGGTTTTTTTGCCATAATTCAATTTAACTAAAAGTAATTATTTTTAAGTTATACCGGCTGTTGATTATATTACCTTTTTGGGCAATAAATATGCTGATTTCTTAAAAATAAGTATTAATTGATATTTGATTATATCTATACCGCCACAATGATATTACCGATGTAATCAGATGTTTTGTATCTTTTGTAATTCGGCCTAGCTACAAAGTTACGAATTTTTTTCTATTAGTTCTTTTGCCAGCTGCATGTAGTTTACAGTACCTCGCGATGCGGCATCATATGCGATAACCGGCTGGGCAAAACTTTGTGATTCGCTTAGCTTTACATTGCGTTGTATCACTGTTGTAAATACAAGTTCCTGGAAGTGCTTTTTGACTTCTTCGTAGATCTGGTTAGCTAAACGTAAACGGGCGTCATACATCGTCAGTAAAAATCCTTCGATCTCTAAAGATGGATTAAGCTTGGATTTGATAATTTTGATTGTATTCAGCAGTTTACTGATTCCTTCCAGTGCAAAATACTCGCATTGAACGGGTATTATAACCGAATCTGCCGCTGTAAGCGAGTTTACGGTGATCAATCCCAATGATGGAGAGCAGTCTATCAGGATATAGTCGTAATTTTGCTTTATCGGGGCAAGTACAGAGGCAAGTCGTTTTTCGCGGTTTTCGATATTCAGCATTTCCAACTCGGCTCCAACCAAGTTTATGTGAGAGGGGATAATATCCAAACGTTCATATTCAGTAGGAACAATGGCTTTCTCGGCGCTTGCTGCACCGATGAGACATTCGTAAATAGTATTTTTTATATGCTTAATATCCAGTCCTAAACCCGAAGACGCATTTGCCTGAGGGTCTGCATCTACTACTAATACTTTTTTCTCGAGTGTAGCTAAAGACGCAGCTAAGTTGATGGTAGTAGTAGTCTTGCCCACACCACCTTTCTGATTTGCTAAAGCAATTATTTTACCCATAGTAGTTTTATGTTACTCTTTTAAGATTTTATGATTGCAAAGAAACGAATAATTGCTGCACTTCTTAAAATGACGAGGTAAACTCTATGAGAATTGTTGATAACTCGGTCTTTGTGTTGATAAAGTTTGTATCTTTTTGATATATAAATATGTAGTATTCTTTGATCTTATTGCACTAAAAGAAAAAGAGAGACCTTTTTATGCTTGATCTCTCTTTTCTGTGCTGGAATTTACAGGACTTTCTCCAATTCTTCGAGAATTTTGTTGTTTCCCGGATATCCGGTGGCTTTGAATGCCATTTTTCCCTTTTTATCGAATATCATGTATGTAGGTATTCCATTGAATTTGTATTTTTCAGACAATGCATTCCATTGTTCTTCTTTCAGATAGTAATGTATTCCTCCTATTTCGGGTAACATGCTCATCCATTTGTTTTTTGGAGAAGTTTCTCCGGATACATACAGCGATACTATACCTTTTTCGGTCATTGTTGGTTTTATCGTTTTTATAGTTTTCATCGCTCCAATGCAAGGGCCGCACCATGTTGCCCAGATGTCTATAAATACGACTTTTCCCTTATATTTGGAAACAATGGTTTCCAGAACCTTATCTTTTTCCACATCGGGAGTTGATTCAATTTTGAATCCTCCTTTTGATAAGACTTCTTTCTGAAGTTGTTTTGTCTTTTTGAAAATCAAGTCATATACTTCTTTGTAATAGGGGTTGCCTGTTCCGGAGAGAATGCTTTCGTCTTTTGAACTCAATTCTGCCGGTTCGGATGCTTTAAATATAACAGGGAATACTTCTCTTAAATCTCTCAGCAGTCCTGTTTTACTGCCTGTAATAGTTTCTATGTTTATGGATGGTGGAATAGATGTTATCAGTTTTGAAGAAGAATATTTGAAATCACCGGAGTAAATAAGCGTAAGATCATTTAAATCGAGCTTTTTAAGTTCTGCTAACTCTTTTTCTGTTGCTTTGGGAAGACTCAGACCGACAGGCTTATCCCAATCCAGTTTATTCTTTATGCGATAATTCAATTCATAAACTCTATTCATGGAAACGATATTGTCAATCACATTATTTTTCAGATTGCTTTTTATAACTTGTTTTACAGCTTGCGGGAAGTCTTCTTTTTCTAGCTTTACAAGCTTTTCATCGTAATTTTTAAACACATAATCTACATATTGCGTATTATTCATTGCTAAAATTGTGGAATCCGCATAATCAGAATATATGTTTAAGAGAATATTGTATGACTGTAAGGTATCCCTGTATTGTAATATCTGAGTATTTAATTCGGCAAAGCTGCCATTAAATGTACAGAAAGTAAGATCGGGTTGAGGGTGATAACGGGAAGTGTTTTTCGAAAAAGCCGTTAGATCATAATATATATCAAGATTTTCCCCCGGATTTAGGACTACATTGAGATAGTTGTTGCTAAATGTTATGAATCCTGTTGAAGTGGAATATAAATCGACCTCAAAAGTGTATGTCCCGTCAGATTCTTTTTTACCGGCGTATTCATCCATATCCTTGGTGAAGAGGTTGTTGATTTTTAATTCTGGTTCTCCGATTGCGTACCCCTCTTTCAACCCTGTTAGATGAAACGTTATTTTTGAACTTGCTGCTTTAAACACAGGTTCGGGGAGTTTGTATTCTTTATCTATTTTGGTATTTATATTATCCGGCAGTTGCGGCTTATAGGTTTTGTTTTTTCCGGTAAGGTCGATATCCCATATTTTGAAACAATTATCACAATCGGATTCGATAAAATCGATTATTTTAGTTCCTTTAGGCAGGGGAGGAAAGTAGAGAGTAAAGTGGTCCTCGCCACTGTCGGGCATCCAGTGTTTTTTGTTCAATTCAATACTGTCCGATCCGGTAATCGTATACTTCTTGCCATCGGCTTGTATATATGTAGCCGAATCTATCTGTATCCAGTTTCCTGGATAAAAGTATGCATCCATATATAGGATGGTTGCCGAATCAGTTAATACAATTTTGTTGATCTCAACAGTTTTCGTGTTCTGTAATCCATGTGTTGGCTTTTCTATCGTTTTGGGTCTTGGATCCGTACAACGAATAGTGATTAATCCTAATAAAAGAATGAAGAGGAGGTAGTTTTTTTTCATAATCATAGAAGGTTTTGAAGGTTTGATTGTTGAAAAATATTTTCCTAACTTAACAAAATATTTCTGATTATCAATGTATTTCTTATTGAATACTTAAAAATGCTGGAATTGGACAAAAAACAAGTAATAATCACGTCTTCTATTATAATTGAAACTCCGATAGGAGAAATGATCGCATATGCCACCGAGAATGGCATCTGTTTACTCGAATTTACCGACCGAAAGAATATGGAACGGCAGATGCAGGGTCTGTCGACTCTGGCAGAAATAAATCTCACAGACCGAGAAAACAGGCATATACGGCTTTTGAAAGAAGAATTATCCGAATACTTCGCCGGGAAACTTACAACTTTTTCTGTTGAATTGGATATGTTAGGAACAGACTTTCAGAAAAGAGTATGGTCTCAGTTGTTGTCTATTCCCTATGGGAAAACCATATCGTATATTCAAGAGGCACGATTGATGGGTATAGAGTCGAGTGTGAGGGCAGTTGCGAATGCAAACGGGGCAAATAAGATTGCTATAATAATCCCTTGTCACCGTGTTATAGGTACAAATAAAACCCTCACGGGGTATGCCGGAGGGTTAGTTCGAAAACGTTATCTGTTAGATTTGGAGTCTCCTGAAAAAAGCTTATTCGATTGAGGTGCTTATTTTAAATCCTGAAGCCAGTGTTTCAATAATTGGAGCATTTCGGTGTGGTACTTGAAGTTGGGTCTCATGCCCCATCCGTGTCCTCCTTCTGGAAATATGTACATCGTTGCAGGAACATTATTTTGCTTCAGGGCTTCGTAGTACATAATGCTGTTCATCGATGGAACTGCGTTGTCATCGTCGCTTAATAACAGTATTGTAGGAGGAGTTAGTTCAGTAATCTGTGTTTCGTTCGAATAAAACATTACATCATTAGCGGAAGGGTTTTCTCCTAACAAATTGCTTTTTGATCCCTGATGAGTATATTCTCCCATTGTTATTACCGGATAAAATAAAATAGAAAAATCGGGGCGGGTATCTTGTCCGTCAAAATGTGTAGAACCTGTTGACGCAAGATGTCCTCCTGCCGAAAATCCAGCTACACCGACTTTAAGGGCAGAAGAGTCTTTTCTCGACAGATTTTTCTTTGCATATCTGATTGCCTGCTGAAGGTCTTCCAAAGGCACGGTTTTATGTTGGTTGGGTAAACGGTATTTAAGAACAACTCCTGTGATACCTAACGATTGAAGCCATTTTGCAAAATCATAACCCTCGTGATCAATAGCCAGACGGCTGTAGCCTCCACCGGGACAAATTACAACTGCAATGTTGCGGTCTATCGCCAAATTGGGTTTGTAAATAAACATCTCGGGTGCACTGACATTCGAAATGCGGTTGTTTTCGTCAACTTCAGTACCTGTAATCCCATTATCTGTAGGCGGATTTTCATTCCATAACTTTACAATTTCTTGTGCATTCATCGTACTTACTGCGATAATAGAGAATAAAAACAACAATAATTTTTTCTTCATGATATTATTTTATATAAAGGTCTAACCATGTTTTCAGAATCGAGAGAGATTCTTCGTTATACTTATAATCGGGAAGTAATCCCCAGCCATGCCCTCCTTCCGGAAAGATATGTAAACTGGCTGAAATTCCTTTTTCGTTCAATGCCTGATAATAATTCGTACTATGGAATGTCGGAACAGAAGCATCATCATTTGCGGTAAATATGATTGTTCGGGGAGTATTTTCTGAAACTTGTTTCTCCGGTGAATAATTCGCAATATCTTCTTCCGACGGTGTTAATCCCATCAGGTTATTACGTGTACCTCCTTTGGTTACGGTTTCCATCGTTATTACCGGATAAAATAGGATAGTGAATGCCGGTCTCGGGCATAACTCATTATTGGCATAATAAGTAGAAAGCGTAGCTGCCAGATGTCCTCCTGCCGAGAAACCTGCAACTCCCATCTTAGAAACATCAATGTTCCATTCTTCCGCATGATTACGGACTATTTGCATTGCCTGACAAGCATCATCAAAAGGAACTTCTTTGTGTTGATTGGGCAATCGGTATTTCAATACAATGCCGACTATTCCTTGTGATGCTATCCATTTGGCAAAAGCATGTCCTTCGTACGGCATACTTACGCCGGCATATCCTCCCCCGGGAAAAATAAGTACAGCCGGAGTCGGCAGCTTCGAAAGAGTATGAGGTTTATATATAAAAAGTTCGGCTTTATCGGTTAATCCGTTATTTGTCGGAGGATTGTTTTCCCAGACTTTGAGTTGTATAGGTTCTTCGTTTTGCCCGCAGGCAGTAACTACAGATACAATTAATAACAGAAGAATGAAATAGTTTTTCTTTTTCATAATCAGTAAGATGCAAGTAAGCTTAACGCTTTGTTTTCACATTCGGTCATATGTTCCCTTTCTCCGGGACCCTTATCGTTTATCCCACATAAATGAAGAATACCATGTATGATGATCCGGTTCAATTCATCGTTGAAATCGGTTTTAAACTGTTCTGAATTACTTTTTACGGTGTCGAGACTTATAAATATATCTCCTCCGATAACATTATCTTCGGTATAGTCGAATGTGATTATATCGGTAAAATAGTCGTGTTGGAGGTACTCTTTGTTGATTTCGAGTATCTTATCGTCCGAGCAGAATATATAGGAAATGTCACCTGTTTTCTTCTGATAAGATGCAGCGACTTCTTTAATCCATTTATTGGTGATCCGTTTTTTTAGATGAGGTTCTTTTATGTCCTCTGCCTGATAAGTAATTGCCATATATTTGATTCTTTTAGGATCATAGACCCTTTTGTTATAAACTTTCTTCTTAATTTTCTGTATCCGTGCATTTTTCAAAAAGGTAACAAAAGTTACACCCTTTATGTTTCTTTTTATTAATGCTTCCTTTCTGCTGTTCTTTGGGGTTTGTAAACTTAAGTCCCTGAATGCATATTACAAATCTCAAGTGATGAAAACTGGTCGTAGGGGCAAATAAATATTTGCCCGTTTGTAGGTCTTCATGACAGCGCAAGTTATTATTTTCATATTGGACAGTCACTTATTCTCTATAGATAAAAAATAAGAAACAAATGGGTCTGTGATCCTAAAAGGGTCTAAAACCCATTATCCAAAAAAGATATATGCAACCCATATTGCAGTAATAACACCCATAAGATCGGCTAAAAGAGCATATGGAACAGTATATCTGCTGTTTTTTATATTAACGCAGCCATAATAAACAGCTACAACATAAAACGTAGTATCGGTAGATGCCTGAAATATAGAAGAAAGCCTTCCTGCAAAAGATTCGGGACCGAAAGTTGCCATTGTCTCCGCCATCATTCCACGTGCGCCGCTTCCGCTTAAAGGCTTCATCAAAGCGGTGGGTAATGCGTCCAGCCATCTGGTATCTCCCCCGAAAAGGGCAACAAAAGACTTTATGCCATCTACCAGAAAGTCCATTGTGCCTGATGCACGAAACATTCCGACAGCTACTAAAATAGCAATTAAATAGGGAATAATGCGTACGGCTGTCGCAAATCCGTCTTTGGCTCCGTCAATAAAAGAATCATATACATTTATTTTCTTTCGGACTCCGCTTAATATAAAGAAGATAATGACTCCGAATAATATGAGGCTGGCTATAACGCTCGATGCCTTTTGTGCTCTTTCGGGACCCATTTCATTGAAAGCCCAGATAACGCCCCCGATTAGAACCGCTACACTGCCGAATGTGCCGAGTATGACTTTGTCGAAAATATTAATCTTTTGCTTGATACAGACAGCCAGTACTCCGATCATTGTGGATACAAAAGTAGCAATCATAATCGGGACAAAGACATCCGCAGGATTGCTTGCTCCCATTTGAGCCCTGATCGTCATAACCGATACTGGTATGAGAGTAAGTCCCGAAGCATTCATTACCAGAAACATGATCATGGGGTTGGATGCTTTCGTTTTATCGGGATTTATTTCCTGCAGTTCTTTCATTGCCTGTAGTCCGGCAGGAGTTGCCGCATTGTCAAGTCCCAGTATATTTGCCGATAAATTCATTAATATAGATCCTCCGGCAGGATGATTTTTGGGTATGTCAGGAAAAAGCCTGCTGAAAAGGGGATTTATTGCTCTGGAAAACATTTGAATAACACCTCCTTGTTCTCCTATGCGCATCAATCCCATCCATAAGGTAAGTACACCTGTGAGACCGATAGATATTTCGAAACCTGTTCGTGCTGAAGAAAATGTAGAATTTACGGTAGCATTGAAAGTCTCGAAGTCACCGAATATAATCAATCGTGATAATGATACTACAAAAGCTATAACGAAAAAAGCAATCCAGATATAATTGAGAACCATGATTTTATTTGCTTTCAGAATTTATAGGAGCAGGAACAGGTGGAACCGGGTATACAGGCCGCATTTCTTTGTGCCACTCTTTTAATATTCCGTTTTCGAATTGAAGAATGTAAAAATCAGACTTTGTGTTTTCGTAGCCGAGTATTTCAACCGATACACCGTCATCCGTTTTGAATGCACCTACTCGGTGATAGTCATTTCCTAAAGCTTTTATTACCTCTTTTTTAGTCATATCTAACTCTATTTTTTTCATATTCGAGTCAGCGCTCCACATATTTAGAGTAGAGCTGCATCCTGACAGGATAAAAGAGACCGTGATGAGTAGCAATGCATTTCTGATCATAATAATATATTTTCAAATTATAATAAGCTCAGTTTATTATACTTGCCAAAGTACTAAATAGGTCTGTGACCGTATTTAGTAAAACTATTTACAATATTACATCTTTTTGATGGATAATGAGAACACAAATAAAACAAAAACATGTGATTAAAGACTCAAAATATTACCTTTGCCTTAAATTACAGTCGGGCGGTCTGTCGCTGAGCATTTTCTTCGGAGAATGAAAAGAGGAAAGTCCGGGCAACACAGGGCATCATATTTCCTAACGGGAAGCTGTTCGCGAGGGCAGAGTAAGGTAACAGAAAATAACCGCCCCTATCGGGGTAAGGGTGAAAAGGTGAGGTAAGAGCTCACCGGTCTTCGTAGCAATATGAAGAGCCGTACTACTTATGAGTTGCAAGACCATGTATACCGACGCACGTAGGGCTGCCCGCCCGATGTCGGGGGGTAGGTCGCTAGAGCCTGATGGTGACATCAGGTGTAGATAAATGGCAGGCACTCTGCTTTATGCAGAGTACAGAACCCGGCTTATAGCCCGACTGTATTTTTTATTTCTTCACAAAAAGAACAATAATGGCTAAAAGGGAGAAAAGCTATACCGAAGCTTTAAGCGAATTGCAGAATATTCTCGATAAAATCGAGTCGGGAGATCTGGATGTAGACGTTTTGACCGATGAAATCAAAAAAGCATCGGAGTTAATCAAATTGTGTAAAGACAAACTGTATAAAACAGATGCGCAGATTAAAAAAATAATCGACGAAATAGACTAAGGTCTCAGACCTTCCTGCTTTGGTAAGTATAATTCCCAGAGCTTGCTATATCAAAATATATCATTAATATCTTTCTGTTCTTTTAACTATGAATAATGTTATAATAGTTGCCGGAGGTAAGGGTTTAAGAATGGGAGCTGATCAGCCGAAACAGTTTATGGCGATTGGCGGTAAACCTATACTGATGCATACGATAGAAGCTTTTTACTCTTTCGATAAGTCGATACGTATTGTTGTTGCTTTAGCAAAGGATTACCGAGACCATTGGTCGAATCTTTGTAAGGCTTATGGTTTTACGATATATCATGAGGTGGTTGACGGAGGTGAAACCCGTTTTCATTCTGTGAAAAATGCGTTGGAGCTTGTTGGCGATGGTTGGGTGGCTGTACATGATGCCGTTCGTCCTTTTTCGTCTAAGGATTTGTTGAATAGATGCTTTTCTCTGGCAAAAGAGCATAAAGCCGTGATTCCTGTATTGGATGTAACTGATAGTTTACGGGAAATGACCGATGAAATCGATAGTAAAATAGTAGACCGATCTAAATTTAAATTAGTGCAAACCCCTCAGGTATTTGATGTTAATCTGTTGAAAAATGCTTATAATGCTGAGTTCTCTAACCTTTTTACTGATGATGCATCTGTTGTGGAGTCGTTAGGTTATAAAATACATCTTACCGAAGGAGAAAAGACCAATATAAAGATTACAACCCCTTTCGATTTGCAATTGGCAAAGGTTATTTTGACTGAATAAATTTATAACTTATCGGCATGAAAAAATAAGAAAAATTAGAGCCTCAGATGTGTTTCCGGAGGTTCTTTTTTTTGTCTAATACGAAGGGTTTTTTATCTGTTTTCTGATCTTCTTTCGAGTGGATATATTTTATATATAAAGTTAATATTTGTCTATAATTCATCTTTTATATAACAGTGTTGTTTTGTAATTTTTTGAATTATAATTTTTTAAATGGTGTTTTAAGATGTGAATTAAATATAATAATTTCGATTAATTCTATTGATATATTTTGCAGGTTATGGTTTTTAATCAAATAGGATTTGTCTGTTATTTGTTCGCCGAGATAATGGTGTTTCTGTAAAATTTATTTTGGTTTTCTTTGTCTGTTTTCAGGCTTGGGGTTGTGCGGGATATTTGTTTTGAAGTGTCCTCTTTTATATTACTCATTGTATTCTTGGATAGGATATAAAACTATTTATTATTTTTGTGTATAAGTAACAAACTGTATTCTGCAATATCTTGTAAATATTATATCTGTTACTGATATGCTGGCAAGTTTATAAACAGGTCTGTGACCTTAAATAAAAACAGTTTCGGGGAATGGCTCTTAAGCAACAATTACAACAGAAGCAACAGCAACGTTTGTCACCTCTGCAAATGCAGGTGATAAAGCTAACCGAGTTGCCTAATATAGAACTTGAGGAGCGGATCAAGCAAGAACTGGTCGATAATCCGGCTCTGGATGAAGGACACGACGATTCGGATGATTTTAAGACTGATGACGAGCGTGACGATTTTGATGATTCGGGGGAGATTTCGCAGGAAGATATCGCTTTAGGTGATTATCTGACAGAAGATGATATACCCGATTACAGGCTTACTTCAAACAATTCATCTTCAGTAGGGAGAGAGGATATTCCTTTTTCGTCGGCAGAATCTTTGCATGAGTCTCTGGTTGAACAGCTTCATCTCACCGAGTTGACCGGAGATGACGCCAAAATTGCCGAATATATAATCGGAAGTATCGATGAAAACGGATATTTAGACCGTCCTTTGAATGCAATATCCGATGATCTTCTCTTTCAGCAAAATATAGATGTTTCTAACGAAAAACTCCAGTCGATTCTCGAAGAGGTTCAGAGCTTTGAGCCTGCCGGCATCGGAGCTCGGGATTTACAGGAATGTCTTTTACTGCAATTGAAACGATTGGATGAAAGCGACGCTGTAGAAAAAGCAATACGTATTCTCAGCCGTCATTTTGATGATTTTACAAAACGTCACTACGATAAGATCAAGCGGGCATTGAATGTTGATGATGACGAGTTGAAACAGGTTATACAAGTTATTGTAAGTCTCAATCCGAAGCCCGGAAACAATTGGGGTGATGCTTTGGCTCAAACGATGAATACGATAATTCCCGATTTTATAGTGGAAGCTTATAATGGAGAATTATTTATGAGCCTTAACAACCGGAATATTCCTGAATTGCGGGTAAACCGCGAATATTCTGAAATGCTTAGGGGGTACTCCGAAAATAAAAAAGGAGTTACTTCAGAAACTAAAAATGCTATCGCTTTTGTCAAACAAAAGCTCGATTCGGCTAAGTGGTTTATCGAGGCTATAAAGCAAAGGCAGGAAACATTGCAGCGTACCATGCAGGCTATTGTTGACTTACAGTATGATTTTTTTCTTACGGGGGACGAGTCTAATCTGAGGCCGATGATATTAAAGGATATAGCCGAACTTGCCGGATATGATATTTCGACCGTATCGAGGGTGAGTAATAGTAAATATGTACAAACAAATTTTGGAGTTTATCCATTGAAGTATTTCTTCTCGGAATCAATGCAGACTGAAGCCGGTGATGAAATCTCATCCCGTGAAGTTAAAGCTATTCTCAAAGAATGTATTGAAGGAGAAGATACCAAAAAGCCATTAACCGACGATAAACTAGCCGAAATCTTAAAGGAGAAAGGTTATATTATCGCCCGAAGAACGGTTGCAAAATATCGGGAGCAAATGAATATACCCGTAGCCAGGTTACGGAAAAACTTATAAGGCGTTCAGCCTTTTTATTAACTGATCAGGTATAAGAATAACATCGGGCTTAAATGATCCGGAGTTTAGCTTAATACTTGTTTTTATTAAAAGATATGTGGAGAATAGGATCAAATCTCGCTAAAATATATTCTTTTATATTTCAGCCCTTTCTTATGCCATTCTATAGTTTGGCTTTGCTTTTTGTATATACAAACTTTTTTAATTTGTATATAGGGCAGACACTCCGGTTTTTATTGCCGGTTTTGGTGTTTACATTCATTATTCCTTCGTTGTTTACGATTGTTCTTGTGAAAATGAAATATGTGAGGGATATTTTTCTTACCGAGAGGTCTGAGCGTGTTTTGCCTTATATGATCTTCTTTGTCTCGAATCTCAGCCTTACTTATTTCTTTTATCAGGCGCATGTGTTTTTCTGGTTTTTGGGATTGATAGCTGCCCCAGCAATTATATCGCTTGTAGGTTTGATTATTAATTTCTTTTGGAAAATAAGTGCACATATGCTTGGTGTCGGGGGTGTTATCGGTACAGTCTTGTCAGTTTGTTTTCATGTAAAGGCGGCTAGCCCTCTTTATTTATTTGCTATTTTATTTGTTCTTGCCGGACTTTTAGGAGTGTGCCGCTTGTATCTTAAAGCGAGTACTGCTGCTCAGGTTTATATCGGATTCCTATTAGGAGGTCTGCTCGGGTATGGAGCGGTATATGGTGGACTTGTATTGATGCTGTCGTTTTTGAAATAGGAGATTGCAGATTCTTTATAGCTTATTTTATCTATAAGTAAAACAATAGGAAAATTTGATAACTGATATCTGTTGAATGATCTTTGATTTTGTAACTTTCATTTACTTAAATGAGTCAGAGATTTGAGAAGAATAAACAGGCAGTTCCACTGGAAAAGAAGAGACGGAAACAAATAAAAAAGTCTATTTTTGTGGAACCATTGTTACCTTTTGAGTGTTAGAGTACTGGTAAATACAGTAATAAATAGGTCTTAGACCTTAATAATAAAGATTATAAAATGAAACCTCTTGTTGCAATTATTATGGGTAGCACTTCGGATCTTCCGGTGATGGAGAAGGCTGCTAAATTTTTCGACGAAATGGAAATCCCATTTGAAATCAATGCCCTTTCGGCACATCGCACTCCTCACGAGGTAGAAGCCTTTGCAAAAAATGCAAGAGAAAGAGGTATAAAAGTAATCATTGCTGCTGCCGGTATGGCTGCACATCTTCCGGGAGTAATAGCTTCAATGACTACATTGCCTGTGATTGGTGTTCCTATCAATTCGTCGTTGGATGGGATGGATGCATTGTTGGCAATAGTGCAAATGCCTCCCGGAATTCCAGTGGCTACAGTTGGGATAAATGGTTCGTTGAATGCGGCTATTTTGGCTTTGCAGATTTTATCGACAGACAATGTTGACTTGCAGAACAAATTAGCTTCTTATAAAGAAGACCTTAAGTCGAAAATTGTAAAGGCTAACAAAGAATTAGCTGCTACTAAATTTAAATTCAAAACAAATTAAGGTCTCAGACCTTCTTTTAATTAGTTAGATAAAAGGGTGTAACAGGTAGTTGTTGAATACTTGTTACACTTATAATTATTGGGGCGACCATTGAAATTTTATGACTGTAGACGAAATTAGAGAAATCTTAAGAAAAGAATCAGAAGCCATTCTTAATATACCTGTCAGTAGTGACTATGATAAGGCTACGGATTTGATTGTGGAGCAAGTTCACCGGAAAAAAGGCAAGCTTGTAACTAGTGGTATGGGTAAGGCCGGTCAGATAGCTGAAAATATTGCGACCACATTTTGTTCGACAGGTACTCCTGCTATTTTTTTGCATCCAAGTGAAGCACAACACGGTGATTTGGGTGTTTTGCAGGAAAATGATATCATTCTTTTAATTTCGAATTCGGGAAAAACCCGTGAAATAATCGAACTGATAACTTTGGCTAGAAATCTTAATCCGTCGATTAAGTTTATTGTTATAACAAGTAATCCCGAGAGTGTTTTAGCGAAAGAATCGGATGCATGTTTATTAACCGGACGTCCTGATGAGGTCTGCCGTTTGGGTTTGACTCCTACGACCTCTACTACCATGATGACTGTGATAGGTGATGTGTTGGTTGTGGATACAATGGGTAAAATAGGATTCACACCTGCCGATTATGCGAAAAGGCATCACGGAGGATATCTCGGAGATAAATCAAGAGAGTTAAGTAAATAAGGTTTCAGACCTTTTTATTATTTTGGTAAGTATAATCCATAGTCTGTTATAAACTTCAAATATGTCATTAAATACTTGCTGTTATTTAATGACATATTTTGAAAGATAAAAATAATACCATGAAAGTGTCTGTTTTGATACCAATGTATAATGCTGAAGAATATATTTCGGCAACAATAGATAATGTATTAAAACAGACATATTCTGATATTGAAGTAATTGTTGTGGATGACGGTTCCACCGATAAATCGTATGAAATTGTACAGGCTTACCAGTCAGACGTAGTAAAGGTATTCAGACAGGAAAATAAGGGGGCAAGTGCTGCCCGTAATTTTGCTTTTGAACAATCCTCCGGAGACTTGATACAATATCTTGATGCCGATGACCTGTTATCTTATAATAAGATAGAGTCGCAGGTGCACTTATTTAAGTCGATTAACGATAAAAAGGCTGTGATAACATCGGGAATCATTCTTTTCGAGGGAGATTTGATGTCTTCATTGATGATACCCCATAAACAGGTATCTACTAATGGTTATAATAAGCCGTTGGATTTTTTGATTGATATTTGCTGCGAAAGGAATATCGTTCAGTCGAGTATCTGGCTTGTTCATCGAGATTTGATCGCTGAAACCGGACGATGGAATGAACAGCTTTCCCTGAATGATGATGGCGAATATTTCTTTCGTGTAGTCGCAAGATCAAGTGCTGTTTACTTCTGCCCTCAGGGTGCTGTCTTTTATCGGAATACGCCTCAGAGTTTGAGTAAGCAGGTGTCGGATAAGGCGGTGAAATCGCAATTAACGGCAACCCGTATCATGGTTAAGGAGATGATTGCTCTTGAAGATAGCAAAAGAGTAAGATCTGCGGCTGTTAATTTTTACATGCAATATCTGACCCGTTTCAAGAGTGACTTTTACAATCGGGAGGCTGCTAATGATGTGAAGAAACTGGGATATAATATCAATACATTCAAGAAAAGCCGTTTGCATCGTATGTTTTATGCTATACTTGGTGATAATCTTGCAAAGAAGGTGTCTCGCAAATTGCATTGATCTTAAATTTTTGAGATTATTTCTTTTTCGAAAGAAACGCCAACAGCTTTAAAGTCTTTATCCAGATAACGATATTATACGGCACAAACTTCGGTTTTACTATTTTAGTCAATCTATTTTGCATAATGCAGACTATAACCCACCGGCTCCAGAGAAATTCGATCAAAGCGTTATTATTGTATAGCTGGTTCGTCTTATTTGCTTTGATAATTTTTGAGAACCATTCTTCAAGCCCGTTAAAATCATCGAAAGACTTCTTTTCTTCCTCTTTGTTTTTTGCATCAAACTGAGAAAAGCTGACTTTGTGAAGAAAAAGCTCATTTTCATCCGGTGATAATCCTAATAAATTGAGTTCTCTTATTATTATTTGATTTTTTACTTCTTCTTGTTTTTTCGAATTTGTTACCGATACATTCGAGTTATGCCATCTATACTTTAATAAGAACTCGGGAATGTTAGCCACTTTGTGTTTTCGGGCTATTCTTGTCCAAAGATCAAAATCTTCCGCATGGAGGTATTCTTTATCAAACAGTTCGGTTTCGAGGATGTCTTTTCTAATCATTATGCTCGGATGGACGAATGGAACGGAAAAGAGCATATTAACTTTCAGATAATCATTGTCTGTTACATGGACTATCTTTCCTGTTATCTTATCCTCTTGGTCTATTATTCGGGCAAATGTTCCGCACATGGCATATTCCGTATTTTGTTCGAGGAAGCTTAACTGACTTTCGAAACGTGAGGCCAATGAAATGTCATCCGCATCCATGCGGGCGATATATTTACCGGAGCATAATGCTATTGCTTTGTTGAGGGTTGCGATAAGACCCGAATTTACTTCGTTTCTGGAGTATTTAATACGGTTATCGGAGTAATTAACTATTATATCTTCGCTGTTATCAGTCGATCCGTCATTGACAATGATCAATTCCCAATCCGTATAAGTTTGGTTTATAATACTGTCTATCGCCTTTTTTAAAAAAAGCGAAGCATTGTAAACCGGCAGTATAACGGATATTTTGGGCATTGTTTCTATTTTAAATTAGTAGTAGTAAGTATTTAATGATATGCTTTTAGTTTATAACAGGCTTTGGCTGTTTTACCTGCCAAAGCAATTGATAGGTCTGAGACCTTAAGTTTCTAAAATTACCCATTTTTCAGGAATAAAACCAATAGGATAGTCTGCTGCTGTTTCGTTTTTGTACCATGTGCCCGGCGCAATGACTATTTTATCCGGATTACAGTTGAGCCATGCACCCCACCAACTGAAAGAACTGTTTGCAATAATATTATGTTGGCAAAGGCTCATCAACTGCATATCAAGGAAACTACGATTTCCGGTGTTCCAATCGATAAAAATATGTGGTGATTGTGAAAGATCCAGATTTTTTTTTACCCAATTAATATCATCTGAGAAAATATAAAAAACAGGATCTGTAATCTTTTCCTGAATATAAGATATTGCTCTCCGGTAATATTCGATGTTTAATAAGTAGAGGTTTACATTCGGATTCAGATAATCACCTCTTCTTATATGTATCGATACAGAAGCTGTAGAACCTATTTTATTTGCAATATCAGCGTTTTCACCGAGGAGAGGGCTAATGAATCGAAAGTCCTCCCTTAAATTGGCAGAAATCGCCTTAAAGTAGTTTTCATTCTGAAAATATCCGAATAGAGTAATATTCCTATCTATATTATTGAAACGCTGATCGAAGTTTTGAGCCTTTTTATCGCGGAATATACCGAATAATCCGAAAATAAGTTTTTTTAATCCGTATTTGTTTAAAAAGAAAAAACTTTTAGTTATCAATTTGTTTTTCAGAGGATTATTTTCTATGACTTCTATATTGAAAACTTTCAGTTCGAAATTTCTTACAGTTGTTTTGGTCTTTTTTCGGAGCAGAAAGGTGTCAACATACAATTCGGACTGCAATTTGAGGCTTAATGCCCGTCCTGCTGCATATTGAAACATCTGATTGCCCAGTCCTCCCGATAAAATAACTCTTATCATTTATCGCTTTTCTATTGGTTCTTTGCTCAAAGTTAGTAAGAAAAATTTATTATATGTAAGTATGGTTTTGTATATCATAAATAGATGTTTATAGTAAATAATTTAATTAATATTGATATCTATAATTGATGCTTTATTATAGTTTCAATCTATTGCTATTAAATGTCTATATTTTTTATTATAATTTTTATTTTGGATAATTTATTTTATTTATAAGCTCTACTTATTTTCTTTTTTATCTTGATTATTTCTCTTTTTAGATCTATATGCTGTTGTTTTGTCTTTTCTCAATATCTATTAAAATGTTAAATTATTATTGATATTATTTTCTTATAGATTACTATATAATTTAATATTCATTTTATCAGATATTTATTTTCAATATTTAATTCTATTAAAACTTAATTAATATGTAAAATAATATTGATATATATTACTGGATACATTTTTATAGTAGATATAATTAATTTTTATGATTTTTATTTTTAATATTTTGTATTGTAGATTTTTTAATAGTATAATTTATATATACTTATTGCAAATATTATATTCGGTTTTTTATTTATTTGTTTCGAATATGTTATGAGAAATAAAGCTTGATCTGTGGAAAGATATGCCTGAAAAATGTCTTCTTTTTTCTATATAGATAAATATAAGAAAAGATGTTCGTTCGTATGTTTTTCCGATTTACTACCTTTGGAGTTTGATAAGATAAATCCTTTACTTGGAGATAATGGCAAAGACCCTTAAAGAACAAACGGTTTCGGCTCTATTCTGGAGCTTTATGGAAAAAGGCGGGCAGCAGATTTTTCAATTTGTGTTTGCCATTGTTCTTGCCCGTTTATTAAGCCCCGGAGAATTGGGATTACTTGGAGCTTTAGCCATATTTATAGCTGTTGCTAATATTCTACAGGAGAGTGGATTTTCTTCTGCATTGATTCGTAAACAGGAAGTTTCGGAAAAGGATTATTCAACCGTCTTTTATTTCAATATCTCGATCAGTATAGTTTGTTATATTATACTGTTTTTTTTCGCTCCTTACATCGCAGATTTTTATAAACAGCCTATTTTATCGGATTTATCGAGGTTTTTATTTCTTTCATTCGTTTTCAACGGGTTTAGTGTCGTCCAATATGTGCATTTGGTTCGCCAGATGGCATTTCGTAAGAATACCCGTATATCATTAGCCTCAACTTTAATATCGGGAGGGGTGGCTGTGATTATGGCATATTACGGATATGGTGTATGGAGTTTGGCGGCACAGCAGGTATTACAGACTTTACTTAGATCTGTATTTTTATGGATCTCTATCAGATGGACTCCTTCAGCATCTTTTTGCTTTGACGGGTTGAAATCTATGACCGGATACAGTAGTAAGCTTCTTCTGAATTCTTTATTCAATCAGGTGGCAGTAAATATTTCTTCTATCGTGATCGGTAAGAAATTCTCGATGTCTGATCTTGGTAATTACAATCAGGCAACCAAGCTGGGTAATCTTCCTCAGGGAATGATTGCTTCCAGTTTGCAATCAGTAGCTTTCCCTCTATTGAGCAAACTAGGTGATGATATTGATGCTAAACGAAAAGTTTTCCGAAAGATAGTACGTGTTGTCTGCTTTCTTTGTTTTCCGATAGCTGTTTTCACTATAATCTCGGCAGAATCGATTGTTTTGGTTGCTTTCAAAGAAAAATGGATAGGAGTTGTGCCTATTTTAAGGCTCTTAGTTATAGGGAGTTCTGTGTTGCCTTTGTTCTATTTATTATCATCCTTGCTACAGTCAGTCGGGAAGTCGGGAATGCTGCTTTCTGTAGAGTTATTCCGTAATATCCTCACACTATTGGTCATTATTTATACTGTCAGATTTGGGGTAAACGGAGTTGTTTTGGGTACGAGCTGTATTGCTATTCTGTCGTTTCTCGTAGCTTATTACATTGCGGGCAGGTGTATTAAATACTCCATGTGGGAAGTTATGAAGGATATTCTTCCCTATGGTTTTATTGCAATTATTACATTCTGTCCGACTTATTTCTTAGGATCGGTAATCTCCAATAATCTTATTTTATTATTGACTCAGCTTATTGTAGGAGGTTGTGCCTATCTGATTATTCTAAAGCTGCTGGGGTCTAAAGTTCTCGATGAAATGATGCAAATTGCCCGTCGAAAGAAAACAATCCGTTAAGGTGTCAGATACCTGTTGTTGACTTTGTAAGCATAACCGGAAGAGCAGATTATTCCTTTAAAATAGGTCATTAGTACTTTCAGTTATTTATTTAACTAAAGACTTGACTTCTCCATCTGCAAAACGGGTTACGATATTATCTCCCTTTTTTACACCTGCTTTACTTTTTATTATCTTTTTACCGGATAAAGTTAGGGTATACCCCTTTTTCAGAATATTCTCAGGAGAATTATGTTCTATATATTGCTCTTTCGATTCGAGAATATGTTTCTGATCCTGTAAAACTCTTATTGCTGCATTCTTAATCTTCTCTGATATGATATCTAGTTTATTTAGCTGATCTTTTGTCCGGTCTTTGATTATGTACGAATACTTGGTCACCAATGTATTTAAGATTGTAGCTTCTTCAATCAATCTTTTATTTGTTTCGAAGATAATGCTGTCTTGGATATCGATTAATTCGGATGCGGATTCGTAAATATGCTTTATCAGAAATTCAGCTACAGCAGTCGGTGTTTTAGCTCTGGTATGCGCTACGATATCGAGAACTGTGTCGTCTCGTTCGTGTCCGATACCTGTAATTATAGGCAGAGGGAATTGGGCGCAGTTAGCAGCGAGCAGATATGAGTCGAAACTACTCAGATCAGAGGTTGCACCTCCACCGCGAATAATTACGACAGCATCGAATTTATCGATGTTTTCGTATATTCTGTCTAATGCAGCAATAATAGATTGTTCGGTACGATCGCCTTGCATTATTGCCGGAAACAGCTTATTGTAGAATATAAACCCGTCTTTATTGTTAGTCAGCTGATTACAAAAATCCTCGTATCCGGCGGCTGTCGGTGAAGATATAACGGCTATCCGATTGGCTATTTTAGCCAAAGGCAGTTCTTTATTGAGGTCTAATACCCCTTCCTCTTCGAGTTGTTTGATAATCAAAGTTCTGTTTTTAGCCTGATCACCCAAAGTATAGGAAGGATCTATATCATGTACATTAAGGCTGTATCCATATAGCTCATGAAATTCGATACTTACCTGCACCAGTACTTTAAGTCCGGATGCAAAAGCCTGTCCTGTCTCAGATTCGAAATAGGCTTTCAGCATACGGAATACATTCGACCAGATACTTCCTCTGGCCTTTGCGATTATCGTTTTGTTATTTGAGTCTTTCTCGATGAATTCGAGATAACAATGTCCATTCTGATTACTCCGGACATCGCTCATTTCGGCTCTTATCCAGAATCTTTGACTGAAAGTATCGGCAATAACACCTCTTACCAGATTATTCAGTTCATATAATGATAGTGCAGGCAGTTCCATGCTTATTGTAAATTATCAGTTTGTAATTCTTTGGCCAGCAGCATCGCTTTTTCCATATCGGGAATGCCATAACCATACGAATTATTCGGCTTTTCAAATCTGTCGCATGATCGACGGATTATATCCAGTAACTGAATATTAGTCAATCGGGGATAGGCTTGCCACAAGCACGCCGCCATGCCGCACATGACAGGACCAGAGAAAGACGTTCCGCTATTGTAAGTAACATTGCCGTCTTCACCTATTATATTGATTTTATCGCCTAAAGCTACTACATCCGGCTTAATCCGTTCGTCTGCCGTAGGACCAACCGAACTGAAATAGGATAGGGTAGAGTCTCTGCGGACAGAACCTACGGTAAGCACATCGTCGACATCAGCCGGAGCTGAAATACTCCTCCATGTTTTAGAACCTTCATTCCCTGCACTTATAACAACAAATATACCTTTTCGGGTTGCTATTTTTGCCGCTTTGCTGATAAAGGCTGTTTTTCCATCCAATTGAGATTGACTGTAACTTTGAGCTAAAGCATTGAATTTAGTATATCCCAGCGATGTGTTTATGAGATCAACGCCTACGCTGTCTGCATATTCGGCTGCGGCTATCCAGTAATCTTCTTCGATGGGATATTCCGAACGTCCGTCTTCCGACTTCAGCAGCCAGTATTTTGCTTCGGGAGCTGTTCCTATATAGATGTTCGGGCGGTTTGATCCCAATATTGATAAGACATTCAATCCGTGTGTACTGCTTTTAAGGATATTTATTCCATTGTAAACAAAATCTTTTATACCTCTTATAAACACATTGTCCAACAGTAGTATATCTTTTAAATTTTGATAACCGGCATCAATAATGGCAATATCCATCCCTTTGCCTTTATACCCCTTTTCATGGAGATATTGACCGTTCAGCATCTTTATCTGGTCGTATCCATAACCGTATTGATTTTCGGCTTTGGGTTCAGGTTCTTTTATTCGTTTCAAAGGAGAGCTTTCCATGTTTACTGTAGTATCGCTTTTCCATACGAATAAGGCGTTATCAACAAACTGCAGATTTTTTAGAATCTCCACCTGAAGGCTGTCTGTGCAATATACGCTCACTGTATTCATCCATTTGCTTTTAGCTACTATTTTGTATCCTAGATTCTCGATTTCACCGCAATAAGCAGCAGATATCGGTACGTCTGTTGTATCTATTTCTATATTCTGACGTTCTCTGCGATCCAACGCTTTCTGAGAAAGATATTTTTGAGGATTTGCAATCAGGTCTTTCGATTCAGGCTTGTCTTTTAACTGTAATCTGAATATATATCCATCTGTCGCAGAAGAATAGAATGAAATGATTGAAACTATAAAGAATATAATTGTTCTAAGCATTGATTGTAAGTAATAGTAAGTATCTTAATGATGTATAATACAGTTAACGAGTGGACTTATTGACAAGTAAACAAAGGTCTGAGACCTTAAAAATAATACTTTTACAGAGGAATTACCCCTTACCTCCGTGTTTATTTTTATTCTTATGCATTGATTTAAACTTGCTCCAGTTCTTTTCTACTTGTTTTACATATTTCACTACCTCCGATCCACGCAGATATCCGTTCTTGCACACTGAGTCGGTATAATATTCAGGCTTGCTTTTCAGTTCGATGTATTTCTCTACATTCCCATCCCATACATACGGGTTTGCTCCGTATTTACGGGCTAATGCCTGAGCATCTGCAATATGTCCGTTTCCACCGTTGTATGCAGCCAGTATAAATTTGATTCGCTGTTGCGGATCGGATACCCGTTTGAAGATATCATCCAGACGGGCAATCAATCCGGCTCCGACCTTGATGTTTATCTCGGGATTTACTAGCTGATTGCCTGTTGCGCCAAAAGAAGCAGCCGTTCGCGGCATCAATCCCATGAGTCCGATAGCTCCGGCCCATGACGATAGATTGGTCTTGAAACGAGATTCCTGATAAGCGATCGACGCCAATAAAAACCAGTCGTATCCGGCTACAGCAGAATATTTTTTAAACAATGGATCAAAAGGAGTAATAAATCCTTTGGGAAGGTCTTTTGGTATTTCGTACTCGACATCGGGCATTTTGCTCAATTCGAAATACTTTTTCAGGATATCTTTATAGATTGGTTTACGGCTGTTTTGTGCAAACCATACATTCAGCGAATCTGCTAATTGCGGAGCATCTTTACGTACTGCCCACGATGAACGTTGCTCGAAGCTGAGGGGCAGTGATATGTCGATATTCCGGTAATAAGTCTTATTTAACTTGGCAATGTATTCATCGGCTACCGTATAATCTATTTCATGTTGGGCAACCATGCCGATAAGGTCTTCTACGGTTATTGTGTCCTTTTCAACGTCTTTTATTATAATACCATTGCCCAGTTCCATATCAAGGTTCTGAAGCCGTTGGTGGTACTTTGTATTGTGTTTTACATATACCTCTTTGCCTATGAGCTGGGTTACATCTGTTATCATTGAATCTCTTACCCCTGTACGTTGCACTAAAACCTGATGAGATACCTGTTCCAGTCCGCAATAAATAATAGAATCTTTAAGACTGCTCTGTACGGGTACTGCTCCTGCTATAAGGTCACCTTCCCCTTGTTCGAGCATTTCGAGCAATTTGGTCGAATTTTCCGCTACTTTTACCTTTAATTTCAGGCCATGACGATCGCAAAACTCTTTGGCCAGATCGTAATCATATCCCATTGCTTCGTCTTTGTAGATAAAGTACGAAGTGGAGCTGCTCATCGTGATGATCGTTAATTCTCCTTTCTCTTTAATCTGCTGAAAATCGTAGGCTTGTTTTTTTTTCTCTGCGCATGCTCCGAGCATGATCAGGATAACGGCAAGGATAGGTAATTTACTCATATGTCGTTTTATTAAGGTCGCAGACCTATTTTATAGCAAATATAAAAAAAATCTCTACTGTTACTTCATTCTGTAACAGTAGAGATTCTATTAAATACCAGGTCTCTCTATTTGGATATGATAAGTTTATCCGATTTTCCCTTTTGGTATATCATTGTATCGTTGCGCTTTCCTTTCCTCAGTTTCTTTTGTATGTCGGTCGGGAGCATTACAATATCCTTACACTCATTGCTGCAGCATCCGTGCATTTTTTTTGCACATTCGGGGCATTGTATAAATAGCAGATGGCATGCTTCGTTCGCACAATTGGTATGTGTATCACAAGGTTTGCCGCACTGATGGCAGTGTGCAATGACATCGTCGGTAATACGTTCACCTAAGCGGTTGTCAAATACAAAGTTTTTTCCGATAAATTTACTTTGCAGATCTTCGGCTTTTACCTGTCGCGTGTATTCTATAATTCCTCCTTCGAGTTGATATACATTTTTAAATCCCTGATGCTTGAAATAAGCACTGGCTTTTTCGCAGCGGATACCACCCGTGCAGTACATCAATAGGTTTTTGTCTTCTTTATGGTCTTTCAGCATGTCGTGGATAATGGGCAGTGATTCTCTGAATGTCGTTACATCAGGAGTAACAGCACCTTCGAAATGTCCTATCTCGCTTTCGTAATGATTACGCATATCCAAAACGATAGTGTCGGGATCTTCCATCAACTTATTAAATTCATTAGCCTTAAGATGTGTGCCGATGGCTGTAACATCGAAAGTTTCATCATTGAGACCGTCAGCTAATATCTTCTCGCGAATTTTGATTGTCAGTTTCAAAAAAGACTTATTGTCTTGCTCTACTGCTATATTCAGTCTGATATCCCTCATGAATGGGTAAGTGTCGAGATAATTTTTGAATGCAGATAAATTTTCGGCAGGAAGAGAAAGCTGTGCGTTTATACCCTCATGGGCAACGTATATCCGTCCTAACACATCCAGACTATTCCAGTTAAGAAACAGGTCGTCTCTGAAAATTTTGGGATCTTCGATATGTGCATATGCATAAAAAGAGAGCGTAAGTCTTTTTTTGCCGGCTTCATCTATCAGTTTTGCCCTTTCGTCGGCACTCATTACATTGTACAGTTGCATATTATACAATTTAGGTCTCAGACCTATTTTATTATTTTGATAAATTAAATAATTAAAGGGAACCGTATTCCCGTAACAAAGAAAGGATAAAAAGATTGTATATACCTGTCTATCAGTTATTGAAATTTTTTATATTTGCAGTTAATTCCAATCCATAAACACTCTCGATATTATGAAAAAACTAATCATAGCCTTTACTATTCCGATGTTATTCTTCTCATGTTCGGAAGATAATATTACAGGTACAAATGAAGAAGAGGAAAATAACGGTAATGAAACCGAAACAATTGTTCCATTATCACTTACGGTCTCAACACAGGAGGGCAAAATGTTCGAAAACATACAGTTTACAATTGACTTTCAGCAAGAAACTTCTATGTATGATCTAGTACAGTCTTATGACTCTCTCGTATGGAATGTACCCGAAGTGGACGGGAGGAAGAAAATATTTGAACAGAATTCTAATAATACACATTTGACTTCGTCGTGGGGAAACTGCTTTTACTATAAAGGTAAATACCAGTCGATATTGATTGGATATAAGGATAATAAGGTAGTTTTGGCTGATACAACAATAGTTAATGTAGATATCAATAAAAAGTACGACTTTCTCAATATAAAATGGGATGATTTTAAAGAGATATTTGGAACACAGATTATAAATAATGTATTTGATTCGGAGTTTTATTTGGGAGTTGCTCGAACAGTTAAAAGTGATACATTGTGTGCAAATATCTATTTTTATCCTGAGGATAAGATTGCTAAAGACGATAAACTTTTGAGCAAATATACAGACCAACGTCAGGAGAAAAATATAATCGATTATATTTCTGAATTGTATGGAAAACCGGCATTGTCTTATATCGATAATAACGAGCGACTTGCAGTTGTCTGCAAAGAGAAATTCCGTGTTAAATACGATTCGGATGTTCCCAGATACTTATGGATAGTTGGTAAAACAAATGTAGTATTGCTGTACCGTCAGGATGCCATTTATGTTGATAAGTATTACCTGCACGCCGAACCTGTAAAATAACAGGCTCTGTAAATTATTAATTAATAAAAAGGTCTGATACCTTAGAAATTCTGCATATCACACAATTTACGGTAATATCCGTTCAGATCGTATAATTCGTCGTGTTCACCTCTTTCTACAATACGCCCTTCGTGCATCACGCAAATTTCGTCAGCACTTTTTATTGTCGATAAACGGTGAGCAATAACAATAGTAGTACGGTTACGCATCAGGTTCTCGAGAGCTTCCTGTACTAATCGTTCTGATTCGGTATCGAGAGCAGATGTCGCTTCATCGAGAATCAGTATCTGAGGATTTTTCAGTACGGCACGGGCTATGCTCAACCGTTGGCGTTGCCCTCCCGACAGTTTGCCTCCCCTGTCTCCGATATTAGTATCATACCCGTTTTCGGTTGCTGCGATAAAATCATGTGCATTGGCTACCTTGGCAGCTTCTTCCACTTCTTCCATAGTCGGGTTTTCAACTCCGAAAGCTATGTTGTTGAAGAATGTATCATTGAATAAGATGGCTTCCTGATTTACATTGCCCATCAGTCCTCGTAAATCCATAATGCGTGCATTACGGATATCCGTTCCGTCGATGGTTATCTGACCTTCGTTGACATCATAAAAACGGGGGAGAAGATCAACCATTGTTGATTTTCCCGAACCTGACTGACCTACCAGAGCAATCGTTTTTCCTTTGGGGATAGTCAGATTGATATCTTGGAGTACCCAGTTGTTTTTGTACTTAAACCAAACGTTTTTGTATTCTATACTCGAATTAAAGGATAATTTAACCGGATTTTCGGGGTCATTAATATCGCTTTTTGCATCAAGTATCTTATCGATTCGTTCCATAGATGCCAACCCTTTCTGGATAGCATAGGCCGATTTCGAGAATTCTTTCGCCGGATTGATTATACTGTAAAACATAACCAGATAAAACATAAAGCTCGAAGCCGTAATAGACGCATCGTTACCAAGAATAAGAGTTCCTCCGTACCACAATACCACAGCTATAGTAGCGGTTCCCAGAAATTCGCTCATAGGATGTGCAAGCTGCTGACGACGGGCTATTTTGTTTGACATTTTGCGAAGCTCGTTCCCTCCGTTATAAAAACGATCTGAAACTTTCTGCTCGGCATTGAATGCTTTTATGATGCGCAATCCGCTTAGGGTTTCTTCGATCTGAGCCATCAATTCGCCCCATTTATTCTGGGCTTCGGTCGATCTGCGTTTAAGTGTTTTGCTAACCCTCCCCATGACAAATCCCGACAGAGGAAGGAGAATCAATACAAAAATGGTCAGCTGCCAGCTCACAACGAGCATAGTGGTGAAGTAAACCAGAATAAGTATCGGATTTTTGAATAGCATATCGAGAGAACTCATTATTGAGTTTTCGACCTCTCCTACATCTCCTGTCATACGGGCTATAATATCTCCTTTGCGTTCTTCGGAGAAGAATGACAGAGGTAATGCCAGTATTTTATCATTGATCTGGTTTCGGATATCCCTCACAACACCAGTGCGGATAGGAATCAGGTAATATGAACTCAGGTAATAAACTCCCGTTTTGATAAAAGTAAGTATAACTAAAGCCACAGATAGCCAAAATAAGACAGTAGATGCTCCGTATTGATCGATAAAATGAGCTGAATAATAGTAGAAGTTATTTTTTAGAACCGATCCTATACTTTCCATTTTCTGCATGAAGGTCACGGCATCTGCGTTGATCCACGGCATATAATGATACACTTCGTCGTCGAGTTTGAATAAAATATTCAGAATAGGAATAATAAGACTGAATGAAACTACATTCATCAAAGCTGATAGTATATTGAATACAAAGCTGAGGATCAGCTGCTTATTGTAGGGGGGGACGAACCGCCTTAAAACTTTTATAAATTCTTTCATCTGGTTACTTGTCTGGTCGTAGACCTATTTATTACTTTGGCAAGTATAACAATATAAACTTGTTAAGTCTTGAAAATATATCATTAAATGCTTTCATTTCTTTAATATGAAACTAATGCCTTCGCAAAAACGAAAGCGCAAGTTAGTGATAAATATTGTTTAACGAAAGCCGGTGTATTTTGATCAGATATAAGGGTGGTAATAAATTTTTATTTTAACATTTGTTTGCGAAAAGTTGATTTATGGACTACAGATATAAGCCCTGCCATGTGTAGGACTCTACTTTAACCAAATCAGTGCATCTGACAGTTTCTCTACATTTTCGGTTGATTCTTTCACTCCGTTAATTTCTATAACGAATCTTTTTTTCTTCTTTTCTTCCATCGTTTTTAAGTATAGATAAAAAGAAAAAAATCTAATGGCTATTTGTCGAAGTTTTTAGATATTGTAACAGGTATCGCTGTGTATTCGTAATAATCAGATAGACTTCTTCCATCTATATGCGTAATATTCACATCCACAGGCGCACTTTGTATCGCATTTGGCATAGGAGCAGCAGCTGTTGCCGTAGTATCAGCTTTGGCGGTGGGTATAATATTTACTTCTTTAAAGAAATTAAGAGCTAGGAAAATAGCAATCACCGTCAGTACAATTTTAGTGTAGATATCCGTTTTCATAATTCATGAGTGTTAATTGGTTTATCTACAAATATAGTCTTTTGTTTTATTCTGGGATTAGAAACTTATTTACCTTTGTGCTTAGTTATAGCTAATTATTACTCTTATATTTGGGTGGTAATAAAATAGGTCTGAGACCTTAATATATGGAATTCAGAAAAAAGATAGATATACCACGTTCCGGTTTGACTGTCGGGCATCAGGATAAAATGCTGATGTTCGGTTCGTGTTTTGCCGAAAATATCGGAAGATATTTGCTCGAAAATAAATTCGATGTTAATGTAAATCCATTTGGGGTTTTATACAACCCTTCGTCTATTAGTCAATCCGTGCGCTTTCTGCTGGATGAAAAAGTTTTTACCCGATCCGATATTTTTAAGCAGCAGGGCGTTTTTCGGTCTTACAGTCATCATAGTGTATTTAGCGAAATAGATGAAGACCGTTTTCTGCTATCAATCAACAATGTCTGTCAAAAAGCATCAGCCGATTTACGAGAAGCAGATGTGTTGCTGATAACTTTCGGAACGTCTTATGTTTATCGGTTGAAGGAATCGGGAGCAATCGTTGCAAATTGCCATAAATCTCCGGCTTCGGATTTTGACCGCTTCCGTTTGTCTGTTTCTGATATTGTGAATGACTGGACAGATCTGATTGAGGTTCTGCTTTCGAAGAATCCGGATTTAAAGATTTTATTTACCGTAAGTCCTATACGCCACTGGAAAGATGGAGTCCATAACAATCAGTTGAGTAAGTCGGTATTGTTATTGGCAATAGATGAATTGCAGCGGGCCTTTCCTGCAGTTTTTTATTTCCCGTCTTACGAAATAGTGCTTGATGAGCTTCGCGATTATCGCTTTTATTCGGACGATATGATTCATCCGAATGATATGGCTATTCGATATATTTGGAGTATTTTTGCAGATACATTTTTTGACGATATAACTAAACAGGTTAATACGCAATGGCAGAGTCTCCATAGAGCAATTTTGCACCGTCCCTTTAACGAGGATACTCCGGAGCATCAACAATTTTTAAGGCAAACTTTGTTAAAGCTCCAATCTTTCAGAGAGAAATATCCTTACTTTGATTGTTATAACGAAATAGAGTTGTTGGAGAATAGAATCAGTCAATAACTACTTGATAACTAATGGCTTTAAAGCCTGTATATATTATTTAAGAAATTGCTTTTACTCTAAAAAGAAGATGGCATACAAGATAGCGGATATAGCTAAAACACTAAAAATTAAAGAAATTGCTTTTCCTGACTATAAGATCAGTCATTTACTGACCGATAGCCGGGAAGTTTTTAATCCTGAAGAAACATTATTTTTTGCGCTGAAAACGAAAAATAATGACGGGCATAAATACATCGAAGAGCTGTATAAACTCGGTATTCGGAACTTTGTGGTAGATACAATTGCCCCAGAATGGAGCAATTTGCAGGCAGTGAATTTCCTACAAGTAAAAAACACATTGCAGGCATTACAGGCTGCAGCGACATTTCATCGCGACCATTTCAAAATACCGATAATAGCTATTACCGGAAGTAACGGAAAAACTATCGTAAAAGAATGGATTTATCAGCTGCTGGGTTCCGAACGTCGTATCACTCGTTCGCCCCGTAGTTATAACTCGCAGATAGGTGTGCCTTTATCGGTTTGGCAGTTGAATGAAAATACAGAGATAGGCCTTTTCGAAGCCGGTATTTCTATGCCTAACGAGATGGCTAAATTGCAGCGTATTATCCAACCTACTATCGGAGTATTCACCAATATTGGAGATGCCCATCAGGAAAACTTTCAGAATCTGAAACAAAAATGCCTCGAAAAGTTAGAATTATTTATCAATTGCGATGTTATAATTTGTGAAGAAGGAAATCAACTGCTCGATGAATGTATGCAGTCTGCTTGCCTTTCTCAGAAGCGTTTTACATGGTCTTACAATCTGAGATCATCAAGCCCTCTGCTTATACAGAGCATCGACCGTTCCGAAACAGTTTCGTATATCACATACTCGTTTCTGGGGTTACCATTTACAATAGAACTGCCTTTTGTTGACGATGCTTCTATCGAGAACGTAACCAGTGCTATAGCCGTATCTCTTTATCTCACCACTTCTATCGACATTATCCAAAAGAAAGTGCGTCAGCTCGAACCGGTAGCTATGCGTCTGGATGTGCGTCAGGGAAAGAATCAGAATATTATTGTAAACGATACTTACAACTCCGATATTAATTCGTTAAAGATCGCCCTTTCTTTCCTTGGACAGCAGGCAACCGAGGAATCTCAAAAGAAAACATTGATATTATCCGATATATTGCAGTCGGGGTATTCCGATGAGGCTTTGTACCGCTCGGTTCTTGATTCGGCGAGAGCTGCTAATGTCGAGAAGATCATCGGTGTTGGTAAGCATATTTCGCAGCAGCAGCAAATATTCGAAAATATTCCTCACGCTTTTTTCGAAACGACCGAAGAATTTATCGAATCGGGTATTTGGAACGATTTCCATGCCGAAACCATATTACTGAAAGGTTCCCGCAGTTTTGAATTTGAACGTATTGCCGAATTGATCGAACAGAAAACCCACGAAACGGTCTTAGATATTAATCTGGACGCTGTGGTGCATAACTTCAAATTTTACCGTTCACGTTTGAAACCCGAAACTAAAATGATATGTATGGTTAAGGCCGATGCATACGGTTCGGGCTCTGTTGAGGTTGCTAAAATATTGCAGTATCACAAGTGTGATTATTTTGCAGTTGCCATTGCCGAAGAAGGCAGTTTATTGAGAAAATCGGGTATAAAGACTCCTGTGATTGTTTTAAACCCTGAAGTAGGTGGATTCAACCAGCTTTTCGAGTCATACCTTGAACCCGAAGTGTATAATTTCAGAATATTGGATGCTTTTATACGGGAAGCACAACGCCGTGGTATTTCGGATTTTCCCATCCATATTAAGATGGATACAGGAATGCACCGCTTAGGATTTACCGAAGAAGATTTACCCAGATTAGTAGATCGGCTTACTTCACAAAAAGCATTAAGGGTTGTGTCTACCTTCTCTCATCTGGCGGCAAGCGAAAGCTGGTCTTTTGATGATTTTACTATACAGCAGATTTCTATATTTAAAAAGCTGGCAGGTATGCTTCAAGATGGATTGGGATATCCTGTATGGCGTCATATCCTCAACTCAGCCGGAATGGAACGCTTTCCTGAAGAGCAGATGGATATGGTACGGTTAGGTATCAGTCAGTATGGCATCAGTGCAAGCGGACTTTCGGGCTTACGAAATGTGTGCACTTTGCGTACTACCATATTGCAGATTAAACATATAAAAGCTGGAGAAACGGTTGGCTACGGGCGTAAAGGCAAAGTCGAGCACGATTCGGATATCGCAACCCTGCGTATCGGATATGCCGATGGGCTGAGCCGTCAGTTCGGAAACGGAGCCGGACATGTGCTTATCAAAGATAAACTTGTTCCGTTTGTGGGCAATGTCTGTATGGATTTATCGATGGTTGATGTAACCGGACTGGATGTAAAAGAGGGAGAGTCGGTTATTATCTTTGGGGATGATCTCCCTGTGACGGAATTAGCCAAAACAATTAATACGATTCCTTACGAAATACTGACTTCGGTTTCGTCAAGGGTTAAGAGGATTTATTTCAGGGAATAGGTCATTCTATTTTCACTTAATAATACGGTCATACAATTCTGAACAAATTGTATGACCGTATGTTATTTATTTTAGTTAAATAATGTAATCTATAAATATATAATTGTTTCGACAACTATATTTGTGATTAAATAAAGAAGATAAATAAAAAAGGTCTGAGACCTTGCTTAGCACTCATTCTATGGAAAAACGATATTTTCTGGGTATTCTGCTTTTTGTTTCAATAAGTATTTCCCCTATGATGGGGCAAAGAATTTTGAATCTTGACGAGGTTCGGGATCTCGCCATACAAAACAATAAGAATCTGAAAATGGCTTCGGAGCAGGAGCGTGTCGCCTTCTATAATAAGAAAGAGGCTTTCTCTAAATATTTACCCGAAGTGTCGATGATAGGAGCTTATCTCCGCAATCAGAAAAATCTTCAATTAATATCTTCATCAGCTATTCCGTCCTCTATAACTATGCCCGATTTGAGTTCGTTAGGTATCCCTATACCTGCCGGAACAGAAATACCTATTCCTGACGAGATTCGGGATAAGATACGCAGTGTCGGCGAAGTGGATATCAAAAATGTATGGGTCGGAGGTGTTACATTGATTCAGCCGTTGTTTATGGGCGGAAAAATCGTTGCTTATAACGATATAATGAAAAATTCGCAGGCTCTGGCAGCTGCACAAAAAGATACAAAGTTACAGGATATTATAACCGAAGTAGATGCCGGATATTGGCAGGTTGTATCCCTTGCCTATAAGAAAGAACTGGCAGAGTCATACAAATCTTTATTAGAAAAGATGCATTCCGATATTTCAACGATGGAGCAAGAAGGGGTTGCGACAAAAGCAGATGTATTATCTGTAGCTGTAAAACTCAACGAAGCGGATATGACACTTACTAAAGTTGATAACGGATTGGCTCTCTCCCGTATGGCTCTGAATCAGCTTTGTGGACTATCGATTGATGAGAACGTGAAATTGTCGGACGAAAACAATAGGGAAACGGTATCGAACGAATTATATACACCCGAACTGGTTTCTGTTGAAGAAGCTCTGGTTAATCGCTCGGAGCTGAAAAGTCTGGAATTGGCTACAAAAATTTATAAAGGAAAAGAACGGGTTGCTCGATCGGAATTTATGCCTAATCTGGCTTTTATGGCCAGTTATTTGTATACAAATCCGAGTTCGTTTGATGGATTTGATACCAAATTCGGGGGAATGTGGACTTTGGGGCTTACGCTGAAAGTTCCACTGAATTTCATGTCGAGCTCATCGAAATACAATGCGGCTAAAGCTGAAACCCGGATTCAGGAGTATAAGCTCGACGAAGCTAAAGAGAAAATAGAACTACAGGTAAATCAGACAAATTTTAAACTCAATGAGGCTTATAAAAAATACACCTCATCAGAGAAAAATATGGAGAAAGCTGATGAGAACTTGCGCTATGCAACAGTGGGGTTTGAAGAAGGTGTAATTCCTGCTTCAGATGTGCTGGCTGCTCATACAGCGTGGCTTTCGGCTCATTCGGAGCTTATTGATTCGAAAATTGATATTCGGTTATGTAAGGTATATCTGAATAAGGCTCTGGGACGTAATTTACTGAATAAGTAGGGTTGGGGACAGGGTCATGACCCTCTTCTGATTTTTATCTATAAGAAAGTTACAAGTTGCTTTGCCCTGCGGGCAGTACGAGTTACAAGAAAAAAAGTAGCATCCAAAAAGCGTACATAAAGCGTGTAACCTTTGTAACCTTTTTTTATATTAAATAACTGATAATAAATGATGTAAAAAATAAAAATATGAGTGCACAAGATAACAAATCGGGCTCTAAACTAATTCCTATTCTTGGGTTTGCCGCTGTAATAATAGGAGCAGCTGTTTACGGTTTTTTCTTCCTCAATCAGGAGGATAACACTTTGCAAGGCGAAGCCGATATAACCGAAGTTCGTATATCGAGTAAAGTTCCGGGACGTATCGAGAAGTTCTTTGTAGAGGAGGGTGATTATGTAAAGCGAGGAGATACTCTCGCTATACTTAGTGCTCCCGATATTGTAGCAAAACTCTCTCAGGCCAGTGCCGCAGAACAGGGTGCTGCAGCTCAAAGTGAAAAGGCTCAGAGGGGAACCCGTTCGGAGCAATTGAAATCGGCTTACGAGATGTGGCAGAAAGCAATTGTGGGCAGCGACATTGCCAAGAAGTCATTTAATCGTGTACAGAATCTCTTTGATAAAGGAGTTACTACGGCTCAAAAAAGAGATGAGGCGGAAGCGAACTACAATGCTGCTCTGGCTACCGAAAAAGCTGCTAAGTATCAATACGACATGGCTGTAAACGGAGCGCAGAGAGAAGATAAAGAAGCTGCTGCTGCAATGGTTGCCAAAGCAAAAGGTGCTGTTGCCGAGGTAGGGTCTTATATAAATGAAACATACCTGATTTCACCGGTTGACGGGCGTATTTCCGATCGTTTCCCCAATGTAGGAGAATTAGTAGGAACGGGGGCTCCCGTGATGAATGTGATGGACTTATCGGACAAATGGGGTACCTTTAATATTCGTGAAGATCTTTTAGCCGACTTTAAGGTAGGAGGAGAAATATCAGCATTTGTTCCGGCACTGAATAAAGATGTAAAACTGAAAATTTACTATATGAAAGACCTCGGTTCGTATGCAGCCTGGAAGGCGACTAAAACAACCGGAGGTTATGACCGGAAAACTTTCGAGGTAAGAGGTCGTTTTATCGAAGATCAACCGGATGTATTACCGGGAATGTCAATTATAATAAAACGCTAAAGACTGATGAGTTTACAAACCGGTTTTCGGGTAGTTTTCGTTCGTGAGTGTAAGCGGATAATATCTTCCAAGATCTGTATCTGGGGGATGATTATTGCGCCTTTGTTGACATTCGCTATACTTATGTATATGATGAGTGCCGGATTGCCGACTAAAATACCTGTAGCTGTTGTCGATCTTGATAATTCGTCTACCTCACGTGCGTTGGTTCGTCAGTTGGATGCTTTTGCCAAAACCGATATTAAATTTAAGAGCTTGTCGTTTAAAGAAGCCCGTATAGCAATGGAACGTGCCGAAGTATACGGAATCTTTACGATACCGGAGGATTTTGCAAAAGATGCTGTATCGGGCAATCGTCCTAAAATAGTGTTTTATACTAATAACGCTTTCTTGATTTCGGGTTCACTCTTGTTTCAGGATATGAAGATGATAAGCGTTCTTGCATCTGCATCTGTAGGGTTGAAGATGGGAGAAGCAAAAGGCTATACACAAGGAGAGCTTATGCCTGTGTTACAGCCGATCTCAATAGAAGCTCATGTGATAGGTAATCCGATGCTCAATTATTCTGTTTATCTCAACAATGTGCTTACTCCCGGTATTCTTTTTCTGATTCTGGCTATGTTTACGATATCGGCTTTAGGGTCGGAGGTAAAATCGGGGACAGGACGTCAACTGCTAGATCTGTCGGGAGGATCTATCGTAAAAGCCGTTTTCGGTAAACTGTTGCCTTATACGGCTCTGTTTCTCATTTTATCGCTGTTTTTTATGTCGGTATTGTACGGCTATAACCATTTTCCACTTCATTCGGGATTCTGGCCTATGTGTGCGGCATATCTCTGCCTTATTTTGTCAGCTCAGGGTTTCGGACTTATACTTTTGGCAGTATTCCCCAACTATCGCCTGGCTTTAAGTTCGGCGAGCCTGTTGGGT
Organism: Indolivaga capnocytophagoides DSM 22835; assembly: GCF_000426485.1. Classification (GTDB taxonomy): domain Bacteria; phylum Bacteroidota; class Bacteroidia; order Bacteroidales; family Dysgonomonadaceae; genus Dysgonomonas_A; species Dysgonomonas_A capnocytophagoides. Next base: position 123,004 of record NZ_AUFL01000015.1, read on the forward strand.
ATGATATCGTTTTCGATAACAGGCTTTTCATTTGCATCCATGGCTATGAGTCCTATTCTGTACGGATTGAGCTTTCTCTTCCCGTTGAGGCATTTTTTTCTAATTTATGTGGATCAGGCTCTCAATGGAATTCCGTTAGGGTATTCGGCTTATCATTATGCGGCGTTATTAGGATTCTTCCTGGTAGGGCTTTTGCTTATGGGGCGTATTCGTAGATTTCTTTATGAGAATGTTTATGAAGAATAACGATTGAAGATTATGAAAAAATTATTTCTCGATATATATTATGTTTGGATAAACGAGCTAAAGGTCGTTTTTCGTGATCCTGCGGTTATTCTCCTTTTGGTGATCGTTCCATTATTATACCCTGTGCTTTATGCTTATCTGTACAATAATGAGGTTGTACATGAAGTGAAAGCTGTAGTGGTTGATGAGTCCAATTCGGCCTTGTCGAGAGAGTTTACGCGAAAAGTTGATGGTGCTGCCGATGTAAATGTTGTAGCGCATGTAGCCAATATGGAAGAAGCCCGTGAGATGATGAGGAAAAAAGAAGTATACGGTATTATTCTTATCCCTTCTTCTTTCAGTACCGATCTCAATACAAATAAGCAAACTACAGTAATCCTGTATTCTGATATGAGCAGTATGCTTTTTTATAAGGCCATGATGCTTACCTGTACCGAAGTTTCTCTTGAAATGGGAGCAGGCATCAGGGTTCAGGATATGGGATACGGAACGCAGGAGCAGGACCAATCTACTATGCAGGCCGTCGATTATGAATGGGTTCCGTTTTATAATGTATCTAACGGGTTTGCCAGTTTTCTGGTTCCCGCTATTCTTATATTGGTTATCCAGCAAACTCTGTTGTTGGGTATCGGTACACTGGTTGGTACGCATAACGATAAAAAACGGTTTACCGTGGCATCTCATACTTTTTCGGGACGTGATATTCATCCGTTGAAACTGACTATCGGTAAAGGGTTCTGTTACAGTATGATTTACTTTGTTTCATCGGCTTGGGTACTGAGGGTTGTTCCGTATCTGTTCGGACTTCCTCAGATCGGGAGCCCCGAAACTATTGCAGTTTTTCTTTTCCCCTATATACTTGCAGCATCATTCTTTGCAATGACCTTATCGTATTTTTCTTCTCAGCGGGAGTTTATTATGCTGCTTATTGTATTTACAAGTGTTCCGTTTCTGTTTTTGTCGGGTATATCGTGGCCCTGGCCGGCAGTTCCCGGTCCTTTAAAGGCAATTGCCTATCTGCTTCCTTCTACTCCCGGAATTCATGGTTTTGTAAAGATCAATACTATGGGTGCTTCTCTGAGCGATGTCTGGTTTCAGTACGTAATGCTATGGATACATGCTGTTGTGTACTGTGTCTTAGCCACAATGATGTATTACTGGTGGATAGACAATTACGATCCAAAGTATAAAGGAAAGCATCCTTCGATTACAAAATTCTGATATTATCGGCTATCGGATAAAAGCCCCATACTATCTTTGTATAGTAATTATATTATTTCATGAAACAGGCATTTATAAAGCTGCATTTATCTATTATTCTGGCGGGTTTTACCGGTATATTCGGTAAGCTGATCACACTCAATGAAGGATTGTTGGTGTGGTATCGCATGTTGATCACATCACTGCTTCTGTTTATTCTTCTTAAAATTTGGAAGAAATTCAGATTACTTCCTTTACAGGATATGATCCGTATCGGCGGAGTCGGATTTCTTCTTGCAATGCACTGGGTATTTTTCTATGCTAGTATCAAGGCTTCTAATATATCAATAGGGGTTATTTGTTTTTCGCTGGTGGGCTTTTTTACAGCAATATTGGAGCCTTTTATCAATCATCGCAGATTTTCGGTGACAGAGCTTATTTTAAGCCTGATAACCTTATCGGGTATTATTCTGATCTTTAACTTGGATATGCGTTATCAGAGCGGTATTATTCTGGGGGTTATCTCTTCGGCTTTAGCTGCCTTATTTACGATCATGAACAAGAGGGTAGGAGCGGATTATACTTCTTCAACAATGCTTTTCTATGAAATGGTCGGAGGGTTTATTTGCTTAAGTGTTATATTGCCTGTGTATTTATACAATTTTCAGGTAGATACACTTGTCCCATCGACGCAAAATATAATCTATTTGATGGTGTTCAGTGTGTTCTGTACAATATTGTTGTACATCTTACAGATTCAGGCTCTCAAGTCGATTTCTGCTTTTACCGTGAATTTAAGCTATAATCTGGAACCGGTATACAGTATAGTTCTTGCCATGGCATTTTTCGGGGAAGCAAAAGAGCTTAATTATTCTTTTTATCTTGGGTTGACTCTTATTGTGCTGTCAACTGTTCTGCAGATGTTTAATGTCATGTATGAACGCAAAAAGAAAGATAAGGCTATATCCTGATCTGTGATTTTCCTGAAGAGCATTTGTCACAAAGCCCTTTCATTACAAAGTTTACACTTTGGAGAATAAATCCATTGGGTAATTGTACCTTGGGTATAGATATGCTTTCGAGACAAAAGGTCTGTTTACACTCTGTGCAATTGAAGTGAACATGAAGGTCTTTGATAGAGCATTGGCAGTCGGGACTGCATACCGAATATTTCATCGACCCTGATCCATCGTCAATACTATGTATCAGCAGTTGATTGTGAAAAAGGGTAATGGTTCTCGAAAGCGTTGACTTATCTACTGTATCAAGTGTTTCCTCGAGTGACGACAAGCTGAAAGCCTGATGCTGTTCTGCCATCGCTTTAAAGATAAGCAGCCTTACTGCTGTGGGTTTGATGCCCCGTGCTTCGAGTCGGGTTATGTATTGTTGTTCCATGTGTTATAGCTTTATTTCATCCATTGGATTCCAGAATACCTGCTTCCAGTTTTGAATACGGTCGTTTTTGATAATGACACCTTCTTTTTCGAGGAGTTGTTCCATTTCATCGGAATTGCCGAATGCTTTTTTTCCGGATAATACACCCTGGCTATTTACAACCCTGTATGCGGGAATATCGTTATTGACAGAATCGGAATTTGACATGATTCGCCCAACCATCCGAGACATATTGGGATATCCCGATGCCTTTGCCAATGCGCTGTAGCTCGTTGCCCGTCCGTAAGGAATCATCCTTACTATTTCGTGAACGGCTTCGGTAAACTCTTTCTTTTCCTTCTCTGTCATGTCTGATGGTATCTTAATATTTTCGGGGTGTGTATCCCATCAAAGGCTTAGTTTGTACGTTATTCTCAAATTTACAATAAAAAATCTTTATGGAAGAAAAAACGCTGCCCGTTTTTGGAGCAGCGTCATTTGAGCTTATTCTTAGAATAGACTATTTGTCTTCTTTGTCTTTTTTAGTCTCCTTTTTTGCTTTAGGAGCAGCTTTTTTCTTTGGCTCTTTTTCTTCTTTTTCTTCCTTGGCAGGTTCAGTCTTTACTTCTTCAGCTTGAGGTTCTTCTTCGGATTGAGCCTCTTCTGCGAAAGCAATTCCTGATTCAGTAAGAAGATTATACCAGGCTAACAGCTTTTTTATGTCAGAATCATATACCCTGTCTCTGTCATAAGAAGGAAGGATTTCTGCGAAGTATTTTCTTAGTTCTTCCGGTTTTGAATTTGGAACGATAGATGATTTTCCTCCATTTTCTTTTGTCTGTATCTTAGTTAGTACTTCGCTCAAAGGAACTTCTCCTTCGTCGGTATACATGGCAATATCTCCTAAAGAAACGACTTTATCTCTTGCATAGATAGGAAGTCTTCTTTTATCTGCCAATGATTCAACAATAACCATATTCTTAGCATTGGATATTAATTTAAATAATCCAGGTTTGCCCGATACAGATAAAATAGTTTTCAACATAAATATTATTTTTAATTTTTAATTTTCGGTCTCCATTTTCATACCAACCGAAAGTATTTAATGATATCTTGTAATTTAATCACTTACAAACTTGACCGATCATCAGATTACGTGTAATCGGCAGTCTGAAACTAAAAGCAAAAGGACTATGCCCTTTAAACCGTGCACAAAAATAATGTGATTGTTTTAATATAAAAATTTTGAAATGCTATAAAATATAAAAAAGCCCCGGAAGAAATTATCAAAGGCTTTTTTCCGTTTATAATCTCAGCCTTAAAATATCTTCTTGTAAACATGGCAGTATGGCTTATCTCCTTTATGCTCATAATATTGCTGATGATAATCCTCAGCTTTCCAGAAGGTGACTGCCGGTTTTAGCATAGTCGCAACTTTGTATCCCTTATCGGTAAGTATTGAAATGTACTTTTCGGCAATAGATTTCTCTTCATTTGTCGAGTAAAATATGCATGAGAGGTATTGAGGGCCGATATCAGGTCCTTGTCCGTTGGTCTGGGTAAAATCATGGGTCTCGAAGAAAAGTTTCACCAGATCTTCGTAAGATATATTGCGAGTATCATATTCTACTTCTGTGGTCTCGAGGTGTCCGGTTGTTTTCTCACAAACCTGACGGTATGTAGGATGGTCTACATGTCCTCCCATAAAGCCGACAGCGGTGTGTTTTACTCCTTTTGCTTTCATGAAGTAGTATTCGGTACCCCAAAAACATCCCGAGGCAAAATAGGCTTTTCTGATGTTTTTATTCTGTTCGGGGATAAATTTCATAGAAATTGAATTAACGCAATGCCGGGTATTTTTCGGAGTAAATCCTTCTCCGATGAAAACATGTCCGAGATGAGCACCGCAGTTGGCACAGACTATCTCGGTTCGCATACCATCAGCGTCGGGAATCCGTTTGACTGCACCTTTTATTTCATCATCGAAAGATGGCCATCCGCATTGAGAATCGAATTTGTCGGATGATTTGTAGAGTGGGGCATCACAGCGTTTACAGACATATGTACCTTCTTTTTTGTTGTTTACATATTCTCCTGTATACGGGTATTCGGTACCTTTGTGTACTATGACCCTTTCTTCTTCGGGCGTAAGATCGTTATATTTCATTGATTTATGATTTGGATTTTCTGTTTTCTGGGCACAAGATGTTCCTGTGCTTAATGCAAATAAAAGATAAACCAGTATTTTAATTTTCATTTTTAGATTCATTTTTTTTGCTGCTTGTAATAATATACAAAAGAGTATCTCGAACGCTCTTTTAGATAATGGACATGTTTGTCATTGCTATATGCTTCCCTTTCGAAAGAAATATTGTAATATGCTTTGAGAGGGTCTCTATATTGTATGATCCTGACCAGCCATTCTAAAAAGTACAGTAGATAAAAAAATATCCAAAGCAGTTCTGTTATCTGGGCTGTGTGAATTTTTTCGTGATTAATTTCCTGCTTAGATAGGATTCCATATTCTTTTCGGCCGATAATTATTCCGAAAAGATTAATAGCGGCGAATCCCTTAGGCGGGAAATATTTACTGTAAAAAATTCTCATTCTTTTATTATGAACATACACACAAAGAAAGGAACAAATTTTCATGAAAAGTTATCTTTTCCTAACTTTCGGTTATAATTTCGGGGTTCGAATATCAGGTGTTGATTTTCTGTAGATTATCAAAGCCGGAAACTTTCGAAACGTATCTTTATATGAGTAAAACAAATAAGTAAGTATGGAGTTTATTTATATTGCTATAATTATAGCTTTTTCGTTTTTCGTGATGGTCTGGATGTATCGTACGGGTAAGCAGCAGATCAATGATTTGAAAACCGAAAATGAGAAGTTGAAAGATGAAAACAGCCGATTGAAGCAGAAAGAACTCGAGTTTGTTCATTCTAAAGCTCTGTTGGAGGCTTCATTGAGTACAAAAGAAGAACTTCTTTCTCTTCAACAAGGTGAAATATCCAATGTCAGAGAACAGTTCAACAAAGATTTTCAGTTACTCGCAAACCGAATATTGGAAGAAAAAACATCCAAATTTACTGATATTAATCGGTTGAATATGGAATCGATTCTAAAACCATTGAATGAGAAATTGTCTGAATTTAAGGTGAAAGTCGAAGAAACTTACGACAAGGAATCTAAACAAAGATTTTCTCTCGAAGAAAGGATTCGGGAATTGGTCTCTTTGAATCACCAGATAAGTGAAGATGCAAACAATTTGACGAAAGCATTGAAAGGAAACAGTAAAATTCAGGGTAATTGGGGTGAAATGATTCTGGAGTCTATTCTCGAAAAATCGGGTCTCAAGAAGGGTGAAGAATATTTTACCCAAGAGATACTTACAAATGAAAAAGGCGAAAGGATATTGAATGATGAGAATAAAGCCTTACAGCCTGATGTTGTTATTGTATATCCGGGAGGAAGGAAAATTATAGTTGACTCGAAAGTCTCTCTTAACGGATATGTAAAATATGTGGAATCGGAAACTGATCAGGAGAGGTTATCGGCAGAAAAGGAGCATATTCTGTCTGTAAAAAAGCATATCGACGAGCTTAGCTCGAAATCTTATCAGGATTATATCGATTCTTTGGATTTTGTGATGATGTTTGTTCCTAATGAACCTGCTTATATTCTGGCAATGCAGCTTGATTCGTCAATATGGGATTATGCCTACCGCAAACGAATCCTCCTGATAAGCCCTACAAACCTGATTGCATCGTTGAAAGTTGTTGCTGATTTGTGGAAAAGGGAGTATCAAAGCCGTAATGCGCAGGAGATAGCCCGTAGAGGATCTATATTGTATGATAAATTTGTCGGATTTGTAGAAACTCTGCAAGATGTAGGTAAAAATATGGAACGCACTCAGCGGAGTTATGATAAGGCTCTCATGCAGTTAAGGGATGGAAATGGTAACCTGATCAGGCAGGCGGAAATGTTAAAAGACCTTGGGGTGAAGTCGCAAAAAGACCTTCCGGATAGTAATTTAGCTAAATAAGGTTAATTATTGAAAAAACAAGTATAAAAGTTATGTTCTATAACATAAAATGCTTTATATTTGTACTGTGTTTTTCATGGTATTAGATTTAAGGTTAACAATGAAGATTGGTTGTCGTGATGACAACCTTTCCTATTTTATATAGGTTATTTCTGAGCCCGAGATTTTTTTACTATTATTGTCTTCAATAAACATCATATTTCCACAGCCACACTATTCAATCGAAAAACTCGTCAGTTTGCATATTGAAGAAACTACAGCTACAATCAATGAAAAAATGAAGAAGATTCAAAAAAAATAAGTCTAATATCTTTATGCATTATCTTGGTGTTGTTTTTAGGAATACACTTCTATATTCTCGCTCTTTTCACCAGTGATGGTTATAAAGATTCAGAAGAATATATTATTGAAGAATCTTTTAGTGATTTAGATTGTACAGTTTATAACTTTAAGAAATCAAATCCTCGATATTACCTCGTTACAACCAATGAAAAGGGGGAACGATACATTTATAAAGATTATCAGTCTTCAAAACACTTTCATGTATTTTTTTATTTCCAAGACATTGATCTTACTATTCAATGTTTACTAGATCCAATCAATGATGATGAGTCTATGTTATCCATATTTGCAATATCTCGAGGAGTAAGCTTTGCCAGTTGGAAAAATATAAATACGGATGATCTTTCGAAAGAAGAAAATAGAGAAATAAAGAAAAAAATTGAAACAGAGATATTGGATCAATTGGGAAAGTGGAAACACAAACGATGGTACAATTAGCATCTTCTCCTAAATCTCAAAATATAATCAAACATTAATCGTCAATTTTATCTATGGGTAAAGCGTTCTTTAAATAACAGAAAACACAAGCCATCTTTTATCAATAAGGATAAAAGATGGAAGCTAAAAAGTATAATTTTTGTGTAACCTTTGTAACCTTTTCTATTTTATTTCTAAATAGATTAGTAAGTTCCATAAAACGAAATGGGCTGCCTATTGGTAAAAGATACCTGTAATGTACCATATCCATTATCCCCTAATGAGAGAAATAGCTTGATACCTCGTTCTTCCATTTTAGATAAATCTTTTGGTATTATGGTTATGTTGTACATCCCTCTTTTAGTTTGCTCTGCTTTATAATCAAAGTTTGTGGAGAGAAAATCAATCCCAATATTCGAAGGATCTGTCGGAGCAATATAAGAACGTCCGAAGTAAGGTAATCGGGCAATAACTGTATCGGCTGATATCTTCAAAAAATAAGTATCGGTAAGAGCAATCGATCTTCCGGATAACGGCGATGCATTAGTTGCAGAAAAAGTCAGATTGTGATTCTCTATTTTTTGAATATTACCATCAACTTTAGCTTGCTGTTCGGCTGTGAGAACTTTGCTTTTACATCCGATAAGAGCTATTAAGCAAGTTATAAATAATACAGATGCAATCTTCTTCATGTTGTTTCCTTTTTTATATTAAAAACATCTGTATCAGTTATTTGTTCGAATTCGGGAGCCGTTTTTGTCTTATTTTACTTTTCGTGTAAGCAGAAGGTGAGCCAGTAAAGCTATAACAACAAAACTTATTCCGACTCCGACCGATCCTTGCCAGCCATAGGCACCCCAAGCTTTCCCACTGATAAAGGTTCCGAGTGATCCTCCGATAAAGTAACTTACCATATAAATGGTATTAAGGCGATTTGTCGCTTCCGGATGGGTTGAAAACACTATAGTTTGATTTGTTATATGCATGGATTGTAAACCTACATCCAGTAATATGATACCAATGATAAGTCCGGCATAAGAGAATCCCCAGATTCCGAATACCAGCCACGAAAGAATCATTATAATGACAGAGATTATAATCAACAGGTTCTTATTGATCCTGTCGGTCATACGTCCGACGAGAGATGCGGCAAGTGCGCCGACCACGCCTACAAGCCCTAGCATGCCGGCAACATCACTTCCTGCTAAAAAGGGAGGGCGTTCGAGATGAAAGGTCAGGGTAGTCCAGAATGCCATAAATGATCCGAAACCTAACGCTCCTCGAAGGGATGCTAATCTCAAACTGGGTACCGTCCATACATAGAGAAGCAGCGATTGCATTAATTGAGAATATGTTCCGTTGAAAGTCGGCTTTATGTTAGGTAATACTAGCACAATAGAGATGCCAAAGAGAGTCACTACGGCTATTGCAATATAATAGACTTCTCTCCATCCGAGTATTTCTCCTACGATACCGCTGAAAACGCGGGAGACAAGGATCCCTACTAGAAGTCCGCTCATAACCAGTCCAACGTTCTTTCCTTTCTCTTCGGGCTTAGATAGTTGAGCTGCAATAGGAACAAACATTTGGGGGATAACGGAACTGAATCCGATGAAAAAACTCGCTGCAAACATTACATATATATTTGTACTTAGCGAGAAAGTCAATAGGGATAGGATGATAAGAGCAAAGTCTGCAATAATGATCTTTTTTCGTCTAAACATATCGCCTAAAGGTATCAATAACAATAGGCCTAAGGCATAACCGATTTGAGTAAGCATCGCTACATTGTTGGCTGTAGATTCGGAAATATTAAACTCTTTAGCTATTTTTCCCAGAAGAGGTTGATTGTAATAATTATTCGCAACAACCAATCCTGCTCCGATTGTCATTAGCCATAATAAAGATTTTGATAAATAATTTTGATGAACCTGACCGTCTTTCAATTCATTCATATACAATAATTAATAAAGATTACCTAAACAATTTTCAGCTTACTTGTAATAACAAAGGTATAAATTTCGCCTATGAATTCTTTTATTTTTTAAATTTTTGTTATACCTTTGCACTCGCTTTGTAAGAAAAGCATAACCGGAGATTCCGTAGCTCAGTCGGTAGAGCACATCACTTTTAATGATGGGGTCCTGGGTTCGAGCCCCAGCGGGATCACTAGCAAATGATGAAAAAAGAAGTAAAACCTTGATTTTCAGTAGAAAGTCGAGGTTTTTTCTTTTGTCCAAATAGGCAGAAAAGGGCAATTTACGACAGTATATACATGCCTAAATCGTGGACAAAGACAAGAGACAGAAATTGTCCACGATTATGTGTGTTAGTCATTGTTTGTCAGTGATTTACTTCGTGACTACTTGATGGTTTAAACGTAATTTTAACCACAAAAAAAGTAGTAAAATGAAACAAAAATCCTTTCATGTTTTATTCTTTCTCAAAAAGAATAAAATCAAAGCAAACGGAGAAGCTCCTATTGCAATGAGAATCACTGTAGATAAGCGATTTCGTGAGATGTTTGTCCGAAGAAGTGCATTAGTAGAGAATTGGGATCAGACCAAAGGAAAACTAAAAACCAAGGACAAACGATCAACCGAAATCAATATGTATATTGATACAGTCAGGGCTAAAGTTCAGAATATTCACAGGCAGCTCGAAGCCGACAACCTCGAAATATCCGCTAAAGAAATTTGTAACCGTTTTTGTGGTGTCGAAGAAAAGCACAAAACCCTGATAGAAGTTTTTGAAGAGCATAACAAAGAAATCAAACAATTACAAGGTAAAGGTTATAGGTTATGCTCAAAAGACTATAATCCGCTTCGAGGGTACAGTTAGATATTTGAAGGAGTTCTTAAAGAAGGAATATAAGAAGTCTGATATCAATCTAAAGGATATTGATCTACCCTTCATTCAGAAATTCGATACTTTTCTAAAGACAGATAAGAACTGTACTCAAAATACAGCTATCACCCGATTGAAGCAAGTTAAGAAAATTATGCGCATTGCTTATTCCAATGACTGGATTCAGAAAGACCCTTTTATGACTTACCGCTTCAAGTTTGAGGAAACCAATATAATGTCTTGTCCTGAAAATGGTTTACAATAAAAAGAGTAAACCAATGGACGGACAAAAGAAGAAACGAGGGGTTACAATTCCCCGGTTATTAAGACAAGCCATTATTCAGGATTATCTGAGTGGAAGGAAAAGCTCCTATATGTTAAGTATAGAGATATAGTGTCGATCAAAAGAACATAAATAAGATGGTTCATCGTTATCAACAGAAAAATGGCACTATCTTAGCAGAAAGTATTACAACACCGATTATGGGTCGTAAAAAGAAATAGCAGGAAGATTTATCCCTTAAGTTAGAAAATGAAGAATTGAGACGTCAATTGAAGCTGGCACAACTCAAGCTTGAAGGTTATCAGATCATAGGTGATATCCTACAAGATGAGTATGGTGTTGACTTGTTAAAAAAGTCCGAAGCCAAACAGTCTTCCGACTTAAAGAACGATACGCAGAAGTAGGCTTGGATACTTTATGTGGATTGTTTGGCTATACAAGGCAGGCATATTACAAGCAATTGAATAAAAACGCGCGGAAGGCTCTGGACGAAGGTTTTATTATCAGTCAGGTAAGATTAATCCGCAAGGATATGCCTCGTTTGGGTTGTAAGAAAATCCATCACCTGTTGAAAGAAAAAGGAATAGATATAGGCAGAGATATTTTATATGATATTCTTCGTAATAACAGGATGCTGATCAAAAGAAAGAAAAAGTATGCTGTAACGACCAACTCTAAACATTGGATGAAGAAATATCCAAACCTGATCAGAGGCTTTAATTTTAGTGACCCCAACCAATTATGGGTAAGTGACATTACTTATATACCTATTAACAATAGCTTTGTTTATCTTTCACTGATAACAGATGTTTATTCTCATCTGATTGTAGGCTACAGGTTATCACTGACTTTAGAGCGTGACGGGGCTGTAGGAGCCCTGAAAATGGCACTGGAGCATATTCCGGAAGAAGATCGAATCGGGCTAATCCATCACTCAGATAGAGGTGTTCAGTATTGTAGTCATGAATATGTAAGATTATTGAAAGAAAACAGCATTCGAATCAGTATGACTGAAAATGGAGACCCTTATCAAAATGCAGTAGCAGAAAGGATAAAATGGTATCTTAAAAGACGAATGGCTGGATCATGAGCATTACACATGCTTTGAAGATCTCAGCAATAGGATAGATGAAATTATATCTATTTACAACTATCATAGACCTCATTTGAGCTGTGATATGAAAACTCCGGTTCAGGCATATAACCTAACCGGACAAATAAAAAGACGCTGGAAGAAGAGAAACTATCAGACAAATAAAATATCTTTATCAACGAAGTTGTAAACCTATAACAGGACTATTAAAATGGAATACAAACTAACTAATTATTATTCATAATCTGTAAACTATTTTCAGGACAAGACAAGTTTGTTGTTCCTGCAAACACTACAGCTACACTCTATTTGAAGGTTAATCTGAAAGATGTAATAACTTAAAATATTAATTTCTTAAAAAGCTATTGATGATTAAATTAATTCCGATATTTACCACAAGCTTAGTATAGAATTACTTTGTCTAAATATTAACTAGAAAAATGAGAAAGACAGTATTATTAGCCTTATTTATTTTGAGTTCGACAATTTGTTTTTCTCAAAATTTTTCAAGAGTATGGGTCTCTGATTCTCTTTTCCTTAAACCGGAATCAGCACTTTATGATTCTTCAAAAAAGACTGTTTACATATCAAATATAAATGGAGAATATCTTGCAAAAGATGGAAACGGCTTCATTTCAAAGATAAATATAAATGGCAAAATAGAGTCCCTTAAATGGGTAGAGGGGTTCGATAATCCGCAGGGGATGGGGTTGTATAAAGATAAACTTTATGTTGCAGATATTAATAGAGTTGTTCAGGTTAATACAAATACTGCCAAAATAGAGAATGTGTTTATGGTCGACAATGCTAAATTTCTTAATGATATTGCAGCAGACTCGAATGGCGACATGTATATTTCTGATTGTTTTGGGAATAAGATCTATAAAATATCGGAAAATAAAATTGAAGTATGGCTTGATTCTAAAACTCTTTCAGGACCTAATGGATTGCTATGTACAAAAGAAGATGTTTTAGTCCTTAATATGAATGACAAAACTGCTTATGCAATAAGTAAATCATCAAAGAAATTTATCAAAATATTTAGTGGAATTGATAATTTAGATGGTATTGTTAGTGATGGAAGTAACGGTTTCTTTGTTTCGGGAGCATGGCAAGGTCAGATATTTCACATTGATGCGGACGGTAAGAAGAAGTTAATTATTGATTTAGGAAAAGAAAAAAACATTACTGCCGATATTGAATATATTGCCAATAAAAAGCTGTTAATAATACCAACCTTATACAAAACAGTTATTGGCTACAGATTGATAGAATAAAATATGATTTTGCTTTGTCAGTATAAGGTCTTTCAAATGTTCGTAGACATTTTTGAGTTAACCATTTCGATATTCATTGGGAGAAATCCCCGTGTGATGTTTAAAATAACGACTAAAGTGAGATGGTGTCGCGAAGTTCAGGTCATAGCTTATCTGTTGAATTGTGAGATTCGTTGATTTTAACAAAGCTTTTATTTCCAGTATCACATATTCATCTATCCATACTTTTGCATGTTTACCGGTCAAACGGAATATTATTGATGAAAAATATTTCGGAGTCAAATGAGCCTTTTCTGCATAGAACCGAATACTCCTATCTTTTTTAAAGTTCAGTTCGACATGTTTCATAAACTTAGTAAACATTTCGTTTCGGATATCATCTGTTTTATTTTCAGAGTGGCTTTTCTGCATCAGCATATTACAGACTTCCAGAAACATGGTATTTAGAACACTTCGTATTAATTGTTTACGAAATATGTTTTCAGTATCCCGTATTATATCCTGACAATAATCAAATAAAGAATAGAACAACTTCATTTTAGAATCTGTCAATGTATGATGGGGAAACTCATATAGAATATTCCGAATATTAAAACTGTGAAGAGTATTGTCAATCTCCAGATAGCTCGGTTTTAAGCAAAGTATTTTCGCTTCGAAGTCTTCACTGACCTCTATAACCTGAAAAACTCTGTCGGCCAGTATATTTATAAAATCATTTTTACCTACTTTATAATTGCTATATCCAATATTGATATTTAAGCAGCCAGCTTCACAAACGATGGCAATACCAATATCAAGTTTAATCGGAAAATCTATTGAAACTATGTATTTAGAAACATTATCAGGATCTCTTGCTTTATTTTCCAATATAAAAAAGCTATCCTCTAATGCTTCTGCGGAAAAATAGTTTCGGATAGTCTGAGCCTTTATATTTTCAATAGTATTCATCTGAATCGATATTTTGTATATCAAATATACCTAATTATTCTTTCTTCTTCTATATTTTCGACCTTTTGGATACAATATCAATCCTATATGACAGATTCAGATTCCGAAAAGCAAGACCTTTGTCTTAAATATTAGATTTCATCTTCAAATAAAAAATAAGAATTAATGAAAAAATATATATTCTGTCTGATATTGTATATTTATGCGTCCTCTCTCTTTGTTAATATTTTTGCTCAGACTTCACAGTCTTCGGATTCTCTGACTAATGGTGTACGTAAATATGTTGCCCGCAATTTTTCCGAAGCAAGGACTATCAATTTATACTGGAACACAAGCCTGAGCCATGACTATACATTAAAACAGAACGGACAAAAGATAGAAGAGGGAGAAAGTAAAGATATACACACTATAAATTTTTCGGCTACGGTTCCGATCCTACTTCTCAAGAATGCTTCCATATATGCTAATGGTCAATACAATTCGTATCAGTTTGATTCTTTTAATAATACAGATAAAGGAGCATCCGCTTTGTTCACAAAAAATGAGGGAGGGTATAGCTTTTATGAAGGTTCAATATCCGGAAATTACCGTTTTAGAATAGGCAATAAACCCGTTATGCTGATGGCGTCCCTTTTAGGTGATGGTTGGGATAAAAAATTTGAGAAAGTTTCGGGTGTCTTTTCGGCAATTTTAATTTTAAAACAATCCAATACCAGTAATTTAAGTGTAGGCTTATATGGTATGACTCTCTATGACAAAATTCCTGTAATGCCTGTTATAGCCTATACGCATCAGTTTACCCCTAATTTAAGTATTGATATAACTTTACCCAGCCGAACTTATTTACGCTATCAATTCAAGAATAGCCATCGCCTCTCTATTGGCACATCCATGTATAGCGAACAATTCTATATGGCTACAGATGTAGATGGTCTCCCAAAAACCTCTTATTTTAGGAAAACATCAATAAGGCCGGAGATTGTTTATGAATATATCATAAATAATCATTTTTATTTAAGTGCACGGGGAGGTGTTTCAAAACTAATAAAAGGCGGACTTTATAATACGAACAGAAAAGGGATTGATGGAGATCCGTATATTAAATACACCGAACCTGTTACACCTTTCTTTAATCTTGGGTTTTCTTATAATATATTTTAAATATAGAATACAAAAGGGAATAATTATGTTATTCCCTTCTTTATCTCCTTTAATATTTCTCTTTGCTCATCAGGGATAGTCAGCTATTTGTCAGCCCATACATTTATTTCTAATCGTGGATATCTTTATTGTTACCTTGTTGTAGGATGATGAGCCAATAGTGGAATTCTTTAATAAGAAAAGGAGTCAAAATTTTGACTCCTTTTGCGCTTTCTCTTGGGCTCGAACCAAGGACCCTCTGATTAACAGTCAGATGCTCTAACCAGCTGAGCTAAGAAAGCAATCCTGTATTGCAAGCTCTTCAGGCTGGGCTCGAACCAGCGACCCTCTGATTAACAGTCAGATGCTCTAACCAACTGAGCTACTGAAGAGTGACAAATGCTTTATTTGAAAAGCATGGCAAAAGTAGGTCTTATTTCCGAAATATACAATATCTTTGCACTAAAATTTTAAAATAAATGAAAGTATTAGGAATGGGAAATGCCTTGGTCGATGTCTTGGCATTGATCGAAAACGACTCGTTACTCACTCAGTTAGAGCTGCCTAAAGGTAGTATGCAATTGATAGATGCCGCTAAAAAAGAGGCTCTCCATAAAGCAATGGAAGACAAAGAAAAATTCCTGGCATCGGGAGGTTCCGCATCAAATACCATCACCGGAATTGCAAAATTAGGTGTGAATACCGGTTTTATCGGGCGTGTCGGTAAGGATTTCTTTGGTAATTATTATAAAGAAGATCTAGAAAAATACAATGTAAAATCGTTGCTTCGTATTTGTAATGAAGATTCAGGAGTTGCTACAACTTTTGTTTCGAAAGACGGACAACGAACCTTTGGTACTTATCTGGGTGCCGCAGCCGGATTAACAGCTGAGGACTTAAAAACCGAAGACTTTGCAGGGTACAATTATTTCTATATTGAAGGGTATTTAGTGCAAAATCTCGATTTGATCCGCAAGGCAGTAGCTCTGGCACACGAAAACGGAGCGAAGGTTGTTCTTGATATGGCTAGTTACAATGTTGTGGAAGCGAGTAAAGATTTCTTATTGGAAATTATACCTCAATACGTTGATATACTTTTTGCTAATGAGGAAGAGGCGAAAGCTCTATGTAACACAGAACCCGAAAAAGCTTTGGATGTCATAGCAGATATGGTCGAAATAGCCATTGTTAAGATTGGAGAAAAAGGCTCATGGATAAAAAGAGGTGAAGAAAAAGTATTTGTTCCCGCACTTAAAGTTGATTGTATAGATACCACCGGAGCCGGTGATTTATATGCTTCAGGCTTTCTGTATGGACTTATAAACAGCAAGTCGCTAAAAGAGTCCGGAGAGATCGGTACTTTGCTTGCAGGGAACGTTATTCAGGTGATGGGACCTAAGATGAATGATGACAAGTGGAATGAATTGATAAGTTCGATTAAAACGAGCTATTAACCACATAAAATGTACAGAATCCTAAAAAGGAAACAAAGGTAACATCATAAATGTACTTTTTCGGATGTTACTTTTTTCTTTTCTTAAATTTTTTTCAGTCGTTCAAAGATCTTTTATAAAGAGGGTCTGCGACCCTTTTCTGTATAGATAAAAAACAAGGAGGATGATGCAGATCTGCATCATCCTCCTTGTTTTTTACAGATGAATTAGATTATTCCGGGACATAAATAATTTCTCCGTTCTCCAGTTCATAAGCTATACCTACTTTTTTGCCTTTTGATCCTGAAGATTGTTCGTTCGAAGGTGTATATTTATTGATTTTATTACCTTCCTTGGTGATGATCTCCATGTTATCCTTTCCCGGATTCTTTACAATCGTATAGTCTTCCTGTGTAAATACTTCGGTCATATTCATGTGCATGACCATTGCTACCATCAGAGCAACGGCAAATACCATTGCCACATCAAAGAGATTTACGATCACGCTTAGCGGATCGGTATCTTCTTCTTTTGCAAATTTGCTGATTCGGCGTTGTCTTCTCATATCAGTCTTCTTTTTGAGTTAATATGCGAGATACATAATCGAGATTATTTACATCTTTGGCATACCATCGTTGTTTAAACTGTAAGGTTACCAACCCAATGGCGGAAACGACAAGACCTACTACCGTAGTTGCAAATACAACCTGCATATTGTAGGCCATACCTGCAATATCACCAGTCGATAGTCCGACCAATGCAGGACTCATAGCTATCAGTGTACCGATAAGACCTAATACAGGACCCATTTTAGCCAACATTTTCGACAATGAAGTGTCTTTTTCAGCTTCGTTTTCGAAATTAGACAGAAGAAAATCAGAGTAAGCTTCACTTGGGGTGGTTGACAGTAAATCTCTCATGTATTTTATGAAAAGAGAATTATCGTTCTGTGGTAATAACCCTTTCAGTTCATTAATTGAAGAGGACGTCAATTCCTTAATTTTATCATTAAGTATTTTATCGTTCTTCCGTTTGGTCATGTACTGGTTGTAAAAGCCTCCGATAAGCAGTAAGCCTCTCGCAAAAAGACATAATAATATAATAATATCGGGAATCAATAAACTGTTGGCTACCCAAAAGAGTACTTTAGAAATAATTTCCATTGATTTTTTTATTTGAGGTCGCAGACCTAATTATTACTTCACAATTATTTAAATTTAGCTTGTTTTTTCTGCATAATTATCCATCGGATTTTGCTCCATCCGTATCCGATCAGAAACAAGATGATAAACAGCCCGAGAGATAAACCTAATGCTTTGAAGTTGACAGGCTCTTCGGCTGCCGCATAGGTAACATTCCCATTTACAGTGGTGAGAAGCCCAAGTATGGCAACAAAAAGACTTACCAGAAAATGTACTTCAAGCCGTAATTCTTTTTCGGGAAACATATACTTCACTCCATAAGCTGCTGCCGGCAATAAACCCAGTGTAATCGCAGCTATTGTATATGCCAGTGTGTCGAAATCTGTACCCGACATGCTGAATATGGTTTGAGTGAGAATATAAAACAGGACAGGAAACAGCAGTAAGCTCGGATACCAATATAAAGGCAGCAGCCACTTCTTTATTTTCTTCCCGAATAAGTTCCTTAAAGCGGCAAAGCAAAAGGCAAAGCAAATAGCCGATTCTACAGTAACCAATACGGCAGCATCCTGCAAGGCATCTCTATTCATCAGGTAATCGTTTAGCTGAGTTTTTGACTGCATGATTGCATATTTGTTCATCCATACAATAAAAACGGCACAGACAAGCCCGAACAGAGCCGATTGCCACCATTTCCAGAAACTCAGTTTCAGGATGCAGTTGACTACAATAAAGAGCATCAATATCTGAATGATAAGTTCCATATTTTTTTATTTAGGGAATGATATAATGTGCCAATAAGATAGTTATTGGCACATTAACCAGTTACAAGTGATTAATCTTTCTTTCTTTTCTTTTTCAGTATAAACAAGAGAATGAAGAATACGATTACGACCACAGCCCCTATGATAAATCCGTTCAGAGATGTTTTTTCTCCGTCATCGGTTCCTCCGACCTGATCTTTTTTCAGAACCATGCCATTCTTGGAGGCATCGGATGATGTTCCGGAGGTTTTCATCTGCTGTATTTGCTGGTTGTATGCTTTGGCATCTTCCGCAGATACTTTTTTCGAGATGAAATCTTGCAATTTGGCATTCTCTCCCGAGAATCCCGATCCCGTAGATCCGAACTCTTTAACCAGATTGGTATGTAGTTGTGCGATATCAGCAAGCTGTTGTTCACTTGCTTTCCACATTCCTTTGCGGGCGGTTTCCATCATCACAGCGGTGATTTCCTGCAATGCGGCCGGATTTTGCTGGCGGAAAAATTCCTGTGTTCCCAGATTCAGTTTGTCTTTTACATAAACGTCATAAATCTCATTCCACATTTCATTATCCACTACATCGGGTTTCATCACATTCCATCCGTAAGTATTGGTTACCACTTCGGTGATTTGTGCTGCGCTTGATGCTCCGCCTTTCATTACTTCTTTGATGTATGCCGGATTGAAGATCGTTGAGCGTGATTCTACACCGATAGCTTCTTTCAGTTCCTGCATGCGGACATTATTGCGGTTGCGATAGTCGGCAAAATAAGCATCAGGATCTTTACCTGTAACTTCACGTACGGCAAGATTCATACCTCCCATAAACTCGTATACGTGGTCGAGGCTCAAGGCTCCCCATGTATTACTTTGTCGTGGTTGCACCACTACATCCGTATTGTGGAGGACAGCACGTAGAAGTCCGGCTTTGAATTCTCCCCATTCTTTTTCGCTGCCGTATACGGCACCCATATTGTTGATATATGTGTCGGCAATTTCTTTTTCGCTTTCCCATTTATCTCCGCTTGTCACCATACCCTGAATACCTGTTCCGTACATTCCGTTGATACCGCCGAATACACGTTGAGTAGACATGGCACGGGCATCTTTGGGTGATACACCTTGTTCTACCAGTTGTTTTTCTATTTCAACGGTACTTTTCGATACCATATTGTCGAACTTATCGTCTTTGGCAGATGCTGCCATTTCAACCGCTTTGCTGATAAGCGACAGGCGAGATGCGGCAAGATCACGGAATTGTCCCGAAGTTTGTACAACCACATCAATACGGGGACGACCTAATACAGCTGTCGGAATTAACCGAAGATCCGATACACGCCCGAAAGCGTCACGAACCGGCTCTACGCCCAGCATATATAAAGCCTGAGCGATGGTCGCTCCTTCTGTTTCGATAAACTCACTGCTCCAGAAAGTATAGCTGACCTTACGGGGATATTCTCCCTTATGTTGTTTTTTGTATTGGTCTAATGTTGCATTTACAAGAGCAACTCCTTTGTCCCATGCTACTTCCGAAGGTGTTGCTTCGGCATTTACAGCGTAAAGGTTACGTCCTGTAGGTACTGCATTGGGGTTGGCTACTGCATCTCCACCCGAAGACGGTGCTATATATCCTCCCGAAAGGGCATTTATGATAGACTTTAATTCAGCTTCGGGGCTTTGTTCCAATGCTGTTTTATATGCCGTAATGTTGTTGATGGTGCGTTCTATTTCAGCAATGGCTCTTGCTTTGTCTTTTTGTTCTTTGGTATATTCCGGAGCTTTAGGTTTGCCTTGACCCATAGGAGAACCTGCTCCTTGCGGATGCTGAGGTTTTGCCTGTTTCTGAGTGTCGGCAGCTTGAGCATGATCCGGTTTTTTACCTGTTTTCGGTATCCATGAAGGATGTCCTCCCGAAGGTTTTCCTTTTTCGGCTTTACCGTTTTTAGAATCGGTAGAAGCAGCCATCATTGCCGCCATTCCTCTTTTAGGCGGAGTCAGGATGGTCTTCGATTCGCTCAGGTCTTTTTCTGTAATACCTGCAATTTGACAAATCAGAGCATCGGTTACAGCCTTTCCTCCCAGAATCTGATTTACCAGCGTTTTTGCAGGATCTAAATACCGTTGAGTAAAGAATGCTTTATTTTTCAACTGGGTTTCGGATACTTTTCCGCTTTGTCTATCCAATGCCGCAAGACTATAGGCGATAGGATCGGCACTCATAGCCATCACCGATGAACGTATTTTTTCGGGTGTATAAGGTACCCCCGTTGTATAAAGTTGTCCGTTCATTTTTTCGTTGGCAATTTCCTCCGCAAAGTTTTCGATACGTTCTATATCTTCTGCCTTGTAAGGATTAGTCATTATGCTGTCGAGACGCAGATCGCGGTGAAGACCCATTGCTACAGCTATTTTCTTTACAGCCAATGATGCCTGAGGTTGTCTCACTTCATCAGTTTTGTAATAATCCCTGATTTTTTCCTGTAATGTACGGAACTGCGAACGGGTATTGCTTTCCATAAATGCCGGAGTAAGGTACGATACGGTCGTTGCATACGAACGGCGTTTCGCCATCATACTTTCTCCGATATTACCGATTGTATAGTAATAGAAGTGGGGGATAGTTCCGACCAGACGATCAGGCCAGTCGTTGCTGCCAAGAGCAACTTGTTTCTGAGGGGTAAACTCCAGACTGCCGTGTGTGCCGAAGTGTATCATTGCGT
Source organism: Indolivaga capnocytophagoides DSM 22835 (assembly GCF_000426485.1). Lineage (GTDB taxonomy): Bacteria > Bacteroidota > Bacteroidia > Bacteroidales > Dysgonomonadaceae > Dysgonomonas_A > Dysgonomonas_A capnocytophagoides. The sequence continues at coordinate 144,277 of NZ_AUFL01000015.1, forward strand.
CTGCCTTGAATGCGTACTGCGACCACAGATATGCTCCGATGTATGTATGAGGAGGAGCCGATTTTGCACCGTGTACAATAGCGAAAGAGTCTCCTCCCAGCGCAGCCATCGGCTGAGGAAGCAAAGCGATATTTCCGAATTGTATACGGGCTACAGCCAGATACGATTTGCCGTCTTTGTTGACAGACATGTATGCTCCGGGTGCTTCGCCGTAGGTATTTACCACATCTTTATATAACTCGGGAGACAGTGATTGGTGTATCCATGACTCGTACTCCGATTTTTCAACAAGTGCGGGATGTCCGTTCTTTAAGAAGTTATCAAAAGCTCCTTCGGCATATGTGCTTAATACCGAGCCCTGAACCATCAATAGCTTTTCGAAATCCTGTTCTGTAGCAGGCAGGTTGTCTACCTTGTATCCTTCGGATTTTAGACGTTTCAGCAGATTGTAAAGCGAAGGTACGGTTTCGAGACCCTGAGCTGTCAGGGTTGATTGTCCTGCTCCTTTGAAGAAGTAAATCGAAACTTTCTTTTCGGCATTGCTCTTCCGTTTCAGTTCTGTAAAGTTTTTCACTATCTGAGTGAAGTTCCTCAATCTGTCGGGAATTGTTTTGAACAGGTAATTCCCATCATTGTCTATTTCCTGAGCAGTTATCACATATGGATAGATGCCTCCGTCGAGTTCGGGCATAACGATGCTTTGTGACATAAAGCCTCCGTACATTCCCATAGGGTCTTTCATCCATTCGTCAGTTGTCTGGAGGATGGTAAGAGGTGTAAATATCGGAATATTCCGTTCTTTGAGCCAATCGACAGCTGCATCGGCTTGTCCCATTGCCAATCGTCCGTGAGCAAAGTAAAGTACAGCATCAGGATTAATTTCTTTCAGAAACTCCATACGTTTCATAGCTGATGCAACCGGATAAACATTCATTCCTGCATTCTGCATCGAAACAATTATGCTGTCGATGTTATCCCTGTTGCCGCTGAAAGGATCGTTAAATCCTCCGACCATAGCTATACGGGGAGCTCCTTCTTTGTATACATTAATCTTTTTGAGATAGGCTTCATATTGTGCGATAGTCGAGAATGACAGGTTCTCATCCAGATGGAAAAGTACATCATCGGCTGTTTCCGAGACCGAATCGGCCGGGGTAACAAATAGTGTTTTCTTATCGATGTACTGACGGATATATCTCGCCATACTCTGATAATTTTTTTTGTTACCGTTTTTAAGATAGTTTGATATATCTTCTTTCAGGATACTGTCGAGATTACAAATCGCATTATCAGGACTAGTTGCGGCATAGATATAAATAGGAACTCCTTTGTTCGCAGCTTCCTGTATCTGTGCCCGTTGTTCGGCAGAAACTTTCATTCCCATTCCGAATCCGAGTACGAAATCGTAATTTTTCAGTTTGTCAAGTTCTTCTAACGGAACATTCTCGTATTCGATAAAGTTATCGTTATTCGACTTGATAAAGCTTGTCGCCTGAAATTGCTGGAAATTGACCAATGCAATTTTTGTAGTTGACGCCAGCTTAGACCATGCTATCCATCCTCCAACGATAAGAATGACAGCCGCTATTGCGATGATTATCTTGTTTTTTGACATAAAGTGAAAAAATGCAGATTGACAGCCCGATTTTTTCGGCCTGTCAATCTCTGTTAGATATTTTTTAAATGGTCTGAGACCTTATTTAACCAATGCATATTCAATTTCCGGATAACCACGAGTTCCACCATCAGAGCCAACTCCCATTTTTAAGAATCGAAGTTTGTAAATATTGCCTGCTGCATCTTTTATCAGATAGAACTGTGTTTGTGTAACACCTGCGCTAGTTCCGGTAGTAGCTCTCCATTTGCTTCCGATAGCATCTACTTCTGAAGAGAAATCTGAATCTTTTACATCACTAGCTTTTACATTAGCATAAGTCAGAGTGCTGGAAATAGTTACCGTTGCAACAGATACTCCTCCTCTATTATTGATGAATACTAAATCAGAGAAGATGTAGGGTATCCCGGATGTTACATAGATAGCGCGAGTCCATTGGATATCCCATTTAGTTTTTTCGGGTTCCACTTGTACTATCTTATTGTCTGTGAACGAAACATATGTGAAATTATAACTTGCGTTTTTCGCAACGTCTATACTTTTTACTGTTGCGCTGTTGCTTGCTGCATACTGAACTGTATATGTGTCGACATCTTTTTTAGTTACTTTTACTTTATAAAGCTGAGGTGTAAGTCCTGCGAAATTTACCAGATACACTTTTCCTTCTTCTTTAATTACTGATTTAGATAAATCTCCGGTTAGATCGTCCAGATAAGCAAATTTATCTGTGTAGTTCAGAGTAAGCTCTGTTTGGTATGTTGTTGCTTCAGCATCTGATATTACAGCGTCAATAGCAAGATCTGTTACTTTTGCGGTTGTTGGTAAGGTGTTATTCATAATTACACCAAATTCACTGCCATTGTAAAAACCAAGATTCCATGATGCACGGGCTATTGAAGTTTGTTCATTACTGCTGAAATCGACAAATACAGAGTTTGCAGCTGCCGATCCGCCTTCTCCACCTTGAAGTGTCATTGTAGATCCTGTAGATACGATGGCTCCGAATGTCAGTTTCAATGATTTCTTATCTCCCAGTACCAAGCCTCCTGTTGCTGAGCTGATATCGAAAGTTATCGATTCGTCACCTTCGAGAAGTTCTGCCAATTTTTTCACTTCAACAGTTGCTGATGTGCTGCCCGCTTTAATTGTGGCACTTATTGCGTTGCCTGATGTGGCGGGAGTCGTGGTGAAATCTTCACCATAGACTACTCCTGCTGCAGTAACGTTAATATTAACTGTAACATCTGAGCTTTCGGCTCTGTCTATATTGATTGTGAAAGATTTGGATGATTCTGTTTCAGAAATTCCCAGTTCGGTTGCAGAAAAATTGACAGTATTGTCTGCTAAAGGGGGATCATCGTCGCTACATGACGTTACGAATAATCCTGCTAAAACTAAGCTTAAATAGAAAAACTTTTTCATTCTGTTTTATTTAAAAATAATTGTTGAAATTTGATGATTTGTTTTATCTGCTAAAGTAGCAGAAGGGTCTGTAACTCTTATTGTTCGAAATTAAATGACAGTCCTACGAAATACGAACGTCCGCATGCCATCTGGCTTACACCGGTACCACCACTGTGAGCTCCGCCTGTGGTATTGTCACGTACTGTAGTGATGTCAAAGATATTTTTGATTCCTGCTGTCGCAGTCAATAGTTTGCAGATAGGGCGAGATACCGTAAAGTCTGCCCAGTTGAAACTGCTTTTGCCCAATAAATCGAGTTTGTCATTCGAATCATACATGTATTCTTTACGTTTTCCTGTGAACTTGTAGAATACACTGAATGTGGCAACTTTGCTCCAGTCGTAGCTGATATTGGCGGCTACTTCGGGTGAGTATCTGAATTTTGACATGTCTTCGTCTTTCAGTGCTTGGTCTTCGTACAATTTGTTGTAACGTCCAACCAAAGACATGTTCAAAGAGGCTCTTAAGGACTTCCAATACAGGTTGTTTTCGAAAGTCAGCCCTAGGGTTCTGTATTTGTCTATATTGTAATATTTGCTGTAACTGGAGTTTTCTTTTGATTCAGTCAAAGAAATACGGTCTCTGAAATCGTTGAAAAATCCTGTTAGCTGATTTGTCAGTCTTATATCTTCTTTGTGAATAGAACGCCATGTCAGTGATACCTGATAGCTGTTTGAGTATTCGGCTTTCAGATCGGGGTTTCCATCTATATTGTGATTTGAGTCGTGGAATGAATAATATAATTCCTGTAGGGTAGGGGCTCTGAATCCTCTTGCGTATGATGCCCGCAAATCGAGGTCGCCGCTAAGTTTAGCTTTTACATTTAAGGCGGGTACAGCCCAAGGAGCATCGTATACAGAGTTGAATGACGAGCGTGCTCCAGGACGTATCGTCAACCATTCCAGAGGAGAATATTCTGCTGATAAAAATACTGCAGTATTGGTGATCGTATGGGCTCCATTCATCCGGTCTCCTTCTCCGTTATCGGATTGTATTTCGACTCCCGGTTGAAGAGTCAGGTCGTTTCTTACTTTCCAGACTGCCATAAGTCGTCCGAACCAAGCGTCAAAAGTGGTTTTGTCTTGTTCTCCGGCATTGGTCGATAGTGTCTTTTTTCCGGTGTTGAGGTCTATGTTTGTAGTACGGGTACGTCTGCTGTAATCCTGATATGATCCGGCAAGAGAAAACGTTAAGTTGTTACTTGCTTTCCAGTTTCCTTGCAACTGGTGAGTATAACGGTTTACAATGAACTCTTTGTCCGAGGTGGTATTATTTACCTTGTTGATGTCGGCTTCGGTAAGTAGGTTTTCATTCAGGTAATCGAGCCTGTATGACAAGTTGTAGTTCGATTTTGACATTCCTATTTGTCCTCCCGCTAGATATTGATCTTTAGGCTGCCATTGTTTTTTTCGTCCTGTAGAGTCTCCCTGCCATCCTCCGAATCGGTTTCGGGTAAAACTTCCGGCGGCGAATAATCCGTTATCAAAAGCATATCTTGCGTTAACTCCTTCGTTATGTATTCCTTTCTTATCGAAGAAATTGTATTCGTCGCCGATGCTTTCTTCCTGAATACGGGCTCCTACTGAAAGTTTTTTTCCGTCTTTTGCTGATCCTCCTTTGGTAATAACATTTATTACACCTGCAAGGGCATCACTACCGTAGATAACAGACATCGGACCTTCGACAATTTCTATACGCTCTATTGTGTTTATATCGATCTGGCTCAAACTTTGTTTTTTGTCCAGACGATCTATCATCGGAATACCGTCGAGCAGTACTTTTACATTATTTCCACTCATACCCATTATCTCGAAATCGGTTTCGCCCAAGGCCATATCATTTGATAGACGGATGCCTATTTCTGTATTTAAAAGGCTTTGCAGGCTGGTTGCCGCTTTTTGCTGTATTTGCTGTTGAGAGATAACCCTAACCTTGTATATTGAGTTCTGAATGGATTGAGGTGTAAACTGTCCTGTAACGACTACTTCGTTTAGCTGATTTTTATTTTCGATAATAGTCAGGTCGTCAAATCTATTAATTGATCCTGATTTGATTGTTACCGGAAATTCTTTTCTGTGAGCCGATATAGAGTACACCTGCATGGTGTATTCCCCTTCGGGTGCTTCAAATTCGAAATATCCTTTGCTGTCGGATACAGAGCCATATGGTGTTCCTTTGAGAGAAACCGAAATGTATTCGGCCGGATATGCATCGGTTGTTCTGACTATGCCCTCTACTTTTGTTTTTGCATTTTTTTGAGCAAAAGAGGGCAGGGTAACTGCCAGAATGGCAATTACAACATATATATATCTAAACATATATTTAATTGTTTATTAGAAGTCTTTCAGACTTTTGTTATTTGGTAAAATATTGATGTTGGTAATTATCATCGGGTATTTCTTGTGCTATAATGAACAAAAGGTTGGCGGCCTTATTGTTGTACCACATTCAATACCAAATGATAAGGGTTATATACCCTGTAAATCCGGATTGTCGACAATTAGCTAATTTTACGATAACAAATGTAGATTGAATGTAAAAGGCCTGCAATACCTAGAAGTAGTGAGATTTTTAATTTTTATAATACTTTTTAGCGATTATTCGAGTTTGATGTAGTATTTAAGACACTGTTCCTCATAATTACTGTAAAATTAGACATATTCTAAACAAAGAAAACCGGAAGATTGTAAATGAACAATCTTCCGGTTTTCGGTCTCAGACCGCTAAATGCAGTCTTCTTTCTATTTTTATTTCTACTCTTTCTTATTTATAGAGGATATTCTTCAAATGCGTAAAGAACGGTTGATAAGTAGCGTTCTCCTGTATCGGGTAATATCGCTACAATATTTTTGCCTTTATTTTCGGGGCGTTTCGCCAATTCGGCTGCTGCATATACAGCTGCGCCTGATGATATTCCGACAAGTAGTCCTTCTTCGCGGGCTAATATTCTGCTGGTACGGATTGCATCGTCATTTTGTACCTGAATAATTTCATCGACAACACTTGCATCATATGTTTTAGGAATAAAACCGGCTCCGATGCCCTGTATTTTGTGAGGGCCTGGCTTTCCTCCAGATAGAACGGGAGAATCGCTAGGTTCTACAGCTACAATCTGAATATTAGGGTTGCGTTGTTTCAGTACTTCTCCTACGCCGCTGACTGTACCTCCTGTTCCTACTCCGGCAACAACGATGTCTACTTTTCCATCTGTGTCTCTCCATATTTCTTCGGCTGTGGTTTTACGGTGGATCGCAGGGTTTGCAGGGTTTTCGAATTGTTGAAGAATTACTGCATTAGGAGTAGTCTCTTTCAATTCGTTTGCTTTTGCTATAGCTCCTTTCATGCCATCAGGGCCGGGAGTCAATACTATATTTGCTCCAAGGGCTTTTAATAAATTGCGGCGTTCTATACTCATCGTTTCGGGCATAGTCAGGGTTAGTTTATATCCCTTGGCTGCCGATACAAAAGCCAAACCTATACCTGTATTTCCACTGGTAGGTTCAATAATTACGCTATCTTGTTTTAATAAGCCTTTTTCTTCAGCATCGGTGATCATTGCTAGAGCAATGCGGTCTTTTACACTTGATGCAGGATTGAAATATTCTAATTTACCTATAACTTTTGCTTCCAGATTATGTTTTTTCTCGTAGTTCGAAAGTTCGAGTAAAGGAGTGTTACCGATCAGGTCTGTTAATTTTTTTGCTATTGTTCCCATAATTTTTATTGTTTTAAGGTCTCAGACCTTTTTGCAATATTGATTAGCTGAAGGTATTCGACCTGTTTTTTTATTGTTTTAATCTTAATACAAAGTTATTCTCTCCGGGCTATAATTCAAATACCATAAACAGGGTATTTTTAGAATTAAAGGTTCAGACTTTTTTGTTGATATTCTTTTGGATTATAAATTCTTCTTCCTCAAAACCCATAGCTTTTTTTATTACTGACATATCTTCCTCAGAGGTCAGCATTTTTAATAATTCAAATGCTACACTTGGTGCTGTCTCTAGACAATAAGACGTAATAATATTACCATCAACGACTATTCTTTCATTCACAACATTCGCTCCAAATTCTTTCAGTTCTTTTTGCCTGTAACCATTATTCAAATGATAAGTGGTTGCTTTCCGATTTTTAAGAACTCCACTTTTACCTAAAGGAAGTGCCCCGGTACAAACTGTTGCGATAATTTTACCTTTTGCATCAAACTCTTTAATTAATTCTAAGAATCTTTCGTTGTAGGCTTCTTCATAAAAACCAAATTCTTCAAATCCTCCCGGTATTGCTAATGCATCATATTCGTCAACGTTTATTTCTCCAATGGTTTTATCAACCGTTACAGGTATATTGAAAGTGCTTATAACTTTTTCAGTAAAACCACAAGTGTCGACTAACAGATTATGTCCGTAGTCAACTCTTGCCCAGCCGAGAATATCTATAAAGACGCAAAATTCCATAGTTTCAAATGCCTTTGCTAGAAACACTAATACTTTCTTATTTTGCATACTTTTCGATATAATATAATTATATAATGTCTTGCTTTATTATAGCCAATAATCCGGTCGACGCAGGATACTCAAACTTTCGGGCAAATAAAGCCTCTGATTTTTTAATATTGTTATAGTCTGTATTGTCTAGATTTGCCGGAAAATTTCCATTCCTATTTTCCCAGACAATAAATCGCAGGTTGTTATTTATGATCGTATCTTTGAGCGGAGAATTTAATAATATCGTCTGGAAGAAAATTTCTTCTGCACAGAATGTATATTTAAACCTCTTCAAGTAATCAGGGTTGTTTCTCATAAAGGAAAAAGTGTATTCAAGTGCCTCCCTGTTTAATGACCAATAAGTAGATCCTCCGTATTGGTCGGGGAAGTTATTAGATAAACGTCTTTTGATACCTAATAGTTTTTGGATTTTTGAGAAACGTTTCAGTAATATTTCCTTGCTTCCGGTTCTGCCGTCGATCAAATCATATAGATTATATCTCGATAAACGATCCATCCCTCCTTCGGGCCAATCGGCATAGGGGAGCTTGTGGTATTCCATATAATTGGAATGTTTGTTTTTATTGATGAAATCGGAAAAGTCATTTTTTGACTTGATAGGGAAATCGTGTCCCGTAATCAGGTGAAAGTATTCGTTCCGCTCATCACTGAAGGCTTGTTCGGCTAATTCTACTATGGCTAACAGGTGATTTAGTCCTCCCCAGTTTATTTTATATTGGCGGGAGATATAAGCAATGTTTTTATTCTTTAGCAATTCGTCTATTGATTCAGTCGTTATCTTGCTTTTCTTGTCTATGTGGATATAGATATTGAACTCTTCTCCGAAAAAACGGACGATTTCTTCGAGGTGTTCTATGTTTTTATATGCTGTAATCAGAATAGCTTGCATGTGTCTTATTTTTCGAGAATAAATTCAATTTCGTAATATTTCGAAATATAGGGCAGAGCATAATACGTATCTCCCAATCCGAATTTTGTTTTTGCCTGATATTCTTTGAATGTTACGGAATCGGCTCCTGCTTTTTTCTTTTCGGCTATAATAACCTCTCTTTCTTTCCAAATGTTATTTATGTTCGAGACATCTTTGTATGCATCATAATAACTGGCTGCAAATATAAAGATAGATCCGATAAAAAGGGCTGTTTTGATGTTTTTTACCAATTTATCGCTGTTATTTAACCGACGGTACATTATTCCGAATGCGATTATGTTGAAACAGATTGTACCAAACCATGCCCTTGCAGGAAATGATGGAGATGCAATCATAACATAGATGGAAACGAATACTCCGATAAAATAAACAGCTATATAACGAAAATCGCTGATCTTCTCTTTACTTTCAGTCTTTTTATATATAAAGTAGCAGACAATTAATGCCAGATTCAATGCACCTAAATACATAATCAGCCGTTGAGTGTACGTCAGCAGCCTGTAGATAATTAGGAAGAAGCTTAATGATGGAGCTTCACTGGCTCTGGCGAAATTACCGGGAGCGGCTATCATCAATATATACCCTATTATTGCCCCGGCGAGTCCGGCATAAGCCCAGAAAGGAATATTCCATTTTTCCGATTTATAGTAGTAGATGAATGATAGGATCATGACAATCATTGCGGCAGCCGTATTCTCATTTGTCCATCCGGTTATAATTCCACAGATAAACATGGTGAAAATGTAGATTAGTCGTTTGTGTAAGTTCTTTTTCTTATTGCTGTACAGTCTGTAGGGTAATAAGAATAGTAATATGAGGAGTGTACCCCACAGATAATTGCTGCTTCCTGTCAGCCACAAGCATGTTTCGGCAAATACGGGTTGTATAAACCACATAAGGCAGAATATGATAACTAATAAGTTTGGGCTGAATGTTCGTCTTGCTGTGACATGACTGTATACCACGATAATAAGTAAAGTATATGCGATGCTATTCAGTAAATCTGTTCTTAGTGGAGAGTAATTGTATAATAAAAGTTGATCTATAAGGTGTACGACGGTTCTTCCGCCCCATTTGCTGTAATGGAGCTGTTGTGATATGATTATATCATTTAAAGACGATAGTTTTTGATTTGTTTGGTAAACAAAACTATAAACGAAGTCATCACCAATTAAAGGAGTTAATATATTTAGTGTTAAAATAGTTAAAAAAACAAAAATAAGAAAAAGGACGAAACATATTTTATTGGAGTATTTACATAGATCATCCTCTTTATCGGTAAAACCAAATTTATCCATAAAGGCGTTTAACTTATTTTTTGTGAAAATAATAGCTTTCGAAGATGTATAAAAGGGTTTTGTTAACATTTATATGGGTGGTTTATTTAAGAAATACTTATGGGCAAATATAGGAATTTTTTGGATTGTTTTTGTATAAATAAGGAGGTAGAATTCTCTATATGAGGATCTAATTTCTTCCGTTAAAAAGAGAAAAAAGGAATTATTTGTTTCAGAATACAAAAAAACAATATATATTTGCGGAGTATTACATGTATTTAGGATTAACATTAACATATGTTTAGTATGAATAGCAAGGTCTTATTCCTGTCACTCTTGTTTTCTAGTGGGATATTTACATTGTCAGCTCAGGATGAGTTGAGCCGAGATTTGATTCCTGATGAAGTTGAATATGGTCAACCCAATCAGACATACAATACTTATAAAACAACTTGGAAGAAAAATGCTTTTAAGGATAACTGGACTATCTCCGTTGGGGGTGGTGCTCAGAAGTTATTTGGTATTGATGATAATAAAGGCTCTTTCTCCAAGGCTGTGACCTTTGCTCCCCAAATTTCTATCTCGAAATATTTTTCTCCTATATGGGGACTAAGATTGAATTTTACAGGAGGTTCATTGCATGGATATAATGACGGGCAATTCGGAACATATGTGAAATGGAATCACGGAACCAAAAATTATTTAGGTCAAAGTGTACTTGGTAAACCAGGTTATCCGGGTAAAGAATATCAAGGTGACCCTAGTATGTTGACTTGGGATCCTACATGGAATTATAGAGGTTGGAATACCTCAAATCCCGGTAGTGAAGAATCTGTTATTGGTAAAAATGGGAATACTTATTTCTGGAAACCGGGACAAAAAGGAGCTTTATATGTGGATCATGTGCGCTATTTTCAAGTAAACATTGATTTCATGTTTGACTTCTTTAATCTTGTGGGAAATTATAATCCTAAACGATTCTTTGAATTAACTCCTTTTGGAGGGATTGGTTTGTATAATGCTTTCTCTCATATGGGGAATGATAATATAATGCTTGTAGGTGCTCATGCCGGTATTATCTCAAAATTCAGATTAAGTGAAAGATTAGCTTTGCATGCTGAGTTTTCAGGGTCATTGGTCAGTGATTCATTCGATGGCCAAGTTGGTGATGAGAAAAGTATGGATGCCATCGGACAAGCGACATTGTCTTTAGCATATAAGTTCGGGAAAACTAATTGGCAGGTTGCGGAACCAATGGATGCAGAGTTAATTAACAGATTGAACAATCAAGTTAATACATTGAGAGAGACTATCGCTAATCAGAAATGTCCGACATGTCCTCCACCGCCACCACCTGTGGAAGTCGTTAGACCTTCGACAGATATTAAATTCTTACCGGATCCTGTATTCTTTAGAATTGATAAATCTGTAATTGATCAATCAGAATGGATTAAGATAGATAAAGCTGCTAATTATTTGAATCAGCACCCTGAAGTTAATGTTGTGGTTACGGGTTATGCCGATAAAAAGACTGCTTACCCGGAATATAACATGAAATTGTCGGAACGTAGATCTAAAGCAGTGTCTCAAGCTCTTGTCGAAAAATATGGTATTAATCCGGCACGGGTTTCTATTAACTGGTCGGGAGATAGAATACAGCCATTTACAGTAAATGAATGGAATCGTGTAGTAATATTTGTGATAGAATAACAACTCTAAGATATAAGGAAAAGACCTTCAGTTTTCACTGAAGGTCTTTCTTTTTATAATAATAAAATGTTGTAATAAATACTAAAACGATAGAGATATTAATAAGTAACAGAAAGTATTTAATGATGTTTTTTAAAGCAATGACCTGCTTTGCTGGTTATGCTTACAAAGTCAACAATTAATAATTATCGAAGAGAGAACGAGACAAGAAGGTCTGAGAATTTAGTAATCGAAAGTTAAAGCTTTACCTTTAATTCCCTTGATTATTCCATTTTCAAAAGCTATCTGTCCATTAAGAAATGTCTTTTCGATAGTGGAGGAAACTGTTTCTCCTTCGAGTGGAGACCATTTGCATTTGTAGAGAATGTTTTCCTGGGTAATTGTATAGCTTTTTTCGGGATTTACTAAAACAAGATCTGCAAAATAGCCTTCCCTGATATATCCTCTCTTGTGTACTCTGAATAAGGTTGCCGGAGCATGACACATTTTGTCTACCACATCTTCTTTGCTTATTTTTCCATTTTTAGCAAGTTCCAGCATCATTTGCAAAGAATGTTGAACCAATGGGCCTCCTGATGCTGCTTTAAAACATCCCCCGATTTTTTCTTCAAGTAGGTGAGGGGCATGATCAGTTGCTATAACATCAAGTTTACCGCTTAAAAGACCCTTCATCAGAGCTTCTCTGTCTTCCTTCGTTTTTACGGCAGGATTCCATTTAATGCGTGTGCCATATTTTTCATAATCTTCATCCGAAAACCAAAGATGATGTACACAAACTTCTCCCGTGATTTTTTTATCAATCAACGGTTTTATATCAAATAAGCTGATTTCACGGGCGGTGGATAAATGTAATATATGTAGCCTTGCTCCATGTTTGTCTGCAAGTTCTATAGCTTTTGCGGATGATTGATAACAAGCCTCTGCGCTCCGTATCAATGGATGATATTTTACAGGGGCATCTTCGTCATACAGCCCTTTGTAATAGGCTATGTTTTTCTGTATAATTTCTTCTTCTTCGCAATGGGTTGCGATCAACATGTCGATTTCACCGAAGATTGACTCCAATGCCTTACGTTTATCAACAAGCATATTACCGGTAGAAGATCCCATGAATATTTTTATACCGCAGACATTTTTTTTGTCGACTTTTTTCAATTCATCCAGATTATCATTGGTTGCTCCCAGATAGAATGAGTAGTTAGAATATGATCGTTCGGAAGCTGATTCGAACTTTGTATTTAAAGCATCTATGGTTGTAGTCTGAGGTTTGGTGTTGGGCATCTCCATATATGATGTGACACCTCCTGCGATAGCAGCTTTGCTTTCTGTCGTAATATCACCCTTGTGTGTCAGTCCGGGATCACGAAAATGTACCTGATCATCGATTACTCCCGGAATAAGCCAACGTCCCGTTCCATCGATGATTTCGGCTCTATTGAGTATGTCTTGTGGAACATCTCCTGTCGTTTTATAGATGGTTTGTATCAGTTCTCCATCTACAAGGACTGATCCTGTAAAAGACTTTCCTTCGTTTATAATTGTTGCATTATGTATTAAGTACATGGCTCATTGATTTGATGATTATTATTTGGACAAAGATAATGTTTTACGATTGAACTGTCGGAAATCTCATTTTTTATCTATACTAAAAAACACATTCAAATTATGGCAAAGTACACAGAAAAACTAGGCAAGAAAATCGCAGACGCAATAGAACAGGATGAGTATACACTGGGAGAAATCTGCTCAGTACACAATATCAGCCGAAAAACATTTTATCAGTGGATGATTAAATATCCCGA
>NZ_AUFL01000016.1 GCF_000426485.1 Indolivaga capnocytophagoides DSM 22835
CTAAATGCTGTTTGAGCCTGAAAGGCGAGTTTTATTTAGTTTCGCCCGTGAACGTTGTCAGATAGGCAGAGCCTCGCAGCGCCAAAGACCTTTTGATTCCTTTTGGGGCTTTGGCCAAAAGGAATACAAGCAATCTATGATTGCGCGTAGTAAAAAAAATATTTTTCAAATACTGATTCACATAATTATCAATTGAAAACTATTCATTTTTCATTTTCAAAAAGGTTACAAAAGTTACACTAAAATCAGTTATCAGACGTTATTTGCATAACTCTGGTACTCTGCGGCTGATTTTGGAGCGACTCTTGATACTCCCTTTCTTCTTCCTCTTTCCATAATTGGTATTCCAGTTCTTCTTGTAAAATACGTTCTTTCTCCTTCAGTTCCGCAAAATTTTTTTTCTCTTTATTGCTGATGTCGCTTTCTTTGGATATTGCCATTTTCAGGGTCTTTTCATCCGGAGCATATTCTTTCACGGTTACTGTTTTTCCTGCCAGATACAATTCACCGTATTCATCTAAGGCATATTTATAACGGGTTGTAGTAACTGTATGCCCTTGTTCTACTCTCTGCCTCAGTATCTGACGTGCTTTTTGTGCCAACCGTTCGTCTCTCTCCAGACGGGCATTCTCAACCATCTCCTCAAAATCGGGATATTTGATCATCCACTGATAAAATGTTTTACGGCTGATATTGTGTATCGAGCAGATTTCACCCAATGTATACTCATCTTGTTCTATTGCTTCTGCGATTTGTTTTCCCAGTTTTTCTGTGTATTTTGCCATAATTGAATGTATTTTTCATTATAGATAAAATTTCAGAAAACAGCAGAAAACTATATGTTATGATCTGCATCGCAAAATAAAAAAGAGGAACTCATCACCGAGCTCCCCTCTTCTACTAAAATCAAGATCACTCCGAGGCATGTTCATTTTTAGGGAGAAACCAATTAGCAGCCGTCAGGCTCGGAGCAGACTTTCCTGCAGCTTGAAATTTCTCCTGTAATATTTTATTCAGAAATCCGGTTCCATCTTCTCCGGTCTTATTTCTACGCATTGCCACACGTAAAAGTGTACCCCATCTGTTTCCCTCAAAGCCGCATTCCAACGCATTTTCCGAAACAATAGCATCTTCCATCCATTTTATAGAATCGGATTTAGTTTGCACCCAATCCGGTCTTTCTACATTTTTCAGGCTGGCTCGTCCTCTTATACCGTAATTCAAATACCATGGAGACCTGTACACATTATACGGACTGCTGTTGTTGCGGGCATCCAGATAAAACGGTTCAGGATAAGGTACAGAAGCCACATTGTCACTCAGAGGTTTGTAGCCGGTGTATTGCACACCTTCTTTATCAGAACGTGTATTACCATCTGATTTTACCCAATCGTAATTCGTATTTATACCATTATTGACTATTGCATAAGCAATATCGGGATAGCCTGCCCGGTTGGCAGCTTCGGCATAACGAAGATGAAGCAATCCAGCCCGATATAAGAACCATTTTCCGTTTTTCGAATATTTGTCCGTTGCAAACTGATTATATAACAGATGAATTGTTTTATTATCATCCGTAGTCTGTCCATAATAATCATACAGATATTTAATCACAACGGGCTGACCGTTTACATATTCGAAAGAAGACTCACGCCCACGCCCGTCGAATACGAAGTCATTGCTTTGCACCTGAGTTTCCCACATGCCATCGATAGCCCATGCCGAAGGTTTAAGATAATATTTACCTTCTCCCGTATTGGCAAACAGTTCGATCAAAGGATATGAAGGTGCAAATTTAGTATCGTAACTCATCATGGTTATCATTTCCCGTCTCAATTCGGTATCGGTCGAAGACCTCGAGAAAATTTCTTTCCATTTATTACGGTACGCATTCAGGTCAGCACCTTTATAACGCTCATAACACACCTGAAAACGAGGTTCGTTCGAACCTGCCCAAACCCATCCATCCAGTTTATAAGCCAGATATTCCGATCCGCTGAATAGTTTTGTCTCCGACTCTTTCAGAAAGTTAGAGTATTGAGTAGCAGCCTGTACATAATCATCCGCCCAGAGATACAAATCTCCCAGCATCAGTTTTTTATTCAAGAAAAACATCCTCAGCAAATATCCGTCAGATGTTTGGCTATACAATGGAGAGTCCATAGACAAATCTAAAGTAGGAACAGCGTTCATACATTTGATCAGTTCCTGTACCAATTGATCGAACTGATATACCGGAAATTTATCGGTGGATAAATCCTGAACCGTCAAAAGCGGATCTGTAACATAATACACCTCACCGAAATGAGTAGCCATCTCTAGATACACCCAGCAACGGATTGTCATCACATCGGCATACCGGTAACTGTAATCAGCTTTAGTCATTTTATTTTCAGCGAGCATTTTATCAAAATTGCTCAGAGCATCGTTACAGTTTAATATCACTTCATAAAAAGGAGCAATCTCACACCATTTATTAGTACTAGTCGCCGTATGATTATTTATGGCAACCAGATCAGGAGTGGCATTGGTTGTTACATCCATCATATCGCCTCTGAGTTCTTCGAGTACGACAACCCTGTCTACCAACCCCATAAATTTTGAATATATGCCCAGAATGGCATTATCCGCATCTGATGTGGTTTTATAATTATCATCAGGATTGATCGCGTTATTCTGGTCAGCATCAAGCATATCAGAACAAGACACCAAAGCTGTTGTCATAAACAAAACTATAAATACAGCTTTTATTGATTTATATAGTTTCAGCATATCTTTTATATTTATTTTTATTCTTAAATCTGTTATAAACCAATCTTCACACCGAACAATACAGAACGTGCAATCGGACTCATTCCCATATCAATACCATAATACAATGGATTTTGGCTCGCGCTGAATTCAGGATCATAACCTAAATATTTAGTAAATGTCAGCATGTTATTGCCGGTTACATAAGCCTGCAAAGTCTTTATAAACTTCTGTTTGATAGGGAAGTCATAAGACAGCGTTACAGTTTTCATCCTTAAATAAGATCCATCCTCAATCCAACGATCCGAAAAACGAGAGTTTTCCATCGGATCCTTCCATACCGCACGGGGAGTATTGGTTATCTGCCCTTCGTGCGTCCAACGATTTAATACTGCCTTTGTCTGGTTGTCATATCCTTGCATCGACTCCAGATCCTGACGCAGAGCATTATAGATATCGTTTCCGACAGAATAAGTAAGAACAGCACTCAATGTGAATGATTTGTATTGTAAAGAAGTATTGATATTACCGAAGATATCGGGATTGGGATCTCCTATCACAACCATATCTTTATCATCGATAATCTTATCCGAACTATTTACATTCACAAAACGTACATCGCCTGCTCCAAATGCAACTGATGACCCGTTGGCATTCAGTTTGCTCAATCCGGCAGATGCAGCCTCTTCGCTTGTCGCATAAACACCGTTTGTCTTATAGCCATAAAACTGTCCGATAGGTGCTCCGACTTTGGTTCTGACATATCCTCCGGCAATCTCTGTTATCTTATTATCGGTAGATAGCTCTGTTACTTTATTTTTATAATGAGCGATATTTACCCCCAAGTCCCATTTTAAGTCCCGGTTATCTATAATACGACTATTAATACCCAGCTCAAATCCGGTATTTTTCATTGCTCCGTCATTCTTTGCATACATACTTATACCGGCGGCACCTTGCAGTTGTTCCCACATAAGCATATCGGTGGTCTTGCTTGTGTAGATATCGGCACTCACACTCAAGCGATCGTTAAATAAACCGACATCCAATCCCGCATTTAGTTTTGTATTATTCTCCCATTTCAATTCCGGATTGGCTATATTTCCGCGTACAAAGCCATAGTATCCCAAAAAGTTTTGAGAATTATAATACGAACGGGCTGTATAATTACCTATATCGCTGTTTCCCGTACGGGTATATCCGAGTCTGAATTTCAGAAAACTGATTTTATCCACACCCGCCATAAAGTCTTCGGATGAGATCAGCCATGCTGCCGAAAGAGAAGGAAAAACCCCGAATACATTATCGAACATCTTTAATCCTGATGCTTCTTTTCCTATGCGTGACGAACCATCGATAGCCATATTAAACGATACTAAATATTTATTCTTGTATCCATAATCGGCATTCAGATAGTATGATAACCACTTCCAGTTATCTTCACTCCCGCTTTTCTGAGTCAGGTCTATATCGCCCTGCCCTATTGTCTGCAAGTTATCATTTGCCGAGTTATATGCTTTCACCTGATCAAACTCCGAATTATTTGTCTGATATCTCACTCCGGCTCTGGCTGTCAGGTCATGATCGACATTAAACTTACGACTGTAATTGAATCGCAAATCGCCGTAATATTGAAGATAACGTCCTACCATAGATTGCATTTCGTTTCTGACCTCAGCCGTAGGAAGCATTTGATGATGCAGTCCGTTAGACGGAAGGAATATATTCTCCCGAACCTTATCGAAAGTCAAGCCAAAAATGGCATTGATCGAAAAATCTTTATTCAACTTGAATATCCCTTCGAGATTACCTAAGAAACGGTAATTTTTACTTTTCTGGAAAGTCTGCTCATCGACCAAAGCCGATGGATTAGTAACTCCGAAAATATCAGCCTGTTCGAATTTCGGAGATTGTGCTCCCGTTTCATCATATACATTTGCTGCCATAAACGGAGACTTTATCAGACTGGCGTAAATAGGATTCAGATCCCGATTCAACCGCTCGTTCATCAAATCTTTTTCGGCATACGAAAAATTCATGTTTGCATTCAGCTTTATATTAGCCGACATATTCACCTGAGTATTGAACTGTGTATTATACCGCGAATATGTAGAATTTTTTACGATCCCATCTTGTCCGGTATATCCAACCGAAAGGGCGTATAGCGCAACATCATCTCCACCTTTTACAGATATACCAAGATTATTTGTCATACTGCTTTCAAAAACTTTACCCTGCCAGTCGGTATTATGATTATACCTGTAATAATCGGCATTACCAGATATCCCCCAATTCTCAACTACGGGTTTCTCCTGATTAATAAAAGGCAAAGCCTGTATTTCTGAGGCTGTATAAAGCCCGCTGCTTGATAACATTTCCGACAGATATGCTTTAGACTCCCAGCCATTGAGCATACGGTATTGGGTTTTAGGTGTCAGGTTGATACCTGTATGCGCATAGAAATCAATTGATGTTGCCTGCGTTTTCGCTTTAGCCGTTGTTATCAGGACAACTCCATTTGCTCCGCGGCTGCCATAAATGGATGTATTATCTTTCAGTACAGTAATATTCTCTATATCTTTCAGATCCAAACCCGAAAGAGGAGTTGTCATATTACCATCAACTAAAGAAGTTCCTATTGAGGAGTTTTCGTACGGAATACCGTCAATGATAATCAAAGGTTGATTCGTTGCATTTAAGGAAGTAAATCCCCTAAGGAATAGATTTCCCCCGGCTCCGGGTGCACCTGATCTTGTCAAACTATTAAGACCGGCCCCTTCATCCTGAAGAATACTCTCAACACCTACAGATCCCTTCTTATAGGAATTCTTCAAAGAAACAGGAGAAACCGATGCCGTAGACTGCCACAGATCAGCCGTACCGAATGGAGTATTTACTGTCCGGTTCAACTCTCTGAATGTATCATCATACAGGAACACGGTGATTTCTTTGCGACCCTTTACGGCAACTGTTTGTGTTGCATATCCCGGAATCTGAACCTGAATAAACGCTCCATCGACGGTTTTGGACAGATTGAACCGTCCTTCATCATCGGTAATAGATGATGATATCCCCGGAATGGATACTGCAGCTCCGGCTACAGGTTTCTTTGTTGCGGATTCTATCACAACTCCGGTGATTACACTTTCTTTCGTCTCCTTTTCCTGACCGAAGGCCAAAGCCGAAGCCGAAAATATAGCTAATGAAAGTATGTATTTCTTTATATATGTCATCATAGTTTAATAACAGATAGAATATTAATGATATATTTTTTATTCACAGTCACCCTGTTATTACTTCAGCATGCTAAGCAATAAGAAGGTCTGAGACCTTACTCAGCGGGAAGTTTAGGTACTAATAGAATATAGTCTAAAAACAGCATCCCCTGAGCACTGGTAGCATTCGTACGGGCTGTATTACACAACCACATTGTCAGTTTACCTGAAGCCGGTACGCTCATTATTCCCGAATCATCTTTCTCAATGGGCTTACTTATATACTGGGTTGTATTATTCACCAGATCCCATTTTCTCATTACGCGTTCTTTATGAATGCCTGCTGTATCCTGACTCACAAAAGCCACCTTATCTCCCAGATAATTATTTATTACACCATTGGCTGTACTGTATCCGAGTTCGGGTTCCCCGGGCATCGAAACAAACAATTTTTGTTCAAACCTGAATATATGGTTCGGATCTGAAAAATGCCAGTCGATATCATCGTATGCAACATAACGGATTTCATAATCCACTGAATTTACAGACGTTTGATATTTTATATGGAAGTTCTGCGTATTAGCCAAAGCTCCGTTATTGTCCCAGTAAAAGGTTTTGGATTGGGTGTAAGTAGAGTCCTGCCCCTTAGATCCAGTTACATGAATAACATCAGACTGCACAAAACGGCAATTCAACATGATATCCTTTTCGCCGCTCGCCCATCTTTTGAATCTCACATATAAGTTAGATTTGGATGTGGAAGAAGAATAATTCTCACCTTCAATTCTAACAGGCTTGATCTTTTCTTTCAATAAGATATTGCTCTTCGAAATCACATATACCCGTCCGTTAGAAGCCTCATATGTAGCTTTGATATTCGCTCTATTTATAGGGACCTTCACATCATCTACATTCAGTACCGTATCGACAGCAGTAAGGTCTACCACTTTATTTAAAGAAATTACCATATCCTGACAGACATTCTTTTTCGACAAAGGTTCTGTTAAAGAATCGACCTGCTGTTTGAAGTATGGCATATATTTATCTTTAAGAAAAGTAAAGCCATCGTCTTCAAGCAACACGTAAGTCACCAAAGAATCTTCACTATTGATCGGGTATTTTGTCAGAAACGGGTTCACATCCACCCATACAGTATCATATACAAGCTGTCCGTTTGCATCCACCCCTATCTGTACACTTTTATCGGTATCCATTACTTTAGTATTCATCCCTTCGAGATATTGAACCTGTTTGTAATCTTTATACTTCGATATGATATAATCAAACACATTCTCTTTTAGGTCAAACAGTTTATCGGTAACATGTACTACACCATTGCCGGCGGCCTGATCTGCCGATACGATTTTAGCTCCCTCCAAAGTCTGGGACGAAGCATCGAACCTGATATATTTGGTGTTTATCATTTTCAGTTTGCTGTGTATAGCCGCATCTGTTGATATACTTTTTCCATAAGCTATCTGATAAGCTATAATTTTACGCAATGCCGTTGTATTAGTGGTATCAATACCATCCCATGCCGAATTGCGAGGAGCAAAAACCGTAAAATTCGAAGCCTCCTCCAGCAATAAATCATATCCGGTCTTTTCTATTAAACGGGCAAAGACAGACAGATCGGGATTGCTTTTGATCTGCTCCAACAGATCAGACTTAGAGGTATCGTCCGTCCCTTTCACATGGTCGTCCCATTCGTTTTCGCTACAGGCTGTAAAGCCTGCAACAAAAACCAATATCAGTATATATATTATTCTGTAATTATTCATACGTATTTCTCTATTTGGGTCTCAGACCCTTTTGTTACTTATTATCTTGCATCATTATCGGCAGAACAACCCAAATTTGTGGGTGCAATATTCTCACAATCCGTACCTTTATAAATAGTATTTCCTTCTACGTCGAAACGAGGCCACAACTGATCGTTATCCACAGGTATAAATTGAACCATATCAAGCCACACATTAGATGCTTTGGCCTGATTGACTGATACAAATTTCAGCCAGTGACGACCGGTAGCTTCTACCACTATTGTTCCCATCAGGCGGGCATTCATTGTACTGTTGCGTTCCTTTGCCGTATAACGTTTCATTCCGGCAGCCAGTAACGATTCGGCTGCAGTTGCGGTATCAAAATATTCCGACAAGTCTACAATATTTGATAATGCCTGATCATCTTTGCCATCCTGTTCAAATACTCCTTTAATTTTATCTCCGTATCCGGCTCTTCTCCAACACAACCACACATTATAAGTACCTTCGGTGAGCAAAGGAGTTTGCATAGACATAGATGTTATACGATTGAAGTTTACCTGTAGATTATCATAGTAAGCATAAGCTGTTTTTGCATTATATGCAGCTTCGGTACAATATTGGATAGAGGTATATGCCGAATTTCGAATTTCGAATTTCATTTCGGAAAAATTATCTAATGGCATATCAATAGCCTGCGCCACTCCCTTTTTACGGAATTCTTTCAATTTCATAATTTCGGGTTGTTCGGCAAGATCCCAATATACAGCCATTGCAGGACGTACAACCGGTCCTACATAACCGCCCAAGTCTATCAAAACGCCATTATCGCAACTATAATCCGTGTATGTCGAAGATTTTAAAACAGGGACACCTTTTTCATAAATTCCGGCTGTTACATTTTTATATTCATTTACCAGAAGCGAATCATTGCTGTTTTTGAAAGTCAAAACCTGATTGGGGGCAGCAGTCTGTAATGCACTAAGCATACTCAAATCCGCCACATAATACAATCCGTTAAGGCAGTGATACGCTGCATACGTCCATAATAATGTTTTTTGAGAAGTTATCTCGGGCAGCTCCTTTGCCAGATATTTCAACAAATCGGCTTTAGAAGATATACCTGCTTGTTGGAAGCTGTTGTCGCTTTGCAGCAAAACAGTTCTCCAGACATCGGTCTTCGAAACGGAAAGAGAATCAATCCATCCGGTTTCTTTCATTATCGTTTTAAAAAGTGAATACGTCTCCGGAAGATTAGAAACTTCATCGGCCAGTGTCGATTGGTTGGGAGACAATACTTCATCTACTTTATTGATATACCCGTTGGCACAGCGTATGTCCTTAACTGTGATCACACCTTGACGATTGACACGTATAGAAGCCGTTGTTCCGGAAGACTCGGTTGCGGTAGTCAGGTATTTTTTCAATAAGGTAGGGCTCGGCAAACGTCCGTCTACAAAATCACTCGTTTGCAAGGTGTCGTTCACAATGTGGAACTTAACCATATTTTCGAGTTCGGTATCCGAAAAATCTTTCCATGACGACTTACCCTTCTGCTTCGCATATGCGTCTATGGCATCGTTAGTAGGGATAAAGCAGGTATATGTACCATAGGCATGTATCATACCCCGAAATCCTGTTTTATCGACTATCTCAAGAAAAGTAGACATCGAAGGATCTTTTTGTGTTATATATTCATCTATCATGATATCATCCGATACCACGAAGGTTTTCCCGTCCAGATCATCGTTACAAGAAGAATGGCTCAGAACAATCACTATTAATGCCAATAGCGAAAAGAATGATTTGAATATATTTTCCGGCTTTAAATATTTCGTTTTTTTCATGATATCTTATTTAGATGATGCATAAAATGGATTTTGCGTCAGATTCGGATTGGTTTCTACAACCGACTGCAATATAGGCCAGTAACAGAACCATTCGCTCTTGTATTTTACCAGAAGGCTGGTCAGTTTATCAGCTGGTGCAGCATTTATCGCTAATTGCTGTAAGTAAGAATAGTTGGCTTCCGAGAAATTATCACGTTTCGCATGGCGCAGAGCATCATACCAACGTTTTCCTTCGAATGCAAATTCTCTGCCCCGCTCATCATAGATTAGTTTTTCGAGTAACAGCGGACTGATTTCAGTCTCATTATCGAAATTAGTTTCGGGAGTTTCTATTGCATTTGCTCTTTCTCTCACCTGCTTTACAAGAGCATAAGCATCCTTCAATTTTGTCTGATCATTATTTGTCTTTGACAGTTGAGTAAGCGCCTCAGCTTTCATCAATAAAACTTCGGGATAGCGGTAAACAATCCAATGAGGGAATGTCTGCCTTGTTCTCATTGCAGATGAACGATCAAGCCCTACCCATTTCCATATATAAGAACCTTTATAAGAAAAAGAGTTACCTCTTATATCATACACATCACGGTCATCGCCGGTATATTCAGGAAAAATCTCTTCCGATAATATTTCCGAATTAGGAATTAATGCCGGACGTATCTGATTAAACCATAAATAGAATGGGTCTGTTAGAGTTTCATGAGTCTTAGGGAACTGTATTTCGAATATACTTTCTACTGAATTGCCAGTCACATATAGCTTATCGAACAACGAATTGACATCCGATTCACTCACATGATAGACACTATCGATGTTAGACCCGTTTATCACCTCGTATTTTGCTTTTGACACAGGTATAAGAGAAAATTGTCCCGAACCGATTATCTGAGTACAAAGATCAGAGCAAGCCTGATAGTTTTCCTGCCACAGATAAATATCCGCTAAAAGGGTTTTTGCAGACCATTGGGTCATCCGGCCTTTGTTCGAGTCATTGTCTTTATAAGTGAGGGGTAGATTATCAATAGCAGTTAGCAGCTGAGTCACCAGAGTCTCTAATATCTCATCACCTCCGGTTTTGGGAACATTATAGTCTTGCTTATCTGAAGAAGATGCTTTTTCTATAAATGGAACATCTTTAAAAGAACGTACCAAATAGAAGTACATCATCGCCCTGAGAGTAACAGCCTCACCCTCATATTGTTTAAGCAATTTATCGGAAAAAGAAGCATCCAGGGATTGTACAGCTGCGGCATTTTCCAGCACATCATTACATTGATTTATTGTTGTGTAAAGTGCACCCCAATCCAGTACTATCGCATTATCGGTACTTATTTCTCCTTTTATTATATTCGAAACGTTTGCATTGGCAGACGTTCCGGTAGCGGTAAGATCTGCTCTGAGCTCACCCCACATATACAAATCCTTTATCAATGATTCATCCAACATCGATGAGTAACATCCGATCACAGCCGACTCTACATCTTCTTTATTCTTCCAGAATTTAGAATCCACAATTCCATCCACAGGTTCCAGATCGAGCCAGTCCGAGCAGGAAATCATAAATACGGAAATTGCGAGTATGGCAAATATCTTTTTTATCATAATATTATCTATTTCATGTTATTGATTTCTTTCGATCAAAAAGTAAGGTTAATTCCGATAGAGGCTGTTTTCGCACGGGGAGCCTTTGATGTATCATAACCCAATTTATTCAGGTCATTACTTCTCGAGCTTACCTCCGGATCCAATCCGGAATAATTAGTCCATACATACAGATTATACAGTGTACAATACAGACTCAATGCTGAAACACCCAAACGTCGAACAACATCTTTTTCGAATGTATACTTCAGTGTCAGCGATTGGAAACGCAGGAATGATCCATCTTCGACGTAACGGTCTGATGCCAGCCAGTTATATCCTTTTTTATACAAGGCACGAGGCAGAAGGTCAGCCGGAGCATCTGCTTCATTCTCATAAGATGTACGCCATCTGCGAAGTACGGCTTTACTTTGATTTTTAAAATCGTACATCGACTCCATCGACATTTTTGTGGAGTTAATTATATCGCAGCCATAACGGAAATTGAAATAAGCATCCAGCGACCAGTTCTTATATTTCACACCGGGACCAAAACCTCCGGTCAGTTTAGGGTTAGCATTTCCCAGATAGACAATATCCTGTTGATTGATATTTCCATCGTTGTTTATATCCACGTATTTGGCATCTCCCGCTTCGAATTCGTAGCCCACAGTCGGATACCAGAATTTCATTTTCACGGGAACTCTTTGTCCGTTTTCATAGGTATAAATAGGATTGCCGCTCTTATCTTTTGCAATAGTCTGCGCGTCATTCAGATATACACCATCGTATTTGTATCCATAAAACGATCCAACCGGATTACCCACCTGTATACGGGTCATGAAATTACCGTTAGATGCAGTAGGCGTTGTAGATGTAGATATATTGTCTGACAACTTGGTGATAATATTATCATTATGAGCCAAAGTCATTCTGAAGTTAACTGTCCAATCTTTGTTCTTGAACGGAGTTGAAAATATCCCAAGCTCCCATCCTTTATTCTCAATTGTTCCTGCATTCATCGGAATATTATTATAACCCGAAGTATTAGAAATAGCCGCTTTTTCGAAGAATTGATTATCAGTGGTACGTTTATACCAGTTGAAATCGATATTTATGCGGTCATTGAATGCTATAAAATTCAAACCGGTATTAATTTCGGATGTTTGCTCCCATTTCAAATCTTCCAATTGCATACTTGATACATATACCCCCTGTTGACCAAGGTATGTATAATCGTAAGAGCCATATTGTTTGTAATACAGATAGTTTTTAGAGATGGCATTTCCATTGACACCATAGCTGATACGGTAACTAAGATCGTCTAGAAATTCGAACTTCTTCATGAACGACTCATTCGAAATTCTCCAACGGAACGATAGACTCGGAAAATATCCGTAACGATGTTTTCTGCTATATTTAGAATCTCCATCCATACGAATCACCCCATTCAACAAATACTTGTCCATAAACCCATACTGAGCAGTAAGTAACGCAGACATAGTACGTTCTTGAGTACGAGAAGATGCAGTGGAAATAATACGAGATGATAATGAAGGATCCTGAATCTCGGTCGATGCGGTATTAGCAGACACAAGCCCCCAGCCTTCTACTTTCTTATCATAAGTGGAGAATTGTGTTCCGAAGAAAAGGGTATGCTTATCGCTTCCCAACTTAGGATTATATGAGAGACGAGTAAATGTCTGTACAAGAAAAGCTTCGGCATCGGCATCTTCGGCTCTGTTCACCGTATTTTCATACCAAGGTCGTCCTGTTGCGATCTGAGGTAAAAACTTCTTATTCTTTTCACTGCTGATATCAAAAGCCAAATCGGCATCGAGTATCAATTGAGAGGGAATAATCTGATATTGAATCGAAAATTTAGGTCTGATACGGTCGGTTATCACATCCCATGTTCCTTCCTCGGCCATTGCCAAGGGGTTGTATACTCCTCCTGTGTATTTACTTAAGTTAGCAGAAGTAAAGTCTCCCTGAGGCGTTGTTGCGGGTGAAAAATATTTTCCGGTATTAACGCCGGTATCAGTATATTCATAGATAGATTGGTTAGGCATCTTTGTATATGCCGACTCCAATAAATCGGTCATGTAATTTTTATTATTCTTGGAGTGTGTATACGAAAAGTCAGCCGAAACACGCATCCGTTCCGAAATATTATAATTCAGATTGAAGTTGGTCGTCACACGATCCAAAGACTGCCCGATAACATTACCTTTCTGATTATAATACCCCAACGACATCCGGTACAGAGCTTTAGTTCCTCCTCCCGAGATAGACAAGTTATGATCTTGTGTCCATCCGGTTTGAGTAACAGCATCAACCCAATCGGTATCCTGTCCGTAATTGTGATAATAATAAGGATTATTAGGGTCACGCGCAAATTCAGGATAAGAAGATAAATCTATCGGTATACCCGAATTCTGGAAAGCCTCCTGTATCATTGTCACATACTCGTTTCCGTTGAGTGTTTTTATCGGAGAACCCATTGTCGTCGCAGATCCTTTGAAAGAATACGAGATACGGGGCGGTCCGTAAGTACCACGTTTAGTTTTAATCAATAATACACCGTTAGCACCCTTACTACCATACAAAGCAGTAGCAGCGGCATCTTTCAACACCGATATTTCGGCAATATCAGAAGGAGATATATTCAATAGCTGCGAATAACTGTCTTCATCGGCGGTAGCAAAGTCAAAATCAGATGATATTGTGGCATCATAAGGAATATTATCGACAACAATAAGCGGATTAGCATTCGAATTTATCGAAGACGTTCCGCGTATACGGATAGCCATACCGGCTCCGGGCTCTCCCGAAGTAGCAGTGATATCCACTCCGGCCATACGTCCCTGCAAGGCTTCGTCAATAGAGGCAACAGGCAAATCTTCTATTTCTCCGGCATCTATTTTACTGTATGCGTAAGTCATGTCTCGCTCTGCTATAGCAAACGGACCGGCATTAGCTTTCTTTTTGGCAGTAACAACAACTTCAGTCAAACCTTTAGCATCTTCTTCCATCACACAATTAATCTCTCTGGATGCTGTAGACAAAGCTATACTCTTCGATTTGAAACCGATGGTCGTAAAAACAAGTTTGTGACCGGCTTTAGGTGTAACTTTAAGACTAAAATTACCATCTAAATCGGTTTGAGATCCTATCACAATACGGTTGTCTTTATCCATTTCCACTACCGAACAGCCAATTATAGGCTCTTTGTCCGTAGCCGAAGTGACCTTTCCCCGTATAAGTACGCTTTCCTGAGCGTGTAACGTCATCCCTGTCATCAGAAACAGACATAACAATAGATATAAGATTGAATTTTTTCTATTCATTGATAATCTGATTTAAGGGTAATTATTCTTCTTCAGGTATATATTCCAAATAGTTATCTATTTCGTGGAGCACGGCTTTAGCTCCAAAAATATTGCTATGGCTTACACCTTTAACTACTTCAGCCGAACGGTTGACCGATCCGGTATTCTGAGTTCTGAACAGCAAATTTCCATTCGACTTTTCGACTCTCAGATAAGTAGAAGTGATAAGCACTTTATGCAAAGTAGAGGCCACATCGTATGCCTGAGTAGCACCACTAGACAGAAGTACTCTGTTGTAACCGTCATTTACATATACCTTACTAGGAATAATATGATATTTGATAAAGTTTATAGCCTTTTGCAAATCATTAATCGATTTTTTGGTTTCAGCAATAGTAGGCAATACTTTTGCAGCTATAGCAGCCTGCATCGCCTCATTGTTAGGCATAAGTATTGTATAGGAAGATGAAGTACTCAAGGTGAAGGCCAAAGAAGTCTGAGTAAACAGTTCAGTCATATAATCGCTGAAAATCGAGACATTCGAATTTTTCGCAGATGCTTTCTGTATATATGTAAGCATAGGCTGTTCCTGCCACCCGTCAACAGACGAGGGCATAGTTGTATTTCTAGAATACTGCAAGAGCCTGTCAATAGTATATACCGTTCCGTTATTAAAAGATTTCTTGAAAGTAGCAGTCACCCAATTTTCTTCATCATAATTACCTAACATCTGTATCTTTCCGTTTTTGAAGCGGATAAAGTCGCCCTCTGCATTTACGGCATAACCGAAACCGTCGTATCCCAGTGACGAATTTCCATTGAGATTCGCTAAACGGGTATCTATTTCGGAATTATGTATTCTCTTGAATATGTGAGACCTGATCAGACGCTGCATACGGGTATCAGCTACAACTAAAGAATTGGAATGTGAGAATCCATAGGCAGACGTCAGCCATTCCCATTTAAAACCATCGGCTGTTAACAGCTGATCACTTGGCAGAAGAATTATATAATCATTAGATGAATACCCATTCAGGGCGGAACGCATCAGTTCTTCCATCAATGAAGATTCAAAGTATTTATTAAAAGCATTTTTCAGCAAAGAATAAGCAGGATTCAGCAGTACTTCGGCAAAAACAGTTTCGAAATAGTGGCTTTTTATATAACTATTCGATCCGTAAAAAAATCCGTTACTGGCGGGTTTTATATCATAATAACGAGTACGATCAAAACCCTCACCTGTAGCACCTTCACCATTCAGATAATCACCCTGAGCATTCATCATTCCCTTATAGTTTCCGGGCCAAACCAACTCATTTATCATCTGCGCATTTATAAAATATCCCAAAATATCGGAAGGCACGTTATCCAATGACGAATAATAATCCTTTAATTTATCGTTAAAGAATTTCTGTACAGCATTATTATCCGGAGCAAAAAGGGTAAATCCATTGGTCTCCGCCTCTTTATCAGAAGTACCATAAGCCTCTGAATTAAGTGAAACCTGTAATCCTGAGTAGAACTTAACATATACCTGATTTATATTCTTAGAAGGATATAATTCTTTAAAATACTGATCTACGACACTGAAGTTATTATAACGAATATAATTATACTCACCGGAAGCATTTTTGCTCTGAACAAGCTTACGGAATATTGAATAATCATCTACATTCAGTATCTTCTCGAGATTCGGTAAAGGAACCAAGACCTTATTGACTTCATGAATGACACCGTTTCCGGCCATCAGGTCAGACTGTAATATGGAAGCATCCTGTACATTACGTCCCGTATATTGGCTTGAGGGATAAAATGTATTGTAATCTTCGGCAGTCAAAGGCTTTGTTCGCGAATCGAAGTACCTCGACAAGTAAAACGGCATATATTTCGAATTGGGTTTTGTGATGGTAAAAGAGCCTTCGCCATTTGCATCTACAACCCATATAGAATCCGAACCATTGTATTCACGATGTAAACCTTCATAATAAGTTGTTCTTTTTTTGATACTTTGCAAAGTATCCCATCCTCCGCTCAATATATCGCTCAAACGATCAAACTTATACGAGTTATAAACCAGAGAGTAGGCTACAATCTGATCTATTACCGATTGAGGAATATCTTTTACCGAGTTATACCCATTTGTAGACAGATAAGACTTAAAAGCCTCATCATTAGGGGCAAAACATGTAAACAAACCGCTTCCATGTAAAGAGGTCGCATACAAGGTACGGTCAACACATTCTAGATAATTAGTAAATCTCCCCTCTTGTTGTAAAACATCATACAACGGAGGGGCGACCCAAGAGGGATCTTTATAGTACTCATCCCTATCCTCTGTGCAATGAATCAGGGAAAAGCCTATAACCATAAGTAGTAGAATTTTAGGTAAGGTGCTCTTCATTCTATTCGTAATTTTAGTAATTAGAAATTGGTTTACAGGTGCAATAAGCGACAGCAAGTATTTAATGACGTATAGATAAGAGATAACTATCTGTATAGTTATACTTTATCGATCAATAAATGGATCTGTGACTTTAATCGAAGTTCAGATAAGATACAATACCTCATTATCGAAAATAAGGCATAAAACATCTTTTAAGTATTCATTACATATATACCAAGAAGCATATATGTTCTTTCTAAAGTTTTTCTTAGTAATTAATCGGCATATAAAAATACCGGAAAGGTTCGTTATTTTTCAATCATAATTGTGTTCTCATTAAGTTTAGAAAAAGTAATGTAATTTAACGTCTGTTTTCATTTAGCTTAGATTGTTAGCAAAGAAATAAATGTTGCAATAGATAACGAATATAAAATTGTACATATACATGGAAAATTATGCCTGAACACTGGAAATATTAGCGCAGAGGGGTCTTTTAGTGTAGAAAATACATTTTTGGAGATAAGTATCTAGAAGATATTAAAGAAGATATTCTGTAAAAAATGAAGTTAAATGATCATTTTTTATGGTATTTTTTTTTATTTTTTTTATCATTTAGCACAATTACATATTGATTACCCTGAGATTCCATTAAGAGCCAAAATATATTTATCTATATACAGCTGCTTCTCTTTCATCTTGTATTGCTGAATATATCTGGGATGCTCCAATACCGTAAATTCATCGAATAAGTGTTCTTCTTTATTCAGTTTTTGTATAAAATCTGCATTCTTTTTACCCAGAATAAATACTTTCGATGTATCTAATCCCAGTTCAATATGTTTTTTTAGAGATTCTATCATAAACCCTTTTACCATAATAAATAGGTCTTTATCATCATAATAGTTTGCATTCACCCAATTTCCACCTTTTGTGCGGCGGATAATAGCCAAAGGAAAGGGAGAGTTAATGTAAAATTGATTGTAGAACAAAGCAGCCCCTCCATATGCATTTATCATTTCATACATAAAAACAGATGAGACTTCATGTGTATGCGCCGATTTCATGACGATTCCGCATTCACTTTCCAAGCGTTTAGTGTCTGTAAACGGAACACCCGTCACACCTGCTCCGTGCCGACTGGGATTAATTCCTATAATAAATTGTCGGCGATTAGTATCATTGTAGTATTTACGATAAAACTCACCCATTACCTTCATGGTTTCGGGATTATCTAAATAAGGATTTAGAACCCTGAAGTCGTCAGGTAATTGCCCCGAATAATGGAGATTCTTATTAAAATCAATAATTCGATCAGCTATTTTATTTCTCATTCAAAAATCAGTGCTTTTATATTCTATTTCTAAAAACGAATTATCGGTATTTTAGTTCAATTTCATTAGTCATTTTGCATGACTCGGCATAGTCTAAACAAGTTAAGCTCTGCTCTGGCGACTTAAAATCTTCATGTCTTATTAAATAAGCTAAAATATTAATCATTTCACTTAAATTCATTCTAAAACGCAGAAAATCCTGACCAGTTGAAAATAATAGGTTAATTTTGTGACTCGAAAGATATTTATCTTTAAAATAACTTTAACTTGTATCAAGCAACAGAAAGTATTATAAGTTCATAACAGGCTTTGGCTTTTATATTAACCAAAGCAGTAAATAGGTCTGAGATCTTAAAAGATGAAATTGACAACTCCATATCGTTTTCTTGCGTTTATCGCCATGCATCTGATTGTACTTGGGCTATCTTCTCAAGATCAGAAATATGCGTCTAATCCCGACCGCACCATCAGAGAGTTGAAATTAAAGCTGAATAAGGATAAACATAATTATGAAGAACTGAAAGAACTATCGTCACTACTTGTAAACAGAGGCGATTATAACCAGACCATATTTTATGCCAGAAAACTGGACAGCATCTCTACCATTAATAAGAATGAAGTATATCAAATGTATGCCAGTATATATCTCGGGCAGGCTTTGATGATGAATGGTGTTCAGGAAGAATCGAGATATTATATGGATAAATCTCTTAAATTGGCTATCAGCTTATCTAATGATTCAGCATTGGCTTCGGCTTATAACGGGTTAGGACTATATGCTGCAAATATAGAAATGGATTACTACCGGTCTATAAATTATTTTTTCAAAGGAATACAAGCTGCGCAAAGAAGTTCCAACGAGAGGTTGTATTCGATTTTGCTGTGTAATATATCGGGCATATATTATCTCAAGAAAGACCCTAAAGGGCTGAAATATGCATTGGAATGCTATGAACTGGGACATAAAAAACGGGATCCCTACCTTATCTTTTGTGGTTCGACTAACTCGGCTTACATGTATTATTTACAAAAAGATTATGAAGAGGCTTTGAAGTATATAAAAGAAGCGGAGTTCATAATGGATAAGAATAATTTCTATGACAGAGCCAATGTGTACAACTTGTACGGAAATATTCTTCTGGAAAAAGGAGACAAATCTTCAGCCCATGAAATGTTTGATAAAGCATTGTCGTTCGAAGAACATTCTCAAATATCCTCGATTGTTGATTCTTATCTGGGATTAGCTAAATTAATGATTGTAGACCGAAAATATCCTGATGCTCTGGCATTTTTATATAAGGGGCTCGACATTTCGCAAAAAAACAAAAATACCATACATACTTTGACTCTCTATGAAAAGATCGCGGATACGTATCAACTCGAAGAGAATTATGAGAGTGCTATAATGTATTATAAAATATATCATCATTTGTCGGATAGCGTATTTAATGCTGATAAAGAAAGGTCTATAAGCGAATTACGTGTAAAGTACGACATGGAGAAACATGAGAATGAAGTACAGCAAAGTAACCTGATTATCTTACAAAAAGAGAAAAATATTCAGGCTTTATTATTCGCCTTGGTTCTTATTATCTTATTGCTAGGAGGTACATATCTGTCATATTACAGGAAAAACAAATTGTATCTTCAAATTGTAAAACGCAATCAGGAAGCCATAAAGAAAGAAAAGTACCTGCAAGCACAGCTCGCAGAATTATCAGAAACAGAGTCAAATAATCCTGCTCCGGATAAATATACAGGGTCATCTTTAACAGATGAAAAGAGTTTGAGTCTATATAACAAATTAGACAATCTGATGCGGAAAGAGCATATATACAGACAAAAGGATATTACTAAAGAAAAATTAGCCTTGTCGCTAAATACGAACAGAACTTATTTATCTCAGGTTATAAATACATATGCAAATGTAACCTTCAATCATTTCATCAATTCATTCAGAATCGAAGATGCGGTACGTACCCTTTCAGATCCCGAATCGGACGTTCCTCTCAAAGCATTGGCTTCTGATCTGGGTTTTAATTCTATCACAACTTTTTACAAAGCCTTTCAATCATCTGTGGGCATGACTCCGTCTCAATATAGGGAGAAGGTTGTTCTTCTCGAAAAGATGAAATCGAAATAAAGTTTTAGCTTTTTAATCAAATCTTCGCAACCTCTTAAAAAAGATGCAGTTTTAACAAATTTTCGACTTTTTTACTTCAAAAACAGCAATTGCCGTTTTTTAAACTATCTATTTAATGCAATATTGGTTTTTTTAATATTATTTTGCTTTCAAGGTAAATGTTAGAAAATTCAATAAGTATGAAAAGGATGTTAAACTATTTGAGAATTGTTCTCTTATTTCTGGCAGGAAGCCTGCACACGGTGGCGGCTCAGAATGTAGGAACGGGAGGTATAAGTATTCAGGGAAATGTAACGGATACCGACGGTAATTTAATGCCGGGTGTATTTATTTCTTTGAAAAGTGGCAGTAAGGTATTAGGAGGCACAGCTACCGACAACAATGGTAAATATTCAGTTGTAGCCCAATCCGAATCCGATTCTATTGTTTTCTCTTTCATCGGCTATCAATCACAAAGTCTCGTGATCGGAAAAAAGAGAGTTTTTAATATCAAAATGAATGACACCAGTTCAAATCTGGGAGAAGTAGTGGTTACAGGTTACCAGACTATCTCGAGAGAAAGAGCAACCGGATCATTCGCCAAAGTTACATCCGAAACATTAAGTAAACAAAGATTGAGCAACCTCAGCACCTTATTGGATGGACAGGTTGCCGGATTTACTAACGGCTTATTAAGAGGAACCACCTCCATGCACGGAGCGACCAGTCCTCTATATGTTGTAGATGGATTTCCGATTGAAAATGTCCGTTTCGATGGTTCAACAGGAAAGTCTTTAGAAGGTCTGCCTGATTTAAATATGGAAGACATCGAAAGCATAACAGTGCTTAAAGACGCTGCCGCCACTTCTATTTACGGAGCTCGCGCAGCAAACGGTGTTGTAGTGATCGTTACAAAGAAAGCTTCAAGAGGAAAAACCCAAGTATCGTTTTCCAGCACATTCACAGTCTCTCCTTATTCTTACTATAAAAAGGGTTTGACTAATTCAGCAGACATCATTGACATCGAAAAAGAATGGGCAGCCAGCAACTCTTCGTTGCAAGGGGCAAACGCGGCACAGTATGCGCAACAAATGCTAAAAGATAACATCTATCCTACACAGGGCATATCTTCGATTCTGAACTACTATGCAGGAAATATCTCAGAATCAGAGCTCCAGAGCCGTCTGAATACTCTTTCTCAACAAGGATATAGTTATTATGACGATCTGAAAAAGTATACCAAACGCAACCCTTTCTATCAGCAATACAACTTGTCGATAGGTAAGACATCTGACACTAATATATTCAGGGCATCTGTTACATATCGTAATAATAAGCAGGAAGATTTATATACAGATGATCAATCGGTAGGTATAAACATATCTAACAGTCTTGACATCACCAAATGGCTGAAATTAGATTTGGGCACATACAATTATTATCAGGATCAGAATATGCAAACATACAAGGCATCTTCTCCCGGATATAAATATCTGCCATATGACGTATTGAAAAATGCGGATGGAACAAATTACACCTCATTGGCTTCATCTCGTATGACCCGTTACAAGATCCAGGAGATTGAAAATCATGGACTGTATAACATGGACATTACACCTCTGGACGAAATCGGACGAAATCTGGGAAAAACCAAAAGTTTTCAGAACCGCACA
The DNA here is from genome assembly GCF_000426485.1 of Indolivaga capnocytophagoides DSM 22835. Taxonomy (GTDB): domain Bacteria; phylum Bacteroidota; class Bacteroidia; order Bacteroidales; family Dysgonomonadaceae; genus Dysgonomonas_A; species Dysgonomonas_A capnocytophagoides. Next base: position 21,999 of record NZ_AUFL01000016.1, read on the forward strand.
TATGCCCGTCTTAATATAAAACTGACAGACTGGTTGAATGTCAGTTCGATGTTTCAATACGAATATGGCTCAGACAGATATTCTAAACTTTCGGCTAAAGATTCTTACAGTGTCCGGGACAAAGTAAATAGTTTCGCCACCGAAGGAGATAATGGAACCGAATTTAACATTCCATACGGTAATATATACAATACAGTAAATTACTATTCTAAAGCGTATACATCAAGACAGCAAATTGATATAAATAAGACATTCAACGAAAAACATGTCCTTACAGCATTAGTTGGAAATGAAATACGAGAAAACAAAACAGAGTTCTCAAATAATACTCTCTACAATTACGATCCTGATATCCTTACTTACACTTTAATTGATGCTGCAAAAATGGCTGGTGCCTATTTTACTCCAATTTGGGGAGGACGCCTTACAACATCAGATGTGGCATCAAGTTCGGAAGTAACAAACCGATTTGTATCATTTTATGGTAATGCAGGTTATACATATGATGAAAAATATATGCTTACGGGTAGTTTGCGTTGGGATCGTTCGAACTTATGGGGAACAGCCTCAAAGTATCAGAATAAGCCCATATGGTCAACCGGATTAGCCTGGAATCTGGAAAAAGAGTCATTTATGACATTACCATGGGTCGATCGTCTAAAACTGCGTATATCTTATGGTATAGCTGGTAATATTGCAAAAGACGCAGCACCCTATATGGTTGCCTATTATACGCCTAATACAACAGTTGGTGGTACTCAAGGTACAATTTCGACTCGCCCTAATCCTTCATTATCTTGGGAGAAAACAACAACAACTAATATTGCAACAGATTTTGCTTTATTCGGTAATCGCCTGAACGGTACTATTGAATATTATAATAAATCGGGAAAAGACTTGCTGGCAAATGTCACAGGGAATCCTACCGAGGGCTATGGTTATTCTACCTATAAAATAAATAATGGGGAGATGAACAATCGGGGAGTCGAAATAACCTTATCAGGTGAAATTATCAGAACAAAAGATTTTGGTTTCAGTTCGACTTTCGTGTACGGGTACAACAAAAATAAAGTAACCTATGTAAATGTAGAAGCTCCGGTCTATTATCTGCAGCTGGATTATCCAAAGGAATATCCTCGCATAGGCAATCCCTATCAGGCAATTTATGCATATAAATGGGCAGGTTTAAGCTCAGATGGTCTCCCTCAGGTGTATAATGAAGAAGGAGAAGCAGTATCTTCTATTCCTTCAGATCTTGAAGCTATTCACTATGCCGGTACTACGGTTCCCGTACATAGCGGCTCGTTCAGTAGTAATTTCAGATACAAAAACTTCGACCTTTCATTCATGCTGATATACGAAGCAGGCCATAAGATGCGTAATACATTCTTGCCTACGCTTAGTGCAGATTGGTCTAGCGCTGCAGGTGCTTACATAACAAGCGCAGCGGCTACTAACAAAAAAATAACAAATCGGTGGCGAAATCCCGGCGATGAAGCACACACAGATATTCCTCGGATTCTTTTTGCAGAAAGTCCCAATTACAGCAGCAGTTTATATACTATATACGCAAATGCAGATATAAATGTAATCAGCGCATCTAACGTTCGGTTAAGCAATATAGCTCTGTCTTATTCCATTCCTTCCGAGATATGCACTAAAGCCTTCCTTCGTAATGCCCGCGTTCAGTTTAATATCGAAAACCTGATGACAATAGCGGAAAGCACCGAGGCTAAATATCTTTTAGGTGGATATAACAGTCCGAATTATGTATTAGGTCTGTATCTGAATTTTTAATCAAATAATAAGAAAGATATGAAAACATATATATTAAAAACAAGAATATTAGCTGTATTTAGTGCCGTTTTATTCCTTACGTCATGCAGTGATTATCTGGATATTTTACCGAAAGGGAAAAAAATCCCTACAACTTTAGCCGACTTCGAAGCATTTATCAGAGACGAGTATTCAAATCAAAGAGTAGACGTAGCCAATGCCATAAACCTGCTAAATGACAGATACCAAACCAATGCCAATCTCAATTATTATGAGCTGACCAAAGCGAATTATATGTGGGACGAATCGGCAGACAGAATATACCTGAATAATTCGGACGAAAGTGCCTACTACACAACTTACCAGTCCATTTCGTCCTGCAATCTGATTATAGAACATGCTCCAACGGCAACAGAAGGTACCGACACCGAGAAAAATCAACTAATAGCTTATGCAAAGGTGTTAAGAGCGATGAACTATTTCAATGTAGTGAATTTTTATGCCGATACATATCAGGAGAGCACTGCCGCATCTAAAGGGGGAGTACCCCTTATCACCAATGCGGATATCAATGCTGCTTACAAACAAGGAAATGTAAAAGAAACATACGATTTCATACTGAATGATGTAAACGAAGCCCTACCCTTTCTTAAATCAACTTCGCCTACACCTCTGCATCCTAATATCGGAGCTGCTTACGCATTTCTGGCAAGAGTATATTTGCAAATGAGTAATTATACAGAAGCTTTGAAATATGCAGATTTGGCTTTAAAAGAAAATGGAGAATTGTATGATTGGGTATCGTATTATGCTCAATATAAAGAGAGAATAGAAAATCCAGATTTATATACGACAATGCCTTCTCCGACAAATTATTATTATGTGGAAAATTATAATTTCAGACATGGTGCAACATCTTATTCATCTACCGAAAATCCAATATCAGTAGAACGTCAGGCTCAATTTGAAAACGGAGATGCACGTGCAGCAATGAGATGGAAGAAGAGAACAATCGGAAGCGAAACATATTGTGTAAGTACTACTCAAGGCTTCTTCAATAACGGAGGAATGACAACTGTAGAAGTTTACCTGATCAAAGCAGAATGTCTTGCTCGTACCGGAAGCATAGATGAAGCAATGAATATATTAAACAAAGTACGTAAAACACGAATTCTTGCCAACAAATACACCGTACTGACAGCATCAACCGAAGAAAAAGCAATAGAATACATCCGATTGACAAAAGACAACGAGATGATATTAACCATTGTTCCGTTCATAGATGCTCGCAGGTATAATCTGGACGCTAAATATGCACGCACTCTGACTAAGGTAGTGGATGGTAAAACACTTACACTATCTCCTACTTCACATCTGTGGACTATGCCTTTCCCTAATGGAGCGGTTAAAAATCCCGGAAACGGAACAATAACCCAGAATGTAGCTAAATAAGGACTCTAAAAAATATCAAATTATGAAATCAATGAAAAGTTTTATAAGTATTATAGTTATATGCTTGCTTATAACTTCATGCAGCTCAAAACCAGCAACCTCTTATACGATTGAAGGTTCTATTGCCGGACTGGAAGATGGAGCACAGGTAGAATTAATTCCCGGAGCAACTCATAAGGACGAAAAGCCCATAAGCGAATCAGTAGTTACGGCAGGAAAATTCACCTTCACCGGAGCGACCGAAGAACCTCGTCTCTTTTATCTCCATATAAAAAACTCTTATGGACTCATAAAAGTAATGGTTGAAAACGGCAGTATAAGAATTACAGCAAAAGCCGAAAAACGTGATACAAACGGCAATATATCTTATACTTTCGAAGATTTGAAAGTAGAAGGAAGTCCATCCAACGATCTGTATCTAGCGAAAATAGCTCCTCGCAACATGCTAGATTCCTTGTACAATGCTTATCACGAGAATAACAAAGCGATCTCTGACGCAATTAGTGCTGCCAGAATGAATAACGACAAAGCCCTTATGGATTCGTTAAATAATACCGATGCAGCAAAAAAACTGGCAGCTGACGAAAAGAATTTCTTCAATACAGTAGAAGTTACCATGAAAAAGATCGTAATGGACAACAAAGATTCTTGGTGGGGACCTCTATTGATGCTGGATGTAATGAGCTACTTTACCCCTGATCAGAACAGCTGGTATGAGTCTTTTTCACAAGAAGCAAAGGACAGCTATTATGGTAAGATTGTAAAAGAAGAATTATTCCCTGAAGGTTTTGTCGGAAAAGATGTTCCTCCGTTTGCTCTGGAAAATGCTGATAAAAGCGAAACTACACTAGCAGCCGTAACTCAAGGCAAAAAATATTATCTGATCGATTTCTGGGCTTCGTGGTGCGCTCCTTGCCGCAAGGAAATCCCGAATCTAAAAAAATTATACAAAGAATACTCCTCTAAAGGATTTGAGATCGTAAGTATTTCTATTGATAAAAAAGAAGCAGATTGGAAAAAAGCTTTGGATGAAGAAAAACTTACATGGCCTAACTTCCTAGATACTAAAGGAGCCAGTGATGCCTTTAAGGTAAAAACAATTCCTGCAATGTTTCTTGTTGATGAAAAAGGTAAGATCATCGCTGAAAAAATCAGAGGAGAAGAACTCGAAAACAAATTAGCGGAACTATTTAAATAAAGCTAAAATAATATAGACTGATGAAGAAGTTTCTTTTTTCATTATTGGTTTTAATTATATCAATTCAGGTACAGGCTCAAATTCAAGAGCCTGTACGCTTTAACAGCAAACTGAATATATTATCGGAAACCGAAGCTGAAATAACATTTAACGGACTTATAGATAATGGGTGGCACATATATTCTACAGAAATGCCATCCGGAGGTCCGGTATCTACAACCATATCCCTAGAAAAAATATCAGGAGCCGAACTAGACGGTAAACTGACATTCAAAGGACAAGAGATAAAGACTTTCGACAAAATCTTTGATATGAATCTACGCTACTTCGAGAAAAGCGTAGTTTTCATTCAGAAAGTAAAAATTACGTCTCCCGATTTTGTACTCAAGGGAGCATTGGAGTATGCCGCATGTAATGACGAAAGCTGTCTGCCTCCAACCGAAGTTGAATTTAATTATACAAAAGGGAATGGGTCTACAGTCAATGCGACCGATTCTTTACCTACAAGTAATCTTGCTGTTAATACCTCCGTTAAAAATGATCTATGGAAGCCTGTTATATCGGAATTAAACAATTTCGGGGAAACTTCGGCTTCAAATGATTCATCTTGGGTATACATCTTCATAACCGGATTTTTAGGAGGCTGCCTTGCCCTGTTCACTCCATGCGTATGGCCGATAATACCCATGACAGTCAGCTATTTTCTGAAACGCAGCGAAAATCGGAAGAAAGGCATCAGGCAAGCTATTATTTACGGGCTGTCCATCATAGTTATTTATGTGGCATTAGGTCTGGCAGTTACGCTTCTTTTTGGAGCCAGTGCATTAAATGCGTTATCAACCAATGCCGTATTCAATATACTGTTCTTTATCATGCTGGTCGTTTTCGCTGCATCATTTTTCGGTGCGTTCGAAATCACTTTACCCTCGTCATGGAGTACAGCCGTAGACAGTAAAGCCGAAAAAACGGGAGGTCTGTTGGGAATCTTCCTCATGGCATTTACACTTTCTCTGGTCTCATTCTCTTGTACAGGTCCCATTATCGGATTTTTGTTGGTAGAGGTTTCTACGTCCGGCAATATTATAGCCCCTGCTATCGGGATGCTTGGTTTTGCTTTCGCTTTAGCATTACCGTTTACATTCTTTGCCTTATTCCCATCTATACTTAAATCGGCACCCAAATCTGGCGGGTGGATGAATGTTGTTAAAGTATTCTTGGGATTTATAGAATTGGCTTTTGCCTTGAAGTTCTTTTCAGTGGCAGACCTTGCCTATGGGTGGGGAATTCTGGATAGAGAAACATTTCTTGCTTTATGGATTGTCATATTTGGATTATTAGGTGTCTATATGCTCGGAAAGTTGAAGTTTCCGCATGACGACGACAGCAAAACAGTAAGCATCCCCCGATTCTTTATCGGATTGATCTCATTAGCTTTTGCTGTATACATGATACCCGGGTTGTGGGGTGCCCCGCTAAAATCAATAAGTGCATTTGCTCCTCCGTTGAATACTCAGGATTTTAATTTGTATACCAAGGAAATACATGCTAAATTTGATGATTATGATGCAGGAATGGATTATGCCCGAAAAAACGGGAAGCCTGTTATGATCGATTTCACCGGATATGGATGCGTAAATTGCAGGAAAATGGAATTAGCAGTTTGGACAGATACACGGGTAGGCAGCATTATTGAAAATGAATATGTACTTATCACACTGTATGTAGACGATAAACGCCCGCTGGCTGAACCGATTGTTATAACCGAGAACGGAAAAGAAAAAACTTTGAAAACAATCGGTGATAAATGGAGTTACCTTCAACGTTCCAAATTCGGAGCTAATGCCCAACCATTCTACGTACTGATAGATAATGACGGTATGCCTCTCAACAAGTCGTATGCATACGACGAAGATATAGAAGCGTATGTAAATTTTCTACAGGGAGGATTAAATAATTATAAAAAGTAAACGTTTGTTTTCTAGATAAAGGAGAGAAGTTTGAACATTGATACTCAAACTTCTCTTTCTGAAATAATTCATTGTATGGAAAAGAATTTACGGGATAGATTTGCAGCCTTGATCAAGAAGGAAGTGATTCCTGCTATCGGCTGTACCGAACCCATCGCAGTTTCGCTATGCGTTGCGAAAGCAAAGGAAATATTAGGACAGAAACCAGATAAGATAAAAGTATACCTCAGTGCTAATGTTCTGAAAAATGCTATGGGGGTGGGAATTCCCGGTACAGACGGAATGATCGGATTGCCTATTGCAGTAGCTTTAGGAGCTCTGATCGGTAATTCTGAATATCAGCTGGAAGTTCTTAAAGATTCTTCTCCCGAAGCTGTGGAAGAAGGCAAACAGATGATAACCGAAAACAGGATCGAAATTAAACTAAAGGACGGAATAACTGAGATGTTGTACATTGAAGTTACCTGCTCTTATAAGGATGATCTTGCAACGGCTGTTATATCCGGTAATCATACCAATTTTATTTATTTGAAGAAAAACGATACTATCCTGTTTGATTCGAAACTGCAGACTGAAAAATCTTGCGACAAAGATGATCTGGAGTTAAACATGAAACTCATCTATGAATTCGCAATAAATACACCAATTGAGGAATTGGAGTTCATATTGGAATCAGCAAAAGTTAATAAGGCTGCATCCGAGCAATCATTCAAAAACAAATACGGACATGAACTGGGGCGTACCTTAAATGGTAAATCACAGTATTCGGTTATGGGAGACAATGTATTCACCAGCATCTTATCCTACACCTCTGCAGCCTGCGATGCCCGTATGGCTGGGGCTAAAATCCCTGTAATGAGTAATTCAGGGAGTGGAAATCAAGGAATTGCAGCAACGCTGCCTGTTACCATATACGCCGAAAAGAACAATAAAACAAAAGAAGATCTGGCCAGAGCTCTGATAATGAGCCATCTTACAGTCATTTACATCAAACAAAAGCTAGGCAGATTATCTGCTCTTTGTGGCTGCGTAATAGCGGCAACAGGCTCGAGTTGCGGTATTGTCTTACTTATGGGTGGCGAGTATGAGCAGGTTACATTTGCCGTTAAAAACATGATAGCCAATCTAACCGGAATGATCTGCGACGGAGCAAAACCAAGTTGTTCAATGAAGTTGACCAGCGGTGTATCTACTGCGGTTTTTTCAGCAATGCTGGCTATGGAACAGAAGTATGTCACATCTGTAGAAGGTATTATTGAAGATGATGTAGACAAATGCATTGATAATTTAACCCGAATAGGATCTCAAGCAATGCAGGAAACAGACAAAATGGTACTTGATATAATGACTCATAAAAAGTGATGTGTAATTTTTCGGGTTCCCTGAATGGCATGGCAACTCATTTGGGTTGTCTATTGAGTTCTAATAACTACGATCGGCGATACAATTGGTCGTTTATTTCCTGTATTTATTACATCGGAAACAACTGATAGAGATAACAATCAGTCTGCACCAAAGCGTGGGAGAAAGAAATATTCGTTATCACCCGGGGAGCATCTGAATTTATATTTACCGAGATTCATCGACCCTACTACTTATTATATAATCCTCCTTGAACTTATCTCCCCATTGCCACATCTGATCAATGATCGGAATCAATCCTTTGCCTGCTTCAGTCAAAGAGTATTCGACTTTCAAAGGCAATATAGGATATACTTTTTTCTCCAGAATCCCCATATTCTCTAATTCTCCTAACTGCTTTGTCAATACCCGTTTAGGGGCAATACTTATGCTTCGTTGTAAATCGCACGGCCTTACCACTCCTTTGCTGATCTCTAATATCAGCCAGGCATTCCAACTGGATGATAAAATATCGATCGCAATACGCACCGGACAATCGGAATAGTCCATCGGATTCTTCTTTACATACATAATATTCTCCTTTTTATCCTATACGGCAAAGGTAATCAATTCTGACTCAAGTGGAGATTAATTTATCACCCTATGATAATTTTATCCCTTATTGATCAAGGAATTAAGAGTATCTAACTTTGAAAAAAATAATCAGGAAGAATGGATAAGAATCAAATAATAATAAAAGGAGCAAGAGAAAACAACCTCAAAAATATTTCAGTCAGAATACCCAAAAAGAAAATAACTGTATTCACAGGAGTATCAGGTTCCGGTAAAACATCATTGGTTTTTGATACAATAGCAGCAGAATCGCAAAGATTGTTAAATGAAACTTACGATAGTTTTATCCGTCATCGGTTACAACAATATGGGAAGCCGGATGTCGATAGCTTGGAAAATCTGTCGGTAGCCATTATCGTGAATCAAAAGAAGATAGAAGGCAATGTCCGATCCACAGTTGGAACGATTACCGATATATATTCATTGCTTCGATTATTGTTTTCCCGTATTGGACAGCCCTTTGTCGGTCATTCTTCTGTTTTTTCTTTTAATAACCCTCTCGGAATGTGTTCGTGCTGCGAAGGTTTAGGTAAAACAAATGCTATTGACTTGGATGAGTTGATTGATAAAGAAAAATCCTTAAACGAAGGAGCTATCCTATTCCCTACATTTGAGGCAGGCGGATGGCGTTGGACGCGCTATGTCTATTCCGGATTATTCGATAATGACAAAAAGATAAAAGATTACACTGAAGAAGAATGGTATAATCTGATCTATGCAAATGACTTAAAATTACTTCAACCTGATTCCCGATTTCCAAAAACAGGAATATACGAAGGCGTACTTCCTCGTTTTGAACGCAGCTTTTTCAAAAAAGAATCGAAAGAAATTACCGGCAAAAACATATCCCGATATAAAGAAGTCGTAAAACAAGGTGTTTGTCCCGAATGCAAAGGCAACCGTTTAAACCCTCAGATTCTATCATGCAGAATAGCTGGAAAGAATATTGCAGACTGCTGCAATATGCAGATTGACGAACTACTCACATTTATAAAAACAATAAACAACAACTCTATCTCTCCATTATTGTCAGCGATCATAGAAAATCTCGAAAACCTATTAGCTATCGGTCTAGGTTACCTGACTTTAGGTAGGGAAACGTCTTCATTATCGGGGGGGGAGTCTCAACGGATAAAGCTTGTCCGGCATTTAGGCAGCAGCCTGACCGACCTTACTTATATTTTCGATGAGCCAAGTGTTGGGCTACACCCGAATGATGTACAACGACTGAATAAATTATTAATAGAATTACGTGATAAAGACAATACAGTCTTAATTATAGAACATGATCGTGATGTTATCGCTATTGCCGATCATATTATAGATATGGGAACAGGTGCAGGTAAAAACGGTGGAAGGATTGTGTATGAAGGAAATTTTGATGGACTAAAAAGAACAGGTACACCAACCGGGAAGTATCTCAATCAGGAGAACCGGATTAAAACAGAATACAGAAAACCATCGGGTTACCTTCCTATAAGGAACAGTTTTCTTCATAATCTGAAAAATGTATCCGTTCAGATACCCAAAGAAATTTTAACAGTCATCTCAGGAGTGGCTGGTTCGGGAAAAAGTTCACTTATCAAATCACTGACAAACCATTATAAAGAAGTTGTTGTGATAGACCAAAGTCCATTAAGAGGAAGCAAAAGATCAAATATCTCAACTTATACCGGAATATCAGATGTTATAAGGACTATGTTTGCAAAACAGAATAAAGTAAAACAATCATTATTCAGCAGTAACTCAGATGGAGCTTGTCCCGAATGCAAAGGATTAGGTAGTATATCTACCGATTTAGCCTTTTTAGATCATGTAGAAATCCGATGCGAACATTGCAGCGGAACAGGCTTCAAACCGGAAGTACTGAAATATAAATTAAAAGAAAAAAACATTACAGATGTTATGGCTATGACGATCAGTGAGGCGAATGCTTTTTTCAATGAACGGGAAATAACCGAACCATTAAGCAAGCTTTGTGAAGTTGGTTTAGACTACCTGACATTAGGGCAATCATTAAATACATTTTCGGGAGGAGAGCGTCAACGCTTAAAACTTGCAGCAGAATTAGGGAATAAAGAATATATCTATGTCTTAGATGAACCGACAACCGGACTTCATGGTTCGGATGTTGCCAAACTAATGAAACTTTTTGACAGGTTGGTAAACGACAAGAATACGGTTATTATTGTGGAACATAATATGGATATTATCTCTCAAGCCGATTGGATTATAGACATGGGACTTAGTGCCGGTAAAGACGGAGGAGAAATTGTATTTGAAGGTTTGCCTGTCGATATAATTAAGAGCAACATTTCATTGACCGGAAAACATCTGAAAAGGTATATAGAAATGAAAGATCAAGATAATTAGTTAAAAGAATATCACAAAAAAATATCTATAGAAATATTGAAGTTGAACCTGTTATATCAGCTCAACTTCAATATTTAAGAATCAAGGAGTTTATCTTCCTGTTACCTGCAAATATTCAAACTGCTTTTGCTTATAGTCCGAGTATGTTTCAACATACCTGTCTCTACTTTGCTGCAATAAGGTCTGAGCATCCAGTACATCTGTAAGAGTTACTGTTCCTGCCTTATAATACTCATTGTTCAAACGTAAATTTTCAGAAGATTGCCCGATGGCATCTTTAGCCAGCAGTATCTGCTTATAGGCATTATCAAGTTCATTTTTGATATTCTGCATTTGCAGTAACAATTGCTCTTCTGTATCTATCTTATCGTTGTATGCTATCTGTTCCTGTATCTTTTGTTGTTTTATTGAATGGGAACCTCCCCACCATCCCGAAATCGGAACGCTGACAGAAACAAACACAGCCCCGTTTGAAGACCAGTTATCCAACAGATTTTCTCTGTAATATGTTGCTCCTACAGCTACCGTAGGCATATAATCAGCCCTTTTTATCTTAGTCTGAAGCTTTGATGCCTCTACGTTCTTATCCAGAAGTTTAGCTTCCGCCCTATTCGGCAGTGCACTCTTATGATCCACGTAATACTTTACCGGAGAGTCCACATCCTGAATATCAGGAGTTAATATCTCTAATGAGTCAGCCGAAGTGAGATCCAGATCCATTAGCTGGCACAAAGACATTTTTACCAGCTTAATATTGTTATCCAAATTGATCCGATTACTTGCCACCTCGTTCTTTTTTAATTTCACTTTCAACACATCGTTATTGGTAATCATTCCCATACGATAAGACAATTCCACATCCTTCAGGAGTTGGTCAACCTGAGCGTCTATGACATCCAGCGTTTTACTTTTCTCATACAAAGAGACCAATTGCCAGTAAAAGTTTTCGGTATTCAGCAACATATCGTTTTCAGATAGCTTAGCTTGATATTGGCTTACCTGAGTACCTAAATCTGCAAGTTTGTTTCCATTCACTATTTTACCACCTGCAAATATCGGTTGAGTGGCTGTAATAGAAGCACTCATCCCATTGTTTAAGAAACTAATGGGAGTTCCTCCCATATTCAAAGCAACCAAAGGATCCTTCGCCGTGAACCCGAATCCGGAAGCACTTACTGAGGGAAAATAATTTGTAAATGCATTTTTTTTGATCTCTTTGGATGATTCGATGCCCAGCAAACTATTCTTTATCTTTCTGTTATTTTTAACAGTCAGCTGTTTACAGTCTTCAAGACTGTACTTCACTTGTGCAGATACGGATATAACCATCATACACATTATCATTGCAATATATCTTTTATCCATAATTATTCGGTTTCTTGTTTTTTAGAATTTTTATCTTCGTGTTTGTATATCAGCCAGTAAGCCAATGGCAATAATGTCAGGATAAATATCATGGCAAAGATGGTACCGAAGCTTATAACTGTTCCCATCGGACACCACAAAGGGCTTTTACTTATAATCATCGGAATAACCCCCATAGATGCCGCAGCAGAAGTCAGGAATATAGGACGCATTCGACGTTTACCAGCTTCCAAAGAAGCTTCCAGCACAGATTTTCCGTGCTTATACCGTAATTCTTCTGTATAGTCGAACATGATAATTCCGTTACGCACAATAATCCCGATCAGGCTGACAACTCCCAATATGGCTGTAACACTAAAATCTACCCCCATTACTTTTAGTCCTATGGCTGCACCAAATATACTGAGCGAAGTAGATGCCAGAACCAGAGAGGCAAGACTTATCTTTTTAAAATGAAATACAAGTATGAAAAAGATAATAACTATCGAGATAGAAAGTGCCTTTACCATCTTTGGCATAGTCTCACCATCCGATTCTTTAACTCCTCCATAAGAAATGGAAACTCCCTTGGGCATGGACTTTTCGGAAACAGCATTTACAATTTCTTCCACTTTCGGCTGAACTTGCCCGACTCTCTCGCCTCTTTTCAGATCAATAAAAACGGAAAGAGTACGTACACCGTTTCTCCGGTTGATTTGTCCCTCAGTCCAGTTTGCAGATACATCGGCTATCTGACGTAAAGGCACACTGGGCGATAACAATCCCGATACATATTCATTCGAAATATCTTCGGCAACAGGATCTTTATTTTCCCATTTCGATTTCAACACAACAGGTAGCGAATAATCATTTTCCCAGATATTTGTTATCGGCATTCCTCCGAAACGGGAAGCTAACCCCAACCCTAAAGTCGCTTCATTTACCCCCAATCTGTTTGATTCGACAGGATCTACCGTGATTTTTATGCCGGGCAGCGGCTCTTCATAATTGGTATATATTCTGATAGGCTCGTCCAACTTTTTAAGTTCGACCATTAATGTATCCGCCATTTTTTTAAGATCAGCTATATTATCGCCTGATAAGCGGACATCAATATCAGCATCTACAGATTCATATTCCAGTTGTTTAAATTTCACAAACGCATTTGGATAATGATATGCATATTCTGTAGAATATTTGTCCAGCAACAATTCTGTATCTTCATTCGATGCAGTATTTACAATAAATTGAGCAAAATTAGATCCCCCGATCTTGGGAGCGTAAGCTGTTTGAAAACGAGGAGACCCCGACCCGATAAAAGACGTTATCGAAACAACCGTTTCTTCTTTTCTCAGTATACTCTCCATATCCTGAGCAACTGCTTCTGTCTGCTCGAGTGAACTGCCATTAGGCAAATATATTTCCACGGCAAATTGGTTCCGTTCGGCAACAGGCATCAGCTTCTGAGGAATATTAGCAAATATATAGATACCCGATATAATAGAAATTATGCCTATGCCGAGAGAAACTTTAGGATACTGAAATACTTTTTCGAGCAGCCGGTTGTATCCGTTTTGGAGTTTATCCAAAAAGGTTTCTTTTTGCTTATGTTCATCCTGCTTATCAGGTTGATGCAATCCTTTTCGGATAAAGAAGTATTGCAGGAACGGTATAAAAAGAACAGCCACAGCCAGAGATACTCCCAACGTTATAAGAATAGTCCATGGAAAGAGTTTCACGAAGTCGAGAAATTGTCCGGTGAGCATTAGCAGAAAAGGAAAAAACGTAAGGCTGATGGCTAATGTCGCCGATATAATAGACTTCGAATACTCTTTGGCACTTTCTATCGATGCCTGCCAACGAGGAATACCATGATCCAGTTTTTCGAGATAGCTGTCTACAACGACAATCGAATTATCGACTATCATCCCTAATACTACTATCAATGCAGCTAATGTCACCGTATTTAGTTCTATTCCAAAAGCGAACATCAATCCCAGCGAAATAAATATCGATATAGGAATGGAAGATGCAGCTACGCCGGCCACCCTCAACGGCAGCAATATCATAGTTACAAGTACTACAGCAACAATCGCAATTAACAGCTCTTTCAGAAATGTAGTGATGGAGTGCCCTACAACCTGCGGTTGATCTGCCACACGGTAAATATGAATATCATCGGGAATATCGTTCTGAAATTGTTGGAGAACCTTTTCCACATCTTTTCCATATTGGATAACATTATAACCCTCCCTCATTTCGGCAGATAACACCAAACATTTCTTACCATTGTTAGTTGTGTAGCTGGTAGGCTTCGGATATTCCCTTACTACTTTAGCTATATTCTTTAAGCGAATATGATTTCCCTGAGCATCAGAGTAAATAATTTGTTCTTCCAGATCTTTCTCTGACTGATAGGGCCTTTCGATATGGATAGGAACAACCATCTCGGGATTGTCTATTTTCCCTGCAGTAGTAATGAATCCTTTAGTGATCAGCGTCTGATACAGATTTAATATGTTAATTCCATACGCAGCCAGCTTTTCTTTCTCGATATATATGCTTATCTGCTCATTCTGTTCACCATAACGGCGCAAGTTCGATACAGACTCTATAGTTCTCAATCGGTCTTCGAGTGTTTCGAGATAAGTTTCCAATTGCCGGTAAGTCTTTGTCTCTGATTCGAGAGTTATAAGCAAAGCCGAAGTATCGCCAAAATCATCATTGGCAATGAGAGCCAAAACTCCCGAGGGTAATTTAGCTTTGAAAGTTGTCAACCCATGTTTTATTTTCGACCATACTTCATCTTTATTATTCACATCGTCATTCAATTCTACGTATACATAAACGATTCCATCTTTGGAATGAGAATATGTCTTGGACTTCTTGACTTCCTTGTATGTAAACAGAAAATTTTCGAGGGGTTTAGCCAATTGTTCTTCAACTTCTGCCGAAGTAGCTCCCGGATATACCCCCACCACAACTCCCTGACGGATTGTAAATACAGGAAATTCCTGTTTGGGCATCACATTCAGTGCATAAATGCCAAATAAACTCAATACAATGACAATGAGCAATATAATCTTATTATATTTCATTGCCCAGCCGATAATCCCGGATTCTGATTTCATATCTTCTTTTATTTAGCTGTTTTCACTGTTATTCCCGGGCTGATATTCTGATATCCGTCTATGATAAGATTATCTCCTTCCTTCAGTCCTTTTTCTATTACAACTCCGTTTCCGATAAGTTTACCTTGCGATATTTCGCGGTATACAGCTTTGTTTTGTTCGTCTTTTAACCAAACAAAGTGCTTACCCGAAAAATCAACTTGTATGGCTTTTAAGGGGACTATGATATTCTTCCGATCAGAAATACCTGATGGATTTATAAGATAAGCCTTACATACCATTCCTGGCATGATCCGCGAATTTGGATTATTTACCTGCACCTTTATATCATATGTGTGTGACACTGGATTAGCCGAAACTCCTTTTTCCATGATTTTACCTTCGAATTCAGCTTCATCCAATGCCGATATTTTTATGCGGCAGGCTTCACCTGGTCTTATTGCAGATATTTCATTTTCGGGAATAGCTATTTTTATTTTTACGACACTGATAGTAACCAGATTATAAACCGGCGCACCCGGTGCTACATTTGCACCTGCTTCCTGGTAACGTTGACTGATTACTCCAGATATCGGAGCATACAGATTACAATCCTGCAAGTTTTTGCGTGCAATCTGTTCGTTAGACTGTGCCTGCTCCAGGCGTGTCTTAGCTTCTATGTATTTTATCTCGGGAAGGCTGTTGTTTTCATAAAGGACTGACAATCGGTTATATGCATCCTGAGCCTGATTGAGAGTTGCTTTTGCCGCATTATGCATACTTTCTATTGAGTTTGTATTCAATCGGGCCAATAATTGCCCTTTTCGAACACCCTGCCCTTCCTGTGCATATACTTGTTCAATATTTCCATTCATCTGAAAACTGACATCAACGGCATTCTCTCCTTCTACTGTTCCTATATACTCCTGCTGATAAATATCATCACTATACTTTATTGTTTGTACTTTTACAAGAACAGTTCTTACATCCTGTTCTTCACCCTTCTTAAAAGAGCAGGATACCAATCCTAAAATAAGGACAATCACCACCATTTTATTCAACAACAATTTTACTTTACTCATAATTTTCATTCAAAAAAAATAATTTTTACGACTATCTGTTTATGTCGCAAATATCTCCCTATAATATGGTTTTATCTGAATCAATACTACGACAAAAATGTTCATAACTTCGCTTTTTGCTTTTTCTATGGATTTTATTTCTATTTTTAGAATTAAAATAAACAGATTGAGTTATGTCTAAAGAAAACTATGCTAAAATATCGGTGAATGATTTTGAAGATCAGGCTACCTCTCAAGGCATTAAGAATTTCGTTATATCAGATGACACAGCAAATATTCAAGACTATCCCTTCGATTTCAGGTATCCGCATATCGTGGAAGGAATAGCATTTGCCATCTGTGTGAAGGGAACAGGACGAATTAAGATCAACTTACGAGAATATAAGGTCGAACCCTGTACAATAATGCTTATCCTTCCGAATTATATTTTAGAGTTATTGGAACAAAGCGATGACTTAACCATTGAGTTCTTGCTGTTTTCATTTGACTTTATTTCCGATATTAAATTGATTGCAGATGTTGATACGCCTAAAAAAATAGATCAGAAGCCTTGTCTGAAGATTAGTGAAGAAGCAACAACCGACCTTTTGGAATTTCATGCATTCATCGTAAAACGCTACAAAAAGACAGACATTCTTTATAGGGAAGAAATCGCACGAAGCTTACTCCAAACATTAATATATGAAGTTTTACAATTGTATCAGGACAAGAAAACCGAATCAGGAAACAAGCCGCTTACACGGAAGGAAAAACATTTGCACAACTTCGTAAGCTTATTATTTGAATATCATATGAAGGAGAGAAGTATTGCTTTCTATGCAGATAAAATGTTTATCACTCCTAAATACTTATCACGGGTTGTGAAAGAGACAAGTGGAGTGGATATTCAGCAATGGATTGACGATATGGTAATTATGGCGGCCAAAGCGTTGCTTAAAAGTTCAAATATGACCATTCTGCAAATATCTGAAGATATGAGTTTCGCAAATCCGTCATTTTTCGGAACTTATTTTAAAAAGAGAACAGGCATGACCCCTGTCCAATATCGGGAAAGTTAAGGTAACAGATGATTTACTAAAAGGAATCAAAAAAACTCACATCAGAGTCTGAACAAGAAAAGTCCTGTATTCTATTGAATAACAGGACTCTTCTTTGATTTTCTAAATCTTTTTGGCGGTATGGACGGGACTCTATTCATTTTTCCACAATTTCCAATAGTTTCTAATAATTGCTTATTATCAATATATTGCAAAATTTTATTTCTAATATTTTTTGGCTATTTCGAATAGTTTTTATAGATTTGCAACACAAATACAACACAATAAATTTAGCGGTATGGCAAATTTATATTATCCCTACATCAAACCCAATTACGTCGCTGGCGACGGAAAGACTCCTTTGTATGTGCGTTATAACTACAATCGCACAAAGCGCACACTTATATCTACCGGATATACTATCAAGCCCGACCATTGGGATGATAAAAAGCGTTGGATAAAACGAGCTTGTCCGGAATTTGAGGAGATTGATTCTGCTCTGACGAAAATAACATCGAAGTTGGGAGAGATACTAACTTATGCCAAAGACAATGGTATAGACCCTATTGTTGATTTTGTGTTGCTCGAACTGGAAAAGAACCGAGAATACGAACAACGCTCTAATCGGGTAAACATGTTCGATACATTGGAGCTTTACATTGAAGAGAAAAAAGGCAAGGTGTCTGCCGACCAAATAAAGGACTATAAATCACTGAGAAAGCATCTAACCAATTTTAAGGAGCATTCATCTCAACCGGTTACATTCCGAAATCTTAATCTGAAAT
This sequence comes from Indolivaga capnocytophagoides DSM 22835, assembly GCF_000426485.1. Classification (GTDB taxonomy): domain Bacteria; phylum Bacteroidota; class Bacteroidia; order Bacteroidales; family Dysgonomonadaceae; genus Dysgonomonas_A; species Dysgonomonas_A capnocytophagoides. The sequence goes on from NZ_AUFL01000016.1 coordinate 40,097, forward strand.
TCTATAATGAATTTATGGATTATCTTTTCTATAAGGCAGAGAAACCGGACGGAACGATTGGGTTACTAACCAACTCTGCGGGAAAGGTTATTAGATTATTAAAAGGATTCGTTAATTACCAAATAGCTAAAGGAACTATTCCTGCGGTTGACCTTAGTCATTTTAAGGTTGTTGAAGAAGAAACAGATGCTATTTATCTAAGTGAGAATGAACTTGCCAAGATTTATAATCTTAAGCTATCAGATGACAAGGAACTGGAAGAGATTCGGGATATATTTATTGTAGGCTGTTATACAGGTTTACGATACAGCGACCTATCTACACTTAGCCCGGAACATATTGATGTCACTAATGAAACTATCAGCTTAAAACAGAGGAAAGTCCACAAGGCTGTTATCATTCCGATGATTGACTACGTGCCGAATATCTTAGAAAAATATAATTACGACTTGCCAAAAGTTCCCAGCTATAAATTCAATGAACGTCTAAAGGAACTTGGCAAGAAAGCCAAACTAAAACAAAAGGTAGAAGTCGTCCGTAAGAAAGGGAATCTTCGGGTAAAAGAAGTCCATGAGAAATGGGAAATGATGTCTTCACATACTTGTCGCCGATCATTCTGTACCAATATGTATCTATCCGGCTTCCCTGCCGAAGAACTTATGCGAATATCCGGACATAAAAGCCCTGCAGCCTTTATGCGATATATTAAGGTCGATAATATGCAGGCGGCGAACAGATTGAAAGAACTTAGACAAAAGTTGTCTAAACAAACTTAGCTATCAATCAACACTTCCTTAACCGCAAATCTGATTTTATAGAGATGTAAGAGTGATTTTTTGATAGACTCATAATATTCTTGAATACCATATATCTCGAATAGCATCATTTCAAAATTCACTCTATCTACCTGTTCCATTTCCTGTTCCAAATTCAATCTATCTCTCCTCATGATTGGAGCAAAAGCCTCGATTATACGTGCCTTGTCTTCGGAAGATAATATGTCAGGATTGAGCATTTTGAAATCCGATTCGAATTTGGTCGCTCTTAAATCTAATGCTCCAAGACCCCTTCCAAATCCCATGCACTCAATAAAGAACATACTTAAAATGCTATTAAAGAGTGCGAGGAATAACGATTTATCCTCTCCTCGATACTCTTCTTTCAATGATAAGCCGATTAATCTCTGGTCTATAAAAGATCGTTCCTGAAGCATTGGGATAAACAAACTCTTATCATAGTTAACATTCGCAACAAAATCAGCCATATTATCGGTTTTCATCTCATACCAATACATATTAGCTCGCTGAAGTGACTGTGTTAAGGGAACTCCTGTTTCATTAACTTGATTTTCAAAATGTCGAATCCAATTCAATGCCCCAACATGATTCAACTCTTCAAGTTCCTGAATACTTCGAGAACAGCAGAATGCATCTTTATTTGTGGTACAAGTTAATGCTGTTGTTTGTCTCAGATTTTTAAGAACTGGTTTAATATATTCTTCCTCAATTTCATGCCCTTCAGCAGGATAAAACAACTCATTCCAACCTCGCCTTTCACCTCTTGTAAAATCAAAAAATTGATTACAACTCACAATCTGATCAGCGATCTCAGGTAGCCAGGTTATTTCAGCAAAGTACGCACACCATGGAATTCCAATAGACTCAAACTCGTGAATATTAGCAACTGTATATTGCTGATTAGTTAAATGTCGGTTTTCTCCATTCACGAGAATTGCATCTGCTACTTGTCGTGTGTCATTTACGTTTTCGATGAACTCATTCAGTGTTGTAAATGTTATAGTTCTATCCCTATCTTCTTCTGCTCCCACAGCATTTTTCTTAGTGGCAGTTATTATAGTCGTTACTACTTCTGCATTATGAAACCATTTGCCTTTACCTGAAATAACTATATTTTCAATACTGTAGAATTGTTGGAATAATCTTAGGAAAATATCGCCATAATCTGTCCCCATCCATGCATTAGATAAAATAAAGCCGACTTTACTTTCTTCTCCTAATATTCTGTAAAGGTAGAAAGGGATATAGGCAAAGATATCACTTTTGCCACTTAGAGATAGATCTAGCCCTGTCTCATTTCTTATCCATGTATTTATATCCGCTATGTCTGGATTTAATTCTTTAATAGCCTTTTCTCGTATGAAAGGTAAATTAGATACAATATAGTTCATATAAGGTAGTTCCTTTTCTACCTCCGCTCCATCATTCGGATTATGAAACTTGATTCTTTGGCCAACATTTAGTTCTATTACATCTGAACTGAAAATATTAACTATTTCGCCTATATTATCAGGTTTTGAAAGAGTTAGTGTTGCAAGCTGTATCGGAAATGAATGCTTATCTGAAGCCCATATTGATGATAGAATTTCATTATGCGGGATATCATATTCCTCTTTCAGCAAGTAAGCCTGATTAATAATAGTCCCGGTTCCACAGCATGGATCAAAAACATTTAATTCCTTATTCTCTATTGTTAACCGCACAAGCAGGCTAGCCAAATTTACTGGTGTTGAAAATTGGCCAGCCACCTTTCTTTTTGCGGCATCAATTGACGATTGCAACAATACATGTAACACCTCAATATCAATATCTTGGATGTTTATAGTTGTAAGATACTGACTAATTTGTATGAGTTGCGCCCAAGCAGTAGATGAAATACACTCTTGAGCTAAGTTTTTGTTGAATATATTCCAGAAATCACAATTAGTCGATATATCAGAAATTATTTGTTCCGCTTCTGCAATACTAGTTGCATCAGTTATTGTTTCTATAGAGCGGGCTTCATTGAAGTAGCGTTTCAATATATGAGCGAAGACAATCTTAATAACCCAATCAGTCAAGATAACTTTTGACAAAGTTGGCAGTTGATGTGGTTTATCACTTTCTTTTGATGGATTATAGCCGTATTCAGATGCAGAGGAAAGCCACCATTGATTAATCTCGGCCGCAAACCTTGCGCTAGCTCTCATTCGCAGCTTCAAATTACCCACAGTGGATGCTACATTCTCTAGAATTACATCAATTACAGTATCTACCGCTAATATTTCGAATGCCGTATCGCTAATCTCTCCTGCTTCGAAAAAATTATTTAAATCTTCCAGGATTTGATGCAGCAATGCCTTCCATAAAGCTTCTTTTGGTTTTACTTCATTCCTATTATTTATGTCGATACTATCCCAAGTCTTATATATAGAGAAAGACTCCCCATCTTTAACATATAATGCAGCGGTCTTAACATTCCAAACAAGAAAACTATCACGTTTAAGAATTCTTGCCTTTTTCTTTGCATTATCAATTAAATCTGGGTCATTAATCGCTGTATCAGGCATTTTCAGCTCCCATCCATGAAGAATATCCTCTTTGTCAGTATCTTTGAAGAGCAATACATCAGGAAATAAGCTCGATTTGTTTTCATTAATAGTATTTTCTCCTCCTGCGCTTTTAAAATACCATCGTTTTCTTGATAGATATAGGCAAATTTCTGAAATGACATCAATCGCCCAACTACGTTCGTTATAATTTATTTTCGCCATAATATTGATAATCAGCAATAAGTTTTGTTTCTTTATATAATACTTTATGATATTCTGCGATTGGCTCTTGAAATAATTTTAAAGTCGCATCTTCTATTTCTTTTCTTTTTAGTGCTTCCTTTATTCTATTGATGCTGATTTCAACATAATCGACAATATCAACCTTATGCAATAAAGCATTTTCATTTTTTTCAATGCCAATGAATTGTCGATTTTCAAGCAATGCAGAGACTAGAAAACTACCACTTCCACAAGCATTATCCAAAACAATATCTCCAGGCTTCGTATATGTTTTTATTAAATATCGACCTAATTCCACTGGTTTTTGTGTCGGGTGCACCACTGGTCCTTCACTTTCTGCCGTTTTAATATAAATATAATCATCAACAGGTACATCATCATAAAAAATAACATCATTAGGGTATCGCTTCCCGTTACTTTTTACATGTTTAGGCTTAAAATCACCATAACTACCTGTATTTTGATCTTTTCTGACCCCTTTGTCATAGGGTTCTCCATCAGTCATTTGAGGATTATATGTTGGCTGCTTTTTGTAAAAGATACAAACATCTTCATGCTTTCTAAGAGGTTGTTTCTTTGCATTGAGAAAATTTGTTGGTTTAGATTTTATCCAAACAATCTTATATTTAAACAATTTCTCATTACTACATATGAGTTTAGCGGTAAAAACACCTTGAGCTGTTAGAGCAATTACTCCATCATCTTTTATTATTCGTTCATATTCTGTCCATAATTCTTCTAAATTGATAACAGAATCCCATTTATTTTGCGTTGTCCCATATGGAAGGTCGCATAAAATCATATCAATAGATTTATCTGGAATAATTTGCATAACCTCTAAACAGTCACCCTGTATAACCTTATTAACTATACTGTTGATATCCTGTAGCTGCTTGGGATTCCCATTTAATTCATAGGAAAATTCTTTTTTATTTGTAGTATAATATTTGATTTTTGATTCCGCAACTTTCAATGTTTCAATGTCAACATCCTCCTCTATAATCCTATAGGCAAATTGATCACTCAAGAATTCAGCCAGTAGTTTTTTCTCATCTATAATAAAAAAAGAAGCGATGTTTCTTATTTGTTGTCTTGTTGGCAACCTTTCGTTTCTCTCTATTTTTGCAAGTAGAGAAGAGTCTATGCTTATATTTGCTGAGACATCTTTCAAGCTAAAACCTGCAGTTTCCCTTAATCTCCTAAGGTGCTCACCAAAAGTAATGTTTTGATTTATATTATTCATTATGATTCGATATTTTCAGCAAAGGTAGTAAATAAAACCACAATTGGACAAATTTTGTCCACAATGTTTTCTTTATCTATTTTTCCGGTTTCATTTCCTCATACATTTGATACCAATACACCGCTTTCTCTTTCCATTCCCTATATTCATGTATGAAATATCCGGAAAGAAATGCCGATGCCAGTGTGATAACCCACATAGCAATATACCATTTCAAGCCTTTAGATGGCTGTTTGACTTTTCGGAGCTTATTCTCCATTTCGTTGATGAAGTTCCGGTTCAGTTGCTCAAACTTAGCCGTATCAATTGAAATCCGTCTCTCGTATAGGATATTCACGCTCTCCCTGACTTGGCTTGCCGCTTCATCGTTCGTCTGAGATATTTCCCGAAGTCGGTCGATTTGAGCGGACAGGATGTTATCTACTGTTTCGCGGGAAATATCTTCCTTGCCTGCGAACTTATTTCTTCGCTTGGTAGGTTTATTATTGCTGTCGTCCATAATATCGTTTTTTAGTTTTCTTCTTTTTATGTTTCAATGTATTATCATCTTCTTCAGGACTATGTCCATTGGGAGTAAGCAGATCGGCCAATAGCGAAGCAATACTGGGGCTTACTCCCGAATAGGATTGTTGATTGCCTACATCTTGGTTGTAGTTCTGCTGAACCTGTTGCGAATGGCTCTCTCCCGGTGAAGAAGAAAAGTTCTTGGTAAGCGAACGAAATCCGAACTCCTTTCCGATTTCTGAAGCCTTGAATGTCTCCCCCTCGTAAGTGAACCGAATGCCATAGATCTTGCCCTGTTTATTCTTTGCGGGTTCAATGCTGATACCCTCTTCCTCCAATCCATGCAAAAAGTCCTCTAAACTCGCATTTCTGAATAATTCATAATAAGCAATCTTTTGGAGCTTCTCTTTTGTCTGCTGACGTGCCGGGTCTGCATAGGTTTCCTGATGCTCTTTTTGTTTCTGAACATCTTTGGCAATCGTTAATCCCATTTCACGGCTTATCTCTTCCGCTATTTTTGCCGAACGATTACTCATAAAGGTGGTGTCGAATACTTTACTATCAACCCCGATACGGTTTGCTATCAAATGGATATGCGGTTTTCCGGTGTCTTTATGGGTACAGGCTATCCATTGATTATTCAGCAACCCCATTTTATTGGCGAATGTCCGAGCAATCTTAATCATATCTCCCGGCTTTAGCTTGTCTATATCCTTTGGAGATATGCCTATCTCGTAACGCATATACTTGTTTTTACATCGGTAGTTGTGCTGATTAACCATTTCAAACTCCCGGAGAATGTCGACAGGCGTATCACTCTCAATCATGTTCCTGCCGACTATCTTATCCAGTTTGCCCTCACGCAAGGCGTATTCAATCGCATTGCCTCCGTGTGCTATCGCTTTTCCTTTTCCAATCATACGCTTAGAAGAATCGGTTATACAATTGCCGGGATTGTTCCAGATACTCCGCAATGGCAACGACTAATTGCGGGTCTTTGTTTCGTATCAGGTTGGAGAGCCGGGAAATGGCATTATTATGTTCTTTCAGTTCCCGGAAGTATGCTATTTCTGTCGGGCTTAGCTTCGGGCTGGCAAGTATCCGACCGGTCAGGCATTGCTTCCGACAATACTCGGAAAGGCTTACCCCCGACCTTTTAGCCATGCCCTCGATTCTCTCTTTTTCTGATTTAGTACAACGAAATTTTATATAGCTATTTTTCATTTTTATCTGATTATATGAATTAAAAACTGTCGAGAGCGAAGCGATTGCAGTTCCCCCGCCAGCGAAAGCGGTTCAGGCGGCAAGCGCAGTTTGTGGTAACAAACTGACGTCTTGCAATGCACTTCGCGCATAGGGTAGCACTACAACCCGCGCCCTTTCTTTCTCATTGGAATCTGCCGTTTAAATGAGGAGACGGCATTGTTCTCTCCGACCTCTTTTTTCGGCTTGGACTTATCCCGCCAGTAATCGTTCAGGTCTTTATGGTTTCGATAGAAAACAGACTGGTCGATTACTTCTTTACCTACCGGGCTTAAACTCTGAACAGCCCGCTTTCCGGCTTCATCGTTATCAAAGAAGGCGTGTATTGTTTGGTGGGTTTGAAGAAACGGAATCGCTTTCGGAAGATTGGCGATTGAGTTTAATATCGCCGAATCGATTTTTGGCGAAACATTCTGTTTTAATGAGAGATAAGAGAGAAAATCCATAAAACCCTCGAATACCATAACCGAATTGCTACCGTTGTTTATAATCGTGATATTCTTCGGGGTGGTACTTCCTTTGAAATATCTGTTCCGGAGCTCCCAGCCTCCGGCATCGTTCCGAAAGCCAACAGCAAAATAAGGTTTGTCCGCAATGGAATAATGGACTTCCGAACAATGGTGCTTTGCAATATCGGTATCTATACCACGCTCTTTCAGGTAATCAAGTAAAGCGGAATGATTGAGCGGTTGTATATCGGTAATGGTTAGTGCCGATTCTCGGTTTGTCGGTTTCGAAGAAACCTCCGGAATGTTATTCCGATGAAAGGAAAAAGAGTTTTCCAACTGCCGGAATGCTTCTGCCAGCGAACAATTCTCTAATTTCATCACAAGGTCAACTATTGAACCGCCCTCATCCGCTCCGAAGTCGTACCATAAATCTTTGTCGTAATCGACTTTGAAACTCGGGTTATTGTCATCCCTCAAAGGAGAGATATACATTCCATAATATCCCCGGTCTTTTACGGGATGGATTCCTTTATTATCAAGGTATTGTTTTATACTGATATAATTTGAATTTTTCATTTTCTTATTTTTTAGCTGTTTTACTTACTACATAAGTCAATCTGTTTATCACGCTGATAATCAATTATATTTATGTAGTATGATTCTTTTCTGTAGTAACTACTACTTTGTAGTAAGGTAGTAGGATGAGAGTAAGATGCGGATTTTGCTTCTTACTACGTCTTAATCCCTTTTCTTTCATTGGAATATATAGGATTGTAGTAAGGTAGTAAGAAGAATAAGCCATATCTGTATTTCTATATATCACGGTCGTAGAATGGATTCGGCATGATTTTCTTTATCCGGTAGCATTGAATCGGATTAGCTCCTTTCGTCAATCGTTTGGATAGTCGGTCAAATTCCGCTTTACGCAAGGCTTCCCCCATTCGCTTTTCGGACATCTTGACCAAAGTATATGCCTGTAAGTAGCTTAATACCTCAGAAGTCGTCATATAACATTCTTCATCAGCTTCCGGCTTCTCGAATCCTTTCAATAGCATTTCATATTCGGCCGTCTGTACATGGAATTGTTGGCTGAGCCTGTGCAGTTCCGCGATCTCTTCCTCGACAAACCAATAACGATAGCCGTTATCCAGTAGCCACATCACTTCAGAGAATACATTATCCATATTGATTTGTTCCGCTGTCTTGATGTCGATGCTGAGAACCTCGAACGGTAAGAACCTACGGCTTCCGGTCGGGTCGGTTAGAAAATCATTACCGTTGACCGATGCCATAAAGCTGGCTAAATGAGGGTATTCTTCGATATACACATCATAAGGTCGACGGTATTTAACTGCCGGAGTCGTTATCAGGTTCTTCAATTCGTTTTCATCCCGCTTGTTCAAGGCTTTCAACTGGTCATCGATATTGATAAACAGGTATTCGGCAATCATTGTCAGTACATCTTTATTCTGCGGGTCTATCTTTCCGGTAAACAGATAGCTTTTTAACGACTGCGGGCAGAGATGGTCTAACCATGTTGTTTTGAACCGCCCCTGCTCTCCAGTCAAAACCAAACAAGTATGGTTTTGACAGCCTACATCTTCTAGCGCATTGGCACTCACACCCATTAACCATTTGGTTAGGTATTCATTCCATTTTTCAGGGTTGGCGGTGGTTACGGTCTGCGCTAATTGAGAAATGTATTGGTTTTTGTCAGGTTCAAGACGTGGTAATTGCCGAAAATAGTCTTTTACTGGATGCACCTTTGGCGAAAAGTCACTTTCAAGAATGGTTCGGATGTTCTCTGCCGATGTAGAAATGCCCAGTTCGGTATCAATCCGCCGTTTGAACGAATTGAGGGCAAACTTGGTAACAGGCTGAAACGGATAATTGCTGTTCTTTATTCGATACTCCGGTTTGGATTTTATCACATTGAAACGGAAATCGTACTTCTCCTGAAAGTGTACCTCAATCCGTTCGTTCTTGGATTGGCGGACGGAAGAATCTGTTTTCTTTTTCATCGGAATCAAGATTCTTCTGTCGTTCTACATCGGTTTAGGATAAAGTTTAGAATCTCCTCCTTATTATAGAAAATCAACTTTTCGCCGAAACGGTATTCTTTATAATGACCGAGTCGGGCATATTTGCGGACGGTAGGCGCAGAGGCTTTCAGAAGTTTGGTTGCCTCTTTCATCTTGATTAGGTTACTCATCGCCTTATCAACCGGCGACACTTGCTCTTCAGGAATACTGTTCTCAACAGCTTCCTCATTTTCTGAATTTCTCCAGAATTGATAAAATTTCTTCTTCATCTTTCGAATAATTTACGTTAATCGGAAGACAAATGTATATAACAAAATCTCTATAAATAAGCAACTTGCGCTATCGGGACAACATAGGACAACCTCTCACAGAATGGGACAAGTCCACTTGCTATGACAAGAGTAAAATAAGGAGGATAAATAGAAAATAAGGGGAGAATATCAGGCTTTAACCGATAGGTTTTCCATATCCTTTTTGATGATGGGAGTCACTTTCTCAAGCCCGATTTCGGAATAGAATTCCCGGATAGTATCCAAATGCTTTAGAAGAGTTTTGCTATCTACGTTACTACGGTTCAATGAGGGATTGGCGTGTAGTTTCGTATCGGACGGAGCTATTTTTTCTCCGATAAGCGTTTTCCATGCTAGTAATCTATCTTCGGGAGTGTATGCCGGGATAAGTTCCGAAGCTAATAGATAGCCGAAAATACGGTCACCTAATTGCTTACGACCTTTTATAGAATAACATTTGAGAATTTTATCTTTTACTACTTGTATCGTATCTTCTTTTGTTAAGTTGTTGATTTGTGTAAGAGGAGATATGCCATATAATATGGATTTTATAGCTTCATCAGATATATCATCCTGCATGAATAGCTTCTCTACTTCTTCACGCTTATTTCTTATTATCTCAGCTATATGTTTTTGTTCTCTACCTGTTCCAAAAAGCAAATTAAAAAAAGGAATGATGCTGGATATCTTTAGCACCGTATTGGTTTCTTCGGAAATTTTAGCACAGTCATCTAAAAAAACGCTTAAGTCTGTTATTTTTCCCTTGTTATATTGCAACTTAAAACTGGCATAATAGAATTTTAGGATGGAAACATCAGATGTTCCCAGCAAATTCTCATTATACATTTTACGATACCTACTCATATAATCCCAAATTGGATTCACAAAAATAAGCAGTTTTTGTGTAATTACCAGTAATTACCCATGAGGATTATGCTGTTTCCCCTAAAAACCATAAATTATTCGTAAATTGCAGCGATTTAAATTCTTAGAACAATATGGGAAGGAAGAAAACAAATGACAGAGTCCCTACTTATGATAAACTATTAGTTCCGACGCTGAAAGCCTTGAAACTATTAGGTGGCTCCGGTTCTATCGAGGAAATTAATGAGAAAGTATATGAGATAGCTAATCTTGACGAAGAAACATTAAGTATTCCTCATAAAGAGGGTGGAATGCAAAGCAAAGTTGATTATAGACTTGCTTGGGCAAGAACCTATCTTAAGAAGTATGGATTGATCGAAAATTCATCAAGAGGAATCTGGGTGTTGATAAATAATGATATAAATCCAGATTCCTTCAAATCAAATGAGATTGTAAAAAAGGTAAGGGCTGATGATAAGAGGGATGAAAAAGAACTTATTCCCTTAGATAAATTAGATACGGTTGTTGAAGACGAAACTGATGAATTAAATTGGAAAGAAAATCTCTTAAAGGTTGTTCAAAGTATTGAACCATCAGCATTCGAGAGACTTTGCCAAAGAATATTAAGAGAAAGTGGATTTGTTCAGGTTGAAGTTACTGGAAAATCCGGAGATGGAGGCCTTGATGGTAAAGGCATTGTCAGACTAAATGGATTTCTAAGCTTTCATGTTTTCTTTCAATGCAAAAGATTTAAGGATTCAGTAGCATCAAGTTATATTAGAGATTTTAGAGGAGCAATGCAGGGAAGAGCTGATAAAGGATTGTTTATAACCACTGGAAAATTTACACGTGAAGCATTAAAAGAAGCATCAAGAGATGGTGCGCCTCCAATAGATTTAATAGATGGTGATTTGTTGTGTGAGAAATTGAAGGAATTTAATCTTGGGGTTAAAACTGAATTAATAGAAGAGGTAACTATCAATCCTGAATGGTTTGAAAAAATTTAAGCTAATAATCTGATATACGATGATGAAAAAAGAAGATAAGAAAATATGTTTTGTGATATCCCCCATTGGAGAGGGAGGTTCTGAAACCAGAACCCGTTCGGATCAAATATTAAAACACATCATTACGGAACCAGTATCGCAATTAGGATATGAAGTTATTAGGGCTGATAAAATCTCTGAACCAGGAATTATTACAACCCAAATTATTGAATACATAGTAGATGCAGAGCTTGTAATTGCAGATTTAACTGAACATAATCCAAATGTGTTTTATGAATTGGCAATTAGGCATGCAATGAGGAAACCACTCGTCCAAATAATAAGAAAGGGTGATATTATCCCTTTTGATGTTGCCGCGACAAGAGTAATACAATTTGACCTCCTTGATTTGGATAGCGTTGCAGCTGCAAAAGAAGAAATATCATCGCAAGTAAAATCTATTGAATCTATTGAAACAGGAGGTAACGAAGTTCAAAACCCTATATCTGTATCCTTAGACTTAAAGGTTTTGAAAGAAAGTGGAGACGCAGAGGAGCGGTCTTTGGCTGATATTGTTGAAGCAATTTCCGACTTACGATTAGCCGTTGCTGGTATAGATAAAGGATTACAGTCCTCTAAATTAACGGAAGAGTTGAAAACTAAGATAGAAGCATTACCTTCTTTAATTGATAATAGATTATATGACCCCGAAAGAAGGAGGCGAAGGAAATTTCATCCAATGATGTTAGATTAAATAATGCATATGGAAATGAAAGAAGAAAATCCAGCCATAAGTTTTTTGATGATGATTAGCTTATTCAAGGATGATTTTCCTTGGATATATGAGATTGGGCTTGAAACTTATAAGGTTCTTAAATCTTCAAAATCCAAATCAGAAAAAGAAAAATCTCTTAAAACCTTCGAACGCTCATTGGAGATGCTTGGACATCCAATGTATAGGGAAATATTCGGTAAATCAGAAGAATTATATATGTTTAGTAAAGATATGAGGCATTATACACGCCGTTATTTGGAACGATATTATCAAGAAGAACTGAAATAATTTCCTAAATTAACTTGTTCTGCTAATATTTCCCTGTGTTGCACAATGGCGGGAAAGGAATGGGACAAATGCGAATTTGCAACACAAATGCAATACAGTAAAAAACAAAAGCCTGTCAATCAATCGATTAACAGGCTTTTCTGCGGTATGGACGGGATCCATTATTTTTTAGTTAAATAGCTACATTTCAAATATTTGCTTCACTCGTTTTTTCTAAGGTGAACACTTTAGGATATTTCAAAATATCACATTTTGTCTTACTATTGAACACACTTGTCCGTACATTAATTACTCATTACAAATATAATATATTTTAATTGCATACTAAAGCTTAAAGAATTAATAAGTATTATCTTTTCAATCTATGTACTCGTATAGCCTACAATATCAATTGGTATTCTTATCCTAAATGCTATTTTCTCTAGCCTTTGTTTAAAACTGTTTTAGATTATGAACTGTTATATACAAACACAAAGGCTTGGGTATAGTTTACTACGACCAAGTTAGGACCTAAAGTTGTTGGGCTAAAGCAGTACATATGCTGTAAACCACATGAAGTAAAGGATCTCTTTAATGTAATAAATCCCTGATATAATAAGATAACAGGCTTTATAAAGATTTAATAGCTGAAAAAATGAACAATAGTATTAGTATTTCTTTATTAGATTTGGGTATAGTAGTAGAAGGGCAGGATATTCCAGATGCACTTAAAGAAATTGTATACAATGCACAACATATTGAATCGCTCGGATATAAAAGAATTTGGATAGCTGAACATCATAATACGGCAAGTGCTTCTACAGCTGCCACCGCAGTATTGATAGGCCATATTGCTGAAAAAACAACTACATTGAGAGTCGGTTCCGGGGGTATTATGCTTCCTAATCATACACCTTTAGCTGTTGCTGAACAGTTTGGTACACTGGATATTTTATATCCGGACAGGATTGATCTAGGATTAGGGCGGGCACCGGGAACAGATCAATTAACAGCTGCTGCTTTGAGGCGTAATAACTTATCTACGACATATCATTTTCCAGAAGATGTTAAAGCTTTACAACAATATTTCAGTAAAGAGAACAGCAGTTCAAAAGTCCGGGCTTTTCCGGGAGAAGGACGGAATGTTCCCATTTGGATATTGGGATCCAGTACAGACAGCGCTTACCTTGCTGCCGAATTAGGACTACCCTATGTTTTTGCTTCACACTTTGCTCCGGCGCTTTTATTGACGGCAATAGACATTTATAAAAAGAATTTCAAACCCTCTAGATATCATAAAAGACCTTACCTAATGGTGGGTGCGAATATAGTTGTAGCCGAGACAAACGATGAAGCTACCTTGCTGGGGACTAGCTTACAACAACTTATGTTTGGTCTTGTTACGGGGAACCCAACTAAACTACCGCCACCTGTAAAGAAAATGCCTTTGGCTTTTTTCCGTCCCGATGTGAAACAGTCTTTATATAATATGATGGCCTGCACATTTTGTGGCGATAAAGAAAGAGTAAGGAGTCAGGTAATAGATTTTATGGAAAAGACTGGCGCTGATGAACTATTTATTACCAATTACATATATGATAAAGAAGCCCGTTTCAAATCATTTAAATTATTGGCGGAAGCTATGGAACTAAAATCGTCGCCATAATGAAGGATATAAATCAAACCATTTAATATTTCTACTCAACAGAAGAATTTACCATAAATCTTTTATAAAGAATCGTATCTAATGAAATTCATGGAAATCCATTTCAGCCGCTTACTTGTTAGTCGTTTAACTATTAATAAATGGTAGAAGATGACAAAATAAAGTAATTTACTATTAGGGCCTGGAAATAATTTTACCTTTACAATACACCAGCTTTTTACTGTAAAGGATATACCCTTCTCAGAAGCTTTTGAGAAAATGGAAAGATCAATAGTAGAAGGCATTAATTAATATAGTACAATGTCAATTATAAATATCCGTTTAGAAGTCATGCACTTCTTAGAAAAGAATGTAGATAATTTTATTACTCAGTTTCTGGTTCCTGTAGAAAAAATATGGCAACCGACTGATTATCTTCCTAACTCAGAGAAAGAAACTTTCTTCGAAGATGTAAAAGAATTACGCGAACTGGCCAAAGAGCTCCCTTATGACTTCTGGGTCGTATTGGTCGGGGACACCATCACCGAAGAGGCTTTGCCCACTTATGAATCGTGGTTAATGAATGTAGAAGGCATAGATAATATCGACGGCGAAAAACGCAATGGTTGGTCAAAATGGATCAGACACTGGACCGGTGAGGAAAACCGTCATGGCGATTTATTAAACAAATATCTTTATCTATCCGGCAGAGTGAATATGAGAGAGATTGAGCAAACCACACAACATCTCATCAATGACGGTTTTGATATTGGCACAGGAAGAGATCCGTACAAAAACTTTGTATACACCAGTTTTCAGGAATTGGCAACCTTCATTTCACACAATCGTGTAGCAGAAATAGCTAAAAAAATGAGTAATGAGAAATTGTCTAGAATGTGTAAACGTATTGCAAGTGACGAAATGAGGCATCACCATGCTTACAGTGAATTTGTAAGGCGCATATTTGAGGTAGACCCGAGTGAAATGATGCTCGCTTTCCAGTATATGATGAAACAAAAGATAGTTATGCCTGCTCACTTCCTTAGAGAGTCGAAAGAGAAAATAAGTACTGCCTTCGAACAATTTTCAAATGCTGCACAGCGCATCGGGGTATATACTGCCACTGATTATGTAGATATTATACAAAAACTGATAGATAAATGGCAGATAGATAAAATTTCGGGATTAACAGACGAAGCAGAACGTGCCCGCGATTTTCTGATGAAGCTTCCTGTACGTATGTCTAAGATATCAGAACGATTGGTTATTCCTGTCGATTCTTATATTTTCAAATGGATACAACCTGCTGTGAAATAATATATTTATTACTAGTATAATAGGAAACCTCTTTACAGAAATTTCCTATTTTATTTCTGGATAATTTCTATTTTAGCGTATAACTATATTCTTCTCTTTGAATGATGGACAGACGAATGTAAACACTTGGAACATATCAACGCAAAATATATGGATGAACTCAAATATTATACAAGAACACATCTGCAAAAGCTACTCGAAGTAAAATATCCTATATCTGATTTTCCAAATAAAGGTTAACTCTATGATTAAAAAGAAACGGATGATAAATAATTTAATTTATTTACCCTCTGGAAATTAGATTCTTTCTGTAACGAAATATAAATTTGTAATACTTGCTTAGGCAAGACGTATTGACTATAATCATCGTCATAAGACGAGAAAAAGGTGCTACCAAGTTCTTGGGAACACCTTTCGTTTAGGACAACATTCATAGGCTTCCGTAATCAGCTATGATGTTGTGCCGGAGGGGGCAGAAATGCTCCCCTTATCTTTTTCCTAATTAATACAGTTTTATTCATGCACTTCACATTTATAAATATTTAAAATATTACTAAGGCTATTTTTAAGTAATATAAATTCATCTCTAACTTCATCAATCATAGGGTTATTTCTATCTTCTGCTTCTTCTGCTCCTGCATTAATTACTGGATAATCAGGAGGGTCTATTTCTGCCATAGTCGGAATAATCTCTATGACATTTCGTATCCTCAAATCATAAAAGAATAATATCTGTTCTGCATACGCTTTCCCAAAATTATAAAATTCTGCTTTTTCATCTTCATCTAAATCAGAACGAAAATTAAGTTTTATAAATTGGCGTATTGAATAATCTAACACTTTTATATTCATAATAATAGCATCAAAAGACACGCTTGGAATAGAGGTGTTATATATTTCACTATAAAGATTATTTAATTCAAATACTCCTTTACCCTCATTTATGCCAATTGCACTGTTAAAGCGAAACCTGAATGCACTATTATTATTCAATATAATAGTCTGTAGATTTAGAAGTTTATTGTAATTATTTTCTTTTTTCTGATTATCATTTATTCTTATTTGTTCTTTGAGAGTAAGATACAACAGAATTATACTAATTAATCCTACAAATGGAGCAGTAATTCCTCCAACTGTATCTCCAATATTTCCCGTTTTAGTGAAATCTAACTTATCAAATAATGTTTCTCTGGTTAGTAGAAAAGGCATCACAAAAATCAAAAGTATTGCAATAGAAAGTTTCCAATTTTCTTTTATAAATTTCATCATAGCATTGTTTTATTACCCTGTTTATTCTTCTTTTTGTGGTCTAATATGAATTGTTCCTTGTCCGCAATACCAATAAGTTATTAAGATAAAATATTTATTCGAAATATTTTGTAGTTTTTGTAATTCTTCTTTACCCAATGGGTATAAATCCCGACTACATTCATATATAGATACTGCCTTTTTAAGATAATCGTCATAGTTTCTATCTATAGCATCATATTCTTTTGATGCTTTTTTTGCAGTATCTTCATCTTCGCTCCAAAAAGTAATATAATGCCAATCCTTCTCATCCCAACTCATAATTAAGTTATTTATGGTTTAAATTAGCAAATTTAGTTGTGAATTAATAAGTTTCAATCTATTGCCTCTATAAAACATCGTAGGATTAATAAAATACACCCCATTTTGGTAAACAGTAGCCCAACTGTGACGCATTGTATTAGTTGTCTTTTTCTTTAATCTCTCATTCTTGCATATCTCCTTTAATCCCTTGTTTACATTCTCGTAAAACCCTTTCGGGTCACGATATCTGTTTCTGAAATTGAACAGAAAACCATCTTACCCTTTGTATTTCTCAAACAAATCCAATATTTCAGGTCTGAGAGTAACTTCGGTATAGGCATCGTCTCTGACTGTGCGTATTTTATGTCTGTAATAGCATAGTTTACCATTTTTTAAGCGGTAATTCGCCATGTCATATAAATCAATGGTATTGATCCTGACCATAAAAAGCATCAATTTAGCTACGTCCTGTGCTATTTCCTCCTTTTTGCCTTTAGGCTCTGCTGCGAATAATATTCTGATTGAATCTATATCGGAAGCTTTCTTTTGTGGTTTGTCGCATTTAGGTATCTCCAGTTTATAAAAAGGATTATTGGCAGTAGCGATAATATTAATCTCATAATCGTTGTACTTATCACGTCCCGCCTCAAAAATAGCCTTCATGTTCGTTGGATATTTCTGTTTTGCTCTGGCTGTTCCCATCAGAGTTTGAATTCAAGCTTTTAGCTCTTTTTGCCTTATATCCTGAAAAGTAAGGTTTCTTATCTGTAAAATGTTTTTTGAAAGATGTCAGGAGCATCGGAATAACCTTCGGCAGTCTTTTCTCTATTGTCCTTTATGAGCTTCTTTATATATTCCTCACAAAACGGATAGAGAGGCATGTGAATCTTTCTCCTTATATCCTGCTATTCAGTGTATTATAATTTAAAAGAAGCTGTTGGTTATTAATTAGCAACGCTTTTTTACAGCATTTTAAGCAGTTATTGTCTATGAATTGTCTGCCTCATCTCTAAAACCAAAGATAGCAAAAAAAATAATATTTATCCACTTCTATTTCAATCTTTATTTAGCATCTTTTCACATCGAAAATATTAATTAGAGCATATACTATCTATTACTATCAAAAATTTTAAGACAATATTTTAAACCTTTCAGCTCTCCTCTTAATTCATTTCGGTTTTCTAATGTATCATCAAAATTAATCATCCTATTTTCAATAGATTCTATTCTATCAATAATCTGTATTCGTACTTCATTAAACGCAATATCTGCATTTAGAATAAGACCTTTAATAGGTTCTCTATTTTCTATTAACAGACTTAATTGCTTGTAATATTCGTCTTTCAAATTCTTGAGATTTTGCGGATCATGCAATAATTCTATTGTTAGATTGAAGAGTTGCCTCATCACCTCTTCCGGCAAAGTATCTAATTCTTTCCTTGCTGTATTTCGTCCTCGAATTCCACTATATCGGGAAAAATTACAATAAAAATTATCTATATCATTATTAATATCTATAGTTACGTGCTTAGAATCTGTAAAAAGATATAATTTACAGGCCTTTATGCTATATTTAAAGTAATACTCTCCATTTTCTGAAAAAGATTCACTCAATTTACGAATTGTACTTGTATAATATGAATCGAATATTTCGGGAATGATACGTTTCACCTTCACATATTCACTAGCTAAAGTAACTTCTGATTTATATTCCTCACTATAACTAATTTCAATATTGGGAACATATTCCCAATCCTCATTAATCGATACATAAAGATACTTATTAACAAGTTCTAATGTATCTCCTCTTCTAATATAGGGAGAAATACTTTTTATAAGGTAACATTTATCTTTCATAGCACGCTGTAATATTTTAGTCAGTAAGAGTACAAAGAATAAAGAAAGATCATTGAATATTTATTCAATATAACTATATGGGTATTTGTTTTATTGACTTTGTTATGTTTACAAAATTGGTAAATGGAATCATCATAACCGATTATTCGTTTGTAATTATAAAAAATTCATTTCCAGTCCTTTTTAACAGTAAATCAGTTGCCCCCAATAAAGACAATAACTCCGAATTATTAATCAGTTTATTCTTCTGAATTCCAGGCTGAACAACATATATATGAAACTCAATGTCACAATAATTAGATAGCAACATATTTTGGATTATAAGTAATTCATCGTCTCCACCTTTCTCATATCTTGACGGATTTTCTTGCGCAAGTCGGTTGCTATTCCTGCGGTTCATGTGGTTCAATAACTCCATTGCATTATGCCGCCAATGATAACTTCTTTGCGCTTGGCCACATACTTCATATAAATCTTTTAATCGCCCTCCAACTTCTTCTTTAGAAGAGAATTTACAATGATATAATTCAAATATAAGCTTATTATGTTCTGATTCATATCCTTTTATTGCAATAATGTCGCTTGCCTCATTTGCGTCATCATCATCAAAAATAATATCATATTCTGGTTCTGCTTTCAGGCGTTCAAGTATTCTGTATTGTATGGAATCCTCTCGCTTAGTTTTTTTCTGTGATTCTTTAGTAATATCAATACCATCCCAATTGTAAGCAATTATCTTTTTCGTGTCGAAAATTGGAGATTTGTAGTTGAACAAGAAAAATAAGTCATTGTACATTTTCGAATTGTCCTGAAACCATATGGTAGGTGGGTATTCAAAGAATAGGTCAATAATATCTTTATCTTCTTTTCTTTGACTTACAATAATTGGATGGCCTTTAATGAGGATATATTTATATCCTCGTCCATTTTTATCCTCGTCTAATTCTAGTCTATATGAAGAAACTCCAAGTCCTGTAATGATGTCAAAATCAACAGTATGAGAAGTATATGCAACTAATTTAACATTGTAGTCTATTAGTAAGTTAGAACTATAAACTGCCGATTGTGGATCATAATAAAATTTCTCATTCCATTTTATTGATATTGGAACTTTCCCTTCAGGAAAGTTAGATATTCTATCAGGCTTTTGGATAAAATCAAAAATATTCTTTGTATCAATTGTTTCATCTAACAGTTTAACTCCTGTTTTATCGCACCATTCGCAATATTCTGGGATTGATTTAACTAATTTTGTCCATACACGCCCCTTATTTGAGCAACCAATAGTTATTTTTTCTCCTTCCTCATAGCCTGTTCCAAATAAATTCGAACTATGCATTCCTTTTTCAATCTCACTTAACCCTTTTACTATCCCATTTCCAGCATACATTGTAAAGCTAATCGGACCATCTAAATGAGACTTTAATCCAAGATTGAACAACTCCAACTGAAATACATTGTGTAAAACCCTATATATATCACCTTCATTATATAAAGAAATATTTTTACCAACCAATGCTTCTGCTAGTTTATCATGGGTAGAACCATTATTAGAACTGTTAATATATAAAAGTTTCTGTTCAGGATTCAAATATGCAATGTATAGGTCATATTCAGTATTAATTAAGTCGTCGATTTTTCCCCAAAGAACTTTGTCTGTACTTCGTACTATAATTATCTGTAAATTCTTTTCGTTATGTTCAACTGCAACCATTTCATATTTTTTGTTTTTGAAATATTCAGTATATTTTTCAGGGTGCCAAAGAACATCATTGTCATATAACTTAAAAACAACAGTACTCATAGCAGGCATAATATTTCGTATTGGAATCTTATATGGTATTGGCACATCTGAAAAGTTTCTAAAGAAATTTTCTTCCTTGACAATATTTCCAATAATATCTTCATTTGATTGGCTTATGATTTTGTCCCAATCCGAATCTTTACGATACAATTCGCTTAGCACTCCTTTAAAGCTATTATCGACGATGTTAGCTATAATAGTAGCCGGACCAAGGTTACTTCCCGTTGTTCTTGTGAACCTTCCAATAAACTGAAATGAGGTGGTAATGTTTTTATGCATCTCATGCATTGCGCAAATTTTTAATTGAGGAAGATCAAACCCTTCTCCAAGCATGTCTACACAAACAATAATTCGATGTCTTTTTTCTTTAATACCTTCAAGTATTTCCCGCTGCAAAGTTTTTGATATACCACTATGGATAAACACAGGAGAATACTCCGAGTATTTTTTATATATCTGCTCGTAAACTTCTTCTGCTTTCGATCTCTCATCTACACGAGCCATCAAGATATGGTCATATCCAGCTTCAAGGTCTCTTTTTAGTGTTTCAATAGCCTTTTCTGCAATTTTTTCATCGGCTGTAGCCGGATTAAAATCTACAATAGGGGCAAATATAATTTTCTCATAATACTTATCTCTTTGTGCTAAAGACAATGGGTAGTTGTATATAGTTTCTCCTTCAATCCGACCTCCATCATTTCTGAATGGGGTTGCAGTAAACAACAACACAGGCTTTCCTGCCGCTTCAAAATTTAGTTTTATTTCTTTCCATGTTTTTGCTGCAATATGATGTGCTTCATCTACAATCAAATTATTACATTGCTGAACAATTAATTTAAAAATATCACTTTTCCCTGTCTTTAGAAGGTTTGATAATATCTGAGGTGTAGAAACAATCACATTAGCATCTAATAATTTCTCTGCATCTTCAATTGTATCAATGGTTGTTTTAAGTACAGATACTTTGGGGTAAAGAGCGGAATTTGCAATAATATCAAATGGTTCAGCTTTAAGAATACCTAATCCTATAAATTTATTGGAAATCTGTGTTCGCAGAGAATCAGTGGGTACTATAACTAATGTTTTTTCATTTTGATTTGCTATTAACAGGCAAAGCATTGTTTCTGTTTTTCCTGTTCCTGTAGGCATTATAACTAAAGCAGGCTTATTTGAAATGCTCCAATGTGCTAAAATTGAATGCAATGCTCCAGTTTGTGGTGGGCGTAATCCGTATTGTACTATATCTCCTATTTCATTCCGTTTTTCTTGTTTGTATTGAAATGCGTTATTCCATGACGAAACGATATGTAAAATAGATGGATGCTTGCCTATGAGTAGTTTCTTTTTACAATTTTGAATGTTTCCTAAATCTAGTTTTTGGTTTTCATCCAACTGAAGGTAGAATACAGCATCATAGGCTTTGGGATATTTATCTTTATTCTTTGAAAGAAAATAGACAAATCCATGCACAGTTCGAAACTCATAGCCGGAAAAGATATCGCCTTCATACTTTTTAAGGATACCCTTCTCTTTCCCTATATAATAGGTCTTTTTATTCTTTCCGACTGGAATAGAAATTTTGACGGAAAAATCAATATATACGTGTTCGTCTGGAAATAAACTATACATAATTAGATTTTAGATTGTTACACTATAAAAATAATTAAAATCATTCTAAATATATCGAGATTTATGAGCCAAGTTATCAACATGTTAATTATTATCACCTATTATTATAGACATTTCTCAAAAACGAGCACACATTTTGTAAAAAATCTAACTTTAGAAGTCTTAATGCACAAATCTAATTAAGTTTTGATTTGTATATTAATTTTCAATAAAAAACATAACTTTATAAACTCTATATTATAAAATACTGCATTATGAACAGTCTTTTTGTAAATCTATTAGAAGAGCGGGATATAAAACCAACAGCTATTCGCATACTGGTACTAAAAGCGATGCTTGAATTTGACAGGGCGTTTAGTTTGTCCGATTTAGAATCTCAACTTGATACCGTAGATAAGTCTACAATATCAAGAACAATACATTTATTTCATGAGCATCAATTAATACATAGCTTCGATGACGGCTCAGGCTCTGTTAAGTATTCTGTATGTAGTCGAGATTGCCATTGCAGCATTGAAGATATGCACGCTCATTTTTATTGTAATCATTGTAAAAAGGCATTCTGTCTGGATAACATATCTATTCCTGGATTTCAATTATCACCCGTTATGCAAATAGAAAGTGTAAATCTTGTAATTAAAGGATATTGCGGCCAGTGTAATAAGCTCATTAATTCATGATATTTGCTATCTACAATCTTTTTTTCAATAAATATACAAACTATTAAAACCCTTCTTTAACAAAAAATAGAAGTCTGCAACTGAGTTGCATAAATTTATTTTTATATTTGTAGCATAAAGAAAAACAAAATGAGACCATTTGTCTTTATTATAAGTATTTATTTTCTGTGTCTTGCCTTGCTTCCATGCAATTGCAATATACAAACTATAGATTCTTTACAAGATAAGACAGAACAGGTTTCAACTGCTCATAGTGAAAGCGATTCTGCTCAGGAAATATGTACTCCGTTTTGCACATGTTCCAGCTTTCACAATCCCAATTTTATAGCAAAAAATAGCTTTGACCTGCGAAATATAGATAGTACTCCGGTCAAGAAGATTGCTATTTATAATGAAAACCAAACTTCATCTCATCTGGATAGTCTTTGGAGACCTCCTAAGGCTTAAAATATAACATTCTTGTATCCAATTGATACGTCTAAAGGTAGATGTATCGTACAATCCTATTGTTATATTTTAATATTCAAATTATGTTTCAAAAACTGATTAAATTCTCGATAGAGAATAAATTGGTAATTGGAGTCATGACTGTAGCCCTCATTATTTGGGGGACTTATTCCCTGTCTCAATTACCATTCGACTCTACCCCTGATATCACCAATAATCAGGTGCAGGTCATTACTCAGTCTCCATCCTTAGGAGCACAAGAAGTGGAGCAGTTTATTACTACTCCCTTAGAAATGGCTTTAGCCAATATTCCCAAAGTTATAGAAAGAAGAAGTATCAGCCGAAGTGGCTTATCCGTTATAACCATTGTATTTAAAGAAGATGCTGACATTTACTGGGCACGTCAGCAGGTAGACCAGCAACTAAAAGAAGCGGAGGAGGTTATTCCTCAAGGAGTAGGTAAGATTAGTTTAGCTCCTATATCTACCGGATTAGGAGAGATCTATCACTATACAATACGGGCAAAAGAAGGCTATGAAGATAAATACAGTATATCCGACTTGCGTACCATGCAGGATTGGATCGTTAGAAAGCAACTATCAGGTACAGAAGGTGTAGCAGAGATAAGTGGCTGGGGTGGTTTTGTAAAACAATACGAGATAGCCATTAACGCGGATAAACTCAATGCTGTAAATATAACAATCCCAGAATTGTATACTGCACTCGAAAACAATAACGAAAACACAGGAGGGAGCTACATTGAACAATACAGTAATCAGTATTTCATACGAGGGTTAGGTATTGTCAAGTCTTTGGAAGATATAGAAAGAATACCGATTAAAACAGTCAATGGTACTCCTATCCTTGTTCGAGATGTAGCAAAAGTACAGTATGGAAATGCAACACGCTATGGAGCTGTAACCCGAAATGGAGAGGGAGAAGTTGTTGCAGGTATTACCCTGATGTTGAAGGGAGAAAACTTTCAAGAGGTAATCAAAAATGTAAAAGAGCGTATGGCTCAGGTACAAAAGAGCTTACCGGAGGGAGTCATTATTGAGCCGTTTATTGACAGAACACAATTGGTAGACAGAGTAACGAATACTATTACCAAAAACCTGATAGAGGGAGGATTGATCGTTATCTTTATCCTTGTACTTTTCTTAGGGAATTACAGAGCCGGATTGGTAGTTGCCTCCGTAATTCCTCTATCTATGCTATTTGCATTTGGTATGATGCGTGTATTTGGTGTAAGTGGAAACCTAATGAGCCTCGGAGCGATCGACTTCGGATTGATTGTGGATGGGGCGGTCATCATTGTCGAGGCCGTCTGTCATCATATAGGAGTCATGAAAAACCGATATAAGGGGAGGTTGCTGACACAGGCAGAAATGGATCAGGAAGTATTTGATTCGGCATCTAAAATAAGGAATAGTGCGGCATTTGGGGAAATCATTATCATGATTGTTTATATTCCACTTTTCACTTTGGTAGGTATAGAAGGTAAAATGTTTAAGCCAATGGCCATGACAGTATTCTTTGCCATACTCGGTGCATTTATCCTATCTCTAACTTATGTGCCAATGGCTAGTGCGTTGTTTTTAAGTAAGAAAACTGAGCACAAGCGGAATATCTCAGATAAGCTAATGGATAAGCTTAACAGTTTCTATCGTCCTATTATAACCAAAAGCTTGAATTGGAGCAAAACTCTAATCATAAGTATGGTTGCACTGTTTGCAGTCAGTGTATTCATGTTTAATAGAATGGGGGGCGAATTTATACCTAATCTCGAAGAAGGCGACTTTGCGGCAGAAATAAGTATGGCTCAGGGAACGTCCTTGTCACAGATGATTAAAAGCTGTTCTCAAGCTGAAAAAATACTTAAAGAGCAGTTTCCTGAAGTAAAACAAGCCGTAAGCCGTATTGGTAGTGCTGAAATCCCTACAGATCCGATGCCTATTGAACGAGCGGATATGATGATTGCTTTAATTCCTAAAAAAGAATGGACATCAGCCAAAACCAAAGAGGAGCTGATGGAAAAGATGGAAAAAGCTATTGGAGAGATACCCGGATTAGGAGTGGAAATGACACAGCCGATACAGATGCGAACCAATGAGTTAGTGACAGGGATTAAACAGGATGTAGCCATTAAAATTTATGGAAATGACCTGGAAGTACTTAGCGCATCTGCCAATAAGATAGCCTCTTTGATAAACAAAGTAGATGGAGTGAGCGATCCGTTTGTTGAAAAAGTTACCGGATTACCACAGGTTCAGGTTACTTATAATCGAGATCAATTAGCAAAATATGGTATATCAGTCAAAGATGCCAATATGGTACTTAAAACAGCATTTGCCGGAAATGAGGCTGGATATGTGTTTGAGGAAGACCGTAGATTTGATTTAGTATTAAGAATGGATAATGATCTGAGAAATAATATCTCTTCATTAGAAAATCTATATCTGCCCCTTTCTTCAGGAGGAACAATCCCTCTTTCTCAGGTAGCTGAAATTAAATATGAAGATGCGCCTGCACAGGTAACACGCGAAAATGGAGAGAGGCGAATTTATGTTGGATTTAATGTCAGAGGACGTGATGTCCAAAGCACTGTGTTTGATATTCAGAATATATTAGACAAAGAATTCAAACTACCGGCAGGATATTATTATACATACGGAGGACAATTTCAAAATCTGAAAGAAGCAAAAGACAGATTGATGGTTGCCGTTCCATTAGCATTGTTATTAATACTCTTTCTTCTATATGCCACATTGAAAAGTGTAAAAGAGTCCTTGTTTGTATTCTCTGCTATACCACTTTCGGCTATTGGAGGCATCTGGGCTCTATGGTTACGTGACATGCCTTTCAGTATTTCGGCAGGAGTCGGGTTTATAGCTCTGTTCGGTGTTGCGGTATTGAATGGTATTGTCCTGATTGGGCAATTCAACATATTTGAAAAAGAAGGGATGACAAACATTCGTGAGAGAGTAATCGAAGGGTGTATGCTGCGCCTTCGTCCGGTAATTATGACTGCGCTTGTCGCATCATTGGGATTCCTGCCAATGGCATTATCTACAGGCGATGGAGCCGAAGTGCAAAGGCCTCTCGCAACAGTGGTAATAGGAGGATTATTAACTGCCACGGCTCTAACATTGGTTGTGTTACCTTCTATCTATAAAACATTTACTAAAAATAAACAGGAATGAAAACAAAAATAATAATATCGACTATTGTATTCATAACAATGACTGTTGTTTTAGCTCCGGCTTTATTTGGGCAAAATACAACAAAATCATTGGAGGAATGCATTCAATCGGCAATAGATAACAACCTGACCATGAAGTCGGGTCGTATCTCAATTGAAAGAGCAAAAGATTTACAAGGAACTGCTTTTAATATTGATAAAACAAGCTTTTCGTTAAGTCAGGACCCAACATCAGGAGGAAGTCCTGATAATAGCATATCATTAAGCCAAAGTTTTGAGTTCCCTACAGTGTATGGTTCTCGCAGAGGCTTATTGAAAGCCGAAACGAATCTGGAACGAAGTAATTTGGACGTTACACGCAATGAACTCGTAAAAGAAATATCAGCAACATATTATCAATTGCTTTATGCAAAGGAAAATATCAAAATATTACAGGAACAGGACAGTATTTATGGTAAATTCTTATTCCTCGCCAACGCAAAGTTGAAATCAGGGGAAACAGGACGTTTGGAACAGATGAATGCTGAACGACTCTATAATGAAAACAGAATTGAGTTACAAAAGGCTGAAAAGAATTATCAGAGCATACAACTAATCTTACAACGCTGGATGAATACAGAAGAGGCAGTCGAACCTGTTGAGCCTGCTCTGACTGTTTTGGATGCGGCCTATCCTTTTAATGATTTCAATCCGGAGCAAACACCACTTGGTGAGGTTTATGCTAATAAAAAGATCATAAGCGAAAAGAACCTCAGTGTGATTAAACAAGGATATCTGCCCAGTTTCAATTTTGCATTGAAAAACCAGTTTCTTATAAAAGGATTTAATCCATATGATTTACAAAGAGAACGTTTTGACAAAGGTAATTTCATGGGTTTTGAAGTAGGAATAAGTGTCCCTCTGTTTTTTGGAGAACAAAGAGCCAAAACAAAAGCTGCTAAAAGAGAAGTCGAAATAGCAAGGGTTCAGCAGGAAGAGGTTATGCTTACTATGCGTAAGAATTATCAGACTTATCTGAATGAATATACCAAGGCTAAAAATGCTTTGGACTATTATTCACTTCGTGGCAGCAAACAAGCAGAAGATATAACACGCATATCACAGGTTTCATATGAAAAAGGAGAAATAGATTATGTCGAGTATATCCAGAATTTAAAAACCGCAGTAGAGATACATTTGCTATATGCAAATGCTATCAATGACTACAATCAAACAATCATTATGTTAAACTACCTCCAAGGAAATAAACAATAAAAAATTATGAAAACAATATATATAGCGATAATTGCTCTGTCTCTTATATTTTTAGGGTCATGCGGACAAAAGCCTAAAAATGATGTAGAAAAAGAAAAAGAAGGTACAGAAGAATCTCATGGTGGCGAATCGGTAGAAGTAGAGCTAACCGAATCACAAATGAAAGCTGTGGATATTCAACTTGGCAAAATTGAACAGAGAGACTTAAATAGTATTATTCGGGTAAATGGCGAAATGGCTTTGGATCCACAGAAAAAAGCGGAGGTAACCTCTTTGTTAGGAGGGATCATCAAACAGGTAATGGTGATTGAAGGTCGAGCCGTGAGTGCCGGACAAGCTGTAGCCTATCTCGAAAATACGGAAATAGTGGAGTTGCAAAAGAATTATCTGACAACTAAAAAAGAGGCATTGATTGCTGATCAAGAATACAGAAGGCAAAAAGATTTATCCACTCAAGGTGCAGGGGTTGAAAAAACTTTGCAGCAGGCAACAGCTAATTACGAGATAACTAAAGCGCAGCTAACAGGTTTAGAAAAGCAACTAAGACAATTATCCATTAGCCCCGAACAGGTTTCTTCAGGTAATATGGTTACTCAAATTCCGATAAAAACTCCTATTTCAGGAACTGTCAGCAAAATCAATATCAGTACCGGAAGTTATGTCGATATGCAAACACCGCTAATGAGTATTACTGATAATGCAGGTATACACTGCGATGTTAAAGTCTTTGAGAAAGATATTAATATGGTAAGAATCGGCCAGGAAGTGGATATTACTCTCACCAACCAACCCGGTGTTAATCTCAAAGGTGAGATTTATGAAATCAACAAGTCTTTCGAAGGGGATACCAAGGCAATTATCGTTCATGCAAATATAAAAGGTAAGGCAGATATTAAATTAATTCCGGGTATGTATGTAACGGGATTGATTAATGTTGGAAAACAAAAAACTGATGCTGTACCCAATGATGCTATTATCAGCAATGAAGGAAAGAAATACATATTTGTGTTAGAGAAAGAAGCTAATGAAGAAGGTGTAAAAACTTATCATTTTGAAAGGATTGAGGTATTGACAGGTATAAGCGAACTAGGATATACACAGATAACTCTGGTAAATAAACTGGAAGAGGGTGTGACTATCGTTAAAGCCAATGCATTTTATTTAGCATCTATGAGTACAGATCATGGTGAACATGGTCATTAATCTTTTTGAAACATTAAATAATAAAATCACATGAAAGAGATAAAAGCTTTTATTAAACCGTTTAAGGTGAATGATATTCTAAGAGAACTACTTGATGCAGGATTTCCAAATCTTACTGTTTCAATGGCTGAAGGTACAGGGCATTTAAAAAGTGAAGATGCTTCTTTATCCATGAATTTTGCACTTACCAATAGTAAAGTTGCGAAGATTGAGATAGTGTGTAACAATGATGATGTGGATAAAATAATTACGATAATATCAACATATGGTAAAACAGGTAATTCAGGAGACGGTATAATCTATGTCTCTGATGTTGAAAGAGCAATCAGAGTCAGAACCGGATTGCCTGATGACAGGTGGCTTCTTGATTAGTTATTAATTTTTAAAATAGAGTCAAGATGTTGAAAAATGATATTGGAATAAATGCCGGAGTAATATGGCAATTATTGTCTAATGAAGGAGCATTATCCGTAAGACAAATAGGGGAATTGACCGGATATAATGATAAAAACATATGTTTAGCATTAGGATGGTTATCTCGAGAGAATAAGATCCAGTTCATTTACAAAAATGAAATACTCTATCTTGAGTTGAATAGCTCTACGAGTGAAATGTATTATTAAATACTTATAGTAATGAATACAGAGAATAATTATAAATGCACATCTTGCGACTCTACCGAGTCGCAGATGTTTGAAAATAACTGGAAGCAGTATATCCCGGTTTCAATAAGTTTACTTATGCTACTTGTTGGTATTGCGATGGATAATTTTATTCCAGATATATTTAACGGCTATCTTCGTTTAGGGTTGTATATTATAGCTTACATTCCTGTTGCCTTTCCCGTTTTTAGGGAAGCCGTTGAAACGATCAAGGAAAAGGATTTCTTCACTGAGTTTACCCTTATGGGAATGGCTACACTTGGAGCTTTCATTATAGGCGAATATCCCGAAGGAGTAGCTGTAATGGTATTTTATACGATTGGTGAATTGTTTCAAGATTCGGCTGTGAATAGAGCCAAAAGAAACATTAAGGCATTGCTTGATGTACGTCCTGACACAGCAACTGTTTATAGAAATGACTCATATCAGACAATATCTCCAGAAGAAGTGGAAATTGAGGAAGTTATTCAGGTAAAAGCCGGAGAGAAAGTTCCCTTGGATGGAATAATGCTTGCATCATCTGCAAGTTTTAATACGGCAGCATTAACAGGTGAAAGTAAACCTAAAACTATTTCAGCAGGCGAGACTGTACTCGCAGGAATGTTGAATCTTGATAAAGTAATCGAAATTAAGGTTGCTAAAAAGTATCAGGATAGCTCTCTTGCCAGAATCCTAGAAATGGTGCAAGATGCAACTTCCCGAAAAGCAAAGACAGAGTTATTGATTCGTAAATTTGCCAAGATATATACTCCGATTGTATTTCTATTAGCACTCCTTATTACAGTCACTCCTTATTTTCTGGTAAGCGACTATATATTCAGTGAATGGTTATCCCGTGCATTGGTATTCTTGGTAATCTCCTGTCCTTGCGCATTAGTTATTTCTATCCCATTAGGCTATTTCGGCGGAATCGGAGCAGCTTCTAAAGCAGGCATACTCTTCAAGGGAGCTAACTATCTCGATTTAATGACTAAGGTCAATACAGTCGTGATGGATAAAACAGGTACTTTGACCAAAGGTGTGTTCAATGTGCAGAAAGTTGCGTCGGTCGATGAAGATAAGCAAGAGGAATTTGTCGCTATTGTTGCTGCCATAGAGAAATTCTCAAATCATCCCATTGCTAGAGCAATTGTTCAATTTGCAAAGGATTCAGATAATTATACAGCTACAGATGTGGAAGAAATATCAGGGCATGGACTTAAAGGGATCGTAAATGGAGAAGAAGTATTGGTGGGCAATGCTAAGTTGATGCAGAAATTTAATATCTCTTATGACAGAACAATTGAATTTATAGTTGAGACTATTGTGATTGCAGCTATTAATGGAGAATATGCGGGCTATATAACAATAGCGGATGAGGTAAAAGATGATGCACAGGCTGCTATTTCAGATATGCATTTATCTGGAATCAAACAAGTTGTAATGTTGAGTGGGGATAAATCTTCCATAACGAATAATGTAGCATCCAGCCTTGGTATTGACAGTGCCTATGGGGACCTCTTACCTGAAGATAAGGTTCGTCATATAGAGGAACTGAAAACAGAAAAGAATAATGTCATTGCTTTTGTCGGAGATGGAATAAATGATGCTCCCTCACTGGCATTAAGTGATGTTGGAATAGCAATGGGAGGAATGGGGAGTGATGCTGCTATCGAAGTGGCCGATGTAATCATTCAGACAGATCAACCATCCAAAATAGCAACTTCTATTAAAATAGCTAAAGCTACAAGGCAAGTTGTCATACAGAATATAGTATTGGCATTCTCGGTTAAACTGATTGTACTTATTTTAGGTGGTTTTGGTTTGGCTACCATGTGGGAAGCAGTCTTTGCTGATGTTGGGGTCTCTCTGCTAGCAATACTAAATGCGGTCAGAATATTAAAAATGAGATTCTGAAAGTCTTGCGACTAACACTATTATCGTCATGAGTAAAAAGAGACGTATAAGAAGATTAGCAGCAAGAAAAGAAACTCCATCAAAACTGAGCCCTATTATAAAGCGATATCTGTCTTTGATCAGTATATCTATAGGGGCTATTATCGGTTTTATCATATGGATTTTGTTTTTCAGATGTAAGAATGAGCATTGTATTAATTATTATAATCCTATCCCATATATGGGGGTTGTTGGCTTCAACGCATGGATTATAGCTAATTATATTTTCAGAAAGTAATTTTTCAAAATTTCGTTTGGCTGGACACAACTCTTTAGCTCAGCCAAACGAATCTTATTATTATAAAAAAACAATGAATAACATATCGGTTTGTATTGTCTTATTCTTGCTCTTATTTCAATCGGTAAAAGCGGATACAGTAGATAATGATACATTACAAAGCAACTACCCAATCATCGATTTTTCGATTCAGGGCAGTGATATACCTTCTACTAATTTAATTTCTGTAGATACAGTCATTTCTGACAAGATAAAACCTGTAAAACAGCTTAAGTTTTCATATAAGCAATTAATTATTCCTTCGGCTTTAATTGCTTATGGTGTATTTGAAACAGCTATAGAGCATAATTATTTGCTTAACAGGCAGGTAAAGCATGAAGTAACAGAACATATTGATTCGAAGTTTACCATAGATGACATTTCTCAATATGTTCCGGCAGGAAGTGTATACGCACTGAATTTAATGGGGATAAAAGGTAAAAATAATTTTAAAGACAGAACCTTTATTTTAGGAATATCTACTCTTTTTATGGCAGCATCAGTAAATACGATAAAGTATTCAACAAAGATAGAGAGACCAGATAAATCTGCGAAAAACTCTTTTCCCTCAGGTCATACAGCGGTAGCTTTTATGGGTGCGGAATTTCTTTGGCAGGAATATAAAGATGTTTAAATATGGTATGGCATAACAGGCTACACCATTGCAACCGGAACAGGGATATTTCGTTTATATAATGACAAACACTGGTTTGCAGATGTTATTGTGGGAGCCGGACTCGGTATTCTAAGCACCAAGGCTGCTTACTGGCTTTATCCCTATTTGCAGAGGAAGTTTATGAACAAAGGTACATTTAGCAAACAAATATCTTTTAGCCCTTTTTATAATGGAAAACAAGGAGGTCTGGCTATAGCCTTATCTCTGTAATATAGCTATTGTTGGAGACATGTCCTATATGAACTAATTATAGGCTTGAGCGATTATTATGACTTATTCTTTCTTCGACTAGTCTAAAATAGGAATCTAATACGTAAAAAACAGAATACAATAATATAATGGAGCAATTTATTCGCAATATAAAAGAAAATATCAATAAAGAAATTCAGCTTATTGATTCTGAGGAATGTAATATCTTTCAGAAATCTATTAGTATTATTTCATTATTGGAGTCTACATTTGATGAATTAAAAGAATTTGTTTCAAATTATACATTTAAAAGTACGCTTGATGAAATCACCTTTTTTAAAGAGACGAAACCTCAACTTTTTAGCATTCTAATTTACCATAGAAAGATATATAATCTTGAAATGCGAATGCCGACAGGAAGTTATATTGATCGGAAAAATTATTTAGAAGGTATGTTAGGTCGCATAAAGTATTTCTTTGACAATAACGCTGATTTTTATCAATATTATCGTTCGGGAAGTACCCATCTTGATAAGTATTATTTTCTAAGAGGTAAGCCAGATATTCAGTTAATTCTCGATTGTTTCTATTTCGAAAGAGACTCTAAGTTCTCCACAAGCTTCGATTTTAAGGTTGCAAAAATGATTGCGAATGAAAGATTAACTGTCTATATCAACAACAAACTTTTAAACATTGATGATTTTGAACGCAATTTTCAGAATGATTTTAATTTACCTAAAACAAGACTTACATGGACAGCTAAAAAAGCAGAACTTGTAGAACAGATTTATGCATGGGATAGTGCAGGATGTTTCAATAATGGCAATACGAATATAAAAGAGCTCGCTGAATATATTGAGACGGTCTTCAATATCAACTTAGGAGACTTTTATCACACATTCCTTGAAATTCGGGAGCGTAAAGGTAGCCGGACTTTATTTTTAGATAAATTGATCAAGCTTCTCGAAGAAAGAATGGATGGATTGGACAATAAATGAATCGAAATAATAACTTATATTTGTATGAATAAAAAGAAAAAAAGAGGTATCCATAATACCTCTTGACATATATAACATAACGTTCACGTAAACGTCTCGCTGTGGAAACTGGTAATTTTTGGAAGGACGAGACGAAATGTGCAATGTTCATGCTATGCGAAAGTATAGTGTGGACTTGCTTGTTTCGTCCTTCGGGTATACCAGTACCTCACAGCGGAGCAATGCAAGCTCCACACTTCTTTTTTGTATATTGCACATCTAAAAATATTTTGACTATGAGAAAAATAAAATTATATATTGCAGCATCTATCGATGGATATATTGCTGATATAGACGGTGGTTTAGACTGGCTCTCAGCATATCCAATTACACCAGAATTGGACTATGGTTATGACGAATTCTTTAATTCTGTTGATAGTGTAATTATGGGAGGTAGGACTTATCGGGATATTCTAAATATGGATGTAATATATCCATATAAGGACAAAATATCATATATAATTACCCGAAATAAGATGAATAATCTGAAAGAGAATATTCATTTTATTACTGAGAATATAATAGAAACTGTATCAGAGATAAAAAAACAAGAAGGTAAAGACCTCTGGCTTGTGGGTGGAGGAGAAATTATTTCCATATTTCTTGATAATGATTTAATAGATGAAATGATAATTACAACTATACCAATTATACTCGGTTCAGGAATTCCATTATTTCCCAATACAGCCAAAGAATCAACATGGAAGCTACACAACACCCATAAATACAATAATAATGTGCTACAGGTTGAATATCATCGAAATATCTAGCCTTAAATATTATAAAAATAAAATAAATACCCAAGTTTATCCCATGCTTGGGTATTTATTTTTCCATACATTTCTACATGAAATAGTCCTAAAAATAGCCATCAACAGCATAAACTACTTCACTGAAACCACAAACCACAGATTCCCTTTAGACTAAATCAAAATATTCGATTGAAGAATCTTATCTATTAGTCAATTAGACATTTATTTGAAAATAGTCATCCCAACTTGGGCTTTCAAAGATTCTAAATATCAGACCTTTGCTTCAAACAAATATGACATGGAAGTTATAACAATAGATTCAGAAGCATTTAAAGAATTAATCAGAAAGATTGATTCGATTACCGACTACATCCGAAACAATGACACGTCTAGTACATCTAAAGAATTGGACGAAGTATGGGTCGATAGTTATGAGGTATGTACCTTTCTTCGGATAAGCGAACGTACGCTGCAACGCCTTCGCTCCAATCAACTTATTTCATATTCCATCCTGTCGGGAAAAACCTACTATACTATAGGGGAAATAAAGCGTATTCTACAGGAGCACTTAGTTAAAACCGGAGAAGAAGCTCTTTCTGATCTGATCAACAGTCACCAACAGTATATTGAACGTAGGAAAAGAAACAAACCTAAAAAGTAAGGTTATGATGATAGACGACGAAATATTCGAATCCAATATAAAGGGTCTTGCCAGACTACTCAAACGCATAGATGAAAAGGTCGATAAGCTATTGGTCTCTGAGAATAGCGGTGTATTGGAAGAGCGTTTACTCGACAATCAGGATATATGCCTTTTCCTTAAAATCACCCCTCGTACTTTACAACGTTATCGTAATCTGGGATTGCTACCTTTTAAAACGATCTGCAAGCGGAACTATTATAGGGAATCAGATGTCAAGGTATTTATTGATCAATATTTCGGAGGAAAAGATAAACCTACTGATAAAGATAAATGGCAGAAGAAAAACAGCTCCAAAAACAAAGAAGATATCCAATAGCAGATCATTAAAATTCTTTTCTAATAGCCTTTTTAGAGTTTCTTCGTTGTGAAACGCAGAAGCTCTTTTTTATTCTTACAATCTCACGCCTCTATATCCAGAATTCTCTTCTTTATTTTTCTTGTTCTCTGGAATATCGACTTTTGGATTCTCAGGCCTGCCTAATAATATACGATCCCTATTTGCATCAATAATCTCCTTAATACTCATCGGTTGTCCAGAACGAACATTATTTGCAGAATCAGCAGACTGTACTGGAGCAACCTTTTGAACTTCTTTTGGCTCGTCTTTCGTTGTCAGAGTAAGCTGAATCTGCCGATCCAAAGCGACTAATTCTGTTTTTAATTCTTTCAATTGAGGCTCTTTTTTGAAAGAAGAGTCAATAACCTGTTCAAGTATAGGTAGATCCTTAGATAGTTTCTCATTATCGTTCTGATATTTCTCAATCAACTTAGGAATACGCTCCAAAGCATTCAGAAAATTCATAGCGGCCAGTTTGAGGTCAGTAGCGATATGCCCGTTATTGTAGTTATACTTTATTCCACCCTCCCCTTCTATAAAGAATCGATTATCTTTAAAGATCGAACCTTCCTTTTGACTATCCTCTGTCTTTACAAGAAGCTTGAAGTCATAGAGTGTTCCAATAGTAAAAAACTCGTTATTGGTACGGGCATTATCCGATAAGTGATTTAACTTTTCTCCGACAACCTTAGGATCGGAAGAATTTATTCCTTCCAATTTTACAGGATTCAGTTTATTCCCTTCCTTATCTGTCTGAGCACGATTACTGAATGCATCCCAGTCTTTTGTCATGCGGTTTATCATTTGGGTATTTCCTTCGATGGTTCGGGTACTATCCTCATATTTGAAAGTTGCTGAAGATTTACTTTTGACAAATGCTTTCTTCTCACTTTCCAAAGCATTGATCTTTTTCTCCAATTTGGCTTTTTCCAATAAATCGGTATTGCCTGAAAGAATAGCCACATACTCCGAAAAATTCATACCTGCACTTTCATCCATGCTACCTTCATCAATAGTACGGCTACCCAGACTATTATTCTTTAGCTGATTGATAAATGTTTGTTTATTCTCTAACAGATTGAATTTATAGGAATCAAGGCTTTTCTCGACTGCATAGATAACTACATCCACTTTATTGTCTGCATATATTTTAGCGATCTCATTCCCTTTGCGGATAGCCCGTCCGTCCCGTTGTTGCAAGTCAGACGGTCTCCACGGTGTATCCAAATGATGGATAGCCACAGCTCTCTGCTGAGCATTTACCCCTGTGCCCAACATGGAAGTAGAACCGAACAATACTCGAATACGTCCTTCATTCATCCCTTCGATCATTGTTTTACGGGCATTGTCTGTCTTTGCTTCCTGAATAAAACGTATCTCATGTGCCGGAATACCATGATCCTCTACCAGCTTGCGTTTAATCTCCGAATAAGGATTCCATTCATTGGGTTTGTACGTGCCTAAATCAGAGAATACAAATTGTGTTCCTTTATTGGATTCATATTTATTGTAATACTCTGCTATTTTAGCTGCACAATGAGATGCTTTGTTATCGACATGGTCACCATATGCCTGATTAATCATTCGCATATCCAATGACATCTTACGGGCATAGTCAGTCGCAATCAGCATCTTTGCTTTACCCTCTTTTTCAGTCAGTGGAGCACGACCCAGTAATGTGGCATCTCCGGTCTTGGCAAATTCCATTAGTTTTTGAATAAATATTTCCTGCTGGGGTGTAGGTGGAATATTGTATAGTATCTCATTTTTTTCGGGTCTATCTATTCCTATATCCTTTGCTGTACGAAAATCGGTTATTTCCGCATAAAAGTTCGCCAGTTCAGGGACTTTGATAAAATAACGGAATCGTTCTTTCTGTACAATCTGGTTTGTCACGGAAAACTCATAATCTGTAGTCTTTTTAGCATAGATAGCTGCCCATGCATCAAAAGAATTGATACCCTGATTCTCCAATTCTTTCGGACGAAGGTATTTGAATAACAGATATAATTCTGTCAGGGAGTTGGATATAGTTGTCCCCGAAAGAAATGTAGCTCCTAAGTCTTTATCTGTACGTTCCTGTATGGTGCGAACAGCAAAGAGCATATTCAAGGCTCGCTGGCTTCCTTCTGGATTACCTAAGCCTGCAACACGATCATGTCGAGTGGTAAAGGTCAGGTTCTTAAATTGATGAGATTCGTCTACAAACAAATGGTCTATCCCCATCATTTTAAAGTCAACCACATCATCTGTACGATTCTTTATGGTATCGGCAAGTACACTCAATTTTACTTCCAGATTTTGTTTTCTTACTTCCAATCCCCGTAACATGCATTTGGATGCGGATTTACCTTCAATCTGTTCGATAACACGAAGATTCTCTTCGACCGAATCCAGTTCCGCTCGAAATATCTGTTGCTGCATTTCTGGAGATTGGGGTAGCTTTCCGAATTGATCGTGCGTCAGGATAATGGTATCCCAGTTATTGTTCTTTATGTCGTTGAAGATCTTTACCCGTTTACTTGGTGTAAAGTCTTCCTTGCCCGGATAGAGAATCTTTGCATTTGGATATGCTGTTCTAAAGGTATGAGCTATTTCGTGTACATTAGCTTTCAAGCCTAATATCATTGGCTTATTAGCTAAACCAAGCCGTTTCATTTCATAGGCTGCAATACACATAATAAGTGTCTTTCCTCCACCTACTTCATGATCGGCTATGCCTCCGCCTATTAGTTTTTGCATCCAGATACAATCTTTCTGGCTTGGATATAAATCGACAATACCCAATGCTTTCAGGTCAAGATCAGGAAATGTCTGGTGTGAACCATCGTACTCGGGGCGTACATAACAATTGAACTTCTTGTTGTATAGATCAGCCAGCTTATTTTGAAATTCGGGAGACTGGTCGTTGAGCCAATCGGTAAAGCCGTTCCGGATTTCGTCTATTTTCGAATTTGCTAACTGGATTGCTTCCGGGTCTGCGACTTTTACACTTTTACGTTCCCCATTCTCATCCAATACTTCAACTGTCTTGGTAATATTCGGAGTTGTGTTAAGCAGTGCATGCTTCATCAGATGGATACCTGTAAAAAGTTGTTTCTCACTTTGTACAGCAAACTTTTCATTAATGATCAGGTTGCTTCGTTCTGAATTGACCGTAAAATCATCACGGGAAGCATAGTATTCAATATCTACATTGGTTTCAAAGAGTGTACCAGCATAATCCCGATAGGTTTGCATCGGTATCCAGCGTTCTCCGAAATTAAAATCCAGTTCAGCATAGCGTATTGGTTGTGGAATGGATTCTTCTAATACTTTAAGGGAGGTTTGTGATGCCGGATCATTCGGATGATTAGTAAGATAGTTTTTGACTTGCTCTGCTTTTTCAATTACATTGCCTGAAATAAACTTATCCCGTATCTCAAAGTTTTGGATCATCGGGTTGAAATAGATTTGTCCTTCCAGTTCCTTTAATACCTCTTCCCGTTTTTTATTATCCAGTAGTGAGAGCATGTAATCCATGTGAATCTCACCATATTTGTTTAATGATGCTACTAAAGCTTCTCGGGAAGTTTCTGCATGTTTTATCTCATCAGGATTAAAACTTACAGGCCTCTGAAATATATCTGCCTTTTGCAATTTTCCGTCTATCCTGCGTTCTAATGCAAGAATAGCTGTTCCGGAAGTATCCATTTTAATTATATCGAGATTCTTCTTATTATTCAGATTTCCATAGAGCCTGAAAAAAGAATCGTAAGAGCTATTCAGGTCTTTTCGTAAATCAGGTTCTTCAACAAGATTCTTGGCTTCATAATCATACAGCTTATGATACGCATCCCGTAATTGAATATACCTGTCAACCTTTGACTGTTGTATTGTTGGTAGATCTAAAGGCTGAAACATGGCATCCTTTCTGTAACGTTCTTTCAGATAGCCGATCTGCCCATTATCCTTAACCAACGAGCCTTGCTTATGATATTCTTCCAATGTAGCGGAGAATGGTCTAAGTTCCATTGGTGGTTTTGGTTTCTCTTTCCTTATAACTTGTTCAGGCTTGGATTCAGGTTTTTGTCTCTCATTGGAGGAAAACAAACTTAACTGTATAGGTTTCTGATTGGGTTGAGATGTGCGTTTTCTTTTGTTCGGTTTAATCTGTGTACGCTCGGCTTCTGTAAACCCAAACAAATCATATAAAGACATGGTTGGTTGTGATACATTCAACTCAATAGCTTTCTCTTTCTTCTCTGTAGGCTGTGAGGTACTATTTATCGGAGGTGTATTATGAACAGTCTTTTGGCTTTGTGTTGAATATTTATAGTATAAGTTCAGATCGAGGTTTAATTTAAAGTCAGCATTTAACACCTGCTTTAAATCAGAAGAAATTGCTTCCATTCCCCCTTCATGTAAGAATACCTGTGCCGGCTTTCCATATGGATCGGTATCTGTAAATCCTTTGGTATGGACTATTCGTTGCAGGTTCTCAAAGCTGCTGTTTATTGTTATGCTGGGTGAAAGCTCATAGGTTGTCAGGAACTTTTTCTCCTGACGGGTTAGTTCTTGCTTTTGTGTATTCTTTTGCAGAACGATTAAGTCACTACCGACTTCTGTTCCTGCATTTTCTATAAAGAGATTATTCGGTAAACGGATAGCTGATATCAGATTCGTATTATTCATCAGCCATTGGCGAACGGCCTGGTTATTGGGTGAGTTTAATACTCCCTGAGAGGTAATAAATGCCATCAATCCTCCTTCACGCAATGTTTCAACTCCTTTCAGAAAGAAATAATTATGAATGGCCCGAGTAGAATCCCTATGCAGTTTATCTCTTTTCATAAATTCTACATCGAATACACTCATCTCTCCAAAAGGAATATTGGAAGTAACCACATCAAAATGATTATTATATCGGCTCTCAATCGTTTCAAAGCCATCTACAATAACCTTATCATCTGGATTGATAAAGGAAAGTATTTTACCTGTCAGCAGATCCTTTTCAAAATTGATGATATCAGCTTTGAGATAGCGAAAAGAAAAAGCAGAGGAAAAACCACCCATGCCAGCCGATGGGTCCAACAGACTATTTATCTGTACATCGTTATCCTTGAAAGTATCAGCCAGAGCTTGAACAACTAAAGGCGGAGTGTAGAAAGCAGTCAGTACCGAGTTCTTTATACTATTGATGTATTGCTTATACTCTATAGAAGAGCCAGTATTATCACTGATAACCCTATGTAGTTCGGCAACCATCGGAAATAACTCCAATTCGGATTTTGCCCATGCTGCTGTATCTGCCAGACTATTGACAGGATTAAGTACACATTTAAGTCCCCCGAATCCGGTATATTCCATTAATATATCCTGCTCAATTTCGGTAGCCTCGCGTTGTTCTTTTTCAAGGGTAAAAACAACTTTGATCGCATCGATATTGGCTCTGAGATGAGCCTTTTTATTATAGCTCATGTCCGTCCTCCCATATATCGATTATTCCAACCAATTCCGTATAGAGTAGATTGTATTCGGCAGAATACGCAAACTCATCATGCAGGGTATATTCTGTAAAGACTTCTTCACAGATAGGGAGTAGTAACATCGTTTTCTGAAAGACTTCGCTTTCGGGGATATAGGAGAATTCCTCTAAGAGAATCGTACGGATGGTATCGAACTTGGAGAACAAAAGCCCTTCATATAAAGCTTTACAAGCCATTTCTTCAGCCCGGTCGTGTGAATAACCGTCTTTTATTGCATCGGAATAGGCTTCGGCTGCAATATCTGCTCTTGTTTTAATGAATTGGGAATCTCCTGTTTTGTCAGGGTGGCTTTCCTGAAGATAGGAATGAAGAAGTAGTCCGTAATAGGACAACTCCTGCTGGTTATTTTTAGCTTTCATTGTGATGGAAATTAGTGGAGGTCGGCAGACCGTTTTTAATAATGTAGTATAGGGGATTGCTTCTAAAAGCAGAACGGCTCCCGGGTTTTCCTTTCCCCGAGAGCCTCCACTAATTTCTCAAAGTTACAAGCTGCCCAAAGTACCTCCCGATACGGTTGGCCGCCTATGATAGTAAGATTGTAGAAATCAGTGGTAAATATAGGGATTTATATGCTATCTTCTTATTCCCCGGGATTGTTGCTGAGACTCTTCCAGTTCTTGCTTATTCTCCTGCTTTTCTTTCTGTTTTTCAGTTGGTGTGGTCTGTCCTTGCTCTAACGGCTCTTTTACTTTCTTGGTAGCTTCATTAGTTTTTCCTTCCGAATTAACGGCAACCTGCACCTTATGACGATCATCAGGTTTAACCGCTCCTTGTTCCAATGCTTTCTTGTAATCGGTAGCAAACATGAAGTCGGTTTTACCCGTTTCGGGTTTCCATGTAATGTAGCCATTGTAGTTTTTTCCGTTACGATCAGTCAGGCCACTGACATAAACGGTTTTTCCTTCATTCAGGCTCGCCTGCTGATCATTAGTCAGTTCTTTCTTGCGGAAAGACTTTGGGGCTTCTTGCTGGCTTTCAGATTGGTGTTGGGATTGGCTTTGCCTGGGAGTATTTCCAAAATATATTTCAAGACCTCTTCTGTCGGCATTAATTTGAACCGTACCGCTAAACAGTGTGTCTTTCTTGGATTTCATATCTTCTAAGTATACACCTTTCCCTTCTGCCAGGTTTTTCTTCTGTTCCTCACTTAATTTGATACCTTTAAACTCATCCGGTATTTTTATTCTGTCGGCTCGAAGGGCTACCAGTTCATTGGTCAGTTTATCGATGGAGACAAAAGCATTCATCTTCATACCTCCTTTGGGTTCAATCTCAATCAGTCT
This sequence comes from Indolivaga capnocytophagoides DSM 22835, assembly GCF_000426485.1. Taxonomy (GTDB): domain Bacteria; phylum Bacteroidota; class Bacteroidia; order Bacteroidales; family Dysgonomonadaceae; genus Dysgonomonas_A; species Dysgonomonas_A capnocytophagoides. Next base: position 82,319 of record NZ_AUFL01000016.1, read on the forward strand.
TCCGGCATTGCCTGTTTGGCGAAGGTTCTCTTTATCTTCTTTTGTGAATGTTACTCCCATAAAGGGATAATTAAGTTCGGGTGCATTACGTATATTGTGAATACGCAGTTTGAGGTTACCCTCTGCATCTTCTCTGAAAGATAAACGGGCATCGGAATAGACGGCTTCTCCCAAAGCCTCGGTTTTGATAGTAAGTAGTACAGGGGATTTTTGCCAGTTCAGCATCGGTTCTAGACTACCTGATCTATCGAGTTTTTCTTTGGTGATACCTAACTCGGCTAACTGATCCCAATTAATTCGGGATTCATCCAATGCCTGATATTCTTTTGGAGCAAAAGCTTCAGGTAATATCTTGTAGGCATCCAATGCTTCTTTATTAGATGGATTATCGGGGTCTTTCAGCATTTCTTTGAGAACAGGTGTAATACTCTCAAATAACTCTAACGGTATTTTAAAGAAATGAAAATGTGTAGGATCTTTACTCTGCTTCAGGAAGTTTTTGAAGAAGTTTTCTAGGACATCAGCATTTTTGTCGATTTTCAGGAAAGCGGGTTCATTCTCTTTGGTAGGCTTGACAGTTTTAGGTGTTCCGTCTTCATCGATACCACTGACAACATTCAGGTTGTTACTCTCTTTTTCTGTGACTAGCAGAATTTCATGGTCGTTTACTTTTTCATTCATTTTATCGAAAATTAGTGATGCATCAACAGCAATGCTTTACTAATTTAGAATGAAAATATTGGTATATAGCTGATTATAAAAGAACTGTCATCTGATGACATCTGGTGTCATCATTTGTCTGGGATGAAATTATAAAATGAATTAAAGATCTTTTGATAATGATTTATATTAAATTTTCAAGTAATTTTATATTTCATTAAACGATACAAATATACTATGGATATAATAAATACACTGTCCTCTACATTTAGAGTATTTTTGGGTAATTCATTAGAAAAATTATTGGGTGAGCTTGGTGAAGAAGTTAAGCATATTATCAATAACAATATATTGGAATATCAAGTAGAGGAAGCTAAGAGAAACTTCTATACAAAGACTCTTTTACACCGAATAAATCCTGTTGAATTAAGTAAATTTTATCAACCATTATTCGTACGAGAGTATAATATATTTGAAGAATCCGCTATTGGAAATAGAATTTCAACAGAATCCACCAGGAATTTATTTAGTAAATTAAAAAATTCTAGGTGCTTAACAATTATCGGCAGTGCAGGAAGTGGAAAAAGTACATTGATAAAAAATTTATTTATTGACTCAATTAAATCAAATTTCAAAATTCCGATAAAGATAGAGTTAAGGTATCTAAATGAATTTAATGGTTCCCTCTTAGAATACATCAATAATATGGTTTTTAAACTACAAAAATTAGGAACACATGATAGAATTATTGAGAGGTTATTAGGCTCTGGCGATTTTATTTTCTTTTTAGATGGTTATGATGAAGTGAGCTCTTCTAAAAAAGCTAAAGTAACAAAAGAAATCGATGATATGGTTAAAGTATATAATAAGAATTATTATCTATTGTCTTCAAGGCCATATACAGAAATTGAATTACTACCTCTTTTTGTAAATTACTTAGTCTGCGACTTATCTGAAAGTGAAATTTCTGAATTTATAGAAAAGCAAATAGAAGAAAGAGAATTATCAAGCAGAATGATTGAAGCTATCGGATTGGAAGCAAACAAATCATACAAAAGCTTTCTTTCCAATCCACTACTCCTATCTATGTTTATTCTTACTTTTCAATCATATTCCAATATTCCTCAAAAACGCAGTCAGTTTTACAGTCAAGTGTTTGATACATTGTATTCTACACATGATAGTATGTCAAAGATGGCTTTTGTTAGAGAAAAAGAGAGTGGTTTATCTAGAGACCAGTTTGTTGAAATTTTAAAGCTATTTTCATTTCTCTCATTTTTTGAGGAAAAATTCATATTTTCAAAAATCTATATTGAGGAAAAATTTTCAGCTATCAAAACGAAAAAACAGAAACTACATTTTGATAGTGACATTTTACTTAAAGACCTGCAAATAGCAATAAGTATTTTGACTAAGGAAGGTACTGATTACGTGTTTCCTCATAGATCATTACAAGAATATTTTGCAGCAACTTATATCGCTTTTTTAGAAGAGTCTAATAAAAATACTATTTACACTAAAATACTTAATTCTCTCTCAAAAGAATCTTCTACGAAATTAACAGCTAGAGAAAATTTCTATTCCTTGTTAGCAGAACTTGATGAAAGATCTGCAATCGAATTTCTAATTATACCATATTTGAAAAAATCTCTAACCTTAATTCATGAATTGGATGAAAAGGATGATAAAGACAAAGCCCAAGGTTGCTTTAACCGATTAAAAGCATTTTTTGACTGTTTCTATGTTATTTTAAAATATAATCAATTTATACAGCAGAATAATAAACAAATCACAAAATATTCAGCATATAAAAAGATTGAGAAGAAGAACTGGAGAGGGGGGACAGATGAAAAAAAAATTGCAAATATTTGTAAGAAAAAATTAGCAAAAGTTGACATTATACCTTTTTTAAAAAAGCAAGAAATTGAAATTGAACAATTACTTAATACTTTTTCTGAATATTTGGATAGAGAAAGAGAAATAGATGAAGAATTTATTTCATTAATATGAATTTGAACTGTCTGGACAACTATGTTAACTTTTCAGCCAACAATAATTCTTAATAGATTATTCTATTTTTGATTTCTTATGTATTAATTATTTCTTTTATTTCTTGCATTAATTTTGTCAATGTTCTTTCTTGCTCTGCATATGTGCAGTCTTCTAATGTTTTTTCGGGAGCATTTACTGCTTGATATTTACCTATATTTGTATCTGTAAATAGACATGGAGAAAGAATTATTGGTAAAATAACAGCTCCATTCTTTTCAGCTTTTTCTAAGAGGTGTGGGACTTCCTTTCGCATAACAAATTGAGATGCGATAAAATCTGCTGAAATTAGTAATATCGCAATATTTGCTTTATCCATCGATTCTTGTATTGATTTTAACCATTCATCTCCGGTTTTAATTCTAGTATCTTCCCAAATATCAAAATTTAGATTTAAGTTTTTTAATCCTTCTAGATGTATTATTACTCGATTTAGCCAGTCCTTGTTTGAGTGAGCATAACTAATGAATATATGAGGAGATTTTTCTTCTGTTGTTGTTTGCACCATTTCTTCACTTTCTACATAAAAACTGTAATTGCTTAATTTAGATGATTTTATCGCATTTCCCTTTATTCGGGAGAGCACAAGGTATTCTGTATTTGTTTTTGAAGGTAGCTCTATAGTTGAAAAAGCATATATATTTTTTAACTGTTGTTCTAAAACTAACTCCAAACTAAAGTCTTCAACGGGATTATCGTTAATCCATATTGATTCTAGGCTGGTAATATTTTTCAACCATTTCAAATTTTTTAGTTTGTTCTTACTAATATTAAGCTTTTCTATTGTCTTAGGCAGAATTTCAGAATCAATATACTCTATATTATTATTCTGAATCATCAAAATTTTGAGATATTTTAGCTTTAGAATTTGTTTGGGAATTGTTTTGAGTTGATTATGGGATAGTATCAAAATTTTCAATCTCTTTAGATTAAATAGACCTGCTTGTAATAGTTTTAGTTTATTATTTGAAAGATCTAATACTTCAAGTTTATTTAATTTATCAATATCTTTAGGAATCTTACTTAACCCATTATTTGATAGATTGAGCTTTTTTAAATTGGTACAGAAAAAGACCTCTTTAGGGATCTCTATTAACCCCCGATTAGAAAGATTTAAAGAGGTTATCTGAGTATTTGTTTTTGCATTGATCTGAATCATACCAATCTCATTTTTAATTATTATCTTTGCCAAACTCGGTCTATGGTGGGTAGCGAGTCTAAATAAAGAAGCCGAAAAACTTTAGGCACCAAATTCAAATGGGGACTAAAGAGTTTCACTTCTGCTACGGCATCCACTCATTAATACATTAATGTATATCTGTTTCCAGAAACACTGGAAACAGTATTGAACCTCTTGGAAAAATCAAGAGGTTCTCTCTTTTACAAATGTAATATTATTTCTTCACCAACTTACTCAACTTAGGATCTTTCATAATCCGATCCATTTCAATTTCAACAATCTGCGTAATATCTTTCTTAATCGTATAGTAATTATTTTCAATGACATCTTTCATTGACTTGTTATAAACCTCTTGAAAATTCATAATAACAGGTATCTGTTTGAACTGTTTCGTTTCAGTAGATACCTTTTCTGTATCCACAACAATCTGAGCATGAAATATCTTCTGTTCAATTCGTTCTTCAAAATTATCGGAAACAGAACCGACAAACATGCCCTGGGTGAGTGTTGATATTTTAGATGCCGGAATCAAAGCATCTAATTGAGTATTAATCGTAGTCGATTTATCCTGTTTATTAATAGTCATCGATTGCCGTTTCTGCAATACTTTCCCGAATCGATCTGATAAATTCTTAGCAGTGTCACCAACTACTTGTCCAGAAAAAATATTACCGACCGTATTCATTACAACATCAGCTTCTTCACGTCCATAATCACGAGTCAATTGCGATATATCCTGAAATCCCAGACAAACAGCGACTTTATTACTTCGGGCAGTTGCAATCAGATTATCCAACCCACGAAAATAGATAGTCGGTAACTCATCAATAATAACGGATGATTTAAGCAAACCTTTCTTATTGATTAACTTTACGATACGGCTATTGTATAATCCTAAAGCTGCACCGTAAATGTTTTGCCTATCGGGGTTATTACCAACACATAATATTTTCGGAGCATCGGGATTATTAATATCCAATGTAAAATCATTACCTGACATCACCCAATAGAGTTGTGGCGAAATCATTCTTGACAATGGAATTTTCGCACTAGCAATCTGTCCTTGCAATTGTTCTTGTGCATTACCATGCCATGCATCCATGAAAGGAGAAAGATAGTTTTCTAATTGCGGATAGGATGTCAAAATAGGAAATATTTCTTTATACGGTTTATTCAGAAATTCAATCGCATGAGGAAACGTACAATACTTACCTCCATCGTATAATTTGAGATACCAGATAATTGCAGCTAACAGAATAATTGGTGATTCCACAAAAAAGTCACCTTGCTTCTGTATCCATGTTTTATTTAAGTTCAACATAATTGTATAGGCTGATTCATAAGCATCTGAAATATCCGTCATAAATTCAGGTGCAATCGGATTACAACGATGACTACGCTCAGGATTATCAAAATTGATAACATAAAATTGAGGATCAACATTATATCTATCTGCATACTGCAACATCTTATTATAGGCTATTGTTGATAAATCAGGATATTTAAAATCATAACAGTACAGAGCAAAGCCTTTACTTATCTGTTGATCTATGTAATTATTGACTACCGCAAAAGACTTACCGCTACCGGGAGTTCCAAGTACAATAGTTGCCCGAAAAGGATTAACCACATTAATCCATCCCTTATGTTGTTTCTTCTGATACTGAAATAATGTAGGCAGATTGACCGAGTATTCATTTTCCTTGAGCTGCGTTTCCTGCATAAAACTTTCGTTCTCCATATTAAAAACATCTTCCATCAGATTCGTTTTCAGTAAACGACTCATCCATAATCCACCCATCAACAACAGAATGTAGCCAATTGTCATTGTGAATATATATAAGGCTGTATTCGCCACTAACGGCAGAGGGAGAGCTAATATCCACCAATTGAGAAAAAAGAATATAAAACCGAAAAATAAGAAAACATAGATTTTATTCCAAGTTATTTTTTCCTCTTTTACTCCTTTCGTTCCTAAACAGGATAGAGCCAGAAATACGACTGCAAAAAGTTTTGTCCAAAGAATATGTGAAAACAATCCGGCTGTATTCTGAAAGTTGAGCAGAATTTTATCTACAACGCCGATATTAATGCCCATCTTCCAAATGGACTGATAACAGAACCAATATATATGGATAACCACAAATAAAATACTAATGGCTCGCATGAATTCCATTACTTTAGCGAGTCCTCTCAAGTCATCTTCGTTTTGCATATTTTTGATTTTTAATTTCAAAAATATAGACATTAATGATTGAGATATAAGACATTTTAATGCCAATATTGGACATATATAAATTCTGACTATTATTAAATAAATATTTATTCTAAAACAAAAAATGTATCAAAAAATCTTAATATCTTAGTGTATTGTTAAAAATAATTCTATGAATACAACAAATGAAAGAGGTTCTCAATGGAGAAGGTGGGATCTACATGTACATACAAAAGAAACAAATAAGAATGATAATTTTGAATCTTCTGATTTTAATATTTTTTGCAAGTCTCTATTTCAAAAAGCACTAGAAAAAGGAATAGCAGCAATAGGCATTACAGATTATTATAGTATAGATAATTATAAAAAAGTTTTAGAATACCAATTATCCATAGACGAGAATACTGACTTTAACATAGAGGAAAGAGCGAAAATTAGAAATATATTACTTCTACCCAACGTGGAATTAAGAATGCTTCCAGTTGGAGATAAAGGGCGATTGGTTAACATTCACTGCATATTTAATCCGTTTATATTAGACAAAATAGATAATTTTTTTTTTAATGCTATAGAATATTCTTCTGGTGATATTAACTATAAGATGAATAGAAATGGGTTTATTGAATTAGGTAAATATCTACAGCCTAATATTGAGGAGCTAACAGCATATAAGAAAGGAATAGAGAACTTTATTGTATCTATAGATCAACTATCAAAGTTATTAAAGAGTAATTCTACTTTAAGGGATAATATTATAGTTATTGTTAGTAATACCAAACATGATGGAGCCTCTTCATTTCAAAAACATCATGAATTTTTCACTTCTGATGCTGGTAGTTTAGAAGCTTTAAGAAAATCTATATACATAATCTCAGACTGTATTTTTTCAGGTAATCCCGAAGATAGACTATATTTTTTGGGAAAATCCGTAGATACTCCACGACAAGTTATAGCTAAGTGTGGCTCACTTAAAGCTTGTATTCATGGTTCAGACGCACACTCAGAAGAGAAATTATTTGAACCTGATTTAAACAGATATTGCTGGATCAAGTCAGACTTAACATTTGAAGGACTTAAACAAATTATATATGAACCAGAGCAAAGAGTTAGAATTCAAGAATCCATACCTGACATTAAAGATGATAAACTAATTATCGACGAAGTCCAATTTATAGATAAACATGGTAGATTCCGCCCAACTAGCATCAAATTTAATAAGAATCTTAATGTTATTATTGGTGGTAAATCCTCTGGTAAATCAATCTTACTATATAATATAGCAAAAGCATTATTGACAGATAGAACCATATTAAGAAAAGAAAAACCTAAAGAAGCTGAATATAAATATGATTTTTTAGGAAATGACTTTGATTTTATTGTGAAAATTTCATCAGGGCAAATTTGCTCTATAAATAGGGCCGATAATGAAGCTAGTATAATGCCGGAAATTAAATATATTCCACAAAATCATCTATCTAAGCTTGCAGATCCAGAAGAGAACAAAACAGGAAATGAACTTAGAAAATTAGTTAGAGGATTATTGTTGGAAGACGACACATATAATTATAAATATCAAGAGTTTATAAGTATTCTAAAACAAAATGATCAGAAAAGAGAATTTTTGATCAATAACTATTTTGTAATTAAAGATGAGTTAGACCTATTACAAAAAGAGAGAATTGTAAAAGGAGATGAAAATGTTTTAATATCAAATATAACAACGACAAACGAAAAAATAACAAAACTAAAAGAAAGTGTCGGATTATCAGACTCTCAAATTCAAGAATATAACTTATACAATGATGAATTGAATAAAATAAACATTAAACTTGAAATTATTAATTCTGATTTTTGGAGAGTCAAAGCTTTAAACGAAAAAATAATAGGAACTTTAAACCAAGTTATTTCAGAAATAGAAGTCTCTAAGACTTCTTTGAGTGAAGAGTCAAAATCATTTCTGACGCCATATTATCAAACTGTAACAAGTGCTCGAGACTCAATCTCCAATTTATCTAATCTTATTAAATTAAATGAAAATAATTATTTTGTGCATGAAAATTTATTTAGTCAACAACTTACATCTAAAAATCAAAGAAAAAATGAATTGATTAAATTATTAGAACCTTTCGTTAAAAATGAAGAAATAAAAAAACAAATTTCAGATTTAGAGAAAATAGCTCAAGAGGATGCTCAAAAACTAAGAGTTATTGCACAAATAAAAGGAGATATAAAGAGCCGCGAAGATCTATTATCTGAGGAAAAAACAAAGATATTCAAATTGTTTAAAGAAAATTTTTTCGAGTATAAATCCATTATTTCAAATATGGATGAGAGAACTAAGTCTTTACTCAATGACAATATGCACATTTTTGGAAATCCTCAATATAATTTTCCTAAACTAAGAAAGAATATAGAGCAAATAAGTGATGGAAGAACTCAATCATATAAGATTTATCCGACATTGTTTCATGAAGACCTTATTGGCTCCTCATCTTTTAATATTGATGATATTACAAATGAATTGATTAAGGTTTTTGAAGCTATTACAGAATCTAAGATTTATAGATTAAAAGATCGAATAGATATAAAAACCGCTATAAAAATATTATTAGATGATTATTTCTTCGATAATTGGGATGTACAATACGATGGAGATAACTTAGGTGATATGTCTGCAGGAAAAGCCAGCTTTGTCATACTTATGCTAATAATTGGCTTAAGTAAATCAAAAGCTCCAATATTAATAGATCAGCCTGAAGATAATTTGGACAATAGATCAATATCCAAAGACTTGGTTGAGTATATTAAAAAGAAAAAAGAAGAGAGACAGATTATTCTTATCACCCATAATCCCAATATTGTAGTTAACGCTGACGCTGAAAATATTATTGTAGCTAATCAAAAAGGACAAAATGATAGAAATACATCTAGCCCTTATCAGTTTGATTATATTAATGGAGCCTTAGAGAATACGAAATCAGCTGATATCAATGAAACAGATATATTGAAAAGTATGGGAATACGAGAACATATTGCTGATATTGTTGAGGGAGGAGAAGATGCTTTTATGAAAAGAGAATTAAAATATGGTTTTAAATTATAGTTGGAGTTGTTAAAGGTGATAACTAATTTGTAGTAAATAAGATGAAATAATCTTGATCAGCCAATTATATAGACAACCTACAACTGTCAGATTAAGTCTTAGCTATTACAAATTGAGGTACTGTCCCTAATTTTGTGTAAACGTCAACTACAAGGTTAAAGCTTTATCATATAAATTCTTTCAAATCTCCCCCCCAAAAAAACGGGGGAGTTTGAGAGGATTTTTCTTTACCGGTTCACTCTTTCTCCAAAGATAACCAAAAACTGATTAAAAATAATCCCCCAGTTCCAAACAGGCTGAGTCCACTTCTTTTCGATTTCATTGATAGCCAGATATACAGACTTCTTCAAGGCATCATCCGTGGGGAACGAGAGTTTGTTTTTAGTGTACTTCCTAATTTTTCCATTCAGGTTTTCAATCAGATTTGTGGTATAAATAATCTTACGGATTTCAAGGGGAAAATCATAGAATGAAGTAAGCTCATCCCAGTTATTACGCCAGGAACGTATTGCATAAGGATATTTAGAACCCCATTTTTGTTCAAACAAGTCAAGTTCAGAACTGGCTGCATTTTTGGTGGGAGCATTGTAAACGTTCTTTAAATCGGATGTAAATTCCTTCTTCTCTTTCCATACTACATAACGACAGGAATTGCGGATTTGATGGACTACGCATATTTGTGTAGTTGATTCAGGAAAGACTGTCTTTATGGTATCTGTAAAGCCGCTCAGGTTGTCAGTTACAGTTATCAGGATATCTTCTACTCCACGCGCCTTTAAATCGGTGAGAACACCCATCCAAAACGAGGCCGATTCTGTTTTACCAACCCACATACCCAAGACTTCTTTAAAGCCATCCTTATTTATTCCTACACACAAATAGACAGTCTTATTGATGACTTTGCCATTTTCCCTGACTTTGAAAACTATGCCATCCATCCAAACGATTAGATACAGGCTGTCTAATGGGCGGTTTTGCCATTCCTGAGCTAATTGAGTTACTTTATTTGTTATGATAGAGATAGCCGATGTGGAGAGGTTTATACCATATATCTCATGCATCTCTGATTCTATATCTGAAACACTCATACCTTTGGCATACAAAGAGATGACCAACTTTTCAATATTCAACCCCCGGCTTTGATATTTGGGAACGATAACCGGCTCAAACTCACTTTCTCTATCCCGGGGAATTTCAATAACCGATTCTCCATGTTTGCCCTGAATCTTTTTAGGATAACTGCCATTACGGGAATTACCCGTATTAATGCCGTCTTTTGAGCCTTTTTCATAACCTAAATGAGAATCCATCTCGCCCTGAAGCATTCCTTCATAAACCTTGACATGAAGCTCACTGATGAAAGCTTCTACATCTTCCTGGTTCTTGAACTGACTCAGGAACTCCTTACTTAAAAAATCTTTCGGTATGTCCATAATACTTACTTTTGATAAAGTTATTAATAAATGAAAAACTACAAGCCTTACAACCTGTAGTTTTCATTTACACAATATTATGGACACTGTCCAAATTGAGAGACTATAATCCCCGTTTACGTCTCTTTTCCTCCATCTTTATTCTGCGAGTAAAAGCCTCTTCTGCATAGTCTGTTCCATGCTGTTCCAATAACGAAAGATCTATTGTCGAATCTTCCTGTTTGTTATTATATTCAGTATTTTCAGTAAAGCTTTCTATTGAATTATCAGTTTCAGATCCTTTGGCTGTATTGTCTGCCGGATTTATCATTAGTTGATGTCTATTTGTAGTATCATCCTTAAATAGCTCATTGAAAATATTAGCAGAAAACTCCTTTCCCATTTTAGATCCATTGAAAACACATCTGCTCTGATGATCTATGAATGTTGCTCCATAAATACGACCGTCTCCATTCTCCCGAAATACTGCATTGATATTATGTTTAGCTAATTCATTCAGAAAAGCCTGCTTATCGGTATAGTTACTTATTGCCGAACCAACAATCAATTTAGGAGTCTCAAATACCTTGTGTTCTTTCATATACTTAGCTGAATACTCCAGTCGGCTTTGTAACGCATCATATCCTACACTTTTGCCGATAACAGAAGCTTTTATTGGATTACCTACCTTTTCTCCTTTCTCATCTATAGCTGAATATACCAGACCCAAATAATTCTTACCTTTAATCTCGCCCTTGACTTCCTCGACTGTTACCCCATAAAGGGATAATAAAGCACGAAACTCATTTACGGATTGGAAATGATAATTCTTAATGAGAGCTTTTGAAACATTAGCTATCTGTTTCTTTATATCTCCCGATTGGTATTCTACCCGTTTGAACTGTGGTACTTCTTCTGGTTGTTTTTTTTTCTCAGCAGTATGCAGGTTGTAAATTTTTTCCAATTCACGGGTGATTTTCTTTGACTGGAAGAAATTATTGGAATCTCCAATCTTTCTTCCGTTCCCATCTATATTTACTGTCACGATATGAATATGTTTTCGGTCTAAATCTTCGTGCTTATAGACAATATAAGGTTGGTCTCCTAAACCCATCTTTTCCATATAGGTTTGTGCAAAATCACTATACATTTCATCTGAAACGATATCATCAGGATGGGGATTAATCGATATATGCAGGATTGGTTTTTCTGTGTTCTTATTTGCATTCAAATAGGGAGCAAACGACTGATTTGCCAGATACATATTTAGAGATCCATCACGATTTAGCATGATTCGATTGCTAAAAAGAACCTTCGCTTGTTGTTCTTTTACCTTCTCCTGATTATACAACAATGCACCTTGAAGAGAGCTTCCCTTATTTATTTTTGCAACCATAGATGCCCGTATTTTCGTTCAAACTCATCTGTTAGTTCCATCATTTGTTTTTGTAAAATGACTAATTCAAGTGTTGCTTTTTCCAGTTTATAGAGAAAAGCCAATGCTTTTTTCTCTGTAAAATTTGATTTCAAAGCCTTTACTATCTGGTTATAATTTGTTCCGATAGCACGGTATTGTCCGAAAAAAGTTGTCATACGCATATAATAGTCCTGTACACCTTTATCTATTTTTACCACTTTTATAGGTCTGTTGAAAATGCAAGAGGTTATAAAATGTGCTTTGACTGCTTCTCCCGACTGTTCAAATAATGACAAGAACTTATTATTCTCATCTATATTCATTCGGATGGAATAGCGAAAAACAGCAGGCTTCTCTTTGAGATTCCTGCCACCTTTTCGCCTGTCTGATTGATTATCTGGTATCATAACTATATAAATATTTAATGAATAAAATCATGACTTCGGAATGATTTTCTCCCCTGTAAGGGGCAAGGGTTTTGAGCAGACGGAAAGTATTTCGGGCAGCTCAAAACATACCTTGCTAATGTCTGACGACATTCAAAATCCATCCTCCGATGGATTGCCCAAGAAGCTAATTTCGGAAACGAGAATTAGCCAATTCAAAATCCGGAAGATTATTATCACGCTACAAAGGTAGAGTCCATTAATCAAAAGGTTATCATAGGTTTATCGGACAAATGGTGACACCAGATGTCATTAGATGACAGTTCTTTTTTTACCGCTATTGGTTACCTATTTTCAATGTTCTTTTGTGTGAATCAATTAACAAATTGGTGAGTTCAGTTATTCAAAGACTCTTTAATGAAAGATGTCTCTAATCAGCTCAGTAATGACTTATATCGTGAGTGAATGAAGCTTTTGATTAGGGCAACAATGACGGAAGTTATGGCTTCATGAATGAATGACTTCACTAAGTCATGATGTCAAGCTATACCTCATTTGATATGGAGTTCACGAACTTCATATTTACATCATTCAGTAAATAATGACATTCTTATGTAACTCGTGAATAGCTGAACGAACTCTCTGATTCCTGATTGATCGAATGAATTATTGAATTACTTATTTAAAACAGTATCACATGAAAGGGAAAACATTATTTATCGCTATCTCTACCCAAAAGGGAGGAGCCGGAAAAACAGCTTTGACTGTATTACTATCCAGTTATCTGCATTATTCACAGGGTTACAATGTGGCTATCGTGGATTGTGACTATCCGCAATACAGCATTAATGGGATGCGATTGCGGGATAAACAGTCTGTAACAGAAGATCCGTATTACAAATCACTATTTTATAAGCAATGCAAGAGCCTGAACAAAAAGGCTTATCCGATTGAAGTGAGCCGGACTACTGAAGCAATAGAAATAGCCGAAAGAATTATTCATGAATCAGAAGTACCATTGGATTTTATCTTCTTCGATTTACCCGGAACGATGAATGCCAAAGGTGTATTAAGTACCCTTGCCCAAATGGATCATATAATAACACCCATTACTGCTGACCGCATGGTTCTGGAAAGCTCATTGGAATATGGCGGACTTATCAATGAGCAGATAATAACCACAGGCAAAGGAAATATAAAGAGTCTGCATTTACTATGGAATATGGTCGATGGAAGAGAGAGTAATCACCTGTATGGAGTATACGAATTAGTAATAGCTGAATTGGGCTTACAGGTCATGAAATCATTTGTTCCCGACACCAAACGCTTTCGTCATGAAATAACAATGGAACATAAACCGATCTTCCGCTCTACATTACTTCCTGCCGATAAGAGGTTGATAAAAGGCAGCCAGTTGGATCAGGTTACAGATGAATTTCTATCTATCGTGAAGGGAGGTGCTAATGGCTAAAAAAGAAAACGAATACGAAATTGATGAAGACTTTCTGCTGGCATCCATCGGAGAACGTAAAGAAGGCAAAGCTCCTCCTAAAAAAGAAGAAGAAATCGTAGAAAATATTGATGAGCTAGTAAAGCCTAAAGAGAATAGTAGTAAGCGGAATAAGCGAAGCAGTAGCAGTACGAATGATTATGAAGCTACTTTTTTATGCCGTAATGAAATACGACTGCGTCAGGGTGCATATATCAGCAGATCGGTATATCAAACGATTATGCGGATCGTAAAACAGATAGCCGGAGATGATGTATCAGTGGGTGGTTATATCGACAATGTTCTGAAGCATCATCTTGAAAAATACAAGGATGAGATAAATACTTTGTATAAACAAGACCGAACCGATTTAATAGACTAGACGATGATAGAGTTACTTATTATCCTATGCCTTGTGGGAATTATCCTGATTAAACTGTCGGATTACAGGATAACCATAAAGAAGAATTCTTCCGAATCTAAATCAGACAATGAAAAATCTCAGAAAAGAGAAAAAAGGGTTGGACGGGTTGGTAAAAGCATGCCTGATATCAGACAAATGATGACATTGAATGACAGTTCTTTAGAATTGGATAATGCACAGAAAAAAGCGTCTATATTTGATTCGTCAAAGGATGAAAGCGAGCCTGATCCGAAGGACTTAGTCATAGATGCCGATCCGACAGAAACAGTAATTGATCATGAAGAGGAAGACGAAATTGCTGCTTATACAAAAGGTGAAGTCTATACAGCCGGAGGGATGGATTATGAGGTAATGATGAATACCGTAAAGGTTATAAACAGCAAGACCGCCACCAAAGAAGAGGAACAGAAGGCCGGACAGGTTTTGTATGATAACCGGGATACAGAACTGGTAGATAAGATGGTTTCAGCAAAGAAAGAATTATCTGTCAGGATAACATCACTCATCGGACTCCGTCTTCAACAACATGCCGAAGAGAATCCGCAGTATGTTGAGCCAGGCCTCGCTTCTCATCTAAATGAATCGGACGAGTATAAGAATTTTAAAGCAGATGATTATTTCTAAGGTCAGATAATAACCATTTTAAGAAAGGAGGTTGCTAATGAGATAGAAAGTTGTAGAATATCTTTAATAAAACGGTCTGCGACCGCCACTAATTTCCAACGTTACAAGTTTAACCCGCTATGGGGAACTATCCACTCCTCATAGCTTAAAATCAATTTTATGTACAAAAAAGTTTCATTTTTTGTAGCCATACTAATGGCTGCATCGGCCTCTGCATTCGCTCAGGGAAACGGCATGCAAGGTATAACCGATGCGACAAACATGGTAACCTCTTACTTTGATCCGGCCACTAAACTGATCTATGCTATCGGTGCAGTTGTCGGTCTGATCGGAGGTGTAAAGGTGTACTCCAAGTTCAGCTCAGGTGATCCCGACACGTCTAAGACTGCCGCTTCGTGGTTCGGAGCATGCATCTTCCTAATTGTTGCCGCCACCATACTTCGATCATTCTTCTTATAAGAGTTTTAGACTCTCTTATTTTACTTTTAACAACGAGAAGAATGGCAGAATATTCAATCAACAAAGGAATCGGAAAGCCCGCAGAATTTCGGGGACTCAAAAGTCAGTACCTCTTCATTTTCGCAGGTGGACTATTAGGTGTATTCGTTGTCTTTGTGATAATGTATATGATCGGGATCAGTCAGGTAATCTGTATCGGGTTCGGAGTAGTTACCGACGGAACATTGGTCTGGGCAACATTCCACCTGAACGACAAATACGGAGAACATGGGCTTATGAAATTACAAGCCATCCGTAACCATCCCCGCTATATTATCAATCGTAAACGGATCTTACAGCTCATTAGTCGTATCAAAAGAAAGGAGGAGATTGTATGAGGAATACACTAAGTGCAGCCACACTAGAAAGTAAGTTTCCCATATTGGCAGTTGAACAAGACTGTATCCTGAGCAAAGATGCGGATATAACAGTAGTTTATCGGGTAGAACTGCCCGAACTCTTTACAGTCACTTCTCCTGAGTATGAAGCAATCCATGCAGCCTGGGCAAAAGCAATGAAGGTATTACCCAACTATTCAATTGTCTGTAAACAGGACTGGTTTATCGAAGAGGATTACAAACCTGAATTGCAGAAAGAAGACATCAGTTTTCTATCCCACAGTTTCGAGCGTCATTTCAATGAACGTCCTTTCTTAAATCACACCTGTTATCTCTTTCTGACCAAAACAACCAAAGAGAGAGCCAGACAACAAAGCAGCTTTACAGCTCTTACCCGTGGCTTTATTGTTCCCAAAGAAATGCAGGATCGGGAGATGGCTCAGAAGTTTTTGGAATCAGTCAGCCAGTTTGAACGGATCATTAACGATAGCGGATTTATCAAGTTGGCACGATTGACCACTGATGAGATTGTAGGAACAGCAGATCAGGCTGGCATTATCGAAAAGTATTTCTCCTTATCCCAGGATGACACCACCTTCCTGCAGGATATGTCTCTCGGTGCAAGTGAAATGAAAATCGGTGATAAGTATCTGTGTCTGCATACGCTTTCAGATGTAGATGATCTGCCGGGTAAGGTAGAAACCGATACCCGCTACGAACGTTTGTCTACGGATCGGAGCGATTGCCGTTTGTCTTTTGCTGCACCCATCGGAGTACTCTTGACCTGTAACCACATTGTCAATCAGTATATCTTTATTGATGACCATGCAGAGAACCTGAAACGTTTTGAAAGACAAGCCAGAAATATGCACTCTTTATCCCGCTACAGCAGAAGTAATCAGATAAACAAGCAATGGATCGAAGATTACCTGAATGATGCACATAGTTTCGGGTTAACCTCCGTTCGTTGCCATGTTAATGTAATGGCTTGGAGTGAGGATAAGGAGGTCCTTTCCCGAATTAAAAACGATGTGGGTAGCCAGTTAGCTCTCATGGAATGTAAACCCCGACACAATACAGTCGATACACCAACCTTGTTTTGGGCAGGTATTCCAGGTAATCAGGGTGATTTTCCATCAGAAGAAGCTTTCTATACTTTTATAGAGCAAGCTTTATGCTTCTTTATCGAAGAAACAAACTACAAGAGTTCACCTTCTCCTTTCGGAATCAAGATGGTAGACAGGGTAACAGGTAAACCGCTTCATGTGGATATATCCGACTTACCCATGAAAAAAGGAATTATCACCAACCGTAACAAGTTTGTGCTGGGTCCTTCAGGTAGTGGAAAGTCTTTCTTTATGAATCATCTCGTTCGCCAGTATTGGGAACAGGGCACGCATGTTGTATTAGTAGATACAGGAAATTCTTATCAGGGTTTGTGTGAAATGATCCGCAGTAAAACCAAAGGAGAAGACGGAATTTACTTTACATATACCGAAGAAAAGCCGATCTCTTTCAATCCTTTTTATACCGATGATAATCAGTTTGATGTAGAGAAAAAGGATAGTTTGAAAACCCTCTTGTTAACACTTTGGAAAAGTGAAGACGATAAAATCTCGAAGACCGAATCCGGAGAACTCGGTAGTGCTGTCGATGAATACATTAAAAAGATTCAGACAGACCGGAGCATTGTTCCGAGTTTCAACACCTTCTATGAGTTTATGCGGGATGAGTACAAGGCGGCATTAGCGAAAAGAGAGATTGAAGTTAGCAAATCTGATTTCAATATCGACAATATGCTGACCACGCTCCGTCAGTATTATCGGGGCGGCCGCTTTGACTTTCTTTTAAACTCGGACAAGGAACTGGACTTGCTTTCCAAACGCTTTATTGTCTTCGAAATCGATGCTATTAAAGAGAATCGTGACCTTTTCCCTGTAGTGACTATCATTATCATGGAAGCATTCATCAACAAGATGCGTCGATTGAAAGGTATCCGAAAGCAACTGATCGTAGAAGAAGCATGGAAAGCTCTTTCGTCTCCCAATATGGCTGAGTATCTGAAGTATTTGTATAAAACCGTTCGTAAATTCTTCGGAGAAGCGATCGTTGTTACACAGGAAGTGGATGATATTATCTCATCACCTATTGTGAAGGAAGCTATCATTAATAATTCGGATTGCAAGATACTGCTCGATCAGCGGAAGTATATGAACAAATTCGATTCGATACAGGCTTTGTTAGGCTTGACTGAAAAAGAAAAAGCTCAGATACTTTCCATTAATATGTCTAACAATCCAAGCCGTATCTACAAAGAAGTCTGGATCGGATTGGGCGGTATGCAATCGGCTGTATATGCTACAGAAGTCAGTCCTTCCGAGTATTACACCTATACTACCGAAGAGACCGAAAAATTGCAGGTGCAAAAACTATCTGAAAAGTTAGGCGGGGATATTGAACAGGCTATCAAGCTAATCACTTCGGATAAGTCGCTTCAGTAAGCAGGCTTATCGACAATTTTAAATTAATCTCAAACGTAAAAAATAAATTATATGAAAAAGTTCTTTTTTCTGACAGCCATTGCTGTCTCTCTATTTAGTCTTAACAGTTGCAGTAACGATGATGATCCGGTAACTCCAAATGGCGGAGATGCTGTCTTAAAGATTCAGGCAGGTATCACAGCAATAGATGTTGTCGGTACAAAGGCATCAGTTGTATCCGCATTTCCTGAAGGAACAAATATCGGTTTGTTTGTTACATCGGGTAGTCTGGGGGATAACAATAATTCCTATAAAGAAAATGACAATGCCTTATCTGTTTTTAGGAATGGAATCTGGAATCAAACACCTGAGATAAGGCTTACAAGGGATAATGCTACCGTCTATGCTTATTATCCATACAGCAGCAACAATACCGATGGTAGATCGATCTTTGTGGATCACGCTACGCAACAGGATTATATGTACGGGACGCATACTCCGGGGCAGGCTGCCATCAATAAAGATAATCCGGCAGTAAGCCTGACCATGAAGCATGCTATGACTTTGGTACAGTTTAATATCAGTAAGGTTAATTATCCCTGGCAAGGCAAGCTTACCCGTATTGAAATAGCCAATGCGGATAAGAAGACTATTCTTTTTAATGAAGGACTAATGGATATTTCAACCGGAACGATAAAGAATATTGAAGGAAAGAACAGACCGGCATCTATTCAGGCATATTCGGATATCTATCCACTTTTGACTATTCCGGAAAAACCATCTCAATCGGAGACAGATTTCTTAAAAGTCTTTGTACTGCCTATTAAATCGACTGGAGGCGAAGGGGATGTTGTTTTTAACTTTACTATTGACGGACGTATCTATATATGGAAAGTTCCTGCTAACACCACTTGGAAAGCAGGAACGAAAAACACCTACGCTGTAACGATTAATGGTTCGAGCCTGAAAATCGGGAATGTAAATATCTCGGATTGGACAGGTGGTATTTCAGCAAATCTTACTATAACCGACTAATCTCACATAGGGAGTAAGAACACTGACTCCCTTGTTCTTACTCTTTTATTTCTCTCTTATTTATACAAATTACATCATTAAAAATCATTGAAATATGAAAACGAAATTCTTCATGTTGTGCGTGAGCCTTGTGCTTTTCACTTCAAATATATCAGCCCAATGGACAGTCTGGGACCCGAGTAACTTCACTCAGAGTATTGTCAATACCAGCAAACAGATCGTACAGACATCAACGACTGCCCAAAATATGGTCAACAATTTTAAAGAAGTTCAAAAGGTGTATAATCAGGGCAAACAATACTACGATGCACTCAAAGCCGTGAACGGCTTGGTCAAAGATGCCAAGAAGGTGCAAAGAACCATCCTTATGGTCGGTGAAATATCCGATATCTATGTACACAGTTTTCAAAAGATGTTGTCCGATCCCAATTATTCCATCGAAGAACTCAATGCCATAGCCAACGGATATACTCGCCTGTTGGAACAAAGCAATGACGTTTTGAGCGAACTAAAAGGGGTTGTGAATATCAGTACACTATCTCTTTCCGATAAAGACCGTATTGATGTGGTTAACTCCTGTTATGATGCAATGCTTGATTATCGTAATCTGGTTCGATATTATACAAATAAGAATATCGGTGTTTCCTATTTGCGAGCCAAGAAGAAAGGCGAAACAGCCCGTGTGAATGCTTTGTATGGTAATCCTTCGGATCGTTATTGGTAAAATCCTAAATAAGAAGAAATATGGATTTCGATCAATTTCATCAAACCCTGCGGACGCTTTACGATCAGATGATGCCCTTATGTGGCAATATGATTGGCATCGCCAAAGGAATAGCAGGACTGGGAGCCTTATTCTATGTGGCATACCGTGTTTGGCAATCCCTATCAAGAGCTGAACCGATAGATGTCTATCCTCTACTGCGTCCTTTTGCCATTGGCCTTTGTATTATGTTTTTCCCGTCCGTTGTGCTTGGAACAATTAACAGCATTATGAGTCCTGTGGTACAGGGGACAAATGGAATGCTGCAATCCGAAACACTGGATATGCAAAAGTATGCAGAGATGAAAGACAAACTGGAATACGAAGCCATGAAACGTAATCCTGAGACAGCTTACTTAGTAGACAACGAGATTTTCGAAGAGAAGCTGGATCAACTGGGCATTACCGATGTAGGAGAAATAGCAGGAATGTATATTGAGCGTGGATTGTATAATGCAAAGAAGTGGATACGGGAAGCTTTTCGGGAGATATTGGAAATAGTCTTTAAAGCTGCTGCTTTGATTATTGATGTGATACGCACCTTCTTTCTGATTGTTCTTTCGATTCTCGGACCACTGGCTTTTGCCATATCTGTCTGGGATGGCTTTCAATCGACACTCACACAGTGGATCACACGCTATATCTCCGTTTATCTATGGCTTCCTGTTTCCGATCTGTTCAGTACGATACTGGCAAGGCTTCAATCCTTAATGCTCCAATCGGATATTGAACGAATGCAGACCGACCCGAACTTCTCGCTGGATAGCTCAGATGCCATCTACATAGTCTTTCTCATCATTGGGATTGTCGGTTATTTCACTATACCGACTGTTGCGGGATGGATTATCTCGGCAGGTGGCATGGGTAATTTCGGTAAGAATGTAAACAATACAGCAACCAAAGCCGGAGCAATGGCCGGTGGTGTCGGAGGTGCTGCTGCCGGAAATATTGTAGGACGCTTGAAAGGGCGGTAAATGTCTAATCTCAATCATCTAATCAAAAAACAATGGAATTTAAATCATTAAAAAATATCGAATCGAGCTTTAAGCAACTCCGCATCTTCGGTATTGTTTTTCTCTGTTTGTGTGCTGCTATTGCAGGCTACTCCATTTGGAGTGCCTACAATTTTGCAGAAGCACAACGCCAGAAGATCTATGTGCTGGATAACGGAAAGTCCCTGATGCTCGCTCTTTCGCAGGACTTGTCGCAGAACCGTCCTGTGGAAGCCCGTGAACATGTCAGACGTTTTCACGAACTGTTCTTTACGCTCTCCCCTGATAAGTCTGCCATTGAAAGCAATATCCAACGGGCATTGCTCTTGTCGGATAAGTCAGCTTTCAATTATTACAAAGACCTATCGGAGAAAGGATATTACAATCGGGTCATCTCTGGGAATATCAATCAGACGATACAGGTCGACAGTATTTCCTGTAATCTGGATGTCTATCCTTATCAGGTTATCACCTATGCCCGTCAGATGATTATCAGAGAAAGCAATATCACAGAACGAAGTCTTGTGACAACCTGTAAACTGCTGAACTCTGTCCGCTCAGATAATAATCCGCACGGATTCAGTATCGAAGCTTTCGAAATACGGGAAAATAAGGATTTAAGGGTATTGGACCGATAAAATGCTGAGATATGAAAGAACGAATTAAAGAACTAGGCTACTGGCTGGAAGATAAGCTTAAAGGCCTTTGTGGGGAGATTACTCCTGACAAAAGGCTGACCGTAATTGTCATCATGCTTTTGTTCTTTACGATATTGAACCTGTATTTCACATTTACGGCAATCAGTAATTGGGGAAGGGAACAGGAACGCAGGGATCAGTTAAAGATAGAGCATATCAAACAACTCGAACTGGAAAAGACCAAACCGAAAGATGCGGTATTCGATTCGGATAGTACTAACAATAAAACAGATTAATCATATGGCAGATAAACCAAAACTAAGTGAAGAGCAAAAACAAAAGCTAAAGAAATATGCGATTTTCGCATTAATGGCGATTGTTTGCGCAGGATGTATTTGGCTGATTATCTCTCCATCGGAGAAAGAAAAAGCCAAAGAGCAGATAGGTATGGGCTTCAATGCCGATATACCAGATCCCAAAGGAGACGGTATCATTGGAGATAAAAAAGATGCCTACGAACAGGAACAGATGAAGGAACGGCAGAAAGAGCGGATGCAGTCCTTACAAGGCTATGCCGATATGCTGGAAAGTTCCAAAAGTGAACGGGTGACTATCAATCTGGATGATGAGCCTCAGCAGGCTATTAAGAAAGAGAAAGATCCGATTAATAATTCGGTATCGGCCTACAGGGATATCCACCGGACATTGGGTAATTTCTATGAGAAGCCCAATGACGATCCAGAGAAGGAAGAGGTGAAAAAGAAACTCGAGGAACTGGAAGCCAAGATGCAAGATAAGGACAATAAACAGTCGGCTGTCGATGAACAACTATTACTGATGGAAAAGTCTTACGAGATGGCAGCCAAGTATATGCCACAGACACAGTCCGAGTCTCCAATGACAAATTCCAATTCATTGAAAAGCAAGATTGATAATTATGGGAAGGATAATTCGTCTAAAAATGGGAAGACAACAGTGAGTCCTATCCGTCAGATACAAAAGAATACGGTTTCATTACTGGCTCAAAATGTTACTAATGAAGAGTTGTATCAAATGTATGACCAGCCACGAAACACAGGTTTCAATACAATGGATGGAGAGATGGGGGTAAGTAGTAAAAATACAATCTCTGCGGTTATCCATGATGATCAGACAGTGATTGACGGACAAACTACCCATCTGCGATTGACTGAACCGTTGGTAGCAGGAACTACTCTTATTCCTGAAAATACCATTCTGACAGGTATTGCTAAAATACAAGGTGAACGGTTGGATATACTGATATCCTCTATTGAGTATGAAGGAACAATCATTCCTGTAGAAATGGTCACTTACGATACGGACGGACAGAAAGGTATTCATATACCGGGATCACTGGAGATGAATGCAGCCAAAGAAATTGTAGCCAATATGGGAAACAGTGTAGGAACAAGCTTTACGATGACTCAGAGTACTGGAGCACAACTGGCATCCGATCTCAGTAAGGGAGCTATACAGGGTGTATCG
Organism: Indolivaga capnocytophagoides DSM 22835; assembly: GCF_000426485.1. GTDB lineage: Bacteria > Bacteroidota > Bacteroidia > Bacteroidales > Dysgonomonadaceae > Dysgonomonas_A > Dysgonomonas_A capnocytophagoides. The sequence continues at coordinate 105,528 of NZ_AUFL01000016.1, forward strand.
GCATATATGCAGAAAAAAATACGACAGGTAAAGGTTACCCTTAAATCGGGCTATCGGATCATTCTGATGCCCAAACAGTAAAGAGTTTACAACTGAATAAAAACAAGTATTTATTAATCGAAGAAATAAAACAATGAAGAAATATATTATTGTATTAGCATTGATGCTGACAACGATTGTTGCTCATGCGCAGAATGAAACAAAGCCAAAAGATATGCAGGAAGATCTGCAACAGGTATTGAAACCCACTTATGGGGATTATTACGAAGGACTGAGTAAAAAGATAACCTTTGACAGGATGATTCCTCCTTACGGATTGGAAGTAACTTTTGAGAAGACCGTGCATGTCATTTTTCCTGCTCCGATTCGGTATGTGGACTTAGGATCGAGTAATATCATTGCAGGAAAGGCGGGAAGCTCGGAGAATGTGTTACGCATTAAAGCGGCTATTCGTGGTTTTGAAACCGAAACGAATATGGCTGTAATAACCGAAGAAGGAAGCTACTATACTTTCAATATTAAATATGCCGATGAACCGGAAAAGCTAAATATCGAAATGAAAGACTTTATGCATGATGGTATAGCTACGAATAGACCGAATAATTCGATGGAAGTTTACCTGGAGGAACTCGGAAGTGAATCTCCCCGTATCGTTTACCTGATTAATCGTTCCATCTATCAGAATGACAAACGAATTGTAAAACATATCGGATCGAAACGTTTCGGTATCCAGTATCTACTTAAAGGTATTTACAGTCACAATGGACTTTTGTATCTGCATACGCAGATCAAGAATTCAACGAATGTTCCTTTTGATATTGACTTTATCCGATTCAAGATTGTAGATAAGAAGATGGTAAAACAAACTGCTGTTCAGGAAACGGTGATCTATCCGCTTCGGGCTTACAATTTCGTTTCACAGGTTGAAGCTAATCGGACGGAGCGAACCGTCTTTACCATTGATAAGATAACGATCCCGAATGATAAGCAGTTGGTCATTGAACTTTTTGAAAAGAACGGTGGACGCAATCAGACCTTTGTCATAGAGAACGATGATCTGATATGGGCAGAGCAGATTAATGAGTTAAAGATTAAATAAGATCAGGGTTATAGACTCTTTTATTACACACAAATACAATAATAAAATGTATAAATATAAAATAGCTTTAATAATCATATTGAGCCTTGTCCTTATCGGACAGGCTCATGCACAACGTTATTTGCCCGGACAAAAAGGAATTCAGGTGATAGGTGGTTTTGTGGATGGATTTAATCCGGAAAAGAAAGACGGACAGGCTTTCTTTGGTGGCATTGCTTTATCGACTTATACAAACAATGGTAACCGATGGACCTTCGGTGGAGAATACTTGCAAAAGTCTTATGAGTATAAAGATAAGCTGATACCCATATCTCAGATAACAGCTGAAGGGGGGTATTATCTGAAATTCTTATCTGATCCAAGCAAAACAGTATTCTTCTCAGTGGGGCTTTCCGCTGTTGCAGGGTATGAAACGATTAATTGGGGGAAGGAATTACTGTTCGACGGAGCAAGCATCACAACAAAGGATAATTTCTTATACGGTGGTGCGGTTAGCTTTGAGATAGAAACTTATCTGACTGATAGGCTTGTGTTATTGCTCAATGCACGGGAACGGGTATTGCTAGGATCGGACATCAATAAATTCCATACACAAATCGGTATGGGGATTAAGATAATTATCAATTAGATAAAGCGTTCAAAACCATCAGCATATTTGGTCGGAAGGAATTCAATGATATCGTAAGTTGCAACCTTATTGATATAGAACGGATCGGCTTTCATAATTTCCAAAGCAAGTTCTTTTGTTGCTGCTCTGCATAAGATAACACCTCCGTTACGAGGTTCCTGTCGTCCTGAAGCAATAAAATATCCTTCTTTATAATTTATATCTAAGTAAGTGCGGTGCATACCCAGATATTTTTCAACCTCACTTAGTGGTTTCTGATAGGTTAGAACGAAAATAAACATAACATTCAAATTTGAAACAAAAGTAAAAAATAGAAATCGAGATGAGAAGAATAGCATCATATATAATTTACACGATACTGATTGCATGTATCGCATGTGCCTGTAGCGACGATATTGATATTCGCCAAGGTTATAAATTCAAGGTTACTCACCTGCCTGTGCCGAAAAAGCTAAAAGTTGGACAGACGGCTGAGATTCGGTGTCAGTTGGAACGATCTGGCAAATACGATAATGCAAAGTATTATCTGCGGTATTTTCAACCGGATGGCAAAGGGGAATTAAGAATGGATGACGGAACGGTATTTCTACCGAACGACACTTATGAGTTGACTAAAGATACGTTTCGTCTGTATTATACATCTAAGTCAGAGGACCAACAGGTGATTGACATTTACTTTGAGGATAATTATCAGAATACTTATCAGCTTTCATTTTCTTTTAATAATGATAATTCGGAAGGAGACAAAGAATGATGACAATGATGGTTATTTCGTATGTGTCCACTTGGATAAGTATTATTTATTCGTTGGTGACGGCTCCGAGTGATATAGAGTTATGGGGCAAAGAAATGGAATAGTTGCTGTATCTAAAAAATAAAGGAAGCTGGAGAATCTAAATTCTCTGGCTTTTTTGTATTTTTATTACAAATAACAATTAGATGAGTTCAAGATGAATTGGATAAATGTCTTTGAAAATATAGGCTTCTTTGCAGTCGGCGCCACAGGTATATCTGGGATTATTATTTATCTGTTTAAAAAGATATTTGAGCAACAGATATCCTTATACAAAGAAAAAAGTATTTACCGCTTTTCTAAGGTATATACAGATAGGCTTGATATCATACGTGAAGTATATCGGAGATTAGTTAAAGCGGAATACTCCATTGAAATCCTCATGAGGCCTATTACTATTGGAGTAAGAAAATCAGAAGAGGAATTAGAAAATGAAGCTTGTTGTGACTACACTTCTCTATTTCAATATTACCAAGAAAATGAAATAATCTTTGAAGATGATACTATTACCCTTATAAATGATATTAAAAATCGGTTCGATAAAGTTTGGAAATCCTATAATTCCATGAAATTTATGGAAACAGCAAGAGGTAGTGAGCCTTGGGCCAAATCAATAGAAAACTCGATCACTGTATATGAAGAGGAGATAGTTAATGAAATTCCAAAATTAAAGAAGCTCCTCAAAAAGCAATTCCAAAAAGAGTTTGATTTATTACAGGCGTAATTGAAATATTTATGAGTATGTTAAGTAAGGGAGGTAAAGGTTATTGCATAATGTGTGCAGAAATCCTTCCTCAGAATATAGATGATGTTTTTTGTAATAATTGTAGAAGTAAATATCGTTACCCTATAAATAAAGGCTGCTATTGTCATATCTGTGGACAAAAAGGATTGTTTAGTCACTTATACCCCATCTGTATGGAATGCAAAGGACTCGACAGAGAGGGATTAGATGCACAAAGTGATATTTACAAGAAATGGCTAGCGAAATATAGTCTAGCTCCTATTGATAACTTAAAGCCATTATGGGCAAGTATGCCTGAGAAAAACGATACTGTATATAATGCAGATATAATAAAACTAATAGAAGTAACCAATTTGAAGAGAAGCTTTGATTTAAATAATATTTTCAAGGATGATATCCGAAGTAATAGTCGAATCCTGAATATCCTCGAAAGATGGAATAGAAAGTTATATGTTGATCCTCCCACAATAATAAGAAATAACGACTCTTATATATTTAAGGATGGTCGCCACCGAACCATTGCTGCTTATTACTTACAAGCCAAAACAATACCTGTGTTCTTAAAGAAGTAATGGTATTTTATCTTTTATATTAAAAATTTAAGCATGAATAGAATTATAATCATTGGTAATGGATTTGATAGGGCACACAATCTAAAAACAGGATATCGGGAGTTTATAGATGATTATTGGAGTAATTTCACCAATCAAATAATAGATCAAATTGGATTAACATATGGCATTGATACAGTAATTAGACCTTATTCGGATGGCTACGTGCGTATTGAAGTGAAAAGTAGGAATGAGACTTCCATCTCTGATAAGAAATCTGTTTTTCTGTGTGAGGATGAAAATCCTTATAATAATTTACTTCGACTAATTGAAGAATACCACGAAATGTTTAAAACAAAAAGAATTATTGTACATTTCGAGAATAAGTTTTTTGAACATATAACCACTCAATGCTACTTAACAAGCTGGTTAGATATTGAAAACGAGTATTATGATACGTTGAAAAAGCTTCTTTCGGAGGAAGACCGGATAAAACGAAATGAAAAGGTTATTAAGCTAAATGAAGAATTCTCTGCTATCACAAAACTGTTGGAGGAGTATTTGACAAGTATCGTTGAAAACGAAAAAATACAAAAACATGAATCTATACAGAAAGCTTTTTCAAGCTTGATTGAAATTGAAGATGTTGCAACATCTAAACGAAAGGAATTTGTTAATTCTATCTTTTCTGATATTTACCGTTTTGACAATCCTATGGAATTCGAAGAGGATAAGATGAATGATCCTCAATATAATCTATGTAATACTGAAGACGAATCCAGAATATACTTCATTGAAAAAAATATTGAAAGAAATTCTTTCAAAGAACGTTATTGCCTTCCAAATACATTATTATTAAACTTTAATTATACGAAAACGGCAGAAATGCTATACACAAACGATGGCGCAGATTATGAATTTATCAATATCCATGGAGAATTAAACTGCAACAAGAATCCCATAATATTTGGATATGGTGATGAACTAGATGATAGCTATTCAGAGATAGAAAAATTACAGGATAACCATTTTTTGGATAACATTAAATCTATAAAATACCATCAGACACGAAATTACAGAACCCTGTTAAAGTTTATTGAATCTGGGATATATCAGGTTTTTGTTATGGGGCATTCATGCGGAAATTCAGACAGAACTTTATTAAATACCCTGTTTGAACACGATAATTGTGTGTCTCTAAAGGTTTATTACAGGCAGTTTAAAAATGGTTCCGATGATTATAGTAATTTAATAAGAAATATATCACGTAATTTTAATGATAAACACAAAATGCGTGACATAGTTGTAAATTGGGAGGATTCTTTACCATTGGTTCCTAGCAAAGAAGTAATATAATTGATAATCTATATATACTTATAAATTAATCTCTTTTGTTTTTTATTAAAATATGGAAGCATCTCAATCATTACGTAGACCATCTAATTGGCAAGATTTCGAATCCCTTTGTAAAAAACTTTGGGGAGAAATATGGATGTGTCCCGAAATTAAGAAAAACGGTAGGGCAGGACAAAATCAGAATGGTGTTGATATATATGGAGTCCCTTTTAGTGAGATTGGTTATTATGGTATCCAATGTAAAGGGAAAGATGAATATACAAATAAGCAGTTCGATGAAAAAGAAATTATTGAAGAAATTGCCAAAGCTAAAGAGTTCTTACCTCCTCTAAGAAAGTTGTATTTTGCCACAACTGCTGTGAAAGATGCTAAAATAGAAGAGTTCATTAGAATGAAAAATATAGAGCATCGAAGTAAAGGTCTTTTTGAAATTCATCTTTTTTCATGGGAAGACATTGTAGAATTAATTGATGAAAATAAAGCGACTCATGATTGGTATCTCAAAAATCAAAAGTTCAAATCAAATAAGAGTATCGCGATCTCTTTTGAAAATGGTTCTAAAGAAATAATTCTATCTCCAAAGTTTAAAACAACAACAACTTACTATAGAGATAAAGCAGTTTTTGATGAATTTCAGAATTCTTCATATGCAAAGAATCTCATAACCCCAATGCAACAAGCTCTCAAGTTGAGAAATGCAATTTCTCCTATGCAATTTGCCTCTAGTCTAACGTATAGTGAGTGTGAAATTAATCTAAGCTATGCAAGTATACGTTTATTGATTCATAATACTGGAAGTGAAACAATAGAAGATTATAAATTACATTTCAATTTTGGTGCAGTTTTACAAGATTTACAGGACACAAATAGAAAAAACATCATCGGATTAAATACTGATATTTTCAAAAAGTCAAATACATTATTGTCATCGGATTCCATGTCTGGAAAAATGATTCCGCATAACTCAATTTTGGTTGGGGATGACATTGATCGTTCAGATAATATTTATATAAAGCCTTTATCGCAAGAGTATACTATTCCTCTTATATGGAAGCTTATTGCCCGAGATTTTAAGGAGGAGGGAGAATTAACAATCATAGTTAAGCCTAAAATTGAAATTGAATATAAAACTATATTAGTTGAGGATCCTAACCAAGTTCGAGTAGAGAAAGGAGAAATAGAGGATGTCATAATAAAAAAATAGATTTTCACTTTGGTCTTTTGCTTCTTTTCGTCCGCATCAGGCTCATGAGAAAACCTTAGATTTACATCCAACGTTTTGTAACTATATGAACAGAGAGTTTATATCTAAAACTTCTGATTTTATTTAGACTCATTTACAAACAATAAATTTTTTATTCATTTATATTTATTCTAAAATGAAAGGAAAATAATAAGTGAACCATATGAAAAAATAGTTATTTAAGGACTATGCTTCTATTTAGGACTTATTGTTATTCTTGAATTAGACCTATATAAGAATTTAATCTATGTGTTTTTAAGGTTTTTAGGATATATTCAAGCACCTTTCTCTATTGTAAACTTTTAAATTGATTTAGTCATGGGAAATTATTATTTTCTTGGTATTGATGTAAGTAAGAGAAATTTGGATTGCTGTTTGTTTTGCAACGGTGTTGTTGTAAGACAGGATGTTATTCTTAACTATCAAAAGAGTATTGAAAAATACCTATTTGATATTTGTGTTGATCAGGATACTGAACCTGATTGTTTAGTAATCTGTGCCGAATATACAGGCATGTATATTTACCCCTTGATTGTTGCTTGTCAATCTAAAGACTACAAACTTTGGATTGAGGATCCAACACAAATAAAGTATAGCTCTGGATTACAAAGAGGGAAAAATGATAAAATAGATGCTCAGCGTATTGCTTTATATGCATATCGTTATGTCGACAGGATTAAAGTATATTCTCGTCCATCTGTTAGCATTGAAGCATTGAAATTACTTTCTACTGAATTGAGTATGCTATGTAATGATAGACAGAAGTATCAAGCTCAATTATCAGATCAAAAAGAGTATATGGCTGACAATATTTACAAGTCAAAACTTAAACGGTTGTCATTATTAATGAAACAATTGGATAAAGCCATTAAATCTATCGAAGATGAAATTGAGATCATTATTACAAAAGATGAATTATTATTCCATCAAATGAAATTATTGATGAGTGTCGAAGGTATAGGACGTAAAACCTCTTTAAAGATGATACTGGAGACTCATGCTTTTACTCGGTTTCCAGATAGTCGAAAGTTTTGTTGTCATGCAGGAGTAGTACCGTTTAGCTATTTATCAGGTAGTAGCCAACATTCCCGCAATCGTGTTTCACAGAGAGCTAATAAAAGTATCAAATCACTCTTACATTTAGCTGCTTTGTCTGCCATCCAAAACAAGAAAAGTGAATTGAGAATCTATTATGACAGAAAAGTCGCAGAGGGTAAAAATAAAATGTCTGTATTAAATGCTATCCGAGCCAAACTTATTGCTCGAATGTTTACTGTTATAAAGAATGACAAGCTTTATGATTTCAACTATATAAACCAATATTCAAAATAATAATATATAGTTCGTATTATTGCGAATTAAAAATATATTCGTATATTCGCGAACGATAAATATAAATAGATATGTCAAAGAAAGAACTTACAGCCGAACAAGAACAACTCGCACGTTTCGCAAAAGCAATGGGGCATCCTATCCGCATCGCCATATTAGAAATGCTTGCCAACGAATCATGTTGCTATCATGGCGATATGTCGGAAGTATTACCTATTGCTAAAAGCACCCTTTCTCAACATTTAAATGAATTGAAGGATGCAGAGCTAATACAGGGAACAATCACTCTACCAACAGTTAAATATTGCATAAACGAAGAAAATTGGGAGAAAGCAAAAAAGATGTTTTCTGCATTTTTTGTAGAGATCAATAATGGAGAAACTTGTAGCAATAAATAAAAAATTTCTGTTCAGTGTTCGTGTATTCACGAAATACGAACGGTATGTAATAATACGAATGATTAATTTTTGATAATAAAATATGAAAATACTTATTCTTTGTACAGGTAATAGTTGTCGTAGCCAAATGGCACACGGCTTCTTACAGTCTTTTGACCCTAAGTTATTGGTCTATTCCGCAGGCACACAGGCAAGCGGAAAAGTAAACCCCAAAGCAATAGAAGTGATGCACAATGCAGGAGTAGACATTTCGCACCATACATCCGACAGCATAGATACATACATCAATGATGAATGGGACTATGTGATTACCGTTTGCGGTGGAGCAAATGAAAGCTGCCCCTCATTTTCGGGAAAAGTAAAGAATCGTTTGCACATCGGATTTGATGATCCGTCCGAAGCCACAGGAACACCCGAATTTATACAATCCGAGTATATCAGGGTGAGGGACGAAATAAAAAAAGCATTTTACGAACTATACACTAATAAGATAAAAGGCTATGAGTAAAAGAAAAATGAGTTTCTTAGATAAGAACTTAACACTTTGGATATTCCTTGCAATGGCTATCGGGGTAGCTTTAGGTTACTTTATACCTTCTTTTAGTGGTTATATAGATTCCATGTCAAGCGGAACAACAAACATTCCTTTGGCAATCGGTCTTATCCTGATGATGTACCCGCCATTGGCAAAAGTCGATTACAAACTATTGCCGAAAGTATTTACCAATGTAAAAATATTGGGTACATCTTTATTTCTAAACTGGATTGTCAGCCCTATTTTAATGTTCATTTTAGCCATTACCTTTTTACAAGACTATCCCGAATATATGGTCGGAGTTATCCTTGTCGGTTTAGCCCGTTGTATTGCAATGGTACTTGTTTGGAATGATCTGGCAGAAGGCAATAGGGAGTATGGGGCGGGGCTTGTTGCTCTGAACAGTATCTTTCAGGTATTCTTTTATAGTTTCTATGCGTGGCTGTTTATAACCATATTGCCCCCTTATTTCGGGTTTGAAGGGGCTATCGTGGATATATCCATCGGTACGATTGCCGAAACAGTAGCCATCTATTTGGGTATTCCTTTTCTGATGGGTATTCTTAGTCGTTTAATCTTAGTAAAAGCAAAAGGAGAGCAATGGTATCAAGATAAATTTATTCCTGCAATCTCGCCTATAACACTGATCGCATTACTCCTTACCATCGTACTCATGTTCAGCCTCAAAGGAGAACTGATCGTACAAATACCAATGGATGTAGTACGCATTGCGATTCCTTTACTTATCTACTTTGTAGCCATGTTCTTTATCAGCTTCTTTGTCAGTAAAGCTATGGGAGCAAGTTACGACAAAAATGCGTCTATTTCCTTTACCGCAGCAGGAAACAACTTCGAACTGGCTATTGCTGTGGCTATCGGGGTATTCGGCATCCATAGCGGACAAGCCTTTGCAGGCGTAGTCGGTCCGCTTGTCGAAGTACCCGTACTGATCGCATTGGTAAATGTCGCTTTTTGGTTGAGAAAGAGATATTACAAAACAGAAAAACAACTTTAAAATAAACCATAATGAAAAAATCTATTCTTATCGCATTATTCACAGTCTTTCTGGTTTCTTGCGGAAACAAGAATACGGAAAGCAAACAGGCAGCAGAAATCGACACAAAGGAACAAGCCGTATCAATGGCTGATGCTTCCATAGTCAACGTATATTACTTTCATGGTAAACAACGTTGTAAAACCTGTATAGCTATTGAGAATGTAACTAAGAACGCAGTAGCCGACAGTTATAAAGATAATCCCAATGTCAGGTATGTAGAAGTAAACATTGACGAAGATCAAAATAAAGATTTGATAGAAAAGTATGAAATCGCTTTCAGTTCTTTACTTATAGTGAAAGCCGATAATACAACAGATCTGACCGAACAGGCTTTTGCCAATGCCGTCAATTCGCCCGATGTCCTTACGAGCCTTATCAAAGACGAAGTAAATAAACGCATTGATTGATGGAGTTTTTACAGCAAATAGTCGATAATTCGGATATTCCTTTACTGACAGCCTTCGTATTGGGGCTAATGACAGCGATAAGCCCCTGCCCGTTAGCTATGAATATAACAGCAACAGCTTATCTAAGTAAAGATATAGCCAACAGAAAACGTGTTTTTCTCAATGGTATATTTTATACATTGGGACGTATATTCAGCTATACCGCTTTAGGCTTGGTATTCTATTTCGGAGCAAGCAAATTCCATATCGCTAAAATGTTGCAGAATATAAGTGGTCTGTATCTGGGAATCGCTCTGGTTATCATAGGTATATTAATGCTCGATGTTATCAAGTTTAACATTCCCTTTCTCAACAAGCTCACAGCCAAAGTCAGCGAAAAGAAAATGAAAAATAACTATCTAAATGCCTTCTTTTTGGGAGTATTGTTTGCTTTAGCTTTCTGTCCGTATAGCGGAGTATTGTATTTCGGAGTGCTTATTCCTATGACAATAAGCAGTGCAACAGGATTGATTTTACCACCTGTTTATGCCATTGCCACAGGACTGCCTGTTATTATCATCGCCTACTTATTGGCTTACAGTATGTCTAATGTGGGTAAGTTCTACAACCGCATGAAAAGTTTTGAAGTCTGGTTCAGGCGTATTGTATCGGCTGTATTTATCGTAGTCGGAATATATTATGTTGTAATTAATATTTGAAAAAGTTGAATAAAATATGGAAATAATAATATTAGGAACAGGATGTGCCAAATGTAAAACAACTTATGACAGAGTAGCCAAAGTGCTTGCCGATACCAACAATACAGCTATTCTGAAAAAAGAAGAAGATATTTTGGAAATCGTTAAATATAACATCATGTCACTGCCTGCCGTTGTGGTGGATGGAGAAGTAAAGATAAAAGGCTATGTGCCGACAGAGGAAGAAATAAAACAAATAATCAATTAAATATAAAAACTATGTTGGATTTGAAATTAGATAACCGTAAAATAATGAAAATATATGATTCCGCATTATGTTGTCCTACCGGGCTATGCGGTGTAAATATAGACCCGGAACTGATGCGTATAGCCGTAGTTGTGGAAACCTTGAAACGAAAAGGGATTTCCGTAGAACGCTACAATCTGAAAGATAACCCACAGGTATATATAGACACAAAGGTTGTTAATGAATGTCTTATGAGAGAGACTGCTGATATATTGCCTATCATCATGTTGGGGGATGAAATAGTATTGACAAAGCAATACCCCTCTAACACTCAAATAGCCGAATGGCTCAACGTAAAAGAAGAAGAACTCACAGTAAAAAAATAAAAAAAATATCCCTTTCTATTCCAATGATTTAATCTGTTCGGTAAGAATGGGAAAGGGGGTTATTGCCTCAAAAAATAAAATAAATTAGAAATATGAAAAAGTATAATCCCTCAGTAATAGACCTGACAAAGTATATATTCTTCACAGGCAAAGGTGGTGTAGGCAAAACATCCATCGCTTGTGCAACAGCCGTAAACCTTGCCGATAGCGGTAAGAAAGTTCTACTTATCAGTACCGACCCTGCATCTAACTTGCAGGATGTCTTTAATATGGACTTGGATAACAAAGGCACACAAATAAAAGAAGTGCCTAACCTGACCGTTGTAAACCTTGCCCCCGAACAAGCAGCAGCCGAATACAGGGAATCGGTTATCACACCATTCAGAGGTAAACTCCCCGAAAGCGTAATCACGAACATGGAAGAACAGCTTTCAGGTTCATGTACGATTGAAATTGCAGCCTTTAACGAGTTCTCGGACTTTATAACCAATGAAGAAAAACGCAAAGGTTACGACTTCATAATCTTCGATACAGCACCAACTGGTCATACATTGAGAATGTTGCAATTGCCTTCTGCATGGAATACTTTTATTGCAGAGAATACTTCAGGAGCATCCTGTTTAGGACAATTATCGGGATTAGAGGGAAGAAAAGAAGTATATAAAAATGCAGTAGCAACGTTATCAGATAGTAAACAAACGACACTGATACTTGTCAGTCGCCCCGACGAAAGTCCCTTGAAAGAGGTAGAACGTTCATCCAATGAATTACTGGATTTGAATATCATATCTCAAAACCTCATTATAAACGGTGTGTTGGAAAATTATGACGAAAACGATGCTGTTTCCAAACAGATATACCAACGTCAGCAAAACGCCCTGAATAACCGTTCCGAAGCTTTATTAAAACTCAATACTTACATTGTTCCGCTTCGTTCCTATAATATGACAGGTATTGACAATATCCGTAATATGCTGAACAGTGACGTACAGACAGAAACAAAGGTCGCAGAAATAGATACGAAAGGTTTTCAAACGATTGACAATATCATTAACGACCTTTATAATTCCGGCAAACGGGTAATTTTTACGATGGGTAAAGGTGGTGTAGGAAAAACAACTATTGCGGGTAATATAGCAAGAGGGTTAGCTCAAAAAGGTGTAAAAGTACATCTGACAACTACTGATCCCGCTAATCACTTATCTTTTATCGAAACAAAGGTGGATGGTATCACAGTAAGCCATATTGACGAAAAAGCGGTATTGGCAGCCTATCAGAAGAATGTACTGGATAAAGCAAAAGAAACAATGGGTGATGCCGATTTAAGTTATATCGAGGAAGATTTGCGTTCCCCATGCACACAGGAAATAGCCGTTTTTAATTCCTTTGCCGAGATCGTAGCCAAAGCCGATAATGAAGTCGTAGTAATAGACACTGCACCAACAGGGCATACTTTGTTGCTTCTGGACTCAACACAAAGTTATCATAAGGAAGTAGAACGTACACAAGGAAATATAACTCCTGCTGTTCAAAATTTACTTCCCCGCTTGCGTAATGAGAAAGAAACAGAAGTCGTAATAGTAACTTTACCAGAAACTACCCCAGTATTTGAAGCACAACGATTGCAAGAGGACTTAAAACGTGCAGGTATCAAAAACAATTGGTGGGTAGTAAATTCAAGTTTATTGCTAACTCCGACAAACGACCCATTCTTGAAAACTAAGGCACAAAGTGAAATTCAATGGATTGAGAAAGTAAATGAAATTTCCAACGGCAACTTTGCCGTAATTGAATGGAAAGAGAATATCTGACATTTAAGGTAAAATAAAGCAGAAATCCCAAGATTCTTCTATCTTGGGATTTTTCTTAAAATTGAGTAAGGATAAAATACATCATACATTTGTTTCAATTCTATTTGCTATTTTTAGTAGCAGAGCCTTATCTTCCTCATTATTCCAGATTGACTTGTCTAAGCCCCAATAAAAAGCATGAAAAGTCCTTTTTGTATTGGTAAACTGCCCCGTATAATTTTTCCCTTTTGTAGAATAGAGTAGTAATACTTCCCCTTTTTTAACTTCGTAATCAGGAAACATATAACAATGTCTCAAAAGGTTTGATATACTCCCATCACTATTGTA
>NZ_AUFL01000017.1 GCF_000426485.1 Indolivaga capnocytophagoides DSM 22835
AAGGTAAAATAAAGCAGAAATCCCAAGATTCTTCTATCTTGGGATTTTTCTTAAAATTGAGTAAGGATAAAATACATCATACATTTGTTTCAATTCTATTTGCTATTTTTAGTAGCAGAGCCTTATCTTCCTCATTATTCCAGATTGACTTGTCTAAGCCCCAATAAAAAGCATGAAAAGTCCTTTTTGTATTGGTAAACTGCCCCGTATAATTTTTCCCTTTTGTAGAATAGAGTAGTAATACTTCCCCTTTTTTAACTTCGTAATCAGGAAACATATAACAATGTCTCAAAAGGTTTGATATACTCCCATCACTATTGTACGTTGTATCTAAAATCATATAGTCAAATAAATTACAGTCCTCAAGAACCTCTATAAAAACTCGTTCTTTACCTTCATCGTCTTTATCCGCTACACTTTTAACAGATAACTTCATATCTGTACTTAAATCTTTCATTTTCATAATGTCAACAATTAAATTATTAATAAAAAAAAATTATCAATTTATTGCACTTAATACAAAAACTTTTCGACCTGTTCAAAACTTCTTTTAAGTAGTAATCTGCAAATTATTTTACATTTCCTTCAAAATAATTTGCAGATCTCATAAGAATAGAAGACAGCGAGAACTTTGTCTCGCCGTTTGCCTTTTGATTTTCGTTTCAACTTTTCGAGTTGCCGGAGCATGAAAGTATAATTTTCTCCGACTGTATATCCCGAATCCATAAGGAAGTGACTATCCTTACATAATTGACATTGTTTGATAGCCTTATTCAGATTAGTCACTTCGACTAATTGGCCTGTAATATCTTTTATCTTCATGCTACAAGTCTTTCCTCAATAAGCGAGATGTTTCGATTGACGAGATCAATTATCTGATTGTGGTATTTGGTATTCTTATTACAAACGCCTCTTGATTGGATAACCTTTAATTGCGAAATTGACACTTCTATTGTTTCAATCCGTTTACCATCTATACAAGCCGAAAGAATCAGCGAATCTTCTTTTGAATGATAACTGCCAACACAATGGTGCTTATGTGTAATTATGCATAAGCACCATTATGCAAAGTCTTTAGTTATGCGCAGTATTAATGTTAACAATCAAATAATAAGATGTTCTCCATTAAAACACTGCGCATAATAATTAGAGATTCCTCAGAAAATCCATGAGTGTTTGGTTTTCTGTCCAGTCTGGATATTCTAATGCATCATCTTTTATCGGAAAAGCCTCTTCAAGGATTTTTCGCTTTGCATCAATGTCTAAACGTGCATAGATCTCCGTTGTTTTGACAGACACATGTCCAAGCCAATCGCGGATTATTATCATGTTATATCCGGCCTGAAGTAAATGCATGGCCTTGCTATGCCGCAGAATATGTGGAGATATTTTTTCTGGCATTATTATGCTTTTAACCCTTGAAGTGTATTTCTTTAGTATATAAGTTATTCCTCCACGTGTAAGAGGTTCTCCTCTCTGATTGAAAAATAAAGGATAATCAAGTTTGTGTATGCTATTCATTTTTTTCTCCTTCATATAATTGGTTAAGAGTTCTACTGTATTCCCTACAATAGGAATATTACGACTTTTTCTTCCTTTTCCAGTCAACGTGATAATAGCCGGTGATTCAAGTCTAATATCTCGCATTCTTAAATCACAAACTTCCTGTACTCTTGCACCTGTATCATAAAGAACACTGAGAATAACCGCATCTCTTCTTTCTCTTACATCATGAAGGTTGGGCTCACACAGCAAACAACTAGTCTGCTCCTTGTCAAGACATTTCAATGCAGGAACATCTTTCTTCTTATATGGAATATTGAGTATCGTCTGACAGCAGTAAAGCTGCTTAGGATCTTCTGATTGAAGGTAACGAAAAAAAGAGTGGATTGCAGCAAGACGGTTATTTCTTGTTGCGTTGGAACAATGTCGTTCCGATTCAAGCCAATCGAGAAAATCGCATATTGCTTTTTTATCAATGTTTTTCAATACTAATTTCTCTGGCTTTACCGAAAGCCTTTCATCGAAAAAAGACATTAACAGACGGAATGTATAACTATAAGAGGATATAGTATTCTTACTCAAATTTCTGCAACTTACCAAAAAATCTTGGAAATATCTGGTGAGATGATATGCAAAGTCAGTAGGATTCTTCATGATTTCGATTTATTATTTGGGATTATTGAACCAAGTTTTTCTTCAAGGCTGTTTCTTATATCTTCAACCATATCCATGGAGAAATGAAGATAGTATAGGGCATTATTTTTCTATCCTAACTACATGAGATTATAATAAAATAATCTTTACACATCTCATCTGCTGCAATTACGCTAAGTTCTCCTTACAATCCTTATACAGCTTTATTAGGTGAAAAATTGACATATCTATCAATGGCTCAAACATAAAGCTATTTACGTGAATGAGTTCTGGTGTCATCATATTAACTCGCTCTATGATATCCTTATTGCTATCGGTAGGGCAAGTATCCTTATATAAGCTTGTCCACTTTCCGGTCTGATTACCGGAAACAACAAGGACCGCTTCATCTTTTCCAGAAGCAATTATCTTGTCATGCATATATTTTTCGGCTAAATGACGAATAGCAATAGAAAGTACAATTTTATTTTGTATTAACACTGGATTAGGCGTTGCCTCGTTTGCAATTGCGTCTGCCGTAGCCATAATAAGGTTATATACTTTATTAACAGTTTTTGTACGCTTTATGCCTTTGCCTAATGTGTAATCATTCAGAATGTCTATGACTTGGCTTTCAGTGATGCTCGTTGTGTCGCCTTTCATATGTAGACAATCAGTAAGTGTGATATATTCTGACACCTTCTCTCCTTTTGTATACTCTATCAGATTTCTTACAAAAGGTATCATGCTGATGAAAATTTTGTCATTGTCATCATGTCCTACAAAAGCATTAGCATATACGTTACCCTTATATTGTCCGGTCTCCAAAGTAACCTTGCCGTCTGCTGTCCGTTCAACCATCCAAAGATTATTCTGAAATAGACTCAAACGAGACGAAACTGTACGGTAAAAATCATAGTTATGGGTCATAATGAGCATATAAAACTTATTGCCACCTCTTTCAGCTAAATCCTTGATATATTCAACAATGGCGTATTTATTCTGGTAGTCAAATGAATCGGCTATATCATCCATCACCAAAATGCAATCATCGCCAACCATCTTGCGAGCCTCCATTTCAAAAAGAAACTGCAAAATAATAAAAGCACGTTTCTCTCCACGGCTCAATATTTTGTCTAATTCCTTTCTTTCCTTAATAATGGGTGCTTGCCCTTCCACAATATAAGAAAATTGAAGTTTTGCGGCTTCTTTTTTTAAGATAATGTCTCGCTGGTTAGCTATAGAAACTTTTAATGGTACGTGGAAGCGAGCATTATAGAGATTAATTATATCTTTCCATCTTTCTTGTTGTTCTCCGGCTTGTAGCAACACTTCAAGCAACTTATCCTTGTTTTCGTTATAAATCTGGATATATGAATCGAAAAGTGGCTTTACATCTGTCTTAGCGAGGTAGCCTAACCAAACTTTCTTGCGAAAATCTTCATAATTGAGCATTTCAAGAATCCACTCCGGATGCGATTCAATTACTGCCTTAAATCCTCGCAGTTCTGTGTTTTTATCAATAGCTTTCGTTATTTTTTCAAAAGATTTTCTCAACTTTTCATCGTTGAGTATTCTTTCTTGTTCGTCGGACATCATTTTCTGTAACTGCTCATGAGAGGTGACTTCTGTTCCATCCTGTAATACAATCTTATGCTGTACCCCAAAAAAGACGCCATCAGAAACA
This sequence comes from Indolivaga capnocytophagoides DSM 22835, assembly GCF_000426485.1. Taxonomy (GTDB): domain Bacteria; phylum Bacteroidota; class Bacteroidia; order Bacteroidales; family Dysgonomonadaceae; genus Dysgonomonas_A; species Dysgonomonas_A capnocytophagoides. Next base: position 3,824 of record NZ_AUFL01000017.1, read on the forward strand.
TACTGAGACAACTGTGTTACTTGATAAGTTCCAAAAGCATGAGCTCCAACAGAACGATACAATGTGGATTCGGTTAAAAGTTTTTCATAATTCTCAATGTACTCTTTTAGATTTTCCTTATGGTTTTCAAGAAATGCTTTTACTGCTCCCTTTGTATCGAAAACATCATTATATCGGAATTCAAATACTGGCAATCCAATATTTACCTCAGGATCTATTTTCTCCAAAATACTAAAAATAGTATCATCTTCATTCTGTGTAAAGGTTTCTACTATTTCTTTTTCACAATCGGTACTTTGTGAACTGCTCTTCAACTTAGTCATCAGAGATTCTTTCTCCTTTGTTAGCTTTTGATATATTTCATCATATTTTGTTTTAAGCTCAACACTAGCTAGGAAGTTTATAAAAGAGCCGGAACTATCTATCTCATCATCACCATTTACTACAAAAATATTTTTATTCAATATATTATTACCATCGGCTGTTAAATCATACTTAACATCATTTTCCTTGCAAAGTTGGTCACAAGGTTTTTCTTTTGATTGTTCTGACAGAAATTTCATTGTCTTGGCAAACGATGTTTTCATTGTCCCATTAGCCGCATATATAAGATGCACTTGTTTTCCAGCGGAAAACTTAAATTCATGGTTAAGACTCTTAATGCCAAAACAGTTTAACCAATCTATCTTTATACTCTGTATCATCCTATTGTGTTTTTCACAAAGGTAGTGAATAAACCTAAAAGCAAAGAGAATTTAAGCAGTAAACTACCAGAAATCAAGCTAATATTATCCAAAGCTATTCTGAAAACTATTGACTGTAAAGTATTGACAATCAATATTGGATATAAACAGCTTTGGATAATGATATACTTTGGATAATAATGTACAGCCATTGAATAGACTTCGTCATCGGTGAAGCCATTACAACCGCTTTTTTGTACTTCGTTTAAAATGTAAGTACAACAATCGTCAATGTTCTTATCGAGATTTGCGAATGATTGGGCGAACAAAGGGTCTACAGATGCCCTTTGTTCTAAATGGGTTAATATGGTTCGTGTGAAATATGCTGTTGATTTCATAGTCGTTATTTGTTTAAGTTTAATACTGTTTGTAATTCTATTCTCTTGGTTTTGGAAAATATCCATCCTGCTTGCTTCTCATTGTTGTGTGTCAGTCTCGGATTGAATTTTCCACCCATTGCTTTGAGTAGATCTTTGATTTCTTTGGTATCTCCGAACAGGGCAATTGCTTTTTCTGAATAATCGACTATCTCAAAAGAGAGGTTATCGGATTCAAATTGAAGAGTTGGTTCTTTCTGCTCTTGGATAGAGGTATCATTGTCATTATTCTTATTGATGTAAATACCATCGGGACATCCTGCCACATAGGCAAATTCATCAATCTTGTTCTTTCTGTCATATATCGGTGATTTTTCGATAATCCATCCGCGGTATTTGCTTTCTCCGAGATAATACCCTGCACCCATTGAATACTTTTCCCTGTGTTCATACTCCTCGTTATAGGTTGCCAGATGTGCTGTTTCTTCAAAATTTGAAGCATACTTCCGCATTTCGGAGAATATATCACGTTTGTGTTTGGAAAAGCCTAAGATGACAGTGCGTGTTACTCTTGAGGCATAATAATCAGTTTGTGAGTCGGATTCATCAGCTTTCAAGCGAGCCACAATGATCGCTTTGGCATCTTTAGGTAGGTTTTCATTCAGCCATTTGCGACCGATTTCCCTTACAGCCTTTCTGCGCTCATTCTCTTGTTGTTCTTTTTCCTGTTCTGCATCTTCTTTTGCCTTTGCTTTTGTATAGAGTTCAATAACTTCTTCTTCGGGCATAAACTCAATATTGTTCTCATCGTAATACATACCGATTCCAAACTTTTGGCTCAACGGTTTAATGATTTCAGATTGTTGTATATCAAGCGTGCGGAGGTTAATCAGATGATAGTGATAGCCGTATTTGTCGTGTGTAATTAGGTGGACTACATAACGGTCATAGGAGTATCCTTCCATTTGAATGATTTGGTTTTTGGCGACTGCTTTCACTTCAGTATCAGTTGTTGTTCCTGCGAACAATGAATAGATTTTTGTCATGGCTGTACGGTTTAAAAGATTATAAATAAGAAAATGGAGATAAGGATGATAAAAGCTATAATTGATAATATCATCTTGATGAATAGCTTTACTATTTTAAATACAAAGCAGATAATTAGATAGCCACCGATAAGTCCTGTAATAACAGAGGTGTTTATACTCACTTGTGTCACTATCCATGCACACAGAGCCACTATTGCTACCCCTAAACCCAATTTTATGATGATTCCAGAGGGGAGGGAGTTTTGTTTCAATATTTTTCTTTCGTTTCTCATAACTGCGACTTTTTTTTTCATGCGTCATCCGTCGTGTCGGTCATTTTTTGTTTCAAGGGCAACAAGCTGGTATAGGCTTTTAGACAGGCATATTTTTTCGGATAAATACGCTCGCCTGAAAGGAAAGAGGAAGATTTTTTCGAAAACCGACAGGCGTAAGAATATGCAGAACTAAAAGCCGTTCATACCTTTGCCCGATGAACAAGAAGACCGATCAAGTGATGACTCCGCAGAAAGAGGAGCAGTTATAAAAGGAGAAACGGAAGAGAAATTCTATAATATTGATATATTAATTAAGATTCTGAATTCGCATTATCTCTATAGCTTTATGTACTTTTGTTTTGATGGAAAAGAAAGCTCTTGAAATATTTCGTGCAGAAGTAAACACTGAATTATCGCTACCTATCGCTGATGGAGGAATCAAAGCTGGATTCCCTAGTCCGGCTCAGGATTTCATGGATCTGGCTATCGACTTGAATAAAGAGTTGGTTCGCCATCCGTCCAGTACATTCTATGGACGCGTTCGTGGTGATAGCATGCAGGATGCTGGTGTTTATGATGGAGATATATTGATTATTGATAAATCGCTGGAGCCGCGAAACGGAGATATGGCAGTCTGCTTTGTCGATGGTGAATTCACGATTAAATACATTAAAATAGAAAAAGATATAGTGTGGCTTATACCTGCTAATAAAAGCTATAGCCCTATCAAAGTAACAGAAGATAATGATTTCCTTATCTGGGGGATAGTAACTTATTCGATAAAGAAACAAAGATAAAATATGATTGGAGATATAAAGCATATTGTGGTGTTTCAAAGCTTACCAGCTACTGATCAGCAAACAGGCCAAAATTTATATGACGACTGTATAAAACGTCGTATTGATTATATGCAAGAGAATGAGCAAAAAATGACTCATAGCTTTTATGATATCCAGAATAGAGAACAATTAATTGAATTATTCAAATATTATGAAACTAATGCTGAATATATGTTAGATGGATTATTATTCCATTTTGAGATGCACGGAGATCAGAACAATGGACTTTTGTTAAAGAATGGTGAATATATATCATGGACTGAATTAATAACTCTATTCAGACCTATTAATGTAAAAACTAATAATAGGTTATTTATCACTATGGCTACATGCTATGGACGTTTTTTATATACGGGGATTGATGATGCATACAAAAAGTCTCCTTATTCCGGGTATATTTCTTCTAGTAGAGAAGTAACAGTGCAAGAGGTATTGGACGATTTTGATTTACTTTTTGAAACTTTAATTGACCAAAGAAATATAATTCAGGCATTCATAGACACAGAGAAAACTCAATCTAGATTTTTTTATAAAGATATGGAAACAACATTTGATGATGCTTTTAAATATACTATTTGGAAATGTGAGAATGATCCGGAATTTTTGAAAAATGGAATTCTTGCTGATTTCGAGCAAGAATTTGGGTATAAAGCTTCTAATGAAGAATATAAAAGAATATTTGATAAGGTAGTTGAAGATTTATATAACAAGCAAAAAAAAGCATTTAATTTTAGTAATTAATGTACGCCCTAATCGACTGTAATAACTTCTTTGTTTCGTGTGAACGGGTCTTCAATCCCGCATTAAACAATCGTCCTGTTGTTGTACTCAGCAACAACGATGGCTGTGTTATATCACGTAGCAATGAAGCCAAAGCATTAGGGATAAAAATGGGAGTACCATTTTTTCAAATAAAGGAACTCGTTAAGCAATATAATGTTGGGGTTTACTCGACCAATTTCACACTCTATGGAGATATGTCGGACAGAGTGATGAATACTCTATCCAATCTCGTACCTGAGATGGAAGTATATTCTGTAGACGAGGCTTTTCTTCATTTACACGGAATTAAAGATGTTGCAAGTTATAGTGAACATATTATTCGTACAGTCACAAAGAATACAGGAATATCGGTATCGATAGGTGTAGCACCGACTAAGACTCTGGGTAAAATAGCCAATCACTTTGCCAAGAAATATAAGGCATATCATAATATTTGTATTATTGATAGCGAGGAGAAACGTATCAAAGCCTTACAGAAAACACCTATTAGTGATGTTTGGGGCATAGGGCGTCGCCACACAAAGATGCTTGAATATCACAGAGTAAAAACAGCATATGATTTGACTCTAAAGACTCGATCATGGGTCAGAGGTAAGATGACTGTAATCGGGGAACGAACTTGGCTGGAATTGCACGGTATCCCCTGTATTGAAAAAGACGAACTGTCGGCCAAGAAACAACAAATATGTACATCCAGAAGTTTCGGGCAGCCAATTACTGAATACAACAATTTACTGGAGTCTATCGCTTCGTTAGCCTCTCTGAGTGTAGCTAAATTGAGAAAACAGAAAACTGTAACCAAAGCCGTTTATATTTTTGTGCAAACCGATCGATTTGAAGAGGATGTGTATAAACCTTCAAAAGTTGTTCCTTTGTCATTCTATACATCGGATACAGGCGAGATTATCGGTTACTGTCGTCAGGCTTTGGATTCGATTTATTTGCCAAATCTGGAATATAAAAGGGCTGGAGTTGTATTGATTGATATTATCCCCGAAGAATATGCATTGCGAGATTTCTTTGATGAAAAAGACCGTGATAAGCTACAGAGATTAAACCAGACTTTGGATGAGATAAATAAAAAGAATGGACGTGATACTGTAAAACTTGCAGTTCAGGGAAACGGTTATAGTAAGAATATTCGTCAGGAGCATCTCTCAAAACGATACACGACCAATCTTAATGATATTATTGAAATTAGAATTTAGTAAAAAAACAAATGATAAAAGTTATAGCCGAGGATTTTATAAAAGAAGAGTATTTGGATATAGTAAAACCTCTTTATGCTGAATTGGTTGCTAAAACCAAACTGGAAAAAGATTGTATAGATTACAACCTTTATATAGATCAGGACGATAAAACTCACTTTATCTTCATTGAAGAATGGCCCGATCATGAAGCATTGAACAGGCATTGCCGCACAGAGCATTTCAGACGACTTGTACCTCTGATTAATAAACACCAATCCAAAGAATGTGAATTTACCATTATGGATATTTTTCAATAAGTAAAAGAATGGAGAATAAAGATATTCTGATAAAAGCACAGGAATATATAAAAGAAACTTTTCTCAAAGAAGGAACGGGGCATGATTATTATCATATAGAACGTGTAGTTATTAATGCCCGAAAGATATTGAGAATAGAACATGCAGATAGCTTTTTGGTTGAACTGGCGGCTTGGTTGCATGACCTTGGCGATCATAAACTTCATAACGAAATAGATAAGTCAGAAGAGTTAATCAGTGCATTTCTAAAATCCTTATTTGTTGAGCAGTCAATTATAAACAGAGTTGTCGAGATTGTTTCTCAGGTTTCTTTCAGCAAAGGAAATAAGCCATCTTCAATAGAAGCTGAGATCGTACAAGATGCAGACCGTTTGGATGCTATCGGGGCAATCGGCATTGCCCGGTGTTTTGCATATGGCGGTAGTAAGAATCGAATTCTATATAGCCCTGATGAACAAGAGAAAGAAAATTCAAGTATTCAACACTTTTATGACAAGTTGTTTAAACTAAAGGATCTGATGAATACAGAATCGGCTAAGCTGATAGCTGCAAAACGCCATTCATTTATGGAAGAATATATTGCTGAATTTTACAGGGAAGTTCAATAAGAGATCTATCTTTGCAGTTCAAATTTAAAATATGATAGTGATGAAAAATTTAGTAGAAAATTTAAGTCAATTGTTTGCTAACTTTTCAAAAGATGCAAATACTCAGGTAGAGAATGGAAACAAAGCAGCCGGACAGCGTGCCAGAAAAGTGTCTTTGGAAATAGAAAAAGCGTTGAAAGAATTCCGTAAGGTATCTATCGAAGAGTCTAAGAAATAAGAAAGAGGAGCTATTGCTCCTCTTCTTCATTTTGTATATATCCTACACGTTTTCTAGGTTTATCGTCCTGTTCTCTGGTACTGGCCAACTCTGTCAGAGCCTGATATATCTCATTAAACTGCATATTGGTCTCGAGCATAAATGTTTCTAACTTTTGGTTAAGTTCTGCATAGCCTAAAGCATATTGACGAAGAGCAACGAAAGCTCTCATTATAGAAATATTGATTTCGATGGCTATCTTACTTCGTAAGACGGAAGAGAGCATAGATACTCCCTGCTCAGTAAATGCAAAGATCTTAGTTGCTCCGATATTATAACCGGAGGGTATCACAGATTGTGACACCCCCATGTTTATCAATCCCATAGCTTCTTCCCCCGTCAATTCAAACATAAAGTCAGAAGGGAAACGCTCTATATTTCTTCGGACAGCCTGTTTTAAAACTCGGGTTTCAACCTGATAGAGTTCTGCTAAATGAAAATCGATCATCACCCGTAAGCCACGAACCTCAAATATCTTATTTTGAATAATCTGTAATTTCATGTCAATTCAGAGTTTTAGATGATGGTTTTCCTGTGTTAGCATTGAATATTATGATCATTTCAGATTTAGCTTTTGCCTTTTCGTATTCACAAAAAGCATTGAATACCCATTCCCTAAAAGCTTTGGTATATAGGGATTGAATACGAAAACTCAAGAAAATAATAGCTTTTAAATTATAGTAAATGCGAACATATTCTTCTTTTTCATTTCGGATATACCTGTATTCTTTTGTTACTTCACTTTCTCTTAGTAAGCCATCTTTAAATATAGCTTTGAGATGCTTGCTGATTGTCGGGGTATAAACCCCAAACAAATCAGCGATTTCATTTACTGTCATCCAAACTGTACCATCTACAATTTTTACTTCAATGATTGGTCTGTCGGTATCTATATCTGTAAACTTTATATATCCTGTTTTCATAAACTCAACTAGATTAAACAATAGCACTTTTTGATTCGTAAGTTTTTAGTTTTTCCACAATAGCATTCATTTCATTGGCTATCTTGTTATTAGTTATCCGGGCATATATTTGTGTTGTCTGGATTTTTGTGTGCCCCAGCATTTTCGATACAGACTCGATCGGAATACCCAACGATAAAAACGTCGTTGCGAATGTATGACGGCTCATGTGATAGGTGAGGTGCTTCTCAATACCGCACAAATCGGCAATTTCTTTCAAATAAGAGTTCATCTTCTGATTGCACATTGTCGGAAGAACTTTGTTGTTCTTTTGTTCCCCTCTGTATTTCTCTATTATAGAAAGTGGTATATCCATTAAAGGAACGGTTATATCGGTATTCGTTTTAACACGCTTCTTCATAATCCATAGATTATCATCAAAATGAGGCTTTATATCGTCATACGTTAATTCGTATATGTCTGCATATGAAAGTCCGGTGAAACAGGAAAATATAAATATATCCCTTACCTTTTCGATCCGGCCAATAGAGAAGTCTTTCTCAATAATCGCCTTTATCTCTTCTTCAGTCAGATATCCTCTGTCAACCTTCTCAAAATGGATTTTATAATTCGCGTAAGGGTCTGCGATGATCCAACCATTGTTCTTTGCTATATTGATAATCTTCTTCAGAAGCCTCATGTTGCGCCCGATTGTATTGGTCTGGCAATTCCCGTCAATTCTAAGATAAGTTTCAAAATCCGTTAAGAAACTGTGTTTAATATCTTTCAGTTTAATATCAGACAGATTATATTTGAATTTTAAGAATGTCTGAAGCTTTTTATAAACACATTTGTATTTTTGCAGGATAGCCGGAGAGAATTTTTTACCGACCAGTTTTTCCATATCTTCATTGTGCTGACGATAGACTTCCAAAAGATAGATTGGTATGTCGTTAGGAGACGAGGAGATACCAAGAATACTGTTTTTCAAGCCTTCTGCAGAAACAATCCCATCACGATCAAATATCTCATTGTATTTTTCATTGATAAGGCTGGTATAAGAATCTATGATCTTATTGATACTTAAAGCTTCTCTGCTTTTACCGATTGCTCTGCCTGTACTTGATTCCCAAATACCTGTATTTATTGCAGCTTTTATATTAAAACTGACCTTTTCCTGAGAGATGGTAATCCGACAAAAGATAGGTGCTGTTCCGTCCTTTTTAAGTTTGTCTCGACGGATGTAATAAATGACATTGAATGTACTTTTCATAACTACTCATTTTAAATTACAAATAAAATATTATTGTTTTTCGAATGAGTAAATCTTGCACTTCCAAAAATGTCTGATACACTGCCAATTAAAGACAATTTAGGGTGAACACTTTTTTCGGTTAAGGTGAACACTTTGGGGAACGAATTAAGGCGTTCGATGCCCATTTTATGTCTTTTTCTGGCTATATGGATAAAAAGAAAAATCCTACAATATATTGATATTGTAGGATTTAACTAACTTTTTTCGCCTATTGGCTTTAACTTTGGCGGTATGGACGGGACTCGAACCCGCGACCCCCTGCGTGACAGGCAGGTATTCTAACCAGCTGAACTACCACACCGTTTTTTTTGGAGTGTCATTTCCTCTGAAATGCGATGCAAAGATAGATGCGTTTTCGAGATTTTCCAAATTTTAAGAGAGAAAAATTTCAATAAAAATCAATTTCTTTGCATCGCCTTCTTTAGAATGTTTTATATCAGATTATTACAAAAACCATTTTTATTTCAGCCATTGATCAAACCAGCGGAAAAACTCACGCTGAAACAAGATTCCGTTCTGCGGCTGGGCTATCCAATGGGTTTCATCCGGAAATATAAGCATACGGGTAGGAATGCCTCTAAGCTTTGCTGCATTGAAAGCCATCATTCCCTGCGATGCCAGAATACGGTAATCAAACTCGCCATGAGTAATCATGATAGGAGTATCCCATTTATCGACAAAACGATGAGGAGAATTAGCATACGAGCGTTGAGCGATAGAATTATTACGATCCCAGAAAGAACCACCCAGATCCCAATTGGCAAACCACATTTCTTCGGTTTCCAGATATTGAGCCTCAAGATTGAATATTCCCGCATGAGCCAAGAATGCTTTGAATCGCTTATTATGGTTTCCGGCAAGCCAGTATGTAGAGAATCCGCCGTAGCTCGCTCCTGTACAACCTAACTTATCGGCATTTACAAAAGGTTCTTTAGCCAAAGCATCGATTGCCGAAAGATAATCTTTCATATTCTGACCGCCGTAATCTCCACTGATCTGTTCATTCCATTCTTTACCAAATCCGGGTAAACCTCTACGGTTAGGAGCGACAATGATATATCCTTTCGCTGCCATCATCTGCAGATTCCAACGATAAGACCAGAACTGGCTCACTGTACTTTGAGGACCTCCCTGACAATACAATAATGCTGGATATTTCTTATTTGGATCGAAGTTTGGCGGATATACTACCCATGTCAGCATTTTCTTACCATCAGTTGTAGGAATCCATCTCTCCTCTACTTTACCCATTGTTATCTGATTCAGAATCTCCTTATTTTCAAAAGATATCTGTGTAGCCTTTCCCGTATTTGCATCAACCGAATAGATTTCATTAGGCTGAGACATAGAATGACGTAAAGCGATCAGTTTATCTCCTGCCAGCGAGAATGACTCATAATCATGCACTCCTTCGGTTACAGGCTTAATCTCTTTGGTATGAATATATGCCTTAAAGATCTGGGTCTTCGCCTCAACACAACTTATGATATACAAGCTTTGATTGTCGTTGTTCCATTGTATGAAATCAGTATTATAATCGAAATCTTCGGTTACATAAGTTTTGTCTCCGGTCGCTAGATTCATTACAAACAATCGGTTCTTATCCGATTCATAACCATCACGCTCCATACTTTGCCATGCTATGTATTTTCCATCCGGAGAGAAAACCGGATTTATATCATATCCCATCATTCCATCTGTGATATTCGAAGTCTTTTTGCTGTCGATTTCATACAGATAGATATCAGAATTGGTTGACAAAGCATAAGCCATTCCCGTTTTCTTACGGCAAGTATAAGCGATTGTTTTACTATCAGGACTCCAAGCCAGCTGTTCAATACCACCAAAGGGCAGCATCGGACACTCATAAGGTTCACCTTCTAGTATATCCCGGTCATTGCTTAGCTTACTGCCATCGTAATCTGCTAGAAAGCTATGAGGAATTTCCTCTATCCATTCCGACCAGTGTTTGTACATCAGATCATCAATAATGCGTCCTGAAGCCTTAGGAAGGTCGGGATATATATCAGAAGTCCGTTCTCCGAACTTAACATTCTTAATATACAGGATTTTCTTTTCATTCGGCGAATAGCTAAATCCATTGACACCACCCTCTACATCACTGATCTTTACCCGATCACTTCCATCGGGATTCATTTCCCATATTTGCGAAGAACCGCCTTCACTGGATAAAAATGCAATCTTAGAACCGTTTTTTACCCACACAGCACTATTCTCTCCTGTTGGTGTTTTTGTGATCTGCTTATTATCAGAGCCATCGATATTCATTGTGAATAACTCACGGTTGGTCTTATTCTGCTCAATGCTGACATAAGTTACTCCATATAAAATCTTAGATTTATCGGGAGACACCACCGCTTCGCTGATTCTTCCAAAACTGTACAAAGCCTCGGGAGTCATCAATCCGTCAGTTATTTTCACCGTCGCTTTTCCGATAAGGGGAGCCGCAGCCTCATCCTTCTCCTTACTGTCTTTGCCCGAACCACAAGCCAACATGCCTGCACTCAATGCAATTGCCATAATAGATTTGTATTTCATTTACGTTGTATATTGATTAAGGTCCCAGACCTATTTATTAACTTACCTCTAAAAAGAAAACCAAAGTTATTGTTTTTTTTTCATAAGATAATAAAACAGGGTATTAAACCAAGATCAAATATCTCAAAATCAAGACCAACACCCCATCAGTTACTCTTTTTGTAACTCACAATCGCCCAAACATTAAACACAACAGCAAATCCACACAAAGCATACAACTTCGGCAACAAATCCATCAATCCGCTGCCTTTAAGATAAACAGACCGCATAACCTGTATAAAATAACTCAAAGGGTTGAACTTCGTTATCATCTGCGCCCATTCGGGCATACTGCTGATGGGAGTATATAACCCGCTCAGAAGAATAAGTATCAGCATAAAGAAAAACATAACGAACATAGCCTGCTGCATCGAATCCGAATAGTTAGATATAACAAGCCCCAATCCCGAGACTGTAAGGATGTATACGCTGGCATACAAATAGATTGTCAGCAGATTGCCAACCGGACAAAGTCCATAAACCAAGGCTGATAAGATAAAACAAATACTAAGCACAATAAATCCGATTATCCAATACGGAATCAGTTTTGCAAGAATAAACACGAGCCTGTTTACAGGGGTAACATTCATCTGCTCAATGGTTCCCGCTTCCTTCTCTCCAACAATATTCAAAGCCGGAAGGAAACCCGCAATCATAGTAAGCAGCATCACGGCCAATGCCGGCAGCATAAACACCTTATAATCCATAAATACATTGTACTTATTGTGCGGCTCTATATTTATAACGGGAGTAATGCCCTTATCAACAGTCAGTCCCAGTTCGGCACTTATTTCACTCGCAAAATCATTCATAATAGCAGATAAATAGCCTGATCCGAGACCTCCTTTTGTTCCGTTTACAGCATTCGCCGAAATCATTACATTGGCAGTACCAGTCTTTATCAGATCTTTTTCGAACTCGGGACGAATGTCGAGAATAATATCTGCAGAACCCGATTCGATACTCTTCATTGCTTCGTTATTGGATGCCGAGACATCCTCAAGAATAAAATAGCCGGAAGCAATAACTTTATTTATCAAACGTTCCGAATAAGAACGATGATCGTTATCTACAACAGACAGTTTGATATTCTTTACCTCCTGATTGGCAGCCCAAGGCATAACCAGTATCATCATAACAGGCATCATAAATATCATTCTCGGCAGAAATGAATTTCTCAATATCTGTTTAAATTCTTTTTCTAATAAAAACTTCAACATAAGTAATCAAGGTCTATTATTAATCATTGTATATATAGTAAACAAGTTGACTAGTTAACAAGTATAAAATCGAAAAAAGGTTACAAAAGTGACAGCAGATTTACACATTTTTCATTGTTACTTTATTTCCACATTGGCATATTATCCCATTTGTTATCTATAGATAAAATTCCCATCACAGTCTCTTTTTAAATGTTTTGAGACTAACAAAGAGCAAAACTGAAATCATCAACAGCAGAACGCCAAATTCGTGTATAACATAAATACCGTCTACACCCTGAATCATCAGCTTCTTAATAATGCTTATATACCATCTCGCAGGCATTATACTCGACACCCATTGCAAAACAACCGGCATACTTTCGATAGGGAACATCATACCCGACAAGAGCATGGTAGGCATCATTAATCCCATTCCCGATACGAGCATAGCCGCAACCTGTGTTTCCACTAGATTTGAAATCAGAAGCCCCAAAAGCAATGCCACAAGAATGAACATAAAAGAGGCAAGAAAAATCAAAGGCAAGCTTCCAGCAACAGGCACTTTCAAGACAAATACCGACAACAAAAGAATGGTAATAAGGTTGACAATCGAAAGGGTAAGATAAGGCACTGCTTTAGAGATAATGATAAAAATAGGTCTGATCGGAGATGTCAGCAGAATCTCCATACTCCCTTTTTCCTTCTCTCTCACAATAGCGATAGAAGTCATCATCGCACATATAAGCATCAGTATCAACCCCATCACACCGGGCACAAAGTTATATGCACTCTCCATCTGAGGATTATATAACATCTTTACCTGAGGTACTATCTTTAGATTGGGACTTCCTGACTGCCCGGCTATTTCCTGCTGATACTGCGACAATATATTGGTTATGTAGTTAGTCATTGTCGTAGCCTGATTTGGGTCTGTAGCATCTACAATAACCTGCACAGCAGCTTCTCCTGTATGCAGCATATTGGATTGAAAATCATTTCCGAAAACCAGAACCATACTGGCTTTTCCTTCTCTCAACACCTGCTCTATACGATCGGGGTTATTGAGATTCTCCACCAGCGAAAAATATTCATTTGCCTGAATCTTTTGAATGATTTGCTCTGTAACCGCATCTTTTGACAAGTCGAATACCGCAACCTGAGTATTTTTAACTTCCGTAGTAATGGCAAACCCGAAAAGCAGAATCTGAGCAATAGGCATACCAAGCAATATCAGAATAGTACGGACATCTCTGAATATATGATAAAACTCTTTTTTTACGAATGATAAGAATTGCTTCATATAACTATTAATTATAAGTAACAGAAAGTATTTAATGATATACTTCTAGTTTATAACAGACTTTGGTTGTTTTACTTACCAAAGCAACAAAAAGGTCTGAGACCTAACCATCTGAACGTACCGCACATCGTGCAAACTTCAGAAACACTTCATCCATTGTCTGCGAACCGGTCTGTTCTTTCAGCATTTTAGGGGAATCCAATCCTTCTATTTTACCATCGACCATAATAGATACCCGGTTACAATATTCAGCTTCATCCATATAGTGAGTAGTTACAAATACAGTGATACCTTCATCGACCGCTTCATAGATCATTTCCCAAAACTGACGGCGGGCAGCAGGGTCGACACCTCCGGTAGGCTCATCCAGAAATACAATTTTAGGAGAATGAAAGATCGATACAGAAAAAGCTAATTTCTGTTTCCAGCCTAAAGGCAGATCGCGTACTAATGTTTTTTTTTCAGTGAGAAAACCCAAATGGCTTAATATCCGCTCTGATTTCGATTTTATATCGCTTTCTTTCATGCCATATATCCCACCGAAAAGACGTATATTCTCCCAAACTTTAAGATCCTCATACAACGAAAACTTCTGGCTCATATAACCAATGTTCGCCTTTATTTTTTCCTGTTCGCGGTTGATATCAAATCCGGCTACACGTCCTTCACCTGAGGTCGGATTGCTCAGTCCGCATAACATCCGCATAGCAGTTGTCTTTCCTGCTCCGTTTGCTCCGAGAAAGCCGAATATCTCGCCTTTACCAACTTCGAAGCTAATGTGATCGACAGCTGTAAAGTTTCCGAATTTCTTTGTCAGGTCGGTGGCTTTAATTACTATATCATTCATTTTCTTTCTTTTCGGTTATGAGCATAAAACAATCTTCGATACTAGGTTCAATCGGACGTATACTGATATTGGTATGCCCTTTATCAGACAAATATTTCATTAACCCATTGGCAGACAAAGAGGCATCAACCGTAACATGGTGATTTTCGCCGAATGCAAAACTACTCTTGATCTGTTTATTACTTCTCAGATCGAGAAGAAGATGATACATATTATCCGCCTCAACAGCCCAAAGAATATCATCGAACTTAGATATGATATTTAATGGAGTATCGATATCCAGAAACTGCCCGTTTCTAATAAATGCTATCCGGTCGCAAAGCGAGGCTTCATCCATATACGGAGTAGATACGAGTATAGAAATACCCTGAGATTTCAACTTTCGCAGCATTTCCCAGAATTCTTTTCGAGAAACCGGATCGACTCCGGTCGTAGGCTCATCCAGAAACAACACAGTCGGTCTATGTATAAGGGCACAGCAAAGTGCCAGTTTCTGCTTCATTCCTCCCGACAGCTTTCCTGCCCTGCGTTTTTTGAAAGGCTCAATCTGTTTGTATATATCTTCTATGAGGTGATAATTCTCTTCTATAGTTGTATTGAATATGGTAGCAAAGAATTCGAGATTCTCTTCTATCGTGAGATCTTCATACAAAGAGAACTTTCCGGGCATATAACCTATCTTTTTCCGTATCTGCGTATATTCTTTCACCACGTCACAGCCATCGACTACAGCATTGCCGCTATCGGCCAGCAATAATGTGGTAAGTATACGGAATAGAGTAGTCTTCCCTGCCCCATCGGGTCCTATTATTCCGAATATTTCACCGGCTCTCGTCTCAAAGCTGATATTGCTCAAAGCCGAAACCTGCCCATACTTTTTACAGATATTCTCTACTGTAACCATCGGTTTATTGATCTGTTAACTTAACTTCTCCGTACATCCCTTTTTTGATATAGCCGTCATTTTTAACTTCTATCTTTATGGCATACACAAGGTTCGCACGCTCGTCTCTGGTCTGTATGGTTTTGGGTGTAAATTCCGCTTTGTCTGATATCCATGTAATCTTTCCTGCGTATTCTTTCCTGTCCGATTCTCCCAGATCCGAATATACTTTTACATTCTGTCCTATTTTTGCTGTCGTAAGCTGACTGGCGGTTATATATGCTCTAAGATACATTGTTTCAATATCAGCTATTTTGAATAAAGCTTTGCCCTGTTTCGCCAGTTCTCCCTGCTCGGCATACTTAGCCAGTACCGTTCCTTTGATCGGGCTTGTTATAACCGATTTTGCAATTTGATCTTTCAGCTGAGCAATCTGAGCTTCAAGCGATACACCCTCATCAGTGAGACTGCTGTTTGTATTATTAATTGTTTCATATTGAGCAGCCAGCTGTTTCTCCAGCAATTTGATCTGGGCGTTTATATCATCCAGCTGCTTTTGATTAGCGGCATTGAGTGAAATTAGGTTCTGATAACGTTTTTGCTCTCTTTTCTGAGTCTCGATCTGCTGCTGTAAAGCCGCGATCTGAGTCGCAGGAGTTGTCTTTTTGTTTTTTACACTTCCGATACTTGCTTCCAGTTGATTCTTTTTCAGAAAAAGCTGAAGTGTATCTATCAGCCCAACCTGCTGATTAGGCTCCAGCACATCACCTTCGGTAATATCGAATTGTTTTATCTCTCCATTCCCTTGCGAAGACACTATCACTTCCGTGGTCTCGAAGATACCGGATGCATCGTATTCTAAGCCCTTGTTTCCGCAGGCATACAAATTGAATGCTATAAAAAGTGCAGTCAGATATTTAAGTACTTTCATATTGTTATTACTTAATTGTTGGTTATATATTTCAGATTATATATGGCTTGTATTAATTCTATTTCGTGGACAATTTTATCCTGAATAGATTGTTGTTCGGCATTGACTTCTTTCATCAGTTCCAATACGGAGAGTGTTCCGTTAGCAACTTTAGCTTCTGCCGATTTTTTAACCGATCCTCTTAAAGAGATTATCTTATCATCAGAATTTAAGAGTTCTCTGATCTTTAAAACTTCATTATCATTTTGAGCCCGGTCAAGTCGATTATTAAACAGGAAAGTCTCTCGTTGAGAATCTATCATGCCCCTATTCACTTCGATATTGCTCAGTTTATTTTTCCTTGTATAAAAGCTGCTTAGATTCCAGCTTAAAGAAATACCACCTATGTAATAAGCAGAAAATTTACTTTCAAGCATATTTAGCCCCGGACGCCCGTATCCTCCGGTTGCAAAAGCATTGAATTTTGGCATCAAAGATGAGTTGATTTCTTTTTTCTGAGCATCCAGATTATGATATTGGGCTTCATACATTGCCAGTTCGGGACGTTGACTTCCGGAAGAGTATAACTGATCTGGATTCGGTCTGATCAGTTGAGTATTTTCTCCTATCTCCTCCCCAGTCAGAACAGAAAGCATCTCGCAATAAGCCTTTTTACTGTGATACAATGAGGTTCTGTTCTGCCTGTTTTTTATCTGCTCTACCTCAATTGCATCTAAATCGGCCTGATTGGCTATGCCATTTTGCATATAAGCAGAAACCTGATTATAGTTTCGTTGCAACTCAGCGTCATAAAGTCCATTTTGACGGAGCATTTCATTCTGCAGAAGTATTCCGAGAAACAGCTGATTAACCCTGTCACGTATAGAATACATCGTAACCTCCAGGCTTTTTTTATCTATTTCGGACTGGCTTCTGATGCTTTCTTTCTGGGCTTTGATAGCTCCTCCGTCCCAGATACTCTGGTTTACATCCAGTGTTGCACTATACTGGTCTTTCTTCATTCCTTTGATGCCGGGAATATCTACGGGAATCTTTGTCACTCCGGACTGATAAGTCCCCTTTGCCGACAACTGAACCTGAGGCAAATAACCTTTTTCGACATTAGACAAATTATAGTCCTTCGCCTTCTCTATCAAACCATATTGCTTAATAAGCGGATAGTTTGCTTCTGCTTTTTTATAACATTCTTCGATGCTCAATTGTGCATATCCCGAGCAGGATATAACAGCCAAAGAAAGCAATATCAACACTCGACACTTCATAATCTATTGTTATTTAATTCTTTTATTTAAGCTCTCAAAACCTTTTTGTTGACACCCCGGACAAACAAATATGATTAACAATTTTGTTAATAAAAAGATAAAAAAATTACAACTGCAACCTGTTCAAAATTATTTCAACATTTACCTGCTTACGGTGTTCCAAAAAACGCAAGAACTGATCTTCATCCAACTCTAATATCCCTAGTACCAACGGCTTTCCGATAAAAACAAAAATATTAAGAGAGACAATGCTAAAAAGCAAATCGTAAGCATCGATATAACGGATTGTGCCTTTCTCCACCTCATTGTCAATTTCCTGCTTCAGGCTATCACGAATGGCTTTTGCCTTTTCTTTGATAACATTCACAAATAATGTTCTCAGCCTGTCATCATGGGCTATTTCATTAAAAATAAAATTAGGGAGTCCTGGATTCTTTGCCAATAAATCGAAGTGATCCTCAATCCCCTTTTTAATCTTTTCGAGAAATGGAAGATCCATCGTAAAAGAAAAAAGTAATACTTCAGACATCAGCTTAGCCTTTTTCTTAAACACAACTTCAAACAAATTTTCCTTAGTCCGAAAATAATAATGCAGCATAGCATGGTTTACACCTGCCCTCTTTGCAATCTCGGTAGTACGGGATTTACCGTAGCCTTTTTCGATAAATTCGGCTTCGGCTGCTTCTAAGATAAGTTTTTCGCTATCTGTTTCTTTTATCGACATATTTGCTTCGGCTATTATCTAATTTGATTAACAAAATTGTTAGACAATACAAATATGAGAATATTTCCGGAATAAAAAAATAAAATTCAAAATATTTCGGCTATCTATTATAATAGATATGATGGATTATGCCATCGACCAGCCCTACCTTAGGCGCATATATCTCATTGATTTTACAGGACTTGCATATTGTTGAAAATATTTTCATAGCCGGAACGATTACATCCGCCCTGTATGATTTTAGTTTATAATTAAGAATCCGTTCTTCATAGCTCATTTCTTTCATCGCGTCATATAATATTTTCAGTTCGGTAGCCCCAATATATTCACCATCCCGTTTACCCAATATTTTATGAACCTTATTGATATTTCCTCCCGAAGCAATTATACTCAACGGATAATACTGATCGTAAATCTCTTGCAACCTCGATTTAAATCTTCCTTTTTCCTTTTTCTCTACAGTATCCGTAAGCATCCTTACCGTTCCCAACTGAAACGATTCGGAAAACAACTTCTGATAATTACTATATAAAATAATTTCGGTACTGCCCCCTCCCACATCTACATACAGGTAATTGCGGTCACGATCCATCACCTTATCCAGTCCTCCGGCTTCAAATATAATATCACCTTCCTCCTGTCCGCTTATAATTTCAACATCTATATTACAATGCGATTTTATGTAATCTACAATTTCGGAGCCATTTGCGGCATCCCTCATAGCACTTGTCGCACAAGCTCTGTATCGGGATACTTTATAAGCCCTGATTATATATGAAAATCCGGTTAAAGCATCTACCAGCAATTGCCGTTTTTCTTCACTAATCACTCCTTTTGTAAAAACATCCTCGCCTAACCGGATGGGAACACGCAGGAACGCTGCTTTTTTAAAATCCGAAACGCCTCCGTTATTATCAACACTGCTAATCAATAGCCTGATTGCATTGGAGCCGATATCAATAGCAGCCAGTGTCTCTGTCTTCATACATTTTTTTATAAAAATCATACAACATAATCTGCGATCTGTTTTTTTGATCACCGATTCTTTCTATATAGGAATTCTGATCAGGCGAGTTTAAGTCACGTGACTTTACATTGTCCGACCACTGAATATCAAAGAAGGATTTCAATGTCTCCTTCACTTTGACATCCAGAACAGGAATACCGACTTCGACTCTCCGGTCGAGATTACGCGTCATCCAGTCTGCACTCAGAATAAAGACTTCTTCTTTTCCTCCATTTCCGAATATAACCAAGCGGGCATGTTCGAGATACTTGTCCACAATACTGATTGCCTTTATGTTTTCACTCTTTGTTTTTATGCAACACGCACCTCTTATGATAAGCCTTATCTTCACTCCTTCATCCGCAGCTTTATAAAGCAGCTTTATGATATTTTCGTCAGTCAGGCTGTTAAATTTGGCATAAATATATGCATTGATTCCTTTCTTCGCATTCTTGATCTCATTTTCGATCAGTTGCTCAAACTGCCTTCTCATATAATAGGGGGAAACCATCAATCGATCGCATTGAAAATGTTTATGTGTATTTTCCAAGAAATCGAAAACCCGTCTGGTATCGGCAACAATCGCTTTTTCGGCTGTAAACAAACCAAAATCGCCATAGACCAATGCTGTCGATTCATTGAAATTACCGGTTCCGACATAGACATATCCCTTTACTTCCTTTCTTTCGGCTCTCTCAACCAACACCAGTTTACTATGTACTTTCAACCCGTCTGCTCCGTGTATAACTTTAACTCCGGCTTTTTGTAGTAATTCGGTATTCTCAACATTTTGTTCTTCATCAAATCTAGCAAAAAGCTCAAGAACTGCAGTCACCCTTTTTCCGTTTTTCGCGGCATTCACCAGCGCATTGATCACTTTCGAATGTTCGGCAGTCCGGTACAGGGTTATCGATATACTTTCGACTTTGGGGTCGATCGCAGCCTCTCTCAGGAAATCAATAAAATGATTAAATGTATGGTAAGGATAATTAAGAAGAATATCTTTTTTCTTTACAACAGTCAAGATACTCGAACTGGGCTTAATGCCATTATGTATGAGCGGTGTTGGATTAATATACTCGAGATCCGGTCTTATTTTCGGAAATTTCATCAGATCCTTTTTCAAATGATACCGCTCTCCCGCCTCACAGCTGTCATCATCTTTCAGCTTCAGTTTTGAAATAATAATCCCCAACAGATCTTCCGGCATTTCTTTATCATAAATCAGTCGTACAGGCTGTCCGTGCATTCTGTTTTCGAGCCCATCTTCCATTTTCTCTATCAGACTTTTCGATACATCATCATCAACAGTGAGCAGGGCATCTCTTGTCAGCTTGAAAGTATATGCCGAAATCTCAGTATAATTAAACATAAAGAAGATATGATCAAGACACAACCGTATGATATCATCCAAAAAGATAATATCATTGAGCCCTTTCTCAGACGGAAGTTCTATGAATCTGGGGCAATTGTTACTTACAGGAATCTGAATTATAGCATACTTAGTATCTTCTTTATTCTTATTCTGCATCTTTACAGCATGGTATATATTGCTGTCGGTAAGAAACGGGATGGCTGTTCTTTTTCTGATAATAAGAGGTACAAGCCGAGGACTTATTATCCGTGAAAAATAATCGCGGCAATAAGCCTCTTGTTTTTTAGTTAATTGTTTTTCATTGAGCATATATATACCATGCTCCTCCATCTCTAATATAATCTCATTATATATTTTGTCGAACTTCAATTGCGATTCGGCTATCTTCGATTTTATTTTGATGAGCAAATCACGGGGAGTATAGTTTCCCGAAAACAAAGGAACTTTCTTTCCTTTAATCTGGCTTAACCTTATAACATTAGCAACCCGGACTTTTATAAATTCATCCAGATTATTCGAGAATATACCTAAAAAACGTAATCGCTGTAATAGAGGAACTGTTTTGTCCTGAGCCTCTTGCAACACCCGGTTATTAAAATTCAACCAGCTTAAATCTCTGTTATTAATCATATCTATTCTAATACAACACACAAGTTTGTATCACAAAAGAATAAATACATTATAACGAAACGGTGACGAATTGATAAAGAAACAGATAACAAGCACAAAACACGAGTTTGACTCTGCTCTCTGGTGTTGAAACATCAAACCATGAGGTCAACAACAAACCCTTCATGTCCTCTTATATTAAACACAAAATTATTGTCGAACATCAGATACTGACCTTTTATACCGATAAGAGTTCCTTCAAATTCAGGAACTTTTTTAAGGGTAACAGAATTCACTTTCGATGGATATTCCCGGATAGGATATTCGAGATGCAACACTTGATTGTCTTGTTCAATATAGCAGGACAAGTCTTGTGGTACGAAACTCAACATTTCATCTTTCTTTTCCACCAGATCAGAATAAGGAACATTCTCCTTCAGCATTTTCCGATAGTTGGTTTTATCAGCCATATGTTGTTTCAGGGCAACTTCTATGAGTCCTGCCTGATATCGGTTTTCAGTCTCTGCCAATCGAATAGTATATTCGGCTCCCTGATCTATCCAACGGGTAGGCAGCTGGGATAATCGTGTAACTCCCACTTTGAGACCTCCCGAATTAGCCAGATATACGATATGAGGTTGCAATTGCGCCAAAGCTTCAACTTCCAGATCACGGTCTGCTTTCCCTAAATGAGCTGTGGATAATTCGGGTCTGACGATCCATCCTCCGGCATGAGGGGATGTAAAGTAGCAGTTTTTGCAAAATCCCATTGCAAAAATCTCTTTCTTTTTTCCGCACTCAATACATTGACAATAGTCGAACTTCACCCTTATTTTATTCCCCAGCAATTGATTCATATCAATCACATCTTCACCCAAATGCAAATAGTATTGAATAGGCGTACCGTATTGGGTTTCCATTTTAGTCAAAAGACCTGAGAATCTCATAATCGATTATTTTAGTTACAACAAAAATACAAAGAGCCTATATAATAACAAACCCGGTTTAATATTAAACCGGGTTATTCCTAAGTATTCTTATTTATTTTAAGATCTCAGACCTATTTATCGACTTTACAAGTACAACAGCAAGAACTTGTTATCACAGTAAAACACGTCATAGAATACTTTCAGTTACTTATTTTTCACTTCAATATTGAGGATTGCGCTTTTCAAACCTTTAGCCTTAGCCTCAAAAACAGCTGTGCCTGCATACTCTCCAGCCTGAACAATTGCAGTAAGTTGTCCGCTGAATGCATGCATCTTGGGCAGATGAAATAAATCCAAACTAGTAGCATCTCCATTGGCTGAAGCCCTGTATCTACCTGCTCCTTTTACAGTGAATTCAATTAAACGGCTATCATCCGGACAAAGGTTTCCGTCTTTATCAACAACGCGTACTGTAATATAAGCCAGATCCTTTCCATCGGCAGAAATACTGTCACGATCAACCACCAATTCGATATGATGGGGAGCTCCGGCAGTACGAACGATTTTCGTTTCGGCAATATTCCCTTTACTGTCATAAGCTACCACCTTTACTTCGCCCGGTTCGTATATAGCATCCATCCACATCAAACGATAACGGTTTTGAAGGGTTGTATTATTTTTCTCCTGACGTCCATAACTCTTTCCGTTGATGAACAATTCGGCACTCGGATAATTAGTATATGCGAATACCGGAGTTTTTTGTCCTTCGCGACCTTTCCAATTCCAATGAGGTAAGATGTGCAATGTATTATCAGTTTTATTCCACACACTTCTGTACAAGTAATAACGGTCTTTAGGAATACTTGCCAGATCAATAATACCAAACAGCGAACTATGGCTGGGCCATGCATCTGTATCATACGGTGAGGGCTCTCCTAAGTAATCGAATCCCGTCCAAACGAATTGCCCCATTGTCCACTCATAATCATCTGCCAATGCAAAATCATCATCGGGCAGATTAGACCAATTACAATACTCAAAATCATAAGACGAAGATTGATGATCATCATACAAAGCATCTGCTTTTTTCTCTACCGGAAATTTATATACTCCTCGAGAACTGACTGTAGATGCGGTCTCTGATCCTAACACCAAATTCTGTGGCAGTTTTGCATAAGACTCGACATAGCGATGTGCACGATAGTTCAGTCCGGGCACATCAATCATCGCCCCGAATCCATTACTCAATATACAAGTAACCTGATCCATACCACAAGTAACTGGACGTGTCGGATCTTCGCGATGACAAATATCTTGTAAAAACGAAGCAACCTTATACCCTTCGGCACTACATTGAGTAGGCACTTCGTTACCGATACTCCACATTACTACACTTGCATTGTTACGGTAGTTGCGCAGCATATTTACCATATCTTTTTCAGCCCATTCATTGAAGAATCTGTGATATCCGTTTTTACATTTAGCAATATCCCATTCGTCAAACGGTTCCACCATCATCATGAATCCCATTTCATCGCAAAGAGCGACTAATTCGGGTGCAGGCATATTATGAGCCGTACGGATGGCATCGCACCCCATATCTTTAAGCATAGTCAATTGACGGCGTAATGCGGCAACATTGATAGCTGCACCAAGAGGACCTAAATCGTGATGATTACAAACGCCCTGAAATTTTCGGCGTTCGCCGTTCAGGAAGAACCCCTTATCAGCTATAACTTTGATATCACGTATCCCGAATCGGGTTGTATATTCATCAACCTGCTTATCTCCTACATAAACTTTCGATACAGCATGATATAAATAAGGACTTTCGGGTGACCATAAATGAGGATTATCGACAATCAGATTTTGCTCGAAAGGTTTCCCATGATTTATCTTCAATGTATTATCTTTCGCTGAAACGACTTTACCGGTTGCATCTTTTATTTCGGTCAAGATACGTACATCCTCATTTTCGCTGTTCTCGATTTCTGTTTTCAACTTAACAGATGCATATTCTTTCGAAACATAGGGTGTAGTTATATATGTACCCCACACCGGTACATGCACCTTATTGGTCACTACGACATGAACATTACGATATAATCCTGCTCCCGGATACCAACGTGACGATTGTGGTTTGTTCTCCAATCGAACAGCCACAATATTGTTCTTACCGTCGGCATTGAGCAGGTCTGTAACATCACAATGAAAAGAGTTATACCCAAAAGGCCAGAAGATAGCCTCTTTTCCGTTTACATATACACGGGCTTCACTCATTGCTCCATCAAACAAAAGAGTTACACGTTTATCATCTTTCTTGAAATTATCCACATCAAATGAGCGCCTGTACCACCCGATACCTACATAGGGAAGACCGCCTGACCGCCCTGTCTTTACAGAAGCAACGGTTTCTCCGTTTTGCGTAACAGCAACTTCCTGAAGATCGTGTTTCCGATCGAAAGGACCGAATATTGCCCAATCGTGAGGTATCGTTACAGACTCCCAAGCCTTGTCATCGAATCCTACCTGACTTGCATTATCAAAATCGCCTTTGCTGAACTTCCACCCTTTTTCTAGCAAAAATTCACTTCTCACCGATTGAGAATTAATATTGCTGCAAAAGAATAAAACCAAACAAATAGACGTGAAATATTTAATCATAATTTACCAGTTTTCGTTTCTATAAAGTTACATATTTCTACATAGAAAGTGACAACCATATCAACTTTGTCACTTTTTCAAAACAGCAAAACTCCTCTTATTCGGAATCTTACACAACCAAAAAGTGACAAAGGTTACAAAATTGACACTATTTTTAGAATTCTTCTTTTCTTCTCTTGAAATAATATTTAACGGATTCCGTAGGGTCGAAAGATTATTCGCCCCTACATTTATTTCAATCATTCAAAGACTTTCGTCTTATAGATAATATTTTCAAAATCTATTCTTTAAGTCACAGACCTATTTATTTGCCCATCCAAGTATAACAGCCATTGATAGTTATAACTTTAAAATGCGACATTAAATACTTTCCGTTACTTAAATGCATCAAGGGCAACCGTAGGTTTTCCTGTATTATCAAATGCCCCCAAAGTATAAGCGTTCCAACCGTTATAAGCCTGAGGTTCCCAATAAAATATGCCTAAACATTTATCGTTAGCCACAGCTTTTATTTTAGCCACAAGATCTGTGAGAAATTCTTTGCAATCCTCTGCCCCATCCCAAGGCATACCCACTTCGCAAAGCATAATATCCGATCCATAACGGCTTATCATATCGTTTATATTGGCAAGACATGCAGTGTTCATCTCCTTCCATGTATCGGCCTGAGGATAAAGAGACATCCCTATCACATCCCATTTACCTCCGTTTGCTTTTAAGCCATCAAATAACCAACGAAACATTTCGTTATCATCCCCACTTTGCAGGTGTACGATCACTTTAGCATCCGGAAAAACTCCCTTAACAGCATCATATCCTGCATTGGTCAACTGGGCATATTGAGCCATATTATCGGTAGCTTTACCGTCTTCCCACAGCATACCATTACCTGTTTCGTTTCCGACCTGAACCCATTCTGGTGTAATACTCAGATCCTTTAGAGCTTGTAATACTTCTGTTGTATGAGAAGCAACTGCAGTTTTCAGTTCATCAAAAGAAAGATTCTGCCAAGCTGCAGGCTTTGTTTGTTTTCCGGGATCAGCCCAAGTATCGCTATAATGAAAATCGACCATAACACGCATGCCCAAAGCATTTGCCCGCCAGGCTTTCACCAGCATATCGCTCTTGTTGCACCAACCATCAGTAGGATTAACCCACACACGAAGCCTGATAGAGTTCACTCCCAAATCGCGAAGCAAGGTCATACATTCGGTTTCACGTCCTGCAGAGTTATAAAATTTCAAACCCGACTTTTCCATTTCGGTCAGCCAACTCACATCTGCACCTTTTGCAAAACCTGTCATATCATATGAAGGCTGCTCTTTTCCTCCGTTATTATCATCGTCACTGCATGCGGTGAATGAAAATAACATCGAGGTTATAGCTATTAAAATATATTTCAATTTCATATTATTCTGTTCTTTAGTTATTTATCGACCGACTATGCAATACATAGTCGGTTATATACATATCATTTAGTGATACTATATGTACCTTTTATCAGATTCACCGTCATTTTATAAGTACCGGCAGCCAAAGTTTTATCTTCAGTCAGGTTATTTCCCTTATAACTCAGTTTACCATTAGATCCTCCGAAATAATGATTCCATGAAATATCTAAATGTATCTGAAATCCGTACTGCGAAGCTTTCGTTATTGTTACATTACCGCTATATTCTCCGGTATTAGAGGTTGCGGAAAGAACTGTCGAGAAATCCCACAACTCATTCAATCCGGATACATATATACTGCTGCCAACCGCAGATAATTTGTAAGTCAATGCTTTCATTGATACATCAAAAAGATATAAGCCAGCTGTAGGTGCAGGAATGCTGGTTGATCCTCCGGATACTAAAGTACCGGAAAATGCATCTCCCGAAGCCTGTTTATAAGCACTATCCCAATTATCTTTCTCTGTATAGACCCCATATCCCCAAAGAGAGTTGACATTAATAACACCGGCATATGCAAGATCATCTTCATTGTATAAATTCAGGAAATTATCAAAAGTCCAACTTCCCCCGTTAATACCGTCATCTATACCGGATAAATATAAATAGCTGCTCACCTCTACAGGGCCGGAAGATCCCGAAACAACTTCACATTTCCATTCTTTGGGATTACTTAAATCCACAGTCAACGCATATTCTCCGGCAGCCGGAACAGCCACTGCTATTTCTCCTGCCTGAGCAGACAAAGCCAAAGATGTTCCACTTTGAGAGAACGCAACCGAAGTCGTAACCGGAGCACTGTCTCCTGTCGAATAATCGTATTGTTTACCTGTTCCGTTCAGTTTCAGTTTTAATGTTTTTGCTGTTGCAGCATTGATAGTAGTAGTCCATTTCAGATTAGCTCTGTCGAATACCATCTCGGCATTTACATCTCCGCTAACTGTCAAAGTAGGAATAAGTAATGCAGACCAAACTTTTTTCGGTGTATTTACTTCAACATAATAACAACCACCTTCTCCGGGGAACCAGAAATTCCAACGCTTGTCTGTATCATTTTCAGAAGACATAAGAAAAGCAGTTCCATCTACACCATCATTACCCCATATAGTACCATCACCTTCTTTCAAATAGTAATTATACCATGCTGTAGCTCCCATAAATCCGGAATAAACACCGTTTGATGCAGCAGAATACAAATAACCTCCGGTTTCTTCCATTTTACTGTTCAGAATATAGCCATTCGACATATCGATGGTATAAGAAGTTACTTTTACTTCCACTACATTACTGTAAACAGGATCTATATTATTACCGATACTTCCCTTCAGTCTGAAATAAAGAACAGTCGACACACCGCCCTCTACCGATAGATTTTTAGTTACAGTATTCAGTTCGGCTCCCGTATAAGCCTTTGATGTAGTTGTTTCTAGAGATTCTACTACATTCGAAGAGAAATCGCTTTCGGTCGAAACCTGTATATAAGTAGTCAGGATATCGGGGACATCCATATTCGGATTATTGATCGACAATGTGCTGTTGCTCCAAGCCAAAGACAAAGCCAGCTGTTTGGATGTCTCCTGAGTGA
This sequence comes from Indolivaga capnocytophagoides DSM 22835, assembly GCF_000426485.1. Taxonomy (GTDB): domain Bacteria; phylum Bacteroidota; class Bacteroidia; order Bacteroidales; family Dysgonomonadaceae; genus Dysgonomonas_A; species Dysgonomonas_A capnocytophagoides. The sequence continues at coordinate 31,763 of NZ_AUFL01000017.1, forward strand.
GTTTCACTTCATTTTCCATAGCAACCAACTTGCCGCCCTCTAAACCGGAAAGCAGAATATTATCTCCATCTTTATCGCAAGATGCAGCTAATAAGACCATCATCAGCATAGCACAGATAGTCTTCATTGCTCTTAGTGCTTTCATATATTTTTGTTTCATTTTATTAATCAATATATTAAGTTACAGAAAAAGGTTTGAGGCCTTAATAATCTTCATTATACAAATTAGGGTTAGCGGTAAGATCGGTTGTAGGAATAGGATAAATATTATATTTACTATCTACCGCCATCCCGTCTACTGTTCCGCCTTTCCACTGCCAGATATAAGATGAAGTTGTAAACTTACCATAACGGATAAGATCGGTACGGCGTATACCTTCCCAATAAAGTTCGCGGGCACGTTCATTCAGAATAAAGTCTTTTGTAAATTCCGATTGCTTAACTGTTCCTTCACTTGCATAATTATCTCCAAAAGCACGTTTACGCAAGTCATTAACATAACCCAACGCCTCAGTTGTAGAACTACCCGAACCGCCACGAATCACAGATTCGGCAAGCATCAGATAAACATCAGCCAAACGGAATACAGGAAAATCGGTATTTACACCACCATCTACAGTATTAGATGCAGCCACTCCGGCATCAGTAAGGTTAGTCCATTTTTCAACAAAGTATCCATTACTCTGATTGTCGATTACATCCAGATATTGAGTCTGTCCTTCTTTGAAGAAAAGGGCACGGCCGTCTTTATCGGAGAACAAAGCCGGAACTTCACCTCTTATTCTGAACATCCCCCATCCGCTGGTCACACCGTAGTCTGCAGCCTTTTGGTAATCAGATGTATTACTCACCGCTCCACAGATAATATATGTTGTAGAACCCCATGATACGGTATGTGTAGCATCGACCGGAAATGAAAATATAATTTCATTTGTACGTTTATCATTATCCGCATTGAACAATTTTTTGTAATCAGATTCCAATGTATATCCATCGGCTATCACTTTTTTACAATAAGTGATACAATCGGTATAACGGGCAGTTCCGGTATATACTTCGGCATTCAGATAAAGCCGAGCCAATAAGGCATAAGCTGCATCTTTGGGGGCACGTCCGTATTCACATTCGTCTCTCGATAACAGATCATTGTCGATGTCTTCCAGTTCGCTTTCTATATATTCGAATACCTGAGATGCTGTATAACGAGGAGGTGTAAAACTTCCTACGGCATCGGCTTCCGTTACAAACGGTATGTTGCGGTATAAGTCCATCGCATGATAATACGCCAATGCCCTGATAAAACGGGCTTCGGCTCTGTAATGGCGAATATCGGCCTGTTCGCTTTCTGTAAATTTAGAAATCTGACTGTCTCCTGCATTACGCAGCAACTCGTTACAAAGAGCGATTGTATAATAAATACGGTAATACATATCCGAAACCCAGGGATCATTGGCATCCCATGTAAAGAATGTCAGATCCGACACTTTGTCTCCTTCGAGCCAGGTAGAAGCCAGTTCGTCTGTAGCGCACTCCTGTAAGTTGAAATAACAGCGCATATAATCCTGCCCCGTATTACTTTCGAGATCGAGACTTTCGCCAGAACCTCCTCCCTTTTCCTGTCCTGTAGTAACAAACGAAGCATATAATTTAGCTAAAACCGATTTGTAATTTGCGGCACTGGTATATACACTTTCTGATGTAGTTTCCTCGTGAGGGCTCTGGTTCAGGTCATCGGTACAAGAATATAATGTACCCATAAATACCGCCAGCAATATATATAATGATTTTTTCATCGTAATATTTTTTTATTTCTTAATAAGACCTTAAAACTCAAATCCGAGATTAATCGAATAAGTCCGTGGACGTGGATAGAATGAAACATCCACACCATTAGGTACTTCAGGATCGACCCCACTATAATTGGTTATACAAAATACATTCTGAACCATTGCGCTCACATTAAGAGAACACCAGTTGGTGATGCGTCCGAAATTATATCCCAGAGAAAGGTTATCCATTTTCAGGAATGAAGCATTCTCTACATAATAGTCCGATAAATACTGGCGGTTATTAAAGCCTGTCGACAAATAGCTTTTCGATAAATTATTCAATTGGTAAGAGTTGTAACTAACAGTACTCCAAGCTCCGCTATTCATAGCCATACCATTATATACATAGTTGCCTACATTAGCACGAAAACTCATTCCCAGATTCCATTTTTTATAGCGTAAAGATGTACTCAAACCGAATATAAAATCGGGGGCAGGTGAATGATAACGGTACAAGTCGCTCGAATTGATTACACCGTCATTATTAAGGTCTGCATAAGCACCTTCTATCGGTTTTCCTGTTTTGTCGTCATACAGCTGATGATATACATAAAACATATATGGCTCATATCCTTCTGTCAATACCTGAAAGTTGTAGCTGTCGATTGTAGGCCCTACCAAAGTGTTGGTTGAAGCACCGCCTTTAACTACCGAAAGGTTTTTCACTTTCATTTTCTGCCATGTCATATTATAACTCACATCCCATGTAAGGTCTTTTGTTTCGATAGGAGTCGCATTTAATGAAAATTCTATACCATGGCTATCTACATTGCCGACATTCGTTAATATTTTTTTATTGAAGTTGGTTCCTGCAGCGGCAGGTACTGTAGCTAACAAATCTTTGGTCTGACGGGTATAAAAATCAAAACTACCGGTAATGCGGTCTTTGAGAAATCCAAAATCGAAACCAAAGTTCCACGAAGTTGTTGTTTCCCATTTCAGATCCGACACATATGCTTTAGGGCGGTATGAATAGTACCACTGATCGCCAAACTGCACTTGTGCTCCATCCTGACTATAAGTATATACCGGTAGATATTTGTAATTACCGATTCCTTCTTGCTGTCCTGTTATACCATAGCTGGCACGCAGTTTAAGATTACTCAATACCTTATTATCTCTCAAGAAAGATTCTTCGGTCATCCTCCAGCCTAAAGCTACGGATGGGAATGTACCCCAACGGTTATCCTTATTAAAACGAGAAGTTCCATCACGACGCACTGTAGCAGTCAACATATAACGCGAATCATACGAATAATTAACGCGACCGTAATACGAAATCAAAGAGTGACGCTCGTCTTTTGCTGATATAGTTGTCTGTATTTCTCCCAAAGTATTCAATTCTGAATATAAGGGAGTAGTTGTTTTCCAGAACTGATAGTCATAACCGGCTGTTGCATCGAAATTACTTTTAATTGAAGAAAATACTTTATTATAATTAAAGTAAGATGTCAATAAACGGTTAGAGCTCTTCTGTGGCCCGTAATCATAGTTACGCCCCGATGTTGTATAATATTGAGCAGCCTCAGCCGGTACATATACATAACCCTTACCTTCTGCATAATCATAACCTAAAGTTGTATGAAATTTAAGATCGGGTAAAAAATGCATTTTATAATCTACATCTGCATTTGTTATCACACGTTTCACTTTACTTTGGGCATCATATTGTTTTACCAAACCTTTAGGATTACGCACACCACCATTCACCGGATTATTAGTATTATCTATAGCTTCGTTATATCCGCCAAAAGTTGCATCATCAGAGTATATCGGTAATGTAGGATTGAAAGTCGATGCAGCCCATATTGCATCACTATTTGCAAACTGGTTATTATTAAGAGAACCTTTTACATTGAAATTGAATTTCAGGTAATCGTTGAGGAATGAAGGAGAAAGAGACACACTGCTCGTATAACGCTCTGCATTGTCGCGAAGCAGAAGTCCATTCTGATTGTAATATCCGAGTGATACACGTATCGGCATATTAGGAGTCACACGCCCTGCTATGCTTACATTATTATCTGTACCAAATACAGTGCGGAATATCTGATCGTTCCAATTGGTAGATGCATCGCCTAAAAGAGCTTTTTGGTCTGCTGTTCCGTTTGCATTTATAACATCGACAAACTGATTACGGCTCAGCATATCAGCCATCTTTGTACGGGTTTGAGTAGAGAATGTTGTATTAAAAGATACTTTAAGACCACTGTTAGTTCCTTTTTTGGTAGTAATGATAATTACACCGTTTGAAGCTCTCGAGCCATAGATTGCTGTAGATGATGCATCTTTAAGGATACTCATACTCTCTATATCAGAAGGGTTGATCAAACTAAGGAAGTTTCCTGTATTACCGCTGATACCTCCGCTTTCCAACGGCACACCATCTAATACAATAAGAGGGTCGTTACTGGCATTAAGCGAAGCACCACCACGAATACGGATTGTACTTCCGGCTGTAGGCGAACCGCTGTTGCTCATAATCTGTACTCCTGAAACCTTGCCATTGATAAGCTGTTCGGGAGAACTTACTCCAGCATTAAAGTCTTTGCTGCTCACATTACTTACCGAACCTGTAAGGTCACTTTTACGGATTGTACCGTAACCGATTACTACAACATCGGTCAGTGTATTGGACTGCGGCATCATCTTTACGTTGATAGTCGCACCGGTAACTGTTAAGGTTTGAGTCTCACAGCCCAGAAACGAAAAACGGATCTGATTCTTACCATCAGGAAGAGTTATTGTATAACGCCCGTCAATATCGGTAGTTACACCGACAGTAGTCTCGGGAACCACAACGGTTACACCGATCAAGGGCTCATTTGTTTCATCAGTAACAATTCCCGATACTTTTTTGGTCTGAGCATGTACCGCCAATGGTAATATCAGCAGTAATAACATCACCAAGAAAAGAGAACGAACTGGTTTATTACATTTTTTCATGGATGTAAAAATATTAAGTTAAAGGTATATTATACTAAATTTCGAAAATAGGTCTGAGACCTTTATTCCAGCCAAATACTATTTAATTGTAGCTCTGCCCCATCAGGTACAGACTGATCTGTTGACAACTCCAGAGTTTCTATTTTACGGACATCAAACACAATATCTGTATCTGGTGTGAAATATCTATCGAGAAATGTCGGATATGGAGCCGGCAAAATAGCCGTCTTTCCTAATTTCAAATCTTTCAACGGAATCCGGTATACCTGCTCACCTGCTGACAGAGAAATATTAGCAGAATAAGACAAACCGTCGGAAGTGATAAAACCCACATTCAGGTTATTGATTCTATCGGATTTTTTCACACTCACAAAAAGCTCTTTTGCATCAGCCAAAGCCGTTGGACGGGTAGAGACATTATCTTTGATGTATTTTTTCCAGTAGAAACAGGCATCAGTATCTTTTTTATTCAGTGTGAAAAGCAGTGAAGCGGGCTTTTGAAGATCTGAATTATCCAGTTGAGCCGAAATATAAGATGTCTCAGGAATTCCATACACCTCTATTCCACTGTATCCATCTGTTACTTTCACTAATTGCAAAGGGCTATCGGCAGATACAATATTTGTCTCCCAATAAGAGTTTTTGTAAAAATCCCAATCTAAAGGATCCCCCTCTACATTTGCCGGATAAGTATATTTTTTATCGTCTTTGCAGACAACTATATTATAACGCAACATATTGCCGGTTATCATTTCAGCCGGAATAACAGCATCATAGGTATATCCGTGAACCCTTTGCATCTTTACATAAGGATTTTTATCATTCCAGAATGAGACCTTATCGGTATAGATTATGACCGAATCAGGAAAAGAAGGACCAACAATCTGAGCCTCTATTTGTGATGACTTTCCTTTTTCTATTACTGAAGCAGGATTATGTACAACCGAAAAAGTCTTTGCACGTTCAGCCGGTGCGACATATTCTCCTAACAGGAAGTTTTTCCAAGCACTGCCGGCATTCCATTTATGAGAGGGAGAATAACCTGCTTTCGTTAAAAGATATACACCGGGAGCAACAGTAAAAGTACCGCCAAGGGCTGTTGCCGAAAAGTTATTTTCCCGATTGATTCCTTTGATTGAATAATCTGCACCCAGCGAAGGTAAGTTTACCGACATATTCCAGTTATTCCATGCAATAGTCACTACTTCTTTCTTTAATGATGGTTTTTCAAAAGGATCTTGTACCTGCACCGCATCAGGCATTACTTCGAGTCTCCAAACTCCATCTTCGAGTTTATCGAGAAAGTAAGCACCTGTTCCTTCATATTTTACGACTGGTGAATTTCCGTATCCGGCTATCTCCTGTAAATGATCAACAGACAAAGGTCTGGTATTCGTATTATTTGAATAGAAAAACTTATCATTCGAATTCAATTCACTCAAATCCTGAGCATAACTGACTCTGAATTTATCAAAAACCGTATCATTCGGATATTTAGGATACTTCTTATTCATTGGAACAGAATAAGCTACCTCAGCAGCGATTTTCATACTCAAGGCTTTATTAGGTGTATAAGCCAAATTCAGAAAATGTGTCTGATACTCGGTATTTGCCCATGCCATATCTATCGGATCATAAGCAAACTGAGTAATCCATTGAAAACCCTGAGACCTGAAGCTCCGAGTCATAGCCGGATACATATAAGAATAGGTAATATCAGCCGGATCGTATTCATAAACAGCTTTGGCTTTCTCGGCAAATCCTTTTGTATTAGAAAATGGTATACCATAATTATCTACAAAAGGGAGAAAATTACCTTTTCGGGTATGTCCGGCTACTAAGCCTATCGGATACCACTGATATGTTGTGCCTTTTATTGCCGTATTGAAATAAGCCCCAACATGACCCATATTGTGGCTCACATTATAAAAAACAGGTTTTTTATTTCCGGCTTTCTTTAAGGCTTCAAGCATCGAATTAATATACTCTTCCGTTTGTTTCGGCGTATCGGAATGACAGGGCTCGTTATTAATTTCGAAGCCTATTATATACGGATCATCTTTATACGATTTCTTGGTATATGGATTGACATGCTGAACAAACTGTCCGATATAATTTTTCTGAGCTTCAATAGCTGCGGGTGTACTATGTATTTTACATTTGTCGTACAGATAAGAAAATGCACCTGTATTGATATTTCTTTCGGGATAACCATTTCCGAAATTAGTCATGGTTGTGATCAATACCCTGATATTACGTTCCCTCAGTTTAGCTATTAAATAATCCAGCAGATCGAGATGATCATTTGGCAAAAGCTGTCCTTTTGCATCGGAGATTTCAACATCCCAAACGTGTATACGGTAAGCATTGAATCCCAAGCGGGCAAAGTGATAAACATCTTTATCGATGGCTTCTTTACGATCCTGACCAAGATAAGACATAGCTCTATAAGCATGCGCAAACGGAAGTGTATAATTCACTCCATAAAAAGAGGCTTCCTTATGACTGTCCGACCAGCGCATAACACCATCTTTACCTATATCAATAACAGGGATATTTTTTTCGTTTTGAGACGAGACTCCCATAAATGAGAGCAGGCAACAGAACGTTGCGATTGATTTTTTTAAAGTTGTATTCATGGTTTTCGGTTAAGGTCTCAGACTGTTTTACTGATTCAACAATCGAATCAATTTGCAATTCAAGATGAAGACAAATATACCGGACAACATGAAAAACAAACAGCACAAACTAGACGTATAAGAACACAAAACGGACACTACGCAGATTTAACCAATCTGCAAAAAGATGATATAACACTGACAATCAGCACCTAATTATTTTCGCTTAAAAATTGGCGGGGAGTTTTACCGAATTCAGCCTGAAAACATTTAGAGAAATAAGAGTGATTCGAAAATCCGACCATATACATTACTTCGGAGATCGTAAATTTGTTCTGACTTAACAATATCGCCGCTTTTTTGATGCGTATAGACCGGATATATTCAACAGGAGAGAGTCCTGTGAGAAGTTTTATTTTTCGATAGATTTGTTTCGAACCTACTCCAGACAAAGAACTAAGCGCACTAACATTCAGATCGGGATCAGCTATACGGTCCTCGACAATCTGAGTAATTGCCGATAAAAATTTTTCGTCCGGAGATGTAACCTCCATAATTTGAGGTGCTGCTATTGTCTCCATCCTTATTTTAGATTCCATCCGTTTGGATGTATTGAGAAGCTGTTCTACTTTAGAGCGAAGCATCTGAGGGTCAAAGGGCTTAGGCATGAATGCATCGACAGCAAGTTCAATGCTATCCAATTCGGTTCTTTTATCATCTTTCGCCGTCAGCAGAATAATCGGGATAGTAGATGTCGGAACATTTTTCCTGATATGGCGCACCATCTCCATACCATCCATAATAGGCATCATAACATCTGCAATAACCAACGCCGGATTAGTTCTTAAACACATATCCAGTCCTTGCTTTCCGTTATGAGCTATTTCGCACCGAAAACCATCAGACAAAGTCTGGCATATAAAATTGGCAATCTCGTTATTATCTTCGACAATAAGCACATATGGCAGATCGTCCAAAATTACGGAACGTTGTTCAATATCCGCAGCAGAATAATCGGAAACGGGTAGACCTACCGTTACAGATGTACCTTTATTCTCTACCGACTGGATCTTAATATATCCGTGATGCTGCTCGGTATATAATTTCACCAGATATAACCCGATACCTGTTCCTTCTTTATCTCCGGCAGTTTTAGACGACTGATAAAAACGTTCAAACACATAACGAACTTCATTTTCGGGAATGCCTATACCGGTATCCCTGACCTCAAGATCTACAAATCCCGATTCTTCATTATAAATAAGAGAGAGGTTAATCACTCCTTCGTCGGTGTATTTACAGGCATTTGTCAGCAAGTTATTGAGTACCGCTTCTATTTTAAGGACATCCACATCCATATAAATACGCTCTTTATTCGATGAGAATAAAAAGGAGAGTCCTTTATCTCTATATCCGTCTTCATATACCGAAAACAAGCTGCGGGCAAACTCTACAATTTCGACCCTCGATAGTATCTGTCCCGAACTTGTACTCTCCGAACGGTTGAAATCGATGATCTGCCTTATCAGTGAATTTATTTTTAATGCATTTTTCTGGATTACTTCCAGCTCTTTTTTCTTATGGCTGTCTTTTGTCTCGTGCAGCAGTTTACTCACAGGAGCAATGATCAAACTCAACGGAGTTTTAAACTCATGAGAAACATTGGTAAAAAAGTCCATCTTAAGATTAGTCAATTCTACCGTTTTCTCTTTTTCAATCCGCTCTATTCTGAGGTTGTTCCTTACCCTGAAGAAATTAATAATCCACATAATAAAACCCAATACCAAGAGAATATACACCGATTTAGCCCAAACAGTGTAATACCAAGGAGGAGTTATGTTTATATGGAATCGGAACATATTTTCCGAAGGCTTACCGTAAGCATCCAACTTACTGACAAGAAGGGTGTACCTTCCATATTCTAAGTTTGTATATGAAATACGGTTTGTATTTTGTTTGATTATATTCCATTTATCCTCTACCCCGTCCAGTTTATATACGAAAGAACTGATACTGCCTTCGGCAAACGACAAATCCGAAAAATCGAACAGGATATTGTTTTGGGTATAATCCAGATATATTTCATTTATATAACGGATATTGTTTCCATTGTGATTGTCTGCAGCATTATATAATTTATCGTTTACATAGATTGCAGTCAGAACAATAGGATTATCATTCACCTTCTTATTAAGTATTTCAGGTGAAAGTATCGTATATTCGTCTACTCCACCCATGTATATTTTATTGGTTTCCTTATCGAAGAACGAACAGGTAAATGCCTTATTTGCTATATCCAGTTTTTGAAGGCTGTACGACTTTTTATCAACTGCCCAGATACCATCAGTGGTCGATACCCAAATATTGTTATATACTTCGGTCATAGACAATATCTCGTTATTTCCGTATATATCGAATTTTATCGAATGGGTATTATTGGTTTTAGGATCAATATTGGTAAGCCCTCCTCTGTATCCTATCCAGATAGATCCTTCAGAATCTTTTATGAGGTAGTTAGGTACAACTTTATCATCTTTGTCGCCTAAATGTATTTTCGAGACAACTCCCGAACGGGCATCTATCTTATTTATTCCATTATTATGAAGCAGTACCCATACATTTCCGTAATGGTCGGAGAGAATCTGATTTACAAAGTTGCCGCTCAGTCCATTTTGCACCGAGTAATGTTTTTCCGCTACATAATTGCCCTGAGAGCTCAGTAGTTTTTCTTTATCCACAACAAATATCCCTCCCAAGCAGGTGGCTATCCAAAGTTGTTTTTTATCATCTTCAAAAATATAATATGCCCAGTTAGAGTTAAAAGCTTGTGTACTGTCCACAATACTGTAATTGACAAATTGCCTTTTCGAATAATCGAACCTGCTGATGCTGCCATCGGTCGCTATCCACAGATTATGATCTTTATCTTCATAAATATCACGTATGCGGTTGTGAGATATCGGATATTGACTATCCCCCATTCTATACCAGATAGCCGAAGCGGTTACTCCTTCTTTCGATTCAGGTTTAAAAATCAGTCCATTGGTTCCGCCGAACCAAAAATTACCCCGAGAATCCTTATATATAGAATGAAAGCGGTTGCCCTCTCCTATACCTGTCAACTGAGAGATACTTACAGTCTGATAATTGCGGTTATGATATGCCAGCGATATTCCATAATCAGTCCCCAGCCAGATATTTCCGGTACGGTCGGCAAAAATACTCCATATAATATTATTGCTCAAAGATTTACTGTTTCGTGAGTCATGTACTAAATGCTGAATGCGATCGTGTTGCTGATCATAAGTATACAATCCATTGTCTGTGGCCAATAAGAGCAATCCGTCATTGTCCATCGACAATGATTTTATCGAATTATCATGAAACTGATTAATATCAAACACTTTTTCAGATTGAGGATTGTATTTATACAATGCACCTTCGGTTCCAATCCAGACATGATCGTGTTTCTGATCTTCATACAACGAATTGATAAACTGATTGCTTCGTCTTCTATCCGCAGGTAGGTTTATCTTTTCGAATAAAGCCGAACCTGAGTCCAATTTACAAAATCCGTTATAAGTCCCCACATACAATGTATTATCCCGTGAAGTGATCAGCGAATAGATGGTTTTATGAGGCAATCCTGTTTTAGAACCTGTCGGTATTTCGATAAGCCGTTTCGCCGGTATATCGTATTTATATAATCCGTTAAGAGACCCTATCCACAGAGTATTACCCTGTTTAACCATGGCTCTCACATCCGTCAATGATCCTCCTAAATCGATAGGCTCATACCTGTCTGTTTTATAATTGAATCGGAGTATTCCATTGTCTGTTCCAAGATACATATATGTACCATCATATATAAGGATGCAGTGAATCTGTGTATTTGAACGATCATTGTATATAAAATGAGACTGTGGAGAATACCCGTCGTAGCTAAACAATCCCTTGTTTGTTCCCATCCAGATAATGCCCTGATTATCCTGCGAAAAACAGTTGATAGTAGAGGCATCAGTGCTTAATACAATATTATTGAAATTCTGATAATTAACAGCCTGTCCCCAAATCGGAATTTTGGAGAAACTTATCAAAATCAACAATAAAAACAATCTATACATAACGGGAAAACCAAGAGTTTCAACAAATATACTTCATCTGCCTAACATTACAATAAAGAAATGTATAGAACAAAAGATATTCAGTGTAAGCGTCCCGATTTTTATCTATAGGAAAAGAGGCTTTCGGATCAGTCTCCGGTTAACATTGAAAAGGGAAAAGAGACACCGAAAAATATGCATTTTTGCTGTAACCTTTGTTACCTTTTTTATAGAACATGTAACCAATTAATTAACAAAAAATATTCGATGGGATGTTTCAAAATAATCATTCTCTATTACCTGTAAATTCATCAAAAACACTGATAAGATTCTGTTTTGATCAAATAAAGGTGCTTTATGATGGATTTGTGAACTATATCTGTAACAGGAATCTATAATTTTGAATTCCTCATTAAATCTTAAGATAAGTATGATAAAAAAGCAATTATTACTATTAATCATTACTCTAATACCATTATCTACTTGGGCGCAAACATCATTCGGACAGCCCGAAAAAATCAATGATAACTGGTTATTTACCCTAAGTGACCCAAAAGGAGCGGAAGCTGTAAGCTTCGACGACTCTCGCTGGCAGAAACTCGATCTCCCTCACGACTGGAGCGTGAAAGGTCAATTAAGCCCGACACTAGCCAGCGCTACCGGATATCTGCCCGGAGGTATAGGCTGGTATCGTAAAACATTAAATATTCCTGCCGACAAAAAGGGAGAACAGGTATATCTTTACTTCGAAGGAGTATATAACCGAAGTGAAGTGTACATAAACGGGCACCTGCTGGGCAAACGTCCTAACGGCTATATTTCATTTATGTACGATGCAACTCCTTACATAAAGTATGGAGAGAAAAACTCTGTTTCGGTTCGTGTCGATCACAGCCAATCAGCCGATTCACGCTGGTATACTGGATCGGGCATTTACCGTAATGTATGGCTGGTATATTCAAATCCGACACATATTGCACAATGGGGTGTTTATACATACCCTAAACAAGCCTCGGCTAAACAAGGCGTGTTGGCAGTAGAAGTGGAAATCAATAATACAGAATCTAAAGCAGCTCAACTGACAGTTACCAATGAACTGATAGCAGCTAATGGAAAAACAGTAGCTAAAAGTTCTCAGAAAGTACAAGCAGCTAATAATCAAACAACATCTGTTCAGGTTGACCTAAAAGTATCCAATCCTCACTTATGGAGCCTGTCATCACCTGGTTTATATAAATTGCGGACTAGTGTTATAAAAGACGGCAAAACGATAGATTCATCAGAAACAACAACCGGATTCAGATCTTTCACTTTCGACCCCAATAAAGGATTCGCTTTAAACGGAGAGTGGATGAAAATGAAAGGAGTATGTCTTCACCATGATGCAGGAGTATTAGGTTCGGCAGTCCCTCGTGATGTATGGAAAAGACGCTTATTGACATTAAAAGAAATCGGAGTGAATGCCATCCGTACAAGTCATAATCCTCAGGCTCCTGACTTATATGAACTTTGTGATGAGTTAGGATTACTTGTTCTGAACGAAGCTTTTGACGAATGGGAATTTCCAAAACGCAAATGGTTGCAAGGCTGGAATCAGGGTACACCGGGATTTGAAGGATCATTCGACTTTTTCGAAGAATGGGGTGAAAAAGACCTTGAAGATATGGTTCGGCGAGACCGCAATCACCTCTCTGTATTCGCTTGGAGTATAGGTAATGAGGTTGATTATCCTAATGATCCGTATTCCCATCCTGTATTGGACGGAAAAACCGAAAGCGGATTTACTCAGGCAATGTACGGCGGCTACAAAAAGGATGCTCCTGATGCAATGCGTTTGGGCGGTATAGCTAAACGATTGGTCGCTGCAGTAAAGAAATACGATAAATCTCGTCCTACAACAGCCGGACTTGCAGGTGTTGCGATGTCTAACGAAACCGAATATCCGGGGGCTCTTGATATAGCAGGATACAATTATACAGAAAGCAAGTATGCAGAAGATCACAAGACCTATCCAAACAGGGTAATATACGGCAGTGAGAACCGCCACGAATTAGGAGCATGGAAATATGTAAGAGACAATGAGTACATCTTCGGACAATTCCTTTGGACAGGTATCGATTACTTAGGCGAATCGGGTAGATGGCCATCAAGAGGATTCTACTCGGGATTACTCGACTTTGGCGGATTTATTAAACCCAGAGGATATTTCCGTCAGTCTTTATGGTCAGACAAGCCTATGGCATATCTTGGTACATATCCTACACCCGGACGCGGAAGCAAAAGCCAGATGAAAGACGTATGGTCTGCTCTGGACGCCGAAAACGAAGGTGGAAGCTATGAAGAAAAGAGCCCTTCAATGGACGCTTGGCCTATATGGAATTACTCCGAAGGACAATCTATCCGTGTGGTGTGCTATACAAATGCAGCTAAAGCCCGTCTTGAATTGAACGGAAAGATCGTTGGTGAGACCAAAGACTATGATGATAATACAGGCATTATATATTGGGACATCCCTTATCAAGCGGGAAAGCTTGAAGCTGTAGGCTTAGATAAAAACGGATCGGAAGTATCCCGGTATGCTATTCAATCATCAAATCAGCCATATGCACTAACCATTCAACAATCCGAAACCTCAATCAGCAAAGACAAAGGATTAGCTCAGATAGTGGTACAGGTTGTGGATGAACATGGTATACCTGTAATGCTGTCAGACAACGAAATTACCTGTCAGATCTCTGGTCCTGCAAAGTTATTAGGACTTGAGGCAAGTAATAATGAAGACATGAGCGACTATACCGACAACAAGCAACGAGTATTCCATGGTCATATATTAGCTTATATACAAGCTAATGGAACAGAAGGACAAATAAGAGTACGCTTTACTTCTCCATGGTTGAAGCCTGTAGAAACGGCAATCAACATAAAGTAAGCCACTGTAAATATTATAAAAAAAACCCGCTCATTGAAATTACAATGAGCGGGTTTTCTATTAGTTCTTTCCTAACAATACATTTACTGCTTTTTCCAATTGAAGGTCTCGACCTTGCAATGATGAAGCAGGATCGTTATAAACCTCAATATCCGGCTCTAGTTCGTGATTTTCGAGATAGTTCCCTCTCATATCTTTCACTGCCACCTGAGGCACACCGAATACCAAGCTCGGATCGATCTGTCTTTCCCACCAAACAGCGGTCATTGTTCCGGGAACGGGAGCTCCGATCAACTTTCCGACTTTCAATTCCTTGTATAGCCATGGGAAACCATGAGCATTGGAGTAGTTGTCCTCACACATCAGTACAACAGATGGTTTTAACCACTTATTATAAGGATCACTTCCGATGTATTGCCCGCGGGGTTCGAATCGTTGGTACTCTTTTCCGCTTAACAATGTTACCAAATCATCATGCAGCCATCCACCGCCATTGTGGCGTGTATCAATCACTACAGCCTCTTTATTACGGTACCGACCAAGCAAATCAGAATACACTTCCCTGAAACTGTCACTGTTCATTCCTCTCACATGAACATATCCGATGCGGCCACCCGACAGTTTATCAACAATTTCGCGGCGTTGCTCAACCCAACGTTTGTATAATAGGTCTGATTGCTCCCCTGCCGATATCGGTTTTACCCATATTTCAGAATCTTTCGCAGATGGAGTCACCTTATAAGTCAACAAGACTTTTTTACCAACCTTACCTGCAAGCAATGGAAAATAATCCTGACCTTTTTCTATCGGCTGATTATCTATTTTCAAGATAATAGACCCACTGGTTATTTTAGATGAAGCAATCGTCAAAGGTCCTTGCTTGATCACTTCGGAGACTTTCAATCCTTCTCCGTCATACGCTGTATCAAAGTAAGCCCCCAAGTAAGCAGTCTGCATCGGTGCAGCAGGTGCATAATACCTTGCTCCGGTATGAGAACCATTCAACTCACCTAACATTTCGGACAGCATCTCTGAAAAATCATAATTGTTAGAAATGTGAGGTAAGAATCGTTCATAAGTCTTCTTGTAAGTATCCCAATCCACACCATGCAGATCAGTTACATAAAATTTGTCTTTGATCTGTCTCCAAACGTGCTCAAAGATATAAGCTCTTTCGGATTCGGGTTGATATTCGAACTGTGCATTGATCTTAATAGGAGTAACAGTTCCTTTTTCCATATCTATCTTTTGCAGTTTATCTCCTGCCAACAGTAAGATATTCTTCTCAATACTGTCTGTCTGTAAGCGTCCGGCACCGGCTCCTTTCAGTAAAACCTTAGACGACTTGTCTTTCAGATCATATACCCAAAGATCATAATCCTTCTCAAATCTCGACAGATAATACAGTTTATCACCTTTTTTATTCAGTAAGGCATCTGCAATAGAAGACGAATTAGGAGTCAAACGGATAACCCGGTCTTTGCTGTTTTCGAAGTCAAAAGTCAAAGGTTTTACATCTTTGCTCTTCTTGTCATCTGCGGGTTTATCGTCTTTTTTACCCTTCTTGTCCTTCTTGTCCTTTTTATCCTTATCAGCTTTGGCTTTATCGTCATCTTTCTTTTTCTTATCTTTTTTCTCCTGATCTTCTAATTGAGCCAACTCTTCCTTATCCATCCGGAATTTATCATAAGCCTCATTATCGAAGAACATGATATAGGCATCCATATAAGCACCCCAGCTTCCATGACTGCGGTATCCAGCTCTGTCAGAAAACCAAAGCATCGCTTTTCCATCCTGAACAAAACGTCCGTTGGCATCAGTATATCCACTTTCAGTCAAGTCTTTTACCTCTCCACTTCCATCAGCTTTTACCAAAGCCATATCAATACTGTTCCATCCACCGATACCGATATACTCTGTCATGATCCACTTACTATCAGGAGACCATTGATACCACTGATCACCATCGGAATACGAATAATTGAATTTGCCATCCAACACAGTCCTCACTTTACGGCTGGCTAGATTCAACACTTTGAGTGTTGTACGGTTTTCAAGAAAAGCAATTTCTTTTCCATCGGGCGAATATAGTGGTTGAAACGAAGCTTTATCCGATTTGGTCAACTGTTCTTCTTTAAATTCTTTCGCATACACAAACGAAGCATCTTCCTTACGGCTCAATGTTGTCTGGTAAATATTCCATACACCACCTCTTTCTGTCGCATACAACACAGATCGTCCATCCGGGCTAAATGAGACATTGCGCTCTTGATCGGGCGTACTGGTTATTCGTTTAGTAGTTCCATACTCTACAGACGAAACAAAAACATCTCCACGTATGATGAAAGCCACTTCTTTTCCGTTGGGAGAAACAGCCATTTCCTGGGCTCCATTCGAAAAGTTGATATATTTCAGCTTATTTTCCTGATTATCCGTTACAATCCTTATATCCACTTTGGACGGTTGTCCACCCTCTTTCATTGTGTATATTTCTCCATCGTAAGAGAAACAAAGTAAACCCTGTTTACTCGAACTCAAAAAACGGACAGGGTTATTGCTGAAAGATGTCAACTGAGTATCTTTAGATATTGAGAGCTCTCGTTTATATACATTAAATGAGCCATTTTGCTCGCTCAAATAATAAAACGACTGACCATTGGCATTCCATACAGGATTGCG
The DNA here is from genome assembly GCF_000426485.1 of Indolivaga capnocytophagoides DSM 22835. Lineage (GTDB taxonomy): Bacteria > Bacteroidota > Bacteroidia > Bacteroidales > Dysgonomonadaceae > Dysgonomonas_A > Dysgonomonas_A capnocytophagoides. Next base: position 48,867 of record NZ_AUFL01000017.1, read on the forward strand.
GTCTTCGCCTCTGAATGTGGTTATTTTTTGATAAGCACGGTCTTTTCCGAGCTGACACAGCCATATATCTCTGGTTATAGACGATTGATGACGCTTACGGAAAGGATCTTCATATCCTTTCTTATCCTGATACAAAAGCGATTTTCCATCCGGAGCTATGGAGATTTCTTCCATTGTCAAAGATGAAAACATCTGCGGTCTTCCGCCACTTACACTTACTTCATAAATCTGAGGAAATTGTCCCGAAGGAAATTGACTGTCTTTATCGTCCTGTAATACATTAGCTGTATAAAGCACATGTGCTGCATCCTTAAATACGATAGGATATTCGGCAACGGAATTTGAAGTCAGACGGGTAGGTGTTCCACCTTCGGACGAAACCAGAAATACATCGAAACTCCCTTCCCTATCGGAAGCAAAAGCAATGCTCTTCGCATCAGGCGACCACACCGGACGAGTGTCCTGTGCAGGATGTGTTGTCAACTGTAATGCACGCCCACCACCGACGGCAACCTTATAAATATCACCTTTGTAAGAAAAGGCAATGTAATTTCCATCGGGGGATATAGAACAATATCTCATCCACAATGGAGATTCCTGAGCCTTAGCTGTTGCTCCGAACAACAGCATAAAAGCCATAAATAAGTAATACTTCATAAATTAAGTCTTATAAATGATGCAAATCTGTATTTGAAAGGTTCTCTGTTAGTTTTAAGCCACCTCTTAATGCGGGACAATTCCAAGTTACACGAAAAGGTAACAAAAGTGACACCGAAACAAATTATTTCCTCCTGTTACTTTATCCCAGCCATTTAGAGGACGCTTTTTCAACAAGAAGGTCTGTGACCCTAAAAGAACTCCTTATCTATAGATAAAAATACAAAGGGGTCTATACCCTCAATTACACAAAAATAACAATATGCTATTTATAAGACGTCAAAATACTAATAAATGTTACAAATTTATTTTTCAGTATTACTTTCTGAGCTATCATTGAATCGTTTCATATTCACCCTGCGATGTTTTACTCCTATATGAAACGTAGGTATTTCAAAAATCTTTCCTGCCTGAACAGTAAAACTTTGCTCGGGTTGTTCGCAAAAAGTATTCTGTTCGAGTGAATTCTGATCGAGAACTATTTTATAATCACCCGTTGGTAAGAAAGCAAGAAAAGCACCGTCGTCATTCGTTACCGGTCTTTGGACAACCTCATTCTCGGCATTGATAATACGAAATCTTATATTACTGTATTTCAGGATCATTTCGGCTGTTGTTTTTTTGTCGAAATCATAAATAATTTTTCCCGAAACAGTTCCGGTCTGCTGCAAAGGAATCTGTATTTTGGTGTTGTATTTGGAAACAACCAAAGGCTGTCCTTTATAAAACCACCCTCTCCTTGATACCGGTTTTATCTCATATGCACCGAAAGGAACCTGCGAATAGACAAATTCTCCGTTCTCATCCGAAAGGAACGCAATATTATTGATAACAAAATCGAAGCCCGAAGCAGGTTCATCTCCCTTATCATATATGTTGTTTGCATTCTTATCATAGTACACAAACACCGATACTTTACTTTTCCGGCGGGTCGAGACATTCGATTCGGGTAAATGCACCGAAACACCCGCTTCTATATTATATATATTAGAGCTGAACTGGTTACTAAGACTATAATGATACAACGAAGAGTTTAAAAACAACGAATAAGTCCTTTTCGGATTGTATTTTACATTCATAAATACCGAAGGAGATTTGCCCATTAGCGGATCTTTGCTGTATGTAGTACCACCGCTTACTTCGTATTTATTGTCCTTGAATGTTTTATAAATATTGGCAGAGAGAAACACACGGTTAAACTCCTTTTCCTTATCACTGTTCAGAGCATATTCCGAGATATAATAACTGCCTTTCTGATAAGAAGCTGTAACATTAAGCCATTTATAAGAATAAATAGCACTGGCCTTCATCTGAAAGTCATAACTGTCTTGCTGCGGATATTTCACCAAACCGTTTTCAAATATAGAGGTCAGTGTATGTTTCAGATTCGGACTCAGCCATGTCAGACGTTCAACCAATCGGTTGGCAGACATATTCACAGTCGATTTAGCATCTATTGGGGCAAAATATAAGTAATAAGAATTTGATCTCTCAAACTGATTTTGATAAGCGATACTTGCCGAAACGGATTTGAATGCAGGCAGACGAAGTTCTAATTCTCCGTTTACATTACGGTAAGTACTATTGATGGTGTTCAGAAAATATCTCGGAGAATAATCCGAATACATCAGATTTGACCTCAGGCTAAACCCTTTCCCCACCCCTTTTGTGACAGACTGTTGGGCAGAAATAACACCTCTTCTTGTTCCCGGAAAATATGCCGAGCTATAATAATATGCTCCGCTTAACTCCAAATCACGGGTATGTCCGCTATATTGAAAATCAACAGCTCCTGAAGTTTTAAACTCGTCCAGCTTTCCGTAATTACCGGTAGCTCCGGAGACCTTCAAGCGCGTATACCATGTATTATTGATAAGCCAGCGCATCTCTGTTGCAATCACATTGTATTGAGCACCGTCAAAAGTATTGTCCTGATAAATATAAGATGCATAAAACTGCCGTTTTGCATTTACCGCTCCCAATTGTCCTGTCACAAAAAAGCTTCCGACTTGTTTAAATAATGGATCGGATGAAAAAAGATTGAACATTCCGTCAACAACCCCCACCTGAAGTCGTTTGCTCTGACCTTCATTAGAGAGAACCATTTTTGCACCTCTCCCGAATAACGACAGGTCAAGCGATTCACTTATATTACCAACAGTCAATTCATTTCTGTTCAATCGATAAGTCAATGCTGTATTTGTGGCAATTACCTGATTTCCCTGCGATAAGTTACTATACATATTCCCTTGCAGGGACAAACTACCTGCCGGCAGATTGAAATCGGTTTTTCCTTGCAGCTGGAATACGTCACTCGAATTGCCATACCTCCGATACGTAGCCGTAATGGTATTTTTCTGATTTGAGGAAAATGCTCCGAAATCATAAGACGCATCTTCAAACTTTCGTGAAGACAATACATTCTGGATCGTAACCGAGCCGTTTCCGAATATTTCTTTATCCCGCCCTCTCATTCCTACAACATTAACCACAAAGCGGTCTTTCTCCAATAACTTTTTGGATGTCATAAAATTGAATTCGAACACATGCTGTTCCATCGGAGCAATGGTTGCTTTTTTCTCTATAAAATTGATTTGTCCCGTAAGATCGGGAATACTAAAAACGAGTGTTACTTTCTGTGATTTGTTACCGCGATTGCCGACAATAGCTTTCACTCTGACCGAATCGTTCGGATCAACCACCAGTATATTTGTATTACCGAGAACCAGATTCAACTGTATTTTTTCGTCCACAACAAAAGAAGAAACCTGTTCGGCTAAAACAGAACCGTCTTTATCACTCAAGCTGAACTTTATGGATGATGCTCCCGCCTCAACACCGCTGCGTATAATAAGTCTGACGGGAAGAAACAAACTATCGGAAGGATTTAATTCGATAGATTCCGAATTTCCGGCTATCGCTCTGAGTGATTCCGGAACTTCGAGATTTAACACGCCCGAAAAAGGTTTATTGGACGTATTCTTAAATTTAACAACTGTACTGAAAACTCCTTGCCGGGAAGCCGGCTGCAGTTTTTTCTGGACAACCATTGCTACTCCTTCTTTATTTTCCTGCGAAAAAACAGAAAAAGAAGTCATAAACAAAATTAGCAACAGTAAATATTTACTCCAGCATTTATAAGTCATTCTATATATCATATCTGCTATGCTCTCTGCATAGAATAAAGATGTGAGTATCTCTAATTAAGCAACAGAAGGTATTTAATAATGCTTTTAAAAGCGATAACAATCTGATGCATTTATACTTGCAAGTCAACAAAAGATCTGAGACCTTAATAACAATAAAGGAATCTACGCCGCCCTTACTTCGGAGTTATTTCATACAACAGAGTTGTACTGTATTCTGCCATAACCGCTTCTATCAGCTGATTATCGGCAGGCGATGTCCAGTATTGGATATCGTAATAACTCTGTGCATTTTTGGTTGAAGGTCCGTCCGCTATAATCTGCGATGTATTCGAAAGTTCAATTGTACTGACCGAGGCCGAATTAGATCCAACTGGCACTAAATGCATCTTCACTACATTCAGAGGTAAAGTACTCCCTTTATCCGATACAAACTGAGGAGATACCGACCGTAGTGATATCTGGTAAGGTACATTCGTAATCACATTCAACCCGCTCGAATATACAACCTTTACTCCGCTTGCATAATCAGCAAGAGATTTCATTTCCAGAAAACCTTTCTGAGCTTCGCTCGATATACGGATCGAATAGGTATTCTCTTCGATAGGGCTATCCGTCAACTTAAATACATCTATCTGATAGGTTTGCTGATACGATCCTATAAGCTCATTATTACTGCCGTATGCCCTGAATGTAAGAGCAAGCCAGTATGTCTTTTGATTGTATCCGCCTTGCAGATCTTTCAGATAAGCACCGGGCAGTACCTGAATGTTGTAATGCAATTGAAGGTCGTAATACGAATTGTATGCCGAAACATTATATAACGGGGCATTGGAACGGGGAACCAAATACACCTCGCTGCTCCCGTTAAGAGGGACAATAGAAGGCATACCTATCTCCGAAATAGTAGGAATAGCCTTAGGCTGTGCTTGCCCTACCGTGTTGATCGGAATAAATGCAATCTTATCCGATGGAAATTCGGCTGTACCATCGGTTGATTTAATCGGAGTCTGTACGCTTACCGACAGTTTCCAGTTCGAAATATTCAAGTTTGTGCCACTATAGGTAAATCTTGTAACCATCGCATCTGAAGCAGTATATCCCTGATACGAATTGACGCTCATATAATTAGAGCTCCATGTCGAGAAAGATAATTGCGCCTTGATGGATTGAAGGCAGGTACAAACTATTACCGATATAAAAAAAAGTTTATTCATATACAAAGTCTAATTCAGCAGCTTCAATATTGTTCTCATCTCCATAATCGATAAGTACGGTTGCAGTATAGTTCCCTTTCTCTAATTTATCAGGCATTTTTATATATACCTTCCGATGATCCATCGGCATAGAATAAAAGATCATATTCTCCAGATGAATTTCTTTGCCCAGACTTTTATTGAACAGGTCGATAGAAATATCCCCATCAGTCCATACGTTTCCCTCATTATTGAATACCAGAAGTATACGATTGTCGCTTTTCTCAAAAGACAGGATCTGTACATCAATTTTTCGTTCGCGGGGAGTTGTTGTCCTATGAAACAACTTTATTCCGGATCTCACGCTGACTTTAATATTCGCCCCATCTTTATCAACATCATCCACAGGGTTCATCTGCGTTACGTAAAGCATCGCTGTATGCACCGGCACATCAGATGTTAATCCGGCCGGAGCTGTTATACTAATATCTATAGCCTTGCTTTCGCCGGGCTTTAAAGACAAATATGAATTTCCGTTCAAGTTAACCCAACTCGCACACGAGTTAGCCAGAGTATCAGCCTGATAAATCATATTTTCACCAAGATCATTATATTGCCAGTCGGCAAGAGTAACAGCCAGCTCCAATACAGTTTTGGCACTAACATTAGTCACTACAACCTGCTCCGTTTGCGTTTGTCCCGGATCAGCTTCAAAATAAAGTCTCGGAGGAGATACAGATATACCGGTTTGAGCATATCCGGCAATAGCCAATATCAACAACCCAACTGTTAAAACAATCTTGTTTTTCATACAATTTTTCTTATAAAACAAAGAAGAGTATATAGTGTTCACTATAAGACTCTTCTTTTTCAGGCACTAAAGCCTGTTTATATGATGCGCTGTTTTCTCGTTCTTATTATTGAGCTACAATTGTATAAGTTAATGTTGTAGTGAACACAGTAGGATTTTCTGTATTTTGGTAATAATCCAAATATGCATTGTTGTCTCCTTTTGCAGCATAGTTCACATTGATAGTTTTATCAACACCACCTTTTGAGCTCGATACGATCACTTTATCTTCAGCTGATAATTGAGCTGAGCTAAAAGATGCACTGTTAGACAAGGCCTGTGTTCCGTTAGAAGCAGTTAATGTAACATCGCTTACATTAATGTTGTTCGCTTTACCTGTAAGTTGAGATCCTGAAGCTTTTACCTTCACCTGAAAACCACCGGTACTATAAACTGTTAAGTGGTCAGCTTGATCTACGCTTACACCATTCGCATAGTCATTTTTTGTTGTATAATTCAAATCTACTGTAGTTTGTTTTGAGTTTACAACCAAAGTTTGAATAGGATTTAATTTAATGTTCAAGGTTACATTTCCAGTACTTTGCGCATTAGCTACAGTTACTACACCAAACAAACTAACAACTGCCAATATGGCTGTTAAAAAATTGACTTTCATTTACTTTTTTAATTTAATTTTTTTTACTTTTTACAACACTCTCTAAAAAAATCTCTCAAAAATATTACTTCAAATAATCATTTTTTATTTTCACAAACATCCAATAATCATAATCTAAAAAAATAATAAATCAAGAGTAAAACTGATTCCTAAAACTTTATATAACAAATAATTGATTTCTTTTAAAAGCTTTATTCTGTTCTCATTTTGATGATGCAAAGATATATCGGTGATGACATCTTAGAGAGAAAAAAAAGGGAGAAAAAAAGGAAAAAAAGGGAAAGAATACATAAAAACGTCCGAATACATGTTATTGTAGTATAGAAATATGGAATTTTTAGTTAAAAAAGCTCTAATTTTTCTGATTTTTCAAAACTCCCCTTGTCACAGATAAAATATTTATCAACTGATATCTCACACAAAACTTATTCAATTCGGATAGAGAAACAAACCCGAACTCTTTCAAAATATCATCGATAGTAGCTCCTTTATAAAAGAAAAAGTTATTCAGATTATTGATTTTACGATCCATAATCCACTTATGAGGGGTTTCTCCAAATTCGTCTTTAAAGTATTTGGTAAACGTTTTGGGTATCATGAAACATTCTGAAGCCAGTTCTTTCACTGTTATCGAATTAGTATATTTCGACATAACCTCCAATCTGAATTCACTGACATCGACTATAGCCGGCTTAATAAAACGAATAAGTTCTTCCTGAGGATAAAGCTTTCGGCTGATGAATAACAGTTCCTGACGTTTTAAAGCAAATAATACATTCGATTTTAGATCATTATTTTTGAGGAAAACAATACTCGCTAAGAAAAACCTCAACATTTTCTCAATATCCAAAGCCCCGATCTCATCTCCAGACTCACTTTTATATTTTTTCACTTTCTGTATTGTCTGCTTATCGATGTAAGGAAGTAACGAATCTGTTTTGAGAATAATATAAACAGCTGTATGCAAAACATCTCCATGATATGGGGTATGATTACAGGACATACAATACATACGGTTACCCATGAGCAACATAGAAGAACCATCAGATTTCTTTATCTCGATCCTTCCTCTTAGCAAAAAAATTATCACATTTTCATCAACATTTCCTATCGTGATATGGTTTCCTATATCTTCATGAAATACAGAAAACGAGTCATCGACCTCGGTTAATTGAGATACCACTTCCCCATCTGCCGGATTAGGGACTTCATTCGCTTTTAAATGATCTTTGTTCATACAGGTTAATTTTAGGGCTTAAGTTCTTCCTGTAAAAGACTGACCAATAATCAAAAGGCATCATTCTCATCAGTATAATTTTATCAAGGTTGATCAAAACACTCCCAACTTTAAAATCTATTTTTTTATATTTTTATTTATTCTTTTAACTCAATAATAGCCTTTGGTCTCTTTCGATCATAAGTAAATAGTTATAGTCAATCATAATAACAAAACACAATCTTCTAATTTGAATTATACGTTCTATATCATGATAGAGAACAAGCACTCAGACCTTTAGTTTACAATACAAATCAGATTTATAGTAAAAAAAAAATCACAAAAACATCAAAACCTTGTATACTAACCCATTACACACCCTTCAATGATTTATAAATAAAATGAATATAGATAAGATTATAAACTATAGCAAAACAGTAAATTACCGAAACACTACCAGTTTATATTCATTGTTACGAACAGCAATTATTCAGAAACAAGACCTCGGTTCATCGAATATTTAGTATTTTTGAGAGATATAAGTATCGGACTTATTTGTATATCAGTTAAAAGTTGAATAACAACTATCTTAAAATAAAGTTATGCTTAAAGAAGGTTTGGAATTTAAAAGTAAAACTACAGTTGATAACAGCAATACAGCGTTAGCTTTAGGCTCTGGCGACATGAACGTATTCGCGACTCCGGCAATGGTCGCTTTAATGGAAAACGCTGCAATGAAAGCTGTTTCAGCATTTCTTCCCGAAGAATCCGCTACAGTCGGCTCATTGATCAATGTATCTCACATCAAACCGTCGGGGTTGGGTGAAACAATCGAAGCAACTGCAGTTTTGACCGAAATAGATAAACGCAAGTTAACATTTACAGTTAAAGCAGCAGACAGCCAGGGAACAATTGGCGAAGGTACTCATATTCGTTTTATTGTAGACCGTCAAAAGTTCTTATCTAAACTATAAACCTGAAAAAACATACAAAATAAGCAATAAAATAATGAGTATTGAGGTAAACGACATATTCAAGTTGGCTTCGGATATCGTTTGCCATACATCCCAGTCTATATATCTTACAGGAAAGGCAGGTACCGGAAAAACAACATTTCTACATCATATCAGGGCCACATGCCACAAAAACATCATTGTAGCAGCTCCCACAGGAGTAGCTGCGATCAATGCAGGCGGTGTAACCCTGCACTCTTTACTGCAACTTCCGTTCGAGCCGTTTACGCCGGACTTTGAAGGCAAAAAGAAACTCGATTATCACTTCAAACTTCGTCGCTCCAAGATAGAAATGCTGAGAGAACTGGAGTTACTGATCATTGACGAAGTAAGTATGCTGAGAGCAGATATGCTGGATGCCATTGATTATATGCTTCGCCGGTACAGGAATAATGTGGCTCCGTTTGGAGGCGTACAGCTTTTGCTTATTGGAGATATGTTTCAGTTACCTCCGGTTGTACAGAATTCGGAATGGGAGACGCTCCGCAGCTTTTATCAGTCTCCATTTTTCTTTCATGCTCAGGTACTAGCAAACTATCCGTTATTATACCTCGAACTCAAAACAGTATACAGACAAAACGATCCGTTATTTGTAGAAATACTCAACCGCATACGCAATAATCGTACAACATCGGAAGACCTGAAACTTCTGAACAGCCATTATAATCCTCAATTTACACCGTCTACCGAAAACAGCTATATAACACTCTGTACGCACAATTATAAAGCGGAACAAATAAACAGAGCCGAATTAGGCAGGCTTGGGGGAAAGGAATATTCTTTCAGAGGGCAGATCAGAGGAGATTTTTCAGAGAATGCCTTGCCTACCGAAAACGAGTTAAGCCTGAAGGCGGGAGCGCAAATCATGTTCATCAAAAATGATTCGGGTGAATCGCGCCGATATTACAATGGAAAAATTGGTATTATAGATAATCTGAAAGAAGAGTCTATAACAGTCCGTTTCGAGAACGGCGAGTTACTGGAAGTAGAAAAAGAGTCATGGAAGAATGTAAGATACAAACTAAACGAAGATTCAGGTGAGATAGAAGAAGAGGAACTCGGTTCATTCACTCAGTACCCTATCCGTCTGGCATGGGCTATAACCATTCACAAAAGCCAGGGATTAACTTTCGACAGAGTTGTTATCGATGCCGGACAAGCCTTTGCCGCAGGACAGGTATATGTCGCTCTGAGCCGTTGTACCACTCTCGATGGCATTATTTTGTATTCACAACTTACATCTCAAAGTATAAGTACCGACCCATATGCCATAGAGTTTTCGAAACGAGAACAGCCGGTTTCTACACTACACAATATTCTGGAAGAAGAAAAGCCCCGTTTCTGTGCAGAACAACTTCTCCGCAATTTCGAATGGTCTCCGTATATCCGTTGCATACAGACATTCAGAGAAATTGCTTCAGATAAAAAAATTCCCGAGAAAGAAGAAATACTTACCCTCATATCTTCTATTTACGAAGAGGTATCCAATGAAAGTAAGATCGCCGCGAATTTCAGAAAAGAATTACAACAGATTTTATCGGTACAGTCACCTGACATAAACAGACTTGAAGAACGGGTACAAAAGGCTATTTTGTATTTCCACCGCGACCTGCAAATAAAGGTTATACTCCCAATAGAAGAACATCTTCGGGCTTATCAGAAAAAGTCTAAGGTAAAAGCTTATGTCAAAAAAGTATCTGAAATACACAGCACACTTATCAAACTGCTTGAAAAACTGGAACACATCGGATACGGAGATATTAATCTAACAAATGATCTTATATTAAAGCGATTGTCTCCAACACCCGTGTCTGCCGAAAAGGAAGAAACAAAATCAAAACCGAAGAAAGGAGACAGCCAAAGAATAACACTCTCATTATTCAAAGAAGGAAAAAGCATTAAAGAAATAGCATCGGAAAGAAGTCTATCTACGACTACTATAGAAAATCATTTAGCTGAATTTATCCTGACTAAAGATATATCTGTTGACCTGCTCGTTCCTCAGGCGAAACTAGGTTATATGATTTCCATCTTAGAGAAACATCCTGAGCAGAACTCCTTGTCTTTCTTTAAAGAACTTCTGCCCAAAGAATGTACCTATATGGAAATCAAAGCTGTACTGAACCACATCAAATTACAGAACAACTAAGGTCTGAGACCTTAAATACTTTCATTTGCTTAATTGGATTTAAATATCTTATCCAAAAAAGCGGTCATATATCCGGTAGTAGTTTCAAACCAAGGATCGAACAACCAAAAAGGATGGAGAGTATCGGGTAAAGTATGTACTTCCGAATATATATTATATCCATTTAATTTCGCGATGGTCTGATCCCGCCCGTCATGAAAACGGTCGATAGAACTGTTTATAAAACAAATCGGAGCCGACTGCCCGGTTATATGAAAAACAGAAGAAGCGGCAATCCAATCGTCCTTTTTTTCATCATAACTGCCACCGAACCATTTGACAGAAGCCGGAATCTTACCCTTATCCAAAGATTCCCGGACATTCTCCAATGCCGTTTTATCGGTAAAATCGGTGATACCGTCAATATTAATAACAGCCTGAACTGTACTCGAATATTCGCTATACTCCAATCGATCCTCATATTGGCTTTGCCCGTTGGTGATACCGATCAATGCTGCAAGCTGACCTCCTGCCGATGTGCCTGAAATAGCTATATGAGTAGTGTCAATACCATACTTCTCAGCATTAGCTTTCACCCAGCGGACAGCTGTTTTCAGATCGAAAACAGCTGCCGGATATTCTGCTTCGGGAGATAGTCGGTATTCAACAGGAATGGTTACATACCCTTTCTGAGCAACAGCCTGTGCCATAGGAACCTCCATAGATAAGTTGCCTGAACTCCATCCTCCTCCGTGAACAAGTATCAATGCAGGATATTTATTCTTATTATCGGGACGGTATACATTCAGCAAGAGCGATCTGCCTTCGTATGGATGTGAATACCCGATATTTTCAAAAGCAAGCATCCCCTGCGGAAGATTGGGTTTTACCATTTTTATATAAGGTCTTCTCTTTGATTCCTTCACATAAGTGCTATACAAAGCAAAGCTCGTATCACGAGGCACTACCACCTTTCCTCCTTGCGATGAAACCAAGATAAAATTGAAAACCATCAGAATAACAAAAACTATTCTCATCAGATACTTATTCATTATTGAATACTTCTCACTTACTTAATCTGAACCAGTCTATATCAACACGTCCTCCATCATTTTTCTGAATCGGACGAGTACAGAATGTCCCTACTTTAGCACCTATCCATTTACCTTCTTTCGCTTTAAAGGGATTTCCTAATATGGTAAATTTCTTTCCGTCCTCACTATAAGAAAATACACAAGATGTATCTTTCGAGACTTTTACTCTCAAATATACAGTAGAGTCCTTTAGTGTTACCGAAGCATTCACCTTTTCCTCTGATCCTTTTTCGGCGTTGATACATTCCGACTGAGACAAAACAAATCCTTTTTCGGTATTTTCAAAAGCAAGCACTCCATAATCCAATCCCATTACCACTAATCCTGTACGTTCGCCGAAATAGCGGTTATCAGGACAAAGTGTAAGTTTCATTGTTGCAGTAAATTCGGGAGCAGGTGTTTTTTGCATCAATAAGTTAGGTACATCCCAAAGGCTTTTATAACCATCGACTACCGGTACGGAATACAAACTCAAAACACCTCTTGTCTGGTCGGTAAAATACCACCACGACTGAGGGTTTGCATGCCATTGCCATTGTAAACCCAATTCATTTGTCGAAAACTCATCGCTTTCGGCAGGTGTTGCAACAGGATAACTTTTTCCTACATTTGGTTTCTTATAGCTTAAAACCGGATCGCCGCATCCATCACCATCTTTGTCAACCCCGATCACAGGCCAGTCGTTCCCCCACTTCATTGGTTGCAGATGGGTAATACGTCCTAATGCACCAACATCCTGAAAATGAATAAACCAATCTTCTCCGGTTGTAGTGTCTACCCATGCTCCTTGGTGAGGCCCGTTTACAGGAGTCTGTCCCTGAGCCATAACAACTTTACGCTCGTAAGGACCAAAAGGAGATTTCGATCTCATTGCCAATTGCCAGCCAGTAGCAACACCTCCGGCCGGAGCAAATATATAATAATACCCGTTGCGTTTATAAAATTTAGGACCTTCTATAGTTGGATCCAAATCATGCCCATCATAAATAATCTTCGATTCTCCAATAGCTTTCTTACCATCGGGTGTCAGCTTTGTTACAGCCAAAAGGCTTTTGATTCCGGCACGGCTTCCGGCATAAGCATGAGCGAGATACACATCTCCAGTGTCATCGAACAACGGACATGAATCTATCAGCCCTTTGCCTTCTTTTACCAATACTAAAGGCTCCCATTCTCCTGCCGGATCTTTAGTTTTAGTCATATAGATACCATAATCCGGATCGCCGTAATAAATATAAAATTCACCCTTATGATAACGGATCGCAGGAGCCCAAACGCCACCGCCGTGCATTACCTTAGAAAATACCGAAGCAGGAGGCTGACCATCTTTAATTGCATAGCTGATGATAGTCCAATTAACTAAATCCTTAGAATGAAGAATCGGTAATCCAGGGATACAGTTAAAGCTTGAAGCTGTCATGTAATAATCATCTCCGACTCTGCAAACATCCGGGTCGGAATAATCGGCATACAGTATCGGATTTTGATAAGTACCATTCCCCTGATCCGCAACCCATGTCTGCGATATATTGTTCTGCCCGTTTACTGCTGTCAGCGATAAACTGAACAACAATCCGGCAACACCTAAATTCAGAATATTCATTGTTTTAAATTTTTGGTTAAACTTCTAATATTATTTTCATTCAATCCCTCAACAAATAAGGATGCCATAACTCTGGCTCCTTTATCCCGAAAGTGGGTATTATCAATTCTTCCTCCCGGAAAGTTACGATTCTCCCCATCTTTTAGATGGAGAAATAACGAAGTGGATTCTTCCTCTCCCATCGTCACAATATATTTTTTGCTTTTCTCATACATATCTATCATATATACACCTTTATCCTTTGCCACTTTCCGAGCCAGATCAACATAAACACCATGCGAATTTAAAAAATTACCATTCTTATCAAAACGCCTTCTCACTACAGATGTACAAATAATAGGGTTGCCGCCTTTAGCTCTGACTTCGTCTACAAAGCGGGCTAAATTCGCCACATATTGTTCCGGTGGAGTATACCTATCGGGTCTGTCCGCAGCTTCGTCATTATGTCCGAACTGAATCACCACATAATCTCCGGCTTGCACTCCATCCAGTATTTTCTGCCACCATCCTTGCTCTATAAAAGTTCTGGAACTGCGCCCATTCTGCGCATAATCCTCAATGACAATATTTTCATTAAAGAAATCAGGCAAAACCTGTCCCCATCCCCTTTCGGGAAAAGGTTCCGAAATACTGTCTCCAGAAATGCTATCCAACACCATCTTTGCTAAAGGTTTTAAAGCCATAGTAGAATCGCCCGCCATAAATATATGCACAGGTCTTTCTTTAGATGCTGTAAGCACCGCCGCTATCAACAATACAAAAAAAGATATCTTTATTGATTTCATAAGCTCCTTATCTTAAAATTAGGCCATTAACTGAAATCTTGCTTACTTCCAGATATTTACCCGAAGCAGCTTTGCTATACCAAGGGTATATTCTCAGATAAAGTATTCTGTCATCTTTCAGTTCAATACAGGTTTTAAGATCAAAATAAGCTATTTTATCTTTCGGTAGTTTTTCCATAGAAGCCAGAGTTTCCGCTTTAGAAAACGAAAAATCAGTACTTATCAATACAGTAACATACATTCCATCGCCTTTCAGACTTTTCAACTGTACTCCGATTGAATCAACACAAAGCTCACCCTTACCCTGCTTAATCGAGAATTGAATATATCGGTTTGCATTCTGGTCTATGTCCCCGTCAGGCCATCTTTCCCCGTCAATGATTATCTTATTATCGGCTGTATATTTCAGACCTTCCAATTGCTCCATCACCGTAATATATGAAGGAATTCCATTCTGAGATTTCAGACTCGGAACATAAGTTAGATAAGCCGCTTCTGCCCCTTTGCTCTTATATTCCTGAATTTTAAGATGTCTCGTTTGCTCCTTCTGTGATTTTTCCAATTCGGATAATCGGTCAGTATTGAATAATACACTATCAACCGGGATAGACAAATAATCGGATAAAATATTCTTACTCAACAGATCTAGTACTGCCAAACGGGCAAATAAAATTCCACCTTTTGCTTTTAAGTGGGTATTGTCATTCTTCGCATAAATAATCCGGCGTGCTTTTACAGGCCCGTATTCCAATACCAGTTTTTCGGTCAATGCGGTCATATCCACCAAAGGGACATTCAGTTTACGGGCAAGAGCACGCATAGCCATAGGGTAGTTCATTGTCGAATCGTTTCCGGCGATTTCCCTCAGATTATGCAGCCCGGTACCCGAAAGCCTGGTCGTATCACTATCTTCGGGCAGACAACGTACAATAGGAGTCAGCAGAACAGGTATAGCTCCCCTTTCACGAGATTTGCTTACATACCGTGTAAGATATTCCTGATACTGCCCCCATGCAGCCGTTCCCCGTTCCTTAGTGTCAGCAGGATCGGTATCCAAGCCCTGATTCTTTTCATCATTATGTCCGAACTGGATAAAAACATAATCTCCCGGTTTCAAAGTATTCCTCAATTCTAACCAGAATTCGTAATAAAACGACTTAGAACTGCGTCCGTTTTTCGCTGCATTTTCCGATTTTGCGCCATTGGTTAAGAACAGAGACAACATCTGCCCCCACCCTCGCATTTCATTTTCTCCTGTTCGCTTTTCCACATCATAGTCCGCCATAGTAGAATCTCCTATGGTAAGAATACGCACCTGCGCATTTAATATTCCGACCTGCACTAAGAGAACTATTGCAACAAGACCGATTTGCAAAAAATATCTTTTCATTACTTAATTTTTACCGTTTTTACATTATTCAGAAAGTTATTTCCCCATACGATCTCACTGTCTATTTCTTTACAAAAAATATCGGCTTTAGTTAGCTGAATACAGTTATTGATAAAACCATTGCTCACCTTATTTAATTCTATGATCGGCTGATTAGCCAAGGGTGCTTTTGAGTGAACATTATCAATAATAATATCCTGACATTCATCAAAAGCCAAAGCAGCCCCTTTTTTTACTGAAAAGTCGATATTATGGAATGTAATATTCTTAGCGGTTTTAGCGGTAAAGCCATTTTCGGCAACCATATTTATATTCGAAAATGAGATTTCCGATATGGGCATTTCATTGATTCCTGTTATATAGCCTATTTTTTTCACATCACTACCTGTAACATTACTGATATGAATATTGCGGAATACAGGAGTACGCTCCGATACGGGTTCTTCCTTAGAATCCTTGTCATAAAAAAGATCGAAAATAAATGCGTTCCGCTGAATATTATTCATGACAATATTATCAACACGTATTTCTTCTACAATACCACCTCTTCCCCTTGATGATTTAAGACGTATTCCGGCATCTGTTCCGTTAAATACACAATTGGAGATAGTGACTTTCTTTACTCCTCCCGACATTTCACTTCCGATAACCACGCCTCCATGTCCTGCCAGCATGATACAATTGGTTATAGTTATATTTTCACACGGACGTCCATAGTTTCGTCCGTCTTCGTCTCTTCCCGATTTAATGGTGATACAGTCGTCCCCGACACTGAGGAAACAATCAGAAATGCGGACATTCCTGCATGATTCGGGATTAATGCCATCGGTATTATGTCCTTTAGGGTTCGAAGACGGGTTGTTGATCGTAACACCATGTATTAACAGATCATCACAACCGATAGGATTGATTGTCCAAAAAGGAGAATTAATGATTGTTATTCCTTCAATAAGTATATTTTTCGATTCGTGAAACTGAATAAACGGCGGACGGAAAAATTTACGCTCAAGTGTCGACTCATAATATGGACTTACCTTAATGCCTTTATTCGCATCAAGCCACATCTGCTGAAGTTTATTGGTAGCTGAAGTTTTTCCGTCTTTTCTTATTTCGTCTATCAACCGGCGAGATTCTTTCCACCATGTATGACCTTGTCCGTCGATAACTCCCCGACCTTTAATAGTGATATTCTCGGCCTTATCGGCATAAATAAGGGGAGAAAGGCTATTCATGAAGACACCTTCCCAGCGGACTTTCACAAAAGGAAGATAATCTTCGAATATTGTCGAAAACTTCAATACAGCACCCGATTCTATATCAAGTGTAATATTACTTTCAAGATGAATTGCAGCTGTAAGATAAGTTCCCGCAGGAAAATAAATAGTACCGCCACCTTCGGCCGACGCATTCTTTATACTTTGCTTGATCAGATCTGTACAAGCTACTTTTCCTGAAGTATCGGCTCCCAGGCTTTTTATATCATATATCTTTGCCTGAATTGCCAATATACTCAAACAGAATATTATACTAAAAAATATCTTTCTCATAGACTATTAAGGTCTCAAACCTATTTATAGCTTTGATAAGTAAAAAAACCAAAGCCTGTTATAAACTAAAAGTATATTATTAAATACTTGCTGTTACTTATATTTTAAGGGTGTTGATCCACACACTTTGATATCATTTCTTTGTTACAGGATTCCAACCGTCGCAACCCTTAAATACATTCTCAACCGTATATTCGGCAGCTTGCTGTCTATTCAGAATTTTCACCCAGTTGACACGCCCGGATGTAGACGCACCCTCTCCTGTATTATTGTATTCCATGTAGCGGGCGGTCTTCTCGTTTTCCGCATTACTCCAGTTATGCCATCCTTCGGCTTTAATGCCTTTCGGCAAATAACAATTCATAAATAATGTCATAGCATAAGCTCTCCATGGACGTCCCAAATACATATTCTTAACCTCGGAAGCAACTTCTATTTTACAATTATTGAATATATACCCGTACTTTATATTCTCGGGAGTACTTGCAGCTGTTATATATGAGTTGGATTTACAATAAATCACACAGTTTTCGAACCAGCAGGTCGAGGGTCCGAATATAAAATCAGTCGTACCTTCGATGTAGCAGTTCTCAAAATATTGACGCATATTCTCTCGTCCTACATAAATCGTATCCTGATTTCCCAGAAAACGGCAATTCCTGAAGATGACACGGTCTCCTTCAACAAACAGAGCAACTGCCTGTCCCATTGGAGCCGCAGAATTTTCAATAGTAAGATTTTCTACAGTTATATCATTTCCGCTTAATAAAAAGGAATATGTTCTGAAAGTGCCCATCTTATTTATATTGGCATGGTCATCGTAGTTAATGATTGTTTTATCTCTATCCTCTCCTACCAACTTTACATTAGTCAGATACGAATGCAGAATAAGCTTCTCTTTATATACTCCTTTTTTGACAAAAATGGTTATTTCTCCTTTCGGATCAAAAGCTCTGACCGAATCTATAGCTTGTTGTATATTACGGAAATGTCCGGTTCCGTTACGATCTACGACAATAGTTCTGCTATCTTCCGAAGCAAACAATGTCAAAGAAAAACATAGGAGAAAGAATAAATAAATAGTTTTTTTCATGATAAATAAGTAACTAAAGGTATTTAAGGATATATTGATAAGGCTCGACCTTACTTTATAATATGTTCAACCAAACTGTTCAGGTACACTTCCAAATAAGTATATCCGTCCGGATTAAGATCATTTGCTGTTTTTCCCGGATATTTCTTTTCTAACCACCCATCCGGAATCCCGTCATTATCGGAATCAGTTACAACTTCTGATTTTGCATACTTATATACATCCCATCCTCCGACATCCGATTGAGAATCGATCATCCCCGGACGGGTGTTGCTATCGTGGGATGCCCTAACGGGAGTAAGCCCGTTTCTTGTTTCATTTACAATACGAGCATCGGTATTGTCTCTCACGTAACTAGCTCCGGCTTTTTGCAGAACTTTGATATAGGCATCGATTGCCTTATCTGTTTTCACAGGAGAAACCGAAAATTCTTTCTTTGATAATAATTCCGATTTATCCTTTGATGCAGGGTTCGGCTGAAAACCGAGCGTATTGTCTTTTGTCGCTGCCTGATCTCCTGCTATTACATTTCCATGCAGATAAAACTCCCCCCAAACACCCTGAGGTTGTTTGTTTGAGCCATCATCGGCATTGGGTGAAAATATACGGTTTTTATGTACCGATCCGGCTGTCGGCTTATAATAGTTATTAATAAAATTATAGCGTCCACCTTCTCCGGCATAACCGCTATTGCTTCCCCAATTATAAATCACATTATTGCGGAAATCAACTAACTCCAGATCCGGACGATTTGAATACCTCGAACCACACATGCGAGGGTTACGACTATCATGGTGTGCCAGCAGGTTGTGATGGAATGTAGCCCCCTGTCCACCCCAGATACCTCCATATCCATGATTGCCTTTACGATGTACCGATGCTCTTAAACTCTCAGAAAGGATACTCCATTGCAGAGTAAAATTCTCATTATCATAGAAAGAGGCACATTCATCAGTACTCCAACTCATAGAACAATGATCGATAATCACGTTCTTATTCCGATAACCGGACAATGCGTCATCTTCCAATCCTGTTAAGTCTCCCATTCGAAATCGCATAAAACGAATAATCACATTATCTCCAGATATCTTCACATTATTGTCGGCAATACAAATTCCGTCGCCGGGGGCTGTCTGCCCGGCTATCGTTGTATTCTCTGTTATGGTCAATCTCGACTTGAGATGTATGATACCGGCCACTTTAAAAAGGATTGTTTTCGCTCCCGGTCTTTTCAGACACCAGCGGAATGTTCCCTCATTCAGCTTTTTATTACCAACAAGCGTATCTTCGAGAGACGTCACATAGTAAACAGTCCCACCTCGTCCGCCTGTGGTGAACATTCCTGCCCCCTCAGCCCCCGGAAATGCAGGTGTCTGGGCACACAATGAAAGGGTAGACAACAATACGCAACAAAGAATAAAAAAACATCCTTTTTTCATGACTTTATTTTTTTTTACAACTATTAAAGATCTGCTGTATTTTATGCTTACAACGGTCTGAATCTTACTTATCCAATAAAAGACTAAGCATAATGAAAGGTCCTACGGCTTTAGGGTCGTTATCTCGTACAGGTTCAGAAATATAGTATTCGAAACTTCCGTCACGATACACTTTCTCACCGCCAAGACCTGCTACACTGCATCCGTCTGTGACAGATATCGTTCCATAGGATTCAGTCTTTATAAATCGTTTCACAAACTGATCGTAAGCCTTTTTCCCTTTATTCAGGTATTTCTTATCAAGGTATCCTTTTTGTGCACCTTTGACCCATGTATAAATAAACATGGCTGATCCGCTCGATTCTACATAATTGCCTTTACGTGCACCCTGATCAGTCACCTGATACCACATGCCCGTTTTAGAATCACGATACTTTTCTACAGCAGCACTAATATCCTGCAATATTTTTATAATTTCAGGTCTTTCAGGATGATTTTCCGGAAGAAAGTCCAAAACATCCACCATCGACATCATGTACCAACCGATGCTGCGAGACCAAAAATTAGGAGAAAGCCCTGTTTCGGGATTAGCCCAACGCTGTTGACGGCTTTCATCCCAACCATGATAATACAAGCCTGTTTTGGCATCAATCAAATATTTATGAGCATCTATAATTTGCAGAGCCGCCTCATCATATAATGCCGGCTTATCAAAAGTTTCTCCGTATTGGGCTAAAAACGGACATGCCATATACAGCCCATCCAGCCACACCTGATGCGGATATATTTTTTTATGCCAGAAACTACCGTCTGCAGTACGGGGATGGGTATCCATCTGACTACATAAAAGATCTAACGCCTTTTTAAATCGTTCTTCTCCGGTTTGTTTATAAATCGGGAATAATATTTTTCCGGTATTTACCCTATCGATATTATATTCGGCTAGTTTGTAGGTTTTGATCTGCCCGTCCTCCGAGATCATAAGATCTGCATAGCTATAAGCATAGTCGAAGTAACGTTGATCGTGAGTTTTCTCCCATGTCTGAAGTATTGCCTGCAACATCAGTCCATGACAATAATTCCACTTTGGAGCAGAAGAAAAATCCAGCATCCACGATTCCGGATTACGCTTCATTTCCGAATCAGCCATTTTTACATAATATTTATCTCCGGCCTGTAAGCAAAGCGTAAACCCGAAAACAAATAAAACTATTGATAAAAATCGTAATTTCATATTATTGTTTAATTTAAGGTCTTCTTAAGGTCTCAGACCTATTTAGTGTGTTAGTAAATATAACATCCAAAATATGTTGTAAACCAAAGATAGTACATCAGATACTTTCTGTTATTTATTTAGAAATACCGGGTAATTGGATGCCTTTTGTCTTATCTCCGCTTATCTTTACCGGATCTTTCAGATTTTCGGGATACGAAAAATTATCCGCTTTCATATTCTGTACATTTTTGAGAATCAAAGCTGCACCTTCCTGAGGAACGATCTTCACATTCTTGAATGTAATATCCTGAGATTCTACCAATTCAGCTCCATATTGAGCCGATATGGTAACATTTTCAATATGTATGTCATTAATATTCATCTCAGGCAGACCATTAAAAAACATAGCTCGGCGTGCATTACGTGATGTCAGGTTTTTCACATATATCTTTCTGAATACGGGAGTTGTTTCATCAACAGGAACAACAACATCCGATTCGGGTGTTTCGTCTCCATCCTCCAATGATTCGGAAGCCGATTTACCGCCATAGTAAAGATCAAATAAGAATGATTCCGTAGCGATATTAAACATAAAAATATCACTTATATGTATATTTTCCACAACACCCCCTCTTCCTCTGCGGCTTTTAAACCTCAAACCGACATCTGTTCCGAGAAACTGACAGTTTTTGACAGAGATATTTTTCACACCTCCGGACATTTCACTTCCGACAACAAATCCGCCATGACCTTGAAAAACCTTACAGTTGTCAATAATCACATTCTCTGTAGCCATTGCTCTCAATCGGCCGTCTTCGTCTTTTCCCGACTTGATACAGATTGCATCGTCACCGACATCAAAGACACTGTTTACGATGATCGAATTTTTACAAGACTCTAAATCCAGCCCATCCCCATTTTGTGCATAAGACGGATTACGAACCAAAACCCGATCTATAATTACATTCTCGCACATCAACGGATGAATATTCCAACTCGGGGAGTTTTCAAATAAAACACCTTGAAGAAATACATTCTTACAAGAAATGAAGCTAACCATCACCGGACGAAGAAAGTCTTTTATATCATTCCAGTCTTTATCCGAAAGCTCGCCTTTGGGCACATTCATATCGCTTTTTTCAAAACCTCTGAGTGACTTTTCAGAAGGGAACCAATAATCTCCGTTTCTTACAACACCTCCCGAGTTTACAACCTGTTTCCAATGAGCACTTGTAACTTTGCTTTTTTTCAATGGACGCCAGAATTCACCCGAACCATTAATTGATCCTTCTCCTGTAATGGCTATATTCTCGAGACCATTTCCCGAAATAGGAGACTGGCACCTGCGTGTCTCAAGACCTTCGAAACTGGTATTAACCAATGGATATAAATCAAAGTTTCCGGAAAAAAGAATTAAAGCCCCTTTTTCCAAATGCATATTGATATTAGACTTAAATACAATCGGTCCGGTGTACCATATTCCTTCCGGAACAATTAAGGTTCCCCCTCCTTGTTTCGACAATTGATCCATCGCCCGGGAAAACACCTCTGTGTTGAGAGTCATTCCATCGGGTATACCTCCGACATCCAGCAGCGAAAGCTTATTATCGGGGAATACAGGCTGTTGTATTACCGGCATCGGGAATGGTAATCCTTTATAATATTCTGAATAAAGGTTATCTGCATTTACCGACCCAGCGATAAAGAATAAACATACAAAAAATTGAGCTATTTTCTTTTTCATGAGTAAAGCGTTTTCAAGAAAAGCAGAACCGCACAAAACGGTTCTACTCTTCAAGTTTAGTTAGTTCCACCAACGGGGATCTCCCGGGTTATTTCCATTACCTATATTAGTATCTTTTATTGTAAAGTCTCCATTTGCAGGATCTACAAACAAATCGGCCGACGTTTTCGAATATTCGGATACTCCAGTCAAAGGGTATCCTGTGTTAATCGACAAATCGCTGGTTTTGTAAGAATCCGTTACAAATGTTGTTGTTATTTTAGGTGTAGTCGCTCTGATCTCATTAGCAGCATCAGACGCTCCGAATATACACGATGTTATATTGAAGGTCGAAGGAATACTTGCTGCCTTATCAAAGCTCACAATATACTTACCTTTTGAGGGAGCATCATATAGCGTACAATTTGTTATATTTAATGACGAAGCCTGTGACTTGAAGGTCAAAACATTCGCACTAAGCAGATTATAAATTGTACTATTGGAGATTACAACATTGCCAACAGATACAGTCGCAGCATCTACAGTAAGCACACCATAACTTCCGATATTAGAAACAATAGAGTTTGTAATTTCAAAACGGGAAATATTTACAGCACCTCTCAAACGCATCATTCCCCTAAAAGTATTTACTGTACAATTATCTATTTTAAATTCGGGTAGACTCCTTGCTCCGGATGGATTATCATTCAATATATAATCTGCACTATTATCTGTACCCGTTATCTTGAGATTGTATGCCCATAGCTTGAACGATACAGATGAGTCGTCTAGTTTAATTGATTTTAAATTCAACTGAACTTTATCGTCTCCACTGGGTAATCCCCATAAAGTCAATGATTTTATATGAGCAGGAATTGACCAGTTTCCATCTGCTGAATTAATTGTATAAGACGATCCTCCGGGAAATACCAGAATAACTGCATCATCGGTTATATTATCCAGATAAGTAGCCAGATCTTCATCTCCTGTAAGGAAATATTTTACACCGTCTCCCGATACCTTGGGCTGAGTAGTAAAGGAAACCGTACCCCGTTTGATTTCGTTATTAAAGATCTGAACCGAATAAGAAGTATTTTCTTTCAACCCCGAAAGAGATTTTTGTCCGAGAGATATTTCTTCAGTTGTCAAGTCTATTTTCTGAGCAGTGCCGTTACTCTCGGTTAAAGTAATATGTGTAACATCATTTTCGGGATCCCATGTCAACAAAGCAGAGTCTTCCGAAATATCTTTAACAGCATTCAGTATTTGCTCTCCTTTAGTTTTGAATGTCAGCGAAACCCATTTCGAATCGGGTAGTCCGTTGTTACCCGTTACTTTCAGACGGACAGAATATCTAATCTCCGCGTCCAGTTTCTTAACTGTAAAAATATACCTGATCTTCGTATCAGTCGAGTCTTTTACAAGATCTTCAGCATCAATTTCCACAGTTCGATCAATAGACGTAAATTGTAAACTGTCTTTACTAAATTCAAAAATATATTTTCCAGCATTTGGTACACTCGAAAATTTAAGAGACACTGATGTTGCAGCAACATCTGAAGTTTCGAATATTACGGGACTGAATATTCCATTCTCATTATCGTCGGTTGCCCAGTCATTCACATCATCACATGATGTAAATGACAGAACCGAACCACAAAAGAGAAGAAGTCCCACTATTTTATATAGAAATTTATTTATCATTTGATTCTTATATTTTAAGGTCTAGACCTATTAATGATTATGATAATGAAACCCACTGTATTAATAACCGTAAGAGTTAGTAACGACACCTCCGTAATCTCCGATTACACTTGTATGTATAGGAAAGAGGTATCTGTCATCGCAAGTTCCATTATACGCTTTTTGCAATCCAGAGCTGAACAGTTTTATTCTTGTCAGATAATTTGTCTTATTCTCATCCGAGAAACCGAACATCCATTTCACTTTAGTATAACCAGCCTTTTTAACTTCATCGTCACTCAAGGCATCAAGCTCCGCATTCGCTTTATAGTAGTTTATATTTGCTTTATCAATATTCTCTTTATCGTCTTTATATCGATAATAAATAGCCTGAGGCAGATTGTCATAGCTTTTATCAAATATCTTAACTGTTCCGCCATTAATCATTTCTGCAAAAGCATCTCTTTGATCCTGTATTTTTTTGGACAACAAATTCCATCTGATGAGGTCGAATTTACGAATAGCTTCCCCTCCAAATTCCCAAGCTCTTTCATTTACAATCGCATTGAAAAATTGTTGCTGAGACGTCAGGTTATCTACATAGTCTGTAACCTCCGCAGTAGAATTGGCAACACCGTTAAAAGCCCTAGCCCTTACCTGTTTCAAAGCATCTTTAGCAGAAGCAGTTGGCCCGTTCAGTTCATTTTCGGCTTCGGCATACATAAGAAGTATGTCTGCATACCTCATCACAATCCAGTTTACACCATATCCCCACTTATTATTCGCACCTTTATTATAAGAAAGCCATGTTGCATTTTTACTCATCCAGCGTTGATCCCATTTTGCAAAGTTGTATGACAGAGGATTAGACTGAAATACTTCTTTCAGGTCTCCCGAAGAATTACCGTATGATGCAGTCGCAATAGTGGCATCACGACGGGTATCTTTCTGGTCAAACGAATAATAATAGTATGCGCTTGTATTAACTACGTTTGAATTATTGCCGTATCCGTACTTTGTATTTGTATAAAATCTCACACCTATACTATAACCAATCTCTCCGCTCTGACCTAAACCTAAAGCTACTTCATACAGGTTTTCGCCATTAACACCATCTGGATTTAAAGCACAAACGTCTGTCCATATTGTTTCGTAATTAGATTTCAGAGTATAAATACCCTGATCCATTACTTCTTTACATTGTTCTCTTGCTATTTCATAATATTTTTCCCAGTTTGCACCTCTTTCCATCGGATATCCGGCCTTATCGCGAAGAGAGTATCCACCTCTAGCTAAAGCGACACGGGCAATCAATCCCTTCACAAATCCTTTGGTTATACGCTCGGAATTTGAATACGAAACCGATCCGGCCGAATTTCCAACCCAAGGCAAGTCCTTCTGAGCCTCGGTCAAATCTTCTATAATAAAATCATAAATAGAATCCCTGTCTGTTTTCGGGAGATAAACATTCGATAAATCGTTTTTTGTGGGTTCTGTTTTGAAGGGAATATCACCCCAATGTTTTACAAGTTCGAAATAACCCATAGCTCGCATTGCTTTTGCTTCGGCTAACAAAGATTTGAAGGCAGCCTGCTCACTAGTTGTTCCTGACATCAGCGGACTGTTTTGCAAACCTACTATCACAAGATTGGCTCTTTCTATCATCTGGTATATTCTCGTCCATAATAAAACAGAATTCCCGGCAGTAGCATAATAATTAGATACTCCTCTATTTGAATTTTGATTATAAGATGTTTCATCAGCCCCTACAAATTCTATGTCATTATTTGTAGACCAGTTAAGAGAAATGCGCTGAGCATACATCTGAGCATCGGCAATACGGTCGTATATACCTAATACCGCCGACTCGGCATAATAGGTAGATGAGTAAACAGTCTCGTCAGTCATTTTCGACGGACTTTCTGTTTCCAGAAAATCATTGCATGAAGAGAATACAAACGAACATGCAGCAATGGTTATATATATTATTTTTTTCATAGATATATTCTTTTAGAATGTTACATTTATACCACCGACAAACGTTTTCGCTTTCGGATAGGCGGAATAATCAACACCCGGAGTGAAAGGGCTTGAAGATCCGCCACGGGTACTAACCTCCGGATCAGGGCCCGAATAGTTCGTCCAGCAATACAGATTGTATCCTGTCGCATAAATACGTAAGGATTCTATCAGCCATTTTTTTGTTAAACTTTTGGGTAGAGTATAACCGACTGTCAGGTTATTCAAACGCAGGAAAGAACCATCCTCTACAGCCCATGAGTGGAAAACCGTAGTTGTCATTATCGGGTGCCACATCGCTTTGCCCTTGTTCAGTTCTTGTAAAAGCTGCGGATTTGCATTTTTCCCCGAATAGATATTATTACCTGTAGAAGGATCAATAGTTGTAAAACGTTTATCCAAACTCATTTCGGCTGATAAATTCTGATATTTCCGGGTTTGCAGGTAAGCCGTATTATCTAATTTATTCGCATTGTAAATATCATTACCGTATGACCAGTTAAAGAAAATAGCAGCATCAAACCCTTTATATGTAGCGTTAAATCCAAAACCTCCAGTATGAATAGGTAAAGCGTTTCCGATTACCTTTCTGTCATTCTCGGTTATCTCCGTGCTTCCATCATCCGATATCTTCTTTAGTTTAAGAGCTCCCGGACCAAAGTAATTTCCTGCACCAATCAGCTTGCTGTCATCAGCAACACCATCATTGAGTACCCAGCCATTCTTCGAATTATCCCATGTAAAATCGTCAAACGAATACATTCCATCCGTTACATATCCATACATCTGACCCAAAGATTTACCTTCCTGTATCAGATAATCATAAGTAGGCTCTGCAGACCCATTCCATCCCGAACCGTATAATTTCGACTTGGCATCACCTCTTCCGTATTTATCAACCTTATTTTTATTGAACGCAATATTGAATGTTCCGCTCAATGTAAAGTCTTTATTATCGATTATATAACCCGTAAGAGATAGCTCCAGTCCCCGGTTAGAAGTTTGTCCAACATTTTGGTACTGATTATCAAAACCGGAAGTCGAAGGAATAGGTGTACTTACAATCAAATCTTTTGTTACATTATTATACAGATCGATTGTACCCGAAAGCCGGTTATTGAAAAAGCCGAAGTCAATACCAAAGTTTGTAGATTCGGTTGTTTCCCATGTCAATTTATTATTTTTCAATGTACTAGATGGCGTAAGAATACTTGTAGCCGATTCGTTTAAATAAAACACACTCGATGATGACGATGTGTAATCTTGTCTCCAGTACGAACCTACTCTTGCATTCCCTACAGAACCGTAACTCAATCTGGCTTTCAGGTTACTTAACCAACCTTTAGTACCTTCCATGAATCCTTCTTCTGATGTTCTCCATGCCAAAGCTGCACCGGGAAAAAATCCCCAAAAATTGCCCGGACCAAAGTTACTTGTCCCGTCTTCCCGTGCTGTAAGGGTCAATAGATAACGGTCTTTCCAGTTATAATTTATACGCCCAAAGAATGATATCTGACGAGACGGTTCACCTATCGATGTTCTTATAGGCTCCGCTTTACCATTGTTCATTTGAGCCAAGACCTCTTTTGCCGAAAAATCGACAGGAAAGAAGCGAGCTTCAGTTATTTTTTGATCTGTAACACTTTCATAAATCTCCTGACCTACAAGAAAATCAATTTTATGTTCTTTATTTATCTTCCAGTTATAAGCTAACGTATTACTGAACCGGTATGATTTTCCGTACTGATCAGTTATCTGTGCAATAGGCTGGTTACCGTAATTTTTGGATACACCTGTACCTTGCAGCCATACATTATCTGTTTTATTTTTGAGGTATGTATAATTAAACATACTGGTCAGTTTCAATTCTTTGAGAATATTCCATCCGAGTGTAGCCGTATAAGCATTTGTGAACTTATTTTGTTTTTTATACTCATTTTCAATTGACTCAATCGGATTCAACAGTAAACTGCTGGCTTCGGCTCCCGATTGGTCGTCATCATCATCCACAGATGAATTGAATGCAGACAAACCTCTGGTCGGAGCGTATTTTACAGCATTACGCAACTTCGTATTGGAACCCGACCCCGAAGATATACTCGGTCCGTTTATAGTTTCGTCAGCCAGACGTACATTAAAATCGAAGCTTACAGTATTACTTACTTTTGTATTTACCTTTAAGTTTATGTTATTTCTTTTATACCCGGAATTGATCATAATATAATCTTCGTCGTTCCGGGCAAAACTCAAACTGTACACAGTAGACTTACTCCCTCCGGAAATACTGGCATTGTAAGATTGCTGAGTTCCTGTATTTCCGAAAAGCTTATCCTGCCAATCAATTCCTTTATCCGATTTATAGATATTCAAATCCTGAAAACGTCCGTAATAATTCTGAAATGTTTCTGACTGATCCAATTCATACTGATAATAGACATACTCGTAAGGACTCAAGACCTTTATAAAATCATCGGTACGTTTCGCTCCGTATGATGCATTGAACGAAACGGAGATTTTCCCTTCACGTCCGCTTTTTGTTGTAATCAATACAACACCGTTAGACCCCTGAGCTCCATAAATAGCAGTACTTGCAGCATCTTTCAAAATGTCGATTGACGCTATATCCGAAGGGGGAATATCCGAGATAGAGTTTACCTGTATTCCATCAACAACATACAAAGGCGAATTATCCTGAGAAATGGATGTACCACCACGTACCCGAATGCGAATATCGGCATCGGGAGAACCCTCAGCCATAGAAACGTTCACCCCTGCCATACGACCGGTGATAGCTTCTGCAGCCGAAGCAACAGGGACATTTTTCAAATCTTTTGCAGAAACAGAAGAAACAGATCCGGTCAGGTCTTTTTTAGGCACTGCTCCATAACCGATCACTACTACCTCATCCAGTTCCGAAGAATTATCTTCCATTGTGATGGTGATTTTTGAGCCGGTTATGGGCACTGTTTGTGTTTTCATCCCGATATATTTGGCTTCTAATGTTTTTGCATTTGCCGGAACCGAAAGAGTAAAGTTCCCGTCCAAATCTGTAACTGTTCCGACAGAAGCTCCGGTCACAGAGACAGAAACGCCTATCAACCCTTCACCGCCGCCATCGACAACAGTTCCTTTTATCTCCTTTTTCTGCTGTGCATATACATTCCCCCAACAAACCAGGCTGAATATAATACACATCATAGAGAAAATTTTCATACTTGTTTTTTGCATGGTAAAAAAAGATGTGTTTAAAGTTAAATTAAGGTCACAGACCTCTTTAATTAGATTTTGATATGCAATATTAAAACAAGTCTGTTTTGCGTCAAGGGGTGAATTTGACTATTCGGGGGTGTAAAATTGTTACTCACCCCGCATAAATAAGGTCTTAAACCTATTTGTTGACTTTTCAAGTATAGCAGCCACAGTCTGTTATAGACAAAAAACACATCATTAAATACTTTCTGTTACTAAAAAAACACAGGAGGAAATTACCATCTCCCCCTGTGTTTTCATTTATTTTGATTATAAAAGTCCAGATCTCAATATCCCGGATTTTGTGTTACTGTCGCTTTATTCAGATTTATTGCAGACAACGGTATTGGGCGCAATATTTTATTCTGTCCGTCCGTTCCCTTGAAATAGTCGGCATTAGCTATATCTGGATTGTATTTCACACAATACTCTATCAGTTTCCCTGTACGTTTCAAATCCATCCAGCGATGATATTCACCGGCAAGCTCACGGGCTCTTTCATCCAGAATAAAATCAATCGATAAATCTTCTTTCGAAATAGACAGATCATATCCCGACTCGGCGGCTCTCGCCCTTACAGAATTGATTCGTGCTACAGCATTCGTCAAATCTCCGGCTTTAAAATAGGCCTCAGCGGCAACCAGATAACTTTCTCCGACTCTCGCCAACACAATATCTCGAGTACTGCTCTTGGTACTGAATTTAGAATCGGGATCATCGAATTTGCGGACAACCGACACTCCGTATACATCACCCGACATAGCCGAAACATAAGTTGTAGATTTGCCCGAAGTTGTCAGCGTATTTTCTTGCATCGGGATAATGATTGTTTTGGCTCGAGTCGCTGTATTTGCAGCACGCCACGCAGCAGTATCGGCAACAGCCCACACCGGAGGGTAATAATATAAGACCTTATCGGAAGCAAGTTCCGAATCTTTCAAATTATAGTAGTCATAATATTTATTATAAAGCTGAACCATAAATGTACCTTCATAACGAGAGTCTCCTTTTGTAAACAACTGATGCAAACGTAATGTGGGAGTCAGGTTAGAAGTCGTATATTTATGTCCGTCTTCTGATCCTCCCAGATATGTTCCGAAAAAAGATTGCTGCATATTTCCATCGGAAGATGGATCTTCAATAGAAGTTTTATCATATTGAACTGACCATATAATTTCTTCGTTCTCTTGGTTCGACGGCCAGAACAGATTCTTATAAGTTACCGATAAACTCTGTCCCCCTATGGCAAGATCAGCGTATTTAGCTGCATTCTGAAAATCGGAACTAGAACCGAAGGTCTCATATCCCCGGCACAAATAAGTTTTAGCGATAAAGTGATTTACCGTTCTCTGATCTACATGCCCGAATGTTTTTGTTGTTGCAGGGAGCGATGTCAAAGCCTCATCCATTTCCGACAAAACATAAGCATACACATCTTCAGCAGATTTTCTTTCGAACTCAAACTGAGGTGAATTTATCATATCGGTTACAATAGGCACACCGCCAAATTGCTGCACCAACAGATAATAATAGTATGCACGAATAAAACGGGCTTCAGCTTTATACTGCGACAAATAATCTGTTTGCTCTGTATGATCGGCATAATATATGGCAGTATTAGCCAATTGGATCCCTTTGTAACAGTTCGAATAGAAAGTACTTACATCGGAGTCGGTACTTAACAATGCCTTGTATGTACCTAATCCATCAGGCACTTTATTACGTCCGGATGCATATAAATCTGTACCTGCGCTAAACACCCAGGGTTCTTTACCATAAACCGGACGCAAGGAAGAGTATACAGAATTCATCAGGCTTTGAAATCCACTTTTGGTGGAATAAAAACCATCTGAAGGAACGGAAGATTTATTATCCTGATCTAAAAAGTCGCTACAGCTTGCAGATCCCAGCAAGCATAACAGCAATATATAATATATTTTTTTCATCTTGTAAACTGATATTGATTAGAATTTAAGGTTTACTCCGAACTGGTAGGTCACAGAACTAGGACCTCCGCTACCATCTGAGATAGATGCTCCTGCCCATTCGGGATCAAATCCTTTATAATCGGTAAATACAAAAGGATTGAGAACATTCATATATACTCTGAGATTGGATATGCCCGCCTTTGATAACAACTTACGAGGAACAGTATAACCAAACGTTATATTCTTCACTTTCACGAACGATGCATCTACACTGTGGTTTGCATAATCATAAGTATCACTTGTATTGGATGTTCCCCAATATGTTCCTCCCCCATAATTAGTTCCGCTGTTATTCGGATAAGGGTTCTTCTGGTTATTATGTCCCGAAGATACTCCCACAGTTCCATCTGCATTCAGCACAGGAGTGCCTGCGGGGATATAATAATCCATCTTTATTTTAGAACGTCCACGGTCTTTATAATCCGTAAATTCGATCATAAACGGACTGGATACAGTAGATCCTTGTTTTGCATAAATCGAAAAAGAAAAATCAAAATCACGCCATACCAGATTAGAGGTAAAACTTCCTGTCCAGTCGGGAGCAGCATGACCTAATATAACAGCGTCTTTTTGATCTATAACATAATTCTTATCTACATCAAGGGCTTTTGCCTGTCCCTCATACTGTCCGTATTTGGCAGCTTCGGCAGCTTCAGCAGCAGTCCAGACCCCTGTAATTTTATGACCGTAAACGACATTGATCGGATTGTTTATAAACCATTTGGCTGCCACATTGTCTTGCTTCGATCCATCAATATCAACTATTCGGTTTTTATTCGCTGAAAAAGAGAAAACTGTACTCCATTGCCAGTCTTTAGTTACGATATTTTTTGTAGTCAATCCGATTTCGATACCGCTGTTTCGTACTTTTCCTACATTGTCCCACATTACCCCGGTAGACGAACCTGTTTCGAGTGGCATAGGGCGTTCTAACAATAAATCAGTTGATAATTTATTATAGTAATCAACTGTTCCTGAAATCCTGCCGCCAAAGAACCCGAAGTCTAAACCGACATTAAATTCTCTCGATTTTTCCCACGACAAATTCTGATATACCAACCCGTTAGGCCC
The DNA here is from genome assembly GCF_000426485.1 of Indolivaga capnocytophagoides DSM 22835. Classification (GTDB taxonomy): domain Bacteria; phylum Bacteroidota; class Bacteroidia; order Bacteroidales; family Dysgonomonadaceae; genus Dysgonomonas_A; species Dysgonomonas_A capnocytophagoides. The sequence goes on from NZ_AUFL01000017.1 coordinate 81,589, forward strand.
ATACCCGTTAGCAAGTGTTCCGCCAAAGTCATACCAATATTTTGTACTTGCCAGAGACTGAGTATCGTATGCACCCACAGGAGTATTATTTCCGGTATATCCGAAACTGGCTCTCAGCTTTAGGTTACTAAGGGCATCAAATTTTGCAAATTCCTCTTCTGATATCCTCCACGCTAAAGCCATAGATGGAAATACACCCCATTTATTACCTTTTGCAAATTTAGACGATCCGTCCCACCGGCTGGATATTGTTGCCAGATACCGGCCTTTATAACTGTAGTTAAATCTCAAAGCATGAGACAACATGGAGATTCGGCTATAGGCACTGCTTTTTTTCTCCACGTTTGCAGCCGAACCAACATTGTGATATCCTGTATCGAAAGGCATATCCGACACACTGATATAATCCTCATCGTATTTATCATCAAAAACACTAAATAAGTACATCCCGCTCAGATCATGATCTCCGAATGTTTTCTGATAGTTGATCTGTGTATCCCATGTATAGTTAAAGCGTTCTTTATTTCTTACTTCCGCAGCATTTACTCCTTTCGAATACTGAGCCGCAGTATATACTCCATTAAATATACCATTACGGCTTTTGTTATAAGTCGGAGAGAATGTTGTTTTCAGCGTAATATCTTTTGTAGGATTATACTGAGCATAAATATTTGCTAATACATCATATGTTTTGGTCTCGTTCACGGCATTCTGCATATCGAGCAAAGGATTGATAATACCAGAAAACTGTCCTGTACTCTCAAATATGTCCTTTCCTCCGGGTAATAATACCAAGTCGCCATTTTTATCATAAGGGATAAAATAAGGATTCGTTCTGAACGAATTCAACACCGCATTCTTACTGCCGAAATCCTTATCGGTATATGCCATATTTGCAGAAAAACCAACAGAAAATTTATCATTGATCTTATTATCGACGGAACCTTTAAAGTTAAATCGTTGATAATTGTCATTTACAAATATCCCTTCTTCCTTCTGATATCCCACGCCTGCTCTGTAAGCAACATTTTTTCCACTGCCGTTAACACTTATAAAGTGGTTTTGCTGCTGACCATCTTGTGTTACCAAACTAGGCCAGTCGGTATAATCTTTTTGGGCAAATTTACGTTTCATTACTTCACTGTCTGCATTCCAGAAGTTTTTGAGATTACCGTCTGTCATCTCATATGTAGGAATTCCAGCGGCAGTGTTCGCCCCTTTGGTCAATGTAGTATAACGGGCGAAACGATAATCGGAAAATTCATCACCCGACATAAAATCGGGCATACGAGCTATTTTTTTCACGCCATAATATCCGTCGTACGAAACCACAGTACGCCCGCCTTCACCGCTTTTCGCCTGTTTCGTTGTGATCATCACAACTCCGTTAGTCGCTCTCGATCCGTAAATAGCTGTTGAAGACGCATCTTTAAGAATATCAACACGGTCGATATCAGCAGGATTAAGAAAATCAATTCCATCAGTTACAACTCCGTCCACGACATAAAGCGGACCTCCTCCCTGCATAGAGCTTTGCCCTCTGATCTGAATATCAAAACCTCCACCGGCACGGCTCGAATTCTGAGAAATATCCACACCGGCAACTTGTCCCTGCATAGACTCCAAAACACTGGTTGTACCTTTCGCTGTAATATTATCGGAAGAAATACTGCCGACAGAACCAGTCAGGTCATTCTTTTTCATTGTACCATAACCGATAACCACAATCTCTGATAACTCCGAGGAATTATCTTCCATAGTAATATTAACAACTGAACCGGTTATGGGTACGATTTTGTCTTTCATCCCGATATACTTTACTTCCAGACTTCTAGCATCAGCTGGTGCTGACAATACGAAATGCCCGTCCAGATCCGTGACTGTCCCCACAGTCGTTCCTTTAACTGACACAGAGACACCGATAAGGCCTTCTCCTTTTATGTCAACTACTGTACCTTTGATTTCTTTCTTTTGCTGTGCTTGAACATTGTGCCATGTAAAGAGACAACACAATATACACATGAGAGATAGGATTCTCAAATTTGTTTTTTGCATGGTAATTTAAGATGTGTTTAAAATTAGATTCTCAGTTAGCTGTAATTAAGCTTTCAACGGCAATAATATAATATATCGCCAACTACACCGGGGGTGAATTTGACTATTAGGGGGTGTGAAATTGTTATCTTCCGACCGACCATACCGATTATAAGACACTAAACACAGACACTCCAGCCAAAAACAAAAACAAAAATAGACAATAAGACAAAACTCTCAAACCATGTAAAACACAGGCAATATAAAAGAAAAACCTCTATGATTAGAAAAACATAAATTACAAATTTGACAATAAGACCCGAAAACAATTCAAATACAGGTAATCTCCAATATAAAATTCTATTTTAATACATTTATTATCTTTGTGTGTGACCTTTCAACTTTCTATCATGAATAAACTATATTACCTTTTTGTTTTACTCGGACTTATACTATATACGGAAGATTCAAAATGTCAGCCAAAATGTTTCTTCGAACATTATGGAGCAGAAGACGGACTCCCTCAGCATACAGTAATGGACATACTGCAAGACCAAAAAGGTTTTATGTGGTTTTCGACATGGAACGGACTATGTAAGTTTGACGGGTACAACTTTACAACATACAAAATTCAGGACGGAGACTCTTATCACATGATGAGCAACCGCATAGATCATATTGTAAACGACAAATACGGATACATCTGGACTCTGTCATACGACAACGAGGCTCACCGTTTCGATCCCAAAACAGAACGTTTTATGGGGTTGAGATCTATCAAAGAATACAAAGATCTGACCTTCAACGCAACCCGCATAGCCCCGATGAAGTCGGGGAAGGTGTGGCTTTTATCTGAAAAAATGGGGGCAGTATGCATTACAGATTCAACTTTCAAAGTCGAAATTTTCGACACTAACAATAAAAAGATACAGAACAATAAGATCAACGAAGTATACGAAGACGAAAGTTTTCAGTCGTGGATATTGACTGAAAACGGACTATATTCACTCACTCCCGACATGAGTACTCCAAAAGCTTATTTCTTAGATAAAAATACTTCTGCAATTAAACCTCAAGCCTTCTTTTCGGCACAGGAAATAGACGACGAAATATGGTTCGGAAGCAACAAGGGCAAAATATGGAGATACGACAAAAACAACAGAAGCTTTTTACCTTTCGACACAGGGATATCGTCAGATATATCGAAAATAAAACGAATCGATAAAAATCTGATTTTGATCATAAGCAACGGGCAGGGTTTCTGTATTTACAACAAAAACACGAACGAATTAGCCAAATACAATAAAACAAACACTCTAAATCTGAGAAGCAATACAATCATATCGAGCTATATAGACAAAAACAAAAACATCTGGTTCGAAATGGATTTATTGGGTGTTTCGAAATTCAACATTACAACCAAACAGATAAAACACTTCGAAATGAAGATAGAAAGTGCCATTTCGAATGTTTTTCCTCCTAATTTTTTCATCTTCGAAGACAAAGCAGATCATCTGTATGTACATTTAAGAGGAGGAGGCTTCGGCTATTACGATCCTCTGACTGATCAGCTCATCCCATTCTACAACGAACCGTCATCTCCTTCGTGGAGATTCTCCAATATGCTGCATTCCGGTTTTTCCGACCGTCAAGGCAACCTTTGGTTAAGCACCCGATCGCACGGACTCGAAAAAATAATTTTCAACAACAGTGTATTCAGATCTACTCTTATAGATACAGATACACACTCTACTATAAACAATGATGTCAGAAGTATCTTCGAAGACTCTTATCAACGGTTGTGGGTATCTACAAAAGGAGGTAAAATAATGATATATGATGCCGATCTGACTCCCATAGGATATATGTGCGCAAATGGCAAAATAGGCACGGGTACACCCCTAAGCGGAATAAGTTACAGCATAACAGAGGATCACGAAAAGAATATCTGGATAGGAACAAAAGGTGATGGTGTTTACAAATTGATAAAAACATCTGATCCTAAATCCTATACAATAGAACATTACAAAAACTCGCCGACCGACAAATACAGTTTGAGCGACAACAGTGTGTACAGTATATATGAGGATGCAAAACACCAGATATGGATCGGCACTTATGGAGGAGGTCTCAATCTGGTTGATAAACATCTAAAAGGGAAGTTTTACAATCACAAAAACGACATGCGTGATTTCCCGATACATCAAGGAGCAAAAATAAGAATCATCTCTGCGGATAAATCGGGCAATATTTGTATCGGAACGACATTGGGATTAATCATGTTTTCATCGGCATTCAATTCGCCTCAGTCAATAAAATACAAAACATACACCCGCATACCCGGAACCGGAACCAGTATAAACAACAACGATGTGTACGATATATGTACAACACGCAGCGGAGATACCTATCTGGCAACTTTCGGGGGAGGTATCAATAAGATAAACGAGACAGACAAAGAGGGGTTCCCAACACAGTTTGTATCATTCACCACCAACGACGGACTGGCATCCGATGTTGTACTAACCATTGTAGAGGACAACCAAAATAATCTGTGGATAGCCTCCGAAGGGAATCTGACACAGTTTAATCCGGCGACAAAATCATGCGAAACCTACAGCGAAGTAAGCCGACTTATCAAAGGGCAGAATTTCTCTGAAGGATCAAGATATACCTCCCGTTCGGGTATCGTATCTTTCGGATACTCAAAAGGTTTTATATCTATCAACCCTCAAAAAATAGGACGAAACACATATATTCCTTATGTAGCGCTAACTAAGCTATTGATATCCAACAAGCCTGTGCCGATCGGAGAAGATTCTCCTCTGAAAGAAAATATTGATGACATAAATCATCTGCAGCTAAATCATAAGCAAAATTTTATTAGCATCGAGTTCGCTGCACTGGACTATATCGACCCAAAGCGCATAAGCTATGCCTACAAACTCGAAGGGCTGGATGAAGATTGGGTAATCACCAAAGAACAGCGGATTGCCAACTATTCCAATCTCGCTCCGGGTAAGTATATATTCCATGTAAAATCGACAAACAGCGATGGCATCTGGATGAAAAATGAACATGTACTGCACATAGAAATAACTCCGTCTTTCTGGCAGACAAACTGGGCTTACCTGATCTATATCGTCGCAGCCATCATCATACTGTATTCCATACTCCGAACTATATTTATATTCTACCGATTGAGAGACAGGGTTGTAATGGAACATGAACAAACTGAAATGAAAACCCGCTTTTTCACCGATATCTCGCACGAAATACGCACCCCGTTAACGATGATAGTATCTCCGGTTGAAAATATAATAGATGATGAAAATACCCCTGACGAAACAAAATCGCAGTTACAGCTCGTTCTGAACAATGCGAACCGTATGCTGCGTATGGTAAACCAAATTCTTGATTTCAGAAAGATACAGAAGAAACAACTATCCGTACAGCCCACCGAGATAGGACCTTATGTATCGGAAATATGTCAGAGCTTTTTCAAAACCGCAGAAACTCAGAATATCGATCTTAAAATAAATGACCGGAGCGAACACGAAAAAATATGGATCGACCGCGACAGTGTAGAAAAACTAATATACAACCTCTTGTCAAATTCTCTTAAATACACATCCGAAGGAAAATCCATAGAAGTAAATATTTTCAGGAAAGACAAGTCTATGGTTTTACAGGTTATAGATGAAGGAAAAGGAATGACGAAAGATATACTGAATAAGTTATTTACCCGTTTCGTTTCTTTTAATCCCGATAAAAGCAAACCTAGCACAGGTATCGGGTTGTCGATAGTAAAAGAAGTTGCAGATAAACACCATGCAAAAATACAGGTCGACAGCAGTCCGAATGAAGGCTCTTGCTTTTCAGTCATTTTCAATATGGGAATTGAGCACTTCGAAGATGAAGTAGATATTGTAAAGCAGGAAGAATCGCCTGTATACTCCGTACCTGAAAATACAGAAAATCCGTTATCAACGAATACCGAAGCTATATCCATAAGTAGAATTCAGGAAACCGACAATACACCCGACAAAGCAACAATACTTGTTGTGGAGGATGATCCTGACCTCAGACACTTCATACGCACTATACTCCTGCCCTTTTATGATGTGCTGGAAGCCGAAAACGGCAGGGAAGGTTATGAAACTGCAGTAAACAGCCTTCCCGATTTTATTGTAAGCGACTTGATGATGCCCGAAGTAGATGGTGCAGAATTTCTGCAGCAAATACGAAACAACTGCGAGACCAGCCATATACCGTTCATTATGCTTACAGCTAAAGCAGATATGGAAAGCAGACTCAACGGGTTGGAATACGGTGCAGATGATTATATCACTAAGCCGTTCAGCGTAAAATACCTCAAAGCCCGTATCAACAATATCGTACAGCAAAGAAAACGATTGTACGAAGTTTATACTCTCAGGGTTCAAAAAAAGACAGGGGACAATATTCCTCATGATCAGAATACCACCGGAAAAGAGGGACAGTCCATCACCATACACGATAATAACTTCCTATATAAAGTAGAAGAAATTATCGAAGAGAATATCGACAACAGCGACTTTCTTATAGAAGATCTCGTTTCGGCTATGGCAATGAGCCGTACCGTTTTTTTCAAGAAACTAAAAAGCCTGACGGGTTACTCGCCCATTGAATTTGTACGGAATGTAAAAATAAAACATGCCGCCAAACTAATTCTCAGCAATGAAAATTATACAATAAAAGAAGTCTCTTTTATGATCGGAATAGCCGATACAAAATACTTCACACAATGCTTTAAGAAGATATACGGAGTACCTCCGAGTGAATACAGAAACCAGTCAAGAGAGTCGGATATCAAAAATAAAAAGCAGTAAGTATTCTATACTGTATTTTTAAGAGATAACTAAGAGCCTGTTTAAATTTTATAGCTAAGCTTTTTTATAGCAGTTGTGAGATGGATTTTTTGCTTTTTTTCTACAGGTTTAGCGGGCTAAACCAAGAAAAGAAAGTAAAAAACAGACTCACAAGAGCAGAAAAAAGCAGCTAAGAATTAGGTTAAAGAGCCTTTAATGATAATTTTCGCTAAAATTGAAACAGGCTCTAACTATTGGGGACAGGCTTGGATGAAGAAACAAATAGATCTGAGACCTTGATGTAATATTGTACAAATACAGGGAATAATTAACAAAGTCAAAATGTCCCCTCTCTGTCCCGTATATTTTTATTTATATTTGTGTGTAAGTAATCTCGTAACCCGTTATTACCTATAAGACAAATAACGGAAAACTAAGAAACCGAAGAACCTTATCACATGAATGCATTTGTATCTATCGCAAAAAAAATGAGCTATGCAGGACTATTGTTTACATTGCAGCCTGCACTATTCATGAGCCTTTCAGCCCAGGATCTAAGTAAAGAAATCCGCTTGAAAAATAATTCTGCTGCAACCATAATCGATTACACCGCAGAAATACCTCTTGAGGAATTATCTCTGCCCTTAGGCAACTATGTAGCAGAATACAATGGAAAAGTTGTTCCTCTGGAAATTAGCAGCAATATTTATAAGAAAAATTTTGCAATACTGCCGATAGATAAAATAGAAGCAAATAAAGAAATCAAAGTAACAATCAAAAACGGGACAAGCGAAGCGTATCCCAAACGCACCTACGCTGAGCTTGCACATAAGATTGGGGGACAATTTATCGGTAAAGAATATATCGGCGGTTTTTCGTGGGTAAAACCAAACCAACTGACCATACCCGGAACATTTACCGACCATTCCTACTACATTAAATACGAAGGTCCCGGATGGGAGAGCGACAAAGTAGCATTCCGTTTCTATCTCGATAACCGTAATGCAATCGATGTTTTTGCAAAAACGACATCAGACATTGTACTCCCTGCAGTAGGTACAGACGGATTTGCCAATTATCATAATCTGGCAGCATGGGGTATGGATAATATGAAAGTAGGCGCAGGTCTTGGTATCGGAACAATCGCAATATGGAATGGAACTAAAGCTGTACGTGTCGAAAAAAAGGACAGTACAACATGCCTTATCCCGATGGACGGAAAAATCAGGTCGCAGGTTAAAACTATTTATTATGGATGGGATGCCAACGGCACAAAATGCAATCTGACTTCATTGATTTCTATTGATGCAGGAAGCAGAGCATCCCACATGGAATTATTGACAGACAAAAACATTGATAACATTGCAACCGGAATAATTAAAGACAAAAACGGCAAACTTATCGTGAAAAACGAAGCCGGAAGTGAATGGTCATACATTGCGACCTTCGGCAAACAAAGTCTGAATAAAGACATGCAGGGTCTGGCACTCTTTGCCCGAACCAAACAAATCAAACAAATTACGGAGGACGATTTGAATCACGTTGTGGTACTATCTCCAGAAAACGGATACGTAGAATACTACTTTATGCCGACATGGGAATTAGACAAAGAACCGGTGAAGGACGAAGCCGCTTTCATGAAGTGTATCGATGAAGTACTCAACCGCTTAAATAGTAAAATTAACATAACCGGACTAAAATAAACATCAATATTGTTGGAAAAAAGCATCCTTTAAGCTTTATTTGCAGGATGCTTTTCCAAGCATGATTTATTTTTTGCCAAAATATGTGTTCGCACACATACAATATAACAGAATCTTGAATAATCTGATATCAGACAAAAAACGATTAAAGAACTGAGACCTTTTTACCACTTTGGGAAGTATAATAACCAAAGTTTACCATGAACTAAATATATCATTAAATACTTTTATTTACTTAAATAATAAAGACATTTACAATGAAACAATTTCTTGATGACAACTTCGTCTTACAAACAGAAACAGCACAACAGCTCTATCACGAGCATGCGAAGAAATTACCAATCATTGATTACCACTGCCATTTAGATCCAAAACTAATCGCAGAAAACTACCAATTCGATAATCTTGGCGAAATATGGTTGGCAGGAGACCACTACAAATGGCGTGCAATGCGTACAAATGGAGTGGACGAACGTTTTTGTACCGGAAAAGATACTACCGACTGGGAAAAATTTGAGAAATGGGCAGAAACAGTTCCATACACAATGCGTAACCCTCTCTATCACTGGACACACCTTGAACTGAAAACAGCTTTTGGGGTTACTAAATTACTGAAACCCGAAACAGCAAAAGAAATATTCGACATCTGTACAGCTAAACTTCGTACTCCCGAATTTTCGGCAAGAGGTATGATGAAACATTACAATGTAGAAACCGTTTGTACAACCGATGATCCGGTAGATTCTCTTGAATATCATCTGTCTCTGAAAAAAGAAGGATTCTCGATCAAAATTCTTCCGACATGGCGTCCCGACAAAGCAATGGGAGTAGAGGTACCTGCTGATTTCAGAGCTTATGTAGAAAAATTATCTGCTATATCAGGAGTATCTATCAGTAAGTTTGCAGACCTGATTGCTGCATTGCGCAACCGTCACGATTTCTTCTCCAGCGTAGGATGTAAATTATCAGACCACGGTATCGAAGAATTTTATGCTGAAGATTACACAACAGCTGAGATAGAAAATATATTCAACAAAGTATACGGAGGTAAAGAACTTACCAAAGAAGAAATCATAAAATTCAAATCGGCAATGTTGGTCGAAGGTGCTATCATGGATTGGGAAAAAGGCTGGACTCAGCAATTCCACTATGGAGCTATCCGTAACAACAACACACGCCTGTTTAACCAACTAGGACCAGACACAGGATTCGATTCCATCGGAGACTTTACCATTGCCAAAGCAATGTCTAAATTTTTCAACAGACTGGATACAAACAATCAACTGGCTAAAACAATCATCTACAATCTAAACCCCAGAGACAACGATCTGATAGCTACGATGATCGGAAATTTTCAGGATGGATCGGTTGCCGGAAAAATTCAATTCGGATCGGGATGGTGGTTCCTTGATCAAAAAACAGGGATGGAGGCACAGATGAATTCTCTTTCGAACCTTGGTTTACTGAGCCGTTTCGTCGGTATGCTGACCGATTCCCGCAGTTTCTTATCATATCCTCGTCACGAGTATTTCAGAAGAATTCTATGTAATCTGATCGGTAATGATGTCGAAGAGGGCTTACTCCCTGCATCCGAATTACCATTCTTAGGACAATTAGTTGAGGATGTATCATATTATAATGCAAAAAACTTCTTTAAATTCTAATTTTACAGCTTTGACAAGTACAACAATGTGAGCTTATTATAACCTAAAACAACATTATTAAAATATTTTATTTATCTAAATATGAAAAAAGTAGTAACCTTCGGAGAAATCATGTTGCGCCTTGCAACTCCCGGATACCAACGTTTTATACAGTCGACAAACCTTAATGCTACTTTTGGTGGTGGTGAAGCAAACGTAGCGGTGTCACTTTCTAACTATGGAATACCCACTGACTTCGTTACACGCCTGCCTAAAAACGACATTGCAGAATGGTGTATATCAGACCTTAGAAAATATAATGTAGGCGTTAGCAATATCGAAAGAGGCGGTGACCGTGTAGGGATTTACTTCTTAGAAACAGGAGCGGTGGCTCGTGCTTCAAAAGTGGTATATGACCGTGCAAACTCGGCAATCGCTGACATCAAACCCGGAATGATCAACTGGAGAGAAATTTTCAAAGATGCTCAATGGTTTCACTGGACAGGAATCACTCCTGCGCTTTCGCAAGGTGCTGCTGATGCTTGTCTGGAAGCTATCAAAATAGCGAATGAAATGGGGGTAACCGTTTCAACCGACCTAAACTACCGCAAAAACCTTTGGAAGTACGGCAAAACTGCAGATCAGGTAATGCCCGCTTTGGTAGAGGGATGTGATGTGATTCTTGGAAATGAAGAAGATGCAGAAAAAGTATTCGGTATCAAACCCGAAGGATTCGATGTGGCTCACACTGGAGGAGAAGTTAATGCGGCTGAATTTGAATCGGTTTGTACTCAGATGATGAAAAAATTCCCAAGAGCCAAGAAAGTAATTATTACCCTTCGTGGATCAATCAATGCCAACCACAATACTTGGGGCGGATGTTTATATTCAGACAAATTGTACCAGTCCAAACGTTACGATATTACTCATATCGTTGACCGTGTAGGTGGCGGGGACTCATTTATGGGAGGCTTGATTTACGGTTTGATTTCTTATCCTTCTGATGATCAGAAAGCACTTGAATTTGCAGTAGCGGCTTCTTGTCTGAAACACACTGTTTACGGAGACTTCAACTTAGTGACTGTTCCTGAAGTAGAGAACCTGATGAAGGGAGATGGTTCGGGACGTGTTTCTCGTTAATTCAATCTGAAAATTTACTATTTACATTCTATAATTTAAAAACTATGGCTCGTTTTTCAAGAATACAAGTTTGTCAGGCTGTCGCAGAAACAGGAATGGTTCCTGTATTTTATAACAGCGATCTGGAAATATCAAAACAAGTGGTAAAAGCATGCTACCAAGGTGGGGTACGTGCATTCGAATTTACAAACAGAGGGGATTTTGCTCACGAAATATTCGGCGAGCTAAACAAATGGGCTGCTAAAGAATGTCCCGATATGATCCTCGGAATAGGTTCTATAGTTGACGCCGGAACAGCATCATTGTTTCTTCAACTGGGAGCAAACTTCGTTGTAGGACCTCTTCTCAACCCAGATATATTTAAAGTATGCAACCGACGTCAGGTAGCTTATATACCCGGATGCGGATCCGTATCAGAAGTCGGATATGCACAGGAATTAGGTGCGGAAATTGTGAAGGTGTTCCCTGCAGGAAATGTAGGAGGTCCTTCGTTCGTTAAAAACGTGAAAGCTCCGATGCCATGGTCTTCTGTTATGGTGACAGGAGGGGTAGAACCTACCGAAGAAAACCTCACTAAATGGGTAGAAGCTGGAGTTACTGCAGTAGGCATGGGTTCGAACCTCTTCCCTAAAGAGGTGATTGCGGCGAAGGAATGGTCGAAGATTGCAGATATGAGCAAGAAAGCTTTGGAATTCATCAAAAAAGCAAGAACTAAATAATAACCTAAACCGATACCATGAGTACACAAAATAATACAAAGATGACAAATTACAGGTGGGTAATCTGTGCCATGTTATTCTTTGCCACCACTGTCAATTATCTCGACAGGCAGGTGTTGTCCCTCACATGGGATGAGTTTATAAAACCCGAATTCCATTGGGATGAATCTCACTACGGGACTATCACAGCCGTATTTTCTATCGTTTATGCAATATGTATGCTATTTGCCGGAAGATTTGTTGACTGGATGGGCAGTAAAAAAGGATTCCTTTGGGCAATCGGCATATGGTCATTAGGAGCATGTCTCCATGCTCTATGCGGTGTAGCCACCGAGCAATATGTGGGATTGCACTCTGCGGCCGAACTGGCTGCCGCAACAGGAGATGTAGTAGTCGTTATCGCAACAGTTAGTATGTACTGCTTCCTTTTTGCACGATGTATATTGGCTTTAGGGGAGGCAGGGAACTTTCCTGCGGCCATTAAAGTTACCGCCGAATACTTTCCCAAAAAAGATAGAGCCTATGCCACTTCTATTTTCAACGCAGGAGCATCTATCGGAGCCTTGATCGCACCTCTTTCTATTCCGCTGTTGGCTAAACATTGGGGATGGGAGATGGCCTTTATCGTTATAGGGGCTTTAGGTTTTATATGGATGGGATTCTGGGTATTTTTATACGATGCCCCCAACAAAAGTAAGCATGTAAATGCTGCTGAATTGGAATACATCGAGCAGGATAAAGTAGAAGATCAAGCAGACGGACTAAGCCACTGCGACGAAAAGAAAATCCCTTTCTGGAAATGCTTTTCATACAAACAAACTTGGGCTTTTGCCGCCGGTAAATTCATGACCGATGGGGTATGGTGGTTCTTCTTATTTTGGACGCCATCTTACCTTAATACACAATTCGGGATCAAAACTTCCGAAGGCTTAGGTATCGCCCTCATATTTACACTATATGCCATCACCATGTTGTCGATATACGGAGGAAAACTGCCTACGATAATCATGAATAAAACAGGACTGAATCCCTATGCAGCCAGAATGAGAGCCATGCTTATATTCGCATTCTTCCCGCTGGTGGTACTCTTTGCACAACCTTTAGGTACTATTTCTCCGTGGTTACCGGTAATTATGATCGGTATAGGAGGAGCGGCTCACCAATCGTGGTCTGCCAATATATTCTCGACGGTAGGAGATATGTTTCCGAAAGGAGCAATCGCATCCATCACCGGAATAGGGGGAATGGCCGGAGGTATAGGATCTATGCTGCTGCAAAAATGTGCAGGAAACCTCTTTGTATATGCCGATGAAGTACAAATGGAGTTTATGGGATTTTCGGGAAAACCGGCCGGATACTTTATCATCTTTTGTGTATGTGCTGTGGCTTATCTGATAGGATGGGCAATTATGAAGTCTCTCGTTCCGAAATACAAACCAATTACAGATCTATAAGTAACGAATCAAAAAAAAATTATATAAAATGAAAAAGCTAAATAAATCGACAGTAGAAAAGAAAGAACTTCCCGTTAAAATACTTCAATTCGGAGAAGGTAATTTCTTACGTGCCTTTGTTGACTGGATGATTGACAAAGCAAACGATGCAGGAGTAATGAATCATGGAGTTGTGGCTGTACAACCCATCCCCGGAGGAGAATTCGTTGCGAACCTTTTCAAAGAGCAAGATTCTATGTATCATGTATATCTGGAAGGTATCAAAGACAAAAAACCTGTAAAAGAAGTATCACTGGTAAAGAGTATCAACGAAGTACTGAATCCATATACCCAATATGCCGAATACGAAAAGATATTTTTGAGTAACGAATTGGAAATGATCATTTCGAATACAACAGAAGCGGGTATCCGTTACGAAGAAGGAGACGACCTGAATGCAAACCCTCCGAAATCGTTCCCCGCAAAAATGACAGCCCTATTGTACAAGCGTTTCAAAAAATTCAATGGTAACGCCGACAAAGGACTTCTTATCGTATGTTGCGAATTGATCGAAGACAATGGTTCGACATTGCACGACTATGTATTGAAACATGCGAAATTCAATAAACTGGGTGACGATTTTATCAATTGGGTTAATACAGCATGTCATTTCTACGATACATTGGTAGACCGTATCGTTCCGGGATTTCCGAAAGAAACCATCAACGAAATCAAAGAAGAAATCGGCTTCGACGACAATCTTGTTGTAAAAGGCGAATACTTCCATGTATGGGCAATCGGAGGTGATTCTATCATCAAAGAAAAACTACCATTGGATAAAGCCGGTTTGAATGTGATCTATATGGATGACATCAAAGAATTCCGTGCAAAAAAGGTACGTATCCTCAACGGTGCGCATACCGCAATGGTTCCTGTTGCCTTACAATTAGGGTGCGAAACTGTGATGGACGCATTCAATACGCCCGAAGTAGAAAAATATATCAATCAGATGGTAGCCAACGAAGTACTGGCAGTAATCAACGAAGATCCGGAAGAATTGAAAGCTTTCGCTGCAAAAATTCTCGAAAGATTTTACAATCCTTTCCTGAAACATTATCTGAAAGATATCTCATTGAATTCTCTTTCGAAATGGGAAACTCGCGATTATCCGACAGTGTTCGACAATTACAAAAAATTGGATAAGGATGCTAAACTCACTATCTTCTCTTTTGCCGCATTGCTCGTGCTTTATAGCGGAAAATCTGAAATAGCATTTACACCGAACGATACAGCCGAATTTATCGAGTTCATACAATCGACATTCAAAGAATACGATATCAACGGATGGGTAAAAGGTATTATTTCTCATAAAGATATGTGGAAAGAAAACTTCAATGAAGTTCCTCAGTTCGCAGATGAAGTTGCAAACGATGTCAAACTGATTCTGAACGGAGGTATGCTTAAAGCTCTTAAATCGATCATAGCTTAATCACAAGATCAGGAAGGAGGAACTAAATCCTCCTTCCTTAAATAAACTGCCAATATGAATAATGATTGTCTATATTGCAATAAAAATCAGACTCAAAAAGACCTGATGATAGAGATATGCTCTCTTAGTGTATCTACCGTTTTCCTTTTTAAGGAACAAACATACAAAGGACGTTGCGTGATAGCTTACAAAGATCACAACGTTGAATTATACCAACTGTCGCCTGAAGATCTTCTGGCGTTCATGACTGATGTAAACAAAGTAGCTTCAGTTATTGCAAAACTTTACAATCCGGCAAAAATCAACTACGGAGCATATTCCGACAAGCTGCCTCATCTTCATATACATCTGGCTCCGAAATATGTTGACGGGGCTGATTATGGTTCAACTTTTGTAATGAATCCTCAAAAGGTATATCTTACCGACTCAGAATATACAGAAATGATCGACTCCATAAAAAAAGAATTGAGGTCTTAGACCTCTTTTATAGCTTTGCCAAGGATAAATACCACCGCCAGCTATAATATTATAATATATTATTAAATGCTCTCATTCACTTATAGATATGAATAAATATATAAAGATCAACCCGAACGACAATGTATGCGTTGCCATAGAGAATCTTTCTCCCGGTGATATTGTCAATGTAGAAGGGACACCTGTCGAGATTAAGAATCCGATAGAAACAGGGCATAAGTTTGCCATCAAAGAAATAAAGACCGATGAGAATGTTGTTAAATACGGCTATCCAATCGGACATGCCACAACCGATATTCATACAGGTGAACATGTACACACCCAGAATGTGAAAACAAACCTGCATGACAACCTGCAATATTCGTATGTTCCGGTACATCCAAAACTGAACATCCCGAAAAGCGACCTCAAAATCAACGGTTACCTGCGCTACAACGGAGATATGGGTATCCGCAACGAATTGTGGATTGTACCGACTGTAGGTTGTGTAAATGGTCAGGCGCAAGCAATTATCGAAAGGGTAAAACGAGAATTGGATGTTGCCCATATTGATGATATACGGGTATATACCCACAACTACGGCTGTTCTCAATTGGGAGACGACCATAATAATACAAAAAAAGCTCTGGCTGCACTCGCAAAACATCCGAATGCAGGAGGAGTACTTGTTTTGAGCTTAGGATGTGAAAACAACCAACAAGCCGATTTCAAAAAAGAAATGGGAGAATGGGATCCCGAAAGGGTTCGTTTCCTTATTTCGCAAGAAGTACAGGACGAAATAGAGGTAGGATTTCAAATGATGTCCGAATTAGTAGAGCGTATGCGCAAAGACAAACGTGAGCCCCTACCCTTATCTAAACTGAAAGTAGGATTGAAATGCGGTGGTAGCGACGGATTCTCGGGTATCACAGCAAATCCGCTAGTAGGACAATTCTCAGACTGGCTGATAGGTCAGGGAGGAACAACTATACTTACCGAAGTTCCCGAAATGTTTGGTGCTGAAACCATTCTGATGAACAGAGCCGAAAGCAAAGAAGTATTTGATGACACGGTAGCCTTGATCAATAACTTCAAGAATTATTTCCGCAAATTCGAACAGCCGATTTATGAAAACCCTTCACCGGGAAATAAAGCGGGCGGTATCACAACTTTAGAAGATAAATCGCTGGGATGTACTCAAAAGGGAGGAAACTCCGAGGTGGTAGATGTATTGGATTACTCTCAGCCTGTAACCAAACACGGCTTAAATCTGCTTAATGCACCGGGTAATGACCTTGTTGCAGCATCGGCATTGGCTCTTTCGGGCTGTCAGTTGGTACTGTTCACTACAGGACGTGGAACCCCATTCGGGGCGTTTGTTCCCACAATGAAAATCTCGACAAACACTCGCCTGTTTAATTTCAAAAGTAACTGGATCGATTTTAACGCCGGAGTACTTTTGGAAGGAAATAGTATGGAGAATGTATTAAAAGACTTTGTAAACTTCATTGTTCAAACGTGTGACGGAGAACATTTGAAGCACGAAATCACCGGATTCAAAGAAATAGCGATATTCAAGACCGGTGTTACTCTATAGAATGTTTTAGTAAATTGAGAAAAGCCGATAAGTAAATAACTTATCGGCTTTCTTATATATCTGAACCGTCCTGAAAAAGACTGAACCGTTACTTCTTTATCGTTTGCCCTTTTGTCAGACTTTGGATGTCTTGTAATGTAAAGTTTCCTAGCATTCTGATTACACTTACATCCGAACCGTCTTCTGTAACCATCAGTAGCTCGGATTTCTTACCTTTACCTTCGGATTTAAGATAAAATGCAGTTTTCGAGTCGCTGTCTTTCACCAACATAAGAGTTTCATAATTACCAGACTTAACCAATCGGCTTATAGTCTGCTTGAGAATTATTGCAGGACTGCGGTCTTCCGCCGAATATATCTGTAAAGATTCCAGTTTACCGGCGACCTTTCCTACATTCACTCCGGGCATATCCATATCGGGCATCATGCCCAAAAGAGCCTTTGTTATGTATACAACCTCAACTCCTTTTATGTTACTCAGATTCTCAAAAGTATCTCCTTTGCTGCTTTGCTGAGACTCATTACTATTATAGGAATAAGCGTACGAATAAGTTTTATTATTTGAACGTTGTGCTCGCTCTGCTTCTCTTCGGGCACGCTCTGCTTCACGGCGTGCCCTTTCGGTTTCACGCTGTGCTTTTAATTCTTCTCCCGTTCCCTGTACATCCATATTATAAGCATAGACTTTGATATTACTCAACTCTTTAAGAGTATTCGAATCCATCGTAAACTCAGGAATATTTTTTATCTGCAGTTCCATATCAGATAGATCAATATCCAATCCCGTTAAACTTTCTTCTACACTCCGGGATATCTCCTCAGACATTTTGGCCCAATCAATATGATCAGTCGCCGTTCTCTTTTGTGCATATCCCTGCACAATAACTAAAGCGAGAACTATCATCAGCATTACTAACTTTTTCATAGCTGAATATTATTTTTGTTCATTATCTTATTTACTTTATCCACATTTCCCTGTACAGTTTCGACCTGCTGTAATCCTTTGTTCAACTTATTAGACACAAGGAGCATCGTTTTTTGTGTTTCGCGATAGGCTTCCTTAGGATCAGAATAGGTATCCTGTACCACAAAATCCGATTTCTTATCAAAACTCTTATGAAAGAACAATCCCGCAGAAATGAAGATAACAATACTTGCAGCTATTCCCGAAACCCATTTCCAGTTTATTGATTTTATCTTTGGCCTAGCAGGCTTCGTATCGCTTTTATTGTCTTTATCCAGTTCATCAATCAAGTTTTCCAGCTTAGATTCCAGACCAAACGGAACAGCTATTTCTTCCGAACGGTATAATTTAAGGAACAATTGCTGCTCATCCTTCATCGATTCGGGTACATCTGTTCCCTGAAAGAAGTCAAACAAAACTCTTTCCTCTTCTATCGAGGTCGCTCCTTCATAAAACGACTCCAATAATTGTTCTATATATTTAATATCCATAACTTTCACTTTAAAGGTCTCAGCATAATCAGCGGCTCACATTATACAACTCTTTAATTCTTTTCCTTGCTCTTGATAATAATACTCTCACATTTACACTGGTAAGCCCCATTATTTGTTCTATTTCTTCGGACGAACAATCGTCAAAGTGCCTCAGCTTTATAACTTGCTGCTGTTGCTCGGGCAACTGTTTCAGCAATGACTCCACATAGAGTATATCTTCTTTTTGTTCAATCTCGGATACAATCTCCACTTTATCCGCAATCTGGAGATCTTCTGATGATTGAGAGGGATGTCTGGCTCTCGATCGAATAAAATCGAGACACAAATTGCGCAACATAGTTATACAGTACGATTCGGCATTATCTACCAATAAAAGATCATCCCTTTTGTTCCACATTTTTATATACGTTTCCTGCACAAGGTCTTCGGCATCGCATACATCCTCGACAAGACGATATGCAACTCTGAACATCTTCTGATGGTAAGGTATATATTTTTCTTTAAACGTGGATGAATCCATCTTTTACAGCAATCAGCTCTATTAAGTCCACAGACCTGCCTATTTATAACTAAAGGACAACACAATAAACTATTTATATCTTATTCTTCTTTTTGCCTCCATATTCCTTTTTGATACCCGGCAAATCATCGAGTGAGAATTTTCCTTTCAGCCTTATTATTGCGGGCTCCTTAGAATCGCAGTTGATAACAACCAGTTCCCGTATCTTTCGTTTCTTTGTTTTTGAATAAATCAGCACATTATCTTCATCGTCTTTCGCCTGCAAAAGTAAATCATAGTCTTTCTCTTTTATATTTGAAACGGATCGAGCAAAACTTTCCTTATCAGGCGGAGAGCAATCGCTCAGATCTACAACCTGTATCGAACTTATCTTCTTCATAGCCTGTGAAGCATCCTTTCCTACAGGCATTATTTTCATTATCGAAAATAAGAACTTCCTTAAATGAACACTCTCGGCATTCGGCCGTTTCGAAAAATCTTTAATTAATTTATTTAAGTCCTGAGCCTGAATCGAAAGGCTTAGAAGTATAAACGTAAATATATATATTACTCTCTTCATTCTATTTTAGACATTATCAATTTCCACTCAAATTTCCTGATTTTATCTATAAGACGAAATATAAACAACAGATGTTACACCGATTAAAAATATTTTTTGATAATCTTTTCTTATCTTTGGGGACACATACCCTCTTATTATGTTTTTATCTATACAGAAGGTGAATAATATAAGTCGAAAAAGGAAACACCGCCCAAAATACAGTTTTCGTGTAACCTTTGTAACCTTTTGACATAAAAAACTGAAAGACAAGAATTAAATAAAATAAGACAATATCCATGACGGAAAAAATCATTATCCTTGATTTTGGTTCACAAACCACCCAATTGATTGCAAGACGCATCCGCGAGCTAAACACTTATTGCGAAATCGTACCCTACAACAAATTTCCGAAAGACGATACTACAGTAAAAGGAGTAATCCTCTCGGGTAGTCCGTTTTCGGTGAATGACAAAGACGCATTCCGTGCCGATCTGTCCGAAATCCGAAATAAGCTGCCTTTACTCGGCATATGCTACGGAGCTCAATACCTTGCTCATACATCCGAAGGAAAAGTTGAAAAAGGTGATTCGCGCGAATACGGCCGTGCTCATTTGGTTACAATAAACAAAGATATTTTATTTGATGGGATAAAAGAAGGTTCTCAAGTGTGGATGTCGCATGGAGATACAATAACAGTACTTCCCTCAAACTTCGAAATCATAGCAAGTACCGAAGATGTAAAGGCGGCAGCTTATAAAATAGAAGGAGAACAAACATGGGGTGTACAATTCCATCCCGAAGTCTACCACTCAACAGACGGAACCCGCATACTGAATAACTTCCTGAACATCTGCGGATGCAAGAAAGACTGGACTCCGGCTTCTTTTGTAGAATCTACCGTTGCCGAACTGAAAGCTAAACTCGGAGATGATAAAGTTATTCTTGCATTATCGGGAGGTGTTGATTCATCAGTTACAGCCGTTCTCTTGAATCAGGCAATAGGCAAAAATCTGACTTGTATATTTGTCGATCACGGCTTGCTACGTAAAGATGAGTTCAAACGTGTACTGAAAGATTATGAACACCTTGGGCTGAATGTTATCGGAGTAAATGCTAAAGACAAGTTTTACTCAGCATTAGCAGGGATTAGTGATCCCGAACAGAAAAGAAAAATCATAGGAAAAGGCTTTATTGATGTTTTTGACGAAGAAGCACATAAGCTGAAAGATATAAAATGGCTCGGACAGGGAACTATTTACCCAGACATCATCGAATCGCTGTCTATTACGGGAACCGTGATTAAATCTCACCACAATGTAGGCGGATTACCCGAAAAGATGAATCTGAAACTGGTAGAACCTCTTCGTTTGTTATTCAAGGATGAAGTTCGCCGTGTAGGTTTGGAAATGGGAATGATGGAACACCTTATCAAACGTCACCCTTTCCCCGGTCCCGGACTTGGTATCCGTATTTTAGGAGATATCACACCCGAAAAAGTAGAGATACTGCAAAATGCCGATGATATATATATGCGTACAATGAATGAGTTTCATTTATACGATCAGGTATGGCAGGCAGGAGTAATATTGCTTCCCGTAAAATCGGTAGGAGTAATGGGCGACGAGCGTACATACGAATATACGGTTGCATTGCGTGCCGTAACATCAACCGATGCCATGACCGCCGATTGGGCTCACCTACCCTACGAGTTTCTGGCTAAGGTTTCGAATGAAATCATCAATAAAGTTAAAGGAGTAAACAGAGTTGTTTACGATATATCCTCTAAGCCACCAGCTACAATCGAATGGGAATAAAGGTCTCAGACCTCCCCTCTATAAATCATAAACGCAAGGAGTGGTAATTTTTACCGCTCCTTGTTTTTTATAACAAACCCATCAACTTGGCTACCCTACAAGCTTCGAGAGAATTCTTAACCCTCAGCTTTTCCAGTATATTCTGTCGATGTCTGTCTACCGTATTTTTGCTGATAGACAACTGATCGGCAATCTCTTTGCTTATTTTCCCTTTCTCTATCAGCTTCAATATCTCCTTTTCTCTCACAGACAGGATATTCTCGTACTTCTGCCTGTCGAGATTAATGACTTCTCCTGTCATTGAATTCAATATATTACCCGATACAGGTAAAACCGTATCTTCAGCATAAGAGTTATTGTACAAGCACAATGAAAACCAAAGAGTTCCCGATGGACTGCTCGATAAATAAAACATCCGGTGATGCACCGATATATACTCATTAATGGCATTGAGCATACGCATCCTGCTCGAAACATAAAAATTGGCTCGGTCTTCAATCGACACGGTTTTCAACAGGTCTAAGAACTGGTATTCGAGCATATGTTTTGCAGCCAGATCATCGGGGTGAATTTTGGCGAAGATATCTTCTTCCCAGATAGAATCAATCTCTTTCTGTGTGTGTTTAAGAGCAAGTCCTAATTGCACTGCAAGACCTCCATAATAAATATAGCTCTTATCAGATTTCAAATCACTCAAAACAGCTACCGAGTTTTCGATCTTTGCATACGCATTCGCGACAACTCTGTATTGCGACAACAAATGGCTGCTGTCTTGCTCTTCTGAAAAGTCCTGTTCCAACAGCTTTTCATTTAATGTCGTGATTATATTCATCCTGCAAAAATGGTTATCTATCAGTATTGACTATAAATATAGAGTATTTTACCTTTGGTGTAACTTATCTTGAATGATCTTTTTAACAAACATTATATGAAAAAGCTTACTGTTTTATTGAGCATAGCTCTATCTATTTTATCTATACATAAAGCTATGTCGCAAACTTTGGAGAAAATGCAATGGTTTAATGAACCCGCAAAATGGGAGGTTAAAAACAACGTACTATCAATGTATGTCACACCACAAAGTGATTATTGGAGAATATCCCACTATGGCTTTACAGTAGATGATGCTCCTTT
The DNA here is from genome assembly GCF_000426485.1 of Indolivaga capnocytophagoides DSM 22835. Classification (GTDB taxonomy): domain Bacteria; phylum Bacteroidota; class Bacteroidia; order Bacteroidales; family Dysgonomonadaceae; genus Dysgonomonas_A; species Dysgonomonas_A capnocytophagoides. Next base: position 104,120 of record NZ_AUFL01000017.1, read on the forward strand.
TTTGTATTCGACGTATGGCGGAGAATTCGAGACGAAAGTCAAAATATCGGGAGATTATAAAACCCGTTTCGACCAATCGGGATTAATGCTCCGAATAGATCATGAAAATTATATCAAAGCCGGAATAGAATTTGTTGATGGCAAATACAACCTCAGCACTGTTGTAACCCATAAAACCAGCGATTGGAGTGTAATTGTATTAGACAAACCCGCATCGTCTATCTGGATAAAGGCAGTAAGACGCCTTGATGCAGTTGAAATATTCTATTCGTTTGATGATAAAGACTATATCATGATGCGTAATGCTTGGATGCAAGACAATCGTCCGATCATGGTAGGATTGATGGGTGCTTGTCCTGATGGTAGTGGATTCACCGCCAAATTCGAAAACTTCGAAGTAAAACATCTTCCCGATCAACGCCGTTTAAAATGGCTTCAAGAAAATTAGGAGTAAGGTTCGCTTTGTCTGATATAACTTACTAGAATTAGTTGTAATAATCAAAATATCCCGTGCCAAGCACGGGATATTTCGAAGCAGAATCATTGCGATACTTTAAAAGATATAGGCAATGTATAATATGTATCAACTGCGAATCCATTACTCTTCCCTGCATTCCAGCGAGGCATAGCTTCGACTACACGCACAGCTTCTTTATCTAATTGGGGATCTAAGCTTCTCATGACTTCTACATTCTTAATATAACCTTGCTTATCAACTACAAAGCGAAGCACTACCCTCCCTTGAATACACGATTCTGAATTTGTATATTGGAGATTCTCGGCTATAAATTGCCGTAAAGCTTCTTCTCCACCGGGGAATGAAGGCATTTCTTCTGATATACAACAAATAAATCCGTCCGGTTTCTCTGGAATACTATCGGGTACAGGCTCTCTGCAAATAGGATAGGAACAAGTAAGAACGTTTACGACCTCATCTACGCAGTCAGTAATAACAGGAGGAGTAAAGCATATCTCAGAAACAGAAAAAGTCTTGACCAAAGTATCCTTTACAGATTTAAGACTAATACGATTAGATAAAGAATCTTTCTCCATCACCTTACCTTGAGCTTCCGCTCGTTTATCAGTACACGCTATCAGCGCAAAAATAAGAAAGATAAGTAAGAAGTTGTCTGTTTTCATGGTCTCACAAGTTTAGATTATACTTAATAGAGTATATTCCATCTTGTATTCCATAAATATTCAATCAGAGGTTATTCAATCAGAGGTATGTTATTTTTCGCATATTCGAGAGACGATGCATTGAAATGCCACCATTCACCACGAATAGCTATAAATCCGGCATCAGTCATTATACGGCGGAGAAGTTTGCGGTTATCGACCTGCTCTTTTGTCAAAATTCCTTCCGACACAAGCAGGTCTTCTTTATTGATACCGGCAGCACGCCCGAAGAAATCGAACGGAGTGCCCATATCCAAAGGATCTCCATTCTCTTTGCAGATGGTCAGATCCACAGCCATTCCGTAATTGTGCATTCCTGTGCGTGAAGGGTTAGCTACATAAGCATGAAAAGGTGTATTCTGAACTACTGCATACATCTTTTTCTGTACCGACATAGGACGGGCGGCATCATAAATGAGCAAAGACAGATCGGGATGCCCATCTTTCAACAAACGCTGAGCTCTTAGCAGTTTATCTACTGCCATAGGATGCAGATAAGCCTGATATAAAGAATCATAAAGTACAACTTTCGTAAAATTGTCTGTTGTCGAATATTTTATCTCTACAAATATAGAAGAATCTAATAACTGTACATCTTTTAAACCCAACCCTTCTAAATAAAGAGATATTCGGGACTTAACGGGTTCTATTTTCTCAACCGAAATGGTATCTTGTTTTACCTCCGAAAGTACATCTTCTGTTGTATGATTGTCTGACTTTTTATCACGTGAATCCGAACAAGCGGAGAACACCAAGAGTATACAAGCCAAAGACACGATCAATTTACATCGGGTCGACATCATAATGAATAAGTACTGATTTATATTTTTCATTTTGCAAAACGTAGCTGTGACATTGGTCTATTATTTCCCTTACTTTCGATGGCGAAGCCTGATTCTCAATCTTAAGTAATATCTTTCGGATATACAACGACTGAATACGGGAAACCATCGGTTTGGTGGGACCAAGAACCCTTTCTCCAAATGTCTGATTGAGTATCCTGCCCAGATCGTTACTCATCGAATCAACCAACCTTTCGTCTTTTGCTCTCAGGACAATTTCTATCAGACGGAAAAACGGCGGATACCTGAACAACTGCCGTTCGTTTATCTGAGTTTCATAAAATGCCTGATAATCATTCGTTCGTATATAAGCAATAACAGGATGCCCCGGATGTGCGGTTTGAAGCAATACACGCCCCCGTTTATTTCTCCGTCCGGCACGCCCACTGACCTGCATCATCAACTGAAAAGCTCTTTCGTGAGCCCTGAAATCGGGATAATTCAACATCGAATCGGCATTCAGGATGCCTACTACACTTACATTATCAAAATCCAATCCTTTCGATACCATTTGTGTACCTATCAGTACATTCGTATTGTTCAGTTCAAAGTCCGTAATTATACGTTCATAAGCACGTTTGCTTCGGGTCGTATCCATATCCATGCGTACAACATTCGCCTCAGGTATCTGTTCCTGCACAAGTTCTTCTATACGCTCGGTTCCATATCCCTGCATATCCAGAGTCTGAGTCTTACATTCGGGACATATGGTAGGGATAGAATACACCGCTCCGCAATAATGGCAAACCATCACCCGCTGTCCTTTATGCAGGGTAAGGCTTACATCGCAATGTTCACATTTGGGTGTCCACGAACAGGTTTTACATTCGAGCAATGGAGCAAACCCTCTTCTGTTCTGAAAGAGAATAATCTGCTCGTGCTTACTCAGCGCAGCCTTCATTTCGTCCACTAAGGGCGGAGATAGAATGGTCTTCATGAGCTTGCGTTTTCGCAGATCTTTGGTATTAACCGTGATAATTTCGGGTAATTCAATATCGGCATAACGCTTCGACAAAGTCACAAGCCCAAAGCGTCCGTTTAAAGCATTATAATATGTTTCGATAGCTGGAGTAGCGGTTCCCAGCAGTACTTTCGACTGTGTGATTCCGGCTAATACTATCGCTGCGTTTTTAGCATTATAACGAGGCGACGGATCTTGTTGTTTGTAAGATGCTTCATGCTCTTCGTCAACGATGATTAACCCCAGTTTTCGAAAAGGAACAAATATAGCAGACCTTGCACCTAGTACAATTTTGCATTCGTCTTTCGACAATAATGACTGCCACGTTTCGGCACGTTCATTATCATTAAATTTGGAATGATAAACCATCAGCTGACTGCCGAATACCGATCTCAACCGGTCTGTGATCTGTGTAGTCAAAGATATTTCGGGCAAAAGATATAGTACTTGTTCCCCCCGTGCAATGGCTTCCTGTATCAGCTTGATGTAAACTTCGGTTTTACCCGATGATGTTACCCCGTGCAGCAAAACTATCTGCTTGCTTTCGAAAGCAGTAAGTATTTCATCATGGGCTTTTGCCTGATCGGGACTTAATATTTTTTGATAGTTAACAGCAGTATCGGAATAATCGAAGCGTCCGGTTTCATATTGAAAGCTGTCGAAGATACCTCTTTCAACCAAAGCATCTGCAACAGCAGCGGTTACTCCCGCTTCTTCCAATAACTGTTTTTTCAGAATATAAAAGTCATCCGAGTTATTGGCTTCGTGTCTCAGTTGGAGAAATACGAAGAGTAATTGCTGTTGTTTCTTTGCCCGTTTCAGGTCATCTATAATCAGCGATAATTCTTCTTCTGTGTAGTTTCTTGCTAATTTGTATGCAGTTTCGGTCTTTGCCGAATATTTGTTTTTGACTCTTTCGCTGATATATGCAGCTCCTTTATCAACAAGTGATTTTACATACGGAATAGCATTTGCGATCTTAGTCTGTTTTTCTATTTCGGATATCCGTAAAGGTTTTGTGTCGGAGAGAAGATAGTATATCTTTTCTTCATTTGGGGTAAATTTCTGATGTGCTTCGAAATCGGGATCAAGCAGAACGTGAGTTTCGCTTTCGAGCTTCATGGCTGCAGGAAGGGCAGCCTTCATTACCTCGCCCAAGGTGCACATGTAATACGATGCAATCCATTCCCAGAATTGCAGTTGCTCCGGCAATACGACCGGATATTTATCTAAAACGGAGATTATTTCTTTAATCTCCGTTTCTATCTTTTTATTTTCATGTATATGATGTATAATAGCCGCATAGTATTTTTTCTTTCCGAACTGTACTATTACCCTGCAGCCTATATCAATCTCATCTTTCATCGAATCGGGAACCGAATAGGTGAAAACTCCCTGCAAAGGCAACGGAACTATTACATCAATATACGTCATTTATATTTCTCAGAAGAAGTAAGTAAGGTTTACACTCCAGTTATCAGGGCGTTTTTTTACTATATTACCCCAATGTGCATTATCACCATAATTATCGGTCAATGACTTACGGTAATACATTCCCACCTCAAGATGATTAAGCAATTCAACACCGGCTCCGGCATTCAAACCCATACCATATGATTTTGATTTCCATTGCTGGTCAACACCCTTAACATCACCTCCGCTCAGTTTAAACTCGGCATAAGGTCCTGCTTGGATAAATACTCCGAAAAGACCCATTATACTGAATTTCTTTTTAAGATTCAAAGGAACTCTCAGATAATTATAATCGGATAAACTAACATCATCGTTGCCGTCTTTAAGTCCTTTTACATCATATTGTTGATGTCCGTACAAAACAGACAATTCACCACCCCAACCTACAATCGGAGCCATTAATTCCATCGTTCCTCCAATTTGAAAACCTAAACGGTTATTCGCATTCAAGATGTCTTTATTGATACGGTTACTACTTACATCAAAACCACCTTTCACCCCAAAACGTAATTGAGCGTTCGCTTGAGCTGCTCCGATAAAAACAAGGGCTGCAACAGCCAAGCATTTCATAAAACTCATGTAATTTTTTTTCATAATAAAATTTGTTAGAAAATAAAGAGTTCTGTCAGTTAGTCTATCAGCAGATAAAGAGCACACATAATTCTTTTCTAAACAGGCTTTTGACTATAACTGATGTATTTCTTACAGATGCTATACAATTCCTAATAGGTACAAAGATAAGAATTCTTCTTAAATCAAATACTTCCGGAATAATAAGATGTCCCGCGTTCATTAGTTCACGCATACTGTGTATTACTAAATGAAACAATCTATTGTTTTTTTTGGTTCATAAGTTCCTGCTTTTTTTCATCCTACATATATAGGATACTTTTTATTTAAGAAATCGATATTTCCAAAATAGACATCAATCACCTTTATTTCGGTAAATATTTATAGTTTTGTAAAACTAACCAACAATATATTTTACTGATGAAACAACTACTCTTTCTTTTATTTTCAATTATATTATTTACATCTTGTTCGGATGATGATAATAATAATCAGGATCCTATTGATCAGCCAACTGAACAAAACAAATACAAAACAGGAACCGATCTCTCTAAAACTTATCCTTTAGCAAAGCCCCACTCTACGTTTACCGGCGAAGCATTCCACGCCCTAGGCTATGGCTACGACATTACGGGTAAATATGCTCACCCCGATTGGATAAGAAAAAAGATTGTAGATGCTCAGAAATTTGAAGATGACCATTATTATGATGTTATGCATCATTGGAAGGTATTTGTGCATGGAGGTTGGGGAACTAAGACCGGGACAAGAGAAGATATTACAGCTCAATTATTAAAGGATGAAAAAATTGTAATCGGAAATTCTTCAACAGAACATAATAACATATTCAAAGCCATGTTCGAAATGCCGTTCGAAAACGACACTACTTACAGCGATCTTAAATACTTTTATGCAATGGATGCATTTGTAAGTAGTTGGTACGAACATTATTTTGATCTTCGAAGTTATGAGGATCTATCTATTCTTACCAATTACCTAACGGACGAATTTAAATCGGATTTAAATTCAAAATCGGCTGATGAGATCATAAAATTATACGGAACACACGTTTTGATGGATATTATCGCAGGTTGGAGACAGGACTTCTATTACAGGTCTACATCCAATTCACAGCTGCAAGAAAAAATGGTTAGTGCCAGCGGTCGTTTTCTGAGTTCTACTCCGGGCATATTAATGGAACCTCTTCCTCAGGATCCAGAAGAAAAGGAGAATCTCTATTCCGAATATATCAGTGGGGTAAATCCGACTGAAAAGCCAAATGCCTGGATGTTTGACATTACGAACTATGAGGACAAGGTAAAATTTGATTTACGTAAAAATGCGATTGAGAGAGAAAGTACAGTTCTTGTCGATTTCGGAAAAAGATCACTCAAAGGAGCTGTAATCCCCATTTATGAATTCGTTGCAGATGCCGCTAAGAAAGAAGCTTTGACAAAGGCATATCAGGCATATCTGAATAAATAAACAGAACTAAAGATACAAAGAGAAAGCCAGATGTAGGATATTAAATTACATCTGGCTTTTATGTTTATATAAAAAGTAAAAAATCGAATCTGCATAGTAAACAGATACTCAGGCCGTACCATTTCTTGGAAATATCGTTAAAAACAAAAAGAAGCCGCTATAAAAGCGACTTCTCATGTAGCACGACCGGAGATAATTATTTCATAATATATCAGCGTGTTATATATTTCAGTCCGAAATAA
>NZ_AUFL01000018.1 GCF_000426485.1 Indolivaga capnocytophagoides DSM 22835
TAAAGTATTGCTACTTTCATGCTACCCCTCGACTTGCATGTGTTAGGCCTGTCGCTAGCGTTCATCCTGAGCCAGGATCAAACTCTTCTTTGTATATCTTTTTTTATATTCTCAGAATTATTCTAACCTCTTTATTGACTCTAGGTATTGACTTAGAGTTGATACCGGTCGTAAAGACCGTATCACCCGTCTAATGCTATATTTTTTTGTTCCTTTTCAAATCTTTCAAAGATCGCTTCTCTTTTTCGCTTTTCTTAGTGACCGTCTCTCGGTCTTAAAGCGAGTGCAAAAGTAGTCCCTTTTACTATACACTCCAAATATTTTTATGCCTTTTTTTAAAATATTTTTAGAACTTCCTTTCAACAACATTATTTACAACTACTTATACTAATTCTTTTTTTTAACCAATTACTCGATATATATGCAATACCCCGTCAACACTGAATTCGGTGGTCTTCCCGCGAAAGACAAAATCGGCGTGGAAGGACTCTGTTTAACGGTATAAAAATTGATCATTTAATCAAAATATTTATCTTTGCACTCGAATTTAGGGATTCTAATAATATTATATATATTTAATATGCTCTTCAATTCTTTTGAATACGCACTATTTCTACCATTAGTATTTATCATATATTGGTTCATTCTAAGAAAGAATATAAAGCTACAAAACATATTTTTACTTGCATCGAGCTATTTCTTTTATGGATGCTGGGATTGGCGGTTCTTATTCCTATTAATGTTTTCGACATTCTTAGATTATTTCACAGGACTGAAAATTGCAGATTCATCAAATCAAAAAATAAGAAAAGCTTGGCTATGGTTAAGCGTGGGAGTTAATCTCAGTTTTTTGGGATTCTTCAAATATTACAACTTCTTTGTTGAACAATTTGCAGAATTACTCAGTCTATTTGGATTGACACCCCATATTTCAACACTTAATATTATATTACCTGTAGGAATATCATTTTATACTTTCCATGGATTATCATATGTCTTTGATATCTATCATGATAAAATTAAACCTACAAAAAATTTAGTTAACTATTCCTTATTTGTATCATTCTTCCCTTTATTAGTGGCTGGACCGATAGAACGGGCTACGCACTTACTTCCTCAAATTGAAAGAAAAAGAGTATTTGATTTCAAAAAATTCGAAGACGGGCTAAGACAAATCCTTTGGGGATTATTTATGAAGATAGTCATCGCTGATAATTGTGCCAAACTAGCCGACGCCGTATTTAACCAATCTGATAAATACAGCGGAAGTACATTGGTTGTCGGTGCTATATTTTTCACGATACAGGCATATGGCGATTTTGCAGGATATTCGAATATAGCATTAGGATCGGCTCGTTTATTAGGTTTTGAACTTCTCAAGAATTTCAATTTCCCTTACTTTTCCCGGAATATAAGGGAATTATGGCGCAGATGGCATATGTCCTTATCATATTGGTTAAGAGATTACCTTTATATTCCTTTGGGTGGAGGCCGAGAAGGTATGGCTAAAACAATCCGCAATACTGCTATAGTATTCCTCACTTGTGGATTCTGGCATGGTGCAAACTGGACATTTTTGGCTTTTGGTGCAATACATACTTTATATGTGATGCCATCAATACTAAAAAAGAGGACAACTAAATATACAGAGATTGTAGCCCAAGGAAAAATTCTACCGACTCCGAAGGAGGTTTACCAAATCATAAAGACTTTTTGCCTGTTTGCCTTTTCACTCATTGTTTTCAGAGCGGAAAGTATAACTCAGGCTTACCATTATATTATAGACCTATTTACTGTCGATTTATTTAGCATGCCACAGGTATATTCGGGGTCTATCATACTATTGGTAATTATTTTCTTCCTGATAGAATGGATCGGACGGGAAGGTAATTATGGCATAGAAGGTATCAAAAGCAAAATTAAGTCGATGCCTCTCCGGTGGATGTTCTATTATGTAATTGCATTCCTCGTATTCTATTACTCGGGGCATAAACAAGCATTTATATATTTTCAATTTTAAGGTCTCAGAAATTATATCATCAAATACGTTCTTATTGCTTAAGAAATGAAAAAGTCAATCATACTCACCATTATATTTATCCTTCCATTTATTATCCTTACAATATGGATAGAAACAATGTTGCGAGGAATTCCAAATGAATATATGATAAAATCGAACTTCATGAATGCCAATGCTTCCAGAATTAAGGTATTGGTATTGGGTAGTTCCCATGGAATCACTGCGATAGATCCTGATTGTTTTTCGGAATACACCTATAACTGTGCCCATTATGCACAATCACTGGATAGAGATTATAATATACTGAACCTGTATCAGGATCGGCTTGATTCTTTAGAATACATTATTTTGCCTGTATCTTATCACTCACTATGGACTAAGATAGATTTGCATGCTCATAAATGGAGAAAAAAGTATTACAATATATATTATGGTTTCAGAGTTGAACAGAACCCCATAAAAGAGCTTATCTTTCTTGACGAAACTATTCACGAAGATTTAAGAATCATAAAAGACTACTACTATAACCACCAACCGATACATACCGATTTGACTCCGTATGGTTTAGCTGTCACTCCTTCTCAAACTAATTTGGGTTGGATAAATTCAACGATCGACCAAGTTGTTGCGGCACATAGTACGGACGACCTGACCCGACTATATGATGAAAATGTATCTTATCTCAAGAAAATAATAGATATAGCCCAAAAGAAAAATGCGAAGGTAATATTCGTTACAATACCGGGACACGAAATATTTGTGGAACGTCTGCACCCTGATCAGTTGAATCTTCTGTACACAACGATGGACAAACTAAAAGATAACAAAACTGTCTTTTACTATAATTTCCTACATGAGTTTACCAAAGAAGATCAGGAAACAAGTCTTAAATATTTTCACGATGCGGATCACCTCAGCTACTTGGGTGCAAGAACTTTTTCGGTAAAACTTGACTCTATCGTAAAGGTTCTCGATAAGAAAGAAAAGATACAATCTGCAAATTAAATAATAGGTCTGCGACCTCAGAGTTTTACAGCCCGCAACATTTCGCGCTTTCCGGGAGGTCCGGGCAAACGTTCGACACGATAGCCTGATTGTTGCATCATTCTCCGGACAACGCCTTTTGCACAATAAGTAGTTAATATTCCACCGGGTGCTGTGTTAGCATATAAATAATCAAAAACAGATTGATTCCACATATCCGGCTGCTTGTCAGGAGCAAAAGCATCGAAATAAATAATATCGTACAATTGGTCTATTTTCCAATCCAGTTTAGTAAAGTCTGTATGTATTTTAGTCAAAGAAAAATACGCTGTAACTTCACATTTAATATTCCAATCCAAAGAGTGCAGTTTCTGAAATAATACTTTATCGTTGGTAGAATCTTTGTCTGCATAGTTCAACTTATCAGTAACCGTTTGTGACAAGGGATAAAGTTCAAGGCTTGTATAATTAACATGTTTAGATTGATCCCGCGCGGACAGTACAGTCAGATATGCATTCAATCCCGTTCCAAAACCAATTTCCAAAATATTGATCTGGCTTTTGGTGCAAAAATCGAATGCTGTCTTTATAAAAATATGTTCCGACTCCTGCCTCGCTCCATTCACCGAATGATAATGTTCATTCATTGCCGGAACAAAAAGGGTATGCGATCCATCCGCAGTAGACTCTATTACAAGATCTTGATCTGAATCCATATCAACTATTTATCCTTTTCGATCAATGCAACAGCATAAGCAGCAAAGCCTTCTTCCCGTCCTACAAATCCCATTTTTTCGGATGTAGTTGCCTTGATAGAAATATCATCAATATCAATCTGCAGAATATCTGCCATTACCTTTTGCATAGCCGGAATATGCGGATTGATCTTAGGACGCTCCGCACAAATTGTAGCATCAATATTACCGACTCTGTATCCTTTGCCGGAAAGAACTTCCAATGTTTTAGCCAAAAGAATTTTGCTGTCAATATCTTTATATTCGCCTGCAGTGTCGGGAAAATGAAAGCCTATATCCCTCAGGTTAGCAGCTCCCAATAGCGCATCACAAATAGCGTGTATAAGCACATCGGCATCCGAATGCCCCAATAAACCTTTTGTATGTTCTATTTTGATACCACCCAACCATAGATCTCGATCTTCTGCCAAACGATGTACATCATATCCGTACCCTACTCTAATCTTCATAAATATATCTCATTTTTAAGATCTCAAACCTTTATCTTAATAACTTCAAGTAACAAAGGTAACAAAAGACTTCCGATATTACTTAAATAAATTACGCAAGCCTTCCATATTAAAGCCCAATGAAAAACGCAAAGTTTGATCCAAAGGATTAGAATCGGCTGTTGATATCAGATAAGCCGCATCCAACTGAAAGGAACTCATTTTGAAACCTGCTCCAAAAGAAAAGTATTTACGGTTTCCTTGTCTCTGGCTTTCGTTGTAGTAACCACCTCTTAGCATAAACTGATCATTATAGGCATATTCCATACCTGCCGACCATGTTATTTCTTCTAATTCTCCCTTAAAACCATCGGGAGAGTCGCTGAATGATTTAAATATTCCGCTTATAGCTGATGATTTACGAACATCATCTACACGTTTTGCATAAACATCATCATCTTCCCCATCCTCTTGTCGGGGACGTGAAGGAACTAACAGCTTATTTAAATCCACATTAAACGCCAATGTGTTATAATCATCCAAAGGATAAGTCAAAGAAGCTCCCAGACGAAGATTTGCCGGTAAAAAATAATCATTTAGCCCATCATCCATAGATATTTTTGTACCGACATTCGAGATATTGAAACCCAATCCCAAAATACTTTCTACACTCCCTATATTAACATAAGACTCATTGTATCCGGCAATATCAGCAGCAAAAGCATTTCCCGCAGATGTATTTTCATCAGATGATGTTGAATAATCGGTGCGGATATAACGCAATGTAACACCTCCGGCGAATGTTTCGGTCAACTTACGCGAATAACCTATATCAAATGCCATTTCATAAGGAGACACTGTAGACATAAGCTGTCCTTCCAAATCTCTTTCCGGAATATCTCCAATCGAAAAATAGCGGATAGAAGCACTTACCGCCTGATTATCCTCATTTCCGAATTTATAAAAACCCGAAGCATAAACCAAAGCAATATCCTGTACTATTTTCCTCAGCCAAGGTGTATAAGAAACTGTCATTCCGGCCTTACTCGTAAGAAAAGCATGTTTTGCAGGATTCCAGTACTGAGAGTAAAAATCGGGTAAAGTAGCGGCTCCGACATCTCCCATACCGCCGCCGCGCGCATCCGGAGCAATAGACAAAGAGGGCACGGCGGTAACCATTGTACCTGTCTGCGCTGATAAAGACAAACTCGTCAATACCAACAAACCCGAATAAATGTATTTCATTGTTGTTTTCATTTACCTTATTATATTTTAAAGGCCTCAGACCTGTTTATTATATTCTTGTTTAATCAAAAAGGTTACAAAATCAGTGATGAATCATCAATCAACAGTTATCAACTGGAAACTGTTAATTATTCACTATTAATTAACAAATCATCGAAAAAGGTAACAAAAGTGGCTCTCTTTATGTTCTTTTTCATCAGTAACCTTATCTCTTATTTTATTATCACATTTTTTCATTATATTATCATATTACAACACTATTATAGATAAAATAATTACCGTGCTGTTACAATTAGTTTCTCAGCCTTTACCGAAGACAAACGGCCGTTTATGTTCACCTGCACCGAGCATATATATACACCGGGCTGTAGTCGTCCTCCATTCGTATTCAGATCCCATTCGTATATATAACGATTGAGGGTATCGGCAGCCTGATTCTTCTGCGTCATCCACACCAACGCTCCTGTGAGAGAATACACTCTGAGGATAATATCGACATTCGATTGAGGAGTATTTGTATTAATTACAAACCGTGTAGCGTCTTTTGCCGGATTCCCCCAAATCTCAAATGAATATATACTGGGAGCATAATCGTCGGTAACAACAAACCTTAAAGTTTCTGCAGCTGAATTATTAAAAACATCCCAGATCCGGAATTCTATTTTATGTTCACCTTCCGACATTTGCGGCATCTGGAAAGAAATGCTTCCTTCTTTATTCGAACCACCCTTATTAGTAAAATAAGAAGATAAATCATAAGTCGTAATCCCATCCAACACCAACGATATATTATGCCCGATAGCATTAGATAAATTTATTCCGGTATCATCCGATACTTCGGCATAGAACAATGGAGTTGAATTGACATAACCGCCGTCTTTAAACTGCTCATTATTTAAAAACATTTTTGAAATAACAGGCGGATTTTCCTCTTCGGGCATATTGGTGTTTGTCCCTCCTATCGTATAATTATAAAAAGAACCCTGAGCTTTTTTCTTTGAATCCGAATTATCATATGCGTAGAAACTCATTTTACCCTTGTCGTCGGCATATAATATATCTTTAGGCGCAACAAAATTGACAACAAACTCTCCATTCATAATATCAACCTTTCCTGCAAAAAGTGTATTCGTATAATCGGTATAATCTATAGCAATCTTATCGGGATTGGGCGTACCCGAAGAAGTATTACCTCTGGTACGCAAAGTTTGTTTAGCATCGAATACCAATGATTCGAGCGTTCCGTTAAAATCTTCAGCGACGTCTCCATTTTGATTTTCGATAATACCTTTAATTACGGTGTTGTCCAATGCCTGAATATTTATATCGTCTGCATCTGCATCCCTGTCATTCATTTCGGTAATCCTCACCTTATATGTATCTTCGGGATAAGCCAGAGTCAAAGCTGGGTCACCCAACAATACAAATCTCAGTTTATTGCTGTCTTCAAAAAGTAATGCGTCATTTTTAGCCTCTCGTAAAATATCTCCCAAACGGGGATTTTTCCCATTTTTCTTCTTAAAGAGATACTTCATCAGGCTTTCATTCATCGTCCTGTTATTCCGAATATAAACAGCACGCACGGTAGTCATCATGGCAATAGCTCCACCTTCTTCTTTTAATAATGCTGCTTCTCCACCTGATGATGCATTAGCGTCAAATCGTCCGAAATCACAAGTTGCGGTAATCCATAATGGCAGTTTATCATTGTTGAGTGACTCTATATTTGCCATTGTCAGCAGATACTCATGAGTCCATGATGTAGTAGAACCGTGTCCTATAAAGTTCAACATCAGCGTCCCCTTATTTATTCGGTCTAGTAATGCCCTGTTTGCATCCGGATAACGAGCACCGCCGCTCTCGATAACCCGTTCGTAGGCATCCTCATATATTTTCGAAACAACAAAATCAGGATAGGATGCTGTTATACCAGCAGAAAACCTCTCGGCATCCTGCATATGTTCACGCTCACTTTCTGTCGAATTACTACCGGCAACGGCATCATCAGCGACAAAAGTTATATTATTTTGCCAGATACCTTTATTCTTATTTTCGATATAAGCAGCAATCTTTGCAACTGTGTTTGCGGCAGAACTTGCCGACCTTACCGGTAAACGTCCGATGCTGATATCCAACTTAGCTTTAGACAGATCAAAAATAGAATCGAAAGGATTAGTGGAAGTTATCGGCTCTTCTGTCCTCACTACCGATTTATCGTCAAGCAATCCAAAATAATCATCAGAAACATAAGACCCTACTTCTGTCAGATAGTTCTCGGACTGATATGTGAGCAACATCGACTTAGAAGCCTCATCTGCCCAATCCTGTTTCAATTGATTATCAAATGTTCCACCTCCGAATAACATCAAGTATTGAGGTCGGTTTTCTCCTCCGTCAGCCCTGTCATAAAACATCTTCATAAAACGCCTATAGGCACTGGCATCAGGTTTTCCTGACGAAAATTCATTGTATATATCTTCGGGACTGACTATAATTGAGGTTAAACCGGACTCATTATTATGCAGATCGGCTAACTGCTGTGCATAACTTTTCAGAAAATCTCGAACAATAATCACCATATCGGCAGACTCCAAAGCATGCAGATTTTGATTGGCAATTGCACCGAGACCTTTTCCCTCGTACGTGGGTGTGGGTATATCGCTCAGTTTCGCCAGATCGACCATCGCATATTCTTTGATTGTATTGTTATCCGCGGCAAATTGTAATGTCGAACCGGACAATTGAGCATCTATGCGAACGGGGGCAGTATTGGATGTCACATCAAATACAAGCAGATCAGACGATGCAGAAGCTATTTTAAAACCCAGATTAGATGCAAGTGTCGTATTTCTGAAGAGCGTTACTGCACCATAAGGTTTCAGATTTCGTTTATAGTTTAGTCTGAGATAGTTCAGATATACATTCTTATCGGAAGTATACCCTTTTGTATAGGTCAGCTTTACAGTATTCTGGTTCTGCAATGCGTTAACCGATAAAGGCGAACTCATTTGTGTTGCTATAAGATATGTATTATCGCCTAACGGTACTGAGGTCGAAAGTGCATCGAGATAACTGCCGTTAAAGTCGATAGTTAATTTTCCGGAAGTAAAAACTGTACGCGCTATAAAACTACAACGTAAAACAGCTGGGTCCGTAGTCGCTCCTTCGGTATTTAACTGTACATTTACAGTAGACGTTTTCAGAAAATTTTCGCCTAGCATTTCCCGCCCTGTTTCGCCCGGATTAATAAGTTCCTGTTCATGAAGAACATAATCGTTGTAAGAATTAACAACATTATCGGCTAACGGTAGAGAGCCTTGTATTCCTATCAGTTTAGGATCTTCGTCCGACTCCGTTATAAAGTAATAGTTGTCGGAGGAATAAGGATTTTGAGTTTGTTCAAACTCTGTTGTTATTTTATTATATGTCCACTTTATATTCCCTCTCCCGTAAAAAAGAATATAATCATCTTCATTTTTGAAATCGTTTCTCGACCGATTCATCCAGATTGAAACCTGCGGAAGATCATCTATATATGGCTTAGTAAAATCTTCGTTGATAATCCATCCTCCATAACCATATACTTTTACATTCTGAGGATTGGACAAACCTATTTTTTTCAGATCTTTATATGTCAGTTTATATATTCCTGTTTCCGAAATTTTAATCTTGTACCACTTCCCTTGGGATAAAACCGAATTTTTCGCATAACGAGAACCATCGTTATCGACTGCTGACAATCGAAACGAAACACATAATACTAAAGTGAATAATATAAATAACTTTTTTCGCACTAATATCCGTATTTAGGTCACAGACATCTTTATTACTTAAAGCTAGCCTATATCCGTTGAATATAAAATCCCTAAACATTAAGGTTCCAAACCTTTTTGTAGTCTATCCTAGATAACTGCAATAGACTGTTATTACTTTAAAATACAACATTAATACTTACTATTACTTAATATGTATCAGCGAATATAAAAATCAAAAAGCTTTCGTCCTTCCAGAAAACCTTCCAGATGATCATTTATTTCGACCCTGCCGACACCGGAAGGTGTACCCGAAAATAAAATATCACCTATCTTCAATGTAAAGAAACGGCTGGCGTAAGCAATTATTTTGTCTACCCGATGAATCATGTCTGAAGTATTGCCTTTCTGGACAATCTCGTTATTTTTTAATAAACTGAAATCAAGACAATCCACATTCTTCTGTAAAATCTCTTTCGGTACAAACTCTCCTACCACCGCCGAATTATCAAAACCTTTGGATATTTCCCAAGGCAGGCTTTTCTGTTTCAAATCCGACTGAAGATCACGTGCTGTAAAATCAATGCCTACAGTCAACTCATCATAGTATCTGTGGGCAAACCTTTCCGCTATATTTTTCCCTAATCTGTTTATGCGAACTACCACCTCCAGTTCGTAATGGATATTGTTCGAAAAATCAGGAATAAAGAAAGGTTTATTGTCTTTGAGCAATGCCGAATCAGGCTTCATAAATAATACAGGTTCTCCGGAATCAATGCCGTTACGCCCCATTTCCTTATTATGCTCCTGATAATTATGCCCTACACAAATAATCTTCATTACCTAGATACTTGATTTTAAGTCCTTAGACCTGTTTACATTCAATTAAATATCGAAAACAAAAACATTTTCAACGATCAGTTTTCAATTTAATAGTGACATTTAAATACTTACTAACGAAAGTATTAATGACCTATTTTAAAGCGATAACCGGCTGTTGCTGTAATCTTGGATAGACTACAAAAAGGTCTAAGACCTTAATCTTTGGCAAAGATAAAAATAATTTGATTCTGTACGGGATAATATCACGATCCGTTTCTTTAAATCATTCCGATTACTTTATAATAGTCGTTTATCAGACCTGAATAGCATAAAGAACAAAAAAAACATTAAATCTATTACGCATGTCTAACAGATTACCTATATTTGTCTTAAAATATTAAGGGTTTCCACCTTTATTCTATTGGTATCTTACAACATTATATATTATAATAGCAATGAGTAATTTAGAAAAAATGACGGCTGAAAAGCTTTTGAGAATCAAAGCTATCAAACTTCAACCATCTAATCCTTTCACTTGGGCTTCCGGCTGGAAATCACCGATCTACTGTGATAACCGGAAACTCTTTTCGTATCCGGCAATACGTAATTTCGTAAAACTGGAAATGAGTCGTATAGTAATCGAAAAATATCCCGATGCAGATGCTGTTGCCGGAGTTGCAACCGGTGCAATCACACCGGGAGCTTTGGTTGCCGACGCATTAGGACTGCCTTTCGTATATGTACGCTCTACACCGAAAGACCATGGCTTGGAGAATCTGATAGAAGGAGAGTTGAGACCAAACAGTAAAGTAGTAGTTATCGAAGATCTTATTTCAACCGGAGGAAGCAGCCTGAAAGCTGTGGAAGCTATCAAGCGCGACGGTTCGGAAGTAGTAGGTATGGTAGCTATCTTCAATTACGGATTTCCTTTGGCTAAAGAGAATTTCGAGAAAGCAAATATTGAATTATCGACTTTAACCAATTACGATGCTGTTTTAGAACAGGCATTAAAGATCGATTATATCGTAGAGTCTGACTTGGAAACTCTTCAGGAATGGAGAAAAGCTCCGTCTAAATGGAAATAAGGTCTAAGGGGCCTTTTGTAAATTAGTTAGCATCTAAATATCTAACTGAAAACAAATTGCAGGAATTGCATACAAGGTTGTCGTGTCTGTCAGACAAAACATACCTTGGTGCAATAGAAAACAAACAAGATGACAGAATATACAAGCGACATTAAAACAATCCCTTACTCCGATAAGGATATATTTGAAGTTTTATCCGACCTTAGAAAACTTGATCTGGTAAAGGATAAATTACCCGCCGACAAGGTCAAAGATTTTACATACGATCAGGATTCCTGCAGTGTAAATGTGAGTCCTATCGGAAATATAAGGTTTGTGATTGTGGAAAGGAAACCTCACTCGGAAATAAAATTCGAAGCCGAACAACTACCCTTTCAGCTAAACCTTACTATCGAATTAAAGCAAAACACAGACCAGCAAAAAGAATCGACAGATCTAGCTCTGGTAGTCAACGCAAATCTCAACCCATTCCTAAAGCCAATGGTATCAAAACCATTGCAGGAAGGACTTAATAAAATGGCTGATATGCTAGCGTCACTGCCATACAGCGAATTAATAAATAAATAAGGATCAATCCTTATTTTTCTCTTTTATGGAGAATCCTGCATTAGAATTATACACAACTATTCACTTTTGAATAGTACCATCACAATAAAATCCGGGAAATATATCTCTTAAAAAATGAAACTCTGGCAAAAAAATACACTCGTCAATAAAGATATAGAAGAGTATACCGTAGGTAAAGACCGTGAAATGGACTTATATCTGGCAAAGCACGATGTACTGGGATCTATGGCTCACATTACCATGCTGCAATCTATAGACTTATTAACCAAAGACGAACTAACAGTTCTTCTTAAAGAATTAAAGTCGATATATGACACCATAGAAAAAGGCGGATTCATTATTGAAGACGATATTGAAGACGTGCATTCTCAGGTCGAACTGATGTTAACTCGGAAACTCGGCGATGTCGGAAAAAAAATACACAGTGGACGTTCAAGAAACGACCAGATTCTTCTTGACCTGAAACTGTTCACCAGAGAACAGATAAAAACAATCGTCGATTCTGTATCGGGACTTATAGATATATTACTTGCTCAAAGCGAAAAATATAAAAATGTACTTATCCCCGGATACACACATTTACAAATAGCCATGCCATCATCATTCGGATTATGGTTTGGCGCATATGCAGAAAGTCTCGTTGATGATCTGCAGTTATTACTGGCAGCATTCAAAATATGCAACCGCAACCCTTTAGGCTCAGCCGCAGGATATGGATCATCATTTCCGCTCAACCGACAGATGACTACTACCCTTCTTGGATTCGATTCGATGAATTACAATGTGGTATATGCTCAAATGGGACGGGGAAAGATGGAACGTACCGTTGCTTTTGCAATAGCCGGTATCGCCGCAACCCTATCGAAGCTATCTTTTGATGCATGTATGTACAACAGCCAGAATTTCGGATTTATAAAACTTCCGGATGAATACACCACCGGATCGAGCATAATGCCTCACAAAAAGAATCCTGATGTATTTGAACTTTCCCGTGCTAAATGCAACAAACTCCAGGCATTACCAACCGAAATAACTCTTATCACGAATAATCTTCCATCAGGATATTTTCGGGATATGCAGTTAATTAAAGAAATATTTTTACCCTCGTTCGACGAACTGAATAACTGTATATCAATGATCGGAAGAATGATCGGCGAAATAAAAGTTAATCAAGATATTATCAAAGACGATAAATATACCTATATATTCAGTGTAGAAGAAGTAAACAGACTCGTTCTGGAAGAAGGTGTTCCATTCCGTGATGCTTACAAAAAGGTTGGACTGGATATCGAAGCCGGAAAATTCAACCACGACCGTACAGTACACCATACTCACGAAGGTAGTATAGGCAACTTATGCAATGATCAGATTGAGATATTAAGACAACAAGTAATCGATCAATTTGATTTTTCTGCAATAGAAGCTGCGGAAACTCAACTTTTAAATTCAGCCAAATAAATCTCCCGAGATGGAAAAAACCGAAATAATATTAGTTCGCATTACCGGACAAGACCGTCCGGGTGTGACGACGGCACTTACTGCTATTTTAGGACACTACAATGCAACTATACTCGATATAGGTCAGGCGAATATACATCATTCACTTTCGCTGGCAATCGTTTTCGAATCAGAAACTACACAATCGGGATATATACTGAAAGATTTGCTATTCAAAGCAGATGAGCTAAGTGTAAACGTCAGATTCTCGCATCTCAGTAAAGAAGATTACTCGACTTGGGTAAACCTGCAGGGTAAAAACAGATACACCGTTACCATCTTAGGAAAAGAACTGAACGGAACTCAGATATCTCTGGTTACACAAGTATTACTTGCTCATAAACTGAATATCGAAAAGATAAACAGGCTTACTGCACGGATACCTTTGAATAAGACCGACCGTATAGGACGTTCGTGCATAGAACTATCCATCAGGGGAACAGTGGATAACTTCAAAGACCTTCAAAAAGAATTTATGAGATTATCTTCTCAACATCAAATAGATATAGCCTTTCAGGAAGAGAGTATGTATCGCAGGATGCGCCGCCTTATCTGCTTCGATATGGATTCGACCCTTATTCAGACCGAAGTGATAGATGAACTTGCCGACCGTGCAGGAGTAGGTGAAGAAGTGAGAGCTATAACCGAATCGGCAATGAGGGGAGAGATTGATTTCTCCGAAAGTTTCAAACGCCGTATAGGTCTCTTAAAGGGTCTTGACGAATCGGTTATGAAAGAGATCGCAGAAAATCTGCCTATTACCGATGGTATGGTTCGTCTGGTTCGTATTTTAAAAAAGAGTGGATACAAAATTGCAATCTTGTCTGGAGGTTTTACCTATTTCGGTAACTACCTGAAAGAAAAATACGGGTTCGATTATGTATATGCCAACGAACTGGAAATTGTAGATGGTAAACTTACCGGAGAGCATGTCGGAGACATTGTAGACGGCAAACGCAAAGCGGAGCTGTTGCGGCTCATAGCTCAAGTTGAAAAAGTAGACCTGAAACAAACCGTAGCCGTTGGAGATGGGGCTAATGACCTGCAAATGCTTGCTACCGCAGGATTAGGAATAGCTTTTCATGCCAAACCAAAGGTAAAAGCCAATGCACAACAATCTCTATCGACTGTAGGATTGGATGGAATACTTTATTTCTTGGGATATAGGGATTCTATGCTGGAAGGAGATTATTAAGGTCACAGACCTATTTGTTTGTCAAGTATAAGAACCCAGGCATATTATAACTCGAAAATGCATCATTAAATGCTTTCATTTACTTAATTAGTTAGAAGTTACAAGATTGGTATCTGGCTATATTATAAATATAAAAATCTAACATTTAAACATATATAAATTTAGATATAGCACCTTTCATGCGTTAATATAGCCTAATGGAATCCTCATTTTTATTGATTTCTAGCATTTTGATATTATCTTTGCTAATGGATAACAGAAAGTAAAAAGGTCTAAGACCTCACTATAGCTTATATAAATGTTAGATATAGTACTAAAAGGAATACTGATCGGTATACTCGTATCGGCTCCAATGGGACCTATCGGAGTATTATGCGTTCAGCGTACATTGAACGAGGGGCGTGCTCATGGATTTATCTCTGGTCTCGGAGCTTCTTTATCAGATATGGTGTACGCCTGCATCACCGGATTAGGTATCAGTTTTATACTCGACTTTATAGAGGCCAATCATCATCCTCTGCAAATAGCAGGCAGCATACTTTTGGTTGCCGCAGGGTATTACATATATAAATCGAATCCGGCCCGAACCTTAAAAAAACAGGGTGAAGCAAAACAATCTCCTTTCTGGCAGGATTTCGTATCTTCTTTTTTTATCAACCTTGCAAATATCGGTATTCTATTCTTTTTTATAGCTATGTTTGCCCGATTCAACTTTATCGACCCTGTAGACTCTACTAAAAATTTTGTCGGCATTGCTTCGATAGGTTTAGGTACAATCATTTGGTGGCTGGCAGTATCTACGGTCGTAGACAAGGTTAGAAACAGATTTAATCCTCGTGGACTCAAGATATTCAACAATATACTAGGTGTTATACTCATTGTCATAGGACTCGTAGGTTTATTAACCGGAACAGTCAGTATCATAGAACACTTAGCTTAAAGTAACTAAACTTGTCATTTTATTGGCAAGTATAAATAACACTGACATTTACCTTTCTAATACATAATATCGACTACTTATTCCCCCTCCTGCCCTATCTTTTCTTATTACTTTATTCTCATCTTTTGCAAAGAAAAAAAAATTACTCCCGTTATTGTAAAATTTAACCGGAAATATTCCGCTTTCTATTACACTCTATCTTTAACTAAAGTCTCTGATAATTAGCCATATCTTAATGTATATTATACAATATAAATCCTCTATCTTATTGTATAATACATGATATTTAATATTTTGATTTTCAATTAATTAACTTCATTTTTATTCGAATTAATTTCACAGATATAATTTTGTTTTCTATATTTGCCTATGACCAATAAGGTTTGAGACCTTTTAATTCTATTTCATGAGGCATTTCTCACGACTCGGCAAAGTCAAAATAAATTTTGGATCTACTTGAAATGTTGACTTTGCAAGCATACCTGCAAGAGCAGGTTATCGCTTGAAAATATGTCTTTAATAAACAATCGCCGAAGCGAAGGCGAGGCAAATACTTTCTATTACTTAAAGTACCATGAAAACGAACTTTATACATACATACGTATCAGTAGACTGTGTTGTCTTTGGATTTGACGACGACCAGCTCAATATACTTTTAGTTCAACGAGGCGAGAAAGAAGATAGCCTTACTGACCTGAAATTACCTGGAAGCCTTATTTATGACGAAGAGGATGTTGACGATGCCGCTCAACGTGTACTATTCGAACTTACCGGAATAAAAAAAATGACATTAAAGCAATTCCGTTGTTTTTCATCTCCCGATAGGGCAAATAATCCGAATGATATAAAGTGGTTGGATAAAGAGTATAAACCGGATATAAACCGGTTGATTACTGTAGCTTACTTAGCTCTATGCAAGATTGACCGTAAACTTAATAATATCTCAAAATATAAAAATTCAAAATGGTGTCCGGTAACAAAATTGCCCGATATGCCTTTCGATCATAACCAAATTGTAGAAGCATCATTAGCTGAAATCAGAAAATGGATAGAAGCTGAACCCGTAACCATATTCGAACTATTGCCTCAAAAATTTACAATCAGCCAGATACACAGACTGTATGAAGCGGTCTATAACAAGAAAATAGATATTCGCAATTTTCATAAGAAGATTGGAACAATGCAGTATATCACAGCTTTGGAAGAAAGACAACAAGGGGTTTCACACCGTGCAGCCCGTTATTACAAATTCGATAAAGTGATGTACAACAGGCGTAAGACCAATATACAATGATAACAATCAGTTTGAAAGATATTTATCTATAAAGAAAAGGGTCACAGCTCTTCTTATAAAACGGTCTTTAAATGACACTGAAAAAGGAAACTAATGAAAACGAACATAAAGAGTGTAACTTTTGTAACCTTTTAAACACAAACAACTGAAAAACAATAACAAAAAAGGTAACACCTAAAGAAAAATATATAACAAATAACAAATATCTGATCATATGTATTTATTAGGATACGACATAGGAAGTTCATCTGTAAAAGCCTGCTTGGTAGAAGCCAACACAGGAAAGATAGTTGCCTCTGATTTCTACCCAAAAGAAGAAATGGAGATTACCGCAGTAAAAGCAGGATGGGCAGAACAGGCTCCCGAAGAATGGTGGAAAAACCTGAAACTGGCTCATGAGTCTATCATCAAACAATCGGGTGTAAAAGCTGAAGATATAAAGGCAATTGGAATCACCTGGCAAATGCACGGATTGGTTTTAGTAGACAAAAACCAACAGGTATTACGCCCTTCCATTATCTGGTGCGACAGCCGTGCTGTGCCTTACGGTGAAAAGGCATTTAAGGCTATAGGTGAAGAAAAATGCTTATCACACCTGCTAAACTCACCAGGAAATTTTACCGCATCGAAACTTGCCTGGGTAAAAGAACATGAACCTCATATTTTCGAAAAAATAGATAAACTGATGCTTCCGGGCGATTACATAGCAATGAAACTTTCGGGGGATATTGCCATGACTATCGAAGGTTTATCAGAAGGAATGTTCTGGGATTTCAAAAATCAGTCGGTATCTGAAGATGTTTTGAATTATTACGGCATTCCTAAAAGCTTTATTCCTGAGATAAAACCAATATTCGGCATTCAGGCTGAAGTTTCCGCTCAAGCCGCAAAAGAACTTGGACTGAAAGAAGGTACTCCTATTACATACCGTGCAGGCGATCAGCCTAACAACGCTGCATCGTTAAATGTCTTCAATCCGGGAGAAATAGCTTCTACAGCAGGTACTTCAGGTGTTGTATATGGTGTACTCGATAAATTAGACTACGACACACGCTCCCGAGTCAACACTTTTGCCCATGTCAATTATACACCCGATCAAACCCGTTTAGGAGTATTGTTGTGTATTAATGGAACCGGAATACTTAACTCCTGGTTGAGACGTAATCTGGCTGTCGAAGGGCTGTCATATAACGATATGAATAACCTCGCGGCACAATCCCCCATCGGAGCGAAGGGGTTGTCTATCATTCCATTCGGAAACGGGGCGGAACGTGTACTCGAGAATAGAGAAGTTAACTGCTCCATACATGGTGTCAATTTCAATATACACAACAAGGCAGACTTATTAAGAGCCGGACAAGAAGGTATCGTTTTTTCATATGAATACGGTATGGAGATAATGAAAGAAATGGGTATGAATATCCATTTGATAAGAGCCGGTCATGCTAATATGTTCTTAAGTCCTGTATTTGCTCAAACCTTGGCGAGTGTAAGCGGTGCAACCATAGAACTATTCAACACCGATGGTGCTGCCGGTGCTGCAAAAGCTGCAGGAATGGGGGTAGGCATTTATGCGTCAAATGAAGAGGCTTTTTCATCACTGACTAAAATTGCGGTCATAGAGCCCGAAATCAATAAAAAAGCTCAATACAGAGATGCTTATGAAAAATGGAAATCATTGATAATCAAGTAAACATAAATATTTTATTACTAACGAAAATTTAAACTAATAACCAATGGCTACAAAAGAATTTTTTCCGGGTATCGGTAAAATCAAATTTGAAGGTAAAGACAGCAAAAATCCAATGGCATTCCATTACTATGATCCGGAAAAACTGGTAAATGGCAAGAAAATGAAAGATTGGTTGAAATTCGCGATGGCTTGGTGGCACACTCTATGTGCTGAAGGTGGTGACCCATTTGGTCCCGGAACCAAAACATTTCCTTGGAGCGAAGGAGCCTCTGCTTTAGATAAAGCCAAAGCAAAAATGGATGCAGGTTTCGAATTTATGCAAAAGATCGGTATCGAATATTACTGTTTCCATGATGTAGACCTTATAGACGAAGCAAACACCATTGAAGAATATGAAGCTAACCTGAAAGCAATTACTGCATACGCAAAGCAAAAACAGGCTGAAACAGGTATCAAATTATTGTGGGGAACAGCTAACGTATTCAGTCATAAGCGTTATATGAACGGTGCTGCCACTAATCCTAATTTTGATGTTGTTGCACGTGCTGCCGTTCAGATTAAGAATGCTATTGATGCTACAATTGAGCTAGGCGGTACAAATTATGTATTCTGGGGAGGACGTGAAGGTTATATGTCAATCCTCAACACAGACCAGAAACGTGAAAAAGAACATTTGGCTCAAATGTTGACTATCGCACGTGATTATGCACGCTCTAAAGGATTTACAGGAACTTTCCTTATAGAACCCAAACCAATGGAACCAACTAAACATCAGTATGACTATGATGTTGAAACAGTTATAGGCTTCCTTCGTAACTATGGTTTGGATAAAGACTTCAAGATCAATATCGAAGTAAACCATGCAACATTGGCCGGACATACATTCGAACACGAATTGGCTTGTGCTGTAGATGCCGGTATGCTCGGATCTATTGACGCAAACCGTGGAGATTATCAAAACGGCTGGGATACAGACCAGTTCCCCATCGACCAATTTGAACTTGTTCACGCATATATCCAAATTATCCGTAATGGTGGACTTGGTAATGGAGGTACAAACTTCGATGCTAAAACCCGCCGCAACTCTACCGATCTGGAAGATATCTTTATCGCCCATATCACAGGTATGGATGTAATGGCTCGTGCTTTGGAAAATGCTGCTGAACTGCTGAATGATTCTCCATACAGCAAAATGCTGAAAGACCGTTACGCTTCATTTGATGGAGGTAAAGGAAAAGACTTCGAAACAGGAAAACTAAAACTCGAAGATCTTGTTTCATACGCTAAACAAGCAGGCGAACCTAAACAAATCAGTGGAAAACAAGAGCTTTATGAAGCCATTGTAAATATGTACACAAAATAATTCAACTCTGAAAACAGGTGCAGTTATCCCCAAAGGCAGCTGCACCTATTTTAACTTTAATCAATTGGTTACCAAACCAAAATTCCACTTCATGAAAAACGAAACAAGTAAATCATACGCCTTCGGTGTCACGCTCATCGCCACACTCGGAGGTTTGCTCTTCGGATACGACACAGCCGTCATATCGGGAACTGTAGAATCGCTGCGGCATTTTTTCATCGATCCCATGAATTTATCTCCTTTCGAGGCTAGTGCAATGGAAGGCTTTGTTGTCAGCAGCGCACTTATCGGATGTATTGTCGGTGCAGCCATTGCCGGATGGCTGAGCCAGCACTTTGGCCGTAAGCCTGCTCTATTTGCAGCTGCTGTTTTATTTTTCCTTGCTGCTATAGGATCAGCATGGCCCGAAATCGGCTATCATATGCCCGATGCAGGAGATCATACATTCGTGTATCATTTTGTATTTTACCGCATATTAGGAGGTATCGGTGTAGGTATAGCTTCTATGGTTTCTCCGATGTATATTGCAGAAATAGCCCCACCGTCGAAAAGAGGGAGTTTGGTCGCTTTAAATCAATTCGCTATTATATTTGGTATGCTGGTGGTATATTTTGTTAATTACTTTATTGCCAAACAAGATTCAGGAACCGGAGAATGGCTACATTCTGTAGGTTGGAGATATATGTTTGCATCTTTGGCGATTCCTTCGGGATTATTCTTCCTGCTTTTATTCTTTGCTCCCGAAACACCCAGATGGCTGGTTATGAAGGGAAAAACAGATAAAGCTCACAATATACTATCAAAATTAGTAGGTTCTGTTGAAGCCGATCAGGAAATTAAAGAAATCAAGCATAGTTTCGATAAAGAACAAGAATCATCACTTAAGCCATACTATAAATTCATGATGACATGGTTAGTGTTATTCGTTATCGGATATCTTGTTCTTCAATTTAGTCAAGTATCTAGTGGGCTTGAAATAGCAATGATCTTCAGTTTCCTCATCGCACTTGTCGTACCGATCAAATCTTATGGTTTTGCCATTATCATCACAGGGCTTTTACTATCTGCATTCCAGCAGTTTGTCGGAATCAATGTCGTTTTGTACTACGCTCCCGAAATCTTCAAGAGTATGGGTGCAGACACAGACAGTTCTTTATTACAGACTATCATTGTCGGAATCGTGAATCTGTCATTTACTACATTGGCAATTCTTACAGTAGATAAATTCGGCCGTAAGCCTTTACTTATAACCGGAGCGTTGGTTATGGCTGTATCGATGCTGGGATTAGGCTCTTCTTTTGCGGCAGATCTTCCTGGTGGACTTAAGCTCGTCTTTATGCTGACTTATACTGCGGGTTTTGCCATGTCATGGGGACCTGTATGTTGGGTTATGCTTGCAGAAGTATTTCCAAACTCAGTACGTTCGGCTGTTATGTCTATTGCTGTTGCAGCTCAATGGGTATCAAACTTCCTTGTGTCATGGACATTCCCTATAATGGATAAAAATGAAACGCTTATCAGTACTTTTAACCATGGTTTCTCTTACTGGGTATATGGCGCAATGGCTGTCCTTGCTGCCTTATTTGTTTGGAAAAAAATTCCCGAAACAAAAGGTAAGACTCTGGAAGACATGGAAAATCTTTGGAAAAAGTAATATTCTTAACACTATAAATAGGAAAACAGGCTATATTTCTCAATAGCCTGTTTTTAATATAGAAAAACCAGTAATTCTATTTAGTTATTATCTTATTCAATATTGAACGTAATAGCTCTGTCGGGCAAGGTTAACTTATAATTCTTTAATCTACAAATATACTTTCTTTAGAGGTAAAATCCGATTACAAAAGAGTCAGTAACTAATAAGAAAGCCTCAGAATTTTATTCCGAGGCTTTCTTATTTTTGATCACTTTTTTCTTCTTTTTAGTAAAAAGCGATTTTATTTTTTTTACTACTAATCCTATTAACATAGGCTGCACTACTTCCCAAATTAAAGGAGCCGCCCCCATAAGCATTGGAGCAAATCTAGATATAGAGGACTCTTCTTCAATATCTTCATCCTCCTTCTGTCTCGTTCGAGACTTCTTTCCACCTGTAAATAAAGAGAATATATCGCCAAAACCTGATTTCGTAGAAGAGAAAACCGAACCTATCAATAAACGTCCAAAATTTTCACGGGCATAGCCGACTCTCTCCAATAAATGCTGTTCCTGTTCTGCACATTCACACGTGAGACGAGCCTTTTCTTCACGAAGTTTTTCTATTGGAGTCAGTTCATTCTTCATCTTCTTCTATTTTCTGAATTGTACGGATAGTCATATTTACAATGTAACGGCGTAATAATCTTCGACAGACATATACTCCTAACAGCATTAATAAAATAATAACTATAAGAATTCCAAATCCGGCAGAATAATTATGTAAGGCTTCTCCGATAAAAAGAGCAATACCAAAAAGGAATAGGCCAAATAAAATCAACGCCAAAACAGCTATTATCAAGCTATATATAATATAAGAAGATGTACTTGCCACCTTTTCGTAAACCTTGAGCTTAGCCAAGGTTATACGCTTATCTATATAGCTTGATAAATCAGCTTTGGACTCGTCGATGAGTTCCGAAAAGTCTTGATATTCGTTTTTTTCGTTATCAATCTTCATCCTCTACCAGATCTTCCAGAGCCTCCTCGGCTTTCGAGGCTGAACCCTTTACATTGCTTTTTACTTTTTCAACTAATTTATTGATTTCTTTAAGCCATTCTTCTTTTTTATCAGAAGCTGCAACATATCCGGCGGCTGCACCTACGGCTGCACCGATTGCCAGAAATAGTAAATTTGAATTTGATTTTCCCATTTTTATAGTTCAATTATGTTAATAACAATTTATTGATATATTCTTAACAAAGATATGTTTCTTTTGTTTTTGGCACTCGCCTAAAGTAATATTTTTTGAGAATATTACTATAAAAATCCACCTATAATTAACCTTTGTTAATATGCGACCAAGTAACAAAAGCATTTAGTGATTCATTCTGAAATACTAACTAGTTGTTGATATTATACCCAGAAAGTTAACCAAAAGGACTGCGGCCTAATCCAGAGCTTCTCCAAATAATGTAGCCGAAGTATTACCTGTGACTTTCACATTCACAAACTCTCCGATACGATGATTACCTTTATCAAAAATAATCACTTTATTCTGAGATGACCTTCCGAATAGTTGCTCTTTAGATCTCTTCGAAAATCCTTCGACCAAAACTTCGAAAGTCTTACCTACATCATGTTTATTGCTTTCGAGCGATAATTCATTCTGTAGATTTATAATTTGCTGCAGACGTTCTATTTTGATATCTTCCGAAATATCATCTGCCAATTTTTTTGCGGCATATGTGCCGGGACGTTCCGAATATTTAAACATAAAAGCAGAATCAAAGCCAACCTCCTTCATTAAAGATAAAGTTTCCTGGTGATCTTCTTCTGTTTCGGAATGATATCCGCACATTATATCGGTTGATAATCCACAACCCGGAATAATACGTTTTATGGCAGTAATGCGATCCAAATACAATTCGCGGTTATATTTACGTTTCATAATGCCAAGCATACGGGTACTTCCCGATTGTACAGGCAAATGTATAAATTTACACAGGTTATCATATTTGGCAATCATTTCCAAAGTGTCATCAGTCATATCGGTCGGATATGATGTTGTAAAACGAATGCGCATTTTAGGTGCTGCTAATGCTACTAATTCCAACAAAGCCGTGAAATCGGTAACCTTACCACCTTCGTCTTCAAATTTGTATGAATTAACATTCTGACCGAGCAAGGTTACTTCTTTAAAACCTTTTTCTCTAAGATCTTTTAATTCATTCAATATACTTTGAGGATCACGGCTTCGTTCACGACCTCTGGTATAAGGTACAATACAATAAGTACAGACTTTATCGCATCCACGCATAATGGATATAAAACCCGAAATATGATTTCCCCCGATTTTTAAAGGGATTACATCTTTGTAAGTTTCTGTTTTAGACAATTTTACATTAATTGCTTTCTCGCCTCGCTCGGCAGCTCCGACCAGATTAGGCAAATCAAGGTATGCGTCGGGTCCTACAACTACATCAGCATGATGCTTTTCCAGCAGTTCTTCTTTAGCCCGTTCTGCCATACAGCCTAATACTCCGATAATAAGGTCTTTATTTTTCTTGCGTTTAATAGCATTGAAATATTCCAGACGCTGAATAACTCTCTGTTCGGCATTATCCCTTACGGAACAAGTGTTAACAAACACGGCATCTGCATCCTCCAGCTTATCGGTCATTACATAGCCATCCATTTCCATTACAGAGGCTACTACCTCACTATCTGCTACGTTCATCTGACAACCATAAGTTTCGATGAACAATTTTCGGTCAGTCGTGGATTTAAAGTCCAGTCCTTGTTCGTTGATCATAATTTTTTAATTTTATATTTATATACAATAAAAATAAGGGCAAAGATAATTCTTTTGCCCTATACTTGAAAAAAGAGTGAAATTTATATCCTCTCCATACTACTACCTAGCTCGTTATAAAGTAATTTTTATTTATATATTATATATAGTTATGGTTATAGGATTAAGCGTATTCGGGGTAAAGCTGGATGTCGTTGAGTAACCTACAACCGGAGCAAATCGTATTACCAAATAATCAGAAGTTACACAATAACCGGCATATAACGATACTGTAAAGGAATTTATTCTCGCCCCTGTAGACAGGGGAGTCGCCTGATAATATTCTATTACATCAGCCAAATTAGAACCTATGCCTGAATAATACGCATCATATTCCATTGATTGTACCTGTGTATCATTTTTAGCCAGATAAACATATAGGCTCTGAATCGAACTTCCAGGAGTAGAAGAAGTTGAATTGTTAGTCCCGTATATATTTAATGTCACAAAATACCGTCCATTAGCAGGAACACGTATTTTATATCCACCCTCTACAGTCATAGTCCCATCCATGCTGACCAGTCCTGCATATGTAGCTACTCGGGAGGGAAAAGAAGTTGAAGTCACTCTGAACTGCCCCAATATACCAATGTTCGGAGCTGGACGCCATGTCGTTGTCTGACCATCTCCCTCTAAATACAAAATAGAGGGAACACCTAGTGCCGGAGTTAACTTTAAAGCTTCTTGTCCAGTTATACTTTTATTATCGGTTATATCCAATTTTGTTCCGGGAGTAATTGTTCCTACTCCTAATTTTCCATCATTAGAGATAACTATATCGTTCGATTGTTGTAAATCCGATAATGGGCTTGTTAAATCTTGAGGATTATCCCCTGCTCCGTCAATATGAAATACCGAACGAGGGTATTCTGTATTGATACCCACTTGTGCCTGAACCTGATTAAACATTACAGGTAATATAGAACTGCAGATAAGGACTAGTATATATTTTTTTTTCATTGCTTAATGATCTATAATTTGTAAAAAATGACAGATTGAGTATCAAATGTTTTTGCAGAAGAAGTATTACCTGTCCAGGTTCTATCCATGTAAAGATATTCTCCGGAAACACCAGTAAATGTCACATTGATATAAAGTATATCATCTTTAAGTACATCCTGAGCTACAAGGCTCATAAATGTAGTCGAATACTGATTCGTTTCCATAGAGGGTTGATCTGTAACCGCCTGACAAACAATATCCGCGACACCGACTCTTTTTCGCTTTAGTTCGTAACGAATCTGAACCGAGCGTCTCACCTTTGATGTAAAACGAAGAGCCGGAGACCATCTGACAATAACGGCATAAGATCCGTCAGATTGAACTTTTATCCCATTACTATCCTCAGTATCAAGCAATATTTGCTTTGTTGTGTTGTTATTTATAGTAGTGGCTACGGGCAAAAAGGAAAATTTGCGTCCTCCATTCCCTTTAGTTATCCCCCAAAATGCATTACCACTGCTATCACCCAACAATACAGCCCCTGTCGATGTCGAGGTTCTCAAACGAAATGCTGAATAAGGTGCGTCTGATTTAATATGCAATCGAGAGGTGGGAGTTATTGTTCCTACTCCCATATTACCATCAGAGGTTATGACCACATCATTAGATTCAGATAAAGAGTTTATAATCGGATTATTATCCGCAGCAGCATCTAGATGAAACACTCCTCTTATATCTTCTGTATTAATACCAACCTGAGCTTTTAACCCACAAGAGATCAACATAAAATAAAAGAGAATCAAACGATATTGCTTTTTTATTTTTTTCATACTTCAAAATCTTAACAATAAAACCATTATATATTATATACGGCAACACTGGGAAAATAAATAATATTAGGATACTGTGCTGCTGCAAGAGATTGCCCCATTTGCCAAGTTATTCCCGAATTGTCAGCCGGAGTAACCGTTATAGCATATAAATCACCTTTTTTTAAGTCGACACCATACAGAGATGTAATAAATGTACTTCTACGAAAAGTACCTGTACCTACATCTGTCCGTACCCTATCAAATACTAAAATCTCATCAACAGGGTTTCCTGATATTACAGGTGTACCGCCCGATACCGTTATTCTATAAAGTCGGACATAAGCTTTGGGTGTAAAAAAAGCATCTGAAACAACTGTCGTACCTCCATTAATACTACCCCACCAACGAAAATTAAAAACATAGGTTCCATCAGCTTGAATTGTTAGTACGCCTGGAGTTGGATTGCTGCTTAATGTTCCATTGTCTTCTTTTACCAAATTAAAAGGTACTACGGTATTTACATTGTAATTACAGATTACCGCTGTTTTTCCTGGCGAATTCATTCGATAAACTTTACCGTTAAGCGTTATGGCCGGAATCCAGGAACCTCTACCTTCCGAATCTGAAGCTAAGAACTTATCACCTGTACCTTCCGAAGTATCTTCGATACGAATAAAAGAATTAGCTGCACCTTTATCAATATGTACGTGTGATGAAGGGTTTAATGTTCCTATGCCTATAGATCCATCTTTAGTTACAAGTATATCATCGGCAAATCCGGCTGTCCCTGTTGAGCTAGTATTTCCCAATGGATCAACATGAAACACTCCTTGAGGAAATTTAGTATTAATACCTACTTGGGAGAATAGTGGTATTAAGCAAATAAGCCCAAATACACATAAATAGATTTTTTTCATTGTCATTTGTTTGAATATTGAGGTCATAGACCTTGTTGTTATTATTCTGAGTTATAATTGGTGGCAAAAGAAACAGTAAAGTGCATTCGCTGCACCTTACTGCATAATGAAACCGGTTGGCGTACTGATATAATTTCAAAGCAAGTTCAGAACGACAACAAATAAACAACAACAAAACTGCCTTGATAAACAGTTTGCCGCACCGGATTTCAGTAAGAAAATTGATATATATTAATTGAGGTATAGATACACGAAAAACTACTCCGTCATTTTGACACAATAGAAATTTTGTTTTGTTAAAAAAATGATTAGTTACGCAAGGTGCGTCTCTCTCTCTCTCTCTCTCTCTCTCTCTCTCTCTCTCTCTCTAATATTTCACACGACATGGCCAAACTTAAATCGTTAAATATTAAGTTTATTTCGAAGTTTTTATGTGTGAAATAAATGAGCATCCGTTATACGTTAAATAATATAGTTGTTCTGTTGGCAAATATAGTGATTGTTTTTAATATAGCAAACAAAGATTTTGTGGTATCCTTGTTTGCTATATCTGTGAATAAAAGTGTTTTATTTTATTCAGGCATGCTGATTTATAATATTTTTAAGCCATCTGACCAAAAGCATGATAATTACAGCAGCTATAACACAGGCTATAAAATTCATTAAAAAATAATACGATTTGTTATCGAACAAATCCCACATTCCGGCGACCATACCGCTTAACTTATTTCCGATAGATGTAGACAAAAACCACCCGCCCATCATGAATGATGTTATTTCTTTAGGGCTGACTTTCGACACAAGAGACAGGCCTATGGGGCTGATAAGCAACTCACCCACTGTTATTACACCATATGTCCCGATGAGCCACAATGCGGTCGCCTTATCTGTATAGATATCTGTATATAAAACGGCAGCTGCCATCACCAATGATGATAGACCGGTAATAAGTAATCCCCATCCCATTTTAGCCGGGGTAGAGGGTTCTTTCCCTTTCTTCTTGAGCCGAAAGAAAAAACCAAGAACTACTGGTGTTAGTATTACAATAAAGAATGGATTGATCGATTGGAATATTTCGGTAGATATAAGGCTGACTTTTTCACCATATTCGGGCAGCTTTTCTTTTGGCTGGTTTATAAAATATGAGGGATAGTCATATGATTTAATAACGTTGTGATTTTCATCGACAGCCGTCCGGAGTTTCTCATCCATCAAAGGTACAGAATCTTTCGAATATGTTAATTCCTGCACCATGCCCAATGGTTTCAGGTATTTAGTTGAGGTCTCGGGTATCTCCCGAGCTGTGTAGTTTTCGGCAAAAGTGGTCAAGGCTGTCGCATTTTGTTTGAATACTGCCCAAAATACAACCATAATAAGGAATATACTGAGCAGGGCTTTGATCTGTGCCCGTTCTTCTTTCTTAGACCGGAACAAGAGTGACGCATAAAATACAATCACCGGTATACATCCGAATAAAAAGGCATCGTTAGAATCTGATCCGAAAATATTACCGGGGATCATCCACGCCAATCCGCCACAAGCTATAGCCGGAAGAAAAACATATAGGAGTACTTTGGTTATATCTGAATTCGAATTGGACGACTTCTGAGTTATATCAGCTTCCCTTATATGCCGTGTTCCTATAAGAAAGACAATTAAGCCGACCAGCATTCCTATACCTGCTGCCAGAAATGCGTATCCCCATCCGAAGTTATTACGCATATATGCAGCAACAAAATTACAGATAAACGCCCCTACATTAATACCCATATAAAAGAAGCTGTATCCCGAATCTTTTTTTGATTTGTATTTTTCATCTGAATACAAATTACCGAGCAGAGTAGAGATATTCGGCTTAAAAAATCCGTTACCTATAATAATAAGTAGTATAGATACCCACAAAACCGATTCGCCGGGAACAGCAAGCAGACAATAACCCGCAGCCATCAGTAATCCTCCGATAATGATTGATATACGATATCCCAGCAGTTTATCGGCAATGAGTCCTCCGAGGAAAGGAGTGAGATAAACTAAGCCCAGATATGTGCCGACAATGTCGCTTGCTTTGGATGGACTGAACCCCATACCTTTGCCATCTTTTAGGTAAAGAAGAAATATGCCGAGCATGAGATAATAGCCAAAACGTTCCCACATTTCGGTGAGGAACAGATATTTCAACCCTTTGGGATGAGGTACTTTTTCGGTCGGAGTCGATACTGATTCTGCCATAGATTCTGATATGTATTTAGATGTTTGAAAACCGTAAAGATAGAATTATGATGCTTATCTGCCAAAAAAGAAGAAAAGACAATCTACTAAAGTAAAAATGTCTTTTCTCTCAGGATAATATTTTTTTAATTAAATTACTTTTATCAAAATAGTAAATGGGTCTGATACCTTATTGCATATTTAACCGTTTCACTATAATTTTTGTTGTCATCGGGTCACGATCTCCATAGTTGGTAATTTGCATCTTTGATCCTGCTCCCGGATTATATCCTAATCTGTTGATCAAGGCAAGTTTTTGTCCTTTGGCAGCTTTAGTGGCAAGGGACGTAAAAAAAGTGATTGCATCAGTTATATTTGTAGTTACATCCTGATAAGCTTCATATTCGTCTACAACCGTGCCATCTAAAGTAAGTCGGAGATGAGATGTAGTCATGGTTTGCCTGGTTGCTGCTACTGTGTATTTTCCATACCAGCGAATTTCATATATATAGTATCCGTCAGACGGAACTGTAAATTCAGAACCTGTTAAGGGAATTGTATAATTGCCTAATTCTATCAACTGTGTGGGTAATGCAATTATAGCTTCTATACTACCTGTGGATGGCATTACAGATGACCATGTGGCATTGCCGTCATCGTCAGAAGTGAGCATTTTATCTTTTGTCTGATATCCGTCCAGTATTTGTAAGGGATATCCTGTTCCGGCATCGATACTTAGTTTAGACAGAGGAGTATGCGTACCTATACCTACATTTCCCTTGTAATTTATAACTATGTCGTTATTTATTTCCGAAGCTGTAGGTATTACTGAATTATCTCCGGATCCGTCTATTATCCAAATCTGATTTGATATAGTATTGAGAGTATTAATAGCCACCGATTGGGAGTGCATATCTATACTATAACTGCATAAAGCCAGTATGATTGTGATATATTTTACTTTCATATTTAAAATTTTACTTGTAGTTCTTTTATCAAGATTCTCGAAGTTGTCCACTGTTGAGCTTGAGCTACCTGCACATCACCCGGAGCTTCTATTGATTCTATATAAAGGGACAAAACGTCGTTCTTTTTAGCTTTAGTGTACAATGGTATATAGGATGTTATGGATCTGTTTAGGAAAGGACATTGGTATCGGTAAGAGTCTACTGTGGTAGAACCATTAATTTTGAGCTTTAAAACAATACTTATTCGGCCGATAGAGCTATAACTGGCTGTATAAAATGACCACCAGCGAACTTCGAAAGAATAAAAGCCATCGTGAGGTATTGTAAACGAGCTATTGGGTACTAAGATATCTACTCCTTTGGGGCTCAATGTTGCAGTTGTTATATCTTGCATTGGATATACCTGTCCGACGGGGGGCTGAGGTGCTTCCCAAAACGCATTGCCATTCGCATCCGAAATTAATATCTTGTCGGTGGGATCGGTTGTATCTACTATTTGCAGAGGATAAACTCCTGATACATTTTGTGTATTTATCTCGAGCTTTACTTGTGGGCTAATTGTACCTATTCCCATTCTTCCATCCTTCGTTATTACCACATCATCTTGTTGTTGCATAGCTGTCGGAACTCCAGTTGCCGGATTGGTTGTTGCCGTTGTATACCGAGCATCGACATGGAATAATGTTTGCGGATTTTCGGTATTTATCCCAATTTGGGCAATCGCAGGAATACTTATTATAGTGGCTATAGTTATTAAAATATTTTTCATATATCCATTCGTTTTACGGTTATTTTGCTAATTGTCCATGGTGTAGAGGCATTGTTATTTGTGCTTTGACCAGCTGCAGTTGGTGCAATTCCCGGACGGACTGCTATTGTGATTGTTTTATTTACATCAGCTGTACTTGCTGAATAATAGAGTGCAAAGTAGGCAGTCAAACGATTGGAGTCGACAGTATTAATCGTCACATATACTTCGTATTGGTCGACAGTAACTCCTAGTAGATTCAGGTAAAAATGGGTTGCTGTATTTGACAGAACCATTGGAGCGTTAGCAGGGTATGTAGCCCACCATCTTATATCGAAGGCATAATATCCTTCTTCGGGAACGGTGAAACTCCAGACATTGGAGGCATCTTTTTTTATAGTCGTAATCACTCCAGCAGGAAAATTCTGTGCGGGTAGAGATGTTGTCCCATATACCTGCCCTATTTTACCCATATACTTATAATCTTTCCATGTGGCTTGTCCGCTAGCATTCACAGCAGTCATTATTCTGCCCTTTTTTACATTTGGGTCTACAATTTTCAATACGGCTTTAGGAGATAAACTTGTTGTTCCATCTTCTATAACAACCTTGGCAGACGGATTTATCATTCCTATCCCCATATTACCATTGTTGAGAATTACAACATCATCCAACTGTTGTACTGCATTGGGGATTCCACTGCCTGGATTGGTTGAAGCTGCTGTCGAAGCCCCATCTATGTGGAATACCCCTAGAGGGTTCTGAGTATTTATACCCACTTGAGCATGCAGGAGGATGCCAATAGAGAATCCCCCCATTAATAATAAAAATTTCTTTTTCATTGTTGTTGTTCTTAAGGTCATAGACCCTTCTGTTGTTTATATTTCGAGTAATTGGGGTCATAGACCCTTTTGGTGTATCTGTTTTTGAGTTATTATTAACAATTATCAACAAATCCCTATTAATAGAGATACGCATCAAGGTGCAATCCCTGGCACCCTGATGTGTATATTAGTTGGCTTACAGGCAATCTATTGTATTGTCCGGTATTTGAACGACAACGATATAACAACTCTAACCGGCACAGCCTGCCGAGCCAACTTATCTTGAAATTGGTATATAGTTCTTTGTAATTAATTAAGAATGGCGAAAAGTGACAAAGAAGTTCCATTCTCCGGAACAAAAAGGCAACAATCTGCCCTCGCAGGAGAGAATCATCATTCGCTCGTTGCCCACAAATACGGGTATAACAGAATCCCATCCCTGCGAATTGTCGGTGCAAGAAATATAACACAAGAATAGCCGAAGCATAAAAAAACGCTCCGTCATTTTGACACAATAGAATTTTTGTTTTGATTATTACGCTAGATGCGTCTCTCTCTCTCTCTCTCTCTCTCTCTCTCTCTCTCTCTCTCTCTCTCTCTCTCTCTCTAATATTTCACATGACATAGCCAAGCTTAAACTGTTAAATATTAAGCTTGTTTCGAAGTTTTTATGTGTGAAATAATTGAACATAAACTATGAGCTAAAGGCTTGTTGGGTTGACAAATATAGTGATTGTTTTGGTTTTAACAAAAATACAGAATTATTTATAAGACTTTTAAGACATTATATCACAAGAGGCACAGTATTTAGGATTTTCTGGTATATATCCGTTGGAGGGAAATATCGAGCGGAGCTCACACTACAGTCCTTTTTGAGGAAGTATATCGACAGCGGAAGCTGTTGATGATGTCAAAATAACGTCTAACGGGAATGTCGGTGTCTGGATGTTATCTCCAACAGCCCTCATTGGAAAGATTTATCTATAATATTCCAATTCCAAGTGAAGCAACCCACCCTTACAATCAGGTACTGTTGTTAAAGTAAACGGGATATTTACTGCTGTAGGAGCATAATATTCTATACCATCCACCATAGAGCCATTTTTTAAAAGATAGAAATAAGCACTTATAGCACTAAGGTATACACTACTGGTTTTACCCCACCAACAAATTGTTATCAGATAATTACCTGTTTCGGTTATGGACATGGCTTTTACCAAATTTACCTGAGACCACTAATTATAATTCGGGGGATCAACTTGAGATTAGAATAGGTCCATCTTCGGGCGAACAAACTTGGGTTATTAATGATACAGGGATGATATCTCCTTCTATTTCTATATTCCGCATGTAATAAGAAACATAAACGAGGTATCCTTTTGAGATACCTCGTTTTAGTGCATAGAAGGAAGAGTCAGTCCTCAACTGTTTGAGTTGCTTCATATGCTTTCAACAGTTTGTCTTGTACATCAGATGGTACAAGCTCATAACTCGAAAACTTCATAATGAATGAAGCTCTCCCTCCAGTCAGAGAACTAAGTGTTATTGAATAATTAGACATTTCTTTTAGCGGAACTTTGGCATTGAGTACTTCTATTTCGTTATCGCTTTCCATACCAAGAATGGTAGCTCTGCGATTTTGAAGGTCGCTCATTATATCTCCTAACTTATCGGCAGGAGCAAACACTGTTATATCATACACCGGTTCAAGAATTTTAGGACCTGCATTTCGGAAAGCTTCACTAAACGCATTTCGTCCGGCGAGCATGAATGATATTTCATTAGAATCTACAGGATGCATTTTGCCTTCATATACGATTACACGCACATCACGTGCATATGAACCTGTAAGAGGGCCTTGTTCTAGTCTTGCCATCACACCTTTAATAATAGCAGGCATAAACCTTGAATCGATAGAGCCGCCTACTATACTATTGACAAACACAAGCTTTCCTCCCCAGTCAAGATTAAAAGTCTGCACATCACGTGATTGTATTTTAAATTCCTGCCCATTAAATTTATAACTGTCGGGCATAGGCATACCATCTGTATATGGTTCTACGATTAGATGTACTTCACCGAATTGCCCGGCTCCTCCCGATTGTTTTTTGTGTCGGTAATCGGCTCTCGATGGCTTTGTTATCGTTTCTCGGTACGGAATTCTCGGCTCAGAAAATGCAATACTTATTTTATCGTTATTTTCAAGACGCCATTTCAGAGTTTTGAGGTGAAACTCGCCTTGCCCCGAAACTATCATTTGTTTCAGTTCTTTCGAATTTTCGATAAGCCATGTAGGATCTTCTCCATGCATCCGCTGCAAAGCTTCATTCAGTTTTTCGGCATCCCGTTCATTTACTGGCTTTATTGCTCTGCGGTATTTAGGATCGGGATATTTTATAAAATTAAATTTATTATCCGCTCCTTTTCCATTCAGAGTATTACCGGTTTTTACATCTTTCAGTTTTACAGCTGCCCCGATATCTCCCGCTACCATTTCATCGACTTTGGTGCGCTGCTGTCCCGCTACCGAAAATATTTGCCCGATACGTTCTTTTGATCCTCTGTCGGAATTGTATAAATCGTCTCCTTCTTTAACTGTACCACTCATTACCTTGAAATATGAAATATCTCCGACGTGGGGTTCTATTGTTGATTTGAAGAAGAAAAGGCTGGTTGGTGATTTGGAATCGGGCTTCACTTCTTCCCCTTCGGTATTGACAGGATTTGCCATATCCACTACGTAGGGAACTACGTTTCCGAGAAATTCCATAGTACGTCTCACGCACATATCCCTTGATGCACAGACACAAAAAATAGGATAAATATCTCGCTTAACCAGTCCCCAGCGTATGCCGAATCGCATTTCCTCTTCGGTTAGAGATCCTTGATCGAAGAATTTCTCCATAAGAGAGTCTTCATGTTCAGCAGCTGATTCTACAAGTTTTTGATGAAGTTCTTCAGCTTTGTCTTTTTCTTCATCAGGTATATCTAAAACATCCGGAACACCCCCTTCGGGCTTCCATCTGTACATTTTCATCTTCAGGATATCTATTACGGCATTGAAGTTTTCGCCGCTGTTGAGAGGGTATTGTACGATTACCGCTTTCTCTCCGTATCTTTCTTTCAGTTGTAATACAGTATTATCGAAATCCGCTTTTTCATGGTCGAGTTGGTTTATCACAAACATCACCGGTTTTTGCAGTTTTCTTACATATCTCAACTGATTTATTGAGCCTACCTCTAACCCATATTGTGCATTCAGTACCATTAGTGCAGTGTCCATCACATTGAGAGACGTAACCACGTTACCTATAAAATCGTCGGCTCCGGGGCAATCTATAAAATTGAGCTTTCGATTCATCCATTCTACCGAAAATATACTCGAAAATACAGAATATCCGTATTCTTTTTCTACCGGAAAATAGTCGGTAACGGTGTTTCCCGTGTCCACACTTCCTCTGCGTTTAATTACTCCGGCCTCGAAAAGCATAG
The DNA here is from genome assembly GCF_000426485.1 of Indolivaga capnocytophagoides DSM 22835. Lineage (GTDB taxonomy): Bacteria > Bacteroidota > Bacteroidia > Bacteroidales > Dysgonomonadaceae > Dysgonomonas_A > Dysgonomonas_A capnocytophagoides. The sequence continues at coordinate 35,042 of NZ_AUFL01000018.1, forward strand.
CTTCGGCCAATGTCGTTTTACCGGAGCCTGAGCTCCCTAAAATTGCAATGTTTTTAATTTCGTTAGTTTGGTAAGTCTTCATGGTACAAAATATTTATAGGTTACGAGGTCATAGACCTTTTTACTGATATCCGGTAAACATGTTTACAAGTAGACAAGTAAACGAAATACGATTTTCTCAAAATTACGAAATGTTCCGTTGATCTAGTATTGTTAACTGCTTCTATTTTATATGTTTTTGAGCATGAAAAGACTCTTTTGTTATTTGCTTATTGTGTTTCTTGTATGGATGAGAATTCACAAATTCGGGTAAATAAGAAAGCAATCTTATTTACCCGAATAATATTGAGCTGAATGATATGATCTTACTTTTTTGTTACAAAAACTATATTTATAAATGAATTGGGACCTAATAGAGTGCTTTTAACATCGTAATTTATTACTCCTGATGTGGAAATACTGTTAATCTTAACAACATCCGTATCGTAATAAGTTATTACATAATCGATGTCGGTTGGCGTATATCGTGCTGAAGGTATCATACTTAAAGCTGCATTATTTGTTTTATACAGGCTGTTTCCTGATTGTATAAATTGTTTTTTATAAACATTGTTATATAGATCGAATGTATAGCCTGTACCGATAGCAGATGTAGGGAGATCAAAAACAGGAAGATAAAAATACTGTCCGGGTTGATCTATGCTTTGCCATAAAGATCCATCGAAGTAATAATATCCAACTCGTGTAACTTTCGCCGTCTTGGTTGTTATTGTTCCATCTATTGTAGTAATATATATAAGAGACCCTGTTTGCGCTGCTGTGTATTGAGCATCTTTACTTATTAATTGGGAGCGTGTAAGATTAGGTGCAATAATACCTTCAGCAGTAGAGTTCCCTGTGGATACAGGTGTTACATGAAGACTGGCTTTTGCAGTACCTGTTACTATTCCCACCTGAGCAATAATATTGTGAGATATGAGTATTGTCAGGCTAAATAGTAAACATTTAATTATTGTTGTCATAATTATTTCTTTTATTTATTAAGGCCTCTGATATGAGGATTACATCGAAGTGCACATGAATTTATCTTCATCACAGAACTTGTCGATAATTCGACACCATTGCTCGAATTATAAGCTGTTATAGTAATAGTATAAGTTCCGGCTTTCTTATATGCGTAATTTTCAGTATAGGTGCCTATCGATGGGCTTGTATATATTTTCACAGCACCTGTTGTACCATCTCCGAAATCCAATACTATTTTAGACACATTATTAAATCCCATACCATTATGTATATTCAGTTTGTAAGATGTTGTAATTTCGGCACAACCTTCGGAGTTCGTAGGAGGATCGATCTCCATTCTGAACCACGGAGCTGCAAAGTTGGGTAATCCCCAGAAAGCAAGTCCAGGTAAAATATTATTAATCTTATATATTTTCATATTTGAAGGATCTTCGGGGTTGTCTATTACAAATATTCCTGTGGAACCAAACCGAGGAAGGTACATTCGTCCATCCGGTCCTGTTTGTATAGCTCCGAAATGGTCGGTAACTCCATTTGTCAAGGATACCGGATTGACTATTGATTTTATAGGATTAATTGTATTAGGAGTAGAAGTTGTCAGTAATGCATTAAAATCATAAACGAGTAAACCTGTTGTATTATTTGTATTTACACTTCCGGGAGCATATGTCAGGTATACATATTTACCGCTAGCAGAAAAATCAACACCATATCCATAACCTCCGGTTGATAAAGCTCCGGTTCTAACCTTTAAGTTGCTGATGATTCCTGTTGAGGGATTAAAATCTCCATAGGCAAAAAACTTATTACTGAAATCGATCCATACAAAATGCTGCCCGTCAGATGTGAATTTTATATACCCACCGGGAGCTGTTGGAGTAGTTGCCATGCCTACGGTAACAACGCTGTGTCGAGCTGTCTGTACTCCTGCTGAAGTTACTTTCCATACATTCAAATAGCTATTTGTAGTGGTACGACCGGGAGCAACTATCCAAAAATCATTTCGGTTGGAATGTCTTACAGCACCAACAGACTCACCCAATGCTCCAGATTGCCCGGATAAAAGAATATTCTTTCGGGTTAAGTCTACTTCTCCGAGCCCTCCGTTTTTGCTCATATCTACAATGGAATACGATAGATTATTTGTATTGTTAATACCTAAGGTTACTGCAACATATTGGGTTGTGCTATATGGATATGGGAAGATTATTCCTGATTGAGCAGAAGAGCTATGACCAGTCAACCCTGATCCGTTTGCCATAACAGCCATATTTTTATTCCATATTGTCATTCCGTCTGAAAAGAACAACAGGTTTCCATCTACATCAGATATGGCAAAACATCCTTCATACGTAGCCAGAGGTGACCCTGTTATTTTAGCTGGCATATTAGAGAGCGTAGCATTAGCTGTACCATATACACCGGTTGCAGCATAACTAGTTGTATTTTTCCATGTTAGAGCTGCATTATAACCGAAAAACCAATTACTGTTTTCCTTTTGTGCATAAGAAAGAAATGTAATCGATATTAATAATACTGTTATACTTATTTTTTTATACATACTTTCTGTTTATTTTTTCACAACTAAAACAATATTGATAAATGAATTATTGTCGGGGTTCGTATTCAGTACATCATAATTCATTACACCGGTATTAGAAATACTATTCACCTTAATGATGGTATTATCATAATAAGTTACCACAAAATCCAGCTGATTTGCATTGTATATAGTAGGTATCTGTGTCAAAGAATTATTACTGCTGACAAAGGTTGAATTACCTGATTTTGTAAATTGCATTTTATAGACATTAGTATACAAATCATAAGTTTTACCTGTTCCTACTAATGTTACCGGCAAATTAAATGATGGCAGATACAAAAATTCAGGAATATAATCCATGGGTTGCCATATTGCACCATCGAAATAATAATACCCTCCGATTGTGATCTTAGCTGTTTTTGTTGTCAGTGTTCCGTCCAGAGTTGTAACATATATATATGCGCCTTTCTGATCAACTCCATATTGAGAATCTTTGCTGATTACTTGTGATCTGGTCAGGTTCGGAGCAATAATACCTTCGGCCGTTGTTGCGCCGGTAGTCTGGGGCATTACATGTAGAGTGGCTTTTGGTGTGTCGGTGTTGATTCCTACTTGTGCTTGTAATAAGCCGACTGATAATAAGCCGAAAATAGATAGATAAAATTTTTTCATGACTATATCGTTGATTGTTGTTTTTGAGGTCAGAGACCTTATTGTTGTTTATATTTCGAGTTGTTAGGATCACAGACCCATTTTTTATACATGCTACAGGGACGTATTGAATACGCCCGTCTATAAATATCTTGCAGTTATAATAATCGGACATATGCAATACGCCCCTACGACTATCTTTTATGTTTAAATGATTATTGAAAGCTATTGACTGTAGACTAATAGCTGAAAAAAGCAGTAAAGTGCATCCGCTGCACTCTACTGCATAATGAAACCGGATATCGGACGAGGATATGCAAAAAGCAGATTCAGAACGACAACAAAACAACAAGACTGCCTTATATAAGCTGTCCTTCCGGCTTATAATTAAATTGGTATATATTAATTGATTAGCAGATGTGATAAAGAATAAACGGAGTAATAGTATAACGAATACCGAAACACAAAAAAATGCTCCGTCATTTTGACACAATAGAATTTTTTGTTTGATTATTACGCTAGATGCGTCTCTCTCTCTCTCTCTCTCTCTCTCTCTCTCTCTCTAATATTTCACACGACACAGCCAAACCTGAATAGTTAAAATTCAGCTCGGATTCAAAGTTTTTATGTGTGAAATTTTCAGACATCTTTCGATTGTTAAAAGATTGTTTTCAAAGGCAAATATAAGCATTGTTTTTAATATAGCAAACACATCCAAATGCAAGAGAAATTATGTTTACTACAAAACCCGAGTCTAAATTACCTTTGTAAATTTACGCTTGTTTTTTCTGTTTCCAAGGCTTCAAGACAGAGATTACAACCAGAAAAACGAGTGCACTTCCCTGACAGATTCCACCTATAAATATAGTCCGGATATTCTCTTCGGTCTGAGGTTTTCCAAAAGCTATATCTCTCGAGTGATCAATCATTGTCAGCGTATTATCCAGCAATGGACTAAAATAAAATGTACCGATAACAATAATAAGTATAGACAATATCCACTTGACCGTAATCCAACGATGCTTGAAAAAGCCCCAGTTTGAAAAAGCCCCATATACAATACCCGTAACTACCGTAAGTATCGCGCCGGGTATAACAAATACATCGTCAATAAACCGGGTAATATGAAAAACCATAAAAAGCTCGTCTCCCGAATTGGCTTTTATAAGGCATAACAGAGCCATTGCAGCAACACCCACAACCCACATCATAACGAATACCAGATGAAATACTTTAAGTATTTTAATCTGACCTGCGCTTAATTTTTTCATGACTTTTCTACATTTTCATATATAATATTGAGTGCATTCATCAGGTTTTGAACTTCTTTTTCACTAAAATTTTTCAGAGCTATGCCAGCTACTGCCTCTGCAATTTTAAAAGCCTCGGGCAACACTGATTTACCTTGTTCGGTAATGAATATACTATTCTTTTGCGAATGCACTTGCCTTCGTTCTATATATCCCTTCTTTTCTAGATTATCAATAGTCCGCTTTATGGCAGCTGCATCTTTAAAAAGCAGATTGGATATTTCCAACTGGCTCAGTCCGTCTCTATAATAAATACATCTTAATACCACAAACTGCGAATGCGGCAAATCGATATCAGCCTCCTGCAATTTATTATTCAATGTTTTACCTAATGCAACCGAAGTTCTATTCAGAAGAAATCCCAAAGAATATAGCTTGTCCATATATTAATCTTTTTCACAAAAATACAAAAAGATATTGACTAATCAATATTTAGGCATTTTTTTAAACAATCAAATAACATTATAAGCAAGATATCAGACCTTTTTATTAATGTATACTAATAAATTCACTCTCAAACTATGTAAACCTATTAATACAAGGCTATGCCATGTTTACCGGTATACTTGTTTACATTACAAAATCATTATACTTATTACTGAAAATCCAAACTCTTTTCATATATTTATATCTTTGAGACACAACTAAGAACAAGCATTGTTATGAAACAGGTACTCTTTGTTATTATATATTCGTTGCTTTGCCTGACAACAGCCAAAGCCCAGATAAAACATGAAGGTGATTCTATCAGCACCTCTGTCTACTTCACTTATAAGGACATACCTCAGCGCGACTCTCTGGCTCAAACCTTGGGTATAGATAAAAGTATATATGACTATTCGGAACAAAAGCTGATAACTTATATCCCTATAGTTTCGGAGTTCCCCATGTACAAAGATGGAGAAGAAGATAAATTCAGTTTCCTCTTCAATGATCCACATTACTCGGCTACAGAAAAGAAAAAAGTTGCGGCTATTATATTACAAGGTACGGATACAGAAGCTAAACTTATCAATGAAATACGATTTATCACTTTAGATAAACAATATACACCTATCCCTGCCGGCAATTTCAGACCTATATTTCCCGGAGGTTACCATGCTATGATTCAGTATCTGAATGATCATTTTCCGGCTTCAATCATTGATAAAAACAAGGATATCCTGACAAGCCACCCCTACCTCATCGTTTGCTTTATTGTCGAAAAAAACGGAACTTTAGGGTATATAAAGATAATAGACAGCTGCAATAATGATTTAGACCGCAAAGCATACGCATTAATCAAGAATATGCCGAAATGGATAGCAAACCCGCAAAGTGGATCCAAGCCCATATTCATAGCAATGCAACTGATATTTAATAAGGAACGTTTTAGGTAGCGAGAACAGAGTCAAACTCGTTTAAACTATGGTGAGTCTCGCAAAACGACTAATACAACAATTGAACTATAAATATTTACAACACATATAACTATATGAATAACTCATTTAAAGAAGGAGTAGATAAATTTTGGAAAAGATTCATCAAAGAAGAATCGGCAATCCGTGAAATGATAGATAATAAAACAGAAGGGAAAATCATTGTTGATAAAATCAATGAAGCACTATCAGATGCTTTTAAGAACCCATACTTTGAGCTGGGTAAAAACGAAGAAGGAAAATACGAACTGATACTCACACCCGAAGGAGACAGAGCCGCTCTATTCCCATTAGAATATTGGAGACAAGCCGCCCCGGAAGCGTTAAAGAAAACTTGGAATTTCTACTCTTCAAAGCCTGGCAAACCTGACGGAAGTTTTAGCATGACAATGTACGATACGTCTATCGGCAAAGAAAACATCAGCATATATTACAGCATCAATACACAGAATCATAAAATAGATTTAGAAATATATTCTCCCGAGTTATTAGCTCTGGAAGAAAGCCAACGATACAATATGTTTTTCATATTCCTCGACCAGTTTATAGGGGAACTATACACAATGGAATATATCGGGTCGATTGACTTTATCGAAAAGCCACTCAACCAAACAGCTATTTACATTGGGGATCTAAAAGCTCTAATAGATAAGAATATCGAAGAAAACAAATGGTTTCCGGCTGATGGTACCTTAGAAAAATGGAGCAGTTACCAGATGCAGCCATCAGAATCCAAAGACTGGCAGCTACGTGAAGACATATTTATAGGATACACAGGCTGTATTCCTGTTTTAAATGCCTTCTATAACCAGACAGACGAATTGTTTAAACGATTTGAGCAAGACGGTATTATATACGGATTTTTGTTTTATAAAAGTGTAAATATACCTAAAGACGAGAGTGTAACCTTCAGAGGACAGATTGAAGATAAAATACTTACTATCGTAAAAGAAGAACAGGTAGCTGACCCAATAGGTGGAGGTACAGGCTTTTACTTTTCGTATATAGATTTTGTCATTTATGATAAAGAAGCCTTTATGAAAATTGCAAAAGACGTACTATCCGAATATGCTTATTTGGGAGAAATCGGGTTTTCGAATTTTATTTTCGGCGTAGAACCCGAATATTTATACAGATAAATAACTGTAAGTATTCAAGAACGTATTTCAAAACAATAAAAATCTGCGATCTTAATGGAAAACTGGGTAAATATTATATCATTCACATATCCACACGAAGCACATATGGCTAAGGGATTTCTCGAAGCATCGGATATTGAAGTCATTATTAAAGATGAACTTACCGTACAGGTGAATAATCTTTATTCGAATGCATTGGGAGGTGTCAAACTTATGGTGCAAACTGAAAAAGCGGAAGAAGCCTTATCATTACTCGAAGAAGCCGGATACATCATAAAAAACGCAGAAGAACAAAAGACTCCTATTGAATCTTTTTCTGCCGAATACAAAACTTTATGCCCATATTGCAAGAGTACAAACATCACAAAGAAAAAGATGGCCGGATATACTTTTGCTCTCAGTATACTTTTGTTAGGATTCCCCATTCCTTTTCTAAAAAGGACATACTATTGCTATGACTGTCAGAGAGAATGGAGAATCAAAAAGGAGCAGTAACGGCCTGTTTATTTCAACTTTTCTAAAATAGAGGCTGCTATAAATTCGGCAGCTCTACAATTCAGACCGCCACCCATTACAAGCATATCTGCCTGTTGGCGAGACGGTTCGATAAATTCTTCATGCATGGGACGGACAGTTTTATAATATCTGTCAATAACTTCTAAAGCTGTGCGTCCTCTTGACTCCATGTCCCGCTGAATAATACGAGTCAATCTCTGATCGGCAGGCACTTCAAGAAAAATCCTCATATCCAATTCAGAACAAATCATCTGCGACGTATAAATAAGAATTCCTTCAACCAGTAAAATTTTCTTGGGTGCTACAGGCACAGTCTCTTCCAAACGGGTACAAGTGAGATACGAATAAGTAGGACATGCCACAATTTCACCTGCTTTCAACTTTTGTATATCCTTGTGCATCAATTCCCATTCTATCGAATCGGGATGGTCATAATTCAATTTAAATCTTTCTTCCAGAGGAATGTGACTGTTGTCTCGATAATAAGCATCTTGAGGAAGAATAGCAATCTCTTCCCGGGGAATACGTGATAAAATAGCTTCTACAAGTGTTGTTTTTCCTGATCCGGAACCTCCGGCAATGCCTATTACATACATAAGTAAATGAAAATATTTAATGATCTATTTGGATTATACCCAGCTTTGGTTGTTTTTCCTACCAAAGTTATAAGTAGTCGGTCTGAGACCTTAACTATATTTTTCTGCAAAAGTATTCTATATATTCATAACGATGGAACAATTTACCGATAAAATTCAGGTAAATCATAATTTACCCTGTTCGATCTCTATTACAATGCGTTCTATCATCTGATCTTTACCGCCCGGATCATATTCGGTTTTGAGATTATTTCCAAACAATCCGGCAAATGTATTATAAACCGTAGCCTTGAAAGGGCCAACCAAAGATTTCACAATATCGTACGTAGAACTGTTAGTCTGTCTGTCGATTAATTTCACCAATATCTTTCCTTGATTTTTAGTCAGTTTCTTCATTTTAGGCTTATATTCAGCCATAATATACTTCTGGGCTTGCTCTAAGTGCTTCTGTTTTGTTTTTTTATCCGGAAGAGTCTCCATCATCTCATAAGTTTCTATGATATTCTGCGAAACCATATTCGCATAGGGCAATGCTTTCTTCACATCACGCACCAACTTTGTATATTCCATGCGTTCCTTATCATTTTTAAATCTCAAAGGACCGAATACAATCGTTTCTGGCAGATAAGCATTATATATTGTATCGCCTTTCTCGAAAGTGGCGGTATAATATATAACCTTTTTAGGCCCCTGCCCCCAGACAGCACAGATATTCAGGAGCAAGAATACGATTAGCAAATTAGTGCATTTCATACATCCGGATTAAAATAAGGTCTCAGACCCATCTATGGCTTTAGTAAGTAAATAAACCGAAGCCGGTTATAAACTAAAATATATCATTAGTACTTTCTGTTATTCAATACCTAAATGAGCTTAGAGAGCATTATTAGAAATAAATGAAACATTCAACGAAATAAACATATTAAATCTGAAAAACAAACAATTATTATAAATTTAAAATATCATTTTAAGTAAAATAAACAATCATATCCTTATTGAAGCCGTAATCCTTAATCGAACAGCGGGGAAAGACCTATCTTTGTATTCTGATTTTAGAGTTATCCCGATAAAGAACTACACTAAAGTTTTAAACGATGGCAATGATGCGCATGACGGAAGGTAATATTTCCAGACAATTGGTTACATATTCCATTCCTCTGATTTTAGGCAATTTATTTCAACTAACATACAACACTGTAGATTCCATTATAGTAGGGCGATTTATCGGAAAAGATGCCCTTGCCGCAGTAGGAACCACAGGTCCTATAGTTAACATTATTATTTTAGGAATATCCGGAATTTGTATAGGTGCATCCGTATTGATGAGTGAATTTTTCGGAGCGAAAAATTACAAAATGCTCAAAAAAGAAATGGCCACGACTTCGGTATTCGGGCTTTTATTTTCTTTAGCACTTTCCTTACTTGGTATAATCACAGCCCGTCCCCTACTCGCTCTGCTTAGTGTTCCGGATGAAATCATGAATATGTCAACCACTTATTTACAGATAACTTATCTGGGAGTTCCGTTTACGTATTTTTATAACTCGATTGCTGCAGCCCTGAAAAGTATAGGAGACTCAAAGACGCCTCTCAAGTTTCTCGCATTCGCGGCAATCCTCAATGCTGTCTTAGACATTATATTTATAGGTATATTCAAATTCGGAATCGTATGCTCCGCCACCACAACGGTTATTGCCGAAGCTGTGTCAGCTTTACTCTGCATATTCTACGTATATAAAAGAATACCTATATTGCAATTGCAAAGGCGAGAATTCAGAATAGATAAACCATTATTAAAAAAGACACTGAGTTATGGCAGCATCACAGCTTTACAACAATCGTGTCAGCCCATAGGCAAACTCCTTATCCAGGGAGCAGTAAATCCGCTCGGTGTAGATATGATAGCCACCTTCAATGCCGTCAACCGTATAGATGATTTTGCCTTTACCCCGCAACAAAGTATATCGCACGGGATAACAACATTTGCCGCTCAAAACAGAGGAGCCCAAAAGTACGATCGCATCTTAAACGGATTTAAGAACGGAATGATTCTAGAATTCGTTTACTGGTCTTTGATCTGTGTTTGCATCCTAATTCTGAAAGAACCTATCATGAACCTTTTTGTGACAGGTGACAACAGCTCCATCATCACACTGGGCACGGAGTATCTTGGACTGATGGCTTTTTTTTATCTGTTTCCGGCATTTACAAACGGAGTACAGGGATTCTTCAGAGGAATGGGCAACATGAGCCTCACATTAATAGGAACAGCCATACAAACCGGATTGAGAGTTATCTTCACCTACATATTATCACCATCGATGGGTATAAACGGAATAGCATATTCCTGTGCAATAGGCTGGAGCGCAATGTTGCTTTTTGCTATACCTTTTTATTGGAGATACCGAAAAAAACTAATAACTTTAGAATCGGAAATGCAAAATCCGGCATAAAGACCTTTATTCTGAGCGGAAAGCATCTAATAGTAGGTATTACACAAAAAATGGCTGTCTTGTAATACTATGATTGAATAAATCAACAGACAGGTCTTTAGACCTTAATATTATCATTGGCTTTTTTTTAATAATCGGATATGAGGGAATTAGGAAAAAAGTTTTTATCTTTGCGTCCATTCTGTTTTATTTAATAGAATATTAGTAGAAAAAGTGGGAAAATTTAGTCTCTATAACGTTCCATTACGGAATTTAACTGAGGGTATCCATCAATTGGAATACACTCTTGACAATCAGTATTTCAAACTGATTGGCGATGCTGATTCAGATAATGTAAGAAAAGGACAAGTTAAAGTAGAGGCTACGGTTAAGCGCGTGTCTTCTACATTCGAATTTAATTTTTCTCTCTCGGGAACAGTAACTGTTCCGTGTGACAGATGCCTTGATGATATGCTTATCGAGCTAGATTCGAAAAACAAGCTTATCGTTAAGTTCGGAAGAGAATATTCGGAAGAAAGTGATGAAGTTGTAGTCATTCCTGAAGAAGAAGGAGAAATCAATATTGCTTGGTTTCTTTACGAATTTGTCACACTGAGTATTCCGATGAAACGGGTACATGCCCCCGGAAAATGCAACAAGATAATGTCGTCTAAACTGAACAAGCATAAGGCGGTCAGTTCTGATGAAGATCAGGAAGAAGGAGAGTTTGACACACCCGACATCAGCATCGAAGAAGAAGAAGTTACAGATCCTCGCTGGGATGCCTTAAAAGGATTGGTTGAAGAAGAATAAAATCATAATAAATATAATAAGAGCCACAGACTCTTATATCATAAAATTGTAATTTAAATTAAAAATAATTAGATAAAATGGCACATCCTAAACATAGACAATCAAAGTCTAGATCAGCAAAAAGAAGAACTCATGACAAAGCTTTAACTCCGACTTTAGCTGTATGTCCTAACTGTGGAGCATGGCATGTATACCACACAGTATGTGGAGAATGCGGTCATTATAGAGGTAAATTAGCTATTGAAAAAGAAGTAGCTCTTTAATTGCCCAAACAATAAAAGCCCTACCTCAAATAGGGCATTTTTTTTATAAACAAACTTGAGTGAAATTATGATTCAAGCAGCGATAACCGGCGTTGGAGGATACGCTCCCGAGGATATTATTACAAATAAAGACCTCGAAAAATTCGTTGATACCAACGAAGAGTGGATTATGTCACGCGTCGGAATCAAAGAACGTCATATCCTGAAGGGTGAAGGCAAAGGTACTTCCGTTATGGCTACAGAAGCCGTAAAACAAGTTTTAACCAAAACTAATACAAAACCGGAAGATGTTGATGTGATTATATGCGCAACAACTACTCCCGACTATCCATTCCCTTCTACAGCAGCCTTAGTTGCCCATAATTGCGGTGTTAAAAACTCTATCGCATTTGATATACAAGCTGCCTGTTCCGGATTCATTTTCGGATTAGAGATCGGAACTAATTTTATCAAATCAGGAAAATATAAAAAAGTAATTGTCATAGGCGGCGATAAAATGACGTCAATCACCAATTACAAAGACAGAACCACTTGCCCTCTGTTCGGCGATGCGGCAGGAGCAGTAATGCTCGAGCCAACCGAAGAGAACTACGGTGTATTAGATACTATTTTACACACCGATGGATTCGGAACACCTCACCTGCATATGTATGGAGGAGGATCGGCTTATCCTGCGAGTATTGAAACGGTAGAAAAGGATATGCATTATGTATATCAGGAAGGTCAGGTTGTATTCAAGCATGCGGTTTCACGTATGGCTGATGTTTCTGCCGAAATCATGGAAAAAAATAACTTAACCAAAGACGATGTTAACTGGTTTGTTCCTCATCAGGCGAATTTGCGTATTATAGATGCAGCAGCCAATCGTATGGGACTTACCAAAGACAAAGTAATGGTTAATATCGAAAGATACGGAAATTCGAGTGCCGGCACCATCCCAATGTGTCTCAATGAATGGGAAAGTAAACTCAAAAAAGGAGACAATATCATCCTTGCTGCATTTGGTGCAGGTTTCACTTGGGGATCTGTTTACCTGAAATGGGCTTACGACGGAGATCAGAAATAAAGAGATACACATCTCTCCATATATTAAAACGCATCTTTAGAAGGTGCGTTTTTTTATTAGATACAAGATATTATCTATCGATAGTTAAGAAACTAACGGCTGTATGTTTCTTAACTTGTTAACCATATGATATCAAGTCATACTTTTTATTTATATATTTGTATACAAATGACTTTAGGTTTGTAATAATCTAGAGACTCCAGAATAAAAATATTATTTAATGCATAAATCAGGTTTTGTAAATATTGTAGGAAATCCTAACGTAGGAAAATCCACATTGACAAATGAATTAGTAGGACAAAAGATTTCGGTTATAACATCTAAGGCACAGACCACAAGACACCGAATTATGGGTATCGTAAATACCGATGAATATCAGATCGTATATTCGGATACTCCGGGAGTACTTCGTCCTAATTACAAATTACAGGAATCGATGCTGAATTTTTCAGAATCAGCTTTGGGGGATGCTGATGTTTTGCTATATGTTACGGATGTTATAGAGAAAACTGAAAAAAACGAAGAGTTCCTTCATAAGGTACAAAACATAGATGCTCCGGTTTTACTGCTTATTAATAAAATAGACCAGACAAACCAGAAAGACCTGATAACACTGATAGATGAATGGAAGAAGCTATTACCGAAAGCCGAAATTTATCCGATATCGGCATTAAATAAGTTCAATATTGACAATGTAAAACGCCGCATATTGGAACTGATACCCGAATCCCCCCCTTATTTCGAAAAAGATGCGATGACAGACCGTCCCGCCCGTTTTTTTGTAACCGAAATTATTCGAGGTCGAATCTTGTTATACTATCAGAAAGAAGTTCCTTATTCGGTTGAAGTAGTAGTTGAAGAATTCAAAGAAGAAAAAGATATCATAAATATCCGTGCCCTGATTATTGTAGAAAGAGATTCTCAAAAGGGAATAATAATCGGAAATAAAGGTCTTGCCCTGAAAAAAGTAGGAGCAATGGCGAGAAAAGACATCGAAAAATTCTTCGACAAGCAAGTATTTTTACAAATGTATGTTAAGGTGGAAAAGGACTGGCGAAACCGGGACAATATTCTCCGAAACTTCGGTTATCGACTCGATTAAGGTCTCCTACCGTCAATACGTGCTGTTATTATTCAAGAGAACAACAAATCCGCAAATATAATGAAACACTTCAGAACGACATTAATTCTTGTGCTTATGATCTGCTCTTCGTATATATACGGACAGCAAGATACATCCGAAAAATTAATCAATCAGGGTGTATGGTTTTTGTCCTCAACAGAGATAACAGAGATAGCAGACAACGAGCAGATTTCCCTTATCGAATTTTTCAAAAAAGACGATGTATCTAGCATCTTTTTCGATCAGGACAAAGTATATACCGTATATACCAAGATGGGAAATGATGTTATGGAAGATAACTGGAAGATAGTAGACGACACCCATTTTGTAATGGTCGGTCCTGACGACGGATCAGCTCAGCTGATGGAAATACTCGAACTTAACTCCGACAAACTGACATTACAGAGCTGTAATGACATTGATGGAGGAATTACATGTACAAAATTCACATACATGTCGAGTAAAGATAAGTGGTTGCCAGATAACGAAATTGACAAACTTAACTCCGAGTCTGTTCAGAAAGCACAAGCAGAACAGAACGAATAGCCAAGAACAAGAAATTATTATTATCTTTTAGTTTATAACCGGCTTTGGTCTATTTACTTACTAAAGTCACAAACGGGTCTGAGACCTTACATATTGTATTTATGAAGAAATTTTTATTCTTACTTAGTTTAACCTTGTGTACCTATTACAGCAATGCACAAGACAACCCAAGCAATCTAAAAATGGATGCAAAAAACCCCTTTTTCGAGAAGTTCAAAACACCAAAGGGAACTCCTCCCTTCGATCTTATCAAAAAAGAAAACTACAAACCAGCGTTTGTTAAAGGTATAGCCGAACAGGCTAAAGAGATAAATACTATTGTCAATAATAAATCGGCTGCAACTTTCGACAATACTGTATTGGCTTTAGATGAAAGCGGCGAAATACTAGACCGTGTATCTTCTGTATTCGGGGCTATACGGGGAGCAGACAGCGATGACGATATTCAAAAAATAGCGGAAGAGATATCCCCTCTGTTATCGGAGCATAACGATAATATATACCTGAACGAAAAATTGTTCAAACGTATAAAAGCAGTTTATGATGACAGCCTCAGCTCGAACCGGACAACCGAACAGAAACGCCTTGTAGATAAATACTACAAAGCATTCATCCGCTCTGGTATTGCGCTGAATAATGCAGAAAAAGACCGCCTTAGAGCAATCAATAAAGAGCTAAGCCTGTTGTCTCTGTCATTTGGAAAAAACCTTCTTGCTGAAACAAATAACTACCAATTGGTAATAGATAACAAACAAGATCTGGCAGGTCTGCCCGATGATGTTATCCAAACAGCTGCTCAGACAGCAAAATCAAAAGGACTTGATGGGAAATGGGTATTCACCCTAAGTAAGCCAAGCTGGCTGCCTTTCCTTCAGTATGCAGATAACAGAGCTTTGAGAGAAAAATTATACAAAGCAATGTATAACCGTTGCAATAATAACAATCAGTACGACAACAAGCAGGTCATCAGCAACATCGTAAATCTACGTCTCGAAAAAGCAAACCTGTTAGGATATAAAAACCATGCAGATTATGTACTAGCCGAAACAATGGCTAAAACGCCCGAGAATGTTTTTGGTCTATTGAATAAATTGTGGGAATATGCTCTACCTCAAGCTAAAAAAGAGGCAGCAGACCTACAACAGATGATAGATCGTGACGGAGGTAACTTCAAACTCGAGTCATGGGACTGGTGGTACTATACAGAAAAACTACGTAAAGAAAAATATTCTTTAGATGAAGAGTCTATCCGCCCTTACTTTATGGTTGATAATGTAAGAGATGGGGCATTTTATGTAGCTAACAAATTATACGGGATCACATTTAAACCATTCAAAGATGTTTCGGTATATGAAAAAGATGTCCAGGTATTCGAAGTTCTTGATGCAGATGGATCGTACATCGGAGTATTATATCTGGACTATTTTCCTCGTCCCGGAAAGCGTAACGGTGCATGGATGAGTAGTTTTCAGAAACAAAGTATCAAGAACGGCGAATTTATTCACCCGATTATATACAACGTTGGAAATTTTGCGATGCCAACCGAAGATAAACCTTCGTTATTAACACTTGAACAGGTTACAACTCTATTCCACGAATTCGGGCACGGGCTCCACGGACTATTGTCTAATGTCAATTACAATGGTTTATCAGGTACAGCCGTTTCTCGTGACTTTGTTGAACTACCTTCGCAAATATTCGAACACTGGGCATTACACCCCGATGTCCTGAAAGTATATGCAAAACATTATCAGACCGGAGAAACTATTCCCGAATCCCTTGTTAAGAAAATGGAAGAAGCTGCAAACTTCAATCAGGGATTCGAAACAACCGAATTAGTGGCTGCAGCCATTTTGGATATGAAATGGCATATAATATCAGAAAAAGAAGAATTCGATGTTGATCAGTTCGAAAAAGACCGGATGAATGAAATAGGACTTATATCAGAGATTATCCCCAGATATAAAAGCACATATTTTGCGCACATATTCGATGGCGGATATTCTGCCGGATATTATAGTTATCTATGGTCGGAAGTGCTAGATGCTGATGCTTTTGAAGCCTTTGTTGAAAAAGGTGTTTTTGATCGCACTACAGGTCAATCTTTCAGAGACAATATATTATCGAAAGGCGGATCGGAAGACCCAATGATATTATATAAAAAATTTAGAGGTGCAGAACCAAACCCCATATATCTGTTAAAAAACAGAGGTTTTGTAAAATAAGAACTCAGACCGACTTATTGACCTTTCAATAAACCAGTCTACGAGTAAACAAGTAAACGTGTTAATATCCGTTTTTTTAGGAAAAAGCTGTCCCCTTTTACTTTTGGGACAGCTTTTTTGAATTTAAGGTCTCAGATCCGTTTGAGACTTTAGTAAGTGTAATAATAACAGGCAGCCATAAACTAAAAATATATCATAAAATGCGTTCTGTAACTTAAAACCATACAATAAAGCTGATGAGTGCTTTACAAACATGCTCTTTTTCTATAAATCTAGAAAAATATGCTATATAGATTATGATATATGATTTCGTAATATTATATTTGCAATAGATTAAATGTGAGACAGTAAGCGTTCTCGCCTCTTTAGAAGTTGTATCTCGGCACTAAAACACGCTACTTGACTATATTAGTAGAAAAAAAGAAGACCAACACTCGGACCTCAATATACCCGAATACAACAGATAGCGTCAGTGCTAAAGAGATTTTTTGAGAACTCTTTTTTATTCAATAATAAGAAATGAGAATAGGAGTAGACTTAGGAGCGACAAACATTCGTGCAGGAATAGTTGAAGCTGGTGTTATCTATAGAATGATAACGGAGCCTTTCCCACACGACAAGCCAGAGAAAGACACAATTAAATGCTTAATCGGAGCTATCAGGAAAATCATGAATTCCAATATCAAAGGTATTGGAATAGGAGTTCCCTCGATTGTCGATACCAGACACGGTATTGTATACAACGCAGTAAATATCCCTTCATGGAAAGAGGTACACCTCAAAGAAATACTCGAACACGAGTTTAGAGTACCCGTCATCGTGAATAACGACTGTAACTGCTTTACTTTCGGTGAACGGTATTATGGAGAAGCAACCATTTATCATAACATCGTTGGAGTAACTCTCGGCACAGGTCTTGGAGCAGGTATTATCATCAACAATATGCTGTATGAAGGGATGAATACCAGTGCCGGAGAAATAGGCAGCCTGCCATATCTCGACAGTGATTACGAAAACTATTGTGCCTCTAATTTTTTCGATAAGTACAAAACAACAGGGTATAATTTATATCTGAGAGCCAAAGATGGTGAGCAGGAAGCTCTTTCTGTATGGGGCATATTCGGATATCATGTCGGTAATCTTATAAAAGCAATATTATTAACGTATGACCCCGAAGCTATTGTCATAGGTGGAAGCATAGCCAAAGCCAGACACTATTTCGATAAAGCGATGTATAAACAATTAAGTACATTTTTATACCCTCACATGATTAAGAATGTAGAAATACTCTTTTCAAAAAAAGAAGATATCGGATTGCTGGGTGCTGCCGCCCTTATTCCGTAATTCTGATAAACAAATAAGGGCAGTTTTTTACTCCTGCCCGATTATGTAACTTAGCCCCGGTTTTAATCTACCGCGACTTTAAAAACAATTTTTCGAACCTTGGCTTTTTCACCGTACTGAATATTCGTCATATGAATATCGTCCGGGAAAAATATCGTAAACTGATACGGTCTTATGACATGATAATTTATAGTCGGCACTAAATAATGACCAACATCTTTTTTGTCGGTATAAGGATTTACAATTTCAGCTGCGGTCTGTATTTTGGCATATCCCTGCAATTCACATCCTTCAACTATAAACTGAAGATCGATATTCTTCTTATGCCCTTCGAGCCATTCTTTACCGGGTTCTCGTGTTGTATATTCTTCTACACTTACAGTTAACCCTTCGGATAAAGTCTGTTTGCCTGTGGGCAGGGATTTCAGGTCGTTCTCTTTCAGAAACTCAAAAGCCTTAGCCCATCTTTCGGGATGCTTCTTATAATGCTTCGCAAATGTTGAAATATCAATAGATGGATCCGGAGATGCTTGTAACCCCTCGAGCCACTTTCTCGAATTAAACCATTCAACATCTTTTTTCGATGCTTTATCTCCATTTTGCTGAGCCACAACCATTGGCATGCTAAATCCTATGAGAAACAGGCAAGCCAAAATAATACTTCTAAATTCTTTTTTCATTTTGATTAGAGTCTGGTATATTTCTTCGCAACAAATGTAAGATTTTCCGGCTAAGGTATCAGACCTTTTTATTAACTATTTCAGTAAATAGGTCGATGTATATTTTCAGGCTAGCTTACCTATTAACAGGTCTACTTGTTTACTTATATAACTCTTCGCCGTAAAATTTAAACAGACTCTAAACAATTCTGCTTTACAGCATTTCGGAAGAACAATTCTTTATGTATATTTGCATTCCGTAAATTGGGCTTAGAATAGCCATTCTTTAATATAAAGAACACGGAAAGCTGTAAAGTTCCACTAGATAAACTATACAGTTTTTGAATTGAAAGTTGTGAATTGAAAGGACTTCACTTTTTTCAAGATTTAATTGATTACAAAAGGTCTGGGACCTTAGAAAATTTAAGAATGAATAAAATACGAAATTTTTGCATCATTGCACATATCGACCATGGTAAAAGTACTCTGGCAGACCGTTTGCTGGAATACACAAAAACAGTGGAAGGAAAAGATCTGCAAGCACAAGTCCTTGATGACATGGACTTAGAACGTGAACGTGGTATTACGATAAAAAGTCATGCCATACAGATGCAATATCAGCACAATGGAGAAACCTATATTCTGAATTTGATAGATACCCCGGGACACGTTGACTTCTCATACGAAGTATCACGTTCCATCGCTGCATGCGAAGGGGCTTTACTTATTGTTGACGCTGCACAGGGAATTCAGGCTCAGACTATTTCCAACCTGTACATGGCTATCGATAATGATCTGGAGATTATCCCGATTCTTAATAAGATAGACCTGCCTAGTGCCATGCCCGACGAAGTAGAAGACCAGATTATAGAATTGCTCGGCTGTAAACGAGAAGAAATAATACGGGCAAGCGGAAAAACAGGTCAAGGTGTTTTTGATATATTAGGTGCGATTGTAGATCGTGTACCTGCTCCAAAAGGAGATCCTGAGGCTCCGCTGCAAGCGTTGATCTTCGACTCTGTTTTTAATTCATTCCGTGGAATTATAGCCTATTTTAAAATTGTAAACGGAAGTATCCGCAAAGGAGACCTCGTTAAGTTTTTTGCAACAGGCAAAGAATATGATGCGGATGAAATAGGCATCCTGAAACTAACCATGTCGCCACGAGACGAAGTAACCTGTGGAGATGTAGGCTATATCATTTCAGGTATAAAGACTTCTAAAGAGGTAAAAGTGGGCGATACCATCACCCACGTAAAACGCCCTTGTGAAAAAGCTATTGATGGATTCGAGGAAGTCAAACCCATGGTATTTGCCGGAGTATACCCGATAGAAAGTGAAGACTTTGAAGACCTTCGGGCATCTTTGGAAAAACTTCAATTGAATGATGCATCTCTGACATTCCAGCCAGAATCGTCGGTTGCTCTTGGGTTCGGCTTCCGCTGTGGTTTCTTAGGATTACTGCATATGGAAATTATACAGGAACGACTTGACCGAGAGTTCAATATGGATGTAATCACCACAGTACCCAACGTATCCTATCTGGTATATGATAAAAAGGGTAACATGAAAGAGGTACACAATCCGTCAGGACTTCCCGACCCTACTCTTATCGACTATATTGAAGAACCATATATACGGGCATCGGTCATTACCAATACAACTTACATAGGGCCGATAATGACTCTTTGCCTCGGAAAACGAGGTATTCTTCTGAAGCAAGAATACATATCGGGCGACCGTGTAGAAATCACTTACGATATCCCGCTGGGTGAAATCGTGATTGACTTCTATGATAAGCTCAAAAGTATATCGAAAGGATATGCTTCTTTCGATTATCATATGCACGATTATCGTGAAGCTAGGCTCGTTAAAATGGATATCCTGTTGAACGGAGAACCGGTGGATGCCTTGTCGACACTTACCCATATAGATAATGCTGTAAACTTCGGTCGGCGTATGTGTGAGAAGTTAAAAGAACTTATCCCTCGTCAACAGTTCGATATTGCAATACAAGCAGCTATCGGAGCAAAAATCATTGCCCGTGAAACAATTAAAGCTGTACGTAAAGACGTTACTGCAAAATGTTACGGAGGTGATATCTCGCGTAAACGGAAACTGCTCGAAAAACAAAAAGAGGGTAAAAAACGAATGAAGCAGGTCGGAAATGTTGAAGTTCCTCAAAAAGCATTCTTAGCTGTACTGAAACTAGACTAAGGGGGGGATACTCCAATAACTATGCAAAAAAGGCTGCCGGACGGCTATTAAGCCCTTTTTAGGGCTATCTAGTTTTTTATCTATACTAAAAGTTCAGATCATAAGAAAAGGATACAATTGACAAAACAGGCCTAAGATATAAATAGAGGAGGCACATAATGAATACTCTTAAGGAAATTAGCGTAAAAGATTTAAAATTCACCCCATTCGACCTTAAAAACGAATGGATGTTGGTTACAGCCGAGAAAGACGGCAAAGTGAATACTTTAACTGCCAGTTGGGGCGGATTGGGTATCATGTGGAACAAAGAAGTTGCTTTTGTTGTTATACGTCCCCAACGTTATACGAAAGAATTTATCGACGGAACAGGTTCTTTTTCTCTGACTTTTTTCGATAAATCATTCAAGAAAAAGCTCTCTTATCTGGGAAATACATCAGGTCGGGACGAAGATAAAATAGCTAAAGCCGAATTAACGATCGTACATGATAATGGTATACCCTATTTTGAGGAAGCGCACACAAGTATTTTTGTCAAAAAATTATTTGTGCAACCTATTACAGAAGACTCTTTCCTTGACAAAGGAATAATCGGGCATTGGTATCCTGCAAAAGATTTTCACTATCTGTATATTGCAGAGATAACCAAAGTTCTGGAAAAAAGCATTTAATAAAATATTATACAACAAACAGGTCTATGACCTTATTTTATTCATTTTAAAAAGAGGAGGCTATTTGCAATAATGAGAAAATGGCGTATTGAAGATTCGGAAGAATTATACAACATCACTAGTTGGGGTGTTAATTATTTTTCAATCAATGACAAAGGTAATGTCATCGTTACCCCACGTAAAGATGGTGTAGCAGTTGATCTTAAAGAATTAATAGACGAGTTGCAGTTAAGAGACGTGGCAGCCCCTGTATTAGTTCGTTTTCCGGATATTTTGGATAATCGTATCGAAAAGATTTCGACGTGCTTTCAGAAAGCATCGAAAGAATACGGTTATCAGGCTCAAAACCATATAATTTACCCCATCAAGGTAAATCAGATGCGCCCCGTCGTGGAAGAATTGGTCAGTCACGGCAAAAAATTCAATATCGGACTCGAAGCAGGTTCTAAACCTGAACTTCATGCTGTTATTGCAATTAATACCGACCCCGATTCGCTTATCATCTGCAATGGCTACAAAGATGAAAGCTATATCGAGCTGGCTTTGCTTGCACAGAAAATGGGCAAACGTATTTTCATCGTTGTAGAAAAACTTAACGAGTTATCTCTGATTACTAAAATAGCTAAACGCCTGAAAATTGCTCCTAACATTGGTATACGTATCAAACTGGCAAGCAGTGGTAGCGGTAAATGGGAAGAATCAGGAGGAGACGGCAGTAAGTTCGGATTAAATTCCAGTGAACTGTTAGAAGCTCTGGCTTTTCTCGAAAAAAACAATATGCAGTCGGCTTTACGTCTGATTCACTTCCATATAGGTAGTCAAATAACAAAAATACGCCGTATTAAAACAGCTCTACGGGAAGCTTCTCAGTTTTATGTACAATTACACTCGTTAGGCTTTAATGTTGAATTCGTTGACATTGGCGGAGGATTGGGTATAGATTATGACGGAACTCGTTCTTCTCATAGCGAAAGCAGCGTAAACTACAGTATACAGGAGTATGTAAATGACTCTATATCGACCATTGTAGATGCAGCCGATAAAAATAATCTGCCTCATCCTAATATTATCACAGAATCAGGACGATCGCTAACAGCACATCATTCTATTCTTGTTTTTGAAGTATTGGAAACCGCAGGCTTACCGGAATGGGACGAGAGCCAAGAGGTAACGGAAGAAGACCACGAATTGGTACGTGAATTGTATCAGATATGGGACGATCTCAACCAGAGGAGTATGCTCGAAGCATGGCACGACTCACAACAGATAAGAGAAGAAGCCTTAGATTTGTTCAGCTTAGGAATGGTAAATCTGAAAACCCGTGCACAAGTAGAGCGACTATACTTCTCTATCGCACGCGAGGTTTGCTTTATGGCAGGACGGATGAAACACGCTCCGGAAGAACTGAAACAATTGTCAAAGCTTTTACCTGATAAGTACTTCTGTAATTTTTCGCTATTTCAGTCTTTGCCTGACTCTTGGGCTATTGACCAGATATTTCCGATTATACCGATACATCGTCTGGGTGAAAAGCCAGATAAGATGGCTACATTACAAGATGTAACATGCGACTCGGATGGAAAGATAGATAATTTTATCCCTACAGGAAATCAATCAGACTATTTGCCGGTACATGCTGT
The DNA here is from genome assembly GCF_000426485.1 of Indolivaga capnocytophagoides DSM 22835. Classification (GTDB taxonomy): domain Bacteria; phylum Bacteroidota; class Bacteroidia; order Bacteroidales; family Dysgonomonadaceae; genus Dysgonomonas_A; species Dysgonomonas_A capnocytophagoides. The sequence goes on from NZ_AUFL01000018.1 coordinate 58,237, forward strand.
AAAGAAAAATGAACCTTATTATTTGGGTGTTTTCTTAGTAGGAGCTTATCAGGAGATTTTAGGCGATTTACACAACTTATTCGGAGATACCAATGCTGTCCACGTATCAGTTGACGAATCGGGCTATAAAATAGAGCAAATGATAGATGGAGAAACTGTAGCCGAAGTATTGGATTATGCTCAGTATAATGCCAAGAAACTGGTTCGTACTGTCGAAACTTGGGTTACCAGCTGTGTGAAACAAGGTTCTATTACTGTTGAAGAAGGTAAAGAATTTTTATCCAACTACCGTTCAGGCTTGTATGGATATACTTATCTGGAATAAAATACACTATAAAAAAAGGAAAGTTGTAATAAACTTTCCTTTTTTCATTCTTCTACCTCTATCTCTAAACCATCATACGCTATAGATACTCCTGTGGGCATTTTTTTCTCCATATCGGCATGCAATCCAAAATGATGGCTCATATGGATAAAATAAGTCTGTCTTGCCCCTATCTGCTCTGCTAAAACTAATGCCTGAGCCACATTCTGATGAGATAAGTGTTCTTCGATCCGCAAGGCATTAATGATTAAAACATCCAGATCTTTCAATTTAGAGAGCTCTTCATCAGGTAATGTTTTCAGATCTGTAAGATAAGCCATGCGACCGATCCTATATCCGAAAATAGGCAATTTGGAATGCATCACCCGGATAGGAGTAATCTCAATATTTCCCAGAAAGAAGGGCTTGTTCTGAATTCTATTCAATATAAGACTGGGAATACCCGGATATTTAAACTCCGTAAAACAATAGGGAATCCGCCTCATTATGGCATCTGCAACGTAATCTTCCGCATAAATTTCGATATCCCCAAAACGGCAAAAAGGACGAAGATCATCTATTCCTCCAACATGGTCATAATGCTCGTGGGTAAGCAAGACACCCTCTATCGGCTCGTAAGCCGTTTGCAACATCTGGTATCTGAAATCGGGACCGCAATCAATAAGAATATTCTTCCCATGTGTACGCACTATAGCTGATGCACGTAGCCGCTGATCCCGTTTATCCCTTGACATACAAACCTGACACCGACATCCAACTTCGGGGACTCCTGTTGAAGTGCCTGTTCCTAAAAATCGAATCTGCATAATATTAATTTCAAAACAAAATGGCTACCTCGTATTTCAGAAATAGCCATTCGTTTATTCATATATAAGCTCTTAGTATTGTCTTTGAAGAATCCAAAGGTCTTCAAATGGTATACCGTAAGTTTTTCTCAAAAAATCACTTGACCCTTTGGCTAGATATTTTTCACGAATCGCATTACGACTATTTACAGCAGACGCTTTATCGTCATAGCTGGCAATAATCACACGATACATGCCTTGTTCATTCTGAGCCAGGATTATATTATATCCTTCCTGCTCCATTCTGGCTTTCAATGCATCCGCATTTGGCTTAACACTAAGAGATGCTATTACAACACTGTAAGCTCTCAAACCTGCTGCATCAGAATCGTAAACAGGTGTAATCTTTTCTGTTCTAACCGCTTCATTTGCCGCATCCGAATTATATGCTGGATATGCTGGTTTAGAAGGCTGAGCAGCAGCAGAGTTGCTGGCAGCTTTATTTTCATCCAATTCTCTTTCTTTAGCTGACTCGTATATAGATTTATAAGCACTTTGTTTTGGCTTACAAGAACCGAAAGCAACCAACAAAGACAGCATCAAACCGAATCCTAGTAGTTTATTCATAATTTCACTGTTAATAGTTATTATACAAAGATAATGATTTAGTTTAATTGAAATAACAGACGAATCCTAAAAATAGTTTAAACCTATTCTACTAATATTTATTAAACAGCAATAAGTATTTAATACCATATTTTAAAAGACAACTAACTTTTGCTGCTATGCTTAGATGGAAAACAAATAGGTCTGAGACCTTAAAATAACCAATAAAAGATAAATTTTGATACCTTTTTCAGTCTCAATATTTTCCCAGATAATAGATATTTCCCTGATGTTCGAGTTCCAATACCGAAGCACTATGCTTCCGCACAGTAAATGTACGGGTAAGTCCTTCCCAATCGAGAGACTCTTCATCATCTTTAGGCTCAAATGAGTCACGGCTTATTTCTATGTCCAGTTTATTGCCCGACTGCGAATAATTACCATAACAAGAAAACGTCTGAGTTTCCGTTTTTAGCTTTAGATATCTGAAAACATTCTTCTTGAAAGAATAGAAAATCGTATCCACGTCAGTACGTCTTCCATCCGGAGTTTCGATCTGACGCAATCTCCATTGTCCTTCTATTCCACTTTCCTTATAGTCATCGCCACAAGAAGAAACGGTAAAAAGAAATGACAATAAAAGAACAAACACCCCTAATACTTTCAATATTTTCATTCTCAGATCAATCTATTATTTCGAAACCCGTATAAGGCACTAAAGCCTTTGGAATATGAATACCATCGGGCTTTTGATTATTTTCCAATAAAGCGGCAACAATACGGGGCAATGCCAAGGCACTACCATTAAGAGTGTGCACAAGTTGTGTTTTTTTGTCAGATGTACGATAACGGCATTTCAGTCTGTTTGCCTGATAGCTTTCAAAATTAGAAACAGAACTTACTTCGAGCCATCTTTTCTGAGCTGCCGAATATACTTCAAAATCATATGTAAGGGCAGACGTGAAACTCATATCACCTCCACACAAACGAAGTATACGCCAAGGCAGTTCCAACTCTGTAACCAATGATTCAACATGAGCGATCATCTCTTTCAATGATTCGTATGAATGCTCAGGTGTATCAATCCTTACAATTTCGACCTTGTCGAACTGATGCAGACGGTTAAGCCCCCTTACATCTTTTCCATAAGAACCTGCTTCGCGGCGGAAACAAGCCGAATAGGCAGTATTTTTAATAGGAAGCTCTTTTTCTTCCAAAATAGTATCCCTGTAAATATTGGTAACCGGAACCTCAGCTGTAGGAATCAAGTAAAGATCGTCTGCTGTAGCATGATACATCTGACCTTCTTTATCGGGCAGCTGTCCTGTACCATAACCCGATGCAGCATTCACTACATATGGAGGCTGCACTTCAAGATATCCGGCATCACGTGCTTTATCTAAGAAAAAATTGATCAGGGCACGTTGCAACCGGGCTCCTTTTCCTTTATATACAGGAAATCCGGCACCGGAAATCTTAACGCCCAATTCAAAGTCAATCAAATCATACTTTTTAGCCAAGTCCCAGTGAGGCAAAGCGTCTTCACTCAAACCGGGAGCCTCTCCTCCGGTCTTCACCTCTATATTGTCTTCCGCAGCACGCCCTTCGGGTACGATATCTGCAGGAAGATTAGGCATCAATACCAACATTTCCTGTAATTCGCGCTCCGAATCTTTTAGCGTACCTTCCAACATCTGAATACGGACTTTCACTTCCTGAACAAATAAACGCTGGCTTTCGGCTTCCTCTTTTTTGCCGTCTTTCATTAATGCGCCAATACTTTTAGACTTCGAGTTAACTTCCGACAACAGACCGTCTAATTCCGACTGGGTTTCTTTACGTCTTTTATCTTCATCCAAAACTTTGTAAACTAACTCTTTTGCATCAAAATGCTTTTTGGCCAGTTTCAGAATAACCTCTTCAGGGTTATCATTAATTGTCTTCAGTGTTAACATCTTTTCTATAAATTAAGGTCTCAGACCTACTTATTGGTTTTATCAACATTATGCACCATTCTGTATATAGTGCTTCTTTACTCCACAAAGGTATAAATATTTTAAATCTTTTTTTGATGTATTCTCAGAATAAGTACAAGAATCAGCATATAAAGATATATTTCAATTAACACGTTCATTAATAGAACAGCAAGAGGCTACACCCCACTCTATCCCCCCTGTGTCTCACATTTCTTTTTTCCAAATTGTTTTTCAACTACTTAACATAAAAAGGTAACAAAAGTCACACGCTTTGTCTTCACTTTGGGAATGATACTTTTACCCCTCTGGCCACTAAAGGGGATTTAGCAGACACAAGAAAAAACCTCTTCAGGGGTTTGAGGTCATTCTTCAAAAAGGTTACAAAGGTTTCACCGAAATCACACTTTTTCTTTTGTTACTTTTTCTTTTAAGATTCGAATTATACACATCTGCAAGACTCGATATAAGAACTTTATGTATAGATAAATTTATTTTGAGTTTTTTTCAGAATATATATTTATTGCTTCCATCTGATATAAGCTACTTTTTTCTTACTTTTACAGGCTTTAATTTTACCGGACTATGTACATCCGGCTCTTTTCATTTTTAAATCAGTATAAGACAAACACTTGCTCTGATTGTCTTTAAAAACATATAAACTTTTGGGATGCGGATACTTATATATTTAGTTCTTTTTTTCACTTCTTGTGTCGCATATGCGCAACCGTCTTCGGACAAATTAATCCGCAAAGGGGTCAGTTTACATGACAGAGGCAGATACAACGATGCCATCAGTTATTATCAACAAGCATTAAAAGCAAATCCGTCCTCGATGTCCGCCACATACGAAATGTCTCTTTCGTACCTGATGCTTAAAGATTACGACAATGCCCTAAAATATAGCACCAAAGTTATTAACGGTAATTTTAAACCCCTGCTGATAGATGCATATTGTGTAAAAAGTTCGGCTCTCTCCGAAATGAATAAACAGGATCAGGCAATCAAACTATTGAATGAAGCTCTTGAAAGATGTGGAGATGAATACCTTCTTCATTATAATTTAGGACTAAGTTATTTTAAAGCAAAAAATCTGAAACTTTCGATATTCCATTTACAGAAAGCAATAGAAATAGACACAACCCACCCGAGTGCATTTTTATTATATGCGTACGTCCTCAGCGATTCAGAAAGATGGGTGCAAAGTTTTCTTGCATTCCATTTTTTCCTGCTATTGGAACCAAACACCGACCGATCAAAAGATGCTTTTGGCGAAATGTATGACATTATCTCTCAGAAGATCCCCAACGGATCTACTCTGCTCACACCCGAAGACGGAATAGATCGCCAGAAATTATATGACCAATTACGGAATATACAACCAAAGGTAGATGATCAACGTTTCCAATATGCTTTTTACGAACAAGCATCACGTCAAATATTTTTCACTTTGGGACAAATGCAGGACGACTCACGCAAAGGTCTTCTTTGGGACTTTTTCGTTCCCATCTATTCCGAAATATTAGAATCAGGATATTTCGATACCTATTGCCGTTATGTGAGCGTCTCCTATTTTCCGGTTTCACTCGAATGGTGGAACAACAATACAACCAAAGTAGACGGATTTATATCGTGGTTCGAAGACGGACAAGGCTCAACTGCGGATGACGATGACTTCGGTGATGATTCGGATTTATAAATTCTTTTTATAAATTTACGGAATGAATGAAGATGCCGAATACGAACTTATAAAGCGATTACAAAATCCGAATGAGCAAAAAAGCGCATTTGCAGATCTTGTAAAAACATTCAGCGAACAATTGTATTGGCAAATACGGAAAATGGTATTATCACACGATGACGCCAACGATATCCTACAAAATACCCTCATAAAAGTTTGGACAAACCTCGATTCTTTCAGGGGGGACTCTAAGCTTGTGACATGGCTATACAGAATAGCAATCAACGAAAGTATTACTTTTATCAATAAACAACGGCAACAACAAAATATCCCGTTAGACGATGACGATACATTTTTATTATCGAAACTCGAGGCGGATTCTTATTTCGATGGAGACGAAGCTCAGGTAAAATTACAGAAAGCAATACTAACCCTACCTGAAAAACAGCGTATAGTCTTTAACATGAAATATTTTGATGATATAAAATACGAAGACATGTCTTTAATTCTCGACACCTCTGTCGGGGCTTTAAAAGCGTCATATCACCATGCCGTGAAAAAAATTGAAGATTTTTTATCATCACCGGATTAAACCTTTTCAGGTTAGTTTAGTCTTTATATAAGCAACGAAAAGTATTCAATATCAAATTGCAAAAGAATCGATTACCAATTGTTGCATTTACGGTTAAAAAGTCAAAAAAGGTCTGAGACCTTTAATACTCTAGAATAAAGGAGGAGATATGCTTAACGATACAAATAAAAAAAATCCGTTTAAAGTTCCCGAAAATTATTTCGAAAACTTTAATCTCGAGATGATGGACAAGCTTCCTGAAAAGAACAAACAGGTAAAAAAAATTCCGTTATGGAAAACCATCACCAAATGGTCGGCTGCGGCTGCCATATTGGCTGCTGTTTCTTTGGTAGGTATAAATTACAACGAATCTTCTCAGAAAAAAGCGATCGAACAAGAAGAAAAAACGGCAGCTCTCGAAAACGACTATTATCAGTTTATCGAAGATGAAGCTACTCTTCTTGCTTATAAGGACTCTTTTTACGAATGAATCAATTGATAAAATAAAGTATATCATTAAGTATATGCTTTTTACTTAAGATATCAAACACACCAGTCATGAAATCAAAAAATACAATATTATTACTGTTATTCTCTCTATGCTTTATATCTCAGACATTTGCACAGAAGAGATCTTTTGATATTGACGCTTTTAAACAAAAAAAAGCTGAATTTATCATCCAGAAAGTAGGATTGACCGATGCTGAAGTCAAAGCGTTTATCCCTTTGACAAACGAATTGATGGACAAACGTTTCGAAATAAACCGGGAGGTGAGAAAAAACGCCCGTGAAATCAGAAAAAAAGACAATAAAACAAATGCCGACTACGAACGCATGATCAATGAAGCGGCTGATGTAAAGCTCAAAGAAGCTCAATTAGACAAAGAATATCTACAGAAATTCAAACAAGTTCTTTCCGCCGAGAAAATATACAAATATCAGCAGGCTGAAGCTGAATTCATGAAACAAATGATTGATAAAAGGCGGAATCACAATTAGAAACATAGAGAAGTTATAAAACCGAATATACAAAACAGGAATAGGCGATAAGCTTATTCCTGTTTTACGTTTATGGACAAAACGGTCTACTCCTTAAATTAAACCATTGGCACGGACTTTGTGTTATAACAATCAGCGGTATCAGTAAAATAAGTAACGGACTTTGATTGTTTCACCTATCAAAGTAATAAACAGAACTGAGACCTTACTTGAATGATATACATGTAAATTTGAAATATAAAACAATGAATAAAGGAATAACATCCAAAATACTAGATTGGGCTTACAACAAGGCTTTAACCGGATTCAGCGGTACTGAATCCGCATACTCGCTTGCCCATAACTATATCAATACTCCGGGAACATTGGAGAAGAAAGTAGACAGGCTCATAAAATGGCAGGTCACCAAGTCTGCCACCAGCGGATTTATTACAGGATTCGGGGGACTGATGATGATGCCGTTTTCCGTTCCGGCCAACATTGCCAGTGTCATATATATACAAATACGAATGATAGCAGCAATAGCCCATATGGGAGGTCACGACCTGCAAAGCGACAGGGTCAAATCGATGATCTATATCTGTATGGCCGGTAACGGAGCCAAGGAATTAGCCAAAGAAGCCAGCGTAAAAGCAGGAGAAAAAGCTCTGAGAAATATCTCTCAGAAAGCGACAGGCCGGATAGCCGAATCCATAGGGAGCAAAGGGCTGACTAAAATAACCAAAGCGATCCCTTTCATGGGTGGTGTTATCGGAGCATCATTCGATGCCGTAACAACCAAAATAGCCGGAGATATTGCTAAAAAAACATTTATTAATAACAACAATATTGATGTCTACTATAAAAGAGACTCGATTAATTTGTAATTTTTTTTACCTTTGCTTATCTAGAGTCTGCTTAAATTTTACAGATGAGCTTTAAGCAGACTCCTAACGTAGTCAATAAGCAGGTCTAAGACCTTAATATAAGAAAGAGCCAATATATGCTATTAACAAGTTCATTGGAGAAATTGGGACAATATGTCCTTCTGATGCGAAAAGTATTTACCCGCCCTCAAAAGTGGCGAATATTCTTCAATCAGTTAGTAAAAGAAATAAATAAGCTGGGAGTCGATTCTATAAGCATCGTTATCATTATCTCTTTCTTTATCGGAGCGGTAATCGTTATCCAGATCGCTTTGAATATATCAAGTCCGCTCCTACCCCGATACACAGTAGGTTTCACATCCCGTGAAATTATTCTTCTGGAATTTTCATCAACAATCATGTGTTTGATACTAACAGGTAAAGTCGGATCGAATATTTCTTCAGAAATCGGAACAATGCGTGTCACCGAACAAATTGATGCCCTTGAAATAATGGGTGTCAATTCAGCCAGCTACCTTATACTGCCAAAAACAATCGGATTGATGGTATTCATTCCGGTATTAGTAGTGTTAAGTATGTTTTTCGGTATTATCGGAGGGTTTGCCGTATGTTATCTCACACATGCTGTTACAATAGTAGACTTTGAGTTTGGACTTCAATCCTTCTTCAAGGAATTCTATATTTGGTACGCCATTATGAAAACCATATTTTTCGCTTTCTTAATTTCATCCATATCGGCATATTATGGTTATTATGCCAAAGGAGGTTCGCTTGATGTAGGGAAAGCCAGTACAAATGCTGTGGTAATAACCAGTATTTTAATACTGATTTCGGATTTAATAATCACTGATTTAATGATGGGATGATAGAAGTACGCAACTTAATAAAATCGTTCGAAGGACGTGACGTGCTCAAAGGTGTGAGCATGATATTCGAAGAAGGAAAAACAAACCTCATCATAGGACGAAGCGGTTCGGGAAAGACCGTATTGCTCAAAAATCTGGTCGGACTAATGAGACCTACCAGCGGAGCTATACTTTACGATGGACGAGATCTGACTCGACTATCAACCAATCAGATGAAACTTCTCCGACAAGAAATGGGTATGATATTTCAGGGATCGGCATTGTTTGATGCAATGACTGTTTTCGAGAATGTCTACTTCCCTCTTGACATGTTTTCGGATATGTCGAGAAGCGAAAAAAAAGCCCGTGCACAATTCTGTCTTGACAGGGTAAACCTTTCGGATGCAGGAAATCTGTATCCTTCTGAGATCAGTGGAGGTATGATGAAACGTGCCGCAATAGCACGAGCAATAGCTTTAAATCCCAAATACTTATATTGCGATGAACCCAATTCGGGACTGGACCCGCAAACATCACTGGTGATAGATCAACTGATTCACGAAATCACAACAGAATTCAAAATCACAACTATCATAAACACCCACGATATGAATTCGGTAATGAATATCGGTGAGAAAATTTTCTTTATAAAAGAAGGAAATCTCGAATGGGAAGGGACAAATCAGGATATTCTTATGGCAGATAATGAAGCTCTCAATGACTTTGTATTTGCATCCGACCTGTTCAAAAAGGTTAAGGAGGTTGAGATTAAAGAAATTAAAGAACAAGAATAAATTCTTTTTTCAAATATATTCTATTTAGCTTACTCATGAAAGTTGTATCATATAATGTCAATGGTATTCGCTCGGCTGCGAGCAAAGGTTTATTCGATTGGTTAGAAATTTCATTGCCCGATGTGGTTTGCCTTCAGGAACTAAAAGCACAGGAAGATCAAATAGACACAAAAACGCTGGAAGAAATCGGTTATTCTTCTTACTTTTTCCATGCAGCAAAGAAGAAAGGATACAGTGGCGTAGGATTACTATCTAAAACAAAACCCGATTTTGTGCAGATAGGAATGGGAATTCCCAAATACGATGATGAAGGACGGGTAATCCGTGCCGACTTTGGCCCCATCACAATTATATGCGTATATATACCGTCGGGAACTACCGGCGATGCCCGTCAAGCTTATAAAATGGAGTTTCTGTCAGATTTTGCCCAATATATTGCAGAACTCAGACAAGAACGCAAAGAGGTTTTGATCTGTGGAGACTATAACATCTGTCACAAAGCTATTGATATAAACAATCCGGATAAACATACTACGATGTCGGGATTTCTACCCGAAGAACGTGAATGGTTCGACCAATTTGTAGCCACCGGACTCATCGATACATTCCGTGTATTTGACAAAAGCCCCGAAAGATATACATGGTGGAGTTTCAGAGCCAGATCAAAGGGAAAAAATCTGGGATGGCGTATAGACTACCATCTTCTATCGGAAGAAGCACGCCGCAGGTTGAAAAGTGCATCTATATTCCGTGAAATAGAATACTCCGATCATTGTCCGGTAAGAGTAGAATTAGACATGAGCATCTAAAAATTATAAAAGCATGATATTGCATTAAATACATGCAATCATTTATATCTATCCTTAATAGAGGTATTATAGTAAAACTTTTTGCTATTTTCGTTGTTTTAAATCACGAATAAACTGTTTTAAGGAATAAATTCGTTTCTTGAGAGTTGACTCTTCTTGAAATGAGAGCCGGATGAGTCCGGATTTATTCATCAAAATTTAATAAAGTATAATGGCTAAATTATTAAGCATAAAAAACCTACATGCAAATGTAGAAGGAAAAGAAATATTAAGAGGGCTTGACCTTGAAGTTAATGAAGGAGAAATCCATGCAATCATGGGTCCCAACGGAGCAGGAAAAAGTACGCTTGCATCCGTGCTTGTAGGTAACCCTAATTTTGAAGTAACCGAAGGAGAAGTTGATTTTCAAGGCAAAGACCTGCTAGATCTTGATCCCGAAGAAAGAGCTTGCGAAGGTCTGTTTTTAAGCTTCCAATATCCGGTGGAAATTCCCGGTGTAAGTATGGTCAATTTCATGCGTACCGCAGTAAACGAAACACGAAAACACAAAGGATTAGAACCGATTCCGGCATCTGATTTTCTGAAATTGATGAAGGAAAGACGTGAACTTGTAGAATTGGACAGCACACTCGCCAGCCGTTCGGTAAACGAAGGTTTTTCGGGGGGAGAAAAGAAACGCAACGAAATATTCCAGATGGCAATGCTTGATCCGAAATTAGCGATATTGGACGAAACCGATTCGGGATTGGATATAGATGCTTTACGTATTGTTGCGGCAGGTGTAAATAAATTGAGACGCAAAGACAATGCAACCATTGTAATTACTCACTATCAGAGATTGCTTGATTATATAAAACCCGATTTCGTACATGTTCTGTACAAGGGGCGTATAGTAAAAAGCGCAGGTCCCGAATTGGCTCTTGAACTTGAAGAAAAAGGCTATGACTGGATCATAAAAGAATTTAAAGACTAGAGTCGCAGACACTTTTATTACTTAGGTAGTCATAATAAGTAACTGTAAGCATTTAATGATATACATCTGAATTATGACAGTCTTTGATTGTTATACCTGACAAAGTAATAAAAAAGCCTGAAACCTTAATATATTTCATAAACTCAAATAATCAATGATAGAAACTCAATATATAGACCTATTTACCCAACATCGGGATCTCATTGACAGTAAGTCAGCCAATGTGCTGAACAGTCAGCGGGATAAAGCTCTTGAGGTATTCAAAAAAATAGGTTTTCCAAATCGGCAGCTCGAAGATTTTCAGTATTCCGATGTGGCAAATGAATTCATTCCTGACTTCGGTATAAATATCAACCGTTTTCCGGTAAAAGTAGATCCTTACCAAACATATAAATGCAACGTTCCGGAACTGGCCACCAATCTGTTTTTCTTATTGAATGACGGCTTTCACGGAACAAACCTTCCCAAAATGAATTTTCCCGCAGGAGTATTCATCGGAAGTTTAAATGATTTTGCAGAACAGCATACAGATATTTGTGCCAAGTATTACGGTAAAATAACCAAATTGGAAAAGAACGGTGTTGCTGCTTTCAATACCATGTTTGCTCAGGATGGTTTTGTGGTATACGTTCCGGACAATACAGTCATAGAACAGCCTATCCAATTGATAAATATTCTTACTGCCAATGCCGATTATTTGGTAAACCGAAGAATACTCATTATCGCAGGTAAAAATGCACAGGTAAAAATGCTTGCCTGTGACCATACTGTTACCTCAGGTAAATTTTTGGTAACCCAGGTAACTGAAATATATGCCGATGATAATGCGCATGTGGAATTTTACGAATTAGAAGAAAATTCGAATAATGTTTCACGCCATGCATCCACTTTCGTCAAACAAGAGAAAAGCTCTACCACCCTGCTAAATAATATTACTCTTAACTGTGGCTTTACACGAAATAACTACAATGTAATATTGAACGGCGAACATTCCGAAGCACAGGTGGCAGGAGTAGTTATTTCGGATAAAGAACAACATGTGGACAACTTCGTATTTATGGATCATGCGAAACCTCATTGCGAAAGTACCCAGTTGTTTAAATATGTATTACAGGATCATTCGACCGGTGTATTTTGCGGACGTATCCTAGTTGAAAAAGACGCTCAGAAAACAATGGCATATCAGACAAATAATAATTTGTGCGCATCACCGGACTCACGCATGCATTCAAAACCTCAATTAGAGATTTATGCGGATGATGTTAAATGCTCACACGGACTTACTACCGGACAACTAGATGAAGATGCTTTATTCTATCTGAGAGCCAGAGGTATTGCTAAAGCCGATGCCGAATTATTATTGATGCAGGCATTTACCGCTGATGTATTACGTCTGATACATATCGACGAATTGAGAACACGTCTTGAAGAATTGGTCGAGAAGCGTTTCCGGGGACAGGATGCCCGATGCGGAAACTGCGAAATATGCAAATAAGGTCACAGACCATTTATAACTTTGGTCTGTAATGCAGACAAAGCTAGTTATGATTGAAAATCATATCATCAACTTCAATCAGTTACTTATATGTCTTTAGATATAACTAAAATAAGAAAGGACTTCCCTATACTCTCAACCGAAGTATACGGGAAGTCTCTCGTATATTTTGATAACGGGGCTACAACACAAAAGCCTCAATGCGTTATTGATAAAATAACCGAAATATACTCAACCGTCAATGCCAACATACACAGAGGTGTTCATCATCTGAGTCAGGAAGCAACCAAATTGACCGAAAATGCCCGTAAGATTGTTCAACAATTTATCAATGCGAAACATAGTCACGAGATTATTTTCACTAAAGGTACAACCGAAAGCATTAATCTTGTGGCAAGTAGCTTCTGCCGTCAGTTTTGTAAAGAAGGCGACGAAATCATTGTCAGCGAAATGGAACACCATTCCAATATTGTTCCCTGGCAGATACAGGAAGATATATCCGCAGTAAATCTGAAAGTAATCCCGATCAATGACAAAGGAGAGATTATAATAGAAGAGTTCGAGAAACTAATCACACCAAAAACACGATTGGTATCAGTAACTTATGTTTCGAATGTAATGGGAGTCATAAATCCCGTTGAAAAGGTAATAGAGATCGCACATAAACACAATATTCCTGTTTTGATAGATGCAGCACAAGCCGTTCAGCACATCGAAATAGATGTACAGAAACTTGACTGCGATTTACTGGTCTTTTCGGGTCATAAAATCTATGGGCCTACAGGAACAGGTGTTTTATACGGTAAAGAAGATTTATTGAATCAATTACCTCCGTATCAGGGAGGTGGTGAAATGATCGGCAAAGTATCTTTCGCTAAAACCACGTTTAACGAATTGCCTTTCAAATTCGAAGCAGGAACACCCAACTATGTCGATTTCATAGCTTTGGGTACAGCTTTAGAATATGTACAGTCTCTAGGATTGAATAATATTAAGGCTTACGAAGACGAACTTCTGGAATATGCAACTAAGCGTCTGCTCGAAATAGAAGGTTTAAAAATATTCGGGACATCCAAGCACAAGAGTGCTGTTATTTCATTCTTAGTCAAAGGTATTCATCATTACGACATGGGCATGTTACTTGATAAAATGGGTATCGCCGTGCGTACCGGACACCATTGTGCTGAACCTCTCATGGATGTACTTGGCATAGAAGGAACCGTAAGAGCCTCTCTGGTGTTCTACAATACAAAAGAAGAGATCGACAGATTAGTAGAAGGAGTAAAACGCGTTGTATCAATGTTCGGATAAAACAGATAAACAGTTCCTCCCCCACTTTCAGCGGCTCAACAAACATAACAGCAACAGGTATTTATTGCTTCAAAATGCAACATTTAATACTCTCTGCTACTTAATTGCGACTATTTATGAATAAACGACATAAATAGTCGTTTATTATTTAAATCAACAGACCTTTTTGCTACTATTCTTAGTAAAACACATCAATACTGCTATAACTTTATCGTAATCTTAAACACATTATTTGAGTTATTTATTAAATTTGCATACAATAAGGTCTCAGACCTCTTGTTATACTATCGAGTATAAGGTTGTGCATGATAAGATCCATTGTGTAGATATTATCCAATTTATTATAATTCATTATGTCGAGATATTTTTTTATCTGTATTGCATTCATTAGTGTTCATCTATCCGCGCAAGTCAAAAGTGACATTTATCCCATCGCATTCTATAATTTAGAAAATCTGTTCGACACCAATCGGGATAATAATATACAAGACGAAGATTTTACTCCACAAGGGAAATACCAATGGACTGAGGATAAATATAATAAAAAGCTGAATAATCTGGCGGATGTGATTTCACAGCTGGGACGCCAACAAAACAAAGATGGCTTTGCCATACTCGGAGTAGCAGAAGTAGAAAACCGTAAAGTAATGGAAGACCTTATTCTGAAAACAAAACTTTCGGAAACCAAATATCAGATTGTACATCAGGATTCGCCCGATGCCAGAGGAATTGATGTCGGCATGATCTATAATCCCAAATATTTCAAAGTAAAAACGTATCGCACTTATCCGTTTACACTCCCCGGAAATAATAACATCCGTACACGTGACATACTTGTAGTCAGCGGACTATTAGCAGGTGAGCCTATCTCCATTCTGGTCAATCACTGGCCATCTAGACGAGGCGAAGACTCGTCTCCTTTACGCGAACGTGCCGGATCAATATGCAAACATATCAGTGATTCTATCTATAACGAAAATCCCAAAACAGCAATTGTTATTATGGGAGATATGAATGACGATCCGAAAGATAAGAGTACCAGTATCGCCCTCGGTGCAAAAAAAGAAATGAATCAAGTAAAAGAAGGAGGTCTATTCAATACCTTGTGGAAAACGCATGAAAGCGGACGAGGCACACTCTGCTACAGAGGAGAATGGAACTTATTTGATCAGATTATCATCTCTCAAAGTTTACTAAAATCAGGGAAAAGTAATCTCAATTATATTAAATCGGAGATTTTCACCCGTGATTACATGTTTCAGCAATCAGGTAAGTATAAAAGCTACCCGCTCAGAACTCTTTCGGGAAATACTTTTCTGAACGGTTACAGTGATCACTTTCCCACCCTCATCTACATAGGGAAAGCGGAAAAACAGTAAATATATTATTAAACACATGCGTGTAAGGCATATGACTAATTATTTAATTTATCTTTAAGGTCGAAGACCTGTTTTGCATATATTATTTATCAAATGCCTTTGGTCACTTAAAATAACAAATAGGTCGATGACCTTAATTTTCAAAAAAGATCCTTATGAACAGTGTAAACAACCTAAAGTATCGCCTTATCATAATGAACTTCCTGCAATTTTTCGTGTGGGGAGCATGGCTTATCTCTCTGGGTGGGTATTTAGGTGCAGAACTCCATTTCGAAGGAGGACAAATAGGGGCAATATTTGCAACTATGGGAATCGCTTCGCTAATTATGCCCGGATTAACAGGTATTATTGCCGATAAATGGGTTAACGCCGAACGGTTGTACGGTATATGTCACCTGCTGGGAGCCGCATTTTTGATATATGCATCAACAGCAACAACTTACGAACATATGCACTGGGCTATGTTACTTAACTTAATGGTGTATATGCCCACACTATCATTAACGAATACCGTTTCGTATAATGCTCTCGAAAAAGCAAAAATGGATATCGTAAAAGATTTCCCGCCGATCAGGGTATGGGGTACAGTCGGCTTTATCTGTGCCATGTGGACAGTAGACCTTACAGGATTCAAACACAGCAACATGCAATTATATGTAGCCGCATGTGCCGCTCTCCTATTAGGAATGTATGCCTTTACACTCCCTAAATGTCCTCCGGCAAAAACAGAAAACAAGACAGTGCTATCATCATTCGGTCTGGATGCATTAGTACTCTTCAAGAAAAAAAGAATGGCTATATTCTTTTTCTTTTCCATGCTTTTAGGTGCAGCCTTACAAATCACAAATACATACGGAGATTTATTCCTCAGCAGTTTCAGGGATATACCCGAATATGCAGATTCTTTCGGGGTGAAGCACTCGGTCATTCTTCTATCTATATCTCAGATTTCCGAAACATTATTTATCCTTGCAATACCATTTATACTCCGCTCTTTCGGTATTAAAACGGTTATGCTCATGAGTATGGCTGCATGGGTACTCAGGTTTGCGTTATTCGGATTAGGTAATCCGGGAGACGGTCTTATCTTATTCATACTGTCCATGATAGTTTACGGAATGGCATTTGATTTCTTTAATATATCGGGATCGCTGTTTGTAGAAAAAGAAGCCGACAGCAAAATCAGAGCCAGTGCACAAGGATTATTCTTCATGATGACAAACGGTCTTGGAGCCATAATCGGAGGATATGCCAGCGGTGCTGTTGTTGATTATTTTTCGGAATACGCATCTACCGGACAGGTTCTTAGCAGAGACTGGACAAGCATTTGGTATTGTTTTGCCGGATATGCTTTAGTTATTGCTGTATTATTCGTATTTTCGTTCAAATCAAAACCGGAGAAAACCGAATTGAAAGAAACACTAAATCAAGCATAATTAATGTCAACGGGCAAACTATTTATAATACCCACACCTGTAGGCAATCTCGAAGACATGACTTTCAGAGCAATACGCCTGCTGAAAGAAGTCGATTTGATATTGGCGGAGGATACACGTACAACCAGCTTTTTGCTGAAGCACTTCGAGATTGTAAACAAAATGCAGTCTTATCATAAGTTCAATGAACATAAAGCGATATCACATATTGTAGACAGGCTGAATAGTGGCGAAAATATAGCATTGGTTTCTGATGCGGGTACTCCCGGTATTTCTGATCCCGGATTCCTCATCAGCCGTGAGTGTATCAAAGCTGGAATTGAAGTAGAATGCCTTCCGGGTGCTACAGCTTTCGTACCTGCACTGGTAAGTTCGGGTATCCCTTGTGATAAATTCTATTTCGAAGGGTTCCTGCCGCAAAAAAAAGGACGCATGACACGTCTTCAGGCATTAGCGGAAATTACGACTACTATTGTTTTATATGAATCACCTTACAGGGTTGTCAAAACGTTTACCCAGTTGGCTGAATATCTGGGGGAAGACAGACAAGCGGCCGCCTGTAGAGAAATATCAAAACTGCACGAAGAGACTGTTCGTGGGACTTTGAGGGAACTCATCACACACTTTACGGAGAAAGACCCCAGAGGTGAATTTGTCCTAATTATTGCAGGAAAAGATGAATAAATAAAAAAATCAGTACGTCATTAAATAAAAAAAATTAATTTTGCTCCATACCCTCAAAACATATATTGAGTATTGGATGTTAATTAGAGAAAGTCAAAAAAGTATATATTATGAAAAAAGTAATTTTAGGATGTCTTTGTATTGGTATTTTAGCATCATGTAATGTTAAGAATTCGGATGAGTATAAAGCACTGCAGGCCGAAAGAGATTCCTTATTACAAGTGTCGGGTAAAGATCAGACTGATATTTCGGAACTTATGTCTATTATAAATGAAGTTGAAAACAATTTCAGCCAAATTAAAGAAGCCGAAAAATATCTGACTGTGCAATCCAAAACAAAAGGAGAACTGTCTAACGATACTAAAACCCGTATCACTGATAATTTCCAGATGATCAATGAAATTTTGAAAAAGAATAAAGCTGACATTGATAATCTGAATAAGAAATTGAAAAATGCAGGAGGTCAGGCCAGTCAATTAAAACAAACTGTAGACCGCTTGACAGCAGAACTCGAACAACGCAGCGCTTCTATAATAGAACTGCGTGACGCATTGGCTTCGAGAGATGCCCAGATAGCATCTTTGACAGGAGCTGTTGAACAATTGAATTCTAATGTTCAGGATTTATCAAGCCAAAATGTAGAACAGGCTGCTAAAATCAAAGAACAAGAGAAAGCCCTGAATACAGGATATTACATCTTCGGAACTTCTAAAGAACTTAAAGAAGCTAAAGTGGTTAGCGGAGGTTTCCTTTCTTCAAACAAAATATTGAAAGAATCTATTGATAAATCTATCTTTATCAAAATAGATATCCGTGATGTAAAAGAGATACCAGTATATGCCAAAAAGGCTAAGGTGCTGTCAGATCAGCCAAAAGACAGCTATACTATTATCAAAGACGCTAATAATCAGGCTGTGATTAAGATCAATGATTACAAACGTTTCTGGAGCCTTGGTCAATTCCTTGTTATTCAAGTTGATTGATCGGTAAGTTTCAAATAAAAAATATACAGACACTGGTAAGATTTACTCTTATCAGTGTTTGTTTTTAAGGTCTGAGACCTTTTTTATTACTTTATAAATATTATTTAATATTTCCGTTATTTACTCTAAAATGAAATATACTACTCTATTCTTTGATCTCGACGACACGATCTTAGATACTGTCCAAAATAGTAAGGATGCTCTGCAAGAACTTTATACCGATTATAAATTTGATAACTATTTTTCTGATTTCAATAGTTTCTATTCGAAATATCAGACTATCAATCTACATCTTTGGGATTTATACGAGCAAAACCAAATAGAGAAAGACCGCTTAATGAGCGAACGGTTTGCTAAAACACTCGAAGAGTACAAGAGTATAAACAAAGATGAATCCCTCGAAATCAATTACGATTTTATGGGTAGAGTCTCTAACAGAAAGAATATCATCAACGGGGCAATAGAAATATTGGATTACCTACAGCCAAAATACAAAATGTATGTTGTTTCGAACGGATTTACTGAAGTTCAAGACAAAAAAATATGCAATGCAGGTGTCGGAAATTATTTTAAGAAAGTAATCTTATCGGATCATGTAGGAAAGAACAAGCCACACCCCATCATATTCAATTACGCTCTGCAAGAAGCCGGTGTATCATCATCCGACTGCATTATGATTGGAGATAACATCAAAACAGATATAATAGGAGCTAAAAACAGTGGTATAGATCAGGTCTGGTTCAATCCGAAAGGATTAAAAGATAACGACAACATATCGCCCAATTATACAATAGAATCATTAGATCAGTTACGGGATATATTATAAAGATAAAGGCCTCAGGCCTTTTTATATACTTACTTTATGGAAATAGCTGTAAACGGCATCACACTTCATTATGAAAAGAAAGGTAACGGAGCACCGCTTATCCTTCTTCACGGTAACGGCGAAGACCATCATATCTTTGATAAACTTATCGAAAAGCTAGCTCCATATTACACAGTCTATGCAATAGACAGCAGGAATCATGGACTAAGTACTAAAACGGACAACTTCAGCTATTCATTTATGGCTGATGATATCATCGCATTTATCCATAATTTGAAAATTTGCGAACCTTCGGTATTGGGATTCAGCGATGGTGCGATAATCAGTTTATTGGTAGCTTTACAACATAAAGACATTTTTAATAAGCTGATCTTATCCGGAGTAAACCTTAAACCCTCGGATTTTAAAGACGAAAATCTGGCTTGGTTAAACGAAGAATACACACAAACAGGAGATCCTCTTTTGAAACTTATGCTGGAAGAACCCAATATAAAGCTGGACTCACTCAAGCAGATAACAAATAAGGCTTTAGTTGTGGGAGGAGAAAATGACCTTTTTAATGATCATTTATTCTCAGATATTACAGCAACTATGCCTGATGCATCACTCTTGATTATGAAAGGATATGACCACGCCGGATACATTGTAGATCAAGATATTCTGTATCCTTACATTAAAGAGTTTTTAACATGAATATAGAAGAATTCCGCGAATATTGTCTTTCTAAAACAGGGGCTAGTGAATCTTTTCCCTTCAAACAAGACATTCTGGTCTTCAAGGTAATGGAGAAGATGTTTGCCTACGGGACATTATCTCCTAAAGACGATAAAATAAGGATGAATATGAAATGTAATCCTATACAATCAGAAGAATTAAGAGACAAGTACAATGGGATTCAACGGGGAGACCATACTCGAGGCCTCACATGGAACAGTGTGTATATAGACAGTGACGTTCCGGATACTCTGATAAAACAATTGATAGACATTTCACTGGAAGAAGTCATAAAAAAGCTCTCAAAGAAAAAACAAGTGGAATATTATAACATAAAACAAAAAGGTCAAAGATAGGGTCTCATACCTTTTTATTACTATTTTAGTAAACGAATTTACGAGTGAAGATGTTGTTGTAGATTTCCAGTTTGTTTTCTATACGCATAATACGGTCATTAAATACTTACTATTACTTATATAATCATGAGACTAGGAGGACGAAGAACCAGTGATAACGTAGAAGACCGCAGAGGAAGAGGAGGCGGAGGTAAAACCACTCTTGGAATAGGAGGTGTTATTATTGTTGGAATTATTGTATGGCTGATGGGTGGCAATCCGATGGATGTCGTAACACAACAATTGAGCAATCTAAACAACACCGAGACCGACCATACACCCACTGCGGAAGAAGAGCAGGCGGCAACGTTTGCCAAAACCATACTTGCCGGATCTGAAGATGTATGGAAAGAAATATTCTCTAAACACGGAATGACATATGTACCTCCACGCATGGTTTTATTTACGAATGCAACAGAGTCGGGCTGCGGAAATGCTTCTGCTTCAACGGGACCGTTCTACTGCCCTGCCGACCAAACTTTATATATCGACCTATCATTTTTCAATGAAATGGAAAACCAGCTCAAAGCCGGTGGCGATTTTGCTTATGCTTACGTAATCGCTCATGAGGTCGGACATCATGTACAATACCTGCTCGGAACTTTGGACAAAGTGCATGAGCAGCAACAAAAATTAAGTCAAAAGGAAGCCAATAAGTTAAATGTAAGATTAGAACTTCAAGCCGATTATTATGCCGGTGTATGGGCATATCACGATAATAAGAATTTCAAATCACTGGAGGACGGAGACATTGAAGAAGGTTTAAATGCTGCATCCCAGATCGGTGATGACCGATTACAAATGCAGGCTCAGGGATATACCGTGCCTGATTCATTCAATCACGGCACATCTGCTCAGCGCAACCGCTGGCTGAAAAAGGGTCTGGAAACAGGCGATATAACAGAAGGTGACACATTCTCGATTCCTTATTCGGAACTGTAAGTAACCGCAAGTATTAATGACGTATTTTTAAGTGATAACAGACTATTGCTGTTATGCTTGCAAAGTCACGAAATAGGGCTGAGACCTTAATAAAGAAATGATAAACAAAATACCCCTATGAAAAACATCTTTAAATACGTGTTATCATTGATCATCTTCTTTATAGCAACAAACATAAGCTGTAGCCAAGAGACAGTCTATACATCCGCAGAGGTTATGCCACAATATCCCGGTGGAGAAAATGAAATGATGAAGTATTTTACGACAATAAAATATCCTAAAATATCGGTCGAAAATTCAATAAATAGCCGAGTAATAGCCCGTTTTATAATCACAAAGGAAGGAAAAATAAGAAATATTGAAATATTAAAATCCTTAAATAAAGAGTTTGATACTGAATTCGTGAAATTTATTCAGGCTATGCCGGACTGGATTCCGGCAAAACAAAACGGACAAAATGTCAGCTGCTACTATACAATACCTATGACTATTCATTTTCAGAGATAATTTTATCAAACAATGCTTAATAATTTATACACAATGAAATACTCTATCAGTTTTTTTATCTTCATCTTATGTATCTCGGCATGCTCTAATGCTCAAAATATAAGTAATTCCGAACCTTGCCCTCAAGGTCTAAACCTGATCCCATTATATGGAGAT
Source organism: Indolivaga capnocytophagoides DSM 22835 (assembly GCF_000426485.1). Lineage (GTDB taxonomy): Bacteria > Bacteroidota > Bacteroidia > Bacteroidales > Dysgonomonadaceae > Dysgonomonas_A > Dysgonomonas_A capnocytophagoides. The sequence continues at coordinate 80,292 of NZ_AUFL01000018.1, forward strand.
GGCAAAATTGAAAAGTGCTCGCAGCAAAAAGAGTCTGATGAAAGATTCCTTAAATATTGTGATAGTACTTTTCCTTCGCGAAAAGAAGCAGCAACCGCCTATGTAGAAATGGCATGGAAATATGCAGAACAAAATGATCGGGATAATGCAACCAAAAGATTTAATCAGGCTTGGCTCTTGGATAAATCAAACGCCGATGTGTATTGGGGATTGGGAATTGTGCAAGGAAGTAAGGAACAATACGATGAAGCCGAAATATTATTTAGAAAATCGCTGGATATAAACCCTAAGAATGAGAAGGTATGGTATTGCGTGTCCATAAATCTAAAAGAACAGCATACTAATGATGATACTCCCGAATTAAAAAAACAAAGAATAGAATATCTACAAAAGGCCATTGATCTGAATCCAAATTTCTATCCGGCAATCCAATTATTAAAATCTGAAAATAGCGAGGAAGACTCTTCGATCAAATCAATAAAACGTCAGGGTAAAAAAGAAACAGTAGAATATAACGATGGCAGCAGTATTGTTATAAGCCGACCTTAATCAGACTTCTTCAAAGGTTCGAACCCTTTAATTTTTTTTTATCTATACCTAAAGCGCTCTTTGATTTGATGTACTGCATTTCTGGTAAGCTTTTATCAGAAAAAGGATACTCCTCAAAAAGTGAAGTTTTGGTGTAACCTTTGTCACCTTTTCAGAAAATAAAAAATTAATAATAAAGGATAAAAAATTAAAATTGATAACTGATTATTATTTATTCATTATTGCACATAGACCTTGTTACTTTTGTCACCTTTTTCGCTAAACTGACAACTGTTTACTGATTTCTGTTACCTTTTCCGATAATGAATTTAAAATACAAAAATAAAAAAGCACCCCAAATAACTTGGAATGCCTTAGATTATATCTCAAAAGTTGATCAGTTTATTTTTTGCGATTTGCGTAACGAGTCATGAACTTATCAACACGTCCTGCAGTATCTACAAGTTTTTGTTTACCTGTGTAGAAAGGGTGAGATGCACTAGTGATTTCTAGTTTTACTAGAGGATAAGTAACACCATCTACTTCTATTGTTTCTCTGGCATTGATAGTTGAGCGAGAGATAAATATTTCATCGTTTGACATATCTTTGAAAACAACAGGACGATAGTTTTCTGGATGTATTCCCTTTTTCATTTCTTATATTGTTATTTGATTATATGCTACAGTATTCTTATTTCGGATGGCAAAGATAACCCTTTTTTTAATTAAAAAAAATATTGTCTTTGAATTTTTTCTATTTAAATACCACTAGCAAAGCTCTTTTATTTCTTAATTTTGTTTTGAGGTTAATATTTAAGGTGTAATTGAGGTTTGTTTCTGGTAAAGGATACAAATTTTAGTGCAACTTACTATTTTTATACTCAGAAAACAAATGGTTAAGACCCAAAATACAAAAAATATGTTGAAACAAATTATCAGTATGTCAGTATCTGCCCTATTATTAGCAGGCTGCTCAAATAAAAGCACAACTCAGGCAGCTAAATCCGAACCCGATCTAAATCAAATGTATATGCTCGTAGGCACTTATACATCGGGCGAAAGCAAGGGGATCTATGTTTATAAGCTTGATACAGTTACCGGAACTTCCTCTTATGTAAGTGAAATACATGTAGACAACCCCTCCTATCTGACTCTCGATCCGTCAGAGAAATATGTGTATGCCGTAACAGAAGATGAAGGAGAAACATCTGCAGCCAATGCTTTTTCATTTGACAAGAAGGACGGAAAACTCACCTTTATCAATAAACAATTAACCGGAGGGGGTGCTCCGTGCTATATCAATATTGATCAAACAGGAAAACATGTTGTTACTGCCAATTACTTAGGAGGAAGCATTACAGCCTTTACAGTAGATGATAAAGGCGGATTAAACCCATCACCCAAAGTAATATCGTTTACCGGGAAGGGAATTGATAAAGACAGGCAGGCACAACCCCATTTGCATTGTGTGCAGTTTTCGCCAGATTATAAATATTTGTTCGCGGATGATCTGGGTACTGACAAAATACATAAGTTTGACGTTAATGCTACCGGTAAAGAATTTCTGACTACAGGTTCACCGGAATCATTTTCAATTAAAGCAGGCTCCGGTCCTCGACATCTGGTCTTTCATCCAAACGGCAAGTATGCTTATCTTATTACTGAATTATCAGGAGATGTAGTTGTATTTGATTACAATAATACCAATGGAGATCTAGCAGAAAAACAGACAGTAAAAGCAGACAGCCTAGATGCTAAAGGTAGTGCAGATATACATATATCACCGGATGGAAAATTCGTATATGCGTCTAATCGCTTGAGAGGCGATGGCATAGCGATATTTTCGGTCAACCAAAATGATGGAACTTTAACAAAAACAGGATATCAGGATACAGGTATACATCCGCGAAACTTTGCATTAACTCCGAATGGAAAACTTCTGTTAGTAGCCAATAGAGACAGCGACAGAATACAGGTATTTAAGGTTGATCAGCAAACCGGACTTCTAGAAAACACTGGGTTCGACATTCAACTCGATATGCCCGTATGTATAAAATTCGCATCTATGAATTGACATATAAAAAAAGCAGAAAGGGAGCTTTTCCTATCCAAAAGAAAGCTTCCTTTTCAAAAAAGATTTAAACTCTATATCTTTTATTATTATATTTGTATCGATAGCTGGTTTGCATCTAAATATACACTGTCGAAGAACATTAGATTATCTCATTGTATGAAAAAGCTTGTTCATTGCATTTTATTATTCATTTTTTGTTTCTCATTTTCATTTTCGGGTAAAGCAAATAAAAACTCTGAATTACTAGTGCCACGAAAACGAATACTTATCAGTGATTCACTTTTGATTACAGATAAAATGCATACCGATACCGCATTCGTTTACCGTAGAGGAGCAAACGGACTTATAGAAATGCCTCCGATTCAGTGGACACCATTTCCATACAATGTAAGCTTTAGAGACACAGTTATTTATAATCCGGCATACCTACCTGTTATTTTTGATGGAAAAATATTACCATCTAATTTAGACTTTATCAACAAGCAACAGCCCAATACGGCTACTCAGCTTCACTTAATCCCTGAAGATAGCACCTTGGCTCCTATGCTAAAAAAAGCTGACGACATTCAAAGATTACGAAGAGATTTCTACACCAATATGAATAACATAGAAAGTGTAAGATATAACGCTTTTACGTTAAAAAAACTACCCAGAATAGATACTGAAGAAGTTACTAAACGAAACGTTCTCCATGATCTTATTACTGCGGACGATGCTATAAGTGTAGAACCTGTTGAATTAACGAAAATAGCTCCGAAATTTATATTTTGGACATATAGTGGAGAGCATAATTTTCAAGTAGCTCAAAATTTTGTTTCTGACAATTGGTACAAATCGGGAGATAATACTTTCAGTGTAATTAACCAACACAAACTTACCTTAAACTATAAAAAGGATAAAACATCTTTTTCGAATACTTTCGAGTGGCGATTAACTGCAATGAAGAATCAAGGAGACAAACAGCATGATTTTATCTATAATGAAGACTTAATTCGTTTAGAGAATACATTCGGGTACAAAGCTTTTAATAATTGGGAATACACAGCTAAGCTAGAAAGTCAAACTCAAATATTCGATAGCTATCCCGTCAATTCTGATAAAATAAGTACAGCCTTTTTATCTCCTCTTATCATGAACTTTGGACTCGGTATGAAGTTCTCTAAAGAGAAAAAATTCGAGAGTGATAAATATAAAGTCTTAAAGTTCTCGGTCAATTTGGCTCCAGTTTCCATTAACTATATCTACATAAGTAATGATAGTATAACGAAACGACAAGGGGTTGCAGCTGATAAAACCGAAAAATTTGAACTTGGTACAACGATCAATTCTGATTTCTCTTTCTCTTTCAATAGATTTACATCCTTATCTACTAGATTTAAGTACTTTACAAATTACGAATATGCCTCAATGGAGTTCGAAAACAAACTTAATATGCAGATAAACAGATACTTTTCTACAATCATCACCATGTATTGGAGATTTGATGATAATGAAAATAGTGTAAAAGAAAAAAGGTTGGGTTATTTTCAATTAAATCAGGCTTTAAGTTTTGGTCTATCTTACAAATGGTGATAGTAAATCCACCTGTAAACCAGATCAATAAACAGATCTATCATTTTTTTATTTAAAATAAATCCAGAATAATTTGGAAGGTAAAGAAAAAAGCGTACCTTTGCAATCGAAATATCGCGGGATGGAGCAGTTGGTAGCTCGTTGGGCTCATAACCCAAAGGTCATCGGTTCGAGTCCGGTTCCCGCAACACAGAAAGCAATCGAAATTCGATTGCTTTTTTATTAGCGACAAATCCTCTGCTAAATATAGCAATCAATCAATTCAGCAATTGTTTCAATTGCTCAAATGAAGAAACCCGAGATAAGTTTTTGTCTACCTCAACCTCAATATCATCTGAAGCAACTATTGTAACTGTAATTTCAGTATCAATATCTTCCGAAACTTTAAAGTTATTGCGTTGCAAGAAATTTCTACCCCAATAAAACAAATCACCCTCAGCTATAAGATGTATCTCCTTATCAGCTTTCTGCTGCGCAACAAATACACCAGTATGCTTATCAAAAGAGATATGACCATTCCCTAAATAATCATTTATAGAATCAGATAATACAATATCTTCCGTTACTCCGCATTTGAGACCTTTTTCTCTCGATAGCAACCATAACCGGTCAGACAAAGTTAAAGCTAACTCTATATCATGAGTTGATAGCAAGATAGTCTTATTCTGAGTCAAGGCTAGATTATGCAGCAGATTTGTAATCTCAATCCGATTTACAATATCCAGATAAGCAGTAGGCTCATCGAGGATAATAATAGGGCATTCCTGCGCCAAAGCCTTTGCGATCATTACTTTTTGCCGTTCTCCATCGGATAATTCAGCAACATAAGAATCCTTCTTATGAAGAATACAGACATCCGACATAGCTTTTTCTATGATTGCATAATCGGATTTTGACAGACGTCCGAAAAATCCGGTATAAGGATGGCGCCCCAAAGCAACCAGCTCAGATACAGTGAGCCCTCCTGATACTGTTTTATCAGTCAATACAAGCCCTATAAGCATCGATAATTCGTGTTCAGTATATTCTCTTATATCTTTGCCCTTGAGAAGAACCTGCCCCTGCAAAGGAGCTTGTAAAGTAGTCAATGTTCGTAACAATGTAGATTTACCCGCTCCGTTGGAACCTAATAAACATGTAAGCTCTCCCGCAAATAGATCAAACGAAACATTCTCATATAGCACAGAGGCCGATCTCCCTCTTGTTTTAGGATACCCTAGGCTTAATCCATCGGATGATATGACTGATGATTGTTTCATTAATTGAAATACTGTATCTTTTTTTGATTCACAATTACATAAATAATCACAGGAGCTCCGAAAATCGGGGTGATCGCATTCAAAGGTATCAATCCCGCCGAACCAGGAATTACACTTATCAGATTACATAAAAGAGCCATAAGTCCTCCTATTAATATAGTCATAGGCAACAGCAACTTATGATTAGATGTACCTAAAAGCAATCTTGCAATATGAGGAACCGCAAGACCGATAAAAGAAACCGGACCGCAATATGCCGTTGTAACAGCAGTAAGTATTCCTGCACAAAACAGCAGCAGAAAACGAATCCGTTTAATATTCACACCTAAATTCGCGGCATATCTCTCACCAAGCAATAATGCATTCAGGGGCTTTATCAATAATACTGACAATATTAAACCCAATGTTACGACTATACAAAAGAATGGCAGCTGGACAGTGGTCACACCAGAAAAATCACCCATCCCCCAAATCATATAAGAGAAAACCTGCTCGCTTGTACTCCAATACTTCAACAATGATATAACCGATGAAGTAAGATAACCGACCATAATACCGATAATAAGCAACATGATATTATTACGTACAATGGATGCAAATCCCATAATTATAAGAAGAACAGCTGCAGCTCCCAGAAAAGCACCAACCACAACAGTCATTGATGCCGACAAATTAAATCCGGATGTGTTACCTATGAATCCACCGAACAGCAATATCACTACAGCGACTCCTAGACTCGATCCTGCACTGATACCCAGAATGCCCGAGTCTGCTAAAGGATTGCGAAATGCAGTCTGCAGCAAAAGTCCAGACACGGCAATACCCATACCTGTAAATAAAGCTGTCACCGCTTGCGGATACCGGACTTCCAGAACAATATGTTCCCATGATTTTTTTATAGTATCATCCCCAAAAAGGATATGTAAAACCGAATCAAATGGAATCTTAACGGAGCCGACAAACAGGTTGGCAAAAAATAAAAGTATGATTCCAGCCACCAGCAGGAATACATACTTTACTATATGTGTTTTTAAATTCAATCTTCTAATTTTTCAGGTACAAAATTACTAAAATAAGCTTATACAATACTGAAAGAAAGAATAAACTCTTTGGCTGCCAATTTACTCTTTCATCTTATGGTAATACCTCGGCGTATAACCGGGGAATAAATCCGGATGAAACACATAGGCAAAGTCCTGTAAAATGTAGTCAGGATGTATCGGTAAATCTTCGTAATAAGGAGTCTTTCCCGCATTACATTCGTATATATTCCGGTTTTTAAATGCCGAGAAATACGAATAAGGCTTATACTCTTTCGCTAATCCCGAATAAGTAAGATCAATAGGATTGTTATATTTAATCAGCCAGAACTCAGTTTCTCCGGCATGCTCCAACACTTGTTCAAAAGCCAAAGGCACAGATTCCACTTTACCATTATCATGCCATGCATAAGTAGCTCCTGCATCACTCAACATTCTCGAAATAAAACTCTCTCCCCCTGATGTATACCACACATTACCATACATCAAATCGATAAAAACAGAAGGACGCTCTTTAACATGTGCAACCTTCTCTTTTATCTCATTATAATTAGATACGGTTATATTAAACAGAGAATCGGTTTTTTCTTCAGTAGCAAAAAACAACGAATAGAATCTGATCCATTCTGCCCGCCCCAATGGAAGAGGTTCCATATAATCCGGAGTTTCTATAATCGGAATACCTGTTTTATCGACACTGCCATATGTCCTGCCTTGTATCGGTGTTGCCAGAATAGCTTCAGGATCTGAATCGACAATTTTTTCGATCACAGGATTGGCAGCTTGTCCAAGGTCAGCTATAGACCCGTTTCTCACACCATTCTGAATGTAATCTATATCAATATAACCCGGCTCACAAACACCCTTAACCGTAGAGATAACGCCTAATTCATCCAATGTTGCACAATGAATAGTAGAATAGGCAACCACTTTGCTCAAAGGGGTACGTATGAGAGTTCCTTCAGGCAGATTTTTGGGCAGCTCTTTCTTCTTATCCACTAAAATATACCGTTGGAGTATTTTTGTTGAATCCCAGGGGTCAACAACTGTAACCTCTTTGTATTCGGGAAATATTTTAACTTTAAACCCCTTTGCGTAACGAACGGTATAGACCGAATCTTCTACGCCCAAACTATGACCGCCGCTTTGAGTACCGCTACCTGAACAAGCAGCAAACAGCACTACCGATAAAAATAATATAAATGAATATCTCATAACTAAAGCCTATCTGATTTTACAATACAACCTTAAGCCTATGCATCACCTTTTTTTCAATTGTTTTTTTGCCTTACCTTCAAAAGGTAACAAAAGTAACTTCGGAATTGTATATTTTTCAATATGTTCTTTTCTTCTATTCTGATCACATTGGGGTAGAGCAATGCCCTACCCCAGAGTTTAATTTGATTATAGTAAACACAAGAGAAAAGGTTACAAAGGTTACACAAAAAATGACTCTTGTTTGCTATTTCCTTTTTCTCTTATCATCATATTCTCTCATTGTTTTTTGAATAGATAAAAAACAGATTTATATTTTGACCTATTCAGAAAATAAAACAAGACATCTTATTTATAAATAAATAAAATCTTCATCGGATATGCCGCTCCTGTATCGAATTTCGATATGAATTTTCCGCCGGCAGAGAATATATATACATCTCCAGTATTTGAACCATTAGCTGCAGCCACATAATAGTTCCCGGATTTTGGATCTACTGTTACATAAGATATATCTGCGATAGCTGTACCATCTGTTATGAAACTACCTTCGACCACTTTATTAGATGCAATATCCCAATAAGTAAATGATGATGTTGGTTTACTGTTAACATATTCTTTTTTCAACAAATACAATTTTTCACTGACAGCATACATCGAAAAAGAGCGATCTGTATCCAATACTTTCACTTCATTTGATGTTGTATTGATTGATTGCAGAGTAGTAGGAACATCACCGTAATTACCTCTTGAGATCAGATACAAATTATTATATTTATCAACTTCTAATTCAACAGGATTAACAGCTACTTCAATATCTTTCTTTTCAGATAGATCTGGATTCAGTATTGAGACGGTATTATTATATCCACTTTGCCAGTTCAAACCTCCTGAATTAGCAACATAAACTTTATTGTTTACAACTTTTACAAACTCAGGATTAGCACCTACAGCCACTTTCTTATCAATAGATAAAGATGTTGTATCTATTCTGGCAATGTAACCATCAAATGAAGTTACATACACTTTACCATTGTATGCTTCGAACATACGAGGTTGAAGTTTTTGTGAATCATCTTTAATTTCGGCTAGCTTTTTGCCTGTCTTATCCAAAACATAAACAATACCCGAATTGTATACAGAAACGTAAAGCTTACTTCCATAATAGATCATATCTTGACCTGTGTCACCAAGTTTTACACCGTTAACATTTTCAAAAATATTTGATGTTTTGCCAGTCTCTGCATTATAAGTAATCAAAGCTGCACTGTTCGAATCTTTACCTCCACTACTGAGAACATATACATTCCCGATTGAGTTATCCTCTTTATTATTATCATCATCGTCGCTACATGATGTAAACCCTAACACCATTATCGACAGTAATAATAGTGATGCAAATATATTTCTCTGCAATTTCATTATAAATAGTTTAGTTTATTAATATATAATCTAAGGTCTAGGACCTTCTCTTTTACTGATCAAGCAAATAACAATAAGTTATTCACACAAAAATTTGATGGCAAAAAGTTCGCTTATTTTATTTTAGGCGTCTCTTGCTTTACTCCCCGAAAGCATGGTACAAATATTTATTATGGCAGGTCTTCTGACTTGCTCCATCCTAAAACCTCCTTCCCGTTTTACATCAATAAACAGTGGAATAAAGTAATGTTTCGGATCTTTACCGGAGCTTACAGCAGCGGGTCTGTTCAGGACTTTCACCTGATTCCCTTTTCAGCAGAATTTATAGAATTATAAATCTGCCACCATAACAATCACAAAGATGATTATTTTTTATAAAAAAAACAACATTTAAGGTCTAAGACCTTTTATTCACTTTGCAATCTTAAATTTAGCAGACTGTTATATTTTCAAATCTATCATTAATATTTTCTATTACTAATTAATTGCAAGTATATAATTTCGTATTTTATATAGATAGTAAACAAACCGAATGTCTTAAAATAACAAAGACTGTCTATTCAAAAAATAGACAGTCTTTATTGTTGTTGAAAAGCGTTTTTATGTAACAGAAGGTATTATAACCACCGATGCTCCTATGCAGGGTTAGTTACAAAAAGGTCTGAAACCTTTATTTATCTTGTTCCACCTCCAAGCGATCTGTATAAGTCAACAGATGCCTGTAATTGTTCCAGTTTATCGCTTACCTGACCAAGCTGAGCTTGCAGCAGATTTTGCTCTGCAGTTAATACTTCAGTATAATTAGCTTCACCTGCTTTTAATAATTCCTGAGTGAAATATACGGCTGTATTAAGAGCATTTACCTGTTTATCACGAAGTTCATTCTTTGATAATGACGATTCGTAAGTATATAAGATATTCGAAACTTCATTACCTGCAGACAAAACTGTTTTTTCGAATGTCAGATATGCTTCTTCTTGTTCAGCTTTTGCAACTTTCAACTGAGTAATCAATTGCTTTCTTGCAAAGATAGGCTGAGTCAGACCACCGACAAGACTAGCAAACAGGTTTTCAGGTTTAAAAAACTGAGCCAAACCGTTTACTGTTGAATACCCGATCATACCCGAACTTAAACTTATTGTGGGATAAAAGCTTGCTTTAGCCACATTAGTCAATTCGAATCTCTGGCGGAAACTCAACTCGGCCTGTTGCACATCCGGACGCATAGCCAACATTTGAGCAGGAACTCCGGCTTTCAGTTCTGTAGGAACAGCCTGATTAGCCAGACTGCCTCTTTCGATAGCCTGTGGCTTACGTCCCAGCATCAAGCATAGAGAATTCTCAAGCTGACGTATCTGGCTTTCCAAATCAGGAACGCTTACTTTAGTCGAATACAACAAAGCTTTACTTTGTTCAACCGAAGCACTTGTCAGATTACCGGCATCTCTCAAAGCCGCCATTGTTTCAGTTGTCTCATTCAGCAACTCAATATTTTCTTTTGTGACTCTAAGTTGTTCATCCAAAGCCAGCAATGAATAATATGTTGTTGCAATATTGGCAATCAGAGAAGTCTGAATCAGATTTTTGTAGGCATGGCTATTCAAAAACTGAGCATATGCCGCTTTAGATTGACGGTTTAGTTTTCCCCAAACATCTAATTCCCAAGCAGCAGAAACACCTAAAGTGTAGGTTTCTTTGTGATAAGCTAAGCTTTTGCGATCACGGGGTGCACCGGTTGTCGGATCTGCAGCACTCAAACGAGTCTGCTCAACCTGACCCACCAATGCTACTGAAGGAAAATAAGCCGCTTTAGCCATTCCTAAATTAGCCTCTGCCTGTTTGATTCTCGAAAATGCAATCTGCAAATCGAAATTCTGAGCCAAACCTTCATCTATCAGACCTTGTAAAACAGGATCAGCAAAATATTGTCTCCAAGGAATATTCGCGATCGTTAATGTATCAGTAGAATTAGCATCCCGATACAAATTTTCAGAACTATATTCCGGAGATTTGTATTTATTGGTTATCTGACAGGAGCTGAATCCTATTGAGGCTGTAAGCCCCAATAGAATAGCACCTTTAATATATTTTTTATTCATTTTTGTCATTTTTGTCTATTAACAACCTCGTCATTAGAATTAACCATACCCGACTTGCTAAACTTGTCTTGTATTGTTTGGAATATGATGTAAAGAGACGGTATAACCAAAACCCCGATCATTGTTCCTATAAACATACCTCCAATAGCACTAATACCGATAGAACGGTTACCAATAGCACCTGCACCCGAAGCAAACATCAACGGCATAAGACCGAATATGAATGCAAATGAAGTCATCAAAATCGGACGAAGACGAGCTACAGCTCCATTTACGGCAGATTCGACAATACTCATTCCCTGCTGACGACGCTGAATAGCATACTCCACGATAAGAATCGCATTCTTAGCTAACAGCCCGATAAGCATGACGAGCGATATCTGGACATAGATGTTATTTACAATACCGCTACCTCCCATCATAGCGACAAAGATAAAGATAAACACTCCGGCCAAACCTACAGGTAGAGAGAATATTACAGCCAACGGAAGGATGTAACTTTCGTAAAGAGCAGCTAACAGCAAGTAAACGAAGATCAAACACAATCCGAAGATCAATATTGTTTGACTACCAGAGCCAACTTCTTCACGGGTCATACCAGAATATTCATAACCATATCCTTCGGGCAATACTTGTTTTCCAACTTCGTCAACCAACTGTATTACGTCACCCGAACTGTACCCTTTATAGAAATTAGGGATAATAGTCACACTCATTGACGAGAACATATTGAAACGAGTTAAAGCCTGAGGACCTGTTACGTCTGTAATATGAAGAAACTCTGTTATCGGAGCCATTTCTCCCGATCCGGTCTGAACAGTCAGTTTATCAAGGTCTGACATTTGAGCCCTGTATTCAGGTGATGCCTGAACCATTACCCGGAACTGCTTACCATAAAGATTGAAGTTTGAGATATACATACTACCTATATATGCCTGCATAGAAGTCATTACCTGAGATAATGTCAATCCGGCTTCTTTAATCTTAGGAATATCTGCTTCGATCTGTTTTTGTGGGAAGTTCGGGTTAAATGTGGTCATCGCCATCATCACCTTATCGCTCTTCTTCACTTCATCCAGGAATTTGTTGGTCAGATCATAGAATTTATGAATATCACCACCTGTTTTATCCTGAAGCTGCATTTCGACCCCGGTACTCATACCGAAACCTTGTAAAGTTGGCATACCGAAGAACAAGAATGTCGAATTTTGTATATGAGAAGTTTTCTCTGTCAACTGTGCCGCAACCTCATTAGTATTGATCTTACGATCGTTCCAGGGAACCATCTTGATAATCATAGATGCATATGAGCTACCAGAACCACTAAGGAAACTTACCCCTGAGATAGTGGTAACATCTTTCACACCTTCTATACCTTTAGCAATGGCTGTAACTTCGGCAACCAAAGAGTCTGTTCTTTCGAGTGAAGCACCGGGAGGTAATGTCACCATACCCATTACACCTCCACCATCTTCCTGAGGCACGAATCCTGTGGGAATCTGTTTCATCAAAAAGACTAAAATAACTGCACTTATTGCTATAATAGCAACTGTAATCCAACGGTGTCCGCGCCTTCCTAAGAATTGCAAACTGCTTTTATATTTTTGTGTTGCTGCATTAAATGCGATATTAAAGCTATAATAGAAACGCTGCAAGAAACTCTTTTTCTTAGTCTCATAGTCTTCATCATGCCCTTTCAGGAAGAGTGCACAAAGAGCCGGACTCAGAGTCAACGCATTCACAGCCGATATAACAATCGAAATAGCCAGCGTCAAACCAAACTGTTTATAGAATATACCGCTTGTACCACCAATGAAACTCACGGGAATAAACACGGCAGACATAACCAAAGTAATAGATACGATAGCAGGTGCAATTTCTTTCATCGCTGCCATTGTGGCTTTTTTCGGATCCTTTTCCCCGGCATCGAGCTGAGCATGCACCGCCTCGACGACGACTATCGCATCATCGACCACAATACCGATCGCCAGTACAAGTGCAAATAATGTCAGAAGGTTGATAGAGAAACCAAACATCTGCAAGAAGAAGAAGGTACCTACAATAGCTACCGGAACGGCAATCGCCGGAATCAGCGTAGATCTGAAATCCTGCAAAAAGACAAACACAACAAGGAACACCAGTAAGAATGCCTCGATCAATGTATGTATTACCTTCTCAATAGAAGCATCAAGGAAGTCATTTGCATTCATCAGATAAGTCAGTTTCATACCTTTAGGGAATGTTTTAGACTCAGTATCCAATACATGTTGTATATTCTTGATTACTTCCTGAGCATTAGATCCAGCAGTCTGGCTAACTGCAATAACAACAGATTCCGCTCCATTCGTATATGAGTGTACAGTGTAGTTAAGTGATCCTAATTCTACATTAGCAACATCTTTAACTCTCAATACATGACCATCTTGCGAACGGATAACAATATCACCGAATTGCTCTGCAGTTTTCAAACGTCCTGTATACTTTAATGTATATTGGAACGATTGATCGCTGTTCTGGCCTATTTCTCCGGGAGCAGCTTCTATATTCTGATCAGTTAAAGCTCCGATAATTTCATCTGCTGATATTTTATAAACAGCCATCAAATCGGGCTTCAACCAAATACGCATCGAATAGTCTTTGGCTCCGTATACTCTCGCTTCACCTACCCCAAACACACGTTTGATCTGTGGTAAGATATTGATATTTGCATAGTTTTGAATAAACTCTCCATCGTAGTCCGGATTATCACTTGACAATGATAAGAATAAGATCGTACTACTTTGTTGTTTACGAACAGTTACCCCAACTGATACTACTTCCGATGGTAACAAAGGAGTAGCCCTCGCAACCATGTTCTGAACGTTTACCGCAGCAATATCAGGGTTTATCCCTTGCTTAAAATATACAGTTACTGTAGCCTGTCCATCATTACTAGCTGAAGAAGTCATGTAGGTCATACCTTCAACCCCATTCACTTGCTCTTCGATAGGAACGATTACACTATTCATTACAACATCCGCATTAGCTCCACTATAGGTCGTATTCACCACCACAGTAGGAGGCGCAATATCCGGATATTGTTCAACAGGAAGGGTGACTAATCCGATAATCCCTAATACCACTATGATAATAGAGATCACGGTAGATAGCACCGGTCTTTCTATAAATGTTTTTAACATTGCTTTTTATTATTTTTTTTATGATAGAAAGTATTTAATGACCGCTTTAGGGAAATAATTAACTCTCGTTTTTCTTAACCAAGCCTGTCAATAAATAGGTCTGAGACCTTAATTTTATTACTGTTGATTTTCAACTTTGATTTTTTTACCATTACTCAAAGTTGCAACGCCATCTGTAACAATACGATCTCCTGCTTTTAAACCAGAAGTCACAGCATAGTTCTTTCCATCAGGCATCGCAGAAACACTTATCAGTGTTTGCATAACAGAATCGCCTTGAACTTTATAAACCAACACTTTGTCTTGTTGATTAAATGTTGCTTTCTGAGGCACTACATATACATCCTTCAGGTACTGAGGTATAGAAACTTTACCACTTGTTCCGCTTCTCAATAATCCTTGAGGATTAGGGAATGCAGCTCTGAATCCGGCAGAACCTGTTGAAACATTTATAACACCAGCAATTGTTTCGATTTTTCCTTTTTCAGGATAGACACTTCCATCAGCCAATACCAAAGTCACCTCAGGCATATTTTTGATTTTTTCGGCTTGAGTATTTCCTTCTGCATTCTTTAAGAAACCCAGCAAGTCTTTTTCATTCAATGAGAAGTAAGCATATACATTACTGGTATTAGCTACTGTTGTCAGAACATTTGCCTTATCAACCAAACTTCCCTGACGATAAGTTATTGCTCCTACAACCCCATTTACAGGACTTGTTACATTAGTCCAACTCATAGTAGCCTGAGCACTGTACAATGAAGCCTTAGCTTGTTCAAGAGATGCCTTCGATGCCAGATAAGCATTTTCATAAGTCTGCAATTGAACATTACTTACGATGCCTTTTTCTGCCAAAGGACGGAATCTTTCTACATTCAATTTTGCGGTATTTAATGTAGCTTCAGAACTTCTAACCAAAGCTTCTGCCGAAGTTAGTGCCTGTTGTGATGCAGGAGAGTTAATTTTAAACAATGCTTGTCCCTTTTTAACAACAGCCCCTTCGTCTACATAAATAGCCTCGATAAACCCTTCAACCCTTGGTCTTATTTCGATATCCTCCTGCCCTTTGATAGTCACAGGATATACCGATTCCAATTGAGCATTTTGTGTGCTCAATACCAGTGTAGGATATACACTAGCCGGCGTTTCTTGCTTTTGATCCTGTTTACCTCCACAGGAAATTAATAGCAAAGCCGAGAAAAGACTAACACTCACTTTTTTCAAATCCATACCTTACACTAATTAATTTATTGTATTAATATTTAATCTTGTTAGTTCGTTTAATAAGATCTTTAGCTGATCTTTCATTGTCTCCACATCAATATTTTCAAATAAGCCATCTTGGGCTTCTTTTACTTTAGTTATCGCCCTTTCAAATAATTCACGTCCTTCATCCGTAAGTTCAACAACCCGCGCACGCGTATCTATAGAACTTTCTTTTCGGGTTACCAAACCCTTCTTCTGAAGATTCCGTAATATAGTAGAGACCGTCATTGGATCTATCTCGGTCTCCTGAGACAATATAATCTGAGTCACTTCGTTTTCTTGCTGGGATAAATGATATATAGCTCCCAGAATTTCGGTCTGAGACCCTGTCAAACCAAATTCATCGAGCATACGATGCTTTCCTCTTTGCCAATATTTAGTTATTCTCCAAATCAAATATCCCAAATCCTCCTCAGGATTTTTTAGTTTAAAACAATCAGCCATGTTTACTTTTTTGTAAATATCATGCAAATATAATAAGTACACTTACTATAAGTGTTCTTATGTATCAATTTTATTTTACCTAATCACATTTTTTAACAATATATTAACATTCAAAAAATAAGGTGGTCCATTCACGAACCACCTTAACAACTGTATATAAAATATTTAACACCTATTCTTTAATTTCAATCTTCAAACAAAGTTCATTAAGCTGCTCTTGTTCTAATCGTGCGGGAGCATCAACCATTACATCCCTACCCGAATTATTTTTAGGAAAGGCAATACAATCCCTTATTGAATCCAGACCAGCAAATAACGACACTAACCGATCTAAACCAAAGGCCAAACCGGCGTGAGGTGGCGCACCATATTTAAATGCGTTCATCAAGAATCCAAACTGCTCCTGAGCTCTTTCTTCAGTAAAGCCTAATAATGAGAACATTTTCTTCTGCAAAGCACTATCATAAATACGCACCGATCCTCCACCAACTTCAACTCCATTGATTACCATGTCATATGCACTGGCTCTCACCGCAGCCGGATCTGTATCTAACAAATTATAATCTTCTTTTTTAGGACTGGTAAACGGATGGTGTTTTGCAAAGAAACGATTCAATTCTTCGTCTTTTTCCAACAAAGGAAAATCGACAACCCAAAGGCAACTGAATACATTTTTATCTCTTAAGCCCAAACGCTCTCCCATTTCGAGACGAAGCTCACACAATTGCTTTTGAGCCTTCTCGGTTTCTCCACATATGATCAGAATAAGATCCCCCTTTTGAGCACCACAACGTTCTGCCCATTTCACAAGATCATCTTGATTATAGAATTTATCAACAGACGACTTTAAAGTTCCATCTGCTTCATATTTAACATAAACAAGTCCTTTTGCTCCAATCTGCGGACGTTTAACAAAATTGGTTAATTCATCCAACTGTTTACGAGTATATTCTGCGCATCCTTTTGCACAGATTGCGCCGACATACTCACTGTCATCAAATACGACAAAATTCCTTCCAGTTGTAAGATCCTTCAGCTCCACAAATTTCATCTCGAAACGAGTATCAGGTTTATCAGAACCGTAATACTTCATTGCATCTGAATAAGGCATCCGTGGAAATTTCGGCAAATCCAACCCTTTTACAGTTTTAAATAAATATTGAGCCAAACCCTCAAAAGTATTCAAAACATCTTCCTGATCCACAAAAGACATCTCACAATCTATTTGTGTAAATTCAGGTTGCCTGTCCGCTCTTAAATCTTCGTCTCTAAAACATTTTACAATCTGAAAATAACGGTCAAATCCCGATACCATCAAGAGTTGCTTAAATAATTGTGGAGACTGAGGTAATGCATAAAACTCTCCGGGATTCATCCGTGAAGGCACAACAAAATCTCTGGCTCCTTCGGGAGTAGAACCCACCAAAACAGGAGTTTCTACTTCTAAAAAGTTTAGCTTATCAAGATAATTTCTGGTTTCGAAAGCAATTCTATGGCGAAGTTCCAGATTGCTTCGCACTGAAGTCCTTCTCAAATCTAAATAACGATATTTCATTCTAATATCGTCTCCCCCGTCAGTCTCGTCCTCAATAGTAAAAGGCGGAGTTTCAGAAGTATTCAACACAACGACCTTTGATGGCACTAGTTCGATCTCACCTGTCGGTATATTTTTGTTTTTACTTGAACGTTCCTGTACTTTACCGGTTACCTGCAAAACCCATTCTCGCCCAAATTTATTAGCTTCTTCATAAAGGTCGGCATCTGTATCTTTATAAAATGCAAGTTGAGTGATACCGTATCGATCTCTTAAATCGACAAATGTAATTCCTCCTCCTAACTTTCGAACCTTTTGCACCCATCCTGCAAGGACTACTTCTTTGTTTTCGTCGGCTAATCTTAGTTCGCCGCATGTATTACTTCTATACATAGTGAGATATTTTAAGGCCGCAGACCTTATTATTAATATTTTCAGCAGACGTGTTTACGAGTAGATATGTAAACCCAAAGATAGTTTACGAGTCAACCTGTCAACTTGTTTACTATATATCATAAATACTTGCTTTTACTTAAATCCTTTTCTTTGTTTGCAAAAGTACTTATTTTATTACTCTTTCAGAAGAAATTTCAAAAAAATGCATCTAAAATTTTGAAGTTAAAAAATAAGTTGTACCTTTGCATCGCATTTGAGAAATCAAATACGGGATGTAGCGCAGTCCGGTTAGCGCACCTGCTTTGGGAGCAGGGGGTCCCAGGTTCGAATCCTGGTATCCCGACGTTAAAAATGAGAGAGTTGGATGAAATCTGGCTCTCTTTTATTTTTATACGCACACACAATTTGCACACAACTGTTGAAATCATAAGAAATATTTAGCCACCTATTGTGATATCTTGATTTTTGGGCGAGAAATATAGTTGTACTCTTTTAGGCGTTTACAACACAATTCATTTGTTTTTGTACTAAAAGATTCTAGTAAGTGATGAATATTCATTGATCCTGCACCTTTGCTGACTCTTAGTATCCCATAGCTCAGGGTTGATTTGTAATTCTGCGCTAAATTGAAGTTATTCCACATTTACAGTGATCCTGATCATAATTGAAGAATTACCAATTTTGTTTATTTCATTTTTCTGGAGATAAAATAGCACACGAAAAGTTGACCTCATAACACGTAAAATTTACGTGTTCAAAACTATTACTAGCTAAAAGGCAGGCAGACAAAAAAATGCCAAATTTCGCAAATAAACAAGTTATATTCTAATTCGTTAAAGACTTTGCCTTTTATCCAATCCGTAACGAATGTATGAGAAAAAAGAAGATCAAAAAACACTAACACCTATGAATTTGTCCTATTCTTTTTATTTACAGGAGTCCGCCTTAATATCTGGTTGAGGTTTATTAGAACGAGAAAATCTAAAACCCTTCACCATTCGTCCGAACCATGAGCTATTTTTTTTTCGACAGAATACTCAAAAGCCATTAATCCAAAGCAAAAGAGTATAAGGGAAATTAAGTCTTAGAGCCTGTTTAAATAATTTCGTAATTTCAAGTGAAGTTATTCATGCGTTTAACTAGCCGACAACTAAACAGATACAATCTTTTGATTGATAATAAGCAATTTTTTTATTTAGCCATTAATACTCCACGTTTTTTTACTGTTTTTCGACTTCATTTTGAAAAGTATTTCTGTGTTTGAAAATTGTTTATTCATATTTATGGATATCTAAAGCCTATTTGTCTTCCCAAATAATTAACGAAAAATATTCATCTACTATCTCTTTGTCAAAAAAGAAAATAATCTGTCTTTCTTTTTATATATGCTAAAAATTCACATTATCTCTCAACTCTTATCTGAAAAGAGATGTAAGATATGACAAAAAGAGAAATATACACTAATTAACACACCTTTTTCAAACCACATACATATATTTATTTGCGAATAAAGCCTTTTTTCGTATCTTTGTGTCAAGTCTATTAAATACAATATTTGAATTTGCTTATTTTTTGTAATTAAAAGTTGCTTCCGCAACAAGCAAGCATTCATAAATCCGATTTCAGTTTTTCACATTTGCATAGTTTATTATTATCAAGGTTGAATATATACAGCCTACAACTATGTATCTCTGATTTTACAGTGTTTTTGTGAATTTAACTCGATTATTATTTACCTCTATTAGAGAGCTGTAAATAATATAAATAACTCATACAAAAAAAATGATTAGGCTTTCAATTTGTACATTTCTATTTTTTGTTTTCAATAGTTTTTTACTATATAGCCAAAATGAAGACAAACAGTATTATCTAAAAATAGGTGGTGTGTTACGTTTCAATACAGCAATAGAAAATTATGAAGAAAGTAATAAAGATTTAGATACATACATCAAGATGGATACATGGTTTCTTTCAGTAGATAGAAGAAAGAACGGTTTCGACTTAAGCTTACAATACAGGTTTTACCCCGAATACAAAACGCATTTTCTTCATCATGGATATATCGGATACAGTGTCAATGAGAATTTATATCTGAAATTAGGAGTTTTTCAAAAACCTTTATGTATACCCAATTTTGCATCTTATTCATGGTGGTTTCAGATACCTTATTATGTGGAGCTTGAAGATACATATAATACAGGGATAGGTTCTACATATAAATATAATAAACTCATATTTGATTTGGCATATTTCTGATAGGCTGCACCGCATGGATCGGTATCTTCTAATAGCGAAGATAATTCTGTAGGGAATAGACGCTATTCATATGCTGTGTTCCTACTTATGGCTTTAACAATGGCGAAAAACTCGATGCTAATATCGGAGAATTAGATCAAATAAACGGAAGAATACGTTATAAATTAACAAATGAGATAGAATTAGGGCTTTCCGGGCAGCTAGGTAGTATCTGCAATAAAGAATTAGACAAACGTAATTGGGGTACAACATGGGCTGCACATACTCTTATCGATTATGGGAGGTGGAATTTAAAGGAGAAGCTATTGGATTTGATTACAATGCCTCTGCCAATAACGGAAGTAAATTAGATATTTTACAAATGGCAGCCTATAGCTCGGCTTATGATGTTGTAACAAAAGGGATGATATATGTAGCAGGACTATCGTATACTATACCTGTAAACCGTAAATTTATCAAAAGTATTCAGCCATACATAGATTATTCTTATGTCGTAAAAAGAAAAAAGAGTATTACGACACTCAATTCCTTATACCCGGAGTAATGATAACATCCGGTCCCATATACACATATGTTGACTATGCATGGGGCAAAAATCAGCCTTGGCTCACTTCTGAATTTGGAGTAGGACTGGGGGAAGCAAAAGGCAATGCCAGATGGAATAGCCGCCTTAATATAAATATCGGCTATTATTTCTAAAAATCAATAATATAAACTTAATAATACACTTATATATAATTACGAATGAGTAAAATAGAAGTTAAAAACCTAAGTCTCATTTTCGGAGCAAATAAAAAACATGCTCTGAAAATGTTAGAACAAGGAAAAAGCAAAAAAGAAATACGTACTAAAACTAAATGTACAGTTGCTGTTAATAATGTCAGTCTCAACATCAACGCAGGAGAAATATTTGTAATCATCGGTTTATCAGGTAGTGGGAAGTCATCTTTACTCAGATGCTTCAATATGCTAAATATATCAACTGCCGGATCTATATTAATAGATGATGAAGATATAACCAAGATGGATAAACATCAACTATTAGAGCTACGCAGGAAAAAAGTAGGAATGGTTTTCCAGCATTTTGGACTACTTCCACATCGCACTATAATTGATAATGTTGCATTCGGACTGGAGATACAAGACCGCCCGATAGAGGAAAGAGCTAAGAAGGCTAAAGATATTATCGAAATGGTAGGGCTAAAAGGTTATGAAAATTCATATCCGAGCCAGTTGAGTGGTGGTATGCAACAGCGTGTTGGTATTGCCCGAGCTCTTGCTACCGATTCACAGATACTGTTGATGGATGAAGCCTTCAGCGCATTAGATCCGCTTATAAGGACGCAAATGCAAGATGAACTGTTAGATGTACAGGAAAAGCTAAAGAAAACAATCATATTCATTACTCATGACTTGGATGAAGCCCTTAAGCTAGGTAATAACATCGCTATAATGAAAGATGGAGTGATCGTTCAGCAAGGACAGTCGGAAGATATTCTTCTCAATCCTGCAGATGATTACGTTAGAGCTTTCGTTGAGAATGTAGATAGATCTAAAATAATAACAGCTTCCTCTATTATGGAGACCTTTAAAACAAAGATTCAGAGGGAGAAGGATGGTCCGGCCACAGTTCTCCGACAAATGGAACGCTATCTGATGCGTTTTCTTCCGGTCGTAGACAGTAAAAATGTATTTAAAGGATATGTCAGAGAATCTGCAGTACGCAGAGAACTAGCTGAAAAAAAGAAGAATATCGATGATATCATTATAGATATTCCTCACGTTCCGGTCGATATGCCTGTAGCTGATATGCTACCTCTGTTTATAAATCAAAAATATCCCTTAGCTGTAGTAGATCACAGAGATCGTCCTGTAGGCTTTGTACGTCATTCTGATGTGGTAGCAATGGTCACCGGATATGGTGATGACGAAGTACAAACAATAATTGAGAACGCAAACGAAGAAACAAAATAATGGAAAAATTAAATATAGGAAAATACGTAGAACAATTTGTCGATTGGTTATCCGATGCAGGTACACCTGTATTTCGACAGATTACAATAATGATAGAAAATACAGTCGATTTTTTACAGGAGATGCTACTACTAACGCCATCTGTAATCATAATATTGCTGACAGCTCTTATTGCTTTTTTTATCAAGAATAAAAGCTTTAAGAAAATAAACATTACAAAGGCAAATGCCAAAGATATGCTGGATCTACCGATCTTCTGTATTTTAGGTCTGGGTCTGATTTATTGGATGGGATTCTGGGACGAAATGATCAATACATTTGTACTGGTCGTAGTATCTACTTTCATTATTCTGCTGATAGGTATCCCTTTGGGAATTTGGTGTGCACGACATAAGAATGGCAATTCAGTAGTTCGCCCAATTCTTGACTTTATGCAGACAATGCCTGCCTTTGTTTATTTGATTCCGGCCATACTTTTTTTTTCGGTAGGAAATGTACCCGGAGTTATAGCCACAGTAATATTCTCATTGCCGCCGGCAGTACGCATGACTGCATTAGGTATAAAAGAGGTACCAAAAGAAATTGTAGAGGCATCTATTGCTTTCGGCTGTACCAGTCGTCAAACTTTATTCAAGGTACAAATTCCACTGGCTATGTCTACAATATTGGCCGGAGTAAATCAGGTAATCATGCTAGCCTTATCGATGGTTGTAATAGCCTCAATGGTTGGAGCCGGAGGTTTAGGAGAGAGTGTATATGCCGGTATACAGCAGGCTGATGTAGCCTTAGGATTTGAAGCAGGACTATGCATTGTTATACTTGCGATAATACTTGACCGTATGACCCAGTCTCTGGGTAAAAAGAAAGGAGATATTAAATGAAAAGAATAATTTCATCAGTATTGATATTAATAATCCTACTATTAACGACTTCTTGTGAACGACGCCACAAATATGATGTGGTCATGCTATATCCCAATTGGGCAGACGGCATTGCAATCACTTATCTGGCAAAAGTCATATTAGAAGATAATGGGTATTCAGTTTCGATGAAGAGACTGGAACCGGGGCCTATTTACACCTCTCTCTCGCGTGGAGATACAGATGTGTACATGGATGCATGGCTACCGTATACACACAAAGACTATTGGGACAAATATGGTTCAAAACTCGATATTATAGGTACTGCATTCGATGATGGAAGTACAGGGTTGGTAGTACCGTCTTATGTTCAAATAAATTCTATAGAAGAATTAAACAGTAACAAGAGCCGATTTGGAAGTAAAATCTATGGTATTGCTGCCGGAGCAGGTATACATTCGAATACTCAAAAAGCAATTAAAGAATATAATCTGGAATTAGGCCAGATTAGTTCGTCGGAGACTTCGATGGTAACGGCATTGAAAAAGGCTATCTCACAAAAAGAATGGATTGTTATAACAGGATGGAAGCCCCACTTTATTTGGTCTGATTTTGACCTTAAAGTCTTAGAAGATCCTAAGGGTATTTATCCTACAGATAGAATTGAAATATTATCAAGGAAAGGCTTTTCGGAAGACAAACCTGAGTTAGCAGCCTTTTATAAAAACTTTGTTTTAAATGAAAAGATGCTGAATGAACTTATGACAGATGTTTCTTCCGATAAAAACCCTATAGTTGGAGCTTCTTTATTTTATGAAAAATATAAAGAAATAATGAGTAAATGGGTTATTCCCAAAGCTGACAAATAATTATATATTACAATTCAGAATAAAGAAAGTGTCTCTATCAAGCATATCTCCAGTTTGGAGACCTTTCTTCAACCCAACGAGCCCGTTGTGCCAATGTCCCATGATCAAAAGTATAAGTAGCAGTTTATCTTCTTAGCTTTGCATTTGTAATTGGTCATCTCCACCCTGAATTATGGTATTCAGTACTTCTTATTCTTAGTCTATATGTAGAAAAATCTGAGGAGAGGGCACCTCATCTATCTAATTGACAATCACAATATTGAAGTCCAATCATTGTTCCGACCCACAAGCGTTTTTGAGAATCAAAGAAAAGAGATGTAACTATATTATTTTTAAGTGATAAAAGATCATTATCCCGTTTTTTGTAAACAATAAATTTCTGCCCATCGTATCTATTCAGTCCATCTTCCGTACCTATCCAAACAAACCCTTTGTCATCCTGAGTTATTGTATTATTTACTTTGGTACTGGACAAACCATTTTGTGTACCTATTATAATAAGTTCCTGGTATTGAGCCCATAAACAAGGCTTATATATGAAAACAATAGCCCTATTAGTATTAATTTCTTCATCGTAAGTTACTATTACAAATGTAAATATATAAAAGCTATTTTGTTCTAAAGAAATCATTCCTGCATTTTATCTTAGCAGCTCTCAAACTACAACACTCAACGCAATTAAACTTATCTACTTCGTAATAAAATCGAGACTTGATTTCTAGATATTCAAGTACATCCACTTATATTTATCGGAGATGTATAATAGTTTTTGTAATTAACGATGTTTTAAGTGTCATGAAGAACGATTCAGCATAATAATTAACCTAAACAGTCTTCTTTTCTGTTATCTATGTGAACTTTCTTACTGAGCCTTTTAATAGGTTAAGGTATACAATGAAAAATAAGTGATTGATGGGCTTGGATAGAAATGTTTAAACACTCCTTGTTCAATCTGAGTATAAGGATGCCTTCAGTCTAAGACTATTGCTGAGTTTCTAAATTATAACTTTTTTATCAAAAGTCTATTACAGTAGTAAAATAAAGCCATCGTTCAGGAGGCTAATATAAGGAATCGGCACTCTCTCTAGATTATAAACTGGTATTGAAAAACCTTGGGATACTCTAAAACGTAATTTATTTGAATTTACGTATTTATTTGCCAACTCATCATCAACCTATTATAATCACTTACTCTAACTATCTATATTCCAGTCATCTTCTTTTTCTAATATATATATTTTGTGTTCTCCTCAAGCATTAGCAAAGCCACATATCCATTTCAGATAATCATCGTGCCAACCCTCTTTATATTCTTCGCTTTGTTTCTCCGGCATATTATTTACATTTTACAGTAAAGATAAAAATAAAGCTATATAATGTATTAATCACCGAAGTTTGTTAAGAATTTGGCATTTTTCACCCGTTCCTCCTTTTCAAAAGAAGCTAAGTAGTTCTCTGTAGTCTTCAAATCTGAATGCCCTAGACTCCCGGATATGTAAGCAATATTAACACCGCTTCTCTTTAAAACGCTTGCAAAAGAATGTCTTGCTGTGTAAGTGCTTAATCCCGATATACCAATAGCCTCACCTATTTTTTTTTAAGCGTTTATTAATGCGGTGAGTCACATCTTGTATTGTCCGCTTCTGCTGTAAAGGTGTTTCTTCTCCTGTAAGAAAAGGAAAAATATAATTATTCGAGCTCTTATCTGTATTTCCCCACTTGTCAATTATTTGTTTCATTTCGGGAGTCAATAAAACCTCTATTTCTTTTTTATCCTTAGATGTATTAAGGGTTTTCGCTCGATAAAAATGAATTTGATCGCCATCTATATTAGAATATTTAAGCTTTAACATATCATTTACATTGATACCATTACACAAATAGGAAAAAACCACATATCACGATAACGCTCCGTCGCCTCAAAATCATCTGTGAAATTTATAATCTGTTTTATCTGCTGCAAACTTAAAGCTAGCTTCCTACCTTTACCTGAAAGGACTTCATATTTTCCTCTACCAAAAGGATATTGAGCTTCTTTAATTACTCCAATTGTTTTAGCATCATTGAATATCGGACCAATCAAATCATCTTTACGTACTTTGCCGTAAAAAAGATTAACCATCTTCTTAATATCATTTATATCCTCAATATCTTTTGTTGGAGTCATACTATACTGGTCTTATCTTAAGAAACCTTTTTTATCAAAGATAGAAATTTATTCCAAATACCACTTCAACGTATCAATAGCTTCTTTTACAGATCGGACAACAACATATTTATTACCGACTTTCTCTGCTTGTTTTTCAAATTCTATTTGTTCATCCGATTGTTTACCGACAGGAGTCTTAAACTCCAGACAAAGACAAGAGAATCCTTTTTTTGATATAAGAAGAAGTACATCAGACACTCCCGATTTTATACCTTGAGCTTTTAGGTTCTTTGCTTCAATGATATTTCGTGAGCCTCCATTCGGAACAGCCAGAAGAAGCTTATTAGGTAGCTTTGGAAAGAATATAGGTACTTGATTAAAGAACTCGATCTGCATCCGTTCCTCCGGCTTGTCATGTTTCTTTCCTTTCTTCGATGGGTTCTTCTTTTCGGAAAAACATTGATAACATACCGGGCCTTCAGGTCTAGATATTACGGAAACGGTTTGTTTTTTTACATTCGATGCAGGTTTGAGGAGTAGCCATTTTATGTTTAAAATATAAAGGGCTTAAAAAAAAAGAGAGCTCTATTTTCATAAAGCCCTCTCGGTAATTAAGGATGATTTATATTATCGTTTTAGGATAACCTTTTCACTTTGTCTTTCTTTTCCATCTGATTTTTCAATGATATAAATGCCATCAGGTAGAGTAGTTGATTTAATGTCAAAGTCACCGGATAGATTGTCTTGAGAATGAACTATTGTGCCGGATAGACTATATACTTTGATGGATTGGGGAATAAAATTTCCCTCATTTATTAAATCTGTATCAAGTTTCGATTTAGAAGTATCACTTCTTAGATTATTTGAAGGTAAAATTTCGACTGTAAAATCAAGACTACTGCTACCGAATTTATTTGTAAATATACCAGTAAGATCAACTGTTCCAGAAACTTTTGGTTTAAAAGTCACTAATAAGTCATAACAGGTATTTGATATAGTTGCAAATCCAGGAGAATTATTTACCCACGTTGGACAATCAGTCGGGTCTAATCCCCCAATATCAGCATCTCGATATACGATTCTTTTTCGTTTGAGAATAGCATCTGTACTATATGCCCCTTGTGCTCCATTACTCATAAAAGCCGGGGGGCCTACCCAAAGGTCTGTATGACTAAGTTTGTATGTCCGCCCTTCACATTCAACCGACACCTCTATACCTCCTGATCCATTTCTATTAGCCTTAAATGTTGGAGTATTTGAACCTTGACCAGAGATTAGATCAATAGATCCCATAGCCTGCCATGTATAAGTTGATCCTTCTGGAAATTTAGAAATGTATGAAGTGAATGTATTTCCTAGTTGCATCAGTTTATCTGTTTTAAGATCAATATTGGGGATAGTCGTTACTTTTTTTGCTTGATACATTTTTTTTCCATTTGTTATAAACACAGAAAAAGAGCTCTTAGAGTAAATATTATATCTCGCTGATACATAAAAAACATCCGGCACATCCTTATTCCATCTAATCTGACCTATATTTCCATGATCAAAACAATACGATCCGCCGAAATCTTTAACGGTATATTTAGCCTCCTGTCCATAAACAATATATAGAGGGCCTTCAATGTTATATCCGGCACTAGACAATCCATCAGGATTACATATACCTGGGTCAGGAGTAGTTCCTCCAGAACTATTCGAGGTATACTCTATATCTAAATATAAGGTTTCTTTAGTAGCCATAAACCGAACTACATTACTTTCATTTATATTGTGAACTGATAGATAAACATATTTACCCTTTTTTTCTGCAACCAACTTTTTAAAATCGTCATTATTATTTCCAAATAATAAAAGGCCTTTTCCTGGTTCTTTAAAATCAGCACTTGCCAATTCATACGAAGAGGCGAGTAAATCCCATACTACTTGGTTTGGACTAGGAAAGTTTTCAACCTGTTTAATCTTTACTTTTCCGCCGAAGTTTGATTCATTGCCTTCACTTCCTACACTTGCAAGATTTAATGCTACTGAGTTAATTGTTGCATCATCAGGTATATCTTTCAAGTTGAAAATAAGATATCCTCTACCGTAAGCATTTTTTGGATCTTTAGAAAAATCATTATATCCTACAAAAAAGGTTTTTGGATCTTTTGTTGGCGTTTGTTTTGTGTATACATCAGTACTCTTAGTCATTCCGACGTATGTAAAATCAGGATTTATTTTGATTTTTTTTGTAGTCTGAGAACAGATACTCATCAGAAAGAATAGAAAAAATAGACATGACATTATTTTCTTCATCGTAATTAATATGTTAGTTATTATCCTCTAAAGATAAAGTAATGACTTCAATCAAAACATAACGAATTTCTAATATAAATTCCAATTATTTATATTATAACATCTTTATCTTATCAACAATTTCTAAAACCTCTTTGCCTCTAGCCTGTATTAAAGATCCTATCTTGATTGTAGCATTGGATATCGTAGAATGATCCAGATTAAATGCTCTACCTATATCAACAATGCTTATATTCCTATTGTATCTTAGATGATGCATAATCACTTGACGCGGTATCATACATCTTATCTTTCTGCATCGGCTTAGTATATCCGACAATGTAAGATTGAGCGGTTCGGCATAAATAGATAAATCAAGATTTAGAGCATGACTATACTTGTGCTGGTACTGAACATCCATCTTCAAATCCACAGCCAATGCATACTCTATTCTTGCCCCTCTTGACTTTTCCCATCCTTCTAGCATATAGATTGCATCGCAGTCAAGTAATAGCTTTAAATCGGCTCTCATGTGTTCTTCCCATGTTGCAGTTGTAGGGAGTCCGTTATTGAATGGGTTTACAACTTTATATCCCTTTTCTAGAAGATTCACTTCAGCATTAGTGAAGTTATTATAGACCGTTTCCAACGGTAATCCGCTGATAGGCCCTGATATGTATATTTTCTTCATTTGTTATAAAATAAAAAGAGGTAACCCTCATTTGAATCACCTCCGATTTAACCTTAC
>NZ_AUFL01000019.1 GCF_000426485.1 Indolivaga capnocytophagoides DSM 22835
AGCAACAGCTATCCTTGGAGAGTTTCAAGAGTTAAAAAGGATACGTGATATTTTGGCTAAAGCGCTGCTAGAGAAAGTTGTATTGAGGTTTTGAAAGAGAGAAAAGGGTGGATATCTTGCGTGTTAAAATATATATACATATATTTGCCCTGTAAAATAATCTCTTATCCAGCTAGATGGCGATTTTTTCTAACATAAAAAATATATGGGGTATTCTAAATTTTAACGATTTAGGCTTGCATATATGTGCTAAAATATTAGAGAGAGAGAGAGAGAGAGAGAGAGAGAGAGAGAGAGAGAGAGAGAGAGAGACCACACACGCGCACGCACAGGCGTATACTACATAGGCGAATAAAACTTAAATTAGTTCGCCAATCTAAATTCTACCTATATAGAATAAAAAGGTGTTTGTTGTATCATACCGATGCAATGAGTTTTGCTATGCCTCTATTTATACATATACTTATCGGACTATTTTTCAACTTCTGTTATAGTTGGGATAACAGGATGTCTCGTATAAACACGTTGTTTTGTTGTTGTTCGTGTGTCGTACAGGCAAATATCCTGAAAAGGAGTAGACTCCTTGTTGCGGTAGGACGCAGAGATTGCATCCTGCCGTTATTTTATAGGTTTGAAAATCAACTCTCGATATTAAAATTACAAATTAAAGAATGACAATGAAGAAGTTTTATTTAGTATTATTATTCCTTATCAGCTCGGTGATTCTGCAAGCGCAGGTGGGAATAAATACCGAAAATCCGCATCGGCTGACAGAGCTGGATGTGAAAAATATTGTGAATGGATCTGATACTATTCCCAAAGGCATCCTTGTGCCCAGATTAAGGACTGAACAACGTGACCAGATGGTTATTGCCGATGTTAAAGATGATAACGGTATCCTTATCTATAATATAGATGAAGATTGCTATAACTATTACAACCGTCTGGAAAAAGAATGGAAAAGTATTTGCGGAAAAGCAAGTAAGGCTGTTTTCACGATGGATTGTAGCAAAGTATCGGTCAGTGGCGAATATAAGAATGGGGTGGAAACCGGTTCTGCTAATTTTATATCTGTAACTGTTGATGTCACCAAACGAGGGACTTATTCTATCTCGGCCACAATAACAGACCCTAATAAAGAAAATGGATATTTCTTTACGGCTTCGGGTGAATTTTTGTCGGAGGGAACTTATACTCTCCGTATTCCGGCAATGGGTACTCCTATAAATTATTCTAATCCGGATAAAGATCATTTTACAATAGATTTGAATGGAGTAAGGATGAACGGTTCACAGCCTGCTTGTACTTTTGAGATAGAAGTGAAAAATTCGGCTATTCGTCCTCGTTATACTATGTCTTGTTCAGGCACAGTAGTTTATGGAGAATATTATGAAGAGAAGGCCTTGGATGCGTCAAACTATATAGAAGTGGTTTTGAATGTTGAGTCAACATCGTACGGTGCTACTTATGAAATAGAAACCAATGAAGTGGATGGTATTAAATTTAAAGGATCAGGAGTCTTGTCTTCCACTCCTCAGACTGTACGTTTGCAAGGTGAGGGTGTGCCGTATAAAACATCAACCAAAAGTCTATACATCCGTTCTAATAGCGAATCTTCTACAGCAACCTGTATTGCTGAGGTTTGGATTATCATTCCTCCGAAACGAATCCTTACCATTGCAACAAATAATGCTTACGGTTATAACTTCGGATCTGTTGGTACGGCTTCGAATAAGATGATAACCGATCCTCTTAATTTTGGACCATTGCGTAATAGTATAGTTCGTTATTCAGGATTTAAGAATAAAGGAACGGGCATTACCTCTAATGAGGGAGCTGATGATGGACGGACAATTGTTTCGCGAGATGCTGGCTATTTTAATTCTACTGCCAGAGATCAGGAATTTCATAATTTATTATTTGGAACGAGTCAGTATCCGGCTGTCGATATCTTGTATATCGGATGGACTGGCGGTATCGGGACGGCTGCATCATTGTGGGATAATATAACAACGAATCAGCTCGAGGATATTTATAATTTTGTGCATGGAGGAGGTATTCTTCTTATGTTTAGTGAAGCTCCGGTGTTGAATAATAAGATTTTCAGAAAGATATTTGAGAAAAGTGATATTAATTTTGTCGCTGGAGTAGGTACTAATCCTCCCGGATCGATTTATCGTTATCCGACTATTACCGACCCTATTTTAGACGGGCCTTTCGGAAATCTGACCGGCTTGTATTGGGGTGAGGATGCATCTACCACAAATTATGCTATAAACCTACCATTGGATCAGGTTGTGCTGTATTCCAACAATGTGAATGTGGCTAGTGGTAATGCGGAGATAATGAATGCCGCGACAGCTTTCCGCCATCGGACTTTACCTTTTGTTTGGGTCGGAGATGGAGGCTTTACTTCCAATGATGCTGGTACATCCAACATTATATGTCCATTTAAATTGGCAACGAAAACAATTAAGGGTACAACCTTCTCAAATTATCCTACGTATAAGCCTAATTATGGGGCAGGAACAATTTCCGGGATGTCATCAACTTTTCAGGTGTATAATGCCGTTTTTGCAGCTAATGCTATGGCATGGTGTATTCAGACAGCAGAAGAGTATAAGAGGGCTCAGAAATAAAAAGAGAAGCATGATTAGAGTGTAGTTAATAAAGGAGACAATTAAACTGTCTCCTTTATTTTATCCATACCTAAAATTTGATGAAAATTTCGGCACAATGAAAAAAGGTAACATCTGCATAGGATGTTACCTTTCTTAATAATATATGATATAAGCCCTTACATTCTGTCCGGAACTTCTATTCCCAGCAGCTGCATACCTTTTTGTACTGTACGTGATATATTAAGAGAAAGAATCAATCTGAAATTGCGGATAGCTCCGTTTTCTTCTTTCAATATCGAGTGATCGTGGTAGAATTGGTTGTACTCTTTTACCAACTCGTATATATAGTTAGCGATAATTGCCGGACTGTACTCGTCTCCGGCCTGTTTAACTACAGCCGCAAATTCTGCTAAGAGTTGGATTAAGGATTCTTCTTTTTCTGTTGGTTGTATACTATTATCCATCGCATCGGAAATCTTTATTCCTGTTTCGGCAGCTTTACGTAATACCGATTGTATGCGGGCATATGTATACTGAATAAAAGGACCTGTATTACCGTTGAAATCGATAGATTCTTTCGGATTGAAGACCATGTTCTTTTTGGGGTCTACTTTCAGTATGAAATACTTTAATGCACCAAGTCCTACGATACGGGCTATGTTGTTGGCTTCGCCTTCGGTGCAGTTGTCCAGTTTGCCTAATTCATCGGAAGTTTCACGGGCAGTGACTACCATTTCTTCGACAAGGTCATCTGCATCAACAACAGTTCCTTCACGCGATTTCATGCGTCCCATTCCTTTGGGTAATTCTACCATTCCATAAGAAAAGTGTACTAAGTCTTTTCCAAACTTGAAACCCAGCTTGTCAAGAAGTATTGCTAATACCTGAAAGTGGTAGTTTTGCTCATTTCCAACTACATAAACCATTCTATCTATGTGGTAATCATCATAACGCAGTTTGGCTGTACCTATGTCCTGAGTCATATATACCGACGTGCCGTCTCCGCGTAAAAGGAGTTTTTGGTCGAGTCCTTCTCCTGTCAAATCCGCCCAGACGGAATTGTCTTCTTTTTTGAAGAATGTTCCTTCTTTGAGACCTCTTAATACTTCGTCTTTACCATTAAGGTAAGTTTCGGATTCGTAATATATCTTATCGAAATTAACCCCTAATACTTTGTATGTTTCGTCGAATCCGGCATAGACCCAACTGTTCATTTTTTTCCAAAGTTCTACAGTGTCTTTGTCTCCATTTTCCCAGAGGCGAAGCATTTCACGGGCTTCCGCCATTAATGAAGATTTTGCTTCAGCTTCTTCTTTTGTCAGACCTTGTTCCTGTAGGTTCTTCAGTTCTTCTCTATAGTGTTTATCAAATAAAACATAGAATTTTCCTACAAGGTGGTCGCCTTTTTCTCCTGTTGATTCGGGAGTCTCTCCATTGCCCCACTTTTTCCATGCGAGCATCGATTTACAGATATGGATGCCCCGATCGTTTACTATATTCGTTTTTACAACTCTGTTTCCATTTGCCTGTAGTATTTCGGAGATAGAATATCCTAACAGGTTATTGCGGATATGTCCAAGGTGTAGGGGTTTATTTGTATTAGGTGATGAATACTCTATCATTACCAGCGGCGAATTATCTGCAGCTCTGATGATGCCATATTCAGGCAGAGAGTTTATGTCGGATAAGAGTTCCAGCCAACATTTTCCGGCAATTTCTAAATTCAAGAATCCTTTTACGACATTAAAACCGGATATATAAGGGCTGTTGGCAGAAAGCCATTCGCCTATTTCCTGTGCTGTTTGCTCGGGGCTTTTTCGGGATATTTTCAGAAACGGGAAGGTTACTAGGGTTAAATGTCCCTTAAACTCTTTGCGTGTCTTCTGTAATTGGGTCAGCGACGCTTCTACTTCTGTACCATAAAGCTCTTTAATTGCCGATGCAATACTAGCCTCAATTGCTTGTTCTATCTTCATCCTTCTAAACTTTCATTTTTATCTATAAAGTACAAAGCTACAAAAAAACAGGAAAGAGTAACTCCTTCCTGTCTTCTTGTTTTTTTTGATTTGTAATTACAAATTTGCTAATTCAGCTCCTGCTTTGAATTTCACAACTTTTTTAGCAGGGATGTTGATTGTTGCTTTAGTTCTAGGATTGATACCTTTTCTTGCAGCTTTTTCTGTAACAGAATATGTTCCGAAACCAACAAGAGCGATTTTTTCGCCTTTCTTCAATTCTTCACCTACAGTTTCGATAAAAGCATCCAATGCTTTTTTTGAATCAACTTTGCTTAATCCAGCTTTTTCTGAAATAGCATTAATTAGTTCAGTCTTATTCATAATAATGCAATAAAAAAATTAATAAAAAATTTGATTTGTTTAATGATTTGCCTAATATTCAAACACCAAATATAGATTATAGTTTAGTAACTATCAAAAAAAAACGCCAAAACATAAGTTAAATCAACGATTTATTGAATTTTTAAGGGATATGGAACTTAATTCTAATGACCAAAAGGAAAATATCCGTAAATTTGCGTTAAATACTTATTGATATTTTATGAATCAAAGCAATAGAGGTTTTTTTAGTTCGGTTCCTCCGGTTACACTCAATATCATAATCATCAATGTTATATGTTGGTTGGCTCAGATGTTGTTTTTATCAAGAGGAATAGATCTTAGTGACTATCTGGGACTCCATTATTTCAGTTCGGATCAGTTTTATCCTCACCAGATAATTACATATATGTTTTTGCACGATCCATCAGGTATCATGCATGTATTGTTCAATATGTTTGCGGTGTACATGTTTGGTCGGACACTTGAACTTGTATGGGGTGGTAAGCGTTTTCTGTTTTATTATATCATAACCGGAATAGGGGCTGCCTTGGCCAATATTCTCGTAATGTTTCTTCGTATTAAATTTGCAGAGATGAATCTGTCCCCCGAAATGGTGGCCGAAGTGTATGTGAAGGGAGCCGCTCTGATAGAAAAGGGTATGACTTACAGCGATCCGGCTATGGC
Source organism: Indolivaga capnocytophagoides DSM 22835 (assembly GCF_000426485.1). GTDB lineage: Bacteria > Bacteroidota > Bacteroidia > Bacteroidales > Dysgonomonadaceae > Dysgonomonas_A > Dysgonomonas_A capnocytophagoides. Next base: position 5,645 of record NZ_AUFL01000019.1, read on the forward strand.
TAAACTGAATGAATTACTCTATCTTGCCAATGTGGGTACTACAGTAGGGGCCTCCGGTGCGGTTTTCGGGATATTAGTTGCTTTCGGAATTATGTTCCCATATGTGGAATTGATGGTGATACCTATTCCTGTTCCTATCAAAGCAAAGTATTTTGTAATTATTTACGGACTTATTGAGCTTTTCTTGGGAGTGTGGAATAAAGCAGGAGACAATGTTGCTCATTTTGCTCATTTGGGAGGTCTGCTTACCGGATTGATTTTGGTGTTGTACTGGAAAAAGAGAAATAAGAAAAATGGCAGGTTTTATTAATTCTATAAGAGATATATTAAGAAAAAAAGATACTCTTTTTACGCTGATTTTCGTTAATGTTGCAATATTTGCAGTATGTGCGATATTTAGGGTGATAGGCGTTTTATTTGAAATTAATTACCCCGATTTAGGCATTTACTTTGAGGTTTCGTCTAATGTCCATACTGCGTTAAGCCATTTTTGGACATTGTTTACTTATATGTTCTTGCATTATGATATCTGGCATATCCTTTTCAATATGCTTATGTTGTATTGGTTCGGGCTTATATTCCGTTCTTATTTTACGTCTAAACATCTGGTCGCTGTATATATTCTGGGCGGTATTGCGGGTGCATTATTTTATATTCTGACATTTAATACCATTCCTTATTTTGTAGGGTTGGGAGCCTCTTCTATGATAGGTGCATCAGGAGCTGTAACTGCAATTATATTTGCTGCGGCTTTTTATAATCGGAATCTTGAAGTAGGACTCTTATTCTTGGGTAGAATTAAGATTATATATATAGCTCTGTTTATCTTTCTGTTGGACTTTATTGCCTTAGGAGGAGGTAGTAATACTGGAGGTCATGTTGCTCATATTGGAGGAGCTGTGTTCGGCTATCTGTTTGCAACTCAATATCTGAAAGGACGGGATATTACAAAATGGTTTAATTATCTGATAGACCGGGTAGCTAATCTGTTCAAAAGATCACCCAAAATGAAGGTGTCTTATCGTAAGGGAAAGACAGATGAGCAGTATAACCAGCAACGGCACAGCAATGAAGTTGAGATAGACCGTATCTTGGATAAGATAAAACAGTCGGGCTATAATAGCCTGAATGACGAAGAAAAAAAGAGATTATTCGATGCAAGCAATAAATAACAGATTTTTCAGAGGGATACGGCGTTTTTTGAAATCGATAGCTTTTGGGCTGAATATTTTTACCCTTTTGTTATTGTTGTCTTCGTGGTTGACTTGGACTGTATCTCCCGAAAGGTTTTCTATATTTGCCTATCTTGGGTTAGGGTTTGCTTTTACATTTATTGCGGCTATCCTTTTTCTGTTTGTCTGGAGTTTTGCCAGAAAATGGAAGATGCTTGCTGTAAATATTTTGGTTATACTTATCTGTATTAAACCCATTACCGCATATTTTCCCGTGAATATCTTTTCATCTAAGGCTCCTGAGAAAACATTGAAGGTGATGACGTATAATGTAAGGGGTTTTGCGTGGGATGTAAACAGAGGATGGGATAAGAAACATCCTATGGTTGAGTATATTAAATCAGTTGATCCGGATATTATCTGTATGCAGGAGTATTTGAGCGTAGGATGGGGTGTGAAAACTAATACTCGTAATTTGCTTAAAGCTTTGAAGAAGTATCCTTATTATTCAATGACTAAGTTACGGCCTGGGGATCGGTATGAATATGGTTTGCTTTGCTTATCGAAATATCCGATAAAGAAAGTTTTGCCTATTCCTATTGTAACTAGTGATAATGGTTCGGTGTTATATGAGATAGATGTGGATGGTAAAAGAATTACTTTGATTAATAACCATCTGGAATCGAATCGTCTGGCTTCTGATGACAAAAAAATGTATAAGAAGTTTATTAAGCAACGCGATTCTCAGATGCTTGATGAGATAACACATAATCTGGAGCGTAAGCTTGGTGGCGCATATAAAGTACGTGCTCCTCAGGCTGATCTCATAGCCCACTATATAAGTGAGCAGAAAACTGATGCCACTATTGTCTGCGGAGATTTTAATGATACTCCTATATCTTATACATACAGGACGATATCTAAAAATTTAGTAGACTCTTATGTCGAAACAGCTTTTGGACCCAGAATTACTTATCATGAGAATTTTTTCTGGTTCAGAATCGATTTTATAATGCATTCTAAGAATGTAAAAGCGTATAATACTACTATTGATAAAGTGAACTTCTCGGATCATTATCCGGTTTGGACTTGTCTTGATTTGAATTAGAGTCTTAGGCTTTTTTTATTCTGTTCAGACAAGTTTGTCGCAGCCTAAGAAGGCTTCGGTTTTTTACTTGCTAACAGAAAGTATTGATGACATATCTTAAAAAGCGATAACAGACTGATGTTATCATGCTTACAAAGCATACAAGTAGGTCTGAGACCTTAAAAACTAAAAAGTGATGTATAAAATAAGTAAACAATTTGCATTTTCGGCCTCTCATATTCTGGAAGGCTTACCCGAAGGGCATCCTTGCGGGAGAATGCACGGACATAATTATATTGTGACAATTCATCTCAAATCTGATGTTTTGAACGATGTCGGTTTTGTGAAAGATTACAGAGAACTAAGTGTTATCAAACAATTTATAGATGATAAACTTGATCACAGGCATTTGAACGATATCTTCGACATGAACCCTACAGCTGAGAATTTGGCTCGTACCTTATATGAGATCTTTGCGGAATCTATTCCTCAGATTTATGCTGTGGAAGTATCCGAGACTCCTAAAACTACTGCTATATATGAAGCTGACGGTAAATGAGATATTTTATTCACTTCAAGGTGAGGGAGGAAGGGTAGGAGAGCCTTCAATTTTTATCAGGCTTACAAAATGTAACCTTGCTTGTTCTTTTTGTGATACTGATTTTGCCGATGGAGATGATATGTCTTTAGATGATATTTTGAATGTGATAAGTAAGTTCCCTTGTAAGTGGATCATCTGGACAGGGGGAGAGCCTACATTACAGCTTAAAAACGATCATCTGGCTTTTTTTAAAGAGAGAGGGTACAAGCAAGCTATAGAAACAAATGGAACAAAGCCTGTTCCTTCTTTAATTGATTATATTACTTGTAGTCCCAAAGTAAATTATTCGAGAATAAAGGAGCTGATCCCCAGAGTCAATGAGATAAGGATTCCGTTACTGAATGGAGATGTGTTGCCGGATATAGATATTTTTCCGGTTGCGGATAAATATTTTGTAAGTCCTGTATTTGATGGCGATAAGCCCAATACGGAGAATATAAACTATTGTGTAGAGCAAGTTAAGGCCGATACTCGATGGACGCTTAGCTTACAGGTACATAAACTGATACATATTGAATGAATAAGTTTGAATTGTATATCTTAGGCTGTGGTTCTGCACTTCCGACAATGAAACATGTGCCATCGGCTCAAGTATTGAATATTCGTGAAAAGCTTTTTATGATAGATTGCGGAGAAGGTGCTCAACTTGAGTTCCGGCGTTCGCGTTTGCATTTCGGACGTCTCAGCCAAATATTTATTTCGCATTTGCATGGAGACCACTGTTTTGGCTTGATAGGGCTTATTTCGACATTGGGTTTGTTAGGTCGTACAGGAGATTTGACTATTCATTCGGTTCCTGAGCTGGAAGGAATACTTCGTCCTCAATTGGATTTCTTTTGTAGCGGAATGTCTTATAAGGTAATATTTAAGCCTTTTGATTCATCTAAGAACGAAGTTATCTATTCTGATCGGTCAATACGTGTAAGTACTATTCCTCTTGATCACAGAATGCCTTGCGCCGGTTTCCTCTTTGAGGAGGTAGAGGCAGACTTGAATTTGAATGGAGATATGATTCGTTTTTATGATATTCCTCTTAAAGAATTATCCAAAATTAAGAAAGGAGAAGATTATATAATGCCATCGGGAGAAGTAGTTCCTAATAGTCGTCTGACTAAGCCTCGTATCCCTGTGAGAAAGTATGCTTATTGTTCGGACACAGCGTATAAAGAGGATATTATTCCGATAATAAAAGGGGCCGATTTATTGTATCACGAATCTACATTTCTGGAAGATAATGCAGCCAGAGCAGCTATGACTAGGCATAGTACAGCCAGGCAAGCTGCAACGATAGCAGCTAAGGCTCAGGTGAAAAAACTAATGCTCGGACATTATTCTTCGAGATACGATAATGAACAGGATTTTGCTGATGAAGCGAAGTCGGTTTTTAAGAATGTTATACTTGCCAACGAAACTATTGTGGAAAAATTATAATTTAGAAGAAAAAAAAATAGCAGCAGGCACTTTTGTCTATAAGAATTTGTATATTTGCAAATATAAGGTCACGCACTTTTTTATACTCGAGCAAATTAATGAATTCTCTCGTTTAGATTTTAAGGGATAAATATAATGAAACAACTGTACAAGATATTTTTGATTATCATTTTCACAAGTTTGCCTATCTTGGGATTTGCCCAAAAGAGAGGTTCAGACTTTGATAATGATCGTCAGGGTATTGAAGTTGTAATAAACGGCGAGAAAATTTCAGTACAAAGTTTACCCCAAGATGGGGTCGTTGAAGTGTTTAATGTGCTAGGTTCTAAAGTGACTACATTTGTAGTGAATGGCGGTGTTTGCACCAGTCGTGTAAATCTTCCCAAAGGGTACTATATTCTTAAGTCGGACAATGTGACTAAGAAAATAGTTGTGAAATGAGTTTTCTTTACTCAAAGTAAAATCTCAATCCAAGTTAATTCTTTCAGCTGTAACTTCTCTGTTCAGGAATATAGTTGCAGATTCTTTAAATTTTGCAGCCGATTCGGTTGTCAGGTATTTTGTTGTTCCTTCTTTCGAACATATTGAGTCCATCTCGGGATGTCTGTATAGATAGTCTTTCAGGCTTTCCGCGATGTATTTTCCTTGAGATATAATATTGACTTCTTTAGGAGCGTATTGCTTTATCTTGTCCAATAATAAGGGGTAGTGTGTACAACCTAATATAAGCGTATCTATGAGGTTGTCTTTTTGTAGGATGTCATCTATTCCCTTCTTTACAAAATAGTCGGCTCCGGACTTATTATATTCGTTGTTTTCGACTAAGGGAACCCACATAGGACAGGCATGTGAGTTGACTGTGATTTCGGGATATATCTTATGTATTTCTAAGGGATATGATTCAGATTGTATTGTACCCTGAGTACCCAGTATTCCGATATGTCCGGTCTTGGTTATCTGCCCTACCATTTCGGCAGTTGGTCTTATTATTCCCAGTACTCTTTTTCGAGGATCTATCTTTGGAAGGTCGTTTTGCTGTATTGTTCTCAAGGCTTTAGCTGAGGCTGTATTACATGCTAAAATAACCAGATTACAGCCCTGTTCGAACAGCGCAAATACGGCTTGTTTGGTAAACTCATATACTATATCGAATGAACGTGATCCATAAGGAGCTCTTGAGTTATCTCCTAAGTATATATAGTTATATTGCGGTAATAAGCTCTGTATTTCGGATAGAATAGTTAACCCTCCATATCCTGAATCAAATACCCCTATGGCTCCCGACTCTAAATTGTTTTGCATATAAAATGAAAAAAGGGGATTTATATCCCCTGTCTTTTATCGTTTGATCTGTTGCAGTCTTGATCTAACAAGAGAATTGGCATCAATAGCATCCGGTGTTATAAACGCAATGGCCGGATTAGCAGTGTCGTAAATAACGGCATATCCTTGCTCCATCCCTATTTGGCGGATAGCATCCTGCATTTTTTCTTTCAGTGGTTCTATCAGTTGTTGTTGCTGACTTTCAATATCTTCTTGCGCAACTTTCATAAAACGTGTTATGTTTTGCTCCAATTCATAAAGTTCCTGCATCCGGCGAAGTTTAATGCTTTCTGCAAGATTGTTCTGGTTGGCAAGAAAGTTTGTATATTTATTGTTGTAGTCATTCTGCATGACTGCCAGCTCGTCTTTGTATTTCTTGTTTAGCTCTTCAATAGCTTTTGTCGCTTCGGGCTTTCCCGGAACTGATTCTAACAGTTCAACCGAATTAATATAAGCCACTTTATCTGATAACTGAGCTTTAAGCTCTGTGCTATATGCTATTGTAAAAATAAATACCAGCGAAAAAATAATCTTCTTAATCATTGTCTTCAGGTTGAGGGTCATAGACCTGTTTATTATTCTTATATATTATAATAGAAACAATTAGTTATGATTAAAGATCGTTACATTAAGACTTTTCTATTCTGATTATAGAAAGAATGTATATCGGAAGAAAATGTGTGATTTAGCTGAACTTGAAGAATCTTAACCTTTAAACCTGATTGATAGCTGTGTGTTTTCGGTGGTATGGTTGGTACCACCGATTTCAAGGCATGATCGCTTGGTTACAACTATCAATTGGTTTTTTTCTTAGGTTATAGGGTACAAATATAATAAATCTTTTTTTATTACAATGTTTTCTTTACTTCTATTTCTTCAAAAGCTTCGATAATATCACCTACTTTGATATCATTGTAGTTGTGAATATTCAATCCGCACTCATATCCGAAGGATACTTCTTTAACATCGTCTTTGAAACGTTTCAAAGAGCCCAGATCTCCTGAGTAGATCACAATACCGTCACGGATAAGTCGTATTTTATTCGAACGCTTGATTTTTCCTTCTTTGACCATACATCCGGCAACTGTTCCGACTTTAGTGATCTTGAATACTTCCCGTACTTCAACATTTGCTGTAATCTCTTCTTTGATATCCGGAGAAAGCATACCTTCCATTGCCGATGTTACTTCGTCGATCGCGTCGTAGATAATAGAATATAAACGTATTTCTACACCATCCCTCTCTGCGGCTTTTCTTGCAGCCATAGATGGGCGTACCTGGAATCCGATTACAATTGCATCTGATGCTGCTGCCAAAGTAATATCCGACTCGGAAATGGCTCCGACTGCTTTATGGATCACATTCACCTGAATTTCTTCGGTTGAAAGTCTGATCAATGAATCTGATAGAGCTTCTACAGATCCGTCCACATCACCTTTAACAATAACGTTCAGCTGTTGGAAGTTACCGATAGCAATACGGCGGCCTATATCGTCGAGAGTAAGTATCTTCTGGGTACGTAAACCTTGTTCACGTTGTAATTGTTCACGTTTGGTCGCAATGTCTCTTGCTTCTTGTTCTGTTTCCAGGACGTGAAAGATATCACCAGCCTGAGGTGCACCATTTAATCCGAGAATTAATGCCGGAGCAGCCGGAGCTGCGCTTTCGGAGCGTTGGTTACGCTCGTTGAACATGGCCTTCACGCGTCCGTAGTAGGTTCCTGCTAAGACAATGTCTCCTTGTTTAAGAGTTCCGTTCTGAACAAGTACTGTTGATATATATCCGCGTCCTTTATCAAGTGACGATTCAATAACCGAACCTGTTGCCCGCTTATTCGGATTCGCTTTTAAGTCTAAAAGTTCGGCTTCAAGCAATACTTTTTCAAGTAATTCATCTACGCCTAGTCCTTGTTTCGCTGAAATATCTTGTGATTGATATTTTCCACCCCATTCTTCTACAAGGTAGTTCATCCCGGCAAGGGTTTCTTTTATCTTTTCGGGGTTAGCTCCCGGTTTATCTATCTTATTAATTGCAAAAACAATAGGCACGCCTGCTGCGGTTGCATGATTAATAGCTTCTCTTGTCTGAGGCATGACATTGTCGTCGGCTGCTACAATGATGATAGCGATATCGGTAACTTGTGCTCCACGAGCACGCATCGCAGTAAATGCTTCGTGACCGGGTGTATCCAGGAATGTGATACGGCGACCATCTTTCAATTTAACATTGTAGGCTCCAATATGCTGAGTGATACCTCCGGCTTCGCCAGCAATAACGTTTGTTTGGCGAATGTTGTCGAGCAAAGAAGTTTTACCATGGTCAACGTGTCCCATTACTGTTACGATAGGTGCACGTGGTTCCAAATCTTCCTCCAAATCTTCTTCTTCGGATATTGCTTCTACAACTTCGGCACTCACATATTGCGTCTTAAATCCGAATTCTTCTGCAACGATATTAATAGTTTCAGCATCCAATCTTTGATTGATAGAAACCATCATACCGATACTCATACATGTTGAAATGACTTGAACAACCGGAACATTCATCATATTCGCCAGGTCATTCGCTGTAACGAACTCTGTTATTTTCAGAATTCTGCTTTCCAGTTCTTGTTGTTCCTGCTCAGCTTGCTGTTTGTGAGATACGGCTTCTCTCTTTTCCTTACGGTATTTAGATCCTTTGTTTTTACCTCCTTTATTGGTCAGGCGGGCCAAAGTTTCTTTTATTTGTTTTTGTACATCTTCTTCACTAACCTCAGTTTTCAATACTGGATGTCCCGGTTTGCGTAGATGAGGTTGTTTAGATCTGTCTCTGTTTCCTGCGGGTTGTCCAGTCGGAGCTCCTTTTTCGATATCTACTTTCCCTTTTTTGATACGGGCTCTTTTCTTTTTCGAAGGATCTTCTTCTCCGGCAGTGTGAGATGCTTTTTTCTGTTCGTCTACACTTTCTTTCTTCAGTAGTTTTACAGTATTTTCTTTAACCTTCTTTGTGTCAGCCAGCTCTTTATCCATCCTTTCTTTGCGTTTTTCGGCTTTCGTCTTTTTCGCAGGACGGGTTTTGTCATTGATTGCACTAAGGTCGATAGTTCCTTTTACTACAATGTTCGATTTTAATGTCGGGCTTTTCAGTCTGAATACATCGTCATCGTCATCGGAGGTTTTCTCTTGCTTTACATCTTGTTCTGATTCAACCGGAGCTTGAGGCTCTTCTTCTGTAGTTGAATTTATGGGGGCTTCGGCAGGTTTTTCCAAAGCTACTTTTTCTGCTTCGATATTTTCTTCAACCGGAGCTACTTTTTCTTCCTGTTTATCTATCACTGATTCGGTAATAATTTCTACTTCCTTTTCCTCCTCTTGCTCTGGTTCTTCTTCCTTAGCAGGGGCAGGGATATTATGTTTAGGCTTGTTCAGGTTATCCAGATCTATTTTGTCTATTATCTGAATATGAGGTTTTATATCTTCAGGGATTTCAACTTTGAATTCTTCAGGTTCTTCGTTAACTGCTGTTTGATTTTCAGTCTGTAGTTGTTCCTGTTGAGCTTCTTTTCTTTTCTCCTTCTGAAGTTCTTTATTTCTGTCCGATGCCAGTTTTATTTTCTTATCCTTGCCAAATTCTGCTATAAGCAGATCGTATTGTTCATCTTCAATCTTTGTATTCGGATTTGCCTCAATGGTAAAGCCTTTCTTCTGCAGGAATTCAACAAGGCTGCTGATTCCTACATTCAAATCTTTTGAAACTTTTATTAATCTTATAGACATACGTTTTTTTTAAGTCATGAAATATGAACAGGATGAAAAGGATAGGTTTCTTACTTCTGTCAATATTCTGTATATTGTACAAAAGTATTAAGAAATCATAGAAATACCAAATAAGTATTATTCTTCGTCCTGAAACTCGGCACTCAGGATAGCAAATAGCTCGTTCACTGTGTCATCTTCCAAATCGGCGTCTTTGGCGACTGTTTCTTTGTCTGCAGCCAAAACGTTTTTCGCAGTGATGTATCCTACCTTTTTCAATTGTTCGATTACCCATTCGTCAATTTCGTCACGAAATTCATCTAAGTAGATATCTTCTTCGTCAAAATCGTCAATATCACGATATACATCAATAGTAAAGCCTGTTAGCATACCTGCCAGCTTAATGTTGAGTCCGCCTTTACCGATAGCCAGAGAAACTTCTTCGGGGCGAAGAAATACTTCGGCTCTCTTTTCCTCTTCATTTAGTTTTATCGAGGTGATTTTAGCAGGACTCAAAGCGCGCTGTATATACAGGTTCATGTTTGAGGTATAATTGATTATATCGATATTTTCGTTTCTCAATTCACGTACAATACCGTGTATACGTGATCCTTTCATACCCACGCAGGCTCCTACGGGATCAATGCGGTCATCGTATGATTCAACAGCTACTTTGGCGCGTTCTCCGGGGATACGTGCAATCTTTTTGATGGTTATAAGTCCATCGTTGATTTCAGGTACTTCCAGTTCAAACAGTCTTTCCAAAAAGACTGGAGATGTACGCGAAAGAATAATTTTGGGATTATTGTTTTTGTTGTCTACACGTTCAACAACAGCTCTCACATGCTCTCCTTTTCTGAAAAAGTCGCTAGGTATCTGCTCTGTTTTTGGTAAAAGCAGTTCTTCTTTTTCGTCATCTAAAAGCAGGATCTCTTTTTTCCAGATCTGGTAAACTTCTCCGGATACAATTTCTCCGATTTTTTCTTTGTACTTATTGTAGAGTGTATCTTTTTGAAGTTCAAGGATTTTTGAAGCTAGAGTCTGACGTAGATTCAGGATCGCACGGCGACCGAAATCTTCGAAAAATACTTCGTCTGTCACATCTTCTCCGACTTCGAAATCTTCGTCTATTTTTTTGGCATCAGTTAGTGATATTTCGGTGTTCGGATCTTCCAGTTCTTCATCTTCAACGATGGTACGGTTGCGCCATATTTCAAGGTCTCCTTTGTCGGGGTTGATGATGACATCGTAGTTTTCGTCTGTTCCGAACATTTTAGCGATAACGTTACGGAATGAGTCCTCAAGCACACTTATCATTGTCATACGGTCGATACTTTTCAGTTCCTTAAATTCCGAAAAGGTATCAATCATGTTTATAACTTCTTTCTTAGCCATGTTATTTGAATCTGATTAGATATTTTGTATATTTTACTTCGTCATAACCAAAGGTGAGGTCTTCCTCTACTGCAATTTTGCGTTTTGCACCTTCGGGTTTTTCCATCTTAGAGATTGTAACGATAAAAGATGAATCGTTGGAGTCTTTAAGCACCCCGGTCAATTTCTTTCCGTCTTTTGTCAATACTTCAACTTCGTTACCTATATTTTTTTCGTACTGCTTTTGTATTTTGAAAGGAGATGTAATTCCTGCCGAGCCTACTTCTAACTCGAAATCTTCCACATCACGGTCGAAGTGAGATTCTATTTCTTTGCTCAGTTTGATGCATTCATCTATGCTCACCCCGTCTTTGCTGTCTATTTCAACAACAATGAGATTGCCCGGTCTGACAGTTACATCAACCAGAAATACATCAGACTGCAATAGATGCTCGTCTACTATGTCCTTTATTTGCGATTTGTCTATCATTTTCTTATCTAATGAACAAAAAAGAGAAAGCACACAGCCTTCTCCTCTCTTTAATTTCGATGCAAATATAGTAAAAAAAATATTTGTATCAAAATTAAAACCTGTTAATAATGTGAGAATGAGTTGCCGATGGCAAATCAAATCTTTGCCTAAAAGGTAACAAAAGTTACACCGAATCAGTCAACAGTGATCTGTTATCAATTTTGAATTTCAAAAAGGTTACAAAGGTAACACTGTTTATGTACGCTTTTAATCATTGGTTTTTATAATCTATTTTATTGTCTGTTGCTTTTTTTTTGTTGCTGTAAATTTGATTTTTAATCCTTAAAAGGTAACAAAAGTTACAGCTTTTATGCATCCTTTCAGATGTTGTTTCTTTCTATTCTGTTATTTATTGATTTCAAAGAACGCTTTATAAACAAGAGATGCTTCACCGCCTTGTCAGTATAGATAAAAAACGAATAAAGAGAGTGGTATTCGTATAAATCATTAACTTTGGTCTTGAATTAAGCTTATTAAGTAACAGTTAGTATTTAATGTCGTATTTCAATGCAATAACAGGCTGTTGTTATACTTGAATGGATAAATAATATTCGACGATACGGATGTGAGCCAATAAAAAGGTCTGAGACCTTAAACCTTCTTATATATGATAATATGAAAAAATACCGAATACTTTGGGCCGATGATGAAATAGAATTGCTCAGGCCTCATGTGTTTTTTCTTGAAGATAAGGGATATGAAATAGTAACTGTGAATAGCGGTCAGGATGCTTTGGATTGCTGCTCTGCTGAGAGTTTCGATTTGGTGTTTCTAGATGAAAATATGCCCGGTCTTACAGGGTTGCAGACTTTGAGCAAGATCAAAGAAATAGATCCGAATATTCCGGTGATAATGATTACTAAGAGCGAGGATGAAGGCATAATGACAGATGCCATCGGTAAAAAAATAGCCGATTACCTTATAAAACCAGTTAATCCAAACCAGATTCTATCGTCTATAAAGAAAAACCTGCATAAAAATGATATAGTTTCTGAAGCCACAGTCGAAGGCTACAGGGAGGAGTTTAACAAGATAGGAGCTCAGATCGGTTTTGCTGATTCTTTTGACGAATGGTCGGATGTGTATCGTAAGCTTGTCTTTTGGGAATTGGAGCTGACAGCAACTCAAAACCCTTTGCTTGATCTGATTATTGCACAGAAGCAGGATGCCAATAATTCTTTTCTGAAATTCGTGAAGAAGAATTATGAGTCGTGGGTGCATGATGCAGAACACCGTCCGTTGATTAGTCCCGACTTGTTCAAGAAAAAACTGTTTCCGCTGCTCGATAACGGAGAGAAGGTTTTCTTTGTTCTGATCGATAATTTTCGTCTTGATCAATGGCTGGCAATTAAAGATATGCTGGCTCCCGATTTTACGATCGAAGAAGATATGTATATGTCGATACTGCCTACGGCTACTCAGTATGCCCGCAACTCTATATTTTCAGGTTTGATGCCTTTGCAGATATCGGAAATGTATCCTGATTTATGGGTGGAAGATACGGAAGACGAGGGTAAAAACCTCAATGAAGAAGCTTTTGTTAAAGCACAGATAGATCGATTCCGAAAGAATTATTCATTTTCTTATAACAAGATACATACATCGTCATACGGCAGTAAATTGGTACAGAATCTCAATACTCTGCAGAATAACCAATTGAACGTAATTGTTGTAAATTTTGTGGATATGCTTTCGCATGCCCGGACTGATTCTCAGATGATACGCGAACTTGCTGCCAGCGAGGCTGCTTACCGTTCGCTTACCCGTTCGTGGTTCCGGCATTCGAGTACGAGTGATTTGTTTAAGAAGATTGCCGATATGGGGTATAAGATAATTTTAACAACGGATCATGGAACAATCAGGGTGAAAAATCCGTTAAAGGTTATCGGCGATAAGCAAACCAACTCGAACCTGAGGTATAAGGTTGGGAAGAATCTCGATTATAATTATAAGAAAGTATACGAATCCCGTAATCCTTCGCAGATCGGGTTGCCATCACCTAATATAAGCAGTAAGTATATTTTTGCGCAGAATGATGATTTTTTCGCTTATCCTAATAATTACAATTATTATGTGTCGTATTATATCGATACATTCCAGCATGGAGGAATTTCTTTGGAGGAAATGCTGATACCATTGGTTACGCTGAATCCGAAGTGAGGTTAAATAGGAATTATTTTGTCTTTAATGATATACTTTGGGTTGTAATTAGTTTATTATAGTATTTACCGAAATAATAAATAGGTCTGAGACCTTAATCTATAGATAGATATATGGAGATAAAGATAAAGTCGCTGGAAACTATAAATGATGCGGCAACAGAATTTGTCAAACAAATGGGAGATAATACCGTATTCGCTTTTCATGGTGAAATGGGAGCCGGTAAAACTACTTTTATAAAAGCCATTTGTGAAAAATTGGGAGTGGAGGATGTAATAAACAGTCCTACTTTTGCTATCGTGAATGAGTATCGTTCGGGTACGGGCGAGTTGATTTATCATTTCGATTTTTACCGCATTAAAAATGAGTCGGAAGCTTTTGATTTCGGCTATGAAGACTACTTCTATAGTGGTAGTATCTGTTTTGTCGAATGGCCGGAGTTAGTGGAGTCTCTACTGCCTCACGATACGGTGAATGTGTATATAAAAGAGGAGGCGAATGGCGAGCGTTCCGTTTCCGTACAATGATATAAAAGGGCAGCCCGAACAGCTGCCCTTTTTGTTGGTTATTTAACCCCAATCATAATATCGAAGCTCAGTTCGTCTCCGAAGAACTGACTGGCAGGATAGTATTCAAAATCTGTGCTGTACTCTCTGTTCAGATCTGTTTGCCATATCTCCATCCATTTGTTGAAAATGATATTTTCCGACAGTTTTCCTTGACCTGTAAACTTCTCGTAGCTTCCTCCGCATACTTTCACTGCGTGCATGCCTTCGGGGATCTGGTCAATGCTGCTTACTTTTAGACCGATAGTAAGAGTGTATGGTTGGGTACAATCTCCATCATAATCGGAGTATACTCCATATACATCCGCATTTATTTTATTGGGTATTGTTCCAGGGATATTTTCTGCTGAGAAACGTTTCCATAGTGCAGGTATATCTTTTTCACCTTTTCCCGGTTCGTTGGATGTGCGGACAAATATTCCTATAACATAAAATTCTTCTATTTTCATACTTTTGCTTTTATGGGTTGATTTACTGTTGTGATTGCGCATCTCACTGTTTGATATTGCAAAGGTATCAGAGGATTGTGACATCAGTGTGTCAAGGGTTGAAGAGTATCTAAAATATTTTTGCTTACATTCTTCGAAATAATCTTGAAGATTGAATTTGTGAGGGGTAAAAAGGTCTCCTGATTCTATCAGAGAGCTGATTCTGTCGAGTCGGAAAGCTCTGATCTCATTTCTCAGACGGCAATGAGCTATAAGTATCCAATTACCTTGCGTATTGTATAATGCTAGAGATTCGATCGAACGTTGGGTTTGTTCTCCGCTTTCCGATATGTATTTTATCTGTATTGTCCTGAAATTTGTTATTGCCGACTGAATAATGGTAAGATTGCGGCTTGTCTGATTATACCAATGGTTATTGCGGACTTGTATACGGTCGGACAAAAGTTCGGTTTTGTCTTTGACGCTGTATCTCATTGTTGCTTTTATTTTAGATATAGCGTCAGTATAACTTTTGCGAAATGATTCATCGTTGTTCACTGCAACAATTTTTTCTGCGGTGATAAGGGCATTGGCTTCCGCTTCGGTAAATGAAATCGGAGACAGAAGATAACCTTGCAGGAGCGAATAACCTTTTCCTTCTTCGGTAACAATAGGTATACCGGCTTCTTCCAGAACACGTATGTCCCGATAAGCTGTGCGTGTGCTTATCCCGAATTTATCGGCAATTATTTGGGCTGTTATAATCTTTTTCGATTGTAACAGTGTTAATATAGATGCAAGACGGGCAATTCGGGATAGGTCGGAGTGTTCCATGAGGCGTATAAATATTTTATATTACAAGTATACAAAACTTATTTGTGTATCAGCAAAGAATTTTACAAGGATACGAGTGGATATACATTTTCAAGTTATAACAAGTTCAGAGTGTTATACTTGTCAAAGCTATAAATAGGTCTGCGACCTTAAATGCTTTCTGTTACATAATAACTATCTTTGCACCACAATGAGAGATTATAAACTGACAGATTGGTTGCCTACAACCAAGAAAGAAATAGAATTGAGAGGATGGGATGATGTAGATGTCATTCTTTTCTCGGGCGATGCCTATATTGATCATCCCGCTTTCGGTGCGGCAGTAGTCGGGCGGATATTGGAAAGCGAAGGACTAAAAGTGGCGATTATACCGCAGCCTAACTGGCGTGATGATTTACGGGATTTCCGTAAATTGGGAAAACCCCGTTTATTCTTTGGTGTTTCGGCCGGAGCGATGGATTCGATGATTAACCATTATACGGCCAATAAACGTTTGAGATCCGATGATGCCTATACTCCGGATAGTCGTGCAGGTATGCGTCCTGATCGTCCGTCCGTTGTATATACGAAAATATTAAAAGAACTATATCCTGATATTCCCGTTGTTTTGGGTGGAATAGAGGCTTCATTAAGACGGGTTACCCATTATGATTATTGGGACGATGAATTGAAGAGGTCAATACTTTTTGATTCGGGAGCAGACCTGCTTGTATATGGGATGGGCGAACAACCACTAAGGGAGGTTGTACATCGTCTGAAAGAGGGACAGGCTATTTCAGAAATGACCGATGTGAAACAGGTGGCTTATCTTTCTATAGAATTTCAGAAAGAAGAAAAAGATATAGAGTTGTTTTCTCACGAGGAGTGTTTGGAGGATAAACTCAAACAAGCCAAAAACTTCAAAGTTGTAGAGGAACAATCAAATATGATGAAGGCTGCACGTATCGTGCAAAAGGCAGGACGGGAGTATGTGGTTATCAATCCCCCGTATCCTCCGATGACCGAAACGGAAATCGATACATCTTTCGATTTGCCTTATACCCGTTTGCCCCATCCGAAATATAAGGATAAGACGATACCCGCATTCGAGATGATAAAATTTTCGGTAAATATGCACCGTGGCTGTTTCGGTGGTTGTGCTTTCTGTACTATTTCGGCTCATCAGGGTAAGTTTGTAGCTTCACGCTCCAAGGAATCGATTATAAACGAGGTTAAACAAATTACCGAGATGCCCGACTTTAAAGGTTATTTGAGTGATTTAGGCGGCCCTTCGGCTAATATGTACCGGATGAAGGGAAAAGATCAGTCAGTTTGTGAAAAATGCAGGCGTCCATCGTGTATTCACCCTCGTATTTGTAAAAATCTGAATACAGATCATTCGGCTTTATTGGATATTTATCGTTCGGTAGATGCGTTACCCGGAATTAAAAAATCATTTGTCGGAAGCGGAATCCGATACGATGTTTTGCTTCACCGATCAGCCGATGAAAAGATAAATAAGGTGACTGATGAATACACTCAGGAATTGATAAAGAATCATGTGTCCGGAAGATTGAAAGTTGCGCCGGAACATACATCGGATACTGTTTTGAACTATATGCGTAAGCCAAGTTTCGAGCAGTTTTATGAGTTTAAGCGTGTTTTTGATAAGGTAAATGCTGATTATGGAATGAAGCAGCAGATTATTCCTTACTTTATTTCGTCTCATCCGGGATGCGATGAGGTGGATATGGCTGAATTAGCGGTGAAAACAAAACCGCTTGGCTTTAACCTCGAGCAGGTGCAGGACTTTACTCCGTCCCCCATGACACTGGCTACCGAAATATATTATACAGGCTATCACCCGTATACTCTCGAAAAAATATATACACCTAAGACAAAGGAACAAAAGCTGGCTCAGCGTAAATATTTCTTTTGGTACAATAACGATTATAAGCCGGACATTATAAAGTCTCTAAGGCGATTGAAACGTGAAGATTTACTGAATAAACTATATCCTGCTGGATTAGGTAACGGAGGAGGGAGTAATAACAAGTCGCAAACTCCGAAGAGTTATAATCCTAATTTTAATAAAAAAGGAAGACGGTAAAAAATCTAAAAAAACACAAACGAACTGAAAGTTCCTTAATAAGATAATCCATACGTTTGGCTTTCCGTTTATTTAAGATTTATCTTAGCAGATATAAATAAAATAGGTCTGAGACCTTAACAACATCTATGAATATGATCCAAACTGTAAAAGTTTTTTGCAAAAATAACAATCAGTATTATGATGTCCCGATGGGAACATCTTTAGTTGAGATTTTAAAGACAACAGGTATCGAAAAGCCTTTTCTGATTGTCAACTGTAAAGTAAATAACAAGACGGAGTCCCTGAATTATCAGGTGTATCAGCCTAAGAATATAGAATATATCGACATCAGTGAATCATCAGGAATGAGAACCTATGTAAGATCGCTTTGTTTTATTCTTGCAAAAGCTGTGTCGAATGTATTCCCTCAGGCGCAAATGAGTATTGAGCATCCTATTGCGAAAGGCTATTATGGAGTTATAAAAGGGAAAAAGTCGCTGACTGAGTCCGATATTGCGAAGATTAAATTGGAGATAGACCGTCTGATTGCCGAAGATCTACCCTTTGAAGCTTTGGAAGCTGAAACAAAAGAGGTCGTTGAGCTGTTCCGCCAGCATTATTTCGAAGATAAGGCATTGCTCCTTGAAACATCCGACATGTTATATTCTAAATATTACCGTTTGGGTAATTATGTCGATTATTTTTACGGATGCCTTGTGCCTTCTACCAAATATATCTTTTTGTATGAATTGGAACCGTATATGGAAGGCTTTATGCTTCGTGTCCCTAATAGGGATAATCCTGTGGAATTGGAGCCTGCTATCCAACAACCCAAGATGCAGCAGGTCTTTAATAAGCATTTGACCTTTCTGAATATCATAGGGTTGGATAATGTCGGCGATTTGAATAAAGCTAACCGTACAGGACGCATGTCTGACGTGGTAAAAGTTTCGGAAGCTTTGCAGGAGAAATCTATTTCGGATATAGCAACTCAAATTGCAGAAAAATTTGATGAAGGAGTAAGGATTGTCTTAATTTCAGGACCTTCGTCTTCAGGTAAGACTACTTTCCGAAAAAGGCTCGAGGTACAGTTGATGGTAAACCTGATCAAGCCTGTAGGGATTTCCCTTGATGATTACTTTGTAAACAGAATTGATACACCGAAAGACGAGAATGGCGAGTATGATTATGAGTCTCTTTATTCTCTCGATTTGAAGCAGTTTAATGAGGACATGGCGAGATTGCTCAAAGGGGACAAGGTGGCTATGCCTACATATAATTTTACAACCGGACAAAGAGAGTATAAAGGCAATGAATTGCAAATAGATAAGCATACAGTATTGGTTATCGAAGGAATACACGGATTGAATCCCGAATTGACAAGCCGTATTCCGGATAAGAGCAAATTCTTGATTTATGTTTCGGCTCTTACTGCTATCTCTTTGGATAATCACAACTGGATACCAACGACAGACAATCGATTAATCCGTCGTTTGATAAGGGATTATAAATACCGTAATTATTCGGCGATAGATACAATCTCCCGATGGAATAGTGTGAGAAAAGGAGAGGATAAGTGGATATTCCCCTATCAGGAAAATGCAGATGTAATGTTCAATTCGGCTATAATATATGAGTTGGCAGCCTTACGTAAATATGCAGAACCTATATTAATGCAGGTTCCGAAGTCGGCACCCGAATATGCAGAAGCATACCGTATCATGAAATTTCTGAACTATTTCAATTATATAAACGACAGGGAAATGCCGCCCACATCGTTGTTAAGGGAGTTTTTGGGAGGAAGCAGCTTTAAGTACTAACAGTGTTTGTTGCGTCAGCCAAAACAATAAAACGGTCTGTGACCGAAAAAGCAGCTAAGTATTTGTCAATTATAATAATTGTTCTTATTTTTGCAACCGCTTTGCGTAATCTCTGACGGGACGGTCTCGTGAATATTACGTATTGTTGTACAACAAAGCTATTAATAATCATGGATTTAATTAAGATTGCAGAACAAGCATTTGCTACAGGGAAAGAACATCCCAAATTTAAAAGTGGTGACACTGTTACAGTAGCATATCGCATCAAAGAAGGTAACAAAGAGCGTGTACAGTTGTATCGTGGTGTTGTTATCAAAATCGCCGGACACGGTGACAAAAAACGCTTTACTGTACGTAAAATGTCAGACAATATCGGTGTAGAAAGAATTTTTCCGCTTGAGTCTCCATTTATCGACAGCATTACTGTAAATAAAGTTGGTAAAGTTCGTAGAGCTAAATTGTACTACCTTCGTGCACTTACAGGTAAAAAAGCAAGAATTAAAGAAAAGAGAGTGGCTGTTGCTAAATAATCTTTTCTCATTTCATAAGAAAGCACTTCTACTTCGGTTGAGGTGCTTTTTTATTGGGGTGAAGTCATTTATTGGCTCACTATGATTATATTTGCGACTGATTCATTGATTATGAAATTAGGGTAGTTTCAGATTGAAATATAAAGTTCTCATATTGGCAGGGGCCATATTTATTCTTGTATCGGGATGTTCTTCTAAAAAGAATACCCGTACTACACGTGCATACCATGAGATAAACACCCGTTACAATATTTATTTCAATGCCGAAGAGGCATATAAAGAAAAGCTTGACGAAAAGCAGAAGGGGTATAACGACAATATGTCTCTGCTGCTCGATATTTATCCTGCCCGTGATGTAGATGAATTGAAGGAGAAAACCGGAGGTGCATTTGATATAACGGTCGATAAAACAACGAAAGCAATAAAACTGCATTCTATTAAAACAAAGCCCGAACGGGATCCTGCAAAACGGAAAGATATTGAATATCAGACATGGCTCAAGCAACAGGAATTTAACCCTTTCCTGAAAAATGTGTGGATGCTGTTGGGCAAGGCGGAGTATCAAAACGAAGATTACTTGCAATCCGTTTCTACTCTGTCGTATGTAACCCGCTTATATAAAACAGATAAAGACATCGTCGACGAAGCCCGTATCTGGATTGCTCGCGGATATACCGCTATGGGGTGGTTTTATGAGGCGGAAGATACTTTCCATAAAATAAAGATCAGCGGTGGTGTATCCTCACACCTTCAGCCAGAATATGATGCTGCATATGCTGATTACCTGATCAAGAAGAAAGAATACTCTTCGGCTATACCTTATCTCGAGAAATCGATTGACAGCGAACCAAACAGGTATCAGCGAACACGTATGAAATATTTACTGGGACAGCTATATGCGCAGCAGGGAGACAAGGTAAAAGCATACGAGGCTTTCGATAAGGTTATGGGGATGAATACACCTTACGAATTTACCTTCAATGCAAAAATACAACAGGCAGGTCTGGCTGATGCTTCAAATCGGAAAGAAGTTCTCGGCGGGCTTGATAAAATGACCCGTAATCCGAAAAACAAAGAATACCTTGATCAGATTTATTTTGCGATAGGAAATGTATTTCTCAATCAGCAAGATACTGTTACTGCTGCCGAAAATTATCGGAAGGCTATAGAAAAAAGTACAAGAGGTGGGTATGATAAGGCTATAAATCAAGTACAGCTTGGCGATATTTATTTTAAACAGAAAGATTATGTTAGAGCTCAGCCTTGCTATTCGGAAGCATTGACCGGGCTTAGTAAGAAGCATTCGGAGTATCCGAGGGTTTCTTTACGTTCCGAAGTACTGGACGAATTAGTTGTGTACGTGAAAGCTGTTCATTTGCAGGATAGTCTGCAAGTCTTATCACGCATGTCGGATGTACAACGATTATCTGCTATAGATAAAATTATTTCCGAACAGAAAAAAGAAGATGAAAAGGAACGTAAGGCTGCCGAGCGGGAAAATAGGGTTCAGATCAATGATGGTAACCCCAATGAACCTTTATTTAAACAAAATACACCTAATATCCCACAAAATCAGCCTTCAATAAACAATTCGGGAGGATCGTCTTTTTATTTTTATAATAAAGAAATGGTTAACTCGGGAAAAGCTGCGTTTAAGCAACGATGGGGTACCCGAAAGCTCGAAGATGACTGGAGAAGACGAGAAAAGCAGATCGCTGTTTTTGAGGATAATGACCGCACTCCGATTGATGGAGTGGAGGAACAGAAGCCTATTGCAGAAAATGGGATCCCCGATAAATATAATCCTGATTTTTACCTGAAGCAGATTCCCCTGACCTCCGAGGCTTTAAAGGCTTCCGATGATATTATCGAAGATGCTTTTTTCAATATGGGTAAGATATATAATGAAAAGCTTGGTGATTACCATTTAGCTATTGATGCTTTTGAAACCGATTTGAGACGTTTTCCGTCATCGCCTAATATGGAGGAAATATATTATCAGCTATTCCTTATTTATCTGCGTCTGGGAAATCACGAAATGACTGCTCAATATCGGAATTTATTGCTGGGAGGATTTCCGAAAAGTATATATGCAAAGGCTCTGGCCGATCCAGACTATGAATGGAATACACGTAATATGCACCAGCTGGAAACAGGTTTGTATGATCAGACCTATCAGCTGTATCTGTCCGGTAATATTACACAGGTGAGAGCAAACTATGATACGATGAAGGAAAAATATCCTTTATCTGTACTTATTCCGAAATTTATGTTTCTGAATGCTTTGACGTATGCTCAATCCAATGATTCGGAAAAATTTAAGTCTGAACTGAAAAGTCTGATCGAGAAATATCCGAAAGAAGATGTGACAGAATTAGCAACTGCAATGCTTAAAGAAGCTGTTGAAGGACGGGCACTTGCCTCAGATTCTTCTCCGATGAGGGGAATGATATGGAATTTGAAACTGGGTGACAACAAAGACGGAGAAGAGGTTGCCGGATTAGACTTTGTTGCGAAATCAGATGCCGAATTTATGTTGGTATTCCTTTTCCAATCGAAGACTGTAGACAAGAATCGGTTGATATATGATGTGGCAAGCTATAATTTCTCGAAGTTTGTTTACCAGACTTTCGATCTATCTTTTAGTGTAGCCGGTTCACTCGAAGTGCTTCAGGTGAAAGGCTTTAAATCTTTTGCCGATATAATATCATATATTGATATGGCATTTGAAAAGAATTCGTTGATGGATGATCTTGATCCTTCTATTATTCCTATTCCTATTTCGACCGATAACTATATTGCCCTGATGAACGGAAAGACCCTGAATGAATACTTCTTATTCTTCGAAAAGAATTATACAAAAGAGATGATTCCTTTGATCATGTATTGGAATAAGCAGAGACAAAAAGCCGTAGCAGAGCCTGAAGTTGAAGATGTAAAGGAAGTCGTTACACCTCAAGTACAACCTGAGAGACAAGAGGAGCTACCTCCTGTTGTACCTGTTCCTCCTCGTAGGCAGCCCGAACAGAAAGTAGAAGAAACAAATGGCAGGACTATTGGAATCGGGGATATTCTGGATGAAAATCAGATTGAAAAAGCTGATGAAGTGATCAATAAGGCAAAAGAAATCTTCGATAATCCTGTTGAGGGCTTGAAGAACTTGCTTAACTCATCAAAGGATAAGGTTAAATTGACGAAAGAAGAAAAAGCAGCACAGAAGGAAGAAAACAGAAAACGCAAAGAAGAAGAACGCCGTGCTAAAGCTGCCGAAAAAGCACGTGTAAAGAAAGCGGAAGACATTGAGGCTGCACGTCAGGATTCGATTGATACAGTAGAGCGTGCTCAAGCCGATGCGATAAAGTCTGTAAAACAAGCCGAAAGCGATAAAAAGAAAAATGAAATAAAAGAGAAAGAAGATGCCCGTAAACAGCGTCAGAGAGAGCTGAAAGAAAAAGAAAGGCTACGAAAGGAACAATTGAAGCAACGGGAGAAAGATAGAAAAGAATTGCTGAAGCAGAGAGAGAAAGAGCGAAAAGAGCGATTGAAGGATCGTCAGCGTTCTTCCAGTAAATCTTAGTAGACATCAAACAATTTGATATAGTTTGATGTTTTAACAAAAAAACAACAATATGGGAGTTCAAACCAAATCGTGGAAAAAGTTTTTTCTAAAATTTATATTAGTCGTATTTGTTCTGGGTATCGGGTTTCTCGGTATTTATTTCTACTATCCGTACGGAGCAAGCAGTGTGAAAGCTGGTCAGTTGAATTATGTGATGTATAAGGGATTTATCTTTAAAACTTACGAGGGTAAACTTATTCAGACAGGAATAAAAACTGCGGCAACCGGAGGTGTTCAATCAAACGAATTCGAGTTTTCGGTAGAAAATAAAGAATTAGCTGAGAAGTTGATGAATATGGCAGGCAAAAATGTGAAACTTCATTATAAAGAATATTTTGGCGCTCTGCCCTGGCGCGGTTATACCCGGTTTATTGTGGATAGCATTGTTGAGGTCGAGGAATCTAAACCTCAGGAAATTGTAGACCCCAATTTGTTTATAAATAATTGATGTGAAATAAATCGTGATATTATAGGATTAGCAGATTCCGCCGCTGATCCTTTTTTTTATATCTTCGTTGTATAATGGCGCATGGTAATACTTTCAAGCAAATAGAAAAGCCTAAAGACGGCTCTAAAACATTTTTTCGTTTGATGACATATCTTTCGGAAGAGCGTTCTTTGCTGGTTGTTATCGGACTGTTGATCGTGGTCAGTATTCTGGCAAATCTGGCGGGTTCTTATTTGCTGCGACCCATAATTAATGATTATATCTTGCCCGGCAATGTCAGGGGGCTCATTAATATGCTGATTGTACTTGCTGCTGTATATCTGAGTGGAGTTTTGGCAGTTTATATACAATACCGCCTGTTAAATGTTATAGGGCAGCGTACAGTGGCTCGCATCCGTGTCGATTTGTTTCGGAAAATGGAGATTCTTCCTGTCAAGTATTTTGATGTAAATCAGCATGGCGATCTGATGAGCCGATATACAAATGATGTGGATAAAATCAGTGAGGTGTTGACCGATAGCTTGTCTGATCTTTTATCCAGTGCATTAACTCTTATCGGAATCATCTGTTTAATGATATATATCAGTCCTATACTTACACTGGTCACTTTTATTACTATTCCGTTAATGTTTCTGGCTGCAAGGCTTATTGTGAAGCAAAGCCGGAAATATTTTAAAGCGCAGCAAGATACGCTCGGTCAGGTAAATGGCTATATCGAAGAGATGATCAGTGGGCAGAAGGTTATAAAAGTATTCGGTCATGAGGCTAAAGTGGTGGATGGTTTTGAGGAACTTAATCAGGACTTGAAATCGAAATCTGAGAAAGCCCAGCTTTATTCAGGGATGATGATGCCTGTTATGCAGAATCTGAATACTCTCAATTATGTAATAATTACGATAGTTGGAGCTCTTCTTGCAATTTATCGGGGCTTTGATGTTGGTGGCTTAGCGGCTTTCTTGCAATACTCCCGACAATTTGGAAGGCCTATAAATGAATTGGCAAGTCTTTATAATAATATTCAGGCAGCTATTGCCGGAGCTGAACGTATTTTTCATGTGATAGATGAACCTTCCGAGCCTGAAGATAAGGATGGAGCAGTAGTGCTGACTGATGTTAAAGGTGAGGTGAAGATGCAGAATGTATATTTTGGGTATAAACCCGAAAAATTAATACTTAAAGGTGTCTCTCTACATGCTCGTCCGGGCGAGACTATTGCATTGGTTGGAACGACGGGGGCGGGTAAAACAACTATATTAAATATGTTTCCCCGATTTTTTGATATTAAATCCGGTCTTATTTCTATTGATGGGATACCCTTGCAGGATATCAAGCGAAGCAGTCTGAGGTCTTCCATGGCTATCGTTTTGCAAGATACCCATCTTTTTACGGGAACGGTGAAAGAAAATATTCGTTTTGGACGTTTAGCGGCAACGGATGAAGAGGTGGTTGATGCTGCAAAATTAACGGCAGCTCATTCTTTTATTAAGCGTTTACCTAAAGGATACGATACTCTTCTTGAAAATGATGGAGCGAATCTGAGTCAAGGGCAACGGCAATTGCTTAATATTGCGAGAGCGGCTGTAACAAACCCCTCGATTCTTTTGCTGGATGAAGCGACCAGTAATATTGATACACGTAGCGAATTGTTGATACAGAAAGGCCTGGCTCGATTAATGGCTGGCCGCACAAGCTTTATTATAGCCCATAGGCTATCGACTGTCCGTAATGCCGATAAGATATTGGTGATGGAGCATGGGCAGATTATTGAAGAAGGCACTCATGACGAACTGCTGGGGCGTAGAGGGAAGTATTATTCGTTATATGTGGAGCAATTTGAATAAAAAATCTTAACATATATTTCTATACTTGTATAATTGAAATTATTTGCTGACCTTTGCATCTGATTGATTCCTACCTTTATATAACAGATATTTTTGACTTTTAACATTACACAATGTCTAAGCTTAACAACTAGACGGGCTGTTGTGTATGGTTTTTATGTGTATTAAAGACAAATGTTATATAATGAAAGAAAATAATAAATTACACGAACGACTTGTTGAAGCTATAAAAAAATCTATGTCTAATGGGGACACGTTGGTAAATGAATTGACAGATGTCTTATATATTGGAAAAGAAGCGGTTTACAGAAGGCTGAGAGGAGAGGTTGCCTTTACATTTGATGAAATAGCCACATTGTCCAGAAAATATGGTTTTTCTTTGGACTCTATTGTCGGCGTTAACAGCTATTCTCAGGCTGTTTTTGATTTGCGGATGTTTGATCCTGAATTTCAGGTTGATGATTATTGCTCCAAAACAACCAGTTATATTGAAAATCTGAAGAGAATCAATCAATCTTCGAATTCTATGGCTCGTTTTGCATTAAATGCATTGCCATTGCCTTTGTTGTTAACATATAATAAATTAACAAAACTACGCCTTTATCGTTGGATGTATCAGTCCAAAAAATCTCTGCTTTATTATCCGTTTTCTGAATTTCAGATTCCCGATAAGATATTGGATCTGCATAAAGTTTACATAAAGGAAATGAATTTGATTCAAAAAACCTTAATGGTGCTCGATCATAATGTTTTTACATCTTTTATAAAAGAAATAGCATATTTCTTTAAACTGAATTATCTTTCTAAGGATGATCTTGAAGAAATTAAAGCCGAATTACTGCTTTTTATAGACGATCTGGAAGAGGCTTCAATTTCGGGCAAATACAATGGTTTTAAAGATGTGAATATATATGTGTCTGAAATAGATTTAGATAGTACATATATTCATTATGAATGCAATGAATTCGAGATGGCCTTATTCCGTCTTTATTCGATGAATACAATCGAGTCTTGTAATGAAGAGGTATGTCGTATTCATAAGGAATGGATTGAGTCGTTTAAACGTTATTCTACTCTTATAACCCAAAGCGGGGAAAGACAGAGGTATATGTATATATCGAGTCAAAAGGAAGCTGTCAGAAATTTATTTGTTAATTAATCTATAATCGAAATATCAACAAATTATAATGATCGTTTTGCGGAAACAGACAAATTCTCCGGTGTTTATTACAAAAATAGAGGCTGTATTATACTGTATTACGTAAATAGAAATATAGAATACTAAAATAAATGATTTTTTATTGAGATTTATGAGAAAAACGAACGATCTTTGTTTGTGAAAGAAGAGTTAATATTTCTTCTTAAAATAAGCTAAATTTTGAATAAAAAACATTCTTAAACTTTACAGGTATTACTGCAAAATACACTGTGCGATAAAAAGTAAATATTAGGTTTTATAAGGTGGATATCAATTGAACTAAATCAGGATGTTGAATGAAAAGTATTGGTTATGATTGAATAACTTGCGTGCGACGATAAGTAGATACTCATTGCTTTATTAAGCATCTGGAGGGGAAGGATTGACTGTGGCGCATATTATGAAGAATCATCTGAGCGGTTTGATGTTTTCGTGAGGCTGGGATAATAATTTATCCTATAGGCTGTTTTATGCACTCTCGCATAATCGAAAATGTTAATTCGAATATGGAATTGTATTTCTATTGAATAATTATTAAGGCGGAAAAAATCTGCCTACGGAGGATCTTATGTCTTGTTTTTTGAATAAAAGAGAGTTTTTGAGGAGATTTTTAATATTTGTATTGGGGCTGCAGGCTTTGAGTGTGTCTGCTCAGATTTATGGGCCTGAACTTGTTGTGAATGGCAATTTCGGATCAATTTCCACACAAGGTAAAAATGGGGATAATTCTACCGGTACACATATATATCCGGGAGTGAGTGTATCTAATATCGGAACTTATTATCAACCTGCGTCAAGTATTTATAATGAGTCAGGCAATTTGTTGTCACTTACGCTAAATACAACAGCAACTGTGGGAAAACCGTTAGCTTCGGATCAGACTTCCTATACATGGGGGTTGTCTACTAATGGGCCTACGAAATATTATTTTCCTAAGAGAAATAATGGAGGGAAAAGCACCTATCAGGTTCCTCATGGGCCGAGCGATGGGTATTATATTATCGCTACTACGACAAGAGGAATGTATGGACCTCCTTCCTATAGTTATATGGACTGGCCTAAAACAGTATATGATAAATATGAAACTAATACGAATAGCCCGTCTAATTATTTTATGATAGTCAACGCCGACTATGATAAAACCAAACTCTTTTATCTTCAGAAAATATCTGTGCAGCCCGGACAGGCTTATAGAATGAGTGTGGATTTAGTTCGCTTGAATATGGCCGGACAAATAACACCAAATGTTGCGTTTATTATTGATCCTGATAAAAGCCTGTTGACAACAGTCGCAGCTAAATCTTCGACAACACTTCCGACTCCAGGTGAATGGGTAAACACCTTTTTTGACTATGTTGCTCCATGTTCTGCAACTTCGGTGTATGTTGCTTTTCGAAACAACGAGAGTGGAGGTGGTGGAAATGACCTTGGGCTGGATAATCTGAGTATGAAAGCTATTATCCCCCAGATACAGGCTAATATAACTTCCTCGGGAACCGGGTGTGCAGCGGTCTTTACTCTTACAGGATCAATTGTTGATGCGTTTAAAACCGGTTATACTTTTCAGTGGCAGAAAAAAACAGGAAACACATTTGTAAATATTTCAGGGAAGGTCGATCGAACTTTTTCTACAAATGATGCAGGAGTGTATCGTTTGGCCATTTATACCACGGCAACTTCGGGTTGTCCTATGTATTCGAATGAGATTGTATTGGTGAAGCATGATGGATGTGTAGATGTCCCCAAACCTACAGCTGTAGATGATTATTACGTGGTGAAATCAGAGCAGGAGCTTCATGCTAATATTCTGACAAATGATTTGCCGAGTGAATTGAACGGAGCAATAACTGTTACCAGTTTTACCATTAACGGAATGACTTATGCTTCGGGAACTAACGCTCAGGTTTATAAAAATGGGTCTTTGGCGGGAGTGGTCTCAATTGATCAATCTGGAAATATAACGTTTAAATCTGTTCCGGGGTTAAGCCTTCCTCAGGTAATGCCGGACATAACATATAATATCTCGGAATCAGGAGCAGGTTATGCTCAGGCGGTTGTACATATCACTGTAGTTGCGGAGCCAACGGTTTTGATAGATGCATCATGTACAAAGTGCCCGATCAAAATAACAATGTCCGGCAGTTCTTTGCTGCCGGGACCTGCTTATTCTGTGTATAGGAACAATGTAAAAAAGGGAACCTTTGACGCTTCTTATCAGGCGGTATTCACGGAGGATGTTTCAGGGGAGTTGACGTATGTGATAAAAGATAATTTTGGTACAGAGATGAAAACTGTGGTGGCAAGTGTTCATCCTTCTGTTGCTGCATGGAAATCCGCGGTAACTGATGATGTATGGGCTAATGCGAATAACTGGCAGTCGTCTACCGGTGGAGGTTATCCAATCTGGTGTACTGATGTGACACTCCCCTCCGGTGCAAATATATATCCTACTCTGAAGAATGGAGATGCCTGTCGGGATATCACGTTTAAGTCTGGTGCGGCTGTCGGGCAGATTCAATATCTTTTATATAGAAAGGCTTATATCGAATTGTTGCTGGATCGTAATCGTTGGTATATGCTGGGAGCTCCTCTCCGGTATATGTACTCAGCTGATTATCATGGAGATATGACATGGACAGATTCTATGTCACCGAAAATATTTATGATGTATTTTAATGTTAAGAGCAATGTGAATCCAGATGGACGTGTGGGTTATCGTATTAGTAGTTTTTCGGCTCCTTTTGCAAATTTAGAGGAAAGGGTCGGGCCTGAAAAAGGGTTTGCTCTTTGGGTGAATGGTAAAGATGAACAGTATTCTTATCCTGATCAGAATTTTTTAACAGGAACCCCATATAAGTTTCCTCGCCGTCTGCCTGATGGAAATGATGTTACGTATAGTTATCATGATGCAAAAACCGGAGAGTGGCTTTATCCATCAGGGGCATTATCTCGGGGGGCCGTAGCGTCTATCCCTGATAGTTTGACTTGGGTTTCCAATCATAACAGCCTGACTCAGGCTCAGAAAGATAATAGATATCGTTTTGTCTTTGAGGATAATTATGTAAATGGGCAGATTACCGTAGCGATAAATGCGGCGGCTACTAATATTATCGGTAATCCATTTATGTCCTATTTGAATTTTGATAAATTTTATTCTGATAATAAAACGAAAATATATGGGTATTATAGAATTTGGGATGGTGTGAAATTTTATTCTTATATCAGTGATGGGGGAACGGAATCATGGTCGGGTTTAACGGGTTTGAGTACTGATATTTCTCCTTCTGCAACATCTCGTTATATAGCTCCGATGCAATCGTTCTTTGTTGAATCTAAGCCGGGTGCAGAATCTTTGCTGTTTAAACCCGAAAATGTAACTTCAGGTGGAGTTTCTACGGCGGCAGTGCTGCGATCTTCGTCACAGGATCTGTCGAATATTATTCGATTAAATCTTAAGCTCTCCAATGATGAGTCACAGGTGATTGTAGCCCTTCGTTCGGGAGCATCCGGAAGTTTCAAAAAAGGGGAGGATATCGAAAAACTTTTTGCTCCGGGAGATCAGCTCGCTGAATTGTATACGTTAACAACAGATCTCTCTCCGTCAGAAATTAATCTTATAGGTGTTGATGCTGAGTCTCAAGATGTGGAAATCGGGATAAAAACGATAAAAACAGGATTAGGTACCTTGAGTTTCTCAGGTATGGATAAAGTTGATTCTTACTCAAATATAAAATTAATAGATAAAGTATTAAACAAGGAGTATGACTTGAGAAAAGTTGAGTCCGTTTCTTTCGAGAAAAGTTCTACGGAAAATCTGGAAAAGCGTTTTTATTTGAGGGTTAGCGGAAAACCAACCTCGGGTATTGGAGAGGATATAATTTCATCGGAAAGCTCTATCTCTCTGAAAAAAGATGGAGATAAGTATCGTGTGGAGTCGACAGGAGATCTTATTCAGAATGTTTCTGTATATGATATACTTGGACGATTGATAGAAGAGAAAGCCAGAGTTGAGTCTTTAGATGTGGAAGTTGGAGGGCAGACTTTGGGAAAAGGTGTGTATTTGATAAAAGTAAGAACGGCTACGGCTGAGAGTACATTTAAGATAGCGATATGAATTGATAGACTATGGGGGAATTAATTTCCTGTAAATAAGTTATTTCTATGAAAATTATAGTGGAAGTTTTATGTATACTATTGGTATGCACCAGCCCTTTGTATGCTCAAAATATAGGGGATGACAATTATTATTCGTCCGGCAGTCCTTCAGGAAGTCAACTGCTTCCGTCGGAAGTTTATTACAATGAAAACATAGCAGTAAATGTTATTGCGTCAGCCAGTCCGTCTGCCGGAGAGAGTGGAGGAGGTTTCAATCCGAATGATGGGTGGGGTAATCCCGAATTGGGAGCTGTTGATTCTCCGATAGGAGATTATAAATATCCGTTAGCAACTTTCGTTATATTCTATATATTGTACACTCTCTATTTTAAAAACAGACGACACATCTGAACACTATTACACGATGGGTAGAAAATGTGGGCAATTGGGCTGGACGTAAAAGTCCGGCCCTTTGTTTTGCCTAAGATTTTATTGATTGTATCTTAAGGTAAGCTATAGTTTGATGTTTTTTACTGAACAGAGGTCTCTTATATATTGAATGAAGTGGTTATTAATGTTATGCATGATTTTTTTTATTAATATTTCGTTGTTGATACATTGTATATCTCATTGATTTATTGTATTTTTGCACCTCGATTTACTCTGTAATGATCAGTCTTCGTGTGTATTTCTTTGGAAATCATATGTTTGGCTGTGATTTATTGTCGTATATCGAAGTAGTTTAACCAAATAATAATTGAATTTTTTAAGTTCTAAAAATTAAAAAAATGCCTACAATTCAACAATTAGTAAGAAAAGGACGGGCTGTTTTGGTTGATAAGAGCAAGTCTCCTGCTTTGGATTCTTGTCCTCAAAGAAGAGGTGTTTGTGTGCGTGTGTATACAACCACTCCTAAAAAACCAAACTCAGCTATGCGTAAAGTAGCACGTGTGCGTTTAACAAACTCAAAAGAGGTGAATGCTTATATTCCTGGAGAAGGACACAATTTGCAAGAGCACTCAATTGTACTTGTTAGAGGTGGTCGTGTGAAAGACCTTCCTGGGGTACGTTATCACATTGTTCGCGGAACATTGGATACTGCCGGTGTGAATGGTCGTACTCAAAGACGTTCTAAATATGGAGCGAAACGTCCTAAAGCAGGAAAAGCGGCACCAGCGGCACCAGCTAAGGGAGGAAAGAAGAAATAATTCTTCGTTCCGATAATCAACATTTTTAATTAATTCAAGTATTAAAGTGTTTTTAAGTTTATTGGGTAGGCTACTATAGGTTGAGTAAATAGTTCAGCGGAACTGTTGAAGACGGGAAATTGGCAACCAAAAACAAGAACAAAATTTTTAACAAGCAATGAGAAAAGCAAAACCAAAGAAAAGACAGGTGCTTCCGGATCCTGTTTTCGGTGATGTAAAAGTTACGAAATTCGTAAATCACTTGATGTATGATGGTAAAAAAAGTACTTCATACACAATTTTCTATACAGCGTTGGAAGTGGTGAAAACTAAACTTCCTAACGAAGAAAAAAGCTCTCTTGAAATATGGAAAGCTGCTTTGGAAAATGTAACACCTCAGGTAGAAGTAAAATCTCGCCGTGTGGGTGGTGCTACATTCCAGGTTCCAACCGAAATTCGTCCTGATCGTAAAGAATCTATCTGCATGAAGAATCTTATTCTTTATTCTCGTAAAAGAGGCGGTAAAACAATGGCTGATAAATTAGCTGCCGAAATCGTTGACGCATTCAATAATCAAGGTGGTGCCTACAAACGTAAAGAAGATATGCACAGAATGGCAGAAGCTAACCGTGCATTTGCTCACTTCAGATTTTAATTAAGGAGATAATTTAAACAATGGCAAAAGTTACAGATGCTTTAAGACTTACCAGAAATATCGGTATCATGGCTCACATCGATGCCGGAAAGACTACGACCTCTGAGCGTATTCTTTTTTATACTGGTTTGACTCATAAAATAGGCGAGGTGCATGATGGTGCAGCTACCATGGACTGGATGGAACAAGAGCAAGAGCGTGGTATTACTATTACTTCGGCTGCTACAACCACTCAGTGGAGATATAATAATGAGATTTACAAAATCAACTTGATTGACACCCCCGGACACGTTGACTTTACAGTAGAAGTAGAGCGTTCTCTTCGTATCCTTGATGGTGCTATCGCTACATTTTGTGCGGTAGCCGGTGTTGAGCCTCAGTCTGAAACTGTATGGCGTCAAGCTGACAAATATAATGTACCTCGTATCGGTTATGTAAATAAAATGGACCGTTCGGGTGCTAATTTCTTCGAAGTAGTTCGTCAGGTAAGAGAAATGTTAGGTGCAAACCCTTGCCCTATTCAAATCCCTGTTGGTGCAGAAGAAACTTTTCGTGGTATCGTAGACTTGATCACAATGAAAGCTTATTTCTGGCATGACGAAACTATGGGTGCTGCTTATGAGATTGAAGAAATCCCTGCTGATGTCCTAGAAGAAGCTAAAGAGTGGAGAGCTAATTTGCTTGAGAAAGCTGCTGAATGTGATGAAGATTTGATGGAGAAATTCTTTGATGATCCCGAATCTATCACAGAAGAAGAATTGATCGCTGCTATCCGTAAAGGAACTTTGGCTATGCAGATCAACCCTATGTTATTGGGTTCTTCATTCAAAAATAAAGGTGTACAACCTTTATTGGATGCTGTTGCTAAATTCTTGCCAAGCCCTGTTGATACATTAGCTATCGAAGGTGTTGATCCAAGAAATGACAATACAGTAGTACGTCACCCAAGTCCGGATGAGCCTCTTTGTGCTCTTGCATTTAAGATCGCAACAGACCCATTCGTAGGACGTCTTTGTTTCTTCCGTGTGTATTCAGGAGAACTTCCTGCCGGTTCATACGTATACAATCCTCGTTCTGATAAAAAAGAACGTATTTCACGTTTGTTCCAGATGCACTCAAATAAACAAAACCCTAAAGATGTTATCTCTACAGGAGATATAGGTGCGGGTGTTGGTTTCAAAGATATTCGTACAGGAGATACTCTTTGCGATGAAAATAATCCTATCGTACTTGAGTCAATGGACTTCCCTGATCCTGTGATCGGAATTTCTATTGAACCTAAGACTCAAAAAGATATCGATAAACTTTCTAACGGTTTGGCTAAACTTGCAGAAGAAGATCCAACATTCCGTGTACATACCGATGAAGACTCAGGTCAAACTATCATCGAAGGTATGGGTGAGCTTCACTTGGAAATCATTATCGACCGTTTGAAACGTGAGTTTAAGGTAGAATGTAACCAAGGTCGTCCACAGGTGTCTTATAAAGAAGCGATTACTAATACAGTAGAGCTTCGCGAAGTTTATAAGAAACAATCAGGAGGTCGTGGTAAGTTTGCTGATATTATCGTGAAGGTAGGTCCTGCTGATGCTGGTTTCGAAGGAGATCTTCAATTTATTGATGAAGTAAAAGGTGGTAATATACCAAAAGAATTTATTCCTTCGGTTCAGAAAGGATTCCTTTCTTCAATGAAGAATGGTGTGCTTGCCGGCTTTGCTTTGGATAAACTGAAAGTAACTCTTGTGGATGGTTCTTTCCACCCGGTCGATTCAGACCAGTTGTCTTTCGAACTTTGTGCTCGCTTTGCATTTAAGAGTGCTTCCGAAAAAGCATCTCCCGTTCTTCTTGAGCCAATCATGAAACTTGAGGTTGTAACACCTGAGGAAAGTATGGGTGATGTGATTTCTGACTTGAACAAACGTCGTGGACAAGTTGAAGGTATGGAATCAAGCCGTTCAGGAGCTCGTATCGTGAAAGCTAAAGTTCCATTGGCTGAGATGTTCGGTTATGTGACTTCTTTAAGAACGATCACTTCAGGACGTGCAACTTCAGCGATGACTTTCTCTCATTACGAAGAAGTATCTTCTTCTATTGCGAAACAAGTATTGACTGAATGTCAAGGTCGTGTAGATCTTATCAAATAAAAAGAAAATGTATGCAGGCTGTGATTAGTAAATGACTCTTAATCGCAGTTTGCATCATTATATATTTAAAATCAATTTATTAATTAAAAGACCATATGAGTCAAAAAATTAGAATCAAACTGAAATCTTACGATTACAACTTGGTAGACAAATCTGCTGAAAAAATCGTGAAAACAGTTAAAGCTACAGGAGCTGTGGTGAGCGGACCAATTCCGTTACCAACGCACAAACGTATCTTCACTGTGAACCGTTCGACTTTCGTAAACAAAAAGTCTCGTGAGCAATTCGAACTATCTTCTTATAAAAGATTGATCGACATCTATAGCTCAACAGCTAAAACTGTGGATGCTTTGATGAAACTTGAATTGCCAAGTGGGGTAGAAGTAGAAATTAAAGTTTGATAAATCAGTAAATTAATTAAAGAAATGCCAGGATTATTAGGAAAAAAAATCGGAATGACATCCGTTTTCAGTGCCGAGGGAAAAAATGTTCCATGCACTGTTATCGAAGTGGGTCCTTGTGTTGTTACTCAAGTTAAAACTGCAGAAACAGATGGTTATGAAGCTGTTCAGTTGGGTTTTGTTGATGCAAAAGACAAACATACAACTAAGCCTCTTGCCGGTCATTTCAAAAAAGCAGGAGTAGCACCTAAGAGACACTTGGCTGAGTTCAAAGGATTTGAAGGTTGCAAACCAGGCGATGAATTGAAGGTGGATCTGTTTGATGAAAACGGATTTATCGATGTTATCGGAACATCAAAGGGTAAAGGTTTCCAAGGTGTTGTTAAACGTCACGGTTTCGGTGGGGTTGGACAGGCTACTCTCGGACAACATAACCGTTTGCGTGCTCCGGGTTCTATCGGTGCTTGTTCTTACCCTGCTAAGGTGTTCAAAGGAACAAGAATGGGTGGACAAATGGGTAATGTACGTGTTACTGTACAAAATCTACAAGTAATTAAAGTGATCGCTGAGCACAATCTTTTGCTAGTAAAAGGTTCTGTTCCGGGAAGCAAAGGTTCAATCGTATTAATTGAAAAATAATGGAACTTAGTGTATTAAATATAAGCGGTAAAGATACCGGAAAGAAAGTATCGTTAGACGATGCGATCTATGGAATCGAGCCTAACGACCACGTTCTTTGGTTAGACGTAAAACAGTATCTGGCAAACCAACGCCAAGGTACTCACAAGTCTAAAGAAAGAAGTGAGATGTCTGGTAGTACACGTAAACTAATCAAACAAAAAGGTGGTGGTGGAGCCCGTCGTGGTGATATCAACTCTCCAGTATTGGTTGGTGGTGCTCGTGTATTTGGTCCTAAACCAAGAGACTACAGCTTTAAATTGAATAAAAAAGTGAAAGTTCTTGCTCGTAAATCAGCATTGTCTTACAAAGCGAAAGACAATCAGATCTTAGTAGTTGAAGACTTTAACTTCGAAGCTCCAAAAACTAAAGATTTTGTGGCATTAGCTAAAAATTTGCAAGTTGCTGATAAAAAGGTAGTTTTGGTTTTGCCTGATCAAAATAAAAACGTATATTTGTCGGCTCGTAATTTAGAACGAGTTAAAGTTGTAACTGCTTCTGATATAAACGCTTATACAATCTTGAATTGCTCAAGTCTTGTGTTGGCGGAATCTTCAGTTGCGGTAATTGATAAACTTTTAAAAGCATAAGGAGGTAAAAATGGGAATTTTGATTAAACCTATATTGACAGAAAAACAAACAGCGATCTCGGAAAAATTTCCTAACCGCTATGGTTTTCGTGTGACTCCAGATGCTAACAAAGCTCAAATCAAAGCAGCTATAGAACAAGTTTACGGAGTAAAAGTAGAAAGTGTAAATACCATCAACTATCCTGGAAAACGCAAAAGCCGTTTTACTAAAGCAGGTGCTGTTAATGGCAAAACTTCTGCTTACAAGAAAGCAATCATTACCTTGAAAGAAGGTGAAGTTATAGACTTTTTTAGTAATATCTAAATACAAAAATGGCAGTACGTAAATTAAAGCCCACAACACCGGGGCAAAGACACAAAGTTATTGGTACATTTGAGGAAATCACTGCTAGTGTGCCAGAGAAATCTCTTGTAGTCGGTAAGAGTGCTTCAGGTGGCCGCAACAATACTGGTAAAATGACCGTGCGTAACGTTGGTGGAGGTCACAAAAGAAAGCTGAGAATCATAGACTTCAAGAGAACAAAAGACGGAGTTCCTGCTACTGTTAAATCAATCGAATACGATCCGAACCGTTCGGCTCGTATCGCATTGCTTTATTACGTAGACGGAGCTAAAGCCTATATCATTGCCCCAACAGGCTTGGAAGTAGGTCAGACAGTGATGTCAGGTGCAGAAGCAGCACCTGAGATAGGAAATGCATTGCCTTTGGCAAATATTCCTATCGGTACAGTTGTTCATAATATCGAATTACGCCCGGGACAAGGAGCTAAAATGGCTCGTTCGGCAGGAGCTTATGCGCAGTTAACTTCTCGTGAAGGTATCTATGCTATCCTGAAAATGCCTTCGGGTGAAACACGTAAAGTACTATTAGCTTGTAAAGCTACAGTAGGAAGTGTTGGTAATTCAGATCATGCACTTGAAAGATCAGGTAAAGCAGGACGCTCTAGATGGCTTGGTCGTCGTCCACGTACTCGTGCGGTAGTAATGAACCCTGTTGATCACCCAATGGGTGGTGGAGAAGGTCGTGCTTCGGGAGGACATCCTAGATCACGTAATGGATTGTATACTAAGGGTCTTAAAACAAGAGCTCCTAAGAAACATTCTTCTAAGTACATTATTGAAAGAAGAAAGAAGTAACCTGATTAATTAAAAGAAAATTATGAGTCGTTCGTTAAAAAAAGGCCCGTATATTAATGTTAAGCTTGAGAAAAAAGTTTTGACTATGAATGAGTCAGGCAAAAAAGCTGTAGTTAAAACATGGGCAAGAGCTTCGATGATTTCTCCTGACTTTGTAGGTCACACCATCGCTGTTCATAACGGTAATAAATTTATACCTGTATATGTAACAGAAAATATGGTAGGTCACAAATTAGGTGAATTCGCTTTAACTCGTACTTTCCGTGGACACGGAGGTAACAAGAAAAGGTAATCTGAGCAAAGCCAAAATTTATTCAAAAAAAGAAACATTAATATAAAATGGGTAAGAGAAAAAGAATAGCAGCTGATGCTAGAAAAGAAGCTAAACAAGCGGTTTCTTTAGCTAAGTTGAATAACGTTCCTACTTCGCCTCGCAAAATGCGTTTAGTTGCCGATATGGTAAGAGGTATGGAAGCGTTTAGAGCTCTTGGCGTTTTGAAATTCTCAAATAAAGAAGCATCTGCAAGAGTTGAAAAACTTTTGCGTTCTGCTATTGCAAACTGGGAAGCTAAAAATGAACGTAAAGCCGAGAGTGGAGAACTGTATGTGTCTTCGATTTATGTAGATGGAGGAGCGATGTTAAAAAGACTTCGTCCTGCTCCACAAGGTAGAGGTTACAGAATTCGTAAACGTTCGAATCATGTGACTATCGAAGTAGATGCACTTATTAATAAAAAACAAAATTAATTTAGCCAGATGGGACAAAAAATCAATCCGATAGCAAATCGTTTAGGTATCATTAGAGGATGGGATTCAAACTGGTATGGCGGTAAAAATTACGGTGATACTCTTTTAGAAGACAGCAAAATCCGTAAATACTTAAATGCCCGCCTGGCAAAAGCTAGTGTATCTCGCATAGTGATCGAAAGAACTCTGAAGCTTGTAACTATTACAGTATGTACTGCACGCCCCGGAATCATTATCGGTAAAGGCGGTCAAGAAGTAGATAAGCTGAAAGAAGAGCTAAAGAAAATTACAGATAAAGATATTCAGATCAATATATTTGAAATCAAAAAGCCAGAGTTAGATGCGGTTATCGTAGCTAACAATATTGCACGTCAGCTTGAAGGTAAGATCGCTTACCGCCGTGCAGTAAAAATGGCTATTGCTTCAACAATGAGAATGGGTGCAGAAGGTATCAAAATCCAAATCTCTGGACGTTTGAACGGTGCTGAAATGGCTCGTTCCGAAATGTACAAAGAAGGACGTACACCTCTACATACATTCCGTGCAGATATTGATTATGCACACGCTGAAGCTTTGACAAAAGTAGGTTTGCTCGGTATCAAAGTATGGATTTGCCGTGGAGAAGTTTACGGTAAGAAAGACCTTGCTCCTTCATTCGTAGCATCTAAAGATAACGCTTCTCAAAACAGAGGTGGCGATAATCGCAGATCTTCGGATTCAGGAAGAGGTTTCAAGAAAGGTAAGAGAAAATAAGAATTAAACATTTGAAAAAAGATGTTACAACCGAAAAAAACTAAGTTTAGAAGACAGCAAAAAGGTCGCATGAAGGGTAATGCTCAACGTGGCAACCAATTGGCTTTCGGTTCATTCGGAATCAAGACTCTTGATTCTAAATGGATTACCGGACGTCAGATCGAAGCGGCTCGTATTGCTGTAACTCGTTACATGCAACGTCAAGGACAAGTATGGGTACGTATCTTCCCTGATAAGCCTATTACTAAGAAGCCTGCCGAAGTGCGTATGGGTAAAGGTAAAGGTTCGCCAGAAGGATTTGTGGCTCCTGTTACTCCCGGAAGAATGCTATTCGAAATCGAAGGTGTGTCTTTTGAGGTGGCAAAAGAAGCATTGCGCTTAGCTGCTCAAAAACTACCCGTAACTACAAAATTCGTAGTACGTAGAGATTATGATTTAACTCAAAATTCTTAAGCACGATGAATATTGCAGAAGTAAGAGAATTGTCCGATAAGGATTTAGCAGACAAATTAGTGACCGAAAAAGCGGCACTAGATCAATTAGTTTTAAACCACAGTGTGACTCCATTGGATAATCCTGCTCAGATCAAAGTAAAGCGTCGTGATGTCGCTCGCATTTTGACAGTATTGCGCCAAAGAGAACTAAATAACAAGTAATAAGAGCTGATGGAAACTAGAAATTTAAGAAAAGAAAGAATCGGGGTCGTTTTCAGTAATAAGATGGAAAAAACCATTACTGTTGCTGTAAAATGGAAAGAAAAACACCCTATTTACGGAAAGTTCGTTAATAAAACGAAGAAATATCATGCTCACGACGAAAAAAACGAGTGCAATATCGGCGATACAGTTCGTATCATGGAGACTCGTCCTTTGAGTAAGCTAAAAAGATGGAGATTAATCGAAATAATTGAAAGGGCTAAATAATTATGATACAACAAGAATCTAGGTTAGCTGTAACAGATAACAGCGGAGCAAGAGAAGCTCTTTGTATCCGCGTATTGGGAGGCACAAGACGTCGCTATGCATCAGTTGGTGATGTGATAGTAGTTGCTATCAAAAATGTGATCCCTTCAAGTGATATTAAGAAAGGTGCTGTAACTAAAGCTATAGTTGTTCGTACTAAAAAAGAAGTACGTAGAGCTGACGGATCATATATCCGTTTCGACGATAATGCATGTGTGTTATTGAATGCAGCCGGAGAAATCAGAGGTAGCCGTATCTTCGGACCGGTTGCTCGTGAACTTCGTGCTACAAACATGAAGATCGTTTCATTAGCACCAGAGGTACTTTAATCAAAATTAATCCAGAAACGGTAATGAGTAAGTTACATATAAAGAAAGGCGATATCGTTTTCGTAAATACCGGAACAGACAAAGGTAAGACTGGTCGTGTTGTTAAAGTCTTAGTTGACAAACAACGTGCTATCGTAGAAGGTCTGAACATGGTAACGAAACATGCTAAGCCTAATGCGAAAAATCCTCAAGGAGGTAGAGAACAAGTAGAAGCTCCTATACATATTTCTAACTTGAATGTCGTAGACCCTAAAACAGGAAAACCAACTCGCGTTGGTCGTAAAGTTGTAGAAGGAAAAATAGTACGTATTTCTAAAAAATCAGGGGAGGTAATTAAATAATGAGCAATACAACAACTCTTAAGTCAGAATATAAAGACCGTATTGTTTCTTCTTTGATGAAAGAATTCGGTTATAAGTCGCCAATGCAGGTGCCTGTTCTTAAAAAGATTGTGATCAATCAAGGTCTGGGTATAGCTGTTGCCGACAAAAAAATTATAGAAACGGCTCTTAACGAAATGGCTACTATTACCGGTCAAAAGGCTGTAGCAACTGTTTCGAAGAAAGATATTTCTAACTTCAAATTGCGTAAGAAAATGCCAATCGGGGTAATGGTTACATTACGCCACGATCGCATGTATGAGTTCTTGGAAAGACTTGTGAAAGTTGCTCTTCCTCGTATACGTGACTTCAAAGGTATCGAAAGCAAGCTTGATGGCCGTGGTAATTATACACTAGGTATCCAGGAGCAAATCATTTTCCCTGAAATTAATATTGATTCAATCAATAAAATTCTGGGAATGAATATTACCTTTGTAACTTCTGCGAAAACAGATGAAGAAGGTTATGCTCTTTTGAAAGAGTTTGGACTACCATTTAAGAACGCAAAAAAAGATTGATATAAGATGGCAAAAGAATCAATGAAAGCCCGCGAAGTGAAGCGTGCAAAACTTGTTGCTAAATATGCAGCTAAGCGTGCACAGCTGAAAGCTGAAGGAGATTATGAAGGTCTTCAGGCTCTGCCAAAGAATTCGACACCTATCCGTCTACACAACAGATGTAGTATGACAGGACGTCCAAAAGGCTATATCCGCCAATTTGGAATTTCTCGTATTCAGTTCAGAGAAATGGCTTCTAAAGGCTTAATACCAGGAGTAAAAAAAGCAAGCTGGTAATCTATTAGAATTTTTTTTAGAATTAAATATTGTCCCGGAAGCCGGGATTAATTTAAATCAATTTAATAATGACAGATCCAATAGCAGATTATTTGACGCGTGTTCGTAATGCGATCATGGCTAAACACAGAGTGGTAGAGATACCAGCGTCAAATTTGAAAAAAGAAATCACAAAGATTCTTTTTGAAAAAGGCTACATTCTTAACTATAAGTTTGTAGAAGAAGGTCCTCAAGGCTCAATCAAAATAGCTTTGAAGTATGACCCGGTTAACAAAGTGAATGCAATTAAGAAGTTAATTCGTATTTCAACTCCAGGTCTTCGTAAGTATACAGGATACAAAGAAATGCCAAGAGTACTTAATGGTCTTGGTGTTGCTGTATTGTCTACCTCTAAAGGTGTTATGACTGACAAAGAAGCTCGCGACCTTAAAGTCGGTGGAGAAATTTTATGTTACGTTTATTAATTAAGAGGGAGGTATACTATGTCAAGAATTGGAAAATTACCTATAACTATCCCTGCGGGAGTAACCGTAACTGTGGATAATGATAATTTAGTGACTGTAAAAGGTCCTAAAGGTCAATTAACTCAGAGTGTAAATGCTGACATCAAAATAAATGTTGATGGAGGAGTTGTAACAGTTACACGTCCGAGTGATGAGAAAGAACATCGTGCGTTGCATGGTCTTTACAGAGCGTTAATCAATAATATGGTTATCGGGGTTTCTGAAGGATACCGTAAAGAATTGGAATTAGTAGGTGTAGGTTACCGTGCTTCTAATGCAGGTCAACAACTAGACCTTTCGGTTGGTTTTACTCACAACATTCACATGTTGCTGCCGGTTGAAATCAAAATTGAGACTAAGTCTGAAAGAAACAAAAACCCTTTGATCATTTTAGAATCTTGCGATAAAGAACTTATCGGGCTTGTATGTGCTAAAATCCGTTCATTCCGTAAACCTGAGCCTTACAAAGGTAAAGGTATCCGTTTTGTAGGTGAAGTGATACGTCGTAAGTCAGGTAAATCAGCAGGTAAATAATTTACATAAACTGTAATAATCATGACATCGAAGACAGATAGAAGAAATAAGATAAAATTAGGAGTTCGCAGCCATGTAAGTGGTACTGCAGAGCGTCCTCGTTTGACCGTATTCAGAAGTAACAAGCAGATATACGCTCAAGTAATTGACGATTTGGCCGGAAAAACTCTTGCATCTGCCTCTTCTCTTAAATTAGGAGAAAAAGCTCCTAAAAAAGAGATTGCAGCTAAAGTTGGTGAATTGGTGGCTAAAGCAGCACAGGAAGCTGGTGTTACAACTGTAGTATTTGACCGTAACGGTTATCTATATCACGGTAGAATTAAAGAATTAGCAGACGCTGCCCGTAATGGTGGTCTTAAATTTTAATAGAAATGGCAGGAGTTAATAATAAAGTAAAATCGACCAACGATATTGAATTGAAAGACAGATTGGTGGCTATCAATCGTGTTACTAAAGTAACAAAAGGTGGTCGTACATTCAGTTTCGCTGCTATCGTAGTTGTAGGAAACGAAGATGGCATTGTTGGCTGGGGCTTAGGTAAAGCCGGAGAAGTAACGACAGCCATTGCTAAAGGAGTTGAAGCTGCAAAGAAAAACTTAATCAAAGTTCCGGTATTGAAAGGTACTGTACCTCATGAGCAGATTGCTAAATTTGGAGGTTCGGAAGTATTTATCAAACCAGCTGCTCCCGGTACAGGGGTTAAAGCAGGAGGTGCGATGCGTGCCGTACTTGAAAGTGTTGGTGTAACTGACGTACTTGCAAAGTCTAAAGGTTCGTCTAACCCTCACAACTTAGTGAAGGCTACTATCGAGGCTTTAGGTGAGTTAAGAGATGCTTATACTGTTGCTCAAAACAGAGGTGTATCAATGGAAAAAGTTTTTAAAGGCTAATTCGCAAGGAGATTACAATTATGGCAACAATTAAAATTAAACAAGTTAGAAGCAGAATCAACTGCCCTAAAGATCAAAAGAAAACTTTGGATGCT
This sequence comes from Indolivaga capnocytophagoides DSM 22835, assembly GCF_000426485.1. Lineage (GTDB taxonomy): Bacteria > Bacteroidota > Bacteroidia > Bacteroidales > Dysgonomonadaceae > Dysgonomonas_A > Dysgonomonas_A capnocytophagoides. Next base: position 49,291 of record NZ_AUFL01000019.1, read on the forward strand.
TTAGGTTTGAAAAAGTTGAACAGAGTAGTTGAACATCCAGACAATCTTGCTATAAGAGGTATGGTTGCTAAAGTTCATCACTTAGTTTCTATAGTAGAGTAATAATCTGTAAAAGATAAAAATCTAAGAATATGAATTTATCTAATTTGAGACCCGCTGAAGGGGCTACTAAAACAAGAAAAAGAATTGGTCGTGGTACAGGTTCTGGTTTGGGTGGTACTTCAACTAGAGGTCATAAAGGAGCTAAGTCAAGATCAGGCTATTCTAAGAAGATCGGATTTGAAGGAGGTCAGATGCCTATTCAACGTCGTCTTCCTAAGTATGGCTTCAAGAGCATCAACCGTGTGGAATATAAGCCAATCAACCTAAGCACTCTTCAGGCTTTGGCTGATGCTAAAAACCTAACAAAGATTGATGTTCAGGCTTTGATCGACGCTGGTTTTGTTTCGTCTAAGCACTTAGTTAAAATATTAGGTAATGGTGCTGTTACTTCTAAATTGGAAGTAGTTGCTCATGCTTTTTCTAAGTCAGCAGAAGCAGCTATTCAGGCTGCAGGTGGAACCGCAACAAAACTAGACTAAGATGGGATTTGTAAAGACAATTGAAAATATATGGAAGATTGAGGATCTGCGCAAACGGATTCTCACTACTTTCTTTTTCGTAGTTATCTACCGCTTCGGGGCACATGTTGTGCTTCCCGGAGTAAATCCTGCTGATTTGGATGCTTTGAAGCATACTGCATCAGGAGGGCTGGTAGGACTATTGGATATGTTCTCAGGAGGTGCCTTTGCAAATGCTTCTATTTTTGCACTGGGAATTATGCCTTACATTTCGGCTTCGATTGTTATCCAGCTGTTAGGTATTGCATTACCATATTTCCAGAAATTGCAGAAAGAAGGAGAAAGTGGACGTAATAAACTAAATCAATATACCCGTTATCTGACAGTAGCTATATTGTTATTCCAAGGTCCTGCCTATTTGATGGGTGCTTTGGGTAGTGCTGCTCCCGGTGGGCTATGGTCATTCTATATACCTTCAACAATAATATTGGCCGGAGGTAGTATGTTTGTTCTATGGTTAGGAGAGCGTATTACGGATAAAGGTATTGGTAATGGTGTATCATTTATCATTCTTGTAGGTATTATTGCCCGTCTGCCTCATGCTCTAGTGAACGAGTTCATGTCTCGTTTGAGCGATCAGGCCGGAGGTTTGATAGTATTCCTGCTCGAAATAGTATTCTTGCTGTTTGTTATAGGTATAGCTATCTTATTGGTACAAGGTACTCGTAAGATTCCGGTACAATATGCAAAACGTATAGTTGGTAATAAACAATATGGTGGAGCTCGCCAGTACATTCCTCTAAAGGTGAATGCTGCAAATGTGATGCCTATTATCTTTGCTCAGGCAATAATGTTTATTCCGGTGGCTATTGCAGGATTTACTACTGCGGATCAGGCAGGATGGTTTATGCGTTCTATGACTGATAATACAAGTTGGTTATATTGTACAATATTTGCTTTGTTGATTATTTTATTTACATGGTTTTACACAGCAATTACAATTAACCCGGTGCAAATGGCTGATGAATTGAAGAGAAATAATGGTTTCATTCCTGGTATCAAACCCGGGAAAAAAACAGCTGATTATATAGATGACGTTATGTCTCGTATAACCTTGCCCGGATCATTATTCCTTGCATTGGTTGCAATCCTTCCTGCTTTTGCTAGTCTGGTCGGAATTAGCCGTGAGTTCTCTCATTTCTTTGGAGGAACATCATTGCTTATCCTTGTCGGGGTAGTACTGGATACTTTGCAGCAAATTGAGAGCCACTTGTTGATGCGTCACTATGATGGATTGTTGAAATCCGGAAGAATCAAGGGTCGCACTGGATCAATTGCAGCATATTAAGTTTAAAATAGATAATGATTTTTCTAAAGACAGACGAAGAAATAGAATTGATGCGTGAAAGTAACCGTTTGGTTGGCATGACTCTTGGTGAAGTTGCCAAGCACATCAAACCGGGGGTTACTACACTGCATCTCAATAATATTGCAGAAGAGTTTATTCGCAGCCATGGGGCTATCCCTTCATTTCTCGGATATAATGGATTTCCTTATTCATTGTGTATTTCGGTTAATGAGAATGTGGTTCACGGATTTCCTTCGGAATATATATTGAAGAATGGTGATATTATATCCGTTGATTGCGGAACCGAAAAAAACGGATTCTGCGGAGACTCAGCCTATACTTTTTGTGTAGGTGAAGTTGCGGAAGACGTAAAAAAACTTCTGAGAACAACAAAAGAATCTTTATACGAAGGAATAGCTAAAGCCGTAGAAGGTAACCGTATCGGAGACATTGGTGAGGCTGTTCAGATGTATTGCGAAAAAAAGGGCTTTTCTGTTGTCCGAGAATTAGTCGGTCACGGTATCGGTCGTAAAATGCACGAGTCACCTGAAGTTCCTAATTATGGAAGAAGAGGTACAGGTCCTCAGTTAAAAAGAGGAATGTGTATTGCGATAGAACCCATGATTAATCAAGGAAGTAAGAATGTCGTGTTCGAGAGTGATGGTTGGACTGTACGAACTAAAGATCGTAAAATGTCGGCACACTTTGAGCATACAGTTGCAATCCGTGAAGGTAAAGCAGATATTCTATCGACATTTGAATTTGTCGAGGCTGTATTAGGAAACAACGGAATCTAAAAAATAATTTATGGCTAAACAAGCTGCAATAGAACAAGATGGCGTAATTGTAGAAGCATTGTCAAACGCAATGTTTCGTGTAGAATTAGAAAACGGGCATGAGATCACTGCTCATATCTCGGGAAAGATGCGTATGCACTATATCAAGATTCTTCCCGGAGATAAAGTACGTGTGGAAATGTCTCCTTATGATTTGACTAAAGGTCGGATCTCTTTCAGATATAAATAAAAAAACAAGATATGAAAGTAAGAGCATCATTGAAAAAGCGTACAGATGATTGTAAAATCGTCAGAAGAAAAGGACGCTTATATGTAATCAACAAAAAAAATCCTAAGTACAAACAACGTCAGGGATAATTTTATTAATTTTGCAAAATATAATCTAGTATATGGCTATAAGAATAGTTGGTGTCGATTTACCGCAAAATAAAAGAGGCGAAATTGCCTTGACATATATATATGGTATCGGACGAAGTGCTTCTAATGCTATCTTGGCAGAAGCAGGTATTGATAGAGATCTTAAAGTAAAAGATTGGACTGATGATCAAGCGGGTACTATCCGTGAAATTATTTCTACTAAATATAAAGTAGAAGGGGATTTGAGATCAGAAGTTCAGTTGAATATCAAACGCTTAATGGATATCGGTTGTTACCGTGGAATTCGTCATCGTAATGGCTTGCCTCTGAGAGGACAAAGTACTAAAAATAATGCCCGTACACGTAAGGGTAGAAAGAAAACTGTTGCAAATAAGAAAAAAGCTACAAAATAATAGTTTGATATGGCAAAAAAAACAGTCGCAGCGAAAAAGAGAGTCGTTAAAGTTGATGCAGTCGGACAAGCTCATGTGCATTCTTCATTTAACAATATTATTATCTCTATTACAAATAGCGAAGGACAAGTGATCAGCTGGTCATCTGCAGGTAAAATGGGTTTCAGAAGTTCTAAAAAGAACACCCCTTATGCAGCTCAGATGGCAGCATCGGACTGTGCAAAAGTTGCATACGATCTTGGTCTTAGAAAAGTAAAAGTGTTTGTAAAAGGTCCGGGTAATGGGCGTGAGTCTGCAATCCGTACAATACATGGTGCCGGAATTGAGGTAACAGAAATCGTTGATGTTACTCCACTTCCTCATAATGGATGTCGTCCTCCAAAACACAGAAGAGTTTAATCCCAATTTTAAAGTTTGAAACTTGAGTTGTGATTGATTGCAAAACACCCTCTCTGTAATCGCGGCTGCACAATTCTCGCTTCTTTTTAATGTATTAATTTAAAAAAAATGGCAAGATATACTGGACCAAAATCAAAAATAGCCCGTAAATTCGGTGAGCCTATATTCGGACCGGATAAAGTTCTTTCTAAGAAGAACTATCCTCCCGGACAACATGGTAACGGTAGAAAGAAAAAGACTTCTGAATATGGTATTCAGTTGCGTGAAAAACAAAAAGCAAAATATACTTACGGAGTGTTGGAAAAACAATTCCGTAACCTATTCGAAAAAGCTGCTCGCTCACGTGGTATTACCGGTGAGGTTCTTTTGCAATTCCTTGAAGCAAGATTAGATAATGTTGTATATCGTTTAGGAATCGCTCCTACAAGAGCTGCTGCTCGTCAGCTTGTTTCTCACCGTCATATCGTGGTTGATGGTAAGGTGGTAAATATTCCTTCTTATACATTGAAACCAGGTCAGGTGATAGGTGTTCGTGAGAAATCTAAATCATTGGAAGTGATTGATAACGCTTTAGCAGGATTTAACCACAGTAAATATCCTTGGGTTGAATGGGATCAATCTTCTAAAGCTGGTAAATTTTTACACTTGCCAGAAAGAGCAGATATTCCCGAAAACATCAAAGAACAGTTGATCGTAGAATTGTATTCTAAATAATAATTTCATGGCGATATTAGCATTTCAAAAACCCGATAAAGTATTAATGTTGGAGGCGGACAATTTCTTCGGAAAATTTGAGTTTCGTCCGTTGGAACCCGGCTACGGTATTACTGTAGGTAATGCTCTTCGCCGTATTCTCCTTTCTTCGCTTGAAGGTTTTGCTATTACTTCTATCAAAATCGACGGTGTTGAGCATGAGTTTGCCACAGTACCGGGGGTTATAGAAGATGTAACAAACATTATCTTGAATCTTAAAAAAGTAAGATTCAAACAAATAGTAGAAGAAATCGAGAATGAAAAAGTAAGTATAACTATTTCGGGTTCCGAAGTGTTCAAAGCTGGAGATATTGGTAAACACCTGTCCGGATTTGAGGTATTGAATCCTGACTTAGTAATATGCCACTTAGATTCCAGTGCAAACCTTCAGATTGAATTGACAATTAACAAAGGTCGCGGATATGTTCCAGCTGATGAGAACCGTAATCCGAATGACGATGTTAATGTTATCGCAATTGATTCTATCTATACTCCTATTCGTAACGTGAAATATGCGATAGAAAACTATCGTGTAGAACAAAAAACGGACTACGAAAAATTGGTTATAGAAATATCAACAGATGGGTCTATACATCCTAAAGACGCTTTGAAAGAAGCTGCTAAAATTCTGATTCATCACTTCATGTTGTTCTCTGATGAGAAGATCTTGTTAGAGCAAACAGAAACTGATGGAAACGAAGAATTTGATGAAGAAATACTTCATATGCGTCAATTGTTGAAGAGCAAGTTAGTAGATATGAACCTTTCGGTGAGAGCTCTAAATTGTTTGAAATCAGCAGAGGTAGAGACTCTTGGTGAACTTGTTCAATTCAACAAGAACGATCTTCTTAAATTTAGAAACTTCGGTAAGAAATCTCTTACTGAACTTGATGAATTATTGGATAGCTTGAACCTGTCTTTTGGTTTAGATATATCCAAATATAAATTAGATAAAGATTAATTAAGCGATGAGACATAATAAAAAATTTAATCACTTAGGACGTACTAATACGCACAGAAATGCCATGTTGTCTAACATGTGTGCTTCTTTGATCTTACACAAGCGTATTTTTACTACGGTGGCAAAAGCTAAGGCTTTGAAGAAAGTTGTTGAGCCTATCATCACAAAATCGAAGGAAGATACAACTCATTCAAGACGTTTGGTTTTCCAAGAACTTCAAAGTAAAACTGCCGTAACTGAGTTGTTCCAAAACATTTCTCAAAAAGTAGCAGATCGTCCTGGAGGATATACTCGTATCATTAAAACAGGTAACCGTCTTGGTGATAACGCTGCGATGTGCTTTATTGAGTTAGTTGATTACAACGATAATATGGCTAAGGAAACTTCTAAAGCAGCTGCTAAACCTAAAACACGTCGTTCTAGAAAGAAAGCTGATGCTGATACAACTGAAGTTGCTCCTGCAGCAGAAGCTAAAGAGAAGGCTCCTAAAGCAGCTAAGGCTTCTAAAGCTGAAAGCGAAGATAAAACAGAAGAATAATTATCTGTCTTATAAGATAAAAAAGCATCCATTATTGGATGCTTTTTTGTTTTATAAGATATCTGATTTATCAGGCGGATTCAGGATTACTTGTTATCTATAAGTTTATATCCGACTTTAGAGATTGTAACTAAGTCTACATAAGGGTTTCCTTCCAGATATTTACGTATTTTGTGCGCCAGATTGTTTAGCGAATGCTCTTTCTGGTAAACATCTTCTTCATTCCACAATATCCATACTATCTTTTCTTTAGTAACAACGGTGTTGACATTTTCACATAATAAGCGAAGGAATGCAGCTTCGGTTTTAGCTATCCGGATTTCATTGCCGTCCACTGATACAATCTGCTCCATGGGATTGAAAGAGAATCCGGAGAATACAAATCGTTTCTCGTTTGTTTCTACTACTCTGTTAAGCAGATTATTGATCCGTGCCAGAAGTTCTTTTGTTCCGTAAGGTTTCTTTTGATAGTCGACATATCTTAGCTTAAGCCCTCTTTCAACATCTTTGAAGTGTGTTTTCCCGGTTGTGAATATAATGGGTAGTGTTGGATAAACCATCCGAACGCTTTCTGCAACATCAAACCCGCTTATATTATCTTCCAGATCAACGTCCATTAATAATAAGTCAGCTAGATTCACTTCGAGTTCAGCTAACGCTTTTGCCCCTTTGTTGATGTGCTTCACTTCAAAGCCTTCAATCTCTAGATTTTCACAGAGCATATATGCTAAGTTCTCATCATCTTCTACTAATAATATATTTGCCATACTGCTTTATAAATAATAAAAAGTGCCTGTAAAAGTTTGCTTGTCAAAATATAAACAAAGATAATAAAGAAGTTCTTTTACAGCCTATACTCTGTTATGTATTTATAGGATATATTTAGCCATTAGTAGGTATTTTTATAGTGAATGTGCTGCCTACGCTTACTTCACTCTCAACATCGATGATTCCTTTGTGCTTTTCGATGATTCTTTTAACATAGTTCAGCCCGATTCCATGACCTTTGATATTGGCCGTTTTGGCAACTCGTGTATATTTATCGAATATAACATTAAGATCGTCTGCAGCAATTCCCAATCCGTTATCTTTTACACTTATGCAGGTGTATGCTCCTTCTTCGTAGATTCTTATGTGTATATCAATTACAGCTTTCGAATATTTAATGGCATTTCCCAGCAAGTTAGAGACAACCTGTTCTATGTGACACTGGTCAGCTATGATATACGGATTTTTTACTTCGTTCACCACATCTACATCTATTGGTTTGGTTGTAGTGTCCAGAGCTTCATCTGCCAGGTCATAAACAACTTTCACAAAATCAAACTCAGTTTTATTGACTTCGAAGATACCTTCATCGTCCATAGCCAAACTTAATAGCATTTCTGTTTTCTCTGTCATTTTTGTAATTTCCAGATCCGCTATTTTCAGTAATTTGGATCTGCGGTCTCTGTCTCCTATAATCTTTTCGTTATCTAAAGAGCTGACAGCTTGTTTTAGAACAGATAGAGGACGTTTAAACTCATGTGATACTTCAGAGAAGAAGTCGCTTTTTAAGTGCGCTAATTTGCGTTGTTTAGACAGTGTTTTCAATTGGAAATATAAACAGTAAATACAAACTAAAGACAGGAGGAGCGACAATACTAACATCCATGCCATTTGGGGATATATTTTACTCATCGGTTCGATAAGTACAATACGTAAGACTTTAGTCTGCTTTATATTTAACGGCAGATTTTTGGAAGACAGTATACTCGACGGATGAGCTGTTGCCGGAAGAGTTGTTTCCAGAACTTTATTTGCCGACAGATCCACGATCTCTACATAAAAGCGTAGATTTATATTATTACGTTTAAGAGCGGAAGCTACTTCCTCGCTCATTTCTACAAGATTAAGTGGGTGAGTCTGACTGATAAATTCTTCAATAGCCAGATTTAATATTGCAGATGGAGATATCTGTTCGGTGTTCTTGGGTAGACTGTCTTTCTTAAAAAAGACAACATTTTTGCCTTGAATTGTATCCGGTACTTCCGGAGCATCATCAACCTTAATTTTAATCTTATTTTCTACATCTTTTTTTCCTGCATCAAGACGTTTATCTAGGCTGGTAGTATAAACTTCGTCTGTGAGTAAATTCAACTCACGTGTCAGAAGATTCATATTTGTCTGGAACAAACTATAAATAATTCCTGCCTGAAATAAAAAGATAAGTATCACGAATACTATTGATACCCAGGTTAATAATTTATCTCTGAATGATACATTTTCCATAAATATTGTTTATTCTTAAAGTAAAGATAAATATAAGAATATATTTTCGGTTATTGTAGTTAAATAGAATAATATATCAAGAGAAATATTAGAAAAATATTACAATTTAATTATAAACGATGTCGTAAAACCTTGCTTTTTTTGTACTAAACAAATAAATAATTAAGGTTATGAAAAAGACAGGATTGAATAATTTCAAACAATTGAACGCAAAAGAACTAAATAAGATTCAAGGTGGTATAAAATATTACATTGAAATTAATGGTTCAGTTGTTGTAGTAGAGATGTAAGTGATTGTTAAGAAATAATAAAAAGCGGTAGGATTTTTATACCCTGCCGCTTTTTGTTTATTTATGACTGACATCAACCTTTGTGGTTGGTGCTTTCTCTTTGTTTCTCTTATCAACAGCAGTAACCAGATTGTCAGCTAGTACGCCGAATGCGGCTCCTGTAATCGAATTTTCGTTTAAAGCAACAGGGCTTCCATTGTCTCCTCCTTCACGTATGCTTTGTACTAAAGGTATCTGTCCTATCAGTTCAATATTCATTTCTTCAGCGAGGTTCTTAGCTCCATCTTTACCGAATATATAGTATTTGTTATCTGGAAGTTCGGCAGGAGTAAACCACGACATATTCTCGACTATACCTAGAATAGGGACATTGACCTTATCATTGGTAAACATGTCTATACCTTTGCGGGCATCGGCTAATGCCACTTCCTGAGGGGTACTTACGACCACTGCACCGGTTATAGGTAATGTTTGTACCAGGGTCAGGTGTATATCACTTGTGCCGGGAGGAAAGTCTATTAAGAAATAATCGAGTTCACCCCAGTTGCCATCGGTGATTAGCTGTTTCAGTGCATTTCCGGCCATTGCTCCACGCCAGACTATTGCGCTTTCTTTCTTGACAAAGAAACCTATAGAAAGCATCTTAACCCCGTATTTTTCGATAGGAACAATGAGTTCTTTTCCATTTACCGCTTCCAGAAAGGGCTGATCGTCTTCTACATTAAACATTTTGGGCATGGAAGGTCCGAAGATGTCAGCATCAAGCAGCCCCACTTTATAGCCCTTCATGGCTAAAGCAACGGCAAGATTTGCAGTCACCGTACTTTTTCCAACACCGCCTTTTCCTGATGTTATTGCAATGATATTTTTAACATCCGGTAATAATTTTGCAGGTTCTGCCTTCGGTAATTCTTTTGTTAAAACTTCGATATTTCCCTTGATTTCGACATCGGGATCGATGAAAGTAAGTATGGCAGTTTCGCATGCTTTTACCACAGATTTGATAAAAGGATCATTCGGTTTTTCAAAAACTAACGAAAAACTCACTTTTTTCCCATCAATATGGATATCATCTGAAACAAATCCCATTTCGATAATATCTTTCCCTGTTCCGGGGTAACGCACATTTTTCAGAGCGTCTAATATAAGCTTAGGATATATGTTTATGCTCATCTTTTTTATTATTTAGTTGATTCGTCTTGTTTCGATAATTGTTTGCTCAGTGTCTGGGAATTATTACGCCCAAAACTACGATAGCTGTCTTGTTCTATTTCTATTTCAGGTTCAGTCCATTCTGCTTTGTCGATACACTCAAATTTGATATACTTTATCGTTAATCCCCGTGCAATCCATTGCTGCTCGTAGTAGGTTTTAATACCTAGAATTTTATCCTGAAGATCCGATGCGTATAAATCATCATTGCGGAATAATACAGGCAGCTTGTTTGCATCGACCATCGCCGATGTATATGTAAACATAAAGTTGCTGTCAGTTTTTAAATGAATGACTCCTTCGGGTTTCAGAAACTTACGATAGAGTTTCATGAAGCGAGTTGATGTCATGCGTTTATTGACTTTGGTCATTTGAGGATCGGGGAATGTTATCCATATTTCCGAAATTTCCGATGGCGCAAAGAAATTCTCAAGTAATTCGATATGTGTTCTCAGGAAAGCGACATTCGAAAGCGATTCTTCCAACGACTGTTTTGCACCTGTCCACATACGTGCACCTTTTATATCGATGCCTATAAAATTTTTTTCAGGGAATAGTTTCGCAAGGCCAACCGAATATTCTCCTTTGCCGCATCCCAGTTCAAGAACTATGGGGTGGTCATTTTTAAAGAATTGTTCATTCCATTTGCCCTTCATCTCAAACCCTTTTTCACGTAGTACCGAAAACGGGTATTGAAATACATGAGGATATTCTTCCATATTGGCAAACTTAGCCAGCTTATTTTTTCCCATTACAAATCGAAATAAGGTCGCAGACCTGTTTATTTATTATTAAAGTTATAAGTTTTGTTTGTCCTTGTTTATCAGTTGCCTAAATGAAAAAGGTGACAAAAGTTACACCAAATTTGTCCGTTTCTCACCGTTGCTTTTATCCCTCTGTCCCCTAAAAGGGATTTTACTGCCGTCAGGGTAAACCTCTCTGGGTTTGGGATTATTTTCCAAAAGGTAACAAAAGTTACATTTTTTATATTCACTTTTTCGGATGATACTTTTTTCGGCAATCTCATTCCCTTTTTATTGACTGATAATTGATTTACGCCAACTGTTCAAAGAACTCATCTAATAGATAAAATACTGTAAACATACCTCGTTAATCATAAACAAAGATACGGCAAAAGATGTAATTCTGGAAAAGGGATATGTGAATAACCGAATTATCTCTCAAAAGTATCTGATATCGATATCTGGCAATATTATAAAAAGGACTGAGACCTTAATTCTAAAAAGCCGAAAACCTTAAAACCAAATAGAGGTCAGTTTTGTTTATAAATAATAGTAAATATTTAATGATGTATTTTGAAGCTATAATCTGCTGTTGCTGTTATGCTTGCAAAGTCAATAAATAGGTCAGAGACCTTAATTTATGGAATATAAGATTGTAAATAATGTCACGAATAGCCGTATTGAAGCCAAGCTCGATACGGAAGTTATCGGATTGGTCGATTACGAATTGACTGATGAAAAAGTCATGATTGTACCTCATACCGAAGTTAATACTAAATACGAAGGGCAGGGTATAGCCGGAGCTATGACCAAAGCTCTTCTGGACTTTGCCGAAACAAACGGATACAGGGTGCTGCCTATTTGCCCATATACGAAAACGTATATCGACCGACATCCCGAATATCACAAGTTACTGTAGTAGGGGGCAAATTTAGAGACTTACCGACATATAGCTTGCATTCGCTATAATGTCGGATGGAGCTAAAAAGATAGAGACTTTATTGTTTTTCTTTGTATGCGAATTTATTCCATTCGAAAATTTTAGGCTCTGTGTTTAAATAGGGTTGTATAGCTTTGTAGTCATCTGCTGCCAGATAATTTTCTAACTGGTATTCAACTGTAATGTTTTTGTCCTTTTCTGAAAAGTTGTATGTTACAGGAGTCAGATCAACTGGAGCACTTGCATTCACATAATCAACTGAATTGCGGTCAATATCCTTCTTCAGAAAGGAATCTTTGTTTATTGTCGGAAATAACGTTGATTTATCCAATGGCTGCCACGATGTTGTATAAAAATCGATACGGCTGTCGCAAAGATCTCCGCAAACCGTGGTGATAACTCCTACTATATTGGTATTGTTTACTAATGGCAATAGTTTGATTTGAAGAGTGCCTGCGTCGGAAGTTTTCAATGAAATATAATCGTCCGAATAAGCCAGTCTTTCAATCGAATCTCCTACCGCGTTTATTACAAATACTTTCTTTTCGATAGAATCGGTTTCGGCAACAGCCAGTTCTTTCTTCTGATCCACTGTTACGCCTATTGTCATGTTATCGGGCATTGTTACAACAAGAGCAGCAATGTCCTGAGCTTTTGTACTAATCAAAGGAAGAAGTATAAATAGTGCTGATAGTATCTTTTTCATATTTAAAATAATCTGATCTGAATTAATAAGAGAGTAGCTCTCTCCATGGATAATGAGCTTACGCCCCTATTTTGTACCCAAATATAGGAAAAACATCCCTATTATTATCAAAACTAAATCGATAGCTTTCCCTTTTAAGTTTTTTTCATGGAAGAACAATACTCCTCCGATGAATGATACGACAACTGATCCCCGGCGAACCATAGACACAATCGAAATCATAGCATCCGGATCAGCCAAAGCATAGAAATATACAAAGTCTGCTATTGTCAGAAAAAGGGAGACCAATAGTATGCTCCATTTCCATGAAAACGGAGTTGATTTTTCCCTCTTTGGATACCATAGAATGATAAGCACAACAAACATCATGATGCATTGATACAGGTTATACCAAAACTGAACAGCTGTGGAACTGAACTTCTGCATGAGGTATTTATCATATAATCCGCTGATTGCTCCAAGAACAGCGGCAATGAAGATAAACAGAATCCATTTGTTTTGCCGGAAATTTATACCTTCTTTCTTTCCTGTAGCCGAGAGTAGAAAAAACGAAACGATAGTGAGCAAAACTCCGATCCATTGATACAGGTTGAGACGTTCTCCGAATATAAGAAGAGCTCCTACAAGTGTCATTACAGGGCGGGTTGCATTAATAGGGCCTGTTATGGTAAGCGGAAGATGTTTGGTGGCGAAATATCCGAATATCCACGATGAAAGTACAATGATGGATTTCAGGATAATGTATGCGTGTGCTTCCAGCGTGACCGTCGGTACATAATATATTGTGTCGCTTAAGGTTGCTTCTGAAAAACGGGAAATCAAAAAAAGCGGCGATAACAGCAGCGTACAGAAAAGAGTGTTGAGAAACAATACGGGAATGACCGCATTGTTGTGCACCGACATCTTTTTGTTTATATCATAACATCCTAAGAAAAAAGCCGAAACAAAGGCTAAAGCTAACCACATAATCAGAAGATTGTATTTTAAAGGTGTATTTTTATGTTACAACAGGTCTTGCCTGTTATAATAAAACGGTTTGTGATCTTTATTCAAAAATAAGTGTGAAGGATATTCTATCTCATCCAAAAATAAGGCTTGCGCAGGAACTGATAATCCGGCTGCGCCCCGGTCTTTCAATTCTATAATGCGCCGCATTCCCTGTTCGTCCAGTTTGCCTCGCCCTGCCTCAATTAAGGTGCCGACAATGGCACGTACCATGTTTCGGAGAAATCGGTTTGCCTTGATCGTAAATACATAGTCGTCATCCTGCCGTATCCATTCTGCCTGCATAATGGTACAGTTATTCGTTTTAACGTCTGTATGCAGTTTACTGAAGCTGGTAAAATCCTCATATTCGAAAAGTACCTTGGCGCATCGGTTCATCCTGTCGATATCCATGTTGCCATGTACCTTATATTTGAATGGATGCATAAACGGATCTTTGCGAGTGGTCACATAATAGCGATACAATCTGGATGTGGCATCAAAACGGGCGTGTGCGTCACTGGTCACCGGAACAATATCATATATCACAATATCATTGGCAAGTATCCGGTTCATTTTGTCTTTGAGTACTTCCGTGTCTTCTACATTTCCGTCGAAGTGGGCTACCATCCGTCGCGAATGTACTCCGGCGTCGGTGCGTCCTGCTCCTACAATCGGAGTAGTAGTTCTAAGTAGTGTCGACAGAGCTTTTTCTATTGATTCCTGTACGGCCAGCCCGTTCGGTTGGGTCTGCCATCCGCAATAATTTGCTCCATTATATGCCAGATATATAAAATAGCGATTCATCCCAAAATGGTTTATCTGAAAGCAAGCCTTATCGTACTGTTATATGAAAACAGGCCTGCTTGCGCTCATGTACTATGTAGCATTTATCTCTTTCTCTAAGGTCGTGTAATACCTGAGCTAATATTAACTTCAATTTATCTACGCTGACATCGTTGGTTCCGCTTACTCCTATTTTCTGAAAACGTTTCCACGAGATGTCAAATGTTGTTCCGTAAGTGTGAGCCGAATTGTCGCTTGCATTACGGTTCCGTTTGGTCAATCCAGTAACATCTTCCTGCGTGCGGGTGATGCTGGTTATGATAGGTTTGTAATAAGGCAGCTTTTTGGACTTAAGAGAATCCCTGAAATTGGCGCAGATCTGAATAAGCAGAGCCGACGCATCGGGAACCAGATAAGGCACGGAATGAGTCAGCTTGTCTATTTTATACAGATTCAGCTCCATCGGTAACCTCACCATGTCTTTTACATGTTTGGCTGTATCTTCCCTGTTTATCATCGGGGTGATACCTTTAGCCATTGCTGCCGACAAATGCTTTTCGGGCATATCATTGAAGGTTTTATAATCACCTCGAAACCGAGTGTACACCTTCGGTATACTTTCTTCGGTTTTTTCTGCTTCTTTGTCCTTTTTTTTACATGCGAATATGCTTAATGCAAGCATAGCATATATAATAGTCTTATATACAAACATCAATAAAAAAGAATGTGTAAAAATCATTTTGTTCGGGGGACAAAAATAGCAATAAAAATGGGGAATAAGACATTACCTCTATGCCTTTCTGTGCTTAAAAGGTGACAAAGGTGACAAACGTTACCCTGTTTCTTCTGTTTCTGAAACTTTATTGCTTCTCATGTTTTCTGATCCAGTCGATGGCCAGATAGCAGCCCGGGGCATACACTGCTCCATGGTCAAACCCTTCGAGTTCGTATAGAGTAACATCTTTATGCCCTACTGCTTTCAGTATGGCATATAAATGTGCATTCTCTTCATAACGGGCTGTCATCTCAAGATTTTTATCACCTGTAATAAGCAGAATTGGAGATGCTTCTTTCCGTGCATGGCTGATAGGTGCATATTCATCTATATATGGAATGTCGTAAGGTAAGCCCCGTTCTTTTTTTATAGTGAAGTGGGTATTGGTTTGTCCGCTGATGGGTATAAACCCTTTTATGCGGTCTGCATCAATTCCGTATTTATTCAGATAAGATTTGTCAAGCCCGACCATCAGAGCAAGGTATCCTCCCGCAGAATGTCCGGATACATAAATTTTTTGAGGATTTCCTCCAAATGATTCTATATTACGGAATACCCATGCTATTGATTCGGCTGCATCATTGATATATGACGGATTGGTTGCTTTTGGGCTTAGCCGGTAGTTGACGGCGATAACAGCCATTCCTTTGTCTTTCAGTTCCTGAGGAATATCCTTTCCTCCTCCTTCCAGTCCACCTCCATGAAACCATACGATGGTTGGATAGTCTTTTTTGTCAGTAGGATAATAGATGTCGAGTTTACAACGATCTTTCTTATAGGGATCTTTTTCGGTCTCCGATATATAAGAAATGTCTTTCTTTAATTCATAATTCTGGGAAAATCCGGTGAGGTTTACCGAAAGTAGTAACAGGAAGAGGATGAAATTTTTTTGCATAATATTTAAAATATGGTGTATCCGGCCAGATACAGGTTAAGTATATCTTCTTCGATAAAGATAAATATTATTGATTAAGCTTAGTCCGATTTTGCGGAAATAAACTTTCCTTCTATTTAATACTGAGAATAACTTCGTTAAACAGCAAATCATTTTATACCTTTGCTGACCTTAAAAAATAACCTACTCAAAACAATGGTTTCGGATAGATTCAAAACATTCAGGCCGCAGATACTCGATTCTCTTAAAGGCTATAATAAAGATAAGTTCATGGCAGATGTCATGGCCGGGCTTATAGTGGGGATAGTTGCTTTGCCTTTGGCAATAGCTTTTGGTATTGCTTCAGGGGTTAGTCCCGAAAAGGGGCTTTATACGGCTATTATTGCAGGGTTTGTGATTTCTGCATTGGGAGGTAGTACTGTACAGATCGGAGGCCCTACCGGAGCATTTATTGTTGTTGTTTACAATATTATAGAGCAGTTTGGTTTCGATGGCTTGGTTATCACAACCATAATGTCGGGAATAATGCTTATACTCATGGGAGTACTTAAGCTTGGGGTGGTGATTAAATATATACCTTATCCGGTTATTGTGGGGTATATGAGTGGTATAGCCGTGACTATATTCTCGACCCAGATAAAGGATTTTTTCGGATTGAAAGTCGATAATATTCCTCCTGATTTCTTAGGGAAATGGTCTTTGTATCTGAATAATTTCTCGACTATTGATTATATAACTTTTGGAGTAGGGGTGTTGAGTTTATTGATTATTATATTCTCCCATAAAATTTCAAAAAAAATACCCGGGTCTCTTTTGGCTGTCATCTTTATTACTGTTTTGGCTTACTGTCTGAGGCATTTTCTTGGGATAGATTCTGTGGAAACGATAGGGGATCGATTTAGTTTCAAAAGTACATTGCCCGATATAGAAGGTGTCTCATTTAATATGAGAACAATAAATCTGTTGTTTCCGTATGCTTTTACGTTAGCGATTTTGGGTTCTATAGAGTCTCTGATTTCTGCGAATGTTGCTGATGGTGTTACGGGCGAGAAGAATAATTCCAATATGGAGCTTGTTGCGCAGGGTGTTGCTAATATAATAGCTCCGCTGTTCGGAGGTATTCCGGCAACAGGAGCATTGGCGCGAACAATGACCAATGTAAGTAATGGAGGACGGACTCCTGTTGCAGGGATAGTACATGCTACCTTTTTACTGCTTGTGGTTTTGTTTCTTGGTGGACTGACTCAGCATATACCTATGGTTTGTCTTGCGGCAATACTTATTGTAGTCTCATATAATATGAGTGAGTGGCGTTCGTTCTTAGCTTTACTGCGGAACTCCAAAGCCGATGTTGTTGTGTTGGTAACAACTTTTTTGCTGACCGTTATTTTTGATCTGACAATAGCAATCGAAATCGGATTATTGTTAGCTGTATTTCTTTTCCTTAAACGTATTATGGATGTCACTCAGATATCTGTTATTACAGATGAATTAAATCCGACCGACAGCGGAACGAATGAAGATATGCTTTCTATTCCCAAAGAAGTGGAAGTTTATGAGATAGACGGACCATTCTTTTTCGGTATTGCCAATAAGTTTGAAGAGAGCATGCGGATTATTGGAGATAAACCGTTGGTTCGGATTATTCGTATGCGTAAAGTTCCTTTTATCGATTCTACAGGATTGCACAATCTGGAAAGCTTATGTATGAAGTCCCAGGGTGAGGATATTCAGATTATTTTGTCAGGTGTACGTCCCAACGTGCATGAGGCATTGGATAAGTTCGGCTTTTCGGAGATTCTTAGCAAGGAAAACGTATGTCCGAATATCACAGTTGCGCTTGAAAGAGCAAACGAGATAATAGATAAAAAGACAATCGATACAGAAGAGGGGAACTAAGCTCTCAGACCTTTCTATTGTATGGTGTAATATTACTGCAAAAGTTGATACATGGATTAAAATAAAGGTCGAATATGGACTATTACTTAATATACAATGATTTTGGTAAGTTAAAATTGGAATATTCTTGTATATTTAAAATAAACTCTCTACTTTTGCAAGCCGAATTCAGATTTCAGAAAATAATAACGAAAAAATATATAAAGCGATGAAAAGAACTTTTCAACCCTCAAGAAGAAAGAGAATAAACAAACACGGCTTCCGCTTAAGAATGGCTACAGCTAATGGACGCAGAGTATTGGCTGCACGCAGAGCAAAAGGAAGAGCTAAACTTTCTGTATCTGACGAAGCTGCGAAATAAGGAATTTATCAGTAAAACCTGACAATATCGAAAAGTAAGAATTAATTAATTCTTACTTTTGTTGTTTTAAATCTGAATCCTTAACAGATAAAGAGATGACTTGGTTTGATATATTGATATACATTGTTGTTATATATTGTGTCTTTAAAGGATATAAGACTGGCTTGATTAAACAGCTGGCGACTTTGGCGGGATTAATTGCCGGTGCTATATTGTCCGGTCAGATATCATCTATTCTTTTGCCGGTGTTGCAAGGTAAAAGCCATTCGTCGGAATATATACTGGCTCCCCTTTCGTATATGCTGGCATTTGCCCTTATTATGTTAGCATTTTATTTGTTGGGTACTTTGATTCAAGGCGTGATTGAAGCCGCAAAGATGGGGACTCTGAACCGGTTGGCAGGAGTAGTTCTTTGCCTTGTTAAGTGGATGTTGGCAATAAGTATAGTGATAAATTTAATAGGGAAGATTGATTCAAAACACTATATAATAAGCGAAGATACAATCAACCGCTCTAAAATGTATAAGTACGTGCAGCCATTTGCACCGCATATTGTTCCGTTTTTGAAATTCGAGTTTGACAAAGAATAATTAGTCTAAGATCTTAGATTTTTTTGTTACGATGGTGAATAAAATGCCTCAAATCGGTTACAAATTAGAAGCATACTATTAAATCCTTTTTTTTACTTAAATTTGGAAATTGAACTGCTTAACAATAATCCTGTTTAGTTGTTCTGTAATATACAGATAAATAGGTCGGAGACCTTAATACTCGGGTTTTATGCCTCACGAAGATGAAGAATATAAATATAAACTGGGTTTAGCATTAAGTGGTGGTGGAGCTAAAGGCTTTGCCCATATCGGAGTGCTGAAAGCCATGGATGAGCAGGGGCTGCATCCTGATATTATAGCCGGGACCAGTGCCGGAGCCTTTGCCGGTGTGCTTTATGCGGACGGAAATAGTCCGGATGAAATAATGTCGTTCTTCAAGAAAAAATCATTTAAAGAATTTGCCGAATTAACTATTCCTCATACAGGAATATTTAAAACGGATAGGTTTAAGCGTTTTCTAAAAACTCATCTTAAGGCTAAAACTTTCGAAGATCTGCAGATACCCATGAAGATAATAGCAACGGATCTGGCGAACGGAACCAGCGTTGTTTTCGATAGGGGACCTCTCATTCCTGCTGTCATAGCGTCATGTGCTTTTCCTATTATATTTACTCCCGCATTGATTAATGAAGTGTATTATGTTGATGGAGGATTGTTTAAGAATTTTCCTGTTACCCCTATCCGGTTCGATTGCGAAACGGTTATCGGAGTAAACGTTGCGCCACTGACTAAGCAGGAGTATAAAAACTCGTTGCTGTATATTGCCGAGCGGTCATTTCATTATATGTCGGTCTCTAATTCGTTTGCCGACCGTAAGCTGTGTGATATATTAATTGAAACTAACGCTCTGTCGAAATATGCCATGTTTACGCTCGATCATACTCAGGAAATAGCGAATATCGGATACGAGGCTGCGCAGAAAGAATTTGAAAAAATAAAGAATCAGGCGATTATAAACAGAGTCAGCGAAAATAAGGAGATCAAGAAGATCTGAGCCTGGAAGTGTGATAATATTTATAGTATATCTCTGATGTATATGCCGTTCAACCTATGATTGTCTGTCAAAATGATAAAAAAGTTTTGAACTCCTGATATTTTCACAGTTGATATTTAACTGGTAATGATTTGTTTTGTAAATTTGCATGCGTAAATCAGTAGATAAGTAAAAAATATATTAATTTCAATCATAACTGGCTTAGATTATTTTATTTACCAATGTAATAAAAGGTCTGAGATCATAAAAAGCTCATCAATGGAATCAATACCATTTAAAATCTTCTCCGGAACTAATTCCCGTTATTTAGCAGAAAAAATTTGTAACAGTCTAGGCTGTCCCCTTGGTAACATGAACATACAGCGTTTTGCCGATGGAGAGTTTTCTGTATCGTACGAAGAATCAATCCGTGGACGTCAGGTTTTTCTGATACAGTCTACTTATCCATCTTCAGATAACCTGATGGAACTGCTTCTTATGATTGATGCAGCCAAAAGAGCTTCGGCCAGATCTATTGTCGCTGTTATTCCGTATTTCGGTTGGGCAAGACAAGACCGTAAGGATAAACCCCGTGTGTCTATCGGTGCAAAACTTATTGCCGATATGCTGGGTGCAGCCGGAATAAACCGTTTGATCACAATGGACTTGCATGCCGACCAGATACAAGGGTTCTTTGATGTTCCTGTAGACCACCTTTATGCTTCGGCTATCTTTACCAATTATATCGACACTCTCGATAAAGAAAATCTCGTTATAGCAACGCCCGATGTCGGAGGTACGAAACGTGCCAGTTCTTATGCGAAATATTTCGGAGTACCGATGGTAATCTGTTACAAGCTCAGAAAGAAAGCAAATGAAATATCGGAAATGCAAATTATCGGAGATGTTGAAGGAATGGATGTTCTCTTGGTTGACGATATTGTAGATACTGCCGGAACAATAACCAAGGCTGCCGATTTGATGATGTCTCACGGAGCCCGTTCGGTGAGGGCGATTGCCAGCCATGCGGTGATGTCTGACCCTGCATCCGAAAGAGTGGATAAATCGGCTCTCTCCGAGATGTTATTTACAGACAGTATACCTTATTCTAAAAAATGCGAAAAGGTGACTATTCTGTCTATTGCGGATGTCTTTGCAGACTCTATCAGAAGGGTTTGTAATAACGAATCTATCAGCTCATTATACGTATTGTAATAAAACTTATATAAGAAGGTCGGAACTGAATCAGAATGGTTCGTTCCGGCTTTTTTGTTTTATTATAAGATGTTCGCAACACAAATGTTGCTTGCATATCCGGTGCTTCCGGCTTTTATATCTTCTGATTATTTTGCAGTTTGCATAAATAAGAATATTTTTGCTCCACGAAAAATAGCGACTGAAGAATAAATATTCAAGAAAATTTGTATCTTATTCGCAAGGGGTGATTGTTATTGTTATCTAAGAATACGCAATAATAGACAATCAACATAATGAATGTGAATTAAAATAGGTCTGAGACCTTAAAATAAGTTTTAAGAATGAAATTGCATCATGAAGGACGTAGCGAACTAGTAATTCTGTTTATAATCTTATCTGTTATAAACGGCGCATTGGTTTACTTTTTCGGGAAAAATATTTTCACATATGTAGTATTAAGTGCATCAGTCGTTTTCTTTTTTATTGTTCTGAATTTTTATAGAAGCCCGTTCAGACGATTCAAAGGAGATATGGATAATTCGATAGTATGTCCGGCCGATGGCAGGATTGTTGCGATAGAAGAAGTATTCGAATCCGAATATTTTAAAGATAATCGTTTACAGGTATCTGTTTTTATGTCGCCGTTGAATGTTCATGCCAACTGGTTTCCGGTGAATGGAACAGTGATCTTTAAAAAACATCATAACGGACGGTTTCAGGCTGCATATCTGCCAAAATCAAGTGTCGAAAACGAAAGATCGACAGTTGTTATACGAAGAGACGACGGGGTGGAAGTGCTTATGCGTCAGATAGCCGGAGCCATGGCTAAGCGTATCGTTACATATCCCGAAGAAGGAGAACGTGCGCATATTGATGATCATATGGGATTTATAAAACTTGGATCCCGAGTGGATTTGTTCTTGCCTCTTGATACCAAAATCAATGTTACTCTTGATCAGAATGTAATCGGTAACCAGACTGTAATAGGAGAACTTCCTCAAAAAATATAGAAAATGAAAAAGCATATACCCAATTTCCTTACATCCATGAATATCCTTTCGGGTTGTATCGCCTGTGTTATGGCGTTTAACGGTAATTATTTATGGGTGGTGATTTGGGTTATTACGGGAGCTGTTTTCGATTTTTTCGATGGCTTTTCGGCTCGTCTGTTGAAGGCTTATTCTCCTTTGGGAAAGGAGTTGGATTCTCTCGCCGACATGGTTAGTTTCGGATTGGCGCCGGCTTTGGCTGTTTTTCATTTTCTATCCACAAATAACACTTTAGGGTCTCCTTTTTTTGATTTTTCTGATGGGACTTCTTTTTATCTGCGTGAACTTATTCCTTATATAAGTTTCTTATTGGTTATATTCTCAGGTCTGCGTCTTGCAAAATTTAATATAGATGAGAGGCAGTCAACTACATTTATCGGATTGCCGACTCCTGCCAATGCTTTGTTCTGGATTAGCTTTTGTCTTGGGGCAAGCCGTTTTGATGAGCTGACGCAGCTATTTCTTTTTTATCCGACCGTTGTTCTTATTATTGTATTTTCGTTGTTGATGATTGTTGAAATACCTATGTTTTCACTAAAAATCAAGAGCCTGAAATTGAAAGGAAATGAACTTCGCTACCTTTTGGTTGTTTTTATGATAGCGGCAGTTATACTTTGGAATGTATTGGGCATAGCAGCAGGGATTATTTTATATATCATATTGTCAGTCGTGTCAGCCAAGCGTACTCAGTCAAAAAACGGTTGATACCTCATGACCAGGAAAGGCGGTAAGCCTGTATAGTCGTTAAATTTTACAAAAAGTTTTCCTCGTTAATGTCTTTTGCCGTATTTTTAGGCTTATGATAAGTTTCGTTATCATACCTTAGTGTTTATGTAATTCGATAAATTAAGTAACAGAAAGTATTTAATGATGCATTATAGAGTAATAACTACTTGTTGCTTTTATGCTTATAAAGTCAATAAATAGATCTGGAACCTTAAAAAGGTCGAAAACCTTTAAAACTCCAAACGGAAATAGAAAATGGGCAGCTTTTTACTCTTCATATTACTTATATTTTTCCTGATCATTGGATTAGGAGTGGGATTTATTCTTCGATTCCTGCGGCTTTTCACGAAAGGGGCAAGAGTCTCATCGTCATTCGGCGGTACATCCCGCAACAATCAACAATCTCATAACGATAGTTCTACGTCTGATGCGGGGCAGCAGCCTCAGGGAAAAGTCTTCAGTAAAGACGAAGGCGAGTATGTCGATTACGAAGAAGTCAAATAGTAAAAACGATTAGGGATTCTTACTTTTCCAGTAATTTAATAAGGTCACTCATTCCTTCTGATGCGCCTTTTTTTATGAAAGTTACATTCGGACGGTATATCGAAACATCTTTCGGGTCTATCAGGTAGATCGGAGTATCAGGTGAAACGTAATTTACTAAACCTGCAGCAGGATATACATTGAGGGAGGTTCCTATTACGATAAGGATATCGGCTTGTTCGGTAATTTTCTCAGCTTCGTACATCATAGGAACGGCTTCTCCGAACCAAACAATATGAGGGCGGATTTGTGAGCCGTCCGAGCTTTTGTCTCCAAGTTTGGTATCGGGATTTTGAGGGTCGGCGTCCATAATCAGATCCGGATTTCGGGACGACCGTATTTTCATTAACTCTCCATGCAGGTGCAGCACATGTTTGCTTCCTGCCTTTTCATGAAGATTGTCTACATTCTGTGTGATAATGTGTACACTGTACTTTTCCTGCAGAGATGCTAGCAGCAGATGTCCTTTATTCGGTTTTGCATTAATTGTCTCCCGACGTCTTTTATTATAGAAATCAAGAACCAGCTGGGGATTGCGCATAAATCCCTCGGGAGTGGCTACATCTTCTACTTTATATTGATCCCATAAACCTCCGGAATCCCTGAATGTTGCGATTCCGCTTTCTGCACTCATCCCTGCTCCTGTCAGAACTACTATATTCTTCATTTTCACACATTTTTTTGAAAGATTTAACAGATCTCTCTTCAAATAAGATATAATTTCGAGAACGAAAGTTAGATAAAATATCGCTAAAAGAATTACTTTTGCAGCAACAAAGTATGTAATAAACCAAACAGGGAATAAATCCCTATTTTTTAATTGAAAAACAAATGGATAAAATCAGTTATGCTTTAGGTCTGAGCATCGCCAATAATTTTTTAAGTTCGGGAATCAATAAGCTTGATATAGAAACATTCGCTAAAGCTATAGATGATGTATTGAACCAAAAGCAGACATCGATGAATTACGATGAAGCAAAAAACGTAATCAACGAATACTTCACCAAATTACAAGACGAAAAACTGACTATAAATCTGAAAGCAGGACAAGAGTTTCTTGCTATCAATAAAAATCGTCCAGGCGTAGTTACTCTTCCCAGCGGATTACAATATGAGATAATTAAAGAAGGAAACGGAAAGATTCCTGCGGCTACCGATCAGGTAAAATGCCATTATCATGGAACATTGATCGATGGTACTGTTTTCGATAGCAGTGTTCAGCGTGGTACACCTGCAACATTCGGTGTTAATCAGGTTATCAAAGGATGGGTAGAAGCTTTACAGTTGATGCCGGTTGGTTCTAAATGGAAACTTTTTATCCCATCGGATCTTGCTTACGGAGCACAAGGAGCCGGACAGTCTATCGAGCCTAATTCGACTTTGGTGTTCGAGGTAGAAGTTTTGGATATCGTATAATCAATATTTGAAAGAAATATTTTTTTTAAAGAAACAAGTAAATAATTACTTATTAAATACATTTGCCTTAACAATGAAAAAATTTCAAATTCTAGCACTAGGTGCGATTGCTGCAATCGGAGCTTCAGTAGCTTCTTGCGATGGAGGAACTGCAACTCCTAACGCATCATTAAAAACAGAAGTTGACTCTTTATCTTATGCTTATGGAGTACAATTAGCTGAAAGCGGTCTTAGCCAATACTTGACCCAATTAGGAGTAACACAAGATACTGCTATGTTCAAGGCTTCGTACGCTCAGCGTATCGCAGCTGAATCTGATGCTGCTAAAAAAGCTACTTTAGAAAAAGAATTGACAACAAAATTGGACTCTCTAAATAAAGCTAATTCTAAAAACCTTGCTTTGTTTATAAAAGGTCTTAACGAAAGCTTCAATTCAAGCAGCAAAGATCAGGATGCTTATTTCAATGGTCTTCAGATCGGAGGACAATTGAAACAAATGTCTGAAAATTTCGAAAATCAAGTGCTGGACTCAGCTAAGATAAACAAAACTGCTTTACTTGCCGGTGTTTTGAATTCTTTGAAACATGAAAAGATTGCTATTGCAAATTCTTCTGAATTGGTTCAGACTAAAGCAATGGAGTCTCAAAAAAGAGCTCAGGCTAAACACGAAGAAGAGTTGAAAGCTCAATATCAGCCACAAATTGAAGCAGGACAGAAATTCCTTGCAGAAAACAAAGCTAAAGATGGTGTTGTAACACTTCCTAGCGGACTTCAATACAAAGTGGTAAAACAAGGAGCCGGGGCAAAACCTGCTGCAACAGACCGTGTGAAAGTATTCTATAAAGGATCTTTGATCGACGGAACTGTATTCGAAACAAATGAAGGTAAAGATCCTGCTGTATTCGGAGTTGGACAGGTTATTAAAGGTTGGACAGAAGCATTGCAATTGATGCCTGCCGGATCAAAATGGACATTATATATCCCTTACGATTTAGCTTATGGCGGTCAGCAAGCTGGCTCTATCTCTCCTTTCTCTACTTTGATCTTCGATATCGAACTAGTTAGCATCGAGAAGTAATATCATACAAAATGATAATAATAAAATGCTCTGGCAATATATGTCAGAGCATTTTATTTATTTAAGAATATCTTAAAATGTCTTTTTTTACAATAAATAGTAAGTGAAAGTGAGTCTTTTTATATAAAAAAGCGGTATATCAAAAAAATACCATTATATTTGGCAGTTAAATCTAATAAAAAGATAGAATATGGAGAAAATCGATAAACTTGACAAAAAGATTCTGGAGATAATATCTCAGAATGCCCGTATCCCATTCAAGGATGTGGCTTTGGAGTGTGGTGTTTCGCGTGCGGCTATTCATCAGCGTGTGCAGCGAATGATAGAGATGAAAGTGATCATCGGTTCGGGTTATATAATCAATCCTAAAGTTTTAGGATATAATACATGTACTTATATCGGGGTAAAACTTGAAAAAGGTTCTATGTATAAAACCGTTATACCCGAGTTGGATAAAATTCCCGAGATTGTAGAATCTCATTTTACTACAGGACCTTATACAATCCTAGTGAAACTTTATGCTAGAGACAACGAACACTTAATGGACTTATTGAATAACAAAATCCAGGAAATCCCCGGAGTTGTGGCTACCGAAACAATGATCTCTTTGAGCCAGGGTGTAAAACGGCAGATCCCTATAACAAAGGCTGAATAAGATCTGAGACCTTAAAGTTTTCAAGCTTCTTTATTTCACATAAGAAATCAAAAGGATAGTCTGCTAAAAGTAGATTATCCTTTTGGTTTTTATGCAGTTTACCGTGTTTTACATGATTCCGTTATGCTAAAATCCGGACATCAACACCTTCCTCTTCATACAAAAAAAGTGAAAAGCATATGCTTTCATATATTTTTTAATACTTTTGCAATTCGGATGTATTGTCCATAAATAGGAAATCAAAATGGTAGACTTTTTGAAAAAGATAACAACTAACATATATGTCAGGAATGTCTTATTAATGCTTATCCTGGCTGTTATATTGATTGCGATAACTTTATTTTGCCTGAATAAATATACACGCCATAATGAGTCGATAGAAGTGCCGGATTTAAAAGGGCTTCAGGTTCAGGATGCAGCATCTATTATTGCATCGTCGAGCCTTCGCTATGAGGTAGTAGACTCTGTGTATAATCAGGATGGTGTACCCGGTGCGATCGTTGAACAGATTCCTCTCGGAAAATCACATGTGAAAGAAGGACGAACCATATATCTTACTGTGCAGGCGAAAAGTGAACAGCTTGTTTCTATGCCTGATCTGGAAGATGCTTCGCTGAGGCAGGCTGAGGCGTTGCTTAAAGCATTAGGCTTTAGTCGGATAAATATAGAAAAAGTTCCTTCTCAGTATCAGGATCTTGTTTTTGGAGTAGCTTATAGAGGAGTAACCGTTAAAGCAGGTCAAAAAATACCTAAAAACTCAGTGCTTACCCTTAGGGTCGGAGATGGAGGTGTATCAGCAGATAGTACCGAAATAGATACTACAACGACTGAAATATATTAATGATGATCGATCCTAACGAAGAAATAGATGATCTTCTTGATGAAGATCAAGATGAATCGGCATCTGAACAATACGAACATTACCGGTTTGTAGCCGATAAAGGACAGAGTTTACTACGAGTAGATAAATTTATAACTTGCCGCATAGAAGGCATTTCGAGAAACAGGATACAGTGTGCTGCCGATGCTGGATGTATTCTTGCCAACGGTGTTGCTGTAAAATCTAATTATAAGGTGAAGCCAAACGATGTGATAACCATCGTGATGGATAGACCGAAGCGTGAACTCGAAATTATTCCCGAAGATTTACCCCTTGATATAGTTTATGAAGATAATGACTTGATGGTCATTAATAAACAGCCCGGATTGGTCGTACACCCGGGACACGGAAATTATACAGGCACTCTTGTAAATGCGATAGCATATCATCTGAAAGATACGCCAGAATACGACGCTAAAGATCCTCGATTGGGACTGGTACACCGTATTGATAAAGATACATCGGGATTATTGGTCATTGCTAAAAATCCGAATGCAAAGGCTCATCTTTCAGCCCAGTTTTTCAATAAAACTACAAAACGGGAGTATGTTGCTGTAGTATGGGGGGCTGTCGAAGAGGATAAAGGCCGTATAGAAGGAAATATCGGGAGAAGTGTGAAAGACCGTTTGCAAATGACGGTTTTTGAAGATGGAAAGCATGGTAAACCGGCGGTGACTAACTACGAGGTCATAGAACGGCTTGGGTATGTATCGGTGGTGAAGTGCAGACTCGAAACAGGACGCACGCATCAAATACGTGTTCATATGAAACACATAGGACATGTTTTGTTTAACGATGCTCGCTATGGTGGTGATCAGATATTGAAAGGTACGACTTTTACTAAATATAAGCAGTTTGTCCAAAACTGTTTTAATATATGTCCGAGACAAGCATTGCATGCCCGTAGTTTAGGATTTGTACATCCTTCGACCGGAGAAGAAATGCTCTTCGAAAGTCCTGTGCCTGCAGATATGCAGCAATTAATAGAGAAGTGGAGAGGATACATCTCCAGCCGTGATTTTTGAAATAAATTAAGTAAGAGAAAGTACTTAATGATATGTTTTTTAGCGATAACAGGCTGTTGTTATGCCTGTAAAGGTGATAAATCTAAAAAACAAGAGGCTTTAATATTAATTAGAAAATTGTCGGGGTATAACATTCAGTTGTGTTTATACCTGTCAAATATAACAAATAGGTCTGAGACCTTAGTATCAACAGAGCATGAAAAAAAATATCGCAATTGTATGGGGCGGCTACTCGTCCGAAAGTGTAGTTTCGGAAAAGAGCATGCAAGGTATTTATTCTTTTATGGATAAAAACCGCTATGATATTTATAAAGTAAAAATAGCAAGAGATAGCTGGACAGCTGAGATCGACGGGCAGGAATGCCTTGTTGATAAGAATGATTTTACGATACAAACTGCCGGAGGCAGAATCAAAATAGACTTTGCTTATATTACAATACATGGAACTCCCGGAGAAGACGGACATCTTCAGGGTTATCTCGATATGTTGAATGTTCCTTATTCGACATGTGGAATGATGGCTTCGGCGATAACTTTCAATAAGTTTGTTTGCAATAATTTTCTTAAAAACTTTGGATTCAATGTTGCGAAATCAGTATATTTAAGCAGAGAAACAAAATACGATATCGCTGAAATAATCGATTATCTGAATCTTCCTGTGTTTGTTAAACCCAATACAGGCGGATCGAGTTTTGCTACAACCAAAGTTAAATCTCGAGAAGATATGCAAAGTGCCATCGATTCGGCATTTGGAGAAGCATCGGATGTGATTATCGAAAGCTTTATCAGCGGCAGGGAAGTCACATGCGGCTGTTATAAAACAAAAGAAAGAGTTGTATTACTTCCATTGACGGAAGTAGTGACTCAGAATGAGTTTTTTGATTATAATGCAAAATATATGGGACAGGTGGAAGAGATAACTCCCGCCCGATTACCCGAAGAAATAACTTCCCGTATACAGGCTTTGACATCGAAGATTTACGATCTGGTAGATGCTAAAGGTATAATCAGGGCAGACTTTATTATATCAGATGGAACACCGTATTTATTAGAGGTCAATACAACTCCGGGAATGACTGCAACCAGTTTTATCCCTCAACAGGTAAAAGCCGCAGGTATGAATATGGCGGATGTATTGTCTGAGATAATTGAAAATGAATATCTTAAAAACGCAAAATAATTTATGAGTAGCGACAGGTTCAGCGACATAGCACCGTTGGAAGATGATCAGGTAAAAAGCACTATTCAGGAATTACTCGTTGATCCTGGATTTCTTCATGCCGTAAAGTACATCCTGCCTGATGTGAACTGGGAGGAGTTTTCGGCTGAAATGTCTAAGTATAATACTAAATTCGACTTTCAATCTCAAATGATCGCCCCAACTGTATGGGGGCTGACCAAAAGAACTGCGACTTCGGTCGAAAGTTCAGGTTGGGAAAATATCAGCAGGGATAGGTCGCACCTATTTATATCGAATCACAGAGATATTATTCTGGACGCCGGAATACTCAATATTTCATTGAATTCAAAAGGTCTGGAAACAACAGAGATTGCTATTGGAGATAATCTGCTGATACATCCATGGATAGAAAAACTGGTGAAACTAAATAAAAGTTTTCTTGTAAAGAGAGGAGTGTCTGTACGGCAGATGCTTGAGGTTTCTAAGCACATGTCGGAATATATCCACTATACTATAAACGAAAAGAAAGAGTCTGTATGGCTTGCCCAAAGGGAAGGTAGAGCAAAGGACTCTAATGACCGTACTCAGGAAAGCCTGCTCAAAATGTTAGCCTTGTGGCCGGAGACCGGATGTTTTGTTGATCGTATTAAGGAATTGAATATTATACCGATGTCTATATCGTATGAGTTCGATCCATGTGATTACCTGAAGGCAAAAGAATTTCAGTTGAAAAGAGATAATCCCGAATATAAAAAAGCTCAGATAGATGATCTCCGTAATATGGAAATCGGGCTGCTTGGCTTCAAGGGGAATATCCATTTTAGATTCGGACGGGTAATCAACGATAAACTTGATCCAATAAAAGAGCTGGAAAAAAAAGAGCAGACATCTGCTGTTGCTCATGTTATTGACAGAGAGATACATCTCAATTATGAATTTTTTCCTTGTAATTATATTGCTTTTGACTTATTGAACCAGACCGATCGATTTATTGAAAAATATAATGATGATCAAAAGGCTGATTTCGAAAACTATCTGGCAAAACAGATGAATAAAATAGATTTGGAAAATAAGGATATACCATTCCTGAGGTTAAAGCTTCTGGAAATGTACTCCAATACCCTTAAGAACTATCTTATAGCAAAAGGAGAAGAATAAAATTTTTTATATTTAAAGTTAAAGAAAGAGCAGATTCTGTTCTTTCTTTTTATTTTTGCATAAGTGGTATGATAACTCCTGACCGTATAAAGACGGAATTGCACTTTTTTACAGAATTAAACATCAGTCTATGTCGAAATTATTTAAAACAATTGTTCTAATTATATCTATCAGTTTGCTCGCGACAGAAGCATATTCGCAGGATTTACTGCAGAATGAAAAATTCAGTTATGTGCCGACATTCGAAGGTAAAGTGATTTTTCTCAAGGAAATCCCATTAAAATATTCTAATCAGAATAACAGCTATCTGCACCTGAAAGAGTGGTGTAAAATGAATTACGCTTCTGATCCTCTGATCTCCAATATCAGGTATGATAATACGAATAAAGAGATTGTGATACGGTCGAAAATAGAATTGCTTTTACCTCCAAACGCAAAGAATGTGAGAGAGAAGGTAATGATGACATATCATTTCAATACATTTATTTTTGACAGTAAGTGTATCTTGGAAATAAAAGATATTTCATATGTGCTGCCTCACGAGAAGAAAGCAGTGAAAGCCGAATCGTTAATTACAGATAGGACACTTGCGATTAGTGATGACAAACACGAAATCAGAGCGAATGTCAAAAAAAGTACACTGTACTTTCTGAATGAACTTGCCGATAATATTGAAATTGCGGTGAATAACCCGGCAATCCTCGCAAAGTAGGCTAAAAATCCAATGAGAGCTGTTTGTTGAGTAGAGTAAATGTCATCCGGTGATAAGGTGTTACCCCGAATTGCTCTATTGCTTTCCTGTGCTTTATGGTAGGGTAGCCTTTATTGCTGTCCCAGCCGTAGGCCGGATATTCGTTATGCAGATTTAACATAAAATCATCACGGTATGTTTTTGCAAGTATAGATGCTGCGGCTATTGGGAGATATTTCCCGTCACCTTTGATGATACATGTGTGATTGATTTCTTTGTATTTTTTAAATCTATTGCCATCTATTAAGAGGCTTTCGGGTATAATGGATAACTGGTCGAGAGCTCTGTGCATTGCCAGAAAAGAGGCATTCAGTATATTGATTTTGTCAATTTCCGTCTGATCGACAATGCCTACAGCCCAAGCCACAGCTTCTTTTTCGATAATAGAGCGAAGTTCGTACCTTTCTTTTTCTTTTACTTGTTTCGAATCGTTCAATAGATCGCAACGAAAATCTTTAGGCAAAATAACAGCGGCAGCAAATACCGGACCTGCAAGACATCCTCTTCCGGCTTCATCGCAGCCGGCTTCTACTTGCTCCGGATTAAGGCAAAGTTCAAGCATTGTTTGTCTTTTTATTCCATACTGTGGGCTTGGATAATCTCCAAAGTAACAGTAAGTATTTAATGTCATGTTTTAAAGTAATAACCGTCCTATTGGAGTTATACCTTGGTGTACAATAAATGGGTCTGAGACCTTAATCTCTTGATTTTCTTTCAAAATTAGAAAATTTGCATCAAAATCACGAATTGTAGCATATTTAATGAATATTTTGTTATTATCACTGTAAATTATTAATTTAAAAAACTACCTTTGTTAGGGTTAAGGCTTTAGCCTTGTTTGTTAGTGAAATTTGTATGACAATAATTGGTTATTAAGCCATTAAACGACTGAATAATTTCAGCCTGTTAGTTAATTAGGAAGTAATAAAACACATAATCACAAGTATTGAACTTGTTTTATATTGAATAGATAAATATTTATCCATCATGAAATTAGATACCCTAACAGCCATCAGCCCGATTGATGGACGTTATCGTAATAAGACTGAGGAACTGGCCGATTACTTTTCGGAATATGCATTGATAAAATATCGGGTACATGTCGAAGTGGAATATTTCATCGCTTTATGCGAATTGCCATTGCCCCAGCTCCAGGATATAGATAAAAACGTATTTCCAGAATTACGTAAAATAGTCAGCGGCTTTTCGGAAGAAGATGCAACCCATATCAAGGAAATAGAAAGTATAACAAACCATGATGTAAAAGCTGTCGAATATTTCATTAAGGAAAAGTTTGACGTTTTGAAATTGGAAAAGTATAAGGAGTTCATTCATTTTGGTTTAACTTCGCAAGATATAAATAATACATCCATTCCTTTATCGTTGAAAGACGGATTGAACAAAGTGTATTATCCGTTGTTAAAAGAATTGATAGAACATTTAAGATCTCGTGCCGAAGAATGGTCGGATGTTTCGATGTTGGCAAAAACGCATGGGCAGCCTGCATCCCCGACTCGCTTAGGTAAAGAGATTATGGTATTTGTAAGTAGGTTAGAGAACCAACTGCAACAATTGCAGACAATTCCTTTTACTGCAAAATTCGGAGGAGCAACGGGTAATTATAATGCCCATAATGTTGCTTATCCGGCATATAACTGGAAAGAATTCGGTTCGAAGTTTACTTCTGAGAAATTAGGATTGGTCAGGGAAGAATATACAACACAGATATCTAACTATGATAATCTAGCTGCAATTTTTGACGGACTGAAAAGAATCAACACGATAATCATTGATTTGGATCGGGATTTTTGGCAGTATATTTCGATGGAGTACTTTAAGCAGAAGATCAAAGCCGGAGAAATAGGCTCGTCAGCAATGCCCCACAAAGTTAACCCGATAGACTTCGAAAATGCAGAAGGGAACTTAGGTATTGCCAACGCTATTCTAGAGCATTTATCATCCAAATTACCGATATCCCGATTGCAAAGAGATCTGACTGATTCAACAGTTTTGAGAAATGTAGGTGTACCCGTGGGGCACATTGTCATCTCATTGCAAAGCACATTGAAAGGATTGGGTAAATTGCTCCTGAATAAGGATGCTTTGGAACGAGACCTTGAGCATAATTGGGCAGTGGTAGCAGAAGCTATTCAGACTATTCTTCGCAGAGAAGGATATCCTAAGCCTTATGAAGCCCTGAAGGAATTGACCCGAACTAACGAAGCTATAACAGCTAAGTCTATCGAGAATTTTATCAATGGATTATCTGTTACTGAATCCGTTAAAGAAGAATTAAAGAAAATTACGCCTCAGACCTATACGGGAGTATAACACAACAATATAGCCGTGAGGTTATTTAAATAAATAATTTATAAAAACTAAATTTAACCAAAGATGATTACAGACAGAGATAATGAACGCCGGGATGGTTATTCATCATCGAACAGACCATCTATCAACAAAAACAACCAAGGCGGCGAAATAAAGAAAAAACGCCCTCGTGTTGGTGATGCACGTCCGTCCCTTAACCGTGAGTATAACAATAGGGACAGTCGGGATAACCGCGATTCTCGTGATTATAACAGAGATAATCGTAGTGGAGGCTATAACTCTGATGACAGGAGATCGGGGTCTTACGGAAATAATTCGTACCAGTCTGGTGGAAGCCGTTCTATAAACAGATCGGGTAGCAACAGATCTGGAGGATACCAGTCCGGAGGATATCAATCAGGCGGAAGAGACAATAACAGGGATAACGATCGTCATCCTTATAATAACAGAGATCAGAGAGATAACCGTGGAGGCTCATTCCAAAGAAGGGATAATAATAAAGGACCGAAACAATTGGTGAAACCGGTTAAATATAAAGAAAATCTTGATCCCAGCACACCTATTCGTTTAAACAAGTATCTGGCGAATGCCGGAGTATGTTCACGTCGTGAAGCAGACTCTTACATTACAGCCGGAGTTGTAAAAGTAAACGGAGAAGTTGTGTCTGAACTTGGAGCGAAGGTTACACGCGGAGATAGTATAACATTTCATGATCAACCCGTTCGTTTGGAAAGTAAGGTTTATGTATTATTGAATAAACCAAAAAATACAGTGACAACTTCAGATGATCCTCAAAACAGAAAGACTGTAATGGATTTGGTAAAAGGAGCATGTCCCGAACGTATTTATCCAGTTGGGCGTCTTGACAGAAATACAACAGGTGTATTGCTTCTTACTAATGACGGAGATTTAGCATCTAAGCTGATGCATCCAAAATATGTGAAGAAAAAAATCTATCAGGTAAAGCTTGACCGTGATGTTGCAATCGAGGATATGCAGGCTATAGCCGATGGTATAGATCTTGAAGATGGAGAAATCCATGCAGATTCTATAGCCTATGTTGCAGAAGATATTTTGAACGAAGTAGGTATTGAAATCCACTCAGGACGTAACCGTATTGTTCGTCGTATATTCGAAAAACTAGGTTATCAGGTACAGAAACTCGATCGTGTTTACTTTGCCGGATTGACCAAAAAGAATATCCCGAGAGGACGCTGGAGGTATCTGACTGAATCTGAGGTGAACATGCTACGCATGGGTGCTTTTGAATAATTACTGAGAAAATAGAAGAACAGTTAGTATAATTAATTTATACTAACTGTTTTATTCAGTTAAAGGAAATGCTATAAGATATACTTCTGGTTTATAAAACCAAAGAAATAAAAAGGTCTGTGACCTTATTATATTTACGCTTACATTTAACAGAAGGTCTGTGACCTTAAGACAAACTAAAATTAGAAATGGAAACAATTCGTAGGACAAAAATTTCGGATTTACCCCAATGTAAATTTGGAGATCAGGTGAGTGTTAAAGGATGGGTACGTACTCGTCGAGGCAATAAACAAGTAAGCTTCATCGCTCTTAATGACGGTTCTACTATTAATAATATTCAGATTGTTGCAGATATAGAAAAGTTTGGCGAAGACAATCTGAAACCTATTACCACAGGTGCATGTATCCATGTTATCGGAAAATATGTAGAATCGCAGGGTAAAGGACAAAACGGAGAAATACAGGCAACCGAAATTGAAATATACGGAACAGCAGATGCACAGGAATACCCTTTGCAGAAAAAAGGGCACTCTCTTGAATTTCTTCGTGAGATAGCACATTTACGTCCCAGAACAAATACATTCGGAGCCATTTTTCGTATGCGTCACCATATGTCGTATGCTATTCATAAATATTTCAACGACCATGGCTTCTTTTATCTGCATACGCCAATAATTACGGCTTCCGATGCAGAAGGTGCAGGATCTATGTTTCAGGCTACAACTTTGGATTTTAATAATCTACCGAGAACAGAAGATGGTAAGATTGATTATAGTCAGGATTTTTTCGGACGTCAGACTAATATGACAGTATCGGGTCAGCTCGAAGGAGAATTGGGTGCAATGGCTTTGGGTGCGGTATATACTTTTGGCCCGACATTCAGAGCCGAAAATTCGAATACTCCCCGACATTTGGCCGAATTCTGGATGATTGAACCGGAAGTTGCTTTTTATGATATTCATGATAATATGGATTTGGCTGAAGACTTCCTGAAATATCTGATTCGTTATGCTCTGGATAATTGTAAAGAGGATCTGGCATTCCTGAATGAAATGTATGATAAGGAATTGATTGAACGTCTTGAATTTGTTCTTTCAAATGATTTTGTTCGTCTGACATATACCGAAGGTGTAAAAATTCTCGAAGAAAGCGGACATAAATTCGAATTCCCTGTATATTGGGGAGCAGACCTTCAGTCTGAGCATGAACGCTATCTAGTGGAAAAGCATTTCAAACGTCCTGTAATAATGACAGACTATCCTAAAGAGATCAAGTCTTTCTACATGAAACAGAATGAAGATGGTAAAACAGTCAGAGGTATGGATGTTTTATTCCCTAAAATCGGTGAGATAATCGGAGGATCGGAACGTGAGGCTGATTATGACAAATTGATGGAAAGAATTAAAGAGACAGGAATGAATACCGATCCTATTTGGTGGTATCTTGAAACCCGTAAATTCGGAACTGCTCCTCATGCCGGATTTGGATTGGGCTTTGAACGATTAATGTTATTCGTTACAGGTATGCTTAATATCCGTGATGTTATACCATTCCCAAGAACACCTAAAAATGCAGAGTTTTAAAATCGTAATAACCGATTTCATATATATAGGGGTTGGATCAAATGGATCCAGCCCCTATTATTTGTATAACATGGATATGTATCACCCGGTATTTCGCATACCTGCGGCGATACCGGAAATTGTTACCATCAATGCTTGTTCCAATTCCTGAGGATAAGTTTCTTGATTACGACACCGTTGCAACAGTTCTACCTGAAGTAAATTCAGCGGAATTGTATAGATATTTCGCATCGCAATGTTGCTTGCAATCGACGGAAGATTCTCCATAAGATGATCGTCATGCAGAATATTCAATATGGTATGGATATCTTTTTCCAACTGATTTTGAAGTTCAGTCCCAAGATACTGAAGTTTAGGATCCACGAGCCGCTTATCATAATATGTGGCAATACGTCTGTCAGCTTTCGCAAATACCATTTCCAACATGCTTATACGAGTGTTGAAAAATGGCCACTCTTTAGACATTGATTCAAGCAGGCCCATCTTACCCTCATCTATAACTTGCTGTAAAGCCTGACCGGCTCCCAGCCATGCCGGCAGCATTAACCGGTTTTGAGTCCATCCAAAAATCCACGGAATAGCTCTTAAACTTTCCACTCCTCCGGTTGGGCGACGTTTAGCAGGCCTTGACCCTAGAGGCAGTTTTGCAAGCTCCGCTTCCGGTGTGGATTGATAGAAGTAGGGGATGAAGTCTTCGTTGCGATGTACCAGATCCTGATATGCTTTGCATGATATGTCAGACAAGTCATCCATCACTTTACGCCATTCGTCCTTTGGTGCAGGAGGAGGTAAAAGATTGGCTTCTAATATTGCATCTATATATAACGAAAGGGTATTGATTGCCAAGTCGGGAAGTCCTAATTTGAAACGGATCATTTCCCCTTGTTCAGTAACACGTAATCCTCCTTTAAGAGAACCGGGAGGCTGAGAGAATAATGCTATCTTAGCGGGTCCTCCGCCTCTACCTATTGTTCCGCCTCTACCGTGGAATAAGGTAAGTAAAACTCCTGCTTCCGAACATACTCTGATCAGAGCTTCCTGTCCTCTGTATTGAGCCCATCCAGCGGCTAATGCACCTGCATCTTTCGCAGAATCCGAATAGCCTATCATCACCATTTGTTTGTTGTTGATGATGCCTCTGTACCAACCGATATTCAGTAATTGTTTCATTACATCTTCGGCATTGTTGAGGTCGTTAAGAGTTTCAAACAGCGGAGCTACCGGAAGGGTATAAGGGCATCCTGTTTCCTTTAAAAATAAGTGAACGGCCAGTACATCCGATGGAGTTCTTGCCATAGATATTACGTATACAGGAATTGCACCTTCGGGAGTTTCGGCTATCACTCGACAGGTTTCAATTACTTCTTTGGTTTCCGGACTGGGTTCCCAGTTATTCGGAATAAGAGGTCGCTTCGAAGAAAGCTCCTTAATAAGAAACGCTTGTTTTTCTGATTCAGACCATGATTCGTAATCTCCTATACCCAGATAGCGGGTAACTTCCGACAATGCTTCGGTATGTCTTGTGCTTTCCTGGCGGACATCTATTTTTACCAGTGTCACACCGAAACACTTCACCCGGCGTAGAGTATCCGATAATTTGTCGTTTGCTATACTTTGCATACCGCATTCGATGAGTGAATTGTAGCATTGCATTAATGGCTCCCACAGTTGGTTATTGTCGAAAATAATATCATCGGTCACAGGTAAGTGTTTGCCTTCAATTCTTTCGTCCAGATAAGCGATTGTTTTTCTGAATTTCGAGCGAAGACGTTTCATCAATTCTCTGTATGGTTCTTGTACATCGTTATCTCCCAGATATTCCCTGAATTGAGGAGTACAGGCATACATCGAAAGTTCTTTTACCAATACTTCGATATCTTTCAGGAATAGCAATGCAGCTCGTTTACGGCTTTGAAGTAATACATCACGTGTTACAGATGCTGTAACGTTGGGATTACCATCACGGTCTCCACCCATCCATGACGAAAAGTGTATGGGACGTGCATCTACCGGAATGGTGTATCCGATTGTATTATTCAATTGTTCATTTAATTCTCTCAGGAATTGAGGAACGGCATCCCAAAGACTGTTTTCGACAACATCATATCCCCATTTTGCCTCTTCATTCGGTGTTGGCCGGTTTTTACGTATCTCGTCCGTAAACCAATATTGAACGATTAGTTGCTTCAATCTTTGCATAATATGCTCTTTCTTGTAGTCAACTATATCGTCATGATCTAATTGCTGTAAACAATCGCTTACTTCATTCAGATTATTAATGAGCGAACGGCGGTTTATTTCAGTAGGGTGGGCTGTCAGTACAAGGTCAATAGAGATTTCTTCAATAGACTTCTTAATCTCTTCATCGCTTATGCCTTTATCCTTAAGGGTTTTGTAGATGGCCGGAAAGTTTACCGGATTTTCTTTTCCCTGAGCATGTTGCGATATGGTATCGTATTGCTCGGCTGTATTGGTCAGATTAAGGAACTGGTTGAATGCCTGCGCTACAGGTAAAAAATCCTTATCAGGAAGGTTTTGCAGGGTTTTGACTAGTTCTTCATGAGCGGCAATGTCTCCATTATGAGAAGCCTTAGAGAGTCGTCTTATCGTTTCGACCCTTTCGAATGTAGCTTCTCCCAGAGCTTCCCTGATAGTGTCTCCGAGAAGAGAACCTAACATCGAAATGTTCTCATTCATTAAAGTGTTTGATTGACTCATATTTTAAATTTTTGAGTTAAGGTCTCAGACCTGTTTGTTATTTCAGCGACAGAATAACTCATCAGCAATGAGTTATTCTGTTGCTTATTTATTATTCGTTGATCAGAGAGAATAATTCTTCAGCGGCCATTCTTGGACCGTCTTTGGTTAGTCCGTCTATGGCCAGAGATGTGTGGATTTCTCCGATTTTAACACCATTCTCTTTCATCTTGCCAAAATACTTGCGAACCAGAGTTTCTGCCAGAGATTGTTCCTGAACAGGACCGAATGGATTTGCAAAGTATGATTTTACAAGACCGACTTCGGATGTTGTACCTTTTGCCTTGCGTGCTCCGGCTTCGAATACATCAATCGCATTGGTAAGGTCGTCAAAGAAGTTGATCTTTTTTTCTGATTCGCTGTAGTTATTAGCGTATAGCATATAGTCTACTGTATATCCTTTAGAAATTACTTCGTAGGTTGCAACCGGAATTGTAACACGGGCATTGATCTTATCGGGATTACTGTAAATACCCCGGTCGAGTTGTTGATATGCGTATGCGGGGTCAAGATCGTCTACACGGACGAAAGCTCCGATTTCTGTTCCGTATCCTTTTACTGATCCGTCTTTTTCGATATTCAGATATCCCATATCATCAAAAATTATTCGCATGTGGCGGATGTATTTTTCGTTTAATGTACGGAATGCTTCCAAACTTTCTGATTTTCCGGCTCCACTATCTCCCATGATAATGATGTTCGATTCTTTACCGTTTTTAAGGGCGATATTTACCATTGCTCCATGTATCGGAAGACGTTTATTTTCCATCTGTTTGATGTTGTGGAGAGTCAACAGCATTTTTTTCATGTATCCGAAATAATCGATATCGTCGCAGTAATTAGCGTATCCGATCATGATATCGTTTTTCTTGTCCTTGTAGTAGAAGGTTCTCTTTTCTTCGTGTCCGTCAGGATATCCGAATATATAGATCATGTCGGGTTTTTTACCTATATAGCTGCTTTCTACTGCAAGTTCAAACAGGTTGGATAATCCTAAACCGTGATCGATGAAGTCTTTATGGAAATATACGAAAGTAAGCATATTACCGACCCAAGCAGGAAATATATACCAGTCGTTATCATTTAATGTAAGATTAGCAATAGGATTAGTCTCGTGTTCGTGGAAAATTCCCGAACGGGTATTACGTTTTGTGTAAGTAATCAATGGCGGTTGGAATATAACAGTGCTGATAAACGGCACAGCTGATAGTCCGGTATATTCAACAGGGCAGTTCCATGTAACGTTGTTCAGCGTTAGTCCGGCATTTGCTCCCGCAACCAATTGACGGTACACTCTATGCTGAGATCCCATAATGGTTTCTTCGATCCGACGGTATGTTGCCAGAATAAGATCGTTAAACTGGTCGTTGGCCTGTATAAATCTTACATTTTGCAAGCCATCTCCTAAACTGTTGTTGCGTACGATAGAGATACGTTCCAGACGTCTCCAGTATCCGTATAGCAGTTCGATCAATTCGATAAACAGATTCTTGTCATGGAAGTGTTCCGAGTATTTATTGTTTACTTTCAGAACTTCTCCTTCGTCACAAACTGTAAGAAATTTG
Organism: Indolivaga capnocytophagoides DSM 22835; assembly: GCF_000426485.1. Lineage (GTDB taxonomy): Bacteria > Bacteroidota > Bacteroidia > Bacteroidales > Dysgonomonadaceae > Dysgonomonas_A > Dysgonomonas_A capnocytophagoides. The sequence continues at coordinate 90,029 of NZ_AUFL01000019.1, forward strand.
AATACCTGTATCAATGTGGTTGCAAATTCATCATCGTTCTTAAAATTCTTGCTGTATTGATCGTAAATAATTACATTATCTTTTTTCAATACCTGAATAAATGAGTCTATCACCCGTCTAAAGCCGTAGCTATTCAACAATTTCTGACGATTATCGCAGTATTTTACTGAGAAATTGATCATTGCCTTTCCCCGGCTGATGGTAAATTCGTTTTGCATTGCTATTTATTTTGTTTATGAGTAATTCTTATTTTTAAGTAACAAAAAGTATTAATGATATATTTTAAAGTAATAACTGACTTATTATACTTAGAAAGTCATAAATGATCTCTCTAAGGTGCGGTCCAAATAAGGCATCTAAGTTGTATGTTTATCTGTAAAAATGTTGACTGATGTACCGCAATATGCTTTCAAATTTAAGAATTTCAATTGTAAAAGTAACCCTGCCATTCTTTTAATTTTGTCTAAAAACTCTTATTTATAATTGCTTATGAGTCCTTTTGTAATATCGGGTTGTCACTTTGGCTTTTAAACGATTCTTCTTTCGATCCTGCGTCGTTATGTATTAGCTGTTCTATGTTTTGATTAATGTTTGTGAGACAATCGAAACATAAACATTTTCCCCAGTGCTGTTTTATATATTCCCGCACTCCATCGTTTAATATTATTTTGCCGCAATTACAGAGCCTGATATTATCAACACGACAGACAAACACGGTGGCACATCTAGGGCATATCTTTTCCATATCTGTTTTGGTTATTATCATCTTTGAATTTAAAGATAGCATAACTTTTTTAGTACCCGAAAGTATTTAATGACGCACTTGAAGATAGTAACTATTTCTAGTTTCATCCTTCATCGGTCAATAAAACGTTTTGCGGCTTTAGTTGAGCTATTTATCGGAAATGTAAACTTTATAACCCGAAAGTTTTCATCCAAGTAAATGTTCTGGCAGGTCTTCTGACTTACTCTTATTTTAGAATCACCTTCCCATCTGTTTTACAGATAGTGGTATCGGGAGTATTTCTAAAACAATATTTGTAGAGTTTACAGCAGCGGGTCTGTTCAGGACTTACACCTGATTCCCTTTTCACCATTCTTTATTGAATAAAAAGGATGGCACCAAAACGTTGCAAATATAGAAAATAACTTTGGTTAGAGTATTGCCTTAATAAAAAAAATCTTTTCTGAAACCAGAAAAGATTTTCCTTTAAGAATGTGCCTTTTGTTGAAGGAGAGTCTACAGCTACAGAGTATTACTCTGCGCAGTACAAGGTCTAGGTATTTTTTGCTTTTTTCGGCTTTCTAATAGCCTATAGGGCAGCAACAGCTAGTATACTCGTTTTATCCTTTATTAGATTCGGAAGATAATAATTGATCCTTAAATTTTTTGTTATACAAAATAATTAAAACTTTATGTAACGCAATATAATCAAAATCTCCTTTTTTTATAAAAAATTACTGAGAAATGTCGCTGTTTTGAATTTTTGAATTTTGCAAATATTTGATTATTAGATTTTTGAGTTTGATTTAAAAAGTGAGGTTGAATCCTGCCGAAGCATTTATTCCTTGCAAGGTATAGCCGTAATATCGTTCGTATTTCTGGCTTAGCACATTGTTAATCTTCGCATACAATGACAACCATTCCAAGACATGGTAACTCGCCTTGAAGTTTAGCTCGTTGATACTTTTCATACTTGTAGCTCCTGTGCCGTTCCAAGTCTTTCTTCCTCCTTCAAATTGATAGTTGGCTGTCAGAATAAGATTTTCGATAAACGAAAAATCCGCATTGAAGTCAAATGTCAATGTTGGCAGTCCCCAGGCCTTTTTCTCACTGAAAACTATATCATTCGAATATTTACTCAGGTTATAAAAGTGTGCGATTGCTTTTATCGATAAATCGGTGTATGGAATAAGTTTTGTTTTGATGGCTCCGCCGAAGTGTCCTTCTCCCATATTGGCATATAGAACATCACTCACATTGTTCCATGATGTAGTCTGTGTCTGTATATACAGATGATTATCGTTGGTATATTTGTAACCGCCGAATATATCGAATTCGAAACCGGTGATTGCTCCCGAACGGATCCCCAGCCGTGCATCATATAATGTTTTGGAGATGTTCACACGTCCAATAGGATTGATATAACGGTTTTCTTTATAAATATTGATAAAGCTGTTGTCGTTGATTCCTCCGTCAACATTCAGATACAGCAGGCTGTTGTCATTAAAGTTCCAAGATAAATCGACAGTCGGAGCAACAGCAAATTTATTACTGGCATCGATAGCCCAGTTGATATTTGCTCCAATAAGAAGCCTTACATCTCCGTTATCTATTTTCAGATAAGGATTGGCTCTCAATATGGTCAGATTATGATACAGGTCGTTTTGTTCGTTGCTGTAGTTATTGGTGTGTCCATCGTATTTTTGGTAGAACAGGTTTCCTCTGATACCTACTTTCTTATCGGAAAAGAACGGCTGAGACAAATCGACTTTTGCATCTATAATATTTCCTCTTGGACCATCTTCTGCCATATCAGAAGAATATTTTGATGAAAAGCGGTTGTATTTAAGACTGGCCGAGTAATTCAGATTGTCACTGGACTCTATTGAATTGACTCCGGTTTCTACTTCGAATATATTTACCGATTGGTTTTCCGATACATTCTTATTGTCGGCACTAACTATATTAGCACTAGGTGAGAAGGTAGAAAATATATTAGGATTACCGTAATAGTTGAATCCGTTGTTGAGGAACGATCCGCTTAGATACCATGTTGCAGTTTCGAATTTATGGCTGTAACGGGCTTTTATGAAATTTTCCATGTTCTTGGCTTTTTCTTCATCATAAGCTTCTGTGCCGTTCAGATATTTGATTTTTCCATTCGTAGAATTATGTGTTCCGAAAAGGTCAAACTGGTCATTAGGCGCATCTACGATACGGTAACCTAAAGCTCCTTCGAGATTAGAATACATACCGGCTCCGAAGTTGAGGTATCCTCTTTGTTTGGAAGATGTAATTCCTGTGCGGATATCTCCCGATCCGGTGTCACCTATAGGGTATGATGCAAAGTTTACTGAAGGGGCTGCATTTTCGAATCGTATATCGTACTGTTTCTTCTGTGGTTCATGCAATGCCGGTAAAGTGTTTATTTTAGAAGCATCCTGTATGGTTGGAGTGTACTCTCTTTCCAAAGACACCTGACGATTGAGCAGTGTATCTTTTGTGGCTGTCTGTGCGTCAATCGATTGTATCGCATAAACAGCTATAATGCTTGATAGGATGGTTTTGTATGTAATATTCATCGTTTCTAATATTTGTGGTCTCAGACCTCTTTATAATTTTTAACCTGCTTATTTGTTTAGTGACGCAAGACGTTCGCTGATCATAGTTCTTATGTCGGATTCATCGCCTGTATAATTTGCATTGAGACTTTCAAGATATTGTTTCGCCTGAAACTTATCTCCTTTTGCTTTATACGTGTCTGATAATACGATAATAGCTCTGGCCAGCCAATAAGCATGAGGTGTTCCTTGCTTCATTAACGATAAAACTTGCTGTTCTGCTTTGTCATAGGATTTAGCTTTGAAGTAAGTTTCTGCTAACAAGTAGTGAGCTTCCGAACCATAAATACTGCGGGTATCGGTTGCTGCTTTGGTCAGGTCTTCTATGGCTTTGCTTGTGGCTGATGTAGCTAAATATGCTTTGGCTCTGGCCAGGCGGGCTTCGCTGATCACTTCCGGCGAAGTTTTGTCCGAAGATAAAAGCTGGGTTGCCACAGTTATTATTTCATTGTTGTTACCGGAAGTCCCTGCTGTTTTAAGGATTCCGAGTTGAGCGGCATTCCGTTCTTCGGCATTGACTGCTGCTCTTTCGAGTTGCTTGAAGGTATTGTATGCCGATTGAGAATCGTTATTCGCCAGCTGTATTTCTCCTATGTGAAGAAGGGCTTTGCTCAGATTTTTAGCATTACCCGATTGTACTGTCCGGTTAAATTCCGACAGGGCTGTCGAGTTGTCTTTTTTCTCGTAAGCTACAATTCCTATATAATAATGTGCATCACCGGTAAATTGACCGTTGGGATGCGATTGCAAATACTTCTTCATGGCATTGACAGCTTCTGCCGACCGTCCTTTCATATATACATTTTCTGCGGCAAGATATGTCAATGAATCCTGACGGCTTGTAGATATGATAACTCCCGATCCTAAAGAATTGGCATAATTGGCATAAGATGATATATCATTCATATCACGATAGATGCCTTCGAGACTTTGCAATGCGATACGGGCTTCTTCTGTATTTTTATTGATATCGACTACTTTCTTGTATGCGGCGATAGCCTGATTGGTTTGGTTGATATTGTAATAAGACTGACCAAGTAGAACTCCTGCTTTTGCCGCAATATTTGAGTCGGGATATTTATTCAGCATTTGACTTAATACGGAGGTGGCATCCTGTTCTCTGTTTAACATCACCAATGCTCGGCTTTTTTCGTACATGGCATCATCTACATACTGAGATTCGGGATATTTGCGAATCATGGCATCCAATGCAGATATCTTTCCATTGTAATTATGTTGAAGCCCCATGACAAATGCTTTTTGAAACTCTGCGTATTCGGCACTTTGTTGATTGTTGTTTGACGCTTGAGCATAAGCACGTTCAGCCTCTCCAAAATTACGGCTGTACAGATAACAGTCTCCTATACGGTTCAGAGCATCGGCATAAGTAAGATTTTGTCTGTTTTTTTCCTGCGAAACATATTGACGGAAACTATTCAGAGAGTTCGGATATTGTTTTTCTTTGAAAAAACTATATCCCAAATTATATAATGCAGAGGTGTAATTTTCGGCAGATGGGGTTGTCTGTGATATATATGACTGGTAATCTTTGGTTGCTGTTGTGTATTCATTCTTTCGGTAGTAGCTTTCTCCTCTCCAGAAATAAGCTTCGTTTTTCGATTTGATATCGTAGTTACCCATGCTTATACAGTTGTTGAAACGCTGGATTGCATTATCGTATTTACCATCGATGAAGTCCTGAGCCCCTAATTGGAAAAGAATAGTTTGTTTAGCTTCCAATATTTGTTGTCCCGGATTACGCATCTGGTCAATAACATTTAAAGCCGCCTGATAATTTTTAGTGGCAAGAAGCGTTGAAGCCAACTGCTTATTAATCTCGTTAACATATCTCGAGTTAGGATATTCTTGTAGAAAACGTTGCAGTACTGTTATCGATTGGTCAAATACCGACAATGATGTCTTGTGTACAAGCATCGCGTAATTATACAGAGCGACTTCACTGACAGCAGGATCGAACTGAACGCGTGATGCCGCGTCGAAAGCCATTAACGCATTGGTATTATCGTTTATTTTCAGATAATTTTGTCCGAGGAGCATATAAGATGCCTGTCCCAATTTGTCTTCTTTGGATGCAGCAAACTGTAATGCCCTGATCGCATCCTGTGGCGATCCGGACTGAGAATACGCTGTTCCGAGCTGGAACATATCTTCTCTGAAAGGTTTATCTGTTTTGCTCAGGTATTTTTCATAAAACGAAATAGCTTCTTGTTGTTGTCCCTGACGATAGTAACTGTTTCCTAGGATACGGTATACTTCGCCGGAATTTTGATTATCTGGATAACTGTTCAGATAATTCAGTCCGGCGGTGATCGCACCATTGAGATCTCCTTTCAGAAATTGACCTTGTGTGATAAAAAACAGTGATTGTTCTTTGTATTCGGGTACATTTTTCAACTTGCCGAAAACATTGAGTGCTTCATCGTAATTTCCATCGTGAAAATCGATATACGCCTTATAATATGTCGCGGGTTCGTAATACCTGTTGCTGTTTTTTGCCAGTGCGCTGAACCTGTTATAGGCTTCGGCCTTGTTGCCTTGTTGCAGATTAGAATATGCAGAACGGAAGGTATAATCTTCCTGATCGTTGAGGCTGAGGTAGGAAACATCGGATTGTTTGAACCAGTATAAGGCTTTATCCCACTCTTTGTCTTTGAAAAATGAAGATCCGATATAAAAGCAAATATCATTGCGGTGATACGATTCGGGATATGTATCGAGGTATTCACGCAGAACAATTGCGGCATTTTCTTTTCCTCTGAAATAAGATGAGGCTGCAATCATGTAATCGGCTTCGAGAAGCAGGCTTTTGTCTTTGCTCGATTGTTTGAACTCGGTCAGTGTATTTTCTGCTCCTGTGTAATTATTATTGAGGAACATCTCTTTCCCCTGAATAAATAGTCTGGCGGGCAATTCATTGGTAATGCTTTTCTGTGCATTCGAGAATTGAATAGATGATGCAATCCCGACTATAAAGAATATTTTTTTCATATATTTTCTAACTAAGGTCTCAGACCTCTTTATTGCTTTGGTTGATAAATATCCAAAGCCTGTTATAATATTAAGTTTAATGATTTTTAAGTAAATCCGTTTACTCAATAGTCAGCAAGAAAGTATCGGATCTTAGTTTTTCGATTCCCTTCTTTACTGATTCCAACCCAAAAAGAGCCGGATCCAGATCTCCTATCGGTATAAACTGTAATGCGGCAACATCGTCGTGAGCCTTGAACGAACTGTCGTCATCGGTATTACATAAGAAAAACATATCGGTGGTTTGTACCTCAAATCCCGAATACATATAGGTATTAGGAATAGAAAAAAGATATTTCACCGATGTTATGCTCAGGCTTGTTTCTTCCAGCACTTCTCTAATAACAGCTTCCTCTCCTGTTTCGTTCATATCAACAAATCCTCCCGGAAGATCAAATGTCCCTTTGGCGGGGTCGTTTGCTCTGGTTGCCACTAATAATTCTTTATTCTTGTTGATAATAACCGCTACAGTTGCTGACGAAGGATTGAAGTAATAAATGAAGCCGCAGTCTTCGCAGCGTTTAGACTTAAAATTGTTTTCTACAAAATGGTTTGACCCGCACTTGGGGCAATACCGGAATAAATGTAATGGATGTTCTTTTTCTGGCATAACGAAATAGTTTTACACTTAAACCACAAAGATAGCTAAATAAAAAGATATGATTAATGGAGATATTTTTTTACTCTAAAAGGAAAGAAAAAAGAGAAAAAAAAGAGGTTTTTTAATTAAAAAAGGAAGTGTATTTGTAATTTATAGGGTGAAAAATGTAATACTTAACCCGTTTTTTTTGTGTTTTTTTGCATATCCATAACTCTAGGATTGTGTAAGTGTAAAGAAAATATGATTAAAATATTATAAGGAGGTGATGATAAAAGCCTTTCCTTTGTCAGGGTAAATGTGGATGTTGTATAATAATTTTATAGTTTCAGTGTCATATGAAGGCTTCTCATTTTTATATAGTAAATTTAGTATCTTCTTTTTTATCAGCCCGTAATATTGTTCATAATAGAAATGTTTTGAAGGTTCAGTACGAATTTGAGCCTAAGAAGTCTTCAATTGTTACAATTGCGAATTTGTTAAAAGATTATGATTTGCAGAGCCGGACTTATCTGGCCGATTTCGATACTTTGCAAAAAGAGCGGAAAAATGCATTCCTGCATCTTAGAATCAGTGATGGACGTTTCGTTATGTTAAAAAATATAAGTACAGACGGCAATGTTACTTTTTTTGATCCGGTTATCAATAAGAATATACAGATTTCTAAACCGGCTTTCCTTAAACTTTGGAGTAATGTTGTTATCTATTCAAATGAAAGTGTTGTGAAGAGTAGTAATAAAAAATGTGAGAAAGTAAGATCCTGATTTTACATCCTCTCATAAATTTTTAAGGTGGTTTGATTCATTCAAACCACTTTTTTTTTAAGTAAGAAAAGAATAATGAGCAACAGGAGGTGCTTGGTGACATACTTTAATGCGATAATATACTTTAGCTGTTATGCTTGCAAATTCAACAATTGACAATCGCCGAAGCAAAGGCGAGTCAAATAGGTTTGAGACTTAAATGTTCTTTTATCCGGCTTCCGAAATGTCCTGTTTTTTTAATACATTAGCAGGATTTTACAAAGCTATAATAAACCTTGAGTCTTTTTGATTGCGGATGGTCGCAGTGTTGGTATCTTTATTATTAAGGTCGGAATACTTTTTGATCTTTAGGAAACATAACAACATATAGTTAAATCGAAATAATATATCGTTAAAACTTACAGTTACTTACTATTATAATATGCGAAAATTTCCTCACTACAAGCAACACGATGCAATGGATTGCGGTCCTACATGTTTACGTATGATTGCAGCTTTTTATGGTAGGCATTATTCCTTGGAACGACTTAGGCAGAAATCCCGTATTACAAAAGAAGGAGTTTCATTGTTGGGTGTTAGTGAGGCCGCCGAATCGCTCGGATTCAGAACGATGGGGGTAAGCATCTCTTTCGAACAGCTTTGTGAAGCCCCACTGCCTTGCATTGTGTTTTGGAATCAACAGCATTTTGTGGTTGTTTACGATATAAAAAAGCATAAGAATGGTTTTACTGTGTATGTAGCCGATCCTGCCGGAGAAAGGCTTAAGTATACTCAGGATGAATTCTGCCGCAATTGGATCTCTACCGAAGACGAGGGGGTGCCTCATGGCATAGCTTTGCTGCTGGAGCCTTCGCCCGAATTTTACAGTTATGAAGGAGAGACTGAGCAGCGTACAGGATTTCGATTTCTCTTTTCTTACCTGAGACCATACAAAAAAATGGTGGTTCAATTGATACTGGGATTGATATTGGGTAGTTTGTTGTTGCTGATTTTACCTTTTCTATCACAGGCGGTAGTTGATATCGGAATTAGTACCTATAATCTGAATTTTGTTTATTTAGTACTTGCGGCTCAGTTGGTTTTAACGTTTAGTAATGCTACGGTTCAGTTTATCAGAGGATGGATATTATTGCATCTGGGTAGCCGTATTAATATTGCGCTGATATCCGATTACTTGATTAAGCTTACCCGTATGCCGATGGGGTATTTCGATACTAAGATGGTGGGAGATATTCTTCAGCGAATAAATGATCATACCCGCATACAGGATTACCTTACCAATTCGAGTCTGAATGTTTTATTCTCGTTTTTTAATATTGTTATTCTGGGATTGGTGCTTGCTTTTTATAGCTTGAAGATATTTGCCATATTTATCATAGGCAGCCTTTTGTATTTTTTATGGGTCTGGTTATTCATGAAAAAAAGAGCAGAATTGGATCATAAAAATTTTGCGCAGCAATCTGCTAATCAGAGCACAGTCATACAACTTATAACAGGCATGCAGGAAATAAAACTGAATGCATGCGAACAGCAAAAGAGATGGGGGTGGGAAGCAATACAAGCACGCCTTTTTAGAATAAGGGTCAAGGGAATGGCTTTGAGTCAGTATCAGGATTCGGGAGCTATATTTATAAATCAGACAAAAAATATACTTATTACGGCATTGGTCGCAAAATTCGTTATCGATGGGGAGATGACTATCGGTATGATGGTTGCCGTACAATATATAATTGGGCAGTTGAATAGTCCGGTAGACCAGATTATTGAATTCGCCAGAAAAACTCAGGATGCCCGTTTGAGTCTCGATCGTTTGAGCGACTTACAGACTCAGGAAGATGAAGCGACTCTTGACGACAGCCGTATTCAAGAGATCCCATCCGGAAAAAATCTGCTTGCCGGAGGACTGTACTTTGCTTACGATGGTACATCAGAAGGTATTTATGTGTTGGATGATGTCGGAATAATGATTCCATCCGGGAAAAAAACAGCAATAGTGGGAACCAGCGGGAGCGGCAAAACAACCCTTCTGAAATTATTCTTAGGATATTATCCCCCGCAAAAAGGAATCATTTTATTGGGAGAGAACCGATTAGATAATTATAGCCGCAAAGAATGGAGAAGTCGTTGCGGTATAGTGATGCAGGAAGGTTTTATATTTTCGGACAGTATCGCCCGTAATATTGCTCCGGCAGCTGAAATTATTGATAAAGAGCGGCTGCTGATGGCTGCGACAATGGCTAATCTATCCGATTTTATAGACTCTCTGCCTTTGGGGTATAATACTAAGATAGGTAATGACGGACATGGGCTTAGTCAGGGACAAAAACAACGGATACTCATCGCACGAGCGATTTACAAAGATCCCGAATTTGTCTTTCTGGATGAGGCGACCAATGCTCTCGATGCCAATAACGAAAAAGTGATAATGGAAAATCTGAATAAGTTTTTCAAAGGTCGTACATCCATAATTGTTGCTCACCGATTGAGTACAGTGCGTGATGCCGACCAGATTATAGTACTTGACAAAGGGAAGGTGGTGGAAGTGGGGACTCACGACGATTTATCGGAAAAGAAAGGTGCTTATTATCACTTAGTGAAGAATCAATTGGAATTATAAATGAAAGAGTCTAAACATAAAAATATAGAATTAAGGAGCGATGAGGTTAAAGATATTCTTACTCGTCCGCCGCACTCATTGGTACGTTATGGTACAACAGTGATTTTTGTTGTACTGGGATTGATTTTTGTAGGATGCTTTATTTTTCGTTATCCCGATATTGTGAAGGGAAGTGTAAGTGTTACAACCCAAAATCCCCCTTCGTGGCTTTTAGCAAAATCGACCGGTAGACTGAAAGACCTTTATATATCCGATAAGCAGTTTGTAAAACAAGGCGATCTGATTGCTGTCATTGATAATCCGGCATCAACAGAAGATGTAAAAGCTGTAAAGAGATATCTGCAGACCGAAACAATTGTATCTGACTCTGTTGTCTTACTGTCTCAAAATTTACTTAACCATACGTATGAATTGGGTGAATTGCAGGCTTCATTCTCGGATTTTATAAAAGCTGCAGTTAATTACGAGAATTTTGTGTCATTAAATTTGACTAAGCAGGATGAAGTTTCTATCCGTCAGCAGATACAAGGACGAACTGTTTACACTTCAAACCTGAATACTCAGTTAGACCTGAAGCGAAAGGAATTAGCTTTAGCTAAATCAACCTATGATAGAGATAAGCAATTGTACGAAAAAGGAGTGCTGTCTAAATCGGAAGTCGAAGAGTCGGAGAAAACTTATCTGGGGCTCAGATTGGTTCTGCAACAACTTGAAGCAACTATATTATCAGAAAAAATAGAAAATAATAAGCTGTCTAATTCAGCATCAAAACTAACGGTCGAGTATCTTCAGGATAAAAACAGTAAACACTCCGAACTGGTTTCTGCGTATCGAGAATTGGTGTCGGAAATCGAAACATGGGAACAAAAGTATATGCTGATTGCACCTCAGTCAGGAGTTGTGACGTTTAATTCTTATTGGACAAAAAATCAGATAGTAAGTACAGGAGACAAGGTATTTGTTGTAGTGCCTGCCAATCAGGGAGACCTGATCGGTAAGGTTGAGATTCCCGAATCCGGAGCAGGGAAGATAAAAATAGGACAATTGGCAAATCTGAAAATATCAGGATATCCGTATCTTGAATATGGAGTTTTGCAGGGGACCGTCAAAAGTATTTCGTTGGTGGCTAACCAGAATAAGTATGCCGTAGAGATTGCTCTTTGTTCGGGTATGAAATCGACTACGGGTGCAGTATTTAATTTTACAGGAGAACTGAATGGTACCGCCGAAATTGTAACTGAAGACCGTTCATTGGCTAATCGCATATTGTCTCCTTTGAAATATCTTCTGACAAATAATTTTAAGTAGATAATATATGTTTCTCAACATACCTCAATTTTTTATAATCTTTTATAAGATTATTATAGGAGGGTTGACGTTAAATGAAAATATGGTTATATAAAATATCGAATCTATTTTGTTTTTTTGCCGTTCAAAATCAAATCTAATTTGAAGAATGACTGTTCTGGATATCAAAAACCTGGATTATTGTTACAAAGAAGACCTTATCTTGAGTAACTTTAATTTATCGATAGAAAAAGGGGAAATATATGGACTTATCGGAAATCCCCGATCAGGAAAAACTACTATCATTGGTCTTGTCTTAGGATTATTGGGTGCTCCCGAAGATACTATTTATTTGTATGGTGAGGATTATGCAAAGCGTAGGAAAGAAATTCCCGTAATTACGGGGAGTGTTGTAGACATTCCTTGCTTTCATAATTTTCTGACGGTATGGGAGAACTTTAAGTTCTTTGAGGTGAAATATCATTTGGGGGAAGAGCGCATTATCGAAGTATTAAGATTAATAGGGCTGGCTAGTGTGCGTAATAAGAAAGTCAGAGCCCTGAGACTGGAGCAACAAAAAAGATTAAGTATAGGACTGGCATTATATCACGATCCTGACTTTTTGGTTTTGGATGATCTTTTCAGGGATTTAGGGAAGCAATCCAAAACCCAGTTATATAAACTGTTGCTGAAATTACGAAAAATAGGTAAAACGATACTTCTTACCAATCGGGGGTTGACTGATGTCGAAGGCATATGTTCAACCATCGGATTTCTGGAAGAAGGCAATCTTATATTGGAAGGACAGGTTAAGGATGTGAAGAAATACCTCCAAAAAGAAGTAAATATGAAAAAGAGTTTACCTCTCCCACACCGAGTTTGTTTTTCACGGGAAGACCACCGAATTCAGTGTTGACGGGGTATTGGATACATATCGAGTAATTTTTTTAAAAAAAGATATAATTCTAAGTAGTTGTAAATAATGTTGTTGTAAAGGAGGCATAAAAATATTTTAAAAAAAGGCATAAAAATATTTGGAGTGTATAGTAAAAGGGACTACTTTTGCACTCGCTTTAAGACCGAGAGACGGTCACTAAGAGAAGCGAAAAATAAAAGAAGCGATCTTTGAAAGATTTGAAAAGGAACAAAAAAATATAGCATTAGACGGGTGATACGGTCTTACGACCGGTATCAACTCTAAGTCAATACCTAGAGTCAATAATAAAGGTTAGAATAATTCTGAGAATATAAAAAAAGATATACAAAGAAGAGTTTGATCCTGGCTCAGGATGAACGCTAGCGACAGGCCTAACACATGCAAGTCGAGGGGTAGCAT
>NZ_AUFL01000020.1 GCF_000426485.1 Indolivaga capnocytophagoides DSM 22835
ACATTTTTATTTTGGCGAAAAGGGTCAAACATATTTTGGTACATGGGGGCAATTTAGACTGGCACGAGGGGGCAACGCTCACTGGATTTTCCACCGTCTCTAATACCCCGTTTTGCAGCAATAGTTCGGAAGCTATGCCTTGCTCGGTGGAATGTCATTGTCTTGTCTATCCCCAAGTCTTTCATTATTTCTTTGAGGTATCGGTTAGTCGGCTGATTGGATAATGGAGCAAATATCTTCTGAAAACTCTCTCCATTGCCCAATAGATTTATAACAGTTGGAGATATAATAGGTATTTTGTACATGATACTTGTCTTTGTCCTTTCATTACAGAGTAATAGGAACGTTTCTTTAGACTTTAATTTAATATGCTTTAGATTCTCGTAAGTCACTTCTGAAAATTCGGCATAGGATAATGATGTATAACAGCTGAAAAGGAACTCTCGCAGCACCTCTTGTTTGCCGTCTTTGTATTTACCACTATTATAGATGGTCTGTAATTTCTGCAATTCGTCTTCGGTTAGTACATCCGAGTTCTGAGCCTTAATACTCTTCTTTATCTCAAATTTCTCATACGGATTCTTAGCTATCATTTCTTTATCTACAGCCAACCCTACAAGAAACTTGAAATTAGCGTGTTTCTTATATATGGTAGATAATTGGTTGCCAACCTCTATTTCATGATTGTGGAAACGTTGTACATAATCCAAAGTTATCTCATCAAATGAAAGGGTAGATTTCCATTCTTTCATCGTATTGATTAACTTGTAATAGTTGGCTATCGTTCCCGATGCACGAGAAGCCTTTAGCAATTCTATCTCTTTTTCTATAAACACATAGAAGTCGGCATTACCATAATTCTTATCCAATAGCTTAGCTTTGAAATGGGGAAGAGGTAAAGGCTTAAAGAAATTCTCTAATACAATATTGTTTGCCTTTTGATTAAAATCAAAAATAATCCTGTTTAATGTGTCGGAGAATGGAACACAGCTACGAACTGTATAGGACTTACCATTCCAATGCTTGGGTAAAACAGAAATATTCAGGCTGATAAGTGAAGAACGTCTGTAAGCAGTGTAACGCAAACAGACCATTTGTTTTCCTTCTTTGGTTACGTAGTCTCTTCGTAACTCAATTTTGACGGTTGCTTTCATACTATTTTTACTTGTTTTACTGTAAAACATTTGTAAAACAAATAGCTGAAAACTATGAAATTTATCCTTTTCATCCTTCCACCACAGAGGATGTAAGTGCTTGGAAAACAGAAGGAATAGAGTTTTTATTTCTATTCCTTCAACTGTTCCAGAGGTTCCTGGCGAACCTCATTTTGATTTCAGGTGACTTTGTTTGAGTGATATTTATTTGAAATATATCAAAATAAATAAAAGTCAATTAATTCCATCATTCAATAAAAGTCATTTTATTGCAGATTTTCCGTACCCGTAGCCGTACCTCTATTTTTGTAAATTTACAATAAAAGCTAACTCATTTCCTTTTGCTTGAGTTTCATCTTGAAATAAAGATATTTTTTCTTGTCTCATTTTTATATATGGATCAAGCAATTCTGAAAACTTCAGTTTTAGTAGCTTTTCGAGTATATTTGGTAATCCTTTAATTGCAAATTCGAGGTTAATTAATCTCCTTTTCATTCCTGTTAATTTCAATTCTTTTTTATATTCTTCAATTAACCACTCAATCTCTTCTATAATTTCAACTTCATTAAAATCTTCCTTTGATAATTTATTTATCCAAGCCAATAATCTTTTATAGTGTAACTTATTAGAGTCTTCATTTTTGTACTGAATAATATCAATTAGAGGGACAGATTCATCAGGTACTGGAATATTATTCAATAGAACTATGTGTATAAGTGATTTTCTATCTGTGAAATTTAAGGCGTTAAAACTATTCATAGATAAAGTTGGATGAATAATTTGTTGTAAGTTAGTCTCTAATAGAATACTGTATAATCGCTCTCTTATTGAAATAAGATATCTATGTGAATTCATTAAATCAAAAACATGATAGTCGACATCAACTTCTGATTGTTTTGGAATTATATTTCCTTCTTCTGTAGTTAAAAATAATGAGGCTAGTTTCCGTAATTCATTATATTTTTCTGTATAATTATTCTCTCCTTCTTCAAGAGCATTAATAAATTTTTGCAATCTATCATCATTGACTAAATCCCGATTTAACGAATCCCGATTTATTGGTTCAATAAGTCCTTGGTCTACTAATAATTTTATATTGTTATAATGCCTCTTACTTCCCCACTCATTCTGTAATTGGTCTCTTTCAAACTCATAAAAATTATATGTATATAACTTATCGTAGAAGTAAAAAAGAGTTCTCATCCTATTAAAAGACGGCTTAGAATTATACGCTTCTAAATCTATTGCTCCATTTCTCATAAATAAATCAGTATTAAGATCTAAATAACTATTCAAAAAAAAATTTACTTATATCCTTTAGAATTAATATTATTTTTCAAGTAAATTACTATCAAACGGTTTCTTGAAAGCATCTTCCAACAACCATTTGAACGAAATAAACTCAAAGAACCCTCTATATAAATAATGAAAAGATATTGAAAATTCTTTTATATTTTCAGATGAATTTACATTTTTAAAATTGAAAATAAACCCGTCTTGCTTAGATGGTTCTACGGAATATCCATATTCATTGGCAACTTCAAATACAATGTCCATATCAATAATTATAGCAATAATGAAAGCTCCTTCAATAAAATTAATATAGTTCTCCCCATTTGTTATACTTAACGAAAATGGATAATATCCATTTTCTGCGAACTTATAATTATTTAGTATAGTTAATTGAGGCTGCTTAAATGGTATTTGATTTAATAATTCCAATCCTCCTTCATTATGAAATACCCCATATAGAACACCTTTTTCAACTATTTTAGTTGCATATCCAGTCATTTTAGACTGTTCTATTAATTCATTTAGGGGTATAATAAAATTTAGTTCTGGAGAAGAAATCTCCATTCTATACATTGTACCAAGATTATACAATCCTTCAACTTTGTCCTTTTCAAGATAATCAAAGACTTTATTTGCATTCTCATTTTGTCTGATAACTCTTTCGTTCTTGTTATTACTTGTCTTTACCTCTATTGGTATAACCCCTTCTTTTGTTGCTAAAGATATATCTGCGTATCTCAAAACGGAAGTAATATCATGGAGTATTGCAATTATTCCTTTTTTATAGGCATAATTAAATATTTTCTTTTCTTGTTTAAAGCCAACTTTACCCGATAAGAACCCTGGACTTTGTTTAAAAACTTGAGGTTTAATATCTAATTTGTGCCAAAAAGTGAAAGCTATAGCATCACCTATTTCTTTATAAATCTTTATCAACCAACGATATTCATTAATTTGATAATCAAGATTCTTTATTTTTTCTTTTTCTATTATAGATTCCTCTTTTGAAAGTCTCTGTATAGGAGACTTTCTCTTAATATTTATCTTTTTTATTTCATCTTTATTTTTAATAATTACTTTTTCAAAATAAAATATTTTTTTGATTATTTCTTCTTGTATATTTTTCCAATCTAATTGATTTTCAAAAGGATTGTTTCTTATGTCGTGAATTTTATTCAGCAACCTAATTATTGATTTTTTATAATAAGCAATCATAATAAAAAAATGTTAATCCCAATATTTTTATTTGTTCAGTTTTAAAACGTTAATTTCGATTATATGTAAAAGTAGAATCTAATTTGTGTTTATTGAGCAAAGATAGAAAATATTGGTAGAAATTTTGCCCTTATTGACAAAGCCACTACTTTAGTACATGAAACTGTAAATCAAATAGGTATTATGGCAGAATATTCAATCAATAAATGTCTTAGAGATGAAAAACCTGTAAAAAGAAACGGTAAATATCCTATAAATTTAAGAATCCGAGTAGGAAACAAAGATACCAAACTGCCTACTAATCTTGAGGTAGAAATAGATAGATGGGATGCAAAAAAACGTGAGCCAAAAGATAAGGCATTACTAATCCAACTAAATAAGAAGATAGCGGACTTAGACCTTCAGATAAATAGAGCATTGGCAGACGGGCAGGAATTGACCATGGATTTAGTTAAAGAGTTCTATTCTGGAAAGCGAAAAGTAAAACCCGAAAATCAATCGTTCTATACTTACTATCTTGATTTTGTTGAGCGTAAACGAAAGGAAGGATTAAACCCTGAAACTATTCGGGTATATATGACAACCCATAATATATTGAAAGAATTTAAAGATGACTTCAAAATATCAGATATTTCTTTGTCTTTCATCGAAGAGTTTGATGACCATATGCGAGAAGTCAATGGTAATTCGGGAGGAGGACGAAATCCCAAGCATAAAAATTTCCGTACTGTCATTCTTGATATGGTAAAGCATGATATTCCTGTCAAAAATCCTTATTTATGGTTTAAAATACCCCAAGCAAATACGAAAGAAGTTTATCTTGAACGTGCAGAATTGGATCAGTTAAGAAAACTTAGAGCTAAATTGAGTCATGATTCTACGATGTATAAAGTATTGCAGATGTACTTATTTGCTTGTTATTGTGGACTTCGTTTTTCCGATGTTATTGATTTAAAATGGAATCATATTGACTTTGAGAATAACCTTATCAAAAAAACTATGATAAAGACAAAATCCGAAGTAATAACCCCTTTGTTTACTATGGCTCGTGCTGTAGCCTTAGAATTGTCAGATAGCAAAAGACTCATTGGGAGTAAAAAGAATGTGTTCTATGGCTTCAAAGAGCCGACTGTAAATAAAACCCTTATAAAACTCACGCAAATAGCTGGTATTGAAAAGCATATCACCTACCATTCCTCAAGACATACCTTCGCAACGCTTTTAGTTCTTGATGGAGTTGATATATACAAGATTCAGAAATATTTAGGGCATAAATCAGTAACAATGACTGAAAGATATTTGAAATATGATTTATCAATAGCTAAAGAATCAGTCAAAGATATAAAAACCTTTGGATAAGATAAAAGTACCCATCCTATAAAATGAGTTATTGCGTTCTTTAGAATCTGAAGATATATTTTATCTTTGCAATGTTCTTAGGAACGGACTTATTAGAAATAGTAAGAAGTACCTTGCCTATCGAAATCGCCAAATTTTGAAAATATATACAAGGTATGAATAGCTCTCCGATATAGGGTGGGTTGTTTGTACATGTATATATGGGTGTTTGGCGATACCCGATAGGCGTGGACGGCAGCCCACTTCTTCTTTAATAAACAGCCTTTCACGGTTGCCTGTTAGGTAATAATTTCAAAATAGATGAAGATTCTGTTTCCCAAGTTTATGGCAATTCTCGGAATGTTGCTTATTTGTTCTTACTTTCAGAACGTTTATTCCCAAAGTAAAAAAACGAACTACGATGTAACCTCTGTAATGGCTCGGAAAATTGGTTATTATTGCCAATATAACCAAAGAGCATTGTCCCTTTTTGCTATGGCTAATCCAGAACAAGTTCAAAATAGGAGAGACCGAGCGAGCAGACTAATTCGTGAGTTAGAAAAGCATTTGGATTGTGCCGAAAATTTCATACTTACGCTCTATTATAATTATGGAGTTGAAATGTCTTATTTTGCTTTGAAAGATGCTGGATTTACGATTAAGGAAACGGATATAGCAGAATCAATTTGGGCAAAAGATAGCGAAAAGCAAGACAAAATAAGAGAGAAAAAAGAGATAGTGAAAAGAAAAGCTGAGTTGTCAAAGGAGAAAGATATATTTGACTTGGCTACTCATGGAGAGTATTTTGGCTTTCATGCTTTAACTGTTTTGCCCGAAATTACGATTGATGCTGCTGATTTGGCTCGAACCATTGATTTTTGGAAAATCGAACAATTAATAGATTGGGGAACTTTGATAGATTGTTCCTTCAATTGTGTTATTTCTAAAGACGGAGTTTTAAGTCTTGCGTCTCCAGTGGATTCTGAGACTTTTAATTCTACTCAAAAATTGTTGTTTGATTATCTGATTAATAACGCAATTATTCAGAATCCTGCTTCAATCACGTTTAAGCAATTGAATACGACTGTTAAAGTCAACTCAAAGGCTACTATCAGATTTGAGCAAGAAGCAAGGAGACTTAAAAATTCAATTCAATTTAAGGTTAAAAAGGATAAGAAAAGCGAAAGATGGAAGATTATCAATGATGTGGAGTTGAGAATTCAATTAAATAGAGTGTCAAAGAATGATGCAGAAGCAATCTATTATGACATAGAAGGACTTTTGTATAATAATCCTTATTTTAAAGCGATTGAAAAAGGTACGTATTCGGTCAAAGCTGAAATACTCGCAAATGAAATAAAATACTTAATAGAAGGCAAAGAGCAAGAAAGAGGGCAGTTGTCTTATACCTTTGAATTTGAGTCTAAATAATTTCTTGTCTTTTAAAATATAAACGAAATAAGATTGCTGAAAAATGCAGTCTTTTTTTATTTATATCTTAAATATTGACTATATTTGACCGATAAAATGTTTGATTTATGAAGCAAATAGATGAGATCAGTAACATTCAAAAACTTCTCCGAAGGCAAAAGGCTTACATGAAAGGTATTCTGGTTATGCAGGATAAATTATTTGATATTCAAAGTCAAATATCGGAACTGATGCTCAAAGAAGCCAAGAAGGAAAAAAAGAAAGAGCGAAAGTCCTCCGACTTACTTTCTTCAAAAGACGTTTGTAGTATGTTTGAGTTTTCGCCTTCTACTTTGTACCGAATGAGAATGTATGACGGCTTCCCTTATGTTAAAGTTGAAGGCAGACGAAGCGTAATGTTCAATAAGAAAGATGTTGTAGAATTTATGGAGAAGCATAAAAAGCATGGATTATGATTGATAATATTAAAATAACGCTCCGAAAGTTCAAGGGAAATCTATCAGGAAACAAGAAACTTGAACCAATAGGCAAGTCATATAAAAGTGAAGTTTACAAGCTGTATAATCATGAAGGGAGAGATAAAGATGTGTACTTATTGATAAAGCATAATGCAGAGGATGGAATACTGAAAATTGAAAATAGTATTCGGAAATGGTATCTTGGCGGATTCACCCTTTTAGACTTGACTGAAAGAACGGCAAATAAAGCCTTCTCGGAAATAGCAAAGATTCTTGATATAGATATGAAGGATCTCTGTAAAGCGACTTTTACTCAATGTGAAATAGGCTTGATTATCAGACCTCGTATTCCTGTAGAGCAACTTGTTCCTATGGTTGTAAAATACTCTACCTTCAAAAGATATAACTTCTCTTGTGAGACGGTTGGGTTCAAAGGAGAAGACCTTGAATTGAAAATGTATGATAAAACGCAGGAGCTTTTAGATAAGAATAAGAAAAAAGGCAAATACGATCAAGAAGCAAAAAAGAAAGCATTCAAAGCCTTATCTGATAGGAATTATAACTTTTTCAGAATGGAATTTGATATGTTCGATAAGCAGTCTTTTGAGAATAAAGATATGGTTCAGATGAAAACCATCGGGGATATTTTGGATAATTATCTTGGATTGTACAGTTTTTGGGTAAAAGAAATAAGTCGGGTTATTTTGCTAAATAGATTGGTAATAAGCAAGGATATGACACCGAGAGAATATATATTAGCAAGAGTATTGGAAATTGACGGTTTTGTATCATTTGAAGCCAATTGCCTTAAAAGAGGAACAGGAAATGCAAGAAGTCGTTTGCTAAATGAAGCATTGGCGGTCATAGCCAAGTTTAGCAACCTTCGGAAATATAATGCGAATAAATTCAAAGTTGACATTCTTAAAAATTTGAGGAGAATCGGTAAGAAAGAAGAAAATCTCAATGTTGATGCTTTAGCAAAAATACTTTTCAAAAGCGAAGACGATATTAATAGAGAATAATTATACTATATATATACAGTATATGAATACCTTGTAATAATTATACCCTGTATATATTAGGGGATTGTAATAATAAAGCCTCTTTGCTGATATATAAATAAAGCGAAAAGGAGAATGTACAGAATAACCCTTATTTAATTGGGTGTTATTGCGAATTGGGTATATTTGTAGAATAAATAACGTAATAAACTAAGAAGCGCAGAGAAGCGCAAAGATAAGTTTCTATAATCGGAGTTGAATAGCAAAGCCTTACTCAGATAATATATAAATTCTGTGATCATCTAAACGCAGAGACTTATAAATTGAGAGTGCAATATATTGTTTGCTCTTCGTTGAACTTTAATCTCAGTAAACGATAATAAGAGTACTAAAATGTGAAACTGGCTTTATAGAGCATCTAATCTATTGAAGGTTGAGGTATATTTCTAAGGCAGAGTGAAGCGAAGCCTTAGAAGAGAGATTTTACGAAGTATATTTTGTACCAAATTTTCGCCCGAATCGTTTTTATGCCGAAATTTCGCTTTTCGTCCTCGTGGGCTTATTCGAGTCCGCTTTCGGAATAAAAATGCTGTAAATCGAAAATAAAGATATAAATTCGTCATAATAATAGTAAAATGAAGAAGGCATATAAATATAGAGGGGGTATAGGAGTATTTGATAAAGAAGGGCAATCTATTTTTGAAAGAGATATTAATACTCTTACCAATAATCAAATCTACCTCCCGACTAAAGTTGAATTAAATGATCCAACGGAGGGATTTTATAACGATAGTTCTATAACTTCAATGTTGAGTTTTTTTAATAAATACTCAGAAAAAGTGAAAGAGCAATATAATGGGCTTATTGACAAATTTTCTCAAATAGGAATTTATTCATTAAGCAATAATATTGATAATGAGCTATTATGGGCTTATTACGGAAGTGGTCATACTGGATTTGCTATAGAATATGATATTGATTTACTGAAGGAATCCTTAAATCATAATAGGTATTTCCAATTTATATTTGACTTTGATGTTGATTATGTGAAGAAAATTTCTAAGGCAGGTATATCAATACTTCAAGGTGGAGATATTAATGATACTTTAAAGATATATTTAGGTTCTAAATCATTGTCTTGGGAGCATGAAAAAGAATATCGTTTAATTATAGAGGGAAAAGGATTATTCGATATTGATTATAGAGCAGTTACTGGAATATATTTTGGGTATAGAATGCAGGATGAAGAAATTGATTTTATAATGAGTGAGTTAAGAGGTCGAAACTTGAAATATTATAAAATGGACTTAATAGAATACTCTTATAAATTTAGACCGAAGGAAATATTGGATAAATATATTGATTCTCCTAAATATATTGTAAATAATTTATCCTATAATATTGAAGACCTTCTCATAACGGAAGATTTTTTGGGAAAAGAAGCATATGCTTATAAGGATAAACTTATCGAAGCAATTGAGAGAGTAAAATATGAGCCTCTAATCAATGAGATTTATATCGCTACTATTGGTATGGATTCAGGAGAACCTATATTTAAAATATTTACTTATACGAATTCTGGGATTCCGCCAACCAAAGCTTTTTTCTTTAAATTGGGAATAAATGGAGAGCTTATAAAAATTGATTGTAATTAAAAACGAGATAAAGATGACTCATGACGAGAAATTAGATGCTATTCTGCATGGATTATTATCTCGTGTTCGAACGAGAATCGAAAATAATGGAATAGATGATGAAAAATTGACCATGCAATTTATTTGTAATGCTCTTTTTAAAAAGGAAGGTCATGAACTTTGGGAAACTGAATTTCTAGGAAGAAGGTTGCTTTCAGATAGATTTATTGACTTAAAAAACGAATTTCCTGAAATAACGGATTTAGGAATTAAGTTTATTCAAAATGGAGGGTATAAAAATGAACGGTTTGATAAAAATATTGAAAAAGAACTTCGTATTCAGAATTTGAAAAATGCCAAACGTAGTACGATTGCTATTGTGATTTCGATTATATCTTTATTACTTTCTGCCATATATACTATTACTGCGATATTCAAATAATATTTGCAGTTCCGTACCTTTCTCCGTACCCCTAAAAATAAGAAAGCTCCGAAACTGTTATTAATAAACGATTTCGGAGCTTTACTTGAGGTTCCTGGCGGATTCGAACCGCCGTAAACGGTTTTGCAGACCGGCGCCTAGCCACTCGGCCAAGGAACCATTTCCTTCTTAGCGACTGCAAAGATATAAGAATTTCTTTATTTAACAATGATTCCTAAAGAAAATTCAAATGATGCCTTTTGTACTCGGCAGCTCGTAATTGAAAATATCCCGTTTTTTAGCCATCTTAATCGCTCTGGCTAAGGCTTTAAAGATACCTTCTATCTTATGATGTTCATTTGCTCCTTCTGCTTTTATATTCAGATTCATTTTCGCTGAGTCGCTTAATGATTTGAAGAAATGTAAAAACATTTCAGTAGGCATATCTCCAACTTTTTCTCTTTTGAAGTCAGCTTCCCAAACTAGCCATGGACGTCCACCGAAGTCAATAGCTACGGAACACAAGCAATCGTCCATAGGAAGACAGTATCCATAACGTTCAATCCCCCTTTTATCACCTAGAGCCAGACTGATGGCTTCGCCTAATGCTATAGCGGTATCTTCTATCGTATGATGTTCATCAACGTTTAAGTCTCCGTTGACTCTGATTGTAAGATCAACATTGGCATGTTTGCCGATTTGTTCGAGCATATGGTCGAAAAAGCCCAGCCCTGTATGAATATCACAAACGCCTTTACCATCCAGATTTAAAGAAACAAAGATATCAGTTTCTTTTGTAGTCCGTTTCACTTCGGCACGACGTTCTCCTGCGAAAAGATATTCACTGACAACATCCCAATCTGAAGTTTGCAACGCACAAAATGGTTTTAATTCGGAAGGAACGTCAATATCTTCACGTAGAAAAATAGCCTTAGCTCCTAAATTCTTAGCTAATTCCACATCCGTAAGCCTGTCTCCTATGACAAATGAACGGTTGAGGTCATAATCTCCGCCTGTATATTTACCAAGCATTCCTGTTCGGGGTTTACGTGTTGGAGCATTATCTTCGGGAAAGCTTCGGTCTATCAGTATATCATCAAAGGTAACACCTTCGCCTTCGAGGGTTTTCAGCATCTTGTTGTGTGCAGGCCAGAATGTATCTTCAGGAAAAGAGGATGTACCCAAACCATCCTGATTGGTGACCATTACAAATTCGAAATCGAGATTCTTTTGAATAAAGTATAAGTTACGTATAACCTTAGGATAAAATTCAAGTTTCTCTAAACTATCCAATTGGTAATCGATAGGCGGTTCAATTACGATTGTTCCGTCCCTGTCTATAAATAAAGCTCGTTTTGACATCAATTATAAAGATTTTAAAGATTCAATCAGGATTTTGTTTTCAGATTCCGTTCCTACGGTTATTCTTAAACAATCCCGGCATAATGAAATAGAATTGCGGTTGCGGACAATAATTCCTTTTTCAACTAAAGAGTTGTATGTTTTATTCGCATCTTTAACTTTCACTAAAATAAAATTAGCATCCGATGGATATATTTTTTCCACAAAAGAGACTTGTCCTAAGTTATTATTCAACCATTCTCTTTGAGCTATCAGCGTTTTTACCCATTCTTCTTTTAGCGATGTTTTGTTCAGTTCTTCCAAAACAAAGTTTTGTGTAAGAATATTGATATTATAAGGATATTTCACCTTATTAAAATAGCTGATAATCTCAACAGAAGCAAAAGCCATACCCAGCCGGATTGCAGCCAGTCCCCATGCTTTAGAAAAGGTTTGAAGAACAATCAGGTTCGGATAAGTGTCTAAATCGGGTAACCAGCTGTTTTTTATCGAGAAATCGATATAAGCTTCGTCGATTATTACAATACCCTTAAATGAAGTAACAACCTTCAGTACCTCAGATTTATCAAGTATATTAGCCGAAGGATTATTTGGCGAACATAGGAAAATTAATTTAGTCTGCTCATCTACTTTTTTTAGCAGAAGATCGGCATTGAGGCTGTAATCGTCATTAAGTAAAACCTGACGGTATTCAACATTATTGATGTCTGCACATACTTTATACATTCCGTAACTAGGATCTATTGCAACCACGTTGTCTTTACCCGGTTCGCAGAATACCCTGTACACAATATCGATAGGCTCGTCACTGCCATTACCGAAGAATATTTTATCGACCTCAACGCCTTTGATTTTGGAAACACGTTCTTTAAGTTTCCATTGAAGAGGATCCGGATAACGGTTGTAAGGCCCGTTCAATGGATTTTCATTCGCATCAAGATAAACTGATGCTTCTCCTTTGAATTCATCCCGAGCCGAGGAATAAGCTTTCAAGCTTTGTATATTTTTACGAACCAATCTGTTTAAGTCCATATTTAAGTAAATTATTTTTTTTTCTGAAAAAGGTTACAGAATCAGTTATCAATATTTTATTTCGAAAAGGTAACAAAGGTTCCACACTTTATGTACATTTTGGGGGGGTACTGTTTTATTATAAACGCCGTTCTTTGGGATTACAAATCTCGAGTAATGAAAAATCTTTTACCTGTTAATACCGGACGAATAATTATTCACCCCTGTAGAATTTCTAAAAAGGTTACAAAGGTTACTACCCTTTTTACTCATATTTATTTATCAATAACCATTTTTTCTGATCATTCAGTGCATCATCTATTTATACACTTATAGATAAAATTACAGAATACTCTTAACTGTTTTTTCGTAAGTAGTTACAACAAAAACGATCAAAGGCTCATTGCCTGTATTGGTTATGGAATGGTAATTATTGTCTCCTTGTATTGAGGTTATATTACCCTTTTTCAAGTTCAGAGTGCGGGTTTCGTTATTCTCGCCGACTCTCTCAGTATAACTTCCTTCACCATTGATGATTACATATAATTCCTGTTCTTTTTTAGATCCATGTTCATGAAATCCGGCTTGGTCACCTTTATTGAGTAATACCATATAAACACCGATCCTGTTATTTACTAAAGCTCCTTTCTCGAAAACCGAAAGCATATACACTATTCCGTTTCCTCCGTACATCGGATCTCGTTTTTCTATATCCAATACCGTATTCTGAGGTTTTCCGAATGGTACTACATTGATATCTATATATTTTGCAACAGTATCAAGAATATGTTGCTGCTCGCTGTTCCAATTAGTATTCATAAGATTATTATCAGTATTTATTGTTTTTTCGAGTGAGTAATGTGGAATACCTATTTCGATAAATTCTTCGCCAAGTTGTTTATATTTCAATTTAAAATAAAATTCAGCAACGACTTTTCTCGCATGTATTGCTATCTTTGAATACCCTAGTTCCTTCGCTTTTTGTTCTGCAAATAAAATTAATTTGCGTCCTATGCCACTTCCCTGAAAATGATAATCGACAGCCATTTGTCTTAATCTAAGAGTTGTATTATCTACTTTAGATAATATGCAAGTACCGGCAATAATACCATCCACATCGCAAACACATAAAATATCATTTTGGTCATTCATCAGATCTTCAGTAGAGAATCTCAATCCCAAGGGTTTACGTAAAACTTCATACCTTAGATCTACAGTTTGCTTGTAAGCTTTGGATCCGTATTCAATAGTATAGCAGCTCATTCTTTAAGTCTTAATGTTATAGCATTTTTGTGAGCGAAAAGCAGTTCGTTTTCAGCCATTATTTCAATTGTGTTTCCTAAATTTTGTATACCCTCACGGCTGATCTCCTGAAAAGTTATTTTCTTTATAAAACTATCGAGATTGACTCCGCTGTAGGCTTTGGCATATCCGTTAGTTGGCAGGGTGTGATTCGTACCTGAGGCGTAATCACCGGCACTTTCGGGGGTATAGTTCCCTAAAAATACAGATCCGGCATTGATTATCTTATCTGCAATGTTTATATAACCTTCTGTTTCTATGATCAGATGCTCGGGTGCATATTCATTGGTGAGATCTATAATCTCGTCCGTATTTTGTAACAAGATGGCTTTGCTGTGTACTAACGCTTTTTCTGCAATCTCTTTACGGGGTAGTTCGGCAAGTTGTTTCTCTATTTCAGTCAATACATTATCGATCAGTTTTTCATCGGTAGTCGTTAGTATAACCTGACTATCAGGCCCATGTTCTGCTTGAGAGAGTAGATCGGCAGCTATAAATGCCGGATTGGCTGTCTGATCGGCTATTACTTGTACTTCCGATGGTCCTGCGGGCATGTCTATTGCAACATCTTTGAGACTTACCAATTGTTTGGCTGCCATTACATACTGATTACCGGGACCGAATATTTTATATACTTTCGGTATTGACTCTGTTCCGTATGCCATTGCACCGATAGCCTGTACACCTCCGGCTTTATAAATCTGATTTACACCTGCAGTCTTAGCGGCATAGAGTATTGCGGGATTTATATTGCCGTCTTTATCGGGTGGGGTACATAACACTATTTCTTTACAGCCTGCTATTTTAGCGGGAACAGCCAACATCAGAACTGTCGAAAACAGGGGTGCACTTCCTCCGGGGATGTAAAGCCCCACTTTTTCTATTCCTACCGACTTTTGCCAGCAGATAACACCTTCGGTCGTTTCTATCTTTCTGGATTCGAATACCTGTGACTGATGAAACTTCTCGATATTCCGGCAAGCGGTTGTTATAGCTGTTTTTAATTCTTCGGATAATTTTTTTTCAGACTCGGCAATCTCCGAAATCTCAACTTTCAAAGAGGATAGTTTTACCTTGTCAAACTTTTCTTCATACTGTATTACGGCCTTGTCTCCATTTTGTTTAATGTCGGACAGGATTGCCGAAACGGTATCATTCAGAGAAGATGTATCGAATGTAGGTCGTTGAATCAACTTTTCCCATTCTTCCCTTTTCGGATATCTTATAACTTGCATTAGATTGTAAATTCTTTTTTTAATAAGCCATATATGGCCAAGTCTGTAAATTGATTGTCACAAAGAAGTTCCCCGTCTCTTTCTATACCTTCGAGCGTAAAGTCGAGACGTTGAGCAACTTTCCGGCTACGTTGGTTTTCTGTTGCAGCTTTTATTACTATTTTGTTTAGATCGAGTTCGGTAAAACCATACATCAGTAATTCTTTAACCGATCGGGTCATGATGCCTTTACCTTCAAATCGGGTAGAGAGCCAATAGCCGACTTCTGCCTTTTTATTCAGCATGTCTATATTATTAAACCCAACAAGCCCGGCAAACTCCTTTTTGTAAAATATACAGAACTGAGGTTTGTCTTCTTCCACTGCACTTTGCACAAATTCCCGAGTATCGTCTTCCTTTAGAGTACTGTCTACAAAAGGAAGCCAGGTTCTCAGTTGTTTGCGTTCTGTATCCAACGCTTTAAATATGAGTGGTACAGCGTCTATGGAAATTTTTTTTAACCGGATGTTTTCCGTGATTTCTATTATCATAGGGCAGAATATGGATTTTTCAGGACTTTAGCGTCTTCCTCGCACAAGTCCAGATTTTTAATCGTTCTCGAAACAGAGGCCCGGTTTAATAATAAAACCAATACACAGAATAACGAGATATACACAAACTTTTCATCACCGGTCATAATGTACGCGGCAGTCGAAAATAAAGTCATAACAGCCATAACAAACCACGATACCAGCAGCCCTTTTCTGTAAATAAAGAGTTTTTCCTGTAGTCCACGTTTGTGTTTAGCTGATTTGCATTTTTTCCGAAGATATATCAAAGCATAGATCAGTCCCAGAATAATAATAATCACATCCGATACCAGAAAAGGAATATCAAATTCGTCTTCCCGATAGGGTACAACTTCCCATTTCGAAAAAGCAAGAAATGCGCCTAATGCAAGAACTATTATTCCGTGTGTCAGATATAACGATCTGAAGTAGCTTTGTACACTATACATACTTATAAGGTGTTATTAACATTCAATCCGGATAACGGTAAAAACTGATCTTACGGCATTATCCTTTGCCAAGATAATAAAAAGGATTGAGACCCTATAATATCATCTTTTCAATCGGAATAACCAGAATACCTTCAGCCCCTAATGCTTTCAGTTTTCCTATTATTTCCCAAAATTCTTTTTCTGCAATGACCGAATGGATCGAACTCCATCCTGTTTCGGCTAATGGCAATACTGTGGGGCTTTTCATTCCCGGCAGTAACTTTATAATTTCGTTCAGTTTGTCATTGGGTGCATTCAGTAATATGTATTTCTTACCTTCGGCTTTTTGTACCGAGTTGATACGAAATATCAATTCATCCAATATTTGAATTTTGTCGTCTGTCAGCTTTTTATTACTAATAAGCAAAGCCTCAGAGTCCATTACGACAGAAACTTCTTTTAAGCGGTTGCTTACCAATGTACTTCCCGAACTGACAATATCGAATATCGCATCAGCCAGTCCGATACTTGGAGCAATCTCTACAGACCCCGAAATTACATGAATTTCTGAATCTATGGAATTTTCTGCGAGAAAATTCTCTAAAATATATGGATATGAGGTTGCAATTTTCTTTCCTTCAAACCATTTTAGGTCATTGTAAGCCTCATCTTTTGGTATTGCCAACGAAAGTCTGCATTTACTGAACCCCAATCGTTTAACAACTGTAGCATCTTCATGTTTTTCTACATATTCGTTTTCTCCCACAATACCTACATCGGCAACCCCTGTTGCCACAGCCTGAGGTATATCATCGTCACGGAGAAATAGTATCTCTACATTAAAGCCCGTGGCCGGCACTAACAGTGTTCTTTTTTTGTTATTAAGCTTAATGCCTGCTTCCCCAAGCAGTTCCATAGTTTCTTCAAAGAGTCTCCCTTTGGATTGAATAGCGATTCGTAGCATAAATTTTGTTTTGTAATACATAAAAAAAGGCTTACCATGCGGTAAGCCTCTCGTAACTTATATTCTGAAAATTGCATCACAACTAAGTCTTCACTTACCAAAGGAAGAAAAACATAGATGATGGTGATGCATTTTTTTTATCATAATCTCAAATACTGAATAATGATTCGTTTTTGCAAATATAGGAAACAAAATGTAAAAAACAAGACTGATATTTGTTTCTTTTTGAAAAAAGGCACGTTTCTACTTTTGACATATAAGAAACTCGGGTTATTTTGCTTACCCAAGTGATAAAAAGGTCTGTGACCTTAATGGGCGTGCTCTCCGTGGTCGGCTGTCATAGATGCTATATAAAAAGCATTAGAAATGACAATGGTCGCATCTTCCTCGATTTTCTTTACCGGAGTTATCTGTGTATAGCCTAGTTCGCTGGTTCCCGTAATGACTTCTTCCTGCTTAAAATGGAATATTTTGCCTTCGGTTCCGTTTTCTTCATTTTGCAGTACGAGTATGTATTTTTTGCCTTCATTACTAATTATCGCATCGTTGGGGACTGCTTCTGTTTTTTCTTTTCCTATGTTGATAAGTCCTGTAACATACATTCCCGGGACAAGATGCATGTTGTTCCGATCTTTAATTTCGAGATGAACTTTTATCGCTTTTGTATCGTCTTCAAATGATTTGTTGATTTCGTACACTACACCTTTCAGAGATGTTCCGGGTTGATTGGTTAAGCTGAGGTCTACTTCTTGTCCCAGTTTTACTTTGTTTATATCCTTCTCGAAAACTTTTACATCACAGTGCATTTGCGAATTGTCGCTGATATTCATCAGTGATGCTTGTATATCGACATAACTGCCTGTACTTATATTTATCTTATTGACAGTGCCCGCAATCGGAGACTTTACGGGAATACGGGTCACCATATTTCCGGCTGACACTTGCGATGGACTGATAGATAGCTGTAAAAGCTGCTTTTCGAGTCCTGTAAGTTGAGCCTTCGATATTTCGTAATTGGCGGAAGCCTGCTGCAACACTTTCTGAACGCCTGCTCCCTGTTCGGCAAGCTCTTTCTGGCGGTTATATTCCTGCTCGGCTACAAAAGCTTCTTTTTTGCTGGTCAGATAATTTTTTTGAAGTTCAACTATCGCAGTATTTTCCAGATAGGCAACAGTTTGCCCTTTACTTACATTACTACCCTCGTTGACTAGTATCTGACGGATAATACCTCCGATAAGGCTAGTTACTTCGGCTTTCTTTTGCGGGGCGAGATTCATTTCCCCATTTACCCGGATGATATTTGCCAGCTCACGCTTTTCTATTTTGCCGAGTTTTATACCAACGGTATTTAATTGAGCTTCCGTAACTTCGACTCCTTCGTCATGATCCTGCTCCTGCTCTTGTTCTGCTTGAACTGATGTTTCTTTTTTATCCTCCGCTTTTTGTCCGCATGATACGAACAGAGTCAAAGCCAGAGCAAATAGTGATATATAGATTGTTTTCATAATGAATTTGTTTTTCCTTGTAAGTAGTTTAATAAAATGACAGCCTGATTATAATCATTTACAGCATTAGCAAATTGAAGCTGAATTTCAACTGCCGATTTGAGGTTTTGAATATATTCTATATAATTGATCTCTCCTTTTTCATACGAAATCTGAGAAATACGAGAAATATCGTCTGCCTGTTGTATTCCTGCTGTACGATAATAATCGAGAGCATCTTTTGCTTTATAGTAGTCATTCAGAAATGTGCGGTACTGCTTTTGCATAGACAGTAAGGCATCTTCCTGTTCGATCCGTGCTATTTCTACTTCACGTCTGGCTGCTTTGGTCTTTGATTTTTGTTCCCAAAAGAAGAGAGGAACACTAACGCCTACTTCGAAGCCCATAAAATTGCCTTTGTCGTATCTTGAACGATCTACATCATAAGGATTAAATCCTTTGATCACCATCTGATTACTCAGAGAAAAATTAAAGTTCGGAAGGAATCCCTGCTTAGCAATACTCAGGTTTTTTTCGCTGATTTCCCTTTTGCTTTCCAGTACTTTATTGTACGGAGTATTAAGCCCGTTGAATTCATTTAGAACCGGATCGCCATTTAATATTGATAAATCGTCTTCCCGAGGTTCTATCCATTCATCGCAATTAAGCCATCGTTGAAGGCTCAACTGAATACTGTTATATGTTTTTTGAGCTTTTTGCAATTCTATTTTATTCTCATTATAAACCCGTTGAGCATTCATTTGTTCCAATCGTCCTGACTCTCCCGCTTTGAATTTTGCATTGGCTAGAAACAGAAATTTGCTGTAAATACTGTCCTGCTCCAAAAGTATATTGATATTCTTTTTTGCAAAGACCAGCGTGTAATAGGTAGAAGTCACTTCTTTTATCAATTCGTTTTTAGTTACCTCATAATTATTCTTTTCGAGATTAGTTTCTGCTTTCAGCAGATTTTTCCTTGCTCCGTATATAGTTGGGAATTCAAAGCTCTGACTGATCGAAATACTATTATCGGGACTTCCACCCGAAGTCGGATCCTGAGAGATTGATATGCCTGTTTTTTCGATATTAAAGGCAGTGCCTTGCATATCTTTGGCTTTTTCGATAGATACTTTTCCCGATTTCAGCATCAGATTATTAGATAAAGCATACTGAATGCACTCATCCAGAGACTTAATTGAGGT
The DNA here is from genome assembly GCF_000426485.1 of Indolivaga capnocytophagoides DSM 22835. Lineage (GTDB taxonomy): Bacteria > Bacteroidota > Bacteroidia > Bacteroidales > Dysgonomonadaceae > Dysgonomonas_A > Dysgonomonas_A capnocytophagoides. Next base: position 19,485 of record NZ_AUFL01000020.1, read on the forward strand.
TTGTGCAGTCATTAATCCTGTTAATGCCGACAAAAATAGGGTTAATGACAGTATTTTATATTTTTTCGGAATTTGTTTCATACTATGATTTTTTTTCAGAAATAAACGTTTTATATATCGAAGGCAATACCACTAATGTAAGAATAGTAGCCGTCAATAGTCCGCCGATTACAACCGTTGCCAGAGGGCGTTGTACTTCCGCACCATCGCTTGTTGATAAGGCCATTGGCAGAAATCCGAGAGATGCTACAAGAGCAGTCATAATTACCGGACGAAGGCGCAGCATACATCCTTTGATAATCCGTTCTTTTACATCCGTTATACCTTCTTTCTCGAAAGCGTTGAATTGCCCGATAAGCACTATCCCGTTGAGTACGGCTACACCAAAGAGGGCAATAAATCCTACTCCGGCCGAAATACTGAAAGGCAGGTCTCTCAACCATAAAGCCCATATTCCTCCGATAGCTGATAGCGGGATGGCGGTAAATACAAACAGTGATTCACGTACGCTTTTGAGTGTCGCATACAGAAGGAATAAGATCAGCAGTAACGCCAAAGGTACAGCAACTCCCAAACGTGATTTGGCTTCTTCGAGATTTTTAAACTGACCGCCATAAGTATAGTAGTATCCCGAAGGAAGTTTGAACTCTTTGTCTAAGAGCGATTCTATTTCGTGAACGGTACTTTGGACATCTCTTCCTCTCACATTGAATCCGATATAGATACGGCGTTCGCCGTCTTCACGGCTGATTTGCCCGGGAGCGTCTTTATAGTCGATATCGGCAATTTGGGAGAATGGAATATTACCGCCCGAATTTATGGGCAGATACAGGTTTCGGATGGAGTTCACATCATTCCTCAAATCTTTATCCATTCGCAGAACAAGGTCAAACCGGTTGCTGCCTTCGTAAACGAATCCGGCTTCGCTTCCCGCAAGAGCTGTTTTGAGAACCGTATTGGCATCTTTTATCGATATACCGTATTTTGCCAGCTGATCGCGGTTATAAACAACCTGTATCTGAGGTAGTCCATTTACTTTCTCGACAAACGGATCTGATACTCCATCAACATTCTTTATCAGACTCGCAACCTTATTGGCGGAGGATGTCAGTATATTCAGATCATTCCCGTATATCTTAATAGCTACATCTTGTTTTATCCCTGTCATCAACTCATTGCTTCTCATCTGGATAGGCTGTGTCATTTCAAATCCCAGTCCCGGTATTACACTGACCGCTTCTTCCATCTTTTCCATCAATTCGTCTTTAGTTTTAGCCGATTTCCATTCTTTTTTGGGTATCAGTGCGATCATCATATCGGCACGTTCGATGGGCATCGGGTCGGTCGGAATTTCTGAACTACCTATACGGGTCACAATCTGTTTCACTTCGGAAAATTTATCTTTCAGTATTTTTTCTGCCTGAGTAGTACTTTTGATCATCTGCGAAAGTGATGTTCCCTGCGCCATACTTACTTCGGCTGCAAAGTCCCCTTCTTCCAGATTGGGGATAAATTCGCCACCCATCCTGTTGAACATAAATACGCTGACTGCAAACAGAATGACCATACTAACTATTAATGTTTTACTATGGTTGAGGCTTTTTGTGATAACGGGCAGATAAATGTTATTAAGTTTATCCATTATCCTGTCCGATATATTGCGTTTATGCTCTGCTTTTTTGCTCAGAAACAAGGCACTAGCCATTGGGACGTATGTTAGTGAAAGAATAAAAGCTCCGAGTATCGCAAAAAATACAGTCATCGCCATCGGCTTGAACATCTTTCCTTCGATACCGACTAAAGTAAAGAGAGGTATGTAAACAATCATAATGATAATCTCGCCAAAAGCAGCACTGTTCCTTATTTTCGATGCCGATTCGAATACTTCGCCGTCCATCTCTTTCTGGGTAAGCATACCGCCTGCATATCGCTGTTTACTGATTTGTATATGATGACAGACTGCTTCTACAATGATAACAGCCCCATCGACAATCAACCCGAAGTCGATAGCTCCTAGGCTCATGAGATTACCACTGACGCTGAATAACCGCATCATCCCGAAGGCGAACAGCATCGACAGAGGAATAACCGATGCCACAACCAGCCCTGCCCTGAAGTTCCCTAAAAACAAAACTAGTATAAAGATGACTATAAGCCCTCCTTCTATGAGGTTTTTAGTAATCGTATGTGTCACCCTGTCAACTAATTGGGTGCGATCTATATAGGGTTCGATAATAATTCCTTCGGGCAGACTTTTTTCGATCTGCGAAATACGTTCCTTTACATTTTTGATTACTTCCTGAAAGTTCTCTCCTTTCAGCATCAATGTTATTCCGGCAACTACTTCTCCTTCGCCATTACGGGTAACCGCTCCGTATCGGGTAGCCGTTCCGTATTGTACTTTGGCTACATCGCGGATAAGTATGGGGTTGCCGTTAACCGTTTTTACCGGAATTTTTTCTATATCTTCGAGAGAGGTTACAAGGCCTATTCCCCGTATAAAATACTGATTACTGTATTGTTCAATGTAACTCCCTCCGGTATTTTCGTTGTTGTCCTCCAGAGATTTATAAAGTTCAGCAATTGTAAGCCCCGCTGCATTTAGGCGGTCGGCGTCTATTGCTACTTCGTATTGTTTCACAAATCCGCCCCATCCGTTTACTTCGGCAACACCTTCTGTACCCGAGAGTTGCTTCCGTACAATCCAGTCTTGTATAGTACGTATATCGGCTAGAGTGTATTTGTTTTCGTATCCTTCCTTGGCTCGTATTGTATAGTGGTATATTTCACCCAGACCCGTAGAAATTGGGGCAAGGTTTATTTTTCCTGTTCCTTTGGGAATAACCTCTTCGGCTTCCTTCAACTGCTGGCTTATTTGTTGCCGTGCCCAGTATATATCGGCATCTTCTTTGAAAACGAGCGTAATAACAGACAGTCCGCTGCTGCTGATACTCCGGCGTTCTTCAACTTTCGGTATATTAGCCAGAGCCAGCTCTATGGGGTTGGTTATAAATTGTTCTATTTCCTGAGCACCAAGAGATGGTGCTTGTGTAATTACCTGTACCTGATTATTGGTAATATCGGGAGTAGAGTCAAATGGTAGTTGAGAAAGTGAGTAGCTCCCCATATAATAAGGGCGAGAGTACACACTCCTACAACTAATTTGTTCTCTATTGAGAATTTAATTAGTCTTTGAAACATAATGGATATTCAGTTAGCTATTAAATAATGAGAAAGTAATGCAATGAAATCAACACAACAATATGACAATTATCAGGTTATTGATAATTGATCATTGCTTATAGATTATTGCCGACTGTTAACTGATTATAGTTTCGGAGGCTGCCAAAAATCGTATATTACAGATAATGGAGCATTTTCTGAGTAAAGTGAGTATTGAGGTATTTCTGAGAATACAAGTTCATCGGAGAAGTGATCGTCTACGAAAAAGTTGGGGTGGTGAAAGTTCGAACAATGACAAAACGGGGTGCATGCTGCATCTCCCTGACCATTGTGCTGCTGATCATCATGTTGGTGAATTGACTGCTCTGTCCGGCACGGATCAGTTCCTAATTCTTCGCAGTAGCATGGAACTACCGAGAGGAATAAGATGAATAATCCGAAAATGAATACCAGAACTTTCATAAAAACGTATTTGATGAAATACTTTTAGTTTATACCGGACTTTAGTCGTTTTACCTACCTAAGGTAATAAACAGGTATGAGACCTTATTTAACAGGTTTGATGCAAAAATAAGAAAAAAAATATGCAACAAGGTTGCATATTTGCTAAAGTTGTAAATTTTAGGCAAAAGGACTATCTTTGATTAAGGTCTCAGGCCTTAATCAAACAATGTTGCTTTAAATACTTCCTTTTGTTATTATGAAAAAATTAGTAATTGTGGGATGCGGTCGGCTAGCTCATATTGTAGTCGATGCTCTATTGAATGGTTTATTACCGGAATATGAATTGATAGGGGTATATTCACGGACAGAGTCTAAAACGAAACTGATTGTAGATAAAATGGAACAGCACGGAAAGTCGTGTTATGGTTGCTCTTCTCTTTCTGAATTATTGGCTTTAAAACCCGATTATCTTGTGGAAACGGCATCCCCTGCAGCAATGAAAGAGTTGGCATTACCTGCTCTTGAGAATGGAACATCTATCGTGACGTTATCTATTGGGGCTTTGGCTGATGCCGATTTATATCAGAAAGTGATAAATGCAGGAAAAGCCAATGGCACACGCATCTATATCGCATCAGGAGCAACGGGAGGATTTGATGTCTTACGAACTGCTACTCTCATGGGAAATGCATTAGCCCGGTTTTTCAATGAGAAGAATCCGGGTGCAATAAGGCGGGCTTCTGTTTATGACCCTTCACTTGAAAACGAAAAGCGAATTGTCTTTTCGGGAACGGCCACCGAGGCCATCAAAATATTTCCTACCGGACTTAACGTATCTGTTGCCGCATCGCTGGCATCGGTAGGGCCTGATAATATGCAGGTTTCGATGCAAACTACTCCGGGGTTCGTAGGAGATACCCAACGGGTAGAGATTAAAAACGATCAGGTGCATGCTGTAGTTGATGTTTACAGTGCTACACCCGAAATCGCAGGATGGTCGGTTGTCAGTACGCTCATCAATATTGTTTCACCCATTGTATTCTGATAAATTGGCTAGTACCTTTTCGCTCAGGCGGTCAAACGCCTGACGGGTACGGCCAGTAGATACTTGCATACAACGAACATGAGGGTGGGAGAGCAGATGATTACCTCCCAAAGCCCCTGCCGTATCGCAGAAACAGAGGTTATCTCCATCGAGCCACCGAAGGAAAGGCTGCTCATCCCAAGCCGGAGATAATCCCGTATTGAATAGTATCTTTTTATTGCCCAGATGTTTGAATTCTTCCTCATGAAGTAACATCGTATTCTTATTGAGGCAGCAGAATACCACTTCATTTTCGGCAAGAAGGTTTTTCAATGGTAAGAATCGGTATCCTTTTTCTTTAGCTTCTGACTTTTCACTCCTTGCAAAATAAGAAACATCTGCGCCGAAAAATTTCAGGGCATCGGCTATCATTCCGCCCGATTTTCCTAATCCGATAATACCTGCTTTCAGTCCGGTTAGTTCGCGGGGCATATTATCCCATGGGGATTGACCGAATCCATGAAGGCAACGAACCAGTTCGCTGATAGCGTATTCAACTACTCCTTCATCGCCATAGTCCCTTATACCGGTTACGGTTATTCCCCGTGTTTGGGCATAATTGATGTCTACATTAGCACTTTCCGGAGAATACAGCGAGCAGCACATGCCTATGTATTTAACATTGGGACATTGTTCGAGAGCCGATCGGGTGATTCGTGAGGTATAACTGAGCAGTACGGCATCTGCATTTCCTATGCGTTGGGCAATCTCGTTGTCATCTGAAGGAATATCCTGAAACAGAATTACTTCTTTGGCATATTTGTTTAATGCTTGTTCGGCCGAAGGTATCAAGCTGACAGGCTCTATTGCAACTAGTTTTTGAAACATGAGAGTATCTGATTTTATAAGAGATGAAATCTTAAAGTTAATAAAATGCTTTGTGTTCTCAAAATCGGTGTCGGATAATGAGCTTTTGTTAATATAGTGAGCTGTAAATGGTTCATTTTACATTATTATTCTTTATTTTTATAGCCAAATGAAACTTTTTCTAATATTCTTTATTTTATGAAGTCAGGGCATATTCTGGTAGTTGATGACAATAGAAACGTGTTGAGTGCATTAAGAATTTTACTCGAAAGTTATTTTGCAAAAGTTACCTTGTTAACAACTCCTAATCAATTGTTAGCTAGTCTTAGAGATTCTAAACCCGATATTGTATTGCTGGATATGAATTTTTCGGCAGGTATCAATTCCGGTAATGAGGGTTTGTACTGGCTGAGCGAAGTCAAGAAATTCGACAAGGATATTCCTGTTGTCTTATTTACTGCTTATGCCGATATAGATTTGGCTGTGAAGGCTTTGAAAGAAGGAGCAAGCGACTTTGTAGTGAAGCCCTGGGATAATGCAAAACTGATCGCTACCTTACAGGCTGCTTATACTTTGCGCAAATCTCAGAAAGAAGTAAAACGGCTGAAAGAAAAACAAGGAGTTCTGAGCCGTGAGTTAAATAAAGAAGAAAATCTCTGCTGGGGAAAATCATCCGCAATGAGAGAGCTTTTGCAATTAGTGCAAAAAGTAGCCAAAACAGATGCAAATATCTTGATTACTGGTGAAAACGGAACTGGAAAAGAGGTTGTAGCACGTGAGATTCACCGTTTTTCTTCCCGAAAGGAAGAACCTTTGGTTTGTGTGGATATGGGAGCTGTGACCGAATCTCTTTTCGAAAGTGAGTTATTCGGGCATGTCAAAGGTGCATTTACCGATGCCAAGGCTGATCGTGCCGGAAAATTTGAGGCAGCAGATAATGGAACTTTATTCTTGGATGAAATCGGAAATTTGAGTTATCCTTTACAGGCAAAGCTTTTGGTGGCTTTGCAGTCTCGACATGTAATCAGGGTGGGGAGCAATGATCCTGTTCCTGTTAATATACGTCTGATTTGTGCAACCAACAGTAACCTGCATGAATCGGTTCAGAGCGGTGTGTTCCGCGAAGACCTGTTATATCGTATCAATACCATTCAGATAGAAATTCCACCATTGAGGGATCGTAAAGAGGATATTGCCTTGCTTGCTGATTTCTTTCTGAAAAAATATGCATCCAAATACGGGAAAAGCTCATTGACATTATCAAAAGATACGATTCGTAAACTGGAAGATTATTCGTGGCCCGGAAATATAAGGGAATTGCAGCATGCGATAGAAAAAGCTGTGATCCTTGCAGATGGGAACGAATTGCAGCCATCAGACTTTTATATGAAAGACCATAGCGGAGGTAAAACTGCCGGAATAGAAAATATGAGTCTTGATGAGGCTGAACAGTTGCTTATTAGTTCTTCTTTGAAACGGAATGGTGGAAATATGTCTGCTGTAGCTTCTGAATTGGGTATAACACGCCCTACTTTGTATAGTAAGATTAAAAAATACGGACTGTAACTATGTTTAAATCTATCCATTACAGGCTTGTACTCTTTATCATACTGCTGATACTGTCTGCGTCATTACTGACATTGTGTATCATCAAAGAGCAATACGTCTACAGCCTTATTCCGGCTCTAGGGGTATTTGCCAGTTTATATCTGCTGACTTTCCATTATAAAAAATTTAATCAGAATATTTTGTTCCTGCTTAATGCGTTGGATAATGGAGATTACTCTTTTCATTTTACTGAATCTAAAATGTCGGCTCGGGAAAGAGATCTTAATACAATGATGAATCGTATTAAGGATATACTCACCAATGCAAGGAAAGAAGTTATTCAGAATGAAAAATTCCTCAGCCTCATTATCGAAAATGTATCTACAGGTATTGTTATTGTAACCGAAAGAGGCAATGTGAGGACTGTCAATCATTCTGCTCTTCAATTGTTGGGGTTGCCTGTTTTTACACATCTTAACCAGCTTAGTTCTATAAACGAAGATTATCCATTGTTATTTCACAATATTAAAGCAGGTGAAAAAGGGCAGATATCGGTAATAAATGAACGGGAAGAAGTGCTGGTAAGCTTGCAGGTGTCACAGATAAAAGTAAATGACGACCTGATCAAAGTAATAACTCTTAATAATATAGGTAATGAGTTGGAAGCTAAGGAAATGGAGTCGTGGATTCGTTTGATCCGGGTAATGACTCATGAGATAATGAATTCGATTGCACCTATTACTTCTTTAAGTGAAACTATGCTTACTTTGTTGAATGATAAAGATTTGGATACAATGGATTCTTCAATGAAGAATAATACGGTGGAAGCCTTCGATACGATACATATTACTGCTAAGGGTTTATTGGCTTTCGTGGAATCTTATCGCCGTTTTACAGGTGTACCTCAGCCTGTTATCAAAGCTTTCGAATTGCGCCCGCTTATCAACAAACTAGTGCATTTGCACGAGCACTTGATGGAGGATAGAAATATTGAAGTACAAATTATAGCAAAAGACGAGAACAGTATCATTAGCGGTGATGAAAATCTAATAACACAGGTTGTTGTGAATATTATAAAGAATGCTATACAGGCTATCGATCCTTCTGAGCATGGAAAAATATTTATTAAATACAGCGTACAGAACAAATTTACCTATATAGATATCAGTAATACAGGAAAACCGATACCTAAGGAAGAGTTATCAAGTATATTTATTCCATTCTTTACAACCAAAGAATCCGGTTCAGGAATTGGCCTTAGTATATCGCGCTATATAATGCGTTTGCATGGAGGGAAACTGATCCATTCGCTTTCTCCCGAAGGATATACGACCTTTACTCTAGTGTTTCCGAATTAAGAATATAAAATAAAAAAGCAACCTTTATTTTTTGAACAGAGGTTGCTTTTATATGATACGGTTTAATTTGTGTCTACTTGAAACCAATTTTAGGATTTAGATATAAAGGTATTCAATGAATGAGCTTCTATTTGTACATCTAAAAACTTTGCACCAAGTTTAATTACAATTCGTTGAGGGTAATCCTGAAAATTGCCAGCTACAATTATATACTCTCCTTTTACACCACGAAATACCAGTATTGGTTTATTCTCGCTTCCAGCATTCTTATATGATAAAAGTTTTGACCCGGGCGAAATGAAATGTGCGTAATGTTTTACAGCATAGTACTCAGGAGTATATGTTACAGATTTTTTCTTAGAATCTATTCGTATAAGCGAATTTTGCTTCCAACCCCATCCATTTTCTCCATCGTCACTTAAAATAGCATTCCAGAATGTGTATTCTTCACATCCATTGCTAAGATAGTCATTCATAATATTGAAGGTGTGTTCAGCTGCTTTCCAATCAAAACTGCCCCATCCACATTCACTTTCGGTCTGTACATATTTATACTGAGGGTATTTTTTTCGGATGTGAGGTAATATCTGACGGCCTTCCCATTGAAAACCAATTCCTTTTATGGAATGTGGCATTCGGGGATCGGAAAGTATCTGATCGATAAGCTCAAGCCGGTTGGTATTGATTGTTCCTAAGAAAAGAGAAACTTCAGGATGCTGTTTCTCTAGTGTTGGGGCTAAATATTCGGTATTGAAACGTATTGTACCTTCGGGAGTCCATGCACAACCCGGATAATTAGTGTAACTATATGCCTCGTTTTGATACATCACCATACTAATGGGAATACCTTCATGCTTGTATGCTGTGATAAATTTGCAGAAATAATCAGCATAGGCTTGTAAATAACGAGGTTCTTGTATAAAGTAATCGTTTACAGTGAGTTGTTTAGGAAAAACATCATTGTTTATATCTTTATTATCTTCAAAAAGAATAATATCTGATAGCGGTGACATCTTATTATACTTCTCACTGCTGCGAACCGAATAGTATTGGTTTACTTTCATCCATGATGGAGGTGACCATGGGGATATCCAAAATGTTATATTCGGATTGTATTGCTGAGCTAATTTAATAAAGGGGATAAGAGTGATTTTGTCCCTGTCTATATTAAAGTATTTCAGGTGAAAATCTCCCGTAACTTCATCACAGCTATACCAGTCTCGGGCATAATCATTTGCATTCATTGAAAATCTTCCCATTGTAAATTTGAGGTCTCCCTCAGGAGAGAAAAGTTGTTTGATTATGGTTTCCTTTTCTTCTTTTCCGAGTATGTTCAAAGCGTCCCAGCCGAGTTCGTTAAAGCAGGTACCCCAAGCTTTGAATATAAGAATACCATCCTGATCATTGACTACTTCTATATCAGGATTTGTTTTAGTTTTACTTTGTAATTGTATGCTTCGCTGTAGCCAATAATCTGTTTCCTTACTACTGATCCAAGTGAAATTTTGAGCCTGAATGCTAAAAATCAAGCTAATATACAAAATGTATAGCAAATGTTTTTTCATATTACATATTAGTTTTAATAGGTTAGATAAAAGATATGTAAATATACTAAAGATCCTGATTTTAGTTATATCTGATTGTTTTTGTTGTACCGTTATTTAGTATAAGCTCTACAGTGTTTCTATCATTACTGATATGTAAATTTTTCACGGGAGATAGTTCTTCTTTTGTAAAATCTTTATTTCCCTTTTTCCAGAGCTGTAATGTAATGTAAATTTTATCTCCTTGCGGTAGTCTGTCTGTGCTGTTAATTACAGTACAGTAGTCGCTTTCGGGATGAACACCTTCCCCTTTTATAAATTCGAGACCAGACCAGCCTGACAATGAGATCATAGCCTGACTGTATTTCTCATTATTGATTATATATGCTTTATTGCCATTAATATCAAAGATTTGCTCTTTTATTGGGTTCCCCAATTGAGGAAGGGAATAATGTCCCAGACGAATATCAGTAGATACAGGGCTGCTTATTTTATCTACTCGCAGAATTCCATTGGGAAGAGGAATATCTGCCAGATGATATTTTATATCCTGATTGGTTTCCAGAACAGCATTACGGTAGTAGATACCATTGTCATATTTCGAGAATGTATACATTCTCAGGACTTCCCAGACATTATCTTTGTTTTTGGTCGCATAATTCATCGATACTCCATTAGCTAAACTGTCTGCCATCCATGGAAATTCGCTGTTATAGGCTAACTTATTGTAATTTTCGCTTGCCCTGAATTTTTCCCAAGCCGGGATATAAGGAACGTTACACCATGCCCGTATTTCGGAAGCTCCGCTATTGGGGTAGTCGGTTATAAGAATATCAGATCCGGATTGAAACTTATTATACACATTACCTTTCGTGAGTTCGCTTCCCCATGGACCTTTATCTTCCGTTGCTGTCCAGAAAATATTATCTGCAGGAAGCAGCAAGCCAAGAAAAGCCTTACCGCACCAGTAAGCACTGCCTCTACAGCTATATCCTTGTACTGCGGGTTCGAAGGCTCCATAAAATCCGAGAGTAGGTACATTGTCCTTCAGAAAATCGGGATGCTGCAGAAATTGAAGCAACGTGCTTGATGCAATCCTTCGCAGCCATCCGTAATTGATATTCGGATCATTAAGGAATCCTGTTAAAGGAAAAGGTACTATCGATCCAAAGCGATAAGCAATGCTTCGTCCCCACATAATCATCTTGCCGTCTTCATTAAACATATATGGATAATTGCTTGCCATATCCCTGAAGTTTGCTTCGAATTTTTTTGCATATTCAGGATAATACTTCTCTCCGAAAACATGAGACCATACAGGACCATACATCTGGAATGCCCACATGCTGTAATAGTCGAATGCCGGATTATCGTTGTACCATCCGTCTCCGCGGTAATGTTCAAGGGACTTATCAAGGTATTCAACCAATAGTTTTTCGTTGACTGTATAACCTTGAGCTTTAAAGAAACTCAGAACAAAGATGTTGAAGAATTTCCAGTTCGAAGGAACTGTAGGACCGTCTCCATAACTTAGCATGGTTGCGGCCAATTCGTCTTTCTGTTCTTTTGTCAATGGATTCCATAGGATATCGGGGATTGTGAACAAGGATATCGATAAAGCTCCGAATTCGACCAGATTCTGATGAGGCCCGCCATTCGGCGCACGGTGTTTTATATATGTGTCGCTTTTCGGATCTATTAATTTCAGAAGCTGATGGCGATAATAATCTCCGACTTTGATTCCGTTCAATTCCAGTTCAGGGTTTTCTTTAAGTAGAGGAGCCGCTATAAATAATGTACGGCACAACCCTTCGAGCTTTTCGGTGGGAACCTGATCTTCTCTGCGGGGATAACTGACACCGGGCTGTTTCGGAAAGATCATAGGATCATCTAACGAATGAACATAGCTAAATGCTCCATTCAGTAAATAACGACCTGCGTCTATCCAGTGTTTTCTGGTCATTCCCGTATAGGGGCTTTGTTTAAGATCCGGTTGATCTATAGTAAATGTGTTTCCTTTATCCGAAGTTGCATGTAATTGTAGTATCGGCAATGCGATACAAGCAAACACAAAAAAGATTCTTAATAGCTTTTTGTTCATGTTTGGTTAGATTTTGAAAAAGTATAACATGAAACAAAAATAGCTAATGTCCCCTTATCATAGGGGGACAAATAGCTAAATAAGGTCTAATATTAAGTCAAAAGCCCAACTATTCACTTTTTAAAGACTTCATCGGATTGCTGTTGGCGGCTTTTAAGGATTGAATAGTGATTGATGATATGGATATAATCATCACTGTTGCTCCTGCAGCGACAAATATCCATCCGTTAACGGAGGTTTGGTATGCAAAATTTTTCAGCCACATCTGTAATGTATAATATGATACAGGTACAACAAGTATAAATGCAAATACTATATATTTCACAAAATCGAGGTTGATCATTTTTATAATATCAAAGGCAGTGGCCCCATTGATTTTTCGGATGCTTATTTCTTTTTTCCTCTGTTTGATAATGAATGCAACAAATGTGATCAAACTCAGGTTTGCAATCAGTAAACACAAAGCAGTGAAGATATATATAATAACCTCTCCATTCAGTTCGTTTCTGTAAACATCTTTATAAAGATCATCTAAGTAATTGTAAGCAAGAGGATATTCGGGGATAATTTCTTTCCATACAGATTGGAGAACCTGTAAACCTTTTTCAGTCTCATGTTCTTCTGTCCGTATCATGATACTGTTTAAGAAAAATGCTCTCTGTATGATTATAAGAGGAGACGGGGTTTCGAAACTGGTGGTGTAGTTGAAATGATCTATAACTCCGCAGATCGTTCCGTGGTCGATATAATTAATGGAACCATGTTGCATGGTCAGACTTTTTCCGATGGCATCTTCCGCTGATTTAAAGCCTAGTGCAGTAATAGCTTCTTTATTTATTATATAGTTTTCGGTAATTGTTTTATCGTATTCCTTTCCGTCGAACATATCGAACAGCATTTTCTGTTGTTCAATATAATTGTATTTATTAGGTGGATATAATGTTCCTTCTGCCAGAGGAATACCGAAAAATGGAAAGAATCCTTCACCTACAATAAGCACAGGGATGTTTACATCGTCAGCAAGAGAATCCGTTTTTACACTTATTGCATCTCTTACAGCCGATCCGGGAAGTTGCATAGATGCAGTTACTGCTTCTATTTCGGAATGTTTTAGCAGTTCTGATCTGAGTAGTTCATAGCGGGATTGAACCAATTCCGGTTGTTCTTTCAGAGTTATTATTTTGTCGGTATCTGGTGTTACTTGTTGCTGACGGATTACAGACATTTGACGGTTGATGGTGATTCCCCATACCAAAGCAAAAATAACCAATGCAAATTGTATTGTAAATAAAGATCTGATCGAAGCCGATGATTTCCTTTTTGATGCAAAATGATCTCCCGATGCAGATATCTTATATGATAAAAGAGGGATAATAGAAACCGAAACAACAAATAAAAATAGCACACAAATACAAATAAGATATTCCGAAATGGATAGATAATTTAAATCGAACCCCAAATGCGGAGCTATAAGATAAATCCCCACCCCGCCAACTATTACAGCTAATGTGCACAGCATAAATGCAATGAATGTTTCTTCTTTAAATATAACGGAAAAAGGAGCTCCATTTAGCCTGAGTAATTGATAATACCTTTTATTTGCAGAAATAATGAGGCTCGAATTGAGCCATAGATTAAACATTACGATGATAAACAAAAACAAGTTAGCCCCTGCTATGATATACAGATAATAAATATTACCATTGGTGCTAAGTTCTCGTAATACCCTGCTATGTAAATGTATATTAGTAAGAGGGGTAAATATTAGTTGTTCTTTGTATTTCTTATCTTTGTTGAGTTTTGCAAGCTGTTCATTCAGCGTGTTTTGCAGGGTATTTACCTCCGTGTTTTTTCTTAATAAAAGATATGTATAGTTCCAATCGATCTCATTCTTCTCATCTTTATGTATAATAAGGTCGGTCTGTAAATGAGAATTGAAAGGAAAGTCTTTAAATATTCCTTTTATAGTGTACTTATTTGAATTTGTCCGCCGGCTCTCAATTTCAATACTTTTGCCTATAACGTCGGATAGAGATCCGATTTGTTTGGCTAATTTTTCGCTGATTATTACACTTCCCGGTTCAGACAAGACGGTGTTTCTTTCTCCTTCTAGCAACGGGTAGCTAAATACTTTTAAGAAATTAGGACTGGCGAATATAAAATTATTAATGATAACAGATTTCTCGTTGTAAATAAGTACTCCGGCATTGACATTTACCAGTTTAACTATATCTTCGACTTCGGCCGACTGACGTAGTATCTCGTCATACGAATCGCGGATAATACGCCCGTCTATGGCTTCGTCATTAATCTGTACACTCAATCGGGCTATTCGGTCCGCATCTTTATTAAATCTATCGAAACTGGTTTCTCTTTTGATGTATATGTATGATAGCACCATACATCCGAAGATGAGAGAGATACCCATCAAATTGACGAGACGGAGTCCCTTGTTTCTCAGTATCCGCCGTTGTATAACACTCCAGTTTACCATATTACTCGTTTTTCAAAGTTTTTATAGGGTTTGCCGTTGCAGCCTTCCAGCTTTGCATCGTAATGGATATGGCTGATATAGCTAGAATAAATAATCCTGAAAAAACAAATATCCACCAGCTGAGATCTGTTTTATAAGCATAGTTTTCGAGCCATTTCTGCATAATATAATAGGAGAGGGGAACAGCTATAATAAAAGCCAGAACAATCCACTTTATAAAGTCCATGTTCAGCATTTTTATAATACTCAATTCGGTTGCTCCGTTTACTTTCCGTACGCCTATTTCTTTTTCTTTCTGTTGTACATAGTATAAAGACATAGCGAGTATTCCCATTACTAAAATGATAATAGTAAGTATGGTAAAGGCAACTAATAATTTAGACGTCTTTTGTTCCTTTTCATACCACTGATTTAACATAGAGTCTGCAAATCGGGATTCGAATCCATTATTCCCTGTAAATTCGCTATATGCTTTTTTTAGATTATCAGCTACTTTTCCTGGATTCTCGGATTTATTAATTTTAGCACTGATAGTCCATGCATTTCCCATATATTTATTTCCTAGTTTACAAAATAGCATAGGTCCCACATCAGAGTGTAACGGTCTGAAATTAAAGTTGTCAATTATACCGCATAGCTGTAAATCATTATTGAAAATACCGGTTAATCTCATTGTTTTCTTATCTGGACGTATCTTATCAAAGCCTATTTTGTTGATAAGGATATATGTGCTATCAGGAGCCGAGAAGCCATTGTATTCTACATGTATATTATACACATCGAAGAAACTGCTGTCTATACTGAATACTTGGAAACTATGAGATTCTCCATCTTTTTCAAACGACCAGTTATTGCCTGCGTCTAATGGTGTTCCTGCTGAAAAAGATGCAGCATCCACACCCGGTACAGATAGTAGCTTGTTTTTTAGAGCGGGAATTTGTTTATCCAAAACAATATTATCCATAATGAATATTGAGGAATGATTGAAGCCCATATCGTAATTCATCATAAAATAAGTCTGTTTTAGTATAAAAAGACAGCAAACCAATAACGTAAACGCTACCGTATACTGAAAAGTGATGAGTACTTTAGAATATACTGTCTTTATTTTATGAGAATACATTCCTTTAACTACTTCTATCGGGTCGAATCGGGCAATAGTTATAGCTGGAATAATTCCGGAGATAGTTCCTATTAGAATAATTCCTATTATCAATATGACAATGTATGCAACGGTAAATTGGGCTGTAAGGTTTAATTTAGTATTCAAGACTTCATCAAAGAAAGGTTCAGCGACAAATGCAAAGAATAATCCGATGACGAATGCTATAAATGTCATAACAATAGACTCGAAGACAAATTGCCTGATAATATCCGCTTGAGAGCAGCCTAACAGCTTTTTTAATGCAGCCTCTTTTCCTCTCTTGGACGCTTGTGAAACAGATAGATTGATATAGTTTAGTATGGCAACCAATAATATGAGTATGGTTATTGCAAAATATACGGAAACAACGGTTTTACTATTTCCCCTTATTCCTGCAGCTCCTGCACCTATACCGCTAAAATAGATATCAGTTAATGGGATAAATTCGACACTTGAGCAGAAATTTTGTTTGAATAACCAGTAATCTTTTTTGAAAAGATCTAGTAGCATAGGTGCTTTAGCAGAGAGATTTGTACCTTCTTTCTCGAGAAAGTAAACACAGAAAGAACTATTTCCCCAATTCTCCATAACATCTTTACCCCAATATTCTTTAATCATGTGATAGTTAACTACCATTTCATTTTCCGGAAATTGAGTGTTTGAGGGGAATTTTTCCATGATTCCGGTTACTTCTAAAGGAATACTGTCGTTCAGATAGATATATTTACCGATCGGATCAGCATTGTCAAATATCCTTTTTGCCAGCGAAGGAGTGATTACAACAGTCCTTTCGGTTTGTAATACTGTTGAAGGGCTTCCCTGTATCAGTTTAAAAGAGAACATTTTGAAGAAATCCTTATCTGCAAAAAGTGCTTTGATCCTTTGCTTGTCATTTTTGTCTTTTATAAATACCTCACGTGATACTATCCTGGTATATGTTTCTACTTCGGGACATCTATCTTTCACAAAATCAGCTACAGGATTTGCATAATTAGCATTTTCCGGTCCATGTCCCAAAAGAAAAATACGGTCTTTGTTCTTATGGAAAGTATCAACGGAGAGCTCCTGAATTACATAAGTAGAGAGCAGAAACACAAACATCAGTGATATTGCAAAACCAAGTATCGATACTGTACTATAGAGTTTGTTTCGTGATAAGAATTTTATATAGGACTTTATGCTTAAAGGCTTCATATGCAGATGTTTTTTTAGTGACAGAAAGTATTAATCATATATCTTCAAGTTATAATAAGCTCGATTTATTATACATGCCAAGTAATAAATAGGCTTGGAACCTTAATCGTTTTTCAGTGCTTTAACAGGGTTGGTTGTTGCGACTTTCCATGTTTGGTAACTTACCGTTACTAACGCTATTAGTATAATCAGGATGCCGATTAATGAGAATACCCACCAATCTAAGTCGGTTTTTACGATATAGTCATCCAGCCATTCTTGTAAAGAAAAATAAGATATCGGCAATGCAATAATGAAAGCTATTATTACCCAGACAATAAAATCACGGTTTAGTAATTTCATTAGATCCAATGTTGTAGCTCCATTTACTTTGCGCAGTCCTATTTCTTTTATTCTTCTTTGTGTCGAGTAATACGCCATGGCAAATAATCCGGCTACAGTTATAATAATAGTGATGATCATGGCAAACAGTAAAACTTTGCCCGAATTTAGATCCGATTTATAAAGGTTTCTGTAAATATTATCCAGATAATGATACTCGAAGGGAACAAGCGGTACTGTTGCCTTCCATTTTTGTTCAATCTTCTTTAGAGCTTTTTCTGGATCTCCTTTTATTTTAAAAAATAGAACTTTTCCTCCGCTATTAGATTTAGCTGTAAATCTGATATATACCTGAGCATCAATAGGTGAGTGGAAAGAACGGGTTTGTGCGTCTTTTACAACTCCGGCTATAGTTATTGGGCTTTTAGAGAGTCCATTCGGGAGAATTATTTTACCGACAGGATCTGTCAAGCCGAATATTTTTACAGCAGTTTCGTTTACAACACAAATATTGAGACTGTCGGCTGCTCCCAGATATAAAGGGTTTTCTCCTTCAATTATTTTCATTCCGAAAAAATCGAAATAATTAGGCTCAATACGGCATACCTCTGCATTGTATTGTTTTTCGAGATTTTCTGGCAAAGAATAAGTCCATCCCTGTACCCAGTCTGTAGGAAGTGAATTCTTTATTGTGATGTCAGTAATTGATGTTTCCTGCATCATTTCACTTCTGAATGAGTTGAAGTTCTTTCCAAACTTGTCCCTGCTGTTGACTGTTATAATATGCTCTATATTAAATCCTAAATCGTGATTAATCAGAAAATCTATTTGTTTATAAATAAAAGTAACACTCATCAATAGTATGATTGATGCTGTGAACTGTATTACAATCAGTGTTTTTTGTAGTAATGATATCCGCTTTCCTCTGAATTTGCCCGACAACGTTTCTATTATATTGAATTTAGTCATATATATTGCAGGAAAAGATCCGGCAAGAAGTGTGGTGAAAATAAAAAGCAGAACTATATATAAATAGAGTTGAGGTGAGCTGAAATCAATCTCAACACTTGATGTTGTAAACTGATTGAAAACAGGGAGCACCAGATGGGCGAGCATGATACCGATAAATATTGCGATGAATACGTAACCTGCAGTTTCAGTGTAAAACTCTTTAATAAGTTTTGATTTATTAGCTCCTTGAGATTTTTTGATACCTATACTTCTGGCTCTTATAAAAGAAGTGGAGACAAAGAGGTTTGCAAAATTGATGCACGAAAGAATAAGAATTATAAATGCTGTTGCGGTAAATACAATAATCAGAGATTTACTTTCTGTTACAGCATTTTCAAATTTGTCTTTTTCTCCCAAATGAATATCTTCGAGAGGTTGCAGGGATACTGTAGCTTCGTTTAGTTTAAACCAGTCAAGTCCGTTGCGGATAATTGTTGTAAGGCCTTTGGTTAATTGAAGGGTATCGGTGTTTTCCCTAAGCAAAAAATAAGTACAGAATATATCAGACCATCCCCATTTATTTTCAGCCAGATGCCCGAACATCGGGAAAACAATATCAGCCTGTATATGAGAGTTTCGTGGAAAATCTTTCATCATACCCGACACCTTGAAATCCTGATTCTTATATCTGATTGTTTCCCCAATGGGGTCTTTACCCGGAAAAAGCAGATTAGCTGTGGTTTTACTTATAACTACTTTATCGGGAGTGTCTATTACATTTACCGGATTACCTTCGATAAGAGGAAAAGTAAAAAAAGAGAAGAAGTTATTATCTACGACTAGAACTCTGCCAATAGTGGATACCTGGTTACCGACCCAAATTTCGGATTCTTCGTTGTGAACAACCCTGCACATCGCTTCGATATTTGGTAACTGGGCGATAGCTTCTTCTCCGAAAGGTTTAAATGTTGAAGTCAGATGTCTATCCACATCATTAAACTTAATGTCGAGGATAGAGCGGTATATACGGTCTCCATTCTTATGGAAGTTATCAAACTGAAGATTTTGGACAGTCCATAACCCGATAATAAGAGATACCATTATCCCCAGGCTAAGGCTGCAGATATTTAATATACCGACTGTTTTCTGTTTTGAAAAATTTCTGATAAACTGCTTCAACATACCACAGGTTTTTTAATGAAAAGATTTTATATAGAGGCAAATATCAAGATGTAATTTGTTTTTTTACGTATACTTACCTAAGTAATAAAGAGGTCTGTGACCTTATAGTTTGTTGGCAACCTCAGTTACAATTTGCCCGTCAAATAAATTTATAACCCTGTGGGCAAAAGACGAATCGTGTAGGGAGTGAGTCACCATGATGATCGTAGTTCCTTCCTGATTTAGTTCCGAGAGCAGATTCATTACATCTTGTCCGTTTTTAGAATCCAGATTACCTGTCGGCTCATCGGCAAGTATCAGTTTAGGGTTAGCAACTACTGCACGTGCTATGGCTACACGTTGTTGCTGACCTCCTGATAACTGATTGGGAAAATGCTTCGCACGGTGGCTTATATTCATTCTGCGGAGAGCTTCTTCTACTCTCGCTTTACGCTCCGATGCTTTCACATTCATATAAATCAGAGGAAGTTCAACGTTTTCGTATACATTCATCTCTTCTATTAGATTGAAACTCTGGAAAACAAAACCGATATTGCCTTTTCGGGTTTCCGTACGGTCCTTTTCTTTCAGGTGTCCCACTTCTTTATCAGCCAGATAATATTCTCCGGATGTAGGATTATCTAATAGCCCGAGGATATTCAAAAGTGTCGATTTACCGCATCCCGAAGGACCCATGATAGCAACAAATTCTCCTTCGGTTACGTGCATGGACACATCGTTGAGTGCTACAGTTTCGATTTCCTCTGTACGGAAGACTTTTTTTAAGTTATTAATCTTTAGCATAATTGATCTATTTTAATTGTTTGTAAATACATATTTAGAGTTTTCTGAGATGTTACTCGCTTTTCAGGTAATTTATAGGATTTTTTCTTGCGGCTTTTATACTTTGCCAGCATGTCGTTGCTATTGTTGTCAGGAATACAAGTATTCCGCTTGTCGCAAACACCCACCAATAAACAGGTGTTTTATAAGCAAAGCTATCTAACCACTGCTGTACTATATAGTAGGCTAGGGGAGTGGCTATGCAGAAAGCAAGGATAAGCATTCCGAAGATATTTCGGTTTAGTAAAAGAACAATGCTAAATACCGATGATCCGTTTACTTTTCTGATAGCTATTTCTTTAGACCTGTATTTTGTGTTAAATACAATCAGCCCGTAAACACCCATTATCGCGATCATTATAGTTATGATGCTGCATATTAATATAACCTGAGCCAGATTGTTTTCTTTTTTATACAGGTTGTCGAGTCTGGTATCAAGAAATTTACAATCGAATACTTCATCATTATATTTGTTCCAGCATTGTTTTATATAGTTAAAGGTATTATCGATATTATTACCTGATATTTTTAGCAGGATGATATTATTCCATCCGGAGTTCAGCCGGACAAAGATCATAGGTCTTATCGGGTTATGCAGTGATTCGAAATTGACATTCTTTGCGACTCCGATAATTTCGCCATCTCCATCGAAACAAAATATCTTTTTGCCGAGTATATCTTCAAACCTGTATTTATTCATGAATGCCTGATTGACTATTATATAAGGTATATCAGATTCTTCTGTATCGGTAAAATTACGGCCTTGTACAACCGGTACTCCGAAGAATTCAAGAAAATTGCGTCCTACAGGCCATGACATTACTGATATTATTTTGCCCTCGAAATCACGATCCCATCCCATTCCCACGCTTCCGGGCAAGAACCCGGCTATAGTGTAATCAGAGATGTCTTTATTACGGATTAATTCTTTACCGAACGTATCTATATCCGTTTTCAAACCATAAGTCCGCATATACACAATGTTTTCTTTTTGGATACCCCACGAATAATTTGTGATATAATTGTATTGTATGTAAATGAATGCCGCAATACTTATTAATGTTACAGATGATATAAACTGTATGCAAATAAGCGTATTCTTTAACTTTAAACTACGTTTTGAACTTGCAAAAGAATTCTTGATTGCAATAGCTGGACTAAAAGAGGTAACATAATATGCCGGATATAGACCGAACAGTATCCCGCAAAAAAAAATTATGATGCCTGTACATACAAGCAGTACCTTATTGTAAGAGACACTTATATCTGTAAATAATGATTTTACAATGGTTGTATCCTTGAATAGTTCAACGCATAAAAGAGCGAGACTGTAAGCGATCAACGAAAACAAAACGGCCTCGAAAATAATTACACTTCTTAAAGTCTTATTCTTGGCTCCGAGTATCTTTTGAATATTGAGTGATTTGATCCTCGCCGGAGCTATCGCTATCGAAAAGTTTATGTAGTTTATATAAGCCATTATTAATATAGCTATCCCAATAGCTAAGAGTGAGACCGTTGAATTAAAATTCCCCGAGCCAACCATCGGAAAATGTAGATGTATCCTGTTTAAAGGGATAAGACTGGCAGAAGAGGCATTCTCCGGATCAGCTTTGAATTGCTTCATTGTATTTTCTCCGTAAAACTCGGCACTGTTTAGTCTTTTTTCGAGTTTCTCAACATTTTCAGGAGCAATATCGAAATACCCAAAATAGTTTGAGTTTTCAGGTATATCATCAGGTAATAAAACGAAAACTCCGTTCGGAACAAAGCAGTTTTTAGGAAAGTCTTTGCATATAGCTGTAACCGTAATTGGTTCTGTCGAATTGTGGAAAAAGAACGATTTACCGATTGCAGATTCATCCCCGAAAAGAGTTTTAGCTATACTTTCGGTCAGCATTGCTTTACTCGTTTTTTCTCCGGTGAAAACCTCTGCCGGATTTCCTGTGATTATTTGAGGCGAGAATATATCGATAAACCCTTTTGTCGTTTTTATAAGATTTGCTTCTATGGATATTTTTTCGCCATTCTTTTGTATAATATCGAAGTTAGAATTGGCATTAGATATATAGAGACAATAGTTTCTTATTTCCGGAAATTTTTCGGACATTTCTTTGGCTCTCGGAGTACTTATCCAGGGAGCATAGGTATCATTGGGTGAGATTGTCCGGTACTGAGTGAAAAGATAAGTATTGTTTATATTCTTAAAATTATGATTGTATGTGAAGTCCGAGAATACCTGTATCATACAAATGATAAATACAGCCATAGCAACAGATAGCCCCAGTATATTCAAAAAGCTGGATGTTTTGAATTTTTTCAGAATAAAAATAAAATTTTTAAATATTGCTTTCATAAGTTTATTTTTTATCTTTTCAGTGAGTCTACGGGATTTTTGGATATAATATTGAGGCTGATACCTGAGGTTGCCGCAATAGCAATGACGCATTGGATGAGAACGGGTATAATAAATATGAAAATATCAACAGATACTTTATTTGTGAAATTACTCAGCCAGGAATTAAGAAAATAAAACGAGATAGGAGCCGCGATAATGCCTGCTATTACAATCCATATAATTATATTACCGGATAACAGAGTGAATATATTTCCTGTTGTCGCACCGTTTATCCGTCGGATAGCTATCTCCCGTGTTCTTCTCATAGTTGTATGAAGATGTATTACTGTCAATCCCAGTATCGCAATTATTACAGAAAGCAGTGAGCCGATAGATATCAGATTGAATTGAGTTTCGAGTTTTTCGAATTTCTTTGTATACACATCGGTTAGCCAGCTTGTATTCATATAGAAATTAGGATCGAATTTTTTTAGTGTTTCCGATATCGAATTCATTGTTTTTAAGCTCTGCGAATTTCTGTTATTACGAAGCTTGATATAAATGTATTCTGGATAACGATTCAGCTTGAGGGCTAACGGCTCTATCTTCTCAGAAGTGCTTCCGTAATAAAAGTCTTTGACTATACCCATAACTAACGATTTTCTATCGCTATAATTCAGATAATCACCTACAATAGAATTGTCGAGACCAAGTTTTCTAATGGCAGATTCGTTCAAAATTATAGCATATACGCTGTCAGGTGTATTTTCTTCAAAGAAACTGCCGGCTTCAAGCTGTAGTTGTATTAATTCACAGATGCCCGGAGCTATTCTGTATTCATTGATTATTTCTTGCTTATCCTTGTTTTCGTATGTGCTGATTCCTTGCCCGCTCCATCCTCCACCGATAATGTGCTGAGCACAACTTACTTGTTCTATATCTGTATTTTTTAGCAACTCTTGTTTTACCGATTCATAGCTTTTTGCTATATTATTGGTGGTTGATATACATACGGTTCTGTCCGGATTATAAGATAGCGGTATTTCTTTCAGGTAGCTGGTTTGTTTGTATATGAGAAATATGGCAGACATCAGCACAATTGTTATAACTGATTGGAAGATGATAATGCAAAGGGTGAGTTTTCTTTTTGAAAAACTTATCTGACCACTGAAAATCTGCAATGGTGAAAATTTACTTAAATAAAATGCGGGATAAGTTGCCGAAAGAATCACCGTAAATATATAGAGAATTATTACCGAGCAGATGAATACAGGGTTGGATAGTTGATTCAAATCGATGTTATAACCGATAAGATTTGAAAAATAAGGAACAAGCATAATGCTGAGTATGATTCCCAGAATAAAACCGATGGACACGATTTGTATCACTTCGGAGAAAAATAGCCGGATAATATCAGTTATATATGCACCGTTTGTTTTGCGTATCGCAATCTCCTGCATTCTCATTTCACCTTGTATCGTAAACAGGTTGATAAAATTTGATACTGCCAGAATAAGAATAAATGCAATAATTCCTGCTATAAGTTGGATAAATTTTATGCTGTTTTGTTTACCCGGTGAAGATATATCGGAGTGCATGTATATATCGGTAATTTTTTCAACACCTCCGGTTGCTTTTACATTAAATTGCTGACTCCAGGGAATGGTTATATTAGTGTATTGCTTTTCTATGGATTGTGATGCTCTTTCAAATGGAATATTTTCTTTTATCAGATAATAAGTATAAAATTCAAGCCCTTGCAAGTATTCCAAATAATCCATTGTTTTAAGATTCATCAATACATCAAACTTGAAATGTGTATTTTGAGGAAATTCTTTGACAACTCCCGTAACGATAAAATCGGTCTCTCCGATATTAATTGTTTTACCAATTGCTTCGGCTGTTCCCGAAAAGATCATATCAGAAAGTTTTTTCGTAATAATCAAGCTTTTAGGAGAATTAAACGGATCCTGAGCAGAGCCTTCGATAAAACTTACATCGAATACTTTGAAGAATTCAGAGTCTACATAATATTGTTTGAGATCACTATAAGAGTTATTATTGTATAACAGTTCATTGCAGCGGGAATCAAAAATCTGTACTGCTGCCTCTACTTCGGGTGTATTAGATGGTAACTCGGTATAGGCTTTACGCAATGTAATAGGGCTGTTTGTTACAGAGCCTTTATCGTTTATGACAGTATACAAACGTACAATTCGTTCCTTATTCTTAAAATGTTGGTCGTAACTAATTTCATTGACAATAAATAGAATGAGCATTATAGAAACGGATAGTCCTATAACCAACCCAAGAAGGTTGATACCCACAAGCAACCTGTTCTTTTTGTATGTTTTAAGTATATTCATTGTATATTAAGGTCTGAGACCTCTTTATTATTTTGGTAAGTAAACAACCAAAGACTGTTATAAACTAAAAGTATATTATTAAATACTTTCTTTTACTTAGGGGCTTAAAACCTCTTGTTTTTATTGGGTTATTCTAAGATTAGTTCTTCCACTTCTCCGTAAGTATCATATGATGAGGTAATCACCTTTTCGCCCGGATCTAATCCGCTGATAACTTCATAATATGTTGGATTTTGACGGCCGATTGAGACTTTTCTTCGTATTGCTTTTTTTCCGTCGGGAGTTACAACAAATATCCATTGCCCTCCTGTAGTTTGGTAAAAAGCACCTCTGGGAATCATAATAGCTTCGACGGGTTGTCCTAATTGCAAATTGATATAATAAGTTTGTCCGGTGCGGATATTATCGGGGCGTTCTCCGACAAAAACGAAATCTGTTTTGAACTGTTTGTCTCTCACTTCGGGATAAACTTTACGAACTCTCAGTGCAAAATCCTTATCTTGGCGTTCGAATGACGCTTCCAATCCAGCCTTCACTCTGTCTATATAATGTTCGTCGATGGATGCTTCTATTTTGTAATCAGACAAAACACTTATTTGTCCGACTCTGCCACCTGATGCAACAGACTGTCCTATCTCCACATCCAGTAAGCCTAACTGCCCGTTTGTTGGAGCCTTGATATTCAGGTTATCGACCCTTTGACGTACCAATATAAGATTCTGACGCATATTATGCAGGCTTTCTTCCATTTGCTTTACTTGTATACCTCTGTATATAGAATCCTGTTTCTGGCGTTCGACAACAAGTTTACGGCCGTCAACAGCATATTCATAATCTTCTTTAGCTTGTAAATATTCTTCTTTAGACGTCAGATTTTCTGCATATAATTGTTTGTATTGTAGGTATTTCCTTTTTTTACGCTCTACATCAAGATCCAGCTGCAATTTCTCTTTCTTCAAACTCAAACGTTCTTGTTCCATAGATACCTGAGTGTTTCTAAGAAAATTTTGTTTTTCGGCTAATTGGGCTTCACTATCCAGAATGTTGAGATTTAACATCGGATTTGTCAGCCTTACGATAATATCTCCTTGTTGTACATTGCTGCCTTCTTCCACCAGCTTTTCAGAGACCATACCACCCTCTACAGCACTTAGTTGTATCGTATTGATCGGTTGTACCTGCCCGTTGACACGGACATAATCGTTAAACTCTCCTTTGATAACTTCCTGAATGCTGATTTTCTTAGTTTCAACATTCATTTTTGAAGCGTGGTTCCCGAAAATCAGCCAAAGGATAACAAGCAGCGCAACTGCTCCTCCTATTATATAAGGAATATGCTTTTTTTGTATTCCTTTTTTCTTTTCTATTATTCTATCCATTGATATATAAGTAAATGAAAATATTTAATGATGCATTTCAAGTTATGAGAGGCTCAGACTATTATACTAGCCAAAACAATAAAAGGGTCTGAGACTTTTTGTTATTGAATAAAAGGTTCCCCTTTGTAATATTTCACCAAGCGTGATTTCAGATTGTATTTCAATCCGGCGTTTAATTTTTCTACCCTTGAATTTAAGTACCTGTTAGCACTGGTATTTAGTTCCAATGCGCTAATAAGCCCTTCGGTATATTTTCTCTGATTTACTTTATGGGCTGCTTCCATTGCGTCCTCTTGTTGAAGGGCTTGCTGGTATTCTTCGGCTTGTCCGTTCATATCAGCTACAGCCTGTTCTATTTCACTGTACACAGTACGCTTGGTTTCTTCGTATTCATATTGGGCGATGATCATATTCTGCTTACTCCTTTTTACTGTACTGATACTTGATAAACCATCGAAAATAGGGATACTGAGTGTGAATGCAAAGTAATGTCCTCGACGGTCTCTTATCTGATCTCTGAATGGAGTATAGTCACTACCGTCCATCCATCTCGAAAAACTTGTAGAGTAGCCTGTCTCGAAGTATAGAGAAGGGAACAGACTGCCTCTAGAGGATTTGTACTGAGCTTTCTGTGCTTCAAAAGCTTTTTCTGAGGTTTGTACTTTAGGAGAATAATTAATTGCCTTTCCAAAAATGCTCAAAGCGTCTTCGCTCTCGGTTAAAGGCAGAAAGTCAATATTAGTTAGTGTGTCTATTCTTAAAACTGAATCTATCGGAAAATTCATTTTTTCCTTTAGTTTAATTGTTTCTATTTCCAAAAGATTTTGTTGTTTTATCACATTATATTTGTCAGAAGCGGCTTTTGCTTTAATTTCGAGAACATCCGGAGCGGCTTTTAATCCAAGTTCTTCCATTCTGTTTACTTGCTTTAAAAAACTCTGACTTTCTTCAAGTTGTTGTTGAGCCAGATTTACTGTTCCTTGATAATACAAAACATTGAAAAATAGTTCCATTGTTTCGAATGCCAGCATGTCTTCGGTCTGTCGAAGCTGTTCTTTACCCATCAGTCTGTTTATCTTTTGCATTTTTATTTTTGATATCTGGGTTAAACCGTCAAATAATAAAACCGAAGCATATATATTATATGAGTTACTGAAAGAATTTCGGTCTACATAGGTATTTGTTTCTGAGTCCAAACCTCGTCCGAAACTGAAAGTTGTACCGATATTTGCATTTACCTTTGGCAGCAATCCGGCTATGGCCTCAGAATAATTCTGATTATATATTTTGTTCTGAGCATTTTGTTTTGCTCTTTTAGTACTATGCTCTACTGCATATTGCATACATTGATTCAGATTCCAAACTTTGTCCTGAGCCGAAAGTATCGTTGCTAAGCAGAAAAAGGAAAGTGATAGTAAAATTCTCATACAACATTTATCTTTTACTATATACTTAACTAAAATTATGCCAAATGGTGTAAGTTGTTTATTAATAGAATTTTATGGTTTGATCTGGTTTAGGGGGTGTAAAAAACTATTACACTGAAATGATAAGTATCTTTACACTGAACCGAAAATGTCAATTTATTATGTAGAATATAAATTAAACTTGTTCTATTTTTGCTAGTCAATATATGTAATGACTGAACCTTATAAGTAACACTTCTATAAAACTAATTATGATAAAAAGTAAAAGCTTCAAAAGTATTATTTTATCTGCACTCCTTTTAACTCTATTTATCTCTTGTGGCTCTTTGCAAACAGGCATAAAGCAGGTACACCTGGATATGACAAGGCAGGAAGTTATAAGTAAAGTCGGAAATGATTTTGATGTTGTTTCGATGGTTAAGACAGATCAAGGTAATCTTGAAATAATACGTTATACAATATTACGTATGGAGAATGATAAAACCGTCCCGGCGGAATACTATTTTTTCCATTTTTTAGATGGAAAACTCGTGGAAATGAATCAGGAAGAAGCTGGTATGCCTATAATTGTGCAGCCTCCTCACAGACATCATTAAAAAAGGAAGTCCATTGAGCTTTTATAAAAAAACTCCGAAGTAACATACTCCGGAGTTTTTAGCTTATGACATTTATCGTAAAGTTGCATATGCTTCTTCTACCTTATTTTAACGGTTCTATATTGTTCTCAATATATATACCTGCGTAGGTAAATCCACCGCCAAAACCAATAAGAGACAGTTTATCTCCCTTCTTAACTTTTCCTTCTCTCAGACCTTCAAACCAAGCCAAAGGAACAGAGCCAGCTGAAGTGTTTCCGTATTTTCTTACACTATCAAGGCATTTTTCGATAGGAACGTTCAATTCTTTGAATACAGCTTCTAGCATACGGAAATTTGCACTGTGCGGAATATAATAGTCTGTTTGATCTAATGTCAGATTATTTTTCTCGCTTAGTTCTTTAAGTCCGCCGGTTAAAGTTTGTACTGCCCATTTATAGACAATACGTCCATTTTGATGGAATTTATCATTTGCTATAATTTCTATTCCGTTTATGGGAGCGTTTTGATTTGATAAGTATAAGTCTTTGCCATAATCGCCGTTGGTTCCCGTAATAGTCTCGAACAGATGGTTATCTTCTGACGCTTCGACCAATACTGCTCCGGCTCCATCACCGAAAAGAACACATGTGGTTCGGTCTTCCATATCGATTTTCTTTGACAACATATCAGCACCTATGACCAATACCTTTTTGTGAGTGTTTGCAGCAATAAGCCCTTTTGCTAAGATTATACCATTGACAAAGCCTGCGCAAGCAGAGGCTATGTCTATTGTTCCTGCGTTTTTTATTTTCAATCGTGATTGCACCTGACTGGCTACACTGGGTATTAGTTGGTCTGGAGTTGTGGTTGCGACAATAATAAAATCAATGTCGGCAAGGTCTTTGTTATAATTTAGAGAAAGATTTTGAGCTGCTTTTACACACATGTCGCTGGTGTATTCATCATCTGTGGCGAAGTAACGTTTTTCGATACCGGTTCTTTCTCTGATCCATTGGTCGGAGGTTTGTATATATTTTTCAAAGAATGAGTTTCTTATTTCTTTTTCAGGATGATAAATTCCAATTGAATTTATAGTTGCATTCATATCTTTAATTTTATACTGTAAGATTTGTTAGGGTACTAAGTAAAATAAAATTCTATGTGTTGATTTAAGTACCAGCTGTATCAGTTAATGTCTCTTTTAACAAAAGAAGAATCTCCGTCATTAAAAATGCAAATATAATTTTTTACTGGTATGCTTGTGTATTTATTATCGATTTCATGTTTCTTTTATCTAAAATAAATAATTTTTTAACAAAAAATATCTCTTTGTTTGTGAATTTTTATGTGATAATTGGTTGGTATATAGTGATATATGCTTGTCTGTTTTAAAGTGAAACCCCCAATAATATATCCACGATAAGTAGTGAATTATATCTTTAATGAAGAGCTGTTTATACAAATTATTAGTCAATGTAGAGCAACTTTGGTAAAAGTTATTACATTTGCATCGCATTTTGGTGTCATTTTCTATGTTCATAGATAATGGTGAAAAGGGAATTGGGTGAAAATCCCTGACAGACCCGCTGCTGTGAATTCTATTAGTATCTCTGAAAGTACTAATGCCACTGTTCTTATGGGAAGGATTTTAGAGATAGAATAAGTCAGAAGACCTGCCAAAATAGCCAAGTTTGAAGCTTTCGGGTGAATAAAGTATCAGGCTATCGTATCTGTATCACTAAAGACTATATTAATAGACAGTTATATTTTTTTTATAACTATCGCTTGTTATGTGTCTAAAATTGAACAGGAAAAAATGAAACAACATATATACAATATAAAATATATTAACGTACAGCATTATGGCTAATTATTATAGTCCGAAAGAGATAACTCACAATTTTGCTTCATCTGCCGCATATAAGCGAGGCTTATCATTACCTCGTTTTATTACTATTGCAATATTGGGAGGGGCGTTTATTGCTTTCGGCGGTATGCTTTCAATTATGGTTGCCGGTGGTATCCCGGGGATAGGGGCGGGTAATCCCGGATTAGTCAAATTTATTGCCGGAGCATTATTTCCTGTTGGTCTGATCATGGTGTCTATAACAGGTGCAGATCTATTTACCAGTAATTGCGCAGCGTTTACATATAAATACCTAGGGAAAGAAATCAGACTGCATGTGTTTTTCAAATACTTGTTGTTGTCTTATATCTTCAATTTTATAGGAACGCAGATTGTGGCGTTTCTTCTTTCATTCGAAGTAGGATTACTGGATAAAGAGCCCTGGCAGTCTTATTTATTTCATTATACAGAAGCTAAAGTCAATCAGGATTTTATAAAAATATTACTAAAAGGTATTGGTGCAAATTGGCTGGTGTGTCTGGGTATGTTCATGGGATATTCCGCAAAAGATATTACAGGCAAATGTATTGCGATATGGATTCCTGTAATGCTTTTTGTCACTCTTGGATATGAGCACTCTATTGCAAATATGTTTTTTATTCCTGCTGCGATATATTCCGGTGCTGATATTGCATGGACCGATTTTTTTATTCAAAATCTTATTCCGGCTACTTTAGGTAATTTTATTGGTGGTGCTGTATTTGTCGGCTGTGCATATACTTATCTGTACTTAAGGCCTGAAAAGGTATGAGGATAACACAATTATTATAGGGGTTTATTATCTTTTATCTACTGAGAAGATGCCATTTTAGGATCAGTCTACCTTAGAAAGTAATATCTTATTTATTGATATAAGATTATAGTTTACATCTTTTATTTATTGATTTTTCTTATAAGTATGTTGTAAAACATATTTTTGTTATATATTTGTACTGTGTTTTTCATGGTATTAGATTTAAGGTTAACAATGAAGATTGGTTGTCGGGATGACAACCTTTTCTTTTTTTGTATAAACTCAATTAATAACATAATCCCTGAAAACGAAATATACTACTAAGGTTAAAACATTATAATCAATTTCCAACTTACACTTTTGTTTCCATGCATCGGCATTTTGTTTCCTCTAGAGACTGATAATGTCACAGTTTCGGGTGTTCCCATAGCTTTCCAAACACCACTTTTAGGACATTTCTCTCCAGTACGGGCTGTCATCCCAAGACGGGGCTTCATCATAATTATTTCTATTTTTTTATTATAAGCACAAAAATACAATAATTTAAAGAAAAAGGGCTAAATGATACAGTTTAGCCCTTTCCGATTCTTTTATTCTATTCTGGTCCAAATTTGGGATCGTCCAAAAGCTGAGATACCTACATATCCCCGGACTTTAAGTTTATCCTTGTTTTCAAGGGAAATAGTACATTTATACAATTTACCAGAAGACGGATCAAGTATTTCTCCATCAGAATACTCTTTACCATTTTTCTTTAAGCCTTTTATGATAGTCAATCCCTTTAGAGGTTTATCTTTATCCAGACCAGAACATTTGGTGCATTTGTCGTTCTTTTTCTCAGGATTAAGTATCTCTATTATTTTACCATATACTTTGCTGTCTTTTTCGTAAATTTCAACGACTGATTTGGCATCACCAGTTTTATCATCAAATGTTTTCCATTTACCGATAACACTTTGTGCAGAAACAGTCATCAAACAAAACAAAGAAGCGAGAAAGATGAATATTTTCTTTTTTTTCATATTAGAATGTTTTTTTATTACTAAAATCGGTCAAATGTAATGAAAAAGCAATAAGAAATATCAATAACCATCTTTTTTGAGTAAAGAATCAGTAATTGGAATTAAATAATCTAATTTGTATCAGTCTTGTTCGAAAGATCGTAAAGTACCGTCTTCATTAAATTCGATAGAATAGCGTGAACGCTCATTCGATAAACTTCTCGGATACCAGGTAACTTTATTCCGATAAGTAGTTGCATAAACAGTCCGGTTGGTTGATTTGCTACCTATCTCCTGCATCTTGGCAACCATTGCCTTATATGTATTATTTGCATTAACAAAAGGGATTTGGCTCAGATTTACAATATTACCTGTTACGTCATCGGATTTGGATAATACAACAGGCTCAGGATCTTTCCATATTCCATCATCATAAGAGTAGCTGTCAACATAGTTCGGATTATCCGGATTCTGAATCTTCAATGAGATACGATAATCAGTATAAAAGTGAATAGTCTGATATATCCTTATCTCTTTTCCTTTTAGCTCATGCCTGTTTCTTAATAAATTTTCAGCTTCTTGGAGTGATTCTCGGTCAGCCATAAAGTCCAGGTCTTTATTCTTTCTGGATATTTCGGATACTTGAGAAATACTATTATTATCTGCTATTTCTTTTGAATTTCCATCCAACGTATCATGAATAGATCTCGTAAGTTTATGGCACGAAAGTAAGCCGATAGATGCAGCGAGCAATAAAATGTAGGTTATTGTATTTTGTTTCATTATATATTAAATAGAATTTATATCTTCTTCGAACATAATAGAATCGGGGTTTTTCTTATCATAAAATATTTCCTTTTCTGTTTCAAGCTTAACAGAGCCGACGTCTACAAGAGAGACTATTTTTCGAATCTTTGTACGACGCATATTACCTGTATGATCTGTAAATTCAATATCAAATTGTATTTCAGGCTGTTCATTTATATATGTTCCGGTCTGTTCTGCCCGAATTATCTTTGCATAAGCTTTCAAACCTCTGAATTTTAAAATGATAGATTCTTTTCCTATATTCAGTTTTTTGAAAATCAAGAATCTGAATATTAGATAAAATATACCTGAAAAGAAAATAAGAAAGCCTGCTGAACTAATTAAAGGATGCGAAAACGAAAGAAAACGCCATCCATAACCTGCATTTTCAAGATCATAAGAGTAATCGTAGTAATACAATACACCTGAAAGAAAAACGATCCAAATAATATATGGAATAGGGTTAATTTTTGTTCGGATATCTTCGAGGACAAAGAACGGTGACCTTTTTAAATTTTCATCGACTCTTAAATACAGAGTTTTTCCCATCTCAAAGCGCTTTTCTTGAGGTCTGGAGTCGTTTATATCTATTTTTTGCCAGACTCTTTCACCTTCCAGATTATCAAATTCAAGTGAGATTGTCTTCAACTCTATTTTTTTATTAAACGATTTTAGAGGTCTTACTTCAATAATCCGGGCAGGCAGCCTCACTCCGTTTCTTATAATTTGACTTATGTTTTTTTGTTTAATGAAAGAATATTTCATAAGTAAATAAAAACTAAAACCAAAAATGAAAGACCACAGAGCAACGCTTAGAGCCAGATAGACGAATGATTCTTTCGGATCAACTCTGCTTAAATTGACATTGCGAAAATCTGTACCATAATAAATTATAGCTGGATGAACAAAAATAAAATAGAAGAAAAGCAGTATCCAGAAATATTTAAAAATTTTCATTATTTCAATTTATATATGAAGATTTTAAAATTCAAAGGTAAAGGTAGCTAATATGAGCTATTCCTATTTCAATGATCTAATATTAATACTTACACCTTGAACAATTAGTTTATAAAAAAGGTTCTGATAGATAGCAGGATTCAAGCTATCTCTACAAAAAGATAAGGAAATACTTCACAGCATTTCCTTATCTCCTCTAAAGTTGTCTGATGTATGAAAGATTTATTTATTCGGCAGAGGATTCTACATACTCCTTACCTTCATCATCAAGGATAACAACCTTAGTACTTTGATCAGATTTTGACGATAAAGTCACTTTCGTCAACTTCTTCTCTGCATTATATGCAAGAGCAGTGACGTCAGAAGACTCCACATATCCCCTAATAGTGGTTTGCACCTTTTCATTTAGATCTGCAAATTTCACATCTGTGTATCCGTCATCTGTAGCCTGACCAATAGCAACAACAGCATTATTCTCACCTAACACACTATTTACACTTCCAAAAGCTGATGTTCCACAAACTATCGCAATGGCCAACATCATTGTTTTTACTGTTTTCATCGTTTCTAAATTTTAAATTATTACAAACTAAAATATGGTATACAAACTCTGTCACATAAAAGAATACACAATAGTCATACCAAAAGAAAATGTAAATAATGGTTGTTTGTCAATTGCTTTATAATAAACTGTTTATGTCAATTGTCTATTATTCTGCAGTTGTAGAGTTGTGGAATTTTTCCACAGTCGTGACTGTAGAAAACCAAATGAATGTTTTCTTTGTTTGTCTTATATCATACAACTCAAAAAAGAAATACGAATAATAATGTCGGAAACTCTCGAAAAAAACATACGGGTAAAAGCCATATTAATCTATATAATAGTCGCTATTATTTGTGGAGGAATGATTATCTACATCTATAGATTAAGAGATGATATAGATGATCAGAAAAAAAACATAGAACAGTACCACAGGGAACTTTCATATACTAATAAGCTAATAAGGGTAGTAAACACTTCTCAGTCTGAAGTAAACTTATACATATCAACAAAGAGAACAAAACATTATAATCGATTCAAAGAGAATATACTTATAGTGGAGCAACTTATTGATTCTTTAAAAAATATAAACCCTTCACAAAATGAAAAACTGCAACAAATCAATGCTCTTTTAATAAAAAAAGGTAAGGTTGTAGCAAATCTGAACAAACAATTCGGTAATAAGAATCCGATAGAATCCATTAATGATTTTTTAGAAAATGTAGATCCTGTTATTAAGAGAGACACTGTATTGGTTACATCAACAATGCAGGATACAATAATATATCCTGCCCAGAAAAAAGGATTCTGGAAAAAATTATCAGGATTGTTTTCGTCCGGAAAAGAAGCTGATACGATCACTACAATTGCGACCTCTAAATTAGATACACTTACAATACCCAAAAGCGATACGCTTCAAATGGTATCAGAAGTCAGCGAAATCGCAGAAAAAGCAAAAGAAGATTACGTTCAGAGAATAATATCTATTGAAAAGAATCTGAATAGTTTGGTTGTTTCAGATCAGGCTATATCATCGGAGATTACAACCTTACTTATCGAATTATATAGTCAGACTGTGCAGAAAAGACTTGATGAAATACAGCAAAGCGAGCAACTAATCAGGCAGAATAATACCTACTCGATTGTAAGCAGTATTGTTTCTCTAATCTTAATATTCATCTTTATTCTACTCATTATAAGTGATGTCAATAAAGGTTACAAACTCCGAAAGAATATCGAGCAGGCAAATACAAAGATTAAGCAGCTTATGGAGAGCCGCCATAAATTATTACTGTCCGTCTCTCATGATATAAAAACCCCGCTTAATTCGATCCTTGGAGTTCTCGAACTTAAAGAGACCGAAAAAGAACTGCAATCACAGGAGATACGTATAATAAAGGACTCTGGAAAACATATACTTAGTCTGCTTAATAATCTACTGGAGTTCTCGAGTATAGAACAAGGTAAGTCAAATATATCCAGCAGAAGTTTTAACCTGTATGACTTATGCAATGAAACGGTTGAAATGTTCATACCTCTTACCCGAAAGAAGAATCTTGCATTACTGTATTCTTTCGATATAAACAGGGCATTAGAAATAAACTCCGATCCCCTAAAGATCAAGCAAATACTAATAAATATTCTATCTAATTCAGTAAAATACACTATTGAGGGATCAATTCGTTTCGAAGTTAAATATTCAAATAATAAATTATACTGCAATATTCAGGATTCAGGCGTAGGATTTACTAAAGACCAATCCGATAATATATTTAAAGCATTCAGTAGAGTTGAAGAAAACTCTCACTTATCCGAAGGGTCAGGTCTGGGATTATTTGTAGTAAAAGGTTTAGTTGATCTATTGAAAGGAAATATTAAAGTTACTTCCCAGCAGGGAAAAGGAACCAGCACAGAAATAATAATCCCGGCACAAGAATCCCTGATCAAAAAGGAGTTCCATCCTATTAATATACTTGTGATAGATGATGATATTCCTTATCTGACGATTATCTGTAATATGTTATCCAAATTAGGACACACAACCGACAGCTGTAATAATATTAAAGATTTTGAGGCGATAATACCATTCATTAATAAATATGACAACGTGATTACTGATATGGAAATGGTACAGTTTACGGGTATAGATGTTCTGCGGGATATTCTACAAAGCGGAACCGATATTCCGGTGACCATAATTACAGCGCGAGAAGATATTTCGGAACAAGAACTAAAAAGAATAGGATTCAGTTCCTATCTGAAAAAACCGGTATCAATAGATGATTTAAAACATCTATTTGGAGGAAAAGACAACTTGCCCCTCAATTATGATAACTTATACAGTTTGCTGAGTGATGATAAGAATGCGCTGCATGAAGTTTTGATATCCTTTATTGATTCTACAACCGAAAATATAGAAAAGCTTAGAAACGCAGTTTTTAACGATAACTTTGAAATAGCTCAGTTTGCAGGACATAAAATGTTAACGATGTTTAAGCAAATCGGAGCAACTGATAAAATTGATATTTTAACGAAGATAGATTCAATACGGTTTCAGAAGATAAAGTCATATGCTCATTGGGAAGACGATGTTCTGGAAGTGATAGAATACGCAGAACAAATAATATCTCAGGTAAAAATGTATTTGAAAACCAATTAGATCTTCATCCCATATTGGTGCATCTTATTATAAAGTGTTTTACGATCTATATTTAGCAAAATGGCAGCTTTGCTTTTATTACCTTTAGTTATTTTCAGTGCTTTTTCTATTTGCTCCCGTTCATCCGGAATGTCTAATGATACCTTTTCCATTTGTAATGGAACCCGCATAAAATCGGGCAAAAGATCAGGTGTAATTTCAGTACCTTTCGTGAAGAGAACTGTCCGGCGTATAACATTCTTCAATTCACGTAAGTTTCCCGGCCAATGATACTCTTTCAGAATAGATATACTTTCAGGTGAGAAGCGTTCTACATTTCGTTCTAATTCGTTATTGGCATCGGCCAGAAAACTATTTACGAAAAGTAAGATATCATCACTTCGTTCCCGTAAAGGGGGGATTTGAAGTGTAAATTCATTTAACCGGTGATACAAATCTTCACGAAAACGTCCATCCAGAATCGCAGCCTCTAAATTTTCATTAGTAGCAACAATCATTCTCACATCGACTTTTATATCTGTAGCCGATCCAACAGGGCGAACTTTCAGCTCTTGTATTGCCCGTAATAATTGTACTTGCACATCGTAAGATAAGTTTCCAACTTCATCTAAAAAAACAGTACCTCCTTCTGCTTGCTCAAAAACTCCTTTTTTATCAGCAATGGCAGATGTGAAAGCCCCTTTTAGATGGCCGAATAATTCACTTGGAGCCAAATCTTTTGATAAACTACCGCAATCGACAGCTATAAACGGAGCATTCTTTCTTCGGCTGTGATCGTGGATCAATTTTGCAGCAGATTCCTTACCTGTTCCACTTTCGCCTCTTATCAATACCGAAAGATGTGTTGGTGCAACCAGTTTTATATGGTCATACATTTGCTTAGACCGTTCACTTGTTCCGTATACTATATTTGTTGTGGTAAAGTCTTTTTTAGGTAAAGTCGGAGTTTTTTGCTTTAAAGCATCGTCTATCTTAGATTTAAATATCTCGGGATTCAGGGGCTTTTCGATATAATCATAGGCTCCCAGTTTTATTGCAGCCACAGCACTCTGAACGTCCCCGTATCCTGTAATGATAATCACTGGAGCATTAATTCCCTTTTCTTTTATCCAGGTCAGCAACATTATACCATCTCCATCAGGAAGTTTTAAATCTGTAATAATCAGTTTAAAATCAGCTGACGAAAGCTCTTTTTTCGCTTCATATATAGTCGGACAGACTAGCACATCGAACCCATTCTTACTAAACCATTTTTTAAGAATTATGCCAAACGTACTATCATCCTCTACAATTAAAACTTTGAACCCCATTAGATATTGATATAGATATTCTATTTCAAAATTATTCGTTTTTTCACGTAATAGAAAAGGTTTTATTTTTAATTAACGAACTGATCTACTCTTTTAGGATTCTGGCTATACTCTTAACAAATCAGATCCGAATTGTTCTTATGTTTCAATGATTCTTAATCCATAAATAAAGCAATCATCACAATAATTATTAATCCGAGAAGAAACGCAATAATACATACGTCTTTACGATTTTTTTTTAATCTCATTGGTTGTAAAGTTTGTGTTTTTCAAATATATATAAAATATTAATAAATAATATGAATTATCCTCCGAATTGAAGTATATAGATTCTGAGATTACCGACAACATTATAAGGGTATTACTGAATTAAGATAGAATTAAGATTTTCATGTTGGGTAGTAGATAGTACTCGGTATTAAAAAAGTAGAAAGGCGGAAGATAATACCAATGAGTTCAAACTATATATATTGTTCTTGTCTTCATAAATGTATTTGATATTTTGAGTAACTTACGGCATTGTTGATTGTTATTATTTCAGACAAGACTATAATTGTATACTTTTGATAAGTCGTTTTCCTTAAAATTGAAGAACATCATTGATAACCGTGGTCATGAAGAAAAAAATACTATGTATAGTAGTCTTATTATTTGTGTTTTCTGATTTTATTTATACAAAAATTCCACAATATCAGTATCCTAAAAAGATAGGCACACAACAAGGTCTGACCAGTACAAAGGTAAATTCTATTGTGCAGGATCATAAAGGCATCATCTGGATTGGAACGGAAGATGGGTTGAATAAATACGATGGGTATCATTTTTCGAGATATAAGCGAATTGACGGGGATATATTCTCTCTATCTAATAATAATGTAAAGTCGGTTTTCTCGGATTCAGAAGGTAATCTTTGGGTTGGTACGATGATGGGATTACAGTGCTACAATCGGCAGAAAGATCATTTTACACAGGTAACTTTGGGACAATCTAAAGAAATGATGATCAAAAACTCGTTTCTCCGGATTGTCGAAGATTCAAAAAAAAATGTTTGGTTCAGCATCTATAATCAGGGTGTTCTAAAATATTCGCTTATAAATAAGAAGAGTATCTTGTATAAATCGTTATCCGATGGGGGTAAGATTTCAAGTAAATCTGTTAGGGATATTATGGAAGATAGAGATGGGAATATTTGGTTTACCTCTTTCGATCAGGGTATAACTATTTACAATCCTAAACAAGACTCGTTTAGGTATCTTAATACCGTAAATAAGAGTTTACCAACCAATTCTATATTAAGGGTCTGCGAATTGAAGAATGGAAATATTGCTTTAGCTACATTAGGAATGGGCTTATATATACTCAATCCGAAAGATTATTCTTTCACAAAGACAAATTTAGAAGTGACCACCTTTGCTGTGGAGCAAATGAAAGATGGGACAGTTGTAATAGGAACAGAAGGTAAAGGGTTATATTATATTGATCCATTAGATAACAAAGTTTTAAAACATCCGGCTATTTCATCTCTCATGAGTGATATTAATAGTAGTAAGATGCACTGTATACTCGAAGATTTTTATGGAAATCTTTGGGTTGGGATGTATAACGACGGGATTTGTTACCTGCCAAAGGAACCCGACGGTTTTGTCAATTATAAACGTAGTTTCGACAATTCAAATTCGTTAAGCTATGGTCAAATTGCCGGTATTACTAAAGATAATAAAGGTAACATCTGGTTTGCGACGGATGGGGGAGGATTAAATATGCTTAACCTTTTTACCGGCAAATATACACATTACCGGCATGATGCATCTGATAGTAAGTCTTTACCAGATGATGCTGTTGTTTCAGTATTTAAAGACAGTAAAGGGATTATTTGGGCTGGAACTTACATCGGTGGATTATGCCGTTTTGATAATACATCCGGCAAATTTGTGTCGTACCAGCATATCGACGGTAAAAATTCGGTTTCTGATAATTATGTGAAGTGTATTGTTGAAGATGATAAGCATAACTTGTGGCTTGGCACCGATGGCGGAGGTATCAGCTATTTTGACAGGGAGACTGAAACTTTCACGAACTATTCAGCGGCCGATAATGAAGGACTTGTATTAGATAATGTAACATGTTTGTTTCTTCAGAACGACCGTACATTGTGGGTGGGTACTCATGCCGGTATTTGTCGGCTGGATATTGCTTCGGGAAAATTTAGAGGTTATGAAAATGGAACATCTGTTAATAATCTTACTATTTATAGTATAAATCAAGATAAAGATGGTACAATCTGGCTAGGTACAACTTCAGGATTGTATAGATATAATCCGCAGACCGATAGTTTTCAGAGTTATAGTTTATCCGAACGTTTTCGCGATCTTGTGATAAATAGTATTGTACCATACAAGGATCAACTTTGGCTAAGTACAAATGAAGGTATTATTTGTTATGCCCCGAAGTTACAGGAAATACAGTATTTCTTGAGCAATAATGATTTGGGTGGTA
The DNA here is from genome assembly GCF_000426485.1 of Indolivaga capnocytophagoides DSM 22835. GTDB lineage: Bacteria > Bacteroidota > Bacteroidia > Bacteroidales > Dysgonomonadaceae > Dysgonomonas_A > Dysgonomonas_A capnocytophagoides. The sequence continues at coordinate 60,160 of NZ_AUFL01000020.1, forward strand.
CAAATTTTATTCGCTCATCTTATTATATTAGTCCCGATAGAGAAATCTTTTTTGGTGCGGGAGACGGCTGTTATGCGTTTCACCCTGATAAATTGAATTTGGGAAAAGGATATGCTCCGAATGTGTATATTACTAATCTTGAAATATTTAATGAACCAATATTTGTAGGAAAACCTTATAAAAAACATATTATATTACAGAATGCTTTGGAGTATACAGAAGCTATTACTCTCCGATATTCCGAAAATAGTTTCACTTTACGTTTTGCGTCTCCTGATATCAAATACCCGTCTTCAGTTTATTATATGTGCTTTATGGAAGGAGTCGACAAGCAATGGGTTGCATATCCTCATACGCAACAGAGTGTCTCTTATGCCAATTTATCCCCGGGTAAATATATTTTTCATGTTTATGCCAGTAATATTTCTAACCAGAAAGACAAGAATGTAACGACATTATTGATTGAAGTTTTACCTCCTTTTTGGTTGACATGGTGGGCAAAAGCTGGTTATGTAATGTTGGGATTATTGGTTTTAGGTGGTATTATGTGGATTAGTTATGTGCGAATGAAAGACAAAAATGAACTCGAAATGGAACGGTTGAGGGCTAAAGAGCAAGAAGAATTGTCGCGCAACAAGATGCAGTTTTTTACGAATATCAGTCATGAGTTTCGAACTCCATTGACTCTTATTATTGCGCCTTTGCAAGAGATACATCAGTCCGAAACAGATAAAGAACGTGCACATATATTGAAAATGATGCTGCGTAATGCAAATCGCCTGTTAAGGTTAATTAATCAGATATTAGACTTGAGGAAAGCTGAAAACAATAAGATAGAAATAAAGGTGCGTCCTATAAATCTGATTGGGTTTGTTCAGGATTTTATAGGGATTTTTTCAGATGTGGTTCATCGTAAAAATATTTCACTTTCACTTGACTACAATAGTAAGGATATAGAGGTGTGGTATGATCCGGATTTACTTGAGAAATGTCTATATAATCTGTTATCGAACGGGATAAAGTACACTGAAGATAGTGGTAAGATACATATATCTATTTATAAGAAGCCTGATAACAATGTCATTTTATCAATTACTGATAATGGTAGCGGAATCGATAAAACAGAACAGCCCTATTTATTTGATCGTTTTTATCAAGGAGAATATTCTAAAGGAGAGGGAACCGGAATCGGTCTGCATCTGGTTAAGACAATCGTAGAATTGCATCATGGATCTGTATCTGTTGATAGTGAACTCGGAAAAGGAAGCTGTTTTATGATTCGAATTCTTGCCGGACATGATCATTTCAATCCGGATGAATGTAACCCGATTGAATGGACTCCCTCTGATATAGAGCGGGAACAGGTGAAATCCGAAAATATAGCAGATGAGGATATGCTGAAAGAAGAGTCGTTAGACACAAAGAGTAAACCTCTGATTTTATTAGTGGAAGATGAGGTGGATATGCGTATGTATATCCGGCACGAATTACAAGATCAATATCAGATAGAAGATGTAACCAATGGACGAGAAGCATTGGCGAAGCTCAGGGCTATACATCCCGATCTAATTATAACGGATGTTATGATGCCTGAGATGGATGGTATTGAGTTTACTCGTATTGTGAAGGAGAATATCGATACATGCCATGTTCCGGTTATCTTGCTTACTGCAAATGGGGAGATTGAACAAAAACTCGAAGGTCTGGAAACCGGAGCGGATAGTTATATCGTAAAGCCTTTTCGTTTGGATTATTTGAAGATACGAGTAAAGAAATTATTGGATATTAGGAAAAAAATGCAGGAACGGTTTATAAGGATGATAAATCTCGAACCGCATGAGCTTGATGTTACTAATGCCGATGAAGTATTGTTGCAAAATAGTATCAGTTATATACGGGATAATATATCAAAAACAGATCTGTCAGTCGAGGAAATGGCTCGGGATCTGAATATGAGCCGTACAAATCTGCATCGCAAGATGAAAACTCTTATAGGTCAGAGTCCGGTCGAATTGATTAGATCTGTACGAATGAAGCAGGCTGCTTACTTGTTGGAAAATAGTACTTTATCTATTTCTGAAGTTGCATACGGAGTAGGCTATAACTCCTTGTCCTATTTTAGTAGCAGCTTTAACTCATATTGGGGTGTATCACCAAGCGTATACATTAAGAATAAGCAGGAAAAGAAAGAATAATGGCAGTTTAGCAATGGATTGGTACATTTCTTAAAGTTTGTGGTACAAATTTAAAAGCTTTGTTCAGGGGAACAATATAACTTCGGATGATATAATGTTAACCATATAATCTTATATTTTATGAGCTCAAGTTTAGCTGCTATAACAGAAGTTACCCCATTGTCAGAAAAAGATTGCTTTTATATCGCAGACAGGCATAAATCCGAATTTACATATCCTATTCATTCTCATGCCGAATTCGAATTGAACTTTGTCGCTAATGCAAGAGGTGTAAAACGAATCGTTGGTGATTCTATGGAAATTATAGGAGATTATGACCTTATATTGATAGCAAGTAAGGATTTGGAGCATGTTTGGGAACAAAATATCTGTGAATCAAAAGATATAAGGGAAATAACTATTCAGTTTTCCGACGATTTATTTTTCTCCAATTTTATAGATAAGAATCAGTTTGAATCTATCCGGATTATGCTCGAAAAGGCACAACGCGGACTTTCTTTCCCGATGGCCGCAATATTGAAGGTATACCAATTATTAGACCAATTGTCTCTTCAGCATAATGGTTTTTATGCTGTAATAAATTTTCTCTCTATTCTGCATGAGCTTTCTCTGTTTACGGATGAATCGAAAGTTTTGTCAAGTTCTTCTTATGCCAAAATGGATACGTACTCTGATAGCCTTCGTTTGCAGAAGATTCAAAAATATATAAATGAGAATTATAAAGAAGAAATCAGGCTTCCCTATTTGGCTGGACTTATAGGCATGACTTCTGCCGGCTTTAGCCGCTTTTTTAAACTGAGAACGGGCAGAGGACTCTCTGATTATATAATTGATATTCGCCTTGGACAGGCTTCCCGTATGCTTCTCGATACCATGATGACTATTTCAGAAATATGCTACGAAAGCGGATTTAATAATCTTTCGAATTTTAACCGCATATTCAAAAAGAAAAAAGGATGTTCACCAAAAGAGTTCAGGGAAAACTTCAGGAAAAAGAAACAGGTTATCTGATAAGTATTATTATTGGATAATATAGTACTGCTTATATTGAGTATACATGCCTATTTTTGTAGCAGGTCTTTCTGTATATAGAATTGTGTAGACTCAGAACCTTTCAAAGTTTATTGTTTAATGTTTGCTTTTGGCTAAGAAATGAAAAAATACAACCTAATATTTTTGTTGGTACTTTGCATTGTCTGTGTTTCCTGTAATCAGGATAAAAAATTATATGTACGTGACCGAATTGATTTGCAGGGAAGATGGGAATTTAGAATCGATTCTTTAAACGAGGGTGTTAAAGATCGTTGGTATATTCAGAATTTCTCTGATTCTGTGAGTTTGCCGGGAACTTTGGATACAAATAAAAAAGGTATCTTAAATACAAAAATGGACGAAACAACCCATTTGTCTCGAGAATATGTCTATACAGGGAAGGTCTGGTATAAGAGGTCGGTTCAAATACCGGATGGGTGGGATCGAAAGAATATCCGAATGGTACTTGAGCGTACAAAACCTACAAAATTATGGGTTGATGGTAAAGAGATAGGAGCAAACGATAATGTTTCGACAAGCCAGATATATGACCTCACTGCATATTTATCTCCCGGAGCCCATGATATTGCAATTATGGTTGATAATGGAGAGTCCGTACCTCCTCAGATAATATCTAATTCACATGCTTATACCGAATCTACACAAACGAATTGGAATGGTATTATCGGAGACATGTATTTGGAGGCAGCCAATACATTTCATATAAAAGATGTTCAGGTATATCCGGATGCAAAGAACAAAACGGTATTGGTTAAAATCAAATTTTCAGATCCGCAAAATATACAAAATGCAGAAATAGAACTAGCTGGTCAGGTATGGAATTCAGTCGAGAAAAGGACGGTTGAGCCCTTGAAGCAAGCTTTGGACTTGTCTAAGAATGAAGTAGACATAGTATATAATCTAGGGAAAGATGCTCTGTTATGGAGTGAATTTCATCCGGCTTTATATCATTTGGATATTACATTAGCCGGAGATAAAATTTTTGATTCCCAATCGGTGAACTTCGGACTTCGTGATTTTACAACAAAAGGTACTCAGTTTTCAGTCAATGGTAATATTACATTCCTCCGAGGAAAGCACGATGCTTGTGTATTTCCTTTGACTGCTCATGTTGCAATGGATGTTGAAACATGGCGTAAATATTTTCAGACAGCCAAGCAATATGGTATTAATCATTATAGGTTCCATTCGTGGTGCCCGCCAAAAGCATGTTTCGAAGCTGCCGATATAGAAGGTATATATCTTCAGCCGGAGTTGCCGTTCTGGGGTACTATGGATAAAAATGACGGCAGGCTGATTTCATTCCTGTCCAAAGAAGGTATAAATATTCAAAATGAATTTGGTAATCATGCGTCTTTTGTAATGTTTGCTTTGGGTAACGAACTTTTTGGAGATCAGGAGGCTATGGATGATTTGATCAGTACTTTCAGGTCGATAGACAGCAATAGGCACTTATATGCTTTCGGAGCCAATAATTTCTTAGGATATAAGGGGCAAATTCCGGGTGAAGATTTTCTGGTGACATGTCGTATCGGAGGTGCAAGTGATGATGCTCCTTTTATTACACATGTTCGAGGATCATTTTCTTTTGCCGACGCGTATGATGGAGGATATATTAATCATTCCTATCCAAACTCCGAGATGAATTTCACAAAAGCAATCGAAGGATGTACCGTCCCGGTTATTAGTCATGAAACGGGTCAGTTTCAGGTCTATCCTGATTATAAAGAAATGAAAAAATACACAGGGGTACTCAAGCCTCGCAATTTTGAGGTGTTTAAGAAGAGATTGGAAAATGCTGGTATGCTCGATCAGGCTGATGACTTTTTCAAAGCATCCGGAAAATGGACGGTACAGCTTTATAAGGCTGATATTGAGATGGATCTGAGGACTCCCGGTTTTGGAGGTTTTCAGTTACTCGATTTACAGGATTATCCGGGACAAGGATCTGCTTTTGTGGGTGTTTTGGATGCTTTTATGGATAATAAAGGACTAGTGACTCCCGAAGAATGGAGAGAATTTAGTGCTCCTGTAGTTCCTCTGTTTATAACTGAAAAATTTTGTTGGACTAGCAATGAGTCTCTCAAAGGAATCGTGAAAGTGGCCAACTACTCTGAAAGCTCTCTGAAAGGGAAAAAAATACAGTGGAGTTTAAGTAGTGAAAAAGGACAGAGTCTGAAAGAAGGTTCTATTGATATATCTTCTGATAAACAGGGGCTCTTAGATTTAGGTGAGATCCGAGCAAAGTTATCTTTTGCTTCAATTGCTCAAAAAGTAATACTAAGTCTACGTATCTCAGATACAGAGTATAAGAATACATATCCTTTATGGATTTATCCCGAAAAAGCAGATGTTGATATTCCGGATGATATTGTCGTGACTACAAAGCTAGATGTAGCTGTAATCAGTAGACTGAAACAGGGAGGACGGGTTTTGTGGTTTCCTGATCGGAAAGAATATGTGGGTTCTACGGTAGGTGGTTTATTTCAGACTGACTACTGGAATTACCGTATGTTTAAAACTATCTGCGAAAATATTCATAAACCCGTATCTCCCGGTACATTAGGAATATTGACAAATCCGAAGCATCCGATTTTTAAAGATTTTCCTAGCGAGTTTCATACTAGTTGGCAATGGTTTCCGATTATCAAAAACAGTTATCCATTAATTATGGATAAAATGCCGGCGACATATCGGCCGATAGTGCAGGTTATAGATAATGTGGAGAGAAATCATAAACTCGGGCTGGTTTTTGAATTTAAGGTAGAAAAAGGAAGTTTACTGATTTGCATGTCTGATTTAAAGGTCGCGATGGATAAACCAGAGGTAAGACAATTGTATTACTCTATGATTAATTATATGAAGTCAGGAGCTTTTAATCCGCAATCAAAACTAGATATAAGCTCTTTGAATAAATTATTTAGCCCTGTGACACCTTCAGCTAAAATAGATTTATTGGAAAATATCTCATACCATTAATGACGCTAAAACTAATAATAAACCACCATATATAAAATCGATTAAATAATGAAAAAACTGATACTTTTCGCTATTTCGGCATTATTAATATTTTCTTGTACGCAAAATAAAAAGACAGAATCTCCTTCATTTTCAGAGAATTTTGTGAAACAAAAAGGCGGTCAATTTGAGATTGGAGATAAGCCTTATTATTTTATCGGGACTAATTTCTGGTATGGTGCTATACTTGGATCTACCGGACAAGGAGGTAATAGAGACCGTTTGATTAAAGAACTTGATTTTCTGAAAGAAAATGGAATTAACAATCTGAGAGTATTAGTTGGAGCAGATGGGTATGCAGGTCAAGCAGTAAAAGTAATGCCGACACTACAACTCGAACCGGGTGTTTACAACGATACTATTTTTGATGGATTAGATTACCTGCTTGTAGAAATGCATAAAAGAGATATGCGTGCTGTATTGTTTTTGAATAACAGCTGGGAATGGAGTGGAGGATATGGGCAATACCTGAATTGGGCGGGTAAAGGAGATGTTCCTGATAAAGGGGTACATGATTGGCCTGTCTTTGTTAAATATGTAGCCCAGTATGCTGAATGTGATAGTTGTCACACTCTTTTTAACAACCATATAAAAGCGGTTTTGTCGAGAAGTAATCGATATACAGGCAAAAAATACACCGATGATCCCACTATAATGTCATGGCAGATAGGTAATGAGCCCCGTGTATTTAGTGATGCTGCCAAACCTGCGTTTACCAAATGGATTAAAGAAGCTGCATCTCTTATTAAATCGTTAGATTCCAATCATCTGGTCTCTATAGGTTCGGAAGGAATATGGGGATGTGAAATGGATTCGGCGTTATTCGAAGAGATTCATGCAGATAAAAATATCGATTATCTGACAATGCATATCTGGCCTAAAAACTGGAGTTGGATAGATATTTCGGATATTCCTAAATCGGTAGATGCCGGAATTGTAAATACCGATCAATATATGTCGGAACATATCCGTATTGCACAAAAATTAAATAAACCTATTGTTTTGGAAGAATTTGGTTTTCCCCGCGATAATCACAAGTATACATTGGATGATCCTACTACAGCCAGAGACAAGTATTACCGGAATATATTCCAACAGTTGGTGAAATCGTCTAAAGCCAACGGGGTATTTGCCGGATGCAATTTCTGGGCCTGGGGTGGATTCGGCCGTCCGCAACATGAGTTCTGGAAACCTTGGGATGACTATGTCGGTGATCCGTCACAGGAAGAGCAAGGTTTAAATTCCGTTTTTAACACAGACTCCACTATAAAAGTAATTAAAGAATTTTCAGATCAATTAAAGTAACGGATAATGAAACAGAAACTTTGGGTTGCCGTATTTATTGTATGGTCTATGGGTATATTTGCTCAGAAGTTTGATAATCTGGCTAAAACTCCTCAGATGGGATGGAATAGCTGGAATAAATTTGCTACAAATATAAATGAGCAAATGGTAAAAGAAATGGCTGATGCAATGGTTGGTTCCGGGCTTAAAGATGCCGGATATAACTATATATTATTAGACGACGGTTGGATGGATATGCACCGTGATTCGCTGGGAAACCTTGTTCCTCATCCTGAAAAGTTCCCGAATGGAATTAAAATTGTTGCCGATTATGTACATTCCAAAGGATTGAAGTTCGGTTTATATAATTGTGCAGGAGCAAAAACCTGTGCAGGGTATCCCGGAAGCAGGGGACATGAATATCAGGATGCTATGAAATATGCCGAATGGGGAGTCGATTATTTAAAATACGATTGGTGTGATACTGGCAATATGAATGCAGCGGAGGCATATACTACCATGCGAGATGCTTTATATGCTGCCGGACGTCCTATCTTTTTAAGTATATGCGAATGGGGAGATAATGAACCTTGGAAATGGGCTCCGGTCATAGGTCATAGTTGGCGTACTACGGGCGATATATATAATTGTTTCGAATGTGAACATAATCATGGAACATATTCTTCCTGGGGGGCTATTAATATTCTCAATATGAGAGATCAAGAGATGTTGCGGAAAGTTTCAGGGCCCGGACATTGGAATGATATGGATATGCTGGAGGTTGGCAATGGCGCTTTTTCATTATATGAAGAGCAAACTCATTTCGCTTTGTGGGCTATACTTAATTCTCCTCTTATTTTAGGGAATGATTTAAGGGATATCTCTAAGGAAACATTGCAAATTCTCACAAATGAAGATATCATTGCGATTAATCAGGATTCTTTAGGAATACAGGGCTTTAAATATACCACAGAAGGAAAAGTCGAAATATGGGTCAAACCTATGATTAATGGAGAATGGGCTGTTTGCTTTTTTAATCATTCTCAGGATGGTATCGATTTCTCTTTTGACTGGTCGAAACATTCAATCAAGGATGAGTTATTTAACAAAGAAATAAGTTTCAACGATAAAAATATCTATAAGCTTAAAGACTTATATCAACAGAAACAGATAGGAACTACTAAAAATATATTAAAGCAAAGATTGGGGAAAAATCAATCGTTAGTCGTCAAACTTTTTAAATAAAGAAATAAAATAATAGCAGAGTCTGATCTAATGGAAATATTTAAAATGGGGATACATTTTAGCAAAAGGAGGTGGATACAAAACCTCCTTTTTGCATGATACTATCTCACGGTTTAAAAACCTTATTAATGTTTGAATAATATTATACTTAATAAAAGTTGGTACAAATTTAAAAACATTAGGTACAAAATTGAAAGTGCGTTGTTCGCTTATAAGGTACATTTGTGTATCTAATAAATGTTAACTAATACTTTAATATCTTGTTTACCATGAAGCATAATTTTACGGTATTACCTGAAATCACACCTCTATCTGATAAAGATTGTTTTTATATTGCGGATAGATATAACACAGAGTTTACAAGTCCTTTGCAAAGGTATGCAGAATTTGAACTGAATTTTACGGCATATGCATCGGGAGTAAAGAGAATTATCGGAGATTCTATTGAAGTTATCGGAGATTACGATTTGATATTGTTAGCGAATGAAAATCTCGAGCATGTATGGGAGCCGGATCAGTATAAGTCAAGTAATGCAAGAGTCCTTACAGTTCAGTTTTCTTCGGATTTGTTCATTCCTAATTTGTTGAAAAAAAGTCAATTCGGATCAATTCGACGAATGTTGGATAAGGCAAAAGAAGGCTTGTCATTTCCTATGTCGGCAGTGCTGAAGGTATATAAGTCTCTGGATATGTTGTCTTCTGAAAAAAATGGGTTCTATTCTGTGATGAAGTTTCTTTCAATCTTATATGAGTTGTCTCAGTTTTATCATGAAGCCCGAACTTTGTCAAGTTCTTCGTTTGCGAGAGTGAGAGCTCATTCCGAAAGTCGTAGGATTCAGAAAGTGCATGAATTTGTAGAATGTCATTACAGAGAAGACTTGCGTTTGGATCAGTTAGCCGATTTGTCGGGTATGACCCCTGTTTCATTCAGTCGTTTTTATAAGCAGCGTACCGGAAAGAGTGTTTCAGATTATATTATTGATATGCGTTTGGGACATGCGATCCGTTTACTTATCGATTCAGAAATGCCTATTTATGAAATCTGCTATGAATCAGGCTTTAATAATGTATCTAACTTCAATCGTATATTTAAAAAAAAGAAAGACTATTCTCCAAAAGAATTCAGAGACAATTATCGGCGTAAAAGATTATTTGTCTGATTGATTTGTAAAACTAAATAATAAGATATACTCATGTTATTTTATGTTTTAGTACTATCTAAAACATAAATGTGATACTATTATGATGATAGTGTAAAATATAATATAGCTTAGTAAAGTTTTCTTTATTACTTGTTGTTATTCTAGGTTTGTTGTTCAATTGTTTGGAGATGAGTTGTTTACTGTTTGCTCTTTAAAGTCTTTTTCTATAGCCTTAAAATATGAATAATATCTGATTCCCTTACCGAATTTGAAAATCCAGCAAATTATAATAGATGTAGAAAAGTATCATCAATAGATAAAATAATGTCAATTATTGATTTTAGCTTTCTATAGATTTGTATCTATAATGTTTTGCCCTAATTATTAACTCTTATTAAGTCTTTATGATTATGAATAAAATCCAAACATGATAATAACCTATTAATACATGTGGATATTCGAAGCATGGTTCTCTACCTGAATTTAATTATGTATATCAAGAATATACAAAGTCTCATAAAAACACAATAGTATTACATGAAAAATAACGAATTTAAACAAAGTTCGGTAAAGACTAAAGCCTCTCCTATATTGGGATATCTGGTTTTATTTTTATTACTGATTATTCCTCTTACCGGATATTCTTCTAAAGGGTCTGTAGGAGTAGAAACGAAGGAAACTCAACAAGGCGAGCCAACAGTGAGGGGGACAGTCAAGGATGCAGCCGGCGAACCTTTAATCGGGGTAAGTGTGACAGTCAAAGGATCGACAAATGGAACATTGACTGATATTGATGGTAACTATTCTCTTAAAACATCTAATTCCAATGCAGTTCTTGTTTTTAGTTATATAGGTTTTAAAACACAAGAACTGGCAGCTGGCGGACGCTCTGAATTGTCTATAACCATGCAAGAAGACCAGAGTGTGTTAGATGAGGTTGTAGTAGTGGGATACGGTGTTCAGAAGAAAAAGCTTATAACAGGTGCTACGGTACAAGTAGCCGGAGATAATTTAACAAAGCTAAGTACACCCAGTGCCTTTAGCGCATTGCAAAGTCAAACTCCCGGGGTTAATATTACAGCGTCTTCCGGACAACCCGGCGAAAGCTTCAAAGTATATATACGTGGGGTAGGTACTACCGGTAATTCAGCACCCTTGTATGTAATTGATGGTGTTGCGGGAGGAAATATCGATAATTTAAATCCTGCTGATATTGAGTCTATCGATGTCTTGAAGGATGCTGCATCTGCCGCGATTTATGGAGCCCGTGCCGCCAATGGTGTAATATTAGTTACAACAAAGCAAGGGAAATCCGGAAAGGTTCAAGTATCGTATGACGGATATTATGGTGTTCAGAATGTTTATAAGATGGCATCAGTACTCAATGCCCAGCAATATATGCAGATAATGGACGAGGTGAATTTTAATGAGGGGCTGGATTCTTATGATTGGAAAAAATATCTGGGTGACAAATACGATTCGGTACAGAATGGTACATGGAAAGGCACAAATTGGCTCGAAGAGATGAGAAATAAAAATGCGCCAATGCAGAATCATGCTATAAACCTGACCGGAGGATCAGATCTCTCTAAATTTTCTATGGGAGTATCATATACATCACAGGAGGGCGTTTTTGGAAAACCTGTTCAGTCTCAATATGAAAGAACATCTGCACGTCTTAATTCGGAGCACATTCTTCTAAAAGGAGCGGGTCGGGATATTATAAAGGTTGGAGAAAATCTCACTTACAGTTATACAATAAGAAATGGTATCGGTATTGGTACTCAGTATTGGAATGATATTTCAAGTGCATTAAGAACAGCCCCTATTATGCCTTTGTATGATAGCAATGGCAATTATTTTGACCGTGCGGCAAAAGATGCCTTGGGACTGACTGCATATGATGCTTCGATGGCTAACCCAATTGCAGATATGGTTTATGAGCGTGGTAATAATACTACTAAAAATCATAATCTGAATATGACTGCATACCTACAAATTGAACCGATAAAAAACTTAGTTTTTAGAAGCCAGTTCGGATATAAGATGAGTTCAAACAGTTATAGGTCTTACACTCCTACTTATGACTTGTCGGCAACTGTTGCTAATCAGACTTCACGCGTCAGCCAGAATGGAGGTTCTGGATGGAGTTATACATTAGATAATACCTTGAACTATAAGTTTGCCTTGAATGCCCACCATTTTGATGTACTGGGAGGGCAATCTTTAGAAAAATCGGGGATGGGTGAAACTTATGGAGGAGTAGGTGGTAATCTGATCTTCGATGGATATAAGTATGCTTATCTGGATAATGCTCAGGGATTGATATCCGGAGTTACGTCTGTAACCGGTGCTCCTTGGGACGAAGGTAGGCTTGTATCTTTCTTTGGACGTTTAAACTATGACTGGAATGAAACATATATGGCTACTTTGATTATAAGAGCTGATGGTTCATCAAATTTTGCTCGCGGTAATCGTTGGGGATATTTTCCTTCTGTTTCAGCCGGTTGGGTAACGACCAATGAGAAATTTATGGAATCGTCTCGTTCTTGGCTCGATTTTCTTAAATTAAGAGCAAGCTGGGGGCAAAATGGTAATTGTAATATTCCAAATTTTTATTACTTAGCCACTGTATCATTTGATGATACAGCTGCCTATTCGTTCGGTAATAATAAAGATTCTCAAACAACGGGTGGTTATGCAAATGTTTTACCTAATCCCGATGTTAGCTGGGAAACATCAGAACAACTTGACTTAGGAATAGATGCTCGTTTCTTGAATTCGCGTCTGGCGCTCACTTTCGATTGGTACAAGAAAACAACTAAAGACTGGTTGGTACAACCTCAGATTTTAGGAGCCTTAGGTATGGGGACTAGTGGTGCTCCTTGGATTAATGGGGGAGCAGTAGAAAATAAAGGTCTTGAAATCGGATTAACCTGGAATGATAAGATTGGCAGTGACTTTACTTATGGAATTAATACAAATGCAACATTTAATAAAAATAAAGTAACCGAAATTAAGAACTCAGAAGGTATAATTCATGGAGCAGCCAGCGTATTGGCACAAGGTACCCCCGAAATGTATAGAGCCGAAGTTGGTCAGCCTATAGGTTATTTCTATGGGTACAAAACCTCCGGTATTTTTCAGAATCAAGCCGAAATAGATGCATGGAAAGCAGCCGGAAATGGAATCCTTCAGGGAAATGTTCAACCCGGAGATGTAAAATTTGCAGATCTCAATCATGATGGTGTTATTGATGATAAGGATAAGACCAATATTGGTAATCCTCATCCTGATTTTACTTTAGGTTTTAGTTTCAATATGGGATATAAGGGCTTTGATCTGAGTGTGACGACTTATGGAGCGTTTGGCCACCAAATTGCAAAATCGTACCGTAAATTTTCTGATGGAAGGCATGAAAATTATACAACCGATGTATTTGAACGTTGGCACGGAGAAGGAACTTCTAATAAGTATCCTAGATTAACATCCGGATCGAATGCTAACTATATGAATATCTCTGATTTATATATAGAAAATGCAGACTACTTAAAAATTCAGAATATAACATTAGGATACGATTTCAAAAAGTTATTTCCCAGAATGCCTTTAGGACAGGCTAGATTGTATTTTACTGCACAAAACTTGTTTACTATAACAGGATATTCAGGTATGGATCCTGAAGTAGGTTATGGTGGAGGTACAGACAGTTGGGCTTCAGGTATTGATGTTGGTTATTATCCTACGCCCAGAACATATCTTTTCGGAGTAAACCTCAAATTTTAAGATCTAAGACTTATTGTCATAATTTTTTACGGAAAAACATGAAAAAATTAAAATACTTAGCGCTATCAGCAATTGCATTATTATTTGCAAGCTGTGAAAGTTTTCTGGACACAGAAAACTATACAGAAAAGAATACATCAAACTATCCGCAGACATTGGCTGATGCTCAGCAGGTAATAGCCGGGATTTACAATAACTTGAGTGTTGTGAATGCTAATCCTCAGTATTCGTTCCATATGGTATCGGAACTTGCGTCTGATGACCGTTTTGGAGGAGGAGGTATCAACGACAGGCAGTTACAGGCAATAGATTTGCTTATGGCTCCGGGTACTGATATGATGAGGCAGTTCTGGATAGACCGTTATGCCGGTATACAACGAGCCAATAATGCAATTGAAACACTAGGAAATTGTACCGGTTATGAAAGTGAAAATCAAAAGAATCAGATGATCGGGGAAGCTCATTTTCTACGTGCTTTCTATTATTATGAGTTAGCATCATTGTTCGAAAATATTCCTTTAATTATTTCTACCGCAACAAGTGGAACTACCCCTCAGGCAGATCCAGCAGAAACATGGTCTCAGATTATTTCGGATCTTAAGTCTGCTATTGAATTAATGCCTGCTCAGAAAACTACAACAGCTAATGCCGGGCACGTAGACAAATATGCAGCGGAAGCGATGATGGCCCGTGCATTCTTATTTTATACAGGTTTCTATAAGAAAACAGATATAACATTACCCGATGGAAGTACTGTTTCTAAAAATGACGTAATAGGCTGGATTGATGACTGTGCCAACAATTCGGGTTATAGTTTAGTACCTGATTATCGTAATCTGTGGGCTTATTCTAACAGGCTGACTAAAGAGGATTATACATATACAAAAGGGCAAAATCTGAAATGGGTTGAAGATGATAATGCTGTGAATCCCGAATCAATGTTTGCCATTAAATACTCTAAATTTGCAAGCTGGAGCACAACTATCGGATATTCAAATGGATATGCTCTTTTCTTTGGTGTGAGAGGAAGTCAGGATCTGGGAAATACATTTCCATTTGGTCAGGGCTGGGGGGCAGGTCCTGTATCTCCCGCATTGTGGAAAGATTGGACTGCTGCAGAACCTCAGGATATGAGACGCCAGGCATCAGTATGTAATATTCCAAGTGAGTTACCGAAGTATACAAAAGGAGGGTGGACTGATTTTGTACAGGAAACCGACTTCTACGATAAGAAAAACTCACCTATTTCATCGAAGAAAACAAGTGGAGATGGTTATTGGGAAACTTTCGAACAGGATATGTATAGCTATTCGACTGTAAACTTCCAGTTATCCAATATACACGATTTGGTTTTAATCCGTTTTGCCGATGTTTTATTGATGCAGTCTGAATTAAAACAAGATGTTTCTGGTATCAATAAAGTTCGCGAGCGATCAGGTCTTGATCCTATTGGTACATATAGTGATGATGCTTTGAGAAATGAACGGCGTTGGGAGCTAAGCTTTGAAGGAGTTCGCTGGAATGATATTCGCCGCTGGCATATTGCCGAGACAGCATTGGCGGTACAGAATAACCAGGCGGTATATTTTCAGGGACAAGCCGATAAAAATGTTACAACTAATAACGGAGGAGGTTATGTTGCGCGTTATACAGCAACAAATGGCGGATTTTTCCCTATACCCGAATCTGAGATATCATTGTCAGGCGGAGTATATAAGCAAAATGCCGGATGGGAATCAGGAACATTGTATTCCGGATGGAAATAATCGTATAACTCTAAATCAGAAGAAAACATGAAATATATATTCAATTCAATAATAGCAGGTGTTCTTACAGCTCTGTTTCTTGCTTGTGATCCGATTGTGGATGAGAAGGGAGTAGGAGAAGTTATAACTTCTGCCGATCAGATACAAGCGACCATAACCCCTGTGGTACAAAACGGATTAAATACGAATAAAGTAAAAGTTAGTTGTACAAGCCC
Source organism: Indolivaga capnocytophagoides DSM 22835 (assembly GCF_000426485.1). Lineage (GTDB taxonomy): Bacteria > Bacteroidota > Bacteroidia > Bacteroidales > Dysgonomonadaceae > Dysgonomonas_A > Dysgonomonas_A capnocytophagoides. The sequence continues at coordinate 75,864 of NZ_AUFL01000020.1, forward strand.
TGTTTCGTGTCAATGGACGGATGGAGTAAACTTATATGCAAGTTCCGAAACTGAGTTGACTTTACTTCTTGCCGGCTCCCAGACGATAACCCTGAATGCTTTGGCTGCAGATGGGACTGTGTTCGAGAAAAAATTTGAATACAATGTCGAATCTATGTACTATCCGGTGGCTCCAGAGTATGGCTATTTCTGTGGAGCAGGAGAGAAAGTATGGACATGGGCAGATACTAAATGTTTTGGGAATGGCGGAGGATCGGATACCGGGCCAGCTTGGTGGATATTAAATCCCGAAGACATTAAAGAGCAATGTGTAAGTAAGAATCTTCCTTTGGATGGTAAAGGGGCTACTATGCAATTTATTCTGAGCGGAAAGAAAATGATAAAGACGACGATGGATGGTGTTAAATACGAAGGTAAATTCGATTTTGACATGACTGCAGGCACCAGCGGATGGTCTTTAGGTACTGTTACTTTTACAAATACGAATATATTATGTGGTTATGACTTCAATGATGCAAGCTATTCAGCCTGGAGTAAATACAATATTATATATCTAGATGACGAGAAAATGGTTCTGGGAGCTCAGGAACATGCTCCAAATTCTAATTATTGGTATTGGGTATTCAAGGCTCAGTAAACGATGTGTGCAAATTGAATCTTAGATGGTTAGAAAGAAGTGAGGGTTGGCCTCACTTCTTTTGATCATTTAAGCAGTATTTATTCCATATCTGTAGTGTAATTTGTTTTTTGATAAAATTTCAATCAGATATTCTATTAAGTAACAGCGAATACTTAATGCTGTAATTTTCGAAAATAACTAACTTTGTTATATCTGGAGGCAATAAAATCCGGAGACTTTAAATCTGAAGAAAAATACATGGAACATTTATGAATAAGATATTTAAACATTTCGACTGGTGTTTGTCTTTGGTTTTCGGCATCATGATATTTGTGTTTTTCGCTTTCTTTTATAGATATCATCTGCTATATCAGGAACAATTACAGTTATTCCTCTTTACTTCTTATTACTTATCGGATTTGATGGGGCGTCCCGGAGGTCTGGCTGATTACTTTGGTACATTTTTTACCCAATTTTATTATTATCCGTTAGCCGGAGCTTTATGTATAGCTTCTTTTTTAGTTCTCCTACAGCTTGTTGTTAAGAGATTATGTAATAAATGGGGAGCGGATTCTCCTATGGTTTTACCATTCTCATTTGTACCTTCCATATTGATGTGGGCTTTATTGTGCGACGAGAATTATTTGCTTACAGCTTTGTTAGCCATTCTTTTGACCATGATTTCCTCATTATTATATTTGAAAATTAAGAGTTCTTCCATCAGATTGATTTTTGTGGTTCTAATGTTTCCTCTTTTATATTGGTTTGCTGGAGGGGTATTCTGGATATTCGGTATTTTATGTATTTTATCCGAATGGTTTTATTTCAAACAATTGTCTAAGTTGACTTGGGGAGTATTATTGATCGTTATAGTTGGTTCAGTGATGTTTTATCCTTTGATATCCAGCTTGTTCTTACAATATCCTGAAAGCCAGCTTTGGTGGGGGATTAGTTATAACCGTTATCCTGTTGTATTGCCTTATTCCATTTTGGTTGTATGGGTGTCAATTGCTTTGGTACCGTTGTGTTTTGTCCTGATGAGGAATCGATTGAGTAAATTAAAATATCCTCGTTTTACGGTTGTTGTCAGTATTGTATTGGTCTCTGTCTTTGCGTTTTTTGCTCTTAAATCAGTTATTGATTGGCGCAAGGAAGAGGTGATGGCATATGATTATTATACTAGAGTCAAAAATTGGAAGAAAATAATAGATATGGCTAATCGGAAAGATCCCGATACACCTTTATCTGTAACTTGCCTTAATCTTGCCTTATATAAAGATGGCGCGATGGGGAATAGTATGTTTCGTTATTTTCAGAATGGTCCCGAGGGGTTACTGCCTGCGTTTCAACGGGATTTTACATCACCCCTTATTACGGGAGAAGTTTATTATCATTTAGGCTTTCTCAATACATCAATGCGGTATTCATTTGAAGCGATAGAAGCTTTGCCTGACTATAAAAAAAGTTCACGTGCAATGTTGCGTATCGCTGAGGTTAATTTATTAAATGGAGAAAACAAAGTTGCTGAAAAATATTTGAGAATATTACAACATACCTTATTCTATAATGAAGAAGCAACCCGTATGTTGGAATGCTTGGGAGATGACCGGAAAATAAAAGGGAGAGAAGAATGGATTCATTTACAAAAGATAAGAATGAAGTCAGACTTTCTTTTTAGTGAAAACGAAAAGGATCAAATGCTTGGACTATTGTTTGTAAACAACCAGTCCAACAAGATGGCCTTCGAATATTTAATGGCATATACTTTACTAATAAAAGATCTTGATCATTTCGTGCAGTATTTTCCATTAGGGAAAAAACTGGGATATAGAGAAATTCCGGCTCATTATCAGGAGGCATTACTTTTTTATTGGATAAATACGGGACATGGTATTAACGATTTACCTTGGAGTATAGATTCTCCGGTTATTCAGAATTATATAAACTTTTCGAAAGCATTGGCTGCCGGAGCAAATGCAAACTCATTGTACCGGGGCTTTTCCCAAACGTATTGGTATTACCTGCAATTCTCAGGCGGAGATCGGGTAGATTATACGCAAAAACCGATTTATTAATATCGTTCAGTGTTATAAGTGATGAATGCTGATATGTCTGAAAAAAAAATTACATATGATTCGACTGATTTTTACTTTTATAATTGCTTTACTTACATTCTCAGGATGTCGGGAAGAAATAACAAGCCCTTATATCGTAGATGATTATCCATCTATTTATCCGGATTATATAAATGTTACAGTTCCGGTCAGTATTGCGCCTCTAAATTTTATGGTAAAGTCTATTGTTTTTGATAAGATAGATGTTCATCTGAAAGGGAAAAAAACAGGAGAAATCAGAGTCCAGGATAGTAAACTGGCTCAGTTTTCCGAAAAAGAATGGCATCGCTTACTCGAAGATAATATAGGATCGGAGATAGAAGTGCAGGTAAGTTTGAAGTCTGATAATAAATGGAAGATGTATAAGAGCTTCAGTATTTATGTAAGTGAATTTCCGATTGATTATGGACTGGTCTATCGTCTGATAGCTCCGGGATACGAAGTCTATAGCAAAATGGGTATATATCAACGGGATTTATCTTCAGTCAGTCAGAAGGCAATTTTTGAAAATACAATGATACCCGGTTCATGTGTTAATTGTCATGCTTTCAATCAAAATGATCCGGCATCTATGAGTCTGCATATCCGAGGAGCACATGGAGCAACCATGTTACAAATTGACGGCAAGATGCAATTGTATAAAACAAAGATCGATAGTACTATAGCTTCATGTGTATATCCATATTGGCATCCTACCGGACGTTATATAGCATATTCACTGAATCAGACAAAACAAGGGTTTCATGAGATTCATAATAAGCGGGTAGAGGTATTTGATGAGGCTTCTGAGGTAGTTGTGTACGATACAAGAAAAAATCAGCTATTGACAAGTTCTTTATTAAAAACCGATAACTTCGAAACTTTTCCTGTTTTTTCGCCAGATGGAAAGACTCTTTATTTTTGCTCTTCGAAAAAATACGATATACAATCAGGTTATCAGAATATAAAGTATAGTCTTTGCAAAATATCATTCGATCCCCAGACTGGAAATTTCGGAACTACTATCGATACATTGGTTTCTGCTGAACAAACCGGAAAGACAATCTCATTTCCTAGGCCTTCTTTTGATGGAAAGTATCTCATGTATACACAGGCCGATTATGGGAATTTTACAATCTGGCATAAAGAAGCTGATTTATATTTATTGAATTTAAAAGATGGTACGACCAGACGAATGGATGAAGTGAATAGTGATGATACCGAAAGTTTTCATGATTGGAGCAGTAATTCCCACTGGTTTGTATTCAGCAGCAGGAGAGGAGACGGATTATATACCCGCCTTTATATTGCTTCGATTGATAATGATGGAAAGATATCCAAACCTTTTTTATTACCCCAGGAAGATCCGGAATATTACGATTTTTCGTTGTATTCTTTTAATGTTCCTGAATTTATAAAGGCTCCCGTAAATGTAAATGCAAGAGATCTGGAACAAAAATTACTGTCGGGAGACAGAATCCAGATGGGACTTAAATGACAGATGTTGATTCAGTATATATTATTACAGGATGTAAAATAGGTATTTAAGAATAGCTGTTTATTTCTTCTTATCAGTATTGATAAAATTCTAATTTACTTCTAATGTAGGTCTAAATTACATTTAATGTTTAGGAAATACATTTGTCCGAAAATATATTATTGGAGGATGAAGAAGTATTGGTCAGGTTTAGCTTTCATATTGTTTATATCCGTTTTTACTGTTCAAGGTCAGAATTTTCTGAGGTTAACGCCTTCTGATATAGAATCTTTGTTCTTGAAACAGAATCTGAAACTGATAGCGGAACAAATGAATATTGACATTGCCGACGCCGAAATAGTACAGGCCAAATTATGGGACAACCCTAATTTGTCTGTCAGTGGCATTAATTTGTGGAGTACAAAAAGTCAGCGGGACGGCAATCCGGAATTAAGTTCCCCTCTGTTTGGTAATTTCGGCAAACACACACAATTTTCGGTTGAGCTCAGTCAACTGATACAAACTGCAAATAAGAGAGGAAAACTTGTTGCTCGGGATAAAATATCGAAAGAAATAGCCGTACAAGAATTCGAAACAGTTTTGAGAGGTCTCAAAAGTGAACTCCGAAAATCTATAGATGAGATCATTTACTGTCAGAATTATCAGGCGGTATTACAAAAGCAGCAGTATTCCTTAGATCAGCTCATAGAGTCGTATCGGAAGCAGGTTGCTCAAGGCAATATTGCTAAATCGGAGCTGTTTAGGTTGCAATCGTCTTTACTCGAATTGGAAAATGAGATTAATGAGAACAACGAAGACCTGAATGGAAAAATTAAGACTCTGAAATCTTTATTATCAATTGATCCTTTGATCAATATTGAAGTAGAAGAAATATCTTCAGGAGGGATTGATCCTGATTCGTTGATTCTGGCGCACCTTCTGTCTCAGTCAATAGAAAACCGTCCAGAGCTGAAAATAAATAAATTACAGACCAAGTATTTCGAAAAATCGTTGGCCTATGAAAAAGCTCAGCGTGTGCCTGACATAACTCTTAGTGCAAATTATGATCGTTTTGGCGGAGTATGGAAAGATTTTGTAGGTTTCGGCATAAGCTTCGATCTTCCTTTTCTGAACAGAAATCAAGGAACGATAAAGGCTGCCGGTATCGCCAGAGATCAGAACTTATATATGGAAAAATTACAGATCAATGAGACCGGCCATGAGGTTGTTGAAGCATACAATAACTATAGTCAGGCATATCTATTCTACCAGAAAATAAACAAAAACGAACTTTTATCCGACCTCGATAATATGCTGGATATCTATACCCGAAATTTGATAAATAAGAATATAAGCATGGTCGAATTTATTGATTTCATGGATGCATATAAAAGTAATAAACAAACAGTCTTAGCGGCGGAGAAGAAAATGAAACTTCAATTTGAAGACCTGCAATATGTCGTTGGTACAGAACTGAAAAAATAACTATTATGATAAAGAAATACATAGCAGCATTTGTCTTAATTCCCTATCTTCTTATTTCGTGTGCTCAAAAGGAGGATAATAAAACCCAGCAGCCCGAACAGGCTAAAGAAGCTTTCTTAAAAGATGTAAAGACCATACCTGCAGCACTAAGCACTCAAGACCAAGAACTAACACTGGCCGGAAAGGTAGAATGCGATCCTGATAAAATGATAAATTATGCTCCTTTGATGAATGGAGTTGTAGACCGTACTTATTTTTCGCTAGGAGATAAAGTACAATGTGGACAAGGTATGCTCGATATGAGAAGTACGGAGCTCAGCTCGATTCATTCGGAGAATATCTCTTTGGAAGCTGATGTAAAATTGGCGGAACGTGAATTAAAAACGGCTCAAAGCATGTATAATGACGGTATGCTGTCTGAAAAAGAATTAATGGAGGCTCAAGGTAAACTAAAACAGGCTCAGGCGGCATTAGGTAAAGTAAAAGCTGATGCTTCAGTCTATGGTATACGAAATTCCAATGGTTCTTTTTCAATAAAGGCTCCTATTTCGGGATATGTAACAGCTAAAAATGTTTCTTCCGGAACTACAGTATCAGAGGGAAGTGATCCTCTTTTCACGATTGCAGACTTGAGCAGTGTCTGGATTGTAGCTAATGTATATGCAGGTAATTTACAATTTGTACATGAAGGAATGGATGTTGAAATAACGTCAATGTCTTATCCCGGAGAAGTATTTTATGGTAAAATAAGTTCGGTTCCCCAGATATTCGATTCTGAGGAAAAAGTACTTAAGGCACGTATTGTTATGCAGAATAAGGATTTGAAATTCAAACCTGAAATGTCGGTTGTGGTGAAGCTGAAAAATGAGACACAGATCAAATGTATTGCCTTGCCGTCAGATGCATTGATCTTTGATGATAATAAATACTTTGTTGTAGTGGAGGAAGCCGAAGGTAAGTTTGTATATAAAGAAGTGACTTTACAGGGGCATAATAATAAGACATCTTACATTTCATCAGGAGTGGCAGAAGGCGAGAATGTGGTCATCCGAAATCAGCTGTTAATTTTTTCAGGATTGAAAGGCAACTGAGGGTTGCAGACCTTTTTGCTGCTTTAGTAAGTAAATCCGCCAAAGTCTGTTATAAACTAAAAATATTTACCGTAAGATAGAACCATGCATAAATTTGTAGAGAAAATAATAGCTTTTGCCCTTCGCAATCATATCCTTATTCTTTTTTTGACTGCAATATTATTTGTAGCCGGAGTTGTATGCTATATAAATACTCCCATCGAGGCTTACCCTGATGTGACCAATACCCGTGTGAGGATTATAACCCAATGGCCGGGGCGAAGCGCCGAGGAAGTCGAAAAATTCGTGACTTTGCCTATTATGCGGGAAATGAATACCATCCCCCGTAAGACTGATGTGCGTTCTACATCTTTATTCGGATTATCCGTTGTTACTGTTATTTTTGAAGATGGAGTTGATGACTTTTTTGCCCAGCAATACTCGTCTAACAGAATGCAGGATCTGGATTTGCCCGAAGGAGCTGATCCATCTATCGAGCCGCCTTCGGGAGCTACCGGTGAAATTTATAGATACATCATTAAAAGCGATCTGCCGATTCGTGAGGTTACAGCCTTGAACGAATGGGTTGTCGAACGCGAATTATTATCGGTTCCGGGTGTTGCCAGCATCAACAGTTTCGGGGGAGAAGAAAAAATGTATGAAATAAAGGTAAATCCCGTAGAACTGGCTAATTATGGATTATCGCCGCTAGATGTTTACGAAGCGGTATCGAAGAGCAATATCAATGTCGGCGGAGATATTATACAAAAAGGCAGTCAGGCATTTGTTGTACGTGGAATAGGGCTGTTGGAGAGTATCGCCGATATAGAAAATATATTGATAGAGACAAGAGGAGGTACACCTATACGGGTGAAGCAGGTGGCAACGGTAGATGTATCATCCAAGCCCCGATTGGGGCAGGTCGGGCTCGACGATCAGAACGATGTTGTACAGGGGATAGTTGTAATGCTTCGCGGACAAAATCCGGGCGAGGTTATTAAAAATGTAAAAGCAAAGATAGAGGAGTTGAACGGGCGCATACTTCCTGCCGGTGTGAAGATTGTGCCATTTCTGGATCGGACTACATTGGTTGATACTACAGTACATACTGTTGTGAGAAATCTGGCGGAAGGAATTTTACTTGTTTCGTTTGTTGTATTTATTTTTCTTTTCAACTGGCGTACAACTCTTATTGTGGCAACAGTGATTCCTCTGTCTTTCTTATTTGCTGTTATTATGCTGCGTATTCAGGGGCTGCCTGCTAATCTGATATCGATGGGTGCGCTCGACTTTGGGTTACTGCTTGAAGGAACTTTAGTTATTGTCGAGATAATATTTGTGGCGATGGAAAAACGCAGCCATTATCTGGGTGAAAGATTCACCGGTACGATCAAAAGTGGGCTGATAAAAAAGAGTGCAGGTAGTGTTGCATCCAGTATATTCTTTGCTCAGATCATATTGATGGTTGCTCTATTTCCGATTTTTTCTTTTCAGAAAGTCGAGGGAAAAATGTTTTCTCCTTTGGCCTTTACACTTGGATATGCTTTATTAGGCTCTCTTATATTGTCTCTGACATATGTACCTGTTATGTGTAAAGTATTGTTGAAGAAACCAGTGAAGGATAAAACTAATTTTATCAGTCGTTTCTTCATCCGTGTTCAATATAAAATTTTTGAGTTCAGCTCCCATTATAGAAAAGGAACTATTATTGCTTTTTGTGGTATCCTTTTACTTTGCGTGGTTCGTTTTATGTTCTGGGGGACTGAATTCATTCCGAATATGAACGAAGGTGCTATTTACATAAGGGCAACATTGCCTAATAGCGTAAATCTCGATGAATCGGTCAAAATTACTCAGCAAATGAAGACAAAGCTCCGTAAGTTCGATGAAGTGAAATTTGTTTTATCTCAAACGGGGCGTCCGAATGACGGAACCGATGCCACAGGTTTTTTTAATATTGAATTTCATGCTGAACTGAAACCCGAAAATGAGTGGAAGCGGAAAATAAAGAAAGATGATCTCATTCAGCAGATTCAAGATTCATTGGATATATACCCCGGTGTGATTTTCGGTTTCAGCCAGCCTATTCAGGACAATGTGGAAGAATATGTAGCAGGAGTCAAGAGCTCTCTTGTTATAAAAATCTATGGAGACGATTTATATCAGCTTGAACGATTGGCAGATTCTACAGCCTCAGTAATTAAAGATATTAAGGGTATTGAAGATGTAAATGTATTCCGAAGCATCGGGTTACCCGAACTTCAGATAAAACTCGAAGAATCGCAGATGGCACGCTATGCTGTATCAATGGAAGCAGCCCAGACTGTTATTGAAATGGCTATCGGCGGTAAAGCTGCTACCCGCTTTTATGAAGGCGAACGCATCTTTGATGTACAACTGCGTTTTCAGAAAGAATACAGGGATAATGAAGATAAAATAGGAAATATCCTTATCCCTACCATGGATGGAAAATATGTTCCGCTAAAAGAAATAGCCGATATTTCATTTATCACAGGACCGACATTTGTTTACAGGGATGGAAGTAGTCGTTATGTTGGTATTGGATTTAGTATTCGTGACAGGGATCTGGGTTCTACAATAAAAGAAGCCCGGAAAAAGGTAGCAGACCAAATAAAACTCGCTCCCGAAAATAAAATGGTTTGGGCAGGTGAGTTCGAAAGCCAGCAGCGTGCAACTGAGCGTCTGGTGGTGATTATACCGACAGTTATCCTTCTGATATTGTTTTTATTATATCTCAATTTTGGTACGGTAAAAGATACCTTGATTGCGGCCAGTGCAATGCCTTATGCCTTTATCGGAGGATTTATCTCCCTTTGGGTTACCAATACGATTTTTGGAATTTCGGCAGGTATCGGGTTTATCATTCTATTCGGTATAACAGCCATTGACAGTATTTTATTAATAACTTTAATGAAATTAAAAATGCAGAAATCGCATAACTTAAGGCTCGCAATTGATGAGGCAGTAAAAGAGCGCCTTCGTCCGGTATTAATGATTGCATTAATGGGATCTATGGGGCTGCTGCCGGCTGCTCTTTCGCATGGAATGGGTTCTGAAATCCAAAAACCATTAGCGATTATGATTGTCGGAGGTATTGCTATCAATATGATACTGTCATTTACTGTATTGCCTCAGGTGTTCTATTTTGCATACAGAAGAGATAAACGTTTGAAAGAAAAGTAAGGTTCCATATTTTTTTTATTACTTTACCGTATAATAAGTTACTAACTTACTAAGTTTAATGATGTATTTACTATGGTAAACAAATAGGTCTGAGACCTCGTGTTATGGAGTTATTGTTGATAGAAGATAATCGCCGCATCAGTGATTTTATGGTAAAAGGTCTTGAAGAAAGCGGCTTCTCGGTTGTCCTCTCTGAAAACGGAGAGGATGCGCGCGGTCTTATTTCCCAGCGGGAATGGGATCTGATTCTTCTTGATATTATGCTTCCTGATATCGATGGAATCGAACTTTTACAGTATACCCGTTACAAGAAAATAAATACACCCATATTAGTTGTGAGTGCATTAGGTGAAATTGAAGATAAAGTAAAAGCGTTAGACTATGGTGCAGATGATTATCTGCCTAAACCTTTTCATTTTAAAGAGCTTGTAGCTCGTATCAATGCTTTGACGCGCCGATTTAAATTTAATAACGAAGTACAGGAAAATGCTTTGGTTTGTGATGATCTGAAATTATATACCGACCGACACATTGTAGAACGGGACGGAAAAGAGATCAAACTGACCTTGCAGGAGTTTAAGTTGTTACAGTTATTGATGGAAAATAAAAATAAAGTCTTGTCCCGCTCTCAGATACTCGATACGGTGTGGGGGATAAATTACGATTCGAATACCAATGTTGTAGATGTATATATATCGTATCTGAGAAACAAAGTCGATGCTGAATCCCTGAATAAACTTATCCAGACGGTAAAAGGGCGGGGATACCTGATCAGGACACAGGACAATAGATTATAGGGATTATATTTCAATTTTATCTATATATAAAATAATAGGTGAATATGCCGATGAGAAAACTTGCCAATTTGAAAACAGCGAAAAAGGTAACTGGTAAAAACATACATAAAGAGTGTAACTTTTGTTACCTTTTTCAGAAAATGCTGAATCAATAATCGTTCACTGATCTTGTAACCTTTGTAACCTTTTTATAATGTAGATGAAAATTCAGGAACGTCAGAGTTTATATAGTTCTATTGCATTCGGTGTGGTCTTTATTATCATATCGGTGCTTATCTATATGTTGTATTACGAAAATATAAAGAAAGAAACGTACAAAAATTTACGAAAAACAGCCTATATAGTAGCCTTGTTTCATCTGGAAGAAGATGAGCTGAATGTTAGGGAATTTGAAAAGGTTCAGAAGCAATTTGAGGAAATGGTCTCAGGGGTGTCTTATCAGGTTTATCATAAATCGGGAAAGTTAGCATATGGAAATAAACGAAAGCATGTTGATCCTGAGATATTAAAAGTTATAGAGAGAGAAAAAAAACTCGATTTTACTACAGAAACTGAATATTGTCACGGAATCTTTTATGAAGATAATCAGGGTGATTTTGTTATAATAACCAAAGAAACCAAAAGCCTGCTAAACAGCCAGCTGATTATTCTTCTATGGATATTGATTTCTGCTTTGCTTGTTGGCCTTATTGCTGTTATCTTCCTGAGTAAATGGTTAGCCCGTATCGCGTACAAACCATTCAGTAATGTCATTGAACAAGTAAAAAATATATCCCCCGATAAATCGGGAATGCAGATAGAATCACCTCATACGGATGACGAACTACAAGAGCTTACTGATACTTTCAATCATCTGTTGAGACAAATATCGGAAACTTTTGTCATTCAGAAGAATTTTGTAAACTATGTATCCCATGAGTTTAAAACACCTCTGGCTGCTATGCTGGGAAATCTCGAAGTGTTTTCACTAAAAGAGCGAAGTCCTGATGAATATTCAGCATTAGCAGGAACATTAATTGTACAGATACACCAGTTGGAAGAAATTCTGAATACGCTGATTATCATTTCTGATTTACGTAAAAGTTCTGATATAAATAGTACTATAAGGATAGATGATCTTATATGGAAAATAATAGAGCGGATATCTTACTCCCATGCAGGAAGTAAAATCAATGTAAGGGTTGAAGTTCTTCCCGAAAATGAAAATTTGTTAGTCGTAAAAGAAGACCGTACTCAATTATTGATGGCTTTGTTTAATATCATCGAAAACGGCGTGAAATATTCACAAGGCGAAACGGTAGATATTACATTGTACAATAATGGGGATTGCCTTCATATTTTGATTAAGGATAGAGGTATTGGGATTCCCCGTGAAGAATTGGAAAATATCAGTAAACCTTTTTATCGGGCCAATAATACTGGACGGATGCAAGGGTGTGGTATCGGATTGTCGATAGCCTTGCGCATATTAGAGAAATGTAGCATAAAGTATAATATTGAGTCAGAGGACAAAAAGGGAACTTGTGTGACTATATCATTCTGTGAGTGATATTGGATTGAGTTTGAAAAATGAGATATCATTTTCACTAGCAAAACCATCACCGTCTCTAGATATTTTAAGAAGATAGCTATTTGATCTTTAGTAATCATATATTTAAGTTTCACCTAAAGATAGAAAAATAGGAATATAGAAGAAAAAGCAAAGCGATACGCATGAGAGATACTTAAAATCTGCAATTAGAGAATGTAAACGAATAACTTATTAAGATTATTGTGATAGTTAAAATAAAAAGATGGAGATATTTATTTCTGTTTACATAGCCACAAATTGTAAGTATAATATGTGTTATAATGATGGGTATTCCGATTACAACAATAGCTATTGTTTCAGAGTAATTATTTTTAATAATTCATAGACTAATAAAGAACCAAAGGAGAAAGTCTATTAAAAATAATATAGAATAATTCCATTCAAGTTAGCTCTTTTTCTTTCTGTGTCTTATAATTGGAATTAATTGACCTATAATAATAAAAGACATCGCTAAACTTGATATAATAAATGATTTAAGGGAACTATTGTTGGAAAAGTAATTCCAAAAGTTAAAGCATATAAGCAATGAAGCCAATACTGCCATTATTTTATTAAACAAGAGATTTTTCATGTAAGGCAAGCTCAGGTTTTGGGATTGTGTCGAGTATTTGTAAACAATTTGATCAACAAAGATAGGAAAATGAGAATTACTCCAATAGCCATCGATACAGACCAAGGCATAATGATATTATCGGCAATATACATATGACTTATCATATAGCTAACAGATGATAAACAAATTAAAACACCTAAAGATAAGAGTATCGAGGCTGTGCGTAATAAATTATTCATATGTAAATATTTAAGGTGTTAAATATAGGTTGTTAAATGTAAGTATATTATTTAAATAATCAAAAAAAATGAATAAAGACATTCAAACCTTCGTGGAGAGAAAAGCAGAAGAGCTTGATTTTGCAATACAGCATTACTCGGATCTTCAAGATGAGAAAGGTGGGTGAGGAGTTACTGGCGATTAGACAGAAGGATCGTTATTTGATTCTTGTAAAAGAAGAAAACGGAGATGATGGTACAATTTAGATTTCGGTTTCCAATATGATCAGAGTATATTAGAAATAATTTACCTAATGGATACCTATAACAAATATAGGCATTAATTAATCTGAATATAATTTTGTTTATGCTTTTTACAATACCTTTAACAATGTTTGCTCAACAAAAAGAAACTCCACATAGAGTACTAATGCTTTCACGTAGCGAATTACCAAATTATAAATATGCCGACTTTCTTCATAAAGTCCCAAAAGATAATCTAGCTTTATTAGCTCCTCTTTACTATTAAGACTCCTCAAATTAATTAAAGGAATAGCTTTTTTTATCACATATAAAAATTCGGATGTAGTTAACCTTATTCAAAAGCCCAAATTAGAGCCTTTTCTTTTGTTGCTCGAAAAATAGTGGCGTGTGTTTCTTGAGGCTCGTCAGAATAATACCATCTTAGAGTTGCTTTGCTTTCAGTTTTTAATATCTCTGCTAATTTTTTAGTTAAGTCAGAGATTTCCGTTGTATTAGAACCCGCGAACCATATTCGTTTTTCGCTTAAAGGAAATGTCTTTAGATTTTTCTTGGCAGTTGTTATTAAATAATTATTATTCCACCATAATGATGGATCAAATGCAATATAATTATCAAACATGTCTGGAGCCTGAAAACATGTCTCCAAAACAAAAAGACCAGACAGAGATTCTCCAATAATGCTTCTTTTATCAGTCGTTCTATATCGGCTATCTATTTCAGGAAATAATTCTTCTTTTATAAATATTCTGAATTTATCAGAACCGCCTACAATAGGTGCAATTTCCTTATCTTCTTCAACTTCTGTAAAACCTGTTAGATCTCTTCTTCTTTGAGTATTCTCTATACCTACAAGAATTAGTGGTTTGATCTTTTTTTGTTTAATTAATTCATCTAAAGTATTCGCTAAATGGGGAAAATCTTCTTCAATTCCACCATCTGCCATATACATCACCGGTAAAGAATCTGAGTTTATATTATAATCATTAGGAGTCCAAACATTAATCACTCGATTTTCACCTATTATCTCAGACTTTATACTGAAAGTGTCATGTATAGGAATCAAATCGTTGGGAGAGGAAGCATTCATATAACTTGTAAATGCAACAAAATAAAAAAGTAAAATACAATTAAAGGGTATCATCTTTTTTAGTTTTTATATTTTCAATCTTTGAATATTATAGGTTTCTCGAAATAATAAATAATTTTTATTCCTCCATCTTTGCCATTGCATCCGCCATATCGATACGGTTCTCTAATTCATTAACAACAGCTTAAAGCTCTATGAATTTTCTTTTGTCAGTTGGAGAAGACATGTCTTCTAGCTGCTTTTCAATCTCCGCCAATTTTTCTTTCTTTCGAGCAAGCTTATTTTCCAAAACTTTCTTATATATCATAAGTGAGGTTTCTTTCAAGACGGATCGTTTTATTTTCCGTCAAAGTTATTATTATTTTTTCTTAAATGATAAGCTTATTATAATAGGAACTGGATTCTACCATGATATAGTATGGTACAATCTTTGGTGAGCTTTTCCATATATTCATTAAACCTATTACTGTAATATCTCGAATATCGATTTTTTTTCTACCGTAAAACCAACATAGGTTATCGATAGAAAGCTGATACCAATCGGCAGTTTTCCCTTTTTTTGTTTTCTCTATAGTTTTCAGAGAATACGATATAAAGTTAGTGAATTCATATTCGGGCTCCATCGCTACAATGATTTGTTCCTTAATTTCAGTGCAGCTCAAACAGGAGACAAGATAATGAAGCACGCCAAAGAATGTGCTACACTAGCAGTTAAAGAGTTGGTCGCTTTATCTAAATGGACGGCATTTTCTAATATAATGACGTTTTTGGAAAATGTAGAAAATGAGATTCAAAACATAAATTGGCATATCACATGAACCTATTACAAGAAGCGCAACAAATACAGGAGTATCTCGATATCGAATGCTTCGAGAATCCCGAAGAAGTACTTGAACGCATCCGTGCTATTATGGCATACATCAGCCGTACAGCTTTTATGTTGGCAGAAGCAAAGAAAGCTCTGAGACGCAAGAAAGCTTCCGAAATAAGCAATACAATTATCAATATAGCCAAAGAGCAATGTTTGTCGGCTAAAGTACAAAACACATTGATAGATTCAATTGCGGAAGAAGAAGCCTACTTGGATGATTGGCTGGATCGTCTCAACGCTGCTGCAACTCATCAGGTAGATGCTTTACGCTCTATACTATCATACGAAAGAGAACAATTAAGAATCAATAAAACAGGATATTAAAATTATGGAATTACAAAAGAAAACATTACCCGTAGAAGAAGCCAACGGCTGGTATTTAATGCAAACCGAAAAACGGTATTGGGATGAAGATTTTCTCAATGAAGATACCGGAAATGTCTCAACAGTAGAACGATATGAGACGCTTTGTGGAAAAGGTACTCAGATAAATGATATTCTTAAATCGCTTCTTATCGAGAATGATATTAAAACCGTCAAAGTTTCGAATATTCCTTTGCTTGGACAGCAAGATAAAAACCTTAACCTCTGGGGAACAGACGTGAAAATTCTGACAGGAAAAGGGAATAAGAAAAGCTATATAGTGACAGCCGATAGTCCTGCAGCTGCCGAAGTATTTATATCGGAATATCTTGAGGTAAATCTCGAAGCAACATTCAAGCTTATTAAAATTAATGAGCAAGATTATCAAAAGGTTATTAAGATATACGATTCAGAGAAAGAGCAGTTGAAGCTAAATAAGAAACGTATCTGTTGGTATAAAGCTCAAATCTATTCTCTATTCGATGATGGAGAGGATGAAGGGGAAGGAAGCAGTGCAGGATCGAGAAACGTTCTGGTACAGGCAACATCTTTCGATAAGGCAATGGCTGCCATCAAAGCAGTTATGACTCAAAACGAGTTTGATAGTATCTACAACACATTCAAGAAACTCGAAGAGCTTAGTATTGTAGATGTCTTTATGCCGGATGAAAATCTAGTCTACTATTCAGACGAAGATCTTACTAAAATAACCGTAGAAGATTAAACGATATGATTACACTTCGTAAAAATCAGGTAGAACCAATAAGCAAGGCAACGGCGTTTTTCAAGGAGAAACGCCCGGCTCCTTCTCTGATCGTATTACCCACTGCTTGGGGTAAATCAATCCTTACGGCTTTCGTTGCAAATGAGATAGAAGATAAACTTCTCGTGATACAACCCTCGAAAGAGCTATTGGAACAAAACTATAAGAAATATGTTTCTCTGTGTGGTGATTTCGGGGCACAGGCGGGTGTTTATTCGGCTTCTTTTGGACGAAAGGATATCAACAAGATCACTTATGCAACGATCGGCAGCATTAAGAAAATAGGTAAAACATTCAAACAACTAGGCTTTAAGAAAATGCTGATTGATGAAGCACACCTTTACCCACGTGAAGCTGATTCGATGCTCGGTCTTTTCTTGAAGATAGCGAGATATCACACGTACTCGGTATTACTGCAACACCTATCAAGCTACAAGCAAACACAGGTCTTGACGGTCAACGGCTCTCAAAGCTAACCATGTTGACAAGTAGGTCCAAGAAAGGGAATTTCTTTAAAGATATCGTTCATGTGAGCCAAGTTCAGGAAATGATCGAACTGGGGTTCTGGAGTAAGCTTGTTTATAAAACATCGGGATTTGATAGCTCTCAGTTAGTTTATAACTCTTCGAAATCAGAGTTTACGGAAGATAGTATGCAACGAGCCTTTGCGTCCAATGACATACATAATCAGATCAAACAAGAGCTTGATGTGAATAGTGATCGAAAGCATATCCTGGCATTTGTGCCATCGATAGATGAAGCGATCCAATTTTCACAGGAATATCCAAATTCGGCAGCCATCTACTCAGGTATGCACGATTCAGAACGTGAACGTGTGATATCAGAATTCAGAAAAGGTAATATCCGTGTCATATTCAACGTGCGTGTTCTCTCAACAGGCTTTGACTATACTAAGATCGATTGTATTATTCTCGGTATCTCAACAGCTTCTATTGCTCTGTATTATCAGATACTAGGTAGAGGAACGCGTATCGACGATGAAAAAGAGAATTGCTTAATCTCTGATCTAGCCGGCAATGTAGACCGATTCGGAAAAGTGGAAGATATAACATTCGAGAAGGAACGAATCTGGAAGATGTATGGTACTGATGGTAGGCTTCTCTCCGGCATTCCTATACACGAGATCGGTACAGTAAAGAAAGGCGATGCGGAGAAAGAAGCACAGAAAAGTAGTTCTACTATCGGCAAACCTCTTGAAACAATGCCATTCGGAAAGCATAAGGGTGAAAGTTTTAAGGATATCCCTAAAGAATACAGGGAATGGATGCTCAAATCATTCGATTGGCATGCTGCTAATATGAATCTGAAATTGGCGATTGAGGGGAGTTTATAGTATTGGATGCAGTATTGGATTATTTATCTATAAAGTAAATTATTACAGCAATAACATTCGCAACAACAGTTAATCCAATAAGAGTATTAAATATTGAATAAGATTTGTGAGATATTCTTCTGTACGGCTTATTGCTTCCTATAGCATGATAGAAAAGTAAACGGACTTGACAACCAATATACTTACAAAAGCCGAAAACAATATTAATGAATAATTCACCCATAATAATCAGTTTACCCAAAGATAGAAATAATATGAATATAGAAGCAAAGAGGGTCGTTTAGTTTGCTATTTTAAATAGGATGCCCAATATTATCTCTAAAACAAGAAAGCCAGTAGCGAAATTGACAAGATATTGATCTGCAACACTTAGTTGATTGTTCGGGTTTCCTTTTAAATACTTTCTTGATTTAGGTCTACCAATAAGTTTGAGTATCAGATATCTGACATTTAATCCTAAAAGATCAGCTATGATATATCCAAATAATCGATTCATTTAACAAATATAAAAATATAATCTTATGAAATTCAAATATTCAGCATTTATCGAAAACACCCCAGAAATGAGGGAGTGGTTAGAGGGATTAGGGTACAAAGCGTGGATTGTAATAAATCGGGATTATTTGTACACGAAAATAGATGGTGAAGAACCTTGGTTCTCTGATGCTCATATTACATCTATCGAGAATATTACGGATTATGTCAATTGCATTGGCAACCCCGAACTATTCAAAGCTGTAACGGCTATTAGAGAGGATAGCGATTATATGCAGTGGTTTACTGATGGTATGGACTGGATATTATGTGAATACGGAAACATGCAACATGGCAGAAATTCACCCTTTATCCACAAAACCACTCTTTCCGAACTCCAAGAACATTTCAAACCTAATCTTGAGAAATAGAGAATGAGTTTGCAATTATAAGGCTAAGGATAAATATAGCAGAAATGGATAGAAGGGCAATTGTATATTTTCTCTTTTTATAATAGAGAGAAAAGGGTAGAGATATGATACATACAAGTAATCCCAAAGGTGCTATATACCATCCAATAAAAAGAAGGCAACCATATAATAGAGCAAGTATGTCTAATATAAAATTCATATTCCAAAAATAACAAAATAATCAAAACAGAGCCATGATACAACTAACAGAAAAAGTATTTGCGGTCGAAGTACCGAGTGATGCAACGGATATTTTGCTTATTCATGATAACACTCGCCTTGCTTATTTCCATCCAAACTATAAACGCATTGACTTGGATTGTAGAGCAGAGTCTCTGATCGGCATAACCCCTCTATCAGAGGAACAATGGAAAGAGGTAGTGGGCAGTCATACTTCTTCTGAAACGATGTATTGTGACAGAACGCCTTATGTAATCCCTGTTTCTCCAAAAGACAGATGGAATGATCTACAACGTCATAAAGGCTTAGATGTGAATAAAAAGTATGCTATAGTGAAAATTGAGTAAGATCATTTCTTATATCTTCTAACCATTGAGTCTCCTATAAATAGAGTGATGACGAGCATTATAAATTGAATGATAAACACAGGGTAAATAGGATCAGATGAAACAAAACGATAACTGAAACTAATTATTATAATGGGCAT
>NZ_AUFL01000021.1 GCF_000426485.1 Indolivaga capnocytophagoides DSM 22835
TTTTTCATTTTGCCTTGATGCAAAACGAAACAAAAGATCAAGACTGCGTCTCCAACCCGACCCGCTCAGCTCTCGAAAGCTAAGACAAATAAAAATGATTATCGCTGATATCTATTTGTCTTTTAACGCTTTCTTCATGCAGCGGATACCCCGGGCTTCCACCGAGGTCGAAAACCTGACGGACGAGGGGGCACAGACCCTTTTGTAGGCTGCCGCAAGCAATCTCTGATTGCGCGTAGTAAATAGCATAATTTAAAAGAACATTTTTCAACGACTGATTTGCATAAATATAAGAATGGTTACTGATTATTTTTTATTGATAGCTATTCATTGACTTTGTTACTTTTGTAACCTTTTAAGTAAATTATGACAAAAGATATAGACGAATTATACTACGAGGCTGTAGATCTCCTAAAAAGAATGATAAGTATTCAATCTTTCAGCAGGGAAGAAAAAGACGTTGCTGATATGATAGAATCATACATCGGATCAAAAGGGTATAAACCGGAACGTACAGGAAATAATATATGGATAAAATCGCCCGGATTTTCAGATCAAAAGCCGACAATCCTTCTTAATTCACACATAGATACGGTGAAACCTGTATCGGCATGGTCAAAAGAACCTTTTGATCCTGTGATAGAAGACAATAAGTTATTCGGATTGGGGAGTAACGACGCCGGAGCAAGCGTTGTGAGCCTGATGCATGCTTTTTTCTGGCTGACTGATAAACTACAGGATTATAATCTGATATTTTTGGCTTCGTGCGAAGAAGAAGTCTCCGGAAAAAATGGAATTGAACTGGCTCTTCAATCAATTCCTACCCCTGCTTTTGCCATTGTAGGAGAACCTACCGGAATGAATCCTGCCATCGCCGAGAAAGGCTTAATGGTACTCGATTGCCAATCTCATGGAGAATCGGGTCACGCAGCCCGTAACGAAGGAATAAATGCCATTTACAAGGCAATGAAGGACATTGAATGGTTTCGTACATTTCAGTTTGCCGACAGCAGTGATCTGCTTGGCCCTGTGAAAATGACCGTAACTATGATTAATTCGGGAACACAGCACAATGTTGTACCCGATATCTGCTCATTTGTTGTAGATGTCAGAAGCAACGAGTGCTACAGCAATCAGCAATTATACGAAATCATAGATAAGCATACCGAATGTGATGTAAAACCACGATCATTCAGGCTCAATTCATCGAAAATAGCTTTGGAAAACCCGTTTATACAAAGAGCCATCATTATCGGGTTAGAACCTTACGGATCTCCCACCCTGTCAGATCAGGCTTTAATGAATTTCCCTTCGGTAAAAATGGGTCCGGGAAATTCTGCGCGCTCACATACAGCGGATGAATACATTGTTCTTGATGAAATAAGGGAAGCTATTGAGTATTATACTAAACTTTTGGATGGTTTAATTATATGAACAGGTCAGACTAACAACCTCTAAAACAAATACAATGTACTTATGCAAAGGGATATAATACAAACATTAAACATTTTTTTCAACAAAACAGAGAAGTTGCTTCAATCTGAGAAGTATTCTAAAATATGCTTATATGCTTTTATAATAGTATTCTTTATACTAATCTTTATTTTAAATAGATTGTATCCCCTCTTTGCTGATGACTGGTCATACTCTTTTGTATATGGCGGAAATGAGAGAGTAAAAAATATCAAAGATATTTTCATATCTCAATATAGGCATTATTTCATGTGGGGAGGAAGAACCATTGTTCACCTGATTGCTCAATTCTTGCTTTTTATCCCTCCTTGGATCGCAGATACAATAAATAGCATCGCTTACATTGTTTTCACCTTTGTAATATATAAAATCGTACGAATCGGAGAAACAAAAGAATCTCCTCTACTATTTATTCTCATACAATTACTACTCTGGTTTTTACTTCCGGCATTTGGTGAAGATTTCTTATGGATAACAGGGAGTGCTAACTATCTATGGGGAACCCTTCTCATCTTACTGTTCTTATACCCTTATTGCAAACTGATTTTTAATAAGAACAAGATACAAGATAATAATATACTCAAAGCTATTCTGTTTTTTATATATGGAGGTATAGCCGGATGGACAAATGAGAATACAGTTTTAGCAATGATTATAGGCTGCATATCAATCTTAATATGGATCAAAATCTCAAAACAAAATATTCCATATTGGGCTATAGGGGGAATAATCGGAGCTTTATTCGGATACATATTCATGGTTGCGGCTCCCGGAAATTATATCAGGTACCAAATAATACTTTCTGTTGGCTGGAATCTTAATCCTGGCTCAGGCTCTTGGGATAAAATACTTGTACTAGTACAATTATTCTTCGAAAAGATATTTCCTATCTTATGTATTTTCGTTCTCTTATTTATAACATACACTACATTCAATAATTCAACTAAACAAAAACGCCAGATTTTTACATCGTTGCTATTTCTTATTTTGGGACTTATTGCTTTTAGTGCAATGAGTTTTTCGCCTGTATTTCCAACCAGAGTATGGATCGGTATTATTGTTTTCATGATTATTGCCCTATTACGGATAATCGAATTAGAAAACCGACAAATGATACTAGCACAATTTATAATAGCAGCTTGTCTGCTTTGTTATTACCTTGTAACATATACTCAAGCCGTTATAGAATTAAATAAGGTGTCAACGATACTCTCCGAGAGAGAGAAAGTTATCAGTTCAAATCAAAACAAACATGATCTGGAATTAGTTGCCGACAAAAAAATACCTCAGCTCCAATTATTTAAAGAGTTGATAGAAATACCCTCTGATCGTGACAACTGGCTAAATAGAGATTACTGCCGGTTTCATGAGATAAAATCATTTAAGACCAATGAGACAGAGAATCCTTAATCAGCCGATTCTTCCTCTGCTCTTTCGGATTTATGAAGCAGTTTCGATAAGATATCGTCTGTATGATGGACATTTACCAGAGGTACAGTTTCCACGACAGCAAACGAAGGATCGAGATCGAGCATCTGAGTATCTGATGTACTCAGCCTTTTCACCAGATTATACAGAGCCAGTATTATCTGCTGTCCGGCACTCAATTCGATATTACGGAATATACGATCAACCACATAGAAAGCAAAATCACCTCTTGCTCCATGCATCGAAGGATAACGCGATGCAAGATCCACCAGATTTTCTTTCTCCATATTATAACAGATCAGCCTCACATAACGGTCGGCGTGTATCCCCACTTTAAAACCTATACGGAGGTCGATACGAAATACTTTTCCGGGAATAAAAGTCTTGACATCATACTCAAATTCATACGGACTATCGGAACGTCTTATTCGAACAAACCAATATGTATCGGCTCGTTTCGGAAATTTGTTGAATAGCGAATAAGTTATCTTACTCTCCAAGGCATTCTTATTGTTAGCACTGGTAATGTAAACAAGGTTTGTCGCACTCTTCGGAATGGATGAATCATCGCTTATTTCATTGATCCGGTTCAGGTATGAGTCATTTATCTGATCGTAAGTTGTATAATGCCTTTTGATACGCCGCCCGTTAAACCAAGAATACATCATGAAGAATATCAATCCGGCGATCAATATCGAAGCAAAACCTCCATGGGCAAACTTCTGCATATTAGCCACAAAGAAACTGAACTCCATAATAAAGAAGAATACCGATACGGGAATACTAAACCACAATGGCTTCCTCGTTTCCCTGAAATACAGGAAGAGCAGCAAAGTAGTCATCAACATACTGAGCGTGATAGCCAAACCGTAAGCAGCTTCTAATCGTGACGAGGATTCAAACATAAGGATAATGATAATACATAAGATCATCATTGTGAAGTTTACAGAGGGGATATACATCTGCCCTTTTATATTGGTCGGGTATTTTATCTTTACATTAGGCCATAAGTTCAAAGAGATAGCCTCACTGATAACTGTATAAGAGCCGCTTATCAATGCCTGACTGGCAACTATAGATGCTGCTGTAGCCATTAATACCCCGATAAAGCTGAACCACGAAGGCATCATGGCAAAAAACGGATTGATACCATGTTGCACAATGGACGGATTATCGATAATCCACGCAGCCTGCCCCAGATAATTGACAATAAGCATCGATTTTACAAAGATCCATGATATCCGTATATTTTTCAGTCCGCAATGCCCTAAATCGGAATACAAAGCCTCCGCGCCTGTTGTACAAAGAAATACAGCGCCGAGGATAAACATCGTATGAGGAGCATGTACCAAAAACTTAATAGCATAAACAGGATTAAACGCCTTGAATACGGTAAGTTCATGAACCAGATGACTTGCACCCACTATTCCCATCATGATAAACCATGCAAGCATCATCGTTCCAAAATACTTTCCGAGCGAACCTGTACCCAATGGCTGTATAAGGAATAATCCGATAACAATAATCAGTGTAGCAGGAACAATAGGAATTTCGGGTACTATATTATTCAACCCTTCCATAGAAGTAATCACAGTCATGGCAGGAGTGATAATACCATCTGCAAGCAATGTTGCAGCACCTAATGCGGCTATAATATATGCCCAACGGAATTTTTGCCTGATAAGTGCATATAACGCCAAAATACCACCTTCGCCGTTATTATCGGCTCTAAGGGTCAATATTACATACTTAAGCGTAGTCTGGATAGTCAAAGTCCATATCACACATGATACGGCTCCGATTATGTAATCGGGTCTCGATAACTGATTATCGGGCAACGCCTCAAGTATAGATTTCATCACATAGAGCGG
Source organism: Indolivaga capnocytophagoides DSM 22835 (assembly GCF_000426485.1). Classification (GTDB taxonomy): domain Bacteria; phylum Bacteroidota; class Bacteroidia; order Bacteroidales; family Dysgonomonadaceae; genus Dysgonomonas_A; species Dysgonomonas_A capnocytophagoides. The sequence goes on from NZ_AUFL01000021.1 coordinate 4,773, forward strand.
CGATGTACCAATGTCTCCATACACTACCCCGATAGCCATAATAATCCCTATCGGACCAAATGGAACTCTATGCTTCTTATTTGTTCCCATACATGCTGAATAAAAGCAAATATTTAATAATCATCCACAAATGCAGTATATTGTTCTGCTCTCTTAACTTCTATAATTAATTCGAAAGAGTCTATGCCCTCGAAATCCGGTCAAAATTAGTCCTTTTTTATGAGGATAATACACTTCTTGTATTAAAAAGCCGGGATAGCTGATTTATACATTATCGAAACTCATTCAAAGCAGAGCATATGCGTATCACTTCTTCGTTTTTCAACGATATATGTAAAGGCAGGCTAATTATCTGATCCGCTATCTTTTCCGAAACGGGATATGATAAACTGTTCCACTCTTTGTATGCCTCCTGCTTATGTGGCGGCAACGGATAATGTATTTCCGTACGGATACCTTTATCCGACAAATATTGCTGCAACCGATCTCTTTCATGACACCGTACCACAAAAAGATGAAAAGCGTGTTGTTCAATTTGTTCAACCCGTGGTAAAGCTATTAATTCATTCTGAATATTTCGGAGATAAAAGGATGCTATATTTTGTCTCGCTTGCACCTCTTTATCCAGATATTTCAACTTAACAGCTAATACAGCCGCTTGTATTTCATCCAACCTTGAGTTTTCACCTTTATACTTATTTATATATTTGGATGTCGTTCCATAATTTGCCAATGCTCTGACAATAGCAGCCAACTCCGAATCATCGGTTGTTACAGCACCCGCATCACCCAAAGCTCCGAGATTCTTAGTGGGATAAAAACTGAAAGCCGTTGCATCACATAAGCTACCGACTTTCTGCTCATGATAAGCTGCTCCATGAGCCTGAGCCGCATCGTCTATCAACTTCAGGTTGTGCTTTCTGGCAATCTCTTTCAACTCATTCATTGGGGATACCAACCCATACAGATGAACAGCAAGGATAGCTTTTGTTCTAGAGGTAACCTTATCCCCTATCTTCTCGGGATCGATATTATAGGTATTTATGTCCGGCTCTACCAAAACTGGAACTAAACCACTGCTGCTTACAGCCAATATGGAAGCAATATATGTATTAGCGGGAACGAGAACCTCATCCCCATCTTTCAAAACACCTAATTCTTTATATGATTTCAGGATCAAAGAAATAGCGTCCAACCCATTTCCTACTCCAATACAATTTGCAGTACCACAATACTGAGCATAAGCCCTCTCGAAAGATTTGACCTGATCTCCTAAAATGTACCATCCCGAACGAACAACACTCAATACAGCCTCCTCAATCTCCGATTGATAGGGCATATTGGTTTCTTTCAAATCTAAGAATGGTATCATTGTATATTCGTTTATTTATTTATCTGGGCCAATTTACTCTTTTTATATCCATAAAGAAAATAAATAATCAAACCTATGGCAAGCCATATCAGGAACATATACCAGTTTGACCATCCGAGTTCAGTCATCAGATACAGATTGATAAGTATCCCGATTGTAGGCAATAGCGAAAAGCGGAATTTATAGGCAGCAAAAGACATGCACAGCCAGGTAGCCCAAAATATAATAAGTAAAGGTTTTTCGGAGATAATCTCTTTATAATCGAGTTTAGTAATAAAAAGCACAGCTGTTATAAGGAATAAAACACCGACAATGTATTTTCCGTTGATATACGGAACCTTAAATTTCGCTTTCTTACTATATCCCTTATAATCAAGATAAAGTATTCCGGAACAAACCAAAATAAAAGCAAAGAAAGTACCGACACTCGTCAGGTCGACAACAAACTGCATATCAAGAAACAACGAAGGAACACAAACTATAATGCCAGCAATAAGAGTTGCGAAGGTTGGCGTTTTGTATTTAGGGTGAATTTTTCCAAAGCGAGGCCAAAGCAGTCCATCCCTGCTCATAGTCATCCAGATGCGGGGCTGTCCTATCTGAAATACCAATATAGCACTGGTTATGGCAATAACAGCACTGACAGAAACAATACCGGCTATAAAATCCATATCCACTTTCTGGAAGACATATGCCAGAGGATCATCTACACCCAATTCTTTATAATTGACCATACCGGTCAACACAAGAGTGATCGCTATATATAATACCGTACAAATACCAAGGCAATAAAGCATGGCACGGGGCATATCCCGTTGCGGGTTTTTACATTCTTCGGCTGTTGTAGATATAGAATCGAATCCTATAAAAGAAAAGAATACAGCGGCAACACCTCCCAGAATACCCTGAGCTCCATTAGGAGCAAAAGGCGACCAGTTTTCGGGTCTTACAAAGAAACATCCTGCTCCTATCACCAATAGTATGATACCTATTTTAAGGAAGACCAGAAGATTATTTACGAAACGGGATTCTTTGATTCCGACAAATACCAAAGCACTCAACACAGCTATTACTGCCCCGGCCGGAACATTTACCAATACTTTCATCCCCATAAACTCAGGTGCTGTACGGTAAGTTTCGGCAGCCTGCAAAATATTGGCAGGTAAATGAGATTCTCCTGACATTACTTTCTGAAAAGCCTCATAAGCCGACAGATAACCGATAGATAAATAATGCGGCCAATGAACACCGAATCCTTCCAGCATAGTTGTAAAATAGCCAGACCACGAAATAGCTATCACCATATTCGAAACAGCATATTCGAGAATAAGAGCCCATCCTATAGCCCATGCAAACACTTCTCCCAATGTCGCATAAGTGTATGTATAAGCACTTCCACTAGTGGATATCATTGAGGCAAACTGAGCATAACAAAGGGCTGTGAATATACAAGCCACGGCCACAAACACAAATAAGAGTGATACTGCAGGCCCTCCGTTAAAAGCGGCTCGTCCGATAGTACTGAATATTCCCGCACCTATAATAGCGGCAATACCAAACAAGGTAAGGTCTTTTACTCCTAAAACTCTTTTCAATCCATAGTCTGTGACTTCATCGCCATGACCACCTTTACTAATATCTTTTCTCCTAAACAGCGATTTCGCTTTCATCTATATGCTTTATTGTTCTTCAGGAACACATTCTACCGCCATTCCTAATTTCTAATAATTGAATCTCCTTACAGTTCAAGGATTTGCAAAAGTAAGTTTTTTTGTTTTTAAATCAGCATCAATTAGCGAAAGAAAGCATTGAAGGTCTCAGTACCTATTTACCCGATAACACCTGATACCCGATTCGGCAATAAAGGCATTTTCGTTTCTCGCAATACTCCCGTTTCAACTGAATGACAGCCTGTGTATCGTATGCACTCCTGCTAATAAGTCCATAACCAGCAAATTGCTTCACGATGGAGTTCGATTCGGGTTTTATTGTTTCAAGGAAGCCAATAGCCCTCTCTATATATGATTCGTCATTGATACGCCTGCCATAAGAGAAGACCAAGGGAACAACTGCATTTATAATCATCACATCCAATGAAGAATCTCCTATGTATTTGTGTTTTTTGGAAGACTCTTCTCCAAACAGATAATGTGTCTGCCAATATTCAGAAGCATTGACATGAAACAGCAAACGTATCTGACCAACATCTTTTGCGGATAGTACTTTAGCGCAAACTCCCTGTATATTTTGTAATAACACGGCTAATTGAGCCAACCTTAAGACCGGAGAGCTTGTAGGACGCACTCTTAAATTTCGAAAAATATCCCTGTTTAAAGGGATCAAAGAATACTTGTTCTTTAGGAAATCGTATTCCTGTTTCAATTTCCTCGTATAATCATCCATGCAGGACAAGTCTTGTAATAATCCTGCCTGACCGAATAATAATGCTTCAATCTGTAAAAGGCTATCGGACTGTTTCAGTATATATTTAAGTGGCAGGCTCAATGCCAGCCGTTCAAAAGCTTCCGAGTTAAGCCCGAATCCCATCGAGCGGGACAACACCACATAAAATACGTCTGCCCACGATCCGTCTAACCGCTCAAACAACAACGATATATCATTACATTTACGCTCCAATCGTTCCAATAAAAGAGAATTGAGCCACGAAGCTGTATGCAATGAGGGAATATCTCGTAAATAATTGCAACAAGGAATAGCAACATCGGCACTCAACAAAAAATCGATATTTTCAAGTATATGACTCGGATATTTAATCTCACACTGTGGAATAATTCTGCCCGTCTGGTCCGTCACTTCACAAGTAATATTTTGGACAATATGCAGAATCACAGAATTATAAACTACATCTTTATCGTGTCCGTGCCGAAACCAGTCATCCGAAGATTTATGTATCTCTACATTTCCTGCCCAAACTTCACCTTTGACTTTTATCTTTGCATTGAAAAAATCAGGTCCCTGATGGGTATTATGCTGACCGGTATCAAGCACTTCAAATGAGACTCCGTCAGTCATTTCCAAATGTTTCTGAAAGAGTTTGTGCTTCCACACATAGTGCAGTATTTGTTCCATAATGTCGAGTGTTGCGTTGTTTTATTGCTCCTAAGGTACAAAAAATGGCAGAACTCAAAAATATTTGAAGTATTTTTACGTTACAGATAAGATAGTCAAGTAACAAGCCTATCATCGTTATAACAACATATATATGATATACAGAAAGCTAACCACTCCCGAAATCGAAAAACTACAAAATCAGGCTTGCACTGCCTGTAATTGGGAAACAGTTTCCGTCCATGAAAATTTCACTCCCGATTATATTCATCAGGTAAATTTTTCGGGGGATATCCGGATCGGTTACTTCGAATCCGATTTTGTATTCCCTGGAGGAATCAAGAGACATTCGGGTCTAAGAAATGTAAGCTTACACAATTGCTCATTGGGAAATAATGTACTCATAGAAAATGTACAAAACTATATAGCCAACTACCGTATCGGAGACAATACCATTATACAGAATCTGGAACTAATGTATGTAGAAGGGAAATCCTCATTCGGTAACGGAGTACAGGCTTCGGTTCTGAATGAAACAGGAGGACGTGAAGTCGGCATCAATGACAAATTGAGTGCTCACTTCGCTTATATACAATCATTTTACCGCCATCGTCCAATTCTTGTTCAGAAAATGCAGGAAATCGTACAACGATATACGGATGAAGTAAGTTCTGAAACCGGAACAATAGGTAACAATGTAAAGATTGTAAATACAGGTACAATCAAAAATGTTAAAATCGGAGACAATGCCGTTATTGAAGGAGCTCGCATTCTCGAAAACGGCAGTATAAACAGCAATGCTTTTGACCCCATACATATTGGATACAATGTGATGGCGAAAGATTTCATTATCTCTTCCGGTTCTCGTGTTGAAGACGGAACTATGCTAGCCAGATGTTTTATAGGACAATCCTGTGAACTGGGGCATACTTATTCGGCCAGTGACTCGTTATTCTTCAGTAATTGCCAAGGTGAGAACGGCGAAGCTTGCGCTATATTTGCGGGGCCTTATACGGTCACTCATCACAAATCGACTTTGCTGATTTCAGGAATGTATTCTTTTATGAATGCGGGATCGGGCTCAAATCAAAGTAACCACATGTATAAACTGGGTCCTATACACCAAGGAGTAATGGAACGAGGTGGCAAAACCACCAGTGATTCATACATCCTGTGGCCGGCCCGAATAGGAGCATTCTCACTGGTAATGGGTCGTCACTACCGTAATTCGGACACATCAAAAATGCCTTTCTCATACCTGATCGAAAGTAATGACGAAACGGTACTTGTTCCGGGCATTAACCTGAGAAGTGTAGGAACTATACGTGATGCGCAGAAATTTCCCAAAAGAGATAAACGTAAAGATCCCGATAAGCTGGATCATCTTAACTTTAACCTGCTCAGCCCATATACAGTACAAAAAATGTTTCAAGGAATAGATGTCCTGAAGGGTCTACAGGAAACTTGCGGTGAAAGTTCCGATGCTTATACTTACCAAAGCTGCCGTATTAACGGTTCTTCTTTAAAAAGAGGTATTAAGTTTTATAATATTGCCATTACTAAATTTCTGGGGAATTCTATTATCTCCCGCTTAAAGGACTGCCCATGCCGGAATAATGAAGAAATAAGAGAGGCTCTCAATCCGAAGACGACAGACGGATTATTCCAATGGAGGGATTTGGCCGGACTTCTTGCACCAAGTACTAAAATAGATGATCTGATTGATGATATAGAAGCCGGAAAACTGAACACATTGGAAGATGTAAATCAAGTATTTGCAGGTCTGCATGCTAACTATTACGAACTGGAATGGACATGGGCATGGGATAAAATACAACAGTATTTTGAACTCAGTCTAGAGACTATTACGGCAAAAGATATCATAGAGATTGTCGAAAAGTGGAAGGAAGCTGTCGTTTCGCTCGATAATATGATATACGACGACGCGAGAAAAGAATTCTCTTTACCGACACGTATCAGCTTCGGATTGGACGGAAACAAAAGAGACCAGAAAATCGATTTCGAACGTGTACGTGGTGTATTCGAGAAGAATGCTTTTGTAGAAGCTGTACTCGAACACATTAAAGTAAAAACCCAATTAGGAAACGATACAATCGAAAGGTTAAAACAAGCTATATAGGTCTATTTTTTGCTCTATTGTATCATATGTTACAGTTATTAACCATCAAATGATATATTTTTGTTTCATAAATTGATAAAAACTATAAGGTTATGGAACAATTACATGCTCACGAAGTTTTACATATGATGGAAGGCAATAGCTATAACGAAGAATCATTAGCCCAAGCCATCAAAGACCGTTTCGGTGAAGATCAGCGTTTTTATGCTTGTTCTGCGGAAGATATGGATATACCTATGTTAATCGAGTTCCTGAAAATGAAAGGAAAATTTATGCCGTCTCAGGAAGATGGTTTTACCGTAGATATCAGTAAAGTTTGTAATCATTAAGGTCTCAGACCTATTTATTACTTTAGTAGGTAAAACAACCAAAGACTGTTATAAACCAAAAGTAAATAATTAAATACTTTTAGTCACTTAAAAAGAAACGGAAGCTATAAAAGATATAGTTTCCGTTTCTTTTTATATCGGTAATTGGTTTTTATCAGCCCACTTTACTTCCGGGTGTTATTAATGCCGATGGCTGTATCAATGATAAGCTTCCGTCTGCATTTTCGGCAGATAAAAGCATACCGCATGATTCTATTCCTCTTAATTTACGAGGTTCGAGATTTGCGATGAAACATACCTGACGTCCAACCAATTCTTCCGGTTTATACCATTGAGCAATACCCGAAATAATGGTACGCTTAGAAATACCATCATCAATAAGGAATTGCAATAACTTATCGGCTTTAGGCACTTTTATGCACTCCAATATCGTTCCGACACGAATATCTATTTTTTCGAATTCAGGGAACTGTATAGACGGTTTAATCGGAGCGGCTTTGTATTCCGAAGCCTCATTGGCTTTTTTCGTATCAAGTAATTTTTGCACTTGTTTCTCGATGGTTTCATCTTCGATTTTGGCAAACAACAGATCCGCCTGATTCAATTGATGCCCAACCGAAAGTATATCTACCTGTCCTAACTGAGTCCATGCTAAATCTGTTACATTCAGCATCTGTTTTAGTTTTGCAGTACTGAACGGAAGGAACGGCTCAAAAGCAATCGCCAGATTAGCAGCTATCTGCAACGAGATATTCAAAATAGTCTCGGTACGTGGCATATCTGTTTTGGCTGTTTTCCAAGGTTCTGTATCTGCAAGATACTTGTTTCCGATACGAGCCAGATTCATCGCCTCTTTCAGAGCATCACGGAAACGGTATGTATCAAGGTATTTTTCAACTTCACCTTTTACATCTTTAAATTCTGCCAGAGTATCTCTATCATAATCTGTCAATTCGTGGCAAGCAGGAACTTTTCCATCGAAATATTTATGAGTAAGCACCATCGCCCTGTTAACGAAGTTGCCAAAGATGGCAACCAATTCGTTGTTGTTTCGAGCCTGAAAGTCTTTCCATGTAAAGTCGTTGTCTTTTGTTTCGGGAGCATTGGCTGTCAGCACATAGCGTAAGACATCCTGTTGTCCGGGAAAATCTTCTAGATATTCGTGTAACCATACCGCCCAATTACGGGAAGTAGAAATTTTATCTCCTTCGAGATTCAGGAATTCATTTGCAGGAACATTTTCGGGCAGAATATAGGATCCTTCGGCCTTCAGCATGGCAGGAAATACAATACAGTGGAATACAATATTATCTTTTCCGATAAAATGAAGGAGTTTTGTATCCTCATGCTTCCACCATTTCTCCCAACTATCGGGTAACAACTCTTTTGTATTGGAGATGTAACCGATAGGTGCGTCAAACCAAACATAAAGAACCTTACCTTCGGCTCCCGGCAGCGGTATTGGCACACCCCAATCGAGGTCACGGCTTACAGCACGGGGCTGCAACCCCATATCCAACCACGATTTGCATTGACCATACACGTTGGTTTTCCACTCTTTATGGTCTTCCAATATCCATTGCCTCAACCAGCTTTCGTGCTTATCAAGAGGTAAATACCAGTGTTTAGTTTCTCTCATCACCGGAGTTTTACCTGATATCGTTGATCTTGGATTTTTCAAATCGGTAGGGCTTAGTGATGTTCCGCACGATTCGCACTGGTCTCCATAAGCATTTGGATTACCACAGTGGGGACATTCTCCCATAATATAGCGGTCGGCGAGGAACATTTTAGCTTCCTCATCGTAATACTGCTCGCTTGTTTTTTCTTCGAACTCTCCCTTATTATATAATTCGAGAAAGAAATCCGATGCTGTCTTTTTATGTATTTCAGAACTGGTACGTGAATATATATCGAACGTGATACCAAATTCTTCAAATGATTTCTTGATTATGCCATGGTATTTATCCACAATATCCTGAGGTGTAACACCTTCTTTTTTTGCCCTGATAGTTATGGGCACACCATGTTCGTCGGAACCTCCGATAAATAATACTTCTTCGCCCTTAAGACGTAAATATCTGACATAAATATCTGCAGGAATATATACTCCTGCCAAGTGACCTATATGCACAGGTCCATTAGCATAAGGAAGTGCAGATGTGACCAGCGTTCTGTTAAATTTCTTACTCATAATCAAGATCGTATAGAGGAAGGCAGTTACTTAACCGCCTTTACTTTTTTCAAAAGAGGTACAAATATACTAAGTTATAAGAAATAATAATGAATAATAAGTATTTAATGACTCTGTTTAGCAACCCAACAGCGATACTTATATTATTTTTATCTATAAAGTGAGTTCTTTGAATAGCCGGGATTTAATGAGAAAATTTGAAAATGTGCCAGTAAGGAGACAATAGAAAGTGTGCATTTTTGTTGTAACCTTCGTAACCTTTTAGTCCTTAACCTTTTTAAGTCAACCATTTTAGGATATAAACAAAGGAGATTCAACATGATGTTTTCGTGCAACTTTTGTTTACTTTTGTAGTAATAAAAAACCAATTAAGGTCTCGGACCTACTAACGTAATATTATATTATGTCAAAAGAAATTTTAAAACTGAAACCCGAAAATGTTTGGAAACATTTTTATGAGTTAACACAAATACCTCGTCCCACAGGACATACAAAGGCTGTTGAAAAATATGTTGTAGACTTTGCAAAAGGATTAAATCTGGATGTAAAGCAAGATAAAGTCGGCAACGTTTTAATTACCAAACCGGCTTCGAAAGGAATGGAGAATGCTCCGACTGTGATTCTTCAATCACATTTGGATATGGTTCCGCAAAAAAACTCGGATGTTCAACATGACTTTTTGAAAGACCCGATCGAAACCGTAATCGACGGAAACATCGTAAAAGCCAAGTCAACCACTCTAGGAGCAGATAACGGTATCGGAGCTGCTGCGATATTAGCGGTGATGGAAGACGACAGCCTTGTTCACGGCAAAATAGAAGGTCTTTTCACCATAGACGAAGAAGAAGGCATGGTAGGAGCATTCGGGCTCGAGCCGGGATTCCTTACCGGAAGCATTCTCCTCAATCTGGATACAGAAGAAGAAGGTGAATTATGTATCGGCTGCGCAGGCGGTATAGACGAAAATGTATCGTGGCAGTATAAAGACGTAGAAGCTCCGGCTGGTGATGTTGCCGTAAAAGTAAGCCTGAAAGGATTGAAAGGCGGTCACTCCGGTGGTGAAATACATTTAGGCAGAGCTAATGCCAATAAGTTGATGTTCCGTTTTCTGAAAGAAGCTGTACGCTCATTGGATGCCCGTTTGGCATCGGTAGAGGGAGGTTCGCTGCGTAATGCCATTCCTCGTGAAGCATTTGCAGTATTAACCGTCCTTCCAGAAAACGCAGATGCTTTGATGGATTTAGTTGATGACTACAACGACTTATACTGCGAAGAGTTTGCAGAGATAGAAACAAACCTGACACTGAAAGCAGAAAAAGTAGATTTACCTAAAACTGTACTTCCTGAAGAAATACAGGACGATGTAATCAATGCAGTTGTCGCTTGCCCTAACGGGGTTATCAGTATGCTCCAATCATTTCCCGGTATAGTGGAATCTTCGACCAACATTGCATCCGTAAAATCGGGAGAAGGCAAAGTCGAAATCAAATTCCTGACACGCAGTTCGTCGGAATCTAAAAAAGAGGCTTTAGATTCTATGATCGAAAGTGTATTCTCTTTGGCAGATGCTAAAGTGGAAGCCGTAAACGGATATCCGGGATGGCAGCCGAATGCACATTCGAAAGTATTGGAAGTAATGAAATCGCTATTCGTTTCTCAATTCGGAAGAGAACCTCAGGTACAGGTTGTACATGCCGGTCTCGAATGCGGTATCATATTAGGCAGTACTCCGGGCTTAGACATTGTTTCGTTCGGTCCTACTATTATGAATCCTCACTCTCCGGATGAATTTGTAGAAATCGATACAGTTGAACGTTTCTATCATTATCTGACAGCTATCTTGTCGGAATTGAAATAAGAGATTATATATGCCAAAGACAGCTTTATTTCTGGCAATATCAATTATCTACCTGATCATTATATCAGCGGCTATCTTTCCTTATTACAACAGTAAAGGGGATATGGGTAGCTTTCTGCTGATTATCGCAGGTAATGTGATAGCCATAGTTGCCTTGGCATATATTTTCAGAAAACAACAAAGCGGGAAGAAATAAAACTTCTTCCCGCTTTTGTATTGTATAAGATTACTCAAGCTTACTTTAAGAAATCGTCAAAGTAACGAGTGATATGTTCATGTAAGTGAACACGGTCTTTACCTATCATATTATGCCCATGTCCGGGGTATACGAAAAAGTCGGGATGAGTTCCGCTCTTAATTGCCGATTTAAGGAATTGCAAGCTGTGCTGCATAACTACCGTCGGATCTTCATCGCCATGTATAATCATCAGACGGCCTTTAAGATCTCCCGCCCTATCGACCATGCTTGAACCGGCATAACCTTCGGGATTTTCTTTAGGTGAGTCCATATAACGTTCGCCATACATTATTTCATAGTATTTCCAGTCTGTTACAGGACCTCCGGCAACACCCACTTTGAATGTCTCAGGATGGCGGAGCATCAGATTCAATGTCATAAACCCGCCGAAGCTCCAGCCATGCACACCAATACGGTCAGCGTCTACATAAGGCAATGATTTGAGATAATCTACACCGGTCATTTGATCTTCGGTCTCCACCACACCCAGATGACGGTGAGTAATATTCTCGAAGTCTATTCCCCTGTTAGAAGTACCTCTGTTATCCAACGTAAAGACAACATAACCTTTTTCAGCCATGTATATATCCCACCCTCTGGCTTGTGCCATCCATGAGTTGTCTACCAGCTGAGAATGAGGTCCTCCATACACATAGATGATGGTTGGGTATTTCTTATCAGGATCGAAGTTCAACGGTTTTATAAGCCTGTAATATAAGCTTGTTTTTCCATCGTTTGCTTTTAACTCTCCCAGTGAGATTTCGGGTAAGGTTATACCTTTATAAGGGTCTTTAGCCGAGAATATGTTATAAGTCTTAGCAGTTTTTGTATCTGTAATATCAGCTTTGCCTGCATTATATTGAGAAGTATAACGGTCGATAATGTATTTGCCCGATTCACTCAATAAACCTGAATGCACACCTTCTTCTTTTGACAGACGAACTTTCTTGCCGTTTTTTAGATTCAACTGATAGATATGACGTTCGAGCGGAGTCGCTTCGGTAGATACATAATAAAGATTTGCACCAGCTGCATCAAAGCCTAAAACTTCGGTAACATCCCAAGTCCCGGTGGTTAACTGCTTTTTCACCTTGCCGTTTATATCATACAGATATAGGTGATTGTATCCATCTCGTTTGCTCTGCCAGATAAAACTGTTCGGATCATTCTTCAAGAACAAAACAGGATGCTCCGGTTCTACATACTTCGGGTGAGTTTCTACGAACAGAGTAGCATCAAGTTTTCCCGAATTAGCATCATATCTGGCAACTTTACAAGTATCTTGCCCCCTGTTTAGTTCAGCAAGGTAGATGTACTTATCATCGGGACTCCATGCAATATTTGTCAGGTATTTTTCTTTAGGAGTACCTGTTTTCAGGAAAACAGTCTGTTGTGTCGAACGGTTAAATATACCGATAGTCACTTGATGACTTTTCATCCCTGCCATCGGGTATTTTATGTCTTTCAATTCGGCAACCCGTGCAGATATATCGACTAGAGGATAATCGGTTACCATAGTTTCGTCCATTCTGTAAAAAGCAAGCAGATTTCCCGATGGAGACCAGAATGTGCCTTTTGTTATCCCGAATTCGTTCCGGTGAACCGATTGCCCATTTACAATGCCTTTATCCGAGTCGGATGTTATAGCTGTTTCTTTCGAGTCGGAATCTAAGATGTAAAGATTATTGTCTTTGGTATAAGCAAAAGCCCTACCCTCTTTAGTGAAATCGAAATTCGAGGTTTCTTTCGGAAAAGTATAAGTGACTTCAACCTTATTTTCTTTGAAATTATACAAATAAGTATCACTGCCATTGGTAAGCATTACGACAGATTGATCTGCATAAGGAAAACCGACAAAACGGAACGACTTCAACTTTTCTTTTCCCTCTGCCGTAAGGCTTTGGTTGATCAGCTCTTTTGTGGTGATTACCTGAACAGCTTTTTTATCTATAACAGGAATAGAAACAATAGAATCGCCTTTTACCTGAACCGGCGAGTCATTCCACCACTGCAGTTGAGAAGGAAATTGCACTCTGTACTTTGAAAACGTACTTCCTCCGGGAATAAGATCTTCGAGAGAAAGCGGAACCAGACTATTTTGTGCCATTGCTGAAAATGAAGATGATAAAATGACAGTAAAAAGAAAACTTTTAAACAATCTCATATAATTACACGTTTTTTTATAAACAAAGATACACTTTATAGCTCACAGCCAATGTTTATTCGTCATATTTAAACGACATTAGCTTAAGACGATTGTTAAAAAGATGAAAAATATGCAATAATTAATTAAGATAAATTCCTATCTTTGTAGATTGAAAATAATAAAACAAGTATTATCCGCCTTTTAGGCATAATATTTGTACTTTTAAGGTCTCAGACCTATTTGTTGACTTTGCAAGTATGACAACAAGAGCAGGTTATTGCTTTAGAATATGTCATTAAATACTTTATGTTGCTTACTAGTCTCTGTAATAATATTAATATAGAAAGGTTATGTCGCTCCTGAATCTAAGGTCTTTACTTATTATCAGTACCTTTATCCTCTTATTCGCATCTTGCGGAAAAAAGGATAACACCAATTTTAAAGTTCAGGGAAAACTTGAAAACCTGACAGTCTCGAATCTATATGCCGTTAGGGAAGTATCAGGTGACTCTGTTATTATCGACACAATCGAGGTAAATAAAAGAGGTGAATTTACTTATAAAGGGATCGTGAACGAGCCAACTTTGGTCAACTTATATTGCGGAGACGACAAAGCTCAGATCACATTCTTTTTAGAACCCGGATATGATCTTAACCTGAAAGCAGACGCTTCGGATTTTGGTTTGGCTGAACTGAAAGGGGGAAAGGTTAATGACGACCTAATGGCTTTTAAAACAGAAAACCTCAATCTACTTCAGACTCGATGTCGTATTCTGAGCAAACACCAAAATATGGATCCTGCCGAACTAAAGAATATAAACTTTCAGCTTGCCAGATGTGTTCGTGAATATGTGGAAAAGAACCCCGGAAAAATAGCCAGTGTAGTTTTAATGAATGACTATTCGGTCAACAATATATCACCGGAACTATTAGGAAATGATATAAACTCGTTGAAAGGAGATGCTGCCAATTTTTACCTCACAACATCTTTAAAGAACTATTATGACAGGGTACGAATATCTGCTGTAGGCTCTGTAGCTCCGGACTTCACGTTGATAAGTTCGAAAGGTAAAGATGTAAGCCTGAAAGATTTTAGAGGAAAAGATGTTTTACTGATCTTCGATATAAAAGAAGCTCCGTTGAACATCAAGTACTTTGACGAATTGAAAGAGACTCAGAAAAAGTTAAAAGACAAAGTTAGCTTTCTGGCAATAGTTATTGATGTTGAAGGGAAATCGCCGGATTCTCAAACCGTAGAGATAGCCAATTCTCTAGACTGGACTGTTTTACTTGACGGCAGAAAATGGAGTTCCAAAGTAGTAAAGAAATACAATGTAACATCTGCACCCTATATGATTTTGGTATCGGCAGACGGAATCATTCTTGAAAGGGATGTAAACATAACTTCCCTACTGTCAAGATACGAAAACAAGGATAAAAAAGACGAAAAAGCAGTAGATAAGACTCGCTAAAGTCCTATATTTCCTTTATATTTGTCTCTGAACAACATTTATTCTACGCAAACATGCTGGTAAAAGTATTCGGAGCTGCCGTACAAGGGATTGACGCCACACTAATTACGATAGAAGTTAATTGCTCAAAAGGCATAAAATTTATGCTGGTTGGGTTACCTGATGCATCTGTAAAAGAGAGTCACGAACGTATCATATCTGCATTACAGGTAAATGGCTACAAGTTTCCACGACAACAAGTCATCATAAACATGTCCCCGGCTGACATCAAGAAAGAAGGTTCTTCTTATGACCTGCCTTTAGCAATCGGCATAATGGCAGCTTCAGATAGCTTGGAATCTGATGACCTTGAAAATTATATGTTAATGGGTGAATTATCTTTAGACGGAACAATCCTTCCTGTAAAAGGAGTTCTGCCAATCGCTATAAAAGCCAGGGAATTAGGATTTAAGGGATTAATAGTTCCCTTGAAAAATGCCAAAGAGGCTGCCGTCGTTAACAATCTGAATGTATATGGTGTCGAAAAATTGACAGAAGTAGTAGACTTCTTTAACGGAAAAGGATCTCTTCAAAGAACGGAGATCAATACACGGGAAGAATTTTTGAAGAAACAATTCGATTTTGAATTTGATTTTTCAGATGTAAAAGGACAGGAAAATGTCAAAAGGGCAATAGAAGTTGCTGCTGCCGGTGGTCATAATATCATAATGATAGGACCTCCCGGAGCAGGGAAATCAATGATGGCAAAACGTATACCGACCATATTACCTCCCTTTTCTTTACAGGAAGCCCTCGAAACAACAAAAATACACAGTGTTGCAGGTCGGATGAACACTGACACCTCATTAATGTCGGTACGTCCATTCAGATCTCCACACCACACTATATCAGATGTGGCAATGGTTGGAGGAGGTGTTTACCCTCAACCCGGAGAGATCAGTCTGGCCCACAACGGAGTTCTTTTTCTGGATGAACTGCCCGAATTTAACAAAAGTGTACTCGAAGTATTAAGACAACCACTCGAAGACCGTAATATCTGTATATCACGGGCAAAATTCTCGGTTGAATATCCGGCAAGTTTTATGCTGATATCATCTATGAACCCTTGTCCATGCGGATACTACAACCACCCCGAAAAACCATGTGTTTGTTCACAAGGGATGGTGCAGAAGTACCTGAACAAGATATCAGGGCCATTACTCGATCGAATTGATATTCAGATAGAGATAGTACCGGTTCCCTTTGATAAAATATCAAGTGCCGGGACATCCGAGAACAGCGAGTCTATACGTAAACGAGTCATTAAAGCCAGAGAAATACAAGCAGAAAGATTTAAAGATGAAGAAAAGACGCATTGTAATGCCCAGATGACCTCTAAGCTGATGCGCAAGTATGCAACTCCTGACGAAACAGGGCTTTCGCTTCTGAAACAAGCAATGGATATGTTTAATTTGTCGGCCAGAGCTTACGACCGCATACTCAAGGTATCTCGTACGATAGCGGATCTGGACGGATCTCCGGATATTAAATCCAACCATCTGGCTGAAGCTATTAACTATAGAAATCTCGATCGCGAAAACTGGGCGAATAAATAGGTTCTTGAAAAGCTTTTAATTATATTTGTCAACATTATATATTAATGAGGGAGATGTTATTACTTGTTTGCAAGGTGAGAATCGTGTATATGAGTGATTATATCTCTTTGTTTATTAATACAGTAAAATAGATTTATGAAATTTACAGACTTAAGTAATTCCATCTTTGATAGAGTAATTGAGGATTATCACAAAACAGATGATGTAGATACAGCATTATCTAATCCTTTCGAGCTAAAAACTATAGAATACTATCTATACCTTAAAAACTGGATTGACACCGTACAATGGCATCTGGAAGATATCATTCGTGATCCGAATATAGATCCTGTGAAAGCTTTATGTATTAAAAGAAGAATCGACAAATCGAATCAGGACAGGACAGATTTGGTAGAATTAATCGACAGCTATTTTCTTGATAAGTACAAAGATGTCAAACCAAGTCCTAATGCTAAAATAAACACAGAGAGTCCGGCTTGGGCTATAGACCGCCTGTCTATCCTCGCCCTTAAGATTTATCACATGCATCAGGAAGCTACTCGTGAAGATGCTGATGCTTCACATAAAGAACAATGCCAGAACAAGTTGAACATTCTTCTGGAACAACGAAAAGACTTATCCTCGGCTATAAGCGATTTATTGGAAGATATAGGAGCCGGAAGAAAATACATGAAGGTTTATAAACAAATGAAAATGTATAATGATCCTGACTTAAATCCTGTTCTATACGAGAAAAAGAAGTAGTTTTTTCAACCTTTGTCTAACTTGAAAATCGGCCAAAAAAAATACACGAAAACAAACAACAACAATGGCTAGAATTTTAATAACCAGGTTATCTTCATTTGGAGACGTGGCTATGTTAGTACCTGTAGTATTCTCTGTGGCAGCTCGCTATCCACAGGATCGCTTCATTGTACTGACCAGAAAGTCGTTTGCTCCACTGTTTGAAAACCTGGGATTCAATATTAACGCTGTAACATTTGATCCGTCTAAACGTCATAAGGGATTATTGGGTACATTCAAGCTTTTGATCAGTGTGATCAAATACAATTATTCACATGTAGCAGATGTGCATGATGTGCTTCGTACCAAGCTGATAAGAGGCTGTATGTCTATGCTCTTTAAGAAAACGGCACACATAGAAAAGGGCAGAAGCGAAAAGAAGCAGATGATTACATCGAAAGAACTATATCCGCCTCTGAAGCCAACTTACGAAAGATACATGGAGGTTTTCGATAAAATCGGATTTCCATCAGAAATGGTTTTCAAAAACTTCTTTGAGTTTAAAGAAAGATCGTTATATCCCCTCCGGGCAATAGTCACAGAGAAAGACTGTACCTGGATTGGAATTGCTCCATTCGCAAAACATGCTGAAAAAGTATATCCTCTAGATAAAATGGAGAATGTCGTAAAGAGTTTAAACGAAAAATCGCCTATAAAAATATTCTTATTCGGATCGGGAACTCAAGAACGAGAAATCCTTGATAGCTGGGAAAACAAATACGAGAATGTAATATGTGCTTCGGGTAAAATAAACCTGATTAATGAGCTATTGCTTATCTCTTATCTGGATATAATGATCTCTATGGATTCTGCAAACATGCACCTTGCCTCGTTGGTAGAAACTCCGGTTGTTTCTATTTGGGGAGCCACACACCCAAGCTTAGGCTTCTATGGATTTAAGCAGGATATAAAAAATGCCATTCAAACAGAATTGGAATGCCGTCCTTGCTCTGTCTTTGGCGATAAACCATGTTTCAGAAATGATCTTGCCTGTCTGAATGAGATACCGGAAAACGAAGTTTTGAAAAGAGTCATGAATGTTTTACATGAACATGGCTTGAATGAGATAGAACAATGAAAATAGTAATATTATCACCTTTCTACCCTTACAGAGGAGGGATGGCTCAATTCAGCGGCCGATTGTATGAAGAGTTAAAGATTGATCATGAAGTGCAAGCCTTTAACTTTTCCATGCTTTATCCGTCCTTTCTCTTTCCGGGAAAAACACAATATATAACTGAAGGTGATTCCGCTCAGATCATACATTCCGAAAGAGCACTCAACAGCATCAACCCGTTATCTTATTATAAGACAGCTTCGCAGATAAACCGCTTTAAACCGGATATACTGATTGTTCCATACTGGATGTCTTTTCTGTCTCCGGCTCTGGGCAGCGTTTGCCGTCTTATCAACAAAAAGACTAAAATTATAGGATTGATTCACAATGCAATACCTCATGAAAAGCGTTTCTTTGATAAACCATTAGCAAAATATTTCTTTTCTGCATGCGATGGATTTATTGCTCTAAGCGATCCGGTTAGAGACGATCTGAAGGCTATTATCCAGAACAAACCGATACTTGTAAGCCCTCATCCGATATATGACCACTACAGCCTTAAGACAAGCAAAAATGAAGCAGCTTTAAAACTTGGAACGGATAGGACCAAAAAGACACTCTTGTTTTTCGGTTTGATCCGAGAATATAAAGGCTTGGATATCCTGCTGAAAGCAATGAATCTGTTAAATGATCAATATCAGCTTATCATTGCAGGCGAATGCTATGGAGACTTCAAAAAGTATCAGGACATTATAGATACCCTGCACAATAAGACCAACATCAAAGTACTTGAAGAGTATATTCCGGATGAAATGGTTTCGACCTTATTTTCAGCATCAGACATACTTGTTCTCCCCTACAGAGATGCAACACAAAGCGGTGTAGTAGCTGTCGCTTACCAGATGGAAACACCTCTTATCGCAACGAATGTAGGAGCATTAGGAGAGACAGTCAGAAAAGGATCTACAGGTATGGTTGTAAACAATGCGACACCAGAGGAATTAGCAAATTCAATCGTTCAATATTTCGAAAAAGAGGCTGCTAATAAAGCAATATATACAAAGAATATAATCCTCGAAAAACAAAGACTCTCATGGAAGTCCTTCTCTAAATCAATTCTCGAATTTTACTCCTCAATATAAAACAGACTATTTGATAAGATTGATGAACTCCTCACGGGTTTTTGCCTGATTAAATGCTCCGGTAAAGTCCGAAGTCGTAGTAGTTGAATTTTGTTTCTGTACCCCACGCATTTGCATACACATATGCTGAGCTTCTATCACCACCATTACCCCCAAAGGATTCAGGGTTTCCTGAAGACAATCTTTTATTTGCGTAGTTAATCTTTCCTGCACCTGTAAACGTCTCGAAAATATATCAACAATACGCGGTATTTTGCTTAATCCGGTTATATATCCATTAGGAATATATGCGACATGTGCTTTACCCCAAAAAGGCAGCATATGATGTTCGCAGAGTGAATAGAAGTCTATATCTTTCACTATAACCATTTGTTTATAATCTTCTTTGAAAAGAGCCTTACGAAGCACCTCCTGAGGGTCTTCAGTATATCCGCTTGTAAGAAACTGCATGGCCTTGGCTACACGCTCCGGAGTATCCAATAAACCTTCTCTGCTTACATCTTCTCCCAACAGGCTGATAATACCCTTATAGTTTTCTGCTAATATCGATGTCTTCTGATCTTTGCTATCTGTTGACGGCATTTCTTTTTCTTATAATTATACCGGATCAGAATATCTGAAACGGCTGTTTATTACACGTTTAAGGACTCAGACTTGCTTAGTCTACGGCTACTTTTATTACATCTTCCACAATTCGCATTTCTCGTCCGAATGAAGGTAATTTATCTTTCATTTCCGACAAAGCCTGCTGAGCTTGTTCATGTGTTTTAAAATTACCGACTCTCACTCTCCATACCGGAGATGCATATGATATAGTCGCATCCATATTAGGATATGCAGATTGCACAGCATCCTTACGATACTGAGCTTCATTTTTAGAGCGTTTCTGATCACTCCCGCTATATACCTGAATACGATAACCTTTTGCCTTTACAAAAGTTTTGGTAGAGTTATTATCGGAAACTACCGATAACTGAGACTCGACATCAGTCGTTCCCGATGTCGAAGCACTGGTTCTGACTGTAGAACCCACCATGTTTTTTATAGCATCATCCTGATAAATAACAACTTTACCCTGTCCTGCTTTAGTTGTATTCAAATCATCTGTAATAGACTTATTCTGCGCTATAACCGAAAGGCTGCAGCTTAACAATATAAAAAATATGCAAGTAAGTTTATTCATAATTTACTAAGGTCGACAGACCTGTTTTTGCTAAATAATAGATTCTGCTATCTTATCTAAAGATAATACGGAGAGAGAGTATACTCCAACTCCGTATTACTCATATTATTTCTTAGAATGCGTCGATAATAGGCATAAATTTATCAACTTCAAGAGAAGCTCCACCGATAAGACCACCGTCTACATCAGGATTTGCAAACAATTCTTTTGCATTTGATGCATTACAGCTACCGCCGTAAAGGATAGAGATACCGTCAGCCACTTCTTTACCATATTTATCAACGATAGTTTTACGGATAAATGCATGCATTTCCTGAGCCTGAGCAGAAGTTGCAGTTTTACCTGTACCGATAGCCCAAACAGGCTCATAAGCTAATACGATCTTAGAAAAATCTTCGGCAGATAGCGCAAACAAAGCATTCTCGATTTGAGATTTTACAACAACTTCTTGTTTGTTAGATTCTCTTTCTTCCAATACTTCACCTATACAGAAGATCGGAGTAAGTCCGTTAGCCAAAGCCAAAACTACTTTTTCTTTGAGAGTAGCATCAGTTTCTCCATAATAAGTACGACGTTCTGAGTGACCAAGAATCACATATTTAGCACCTGTCGATGCTATCATTGCAGCCGAAACTTCTCCGGTATAAGCTCCAGATACTTTATCTGCACAGTTTTGAGCTGCAACACCGATTTTTTTATCACCGATAGAAGCTACTGCATTAACCAAATGTATAAACGGAGTACCTAGTACCACATCGCAATTTACTTTATCTCTATCAGCTAGAGCTACTTTAAGTGCATCTACTAAAGCTAAACCTTCTTGAAGAGTTTTATTCATCTTCCAGTTTCCGGCAACGATATTCTTTCTCATAATGGTATGATATTATATAATATAAAAAATTTAACAATATTCTCAATTCTTATTTTCCTCCGGCTCCTTTATCTCTGTAGGAGCTACACTTTTCCTATGGTACAATAACGCATCCAGAATCTTAACTATAACCAAAGGTACAAAGAACAAGAGGATTATCTTTGTTATATCCCGGGTATTAGGAAAATTATCTTTTTCGGGATGACCTACTGACAATTTTTCAATCGGTTTGTTCAGCATTCTTTCTTCGGGCACATCTTTATCTCCCCATTTGTTTATGATAACTCCATTCTTTATTAATAAAAGTCCCGGATTTGATCTCGTTATCGTTTTGAGCGTACGTTCATCAGTCAGGCAATAATCAAAATTGGTAATATTCTTATTTTCCTGGCTTAGAATAGTATCACGTGGAGATGATGTCAGACAATAGAATTTATAACCGTAATCTTTCGCATAATTATTGACATCTTCAAAATTACCCAGATTATTAATTCTCATTTCAGGCAAAGAATACGCAATCATCAGAAAGGTATAGTTTGTATCGGTCAATACCTCGTTGGTTATATCTTCTTCGGCTTCTATCTTTGTCTTCTGCCTATTCAGATAAAGCCTGTTTATCGAAAAATCATGAATAACAGGTTCTTCTCCTTCTTTTATGACTTTATTATAACGATCTACAAACACCCAGGTAGAATCCTCCCACGGATAATTATCTTCTGTGAATTCTTTCTTCACCCCGTCTTTTTCATAGATAAAAGTATTCTCATAAACAGGAGCTTTATCTCCTTCCACAGTCATCAGCTTAGGAATATCCGCTCCGATCTTATAGGGACGAAAATCGATCATCGGCTCATTGCTTGTATTGTATATACAAAAAACGATCCCGCAAATAATAATATACAATGATACAAGCCAATAGAATTTGCCGGTAAATAGATTAGTAATTCTTTCATACCACAAAAGAGTGGCTACAGAACATGCCATCAAAACAATATTCTTGAAAAATGTTTCCCAATTGGTAATAATCAGGGCATCTCCAAAACACCCGCAATCTTTTACAGGATTAGCTATTGCCAGATACAAAGTCAAAGGGGTCATAAAAAGCATCACGAGAAACAACAGACGTGATGTCCATTTGCGATAGAGTCCAAAGAGCATAAATATGCCGAGACACAATTCGCCTGCACACAAAATAATAGATATGGGTAACGATAAGTACAACAGATCCGAAAAGCCGAATGAAGTAAGATAATCCTGTACTTTATAGGCTGTTCCCAAAGGATCTATCGACTTGACAAAACCCGAAAATATAAAGGTAGCCCCAAGCAAAACCCGAGCTATCTCTACTAAAATTTTCTCTATAAGTGATTTAGTCTTACCCATCAATACCTGCAAAATATCGAATAATTATTCTTCGTCTTCCGGATAATTTAGTTTGATAAGCCCAAATATCGAATAATTAATCATATCCATATAATTGGCATCTACACCTTCAGACACAATAGTTTGTCCTTCGTTATTCTCTATTTGTTTTGTTCTGAACAACTTCACCAAGATAAGATCAGTATACGAGCTGATACGCATACTTCTCCAAGCCTCTCCATAATCATGATTTTTAGCAAACATCAGATTTTTAGTCTGCAACATATGCTTATCATACAACTCCATTGCCCGATCGGTTGTGATATCAATCCCATCGTTATGCCCTAATTCGAGTTGGATCAATGCTACAATTCCATAATTTACAATACCTATAAATT
This sequence comes from Indolivaga capnocytophagoides DSM 22835, assembly GCF_000426485.1. Lineage (GTDB taxonomy): Bacteria > Bacteroidota > Bacteroidia > Bacteroidales > Dysgonomonadaceae > Dysgonomonas_A > Dysgonomonas_A capnocytophagoides. The sequence goes on from NZ_AUFL01000021.1 coordinate 27,982, forward strand.
CGGAAGCAATACCTTCATCTACTTTAGTCACACCTTTTTCTTCGATACTCCTGATTCTTTTTGCTTTTATAAGAATCTGGTCAGTTACCGATTGCGGGCGAAGTATTCTCCACGATGCTCCGTAATCAGTCAGTTTCTTTTTGAATAAGTCCCTGCATATCGAGATAATGTGTTCAAATTGTTGTTCGGTATTTGGCATCTTTTCTATATAGATAAATTAATTGAAACCATGTCTTAATCAGCAGAAAGCATTTGATACTCTATTCAAAATAGCAACTATCTGCTGTTGTCACATTTGACCAATCAAACAAAAGCCTGGAGGTCTTTCCTTCTATGCAAAGGTATGAAAAAAAACAAAAAGCATAAGGAAAACCCTATGCTTTTCTGTATGTTAGTATTTTCGATGTATCACGAAACGCGCAATGTTTTGCCTAAACGAAGAGTCTCTGTTTTCGACATATTATTCAGAGAACACAACTTACTGATAGATAAACCATGCTGTCTGGCAATCTTACCAAGTGTATCTCCTTTCTTTATCCGATAATACGAAACTGTTCCTGTTGCGTATTTGTTTGTGCTGTTCGCAGAGGAACGGCTTGTATTCGCTGCTTTGAAGTTACGTCCGGGTCTTCCCAACGAATTAGTAACGACCAGATATTTATCCTTATGGCAGGTTTTATTTTCAAAGTCTATTACATCTATCGGATCGATAGAACGACCTAAGAAACGCAGTTCAAAGTGAAGATGCGATCCGGTTGAACGCCCAGTGTTACCACCCAAAGCGATAGGATCTCCCGATTTAACGACATCATTATCCGAAACCAAAAATTTCGAAAGGTGACCGTAAACCGTTTCCAATCCATTTGGATGACGGATTACGACATAATTACCATATCCTCTTCTTTCGTACTCACAAACACGTATCTTTCCGTCGAAAGCAGCATAGATTGTATCGCCGATCTGAACTTTCAGGTCAATTCCATGGTGCATTCTTCTGCCTCTGTGTCCGTAATTTGAAGTGGTATAACCCATTGTGGGCATTGTGAAGTTTGAAAGGTCGACTGTGTACGTCGAGGGGATGTCGTCTAATGAACCGTATATATTCACATAACGGTTATTCCAGATACTGCCGTATAGGTCATCAGATGGGATTTCATCTGCATCCATAATACGTTCTTCTTGCGCCTCTTTGATTAGTGATAAATCTCGCTTAATTTTTATACCGTCCGCGTAGAGGTCATTCGACGGTTTGCTGTGCCTTTGTTTGTAGTTTAGCTCCACTCTTGCTGCATCGTCTTTGTGTTCTTTGGTCTGCGCAAAAGAGCACAAAGGGATAAATAGCATTGTAGCTAAAGTACAGACTTTGATTGTTTTCAAACTCACGTTAAATAACTTTTTGATTATATACTGAATTATACTTCATCATTTGAATATAAGAATGATAATACAGCCTTCTTATATGCAAAGATTTCATTTTCTTCAAAGAATCTGGAAAGCTCAACTTCTGCCGCTTCGACCGAATCGGATGCATGCACAATATTTTCCTGGAAAGAGATTGAGTAATCTCCCCTGATAGTGCCTGCTGCTGCTTCCCGTCCATTTGTTTTTCCAACCAGAGCCCTTACTACCGATACAGCGTCAATACCTTCCCAGCATTGTACTATAACCGGCGATGCCATCATGGAATTTTTTACTCTTTGGAAAAACGGTTTATCCTTCAGATGCGCATAATGTTCATTCAGAATCGCATCGTCCAGCTGTATCATCTTCGTCCCTGCCAGTATTAAACCTTTGCGCTCGAACCGTGAGGTTACTTCTCCTATCAGTCCTCTCTGCATCGCAGAAGGCTTTAATATAACAAGGGTCTTCTCCATAAAGTGATACTACGTTTATAAAAAATACTGTTTCTCTCTGAGATGTGAAATATTCAAAGATAACACAATTATTTTGTTAATAACAAGTGTAAATGTGGTTGTTTTCATGTATTTAACAATGTCTCAAAATTTGACACATCGCTAAACGTTTGATTTATAAAAACATAATCAAATTGTCAAAGAAACATGTTTTTGAACAGTTCACATACTTAACTATTTTTAAGGTCTTTTCTGTATTATCGCCATACAATTAACAATAAAACAAATAGTTACACTAAAAAAAACATGTTTTATAGAATATTTTAGGGCTAAAAAAATCAAAATTCACAATTAGAAAAAGATGAGAAAACAATCATATTTCACAAGAAATATTTCTTCTACTTCTCATCTTATATCAGTTATTTTTCCTTTCGAGATTCAACATGATTTTATTAAAATATCTGCTATTTCAATATTGCCTCATCGCCTTTCTATATAGATAAAATACAAGTAATAATTTCGCTTACTTCTGAAAGAGAACCCTCTAACACACAGAATACAGATAAAACTCCAGCAAAGATCAATAGTCTCCAACTGTTAAAACGCATATCACATTAGCATCTTAAATACAATTTGCTCCCCAGGCAATAAATAAGTCTAAAACCTTAATTGGCAAAAACACGAATAAGTCTATTTAAATTTTATTAGATTTGTAATTTAGTAACAGAAAACACTTAACGTGTTGATAATTGATATGCAAAAGGTTTGAATCCTTATTCCGATAAAAAAATGAAAGACTTAATTATAGCCGATGCCCAGGATATAACCCGACAGGGATTAAAATCGCTCGTAAGCCAGATTAAAGAAATTGGAGTTGTACTTGACGCCTCAAATAAACCTCAATTACTCAATATGCTTTCGGAGAACAACGGCTGTATGGTCATTTTAGATTATACATTATCAGACTTCGCCTCCATCAATGAGCTCCAGATTCTGCACGAAAGATACCCTCTCGTTACATGGCTGCTCTTTTCGGATGAGCTGAGCGATACTTTTCTGCGAGAAATGGTCACTTACAGCTTACCTTTCAGCATTGCCCTTAAATCGAATACATTAGACGAAATAAAGGATGCCATTATCTCAACCTCATTAGGTGATCAGTTTTTCTGCAAACGGGTCGACAATCATATCAAAACATTAACCCGATCTCTAAGTGATCTGTCCGACAACCATCTTACTGCAACAGAGAAAGAGATATTAAAAGAAATAGCCTTAGGCAAAACGACCAAAGAAATAGCGGCAGACCGCAATCTCAGTTTCCATACTGTAATAACCCACCGCAAAAACATCTTCCGCAAATTGGAAGTCAACAACGTTCACGAAGCGACCAAATACGCTATGCGGGCAGGAATTGTAGATGTTTCGGAATATTACATCTAAGACAGCATTCTGCACTACAATTTCTTATTGTCCGCCAATGCTTTTATATTTCGCATAAGTCCGCTGTATTTTGCACGTTTTACAGCTGACCCTTTAAATATCCGTTGGTAATCTTCGACCTGCATGTTAGCCATCGAATCATAATCCAGAGACAAGAATTCGGCTTTCGGATTAAATTCTTCTGTCCTGTGAGGTCTAGCATATCTGTTCCAAGGACATACCAGCTGACAAATGTCACATCCGTACATTCTGTTATTCAACAACGGCTTAATACTCTCTGCAATCTCTCCTTTATTCTCAATAGTCTGATACGATATACACTTATTAGCATTCAACAAATGAGGTTTTTCAAGCGCATTTGTAGGACAAGCATCAAGGCATCTTGTGCATTTCCCGCACGAAAGACTTAAAGGACTGTCATAATCGAGTTCCCGATCTATCATAATCTCTCCGAGAAAGAAATACGATCCTTTTTTCGGGATAATTAGTAGTGTATTCTTACCGATAAACCCTAGTCCGGCCTTTACTGCCCAATACCGTTCCATCACAGGTGCTGTGTCTGAAAATACCCTACCCTGAACATCAGGAACCAACGTTTTAATAAAGTCGAATAACTGATTGAGTTTTTCCTTCATTACTTCATGGTAATCCTTACCATAAGCATAAAAGGCAAACTGCGGAGCATCTTCCGCTTGACGTTCTTGTGGATAATAATTGAGAGCAAGACTGATTATCGAACGGGCTCCTTCTACAAGTTTTGTCGGATCGATCCTCTTTTCGGTATTACGTGCCAGATAATCCATATCAGCCTGATATCCATCCGCTATCCACCTTTCCAGACGGACTTTTTCTTCATTTCCGATTGGTTCGGCACGACAAACTCCGCATGCATCAAATCCGAGACTGAGGGCATGCTCCTTTATTTTATCGCTATATGATATTTCAGCACTCAATACTTGGAGATACGTTTAATTCCAAATTTATCATAGGCAGCAGGATCAACACATATCTCTCGTTTAGTGATCTTATTGCGGAATATAACAAAATCGTAATCTTTAAACGACTTGTTCTTTGTTCTCTTCTGCATATCCTGTCCAAATACAAAAAGCTTACCTTTTACCGGTTGTGCCTCCCATATTTTTGACAGTTTATACTTATCGATAAGGTAATTTCCCGCAGATGCCGTAAATGCAGCATATCCGGCATTACTTGCCCGACGAAGCAAGACAGTCTTATTCGGATCATTCTCGGTCGCTTCGGTCGAATAATCCAAAGCTCGCCCCGTAATTTTGAGCGACAGATCGATGATAGATTCTATATCATCAGCCGGGTTATCAATATTGTTTTCGATAAATACAGCCAGATTCTTATCCTTCACTTTATAATTCTTCCTTCCCCCGTCTTCTTTATAACCGGTGACTCCTCTGTAAAGGGTTCCTCTGAATACGAATGCAGCCGCAAGTACGATAACAAGCACTACAAATATGGTAGCTAATTTATTCTTCCTCTTCTTTTTCATAACATAGTTTGAGTTGACGGGGCAAATATAGATAAAGTATATAGAAAAGCGATTCAATATATCAATAATCAGAACTTCTAAGCTTTACCGAAAGAAAGACCAAACACTTACTGTTACTAATCATTGTTTCTCCGTCAAATATTTCCAGAAACGTTTCGGCATATGCTGCCGCTGCAATCTCAGGTTGATCCGTTCTTTGATGGTCATTGCCTTAAAATAACCCTTCCATAGTTCCTGAAAGAGTTTCTCATCCTCAGCCATAAGGCTCTCGTCAAGTTTTCCGTTCAGCAGATGATTATCATCTTCGAGTGTTATTTCAGATGCAGTATGCAAGTCATAGAAATACCCGTATCTGCGCTTTGTATCGTATATAACCCACTTCTGATCGGAAAAACGATCAGAAAAATGGTTGATCACAATAGGCAGCGCATTATAAACAGGAGCAACGGGAGCAAAGAATATATCGTCGGCAGCCTTCTGAAAACGAACAAACATCTCAAGATAATGACCTTCGTGACTCACCTTACGAGCAATCTGATGTAATTCCAACACATCTTTATCTCCAAAATTAGTTTCAATGGAAACCTTACTGTCTATTGTTTTACGCATGTAGCGGAACAACAAGTCATCGCAGCCTTCCTCTTCCGACAGCCATGCATAAGTAATCATATTGCAAGCCTGTTTCGATAATTTCTTTTCGAGGGCTGTCCATACCCTCATCGACTTATCCTCCTGAGTCAATACCGTATAACTGTCTTCCATAAACAACGGGGGAATGTCTCCTTCTCCCAATAACCGATCAGGAAAAGTCTTGCGGCTATACGCATCGAATACGGCAGTCAGCAATCCCTCAAATGTTTTATCGTAAAAGAATACAAGCATTGATTTTTACTTATTCGGGAAAAATGATCTTCATCTGACGGTCATCCTCCCCTTTTCGTTTTTTAGGCTCAGTCAATATTTTTCGAATATAATCGGGTGTGGCCTCATTCACCGTATACATCGGCAACTCGTTGCAAGTGATAAAGTATTGAGCCTTTTTCATTACTATTCCCATCTTTTTGAGTTGTGATGAATTCAACCTTCCGTATTTGCGTGATGTAACAATCAATTTTGCGGATTTAACCCCTATGCCCGGCACACGCAGAATCATCGAATAGTCCGCACGATTAATATCTACAGGAAACATTTCGGGATGCCGTAATGCCCATGCCAGCTTCGGGTCAATTTCAAGATCAAGATTAGGAAAACGGTCATCAACAATCTCATCAGCCCTAAATTCATAAAAACGCATCAGCCAATCGGCCTGATACAGACGATTCTCCCTCACCAAAGGAGCACTCGTCAATACAGGAAGCCGTTTATCGTAACTATTGACAGGTATAAATCCCGAATAATACACACGCCGCATACTTGGCCGTTTGTACAAAAGCGACGACAGACGGAGAATATCCTTATCCGTTTCGCTGGTGGCTCCTACAATCATCTGTGTACTTTGTCCGGCAGGAACAAATCGGGGTGCAGATCTCATCCGTTTGCGGTCTTCAATACTCTGAAGCATTCCCTGCTGTATAAACCTCATCGGTTGAAAAACACTGATGTGGTCTTTCTCCGGAGCAAGCAGTTTCAGATTCTGCTCGGTAGGTATTTCGAGGTTTACACTCATACGATCGGCATACAATCCCGCCTCGTTTACCAGTTCCTGACTGGCTCCGGGGATACTTTTCATGTGGATGTAGCCATTGAAGCGATGAACAACCCTCAATTCCTTTATAGCACGCACCATACGCTCCATGGTATAATCGGGATTACTGATAACACCGGAGCTGAGAAACAACCCTTCGATATAATTACGGCGGTAAAACTCGATAGTCAGTTCCACCAACTCATTTACCGTAAAAGTCGCCCGTCGTATATCGTTGCTCCTGCGGTTTATACAGTATGCGCAGTCATAGATACAGTTATTAGTCAACATAATCTTTAGCAGCGAAACGCAACGTCCGTCTTCTGTAAAGCTATGACAAATACCCATGCCCCCTACCGTGTTACCCAAAGTACCCGCCTTATTCTTACGGACGGTACCACTGGAGGAGCACGAAACATCGTATTTAGCCGACTCTGCTAAAACTTTAAGTTTCTCTAATACAGCATCATTCATGATGTACAAAGAAAGAGATTTTGTTTAAAATAACCCTCCGAAAAAGTCTTAAAACAATATTTCCTGTTGATAAAGTTTGTGAGTGCTTAAAAATCAGTGAACAGAAAACAACCGATCATAAAAGGTAACAAAGGTCACACCGAATCTGCATATTTTTCATTGTCATTTTATTACCTCATTATATCGACTGTCCAATGAGGGATCATAAGCATCAGTAGCCGATTTCTGTCCTGCTGCTGCATACTTCCGCTCGATTTGCTGGCACCTTTCTCTTTTTTCTTCTTCGGTTCCGGAGAAACGGAGTAATTCAATCTGATCCGCTGTTTCCGGGTTAAGTACTGTGATCTCCCAGGGGCTCGGCATATTCTCTACTTTTTCTTCTATTTCACCTTCTTTTGCCATTGCCATTTTCAGCGTTTTTTCGTCTGCGGAATATTCTTTCATCGTCACTGTTTTTCCGGTCAGGTATATTTCGCCGTAATCATCTACGGCATATTTATATCGGGTTGTAGTTACGGTATAGCCATGCTCTAATCTCTGCTTGAGTATTTTTCGTGCTTTTTGAGCCAAACGTTCGTCACGTCCCGCACGGGCATCATCTATCATTTCCTTAAAATCGGAATGATTCCGTGCCCACTGATAAAATGTTTTACGGCTGATGTTGTGCATCATGCAGATTTCCCCCAATGTATACTCGTCTTGTTCGATTGCATCAGCAATCTTCTTTCCTAAATCTTCTGTGTACTTTGCCATAATCGAATGTGTTTTTTAAGTATAGATAAAAACACTCGGCAGTCAATGGGTAATAATAGAAAAAAAGGCCCTACAGGCCTCAAATAATCAGTTCTAATTTCATGTGTTTGCCCTACAACAAAAAGTCCTGAGACCTAAAAAACGGATGCAATATTAAAATTACATCCGTTTTTCTATTATTTCAATTCGATTTCCTGCTTCAAGTCTATCTCTTCCTTATCTGCTCCATAAAAATGAGCCTCGAGAAAAGCCAGGCTTTGATCAGGAATTATTTTAAAACCGAATCCGTACCGCCATTTCCATTTCCATTTTTGGGATGGGAATCCCTGGTTAATATATGCTGCGATATACGGATGTACATGAAGGGTAAATTTTTTCACTTCCAGCTTATTTACCAAATAGCTGATTTTAGATCTGAGTGAGTCGGTAAACAGGATAGATGGTTTGATTTCTCCTTTTCCGAAACATGTCGGGCATGTTTCAGTGGTATCAACCACCATCTCGGGACGTACCCGTTGACGGGTAATCTGCATCAACCCGAATTTGCTCAACGGCAATATATTGTGTTTGGCTCTGTCGCTGGCCATCAGCTCCTGCATTCGTGCCACCAGCTTGCTGCGGTGTTCACCTTCCGACATATCTATAAAATCGATTACGATAATTCCTCCCAGATCACGCAGGCGCAGTTGCCTTGCAATCTCTTCGGCGGCTGCCGAATTTACTTCGAATGCATTGTTTTCCTGTCCGGCTTCTTTTACTTTGGCTCGGTTTCCGCTATTGACATCAATAACATGTAAAGCCTCGGTATGCTCTATAATCAGATAAGCCCCGTTACGGAAAGTAACGGTTTTACCGAAAAGAGCTTTCATTTGTTTAGTGACAGCAAAATGATCGAATGTAGGAAGATCGCCTGTATAAAGCTTTACAATATCTTTCTTTTCAGGAGCTATAATACTTATATAGTCCTTAATTTGGCTGCAAACCTCTTTATCGTTTACGTGGATATCATGAAACGATGAATTAAATACATCTCGCAATAGCCCTACGATACGGCCTGTCTCTTCATAAACCAGAGTAGGCAGTTTGTCTTTTTGTATTTTGGGTAAATTCTCTTCCCAGCGTTTTACCAGAGTTTTCAGTTCGTTATCCAATTCAACGACTTTCTTCCCCTCTGCAACGGTGCGGACTATTACCCCAAAGTTTTTTGGCTTTATACTTTGAATTAACTGGCGGAGACGCGCTCTCTCTTCTTTCGATTTTATTTTTTGCGATATCGATACTTTATCATTAAACGGTATTACCACGAGAAACCGTCCTGCAAATGATAATTCGGATGTAAGCCGGGGACCTTTGGTCGAGATCGGCTCTTTAGCCACCTGCACCAATATTTCCTGTCCCACTTTCAGTATATCGCTTATACTTCCGTCTTTATCGATATCTTTTTCCAGTGTCATCTTCGACACTTGCGGAAATTTCTTTTTATCCCCCAATGCCTGCTTGTAGAATTTATCTACAGATCTGAACTGAGGTCCCAGGTCTAAGTAGTGAAGAAAAGCATCCTTCTTGTATCCGATATCTATAAATGCAGCATTCAACCCCGGCATCAGTTTTTTAACCCTGCCGGCATAAATGTTGCCAACCGCATACGAAACATCTCTTGCTTCTTTCTGAAGTTCTACTAATTTCTTATCCTCCAGTACAGCAATAGAGATTTCTTGCGGCTGAACATCAACTACAAGTTCGCTATTCATTTTATACTACTGTGTATTTGTGTTTCCAACAACTCCTGTCATAGGAGTTATTCCTATCAGATGCACAAAGAACAAACTTAAACCATTCTATAACCTTTAAGTTTGTTCTTGTAATTCTTTAAATAAGATTCAGAAGAATTTATTTTTTCTTTTTATGTCTATTCTTTCTTAATCTTTTTTTACGCTTATGCGTAGACATTTTATGTCTTTTTCTTTTCTTACCACTTGGCATGATCTATAGTTTTTATAAATTAATACTCAGTTATTTCTTAACTTGATTGACAAAAACTTTAGCGGGCTTGAAAGAAGGAATGTTGTGCTCTGGAATGATGATTGTCGTATTTTTTGAAATGTTACGAGCTGTTTTTTGTGCACGTTTTTTCACCACGAAGCTACCAAAACCTCTAAGGTAAACGTTTTCGCTTTTGCTAAGAGAATCCTTTACTACTTCCATGAAAGATTCTACAGCTGTTAACACGGTTGCTTTGTCAATACCTGTGTTTTTTGCGATTTCGTTAACGATATCTGCTTTTGTCATTTTTGTATTTCCTTTTATTGTTAATTACTAATTTTTTGGACTGCAAATATATAGCTTTTTTTTTCCTTAAAAAAACAAATAACTAGCATTTTTTATGAAAACTCATTATTTGGATGGATTAGGCATATCCATAAGGGAGAGTTGCTATACTGAACGCCGACAAAGATATACATTATTTCCAATATACTGTAAACAAATACATTAAATATAGGCCAATACCTGCCATCAATGTATTTTCAGCTATTTTATTTATAAAATATTATTATTTTTGACTACAAAGTGTGACTTATAAACACAACTCTACGACTTATTATACAAGAGTAAGTAATATCACAGTTTAAAAACAATAGCCAATAAAAAAGGTCTCAGACCTTACAATAGGAAATGTACAATCAGGATTTGGAAAAGGACTTTATGGATATGGTACGACATAACGAGCGTATCATCTACAAAGTCGTCTCCTTTTATGCGGATATCGACCAGAGTGTCAGCGATCTGTATCAGGAGGTTGTTCTGAATCTATGGAAAGCCTATCCTTCATTCAGAGGAGAAAGCAAAGTCTCGACCTGGATATACAGGATCTCTTTGAACACATGTATTACGTTTTTCCGCAGAAGCAAACGTTCTATTTCTTATACCGATCTGGTTATCGATATTTCGGATATTCCCGACGAAGATGACAATATCAAAGAATTATACAGACTGATAAACAAGCTGGGAAAGATAGAAAAGGCTCTGGTTCTACTTTATCTGGATGAGAAACCGTATAGAGAGATCGCCGAAATTACCGGTCTTACCGTGACCAATGTGGCTACAAAGCTGAACCGTATAAAGGATAAACTAAAAAAAATGTCAAACGAATAGTGCTATAGCATTTTACCAAAAAATACCATTTTTATGGATCTGGATAATTTAAAAAAAGTATGGAATGAGAATCAGATAGAATTACCATCGGTATCCGATGATAAGATACTCTCTATACTAAAAGGTAAGGGTAAGACTGCTCTCTACAAGCTATATATATGGGAACTGATAGGAGCAATTATCTTTCTTCCGCTGATAATAACTCCATTTATACATAATAAATTTTTCATTCTTTTTCAATATTCGAAGTTTTCGCAGTATTTCCTAATGTCTTTCTGTATACTGGGTTTTCTATGGCAATTATACAAAATACTGATACTGAAAAAGGTAGACCTCAAAAACAATTCTATCATTATGAGTTATAAGTACATTTGCAGGTATAAGCTATGTATAAATATTGAGGTCTTTGTCTCACTTCTTTTTATCTCTGTATTTATGATCTCCTTCTTTTATCCGTTGTCGGGCTCTATCCCCGATGAAAAAAGATACCTTATATATATTATTGTAAGCGTCTGGTTTGTTATAATGCTGGCTTTAATGTGGCTTGTTTACAAAAAATTCTACAGGAAACAAATCAGAAAGATCGAAGAATCGATAATGGAAATACAAGATTTTGAAAAAGATAATTGATCCCCCATGAAACAATTCAGACAAATACAAATAATACTTGCCCTTTATCTTATAGGATCATGTTCGTGCATGTTCGCACAAACCCATCAGTTTACAGGCAGTGTACTCTGGAAGGTATCAGGAAACGGGTTGACCGAAAGTTCATATATATTCGGAACAAATCATATTTTATCTAAAGCCTTTCTTAGCAGAATAGACGGACTGGACGACATTCTCAATTCATGTCAACAAGTTGTCGGCGAAATAGATATGAATGAAGCTACTCTTGATCTATCGGCCGTCCGCAAAGCATCTTTACTGCCTGAAGGAAAAACCTATAGCCAACTTCTTGATAAAACTGATTACAATAAGCTGGACTCTGTCTTACAACAAGACCTAAAAATAAGGATCTCTCAGGTCGAAAATATCAGCCCTGTTACAATCCTGACAATGTACACCGTAAACCTCTACAATAAAATATCGGATGGAGGCTCATATTCGGAAAATATGGATAATTACTTTCAGGAGTATGCACGTACAAATAGCAAAGAGGTTGTTGCTCTGGAAACTCTTGACCAACAAATACAATATCTTTTCTACTCCAAATCACTTAATGATCAGATAAACGAACTACTATGCGTTATTTCGAGTCAGACGATTGAAAAAGAAATGAAAGAATTAGACCAAAGCTATCAAAACGGAGACCTTATTGATCTGGAACGATTAATGAATGAAGATTCCGATTGTTCTTCAGGTCCCGAAGAAAGAGAAATAATATACAAAAACAGAAACGACGACTGGCTGGAGAAATTACCTAGAATCATGGAAGACAAAACCTCCTTTATAGCTGTTGGCTGTTTGCATCTGGTAGGAGAAGACGGCTTGCTAAACAAATTAAGCCTCATGGGTTACCACATAGAACCAATTGGTATGCAACCCTAGCATATTACTTGCTGTTCCAAAAATCAAGATACTGACGGGCTACTTTGATATAATCGTGATGCTTTTCTACAAAAGAACGGCTTGCCATCCCCCTGTCCGATAAGGTTGATTTATTCAGTATCAAAGATTCGAGATTGCCGTAAATACTATCTTCCGTAGGATATATATTTACAATGGGATAGTTGTCCGTTTCATTCAGCAATCTGTACATTTCGGGTTCACCCCCACTGACTAGCACCTTACCCAAACCCATAGTCAATAATCCATTTACTGCAGGCGAATACGAATATATCTGGTCGAGCACCACATGAGCATTATTTATCAGCTCCAGATAACGGGAATAAGTAACAGATTCGGCTTTAAATATCGCTACATCATCGGGATATGTACGTTGCAGGTGCGTCAAAGCTTCTGACAATAAATCTGTACCCTTAAATTCGCTTCGGGCTTTATTTATACCTATAAAGAAGTTTATTTTATCCTGTATATCAATGCTGCTGTATTTGATAGAGCCGGTATTTACAGGTAATGGTATGTAAGCAAGTTTATCCGCATATTCGTCCTCATAGGCGGCGAAATATTCGTATAGACACGCCACAATACCATCCGACGTTTCGGCCATTTCTATATTCGCTTCTTTGCGTTTAGTATGCAGCCAGTTGTATTTAACTTTACGATTATAGTCCAGATCATTTTCTTTGTTTCCGATATTAAATTCCGAATACCGGAACTTTTTATCGAGACACGCCTTCAACCAAAAGTAATCATCTCCGAAAGCTCCTAAAAAGACCTTTCCGTTATTGCGTTTCAGATATCGGTATAAGTGTATATTGACATGAATATTCTGTGTAGTAAAACAAGGATTGATCAACTGAACAATGTCATATCCTCTGAAATTGAGAAGGTTAGCCACAACACGCCCAAAACTATCAGCTGTATCGAATAAGCCCGAACTCCGCCGATACAAATCAATATCCCTGTAATAGTTTTTAAAACCATCTCCATCAGATGCCAGAACCACTTCGTGTCCCAGAATCTTAAGAGCCTCTGCTAAAGTCAAATGCAATCCGCTATATTCACCCAGCAATAAAATCTTCATGAATGGTTCTAAGTAAAAGAAAGTATTTAATGATATACTTTTGTTTATAACAGTCCTTGGTCGTTTTATCGCCTAAGCATAAGACCTCAGATTTGAAATATCTAATCCCCTTTTATCAATCCCATGCGGGATCATAACTTGTTTTACGTCCTCTTTTTTCGTATTTAAGATCCTGCAACATAGAAGAATTTACTCTCAGTGTTACAAAATAAGATGTGTAATCCCCGAAAGGAACTAATGATGCCGATATATTCCAACAGTGTAAGTTACGACTGATGTTACAGTTCATATAAGTTACCTTTTTTGCATCGAAATCATATGCCGATGTAAATGAGAAGTTCCAGTTCTTGGTTGGCTGTATAGAACCGTTAAAACTCAGATTTTGTCTGATTTTTCCTTTATATTCAAGTTTCTCATAGTCAAAATCACCATAACCATAATTCATACTGTAGCTGAATGACAGGTTCCATTTGATTTCATTTCTCTGATAACCGTCATCATCATAAGTTCCGGATTCTTTTTTCTTGCTGAACAGGCTTTGTCTTGGTCCTGTTTCTTCCGTATCTTCTGTGTTCTCATCCAGATTTTCATCTCCCGGACGAGGTTCTTTTTTTCCTTTAGAATCTTTATCGCCTCCCTTTCCAAACCATTTTTTAAATGTGTCCTGATTTATCGAAGGAGAGATTGAATATCCTGTACTTTTCAAGCGTCCTATCGTTCCATATTTCGAAATACGCAGCTGATCAAGTTTTACCGGAGTATTTTTAGAATCCAACCCATATACATACGGGTCAAATACCGCGTTAATATTTACTGTAAGATTTTTACTGAGTTTCAAACGGGTATTAGTGACGATATCGCTCCACTTATACTTATCGGCAGCCATATTATAACTAAAGCTGATTCCCAAATTATCGATAAGACTGATTATTTTAGTAGAATCGTTATCTGTAGCCACTTTCATTTCGATATTATTATCGAAACTGAAGTTAATATTCCCCTGTTTTCCGGAAGAAGGATATCCGAATATTCCGCCTTCGTATGGAGAATATTTATTTTGAACAAGCTCTCCGTCCGCATTGTAATAACTATATCCCACGTAGGCTCCGTAACGAGACTGACTAAAATCGGGACTACCGCTATAACTGATAGACGGTGTAAACACGTGTCTGATCTTTTGTAATTTTCCTATTTTAAAAACCGGTTCATAAAAACCATACAATTTTGTTTGAAGGCTTATCGAGTAGCTGAAATCATATACACGGTTAAAACCATACGTGGTATCAGCAGCAACCATTTTATTCGATGCAGGATCCCATGCTTTCGACACCTTTCGGGTATACCATCGCTCGTTATACGTCAAATTAGGAGAAATATTCAAATAATTGAACAAGTTAAATGTTGCCCCTGCGCTCACCCTGTGTTTAGCTGCATTCTGCCAGTCTTTGACCAGATTCGATTTCAGCAGCTTATCATCTTTTGTAGAAATACTGTTTTTGAATTGGAACGAATAATCCAAAGAAACTTTTTCATACCATTTCTCTGCACCCGCTGCCATCTTCCGTTTAAATGGGTATATACGAGACATAGTAACTGTCAAATCAGGTAATGTCAGAGACACCGAAGAATCTTGTGCATTTTGGTTTGCTGTAGCATTGAGCGATATAGAGAAAGGCGAATCAGGGAAAGTCTGAGTAAGGGTTACAGTTGAACTCCGCGTCGAGTTGGTTTCCATATTAGCAATCTGATTCAGACTATTACGGCTATACGTCGAAGTCTGATAACTTACACTAGCCGACAATGTCCGGTACATATTAGCTTTAGGATCCTGAGAATGTGTCCAGTTCAGGCTTAAATCTTTTGATTCACTAAATGATTCGGGTATATCCTTGTCTCCGATCTTTGTGTACAGGTAGCTCAAGTTAAAAGAGCCGCTTCTACGATATCGGTATTTGTAGTTCGAACGAGCCGAAATACCCCATGAGCCTTTGGTATAAACTTCTCCGGTAAGAGCCAGATCATAATTATCATTTATAGCAAAATAGTATCCTCCGTCCCTCAGGTTAAAACCCCTGTCCATATCATCACCATAAGAAGGCATGATAATACCCGATGAATACTTTTCAGAGAAAGGGAAGAACCCGAAAGGGATTGCCAACGGCAACGGCAGATCCTCTATCACTAGATAAGCGGGTCCGGTAATAACATTCTTCTTTGGACGAACCTTAGCTTTGGTGAGCATCATATAAAAGTGAGGATGCTCATGATCGTCACAAGTAGTATATTTTCCGTCACACATAAAAAATGTGTCATCGGGATTTTTCTTTGCTTTGTCCGCTACGATATATCCTTCGCCCTGCTGCGTGATTACATGACGGATATATCCTTTCTTCGATTTGAAATTATAGCTTACGTTTTTCATTTCGTATTCGGTACCGTTATCAGAGAAAACAGGATAACCGAACTCCTTACCGATAGAATCAAGTCCATATGTTGCATGTACAATACTGCTGTCCATGCTCATCGAAATATTTTCGGCTTTGATAGACATGGTCTGATAATCGACCTTACTGTCTCCATACAAATATCCCATATTGCCCGATGAGAACACGATAGAGTCATTTGCCGTATAATCAACCGGAGCATCCAAAGCCGCTTTCTTGGGAACAGAATCCTGAGCGGTTGAGTCCTGAGCTAAAGAATCTGCCTTTACATTGCCGACAGGAGTCAACTGTTTTTTTGCAGAATCAGCAACAACAGAGTCAGATAAGAGCAAACCGCTCCTATTGTTTCCAGCACTTCTAGACAATTGGGAACCCCAAAATGGTGATGAAAATAACAGAAAAACAAATGTGTATATACAGAAATGAACCTTCTTCATTAATAAATAACAGCACGCATTTGATGACACATTTCTAAAATGATAACTAACTGTTGCTTTTATGCTTGGCAAGTTAACAAATAGGCCTGAGACCTTAAAAATGAAACAGCCTTATGCATTCAACTTGCAAAACTAAGCATTTAATGATAAAGGAAAAGCAAAAAAAACGAAAAACTAACTAATAAAGGATATGATACCCGCAAGAAGGCAAAAGGAACAGAGACAAATGCAGAAAAAAAACAGGACTTGCGATTTATACTATCTGAAAAATATTTAACGCACACCCTATTCTCTTAAGCACAAATTGTTTTGTTACGGTATTTTAGTACCTTTGCGGGATACATAAATACAATAGAGATGGATAGACTGTCTATCCGATTATTACACGTTTTTTGAAGAGTTTATTTTACCTGTAGCTGATGAACACAATACATATTGAGTTTTGTCCGGTTTGTGCGAACAGAAAATGTTCCGGGATGTTTGAATGTAAAGATCATTTGGCAACAAATGAGGTATTTTCAGTATTTAAATGCCCCGAATGCGGATTTGCTTTTACTCAGGATTTCCCGGCCGAATCCGAAATAGGAATCTACTACGATGCTCCCGAATACATATCACATACCGATTCACATAAGGGCATAATCAATTCATTATATCATCAGGCAAGAAAGATAGCTCTGCGGTCTAAGACCGGATTTGTATCCAAGTATGCTCCGGCATCCACAGGAACCCTGCTAGATATAGGCTGCGGAACAGGATATTTCCTGAATGCGATGCGCCAAAAGAAATGGGTCGTAACCGGAATCGAAAAATCGGAACAGACACGTATTTATGCTCATGATAAATTCGGTCTGAACATTCAGGATTCGGATTATCTCTTCGATATACCAGCAAACACCAAAGACGTTATCACCCTTTGGCATGTATTGGAACATCTCGAAAAGCTGAATGAAACAATGGAGAGCCTCCACCGTATACTCAAAGATAACGGAACCTTATTTATTGCCCTTCCGAACAAAGAGTCTGCGGATGCTTGCTATTATAAAGAGAATTGGGCTGCATACGATGTTCCCCGCCATTTATGGCACTTCTCGCCTGCGGATTTTGAACTTTTCGCAAACAAACATAACTTCGAATTGATAAGAACTAAAGGCATGCCATTTGATCCATTCTACATTTCGATGTTAAGCGAAAAGAACAACGGATCGAAGACTTCTTCAATTTCGGGACTGTTTAAAGGTGGGTGGTTCTTTCTGCAAAGCCTGTTTAATTTGAATAAAAACAGTTCTCTTGTTTATATCCTGAAGAAGAAATAATTAATGTAAGAAGATATTTAATAGGTCTGAGACCTTAATAAAACCATAACTCCGGAAAAATATGATACAACAAAAGAAAACGGCTATGCAGCAAATATTGCCTCATGTATTTGCAATCGTGTGCTTTTTAGCTGTAACATTTGTCTATTTCAGTCCTATGCTCGAAGGTAAAGTCCTACCTCAAAGTGATGTTCAGCAATACAAAGGAATGTCTAAAGAACTGAGTGACTACTACTATAACGAAGGCGAGTCATCAGCATGGACAGGATCGATGTTTTCCGGGATGCCGGCGTATCAAATCGGGGTCTGGGGCGGATCTCCTAACTTTCTGGATTATCTGGAAATGCCGGTCAAAGCCTTAGGCAGCAGTAGTGCAGGAGCTGTATTTACAGGTATGCTGATGGCTTACATCCTCTTTTGTATCATGGGCGTTGGTTTCTTACCTGCGGTTTTAGGAGCAATAGCATATTCTCTTTCATCTTACAATATTATTATACTCGATGCAGGACACGTTACCAAAGCCTGGTGTATAGCTTATATGCCATTGGTTATTGCGGGCATGGCTGCGGCATTCAAAAGGAAGTACTTGCTGAATGGTCTTTTGATGGGGCTTGGACTTGCTCTGCAAATCAAAAATAATCACCTGCAAGTGACATACTATACAGCAATTCTCTGTGCCTTTTTATATATCGGATTATTGATTAATGATATTATAAAAAAGAACTTGGCAGGGTTTGCAAAAGCCACAGGAGCTTTGGCGGCAGGTGTTATCATTGCTGTCTTATGTAATCTGGGAAATATCTATGCAAATTATGAGATGTCGAAAGAGAGTACCCGCGGGCAATCGGAATTATCGAAGCCTACAAACAGCGAAAAACAATCATCGGGTCTCGATAAGGATTATGCTTTTGCGTGGAGTTATGGAAAAGCAGAAACTCTATCATTGCTCGTTCCGGATATAAACGGCGGAGCTTCGGGAGGATGGTTATCTCCAAATTCTAATCTATATAAAGCCATCCAAACCAACGCACCTCAAGCTCAATTAGAAGCAAAAGGAATTCAGGCTCAGACATACTGGGGAGACCAACCTTTTACATCGGGTCCTGTGTATTTCGGAGCCATCATATGCTTCTTATTCGTATTAGGTATGTTCGTTATCAAAAGCCCAATCAAATGGGTACTGCTTGCTTCAACCATATTTTTCATATTCTTGTCATGGGGACATAATTTCGAAGGCTTCAACGATTGGTTCTTTTACCATTTCCCTATGTACAACAAGTTCAGGGCTGTTTCAACGGCATTAGTCATACCGGCTCTCACTATGATAATCGTTGCGGTATGGGGACTCAAAGAGTTTCTGGAAGAAACGGAGGAGAAGAAAAAATTACAGCAATCGTTATGTATTTCATTTGGTATTACAGCCGGAATAAGCCTACTGCTCTGGATTGCTCCCGGAATTTTCGGGCTATCATTCTCTTCTGAAAACGACCAGCAATGGATGACTCAGGTTCCGGACTGGTATTACACAGCCTTGATAGCCGATCGTAAAGACTTGTTATCGTCGGATGCCATACGATCATTCTTCTTTATCTTATTAGCAGGCGCAACTCTATTGGCTACTCTTAAAATGAAGGGTAATAAACAACAAGTTGCTTTTTATGCTACACTAGGCCTTATCGTATTAGTTCTGATAGACTTATGGAATGTAGACAAAAGATATCTGGATAACGATAAATTCCAAAGCAAACTGGCTTATAATACCAATCAGCCTTTTCCGCAAACAGCGGTAGATCATGCGATATTACAAGACAAAAGTGTATCATACCGTGTGTTGAATCTGAATAATCCGTTTAACGAAACCAAAACATCATATTACCATAAGTCGATCGGAGGATACCATGCGGCAAAACTGAAACGTTATCAGGAGTTGATAGATTACCGCCTTCAACCGGAGATCAACCGTATCATTAAGTCTTTCGATTCTCAGAATATCGACAGCATCACCAGTACTTTTAAAGCGAACACAGCTTTGAATATGCTGAATGCTAAATATATTATCTTCCATCCGGAACAACCACCATTACAAAATCCGTATGCAATGGGAAATGCTTGGTTTGTCGAAGATTATACATTCGTTGATAATGCAGACAAAGAAATCGAATCTATCAACACGATTGATCCCCTGAAAACAGCTGTGCTGAATAAAAAATTCGAGGCTGATTTGTCGGGCTTTAAAATAGTGCCGGACTCTACTGCACGTATCGAGCTGACTGAATACAAGCCAAACCTGCTTAAATACAAATCTTCGGCTAAAACCGAGCAACTGGCCGTTATGTCGGAGATATATTACCAAAATGGTTGGGAAGCTTATGTAGATGGAAAAGAAACCCCCGTATACTGTGCCGACTGGACATTAAGAGCAATACGTGTTCCGGCAGGAGAACATGAGATAGAATTCAAATTCGTTCCTCACAAATACAATACAGCTCGTACTGTGGCTTCAATAAGTACTGCGGCATTGCTGTTGTTATTGATTGGAGGAATTGCATCTGCTTTTATCAGAAAAGACAGAATTAAGTAATTAAGGAATATCATACTAATGAGATTTTCATTTATTACCTGTACATACAACCGGGACAAATATATCGGACAGACCTTACAATCGGTCTGCGATCAGAAATATCCTGATAATAATTACGAAATCATCGTCATAGATAATAACAGCACGGATAATACCGCTAGTATCTGTAAAGAATTCAGAGCAGAATACCCAAACAAAAATTTCAGGTATTTCAAAGAAATGAATCAGGGACTATCGTTTGCCCTGAACAGGGGGATTAAAGAAGCTCAGGGAGAATATCTGATCTTTGTCGATGATGATGAAACAATTATCCCCGAACATCTCGAAAGGCTCGATAATCACCTAAGAACTTATCCCGAAGCTGTATTATGCGGAACTCCCGTTATTCCCGTTTATGAAATACCCGAACCTAAATGGATGTCTCGTTTTACACAAAGACTGATAGGCGGTTATTTTGATCAGGGAAAAGAGGTTAAGATTCTCGAAGCTAAAAATTATCCGGGAACAGGACATACAATTATAAAGAAAGAATTATATGAACGGTATGGGAACTATAATACCGAGTTGGGGCGCAAAGGCACATCATTGATCGGAGCCGAAGATAAAGATATGTTCAATCGACTCAAGAATAACAATATTGTCTGTTATTATCTACCCGATATACCCATATATCATCACATACCGCCAAATAAAATGACCGATGAGTTTTTCCATAAACTCACCTATTCGATAGGAAAAAGCGAGCGTATACGCACAAAGGCTGTCTCAGAAAAAGAATTTCGGAACCGTTTATTATCCGAAGGCATCAAATGGGGAGCATCGGTAGTCTTATTCGCTGGTTATACTTTAGGCTTACAGCCATCAAAAGGATTCAGACTGCTGCAATTCAGATGGAACGTAACGAAAGGATTATTGGGTAAATAAGCCTTATTTTGTAGAAGGCTTTAACGACAAAGCAAACATACTGAACAGCCCGATAATCACAATCCACAGATTTTGTACGGCAAATACTACAAATGCAAATGCTTCTCCCGATTCTTTGGTCACACCATACAAGCCCAATGATAACACCACAGCCGCATGCCAGACTCCTATCCCGCCATTAGTAGGAATGGCCATACTCAAACTACTCAGAGCAAAAGCAATCAAGGCTGCAGTTATACCCAAATGACGGGTAAAATCAAATGCGTAGAATGTAATATAAAAATACAGAAAATAAGAAACCCAGATTCCAATAGTATATAACAGGAAACGACCTTTATGCTTCATCTTGAAAATGGTTTTCATGTCATTCAACAATCCGAGAATAATACTCAGAACCTTTTTCACAATCTTATTCTCTTTGAATACCGTAAATATCAGTCCGATAAAGATGGCAGCAACAATAACTCCTCCTATTATCCAAGGAGAAGAATACAAATTCTGAATAGTAGCCGATAATGCCTGATTATCTCTGATATAAGACAGAAAAACATCCACATTGAAACAACATGCCAGTAAAATAATGCATGCTACAGTACAGGTATCGGATACACGGTCGAGCAACATCGAACCGATCAATTTGGTAAAAGGAATTTTCTCTCCTTTAGCAACCATGGCACATCTCCAGACTTCTCCTCCACGGGGAATAGCGATATTTACCGCATAACTTCCGAGAACGGAATAAATAAGACTCCGTTTTGACGGATTATAACCTAAGGGTTCTATCAGCATCTTCCAGCGTACACCCCGTATTATATTACCCAAAGGTCCGAATATCAAAGAAAGGGCAAGTATCCCCCAATTAGCATCCTTTATAGTTACCCACATCTTATCGAAATCAGTATCCCTATATAAAAACCAAAGGATAAGTACGCCTAGAGCCAAGGGTATGATTATTTTAAGAATCTGAGATATCAGTGATTGTTTTTTTTCCGTCTCTTCCGTCTGAATGGTATTATTATCCATCTACTGTTATTTTAGAATAAGAAAACTCTTTTGTTATACAA
The DNA here is from genome assembly GCF_000426485.1 of Indolivaga capnocytophagoides DSM 22835. GTDB lineage: Bacteria > Bacteroidota > Bacteroidia > Bacteroidales > Dysgonomonadaceae > Dysgonomonas_A > Dysgonomonas_A capnocytophagoides. The sequence goes on from NZ_AUFL01000021.1 coordinate 50,274, forward strand.
AACGCAATACTCTAAGGCTACTCAAAAAATACTGTGTCGAATACCTTATTTCACTTATCTATAGGATAAATTGATTAACTTTGCACCGCACAAAGATAACGATATTTTAATTAATAGTAAATGGGAGCAGTAACACCGAAAAAATTTCTTGGTCAACATTTCTTGACAGACTTACAAATTGCTAAGCGAATTGCTGATACGTTAGATGATTTCAGCGAGATTCCTGCAATCGAGGTCGGTCCGGGCATGGGTGTGCTCACTCAATTTATTCTGGAAAAAAACATCGACCTCACAGTCGTTGAACTTGACCGCGAATCTGTGCCTTATCTGCAAGAACATTTTCCGGGTCTGAACAGAAAGATTATCGAAGGCGATTTTCTGAAATTAAACCTTACCGATATATGTCCTGATAAGTTCACTGTAATAGGTAACTATCCTTACAATATATCTTCTCAGATATTTTTCAAGGTACTTGATTATAAAGATCATATTCCATGCTGTTCCGGAATGCTCCAAAAAGAAGTAGCAGAACGGATTGCGTCAAAACCGGGAAAAAAGGCATACGGAATACTCAGTGTCCTTTTACAAGCTTGGTATGATATTGAGTATTTGTTTACAGTAAGTGAAACTGTATTCAATCCGCCTCCGAAAGTGAAATCGGCTGTCATAAAACTGGTAAGAAACAGCAGGACTTCGCTCGATTGTGATGAAAAGCTGTTTAAAACAGTTATAAAAACATCATTCAACCAACGGAGAAAAACGTTGCGTAATTCGATGAAACCTATGCTGGGTAAAGATAATGAAGTATACTCTGACTCAATATTCGATAAAAGACCCGAACAATTATCGGTGGAAGAGTTTGTATATCTTACCAACCTTACGCAAAAGCACATGCCTACCGGTTCTGAAAACGCAGGGATAAGAAGAAAGGAATAAAATAACGAAGAAAAACAGAGCGTTATGTCAGAAGTGAGACTATTTTATCACAAAGACAATGTGATTCGTATAAGCCGCAGTATAGAATTCTTGAAAACGAATCCGATCAAGAATTTCTTATGGATCGACTTAAATAATGTGGATGAAGAAATCGAAAACGAGCTCGAAGACTACCTGAAGATATATATACAGGAAGAGGAAGAGATGATCGAGATCGAGATGTCGTCTCGTTATATGGAAACGAGCGATTCGCTTGTAGTAAACTTCAATTTCCTTCGTCTTAATTTTGAGCGTGAACCCGTCTCGTTTATTCTGAAAAACAATATACTGATAACTGTTCGTGACGAAGATCTGACCTCTTTTCAGGAGACTGTAAAGAAGATATCTGCAAGTCCGAAGAATTATCCCACCGGATACCATGTATTTGTTGCCCTGCTTGAAACCCGCGTAGAAGTAGATGCCGATATGATAGAGGAAATGACTCAGAAAATAACCACTTTGAGTAATAGCCTTACCATGGACGAAGCAGCTGATGCCGAGCTTCTGATGGAAATAAAAGACTTACAGGAAAAGACTATGCTCCTTCGGGAAAATATAATAGAAAAACAACGTGCTGTATCTAACATGCTGAAAAGTGAGCTTATTCCTTACGAGTTACACAGTAAACTGACTATTGTTGTTAAAGATATTAATTCGCTGCTTGAACATATCCGTTTCAGCTTCGACCGTCTGGACTACTTACAGGATACTTTTCTGGGTTTTGTTAATATCGAACAAAATAAGATAATCAAAATGTTTACGGTAATTTCCGTAATCTTTATGCCGCCTACTTTGATAGCCAGTATCTACGGTATGAACTTCGGTGATTCTATGCCCGAACTGTCATGGAAGTTTGGTTATGAGTTTTCGATAGGACTCATGGTATTTGCCGTTGCCGTTATCCTCTTCTATTTTAAGCGAAAGAAGTGGCTGTAAATCATTTAACAGGTACCATTTAAAGATATAAGACCTATTTAACTTTACGACGGATAATAAATATATTCAGAAGAGACAGTAAGACGAAGATCAGAATACCCAAACCTACGATATATACTGCGGAAACAGTTTCCCCAATCGATAAGACTTTATTTACGGCATCAAGGTACTTTCCTCTGAGAACAAGCACTATCAGCAATGATATAACCAATATCACGCCATTTAGTATCACTGTTAAGAGTTCATAAGGACGCACCACATACGATTTTGTATAGCCTATCAAACGGAGAGTTTTTAATTTGCCCATATTCTTCTCAAGCAGTAAAAATATACTCAGAACAAGAACAAAAAACGACAACAAACATATAACAATACCTACCGATACAACTATACCTACTATTATTTTCAGAAAGAAAGCCATTTTACTGGCAGTTGTATTATCACCGCTTATCTCATAACCTTTTGTTTTGAAATAATTAGCCAGATTAGGATCTGCCACATTACTGATCTCTACGATCAGGCGGGCAGGCTGTACCTGTGTATTATTGCCATAGTGTTCATTCGCCCAACTCATGAAAGATTCGGGGACTAATATAGTATTGATCCGGTTCGAGAAACCGACAATACGCCCTTTCATCTCTTTGGGTTCTTTATGTTTGGTAAAAATAGTAATATCAAGGTTTATCATGCCTATAAGACCTTCGGTCAGCTTAGGCATTGATTTCGATTCTGCAAAGCCGAAATTATACAGATCAAGGTAATTTTTAGGCAGAATTATGGGAATACTCGTGTCGAGCGGAGAAAACTTCCAATCTTCCGATTTAACATCAATAAAATTATCGGGAACAGCTTCAAAAAACATTTCGGTATTAAAACCTACTCCCATATTCTGATTATTGAAGCCTGCGAAAACACTGTACTGAGAAGGAGTAAATGCTCCTACATCTTTTACAAATGGCTGCTTCTTCAGGTCTTCTATCTCTGCACTGTTAAATCCATTCGATTTAGCAGTTAATCCGGTTATAAGTCCTACTTGTTTAGATACCGTCACATAATCACGCTTAAACAACTTATCCTTCTCGGTAAAAACAGGGCTGATATCTAAATAAAACTGAATGGCCAGCAACACAATAATAAGTCCTATCAGATTGGCTATACCAAAACCGATCAATTGAGCCTTGCTTATATTTTCACGAAGCAGCTTCCAGACTAATTTCATAAGGATAGAGTTTTTGTGTAATCAAGAGGTAAATGCTTACCTATAGATGTTGCGATAATACCTGCATCGCGAAGCCGTGCCTCTTTCGAGAGCAAATCAGCCATTATACGGGCATTTTTATCATCGAGGTGACTAATGGGCTCATCGAGTATAATAAAATCAAATGGCTGGCACAACGAACGTATCAGAGCGACTCTTTGCTGTTGCCCCCATGACATTTTCCCTACCAATGCATTTTTCTTTTCACTGACGCCCAATTGTTCGAACATATAATTTATTTCGGCCTCGGACTTATGATGAGTGAGGTTGTTCTTAAGCAGAACATTCTCCATCGCTGTCAGTTCGGGAAATAAACAGAGTTCCTGAAAAAGAAGGCTCAGATGTCTGCATCTTATTTCATCCCAAAAAGACGCTTTCCTGTTGCGGATACTGCTGTCGTCGAACTGGATAGTGCCGGAATAGTCGTCTCTGTAGCCATACAAATAGCTACAGAGAGAACTTTTTCCTGTTCCCGAATTAGCTTCAATCAGATAATATTGCCCACGCTCAAAACAGATATCCTGTTTCCAGATTTCGGAACAAATTTTATTATCCGATAAAAAAATATCAGGAAGTGTGTTATTTAGATAGATCTTGTCCATTCCGGTTATTGAAACATTGATCCCAATTGAGATATAGCCGCATCTATTTGCTTGCAGATAACCGCCAAACTGTTTTGAGATTTATCAGCAAATTCAAGTTTACCTTTTCCTGTAAAATTTGAATTATCAACAGTATATTCGTATTTACTCAGGAATGAAAGCATATTTTTATAAGCAGCCATATCGGGAGTATCTCCAAGAGCATCTTTAATTAATCCCAAATCTCCATAAAGGACAGCCGATTTAGCCTTAATCAGGTCAGCATATCTGTTAGTCTGATTGCTGTTACTAAGAGAAGCAAATACCGATTCGATATTAGTTACAAAAAATGTATTCTTATTCACACCAAAATACAAAGTAACTTTGTCATCTATCTTAGTTGAGTATTTACCATCACCCAAATCAGCACATTGGAGTCCACCTTCAGTAATTTGTTTTTTGATGAGATCCGTAACATCAGACGGTTTTTCAATATCCATCATAAAGAAACATTCGGGTGTTGTATTTTGGCTTACTTCAAATTCATCAATTTCCGTATCATTCGTTGAATTCTGTCCTTTTTTGAAAGAAGTCAGAGCAAAAGTCACATCACCATTACATCCTTTAATCAAAGAACCAAGTTGCTCTTTAGTCAAAATATCTTCGGTTGTAGATTCAAGCTTATTCAGCAGCCCCAACTCTTCTATATAACTGTATATACCGGCTCCTTTGATATTTGTTGAAAATAACATAACAGGATCAGCTGCAAGATATTTTAAGTGATCTCCTTTAATAGTTCCTGACATTTTTGAAGCAAACTCTTTGAACTTCTGTTCTACTTCGGGAGTAGTGAAGTAATATTTGCTATTAAATACCAGTTCTCCTTTTTCAAAAGATGCAGTCACACCGGTAGATACCCCTTCAAATTGCGACAACGCCTTTTTCAAAGGATTCAAAGCCATATATCCGCCATATGGAAGATAACTGCTCAACGATTCCAATTCATCAAGCCCCTGCATTGTAATAAATGCAGAAAAATCTTTCTGGTCTTTGGCAAATTCAACATACGATTTATTCGAGTTGATACTTTTATCGGCACTTTGCACCAATAAATCTTTCGACATCTGGACTACATCCAGAGACTCTTTACCCGGATCGTTATATGTTTTACGGATATCCGCAAGTAAGATCAATTTAGAATTATTCCATGCAATACAAACTTCCGACTCGGGAGATATCAGATAAAAATCACCATCTTTTACAATAGTTTCTTCTTTAACAGAAGCCAGATTTGAGATTGCATCTTTTACTTTTTTTGCATCATTAACCCCCAGAACCACACCATATACTTTATAATTCGTAAAAATATAGGTTTCATTCTTCAGATTTAGACCTAAAGAATTGGCGTCTTTCAGAAAATCATCCAGAAACTTTATTTTAGAGTCATCCTTAAGCATAACCTTGTACATATTTATACCTTGTTTCACAGTAGGATTACTGAAAATATCGTACTGTGATTTTTCGATTAGAGATTTAGTATTTATATGCACAACATAACTTGCATCGGCCGGAATCGCATTACTCAGATCAGAAGACTGATTACACGAAGAAAACACAGTTACCGCAACTAATAACGTGAATAGAATTTTCTTTAAACTCATAATTGTAATATACGATTAGAAAAAAAAGGATGGCTATCTGCATAGGCCACCCTTATTATTTATTATAGTAAGATTATTATATCAATATTACTTACTTGATGCCCAACTCTACTTTTACGAGTTTACCGGCATCTACAGCACTTGTTGAAATATAAGGAGCAGCTCCGACTTCCAGGATATAAGTATATCCGTTTTTGTCTCCTACTGTTTTGATAGCCGCCTGCATTTTTTGTTGTAGGGGAGCTAACAATTGTTGACGAAGATCAGAGAATTCCTTATCGCTGTTTTGAAGATAAGTTTCGTATCTTTCTTGTATTTGTTGCAATTGTTTAGCCTGATCCTGAGCAACAGCATCTGTAGCCTGACCGGCAGCTTTAAATTCTTCAATTTTTTTATCGTACTCAGCCTGAATTGCAGAAAGGTTCTTTTTAATTTCCTCTTGCTTAGTACCAAGCTTAGTTTCAACGTCTTTGATTTCCGGCATCTGAGTAAACACTTCCTGAGTGTTGATGTACGCAAGCTTTTCTTGAGCAAACGCAGCCATCGGAGCCAAAACGATGAAAAGGATAACGAGTTTCTTTAACATAATCTCTTGTGTTTCTTGTTATAATTTTAGTTTCAATTCTTTACGCACAAATGTATATAATTTATTTTGAATATCCGAGTTTCGCTAAGACTTCATTACTTATGTCAATTCTCGGCGATGCGAAAATAACACTACTAGCTGAAGCCCTATCTAAAACAAGCTGATAACCTTTAGCATCTGATATTTCTTTCACCGCATTATAGATATCATCCTGAATAGGTTTGATCAATGCTTCTCTTCTTTTAAACAATTCTCCGTCAGCACCGAAGTATTTCCGTTTCAGTTCCTGAGCAGCTTTTTCCTTTTCTACAATTTCATTCTCTTTTTTAGTCTTTTGGTCTGCAGATAAAAATACCTGTTCTGACTGATAAGACTTATACATATTCTGAACTTCTGTCTGAGCTGTATTCACTTCCGATTCCCATTTCTTGGAAACGGCTTCGAGCTGTTGGTTTGCAGTTTCATAGCTGCTTATATTTTTCAAAATATATTCCATGTCTATCAATGCAAACTTCTGAGAATAACTACTTGCTGCAAAAGCTATGAACAGACTAAATAATAAAACTAACTTTTTCATAATTCCAATTTCTTTATGTGTGTTATACATAAAAGACGCTTATTCTTTCAAATAGTTTACAATAACACAGTCAAATAGTGTTAAAATTCTTGTCCGATGATAAAGTGGAACTGGCTGCCTCCGTATTGACGGCTGTTATGAACTTTATCAAATCCGTATGCCCAGTCGATACCGATCAATCCGATCATAGGAAGCATGATACGTGCCCCGATTCCGGCAGAACGTTTCAAGTCGAAAGGATTAAAGTCTTTCAGGTCATCCCAAGCATTACCGGCCTCAACAAAAGAAAGGACATATATAGTTGAACTTGGCTCCAGAATCAACGGATATCTCAGCTCAAGAGCTAAACGAGAGTAAGCACTCGAGTAGTAACCGATAGATCCGTTTTCGTATCCACGAAGTCCGATTGTTTCTGTTGCATATCCCGAAGAATATCCCGACATACCATCACCCCCCATATAGAATGTTTCGAATGGAGATTTCTTATGTTTGTTATAATAACCTACAAAACCATATTCGGCACGGGTCATCAGCACCGGTGTTTTTGTTACAGACGGCATCAAAGAAACGAATGTTTTTGATTTGAATTTCCATTTATGATATTCTACCCAACGGTATTTTTCGCCAGATTCTGTTCCATCCGCATTTTTCCCTAAAGCCTTATAGTCTTTTCCATCCCACATAGAGTAAGGAGGAGTAGCCTGTACGCTTAATGAGAATTGCGATCCACGGCGTGTATATATAGGTTGGTCCATTGAATTTCTTGACAGAGTAAGAGATAAGCTGATATTGTTGCTCGATCCGTTAGGAATCAGGAAGTATTCCCAATTCTTCATTCTATACAACTGATAAGATAATCCGGCTTCAACCTGGAAATAGTCATCCGGCCAGTTCAAGCGTTTGCCATATCCTACCGAAAGACCTAATGTCTTAATAGACTTATCAGGGTCAAGTGCATTATTATAGTAAGAGTTATCGTAAGAACTTCCTCCATAATAACTGTTGTAATAATTATTATAGTAATTGTTATTATAATAGTTACTGTTTACACCTGTTTGTATAGAATAATAGGCTCCGACTGATAAAAAGTTTGGCCTTTTTCCTCCGAACCATGGATCTGTAAATGAAATAGAATAAGACTGATAATATTTACCATTAGTCTGACCACTCAACTGCAATGTCTGACCTTCTCCCTGAGGAATAATCCCTTTATATGATCCGGGATTCAGTAAATTTTTCAATGAGAAGTTTGTGAATTTCAAACTCAATCGTCCTAATACTCCGGTCTGTCCCCATCCTGCCGAGAACTCAATCTGGTCATTTGCTTTAGACACTAACGGATAACCTATATCTACCGTTCCTGACTCAGGATCTGGCTGAATGTCCGGTTGAAGTTTTTCAGGATCGAAGTGTCCCATCTGTGCTACCTCACGAAGAGAACGCATCAAATCGTCACGGCTAAACAATGCTCCCGGTTTAGTTCTCAACTCACGGCGAACAATATCTTCATATAAACGGTCGTTACCCGATATAGAAACTTTACGGATAGTTGCCTTAGGTCCTTCTACGATACGGATTTCAAGATCGACTGAATCTTTCTCAATATTTACCTCTACAGGATCGGCCTGATAAAATATGTATCCGTTATTGTAATAGAAAGCATTACCAACGGCATCTTCATCAACAGTTAACCTGTCATTTAGTTTTTTCTGATTATAAACATCTCCGGCTCTCATATTCAAAGCCATATTCAACTGGTCTGTAGAGAATTCGGTATTTCCAACCCAATTGATTTTGCGCAAGAAGTATTTCTGTCCTTCTTCGAGCTTGATATCTATATTTACTTTCTTATCATTATATTTATATACTGTATCCCAAAGAATACGGACATCACGATATCCTAATTCATTGTATTTGCTCAGCATTTTAGCTTTATCTTCTTCGTAACTTTCAGGAACAAAGTTTGTAGAACGAAGGAAGTTTCTGATTTTTGCCGACATCGTGTGTTTATGGCGGGTTTTCTTCATTGCTTTCTCCAAAGTTTTAGCCGAAACTTCGGTATTGCCTTCAAATACAATATTATTGACTTTTATTTTTTCTTTCTTATTTACGTCAATCCCCAGTATTATTTGGTTTTCTTTCGATAGGTCCTCTGTTTGTGTAATATTTACAATCGCATTATTGAATCCCTTTCCATCAAAGTATTTTTTAATAATACTTTTGGCACGGTCAATCATATTCGGAGTAATCTGATTGCCTTTTACCACACCTATTTTGCTTTCGAGATCTTCTCTCTCACCCTTCTTCACTCCGGTAAAGGCTATGTCAGAAATACGAGGGCGGTCTGTCAACTCAAGATTAAGCCATATTTTATCACCATCGATTTTGGTTGCCGTAATCTTAATATCCGAAAACAACCCTTGTTTCCAGAAACGTTTTACAGCATTGGTGATTTCCGATCCCGGAATATCAACTTTATCTCCTACCGATAAACCCGAAAAGCCAATCAGTACATGATCTTCATACATCGAGTTTTTCAAACCCGAGATTGTGATATTCGCAATCTCATACTTTTTCGGAGTAAGAGTATACGTTATTACCGGCAGCGAAGCATCCGGCGATTGTGTGGTATTTGCTATTGCTTTATTAACTGCTTCTAACGAAGTCGAATCTGCGACTTGGGCTCTGATGCCGAAGTTGAAGACAAATAATGTGGATAATAAAGCAAATAAACCTCTTCTGAACATATTTCTATTTTTGTTTAAGGTCTCAGACCTATTTATAAACTTACCCATTATAGCAACAACTACCCGTCATTGCTTTTAAAGAAGGCCAAAGACCCTTTTAATTATTTATATTCTTATAACAATTAGCCATTAACTTGTTCACTTGTTTTCCCGAAGCGTCTTTCCCGGCATTGGAAATCAAGTATGGCTTCACAAAAAGCATCCTCCCTGAAATCGGGCCATAATACATCACAAAAGTATAATTCGGCATATGCAATCTGCCACAACAAGAAATTGCTTATACGGAATTCGCCGCCTGTACGGATTAGTAGGTCCGGATCGGGTATGCCCCTTGTTGTAAGGTAATCGGATATTGTTGACTCTTCAACATCTTTCAGTAAACCTTTATTTATATCCTGACTGATTTGCTGCACTGCATTCGTAATTTCCCATCGGGACGAATAGCTTATGGCCAATACCAAATTCAATCCTGTAGAGACATCTGTGTCGGCAATACATTTATCCAGAGCTTTACGTGTATGCTCGGGCAAACGTCCGATATCTCCAATTGCCTTCAGGCTAATGTTATTTTTTAGAAGTGTGGGTGTTTCATTTACTACCGAATCGACCAAAAGTTCCATTAAGGCAGAAACTTCTTCTTCGGGACGATTCCAGTTTTCTGTAGAAAAAGTATATAATGTTATATATTTAATGTTCAATTTGGCTGCGATTTCTGTAATCGAACGCACAGACTCCGCACCTTCCTTGTGTCCGAAAGTACGGTCTAATCCCCTTTGCTTTGCCCAACGTCCATTACCATCCATTATAATAGCAACGTGCTGTGGTATTTTGCCTTTATCAATATCCTCCAAAAGAGCCATTTTCTACAATTTTATTCTTAAGGTCGCAGACCTGTTCTATTGTTTTTGTATATATAACAGCAACAATTTGTTTGATTAATCTCGCTGTATTAAATCCTTTCTTTTTTAAGGTCGCAGACCTATTGTTGTCCATTCAAGTATAACAGCAATAAGCCGTTATTGCTTTGCTATAAACATTAAATCGTACTATTACCTAATATAAACTATTGACGCACGATTTGGTACGAACTCCAAAGTCCCATGTCAGCGAAAACATTGTCAGTACATACCAGTCTTTATTCTTCAAAAAGCTACTCTCTATTTTATAAGGATCATCCAACGAAAGATTCTTATCCTTAGAGGTAACATCAAAAGAGTCTCCAAATAGTTTCCGGAACGAAAACTCAAATCCCAGATTCAGCCTGTCTTTCCATTTATATTTAAGCCCGATGCCCAAAGGCAGGTTAACTCCGAAGAAAGACTTATCGCCGCTTCCGTACGTCATACCCAAGCCTGTGAACAGATAAGGCGAAAAACGCCTTGTTCCAAGATACTGAAACTTGTCGCTGTAATGGAAGAAATTATACTCGACCTGTCCTCCCAACTCATAGAAGGTTCTGCTAAACGAAGCATTCTCTCCTTTTGGAAACACATTTCCCGATTTACGAGTATCTCCTGAAACGCCTCCGATCAGTAAATTTCCTTTATATGCCCATCTGAAATTCCGGTTATACCTGAATACAACTCCGGTTGCTAAATGAGAATTCTGAAAAAGCTTCGATTTATTGGCATCACCCATATAGAAAGACGTACCTAAAGCTCCACCTATTTCATATTCGTATTCCTGAGCCGACACCTTTTGTCCCAGCAAGGTTATAAATAGGAGTAAGAGTACATGTAATGCTTTCTTTTCAGAGTAATACTTCATTTAATAAGCCGAATTTACCTATTGATTATTTTCTCAAGGTATAAGACTATTCAATCGTCCTCTCCAGACATCATTCAGATATGTTCCGTTTTCGGATACTCCTCCGAATATCCATATATAGTTCTGATCGTCTATTATAACGGTCTGATCTTTTCTTCTTGAAATCTCTTTACTCAACATTTGTTTCGATGCTGCCACATTCCATTTTTGTCCCCAAGTCGAAGAAATAAAGAATTGATTCAATTTTAGAGTATACATCTGCTTGTTGTAAGGGAACAAGGATACTCCTTTTCCGGCAAACATTACCGAATCTTGCTGTGATGGAGATAATTCCAATCCTTCGCTGAGATTCTTAATTACCCAGGTTCCGGATAGGTCTTTGGCTCCTGTTTTATCAATTCCGCAGGTAACAATCAGCACTCTGTCATTCTTCGATGACGAATAATTGGTATATGCATTACCTTCATTTAATGGGAAATTAGCAGGAAGTTCATTATCCGATGGAGATATCGACAAATAAGATACCGGTGCTACCGAAATCAAGTCTTTAGTCTTACCGAAATAATATTTACCGGCATCCTTATATGTTACCAATAATTGATCGTCCGTACGATTTACTTCGGGCAATACTCCTATTATAGATTCCACAACTTCGCTCGGAGTCTGCTTAGCCCACGATACTCCGTCCGCTGATTTATAAGACTTACCATCTTTATCTACCGCATAAAATACATCATTATATACGGTTATACTTTTAATCTTGATTGTCGCAGGCAAACCGTTCAAAGTTTTCTGAGTCCAGCTGATAGCCGATGACGGAGATGTATATAATTTAGCCGCACCACTAACCACTGTATAGGTAAAGAATGTAGGTGTGCCTGATTTTAGTAATATTGTTTTTGATTCTCCGATAGCTGCAGGATAAGAAGTCATCTTATTCCAAAGGATCGTATCGGGATCGATTTTATGGATACGTATATCCAGTTTATAATCTTTAGGAACTCCAGCCTGTGAAATAACACGAATAGATAAAGGTGCTTTTTTGACGAAAACCGAATCAGTCAGATTCCAATCGTATCCACCCACTGAATCAGGAGTAAAAAGTGTTACTTTAGAAACACCATATGTAGAATTGAATGTAGGAGTTAAGAGTACTTTTTCCAACTCGGTTCCATAAGGAAGAGAATCCGGGTTGTATATAATCTCTCCGACCTGATCTATGGCGAATTTCGTTTTATTTACAATTGCAAATATCTCATTCTGTTTGACTTGCTCCAACGAGTCTGATCTTTTGGGTGTAGGAGCTGACATGGCAAATGAATATATCTGAGCATCTTTAGAAGATGAACCATATGTTGTAGTAGTGTTGTCGTCGTTACACGACATAAGCAAGAAAGTGAAAAACAGGCTTGAAAATAGATAAGTTATATACTTTATATTCATTTTGTTTATACAGTTTTTATACAGTATCAATGTGCAAAAATAGAAAGATTTTCCACTTAAACTCGCAGAAAACCAATATTTATAATATTTTATATTTCTCCGTATTCTTTAAATGTAATGCCTGAGAAGTTCCTATTTGTAAGTCTTCCAATACAATTCCGTCTATTTCCGGAGCCTTCACTCCATCTTCGAACAGCTTATCAGCGACTTCGATAAAAGCTTCATCCCAAGCCTTTTCTTTGATAAAACTCTGTAATAGACTGGATCCACCCTCAACCAGAACCGAATTGATTTTCCTCTTATGTAATTCTTTCAGCAAAGATGGAATCATCTTCTGATCAAAAGGAATTTCAATATATTCTGTCTTATTTTTATTATTCACCACCTCTGCTTTTTCTGTAAAAACGATTGTTTCTACAACATCATTTAACACCTGATATTCGGATGGAATCCGATTTGTCCGGTCTAAAATAATCCTGATGGGATTTCTTCCATTCCAATATCTGGTAGTAAGAGACGGATTGTCATTAACAACTGTATTTGTAGCTATCATTATAGAAGCGACCTCTGACCGGATCTTATGAACCAGAATCCGAGTCTTTGTATTAGATATAGGAGTAGGAACAGCCGCACACCCGGCCTCTCTGGCTTTATCAATATATCCGTCTTTCGTTTGTGCCCATTTCAGAAACACATAAGGACGGTTTTCTTTCTGTGCCATAAAAAAGGTCTTATTCAGTTCCAAAGCCTCTGCCTCGAGAACTCCGATCTGTACTTCAATCCCTGCATCTTTGAGCATATTCACACCTCTGCCCGATACTTTAAAATACGGGTCGAGTGAGGCTATAACCACTTTCGGGATCTTACTATCGATAATCAACTGCGAACAAGGCGGTGTTTTTCCATAATGCGAACAAGGCTCCAAGGAAACATATATAACCGACTGCGGAAGTAAACTTTTATCCTTCACGCTGTTTATGGCATTTACTTCGGCATGTGCCTTTCCGTATTCCCTGTGATATCCTTCTCCTATTATTTTATTATTATGAACGACAACAGCCCCCACCATCGGATTCGGAGCAACACTTCCTCGTCCGTTGGCTGCCAGCTGCAGACATCGTCTCATATATTTTTCATCATCCGACATAGTTGGGCTTTCGTCTTTATTTATTTATTTTTGTCTTTATGCAAAATATAATTCAAAAAATACAAGATTCTCTTTCAGGAATATATCCCGAAAATGAGATTGTAAACTTAGGTCGACTAATCATCGAACAGGTAACCGGATATTCTGTTCCGATTCTTTTATCTGACAAAAGTAAAAAAATAACACCAGCACAAGAACAAATAATAGATAAGATTATACAACGTCTTCAAACATATGAACCTATACAATATATATTGGAAGAAACGGAATTTTTCGGGCTGCCCTTCTTTATAGATAAAAACGTGCTCATTCCACGACCCGAAACAGAAGAGTTGATAGAGCTTATACTATCAGAAAACACAGACAAAAAGGTATCAGTACTTGATATAGGAACCGGCAGCGGATGCATAGCCATTGCTCTGAAAAAACATAGGCAGGAATCATCTGTCTATGCATGGGATTTTTCCGAACCCGCTTTGCAAGTTGCTAAAAGAAATGCAGAGATCAATCATACTAAAATCGAATTCAATAAAGTCGATGTGTTACAAGACATCATCCCCGAGCTTAGTCTGGATATAATAGTAAGTAATCCTCCTTACATATTGGATTCCGAAAAAGAGGTTATGCACAAAAATGTTCTGGAATACGAGCCCCACTCTGCACTATTCGTCCCGGACGACAATGGACTGATATTCTACGAACGAATTGCTGATATCGCCCTCAAACGGCTAAAACCAAATGGAAGATTATACTTCGAAATAAATCAGCAAAAAGGACAGGATACTAAAGAAATGCTTGCCGATAAAGGATTTACTAATATAAGAATCGTAAGAGATCTTTCGGGCAATGACCGCATAGTTGTTTCACAAATAGCACAAGCTCAATGAAATATTCAGAAAGTCAAGCTCTGGTAAAAGCCGCCGCATATTGTTCTAAAGCGGAAAGAGCCGAATCGGACGTCCGCCGCAAACTATCCCTTTGGGAACTGCAACCGGATGAAACCCAACGTATCATAAGCCGGCTTAAAAAAGAAAACTACCTGAATGAAGATCGTTTTTGCCGGTCTTTTATCAAAGACAAACTGCTTTTTAATAAGTGGGGACGAATCAAGATCATCTTCGAACTGAAAAAGAAACAGATATCAGAACAAACCATCTCTCGCAGCTTCGATGAATTTGAATCAGACGCTTTTGAAGATTCCCTGCTGAAAGTATTAACCTCTAAAGCCAAAACCACAAAAGGGAAAGATGAATACGACAAAAGGAACAAGCTGATCCGCTTTGCTCTTGGCCGTGGATACTCTTATGACCAAATACAGAAGTGCCTTCCTAAAATACTAAAGACCAATACTGATGATGAATACTATCTGGAATAACTTCATCGAGTTGTTCTTCCCCCGCTTATGTGTTTCTTGCAAACGGCTTCTTATAGAACAAGAAAAACACCTTTGCCTGAATTGCCTTCTTGACATACCAAAGACTAATCATCTGAATGAAACTAATAATCAACTGGAGGTATTCTTTGCGGGAAGATTCCCATTTGTCCACATGGCGTCATTCGCCTACTATGTCAAAGGAGGAATATTGCAAAAGATTGTTCATCAAATCAAATATAAAGAAAACTATCAGCTAGCCATAATGATGGGCGAACTTTGCGGGAAGGTGATAATGAAAAACGGAGATAAATTCTCAGATATAGATTATATCGTGCCTGTCCCCTTACATCCGAAAAGATTAAAACAACGGGGATACAATCAGGCTCTGGCTCTTTCGAAAGGCATATCCGACAAAACAGGGATTAAAATAGATGTCGGAAATCTGATCCGTATAATAAACAATCCATCTCAAACCAAAAACTCACGTTTCGAACGATGGCAAAACACAGAAGGGATATTCGATCTAAAAAACAAAACCATCTATAAGAACAAACATATTCTTCTTATAGATGATGTTGTGACTACCGGCTCTACGCTGGAAATATGCGCCAAACTATTGCTTAGCTGCGAAAACTGCAGGGTCAGTATTTATACATTGGGGTTAGCTGTCTAACTCGAGTAACTCTTCTTCGACTTGTCTTTGCTTACGGTATTCTTTTCTTTTAATTCTTCTGTATATAAACACATTAACGAGTACCCCAACCGAAAGATCCAGAATCAGTAATACATTACAATCAAGATACCACAATAGAATCCAGTTTGCAACAACAAGCAAAGCTCCGGTCATAACGATCAGAAAAACAGCCTTTTTCTTAGAAAATCCCAAGTCGATAAGTTTATGGTGAATATGATTTCTGTCAGGAGAGAAAGGACCTTTGCCCTTTGCGATACGTACAACCATCACCTTAAAGGCATCAAAAAGAGGTATGAATAATGCGGAAAGAACCAAAAGAATCAATCCGCCAGGAACGATCTCCACTGCGGGTGGATATTTAGAAATACGAAGAATCATAAAAGCCAATAGGAAACCAAGTGTTAACGAACCTGTATCCCCCATAAAAATCTTTCTTGTAGGATGAGCAAAATTGTAATAGAAAAATGGAGCAAGCAAACCCAGTGTAATGAAAGCAATACCTGCGTATGTCCACATGCCGTATATCGAAAACATAATGCCATATATAAGCAAAGCTACAGCACTGATACCCGAAGCTAAACCATCTGCTCCATCAATGAGGTTTATAGCATTGGTCGTAAACATGATCAAGCCGATACTAAGAACTACACCTATAAAACCGGGTATTTCGTGGAAGCCGAGAAGACCATATAGATTATTTATATACACACCACTTCCTACGATACACAGCGATGCGATGAATTGTATCACAAATTTCTTCTTGAAACTTACTCCGACTAAATCATCTTTCGCTCCCAATAAATAAATAACCAATAATCCGCAAACCAGCAATATAGTTTCAGGAATACGATAGAAGAAAAGCTCTTCATCCCAGAATTGAAATATAAACCGGATAAAAAGGCAGAAAAGACTGACCAATAAGATTACAGGAGTAAAAGAAATTCCTCCTAAACGGGGAATCGGCTCACTATGCTTCTTCCTCTTATCGGGTAAGTCAAACAATCGCTTCTTCTTTGCGATATAGATAATACGGGGCAACACCATCATTTCTATAATAACAGATGCTATGCAAGCCCCAACAATGATAAGAATATTGTATAACTTTATATTTTCCATGAACAGTATAAGTGTCTTTGCAAAACAAAAACGCAGGAATCTTCTATATATTGTAAATCTCCCTAAAAATTAATCAATAAATCGGCGTGTAATATCTCCGAATGCATCAATACGACGATCTCGAAAGAATGGCCAGATGCGCCGAACATCTTCCGAACGTTTCATATCAACATCTATTATTTGTGTTTCTTCTTTATCATTTGATGCCTGCCAAAGGATTTCTCCCTGTGGACCTGCGACAAAACTACTGCCCCAAAAACTAATGCCGTTAGTTTGTTCCGATGGATCGGATTCATACCCTACCCTGTTTACCGATATCACATTCAAGCCATTGGCTACTGCATGTCCCCGCTGGGATATGATCCATGCATTTCTCTGACGGTCTTTCTCATCTTGAGTATCTGTTGATTCCCATCCGATAGCTGTCGGATAAATAAGGACCTCTGCACCGGCTAAAGCCATCAAACGGGCTGCCTCGGGATACCACTGATCCCAGCAAACCAATATACCTAATTTACCTAAAGATGTTTCAATCGGCTGAAATCCCAGATCTCCGGGTGTAAAGTAAAATTTCTCATAATACGCAGGATCATCCGGTATATGCATTTTACGGTACTTACCTGCAATGCTTCCGTCTTTTTCAATCACAACAGCTGTATTATGATATAAGCCGGGAGCTCTCTTTTCGAATAAAGAGAGAACCAATACAATGCCTAGTTCTTTCACTAACGCCCCGAATTCGTCGGTTGATTTACCGGGAATGCTTTCTGCCAGATCAAATACAGAAGTCTCTTCTGTTTGGCAGAAATATAATGAGTTATGTAATTCTTGTAATACAACGAGTTCTGCTCCTTGTTTTGCTAGTTTTGTTATGTTTTCTTTCAACTTGGCTACATTCGCAGCGATATCTGCCGAATTAGCTTGTTGCACGATTCCTACTTTCATAAATCTTATTTTAAGGTCAGAGACCTAATTATTTAACAACGTGAATCAGTTTTTAATAATCAGCCTTATAATATCAAAAGGTAACAAAGGTTACACAAAAGTATACTTTTTTTAGTTGTATCCTTTTCCTTTTTGATAAGACAAATCTTAATTATTTCTATTTATAGTTATTTACAGAACCGATCTATGCTCCCGGATTTCCTTATTATAGATAAAATTCTTAATTCTCAATCAGAGAATTTCTCACTAGATCTAAAATGCACGTATGATAGAAAAATGTTTTCTTTATGTTATCAGTGTCATAATCGATATTCTCAAGAACTATTACTCCTGTTTCGTATTCAGGAAAATAAAAATCCATAGAAACAAAACCGGGAATATATCCCGTCTGTCCGAATAGGATAAGATTCTCTGACGTATCAACTGTAATGCCATACCCATAATGTAATTGCCCAAAGATGGGATGATTTCTGACAGCATTCGACTGTTTCGTTACCATCAGGTATAGAGTTTCTTTCCTCAAAAGTTTATCACCAAAGAGAGCTTCATTCCAAATAAAAAGATCTTGTACGGTTGAGATAAAACCTCCTGCGGCAACAATCACATCTTTCGTATTTTCCTTTTCCTCGACTATAGAACCATTGTCTTCTCTGTAGGATTTCACCAAATTTAGAGAACTTTTTGAATCCGGATGGAAAGTATTGTTCATTCCTATACTACGGAATAATGAGTCCGACTGATCAATAAAACTTTTATGATTCAAGTGCTCCAATATATCTGCCAATAACTTATATCCGATTTGAGAATACAAAAATTTTTCGCCGTTAGGAAATACACTTGGTTTATTCATATCAACTATACCATGAGTATGACAAAGTAAATCGTGAATAGTTACCGAGTCAGCCCAACCTTGCGTCAATTCGGGCAAATAATTTTTTATTGGCTTATCTAACTCAACACGCCCTTTCTCAAACTCTTTCAAAATCATCACGGCTGTAATCTGTTTCGAAACAGAACCTATGACGAATCGGTCATTGTCAGATAATGCTATTTTTTTCTCAATATCCGAATATCCTTTTTGTGAAGAATAAACCACTTTTCCCTTCCGGTGGACAAGAATAACTCCATTAAAAGGTCTTATTGACTTTTTATTGATTAAAGAGTCAATAGAAACATAAGGACAATTCTGCCCAACAAGGAGAGATATAGATAACAGCCAAAACAACAAGACTGTAAACCATTTCATCATCAAATATTATTTATAAATAGCCTTCGGGATACTGCATGGTTATACAATGCAATGAGCCATGCTGTTTGATAATTGCTGAACAATCTATGCCGATTACCTCTCTCGTAGGGAAAGCCTTCTGAAGCTGCTCTGCTGCAACCTGATCCTTCGGTGTATTGTAAAACGGAACAATCACCAGTTCATTCATTATCAAAAAGTTTGCATAAGTAGCCGGCAAACGTTCTCCGTCTACCATCACTCTGGCAGCCATCGGCAGCTCTATCAGGTTATAAGGATTACCTTCAAAGTCTTTAAAAGAACAAAGCTGTTCTTCCATCTTAGATAAAGCCTCGTAATGTTCATCTTCTTGATCATCACACTTCACATAAGCGATGGTATGTTCGTCACAAAAACGCGCAAGAGTATCAATGTGGCTATCGGTATCATCTCCGGACAAATATCCATGATCGAGCCACAATACTCTTTTCAGACCGAAAGTTTCGGTAAGATATTGCTCTATCTCTTTTTGAGTATAAGACGAATTTCTATTGGGAGAAAGTAAACACTCCGAAGTAGTTAATAAAGTGCCCTGTCCGTCAGATTCCAGAGCTCCACCTTCCAAAACAATGTCTTTTTTATTGACATATTTTACACTTTTGGCAAAAACTTCTTTAGCAAATAAACCTCTGTTAATCTGATTATCAAAGTTAGATGCAAACTTCAGTCCCCACCCGTTGAATGTAAAATCGAGCAGAAGTTTTTGTTTTCCATTGAATACCGAAATCCCCGCATGATCACGAGCCCAGGTATCATTCGAAGGCAGTTCTACCAATTTCAGATTCTTAAGTGCAACTTTATCGGGCTCCAACTGAAATTTCACAGCCGAAGCATCTCTGCATACGATAACAAGTTTCTGATATTTAAGTATAGTGCGTGCTATTTTCACATAACACGAAACTATTTCTTCTAACATGTAGTTCCAGTCCGTCCCGAAATGAGGCCATGTCAATTGGATAGCACTCTGTTTGTACCACTCGGGTGGAAAAAAATATGATGTTTCTTTTACCTTTTTTGCCATTGTAACAATACGTTAAGATCTTCGATCTTTTATTTAATATTGCGTAAAGTTACACTTTTTGCTCCAATTGGCATATAGGGTCACAGTCCTTTTTATAGAGTTGGTAAGTATAACTGCAACTGAAAGTTATAACTCTGATTAGCGTTGCTGTTATACTTACCCTCAATTATATGTTAAGCACTTACGATCTCCATCGTATCCGATGCGATCATAAACTCTTCGTCTGTAGGAATAACCACCACTTTCACTTTCGAATCCGGCGCACTGATTACAGCCTCATCTCCATGTATCTGGTTATTCATATCATAGTCGAGTTTAATTCCCATAAATTCTAGATCTTTGCAAATCACTTCTCTCGATATAGAGTGATTCTCACCAATACCTCCTGTGAAAATAAGCACATCCAACCCGCCAAGAGCAGCAGCGTAAGCTCCTACATATTTGCGGATACGATATGTAAATATATCGAATGCCAGTTCGGCTCTCTTATTACCGTCATTGTCTATAGCGGCACGAATATCACGCATATCCGAAGAAATACCCGATATACCTTGCATTCCACTGAATTTGTTCACAATAGTAGACATGGTTTGAGGTCCGATATTCTCTTTCTCCATAATAAACGAAAGTACTCCGGCATCCACATCACCCGAACGTGTTCCCATCAAAAGTCCTTCGACAGGAGTCATACCCATACTTGTATCGACTGATTTTCCACCCACTACAGCAGCCAGTGAACCTCCGTTACCAATATGAGCCGATACTATTTTCTGATCTTCGTAAGGTACTCCTAGAAATTCGCATGCACGACGGGTCACATACCTGTGACTGGTTCCGTGGAAACCATAACGTCTGATCGCATATTTTTCGTACAGAGAATAAGGCAATCCGTACATATACGCCTTAGCAGGCATAGTCTGATGGAAAGCCGTATCGAATACCGCTACCTGAGGGATATCTCCCATCAAATCTTTTACGGCATTAATACCGGCAAGGTTCGGCGGATTGTGCAGAGGTGCAATGTCTATACATTCGACTACTTTTGTCATTACTTCGTCGGTGATAAGCACACTCTTGTTGAATTTTTCTCCTCCATGTACTACACGGTGACCCACGGCATCAATCTCACTCAAAGATTTTATACAACCATATTTTTCACTGGTCAATACTCCAAGTATATATTCGATTCCCGATTTGTGTTCAAGAATTTCTCCTTCAAGAACCACTTTGTCCGCACCATGAGTGAATTTAAGAAAAGAACCTTTCAAACCTATCTTTTCAATTCCTCCCTGAGCTATGACATGTTTGCTTTCCATATCGAAAAGCTTATATTTTATGGATGAACTTCCGCAGTTCAATACTAATACTTTCATAAATCTTCTTGTTAAGTAACGGTAAAATAGGTCTGAGACCTTAAATTAAATTGTTAGGTCCCAACTGCTTTCCGGCTTCATCATAGATATAGAAACCACGTCTCTCTTTCGCTCCGTATTGTTTTGAGTGATAAAGTCTCCACAATATCGGTGAGGCTTTATATTTCTTATCGCCATATTCGTGGAACATATCTTCCATCAGCATAACAATCTTTTCTATGCCAATAAGATCCGCTAGTTCAAATATACCGTAACGCTGTCCATATATGATTGTAAATTCTTTATCAATATCTTCGAGGGAGGCCAGGCTTTCCATTAATATGTGGCAGGCTTCATTCAACATCACCACCAATAGACGCATACTCACAAGACCGCTGCTCTCGCGCACTTCAACAGGAATATGTTTAATAAGCTTTGCAAAGCGGATGACCTTTTCCGACACTTCAGATGTAGTGAAGATACCCTTCACTATTTCGAGCAAACGGGCATCACTGTGAGGTATAGGGAAATGAATGCTTACACATCTGTCTTTATGTATCAGGTCTGCCGAAAGCTCACTGATAATCACGGTTGTTGCATTTGTCGCAATAACTGCATCGGGAGCAAGAACCTCTTCCAATTTACGGAAAACTTCTTTACGCAAGGCAATACTGCGTTCTCCATTCGCTTCGTAGCGGATACACTCTATTACGAAATCACAATCTTTCAGATCGGCATAATCCAACGAACCGGTTATGCGACCCATTGTCGCTCTCTTTTCACTCTGGGTTAACCCCCAGTTTTCTATCTTTGTATCAAGGCTATGCTCTATCTCTCTAAGAGCATCCTGAATTTTGTCTTCCGATATTTCGATAAAGACAACTTCGAGCCCCGATTGCGCCGTCAGGTTTACAATACTACGCCCGTCGCGACCACAACCGACTACGCCTATCTTAGAGAATAATGCTTTTTCTCCATCTTTTTTGCTTAGTCCATAACCTTCTATCGGTTCTTTTATTTCAGCCATATGTAATTATTATATATTCCGTTATTAAGTTTTATGATAGAGAAAGGTCTACTTCCCTATTTCTTCTTTGCAGCGATAGCCTGATTAGCTGCAATAGCTACCAATTTATAAATATCATCTACTGAGCAACCGCGAGACAAGTCGTTAACGGGAGCTGCCATACCCTGCAAAATAGGACCTACCGCTTCGGCTCCACCTAAACGCTGAACCAATTTATATGCGATATTACCAACCTCAAGTGAAGGGAATACCAATACATTAGCATTTCCGGCAACCTTACTGCCCGGAGCCTTGCTTGCTCCTACTGATGGCACTAATGCTGCATCGGCTTGTAATTCGCCATCAATCTGAAGCGACGGATCTATTTGTTTTGCCAATGCCGTAGCCTCAACGACCTTGTCTACCATCGGGTCTTTGGCACTTCCTTTAGTTGAGAAACTCAACATTGCCACTTTTGGTTCTTCTCCAACCAAAGCTCTGGCTGTATGCGCCGACGCAACTGCAATTTCAGCCAATTGAGATGCTGTAGGGTTAGGAGTTACAGCACAGTCTGCAAAAACAAGAATACCATTAGGTACATACTGATTGTTTTCTACAAACATCAGAAATGCCCCTGATACTACGCTGATACCCGGTGCTGTTTTAATAATCTGTAATGCAGGACGCAAAACATTTCCGGTAGTATTTTGTGCACCGGCAATTTCACCATCGGCATCACCGTTTTTAATCATCAAACATCCCAAATACAATGGATCTTGAGCTAATGTAGCAGCTTGTTCCGGTGTCATCCCTTTTGCTTTACGCAATTCAAAAAGCAAGTTTGCGTACTCTTGTTTCTTTGCGTTGTTTTTAGGATCAACAATCGTCGCTTTATCAATATTGTTCAGACCGAACTGCGATGCAAGTTTTTTTATTTCATCCGGATTACCGATAAGAATTATGTCAGCCACACCATCAGCCACCAGTTTATCTGCTGCTTTAAGTGTCCTTTCTTCAGTACCTTCAGGTAATACAATACGTTGCTTATCAGCTTTCGCCCTTTCAATAATCTGATTAATCAAGTCCATAATATTTTGTTATTTTATTTTTTATTGTAGAGATAGATATATAATATTTCACGTTTACAATTATCCTTACAAATATAATGAATTGTAAAATGGAGTTTGCAATTTAAAGAAAGAAAAATGCAAACAAATTATATAATAAACGAATTTTTCACAGAAAGGTTTATCCCTTATTATTTTATTTTGATGTTTTGTACAGCCCAATCAGATATAGACTTTATATACGACACTATCTCCCGTCCTAATGAGGTCAACTCGTATTCAACTCTGGGTGGAACTTCGGGATAAACTGTTCTCAACACAAAAGCATCTTCTTCCAACACACGAAGGGTCGAGGACAGCATCTTAAGGGATATACCATCTATGCTAGATGATAATTCAGTGAAACGCATCACCCCATTTTCCGACAATGTATTAATGATCAGTACAGACCATTTATCTCCAAATCGATCCATTACAACCCTAAAGGGGCATCGTTCGGAACATAATTTTTTTTTCGCAAATTTTCCTGACATAATTCTTTGACAAATAGCAATACTAACCTTCAGGTTATATTCTGACAAAATATAACTTATTGTATTTCAATACACATAAATATATCTTTATCTCTCAAATATAACATATTCCATCAAAAAAACGACACGTTATATTTATTCCAATTTCAACAAAAACAATTTCAATATGAACATTACATTCAAAGACACCGTCGATTTTAAAGCTCAGCAATTGCAGAATTTATTTTTATCTGTAAAATGGTCTTCGGGGCACTATCCCGAAAAACTAGTTATAGCCATGAAACATTCCGGCTCTGTATTCTCGGCATGGGACGGCGATAAGCTAATCGGCTTGATAAGCGCAATGGACGACACCATTATGAACGCTTATATCCATTATCTACTCATAGACCCCGAATATCAAGGAAAGGGCATAGGCAAACAACTCATAAATAAAATAAAGGAACGGTACAGCGACTTTATGAGAATCATACTAATCGCCTACAACAAAGAGGTGCCATTTTACCATAACTGTGGTTTTGAAAGCGGAGAAGATAAAACACCGATGTTTATTACATCTTTGTGGACATAAGAATAAAAAGAGAAGATTTTATTTTTATGTCAAAAAAATCATAATCTTTTGTATAACAGAAAAGAACTCTTATCTTTGTGCCGAATTTTAATCAAAATAAAAAGAAATCATGTATTTAGATTCTGAAAAAAAGAAAGAAATCTTTGCTAAATACGGAAAGTCTAACACTGATACTGGCTCACCAGAAGCTCAGATTGCTTTGTTTTCGTACCGTATTTCGCATTTGACCGATCACTTGAAGTCAAATCATAAAGATTATAACACTGAACGTTCTCTTAAAATGTTAGTAGGTAAGCGTCGTCGTTTACTTGACTATCTGATAGAAGTAGATATCGAAAGATATCGTGCTATCATCAAAGAACTAGGTATCAGAAAGTAAAATCTTTCCGAACGAAACAAAAGTTACTACTTCGAGAAATCATGTAGTAACTTTTTCTTTTTCTTCTCACAGGGACTATTTTCACGTATTATTGAATATTCGCAGACACTTAGCATCAAATGTTATTCACGAGTCTACCCTTTCTTGTTCTGTTTTTTATTACCTTCTCCATATATTACCTGCCCTATTTAAGAAAATACCAGGTTTCTATATTAGTAATAGCCAGTTTGTTTTTCTATGCATACGATGAACCTTGGTTTACTTTACTTCTGTTATTTTCGGCCTCGATTAATATACTTACCAGTTATTATGTAGTGTACGGAAATCAAAAAAACAGAAAACTAATAGCTGTTTCAGGTATTGTCTTAAATCTTGCCGGATTAGCCTTTTTTAAATACAGTCCTCTTATTTCGCAAACACTATTTTCGGCAGACAGTTCTGTCGGACATTTTCTGCTCAAGATACCTTTACCCATAGGTATTTCGTTCTTTACATTCGAAGGAATAAGTTTAGTTATAGATGTATGGCGAGATAAAAAAGAAGATAAAACCACAACTTTAGTTACCCCTTCATTAGCAAGACATGCACAGCGGACTCTATTCTTTATTTCGTTCTTTCCGCACCTCATCGCAGGACCTATCCTGAAGGCACACGATTTTTATCCGCAGATAGCCGAAAAAAATTTTAGAAATATAGCATGGGAAAGCGCATTCAAAACACTCATTACCGGCTATTTTCTGAAAATGGTAGTTGCCGATAATCTCAAAAATTTCACATTTTGGATTGCCTATCCTTATTTTGAGGCATACTCTACAATCGACCTGTGCACTATGCTATTCGGATATTCGATACAAATATTCGCCGATTTTGCAGGATACTCTCTGATCGCAATAGGACTTGCAAAATTATTCGGATACGATTTTCAAACAAACTTTTATTTCCCGTACATATCGACCTCCTTCAAAGAGTTCTGGAAAAGATGGCACATATCACTATCTACATTCCTGATGCAATACTTATATATTCCTCTCGGAGGTAACCGGAAAGGAAAATTTAGGACATACCTCAACCTCCTTTTAACTATGGTATTAGGCGGACTATGGCATGGAGCTGCATGGAGTTATGCGACATGGGGCTTATTCCATGGAGGAATGCTGGCTATCGAACGGCTCGTAAACGACAATGTGAAAATAAAACTACCGAAATCGGTATTGATACTTAAAGGACTCTTTGTTTTCATAATGGTAACCCTTGCTTGGTTATTATTCAAACTTCCCGATTTCAGCCATGTAATTAAGTATTTTCAGGCAATGGGAAATAATATTACAAATCAGGGAAATGTAAAGCTCAATATGTATATTTTCCTATATTCGTTTCCGGTGATAGTTTATCATTTCCTTTACTTATACAAAGAGTCAAAACTAATAACGATTATACGGAGCAAAGAATATGTAGTATATGCAATACTCTTATTCTTTATTGCAACTAACAGCGGCATAAGTGGGTCATTTATATATTTTCAATTTTGACATGATAAAAAAGACACTTCTTACATTTCTTATCATTATCTCAACCTATATTATATTTATCCAATATTTTTCAAATCCGGATAAGTATACTTCGGAGCACCAATGGCAAGATAACCAAATAACGGTACAAAGATTCTTATATAACAACACCGACTCTATAAATCATTTTATTGTCGGCTCATCATTAGCCTTTAGATTAAGAGGAGAAGACCTTCCGGGCTTTTATAATCTGTCTTATGGAGGGTTGAGCGCATTTGATGGACTGAACTCATTAGCCAAAAAGAATATTTACCCCCGTTATCTATTCATCGAAATGAATTTTATTGACCGCCCTGTGAATAAAGAATTCAATTCGTCATTAAATAATCCACTGATGTGTGTATTGCGAAAACATTTTTTAGCATTCAGAGACGGAAAACAGCCAATATCATTCATTGCATTTCCAATAGGACATAGACTGTCGTTATATACTCTATACGTATTACAGTCTGGAATACATAAAATTATACCTGAGAATACATACTCAAATATGAAAAATAAGAGCATCAATGCAAACCCGATGGAAACAGAGATAATCCCCAGACAGATGAAACGATTTTCGATTGAGCCTGCAGACATTGACAAAACAATGAAAGACTTGGGTAAATATGTTTCTGTACTGGAAGAACATGGAACAAAAATTATATTCTTTGAAATGCCGATACAACATCAACTGGAGAACTCACCCCGGTGTATTGCTGTAAGGTCTGCTTTTTATCATAACTTTCCCCGGGATAAATATACATATATCGATAGTCCTGACATGAAAGAGTACGAAACTACTGATGGAATACACCTGAATTATCCCTATGCAAAAAAATATACAGAATATTTTTACCGTCAAATAAAGAACTTAGGCTTAGACCGGTAGGCTTCCTGATTTAGGAGGAATTTCATCTATGTTTTTATTCACTCTGTAATGAGGAGATAACAATTCTACCCCGGCTTCACCGAATACATCCTGAATATGTTTCTTAAGTTCCGAATAAATATGCGGCATCCGGTTAGCTTCTCGTGTATATACATTCAGCTGATATGATACATAAAACTCATCAAGAGCCTCTTGCTGTATAAATGGTTTCGGATTTTTTAATAGCAACTCTGTCCTATTTGCAACTTCTTTCAATAGTTCGTGTACCCTAGTCCAGGGAATATCATAGCCGATAGTTACGGACGTATATAATATCAGTCCATATTCACGTGCAGACTGCGAATAATTAATTGTTTTGGAATTCATCACACTCGAATTAGGAATAGTGATTAACTCATTCTTAGATGTCTTTACCCGAGTTACTAAAGCCGTTTTTTCGATTACATTACCCACACAATCATCCATCTTTACACGGTCTCCGATTTTGAAAGGACGCATATATGTAATAACCAGACCTGCTACAAGGTTACCGATAACCGACGTCGATCCCAACGAAAGCAATAGCCCCGCAAACACAGACACTCCTTGAAATATCGGCGAATCCGATTTTGGCAGATAAGGAAATATCAAGATAAACATAAATATATACAAAATACCGCTCACAATATTATAGGTAGGAACCGCCCAATCGGCATAAAAACCTTTAATCGTGATTTTGCCTTCGGCTACCCTATCAGCCAGTGATTTGATAAACTTCTGCCCGTACCTGAATATGACAATTATCACAAGAATTGTAAATAGTTTGGGCATATAATCAGCCACACTTTTAGCTATAGATCTCAACGGAATCACAACATATCCCCAGAGCTGATCGGCCCATCCCATAGTTGCCGGAAAGACCTTAAACAGAGCCCATAACCCCCAGTATAGAGAAAAGATAACGATAAAAAAGCGTAATATCTTTAACAAAAAGATTAATATATACACCTGTTTATTAGCGTCTATCAGTCCTACAAGGCTTTTTATATGTCTGCCTCGCTGAAGCCAGATCAGGACTCTCACCCTACGGGTGCCCTTGATTATAAGCCAAATAATAAGACCTTGTACAGCTATAATCAGAATGGTATAACCGATCTGTATGGCAATACGTTTGAGACTCGTCTCATCCTGCTGCTTCTGGATGGAACTAATAATCTCATCGAGATAGTTTTGAGCTAATTCCGAACGTGTAGTTTTCAAGAAACTGGCTTGGAGGGTATCAACACTCATAATGATGTCACCCTTATACATAATATTTATATTACCGTTTACATCAACAAGCTTCATTGAATCCTCTGCGAAAAAAGGATCCTCTTCCATCTTGGATATCCTTTCATTGATAGCTTCCGCTCGTTGTTTTGCTGTAAAAGATCCGATATTGCCGTATACAAAGAAAATAGTGTCACGGAAAGGAACCACCGGAGATTTTCCGGGGGCTATTTTAGCAACCTGAGCCGTATCTGCTTTCGATACCTCAACTTTCTTCTTATTCTTTTTAGAATTTCTCTTTTGTGCGGATGCCGGATCTAAACTAAAAGCTAACAAACCCAAGATACACAAAAAGTAAAAGATGTATGAATTTCCCTTGCACATATACTTTTCACAATTAGTAATCAGCAAATATAATTATATATCGGTAAAAGCAATTTTTCCGGCTGGCATTATTTTTTTATCCACACCCAAAACCACCGAAAATTAATGCCATGTATCAAATCTGATAAAAGAGCAATTCTTCCGGATACATCAATAAGCAATCGTATTTATCTATAATACATATAAATCGGAAGGCTTAATTAAAATCCTGAAACAAAAAATATCTACCTTTGTTATTACCTAAAATACTGATGCGTTTATATAATATAAGCCGGGTGTTTTACGTTTTTGAAATCAATGGCAGGTAAGTAATCCTGTATGAAGCTAAAAAACTTAATATGAATATTTTCAATTATAAAAGACGGCAATCATCTGTTGCCAACATAGGCAATACGCCGCTTGGAGGAAATAATCCGATCAGGATACAATCGATGACAAGTACCAATACCAATGATACGGAAGCCAGTGTCGAACAATCTATCCGGATCATCGAAGCCGGAGCCGACTATGTACGCCTTACTGCACAAGGGGTAAGAGAGGCCGAAAACCTGAAAAACATAAAAGAAGAGATTAGAAAGAGGGGTTATTCAACACCTCTTGTCGCCGATATACACTTCAACCCTCGTGCAGCCGAAGCAGCGGCAAAATACGTAGAAAAAGTACGTATCAATCCGGGGAACTTTGTAGACGGAGCGAAAACTTTCGACGGAAAAGAACTTACAGAAGAAGAATATGCTGCCGAGATAAACAAAATCCGCACTAAGCTGACTTCTTTTCTCAATATTTGCAAAGAACACAAAACAGCTGTCCGTATAGGTGTCAACCATGGTTCGCTGTCAGACCGTATTCTGACCCGCTATGGAGATACTCCCGAAGGGATGGTCGAATCATGCATGGAATTCCTTCGAATATGTATCGAGGAAGATTTCAGAGATATAGCCATCTCCATGAAAGCATCAAATACTGTAGTGATGACAAAAGCAGTACGGCTGCTTGTTGAAAAAATGAATGCAGAAGGTCTTGCTTTTCCTTTGCACCTTGGTGTTACCGAAGCCGGAGACGGAGAAGACGGCCGCATCAAATCGGCTGTTGGTATAGGAGCTTTACTATCGGATGGAATCGGCGATACCATTCGTGTATCACTCAGTGAAGACCCCGAATACGAAGTGCCGGTAGCTAAAAAACTGGCAAATTATATAAAAGAAAGAGAAAATCATCCGGAAATAAAAGCAACCGTAAATTCGGGCTTTTCTCCATTCTCTGCATTACGCAGACAAACTTATGCCGTCGGCAATATCGGAGCGGATCATCTCCCGGTTATAATATCCGATAGATCAAACGGCGATTTCGATTTTAACGTACACTTCTTACCCGATTATATCTACGTCGGTAAGAATCTGACAGAAAGAACCCCCAGGGCAATCTCTTTGATTATTGATTTCGAAACATGGACAAATGAGAAGAATACCTATCCGTTATTCACTAAAGACAATCTGAATAAGGCTGGTCAAGTTAATTCTGATATTAAATTTGTCCGGCTGAGCTATCCTGAGCTGACAGACGATATCTTATCAATACTTAAAGCCGATAAAAGTATCGTAATCATACTTACAACCAACCATATAAACGGTGTCGGCGAACAACGGGCATTCATACATACTCTCATGAATAATGATTGCGAAATACCCGTTATCCTGCAGCGAAAATACAACGAAAACGAAGCCGAAGACCTTCAGATCAAAGCGGCTGCAGATTTAGGAGCGGTACTTCTCGATGGATTCGGAAACGGTCTGATGCTTCAGAATTCGGGAAATATCGAATATAAAAAAGTTGATGCATACGCATATGGTATTTTACAGGCAGCACGGGTACGCACCAGTAAAACAGAATATATTTCGTGTCCGAGCTGCGGACGCACCCTCTTTGATCTGCAATCGACAGTCGCAAGGGTAAAAGAATCTACTTCTCACCTCAAACACCTGAAAATAGGAGTAATGGGCTGTATAGTAAACGGTCCCGGCGAAATGGCTGATGCCGATTACGGATATGTTGGAGCTGAAAAGGGTAAAATATCTCTGTATAAAAAGCAAACCTGTATCGAAAAGAATATTCCTTCGGATTTGGCTGTCGAAAGATTAGTCCAACTCATCAAAGAGAATGGAGACTGGAAAGATCCGGAATAAACACTGAACAGAATAAAATAACGCACAATGTATTAAGGTCTCAGACCTATTTGTTGACTTTGCAAGTGAGAAACAAGAGTCGGTTATCGCTTAAAATACGTCATTAAATACTTTCTGTAACTTATAGTGAGACCTTAATAAATTATAATACATTGTGTTAGTTAAATATAAAAAGCGTATTTTTAGCCCCTGAAAATTTATTTTATAAGAAATAAAGAGGTTTACAGCCTCAAAGAACGTATTAATGAGATTCGGCGGTTTAGCACTCACTGTATTGATTATTTTATGCTTCACTATGAACCTTCGGGCTCAATGGGATGCCCAGATCAGTCAATACTGGAGAACAAAAACTTTTTTCAACCCTTCTTTTGCCGGTGAAACAGATTCCATACAAGCATCTGCACTCCACCGCATGCAATGGATAGGGATAGAACACGCTCCACGGACATTTGTAATCAATACAGATATGCCGGTTCGCTTTCTGGATAGAAAACACGGGGTGGGAGTACTGGTTAATACCGAATCGATAGGGTTATTCAAAAACATGTTTGTCGGAGGACAATATGTCTTTAAAAAAAGCTGGAAGAAGAATACTTTAAATATAGGAGTACAGGCCGGATTTATCAACATCGGTTTTGATGCTACAAAAATCCGCATTCCCGAAGAGTTGAAAGACTACGAGGAAAATGTACCTGCGGCAGAAGCAAACGGAAAATCATTTGACGCCGCCATCGGTATATCTTGGATAACCCCCAAATACTATATCGGAGTATCTTCGACCCACTTAACACAACCCAAATTCGACATCGACGACAATACAGTTCTTGATATCAACAGGATATATTATTTCACAGCAGGCTATAACTTAAGATTCAAACGGTCGAAATACGAATTTCAACCGTCTGTCCTGATAAAAACAGACACAAAAGCCACTCAATACGATATAACAGCCAGAGTTGTATATAATAAGACGTTTAATGGCGGTATATCTTGGAGAAAAGACGACGGTTTTGTATTTTTGCTCGGGATGAACGTATACGGATTTGATCTTGGTTATGCGTATGACCTGTCGACATCC
The DNA here is from genome assembly GCF_000426485.1 of Indolivaga capnocytophagoides DSM 22835. Classification (GTDB taxonomy): domain Bacteria; phylum Bacteroidota; class Bacteroidia; order Bacteroidales; family Dysgonomonadaceae; genus Dysgonomonas_A; species Dysgonomonas_A capnocytophagoides. The sequence goes on from NZ_AUFL01000021.1 coordinate 82,628, forward strand.
GAAATATCGAAGGCCAGCAGCGGAACTCACGAGTTTGTAATACGCTATTATATACCCGTCCGGCTGACAAAAAAAGGACAAAACAGCCATAAAAGTATTCGAATACTTTAAAGGCCTCTTGCTATTTTATATAAGTGATGTATAACAGGCTTTGGCTGATTTCTGACCAAAGCAATAAAAAGGTCTCAGACCTTAGAAACAAGACTTTATGATAAAGGGATCCGGATTCTCAGATAATATGAAGAAATCTATTTTTACCGCAGTCTCTGCCCTACTTATACTTTCGTCCTGCGGAAAACCGGGAGGAGCCGGAAGTGTAGGCGGTGAACTTGTCGGCGCAGGCGGATCGTCATGGGCCGAGCCTGCTCCTTTCGGGATGGTATTAGTATCGAGAGGGCACATAGCTATGGGACCATCCGACAGCGATTCACTATGGGGGCAGATTGCCAGTGCCAAAGGTATCTCTGTAGATGCTTTCTGGATGGATGATACGGAAATAACAAATTCAGAATATAAGCAGTTTGTATACTGGGTAAGAGATTCCATTATCCGTGAAAGGCTCGCTGACCCTTCATTCGGAAATGATGAAACCTACAAAATAACCGAGGACCGATACGGAGACCCCGTAAAGCCATACCTTAACTGGAAGAAAGCTATTCCCTGGAAACGTCCGGACGAATTTGCAGAAGCAGCTCTTCTCAGCGTAACAAAGGTAAATCCGATAACAGGAGAAAGAGGAATCGACCCCGAACAGCTTAATTTCAAATACGAATGGTTTGATCATACCGAAGCCGCAAAACGGCACAACAGGTTGAATCCATCTCAACGCGTACTTAACACCGATATTGTTGTAGATCCTAACGAGATGGTTATGATCTCCAAGGATACCGCGTTTATCGATGAGAACGGTAAGCCTGTGAACCTGACTATCAACAGGCCGTTGAGTTCTTTATTTGATTTCGTAAATACAAAAATCGTAAATATATACCCCGATACAACTGTTTGGGTAAATGACTTCAATAATGCGTACAATGAACCTTATATGAGAATGTATTTCTCTCATCCCGGTTATAACGATTATCCTGTGGTAGGGGTAACATGGGAACAGGCTACTGCTTTTTGCGAATGGCGAACCATGTTTTATAAAATGGGTATCGGAGCCAGAGGAGGCAGGGATATCGAGCCATTTCGTCTGCCAACCGAAGCCGAATGGGAATTTGCAGCCCGCAGCGGACGCTCCGAAAACAAATACCCTTGGGATTCGGAAGAAACCCAGTCAGAAAAAGGATGCTTTCTTGCAAACTTTAAGCCCGGAGAAGGAAATTACACAAAAGACGGAAACCTCATTTCCTCCCGAGTGGGAACATATGCTCCGAATGTTTTCGGGTTGTACGATATGGCGGGTAATGTATCGGAATGGACATCGACACAATACACCGAAGCCGGAAGCAAAGAGATGAGCGATATGAACCCCGAAAACAGATACAATGCTGCAATTGAAGATCCTTATGCCATTAAAAAGAAGGTGGTAAAAGGCGGCTCATGGAAAGACGTAGGTCGGTTCATACGAGGAGATATGCGGGAAGCCGAATTTCAGAATCAACCCCGTTCGTATATCGGATTCCGTTGTGTAAGAACTCAAATCGGATTTTCGAAATCAAAAAAATAAGGTTACAGACCTTCATTAAGCAATCAACAAACCCTAAATAATAAAAAACAAAATGGGTAAAAAATACAGGCGATATAAGAATTTTGTAGAGAAATATCTTGACAGCAACACAGGTAAACGCTTTTTCAATATAGTGTATAGTGTTGGTGCTGCGATCGTAATTTTAGGTGCACTTTTCAAAATACTCCACCTGCCTTTTGGTAACCAGATGTTAATGATCGGGATGATTACCGAAGCTATCGTATTCTTATTATCGGCATTCGAAAGTCCCGGTAAAGATTACAAATGGGAAGAAGTATATCCCGTACTTGCCGACAACGAAGATTTTGTACCTAAGGCAGACAGAGAGGCGGTAAGACCACATGCGACAAGACCAGTTGTACAAACTCAGTCAAATGTACAAGGTGTACAAACATCTCCATCGGGAATAAATATTCAATCAGGTACTGTTTCACATTCTGTTTCTTCGGGAACAACCATAACAGGCGGAGCCATGAATTCGGCTGATGTGGTAGGAGCCTCCGAGGGGTATGTAAGCCAACTCACCCAGATGTCTGAAAACATGGAAAAATTTGCTAAGGTAACCGAATCTCTGGGTAATATTTCGGACTCTCTGTTAAAATCATTCCAAACTATTATCGATAATTCGGAAGGCATCGGAAATAACACTCAAGGTTATGTAACGCAGATAGAAGCCCTTAACCGTAATATTGCAGGACTGAATACCATATACGAAATACAACTAAAAGGTGTAAGCGGGCAAATAAATACGATAGAGCATATTAATGCCGGACTCGACCGGATAAAAAAACTATACGACGGATCGATGGCAGACAGTGCCGTATTTAAAAATGAAACAGAGAAGATGGCTCAGCAACTAGCCGAACTTAACAGGGTATATGCCCGTCTGTTACAGGCTATGACCAGCAATATGAATATGGGCGGCGGTTTTAACCCTCAGGCAGGGAATACGCCTCAGCAACCCTAAAAGAATCCACTTACTGAATATCCGTTTCATAAAAACAAGATAAATGGCATCAAATAATCCAAAGTCTCCAAGGCAGAAAATGATAAACCTCATGTATCTGGTGTTTATCGCTATGCTGGCACTCAACGTTTCGTCCGAAGTGCTGGATGGATTTGACTTGGTAGAAGAGGGTTTGACACAAACAATAAAGAGCACCGAAGGTCAAAATCAACTGATCATCGATAAACTACAACAGATAAATCAACAGAATCCGGTAAAAGCCAGCGAATGGTACAACAAAGCAGATAATTTTTCGAAAGAATCTGATAAGCTGGTAAGTTACATTCAGGATCTTAAACTACGGATTGTAAAACAAGCAGACGGAAAAAACGGAAAACTCGACGAAATCGAACACAAAGAAGATCTGGATGCAGCCCCCATCATCATGCTTGGCATTAACAAAGAGGGAACGAAGCTAAAAACCGAAATAAATCAATATCGGGACATAGCTATAAACCTTGTATCAAGTGAATCTAAGAAAACAATCATCAACGAAAGATTAAATACCAATGTGCCCAAAAAGGGACGCTTGGATAACAAGAAATGGGAAGAAACCCTTTTCGAGCAAATGCCGGCATCGGCAGCCATTACCCTCCTGACAAAGATACAAAGTGATATACGTTCGGCTCAAGGAGAGGTTTTAGCTGATTTGTATGACAATATAGGAGCTAAAGACTTCAGGGTAAATAAGCTGGAAGCTCAGGTTGTACCTAATTCCCAGTTTGTTACAGCCGGAGGATATTATGAAGGACAAGTTGTTTTATCGGCTGTCGATACTACTAAAAACCTCACATTCAGCAGCAATGCAATCAATCCAACAAGCGGATTATTCAAAATACCGGCCGGAGCAGTAGGAGTAAATAAAGTATTTGCAGGAACAGTTACACTGACATCTCCAGACGGGTCTCCGATTGTACGATCATTTGAGAGTAAATACCATGTCGTACCCCGTACAACTACTATTCAGGTAGCAGAAGCAAATGTGCTGTACCAGGGAGAACCTAACGTTCTCACAGTTTCGGTTCCGGGTATGTCGAACGATCAACTGAGAGTAAGTGCAACCAACGGTTCTATTTCCAAGTCGGGAGCCAATTGGATAGCTACCCCTTCGAAAGCAGGAACGAATATGAAAATATCGGTATATAACGGCAGTGCCTTCGTAAGCGATCAGGAATTCAGAGTACGCTTATTACCCGATCCTACTCCATATATCGAATATAAAGACGCCGGAGGAAACAGCAAACGTTTCAAAGGCGGACGTATCTCAAAGGCGGTTATAGTAGGAGCAGACGGCGTTAAAGCCTCTATAGATGACGGACTTCTCGACAGACAGTTTACCGTACTGCGTTTCAGTACCGTATTTTTCGATTCTATGAACAATGCCGTTCGTGAAATTTCGAATGGAAGCAGCTTTTCCGACAGGCAAAAAGCTCAGATAAGACAATTGGCTAGAGGTAAATCTTTCTTTATTTCAGACGTCAAGGTAAGAGGTAAAGACGGAGTCGAGAGAGACCTGACAGCTATTGAAGTAAGAATTAATTAAGGTCTCAGGCCTTGAATGAAGATATAAGGTCACAGACCTATTTATTATTTTACAGTACATTATGATAATGAGAAGATTATTTCTAGCAATCACTATAATGATGTGTGGCCTACTGGTTACAACATCCGTTTATGCTCAGGAAACACTGAGAGAGCGGATTGCCCGAAGACAGAACCAGCAGCAATCGTCCGAACCTCAATTATCGGTTAGGGCTCAGATCAAGAATCAATCTCAAACACAGCAGATTGACAATGCTCCGTGGATTCGTGAAATTTATCGTTTTCTCGATCTGAATAAAGAGAAGAATGCGGCTCTTTACTATCCGGTAAATCCGATCGGAAGCAGAATGAATTTCTTTACACTGATATTTAATCAATTCCTATCGGGTAATCTGGATGTATATAAATACCAGTTGGATGGTACTGAAATATTCACCGATGAATTCAAACAGACACCTAAAGATATATTGGATCAGTTCGAAATACTTTATAAAGAAGAAAACGGCAAATATATAGTCGAGAACGTAGATATGCCGAGCAATGAGGTCCTTGGTTATTATATCAAAGAAGCATGGTATTTCGATAAAAACAATTCGGTAGTGGATGTCAAACCTTTAGCTATATGTCCGGTTATGTTCAGACAAGACGACTTCGGAGCAGAAAGCACCCGTTATCCGATGTTTTGGATTCCTTACGAAAACATACGTCCGTATGCCGCCCGTATGCCCATCATGACATCGAGCCTCAACAACGCATCGACTCAGACTATAAATGACTTCTTTATCAAACATAATTTCGAAGGAGAAATTTACAAGACAACAAACGTCAGAGACCTTTCTCTGGCTCAGCAATATCCTGATGCAGTGCAACGGAAGAAAGAAGAGAAAAAGATAGAAGCTCAATTGAAGCAATTTAACGACAGCCTTTGGGTAATAAATGACTCGATTATAGCCACTCAGGCTGTTGCAAAGGCAAATAGTAAAGGTAAATCCAAGAAGGCTGAAACAGGAGGATCTTCCAATAATGGAGGAAGCATAGGCACAACCAACAGAGCAGCCGTACAAAAAGAGGCCAAATCTCAGAAATCGTCTCCGGCACGGAGTATGCGCAACAGAAAAAGAAATTAAGGTCTCATAATTAACAGATAATGAAAAAGCCAAGAAAGCTGGTATTCTCTACCAATAACGAACATAAGCTCGAAGAAGTAAAAGCTATACTCGAACCATATTATCAAATTCTAAGTCTGAAAGATATCGGTGACGATACAGATATACCCGAAACGGGAGAAACCCTTGAAGACAATGCTCTCATAAAAGCCAACTACCTTTGGGACACTTATCATACAAATTGCTTTGCAGATGATACAGGACTCGAAGTAGAAGCCCTTAACAATGCTCCCGGAGTATATTCTGCACGTTATGCAGGTGAGCAGAAAAGTTCAACCGACAATGTGGCAAAACTTTTAAAGGAACTGGAAGGAAAAGAAAACCGTAATGCACAGTTCAGAACAGTGATAGCCCTTATTATAGACGGGAAAAAGTATGTATTCGAAGGAAAGATTAAGGGGGTTATAACTACTTCTGCACGGGGAAACAGCGGATTCGGATACGATCCTGTTTTTCAGCCTGAGGGCTATGACAAAACCTTTGCTGAACTAACTTTGGCTGATAAAAATGAAATAAGCCATCGGGCAAGAGCCGTTGAGCAACTTGCCTTATTTCTCAGGAAATAAAACTATCGGAGAAAAACAACACTTTTGACATATAGCTGACGATCCGGCTATAATACTATAAAACAACACATCCTCTTAACACAAGCTGCCATGTTTCGATGGAAAGACTTTTTCTATTATTCTAAAGGTAATCGAATTGGTATCACCTTATTATTGATACTCCTTTTTGTTGTCGGAATTTTCTATGTGGTACTTCATAAGTTTGTACCTCTTGATCCGTCCTATATCGCCCAAACAGAGGAAATGGAAAAGGACTTTAACACATTCCAGGAAAGCCTTATTTCCGTACCCGAAGTTACAGATGAAGATTCTCATGAAAACAACTCTACTCCGACAAAAAAGAGTTCGAAAGCAAAGCCTGAAAAACTAAAAGACGGACAAACAATCGATATCAATGCTGTATCTGCTCAAACTCTAACGAGAATACCGGGAATAGGCGAGACATTTGCAGAGCGTATAATCGATTATCGCAACGCTTTGGGGGGATTTATCCGTCTGGATCAGTTAAGGGAGATCAAAGGCATTACAATGAATAAGTACAGCAAAATATTGCCGTATATCATTTTGAAAAAGCCACATTATACATTCAATATTAATACGGCTTCAGTAGCACACCCTTACCTCAACAAGCAGCAAGTAGAAGCCATAAAAGCAATTCGTATGATTAACAAGATACAATCGGTTGAAGATCTTGCCGAGAGTGAGCACTTTACGGCAAAAGATCTCGAACGACTAGAGCCTTATATTCGATTTGAATAAAAAAAGAGGAATAATCGTATAATTATTCCTCTTTTATATGTTAATTACTCACTTACGAGAACTTTGGTTTACGTCCTCCCTTGCGGTGTTCTTTCTTTCCTGAATCGGAGAATGAACGGTCTCCTCCCCTATCGCTGCTTCCTCTACGGCTGTTGTTATAACCGCCACCTCCTGATGAACGGCGGTCACGACGTTCGGCAACTGCTCCACCCTGCGCTACTTCGACAGAGATACGGCGTCCGTTTTCTTCCTGACCTTTCAAACTGCTGATCACTTTCTGAGCATCACCTTCGGGTACTTCGAAGAATGAGAAATTCTGCATCAAATCAATACGTCCGATACGAACTTTACCGGGAACGAAGTCATTGATCAATCCCATCAAAGTTGCAGGATTTACATTATCTGTACGTCCGATATTGATAAACAAGCGAGAATAACCTTTTTCGGCAGAACGAGAACCTCCGTTTCCACGAGCTTCGAAACGGTCTCTGCTATTGCCACGGCTGGTACCACGATCTTCACGTGAATATCTGTCAGATGGAGCTTCAATCTCCTGAGCTTCACGATAATAATCAATCAAGCGGTTAAATTCGAGAGATACTACACGTTTGATAATATCTTCTTTCTCTAACCAATCCAAACGACGGTAAACATCCGGAAGCAATCGTCCGATTTCGTCTTCGTTTACTTTTACCTTTTCGATCTTATCGGCAAAAGCGAATAATTGTTTTTCGCAGATAGCATCTCCCGAAGGAATAGTCTGCTGCTCAAACTTCTTATTCATTATTTTTTCTATCTCACGGATTTTACCTTTTTCTTTTACGTGAGCTATTGCAATAGAGATACCAGTCTTGCCGGCACGTCCTGTACGTCCGCTTCGGTGATTGTACGACTCGATATCGTCAGGCAATCCGTAATGAATAACGTGTGTAAGGCTATCTACATCCAAACCACGGGCGGCAACGTCTGTAGCTACCAAAAGCTGTAGATTACGTACACGGAACTTCTGCATCACATAATCACGCTGAGCTTGAGAAAGGTCTCCGTGTAATGAATCGGCATTGTATCCGTCCTGAATCAGTTTATCTGCGATTTCCTGAGTTTCGCGACGGGTACGGCAAAAAATAATACCGTATATACTTGGATAATAGTCAGCAATACGCTTCAATGCCAGATATTTATCACGTGCATGAACCATATAGTACACATGTTTCACATTATTAGAACCTTCGTTCTTACGGCCAATGGTAATCTCTTTGGGAGACTCCATATATTTCTTTGTGATTTTGGCAATCTCTTTCGGCATGGTAGCCGAGAAAAGAAGCATTGAACGATCTTGAGGAACTTTGGAAAGTATTTCATCGATACTTTCAGTGAATCCCATATTCAACATTTCGTCTGCTTCATCCAGAACCACATATTTTACGTTTTCAAGTTCAACTGTCTTACGGTTGATAAGGTCGATCAAACGTCCGGGAGTAGCCACAATGATTTGCACTCCTCTCTTCAATGTTTTGATCTGGCTTTCGATACTCGAACCTCCATATACAGGAAGTACTTTTAAGTTATCAATATATTTTGAGTAATCTGCCAAATCTCCGGCGATCTGTAAACAAAGCTCACGAGTAGGAGCAAGTACCAATGCTTGCGGTACATTTTGTTTAACATCAACTTTCTGCAATAATGGAAGTCCGAAAGCAGCGGTTTTACCTGTTCCGGTTTGTGCTAATGCTATTACGTCTCTGATTTGATCCAATAAGTAAGGAATCACTTCCTCTTGTACGGGCATTGGATTTTCGTAACCCATTTCTTCGATTGCTCTTCTGATTTCGGGAGCAACACCTAATTCTTCAAATGTCTTCATTAAAAATTTTAAAGATTTTCCGTCGAAAACAATCTTTCTATCATTCTCTCCACCTTAAGGCATATATATTATACACGACTAAGAAATCAGAGAAATTGATTCCAACATTTATTTATATTCCTGCAACAAGAATAATCCTCAACTCTCAAAAGCTGCCTGATCTCTTGTTTCATTTGTTCTTATGGAATATAGACTCTTAGCCCCTTTACCTTGGTGATAGATAACACTATTTATTCAGATTCTCCTTTTTGTAGAAAATATATAGAATCTAAGTCCTTATAAAAACTGGCACAAAGGTAGTGACTTTTTTTGGATTGTACAATAGTGGCTTTATTCTACAAAAAGGTAACAAAAGTAACAGCGGAATCACTCTTTTTCGAGTGATACCTTTTTGCTTTTCCTGAATTTTCAGAACCATTTTGAGGACTCTTTCTGTATAGATAAAATAAATCCGGGCAGATAAGTTTTCTCTTATCCACCCGAATCTTATAGCCCGTCTAAAACTTATTTCACGACAAATACAATATTTATATAATCATCGTAATTTGCCTTCTTGATGGTAGTATAATTCATTACACCGGCAGCACTGATACTGTTTATGGTAATCCGTGACGGATCGTGATATGTTACATAATAAAACAGATCGGAGGCTGACGCAAAGTGCGGTATTGTCGACGGTGCTCCCGTACTTTTGTACATAGGTGATCCATACTCTGTCTTATATTGAGCATAAAGGTCTTTGGTTGCAGTACCTAATGTGGTTGTAGATATATTGATTGAGGGCATATAGAAGAA
>NZ_AUFL01000022.1 GCF_000426485.1 Indolivaga capnocytophagoides DSM 22835
CCATCGGTATACCACTCTCTTGAAACAAACGCACATACTTGCGCACTGTGTTGCGGGATAGCTCAAAGGTCGCGCTGATACCTTTTATCCCCATCCCCATTGCATAGCAATGAAGAATGTTTGCTAACTTTGTTGTCATTGTAATTTTAGCTTTAACCCATCGACCAGGACGGGAATCTAAATTACATAAAAATCCCCTGTTGGTTTATATTCCGACAGGGGACATTTTTATTTTGGCGAAAAGGGTCAAACATATTTTGGTACATGGGGGCAATTTAGACTGGCACGAGGGGGCAACGCTCACTGGATTTTCCAGTTGCGTTTATGCTTGCAAAGTCAAAAAACGGTCTGAGATCTTAATATAAATCGGTACTTTAATAGAGACTATAAAATACCGATTCGAACTTCACTATTTATACTATATGGAATACGATATACTTAAATTTCGATTTCCTTACCCTGATAGAAATCAAGGATCTTACTTCTGAACACAAAATCGTACTTAGCCTGTAACTGTTCCGATTTACTGCTTATCAGCTTGGTTTGCGACTCGCTGTACTCAAAAACACTGGTCTTTCCTATTTGATAACGTTCCTCAGCATATTTAAAAGATTCCAATGCTGCATCATATGCTTTTTCAGTTGAGATATATTTAGCCTGAGCCGACACTGCATTCTGATACGCCTGCTGTATTTCTTTATAAAGAGCAAGTTTTACATTATCAAGATTAAGTTCCTGATTCTCGATATTCAATCGAGCCTGACGAACCTGATTGCGAACCTCAAACCTATTAAATATAGGAATAGACAGGCTGAATCCTATATACTCACTACCGTTATTATTAAACTGATTCTTGAAACTTACATTATCTGTATTATAAACTCTCTGAAATGCCGTACTATATCCTAAATTAAAGCTTAGTGTAGGCCAATACCCCGATTGTGCGACCTTTAGATTTTTCTTACTGCTTTCGACATTAAAGGCTGCCTCTTTCACATGTGGTTTGATATCCAATGCCCGTTGATATACCTCATCCGGACGCATCAAGCCCGCAAGCACATTATCAGCCAACTGAACACCTTCTACATCTGGAGCTTCTACATCAAAGCCTTCCGCCGATTGTAAGTTTAAAGCCTGAGCCAGATTAAGCAAACTGTTTTTCAGATCATTATCCGAGGTTGTTACATTCAGTTGGTCCTTTGCCAATTGAGCCTTAATATCATACAATTGAGACAATGCCACTTTCCCACTTTCAACCAGAATACTTGTACGTTCTTCTTGTTTTTGTGTCAAGGTAACCTGCTCTTCATACACCTTCAATATTTCTTTTTTGAAAAGCACATCCAGAAAATAGGAAGTTATCTGCAACTCCATATTCTCTTTTGCTTTTTTCAAACCTTCGGTTGCAGCCAAAAGATCAAATTCCTTCGCTTTTATATCATTGGTAATCTTAAAACCTGTAAACAAAGGAGTCGACGAAGAAATACTTATGGAAGTATTAGCCATGTTAGTTGCCATATAACCATTTGTTGACGGAGATATAGCACGCCCGAAGTTAAATGTATGGCTAACAGAACTGTTTAAATTAGGGAGGCGACTGTTTTTACTTGTATTCAAGTCTACCTCTGCTCCTTTTACCTTCAATTCTTCCTGTTTGATTTCTATATTATTCTTCACTGCATAATCGATACATTGCCTCAACGACCATGTAGTTTGGGCTCCTGCTCCTATAGTGCAGAATATCAAACAAGCTGCTACAAAATATTTTCTCATGACTTTACTTTTTTTGTTCTTCCGATTCGGTATTCGGCTTATCACTCTTCTCATTTCCTCTGATCTTATCTCCTTTTTTCAATCCCGATTTCACTTCGATATTGATACCATTAGACAGACCCAATGTGACATATTTTTTATCGAATACCTGCTTCGGCTGTTCTTCTTTCAGCGTATATACAAAAGCAGAGTCGTTACTGAACGAAACACAACTTTCGGGTATCGTCAATACTTTATTTGCCTTTGCAAAGATGATCTGAGCATTGGCACTATAACCTGCACGGATATCAATAGTATCTTTGATCTGTGCAGCAGCCTTTATTTCAAATAATATAGCTCCGTTTTCTTCCACTCCTTTAGGAGCAACATATTCTAACTGAGCATCAAATTTTTTGCCGTCAACCGCACCGATAGATAATTTTATAGGCATTCCTACACGTATACGACCAACTTCGGTCTCATCCACTTTTCCTATAAATATCATATCATTCATATTGGCAACAGTAGCTATGGTAGTACCATCATTGAATGTATTTGCCTGAATAACCGAATTTCCCACTTTTATAGGCACATCCAGAATCATACCATCTATTGTAGAGCGTACCTGTGTATTACTGAACTTGGCAGTAACTTTTGACACCCCGGTTTTGATAATATCCAGATTATTTTTTGCATTTTCGGTATCTTCCACAGCTTTTTTATATGTAGTTTCCGACTGCTCCATTTCTTCTCGGGCAATCACCCCTTTAGCGAATAACTGCTTCTGGCGTTCGTATTCGTTCTTTGCCTGAGCCAGATTGATTTTAGCCACACTCAATTGTGACTCCCCTGCACTCAATTGCGATGACTCCGGTACAACCTGTATCTTTGCTATTACCTCTCCGGCTTTCACAAAATCGCCCGCTTCCTTAAGTACCTCAGTTACAATACCCGATATCTGAGGCTTAATCAGTACTTCATCTCGAGGCGATACTTTTCCGGTTGCTACAGTAGAGCTTTCCAGATCTCCTTCCTGCACCTCCACTATATCATACACCGTTTCTTTAGGCTGACTCTTTTGCCATAGGAAATAAAAAAAACCTACGAAAATCACTCCCAGTAAAGTAAGTCCTATAATGCTGAAAACCTTCTTTACAACACTTTTCTTTTTTCTACCTTGTTCCATATTCTATTTTGATATTTATTTCTCTTTTCAAGGTCTGAGACCTATTTTATTGTTTTGGCAAGGAAAACACACCCAGCCTGTCTAAACTACAAACGCCATTAAATACTATCCAACAATAACTTATCCCTAAAAGGTAACAAAAGTTACACACAAATTGTCCATTTTTCATTGTTACTTTATGTCTCCACGCCCTCATTATCTAATGTATAGATAAAAAACTACTCTTCTCTGATAGCATCTATCGCTTTAATGCTTAATGCCCTCATCGCCGGTATCAGACCTGCTAATAATCCGGAGAAAATTAAGATAGAGATAGAGATCATCGCAGTACCAAAAGAAACGAAGGGTGGAATAAAGATCATTCCATCATCGGGCATACCTTGCATTCCCATATTGATAATTTCCAAAATACCTGCACCTAAAAACAGGCCTCCGAAACCGGCAATAAAAGTAAGAACAAAACTTTCACTCATCACCTGAATCAAAATAGCAATCGGTTTTGCCCCGAGCGCACGTCTCACTCCTATTTCCCTTGTACGTTCCCTGACGGTTACAAGCATAATATTACTTACCCCGATAATACCCGACATCAAAGTACCGATACCGACAAACCAGATCAGCCAGCGAATGCCAAGAAACAGATTGACAAAGGTTTTAAACTCCTGTTCCATATTAAAGCTTCGGGATGCCTTCTCGTCATTGGGTGCTATATTATGGTTTTTCTTTATAATATCTTTTATCTGCTTTTCTATCGCAGTAACCGGCACATCAGCTTTTGCTGTTGCAGACATAAAATAAATAGTATCTCCTTTATTGAATGTTTTTTGCATAGTTGTAAAGGGCAGATAAACTGATGTCTTGGCATCCCCTCCTACCTGAGCCTGAGAATTGGGACGAATCACGCCCACCACCTGAAAATAAATTCCGTTTACACGAATATACTCGCCAACCGGATTCTGATCTTTCTCGAAAAGGTTTTCAGCGACAGTACGCCCGACAAGAGCCACTTTACTCTCATTTTTTGCGTCCAAATCATTAAATAAACGTCCGTGAATGACAGTTTGTGTCTGTATTCTGAAATGCTCCGGATAGACACCCGTTACCTGAGCTCCGGTAGACTTCCGTCCCCAGACAACGTTTTTCGCTGAACTTTCACCGAATAACATAGGCGACACGTCTTCTACTCCTTTAACCTGAGCTTTAATCGTTTCCACATCCTTTCCGTTCATTACCCAGTTCCGTCCTTTTCTGAAACCTTTATATGGTTCACTTGTTGCGTTTGTCCAGAAAAAACATGAATTGGTAGCAAATCCTTTTACACTCTTCATAACTCCACCTTCGAAAGCATTGCCGATACCCACCAGAAGAACAAGCATCAGTATTCCCCAAAACACCCCGAAACCGGTCATTATACTTCTGACCTTATTTGCGGTGATGGTATTCCATATTTCCTGCCACTTATCTAAATCAAACATATTTTTCGTTTTCTATTTTTTATAAAAAGATCTGCCTCTTACTCAGCTCTCATAGCCTCGATAGGGCTTATACGTATTGCTTTTATCGCAGGAATACTTCCGGCTATCACTCCGGCAACAATAAGTATACCGGTAGAAATCATCACAATCCCTAAATCGACCGAAGGATTCTTAAATACCGTAGGGCCGGTGTCTGAAGCGGCAGAAGCAGCACTCTCCATTCCATGATTGATCAGCTCCATCAGTCCTATACCGAACATCATACCTACATAACCGAAAATTGTGGTTATTACGATAGATTCCAGCAGTACCAGATTCAATACCGATATCGGACTTGCTCCTATCGCTTTACGAATACCAAATTCTTTTGTCCGTTCCCTGACAGTTATCAGCATAATATTACCAATACCGACAATACCGGATATCAGCGAACAAATACCAATAATCCATATGACGAATGTTATTCCATTTAATATATTTTCGGTTTGAGCAACATCTTCAGCCGTATTCCATATAGATATGGCAGCTTCGTCCTCCGGATCGAAATGGTGAAGCGCACCGAGTTTCGCTCTCAGTTCTTTTATGAACGCTTCATTCTGCTCTACCGTGGTCAAGCCTTTAATCGTAAAGTCGAGCCTATCCGTTCCATAATTTTTACTGTAAATGGATTGCGCTGTGGAAAAAGGAATGTACGATGGGATATTAGTCCGTCCCGTATTATCTTTATACACACCTATAACCATATAAGACACTTCTTTGGCTATCACAAATTTTCCGAGAGGATCTGTATTAGGAAACAGAATATCTGCTATCTCGGTATTTATCACAATCACTTTTCGCCGCTTCACAATATCAAGGTCATTGATAAAGCGACCTTTTCCGGTCGACATATCTATACTATTTATATATGAAGCATCCGGATGTACACCCAGCATATTCCACGTACCGTAATTATTGCCATTGGACAATATGGAACTGTGGTATATCTGCCCCGACACATGGTCTACTCCCGGTATTTTATATCTGAGCATATCCAGATCCTTATCATCAAACTTGACAACCCTATCGAGCGGCAGCCCCTCGAAGGGTTTGGATGTAGATCCCGGCCATACGCTGACTGCGTTCTTGGCTCTCCTCGAAAAATTCGAAGTGATACCATTCTTCAGTCCGTTACCGGCTCCAAGCAAAGCGATCAGAATGAATATCCCCCAAGCAATAGAAAAGCCTGTAAGGAAAGTTCTTAATTTATTTTTCTTTATCGTGGAACCTATCTCCCGTAGTGAGTCAAAATCTAACATAGATTTAAATATTTACCCGTTTACTGATTTAATCAAAAGGTCTGAGACCTTATTTCTTTACCTCTATCGAACCTATTATACCATCTTTGATATGAATAATCCGATCCGTAGCATCCGCCACGGCCTGTTCGTGTGTTACAATAATCATGGTAATGCCATCTATTGTATTTACCTGACGCAAAATATCCATCACCTCCTGAGATGTTTTACTGTCCAGAGCTCCGGTTGGCTCATCAGCAAGAATGATCTGGGGCTGGGCAATCAATGCCCGGGCAATGGCAACACGCTGTTTCTGCCCTCCGGATAATTCATTCGGCAAGTGTTCGGCTCTGTCTGCCAACCCCATCTTATCGAGATATTCCATTGCCAGCAAATTACGTTTTTTACGGCTTACTCCCTGATAATATAGAGGTAAGGCTACATTCTCCATCGCATTCTTAAACGTTATCAGATTGAATGACTGAAAGATGAAACCGATCTTCTTATTTCTCAGTTCGGCAGCTCTGGTTTCACTGAGGTTTTTTATCAACACATTATCTAGATAATACTCGCCAGTATCATATGTATCAAGTATTCCCAGAATATTCAACAAGGTAGATTTACCAGAACCGGAAGATCCCATTATCGAGATAAATTCACTCCTGTCTATTTGCAGATCAATTCCTTTTAATACATGAAGCGGTGCGCCTCCGTAGTAGGTTTTATTCAGATTTTTTATCGTTATCACTTTTCCTTATTTATAGATGTTCGTGAACTTTATCAACAGATATTTCCCTATATGTCTAAAAACAAATAGAAATATCACACATTGTTGATTATTTTTTCGAGATATTTTACAATTGTTTATTAAATAGACAACCAATGGGTTCATTAGGTTACAAAAAAACAGCATTATTTTTAAAAATGCTTTGCAATATAATAAAAAGGTCTGAAACATTTAATTAAGATAATTTCTCTTTCATGCTCCGATTTTCGCATTATCTTTGTAATAGTTTTCCGAAGGGAAATTTATCTATAAATACTTATTTTTCTTTAAGTACACTGCAATGACAGAAGCGTTAAAGCATGAATGCGGGATCGCAATGATCCGTTTATTAAAACCACTTGAGTATTATCAGGAAAAATACGGCACGTGGCGATATGGACTGAACAAGCTGTATCTGCTGATGGAAAAACAACACAACCGAGGGCAGGAAGGCGCAGGATTAGCTGTTGTAAAGCTAGATGCAACCCCAGGCAACGAATTTATATTCAGAGAAAGAGCTACCGGCTCGGGCGCTATATCCGAAATATTCGGGAATGTTCTGGGCAACTACGAAAAAATACCATCCGATAAATTGAATGATCCGGCTTATGCAAAATCTAATTTGCCATTCGCCGGTGAACTTTTTTTAGGACACCTCAGGTACAGCACAACCGGAAAAAGCGGGATATCGTACGTACACCCGTTCATGAGACGAAACAACTGGGCTTCCCGAAACCTTGCTCTAGCGGGAAACTTCAATATGACCAATGTTGATGAAATATTCGCCGATCTGGTTAAAGAAGGACAACATCCACGCGACTATGCCGATACATTCGTTCTTCTCGAGTCACTAGGACATCATCTAGACAGGGAAGTTCAATACCAATTCGATAAATACGGAAAAGAAACCGGAGTAAAAGGACAGGAATTAAACGATATAATAGAAAAGAATCTGGACATCCCCTTTATGCTTCGCAGTGCCAGCAAAAACTGGGATGGAGGATTTGTTATCGGCGGGCTGATAGGCTGCGGAGATTCTTTCGTATTTCGCGACCCATGGGGAATACGTCCGGCGTTTTACTATATGGATGACGAAATAGCAATGGTAGCATCCGAACGGCCTGTTATCCAGACAACTCTTAACATGGACGTTGCCGATATTAAAGAATTACCTGCCGGACAAGCCATTGTCGTAAAAAAAGACGGCTCGGTATTATTCCCTCAGATCATGGAACGAAAAGAAAACTATGCTCCATGTTCTTTCGAACGCATTTATTTTTCCAGAGGTTCCGATGCTGACATATACAGAGAACGGAAAGAACTGGGAACACTCCTTCTTCCGGATATACTGAAATCAATCGATTCCGACCTTCGTAACACTGTATTCTCTTTTGTACCCAATACTGCCGAAGTAGCCTTTTACGGAATGGCACAAGGACTCGAAAACTATATGCAGCAAGTAAGGTTCCGCAAAATAAAGGAAAAAGAAGACAATATAACAGACGAAGATCTGGCTCGCATACTGGCAATGAAAGTCCGTACTGAGAAAGTTGTCATCAAAGATATCAAACTACGTACTTTTATTGCTGAAGATAAGGGAAGAGACGACCTTGCCGCTCACGTATATGATGTGACATACGACTCGATACGTCCGTATGAAGATAACCTTGTGGTGATTGACGATAGTATTGTCAGAGGAACAACTTTGAAGCAAAGTATTATAAAAATGCTTGACAGACTTCATCCTAAAAAAATCGTGATCGTATCTTCTTCTCCTCAAATACGATATCCGGACTGCTACGGGATAGACATGTCAAGAATGAGCGAATTCGCGGCATTCAGAGCAGCAATCGAATTGTTAAAAGACCGAGGTATGAAAAATCTTATAGATGAAGTATACCGCAAGTCGCTTGAGCAAAAAGATAAACCAAAAGAAGAGATTATCAATTACGTAAAAGAAATATACGCACCTTTTACCGACGAAGAAATATCCGGCAAGATGGCAGAAATGCTGACTCCTGCAGGCACCGAGGCCAAGGTAGAGATAGTGTTCCAAAGCATCGAGAATCTACATAAAGCGTGCCCTAATAACAACGGTGACTGGTATTTCTCAGGAGACTATCCTACTCCCGGAGGAAACAGAATGGTAAATACTGCATTTCTGAATTACATAGAAGGTATAGACAAAAGATCATATTAAAGAATCATTCTGCTTAAGGCTTTGCCAAGCAGGATAGCAACAGCCTGTTAAAACAGGGAAGCACTTCTTTCATTTTATGTATTATGAAACAAAAAGAATCCGCAGTATCTTATATACATACAGACTGCGGTTCTTTTTTTAACTTATATATAATACGAATTTCGTTCTAAATCTCTATTTTTGTAGTTAGCAATCAACAAAAAATAATTATCTTTGTTGAAGGATTCTCGAAATTCGCCCGCATTACTAAAACGCTATTATTCATGAAGGTATTAGTTCTCAATGGTCCAAATCTCAATCTTTTGGGAAAACGTGAACCGACTATATATGGTAATACTTCGTTCGAAGAATATTACCATGATTTAGTGTCGGCTTACCAGACCTCTTGCGAATTATTTTACTATCAATCAAACCACGAGGGATCATTGATAGATAAACTACATGAAGTTGGTTTTGAATACGACGGTATTGTCCTCAATGCCGGAGCATACACCCATACATCCATTGCATTACACGATGCGATAAAAGCTATAACCACTCCCGTAATAGAAGTACATATCTCGAATATACATACACGTGAAGAGTTCAGACATAAGTCGATGATAGCACCTGCGTGTAAAGGCTCGGTTGTGGGATTAGGATTGGAATCTTACAAATTGGCGATTGAATACTTTGTACGGAATGCAAATTAATTTAGGCTTCGTCCTCTTTATAATAAAGAGCATCGATAACTTTCGACATTATCGTTGTCTTTAGCCAGAGAAAAAAAATGGAAACAGGTCAGAGACCTTATTAGAATTTACTATTACATAATATATTAAAAACTAGTTTTATGTTTAAGAAAACGAAAATTGTTGCAACAATCTCAGACATGCGTTGTGATGTTGATTTCATCAAATCGCTATATGCTGAAGGAATCAACGTTGTGAGAATGAATTCAGCTCACATGACTGAAGAAGGTTTTGTTCAGGTTATCAACAACGTACGTGCAGTGTCTAACACTATTGGTATCATGATGGATACTAAAGGACCTGAAATCCGTACTACTGCAACAGAAAGCGGTGAGAAAATTGTTGTTAAAACAGGAGATAAACTTAAAGTTATCGGTGATATCAATGTAAAATCGACTCCTGAACAAGTTTCTGTTTCATACCCAAGTATCGTTAAAGACGTGCCTGTAGGAAACGTTCTTCTTATCGATGATGGTGAAACTGCACTTAAAGTCGTAGAAAAAACAAACGATTATCTTCTTGTAGAAGTTCAAAATGACGGAACTATCGGTAGCCGCAAGAGCGTTAATATACCGGGAGTAAGCATTCAGTTACCTTCTATTACAGAAAAAGATAAAAAATGTATCGAAATAGCAATCAAATACGGAGCTGACTTTATCGCTCACTCATTCGTGAGACATAAAGGAGACGTGTTGGATGTACAAAAAATACTTGACGCTCATAACAGCAACATCAAGATTATCGCTAAAATCGAAAATCAGGAAGGTGTTGACAATATCGACGAAATCTATGAACACGCTTATGGCGTAATGGTTGCTCGTGGAGACTTGGGTATCGAAGTTCCTCAGGAAAACATCCCAGGAATCCAACGTCTGCTTATCCGTAAAGCTATCGAATACAAAAAACCGGTTATCGTTGCTACACAAATGTTGCACACTATGATCGAAAATCCACGTCCTACACGCGCAGAAGTTGCCGATATCGCAAATGCTGTATATTACGGAACTGACGCTGTGATGTTGAGTGGTGAAACCGCATATGGTAAATATCCGGTAGAAGCTGTTCGCACAATGGCTCAGGTAGCTCGTGCTGCAGAAATCTCTAAATTGGAAGAAAAAGATATCCCTGTACCTTTCAAAGATTCAGAATACGACAGAACTTCATTCCTTGCTAAACAAGCCGTTAAGTCTTGCAGCCAGTTAGGAGTTAAAGCAATTATCACTGACAGTGTTACAGGCCGTACAGCTCGTACTCTTGCTGCATTCCGCAGCAAAAGCCCAGTTTACGCATTCTGCAGCAATGTAGAAACTGCTCGTCAACTTTCTGTTTGCTACGGTGTATCAGCTCATTTCCAAGAAGATACCGGTTACACAACAAACAAACACAAAGAGTACTTCCTGAAAGCAATGAAAAAACTTGCTGAAGCTAAAGCTCTTCATGCTGACGATTTCGTGACTTACCTTAGCGGTTCATTCACTGACGGTAAAGGCGGAACTTCATTCCTTGAAATAGAAAAAGTAGGAAGCGTACTTGAAGCAGGTGACAAATATTTCGTTCCTGTTGAGTAATCAGAATTCTTTAGGAAAATCTTATATTTGGAAGTGGTAATTAATTATTACCACTTCTTTTTTATGTATCTAAGATTAATATGACCGATTCAATAGAAGAGTATATACTCCAACATATAGACGAAGAAGGCGACCTTCTAAAAAATCTGAACAGAGACGCTCATGTCAACCTGCTACGTCCGAGAATGCTATCGGGACATTTACAGGGACGGTTACTAAAAATGTTTTGCCGTTTGGTTCAGCCCAAAAGAATACTCGAAATAGGAACTTACACCGGATACGCAACGCTTTGTCTGGCAGAAGGAGCTCCCGATGATGCAGAGATACACACATTAGAGGTCAACGACGAATTGGAAGACTTCATCATGAAACACCTCCATAAATCGAAACTCGAAGATAAAATTCATCTGCACATAGGTGATGCCCTGGAGATTATTCCGACTCTGAACGAAACGTTCGATCTGGTATTTATTGATGCCAATAAACGTCACTACTGTCAGTATTATGATCTTATATTCGACAAAGTAAGACCGGGCGGATTGATAATAGCCGACAACACCCTCTGGGATGGTAAAGTTCTGGAGACACCGCATCATACTGATAAACAAACAATAGGCATACAAGAGTTTAACAACATGATAGCAAAAGACAACCGAATAGAAAAGGTAATATTACCGATGAGAGACGGATTGACTTTGATTTGGAAAAAATAAAGGTCTCAGACCTTTTTATTGAGTACTCAAGCAGAACAACAGCAAATGATTATTGTTTCGAAATACATCATAAAATACGTTCTATTACTTACTGATAAAATAGATTTGTATCTTTGTCTTTCGAATACAAGATTCTCCACTGAGAGAATCAACATTAATACCCAATAATAAATGGAAACAACAAGACAACAAAAAATAAACAGGCTGATACAAAAAGAGCTCGGCGAAATATTTCTTTTACAGACCAAAGGCATGCAAGGGATACTTGTATCTGTAAGTGCGGTAAGGATAAGTCCCGACCTAAGTATAGCCAAAGCATATCTGAGTATTTTCCCGTCAGAAAAAGGAAAAGAACTTTTGACTAATATCAAAGCAAATGTAAAAGCCTTGAGGTTCGACCTTGGCCAGAGGTTAGGAAAACAACTCCGCATCATACCCGAATTGGCTTTTTATCTTGATGATTCACTGGATTATCTTGAGAATATAGACCGTCTCTTAAATAATGATAATAAGAACGAAGATAAAGAGTGAACCTTTCCTTCTACATAGCTAAACGCTACCTGTTTTCTAAAAAATCGCATAACGCAATCAATATTATATCCATGATATCGATATGCGGAATAGCAATTGCGACTATGGCTATGGTATGTACTCTATCTATATTCAATGGGTTTACGAAACTGGTGTCAGACTCTTTCAGTATAATGGATCCGGATTTGCAGATAATTCCGGCAAAAGGTAAAGTATTTGACGCATCATCCGCTATTTTTCAAAAGATTAAAAAATTGCCGGAAGTAGCCGTTGTGTCTGAAACTGTTGAAGACAACGCTCTAGTAAAATACGGAGAGCGCCAAGATCCGGTTCTTATCAAAGGTGTGTCGGATCAATTCAAAGAAATGGTCGATACAAAAAGATTAGTTACAAGTGGAGAATTCAGTCTCCGTGAAGGCGATGTCGATTTTTGTGTTGCAGGTATCGGGGTAGCTATCAACTTAGGTTTAAGAACGGACAACATTACTCCAATCGAGATTTATTCGCCAAAGCGCGACGTAAAAATACAGCTGGCCAATCCCGCGAATGCATTTACCACAGCATATACCTATCCGGCAGGAGTATTTACTCTGAATCAAGCTAAATACGATGATCAGATTATACTTGTTTCTTTAGACCTTGCCCGTGAATTATTCAGATATAACAATGAAGTGACCTCGCTCGACATCAAACTAAAAGAGAATGTATCGGCGAACGATGCAGAATCAAAAATTCAGAAACAACTGGGAGATAACTTCATAGTAAAAAATAGGTTTGAACAACAGGCCGACTCTTTCCGTATGGTTAATATCGAAAAATGGGTTACCTTTCTCATTTTGTCCTTTATTCTTATCATCGCGGTCTTTAATGTTGTAAGTTCTTTATCGATGCTTATACTTGACAAAAGTGCAGATATAGATATCCTTCGGAATATGGGAGCCGAAAACAACCTTATCACCCGTATCTTTAAAATTGAAGGATGGCTCATATCCATGTCGGGAGCAATAGCCGGCATTGTTATAGGATTGGTATTATGCCTTATTCAACAGCACTTCGGAATACTTAAATTAGGACAGACTCCCGGAGCATTCATTGTCGATTCATATCCTGTGGAAGTTATTTTCACGGATATTCTATTCGTATTTATTACAGTAAGCATTATAGGAGGACTAATTGTTTTATATCCGGTCAACAACTTAAAGAAGCGGCTAAAACAGCATCAATAGTTACATAATCACAGTTTACACAGCTTACTGCAAAG
This sequence comes from Indolivaga capnocytophagoides DSM 22835, assembly GCF_000426485.1. Lineage (GTDB taxonomy): Bacteria > Bacteroidota > Bacteroidia > Bacteroidales > Dysgonomonadaceae > Dysgonomonas_A > Dysgonomonas_A capnocytophagoides. Next base: position 13,461 of record NZ_AUFL01000022.1, read on the forward strand.
TTCAACCAACAATTAAGATTACATTTTGTTTACTTTGATGTTAAAAAAAATTTAATTTTTTATTTTTTTGAATTATCTTTGTGTTGTACGAAAAACCAGATATCTACATTTATAGGATTCTACATATATGAAGAATAATTTTTTCGATCGATTTGTTCCAAAAGAAAACAAATTTTTTCCTCTACTAAGCCAAATGGCTGATGTGATTTTATCAGCATCCGAATTGATTATCGCTTGCGTACAAGCAAAAAATCATACAGAAGCAGTAGAGCTCTACAAAAAAGTAAAAGATCAGGAACGCAGAGGCGATAAACTACAAGCCAAGATCTTTGAAGAGTTAAACAACACCTTTATCACTCCATTCGACAGAGAGGACATTAATGCATTGTCAAACACAATGGATGATGTGACAGACCACATCAACAGTTGTGCAAAAAGAATTATGCTGTACAGCCCCAAAGTAATGCCCGAAAGTGCAAGATTGTTAGCTCAATTGGTAAGAGAATCAGCCGAATGCCTCACCAAAGCGATAGACGAATTGGATGTATTGAAAAAGACTCCGGCAACTGTAACCGAATATTGTTCGAAGCTACATGAAATAGAGTCAAAAGCAGATGATGTATATGAACATTTCCTTATAGACTTATTCGAAAACGAAAAAGATGCTATAGAGGTTATCAAACTGAAAGACATCTTGCATGAGCTCGAAAAAGCAACAGATACGCAAGAAGCTGTAGGTAAGATTATAAAAACTATCATCATCAAATATTCATAAAAAAGCGGATCGATGACATTACTTATAATTATAATAATCCTCGCGCTCATTTTTGACTTCATAAATGGTTTTCACGATGCGGCCAATTCAGTGGCAACGGTAGTTTCGACAAAAGTTCTTACACCCCGTCAAGCTGTACTATGGGCTGCATTTTTTAATTTCGTGGCACTCTTCATTGCTAAATATATTATTGGAGAATTTGGTATTGCTGATACTGTGGCGAAAACTGTAGAACCTCAATTCATCACATCTCATGTTGTTATTGCAGGGTTAATAGCTGCTATCGCATGGAACCTTATCACTTGGTGGTTTGGTATCCCTTCATCCTCTTCTCATACTCTGATCGGAGGATTTGCCGGAGCCGGAATCGCAGGATTCGGACTTCAGGCTGTACACCTTGATACAGTAGGCGTGATTATCCTATTCATATTTGTTGCACCGCTGATCGGTATTGTCGGAGGTAATATTATCACACTTTTGACTTTGCACATTGCAAGGAAAATCAAACCTTGCAAAGCTGACAAATGGTTCAAAAGGCTTCAATTGCTATCTTCCGCTATGCTTAGTATAGGCCACGGGCTGAACGATTCTCAAAAAGTTATGGGTATTATTGCAGTTGCTCTTATAGCGGCAACCAAAGCAGATCCCAATATCCATCATTTCTTTTACACCACAGACATTAATAAGGATCTCCACTTTTGGGTTCCTGTAGCCTGTTTCACGGCAATTGCAATTGGAACAATGGCGGGAGGTTTCAAAATCATGAAAACAATGGGTAACAAAATTACCAAGATCACCCCATTGGAAGGTTTTTGCTCTCAAGTGGCAGGTGCTACCACATTATTTATTACCGAAAAACTACATGTACCTGTTAGTACAACACATGTTATCACCGGTAGTATCATTGGTGTAGGATCTGTAAAACGTCTTGCGGCTGTCCGTTGGGGCGTAACCAAAGACTTGTTGATGGCATGGATAATAACAATCCCCATAAGTGCCGCAATGGCGGGAGGTATTTACTGGGTCTTAGGCTTTATAATCTAAGATTACAAACGTTCTCATTTTTTGGGGGAAGCAATCAACCAAAAACCGATATCACTTATTTAACTTTAAGATATTGAATAACAGCAAGGCATGGTTCTTGCTGTTTGTGTATTTATACGTAACTTTGTATACTTAAGGTCTCAGACCTTTTATTGACTTACGAGCATAACAGCAAGAGCAGGTTATCGCTTTAAAATAGATCATCAAATACTTTCTGTTACTTAGTAGTACGCACATGAAATTCAATATAACATCAGCATATAAACCAACCGGAGACCAGCCTGCTGCGATAAAGTCGCTAGTAGAAGGGGTTGAAGGCCATATTCCGTTCCAAACCTTATTGGGGGTTACAGGATCAGGTAAAACATTTACCGTCGCAAATGTTATCAATCAGATCAATAAACCGACATTAGTTTTGAGCCACAACAAAACTCTGGCGGCACAACTATATAGCGAGTTTAAAGGTTTCTTTCCTGATAATTCCGTTGAATACTTCGTATCATATTATGATTACTATCAACCCGAAGCATATCTCCCATCCACTAATACATATATAGAAAAAGATTTGTCTATAAACGAAGAAATAGAAAAACTTCGTTTATCAACCACATCCGCTTTACTATCAGGTCGTAAAGACATTGTAGTAGTATCGTCTGTATCCTGTCTGTATGGCATGGGCAACCCCGAAGACTTCAAAAGCAATACAATATTAGTTTCTAAAAAGAAAAAACTCGATAGAGATAACTTTCTCCGTTCTCTTGTTGATTGCCTTTATTCCCGTAACGAAGTTGAATTCGAACATGGAAACTTCAGAGTAAAAGGTGATACTGTGGATATTTATCTCGCATACGCCGAGATTATCATCCGTGTTATGTTTTGGGATGAAGATATTGAGTCGATAGAAAGTATCGATCCTCAAAGTGGAGTAAAACTGGAATCGTTCGATGAATACCGCATTTATCCCGCAAATCTCTTTGTTACAACCAAAGAGCGAATAAACCGCGCTATTGATGAAATACAAATAGATCTGGGCAGGCAGGTTGACTTTTTTCAGTCTATCGGTAAGCCATTGGAGGCTAAGCGGCTTTATGAAAGGGTTACTTACGATGTAGAAATGATACGGGAAGTAGGGCACTGTTCGGGTATAGAAAACTATTCGAGATACTTTGACAACCGACCTCCGGGAACACGCCCTTTCTGCTTGCTGGACTTCTTTCCGGACGATTTCCTTATTGTGATAGATGAAAGCCACGTTACACTCCCTCAGATCAGAGCCATGTACGGCGGCGACCACTCACGGAAAGAGAACCTTGTGGAATACGGATTCAGATTACCTGCTGCAATAGATAACAGACCTTTGAAATTCGAAGAATTCGAAGCTCTTGCAAAGCAGGTTATATATGTGAGTGCAACACCTACCGACTATGAGCTCATACAATCGGAGGGTGTTGTGGTGGAACAATTGATACGTCCAACAGGACTATTAGATCCCCCGATTGATGTCAGACCAAGTCTTAACCAGATTGACGATCTGATGGAAGAGATCCAAATCAGGATAGAAAAAGACGAGCGGACTTTGGTCACAACCCTTACCAAACGTATGGCTGAAGAGCTGACCTCGTATTTGACAAATAACGGAATAAGGTGTAACTACATTCACTCCGATGTTGAAACTTTAGACCGTGTGCAGATCATGGACGACCTGCGTAACGGATTATTTGATGTACTTATAGGTGTCAATCTTTTGCGTGAGGGACTAGATCTGCCCGAAGTCTCCCTTGTTGCAATACTGGATGCCGATAAGGAAGGATTCTTACGTTCTCATCGTTCTCTGACCCAAACAGTAGGGCGTGCTGCGCGTAATGTTAATGGCCGTGTTATATTTTATGCAGATAAAATGACCGACAGTATGCAATTAACCATAAATGAAACTAATCGCAGACGAGAAATACAGATAGCATATAATACAGAACACGGTATAACTCCCCAACAGATAAGAAAAGCCAAAGGATCGGCTCTGAACCTGAGAGGATCGGATGGAGAATCGAAAGCCTACATTGAACCTGAACGTATTTCTATCGCAGCTGAACCGAAAGGGACATATACATACCAGAGTATAGACGACTTGAAAGAGGCGATTGTGAAGATGAAAAAAATGATGTCGGAAGCCGCTAAGAAACTTGAATTTCTCGAAGCTGCCCAATACCGGGACGAGCTTATCAAGCTGGAGGATACTCTATATGAACGGACAAAGAAAAAAGGCAGATTAATATAATCTGCCTTTTTGTTTACTATCGAATAAATCGTCTGCCCTACTCTTTTAGAGCACTTTCTTCTGCATTGTACACCGATGCAGTATAGCCCAGCTTCTCAAATGCTTTCTGAAGGTTACCTACATTTGTCTTTTGAGGATTAAAAACAACCATCACAGTCTTTTTCGGAAGATCGACTTTCATGTCCGATACTCCTTTTTCAAAAGCGATATTCTTTTCTATCCTCTTTTTACAGTTTTCGCATGTCATAGACACATTAAAGACGACCTCTTCTTTATTCTTTTTCTGGTCTTTTTTGTTTTGAGCATCTACATTCAGACTTAAAGCTGAAAAGCAGACCATGAGCAATAAAACTATTCTTGTTTTCATATTTATATATATTAAATATCTATTTATTTCCCGATGTTATATCTAAACCCAACATAAAATTTACGGCCTTGAGTAGGTCCCCAAACCATTGTTCCGTCAAAATCCGATCCATATGGGTTATCCGCTGAAATTACAGGATTCTTTTGTGTAAAATCCCCCAGATTTTCGCCTCCGAGGTACACACTCCAATTTCGGAAAAATTTAGTTATCTGGGCATTCATTATTACAAAAGATTTATAATTCTTATCCCAGAGCGGATTATTCGCATCGGGAGTCGGCATCCGTCCACTTCCACTAAACTGAGTGGTGAAATCAAATTGCCACTTTCTCAAAGGAGTCTCGTACGAAGCTGTAGCCAAAGCTTTGTAACGACTGGTTAGCGGTTTGCGCATTTCTTTTCCTTTGTAATTTATCCTCGAATCCATCCACCGGTAAGAAGCCAATAAATTAAATCCTCTGAAAACCGGATATGAGGCTTCTACCTGTATTACATGTGCATCAGACTTTCCGTTTAAGTTATAAAAGCTTACAGCATGCGGATCCGAATCGACATCCATAATTACTTGTCTCGAAAAATCGGTGTAGAACCATTCTCCCGATAATGTCAATTCTTCTCCATTCAATGGAATATGGAAAGAAGTACTTACTCCATAATTCCATGCACTCTCTTGCTTCAGGTTATCGGCAATATGAATGGTACGGCTGCTCGCAAGCATATAACTATTTTCAGACAAAGCAAATACCGAACGGTAGCCTTTACCTGCCGATAACCTCACCTGCATCCACGATGCCGGATCATACTTAATGTGCAAGCGTGGAGTTACAAACCAATTATACAAGGTACTATAATCTGCACGTATCCCAGCCAGAACCGATAGTTTGTCACTCAGACTCAATGTATATTGAGCATAAGCTCCCGACACAGATTCACGTGCGGGCTGATTTCCCATATCCAATCGGGGAATATCTATTGTTTCGGTATATTTATCCCAATTATAACTCAAACCTGTACTCAGTTTATGCATTGGTGAAAAGTCTCTTTCATACATTAATGAAGCATATACATTAGTCTCATACAGATTATAAAGGCTCGATGCATAATTCGACTTCTGATCGTGGTATGAACCAGAAAGAATCAAAGCCACACTCTCATTTTTCTCCGGATTAATGATATATCCATTCTTGGTAAATACCTCTCCCCTATTGGTATAATTGGCTATCTGATAAGGATTATACATTTGCCCTTCTTTCATCGTATGGTCTGTCTGTCCGCTGATACGCTCGTCATTAATGAACTTTACTCCCGATTGTGAGATAAATTTATCAGTCTGGTAATGCCATCTGTTCATCAGATTAATCTGATGTTTTTTCGGCATATCCAGAAAACCGTCACCATTATCGTCGTGCCCTTTTTCTTCATTCGAATAATGAGCAAAAATACCTGTCGATAGTTTATCATTGACCTTGATAGCAGCATCTGCATTTCCCTCGATCCGGCTTGCGTCACTCAGAAATAAGTTCAAGCTCAAGGGATCGGCTGTTGTCGGTTTCTTGTATTCGACATTTACCTGTCCCGATATTGATTCATATCCATTTTTTACAGATGCAGCACCTTTCGATATCTGTATGCTTTCCATCCATGGTCCGGGAATATAATCCAATCCATAAAGTTTTGCAGCTCCTCTAAAATTCGGGTAATTCTCGGTCAGCATTTGTATATAATTTCCTGATATGCCTAACAATTGTATCTGCTTAGCTCCGGTTACCGCATCACTATAAGACACATCTACCGAAGGATTTGTCTCAAAACTCTCAGCTAGATTACAACAAGCGGCACGGGTAAGTTCCTTTGCCGTAACTTTTTCTGTTTTGAGCAATTCTGTTCGGGAAGATATTCGACCTGCCACCGATTTTGTAACAACTACTTCTCCCAGATTTGTATTTTCTTCCAGCCTGATTTTTTGTAATTCGGTAAATTCATGAATATGAGTCACCTTCTCCGAATATCCAATATAAGTCACAACAAGCATATGATCCTGATGGGGAGTTCCTTTTATTTCAAAATATCCATCCTCATTTGTAACAACACTCTTTTTAGAATTGAGCCAATGTATCTGGGCTCCGATTATAGGGGTTTCATCTGCTGCATATACGTAGCCCTTTAGTATTGAAGTTGTGGCTCCTGCACCTAATACAGACACCAATAATAACAATATAATAAGTTTGATTTCTTTCATTTTAATACAATCGTTTGATAAGGTCAAGGTCACAGACCTTTTTATTACTCAGGTAAGTATATATGCAGCCGATAATTATTACCGAATAGTACTGCATAACAATACTTACAATTGACAATAGCCCATAACAGGCAAGTAAAAGAACTATGCAAAATCAATTGCACAGTGTATCAAAAGGCGTATTAAAATCAAATTATAAGAATGCGGATCAGGGATAGATAATCCCTTGGGGGAAGAGTTTTTTGCTCTACAACTTCAGGCTGCATATACTTGTCATTTATTGACAAGTATAGAGAACCACTATTACTAAATGAAATAATAGTCCACACCATCGCATTAGATAAACTATGCTTAAAGGTTGTATTATTGAGATCTATAGATAAACGCTCTTTTTTACAGCATTCAGATTTATCTTTATCTGCATGATGGCTATCACAAGCAAGGCTCTCACTATTTGTTTTTTCACTGCAACAATTGTCGGGCATCTTCATAAGGCCAGAATGCTGCACACAATTTCCCGTTGATTCTGACAAGGATAATAAGCTATCGGCACACTTCGAACAACATAAATCGACAATAGTAACGCCTGCTCCGACAAAAAATATTGCCGCAGCCAAAAATAAAATTACTATGTGATTTACTTTTTTCTTCATCTGCCAATTAAGAGAATACAAAGATGTAGAACGTCTTTATAAAAAACAAATTATTGATCTTCTTTTAGCTTCAAATACCAGAAAGTATTTAATGATATATTTTTAGTTTATAACAGACTTGGATTATTTTTCTTCCCAAGGGCAACGTTTAAAGCAGTGAGAGCAGAGTCAGGTGTTTGATGCAATAAACGACTAATGAATTGAATAAATAAGCCTGACACCTACTTTTCTTATCAACGAGTAAAATATTCATAAAATCACCATAACCTCACATTATTATACTTCGCCTGATTATTCAGACCCTAAATAAGTTCGGATATAAAGAAAATTATTACTTTTAGAAGCATAAGGTCTCAGACTTATTTATTGACCGTACAAGCATAACAGCAAGAGCAGGTTATCGCTTTAAATACGTCATTAAATACTTTCTGGTACTTATTTTAAATAATCCTTGAGATATTTCGGGGACTTATTAACCCATCAATCAACACTTATAAATAGGGATAACTATTTTCACCTGAGATTAACATGTACATGTATGAAAGTCTTTAATGAATATCTAAACCTTGAGGGTATAGACCGAATCAAACAGTTATTTTTAGAAAACGGGACTGTTGAAGAATATAAGAAAAACAGTTTTTTCATTCAACAGGGACAATTGCAAAAAAAAGCAGGCTTTATACCGAAAGGCAGTTTCCGCTATCTGAGGTACACACAACAAGAAAAAGAGCAAGTTGTAGGATATAGTTTCGAAGACGACTTTGTCACCAGTTATGCCGCATTTCAAAGACAAATGCCGTCCGCAGCTTCTGCACAAGCAATAAAAGACAGCATAGTGTACTCACTCACATATGATGATCTGAATACTTTTTTCAGAGAGCAAGATTTCGAAAACCTAAGGGCACAAATAGCCGAAGCATTTTTGTCTGATATATACGGTCGGATGTTGTCGCTCTATTGCGATACACCCGAACAAAGATACACTCAGTTATTACAGCGTTACCCTCAAATTATTAATGAAGTAAATCTGAAGGAAATAGCATCCTTCATAAAAGTAGCACCGGAAACTTTAAGCAGAATTAGAAAGAAAATCTCTTCCCTTTGAATTCCTTGATTTAGATCAAGAGTTTTTATTCCAGATATACATATATTTGTATATAGCCTATTAAAACAGGCTGATTATCGGAATAAAACATACTAGATACATAACAACACTCAATAACTGTATCAAACAGTTTTTTCTACTTAGCACAATGCACTATATTGCAAACATGGAACCGGAATATAGACATTTCGGTTCCATATTTTGAACCGAAAACAGGCTCTATCTTTTGCCAACAACAGCATTAGTATATATGTCCAATAAATGGTTTATCTGTATTTCCAGATTAAATTTCGACTCAAATAATTTTCGAGATCCCCATCCTAAATCTTTTAGTAACTTTTGTTCCTGATCAGCAACCAATTCTACAATTTTATCCACAAACACATTTGTATCTAGATCTAATAAAAAACCATTGACATTATCCTCTACACAATCGATATTCCCTACAACTTTTGATGCAATAATAGGCTTACCTAACGACATAGCTTCTACAATAGCAAGGGGCAATCCTTCGTATAGAGAAGTTGATAAATACAAATCGGAAGAATTGACATATTTCAATATTTCTTTTTGCTCGAGCCAAGGAATCAGTTCAATCCGATCTTCTAATCTGTTTTCTTTAATGATATTCTGAATATCATTAAGAAATGGAGAATAATGACCGACTCCAAGTATCATAAACTTCACATTTGGGCATTGAGAAATAACGTTTTTGGCTACTTCGGCCAGAAATAAGGAGTTTTTTTGATACGAAGGGCGCCCGATAGTACAAATCATAATAGGTTGACCATTATCCTGCTTACTATCTTTTTCAGGTATATTCTTTGCGGCATCAGGTACAGAATTAGTCCAAATCAGTACTCTATCGGGTTTATAATGAGCAACAGTTTGTGCGAGCTCCGCTTCTGATGCAGAACAGGCCAATATGTATGCATTAAATTTAGTATATCTCTCAATTGCAGAAAACAACGATCTTCCTAAGGAACCCTGACTGGATAAAAAGGAGAAAGCATGTGGCGTATAAAATGTTTTTTTACGAAGAATAAAACCGATCAGCCGCCCGACCATTCCACCCTTGGCGCTGTGGCAATGAATAACATCGGGCTTTTCTTTTATAACTATGCGAAGAGTCTGAAAAACACAAAGTATATCTCTCCATCCGATACTCCGATACATCGCAACCTGACACTCTTTGATAGCCTTTCCATTCTTGAGAATAGGCTTTGAGTTATCCTTTTTCCCTCTCACTACAACATACTCGAATTCGGTGTCAGCATAAATTATCGTATTACGAATATAAATATCCAAACCACCGATCATCTGTCCTATATGCAATATTTTCATCAGACCTGTATTTATATATAAATAAAAATTGAGTAATTCTTCTAATAAAGTGAAGAGAAATAACGTTTTAATTTCGTCATCAGCAGTTGCCGTTCGATTTAATTATGACACATTTATATGGGCAACCCAATGAAGCAATACACCCTTGAGGTGAGTTAATAACTATACCGTTCTGACTTTCTAAAATTATCAAATAATGCTGTTCGAAGACTCCTCCAAAATCACATTACAGATAAACACCATAACACATTTTGTTACTTTTCGCTTAATATTTTCATTCAGGATTTTCTGCTGAATATTAGAATCCGGAGTCAGATTAAAATATTTTATCAGATTAGCAATGTAAAGTATTTTTTTAGGTTGATAACTCTAAAATCCGGATGTCCGTTGATTACTAAAGAAGTATATGATTTTCTGTGAATATAGGGCTGTACACATCCAATTTAGAATGACAGTAACTCTCGATATTCATTCAATCTCTTTCGTTTTCATGTTAATTAACGCAAATAGTAATATATTGTTCAAATTACATATATTTTTTTCATTCTGATGATTATCTTCTCAATCTAAAACATCACAGTTCAATTCAGAAAATAAAAAGATCACAAACCTTGCGATGACTACATCAAAATGATCCAGATAAAAGATAAATGTTGTTTTTTTGATAAATAAAATTTATATAGACCAGAGAGCTTTTCTCAGAAAAAATATGAAACACACCTTAAGCAAAAAAAGAACAACGAACTATAATCAAACAAGTTAACATCACAAGTCTGAAGTTATCAAATCGTATACAAATTTAATAAAGAAGCTGAAATTTGATATTTTCGAATAGAAACGAAACCACATTATTAGAATAAGTAAAAAACAAGGCGAACATTTTTTCGGCAAGAGTTGTTATATCGGCAGTTACACAATTTTCGAGAGACTATTGAAAAACATTAGTTCTTAGAAATAATTTACATAACTTATTTCTGTAACTTTTATTTGTCATTGCTCACATATTAATTTGGTAGAGACTATATTTTATCTGCATTGTTTTAAAATATACGAATCTTTTAAGTGGTTACTATATTAAATAGAGTGGTATAATCAACTGGACTTATAGCAAAATCAGTGGAATGGCTATAAGGATACGTGTCGTAATATGATTGTTTTAGAATTCGGAAGGAAACTTAATAAAACCTGTCCTTTTTCGTTAGTTTTGACTAATTTATTGTCATGACTAAGATTAAGCACTAAAGTGTCAGAATACTTCCGTAAAGTGGTTAAATTAAAAAAAATCTGAAATTATTGATTACTCCCCCAATTTATCTTTTTCTGAAAGAGGTGTTTAAACAAAATACACCCATTTTAGAATAGTAAATTAGAACAGTATAAAACCTAGTATCAAATAATATTATTTTATGATTAGAGAAAAGAATAAAGGTTTTCTGGATCTTCATTCGACTCACAAGGTATAACATATACAATGAGTTATTAGATAATCATTATTATTCAAATTCAGTAGTAATTATATATTTCTCTGATTTTTAATACAAAGTTTATGAGCCAGACGGATTCTTTATCCAATAACAAGAGAATAGCAAAAAATACGCTGTTGCTTTATTTCCGTATGATTATTATTATGGGAGTACAGCTCTACACTGTAAGGGTTATTCTAAATACACTGGGCAGTTCGGACTATGGTCTTTACAATGTAGTTGGTGGAGTTGTCACTATGTTTGCTTTCTTAAGCAGTACCATGGCAACGGCTTCTCAGCGTTATTTTGCCTATGAGATCGGAAAAGGAAATAAAGACCAGTTGCAAAAGACGTTTAGTATGACACTCTTGATTTACTGTATGATTGGGGTAATCATCCTATTACTGGCCGAAACCATCGGACTCTGGTTTTTGAATAATAAAATGACCATTCCACCGGATCGCATAGCTGCAGCCAATTGGGTATATCAGTTTGCAATTCTTTCGTTTATATTAACCATGTTTCAGGTTCCTTACAATGCGATGGTTATCGCTCATGAGCGAATGAATATATTTGCATATGTAAGTATTTTAGAAGTTTCAATGAAACTTCTTATTGTATATCTCCTTATAATTCTACCACATGACAAATTAATAACGTATGCAATCCTTGGCTTTATCGTGACCTTCATTATCACATCTACCTACAAGATCTATTGTCTCCGAAATTTTACCGAAAGCCATTTCAAATACTATTGGAGTAAGCCTTTATTTAAAGAAATAACATCTTATTCGGGATGGAACTTATTTGGAGCAATGGCCAGTCTTATGAATAATCAAGGCATAAATATCATTCTTAATATATTTTTCGGACCTATTGTTAATGCCGCAAGAGCCATTGCTTTTCAGGTAAATACATCTTTAAACCAATTTGTGCAAAATTTTCTCACATCTACACGCCCACAGATAACGAAGTATTATGCACAGGGGCAGGTATTAAGTATGGTTAATATGACTCTAAGCGTTGCTAAATATTCTTTCTTTTTATTACTCCTAATATCGTTACCTCTATTGGTTTTCACTAAAGACATATTTGACTTGTGGCTATCATCATACCCTCAATATACAATACTATTCACCAGAATTATTATAATTACCACTCTGGTTGATTCTCTATCATATCCATTAATGGCTACATTTCAGGCAACAGGGCGTGTAAAGAAATATCAAATTATTGTTGGAGGAATAATCCTGTTCAATGTGCCGATATCTTATTTGGTATTCAAATATACAACATTAGATGCATCTGCCTGTTTATGGATTGTATTTTCGGTAAGTCTCATCTGTCTCTTAGTCAGACTAATCTTGCTCCAACAGCTTTTAAATATGGCTATTGTCAAATTATTCTTTCTAAGAGTAATTATACCTATTATTTCGGTGGGTTCAATAATGCTTTTAGCTAGTTACATGGTGAAAACTTATTATATAAGCTCATACAGTTATATACTAATCTCTTTGTCAATACTTATGGCAGTCTATATAGCATTATTATACTGTATTGGTCTGAGTGCAGAGGAAAAAAGTTTTTTAAAGAAAGCATTCGAAAAATTAAAGAATAAAGTAAAGTAATTATGGACAAAATAAATCTATATTATTGGGCTGGTCATAAAAATTTCGGGGACGTTTTAAGTCCCATGCTCATTGAAGAGCTATCAGGAATACCCACGCAACTAAAAATAAGCAAAGACGTGATATTCAACACAAAAAAAGCGCTAAAAGCTTTTTTGAAATTTGACACTAATACCCTGAAAACAATAGAAATGCCATGGGAACATACAATATATGCAGTAGGTTCAATAATAAAGAATGGTAATAAAAGGTCTCTAATCTGGGGTTCGGGATTCATGAATGATCACGAAAGCTTTGGAGGAGGGATAGTGTATGCAGTCAGAGGAAAATTTACAGATGAAAGATTAGAAAATCTCGGACAAAAAAAATGCAATGTATACGGAGATCCTGCACTTTTACTCCCTTTATGGATTAAAGGTGAAACAAACAAAAAGCATAAACTGGGAATAATCCCTCACTGGCTGGAAGCAGATAAATTTATAGATGAATTTTCAACGAGTAAAGTAATAGACTTAAGAACCGATGATATACATGGAGTTATTAAAGATATAACGAGCTGCGAGTATATTCTTTCTACATCATTACATGGTGTAATAGTAGCACATGCCTATGGGATTCCGGCATTATGGATACAGGAAGGCTATATCGAAACTGACGGCTTTAAGTTTAGAGATTATTTTAGCTCTGTGAATATTCCACTATATGAAGGCATTAAGAATTTCGCTGATCAGATCAGAGAGGATACATGGATAAATCTTTTCAATGAGAATCCGACAAAAACAATTATCAATGTCTCTCTGCATGACATGCAAAAGAAATTATTAAAGGCGGCACCTTTTCCTTTGAAAGCTCAATATAAAATTCTAGCCGATGAATAATCCTAAGATCTCAATAATTGTACCTGTTTACAATGCCGAAAGATATATTGAGCAATGTATTTACTCGGTATTGAATCAAACGTTTAACGACTATGAATTAATATTAATTGATGATGGTTCGAAAGACGGATCACTCGGACTTTGTGAAAAACTAAGAGAAGCAGACTCCCGTATTATTATATACTCTCAGAAAAACAAAGGAGTAAGTACCGCGAGAAATAAAGGAATTGAATTAGCGCAAGGTGATTGGATTTCATTTCTCGACAGTGATGATTATTTTTCACAAGATTATCTATCAGAGTCTTATAATTCTATTGTAAACAGTGATATTGATTTCTTAATACAGGGGTTTACCCGATTTAATGAAAATGGAACATTAGAGAATAATATCAGAGTAGAATCAGATGACATAGTCTCAGCAAAAGATTATTATCAGATTTTTGAGATACAAAAGTTCACGAATAAGGGAAATCCTTTCTCCAAACTATTCAAAACCGATATCATAAAAAATAACAACATAACTTTTCCTATAGATTTAACTCTCGGAGAAGATCTATGTTTCAATTTATTATATCTGTCTTGTTCCTCCAAAGTAAAGTTTGAAAAGAAATATAATTACTACTATCGTGAAACTTTCAATTCGCTAAGTAGTAAATATATTGATTTTAGAACAAATTACTTACGTTATATAACCTTGAAGAATATTCTGGCTGAAAATTTCAGACCGATATTCTCTGATAACCTTTTAGACAAACATTTTAAGTATTTAAATTACTCTATTGGTTACAGGCTTTATGAATGCATTCGCTCGTTGTATTTGAAAAGAATGAGACGCTCTTATCGTATTGAGAAAATAAAGATGATTGGTAATCGTGATTTATTCTTATTAAAGAATTCTTCATTCTCAATCTTAAGCAAAATAGCAGCATTTCTATTAAGCTTGAGGATGTATTACATCTTTGATATAATATTCCGAACCATATACCGGTCAAAAAAATTTATCCGTTAATTGTAGATTATGTTCTATTACCTTATTGTTGCAATAGTTATTTTATTGTTTTATATATCGGAGAAAGCAGGGAGTAAGATCTGGGCTTTCGCTGCTATCTTATTATTGGCTTTTGTTGGAGCATTCAGAGATGACACAATAGGAGTTGATGTTATGGTATACGGACAAAAATATTTCGAAACAGCAGTCAGTAGTACCAGTTTCAAAGAATATTCTCTTCTTATCAAAACCGAACCCTTATTTCTTATTCTGAATTTCTTAATATCCAGATTAACAAAAGAATATTATTGGATGCAGTTTGCATGCCAACTACTAACGATATTACCTGTATACTTTTGCTCTTTGTACTGGAAACAGAAATATTCTTTGGTTCTCTGTTTTATAATTTATTTGTTACTATTTCATTTTCAGTCTTATAATAATATAAAGCAATATATCGCCCTATCTTTTTGCCTATGTGCCTATACTGCATTATTACTAGATAAAAAAAAGCTATATATATTATTCACAGCGATTGCCATTACAGCACACCTGACAAGCGTTATCTCTATATTATTTGCTCTGCTGTTTTATGTCCATAAGATTAAAAGCCCTAAAAAAATCATATTGATAGATACAGCTGTACTCGTCTTTTTAATTGGATTCCTTTTTATATTCAAAGACGTATTAAGCATTATGTTATCAAATGGGTTGGATGACCGATATACATTTTATCTGGACAATCAGAATAATTCAGCTGTTTTGGATAAAGCAAAAATCCTAACATGGTTGATAAGCATAGTTTTACTAATCGTCTGTTTTTATAAATCTCCGAAGAAAAGAGAATGTGGGTTTATTATTATGATTGTAATATCCGGCTATATTTTGGATTTTTCGGGTTACATAATGCCATATGCCAACAGGTTATCTCTCTATTTCCTGTTCTTCTCTATTATAGGTATACCATATGCTTTGTATACCATATCATACACATCTTCAAGGAAAAGAGTTTTGGCATTATTATACACATCATTGCTATTAATAAACTTCTATTACCTGTGTATATATAATGGAGGAGTTTTTCGAATATACCCATATACGTCTAAGATTTTAGAAATAAGATTATGAAAAATAAAGTCACTATTTATGTTCCTAGCAAAAACAGAGTCGATTTATTGAAACGGGCTGTCGACTCCGTTCAGGCTCAAACTTACACCAATTGGGAACTGATCGTTGTTAATGATGCATCTACAGATGGCACGTATCAATATTTGGAAGATATTAAATCATCTAAAATCAAAGTCATTCATCAGCCGGAATCACAGGGTGCATGTGTAGCCAGAAATCTGGCTATTAATAGTGCTACCGGCGATTTTGTAACAGGACTGGATGACGATGATTACTTCGAGCCCAATCGTTTACAATTATTTATTGACGGATGGAAAGCCAAGCCTGAAAATGTTTCTGTTCTTTTTGCCGGACGCAAGCATATCAAAGACGGAGTTTTTATTAGAGAAAAGACTAACTCTTTTGATATAGTCAAGCGGAAAGATTTATTTATCAAAAATTTTATCGGCAATCAGGTTTTTACCCCTGTAGAGAATATGAGAAAGATCGGTGGATTCGATACAAATTTACGTATGTGGCAAGACCTTGAATGCTGGCTTAGATTGCTTAATGTATCTGATGCCATGCAGATAAAAGAAACATCTTACTGCATAGACATTTCGGATAGAACAGATAGAATTACAAATTCACAGAAAGAAAAAATAAGAACTACATATAATTATATTGTAGATAAACATCATTTCAACTTTTTCCAGAAAAAAGCATTCGAGTCATATTTCCTTATATATGACAACAATATAAGACTGAAGATTCAGAAACTCGTTTTCGCACTAAGTTTTGGTGTATTTTATAAAGCATATTTAAAAAGTAAATGATTTAACAAGATGAAAAAGTTTTTAATTATACCCAATTGTTCAGATTTAAACAGGGGTGATCAAGCTCTGGTGTGGGAAACGAAACGTTTAGCAGAAGATGCCGGCTGTATAGGTGAATATTACGTTACAGCAGAAGACAATGAACCTGTTGAACAGAGTATTAAACATGGATTAAATCCAATATCAATGCTATTAAAGCATCCTTCTCGTTTTTTCAAGAAAAATGATAATATTACATATAGTTTTTCCTTGAAGTTAAAATGGGGTTTTGTAGCCTTTTTCGACCTTATAGTTAGTCTACTAATGCTGAGCGGATTGCTTCGAAAAGTTCTGTTACCGCTTCAATCAAAAGAAAAAAAAGTCGCATTAAATGTATTTAGCGAATCTGATGCCGTTTTTGTAAAAGGCGGAGGTTTCGTACACTATTATGGAGGTTTAACATCTTTATATTATGCTTATTTCTCTCTATATCATATATTCTATGCTGCCAGTTTGAAGAAAAAAATATATTTCATGCCTAATTCTATTGGACCGCTTGAAGGTCCGGGCATCAAATGGATAGTAAAAAAAGCAATCAAGAAATGTGAATTTGTCGCAGTCAGAGAAACTTTCTCACAGGAAATGGTCAGAAAAGAGCTGGACATTGAATTACCTTATGCTGCCGATCTTGCTTTCTACTTAAAGAATTCATCTCTTACAAAAGCTGAAATTTACGAAAAGTATAATATACCTCAAGGAAGAAAGTTAGTCGCCTTAACTATGCGTCCTCATCGTTTTCCTAAATCTCAGACTCCTAAAGAGGATTACCTTAAATTTAAGTCGGAAATGGCTAAGTTTATCGAATGGCTACATGCTGAAGGATTCATGCCAATGCCGATAGACCATACTTTAGCCATCAACACAAACGAAAACGATGCAGTATGTATAAAAGAAGTAACTGAGATGTGTAATCCAGAGCATTACTTCTACTTCTCGGATAGAAGCCTCAACTGCCATGAACTAAAGTCGGTATATAATGCCTGCGACTACATAGTAGGAACTCGTTTTCACTCTGTTATATTTTCTTTCGCAAATAAAAAGCCGGGACTGGCTATACGTTATACCGGAAATAAAGCCCAAGGTATTATGAATGACATCGGATTACTTGATTACAGTATATCTATAGATGATGTAACTTGTGAGAACTTGAAAACTAAGTTTTCGAATGTACTTGCTAATGAAGAACATATTATACAAAAAATAGAGGCCTTCATAGCAAAAGCAAACGATTCCAGATTGAACTTAATCACCAAGATAAAAAACTCATTATGATTATATTTGCTCATGATCATAAACTAAGGTATGATAATGGTATTTTCTTCACACAAGGGGGATTAGCGGATAACATTACTCAAAGATACACCTCCATATATGGAGACCTGACTATTATATGCAGAGCAATCTCGATAAAGCCGGATGAAAAAAATCTGTCTCGTATCGAAAACCCTTCAGTAAGGGTAAATGCAGTTCACTCATCGTCTCTTGTTATATCGGGAAAAGACAAACAAAAAATAAGAGAAACCGTTGAAAAAAGTGATGGAGTTATTGTCAGATTACCCAGTATTATTGGCGAAGAAGTTTTTAAATGTGCTAAACAATTAAAAAAGCCTGTTCTTGCCGAAATTGTAACTTGTCCTTGGGATTCGCTTTGGAATCATAGCCTAAAAGGAAAGGTCATTGCTCCTGTTATGTGGTTTAAAACCCGTAAATCTACCAAATCCGCAGACTACGTTCTTTATGTTACTCAGCAATTTCTGCAACGACGTTATCCGACTAATGGCATTAATATAGGCTGCTCTGATGTAGAGCTGATCGATAACAAAGACAATATTCTGGAGTCAAGATTAGAAAGCATCGATAAAAAAGCAGAAAACAGCGAGCTTATTCTCGGCACATTAGCGTCTCTCCATACAAAGTTTAAGGGACAGCAATATGTGATGGAAGCAATAGCTAAATTGAAGAGCGATGGCAAAAAGATTAAGTACAGACTAGCCGGAGGTGGTGATGCATCCTATTTACATTCTGTTGCCAAAAAGTTAGACATAGAAGATCTCATTATCTGGGATGGACTAGTTCCCCACAAAGACGTTTTTGATTGGTTTGCCAAGCTAGACCTATACATACAACCGAGCGAACAAGAAGGACTTCCCAGAGCTCTGGTTGAAGCTATGAGTAGGGCATGCCCATGTGCAGGGTCTGACGTTGGAGGAATCCCGGAGTTATTACAGCCGGAGGATATATTCAAAAGAAGTTCATGGAATTCTATTTATTCATACCTCAAGAAGATACGGAAAGATAAGCTCAAAGCCAATGCCAAGCATAATTATGAGAAAGCTCAGGAATACACTAAAACGTCCTTAGCTCCTATCAGGGAAAAATTCTATAAAGACTTTAAGAGCTATATCGAATCCAGATAAATTCTTAAAATATTTTGGATATGAAAAAATTACTCGTTACACATAAGTATAAAATCTCAGTGTTGCTTGTATTAGCAATGTTCTTCCTTTACAACGGGCTGACTTACAGCAATGTTTTTAATACCGGCACTGTATACATTGATCTGAACAACAATACCTATACCCAAAGGTCAATGAGTGGTTTTCTTCATACGTTCAATAACGATAAGCTAGAAGATATCTCGAATGATTTGGAGCCTGCTTACTGGAGGATTGGCGGCGATTGGATTAAGACAACAGAAGAACGGAATAAAGTCATTGACAGCTTTATTTCTCGTGGGATAAAACCCATACTCATATTGAGCAGCCCATATAAGTATAAAAGAATGAATATAAAAGGATGGGTAGATCCATCCGATAACGCACAACCGTTCTTGGATTTAGTCAAGAAGTTATATTTGGAACAGGGAAACAGAGTAATATACGATGTATGGAACGAACCGGATCATCGTAACTATTGGCAAGAATCGGACACATCATTTTTTATCCTGTTTAAAAAAGTACATGACCTTATACGATCTCTGCCAAATGGACAGTCAGCTTCAATAACTGGCCCTTCTATAGCCGGCCTTAATAAAGACTATTTGTCCCGTTTTATTAAATTTTGCAACGACAACAATATACGCCTCGACTACCTCAACTGGCATTATATGGCTGCCATAAATAACTCGGCCTCACTTGATAATTTAAACAGAGAAATAGCTTCTGTCAAAAAAATCATATCCCAATATCCCAATGTTGGGATAAAAAGTATAATATTACCTGAAATAATAGGGGAAGCTCAACAATATTCTCCTACAGCTCCAATCTTATTTTTCAAAACACTAGAAGAGAACGATATCGAAGGCAGCTGCAAAGCATGCTGGAATAACTCGAAAGGAATCAATAATTGTTTTAATAATTCATTGGATGGACTGTTTACAGAAGATGGACAAACCCGATCCGTATGGTGGGCATATCAATTATATGCAAAAAGCCTGAAATTTCGCCTCAAAAGCGTTACAGATAACAATCTAATGGCTTCGATATGCAGCTTAAATAAAGAACAGGACACCTTGACTGTCTTACTGGTAAATACTTCAAACAATAACCAACTGACATGTAATCTACGGATAAAAAATATAAGCAGGCTAAAATTAAGGAATAAGAGCAGAATTGTTTTCAGCCTTTTTGAAATTCCCGACACATCCGAATCGCCATTAGAAAAGCCGAATTTAATTTATACTTCGACCCTTAAATACGAAGATATACAGAACTATAAAATAAACACTAAATTAAATAAAACTTCATTGTATCTTATCCAAATCCACTAAATAAGAAGAGTTCATCAATCGATGAGCTCTTCACTTAATTCTTTTTACTTTTTCTTCTTTTTAGAGTGGTTCGGACCATATCCATATCCGTAGCTGTAACCATACCCATACCGATAACGGTATCCGTATTTCTTACTATTTTTGATAACATCTACATCATTGATTACGAGATAATGATTAGGCAGACGTTTTTCTTTATATAAACTATTGATATAAGTAACTGCTGATTTTGGAGTTGCATTCTCACGTGTTACATAAACCGAAGCATCCACATGTTTAGCTATAAGGAAAGTATCCGAGACTACTCCTACAGGTGCTGTATCAATAATAATATAATCGTATTTCTGGCGGATCTCGCCGATCATATCTCCAAGTTCCTTACGCATAAGCAATTCATTCGGATTAGGGGGAATTACTCCTGCCTGCAGGATATCAAGATTTGGGTATCCTGATACTTTTGTCAGCAAATCTTCCCATTTCTCATCTCCGGCAAGTACTGATGTTACACCTTTTCCTTTTTTAAAGTCCATATCCATTGCTAATTGAGGATTACGGATATCAAGCCCTAACAAGAGAACTCTCTTTTCGGATAGGGCAAAAGATGCTGCCAGATTTATAGAAACAAAAGATTTTCCTTCATTCGGTATAGTAGAAGTAACTATGATCACCTTCTTCCCGGCATCTGCTAAGATAAATTGCAAGTTGTTCCGCAAAGTACGGAAGAGCTCAACAATAGGAGATGTTGAGTCGTATTTGACCACTAGATTTTCCGGTTCTTCTTTGCGCATGATTTCTCCAATCACAGAAGGATCGGCCAGGTGCTCCAACTCCTGACGGTTAGAAATAGTTGTATTCAGTAGATTCTTCAAATAGATCACAATTACAGGAACTGCAAATCCAAGGAACAAGAATACAGCCAAAACAAGATTTCTTCGGGGTGATACAGGAAGATTCGGTGCAACAGGATCTGTTATGACCTGTGCTTTATCCGATGTTGCAGCCAAAGTAATATTTGACTCTTCGCGAGTCTGCATCAGATAAATATAAATAGCTTGTATAACCTGCTGTTGTCTCAGAATTTCAGCCAAGCCGTATTCTTGATCAGGCATTGAACTTTTACGTGATGCCAATAAGCCGGATTGGCTCGCCAGGTCTTTATTATTTATCGCTATTGCCTTTTTCACATTCAACACTGCAGACTGGATATTCTGTCTCATATTTTTAAGAGCAGCTTCCATCCGGACTCTTGTAGGATTGTTCTCTCCGGTACTGCGTTCGAGACGCTCATATGCCAATAGCTGATTATTATAATCGGATATTACCAAAGACAAACCGGGATCATTGATACTGATATTCGGAATCAACTTATTCTTATTCGCATCGTTGTTGATATAATTATCAACCATCTGCACCAATTTCGTCTGAGTTTCTGCCTCCACTCGCTTTGATTCGATATCGGCAGCCTGTCCAATATAAACTTTAGCTTCGGCATCAATATCTGTCAAACCCTTTTTTTGTTTATAAGATACAACCTTTTCCTCAATATTCTTAAGTTCTGAAGATATATCAATCAAACGTTCATTTATAAAATGAGCTGTATTTCGAGCGATTTCATTGCTTTCATATACATTGTTACTATTATAGATAGATGCTAGCTGAGTAAGAAAATCAACACCTTTCCGTGGATTGCCCAGTTTCATGCTAATATCTAATACAGACGAATTTTTACTGGTTGCTGATACACTCAATACAGATGCAATATTATTGACTGTACCCTGAATATCTCCTATCGTAATAATATATGAGTCGTCAAGACTAGCCAAAGTCGTTTCGGGCGATTCCTTACGGAAATCAACAATAATCCGCCCCTTTCCGGTTGGTAAATTAATGGCACAAGGAAGTTTATATTCTCCTGATTCGATGCTGTGATCTTCTGATTCGTAAGTATAAACTCCCGATATCTTTACTTTATCTTTCGATTGATAAGACACATTTAACTCAATACCTCCTTTTAGCTTATTTGAGGTAATGCCATCCAATATCACCTCATAAGGGCTTGAAGTATAGACATCCGTATTACGAAACGTACCTTTTTGGAAGTAGTTTGTATAAAGTTTTAGTGTATCAACAACCTGACGGATCAGATTTGGAGACGAAAACACTGCAACTTCATTGTCTACGTTATTTGTTGTAGTTATTAAGCCCAAACTCTCCAGTCCATTTAAAGCACTTTGAGTAGAACCCGCACCACCTTTATCCTCCTTTAATAAAATAGAGGTAGATACTTCATATTTTTTACTGATACTAAGGTAAACTAAACCTCCAATCGTGACAAATAATATGATAGAGGCTATAAACCAACGCCAATATTGAAAATAAGAAAAGAAAAGTTCACCAAAGTCAAAGTCCTCCCTCTTATCTTCCGAAGTATCATGTTTATCAGTTTGATCAAATAAGTTATTGCTCATAAAGCTGAATTCAAGTTAGTAGATATTATAAATAGATTAACGGGTAACAATAGATATGATGGATATCAATAGCGAAACTCCGGTAAGAGTCATACTTTCGAATGTACCAAACTGAGAGTTATTCCCTTTCGATTTGTTCGGTTCTACATAAAGAACATCATTCTGTTGCAGATTATACAAATTGTTATTCAGCAGAAGATTTTTGTCCTGCATATTTACCACGAAAATCTCTTTTTGTCCGTTTTCATCTGTCCGGATCAACTTTACAGCATCCCGCTTCCCATATATCGTCATGTCTCCTGCAGATGCCAATGCCTCGAAAATAGTCATCTTCGGCAAAACGGAAGTATATGTCCCCGGACGATTAACCTCTCCCAACACCGAAACCTTATAGTTTAGGAAACGAAGTGTCACTATCGGATTTTCCTTTGTGTAAGCCGGATAGATCGAATTGTGTATCAGTAGCTCGGCCTGAGGTTTGGTCAATCCTCCGACTTTCAACTTTCCGAGTATCGGAAAATCAATATAGCCTTGATTATCGACAATGTAATTTTGAAGCGTTCCCTGAACTTCACTGGTCGAAGTTACGTTAGTAGGTAGCACCGAGTTTCCGGTTTGCGGAATCAACGGCAGATTAAAATCCTTTGAGGCTTCGGGCGTAGGTGTATTTACTGTTATCAAAAGGATATCATTAGGCATAACTTTAGCCTCATAATTAGATGCCGCATTTGCTAAAGACTGGGCATCGAGCGTGTCCGCATCCTTTACGTAAGGAATCTTTTTATACGCTGTACAAGAAGATAGAAGTAACACCACGATCAAAATCGCGAAATTCGCGTGGACATTTATTCTCATAGTGTGATAATTAATTGATTAAACATAACTTATGTGAGTTATTACGATTACTTGTCTCAAATCTCCAGATGTCGTGTCCCTCCACCAATGAAGAAATAGTCAAAGCCTGCGTCTTGTAATTCTGTTTTGTTATAAAGGTTACGGCCATCAAATACAACCGGAGTTTTCAACAGCCTTTTCAATGCCGACCACGATGGCATCCTGAATTCGTTCCATTCGGTAACGAGAGCCAGCGCATCGGCTTCTATTGCTGTATCATAGGCATCTTTTGCGTAAAAGACTTTATCTCCG
Source organism: Indolivaga capnocytophagoides DSM 22835 (assembly GCF_000426485.1). Taxonomy (GTDB): domain Bacteria; phylum Bacteroidota; class Bacteroidia; order Bacteroidales; family Dysgonomonadaceae; genus Dysgonomonas_A; species Dysgonomonas_A capnocytophagoides. Next base: position 37,583 of record NZ_AUFL01000022.1, read on the forward strand.
ACTATGCGCTTTGCTTCGTGCATAGCTACCGGATCATACACCCTTACTTGAGCACCTGCCGCTAATAAAGAGTTTATCAGTTCCAGAGCCGGAGCTTCTCTCATATCATCGGTTTTCGGTTTAAAGGCAAGTCCCCAAACAGCAACAGTCTTACCTTTGAGGTTACCTCCAAAATATGCTGATATCTTCTCAAATAAACGGTTCTTCTGATACTCATTTACATCTTCCACTGCCTTCAGTACGTGCATGGAATATCCTTTCAGCTCGGCGGTTTTAATCAGGGCTTTCACGTCTTTCGGAAAACACGAGCCTCCGTATCCACAACCCGGATATAAGAATTTTGTACCAATACGGGCATCAGAACCAATACCTTTACGAACCATAGTAGGATCTGCTCCAACAATTTCGCACAGATTCGCAATATCGTTCATAAAGCTGATACGGGTCGCGAGCATGGCATTGGCTGCATATTTAATCATTTCGGCAGATGGGATATCGGTGAAGATTATTCGATAATTATTCAGTATAAATGGTTTGTACAGTTTATCCATCAATTGTTTTGCTGTTTCCGATTCAACACCGACAACAACCCTGTCGGGATGCATAAAATCGTCGATGGCTGCACCTTCTTTCAAAAATTCGGGATTGGATGCAACATCAAATGGAATTTGTACACCACGTTTATCAAGTTCGTCTTGTATAGCGGCTTTAACTAGCAGGGCTGTCCCTACGGGAACTGTACTTTTGGTGACAACCAGAATATATTTATTCATATTGCGGCCGATAGTACGGGCAACCTCCAATACATATGTCAAATCGGCACTACCATCCTCATCCGGAGGTGTACCTACTGCTGAAAAAACGACTTCAACGTCATTGAGAATTTCAGGTAAATTAGTCGAGAAATTTAAACGACCGGCTTGATGATTCCTCAGAACCATTTCCTCTAAACCCGGCTCATAAATAGGTATAATTCCCTGCTTTAGTTTTTCTATTTTTTCTTCGTTAATATCGATACAATGAACCTCTGTACCCATTTCCGAAAAGCAGGTTCCTGTTACTAAACCTACATACCCTGTACCAACAATTGCGATTTTCATACGATTACCTAAAATGTTATATTTTTATATAAGTGATATCTTTTTCTGAGAGAGACAACCAATAAAACAACAATTAAATACACTTTGAGCAATACTTCAATTAAGATTTTGTACCAACTCTTCAACCGGAAAAGCTTTACAGCTATAATCAGTCAAAAATTTTGAAATACGTAATTATAATATTTTCTGATACTTATATTTATCTTGTGGAGATCTGCAAGTTTGAACCTACTGACATTTATAAATCTGATCAGACATTTTGCGTTCCTACCTCTAACACAAAAAGAGAACACACACTCATTCTATTTACTAACACTGATAATATTAGAATAATACCACTCTTTATTCTAAAAAATGAATAATTCAGAAAGTTTTCTGTAATAATTCTATTTTCGGAAATACCCGACCCCCGATTTACTTCTAAAGATCGTAATAAAACTATTTGATCATTGAAACGCAGAAAAGCGGTCTTTTGTTCGGTATCTTTTAAAAAAAACTTCATAAAAGACAAACAAAAACTTTTAATCTAGAGTACTAGCCTATCTTTGAGCAATATGAGCTATTAAAAAAAAATGAAAGAGTCATTCATTTTTCAGTAACTAAAGAATCAGATTCAGCAAAAAATTTCACTGAACCTGATAGAAAACATCCCAAAGGGAATAATCCCCCCGAGTAAAAATATGTGAATGAAAAGGTAGTCGGCAAGATTTGTCGGATTATTCCTCTTTTACACACAGAGGAATAATGTCACGCAACGACTTTAAATAATAAATAAATTCGGTTGTATCCTTATGTATGCCAATCCGGTCATCTAGGTGCGATTGGACAAGCATTATCACATAATTATATAAAAACTCATCCAGCAAACGGGCAAAGTCCTTGGGTAGAATTTCATCTGTAAAAAATTCATATAGCGGTTCTAAGTTAAGGCTGCTTTTTTCTAAGTTTCCCATAAACGTTCGTGTTCAATTCTGTTGTTCAAATCTGAACTGCAAAGAAAAAGTCTAAAACCTTTGACTCCTAACAATCAGACTTATAATAAATCAATAATCTTACTTATATTATCAATATTCTAATTATTAAAATATTATCACCGGAATAAATTATTATTAACCCTAAATCCTTATTTTTGCAGATAAACAAATTTATGAATAGAAAGATATGGAAGATACAACCGCAAAGAAGAGCAATCACGGTGCTAATGTCCGTCGTTGGAGAGAGTGGCGAAATATAAATCAGGATACACTTGCTGAACAGATAGGTGTGTCGCAGGCTACACTATCCGGTTATGAAAAGAAAGATAAACTCGATCAGGATATTTTAGATAAGATTGCTAAGGCGTTGGATATTCCGGTAGAAGCTATTACTGAATTAGAAGTTGGAACGTCTATAAATATTTACTCTGGTACGTGGCAAGATAATGCATCTATCTACAATTTTAATCCTGTTGATAAAATAATTGAACTTTACGAAAGGATGCTAAAAGATAAAGAGGAAGCTATTTCTTTGCTGCATGAGGTATTGAAAGAGAGAAAGTAGATTGTAAAAAAAATTAGGTCTAAATACATAAAAGATAAAGAGAAGCTAATCTCATAATTTGCATTCATAATAAAAAAAGCCTGAGAGATTTCACAATCAGGCTTCTATTATACCCTACTTTAATCAATTTTCACAATTCTGCATTTGATTAAATCAGCAATATTACCTTTACTGAAACTAAACAGACAATTTATGGATAAGAAATTAAATGATTATGTTGCTGCATATAAACATCAATTAGAAATAGGTGATATTCAAGAAGCGTATGTTGGGCTTGTTAAGTATGTAACAAGACTTGGAACAGCGTTGTCAAAAAATCTTTCAGAAAATTATTCATTTGGCAATATCTTTCAGGGCTATATGGATTACACCTATTTTTATTACTCAAACGACTTCTTAAAAAAAAGGAAATTGAGAATGGGACTTGTATTAAACCACACAAAAATGCAGTTTGAAGTTTGGTTGTTAGGGCAAACAATTGCAATTCAAGAAAAATATTGGGAATACTTTAAATCAACAAAGTGGAATAAAAACAGAACGACAAAACCTCAATATTCGATACTAGAAACAACTTTAATTGCAGACCCGAATTTTAATGACTTAGATAAACTTTCAGAACAAATTCAGAATAAATTGGTGCTTGTAACCGATGAAATTCTGCAAGACATAGAAACAAGTAAGCTGAGTTAATAAAATAAAAGCCTGATAGAGAAATCTATCAGACTTTTATTTGTACCCAGAGCCGAGGTCAAAATAGTTAAATCACACACGTCTGTACAAGATTTATTCGAGATCATTTAAACACTTATTTAATTAATATATAGATATATAAGTTCAGATATAGATTTAATGGCATTTAATTAAATTGAAATAAATTTAGGATGTATGGGAACAATTTGGGAACAAATATCTATATTTGCCTATACTAAAATCTATCCTAATGAAAGTAACAGCATTTATAAGAAAAACCGCAAAAAAGAATGATACTGGAAGCCAAGCTACAATATATTTTCGTCTTAGAGGAGATGGAAAGGATATAAAGTCTGCTAGCGAGTTAACAATTAACCCTAATCACTGGAGTGTAGAGAAACAGGGCTATAAAGATCGTGTAGCTTTGGTTTCTGATGATCAGAAAATAAAGCTCAGTGCAGAAATACAAAATATAATTTCACTTATAACTAAAAATTATCATAACGAAGTGGATAGCGAATGGTTGAGTGAGACAATTGACAAATACCATAATCCGAATAAATATAAAACAAAAGAAGAGCTCATTGTAGAAACAAAACCAACTATTGAAGAGCTTCTGGATGAATTCCTCTTGAAACACAAGTTGTCTGAAGTAAGAAGAAAGAATTTCAGAGTAGTGAGAAGAGCGATATTACGTTATGAGTTATATGTTAAAGCAACTAGACGAGGACAGAAAGATTTTGTCCTGGATATTGACAATATTACCTCGGATACATTACGTGATATGTGGGATTTTTTTGAAAATGAGCATAAATATTTTGAATTATATCCTGCTATCTATGAATCGATACCCGAAAAACGTACACCAAAACCAAGAGGTAAAAACACACTAAATGATTGTTTTTGCCGTATACGCACATTTTTCCTTTGGTGCTTTGATAATAAGAAAACCACGAATAGACCATTCGATCAGTTTCGTATTGATGAATGTACCTATGGAACACCTATTTATATAACATTAGAAGAACGTGATAAATTGTTTGAGAAAGATTTATCTGTCCATAAACAGGTCGAGATACAAAGAGATATTTTTGTATTTCAAAGCCTTATAGGTTGTCGTATTGGGGATTTATACCGCATGACCAAACAAAACATAATTAATGATGCCATTGAGTATATACCAAGAAAAACAAAAGAAGGAAACCCTCTGACCGTAAGAGTTCCTCTTAACGACAAAGCTAAATTGATTTTGGAAAAGTATAAAGATTGTGAAAGCAATAAGCTTCTCCCTTTCATTTCGGAGCAAAAGTATAATGATGCTATTAAGAAAGCATTTGAACTAGCTGAAATTAATAGGATTGTAACTATACTAGATCCACTTACCAATGAAGAAGTAAAAAAGCCTATGTATGAAGTAGCTAGTAGTCATATGGCTAGAAGAACTTTTATTGGCAATATCTACAAAAAGGTAAAAGACCCAAATTTGATTGGTGCACTGAGCGGACATAAAGAAGGTAGCAAAGCATTTAGTCGTTATCGTGAGATTGATGAGGATATGAAGAAGGAGTTAGTAAATTTGTTGGGATAATATATTACAGAATATTCATCAATCGTTTATCTTTACTTAAATTATATTATATTATAAAAAAAGATGGAAATGATTACAATCGAGAGAACGAACTCAGACAACAAGGACTTCCGATGGCTTGTACAAAAGCTAGATTCCGATTTAGATGAACGTGATAAAAATGCCCATTCCATTTGTGCACAATTTAACAACATTGAGACGATAAAATATGCTGTTATAGCTTATAACGAAAATAATGCTGTCGGTTGCGGTGCTATCAGGGAATATTCGCAAGATACAATGGAAATAAAAAGGATGTTTGTGCTTGAAAATAATCGGGGAAATGGAATTGCTTCAATCATACTCGATGAACTGGAAAGTTGGGCAAAAGATCTAGGATATAAAAAATGTATTTTGGAGACAGGAGAAATGTTACCCGAAGCTGTTAAACTTTACGAAAAAAATAATTACTCAAGAATTCCCAACTATGGGCAGTATGAATGTCTAGGAAGTAGTATATGTTTTGCAAAAGAATTAAGTACCTAGAAAAGATAAATTTACATTTATAAATACACTCTCTGTATTTATACCACATATTTTTAGAATATACCTTTATTTTGTAATGTATAAATGAAACTATTTAATATATTTGCAGATGTATAATTCATAAACACCCATATGCAGCTAGTAGAATACATAAGAAGAGAAAAATATATTGAGAAGATAAGACCTTTTATTGATAAAAATATCATAAAGGTTCTTACAGGTCAAAGACGTGTGGGCAAAAGTTATATTATCTACCAATTGATGGATGAGATAAGAGAGTCTATCAATAATGCTAATATAATATATATCAACTGTGAACTAGAAGAATTTAGAGGGATTAAAACATCTAAAGACCTATATGATCATATCCAAAGTAAATTAGTCGAAGATAAATCGCTCAACTATCTTTTCATTGACGAGATACAGGAAATTGAATCATTCCAAGATACACTAAGAAGCCTTCTTGCAGAAAAGAAATGCGATATATATTGTACAGGAAGCAATGCTAACCTTTTATCCGGAGAGCTGGCTACATTTTTATCCGGCAGATATATTGATGTGAATGTACATTCTCTTAGCTATCGTGAATTTTTGGAATTTCACAAACTGGAGAACAACCAAGAAACATTGGAGAAATACCTTACATATGGAGGTTTGCCTTTCTTAATAAATCTGGAACTTTCCAGAGAACAATCTTTTGAGTACTTGCGTAATGTCTATTCCACGATACTGTTGAAAGATGTTGTTACAAGAGAAAAAATAAGAAATATATCTTTCTTGGAAAATCTGGTTTCCTATATTTCTGATAATGTCGGCAGTTTATTCTCTGCCTCCAATATTAGCAAATACCTAAAATCACAAAGGATCGATATGTCCACACAGATAGTGATAAACTATCTCAGAGCTTTGACCAATGCTTATTTTATTCACAAGGTACTAAGAGCAGATATAAGCGGACTGAAAATATTTGAAATCGGTGAAAAATATTATTTTGAAGATTTAGGTTTACGCAACGTGATTGGCGGATTCAATGCTGCTCAGGATATTCATAAATTAATGGAGAATGCTGTTTACTTACATCTTATTCAATGTGGCTATGAGGTATATGTAGGAAAATTAGGAGACAAAGAAGTCGATTTTATGGCTCAGAAAGACGGACGAAAGGTATACGTACAAGTTTCGTTGACTGTAATGCAAGAAGAAACAAGAAAGCGGGAATTTGGAAACCTTATGCTAGTCAATGATAATTATCCCAAATATGTAGTTACGCTTAACGATATGATAATTGGTAATGATTATAAAGGTATTCAATATGTCAACCTTAAAGATTTCCTTGATAAAGAGATTTAAAGTTTCATTAGCTAATTAAACGCTTTCAAATCAGTAAAGAATAATTGCGTCCACACTGCGGACGCAATTCAACTGGACTCAATATCGGCTTCTTATACAAATAGATAATGAGGATAAAAGAGAATATTACGAATTAGAGGCTTTTAATAATAATTGGACTGGCAGAGAATTAGAACGCCAAATAAATTCAGGGTTATACGAAAGGTTATTATTAAGCAATGATAAAGAATCGGTTTTAGCAGTAGCACGTAAGGAAAGGATTCCCGAACAAGCATCTGAGATTATAAAAGATCCAATGGTTCTAGAGTTTTTAGGATTGAAAAGCGATTCATCCTATTATGAGAAAGACTTGGAAAGTGCTTTGATCACAAACTTGCAAGAATTTTTATTGGAGCTGGGTAATGGATTTTCATTTGTTTCCCGACAAAAAAGAATGCTACTGGAAGATGATGAGTTTTTCGCTGACTTAGTTTTCTATAACAGGCTTTTACGCTGTTTCGTAGTGATTGAGATTAAGACTCATAAAATCACGCATGAAGACATTGGACAACTGCAAATGTATGTAAACTATTACGATAGGAACGAGAAGCAAGCAGATGAGAATGCTACGATTGGAATTTTGCTCTGTGCAGATAAAAACAATACATTAGTTAAATACTCTCTACCAGAAGATAATAAAACTATCATGGCTAGTAAATACCAACTCTACTTACCAACAGAGAAAGAGCTGTTAAAGGAATTAAAACGAGAGTTGGGTGAACTAGATGTTTAATATTGTAAATTCAATAGTATGGGACAAATAGAATATGACAATTTTAGGAACCGCATAAAAGAGTGGATGGACAACAATCAAGAGGAGTATGATCTTTTTGAAGAGGAGATAAATGAAAAAAACACTTCCGTCTATCAGACTATTATGACTAAAGCTATTGCTCTTGTCCCACAATATCAAAAAGTTATAAGAAAAAAAGCGAATCAAGGAATCTTTAATGACATTTCAGATATAGAGAATCTCTTTGCAGAAAATAAACTTGCAGAATCTCTTATTAAAGAATTTGATAAAGCTGATGAGAGATCAATCATCCCAGCCCTGCTGTCTTGGCTCTATTTTGGAAAGAGCTTTGAAAGAATGGTCGAAAGAGGAGAAGAGATTAGAAAAAGCAAGCAGACTAGCTATCTTCAAAGACAGGTAATTTCAGTTACAATAAAAATGCTTATATCTAAATCCATTAGTCTTGGACTAAGAACTAAAGCGGATTGGCAGGAACACAGTAGACTTATGAAAATAGCCGATAGTGATAATATAATGGATTGGGCAATTGAAGACAACGTTCCTGAAGAAAAGAAAAAAGCTGGCAGAAAAAGCATAGAGAAGCCTTTGGATGAGATGTTATCTTTTTTGATTGGGAATAAAGAAGGATTATTGAATAAAATTGAAGAATATTTAATCATCAAACACACCGATATAGATATGGCTCGCCTAAAAATAGCACTAGATGAACTATATTACATAGAGTCTTGTGACATTAAGTCATACCGAAATGCTTTAGCTTGTCATTATGGAGAGAAGATTCCAATTGTAGGAGAAAGAGGTATCCAGAAAGGATATAAAGACCTGACTAGTCTTGTTCAAGGAAAGGGTAAATTTGTAAAAGATATTGGAGAAGACCGAATTATTATTGACGAATTAAAGGATTTTCTATCCAATTGAATTCGCTTAATTCGCTTAATTCGTTTTATTATTTAACGAATTTACCGTTGCGTAAATAGCTTATAATCAGAATTATTTAGATATACTTTTGTGCCACTGCCTTATTGTAAGGTAGTGGCTTTACTTTTTATATCTGCCGATCGTAAAGCCTAATATGAGCGGATGTAAATATCAAAATGAAAAATTTATTTGAAATTATCGAACAAGGAAAAGCCAACATCAAGTTGGAAGTGAATGGCGAGGATTTATTGGAGTTTTCCAATGATCTGATTAATCGAGCTAAAACTGAATTATCTACAGAGATAGCAGAAGCAAGGAAAGAAAAATATCTCACAAGAGAAGAGGTAAAACAGATTTGTGGAGTGTGCGATGCTACATTATGGCATTGGAACAAGAAAAATTACCTGAAAGCTATAAAAATGGGTAATAAAGTACGCTATCGGATGTCTGATGTTAGACGAATAATAGAGGGTAATGATAATAAAAAATAACCCTGCTCCCATGAAAGAAGAAACCACAGACAAATATTTGCGAGTCGGTACGAACCTGTATAAAATCGTCCGTCGTCCCCTGATGAGTAAAGACTTTATCGAAGAACGCCGCCCATGGAACTATGAGACCCTACGCCAAGACCACTCCAAAGACTTCATCTCCACCATCGAAAAATACGATGGCTTTTGCTCCGTACCCGATCATGTCAACTACCAACGCAGCATCGGCAAGTTTTTGAACCAGTATGAACCCATACCCCATAAACCCATCGAAGGCAATTGTACAATTACCTTTGAGATCCTCTCCCATATCTTTGGCGAACAGCTCGAAATAGGACTAGACTACCTGCAATTGCTCTACCTAAAGCCCTTATACCGTTTGCCTATTCTGTTATTGGTATCCAAGGACAGGAATACAGGCAAAACAACCTTCCTGAATTTCCTCAAAGCCATCTTTTCAGGAAATATGACATTCAACACCAATGAAGACTTTCGTTCCCAGTTTAATTCCGATTGGGCAAATAAACTTATTGTTGCCGTTGACGAGGTCCTGCTAGACCGCAGAGAAGACTCCGAACGCATCAAAAACCTAAGTACCGCCATCTCCTACAAATCAGAAGCCAAAGGAAAAGACCGAAGTGAAGTCGAATTCTTTGCCAAGTTTATCCTCTGCTCCAACAATGAAAACTGCCCTATCCTGATCGATCAGGGAGAGACACGCTATTGGGTGCGTAAAATACCAACCCTTCAAAAAGAAAATGATAAGATGCTGGAATTGCTAAAGAAAGAAATTCCTCATTTCCTCTACTACCTGCAACATCGGACACTATCCACCAAAAGCGAATCCCGTATGTGGTTCAGGAACGATTTGTTGGTAACAGACGCATTGCGGAAAATCATCCACTACAACAAAGGAAAAGTAGAAACCGAAATGCAGTATATCATTTTGGAGATCATGGAAATAAAAGAGTTGGATGAATATAAGTTTTGTGTAACAGATATACACGATATGCTGATGCGTATCTCCATGAAAACAGATACTATCCAAATCCGCAGGATATTGCAGGATAAATGGAAACTCCAGCCCGACAAAACGACTCGCTATACAGCCTATGTATTAGGAGCGAATAATGACATTCTGGAAATTCAGAAATCAGCGCGGATCTATCGGATCTCACGGCAATACTTAGATGAGATTATGCTACTTTGTTGAACTTCACTTACAACATACTCTAATACTATTATTTAGATGTGTAACAAATAAGTAACAAAGGCATTACAGAAAAAGAGATGTTACCGTCCGTAACAAATCTCATATTGTGTTACAAGTTTGTAGCAGATGCAATAATCACATAATTAGTCTATTAATGGGTATTTGTAACAAAATAATCATTACTCACAACGCTACGGAATAATACCGTGAAAGAAAAAAATCATTAATCATTATCAAAAAAAACAACATCATGACCACAATAGAATTAAACAACCTCTCCATTAAACAGTATCTATCCGAACTAAACATCCATCCCGTCAAAGACAGAGGATACTACGGCATGTACCACTCACCATTCAGGACAGATAACAACGCCAGTCTCAAAGTAGACTATCAAAAGAACCTATGGATAGACTTTGGCAGCAATGAAGGAGGCACAATGATTGACCTTGTTATGCGATTAGACAACAGTACCGTAAAAGAAGCCATAAACAAGCTTGAATGCAGATACGCAAATATGCAAACAGGCAGCAATCCCGATAATCAGCCCGAGTCCTTCTCTTTTCACGGTAATAACCATTTCGAAAAAGTCGAAAACAAACAACAATCAGGAATATCCATCCTGAAAATAGTACCTATTACCAACCAAGCATTACTCGATTACCTCACAAAACGAAAAATCAATATCGATATCGCTAAGCAACACTGTAACGAAGTCCATTACTCAGCCAACAACAAATCCTATTTTGCCATCGGCTTTAAAAACGATGCAGACGGCTATACCCTCAGAAATAAATATGCAAAAGTATGTACCGCAAGCGATATAACCACCCACCAAAAATCCGACACCAATACCGAAGCCTGTTTAGTCTTCGAAGGCTTTATGGACTACCTCTCCTATCTGACCATGAAAAATATCCAACACTCAAAAGTAGACGTTGTCGTGTTAAACTCCATATCCAATCTCTCCAAAGCCATAGACTTTATAACATCACACCAAAAAGTCTATACCTATCTTGATAATGACGAGGCAGGAAAAAATACAACCCAACAGATCAACAAGTATAGCAGTACACACAACTGTATACACATAGACAAGTCAACAGACTATGCCAACTACAAAGACCTAAACGAGTGGCTCTGTAAAACCAAGCTAAAAGAGAAAGAACAGCAAGTACAAAAACAAGAGCAGACACGGAAACCTTCGAGAGGAATCAGGCGGTAATCTTCGTCAGCTATCCAAACGGGCTTTTGAAGAAAAGCCATAGCTCATTAGGGCATTTTCTTAACGCTCCGTTGCACTACACTAAAAAAGCCCTCCTGAGTCAAGGGGTTTCACCCCTTTGAAATCCCCTTAGCGGTCTGATGACCGCAGTCGCCTTAAGCGACTTGAAGAAGGCTAAAGGTAAAATAAAGATCGGGAATATTCCCGATTTATATAAGCATAATCAATGAATTATATTAATACAAACCGATAATTATTACTTAAAATATGGGATATGTAGTACTTCATTTACAGAAAGCCAAGGGGAACGATGCCCCCATGTCGGCACATATCGAACGGACAATCGAACCCCATAATGTCGATAAAAACCGTACACACCTCAATAAGGAATTAATACACTTTCCCCAAGGAGTCAATAGCCGGACAGAAGCAATCCAACATAGAATAGAAAACGCAGATATCAAACGAAAGATATCCAAAGATCAGGTACGTGCTATCCGTATTATGCTCTCAGGAACACATGAAGATATGAAAGACATCGAAGAATCAGGAAACCTCGATAACTGGTGTACCGATAATATCGATTGGTTAAAACAGACCTACGGAGAAAAGAACCTTGTATCTGCCGTTTTGCATATGGATGAGAAGACGCCTCATATTCATGCTACTGTTGTACCTATTGTTACCGGTGAAAGAAGAAAAGAAAAAACTCAGAAACAAGATAAGCCTGATAAACCAAATAAAAAGCAATACCGAAAAAAAGATAGAAGCATATCCAGACTTTGTGCGGATGATGTGATGGCAAGAAACAAACTTAAAGAATATCAGAACTCGTATGCGGAATGGATGAAACCCTACGGACTGGAACGGGGCATTGATGGGTCGAAAGCGAAGCATACGGAGACGTATGAATATTACAGGAATATATTTCTACAAACCGAAACCATCAAAGAGGAAATAGGTTCGTTGCAGCAGGAGAAAGAACAGGAACGGCAAGCCGTCAAGCTTTTACAGCAAAAAGAAGCACAAGAGCAACTTCGCTTGTCTGCCCTGCAAGAACAGGCTGACAAAAAGCAGAGTGAACTGAAGGAAAACCAAAAGCTAGTTCAAGAAGCTAAAACCGAAGTGAAAATGTTAGGTGTGGAAAAATCTTTGAAGAAAACAGCTAAAAATATTTCGGATGGTATAGGATCTTTGATGGGAAACCCCAAAGCCAAAAAGCTCGAAGCCCGGAACGATGAGCTAAGACAGGAAATTGAAACCTTACAGGAAGAAAAAGAAACTATCAGTAAACAGGCAAAAAGAGACATTGCCGAAAAAGACAGAGCCATTCTTGAAAAGGACAGTGCTATTAATATTCTAAAGAGTAAACTGGATAAGCTGTTCGATTGTATACCTTCATTAAAGGAATATGATTTTATATTACGAGTGTGTGAGACGATAAAATTACCTTATCATATAGCCAAGCAAGCGTTTTCGGGTAAAGATGCCTTCTATACAGGTAAATTATTCTCTCCCGAACACAGTCAACACTTTGAAGCCGATAATGCCAAAATAACGATTGATAAAAGCCCAAAAGACAATACACCGTTTCTGGCTATTGAAGGAAAAGAGTATAGCGGTTGGTTCAGGGAGCAGAAACAGAAATTCTTTGAGTATTTAGGCATAAAGGTGAATCAACCCAAGAGTCAGCAAGGACAGAGAAGGTAAATAATGATATGGTATAAAGTTGCCATTTTTTCAATATTCAGGCAAGACCCTAGATCCTGCCTGAATTATCATAGAAATACCTATTTTCAATAAAAGGACACGAAGTAAATATCGTCTTTCGTCCTTTTTATGGAAATGAAAGAGTTTGGTAATACCTGGAAAATCCAGTGAGCGTTGCCCCCTCGTGCCAGTCTAAATTGCCCCCATGTACCAAAATATGTTTGACCCTTTTCGCCAAAATAAAAATGTCCCCTGTCGGAATATAAACCAACAGGGGATTTTTATGTAATTTAGATTCCCGTCCTGGTCGATGGGTTAAAGCTAAAATTACAATGACAACAAAGTTAGCAAACATTCTTCATTGCTATGCAATGGGGATGGGGATAAAAGGTATCAGCGCGACCTTTGAGCTATCCCGCAACACAGTGCGCAAGTATGTGCGTTTGTTTCAAGAGAGTGGTATACCGATGG
>NZ_AUFL01000023.1 GCF_000426485.1 Indolivaga capnocytophagoides DSM 22835
TACAATAGTGATGGGAGTATATCAAACCTTTTGAGACATTGTTATATGTTTCCTGATTACGAAGTTAAAAAAGGGGAAGTATTACTACTCTATTCTACAAAAGGGAAAAATTATACGGGGCAGTTTACCAATACAAAAAGGACTTTTCATGCTTTTTATTGGGGCTTAGACAAGTCAATCTGGAATAATGAGGAAGATAAGGCTCTGCTACTAAAAATAGCAAATAGAATTGAAACAAATGTATGATGTATTTTATCCTTACTCAATTTTAAGAAAAATCCCAAGATAGAAGAATCTTGGGATTTCTGCTTTATTTTACCTTAAATGTCAGATATTCTCTTTCCATTCAATTACGGCAAAGTTGCCGTTGGAAATTTCATTTACTTTCTCAATCCATTGAATTTCACTTTGTGCCTTAGTTTTCAAGAATGGGTCGTTTGTCGGAGTTAGCAATAAACTTGAATTTACTACCCACCAATTGTTTTTGATACCTGCACGTTTTAAGTCCTCTTGCAATCGTTGTGCTTCAAATACTGGGGTAGTTTCTGGTAAAGTTACTATTACGACTTCTGTTTCTTTCTCATTACGCAAGCGGGGAAGTAAATTTTGAACAGCAGGAGTTATATTTCCTTGTGTACGTTCTACTTCCTTATGATAACTTTGTGTTGAGTCCAGAAGCAACAAAGTATGCCCTGTTGGTGCAGTGTCTATTACTACGACTTCATTATCGGCTTTGGCTACGATCTCGGCAAAGGAATTAAAAACGGCTATTTCCTGTGTGCATGGGGAACGCAAATCTTCCTCGATATAACTTAAATCGGCATCACCCATTGTTTCTTTTGCTTTATCCAGTACATTCTTCTGATAGGCTGCCAATACCGCTTTTTCGTCAATATGGCTTACTGTGATACCATCCACCTTTGTTTCGATAAAAGATAAGTGATTAGCGGGATCAGTAGTTGTCAGATGTACTTTTACACCTTTTTGAGCTAACCCTCTTGCTATATTACCCGCAATAGTTGTTTTTCCTACACCACCTTTACCCATCGTAAAAATTACCCGTTTGCCGGAATTATAAAGGTCGTTAATGATATTGTCAATCGTTTGAAAACCTTTCGTATCTATTTCTGCGACCTTTGTTTCTGTCTGTACGTCACTGTTCAGCATATTACGGATATTGTCAATACCTGTCATATTATAGGAACGAAGCGGAACAATGTAAGTATTGAGTTTTAATAAAGCTTCGGAACGGTTATTCAGGGCGTTTTGCTGACGTTGGTATATCTGTTTGGAAACAGCATCGTTTTCGTCATAATTTTCCAACACACCGTTTATAATGAGGTTTTGAGATATGATATTCAAATCCAGTAATTCATTGGATGAACGTTCTACCTCTTTCAAGGGACTTTCGTCGGGGCGACTGACAAGTATCAGTGTCGTTTGTTTACTATCTGATAACGTTGCTACTGCATTTTTATATACTTCTTTTCTTCCCTCTAATCCCGATAATTGTCCTAAACAGGATGCTCCTGAAGTATTCTCTGCAATAAAAGTATTCCATGCAGAAGGCAATTGCAACATTCTCAATGTATGACCAGTTGGTGCTGTATCGAAGATTATGAAGTCGTAACCTTTGCGTTTTTCTTCATTGGTTATAAAGTCCGAGAACTCGTTAAAGGCTGCAATTTCAATCGTACATGAACCTGAAAGCTGTTCTTCCATGTTCGTGATTACGCTTTCGGGGAGTTTACCTCTGAATGGTGTGATAACCGATTCCCTGTATTCGGCTGCTGCTTGTTCGGGGGCAAGGTTTACAACGGTCAGGTTAGGCACTTCTTTTATTTGTGTGCCTTTGTTATCCAAGTCCATATTAAAGACATCCTGCAAGTTAGATGCAGGGTCGGTACTGATAAGTAGAACTTTCTTACCGCTATCGGCAAGGTTTACGGCTGTTGCACAAGCGATGGATGTTTTGCCTACACCACCTTTGCCTGTGAAGAATATATACTTTGTCAGGTCTATTACTGAGGGATTATACTTTTTCATATTTCTAATTTATTTTATTTTTTGAGGCAATAACCCCCTTTCCCATTCTTACCGAACAGATTAAATCATTGGAATAGAAAGGGATATTTTTTTTATTTTTTTACTGTGAGTTCTTCTTCTTTTACGTTGAGCCATTCGGCTATTTGAGTGTTAGAGGGGTATTGCTTTGTCAATACTATTTCATCCCCCAACATGATGATAGGCAATATATCAGCAGTCTCTCTCATAAGACATTCATTAACAACCTTTGTGTCTATATATACCTGTGGGTTATCTTTCAGATTGTAGCGTTCTACGGAAATCCCTTTTCGTTTCAAGGTTTCCACAACTACGGCTATACGCATCAGTTCCGGGTCTATATTTACACCGCATAGCCCGGTAGGACAACATAATGCGGAATCATATATTTTCATTATTTTACGGTTATCTAATTTCAAATCCAACATAGTTTTTATATTTAATTGATTATTTGTTTTATTTCTTCCTCTGTCGGCACATAGCCTTTTATCTTTACTTCTCCATCCACCACAACGGCAGGCAGTGACATGATGTTATATTTAACGATTTCCAAAATATCTTCTTCTTTTTTCAGAATAGCTGTATTGTTGGTATCGGCAAGCACTTTGGCTACTCTGTCATAAGTTGTTTTACATTTGGCACATCCTGTTCCTAATATTATTATTTCCATATTTTATTCAACTTTTTCAAATATTAATTACAACATAATATATTCCGACTACGATAAATACAGCCGATACAATACGCCTGAACCAGACTTCAAAACTTTTCATGCGGTTGTAGAACTTACCCACATTAGACATACTGTAAGCCAATAAGTAGGCGATGATAATAACAGGCAGTCCTGTGGCAATGGCATAAACAGGTGGTAAAATCAATCCTGTTGCACTGCTTATTGTCATAGGAATAAGCACTCCGAAATACAATACTCCGCTATACGGACAGAAAGCTAAAGCAAACAATACTCCCAAAAAGAAGGCATTTAGATAGTTATTTTTCATTTTCTTTTCGCTGACTTTGGCTGTGAGCTTGTTGAGAAAGGGAATGTTAAACTTGATAACATCGAGCATTAATATACCTATGATAACCAGAGCGATTCCCAGATACAGACCACTTATATTCTGCAACATTTTAGCGATATGGAATTTGCTTGCTCCGAAATAGAATACCAAGCCTAAAGCGGTATAGCTGAATATACGTCCCAATGTATAAAATATACCATTGAGAAAAACACGTTTTCTGTTGGCTATATCTTTACTTAGATAAGCTGTTGCTGTTATATTCATAGCTAACGGGCAGGGGCTTATCGCTGTCATTAGCCCCAATACGAAGGCTGTCAGTAAAGGAATATCCGAATTATCGACTATTTGCTGTAAAAACTCCATCAATCAATGCGTTTATTTACTTCGTCTTTGATAAGGCTCGTAAGGACATCGGGCGAATTGACGGCATTGGCAAAAGCCTGTTCGGTCAGATCTGTTGTATTATCGGCTTTCACTATAAGTAAAGAACTGAAAGCGATTTCATACTTTTCTATCAAATCTTTATTTTGATCTTCGTCAATGTTTACTTCTACATACCTGACATTGGGATTATCTTTATAACTGTCGGCTACTGCGTTCTTAGTTACATTCTCAATAGCTATACAGGTTTTACAACGTTGTTTACCATGAAAGTAATATACGTTGACTATGGAAGCATCAGCCATTGATACGGCTTGTTCCTTTGTGTCGATTTCTGCTGCCTGTTTGCTTTCCGTATTCTTGTTTCCGCAAGAAACCAGAAAGACTGTGAATAATGCGATAAGAATAGATTTTTTCATTATGGTTTATTTTAAAGTTGTTTTTCTGTTTTGTAATATCTCTTTCTCAACCAAAAAGCGACATTTACCAATGCGATCAGTACGGGTACTTCGACAAGCGGACCGACTACGCCTGCAAAGGCTTGTCCGCTATGGATGCCGAATACCCCGATAGCCACAGCAATAGCCAGTTCGAAGTTGTTTCCTGCTGCGGTAAAGGAAATAGACGCATTTTTGTCGTAACTTGCTCCCATAGCTTTACTGACAAAGAAGCTGATAAAGAACATGGCTACAAAGTAGATAAGTAAAGGAATCGCAATGCGTACTACATCCATTGGTATTTGTACGATCAGTTCTCCTTTGAGGCTGAACATGAGTACGATGGTAAGGAGTAATGCGATCAGTGTTATAGGCGAGATTGCAGGAATAAATTTATCTTGATACCATTGCTCTCCTTTTGCTTTTACTAAGATTAAACGACTAAGAATACCCATCAGAAAAGGAATACCCAAATAGATGGCTACTGTTTCGGCAATCGTACCGATGGATATATCCACGATAGCCCCTTCAAACCCGAAATAAGGGGGCAATATGGTTATAAACAGCCACGCATAGAAACTATAAAAGAATACCTGAAAGATACTGTTCAGAGCAACAAGCCCCGCCCCATACTCCCTATTGCCTTCTGCCAGATCATTCCAAACAAGTACCATTGCAATACAACGGGCTAAACCGACAAGGATAACTCCGACCATATATTCGGGATAGTCTTGTAAAAAGGTAATGGCTAAAATGAACATTAAAATAGGGCTGACAATCCAGTTTAGAAATAAAGATGTACCCAATATTTTTACATTGGTAAATACTTTCGGCAATAGTTTGTAATCGACTTTTGCCAATGGCGGGTACATCATCAGGATAAGACCGATTGCCAAAGGAATGTTTGTTGTTCCGCTTGACATGGAATCTATATAACCACTAAAAGAAGGTATAAAGTAACCTAAAGCTACCCCGATAGCCATTGCAAGGAATATCCAAAGTGTTAAGTTCTTATCTAAGAAACTCATTTTTCTTTTACTCATAGCCTTTTATCTTATTAGTGTATAGTTCGTAAAATGCTTTTTTTATTTCGTCCCTCACCCTGATATACTCGGATTGTATAAATTCGGGTGTTCCTGTGGCTTCGGACGGATCATCAAATCCGATGTGCAAACGATTCTTTACTTTTCCCGAAAATGAGGGGCAGCTTTCATTTGCTCCACCGCAAACGGTAATCACATAGTCCCATTCATCATTGATGTATGTATCTATGCTGTCGGATGTATGGTGCGAAATGTCTACTCCTGCATTGTGCATCACTTCTATTGCTTTGGGGTTTACTTTTCCGCTTGCCTGTGTGCCTGCGGAATAGACCAATAACTTAGGGTCAAAAGACTGTAAGAAGCCGTGTGCCATTTGGCTACGACAACTATTACCTGTACAAAGAATAAGTATTTTCATATTTTATTATCAAAAATTAATCATTCGTATTATTACATACCGTTCGTATTTCGTGAATACACGAACACTGAACAGAAATTTTTTATTTATTGCTACAAGTTTCTCCATTATTGATCTCTACAAAAAATGCAGAAAACATCTTTTTTGCTTTCTCCCAATTTTCTTCGTTTATGCAATATTTAACTGTTGGTAGAGTGATTGTTCCCTGTATTAGCTCTGCATCCTTCAATTCATTTAAATGTTGAGAAAGGGTGCTTTTAGCAATAGGTAATACTTCCGACATATCGCCATGATAGCAACATGATTCGTTGGCAAGCATTTCTAATATGGCGATGCGGATAGGATGCCCCATTGCTTTTGCGAAACGTGCGAGTTGTTCTTGTTCGGCTGTAAGTTCTTTCTTTGACATATCTATTTATATTTATCGTTCGCGAATATACGAATATATTTTTAATTCGCAATAATACGAACTATATATTATTATTTTGAATATTGGTTTATATAGTTGAAATCATAAAGCTTGTCATTCTTTATAACAGTAAACATTCGAGCAATAAGTTTGGCTCGGATAGCATTTAATACAGACATTTTATTTTTACCCTCTGCGACTTTTCTGTCATAATAGATTCTCAATTCACTTTTCTTGTTTTGGATGGCAGACAAAGCAGCTAAATGTAAGAGTGATTTGATACTTTTATTAGCTCTCTGTGAAACACGATTGCGGGAATGTTGGCTACTACCTGATAAATAGCTAAACGGTACTACTCCTGCATGACAACAAAACTTTCGACTATCTGGAAACCGAGTAAAAGCATGAGTCTCCAGTATCATCTTTAAAGAGGTTTTACGTCCTATACCTTCGACACTCATCAATAATTTCATTTGATGGAATAATAATTCATCTTTTGTAATAATGATCTCAATTTCATCTTCGATAGATTTAATGGCTTTATCCAATTGTTTCATTAATAATGACAACCGTTTAAGTTTTGACTTGTAAATATTGTCAGCCATATACTCTTTTTGATCTGATAATTGAGCTTGATACTTCTGTCTATCATTACATAGCATACTCAATTCAGTAGAAAGTAATTTCAATGCTTCAATGCTAACAGATGGACGAGAATATACTTTAATCCTGTCGACATAACGATATGCATATAAAGCAATACGCTGAGCATCTATTTTATCATTTTTCCCTCTTTGTAATCCAGAGCTATACTTTATTTGTGTTGGATCCTCAATCCAAAGTTTGTAGTCTTTAGATTGACAAGCAACAATCAAGGGGTAAATATACATGCCTGTATATTCGGCACAGATTACTAAACAATCAGGTTCAGTATCCTGATCAACACAAATATCAAATAGGTATTTTTCAATACTCTTTTGATAGTTAAGAATAACATCCTGTCTTACAACAACACCGTTGCAAAACAAACAGCAATCCAAATTTCTCTTACTTACATCAATACCAAGAAAATAATAATTTCCCATGACTAAATCAATTTAAAAGTTTACAATAGAGAAAGGTGCTTGAATATATCCTAAAAACCTTAAAAACACATAGATTAAATTCTTATATAGGTCTAATTCAAGAATAACAATAAGTCCTAAATAGAAGCATAGTCCTTAAATAACTATTTTTTCATATGGTTCACTTATTATTTTCCTTTCATTTTAGAATAAATATAAATGAATAAAAAATTTATTGTTTGTAAATGAGTCTAAATAAAATCAGAAGTTTTAGATATAAACTCTCTGTTCATATAGTTACAAAACGTTGGATGTAAATCTAAGGTTTTTCCATGAGCCGTTAGCAGGACTTTATGCGGAGAAAAAGAAGCAAAAAGCCGACAGAGTCCAATATATTATGTAAATAAATGAAGTAGTAATAATGGTAAAGATTGTAACTTTACTCTGAATGTTTTACCTTTAATTGATGTTTTATTTGTAATGAGTCATGCCAAGAACAATTATTGATATACAATCTATTTCTGAAGCAATACCAAAATATCGAATATGGTATCGTTTTTATGATGATATTTTTATTTCAGTTATCTGTTCAGAGAATAGAAAATCATATCTCCGAAGAAAAACAGCGTTCCAAGAAGTAAAGGCTGATAATCCGATGTGTGCATGGCACTCAGATTGGCAATATAAATGTATTGAATATAATTATGGATTGGAAGCTGGAAATATTCGGACGTATGAAGTCGTAGTCGAACATGAAGGAGAGATGCACCGAATTGATAGCCTTGTAAATACTACAGCTATAGAGTTTCAGCATTCATTGGAGGTTTCTCTAAATGAAATTGACTCTAGGTTTATAGCTCATGAAGCACTGGGGTATACACCATACTTAATATTAGATTTTACAGACTTCTCTTCTATCTCTACCTTTCCTAAGTTTACTGATCTTTCTAGTAAGAATATTGAATTTTACATGACATCATATAAAAGCAATGATGTTATTATATCTTTTCTTAAAAAAGTAAGGAAGTGGCTTAATTCAGAATATTTTTACAAAAAAAATCTGTTTCTTGATTTTTCAGATCAAATTATCAGATTAACTCCGCATCTCAAATGTAAAATTCTAAAATACAGTAAAGAAAAGTTTATAAAAAATCTCTTATGCCTTGAAGATGATATTCAGAATGAACTGACTAAAGAAAAAAAGCAGCTTGATTTTGAAAAAGTACTAAAAGCACAAGAGAGGGAAAAAGCTGATGCTGAAAGAGCTGCTGAAGTTAAAAGAAAGATAAAGGAAAATAGAGAAGAGATCAAAAACAGTAACCGTTTCTCTTGGTATCGAAAATGTTTACAGAATAACTTAATTACAAGAGCTTTACGCAGCCTTTTAGACTATGAGGTGTATGTAAAATATCAATTTTATGAAAGTAAAAATGGCAATATTTCTCGCAAGCATCATATTTATAATTTATTTTCATCTGCCTATTTTGATCCAGTGGTTGAGATCCAATATGTCATAAACAGTATAAGTAAAGATGATAGTTATGAGTTCTTATATTCCGAAATTAACTTAATAAAAAAAGAAGGAGAAGGCTTTTTGCGTTATGTGTTTGAACAAAAGCCAAAACAAAAAATTCAGTTTAAATCTAAGCGATTAGAATACGTTAAAGGGGTATTACACTCAACAAGTTCTCAAGCCTTATGTGTTTATAATGACAAAGGTAAGATCGTTGCAAATGAGTATTACTTATTTAACACTAAAGTAACAAAGGAAGAATGGGATTTATTAAGTACTTATTATGAAACTGGAGGATTCCCTGACTATGTGAGTGATACTCAAAAGTTAGCTTTGAAGAATATTATGGAAGTAATTGAAAGGAATGATACACCTGATTTTCGACGGTATTTTTATCAAAATGATTTTCCGATGAATGTTAGAAAAAAATATTATGATAAAATCCAAGAGCAAGAGCCCTTGAGAGCAAAACATTTGTAGCAAAAAAATTCGGCCATTGTCGCTATCGTGGCTATATCTGTAATAATACTAGTAACAACTCCAACCTTAATCCACATGTATTCAGTATATTTTTTTAGAAATATTTACTCCTTACTTATTTAGATAATTCATGAAATTATCTTTACTAAAATCTGACACAAATGTAAACTTCCATCTTCTAGAGCAAGACTCTCATTTTTATCTGCAAATCAATTTTGTTGTTCTCTTTAAATCATTGTTTGAAATACTTTCTAAGAGTTGATCTATCAAAATGTTAACAATCTACACAATAATGCAACAATAAATATTTTGGAATGCTTAGTTAGAATTTATCTCCTCATTATCTATTGACTAATCTATTTCACAAATAATTGAAAGAATTATTCCTTTATCCCTTATTTGTTTACTAATTAGTAATCAATATACAAAATGGTATAGATAAAATAAAAGCCTTCAAATTGAAGGCTTTTATTTTTCAATAGGAAAAATAACTTTTACATGCCCATTTTTTATTTGATAATAATAACGGTGTAAATCTACATAGTTGGGAATCTTTATGCTTCGCAGAAAATGGGATCCTGAATATAATTGTCGTCCTTCCACATTTAGTATGCCATTATCAACAAAGACATTTAATTCATTGTCTTTAAATCCCGCGGCAAAAAGATCAACAATAAAGTCATGGAACCGATTTGTATAACTGACCACCGGATAACATTCTTTATAAAGATTCTCATATTGTTCTTTATTCTCAGAATATAAATTTGAAACAAAATTTGAATTATTATTAAACTGTAAAATAGAATCTTCCATAATTAAAATTATCTTTTAACTTATACATAACAATTAGTTTAATATTCAACGTAAAAATATAGATATAAACAACAGTCCACCACAATTAGACCAGCCTGTTGTATTATTGAAAGAATAATTATTGCGTAAGATAATGTTGTTTTCAGATATCCTTAATTAGAGCTTTTAATATAATATTTCTATTTTTTATGTTTTCAATTTAATACTTAGTTTGTGGAACTACAGAAGAATCATTACCTCCTTTGAATTGATGTTGGAAAAAATTATTTTTTAAAATATCCATTTGTAAAAATAGGCTGTCGATTTTCCTTCGATTATTTCTAAACCGGTTAGAGAAAAAATCTTTTTTATAGAAATCATACTTCAAAAGTGAATCCTGAAAAAACAAATCATTAAAGAAATATTGTTGCCGAAAAAAAGGATATTCTTGATACAATCGATCCTGGAACAAATTGAAGATACTATCACCTATTAATGTATTTCCTTTGATATTCGAAAAATAAAAAGAATAGGTTGAGTCGTAGCTCACAATGTTCCCATCCTTACCATATTCTTTATTTACTTTTATGATAGAAGAAGTATCAGGAATATTATCTTCATGAGTAGCTGCATTCTTGTTTTTATCACACCCGGTTAGCAATATTGACAAAGCAATAACGAATATTAATAATTGTTTCATAACCCTATTAATTTTTATCGTTATACAATATTCTAAACTGTTAATTAAGCGATAATTATTCGGTAAACTAGCTTCTTGAAAGAAGCTAGTGATTTAGTTCAATTATTGATATCTCACTTAAATAAATTATATTTCACAGGTTTATTTGGTTCAAGAATGCCGGACTTGGACTCTAATCCAAGCCGGCATTGAAAGGACCTATTCAATCAAAATCTGACGAACAGGATTGGACTTAGCTCCATCTTTCTTCGGTATAACTATTTTTAAAATTCCGTTTTCATATTTAGCTTCAATCTTTTCACTATCGGCAATATTGGGTAGTGTAAAGGAGCGGCTAAATGACTGATAACTGAACTCTCTACGGGTAAATTGCTGATCATCTTTAGTTTCATTCATTACTTTTTTATCTGATGAAACAGTAAGAAGATCATGACTTAGTTCAACTTTGAAATCTTCCCGGCAAAAGCCAGGGGCGGCAACTTCTACCTCAAAATTTTCGTTACCTTCCTTGATATTTACAGATGGCAATGTTGTGTTTGTCGTAGAATAACTACGGTTTCCCAAATCAAACCAATCATTTTCAAAGAAGCGATCGAATAATGTTGGGAAATTGTCTCTAAATCTAACTAATGACATAGCTTAATCCTCCATTATTTTAGTTTGACATAAGTAATACTACATAATTGATAAATCAAATCCAATGCCAAAATAAGTGGAACCATCTATGTGATTAACAACAATTAACCATGTATAAATAAATTTATCCAATACCTTATTTAAGAACATTATTTCATGTATATACCAAATATAAAAAATGACATAATGACAGCTTGGCTGGCTATACACCCATGCAGATTCATGGTTATTTATGATCTCAAAAACTTTACAAAAAACGACTCAAGATAATTTGAGATGCAGGAAGCTTAATCAAGTGTTTTTAACAAACAGATAATCAGAAAAATGTAGCATAATAGCCTACAAAAGTCATCAGCTTACAGTAATTTATGTACATCTATGACCGAAATGAAAATTAAAAACAAACACTCCTTTTTGCCAATAGATAATATTTCTATGAATTAGAACAAAATTAAAGAAAAGCGATTAATAGAGACTTTCTTTAATTCCTAATTGTAAGATTCGGGTAATATTCGGTTCAAATACATTGAATGCCTAGACAATATAAATAAGCTGATTATGTCCGTTTTGTATATTCCTTTAAGCTGTTATTTAGTATGTGCTAGCTCGTAAAATATCTTATTACCTTTTACGTCAACAGCATATCCTGATAAAGCTGTGCAATGCGTCTTAAACGCAATGTCCTGTTATTTTCAGAAATAAATGTATTATCCTTTAATATTACAGCAACTTTCTTTCTCAACAATAATAACAACAATAAGTCAGACGAATTTTTATCTATTGTAATATTGATTTTTCTGGTAGCAATATATTGGGAGAATATCTCATATTGCCGGATAGCTGCATCAACAAGATCCTCCCCATGATTTAATAGAGTAGACATAATTGTTTCAGGTGAGTTTAGTCTCATACTGACGAATTGATCATATAATAACCCTGCATTATTTGAGAAAGATTCCCCGACTTTCAATAATTCCCCCATCCGGACAGCAAAATCATGCACATCTACAAACTCTCCTTTATGCTTTTTCAGCCTGTCATTTGTAGCCTCTAAAAGTTTTCGAATAACAGTGTCTCCCGATTCGGTAATTAAAGCCAATTGATTGATCAGCTGTTTCTCCTCATTAGATAAATTTCCCGTACGTGGCTTATATTGCAAATCATGCTCTATCTCATTATATACATGAGATAAAAGGCTGCATACCTGTATTTCACAAGTTGTGTTTTTTAAGTTGAAATTCTCAATTAAATATTCTGAAGGTAAAGCTACCTGGCAATGTGTAGCTTTATAGTATTTGCCGTTATCCCCGTTTTTATCTTTAATCTCTATTCTTATTGGCTTTTCAAACTTGCCGACAAATATCTGTTTGATTTCGTTTACTACCTTAGCCCGATCTACTTCCTGATAAGTGATAATACGTACGCCCGCCAGATCACTTATACCCTCAAATACACTATCTACCGATTTATATTTATTGGTTTTTCTTAATTTTTCGGCCAGGCTTGCCGGACTCTTTGCCCGATGTTGGACGGTAGCCCGTATAGTCAGGTTTTTCTGGACTATGTTTTGACACATACTAAAAACTATATCAGCCAGTTTTTTATAACGGTCGTATTCTCTGATATACCTCTTAACAGTTTCATCGATTAGCTTGTCATTCATATCTTTGATCGAGTATTTATGTCATGCCCGCTATTATAGGCAATGATTAATTTCATCTTAAAAATACAATATTTTTTTTCGATCCATCTTTTCCGGTAAGTATTAATTGTATTTATAAATAGCGGTGAATACCCATACCGGAGTTTAGATCTGTAAAGGCTTACTTCTCGAATAGAGAAAGGTCTATGTAAAGCAAAAATAAAATAATCTGTCTTTTATCAAAAATCCAATTTAGATATAAATAGTAAAAAATTACCCTGAATGTAAAATTAGGTTTCAATTGTTAGTTAAAATTACGTATTATGCATATGAAAAAGACAACAATTAACACTATGCCAATATTTTAAAGCATAAACATAGTGGTATCTATATATTTAACCGTATCTTTGCTTTAAATATTTGAGTTTTTATTCCAGATTTCATATTTATCCTTCAATTCTACGAGTTTTTAGTTTAAAGTGTTTATTTGCCGTAATTCTCATCTGATTATTTATTTTATAATTTTTTTTACAATGAACATTTTTATTGCAGGTTTGAGTTACGATGTTAACGATACCGATTTAAACACTCTTTTTGAGGAGTATGGAGCGATCAATTCAGCTAAAGTTATTATGGACCGTAATACCAGCAGATCTAAAGGTTACGGATTTGTTGAAATGGATAACAGCGAAGAAGCTAATAAAGCAATCTCAGAATTGAACGGAGCTGAATATGACGGAAGAACTATTTCTGTTTCTGAAGCAAGACCCCGTCAGGAAAAAAGTAACAACTCTTACGCAAATAATAGGGGTGGTTATAACAACAGATATTGATACGTTTTTGACAGATTCGATATACAATAAGGTAGCTCCGGTGGGGCTACCTTATTTTTTGTATTCAGATAGATTTTTCTTTGAAGAAAAGTCTGTATTTAGTTCTGCATCCACTTTTTATATAAGTTGACAGCTAATTGACAAGCCTGATATTAATAGCATTCATCCCTTTCTTGCCACGTTCCAACTCGAATGATACCGGATGTCCTTCTTTTATGGAGGCTGGAGCACTACTGACATGGAAAAAATATTTATCCGTACTTCCTGTATGTTTAATAAAACCATACCCTTTGTCGGGATTAAAATGTTCTACACGTCCATTCAATATGGGATCTTCCAGATCTTCTTTTTTCGGTGTAGAAACAGCGATACTTTCGATCTTGATTTTTCGTTTATTAGTAGGATCAGGAGGAGTATTGGTTATAACTCCGTTTTCATCCACATAAGCAATCATATCCTCAAAAGAATCGGCAGGATTATTTTTTCTTTCTTCCCTTTTTTGTTCTTTCTCTCTTCTTTTTTGTTGCTTCTTTTTTTCTATCTCTTTTTTATTAAATGTACTCGCCATATTTATTCTTAAAATCTTTATTTTGGATTAAAGGGTATGTTTATTTCGCTCTTGTTTTAAGATTCGAAAGAGCAGACCGATTGCGAATTCATCGTTTTTCTGGTTTGATCTTATTCGCCAGGAAAAAATTCTGAACGGACTTATATCTTAGAAGCATGTAATCTAAGATAGTTTTCCACGCGTGCATCCACCTCTGCTTGCGAGAGATATGCCGGAAGTTCGATTGTTGTTCTACTGGTAATTGCCACACGAACAACAGCCCCGGCTTTCTCCTTGATGTTCTTTAGTATCAATTCAGCTTGCTGGTTTACCGATGTTCTTTCCGAACGGGTTATTTCCCCTTCCTTCTTATTTGTTGAAGATTTTTGTTTTGCTCCCATATTCGTTTTTTTTATGTTTAACATTAGCTTGATACAACAAGCTTTTTACCCGTCAGCTTCTGGATATCGCGAAGCATAACCTGCTCATCCTGGGCACAGAATGTCAGGGCAGTACCCGTGTTGCCAGCCCTTCCTGTACGTCCTATACGGTGTACATAAGTTTCGGCTACATCCGGCAGATCATAGTTTATCACCAACTCCAGATGATCGATATCAATTCCCCTGGCTGCTATATCTGTTGCTATCAGGGTTTGTATTTTATGAGATTTGAAATCGGATAAGGCTCGTTGCCTTGCGTTCTGAGATTTATTCCCATGAATAGCCGCACTGCCTATTCCCGATTGACTAAGTATCCGAACTATCTTGTCAGCCCCGTGCTTGGTGCGGGAAAATATAAGGGCAGACTTCTTTTTGTCTTTTCTCAATAAGGTTATAAGCAGGTCTTTTTTCTCTTGTTTTTCCACAAAATAAATATATTGGTCTATCGTATCAACAACCGACGAAGCCGGAGCAACCTCCACCTTTACCGGATGATGTAAGATAGAGCGTGAAAGAGCAGCGATAGAGGAAGGCATAGAGGCTGAAAAGAAAAGTGTTTGCTTTTCTTTGGGTAGCTTAGGCAGCAAACGCTTGATGTCGTGAACAAATCCCAAATCCAGCATGCGGTCAGCTTCATCCAGCACAAAATGACGAATAGAGTTTAAGCTGATAATATTCTGATTCATTAAATCCAGCAGACGCCCCGGAGTAGCGACTAATATATCTACTCCTGCTTTTAGTTCATTTACCTGAGCATGTTGTTTCACTCCTCCATATATCACACAGTGGCGTATACCTGTATAAAGAGTATAGTCTCTCAGGTTTTCATTAATTTGAATTGCCAGCTCCCGGGTAGGAGTTAATATCAATGCTCTGATATCCCTTTTTTTACTATGTACTTTGTTTGAATGTAATTGCTGTATGATCGGTAATGAAAATGCAGCAGTTTTACCTGTACCGGTTTGTGCCAAGCCGAGTATATCGCGATTATCCAGTGCAGGAGCTATAGCCTGCTGTTGTATTGGCGTCGGATGTGTATATCCTTTTTCATTCAGAGCCTTCAAAACGGGCTCAATAATATTTAATTCTTTAAATGTCATGTTTAAATTTTGGACTGTTACATTTGAATAACAGTAACTTTGTGATTTTTACTGTTTCACGATCAATGAAGCAGTTTTAATTAATTATATAATATCAGTTGTTTGGTATCAACTGATGGCTTAAATTACTACCTGCCCTGTCTTTTTAAAAAGTTCAAAAGAAGGTATATCCTTTATAAAGATGGTATAATGGAAAGAATATGCTACCAACCTTTGCTTGCTTATACCCTTGCCTTTTCTAATGCTGCATTCAAGAATTCAGCTTTGAGATTAGATATAACTTCTTTTACACTTGATATTTTCTGAGACAGGTGTACATTAATGCCAGTGAAAGCGTAACCTTTTTTCATATTACCTCTTGCTGCCTGATAAAGGCATTGAACAATACAATAGGGACTTTTGGTATAGTCACATGTCTTTATGCAATGGAAGGGGCAACTTTTGGGTGTCTCATTGCCATTTTCCACA
The DNA here is from genome assembly GCF_000426485.1 of Indolivaga capnocytophagoides DSM 22835. Taxonomy (GTDB): domain Bacteria; phylum Bacteroidota; class Bacteroidia; order Bacteroidales; family Dysgonomonadaceae; genus Dysgonomonas_A; species Dysgonomonas_A capnocytophagoides. Next base: position 15,990 of record NZ_AUFL01000023.1, read on the forward strand.
CTCTGAATAAACTCGCCATTAATGGCTCTACCAGGCATCCCTACAGGACTTTGTATGATCTTTATATCTTCTTGTGTTGCCTTTACGAAGACATTTTTAAATGTCTCGGAAGCATCACATTCATTGGTGGTAACAAATATAGTTCCCATTTGAACACCTGAAGCACCCATTTCGATAAAGCGAAGTATGTCTTTTCCCGAGGAGATTCCCCCTGCAGCAATTACCGGTATATTTTTTTCGTCTTTATACATATCAGTGATGCTTACCACTTCGGGGATAAGATGTTCCAAAGAATATTGTTCATCATCAAGCTGATTCACCTTGAAGCCTAGATGGCCTCCGGCTTTAGGGCCTTCAACAACAATGGCGTCGGGTAAATACCCATAGTTGTTTTTCCATTTGTCACATATTATTTTGGCTGCTCTTGAAGAAGAAACAATCGGTACGAGTTTTGTTTTACTATCATCGGTCAGGAAGGAGGGTAAATCGAAGGGAAGACCTGCACCGGCAAATATAACATCCACTTTTTCAGCAATCGATGTTTTTACCATGTCTGCATAGTTGGTGAGGGCAACCATAATATTTACACCGATTATGCCTTTACTTTTCGCTCTCGCTTTTTGAATTTCTTCTTTTAGTCCGGAAATACATTTGCTTAGATAGTCTCCGGGCGATTTGTGATAAATTAAGCCTAAACCGGCACATGATATTACGCCGATACCTCCTTCGTTGGCAACAGCCGATGCTAATCCGGACAGGGATACACCGACACCCATTCCACCTTGAATAACAGGAAGTTTTACTTCCAGATTTCCAATAAAAAATGATTTCATCTAATTTACAAAAATGTGTTACGACAAATTGCTTTACACATTCTCGTAACCGATTAATACTATTAACAAAAAAGCTGATTTTGATGTCGATTTTGACGATGGGAAGATCCGCTAAATAGGAGGCGGAGCAAAACACTGAGAAGAAAGATACAATATAAACTCGATTGCTTAAAGTGCTAAGATACGAAAAAGAATCGATATATTGCTGATTTTATAAATTATAGGATCTACCTTCTCCTTTTGATAAGAGAATAATTGGCTAAGACTATAATCTTATGCCCTATGAGTCTTTTTTCCCGGATAGCATAGGGAAGAAAAGTGCCTTTATATGATGTTTTATTTTCTCTTGCAATTTTCAGACTTTTATAATTATTTTGCATGGATAAAATTCCAAACGAAAGAATTCGATAAAAGAGTAATCTTAATATAAATAGCATAAGTTATGCAATATTTAGATTTATATAATTATTTGAAGTCTATAGAGAATTATACAGATGACAAGATTGCAATTGACAAAAATCTTGTCATGAGAAATTTCACATTTATTTCTAAACAAAAAGATTTTTTACCCGGAGGATTTGCAAATAGGGATGACTATGAATATAAACCGGCAATGCCTACGGACTATGAGCCGGATATTATCCAGAAAATGTTAAATAAGAAAGATGCGCAAATACAGGAAAACATAAAATTCCGTTACCATGTTATTATGTCATCAACCATCCTCAAGTCAAAGGGTATTATTCTAATGTTTCATGGATTTAATGAAAAATATTGGGCTAAATATCTTCCCTGGGCTAAACAGCTAGCTGATAAGACAGGAAAGGCTATTGTCATGTTCCCCATAGCTTTCCATATGAACAGGGCTCCATCCCTGTGGAGTGATTCTCATAAGATGTATGAGGTCAGCCAACAACGAAAGTTGCGACATCCTGATATTATCTGTTCTAGTTTATCAAATGTTGCGATCAGTACCCGTCTTCACAATAAACCCCAACGTTTTATCTGGTCCGGGTTGCAATCTTACTATGATATTATAGACTTCGTCGAGGATATTAAATCGGGGAATCATCCGGCTATAGAAAGCGATGCCACAATTGATTTTTTCTCTTATTCAATAGGGACTTTTCTTGGAGAGATCTTAATGATGAGTAATAAGAATGGTTATTTCTCTAAATCCAAATATGCAACTTTCTGTGGAGGCGCTGTTTTTAACAGGTTATCTCCTGTCTCGAAATTTATCCTGGATAGTGAGGCCAATGTCAGCTTATATTCATTTGTTGTAGAGCACTTGAAAAGCCATATGCGAAGAGACCGGAAACTTTACGACTATATGAACAGAGAACCGGAAGGTATAAATTTTCAATGTATGTTAAATTATAATACATTTACCGCATACCGTGAAAAACTGTTCCGCAAAATGAGTGACCGGTTTTATAGTATTGTTTTACAAAAAGATGAAGTAGTACCTCCTTACGAAGTGATAAATACTTTACAAGGAGTACGTAGAGATATCCCCATCAAGATTGAGGTTTTAGATTATCCATATAGATATACGCATGAAAATCCATTTCCTGTAAATGAAAAGGATAAGGATGAGATTGACTACCAGTTTAAAATAACATTCGATAAAATAGGTGACTTTTTATGTGAATAAGCAATTTAACTTCAAATAGAGTTATAAAAAGATAAATTGAAACCGTAAAATAGATTTCAAGCACAAGCACCAACCTACCGGATTCAAATAACGTCTCCCTTTCCTTATTTCGTAATGCAAGTGATTACCCGTTACTATTCCCGTACTACCAACAGAAGCAATCTGTTGAGTGATACTGACCCGATCCCCCACATTTACCAATATCCGACTTAAATGTGCGTAGAATGATCGAAAACCACCAGCGTGCTGAATTTCTACAAAATATCCATATCCTGAATCATAACCTATGGCGATCACTATTCCGTTGCCTGTGCCATAAACCGGAATTCCTTTAGCTTTCGGAATATCAATTCCTGTATGGAATTTTCGTCTTTTATAGTATGGGTGTTTCCGCATCCCGAACCCTGATGAGATATGTTGTACTTTTTTTATCGGAAATATTACGGGATAGTCAGACAATTCATCAATAGTCAGTTGTAAAGAATCCGCTATTTGCCAAAATTCTGTGATTGAATAAATCGGCTTTGTACATTGTTCTATTTGTGATTTTCTATTCGATGAATTGATCTCTTGTGCCGATACTGATAGATGAAGTAACGCTATAAATAGGATTATTATATATTTCATTGTCAATATTAAATATGATAAACGCCCAAAAAATATTCAGGCGTTTATCTGGTTATTCACTATTCTATTTCTTCACCCCACAGTTCAACGTCTGTAGGAGCAGTCACATAAGCATAAATCATATTTACCCAAGTAACTATGTATGAGATTACCATCATCGTCATCATGGCTATTCCGCTTCTATTGGTAAATCTTCCTCGTCACCTCGGTCATTTTGGAAAGAAAACGTCTTTTGTACCACCTGCCCGAAGCTATCTTCGATATAGACATCTATCACTTGTTGGTCGGTACAATGGGAAGTGTAATACATCCGAAACGTTTCCTTTTCCAAAAGATACAAGTCATTTGGTAGAAGGATAGTCCCTTTATCGAGTTCTAATTGACCTTTGCCATCCACTTGAAAATACCGGATGTAGAACTTAGAATCTTGAAAGTTACCCTCCTTTACAATCTGTGCACGGATTTCCGCCACCTCTCCCTGAACGATTTTTTTCTGAACTGGCATACAAACCAGATCAAATGCGTAAACCTTATTAATATCCATATCGCTACTACAGGCTGAGGCCAGCAGCATTATCACTGCCAGCCACGCTGTTATTCCGAAGAAAGTTTTTATTTTTTTCATTTTGTATTGTCTCTTAGTTGATTATAAATTTGATTCCTACACCGAACTGCCCATGAAAATGCCCCGTGGAATAGCCCCACAAGATGCGTTCCCGTCCTGTAACCAGCAATACAACATGGTCAGTCAGGTACGTTTCAATCTCCAATGTGATAGCTCCACCATAGATAAAGGCATCCTTATGTTGGAGTGTAGAACCATCATATAAGGTCTTTTCGCCCCAATTCGATGTTTCATAGCCTGCAAGGGCAGAACCTCCCAAAGAGAGAAAAACTGTTTTGGACGGATCAGTCAAAAAGTTGTAGTAATAACCGCCTTCAGCCGTAAATTGAGCTATTGGTAATCGTTTTTCCCGATAGGGATAATAGCGTTCCAGATACTCTGCTCCAAACACCCATTTGTTGCCGTTCTTGGTATAAGTCGCCATTGCTACACCAAAATAGTACCCCGCTTCATTGTCGTTCTTGGACGAATATATTCCATCCACCATACCACCCATGAGTTGTATGCCCCGCATCCCCGATAGTGAACGTTGAGCGTATGCTCCGCCCGAAAAGGCGAAACACAACACAACTATTAACATTATTATTTTTCTCATGATTATATCGTCTATATGTTAATAAAAAAGTCTGCTACTTTTATTTCACTTTCAATTCGTTGATAACTTTCGCTCGAATCAGATCGGCATTATCCAAAGTAAATCGCTGATGGCGTCCACCTTCCTGTTCATTGAGTTCCACAACCAACATTTTGTCATCGGGAATTGTAAATTTCGCCAAAGTAAAAATCATGCGTTCTGTTTGCTGCCCACCTATCAACATCAAATTATTGTAGGCACGAAGTGGCCAAATCACCTGCTCCTGAATAGCGGTACGTTTGGCTACTTTTTTATCTACAATCTTAAAGGTGATAAAGTCCACATTGAAAGGTACATTGGATGAATTTTTCAGTTGCAGATGAAAATACAATAGTCCGTTATGGGTATAAATACCTTTGAGCGTGTGCTGTATTCCGAAACGCTTACTACCGATATGCTTTATCTCACGGTCATTGTTCTTGTGTATAGACTGCATAATCAACTTGACGAGCAAGGGTGATTCTTGTCCCAATTCCTGCATATATACCGCCAAAGCATTGTTCGGGCGATTGACCGCTTCGCCATCGTGCAAAAAGTCTGTCATCTCAACAGATAGTTTTACAGGTTCATCTGCATATTTTACGTTAAAACTATAATATGCACCATCTTCTGTAATGACGGACAGGTTACTCTCCCGACTAAAATCCCGCAAAGCAGCCTTTACTCTCAATACATTGTCCGTTCCGTCCGCTTTTGCTGCGAGAAGATCTGCCGACCCTAAATCGACATAGCGAATAGCTGATGGGAATATGACATGAACGGTTTTACTAAATGTAACCTCCAGAGCATAAGGCGGGATCATTCTATCGAAGGTCAGTGGACGGGTAAAACTTTCGTAATAATCACCCGTTGTCGGTTTAGTATGGACCACAATCGTATCTTGAGATATTTCTTGTGCATGAACTGTAAATACACTTACTGCAAGCATTAATATAAAAAAGATTCGTTTCATATTCGTGATTTTAAATTTGTTAAACATTAATTTTTTAGTGGCTTTTCTTGTTTAGTTTTCTTTGGGTAGTAACAGAAGCTTGTAGTTTGCTTTGAGGGTAACTTTTACTACACTCATCTTTTTGCTGATGTATTGCGAAGCCCCTTGTATCAAACCTTTGCCCATATCGGCAGCCAATTGTGAGCCTGCATTATCCGAAATCATAATACTTCTTCCTGCCGACGATGCCAATGTAGCGGCTACTTCCTTTGCCGCTTTTACCTCGTCGTTGTTGGGAATAGAGATCCCGGACTGACCATCCATATCGTACACTTGCAGTTCAACCGGAATAATGTTTCCTGCATACTGAATGGAGTTGATCATTACCTCCAGACGTTCGCCACCAATACGACAAGCTCCTGTCACCAAGGTATTGGCAGGGATCAGGATGTTGCCTGCCCGCATTGGCTCTAAAAGACGAAGTTGTACTTCTTTGCCATTAGTCAGGGTTACGGTCTGGTTTACACAAGCACGGATGCTGTTTTTATCCTGTATTCCCTCATTACCTGCAGCAGTGAGAAAATTCCTGTTTCGGGGCTTGCTGTATAAAGCTATAAATTCATCATTGGACATCGGAGCAGCCAATAGAGATACAACATTGTGATGTACTTGTTTAACGGCTTCTACCTTAACCTTATCGCCTGTGCGTATCACACTTGCTTCTTCTACCTGTTGTTCTCCTACCTGCATAGGCATATAGCGTGCTGCCATTTGGTAGGATTTCTCAAGTAAAGCGGTCTGTTCGTCCTCTTCTGCTTTTTTCGCTTCAGATTCTTCTTGCTTTCGTTCCAATTCCTGAATCCGCTGTTCCATAGCAAACTGCGATTGTCTACCTGTTTCAGCAGGCTTTTCGTACCAATCACCTAATTGCTTGTTGATGTCCTGATAAGCCGTTGCTGATGATTGTATTGCACGGGGAGCTGAACTTCTGGGCTGTTCTACTTGTAGCGACGTATTATAGGCATTGTCCTTTTGTTCATAATTGCTTTGCTCGGTATCGTTGAACATAGAAGAAAAATCCTGTAAAGACTTCATTTTCTCTTGTTCCTTTTGTCGCATCGCTTCCCGCTCATAGGCATCCCGCTTGCCTTCCACAATGCCTTCGTCTTTGGGTACGGGTAGTTCGGCATTGAATCCCGTGAGTCCTACCGCCTGCTCTTTCCCATCATCCGAGGGAGCAAAGATCAGCCACATCGCACCACCGAATATTAAGAAGAATAGAGGCATGATCAATAACTTCTTTCGCTTCTGTCTCTCCGCCATTGAAAGCTCTTGCTTTGGTGGTTTCTGAGGTTCTTTCTTCGCTTCCGATTTATTTTCCGGTACAGATGGCTGTTCTTCAGGAATAGTCCCCGTTTGTGGCGGTATTCCTTTATTCAAATCTTCCTGTTCCATTATTCTACTGATTTTAGATTGTTAATACTATCTCGCTGTTGTTCCACTTGTAGTTTCAGCGATTCGATCTGCTCTATCTGCATCTTTTCTGCCTTGTTTTTACCGAAATTGTAAATAGAAGAAAAGGTCATGTAGATGGAAAGACCGCCAAAAACAAAGAACATCGCTATTACAAGGATAATCCGTCTGTCAGGGGTCAGCCTGCCGAGTATTCCTCGCAGGCCGTCCTCCAACCATTCATTGATGTGTTTCATTATCTTTCGTATCATAGCTTTACCTATCTTTCCGATATCCGAATATCCCGGTTCTCCACAATCTCGAATTTCTCCATCGTGAAGCCGTGAGGGTTATTGTCAGAGCGTACCGAGTTGATCAGATTGCAACGGGTAACCATACTGCGTTCGGTGAGGTTACTCTCTCTAATAATCATCTGTTTGGCATAAGTTACCGCCTTGTAAGGGTAGCTATCGAAATCACAGGCAATACTATCCACCTGCACGATTTGGTTAATATTCCCCGACACGATACGGTTGTAATACCCTTTTTCTGCCATATCCTGATAGTATTTGAAAGCCGATTTATCGACAAGAAATAATGCTCTGTTTACGTTGCTCTCGATGGCTTTCTTATCGGGTGAGAGGGTGAAAAACAGCTCGTGGAAACGCTTGACGTGCTCTCGTGCTTCCACTGGTCTGTTTTGTGTCATATCTTGGGACAGGGCAAGCATCAAGGACTTGCCACCGTCCAATACATAGATACGCTGGCGTTGTGCTTCGGCAAAGTTGTACGACGACCATACCGAGTAACCCGTTATGGCAGCACACATACAGACAAAGACAATACCGAACAGACGTATCTGTTTGAATGATGTTTCTATATTTTTTAATGATTTAAATTCCATATTTTCTATTTAAAGTGTAAATAATTGTCAGAAGTGACTCACTTCCCCATCAGACGACCGGCTACATTGCCTGCGGCAGCTCCGGCAACACCTCCTGCCATTGCAGCTCCTTTACTTGCCATTGTGTTTACTCCGCGTGTAGCACTACCGCCACCAGCCTGAATAACCCAGCCCGCAACACTAGGAATAGAAAAATATCCTATAATGCCGATGATAAAGAATATGATATATACTCCGTTACTGGCATCCGGTACATAGGACGGATCTCTTAACAGGTCTATATCCATTTGCAGCATGAGTGCCTGAATTTTAGATAATACAGCCGAGAACAGATCGGAAATGGGTAGCCATAAATAGACCGAGATATAGCGTGAAATCCAATTGGTCAATGTGGATTGAAAACCGTCATAAACAGAGAGGGCAAATGCCAGAGGACCTAAGATTGACAGCACCACCAGGAAAAACGTTCGCAGGGTATCAATGGTAAGAGCAGCAGCATTGAACAACAACTCAAAGAAATCCCGAATCAGTTGGCGAAACCACATTTTCATATCGTACCAGGTACGTTCTCCCCACATAGAGATCATTTCGGCAGCATCAGTAATTCCGAGATCTTTCATCTTTTGGTCGTACACCTCGTCATCGACCAGCCATGCCTTCCCTTCACGCAGCCTTGCATCGTACTCCAGTTGATCTTTCTCAGCTTGCAGAGCATGCACATCTGTTATTTGTGTCTCCAATACGGTATGTGTTCCTTTTACCACAGGCGACATAACAGCGTTGATTGTGCCGAGTACAAAAGTCGGAAAGAACATGATGCATAGCCCGATGACAAATGGTCTGAGCAGAGGATATACATCTATCGGTTCTGCCCGTGCCAAGGCTTGCCATACACGGGAAGCAACATAAAAGAGAGCACCGAGTCCGGCTATCCCTTTGGCTACACCTACCATGTCGCCACAAAGGGGCATCATATCCTGATACAGATTGCGAAGAAGCTGATGCAGGTTGTCAAAATCTATTGCAAGCAGTGTCATGGTTACCAATATCTTTCGGATGGATTACCATACAGGCTTTTCACTCTCGCCAAATCACCTTTCTCCTGACTGCGGATAAAGGAAACGGAAATGCTTTTCTTGGAAAAGTAGCGGACAAGGTTGCGATGTTCGAGCATCTTGGCGTGTATATCATCTATGATTGACATACGCTCGGCATCAGTCATTGAAAGCCCATTAGAGATGGAAACGACATTTTTTATATCTGCAAGCAGGTTACCACTTTCGTTCAACAGTTTGGCATATCCGGTAGATATGGCTTCCAACTCGTTAACGCTAAAATTCCGATCGGATAACATCTTGTTGAAATTGGTAGAATAGATCTGGGATATTTCACTGACCAATTCTACCGTTTCTTTCACTTTGCGAGCATCTTTGATTAGATTGTGTACCGACTCCAATTTGTCGTAATACTGTTTCCCCTGATCGTAAATTTTCTGCATTTCCTTAAAAGAATTAATCACATTGCTGGCTGTTGTGGCTGTTTTGGAAACAGTCAATATATTTTGTGCCAGATTGGAGGGATCAATCACTGTCCACTGTGCTTTTGCCTGATAGGTACATAGTACCATAAGTGCCATAAGGCAGAAAACTATCTTTTTCATATTCGTTATTTTTAATTGTTACTATTCGTTTATCGTCCGAAGGTCGGAGGTAGCCCCTAATGGACTAATCCTCCTGACGGACATATTCTCCGAAAGCGGAAAGGTGTAAGACCTCTTGCTCCCTATTGTAAGTAATTGTGATACGCTCATACAGTTCAATGTAATGCATCCTGAATACATTGTAGACCGTACAATCACAGACCACCAGCGGGTTGTTGTAAGTAATGCAAAGCCGGATACCACCTCCTCCTTTTCGGAAGATATTTCGATATATTCTTATCGCAGGTGCACCTTCTCTACTTACCCAACGCCCCGTAATCTCCCGCATGGAAAAATCTGTAGAAGTGGAACAGGAATCAATTATATTACATTGACTGAACATAGCTTTTCGTTTTTTACTTGCGTTTACCTTCTGCTATTTGTTTAATAGCCAACTCAATATTGCCATCCAACTCTTCGGTTTTCTTGGCAACTTCCAGCTTCTCCATTTCTTCCGTTGTGAACGTAAAATACTCTTCCAAACTCACTTCTGTGGCATATACAGCAGACTGAACACCACCTAATCCAAACCATACTTCCTTGTATTTTCGGTTCGGATTATTGGACATATTGATGGACAGCACCTGACTTTTTTCTTTTTCGGTCAGCCCCAACAGAGCTTGGATGCTATCAAACTTGTTCATGTACTTACGCTGATCTAAGAGAATCTTGCAGTCGGAGTTGTTGATAATGGACTCCTTAACGATAGGTGATGCGATGATATCGTCCACCTCTTGAGTGACAACGATTGCCTCGCCGAAGAATTTTCGGACGGTCTTAAAAAGGTACTTAATGTACTCTGCCATACCCTCTTTAGCAATCGCTTTCCATGCCTCCTCAATTAATATCATCTTTCTGATTCCCTGTAAACGACGCATCTTATTGATGAAAACTTCCATAACGATGATTGTTACAATCGGAAACAAAATTTTGTGATGTAGGCTAAGCACCCAGCGCCATATCATATTACTATGATTGGTTTCCAAGCACTCGCCTCCGAACCGTACGTACACCTTCCGGCGTATACGGCTCTCCACCAAAGTATCAGTCTTTCTTTCCAATATCAGTCAGTTTGTGACAACTTGCACACAGTGCGATAGTTTTTCGACGTCTTGCAATCATGTGTCTTTCCCAAGGTTTCTTATTATCTAAACCTTTGAGTTTTCTCACATGATGCATATGTAATTTTCTATCTGTTGCTCCGCATAACTCACATACATTTGCCTTTAGCCTATCAACCAAACTAGTTGTACTTATGCTAAATGGTGCTGTGAGATTGTCCACCCATGAATGATAATTGGTGTTCTTTCGTTTAAAACCCTCATTGTAAAAGACTCTGATTTTATTTTCACCTTTCTTGTTTTTGAAGTTTACAGTAAACACATTGTATTTCTTATATTTACGACATATCTTTACAACAGATGTCCGATATTTACAAGCAAAAGTTTTATACATACTGTATTCCATAATGTACTTAAAGGCGTTCATTACCGAACAGTTATTGGCTATTGAATAATAATTGTAGAGACCTCTGATTTCAGCATTATACCTTTCAAGAATTTCCAGATCGTCATTGTTGATAAACTGTACTCGGGATTTTGGTTTCCATTGCTCTTTTCCATTGTGTATTTTGATTTCCAATACACCATATTCAAGCAACTTCTTTTTCATAACATCCGCTGTCAGTTTTAGATATACTTTCTTATTGAAAGCTCTCCTTATGCGACCTATTTTATTCCTCTTGGTAAGGTTGGACTTGCGAACATAGATTTCATACCCAAGGAACTTTGCGGATTTCTCAGTGTGGGTAATCAGTGTTTTTTCGTCCGACAACTCAAGCCTCAATTTGGATTGAAGAAAATTCTTTATATCCTCCTTGATTCTCATTGCGTCTTCTTTACTACCAATTATTCCAATCAGAAAATCGTCTGCATACCTTACATACTTCATTCTTCTGTAATCACAATCCATTTCGTCTCCACATGAGATTAAGGATCTTTCCTTGTCAAAAGCCTTGATCTGTTTGATAATGATTTTTCTTTTTTCTTTGTCTATTGTACTTTTTAGTTTCACTACAGCGAGCCTTTTCCCATATTCATATTGAATACGCTCTTTGTTAGTTTTGCGGTTTTCCCCTTTATCGAATCTTCGGATATATTCCATCATGGAAAATCCAGTGAGCGTTGCCCCCTCGTGCCAGTCTAAATTGCCCCCATGTACCAAAATATGTTTGACCCTTTTCGCCAAAATAAAAATGT
>NZ_AUFL01000024.1 GCF_000426485.1 Indolivaga capnocytophagoides DSM 22835
ATTGTTACTTATTTATCCCTGTATACTCTTGATAATTTAAAATTATATATATATATATATCAATTATTGATGCCAATCAGTAGTTAGATTGATAAAATGTTCTTTAATATTATGCTATTTACTATGCGCAATCATAGATTGCTTGTGTTCCTTTTGGCTAAAGCCCCTAAAGGAACCAAAAGGTCTTTGGCGCTGCGAGGCTCTGCCTATCTGACAACGTTCACGGGCGAAACTAAATAAAACTCGCTCTATGAGCTCAAACAGCATTTAGTTTTAATGCCCGTTTCACTGGTCAGATTACGGCTTCACCCCTGTATGCGCCCCGGCTAACGCACACCTTTGCTTGCGTCAGCCTACAAAAGGGTCTGTGACCCCGTCAGGCTCTCGACCTCGGCGGAAGCCCGGGGTACCCGCTGCACGAAGAAAGGGTTAAAAGACAAATGGATATCAGCGATAATCATGTTTATTTGTCTTAGCTTTCGATAGCTGAGCGGGTCGGGTTGGAGACGCAGTCTTGATCTTTTGTTTCGTTTTGCATCAAGGCAAAATGAAAAACAAAGCCAGGAGGGTGCGTTAGTAAATAGCTGAACTTGATAGCATAAAATAAAGGAACACTTTTCAAATACTGATTCGCATTATTTAAAGATCTCTTTTTGTATGGATAAAAATAATGCAGATGAAAAAATTCATCTGCATTATTATATATTAAGAGAGCGATAAAAGAGTTTTATACCTTTATATTGTTTTTAGCCTTGCATAAATGCTAAGCGGTAGCCGTTTACCCGATTGTTCGGGAATTATAAGTTCTCCGTATTCAAAGGATTTAGCTTTAGGAAAGTAATCTTTCAGAAGGTTTTCGGCTATTACTGCTGAAAATCCCATTGAATATAGGTTGAGTATAAGGAAAGAATCATGTTCGTCTAACAATTCTCTGCAAAGAGACATTATTTCGGCAATATTTTCTTCGAGAATCCATCTTTCTCCGTCAGGGCCTCTTCCATAAGCCGGTGGATCTAGTATAATTCCATTGTACTTCTTACCTCGTTTTACTTCTCTCCTACAAAATTTAAGTGCATCTTCTACGATCCATCTTATATTATCCAGAGATGATGCTTCCATATTTTCTCTCGACCAAGTGATTACCTGCTTTACAGAATCTACATGGGTAACATCAGCACCGGCACTTTTTGCGGCAATAGATGCTCCTCCCGTATAAGCAAAGAGGTTAAGTATCTTTGGTTCATTTACATTTAGAGATTGTATCGTATCGTATATGAAATTCCAATTTTCGGCTTGTTCGGGAAATACACCTACATGCTTGAAAGATGTGAGTCCTAATCTGAATCGGAGGTGCATATCCTTATAGTCATAAGTTATAAACCATTGGTCGGGCATCCCCTTTTTTTGTATCCACTCCCCTCTTTCATTGCCGTCATTTGATGATTTTCCTTTTTCACGTTTGAAAGTTGCATCAGCCATCCGGATCCATTCGTTTTCGGATAAAGTTTTTTGCCATACAGCCTGAGGTTCAGGACGTGATATGATGTATTTTCCGAAACGTTCGAGTTTTTCATAATCGCCCGAATCTATTAATTCGTAATCTTTCCAATATTTTGGTTCGAGAAGAAGCATGTATTTATATAGTTATATAATGAAATGCAAAGTTATTAATATTTTTTTTAGATTCATTTCATAAAATCCTGATACCTATTGATATTCATTTCTAATAAATTATTATTAATAATCAGATCATTAATAAATAATTCACTGGTAATAATTGTTTTACTTTTCTTTTCTTCTTTTTTCCAATTACCTATTACATTACCATTATAAACCAGTATAGGATAAAAAGTTCCGTAATTATTAAATGCTTTGTGATAATGCTCGCGGGGTATTACATGAGTACGGTCCTTGTAGCTTATTATATATTCATCGAATGCAGGAAGCAGATGTAAATTTTCATCTAAATAACTTTTATAAGCAGTTGCATCATATATATACAGTTCTTTGCTGTCGTATTTTTCGCTTAAAAGGTTATTTTTAATCAAATTAATGGCGTTTTTAGCATCAGAGGTGGATAATCCCGACCACCATATAAAATCGTCTATACTTGCCGGAGAATGGCTTCTGAAATATTTTGTTGCAAGTTTGAATAAGGCTTCTTCTTTTGTAAAATCCCTCGTTTTCGGAACACGTTCATCGAGTAGGGCATAGGTTTGTTTTTTGTTTTTGACTGCACCACTGCAAACTATTCCCAAAGCTTCGGCATTCATCATACAATGATTCATTTCGTGCGGAGAGATGATTGTACCTGTTCTTTCAAACTCTTCTTTTATTTCTTCTCGGGTAAGATGACGGTTTCCTTCCAATAATTTTTCAATCTGATTGAGCCATCTTGTATATTGCTTTTCATCTGTTTGATATTTTTTGTCATAAGATTTCCAAGCCGATATTATTTTTTTAGAGGATAGTTTTACCATCCATCGTATATCATCATTCGATACGAAATGCCATGTAGGGCGCATGACATGAGTTCTTAAGATATCTCCCCGATCGAAAGCTTCTTCTATTATCTTATTAGTGGATGTTAGAAGCCGGCATCCGATAGCCCATTTTGCCATATTGTAATCCTGTGCCTGAACGGCACCCATCCATTCTATAAGTTCTTTCGGATCAGAGAATGCTTTATTCACCAAATGTTGGCTCTGGAGTCTTATATTTCTTATATTTTGTAGAGTATCATTCATAATCAAGTCCTTCATTTAATTTTGTATCTATTACAAAGAAAGCTGTTTCTATAAGTCCGGCCATCAACATTTGTCCAAATTTATTATTTCTTTCTCTTTCGTACCGTATACAAAGTATATCACCCCTCGAATTTGATTCTCTTTTTATTTTTTTGTAATCTTTTTTGTCAATTCTATTCAGACTCGATAAGTAAAAAGTATTGACAGATGAATATTCTTCTTTTGTATTATCTTTATTTTTAACTATATAAAGTGTACTTGTAAGAAACAGGGGAGAGTTGTCACTGTCAAATTCAAGCGACTTTGTCTTTACATTGCGGTCGCCGACTGCTTTTTCTTTATTACTGGCTTTTCGTTTATTTATCTGTTTGAAATTGTATACTGCATCTTTTAATAAGACATATTCTTTATTCGAATTTTCTTTTATTTCGTATGCTTCCAATTGATGATCCTTCCTATGAATATTTTTATACATTTTGGGCATCATATCATTTATTTGTAAATGCGATTTGTCCCAATTTACAGAAATAGGGTAGGGTGCTTTGTTTTCTATATTCAGGTTTATATTGATATTTTCACCCGAATAAACATAAGATATTTTTATACTGTTTTTTATTTCAGTGAAAATTCCAGATTCAGTTTTATTCATCTTATTATTTTCGCTGTCGAGTGTTGCATAAAAATAATATCTTTTGGTTGATGAACAGCTTATTAATAGCAATGATGATAGTATAATAAAAATATAAATTTTCATACTTTCAGATAGTGTTGTTAGATGTAAGTAATAGTAAGTATTTAATGTTGTATTTTAAAGTAATAATGACCTATTGCTGTTATACATGGATGGATAATAAAAAGGTCTGAGATCTTAATTTGTTCAAATTAAGAATTTTAAACGGAATAGAAAATAAAAAAGATTCAGAGAAGATAAGGTTTTACTCATTTTCCCTGAATCAGATATTCGAAAAACTAATAAGGACGAATTCTTATATAGCCTCTATATTAAATCCTATTTTACGGCATAATACACGTACATCTCTGTTATCGATATTTTTAACAGTATAGGCAGGAAATTCGCGTCTGAGTGGGTAGTTGCTTCTTAGCGAACTGAATTTTTCGGGATTATCCAGTAATTTTACATAATCTTCCAGAGGGTTGTATGTCTTTAAAATTGCCTGTTCAAACTGATCTCCTTCCAGTAAGGAAAAATCTATATTTGGATTATCTATCGAAGGAGGTACAACCTTTTTAGCAGGGGTTGGATCCAAAGACCAAAATTCAGCAATTGATTCTAAAGACATACGGGTAGCATTGGCTTTGCCATCAGCTGAATATCCTGCAATATGCGGAGTAGCAATATCTACCAGATGAAGGTATTCTATATCGATGTCAGGTTCTTTTTCCCAGCAATCAATAATAGCACCGGATATTTTGTCGTTGAGAATGGCTTCTTTTATAGATGCTGTATCGATAATACCACCTCTAGCAGAATTGATGATAATAGGTTTTTTACCTAAGGTATCAAAAAAACTTTTGTCTGCCAGATGAAATGTTTTGTATTCTCCTTCTTTTGTTAGAGGAGTGTGAAATGTAATAAAGTCTGCATCTTTTTTGATTACGTCCAGACTTACAAATTCACCGCTTTGTTCAGCTTGTTCCCTTGGAGGGTCGTTTTTGAGGACACGCATGCCCAAAATTTCACAAATTGCAGCAACCTTTTTACCGACATTCCCTACACCTACAATTCCTATTGTTTTGCCTTTCAGCGAGAAATTCTTTTTTTCCGCTATCGTTATCAGTGCCGATGCTACGTATTGTTGTACGGAACCCGAATTACATCCGGGAGCGTTTTTCCATGTAATACCGTGGCTATCGCAATATTCGGTGTCGATATGATCGTAACCGATTGTAGCCGAGCATATCAGCTTTACAAGAGAACCGTCCAGTATATTCTCATCAAAATGTGTAACTGTACGTACTATAAGTGTATCTGCGTTTTTGATGCTTTCTTTGGTGAATTCGTTTCCGCTCAGGTAAGTTATATTACCAAAAGCTTCGCCTATACCTTTCAGGTAAGGGATATTTTTATCTGCTATGATGTTCATTTTGTCAACTTATAAAAAGTATTTTCTATAGAATCGATATTTTCGGCTCTTTCGTTTAACACTAAATTTCCTTTATGGAGTATAACATAATTCGAGGCTATATTTTCGACATCATCAAAACGGTGGGATGAAAATAAGATCGTTTTTGTTTTACCTAATTCTTCTATTAATTCCTTTATGTTATGTTGCTGATTAGGGTCAAGACCGTTGGTAGGTTCATCCAGTATCAATATTTCGGGATCGTGTACCAAAGCTTGTGCAAGACCTGTTCGTTTTTTATTACCGAAAGACAGCTTTCCTATTTTCTTCCGGTATTCATCTGTTAATCCTGTTTTTTCTATCATTTCGGAAACACGTGCTTTTATTCCCTTTTCAGGCAGATAAAAACTTGCGGCATATTCCAGGTACTCACATACGTACATATCCTCATAAAGAGGGTTGTATTCGGGCAGATAACCTATTTTTGATTTTATTTCAACAGGCTTGTTTCTTATATCTTCATGATCGAAAAGGACTTCTCCCGAAGTTTGATTTATTACTCCTGTTATGATATTCATCATAGTTGTTTTTCCTGCTCCGTTAGGTCCTAAAAAAGCGGTGATTTCTCCCTTTTTCAGAGAAAAGGAAACATCATTCAGAGCTTCTGTATTCCCGTATTTTTTTGATATGCGGCAGATATCTATCATTAGCGTCCTCCTTCTGTCTGAATTTCTTCTTTATTACGGAATTTTTTCTTTCTGAACATATTGAATAACTGCCTGATTGTTTTTGCCTCGCGGGTATATACCAATCCTATACCTTGTGTCATAGCAGCTTGTTTATAATAACGGTCGTTTGTTTTATTGAACACTTTGAATTTAAGTGAGCGGGTAAGTGCATAGGCAACATCAAAGTCCCCGATAAACGAATTGTCCGAAGCGGTCGAATTATCCGTACGGTAACCCAGATTGGTATTAAATTCGAGTTTATCATCCAAGAATTTTCTCGATACGCTTATACTCATATCCATATCGTTGAAAGTACCGTCATTAGAAGAAATATTTGTTCCTATATTCCATTTATCACCCAACATATTTCCGAATAGCATATTAAGACCACTCGATAAAGCACCGGATGCTATGCTGGTTAGCATTCCGTCTGTTATATTACCTCCTGTACCTCCTGTATTCGAATAGAATGTACCCATAACCAGCAGATAGGCAAACTGTTTTACTTTTTGCTCATTGGTGGATATAAGGCTTCTTACACGGTCTTTAAGGTCATCGCTGGCATCGGGTAGTGAAACGTCATAAGTAAGGTTCATTTTGTCCATATTACCACTGATACCCAAAATACCATCGGCATTTACCTTGGTAGATCCGCTGGCATCACTGGCGAAAGAAGGGTCTAAAGTAGCCAGATCGGCTTTAACTCTTCTGTAAGCACTTATATCGAAAGTAGTTTTGAGCGGGTCACCTACGAATACCAGTTTACTTCCTTCCTTTATTTTCAGGCTCAGGGTTTTTATACTTTGTAATTTCAGGCGAACCGAACCATCCGAAAGGATATAATTACCAAAGGCCTTCATATCTTCCGATCTCATGTCATAAGTAAAGTCTATCAATCCCGAACCTTTAGCCTGCATGGCATCTCCCGTCAGAGGGTCTATTACTACACCGATAGCCATATCGGGAGTAAGGGTAAGATTTACAGATAACTTTATAGGAAGTACTGATTCTTCTTCTTGTTTGGGAGCCTCTATCTTATCAAGCTCTTTCGGAGTATTGATATATACAATACTTTGATATTTTACAGCTTCTTCATTTTGAGGTATTTGTACATTTATAGATGAATTTCTGCCATTACGTATCGACATTTTGATATCAATAAGATCGTCTGATCCTTTGATATTTACATTTCCGCTGGCAAATACCCTTCCATAAAATAAACTGTCGGTACGGGCGGCCGTATTTAATACCATCAGATTATTGAGGTTCATATCAATTTTGTACTGCATGTCTTCGAAATTTTTGTGTGTGACTACAGCATTTACACGAGCCTTATTATGATTTGAATCTTCTATGACCAGATTATCAAATCCGATTTTGTCGGGGGTTATTTGTATTGTGTCGGAAATATGATACGTTACATTGGTATAATCTATACCCACATAAGCATTATTTACACCCAGCCATCCTCTTACTTCGGGAGCCGATATTTTGCCCGTAACCCTCAGTCCGGTACTGATACTTCCGCCTGCATTATTGATCATGTCTGCCATAAACGGTTGTATCCATCCTATTGATACCCTGTCTAAATTGACTTTCAGGTTTAATGAATCCTGAGCAGGGAATACGTAGCCGGCAGCTTCGCTTTTTGTTTTTTCTTTTTCGAGGAATGCCCTGAATGCAATCGCACCTTCGGCATCGTTCCATTTACTTTGTATTTTCAGATCTCCGAGGGTGTCATTAAATATAATGATATTATCAAGTCTGAGGTTATTGGTATACATTTCCGGCTGATTAAGGATATTTGTCAGCTTGATTTTTCCATCGGCAATCGCACTTATATTTTCTATATCAAAAGCACTTAGTATATTTCCCAGGTTAGCATTTGCGAATGACACATTCAGTGTATCCTGTTTTGAATTCGAAATAGCACCGTCTATACCCAAATATCGGTTCATAATACGTCCTTTACCTTCCATGAAACCAAAATTGGATATGGTAGTACGTTCGCCTTCATTATGTATTTCGGCAGGAAGGAAAGCCAGCATCAATTTGCCGACAGTCATGTTTGTAGGCTTGAATTTTACACTCGAAATAAGTTCTCCTTTGTTGGATAGTTTAAAGTTTGCCAACGCATGCAAGGTTGCATCTACATTCAGATCAGTACTGTCACGCTTAACGTTTAACAAGGCATTGACAGTATCAGCTTCTATTTTTGTATCGAGATTGAAATCGATTCCCTTTCCGTTTTCATACAGATTCAGATACGCTTTCATGCTTATGATGCTGTCGCTGTTATTCAGGTTGATCTGCGTATTTCTTATTTTGAGGTTGTCATACTCTATAACCGGAATATTTGCCTTTGCCATTATCCGGTTTTGCTCTGTATTGATAGTACCGTCTATGGTTAAGGGTTTTATAATGTTGGCAGGAAGATCAAGTATGCTTCCGAGATTTTCAGTATTATTTATAATTGTACTGAAATTGAATATATTATGTTTTGCATTTCGTGGTATTTTCACCAATTTAGGGAATAGTCCCGGTAGATATTGGTGCATCAGATTATTGATCTGATCGGGGAGCTGTACAAAGTTGTAATCGCCTGTAATACTTCCGCTTATTTGCGATGAGCTTAGTTTTATGTATTTATCTGTAGGGCTGTTCGATCCTGCTTTCAGAGCAATAATGCCCGGTTTGAATGACAAACTGTCTCGTGAGAACAGAAAATCCTCTATTGTTACATCAGCCTGTATATTATTCATATCCAGTCCGGTGATATCACCTTTGAGGTGGAAGGTAAGTTCCGGATTTTTCCATCCCAGACTGTCTATAAGCTGATCTATTTTTAATTGCTGAACATCCAGATCGAGATTGATTTTGGGGATGCGATCCTGGGTCATATCGGCTTTTGCCTCGAATTTACCCAATGGCAGGTCCCCCTTTATCCATCCGCCCATTTTAGAGGCGTTGTAATAAGCTGAGAAAGGGACATCCTTGTATGTATGTTTGTTGTATTGTATACTGTTGACCTGTCCTTTTATATCAGCTGATAGAGGCTGTCTTTTGCTTTGTGACGCATTGAGGTTAAGAAAGGCTGAAACACGCCCCATTTCGGGCATTTCCATTAAAGAGCCTGCATTGAAATTTTGTGTTTGGAGCTTGGCGTTTACTTTGAAATTTTCGAAAGTAGTGTCTGTTGCACCTGCTGCGACCATTTTCAATGCACCGTGTTTTGCCCAAGCATCAGCATCCAGCTTAAAATTATCGAGTGATCCTGTCAATAAACCTTTCAGTCTCACATTACCCAATGTTTTGAGAATATCGGGAGCCACAAAAGCAGAATCTCCTATACGTGCAAAATCCGTGATATCGGCAGGAGTGATAAGAAATTGGTTAATGGCCAGATTTATCCGTGCTTTGTCGTAGTGCTCATAATCGGATATAGAACCTGAGGCTCTCAGATTTGTCTCATTTCCGTAATTTACGATCAGGCTGTCGATATTTATAGCAGGAAGTTTACCTGTAATGGAAGCCTGAAGTTTTATGTCGTTTTTGAGTTGTTTCAGATCTGCCATAAAGGGTTTCAGATCATTAGGAGATAGAACCGATGGTTCGGAATTTACAGCAAATTCATTCGTTTCGATGTTGTATTTTGCGAAAGGAATGATCAGTTTCGAAGCAGGTAATTCTAGCTCTGCATCCTTGATGAAGTAAGTCGACTTATCGGATGTAACTTCGGCTTTCAGGTTTTTAACTTCAAGTCCCGAATGTTCTTTCAATGAAAGAGATGTCAGTGTTGCCTTGAGGTTTTCAGTATCTATCGAAGGGAGGTTAAGATCGGCATTCAAATCATAAATATGAATATGCGATGCATTAAATTCATTAGGGGTGGTGTTTTCTGAAAGAACATCGTATTTGAGTTTACCGTTTCTCAGTTTTATATCTTCTATATTTATCTTCAGACTGCTTGATGTGGTGTCTACAGCTGTAGTATCGCCGGCAAAGGCATCTATAAGAAACTGAAAATTAAAATCGGCATCCGGGTTTTTCTGCGAAATATGTATCGTGAAATCGTCTACATCTATGGCATTGATCAGCAATTCGCTTTTCAATAGTTTCCATGGACTGAGGCTTACTTCAAGATTGCTGGCATACAGCAAAGTATCTTTGGTCTGATCTTCGATATATACACCTTTCAGATTAACGTTATTAAAGAGTTTCAGTCTTACTTCGTCAATGCGTAATTCAGTTTTAACAATTGGTTTTAGCTGGGCAATGGCATAATCCACTACTTTTTTCTGTACTGACGGAATCGATAATAAGCCATACAATGCCAGATTGAGAGCAATGATCCCAATAATTATGTAAAGAAAAATTTTAGCAATCTTCTTTATAATACTTTTCTTCTTAGGCGAAGTTTCTTTCTCTTTTTGTTCGTTCTCCATATCCCTGCTGTATCGGTAGTTCAATTTCATTAGTCATTTTACATACACTACGTTCCTGTGACCGTTGGTTGTCGTGACTCGCTATAGCTTAAACAAGTTTAGCTCTGCTCTTGCTACATAAAACGTTGGTTTTGTTCAGACTTGTTATCAGCTATTGATCCTTATATATAACTAAGCTTGTATACTACGATAGTAAGGAATCCTTCCATTCATCTTCTTTAAATCCAACTAAAACGGCTTTATCAGTTACAATTATAGGACGTTTTACTAACATCCCGTTTGTAGCTAACAATTTGATAAGGTCTTTTGTTGAATCGTTCTTTACACGTTCTTTAATATTTTGTTCTTTGTATATCTTTCCGGATGTATTGAAAAACTTATTAATCGGCAATCCGCTCTTTTCTATCCATTCGGTAAGTTCGGTGTCTGTAGGGTTATTTTCAGCAATATTTCTGCTGTCTACAGTTATATTATTTTCTTTAAGCCATTTGCCTGCTTTTTGGCAGGTTCCGCATTTTGGATATTGAACAAATAGTATTTTCCCCATTATTATTTTGTTTTACGGTCTCAGACCTAATTATTACTTTGGTATAGATGAGCGTTCTTTTTTATTTCCTTTCTTTCAGTACTTCATGCAATAACGAAATCGCGTCTTCTTTGTCTTTGAGCATTCTTTCGTACAAAGCTATTTTCTCGTCATATAATTCAACAATTTTGTCAATAGGATTGAATGTTGGAGAATAATTTATAGAGCCAGATTGGTCGTAAGCATTGACTATATTTATAGATGCACCCTGTTCCAGTTCGGTAATGGCTTCTACCGGAATATCCAGAGCCTTCGCAATCCTGTCTAAAATGTCTTGCTCCAGTTTGTCCTTTTTTTCATAGCTCGAAAGGGTTGCCTGCGATACACCTATCTGTTCTGCAAGTGTATCCTGATTCACATTCCGCCATTCTCTCCAACGCCGGACGTTTGGTCCGTGATTACTCTTTTTTGCAGTTGTTTCTTCCATACCTTTCCATTTAAGAATTTGTTTATTTACAAAAATAAGTATTTAGGGTTAATAATATGAATCGGTGATTGAAAAAGGTTCAATTGTATTAGTTGTTTTTGATTACTTGATGTAATAAAAGCATGCATTGTTAATTCCGAATCACTATATCTGGCTATTGTGTATATTTTGTCGAATGACTACTTTTACTTACTACAAAAAAACTATCGGATGGAATATGATGTGATCGTAGTAGGGGCAGGGTTAACCGGGCTGTCCACCGCTTTCTTTTTACAGCAAAAAGGTAAAAAAGTTCTTGTTCTTGAAAAGCAGGACAGGGTAGGAGGGGCTATGTATTCTCACTCCGAAAATGGGTTTGTATTTGAAGAAGGGCCTAATACCGGAGTGATAGGAAATGCCGAAACAGCGGAACTTTTTGAAATGCTCGGAATAGAACCTCTTGTTGCAAACAGTGAAGCTGAGAAACGATTGATTTACAAAAAAAATAATTGGTATGCTCTTCCAAGTGGGGGAGTAGGTTTCTTGAAAACTCCATTATTCGACTTTTGGGATAAGATAAAGATAGCTTTTGAGCCTTTGCGTAAACGTGGAACAGACCCTGATGAATCGGTCGCTTCTTTAGCAAAAAGACGGATTGGTCGGTCTTTTGTCGACTATGCAGTTAATCCTTTTATATCAGGTATTTATGCCGGAGATCCCGAAAAGCTTATCACTCGTTATGCTTTGCCTAAACTGTATAAACTCGAGCAAAAATACGGTAGTTTTATTGGCGGATCGTTCAAAAAAGGACTTGAGCCTAAGAGTCTGAGAGATAAGAAAGCAACACGGAAAGTTTTTTCGGGAGAATATGGATTCAGTTCGCTTATTGAAAAGTTAGAAGAAAAAATCGGAAAAGAAAATATCATTTGTGGAGCACATGATATCAAAATAAAAAAAGTAAATGATTCATTTGAAGTAACTTTTCAGAAAGACGGACAGTCTATGTCTCAACCTTCATACAAGGTAGTGACTACGGTAGGGGCTCATGCTTTACCCGATTTGCTGCCATTCGTTTCTCCCCTCGAGATGAAAAAGATTTCGAATCTGACTTATGCCAAAGTGATTCAGGTAGCGGTAGGAGTAGAACGTAAAGCAATAAACGACCGTTATGTATCTTTCGGAGGGTTGATCCCTCAAAAAGAAAACAGGCGGCTGCTGGGTGTTTTATTTCCTTCTTTTTGTTTTCCGAACAGGGCTCCCGAAGGTTATGCCACTCTGGCTATATATCTTGGAGGAACTAACCATCCCGAATTTATAACTTTAAGTGATCAGAAAATAACGGATATTGTGCATGAAGAATTACTGGATCTTTTTGCAATACCTTCATCTGCAATCAGTTTTATGAAAATATTCAGACACGAACACGCTATTCCCCAGTATGAAATTTCGACCGGAGAGAGGCTTTCTTCTATTGCAAAAATAGAACACGAACACGACGGATTATACATAGCTGGGAATTTGCGTAATGGTATAGGTATTGCCGACCGTGTGAAGCAGGCGTATGATATAGCCGAATCGCTTGTGTGGAAGACTGCCGTGCATCATGTCTGAAAATAATGTTTAAGACCTTTTTATTGCTAAAAATATGTGGTTAAATACTTTATGTTTCCTAATAACATGTTGAATAATATAGAGTTAATTTATTCGATATGCTAAAAAATACTTATGCATAAGGTCTTTTGATATTTTCGCTCTATCTTTGCAGCTAAAATTACTTTATGGAAATAATAAACCTCTCGACTCAAAATTCTATTTTGGGTCGTTTTGTGAGTGAGATTCGCGATGTAAATATTCAGAATGACCGACTGAGATTTCGTAAGAATCTGGAGAGAATAGGAGAGATAATGTCTTATGAAATAAGCAAGACTCTTACTTTTGCCGAACATGATGTACAAACACCGCTTGGCATAGCTCCATCTTTTTTACATACGGATGAATTGGTTATCGGAACTATTTTACGTGCCGGACTTGGGTTTCATCATGGTTTCTTGAATTATTTCGATTATGCCGAGAATGCTTTTGTATCAGCTTATCGGAAATACCGCGAAAATCATCAGAGTTTTCATGTGAGTATCGAATATATAGCATCGCCCCGATTGGATAATAAAGTATTGCTGCTGACCGATCCGATGCTTGCTACCGGAGAAAGTATGGAACTTTCGTACCATGCGTTATTGACAAAAGGAACTCCCCGGCATATACACATCGCTACGATTATAGCGAGTCAGCAGGCGATAGATTATTGCAAAGAGAAGTTTCCTGATGCAAATACGACTATATGGGCTGCTGCTATTGATCCTACATTGAATGCAGAATCATACATCGTTCCCGGATTAGGAGATGCCGGAGACCTTGCTTACGGAGAAAAGGATTCTTAAAACGGGTTGCAGAGCAATCTGTCCCTGAATTGATATATACCGAAACACAAAGTTGACCTGTGAAACCGAAAGTTTTACGCGCTTTGTGTTTTTCTTTTTTAAAGGTCGAAGACCTATTATTTTGAGCTTGTTATAGCTTAAAAATTTATCTTTCAAATACTTTCATTTACTTATATATGTCTGATAAACTAATCAATGGAACCGAAACCCTGAGATATGGAATCATTGGAACCGGAGCTATCGGAGGATACTTCGGAGGGATGCTTGCAAAAGCAGGAAAAGACGTGCATTTTTTGTTTCGTTCCGATTATGATTTTGTGAAAGAGCATGGTCTGAAAGTAGACTCTATAAGTGGAGATTTTTGTTTGTCCGAAGTACATGCTTACAACAATACGCACAGTATGTCGAAGTGTGATGTGGTATTGGTCTGTCTGAAATCGACAGGAAATAAAACCCTGAAACATATTTTACCTCCCTTATTGCATGAGAATACAGTAGTTTTGATGATTCAAAACGGGCTGGGAGTAGAAGAAGACCTTCAGAAAGATTTCCCGGATTTACATATTGCAGGCGGGCTTGCATTTATTTGCGCAAATAAAACCGCTCCCGGGCACATCGCTCATTTGGATTTCGGAAAGCTCAATGTAGGGTCGTACTCTTGTCCGGATGATTCGGTATTGCAGCAAGTATGTTCCGATCTTGAAAATGCCGGAGTAGAGGCGGAAGTGCTTGAGCTTAAAAATGCCAGATGGAGAAAGCTTGTCTGGAATATTCCCTTTAATGGAATGACGGTGGTAATGAATACCACAACAGATGCTTTGATAGCCAATGCGGATATGAGGCAACTACTTCACCGGATGATGATAGAAGTTATAGAAGCAGGCAATAAATCTGATTTGGCGGAGAACCCGATTCCGACTGAATATGCCGATGAAATAATGCATATGACGGAGCATATGACACCTTACTCACCAAGTATGAAAGTCGATTTCGACTCGAAACGTCAGATGGAAATAGAATATCTTTATACGCGTCCCGTAGAATATGCCGCAAGCTGTGGTTATTCGATGGCAAGTGTAGCTGTTTTAGAAAAACAATTGAAATTTATACAATCAACTATATAAATAGGTCTTTGACTTTAAACCTGTATGGGCATAGAAAAAGGAATTTTTAAACGTACCGAATTGTTGCTGGGTAACTCCCTGATGGATAAAATAGCCTCGCAGCGTGTTATTATTTTCGGTATAGGAGGAGTCGGAAGCTGGTGTGCCGAAAGCTTGGTGCGCTCCGGTATCAGACAGCTTACTATTGTAGACTCCGACCGTATTTGTGTTACTAATATCAACCGTCAGCTGCTTGCAACCACAAAGACTGTGGGGCAGGTAAAAGTAGATGCTTTGAAAGAACGTTTACTCGAAATCAATCCCAAAGCCGAGATTACGGCAGTACAGCAGATATACAGCCCCGAAACCGCTGATTCGTTCGAATTGGATAAGTACGATTATATTATAGATGCCATAGACAGTTTGAGTAACAAGATGGATCTGATGGTACGGGCTACACAAACCAAGGCTGTATTCTTTTCATCGATGGGTGCGGCTTTGAAGATGGATCCGACAAAGATTCAGGTTGCCGAATTCTGGAAGGTAAAAGGATGCCCGCTTGGAGCAGCCTTGCGCCGTAAATTCAGAAAGAGCAGAAAACCGAGCCGTAAATTTCTTTGTGTATACAGCGAGGAAGTTCTCGACAACAGGGGTGCGAATGAATCTTGTGGAACAGAAGCCTGCCTTTGTCCGAGATCGAAAAACGGACCCGGCGATCCTGATTTAGTCAATCACGAGTGGTGCAGTATGAAAGCGCAGATAAACGGAACGCTTGCACATATAACAGCCATATTCGGCTTTACTATTGCCGGATTGGTGATGAAAGATATCTGTAAAGAATAAGGACAGGTATGGACAAAAGACTTCCCCGTGAATTTTTCGAAAGAGATGTATTGGATGTAGCACCCGATCTTCTTGGAAAGTATTTGGTGAGACGTTTCGACAGTGGAGATATTCACCGTTTTCAAATAACAGAAGTCGAAGCATATCGCGGGGAAGAAGATAAAGCCTGCCATGCAGCTAAAGGGAGGACTAAGCGTACCGAAGTGCTTTACAGTGAGCCGGGTACTATATATGTTTATCTTATTTACGGTATGTATTGGCTGTTGAATGTCGTAACCGGAGAGAAAGATTGCCCTCAGGCTGTACTCATCAGGGGTGTTAAAGAGATATCGGGTCCCGGACGGATCGGTAAATTTCTGAAACTGGATGCGTCTTTTTATGGCGAATCTTTTCTGATAAGTGACAGATTATGGTTCGAAGATTCTGATGACAAGCCGCTTTATAAAACAACTCCACGTATCGGGATTGATTATGCCGGAGAATGGAGAGATCTGGAATGGAGATTTGTTGTTGATGAAGACTCTAAGTGAAGATCAGCCTTTTTTAAATATCTTTTCGAACCAGCTTTTTTTTCTGTTGGCTTCTTCACTTTCTCTTTTTTCACGTAAGAGAGTATAACGTACAGCATTACTCACAACAACGGCGTCCGCCGATATATTTTGACCTATATTGTGCTTAGAAGATATATTAAGCAGGTCTATTACAGCATCAGGTATCTGATCGATAAAATAATCCCTTTCACCCAAAAGATGTCCGAGCAATCCGTTTATAGAGTATTTCTCAGAAGCCATAAAACGGGGTATCTGTTTTATAAACAATTCGGAAAGAATGATGGTCATGTCATCTACATTCTTTAATTCGATATTGTTATATTCGGATAATATAGAATAGAATTCTGTTAGTTTGTTATTGAAAATCTTATTTAATATTCCAATTGTTAAATCCGTTCTTTTTGCAGGTTCGATATCCTCTTCTGATATTTTGGAATAATAGGAACTTAGCAGTTTCTCTGTTTCGGGGGTATCTCCTTGCAGTAAAACAGCACCTAAAAGTGAACTAATAACTACATCTGTAAATTTGTGAAGAGTTTCTTCCGGTAAATTGTATTTAGAAGCAGTTGTTTCGATAAATTGGGCAATACCTGTTTCCTGATGTATGTGTTGTAGCAATAAATCCATATAACCTATATAACTAGACCAAGCAAAGTTATAAAAATAAAGTTTTTATATTTCCTGATTATATATTAATAACATATTATTCTTATTTTTATTGCAGTCTTAAGTATAAGGTCTCGATCCTTTTTACTGCTTATACTTGGATGGATAAATAAATAGGTGTCTGTGGCCTTAAAACAAGATTGAAACCTTAAAATGGAACGAAAATACATATTACTTTTATTCTATATACTGAGTTGTATATTTGCTTATTCGCAAAAGGCAACTGTAATTGATTTTGATTACGCTCAATTCAGATCTTATTTCGGTGAATTATATTATGATTCGTCACATGGGTTGGAACTGCCCCGAAACTCATTTACCCAAAGTTTGTATCTTACCGATAAGCCCGAAGAAAAAATATATGCTATAGCTGTAATGAAGAATAACAATGGAGACGATTTATTTCTAATTCACCGTATGTTGAGTGATCAGAATTTAGAATATTCGTCTATTGTTGTATTCAGAGATCAACACCCTTTATCAGCCGACTTACAGGAAATAATAATCGAAAATGCTCCGGATAGCGATGGCGGAATATTTAATCAGTTTTTCGAAATCGAAAATAAAACAATCAAAACGAATATATTCTGGTCGGAGTGTTGCAGTTCATCTGGATACAATACTCCGGTAGCGGTTAAAGCAGTAGTGGACTTCTTGATAAATGAGGATGGATATCCTGTTGTTGAATCAGTAGATACATGTGTGTTCTCTTCTCGTTTTTTCGATCTTGATTACCTGCCTTCACTGATTAAAAACAAGGAATTATATCCTACTGAAGATAAGCCGTTCCTATTGAATATTAATAATTGGACAAAACCGCTGGAATCTTTTTATTCTGAAAATATTCAGCTGTCTTTTTATTTGGAAATATTGAACAATAAGTTGGTTACGGTACTTGTAAGTAAGAATAAAAACGGGAAAATAATCGATACTTATAAAATAGGGAAAGGCAAGGCATCGCATAATAATCCCACTCGTTCAATAAATGATGCGATTTTCCAAAATTCTATCGTAATAAAAACTTCTGAAAGGGATATAATTGTTTCTTCAGACGGAAAGTTCCTTTAGAGACTTAGAGTTTTTAATAACACAGAGGCCAGAGAAATATATATGGGGGAAGGATCAAGGGGTAATAAAAAGGTCTGAGACCTTAAATTATGTATTCGCAGTATTTTTTTTATCTTTGTTTGAATAAGTATAAACAGGTTTGGAACCTTACCATTAATCAAAAAATAAAATATCGTGTCAAAAAAGATAGCCGAAACACCTTTGATGAAGCAATACTTCGATATTAAAGGGAAACACCCCGATGCTATATTATTGTTTCGTGTCGGTGACTTTTACGAGACTTTTTCGCAAGATGCCATTGATGCAGCAGAGATATTAGGAATAACACTTACCCGAAGGGCAAACGGATCTGCTCAGTATGTAGAATTAGCGGGATTTCCGCATCATGCGCTTGATACTTATCTCCCGAAATTGGTACGTGCCGGAAAGCGTGTTGCTATTTGCGATCAACTAGAAGATCCGAAGCAAACGACAAAACTGGTGAAGCGCGGAATAACAGAATTAGTGACTCCCGGTGTATCGATTAATGATAACATATTGAATTACAAAGAGAATAATTTTCTTTGTGCTCTGCATTTCGCTAAAAAGAATTTCGGAATCTCATTCCTTGATATATCCACCGGAGAGTTTCTTATAGCAGAAGGTAATAAAGAATATGTAGACAAGCTTTTGTCTAATTTTTCACCAAAAGAAATATTGATCGAGCGTAGTAATAAAAAGCAGTTCGAAGAGTATTTCGGTTCACGTTTCTTTACATTCGAGCTTGATGATTGGATTTTTACCGAAGATGCTGCCCGTGATCGTCTATTGAAGCATTTCGAAACTAAGAATCTGAAGGGTTTCGGGGTAGAGCATTTGACTGACGGAGTTATTGCGGCAGGTACAGTCCTGCATTATCTGGATGCTACTCAGCATACTATGATATCTCATATTACGACCTTGTCGAGAATAGAGGAAGACCGGTATGTGCGTCTTGATAAATTTACTGTCCGTAGTCTTGAGCTTATTTCAACAATGAATGAGGGAGGTAAATCACTTCTCGATATTCTGGACAAAACTATTTCACCTATGGGGGCACGTATGCTTCGCCGTTGGCTGGTATTTCCGCTGAAAGAAGTAAAGCCGATAAATGATCGTTTAGCAGTTGTGGAATATTTTTTCAGAGATCCTTCTTTGAAACAGCTTTTAGAGGAACATCTGTCATTGATAGGCGATCTGGAGCGTATTATCTCTAAAGTTGCTGTAGGTCGTGTAACTCCACGTGAAGTTGTACAGTTGAAAGTGGCATTGAAAGCAATAGAACCTATAAGAGAAGCTTTCCTTAATTCGGATGAGCCAAGCCTGAAAGCAATAGGAGAGAAGTTGAACCCTTGCCCGATAATAAGAGACCGTATTGAGAAAGAAGTCCAAAATGATCCGCCTGCATTACTTAACAAGGGCAGTGTTATAAAGTCCGGAGTTAATGCCGATCTGGATGAATTACGTAAGATTGCATATTCGGGAAAAGATTATCTGCTGCATATTCAGCAACGAGAGATAGATACAACCGGTATTCCGTCGCTTAAGATCAGTTTCAATAGCGTATTCGGTTATTATATCGAAGTCCGCAATACTCATAAAGATAAAGTTCCGGCCGATTGGATCCGTAAGCAAACGCTGGTTAATGCCGAACGTTATATCACTCAGGAGTTAAAGGATTACGAAGAAAAAATTCTGGGTGCAGAAGAAAAGATATTAAGTCTTGAGACAACTCTATATAATGATTTGGTGCAGAGTCTTGTCGATTACATACCTACTATACAGGTCAATGCCAATCTGATAGCCCGTACCGACTGCCTGCTGTCATTTGCAAAAACAGCAGAGCAGAACAAGTACATCCGTCCGAATATAGAAGATTCTGATGTTCTGAACATAAAGAACGGACGCCATCCCGTTATCGAAAAGCAGCTGCCTTTGGGTGAGACATATATTGCAAATGATGTTTATCTGGATAGCAATAAGCAACAGATCATTATTATCACCGGACCCAATATGGCCGGTAAGTCGGCATTGCTTCGCCAGACTGCCCTTATCAATCTGATGGCTCAGATCGGGTGTTATGTCCCTGCCGAATCGGCTCAGATCGGTATTGTTGATAAGATATTTACACGAGTGGGAGCTTCCGATAATATATCGCTGGGTGAATCTACCTTTATGGTGGAAATGAATGAGGCTTCTGACATTCTGAACAACTTGTCGAGCCGTAGTCTAGTTCTTTTCGATGAGTTGGGACGTGGAACAAGTACCTATGATGGTATCTCCATAGCCTGGGCTATTGTCGAATACATACATGAGCATCCGAAGGCAAGAGCTAAAACCTTATTTGCGACTCATTACCATGAATTGAATGAAATGGAAAAATCATTCAAGCGGATCAAGAACTACAATGTGTCGGTAAAAGAGGTCGACAACAAGGTTATTTTCCTGCGTAAGTTGGTTAAAGGGGGCAGTGAGCATAGTTTTGGTATCCATGTGGCGAAGATGGCCGGTATGCCGCAAAGCATTGTCAAACGAGCTGATACGATACTGAAACAGTTGGAAACGGATAATCGTAAGCAGGGAATATCTAAACCCATTGCAGAGATTAACGAACAGCGTGAAGGTTACCAATTAAGCTTTTTTCAGTTGGATGATCCGGTATTGAGTCAGGTACGGGATGAAATCAAGTCTTTGGATGTAAATAACCTTACTCCTGTCGAAGCTTTGAATAAGTTGAACGAGATCAAGAAAATAGTATCGGGAAAATAAAGGTGTAAAGCCTTTATTTTTTGCGATATTTATAAGAAACTATTCTTTTTCAGTAGATTATAGAATTTCAGATAAGAAGTTCGGATGTCTTTGGTATTGATATTTATATAATTACTGAAAGCCGAAAAAACACCTAGTCCTAAAGGAATTGTCATAAGGGATTGTGCCACATAATCGAGTTCTATATCCGAACGGATTTCTCCGGTTCTCATAGCGGCTTGTATGATGTTTCGCCAACCGTTAAATTCTTTTTCAGAAAGGCTGTTTACCTGTTCACTAAATTCGGGGTATTGTTCTGTTGCCTGAAATATAAACTTATACAGGTAAAAGTCCGACATTTTGAAAGGAACGACTTCTTTCAGTACCAATTGGTGGTTTTGACGGCATTTAATTGATGCATATATGGTATTGAGCAACGTTCCTTTTTCTTCTTCTGTTATGCTGGAGAAAGATGAAAAGATAGGAAGAAGATAGATATCTACGATCTCCTTGAAAATGTCTTCTTTGCTTTTGAAATGATGGTATATCGCACCTCTTGATACTTGCGATGCTTCCTGAATTTGTTGCATTGTCACACTGTCGTAATTTTCATTTAAGAAAAGTCCGAAAGATTTGTCCAGTATTTTCTTACGTGACGGATTCATTTGTTTTTCCACTGATTTAATATTAAAGGTGTGAGTGTTTGATTGTTGTTGCCCAAATTTATAAATTATTTGCTAAAAAGAAAAATATGTTGTTTTTATTATAAGTATACTAAACTAGGGCTTATCTATAAAATAAAAACAGTCTAAAGTATTTATATTTTACACTTTAGACTGTTATCAGTCGGGATGAGACGACTCGAACGTCCGACCTCCACGTCCCGAACGTGGCGCGCTGCCAACTGTGCTACATCCCGATCTATTGGCTGTACAAAGGTAAAAGTTATTCTATTTTTTAGCAAAAAAACAATCAAATTTTAATAGCTAAGAATAAGATTTATTCTTGCTCAGCACACAACTTATCAATAAATAAAACTCCTTGCAAATGATCAAACTCATGCTGAAATATGACTCCGGTAAAATTTCCTTCACGGCTGTATCCTTCGAGGCGTTCCCTTACAAGTAGACCTTCTTCGTTAGTGTATTCGACATCGACCCAAGGGTATCGTATAGAGTTACCGCTCATACCCGGAATTGAAAGGCAACCGTCACGTTCAAAACAGATAGTTTCTTCAGGATGATTTACGATTCTCGGATTTATGGCAGCTATTACCGTTTTTTCGGGTTGGTCAATCCTCATAAACAAAAATAGATTACGTCCGATGCCGACTTGCGGTGCAGCTATGCCTACTCCCGATTCTACAGCCATAGTGAGTTTAAGCCGATCGATCAATAAAGCTATATCTTCTTTATCTTTCGTCAAATCGAAATCCCGGCATGGAGTTCTCAAGAATAAAGAATCCTGCTTATCGGTCACTTTCAAAACGTCGAATGGGAGAGTTTTGTCCCCATTATTTATCAGATTCTTTTCGTCTGATGTCAGTTGAGCCATAATATTGAATGATAAGAATGTAAAAAGAAGAATCAGCAGATTTTTCATACCTCAGATAATACGTGTTCCACTATCCTTTCCGATCTCCGATGCCTGAGTTATTATAACAGCCTTGACTCCTTTTTCTATAGAGCGGAATGCATTATCGAGCTTAGGAAGCATACCTCCGGTAATAACACCTTCGTCGATATATTTTTGATACAATTCTTTATCAAGTCTCGAAATAACACTATTGTCATCATTCTCGTCCATTAATACCCCTTTTTTCTCGAAACAGTAAACCAATGTCACATCATAATGGGCAGACATTGCCTGAGCTGTTTCTGCTGCAATGGTATCGGCGTTTGTATTGAGGATATTTCCTTTTCCATCGTGGGTAAGTGGAGCCATAATGGGTACTATATCTTTATCGATCAGCCATTGTAAAGTCTCCGATTTTACATATTTGACGTCTCCTACAAAGCCGTAATCAATTTCTTTTACCGGACGTTTTTCCGACCTGATCACATCCATGTCGGCACCTGTCAATCCAAGAGCGTTTACATCCAAAGCCTGTAATCGGGCAACAATATTTTTATTTACAAGTCCCCCATATACCATAGTCACTATCTGAAGGGTTGCAGCATCGGTGATGCGTCTGCCGTCTACCATGTTGCTTTGTATGCCCAGCCGTTCGGCTATTTTTGTTGCAGATCGTCCTCCACCGTGTACCAATATTTTATGTCCTTCGATCCGGGCAAAATCATCAAGTAGTTGTTTTAAAGATTCTTCTTCTTCAACTATTTTTCCTCCGACTTTAATAACTGTAAGTTTATTCATAGCTATTATTCTTATGTTTTATTATCTGCGGATATTTACCATATTGGTTTTAGGTAATAGTCCGTCCATTGATTCGAAATAATCGAGTGTACGCTGTATATTTTGCTTTGTCAGATTGCTGATCTCTATTATAGATCCACCGATGCTAAGACGGGCATTCTTCGAAGATGCAAGAGCCTCTAAAAATTTCAGGTCGTCTTTCTTTACAGTATCATCATACCAATTTGCAGAGTTATTTTCAACGAAACGACTGTCGTTTGCATTCTGAGACCTGTTGGCGTTATAGGTATACTGCTTACCGTCTATTGTAAATTTATAAGTGGCAGCTCCATGATATTGTATGCGTAACCTGAGATTGCGTGCCACATCGTCCGGTGCCTGAAAATAAATATACAGTCCGGTCTGGTCGGCCGATAAAGCATTATGAATCTGTATCCAGCCTTTTTCGTTTGAAAAATATTTTTCTAGAGATTCATGGGTTGGCTTTTCTTCTTTCTTCTCATCCGGAACCTTTTCTGTGATTCGGACTGAGTCTTTTGTTGTGTTTTCGTGCGTATTTTGGTCTGTTTTGGAAGCTCTGCTGCAAGCTGATAAACCAGATAATAACGCAAGTATATATACTATCTTCTTCATAATTGTTGTATTTAGACCTTAAAGATACAGTGTTTGCATTAAAAAGGTAACAAAAGTAACAGCGGAATCACTCTTTTTCGAGTGATACCTTTTTGCTTTTCCTGAATTTTCAGAACCATTTTGAGGACTCTTTCTGTATAGATAAAATAAATCCGGGCAGATAAGTTTTCTCTTATCCACCCGAATCTTATAGCCCGTCTAAAACTTATTTCACGACAAATACAATATTTATATAATCATCGTAGTTTGCCTTCTTGATGGTAGTATAATTCATTACACCGGCAGCACTGATACTGTTTATGGTAATCCGTGACGGATCGTGATATGTTACATAATAAAACAGATCGGAGGCTGACGCAAAGTGCGGTATTGTCGACGGTGCTCCCGTACTTTTGTACATAGGTGATCCATACTCTGTCTTATATTGAGCATAAAGGTCTTTGGTTGCAGTACCTAATGTGGTTGTAGATATATTGATTGAGGGCATATAGAAGAA
>NZ_AUFL01000025.1 GCF_000426485.1 Indolivaga capnocytophagoides DSM 22835
CGTTGTAGACTACGACGTTGATAGGCTACAGGTGTAAAGGCAGTAATGTCATAGCCGAGTAGTACTAATTGCCCGAAACTTTTTCGTCAAAACTTCGCCTGTGTAACAGGTTTGCTACATACAAATTTTTAAAGACTTGTTCTTTTACATCACGTCTTAATATATAAGATCAAAGATATTAAGGTGGTTATAGCGTTGGGGATCCACCTCTTCCCATTCCGAACAGAGAAGTTAAGCCCACCCACGCCGATGGTACTGCAATTATGTGGGAGAGTAGGTAACCGCCCTCTTTTAAAGACAGGAAGTCCTGAGTAATTTTTTACTCGGGACTTTTTTGTTAATACATACTTTCTGGAAATATAAGGCTTAGAAATATACAGTTTAACATTGTTGCTACTTCCTATTAATCATGATCTGAGAAGACTGATTTATTGACCAGAAACTACATATAAGCCTGTTCGGAAGCTAAGCTAAAACCTTATCTATTAAATCTTTCTATAGCTATTTCTTTTATTCAATCTTAAGACAAAGGCAGAAAAGGATTCATCTCTAATGTTAATAACATTCTGTTTACTTATTATTCCGTGATTTCTGAAATGCCTTTGGTGTAGTACCAAACTCTTCTTTAAAGCAAGATGAAAAATATCTTGGATTTGAGAAACCACAAGCGTATGCAACTTCCGAAATCGTGATGGAGCTATCCCCCAGCATTTGACATGCATGCTTCAATCGTATATTGCGAATAAATTCAATAGGAGATAGGCCTGTCGTAGCTTTGATTTTTCTGTATAAAGACGATTTCGACATACACAAGTCTTGAGCCAGATCATTGATTTCGAATTCAGTGTCAAGTATCCGGTCTTGTATGATAGATATAGCCTGACTCAGAAACTGTTGATCAATAGGGGAAGTTTCCAACTTGTCTGTATCTATATTTGAGTCAAGTTTGAATTCCTGTTGTTTGACCTGTTTGTTTGAGAGGAAGTTCTGTATACGGGCTTCCAGTACCTTAAGTTCAAAAGGTTTAGCTATGTATCCGTCAGCTCCTGCATTATAACATGCTATTCTATCATCGGGGTTATTCTTTGCCGTAAGCAGTATTATTGGTATGTGGCTGGTCTTGATATCAGATTTTAGAGTCTGGCATAGAGTCAGTCCATCCATTTCGGGCATCATTACATCACTCACGATTATATCTATGTCATTATTTTGAATGACAGACATTGCCTCAGATCCATTCGATGCGGTTATTACTCTTCTGTATCTCGAGAAAATCTGAGACATGAGGGTTAGCAGTTCTTCATTGTCCTCAACAATCAATAGTTTGTTATCATCCACTTTCAACTGTTCATTTGTACTTTCTGTTAAGCTAAATGATGCTTCCTCAATAAGATGATTGTAGGTATTTTCTAAAATTGGAAGCTGTTTAGAGGAATCAACTTCTGTATCCGAATAACAGTTTCTATCAATAGGAAGGCAAATTGAGAAGGTTGAGCCCTTATTTATCTCACTTTCTACATCTATGGTTGCATGGTGTAGTTGCAGAAGTTCTTTGGTTAAGGCCAGCCCGATACCATTTCCTTCCACTCCTTTTTTACCTTTGTGGCTAAAGAATCTGTTAAAGATTAATTTCAGGTTATTAGGGTCTATACCTATGCCTGTATCACTAATCCGGATGATAATATATTGGGATCCTTCTTTTTTCTGCAGCTTTAAATTTACCGTTATTAGTCCTCCTTCATCTGTATATTTGTAGGCATTGGATAGAAGGTTAAATATGACTTTCTCTATTTTGTCGGCATCGAAGAATGCCGGTATTGAATCTTCATCTGTAATGAAAGAAAAATTAATATGTTTTTTATTCATCAGAGGTTCGAAATTTGTTTCACATAATTCTCTGATGAAGGTAGATATGTCTCCTGAACTAACTTTTAGATCGAGTTTACCACTTTCAAGTTTTCGAAAATCAAGAATCTGTTGAATTAGACGCTTAAGTTTATTCAGATTATATCTCATCTTGTTAAGTTGTGGTATCTTATTAAGATATAATATTTCGATATCGTCTATCAGACACGAAATAATTGTGATAGGAGTCAGGAAATCGTGTGAGATATTGGTGAAGTAACTCAATTTGGCTTGAATTAGTTCTTCCGATTTTTCTTTTTCTATCTGAGTAATACGCAATTCGTTTTTCAGCATCATCTGCTTTTGCGTCTTTATATAAATGATGTATAGTATGGCAATGATAATAAATGTGTATAATAAATATGCCCACCATGTTTCGTACCACATGGGTGCTTTTATTATAGAGTATGAACTTATGGTGTCGCTCCATAAGCCGTTTATATCCGTTGCTCTAAGTTCAAGTGTATAAGAGCCCTTAGGGAGTTTGTTATAGAATGCAAATTGACGTTCACCGTTTGTGTATATCCAGTCATCATCTATCCCTTTTATTCGGTATGCATATAATACTTTATGGGGATACGAGTAATTTAGCGCAGAAAAATCAATCCGGACATTCTTTGCATCATTACCTAATCGGAGTACTCTTTTTTCTTTATCTAAACTATAGCTGTCGGGCGGCAACGCATCGAGAATAGAATTGTTATTAATATTTACATCTGTTATCAGAACCTCTGTTTTTTTTGCTTTTTCAGACAGACGGCTGATATTGTTAGTCAGACGTGTGATACCTCTGTTTCCTCCATAATAAATATATTTACCTTCGGAGTAATAATATGAGTTTACCGAGAGAGAATTCACAATAATATCGTCTTCTGGTGTATAAGCTATTTTTCCTTTATTTAGAGGGTCATATTCGATAATGCATTTGTTTGTTGAGATCCATACATGATTTTTTGAGTCTACAACAATATTCTGTATTCCTTCGTTGATATAGCCGTAAAATTCGCTTGAAATATTATTTATCAGCAAATTATGGGAGTTGACTATAAAAATGTTTCCTTCTTTGCTGCCTATCCATATATTTGTTTTTGAGTTATCAGCACTGATACACTCAATGTCATTGCTGAGCAGTGTGCTGTTTTCTTTGCTTAGATTTACCAGGTTCTCGGCCTTCAGGGAGCCCCCGATTTTGACAGGAGTAAATTTAAAGATACCTTGTATTCTTGTACTGATCCAGATATCTCCCTGTTTATCCATTGTTATACCTGATGCATCTCTAATATTTATATCTATTTTCTGTATGTCCTCACCGTAAGGTTTGTAAAATATTCCGGTAGAAGTGGTTATCCATAGTATTTTTCTGTTATCTTCAAATATCTGCTGAATATAGCCGCCACCGATTTTTTCAAGGTCATATGTGCGGTCTAATAGGAGATTATTGTTGATTTTTTTTATTACATATATTAGTGAAGAGTATTCCGAACAAACCCATACAACATCAGGTTCTGACGAGAATTTGTTTATATAAACGATACTGGTTATTCCTTTTAGATTTTTCAATGAAGGAAACTCATTAAAAAATCTGAGAGTATTGTCTTTGTGGGAATATATCCCTAATCCCCATCTGTTTTGTCCGATCCACAAGTCTCCGTCTCCATCTTCGTATATTGCTTTAATGTCGGTTGTTAAACCTCCCGTCTGAGATTTAATCATCGGAAACGGATAATTTTTTATAACCGGGTTGTTCAGATTTATAATGTATGCACCTTCATTAAATGCTGCTATCCACATATTGCCTTCAGTATCTTTTTGTATCGTACTGAATATGTTATTCATTTTAGAAGTCACATTATTCATGTCTATAATGCTAAACTTGCCATTTTTATAGTCGACAACAGTTAATCCCTGATGTCCTACCATCCAGTAATAGCCGTATTTATCATCCTGTTGTATTCCGAAAATAGCCGCGAACCTACTTTTTTCGTTAGCATTATCAGCACTAACCGGGGTATACATCTGAGATGGTTTTTCCGTATGCATCAAATATACACCATCATCCCAACTTGTTATCCAAAGCTGTCCTTTTTTATCCTGAAACATTTTGAATGGGTTGTTATCATCCCCGATCTTGGGCATCGCATCCCATTTATCTTTTTGCGAATTATACCTATAGAGTCCCTGTTGCCAGAATAGGCTCCATATTTCACCCTTGTTATCCATAAATATGGAATTGACACTGGTTTTAGGCAGATACAGATCGTATGTTTTACATTCTTTCCAATCGGGTGAACATCGTACCAGCCGCTCGTATGTACCAATCCAGATATATCCTTTTTTGTCAATGACTATCGATCTTATTTCGGTATTTAGTTCAGGAAAATTGAGGCTCGATATTCTATTTGTGTTCGGATCCAGTATATTTATTCCTTTCCATGTACCTATAAGAAGTCTTCCTTTACCATCTTCTGTGATGCAGCGTATATCATTGTTCGATAACAAATCGGGACTTTTGGCACTCGACCTGTATACATGAAGACGATATCCGTCGTATCTGCATAATCCATCGCTTGTGCCTAACCACATTATCCCGTCTCTATCCTGAAACATACACCTTACTGAGCTTGAAGGTAGCTGTTTACCCAAAGGAAAAAGATTAGCATAGGCATATTGAGCAGAAACAGGCCTGATCAGTATGATGGCGAATAAAACAAGAAGTCTGATTATATTTTTCATGATCGATAATGAATATATATAAAGGTAACATAAAATCAGTGACCGTTGATCAGTTCGAAGTTTCAATTAAGGTCTCAGGCTTATTTCCTAACTTTACAAGCATAATAGCAACAGTAGGTTATCGCTTTAAAGCAAGTCATTAAATACTTTCTGTTACCTTATTAATTCTCAATTAAGCTGAAAAGGTAACAAAAGTAACATACTTTATGTTCAGCTTTTCGATTGTTTCCTTTTTCCCCGGCTGTCCCCTAAAGTGGATTTGTCTTTCTCTCGAGAAACCACTTTAGGGGGTGGGGTATTTGAAAAAGGTTACAAAGGTTACACGAAAAATGTATTATTCCTGATGTTTCCTTTTAAGTAACTGAAAGTCATTTTTTCTTTATCTGCTATTTTTTAAATTTAAGGATTTGCAGATTTTCTTTATATAGATAAAATTGTATAAAAAGGCTCAATGTTTATTTAACCTTCTGATATACTCTTACATAATCTATCTCGTATTTCAAAGGAAAAGCTGTATCGTCGGGTATGCCTCCGTTTACTCCACCTATTGCCAGATTTAATAACAGGTAATGATGAGGTTGGCGGAATGGATTCTTCTTCTTGCCTAAAGATCCGTTGAATGTTTTATCTAAAGGTGTTTCATTCAACAACTCGTTATCCAGATACAGGCGTATATAATTTTCGTCCCAATCCATACGCCAGATATGGAATTTATCTGCCCAGTTCGGATCTTTTTTCAGGAAATGAGAAAACGGGATCTTCGAAGAGTTCCATTCTGCGGTGAATCTTTTGTCTGTGCCCCATGCTGTATTAGCCAAAATATGAGGAGCCCCGTCTATCTGATAGTATTCCAGAATATCTATCTCACCGTTGGAAGGCCATTCCATCGAATTTCCCAGCGTCCAGATAGCAGGCCATGATCCTTTTGCTGTAGGTATTTTTGCTCTGATTTCGAAACGTCCGTATTTGAATTCTTTTTTACCTTCGGTTTTTATTGATGACGCTGTATATTCGGCATACTCTCTATTCTTTCGCCAATCGTTACTGCGTGCATCGTAATTTGAATTTTTGATTCGTTCTTTTTTTCCGCTTATAGTCAATACTCCATTGCTGCATTTTGCGTTTTCGGGTTGGTACCATTGAAATTCTTCATTCCGGGTGAATCCTTTTTCATGACTCCAGACTTTCGGGTCGGGATGTCCCTCTCCGTTAAATTCGTCATTCCAAGCAAGCTTGTATCCTTCATATTGAGTTGGTGCAGAATTATCAGCACTTATCTGGTCAAATATATTTAGGTTCCAGTTGTCAAACCATTTCAGCACAGGCATTCCATTTTCAAACAATATCGGGAGCCATACATATCTGCCGTCAATCGGATTATTAGGTCTCCATCTATCCGCCATGAATATAAAAGCATCTCTCTTGCCTTGTACGGGAAGGATGTATGTGCTTTGCGAGTTGAATGTGAGTTCTGCATTTTTACCGATACAGGGATTTGGGTGCAATGTCCATGTACCCATAATGTTGTTAGCAGTCAATAGGCGTGCAGCATTCGGATCCCAGCCTGTGCATCCCGATGTAATCATAAAATATTTACCATCTTTCTTAAAGATAGCCGGAGCTTCGTTATGTCCTGCCGGTTCTATGCGGATATACCTTCCGGTGTATCCCAAATA
Organism: Indolivaga capnocytophagoides DSM 22835; assembly: GCF_000426485.1. Lineage (GTDB taxonomy): Bacteria > Bacteroidota > Bacteroidia > Bacteroidales > Dysgonomonadaceae > Dysgonomonas_A > Dysgonomonas_A capnocytophagoides. Next base: position 6,315 of record NZ_AUFL01000025.1, read on the forward strand.
ATCATCGGTTAACTCGGCAATCTGAAGTGTCAGATTATCTTCTGATGAATAAATATGGTATGCTTTGTTGTCATCGTCTACAAAGAGAGTCATATCGCGGGACATTTGTCCTCCCTGAAAATCACGACGGGTAAATAACCCTTCTTTGATAGCTTTTCTCCATTCAGGAGTCCACCACTCGAAATCTTCCGGTCTATCTTTTATTTGTTTCTGTGGATCGGTCATATTTTCCGGCCATTTTCCGGCATTGACACGATTATTGTTCAATAGTTTGTATGGTCCCGAAGGATTATCGCTCACAGCTACTGCGGTATGAGCTGCTTCGTAGCCTTTGTCTTTCAGTTCGAGGTGAAAGTACATTACAAACTTTCCGGTTTTAGCGTTATAGATAACCTTCGGCCGTTCTATTACTGATCCTTTTGTTATAGGGCTGTTTTTATCCTCAGATACAGGAAGTGCAACTCCTTCGTAATTCCAGTTGTACAAATCATCCGAAGAATAACAAGTTACACCTACTAATGCAGCATTGGTGTTTTCCCCCTTGTGCTCGCCAAACCAATAATATTTGCCGGCATGATAAAGAATTCCTCCTCCATGAGCATTGATAATCTTCTCATTGTTATCGAGCCATAGGTTACCCGGATAAAAAGAAGATCTTTTTTCTGCAGATACCCAAAAACAGCCGGATAGCAGAACATACAATACTAAGATATGTTTTATAAAATTCATATTTTATTGATTTATAGAAGCTAATAAGACTTCCTGTAGAAATCTTATTAGCTTCACATTTAAGGTCTCAGACCTATTTACTAACTCACTTAATTGTTCAGAATGATTCTAAATCGCAATCTTATTTTTCAGCAGGCTGATCAGCTACTAACGGCCAATACGGATTTTGATAAATCGTTGAAGACGAAAGATCCGAACCGCTTGTTGTCGTTAGTTGGAATTGTTTGATCATGATAGGCTGTAGATAGTGAGCCATTTTCCAAGTCATACCGTTATAAGCAGCCTGAGCACTGTATCTTTCGAAAGGACGAAGATATTCACTCTTGTCTTTTGACGATGTATTTGCGTTTTCGCTTCCATCGGCAATCAGGTTGTTATACCAGCTTTCCATCGGTGTATTCCACAAGTGGAAACCTTCGATGTGGTATGGAGTGGTCATCAATTGATCCATCGACCGCCAACGGCACAGATCCATATATCTCAAACCTTCGGCGATTAATTCGCTGCGACGCTCCCTGCGTATGTTATAAAGCGTAGCATCTATCAGATTTCCGGCAGAATATGCTCCCCAGTCATTTTCGGCTTCTTTAGCCATTACTGTTTTGCTGATTGTATTGTCTATATCTGTAGAAACATGAGAGCGTTGACGTATGATAGTCCAATATTCACGCGCAGTACCATCCAGAGTTCCTTTTCTTACATAACTTGCTTCCATGTAATTAAGAAGGGCTTCTGTTGCTCTGTAACAGATAGCTGCAGTGTAGCCTCCTCCGTTAGCATAGTATTTTTTGTTGAATGATCCACCCTTACGCAGAGCATAGCCGGTTGCATATCCACGCTCGCCGTCTCCGTTTGTGATAGCTGGGTAAGGTTCAACTAATACAGCTTCTGTACCTTCTGAGTTATCAAGTTCAAACAGAATATTGTTTTGTCCCGGTTCTTTCAGGAATATTGACAGACGAGGGTCTCTGTTTGCACGAACATCAGCGATTGTTTTATCACCTTTGTAATATCCGTCTCCGGCTGCATATGTTCCATGAGAATAAACGGGAGTACCATCGGCCATCAAAAAGCTGTTAACCAATCCCCTGGTAACTCCTATGCGGTAATTACCGCGTCCCGCCGCTGAATTCACATTATGTGTAGATAAGCCACGACCATACTGGCGCCATAACAGAACTTCCTGTACACCGGACAAATCTTCTTGAGCAAACATATCGAAATATGGGTTTGCTGCGTCTGTAGCCGATTGTTGTAATGTTCCGGTATTTACTGTTAGCTTGCCTTTATACTCTTCTGCTACTTGTTTCGAAGCATCCATTGCCTGATCAAGGAAATAGTTGATTTCTTCATCTATACTGCCGCTTGGATATTGGTATCCTGAGTTATAATCTTTCTGAGCTCCCGGCCAGTCTGTTCCATTCGGTACAAATGCCGTTCCCTTGAAATATTTGAGCCACGTACCTTCAAAAAGAGCTACTCTCGATTTTAAAAGAAGTGCTGCATCTTTGTTGATACGTGTTTTTGCCATACTGCTTTCCGACAATAATGTGATTGCCTTGTCAAGATCCGAAAGGATGAAGCGGGCAACTTCATTGCGTGGTTTACGTTTGCTGGCTTCTGTCAATACAGCTGAATTATCTGCAAGAGGTTCTGTTATGATCGGAAAGTCTCCGAACATCTGGTAACGTTTAAAGTATTCACAGGCACGTAAGAAATACATTTCTCCGATGTAATGTTTTATTTCGGGAAGACTACCTGTGATCGTATTTGCCGATCCGCTTAAATCTTCTCCATATCGGGGAGTTACCAGCGAAAAGAAATAATTACAACGATAAATCATTTCGAACTTCCAATTGTCGGTTTCATTATGGGCTACTTTCCACCGATCGGATGTATAACGGTCGTGAGCCGAAACCCCAGTCTGATTATCTGTATTGTTATCTTCTCCGAAAATACCATAACTCCAGTTACTGTGTGATGGTAAAATATCAGCATACAGGTTATTTGCATAATAAGCAAGCTGATTAGCTTCGGTCAATGTATTCTCGGGTGATGCATTGGATTGTGGTTCCTTGTCCAAAAAATCATCACAGGAAGATAATCCTCCGGTAAGGGCGAGTAGGAGAGAACCTATAACTATTTTTCTATATAATTTCATGATAATATCTTTTTATAAAGTTAGACTAAGACCAAATGACCAAGTTTTAGAAAGAGGATAAGCATTTCCTCCGTTTTTGATAAATTGATTTGCGCCGCTGCCAGTATCTCCACCATCTACAGTTTCAGGATCGAATAGCTTAGATAATGAAGTTCCTGTCCACAGATTTTCGCCTGAAACAAAAATTCTGCATTTACTGATAGATAGTTTCTGAGTTAGTGAAGCCGGTAGGGTATAACCAATTTGAAGATTTTTCAATCTTATATAAGATGCATCTTGCAAATATCTGGTCTGAGCCTTGTGGTTTTTACCTGCTCCGTTACTTCCCCAACCGAATAAAGGACGAGGGTAATAAGCATCCAAATTTGCAGGTATTTCATTATTTAGACCCGAAGCTTCTGCTCTGAAGTAATCGCCATGTTCTTTAAGTCCTGTAGACCACCATTGATCTTGTACCGCACCCCAGAACATATTACTGTTCATCCAAATGTCACGTTTCATTACACCTTGGAAGAATGCTCTGAAATCGAGTCCTTTCCAGTCAGCCGAAAGGTCTATCCCGAAGAAGTAACGAGGAGTACTGTTCCCGATCACTTTCAGGTCTCCATGATCGTCTATGGTTCCGGCTCCTTCCGATATTCCTGCTTTTCCATCGAGGTCAGCATACATGATATCTCCGGCACCCCATTCAGAGCCGAATGATTGACCGCCTACTTTAGCAAGGTGAGCATCCATTTCTTCTTGAGTTTTAGCGATTCCTACAGTCTGATATCCCCATATTTCACCGGTTTTACGTCCTCCGACATATGACCAAATAGAGTTGGTTGTATTTCCGGGATAGCTTTCTATAGTAGTTTGTGCATCAGATAACATCATTTTGGCACTGTATCCAAAGCCATTTTTCAGACGGTCATTCCATGATAATACAAGCTCCCATCCTGCGGTCTTTAGGTCACAGTTATTTGTTTTTGGAGCGGTAATACCTATCACAGCAGGAAGCTCAGGAGCTGGTCCTACCATGTTATCTGTGAATCGATTGTAATAATCGAATGATCCGGTTAAGCGGTTGTTTAGCATTCCCCAGTCTAGTCCCACATTCCATGTTCTTACAGTTTCCCATGTCAACATTGTACTTATAAGATCTCCGATTTTGGCTGTATTTGGTTTTACACCATTTTGCAACCATCCGCCATTGGCGGCTTTCAGCTCCATTTCGCGATAGGTCGGATACCAAACATTTGTATTTTGGTTGCCCAGTTCTCCGTAAGAAGCACGTAGTTTCAACATACTTACTGTTTTTTCAAATGGCTGCCAAAAGCTTTCACGTGCAATATTCCATCCGGCCGAGAATGATGGATATAAATCCCATCTGTTTCCTCTGCGAAAACGAGAAGTTCCATCGTAACGCATATTTACTTCTGCGAGATATTTTCCGTCATAGTCATAATTGATACGGCCGAAGAATCCAGCGGTAGCCCATTCGTTTCTGTATCCGCCTACTTCAGGTATTTTATCTGCTCCAAGCCCGTCTAAACTGCTTATCAGGTTTAATTCGGCCAAATCTTCTAATAATAAGCCGTATCCTTTTGCACTGAAAAACGATTGTTTCATTTCGTCAGCCTGAAAACCTCCCATAACTTTGAAGTTGTGATTTTCATTGAATGTTCTGGTATAATCTGAGAAAATGTTGATATTCCAGTAATTTTCTTTTTTATGGTCTTGGTACAAACTGTTTGTTCCGTTTGTATCATCAATATCTCCATTAACCTTGTGGTTATAGTATGGTAATGATATTTCGCGTACATCTGTAGTATTAGTACTATAGTTGAATTCGAAATGGGTTTTCCAGTCTTTTATAGGTTCTAAGATAAATGCACCCTGATGATATATCTTGTCTGTTTGGCTTGTGCGTTTGCCTCCCAGAGCCAATTGCATAGCCGGAGTTTGTGCATTACTGTTATGATAAAAGCCGTTTTCGTCATATATAGGAAGGTTAGGCCATGTTTGGCGGCCGATTTTTTCGTATAAGCCGTCGTTAAAAGCAGTTGGTCTCCAATTGTCTACGCGGATATAGCGTAAGTTATAGCTGAAGTCTAGCCAGTCTGTCATCTCAGCATTAATTTTGGCTGTAACGTTGTAGCGCTTTAGACCATCGTCACCCTGACGTAGCAATCCATTCTGATCAAGGTAACCTAAGGCTGTATAGTACGTGATCTTTTCTGATCCACCGCTTAAGCTAATATTATGTTCCTGAGAGAAACTATTGTCTTTGTATATTTCCGAATACCAGTCAGTATTAGCATATGCTTCAGTAAAGGGGTCTCCTGCCGGCTTTCCCCATACTGTACCGTTAGTAGGAAGTCCGCCTTTGCTTGTTCCGCCTTTAGCCTGAAAATCGAGCATTTTTTGCATTACATCATTTGAGAATACTGTTCCCCAACCTACACCTTTTGCTGCTGTATTAAAATAATTAGCGAAGGTATACGAATCCATCATCTTCGGTAGGTTTATGGGACTGTTGATCCGGAAACTATTGTTATAGTTAATAGATGCTTTACCGCTTTTACCTTTTTTAGTTGTTATTAAAACAACTCCGAACGGAGCTCGCGATCCATAAATAGATGATGCTGCAGCATCTTTCAGAACTGATATATTTTCGATGTCCTGCGGGTTGATAGTATTAATATCTCCTTCCATACCATCTATTAATATCAAAGGAGACCCACTGGATCCTTCCCCTATAGTACCTGTTCCACGAATATTTATATTCATGTTTTTATCCAGCGATCCATTATTAGTCGATATCTGTAACCCCGGTACAAGCCCTTGCAATGCCTGTGTTGCATTACTTACAGGGCGAGAGTCAAGTTCCTTGGCTGTGGCTATACCTACAGATCCGGTGAGATTTACTTTTTTCTGTGTCGCAAATCCGACTACTACAACATCATCTAGCACTTTACTGTCTTCAACCAATGAAATGTTTATTACTGATTGATTTCCGACAGATACTTCTTTTGTTGTATATCCCAGATATGAAACGGATAAGACAGCATGAGAAGCGGCATTTAATTTAAATTTCCCATCAATATCGGTTAAAGTTCCGGTTGTTGTCCCTTTAATTGAAACCGATACTCCGATTAAAGGTTCCCCTTTTTCATCTATAACGGCTCCTGATATCGATCGTTCTTGAGCTAAAGCACTGAGAGTGCTCAGTAAAGTCAGCATAATCAAGAAAACTGTTTTTCGAATACTCTTATACAAAGAGCATTCTACTCTTTTCGGCGAGTTTTTCTTCATAGTAAAAATAATTAATTGATAATCCGTGATAATATTAATAGTTTTAGGATGTTAGTGAGTATTAACACATTTTGAGCTATTTGCAAATATGATAACACATGACCACTACGGGGAGAGGCTTCAATTGAGTATTCCCTTTAGATCAAATAATGAAAAAATCTGAGTTTTTTGAGTTATCTTCATCCCATTAGTATTGAGAGTATACTGAAGAATATGTCAATAAAAACTGATTGATGTTATTATTAGACCTTTGGTATCTTATAAATATTATAAGAATGTGTGGAATCCTTGAATTGTCTTTCTCAGAGTATAGCTGTGACTAGCGTATACTGATAGTTAGGAATTGAGTAGATACATAATTAATGGTTTGTTTTTTTCATGGATAAATGGAATTTACTTTATTTATAACTTATTATAATATTCCACCGAAACGGCAACATTAGCTAACAAAAAAAATGATTGTGTAAAATAGTAGAATCTCTGACAGAAAAATGTCCTTTAATCATTCAAAAAAGTTCAGTTTTTGATCAATGATGTCTGAATCTCTTGTGGAAGGGGATGCTTAGTATAAAAGCGGAAATACTATCAGTTTTTTTGATCTAAATTTATCAGGTGATTGTATATCGGAGAACTTATGATAATAGCTTCTCTCTCTTTTTTTTTCTGATTTTTGTTCGAAATTTAGGACGCTGAAAAAAGAGATAGGAGAGAGATTAATAGATAAATGGGTACCACAAAAAAAGACCTTGTAAGAAAAACTTACAAGGTCTTTTTTTTTGCTTGAGGTTCCTGGCGGAGCCTTATACTTTTAAATAACCAGTTGGTTATCAAAGGAATAATATCATTAAATTTTATCTACTGTAAAACAAATGTAAAACAGTTAGTTTATACATTTATCGCTACAAATATAATCATAAACAGCGGATTTACAAATATTTACGGGAATTTTATTCGGGTTTATTGGGATTCGAACCAACTTTGTATCTTGCTGATTATAAACACAATATATCCATTCGGATATGCACTGTAAAACATTATAAATACAATAATTTTAGTTCTAAGTTTGAGAGGAACTAAAGCACCTCTCCTTTTATATATGATTCATACAAATAGTCGGGGCTTTCGTAATACAAGCTACTATTAAAATCTTCAATCTTTCGGGATAGCCAAGAGTTATAAACCTCCATAAGTGTATCAATAGGTTCTTTCTCCTGCTTATTGCAAATATCAACTATCAGTCGCTTATACACTTTACCAATATCCCAATGGGTCGGTATTGAGTATTTTGCTTCCGCCACATTATCGAATGTACCTTCCTCGATATGGAAGTTACTAATTAATTCATCCGTAATCTTGTCTATATTTTCGCTATGATATACATCTGCCAAATCGTAGATATGTTGTAGCTTATCTTTGCCGATAGCATTGACAATCACATTGCGATGATTCTTTGTGTTTCTCCCGATATATTCAATCAGGCTACAAGTAAAAAATAAGTCGTTATATTCTTTTTTCTCTCTGCCTGTCATGGTTTAATCTCCTCACTCTTTATAAAGGTTAAACATTTAAGAGCATCTTGTGTACAAAAGTTTATCTGATGTGTCGGATGCTTGAATTTGGCTAACACCCAAAACTGTTCTTTTGTAAGCACACCACTTATATAATCAGAAATATAGTTATACACCTGATCATTCGCCATTGCTCCAATCACAATATCATAATCATGCTTTTTACCACTTCTACAATCAACTATAAATTTCAGCCACTCTTCCGTCATCTCTTCGAAGTGTAGAATCTTTAATTTATCATCTTGCTCAAAATTGTATATATTAATCGTTGGAGTATCATAACGCTTTGCCCATCGTACAGCCTGTTCTTTTAACTCCGTACAATAAAAGCCTGTACCAAAATCTTTGGCATATTTACCTATTCTTATTTCAGGTGCTTCAACTGTGTTATATCCTCCGTGATATATTTCCATAATTTTTACTTTGATTATGTAGTAAAAATAGTAAAAGTTATTTATTCGCCCCAATAATACTTTTCGATTCGTAATATTTTATTTGGTCTTTCAACTCCTGTATATCCTTTTCAATACTCTTTGTGATAGGAATATTATGTTTCCCCATGAAAGAAGAAAGATTTTGTAGTTCTTCCTGTACCTCCATTTTCTTTATGCTGTAATAGTAGCTCGATGTAAAATCAAACTCATCCTTTGTCATTAACAGCTTAGATACATCCTTCGGAGTCGTTTTGCTTGTAACATCTATTTTTGTTTCAAGGAGCGAGGATATATTTTCCAAGTCCTCTTCGGTTGGACTATACTGTTTGTTTAGCACATCAAAGTAAGAGTAAAATTTCTTCTCTTTAGTATCCCATTTCAGATTTACTATTCCAAAGCCATTTATAGAGTACGCCAGCACTTTCTTTATCAGTCCGTATAGTTCTGCTTTACTCACTGAAATATATTCTTTCCCTTCATTGGTAGAAGAATCGAAGAAGTAAGCCGGATCAACATCGAAGTAGTTAGATATGGCTATCAGGGTATCTATTTTAGTAGAGTTGCCCTTAATGATCTTATGCAGGCTTTGCTCTGTCATTCCCAAGTCAGAAGCAGCCTGCTTCATTGTTACGCCTTTGCGTTCACATAATTCACGGATCTTAACTAAATATACCATTGGATTGTAATTAATCTTAAAGAACCAATCAAATTAAACTAATAGTTTAGTTTGTGGGTTTTTATTTCTAACTTTGAATTACAAATGTATAAAATAAATTTAGCTTTTGCATATAATGTATTAATTAATTTCTAAAAAGTATTGCCTATGGAGAAAATTATTGTAGCAACAGAATCCTCTTTAGAGGAAATTATTGAAAGGGTATTTGATAAAAAGATGCCTAAATCTGCGGAATCAGAGATTGAAAGGACATTTAGTATCAATCAGGTAGCGAAGATGCTTCGGCGTTCGCACAAGAAAATATCTGATTTGGTAGCAGCAGGTATATTAAGAATCACTCCTGACAGAAGGATATACGAAAGTTCTATCCGGGAGTACAATCAAAAGTAATAGGTACAACAAGTAGCTGAAAACCTATGAAGTCCTTTTTCATCCACCACATGAGAAAGTTTGATAACGCCACCAGCGGGTGGCGTTATTTTATGCTAGTGTCATGCTCTGATTTCATTGAAGAATTATATTGTGATTTCAATGTATTGTGAATAAATGAAATAAACAAATAGTTGAGTCATTAAAGTAATTATTCATTGAATAACTGCATAACTGATTAAATGAGTCAATAATTAATTAACTAACTGATTAACAATAAAAAAAACAAAAACATGAAAAGTAATATATCTAAAGAACAATACATGTCAGTATTCTGCCGAAGAGTAAAAATTATAAATCGCTATCCTGTATATGTCAGTGAAAGAACACACGATATCCTAAAATGGGTAGTTGCTAATATGGGAATTTACAGATTGAGTATTTCGACTCTCATCGAAAATATTATTGTAGACCATCTGGAAACCTATACAAGCCAGATGAAAGAGATTCAGCAAGAGGAACAGGAACGCTTATTTCCTGATGAGGAATAAAAATCTTCAAAAACACATGTCCTTTTGAATGTATTTCGCTCGTCGGGAGGAGTGGTCTCCCCCCTTGCCGCAAGGGCGATCCCCGACCGATGAGTTTGGTGTTTGTGGATGTAGCATTATCAGAATTTGCTCATTTTTTATCTCACCTGATGTCCGAGATGACGTGTATTTTGGAGCTAGCATAACAGCGATCTTTTGCTATCCAAAGGGACGTTTGTATAAACGCCGTAGCTCATTAGGGCGTTTTCTTTACGCTCCGTTGCACTTCACTAAAAACAGCCCTATGAGTCAAAGGGTGTTCCCCCTTTGAAATCCCCCTGAGCGGTCTTCCGACCGCAGTCGCTTTAAGCGACTTTTATATGACAAAGATAAAATTTAAAGTTGAACTAAATGATATTTAAGATATGGGATATGTAGTATTTCACATACGTAAAGCCAAAGGGAATGACTCCCGAATGACGGCACATATAGAACGAACAGTCGATCCTAAAAATGCCGATAAGAATTTGACTCATCTGAATAAAGAGTTAATTGAATTTCCCGAAGGGGTTACGAATCGGACACGAGCTATACAGTACCGAATAGAAACAGCAGGGATAAAACGCAAAATAACAAAGGATCAAGTACGGGTAATGCGTATCAATTTATCGGGAACGCATGAAGATATGAAACGAATTATGGCGGAGGGACGTATCAATGAATGGTGTAAAGACTCTATCAATTATCTGAAAAAAGAATTCGGAGAAAAGAATGTGGTATCGGCTGTGTTGCATATGGATGAGAAGACTCCCCATATTCATGCCTCAATTGTTCCTATTGTAGAGGGAGAACGAAGAAAAGCCAAAGCAGAACAAGATAATGGTAAACGAAAGTACAAAACAAAAAGTAAGAATACGGTTCGTCTGTGTGCCGATGATGTGATGACAAAGGATAATTTGGAACGTTTTCAAGATACTTATGCCGAAGCAATGGCTAAATATGGATTACAGCGAGGTATCAGAGGATCGGAAGCTAAACATGTAACTACATCAGAGTTTTACCGAAATGTCTTTGAGCAGGCAGAAAAGGCGAAGATTGAGCGTGATTTATTTGAACAACAGAAAAATGAAAAAGAGCAGGCTGTAAAAGAATTGCAGTTCAAGGAGCAGGAAGAAGCTATGCGTTTGGCTGATTTGCAGCAAAAGATAGGCGGTAAGGAATCGGAATTGGAGGAAAAAGAGAAACAGCTTCGCCAAGTGAAAGATGAGATTGTGAAGACTGGCTTCGAGAAGACAGCGAAAGAAGCCGGGAAGGGCATTCTTGAAGGTATGGGCAGGCTAATGGGAAATCCGAAGGCGAAGAAACTGGAGGAAGAGGTTAGCATATTAAACTCTAACATTGAGAATTTGAAGGTTGAAAAAGAAAATGTTGAGAAAGAAACCAAAACTATTATTGCTCAGAAAAATAAAGAGATTGCTGAAAAGGATGAGCTTATAGATAGCCAGCGAACTAAAATGGATAGATTATTTGAAAGCATGCCTATTCTAAAGGATTTTGAGTTTATTGTACGTCTGTGCGAAACTATAAAAATTCCGCTTCAAATTGTGAAACAGATATTATCGGGTCAGAAAGTAGCCTATTCGGGGGAGTTATATTCACCGGAACATAAGCAAAACGTTGAAGCAAAAGAAGCGGTAGTTTCTATTGCCCGAGATAAGGAGAAGAAACCGTGTCTGGCTATTGACGGTGTTTATTATGTGGATTGGTTCAGGGAGCAGAAAAAGAAGTTTTTACAGAGTATTGGGGTAAAGGTTAATGAAAAAAAACAGCAAAGGGGATTGGGGAGGTAAAAATAAAAATATATCATTCGTTTACTTGCGAATAAAAAAATATTCGTATATTTGCGAACTCTAAATATATATTAGATATGCCAAAGAAAGAATTAACAGCCGAACAAGAACAAATTGCACGCTTCGCCAAAGCAATGGGACATCCTATTCGTATTGCTATATTGGAAATGCTTGCTAACCAATCATGCTGCTATCATGGAGATATGTCGGAAATACTACCTATTGCTAAGAGTACATTGTCTCAACACCTGAATGAACTCAAAGATGCAGGATTGGTACAAGGGACAATTACGCTACCCACTGTCAAATATTGTATCAATAAAGAAAATTGGGAGAAAGCAAAAAGTATGTTTTCTGCATTTTTTGTAGAGGTTAGTAATGAAGATAATTGCAGCACGAAATAAAAATTTCACCCACAATATTCGTATTTTCACGAATAGCGAATATATCGTATATTAACGAATGAATATAAAATATGAAAATACTTATACTTTGCACAGGGAACAGTTGCCGCAGCCAAATGGCACATGGATTCCTACAATCGTTTGATTCTAAATTATCAGTTTATTCCGCAGGAACAAAAGCAAGCGGAAAACTAAATCCCAAAGCTGTTGAAGTAATGAAAGATGCGGGAATAGATATTTCGCATCATACATCAGATAGCGTGAATAAATATTTGAATGATGAATGGGATTATGTTATCACAGTCTGCGGTGGAGCAAAAAAAACTTGCCCAATATTTTCGGGCAAAGTAAAACATCAATTACACATCGGATTTGATGACCCATCCGATGCCGAAGGAACTCCCGAATTTATACAAAGCGAGTTTATTCGAGTACGTGACCAAATAAGGGAAGCATTTTATAATTTTTACATCAAAATAAAAGAAGAAAATGAGCAATAAAAAAATGGGGTTCTTAAACAAGAACTTAACACTTTGGATATTTTTGGCAATGGCTATCGGAGTGGGAATTGAATAAATGAAAACAAGAAATCTATTATTTGTTGCACTCATTGCTTTGTTTGCAATATCGTGTAACAGCAAAGGACAAGCAGAAAAGAGTGAAAGTGCCGAAACAGTAGTAGCAGCCAATACGGTTGACGATTCTGTAACCAACATCTACTATTTTCATGGTAAACAACGCTGCAAAACTTGCATAGCAGTGGGCAACTTGGCTAAGAAAACCATTGAAGAAACCTATGCAGACAACAACAATGTGAAATTTATCGAAGTAGATACAAGCGACAAGCAGTTTGAGGATTTGGTAAATAAGTACGAAGTATCTTGGAATGCTCTCATTATTGCCAAAGGTGATAACTCGGTAGATATTACGGAACAAGCCTTTGCCAATGCTATAAATAATCCGAATGTTCTTAGCGATCTGATAAAGAAAGAAGTAAACCAAAGAGCATCATAAGTGTATGGAGTTCTTACAACAATTAGTGGATAACTCGGATATTCCGATACTGACTGCTTTTATCTTGGGATTAATGACAGCTATCAGCCCTTGTCCATTGGCTACCAATATTACGGCAACAGCCTATCTGAGCAAAGATATAGCGGATAAAAAACGTGTTCTTTTCAATGGTATATTCTATACATTGGGGCGTGTGTTCAGTTATACAGCTTTGGGATTGGTATTTTATTTTGGAGCAAGCAAATTTCATGTAGCCAAAATGTTGCAGAATATCAGCGGACTGTATCTGGGAATAGCCTTAATCATCATCGGAATATTGATGTTGGATATTATAAAGTTCAACATCCCAATATTGAACAGGCTCACGGCGAAAGTCAGTGAAAAGAAAATGAAAAAGAATTATCTGAATGCTTTTCTTTTGGGCGTATTGTTCGCATTGGCTTTCTGCCCGTATAGCGGTGTACTCTATTTCGGAGTGCTTATCCCTATGACAATCAGTAGTGTATCGGGGCTGATTTTACCTCCTGTATTTGCTATCGCCACAGGATTGCCTGTTATCATCATCGCTTACTTGTTAGCGTACAGTATGTCGAATGTGGGCAAGTTCTATAATAGAATGAAAAGCTTTGAGATATAGTTTCGAAGAATAATATCAGCCATATTTATAGTGATTGGAATATATTATGTGGTAATGAACATTTAAAAACAAAAATATGGAAATAATAATATTAGGCACAGGATGTGCCAAGTGTAAAACAACATTCGATGTTGTACAATCGGTTATTACCGATTCGGGAATAAGTGCCACAGTATCTAAAGAAGAAGATATACTGGAGATTGTGAAATACAATATTATGTCGTTGCCTGCCGTAGTGGTAGATGGCGAAGTAAAGATAAAAGGCTATGTGCCAACCAAAGATGAAGTGTTAAAAGTAATAACTGCATAAAATAGAACTGATATGCTAGACTTGAAAGTAGATAACCGTAAAACAATGAAAATATATGACTCAGCACTATGCTGTCCGACAGGACTATGTGGAGTCAATATCGACCCCGAACTGATGCGTATTGCCGTAGTCGTGGAAACATTGAAACGCAAGGGAATACTCGTAGAACGTTACAATCTGAAAGATAATCCACAGGTATATGTAGATACAAAAGTGATTAACGATTGCCTGATGAATGAGTCGGCAGACGTATTTCCCATTACGATGCTCGATAATGAAATTGTGATGAAGAAAGCCTATCCGAGCAACAAGCAAATAGCAGAATGGCTGCAGGTAAAAGAAGAGGACCTGACTACGAAAAAAGAATAAAACAATTGAAAAATGAAAACATATAATCCATCAACAGAAAATTATACGAAGTATATATTCTTCACAGGTAAAGGTGGCGTTGGTAAAACATCTATCGCTTGTGCCACCGCCGTAAACCTTGCTGATAGTGGTAAGAAAGTCCTTTTAATCAGCACCGACCCTGCCTCTAACTTGCAGGATGTCTTTAATATGGACTTGAATAATAAGGGTACACAGATTAAAGAAGTACCCAATTTAACAGTCGTAAATCTCGATCCCGAACAAGCTGCTGCCGAATACAGAGAATCGGTAATCAGTCCATTCAGAGGGAAATTACCTGAAAGCGTAATTGCCAACATGGAAGAACAGCTTTCCGGCTCATGTACAGTAGAGATTGCAGCATTCAATGAGTTTTCAAATTTCATTACCGATGAAGATAAACGAACAGGCTTCGACAATATAATTTTCGACACGGCTCCCACCGGACATACACTGCGTATGTTGCAACTACCATCGGCATGGAATACTTTTATTGACGAAAATACCACCGGAGCATCTTGCTTGGGGCAACTTTCGGGATTAGAAGATCGCAAGGAAGTATATAAAGAAGCCGTACGAACACTATCGGACGAAACACAAACAACCATGTTTCTGGTTAGTCGTCCCGATGAAAGTCCATTAGCCGAAGTCGAACGCTCTTCTAATGAATTATTGGAGACAGGTATAAAATCGCAACATCTGATTATCAATGGCGTATTAGATAACTACGACTCAAATGATGCTATATCGAAGCAGTTATATGACCGCCAACAAAAAGCATTGAATAATCGCTCTCAATCCTTATTAAAACTAGCTACCTATTTTGTGCCCCTACGTTCTTATAATATGACTGGTATTGATAATATCCGTAATATGTTGAATACAGATAAGGTATCAGCAAATGAACAAAAGACAATCAATACAAACGATTTTAAAACTATCGACAATATCATTGATGACTTATACACATCGGGCAAACGGGTAATTTTCACAATGGGCAAAGGTGGTGTCGGGAAAACAACTATTGCTGGCGATATTGCCAGAGGGTTGGCAAAGAAAGGTATAAAAGTACATCTGACAACGACCGACCCTGCCAATCATTTAGCTTTTGTAGAAACGAAAGTAGAGGGTATCACAGTGAGTCATATTGACGAAAAAGCAGTATTAGCAGCCTATCAAAAGAATGTATTAGATAAGGCAAGAGAAACGATGGGCGATGCCGATTTGAGCTATATCGAAGAAGATTTACGGTCGCCATGTACACAGGAGATCGCCGTATTTAATTCTTTTGCCGAAATTGTAGCTAAAGCTGACAATGAAGTAGTGGTAATTGATACTGCACCAACAGGGCATACTTTACTATTGCTCGATTCTACGCAAAGTTATCACAAGGAAGTAGAGCGTACACAAGGTAATATCACGCCCGCTGTCCAGAATCTACTGCCACGCTTACGGAATGAGAAAGAAACGGAAGTGATAATTGTTACGCTACCCGAAACGACTCCCGTTTTCGAAGCCCAGCGCTTACAACAGGATTTACATCGTGCAGGACTAAAAAATAAATGGTGGGTAGTTAATTCAAGTTTATTACTTACCAATACCAATAATCCATTTTTAAAAGCCAAAGCACAAAGTGAGATACAATGGATAGAAAAGGTTAAAGAAATATCCAACGATAATTTTGCTGTGATAGCGTGGAGTGAGCAGGACTGATAATTATAGGACGAGGAAATGAAATAGAATGCTCGAAGTGATTTCGGGCATTTTTTATTTTATTCAAACTTTTTGCTTTCCTCAATCAGTTCTTCACTATATTTATCGACAGACAGACTTCATCTAAAGATGAACAAAACTATTTTCTCTATCTTTGCAAAATATGAGCCATATCCTTATCATAGAAGACGAACCCGGAATCTATACCTTTCTCAAACAAGGATTAGAAGAAGAAGGTTATAGTATCTCCATCGCTGTTGATGGAGAACAGGGAATAGAGCTTTTTCAATCGGAGAAGCCCGACCTGATTCTACTCGATTGGGTGTTACCCAAGATGGATGGTATAGATGTTTGCAAGGCTATCCGGCAGGAAGATGTAAATACGCCCATCTTGTTTTTAACAGCGAGAGATACGGTGCAGGATACTATCGAGGGACTACAATGCGGAGCAAATGATTACATCAAAAAGCCTTTTAGTTTCGAAGAACTGTTGGAACGCATAAAGATCCATTTTCGTAACTCAATAGAACAAGGCATTCTTACATTGGGTACTATCTCGCTAAATTCACAAACCTACGAGGTATGGAAAATCCAGTGAGCGTTGCCCCCTCGTGCCAGTCTAAATTGCCCCCATGTACCAAAATATGTTTGACCCTTTTCGCCAAAATAAAAATGTCCCCTGTCGGAATATAAACCAACAGGGGATTTTTATGTAATTTAGATTCCCGTCCTGGTCGATGGGTTAAAGCTAAAATTACAATGACAACAAAGTTAGCAAACATTCTTCATTGCTATGCAATGGGGATGGGGATAAAAGGTATCAGCGCGACCTTTGAGCTATCCCGCAACACAGTGCGCAAGTATGTGCGTTTGTTTCAAGAGAGTGGTATACCGATGGAGCAACTTCAGCAGATG
>NZ_AUFL01000026.1 GCF_000426485.1 Indolivaga capnocytophagoides DSM 22835
AAAGAACGTTCAATACTGCTTGACATCATCGAGGATCGTCATGAGCGAAAATCTATCATTGTGACTTCACAATTACCGGTTGCCAACTGGTATGATGCAATAGGAGAGCCAACAGTCGCTGATGCCATTCTTGACCGCATCGTGCACTCGGCACATCTGATAGAACTCACCGGTGAGAGTGTGAGAAAAATGAAGGTAGGTAAAAACAAGTAAATCTGAAATAAAAATGACCCCATCGACCAGGATATTTTAGGGGTAATTATAAAGTTTTTTCAGGGGGCAATTTAGATTTGGCACGAGGGGGCAACGCTCACTGGATTTTCCAACATAAAAGAATATGATAATCCTGAATTTGAAGCTATATTACCATCTCATTTTATTTCAAATAAGATATTGGATTGGAGTCGATGTGAAGACTTTCCTAATGATGCTTTAGACCAATTTATCGAAGATAGGGCTACTAACATTCTTACTGTACTAAAAAAGAAATTAGATGGAATTAATTTTGATGAGTTTGACACAATGGAAAAACCTGATAAGACGATAGAAGAGTAAAGTTTACATAGAATTTATATTAAAATAATAATGCGGTAAGGAGTTTCTTCTTATCGCTTATTTTTTATAAAAGACTGTGATATTCAAAATGCGACCACTTTTTCTAAAAAATGCGACTGAATTATGTATCTTTGTGTCAGTTATTTAAATAGTTCTTTGTCGTAATTACTAATTATAAATCGTTGCCTTTTTAATAATTTATAATGATTTTGGTCGCAAAGTAGTCGCATACGATTGTTTTGAAGATTTAACCAACTGACGTACGGGGAACTGTACCGATGGTGAGATTTATTATAATAATCAATTGATAAACAACGCAATATTATAACTACACATATAAAAAAAGCAACCCTAAGGTTGCTTAATTCATGTGAGTTATTAACTCTAAAATCTTTAAAAAGCGGAAGCGGGGGGATTCGAACCCCCGGTACAGTTACCCGTACGTCAGTTTAGCAAACTGGTGGTTTCAGCCACTCACCCACACTTCCTGAACCTTGCAATAGGAGGGTTAACCCCAAATGCGATGCAAATATAGCTGTTTGTTTTGATTTAACAAGGCGCACTGTGATTTTTTCGAAATAATATTTATAATTTTGCCCCACTATTGACTAATAAAATAACCCAATGGCTTTATCAAAGCGCTCAGTCTTAATTGCTATCGTCTGTATAGTTGGTGTTGCTCTGGCAGGAGCATTTTTTTATGTCGAATCTATTATTTCGACTCGATTTAATATAGAAAAGACGGTATACCTTTATATCGATGAAAATAAAGATTACAATAGTATCCTGAAACAGTTGGACACGACCGCTCATGTCGAGAATTTAGCTAAGTTTAAAAAAGTAGCCGACTATTATGATTACCCCGAAAATATAAAGACCGGACGCTATGCGATAAAACCTGATATGACAATCAGGGATGTAGTTTCGCTGTTGAAAGGAGGGCATCAGGCTCCCGTTAAACTTAAGTTTAATAATATCCGAACAAAGGATGATCTGGCGGTAAGGTTGTCTTCTCAATTGATGTTGTCTAAAGAGACAATTTTATCTGCTTTGAATGACTCTACGAGGTGTGCGGCTCTCGGCTTCAATGTTGAAACTATCGATTGTATGTTTATCCCGAATACTTATGAAGTATATTGGGATGTAACTCTCGATAATTTTCTTCAGAGGATGCATACCGAATATAATCGGTTTTGGAATGAAGATCGTAAGCAGAAAGCGAAACAGCAGGGCTTGACTCCCGTAGAAGTTTCCATTCTGGCCGCGATTGTTGAAGAAGAATGTTATTTTTCTGATGAATATCCGATGGTGGCAGGGCTTTATCTCAACAGGCTAAGATCGGGTCAAATGCTGCAGGCAGACCCAACGGTTAAATATGCTGTGGGAGATTTCTCTCTGAAAAGAATTTTGTTCGGTCATCTTCAGGTCGATTCTCCCTATAATACATATCGTCACGAAGGATTACCTCCGGGTCCTATACGTGTACCATCTATCAAGGGTATTGATGCCGTACTGAGTGCAACCAAACATAACTACCTTTACATGTGTGCTAAAGAAGACTTCTCGGGGCGTCATAATTTTGCAGTGACTCATGCCGAGCATGTCATAAATGCTAATAAGTATCGTGCAGCATTGAATACCCGAGGTATTAAGTAAATGGCTAGAAGGCATTTTCGTCTCCTCTGATGAGTTGATAAATCGTTACAGCGATAATCTTAATGTCTAAAGCAAAAGACCAGTTCTCGAGATACCATACGTCTTTCTTGAATCGGCTCTCCATTTGTTCTATCGTACGGGTTTCACCTCTGTAGCCCGATATCTGAGCCCATCCGGTTATCCCGGGTTTGATGAGATGCCGGATCATGAAGCGGTCTATCAGTTGATTGTACAAATCTGTCTGCTGGATCATATGCGGACGAGGCCCAACTACCGACATATTACCGATCAGTGTATTGATAAATTGCGGAAGTTCATCGATGCTTGTTCTTCTCATGAATGCACCTACGGCAGTGATTCGGGGATCTTTTCTCCATGTTGTTTGGCTATTGTCTTCTTCATTCAGAACCATTGTGCGGAATTTATAGCAGGTGAATACCTTGCCGTGTAATCCTGTGCGTTGCTGCCTGAATAAAATGGGTCCTTTGGATGTTAGCTTGATCAGCAGCCCGAATACGATATGCACAACCGGAAGTATGGTGATGACTACAATTAGGGAGAAGGCTATGTCGAAAGCCCGCTTTAGAATGCGGTTATAGATTTTCTGTAATGGTTCGGGACGTATGGCGATAACTGGGATCGATTGAAGGGAGTGCAATACAAGTTTGCGTTTGATGTATCCGTAGAAATCGGGGATCAGAAAGAATCGGATCATGTTGCGTTCCGCAAAGTTTACGAGCTGAATAATCTCGGTTTCAGCATTATTGGGTAATGAACAATAAATCTCATCGACATTATTATCTGCACAGAATTGTTGAATATCGGAAGTTCGTCCCAGATATCCAAGCTCTTTGCATTCGGTGATCGGATTGTCTCCGAATTGACCTAGTATCTTATATCCGTAAACACTCGATTTCAGTTCATTGAAAATACCTATAGCTCCTTTCCCGGTTCCGGCGATGATGATTCTTTTGTAGTTGTGTCCCCTACGTCTGTTCCATTTGAGCGCACTCCGTACTATTATATGCCACAGTAAGTATATAAATGCTATGCCGAAGTAATATAATATCCAATTGAGAAAATCGAGGCTTCCAATACGGAAGAGAAAAAGCCCTGCTGAAAGTAATATATAATATAGAGTTATAAAGCTCAGGCTTTTTTGTATGATCTTATCGAAGAATACGATATGTCCTTGGAGAAACTGCAGAGGGATAAGGTTTGCCGTGATGAAATAAACCAGGTTGATCAGAAGAAAAGTTTCAACAAGCTGCGGCTGGTTCGAAATAGATACAGGAATCAGCCAACCGAGTACAATAATTGTCAGATTAATAGTGATAATATCACCCAACCTGATGATCCATTTTATTAAATACCCTAATCCGTCCTTTTTTTTCAATATTTCCAAACCTTACCTTATTAAGTAATATAAAGCCAGAGACTTTATATTGTAAATTCTTCAGGATTGTTCCGCTGGTATTCCCTTGATAATAAAGATAAAATAACTCCCGTTACAGCTATGCTGGCCACTGTTGCCCAGACGGTGTTTCCTGTTCCAAAACTTTCGAGCCGGTCA
This sequence comes from Indolivaga capnocytophagoides DSM 22835, assembly GCF_000426485.1. GTDB lineage: Bacteria > Bacteroidota > Bacteroidia > Bacteroidales > Dysgonomonadaceae > Dysgonomonas_A > Dysgonomonas_A capnocytophagoides. The sequence continues at coordinate 3,785 of NZ_AUFL01000026.1, forward strand.
TATACCGGTGTCGAGTGGAACTTATAGTATAGAGCCACGCTCAGAGCATTATTTAATGTATGTACTATAACCGGAATCCAAAGGTTGCCCGACCAAAGGAAGATATATCCCAATAAAGCACCTAACAGCATACGTGGAACGAACCCGTAAAACTGGAAGTGTATAAAGCTAAAGATAAATGCTGTAATCCAAACAGTGACATGTCGGTTGTGGCATATTTTTTTTACTAATTGCTGTAATGATCCCCTAAAGAAAAATTCTTCGGTAATGCCGGCAGCCACTGCTATAACTATAAAGTTAGCAATCACCACATCGGGAGAATGATCTGCCATCAGGCGTTCCAATAAGGCAGCCGCAGAGTTTTCCATAGCCTGCATGGATTGTTCGAGTTCCGAAAGCGATTCGGGCAGTGTCATCATTTTATTATAGTATCCAGTGAAGGATATAAGCGGCTGGATGGCTACTATCAGAATGATTGAATAGATCAACACTTTCAGATTAACAGCTTTCTTTATCTTGAGGTACTGCCATCCGTCTTCATTAAAAAGATAAGCGCACAGCAGAGCCGGAACCAAAAAAATGAATACGGATTGGAACACCTGCATTACACGAATGAAGTTAAGAGAATCTATTCCTCCCATGACTGGAGCCAGAATGCTAATAAAGACAATACTCAGAAGGAGGCCTGTGAAACTGAAAAGCAGAAGGAAGAATAGCTGAGACCAGCTGCTCATACGTAAAAATATCTCTTTATTCATTTCTTCGATTTTGATTCGTTAAGGCGCAATACTGTAATACCTGTGCCTCTTGTCTGTTTATTACAGTATGCAACAAGAGAATTACTGTCAATCCATACTTTGCCGGCTTTGCTCGATGCATGTATGAAGGTGAGCTTGCCTGCTGTATGATAAGCAAAACCTATATGAGTATAATCGAGTCCGGCAATACTTGTTGCGAATATCAGTATATCTCCGTCTTTGATGCGGTCGGAAAGACTGCCTATATTTTGTTTGAGGACTACATAATGTCCTCCGCGTTTGTTTATATTTTGTTCGGCTGCTACTATCTTCCGAAGCATTTCGCTGTCCTTCTTTAGAATTGTATAAGAATTGGGGTGTGATGACATGTAATTGATTTTACGGTCGTCGAGAATACCTCCTAAGTCTTTGCTTTCGTCTTTAAATAGCCCGTGTTTCTGATTCTCATACACCCAGTCTGTCATGTAATGGAGTCGCGATGAATAATCCTGAATAATGCCATTGCGGTAGCGTATGTTCTGAAGCTGTTTGCAAAAGTTGGAGAATGTAGGAGCCCCCGATTTGATGGTGCGGCTCAGAGCCATACAGGATTCAACAAAGGTTGTACAATCAAATTCACGCAGATTTACTCCTAATCGCTCCTGATCGCTTTTCTCCAGAGTGTGCGAAACATACGGTGTGTTCTGAAAGAACAGAGCTGTCTTTACAACGAGTTCGTTTATCGGTAGATTGGATTGTGACTTGAGAGAAGTGACATACTTATCGAAAATCAACGAATCCTGCTTTGTATAGCTAACCTGAGCTTGGCTAGCACTACAACATGCCAGCAGCAGAAAAACAAGGTAAAGTGTTCTTTTCATAAATTTATATCTTTTGACGTTGTAGGGGCGAAAAATCTTTCGCCTGTTATTTATTGAAGGCGTATAATTATACGCCCCTACAAGATGTTGATCAGGCTTAACTAAGTCCCTCTATCAATCCATTTGCGAGATCTATATGGTTAGCCTGTGGTACTTTTGGTAATCCCGGCATACGCATAATAGGCCCTGCTACTATAACAACAAATTCGGCTCCGTTGTTGATGACAATATCATTGATAGTCAGTCCGAAATCTTTTGCCACACCATACGCCTTCGGGTCGTCCGAAAACGAATATTGGGTCTTGGCTATACAGACCGGATAATGTTCTATTTCGGTGCCTTGTACCAATTTCAATATTTTGCGTGCGGCGGCACTGTACTCGATAGATGATGCTCCGTATATTTGTTTAGCTACTTTTTCGACTTTTGTCTGTATCGAGTCAGAGTCTTGATAAGTAAAGTTTAACTCTCCCGAAGGATTGTTTTCTATTGTTTCTACCACCAGATTGGCCAGATCAACAGCTCCTTCTCCACCATCGGAGTAGGCTTTATTTATCGCTATAGCTATTCCCTGAGATTTGCAGTGCTCTATAACAAGATCGGTTTCGGCTTTGGTATCGGTTCCGTATTTATTGAAAGCCACGATAACGGTCTGTCCGAAGGATTTCATATTTGAGATATGTTTATCGAGATTAGCCAATCCGTTTTTAAGACCTTCGATATTTTCATTTTTAATATCTTCCTGAGCTATTCCACCGTGCATTTTCAGCCCTTGTGCCGATGCTACAATGATCGTTAATTTGGGTGTTAACCCCGCTTTACGGCATTTGATATTAAAGAACTTTTCTGCACCCAGATCTGCTCCGAATCCCGCTTCCGTTACCACATAGTCTGCATGGCTTAGTGCCACTTTGGTTGCTATTACCGAGTTGCAGCCATGTGCGATATTAGCAAAAGGCCCTCCGTGTACAATTGCCGGATTGTGTTCGGTTGTCTGCACCAGATTCGGATTAATGGCATCTTTAAGCAGTACAACAATTGAACCGGCTATACCCAGATCTTTCACAGTGAAAGGCTCGTTTTCGTATGTATATCCGAGAATGATCTTTTCAATACGGCGTCTCAGATCTTCGATGTCTTTCGACAGACAGAGAATCGCCATGATTTCCGAAGCCGGAGTTATATCGAAACCCGATTCGGAAGGGATGCCGTTGGCACTACCTCTCAGACCTGTTACCACATAACGTAAACTACGGTCGTTTATATCGAGTACTCTTTTCCATAGTATTTCTTTTAGTCCTTTTCCAGTAGATCTGTTTTGGTACAAGTAATTATCGAGCAAAGCCGAGATCATATTGTGAGCCGAAGTTATCGCATGAAAGTCGCCTGTAAAGTGCAGGTTTATATCTTCCATCGGCAGTACCTGTGCGTATCCTCCTCCGGCAGCTCCGCCTTTCATCCCGAAGCAAGGCCCCAGTGATGGTTCACGGAGTGCTACGACTGCTTTTTTGCCGATTTTGTTTAGTCCGAGAGTAAGACCTATTGATACTGTTGTTTTGCCTATTCCGGCTTTTGTGGGGGTTATGGCTGTTACTAAGATAAGATTGCTCTGAGATATCTGCTGTTCATTAATCAGCGAATATGGTATTTTCGCCATGTATTTACCATAATTATGTACATGGTCTTCATCAATGTCAATTTGTTTAGCAATATCAATAACCTTCTTTAAATCAATGCTTCTGGCAATTTCAATATCAGTTTTCATAAAATAAACGGTAGGGATCTTTTTGTTTTTTCGTTATGCAAAGATAATTAAAACTTTTATCTGCAATTTAAGGTTTTAGACCTTTTTGTTGCCTAAAAGAAACGAAGAAGATATGCTCTCCTGTTTTCTGAAATTTTATCTATAAGGAAAAAACACTTTATAATTATGGCAAAATACACAGAACAACTAGGCAAGAAAATAGCAGACGCAATAGAACAGGATGAATATACATTGGGTGAAATCTGCGCGATGTACAGCATCAGCCGTAAAACATTCTATCAGTGGGTACGCAAATATTCCGACTTCAAGGAAATGATAGATGATGCGCGTGCAGGTCGTGACGAAAGGCTGGCTCAAAAAGCCCGAAAAATCCTCAAACAAAGATTAGAGAACGGCTATACCGTAACTACCACCCGTTATAAATATGCAGTAGATGAGTACGGTGAAATATACCTGACCGGAAAAACGGTAACCATGAAAGAATACTCTGCAGATGAAAAGACACTGAAAATGGCAATGGCTAAAGAAGGAGAAATTGAAGAGAAGGTAGAAAATATTCGTGTACCCTGGGAAATCATAGTTCAGAATCAAGAGGCAGCCGATCAACTTCAATTCTTACAAGATAATGGAAGCGGTAATTACACGGAAGAAGAAATGAAAGAAAGGCGAAAAGCACTCAAAGTCAAGTCTGATTCCCCGGAGGCAGAGACAGACTTTGATGCTTACGATCCCACATTCGATAGGTGATAAAAAAAAGGTTACTCCATAAAATGGTTGGAAAGATGGAACCTTTGTTACTTTTTTATTTTAGTTAAAAATAGAATAACGTGTAAATAGGTAAGGAAAAGAATAAAACAGAGAGGGGAATTCGGAAACTGTAAAATCTGATGGGACAATATAAATGAACATTTAAAGCAGCGAGAGCAGAGCTAAACTTGTTTAGGTTATGCAGGGTCAAGTAAAATGACCAATGAAATTGAACAAATATTAAAATCTTTCTGTTACTTAGTCGTATATTTACAGTCCGATTTAGGGACAAAGATAAAAATATGGAATCAACTATCGTACGCTGCGGTTGGTGTGGAACCGATCCTCTTTATATAAAATACCACGACGAAGAATGGGGTAAACTTGTGACAGATGACGATGTCTTGTTCGAGTTTTTAGTATTGGAAAGTGCCCAGGCCGGATTGAGCTGGATTACCATCCTTCGCAAGAGGGAGGGATATAAAAAAGCTTTTGCCGGATTTGATGTTCGCAAAGTGGTGAATTTTACCGATGAAGAAATGGAAAAACTGGCATCTTTTGAAGGGATTATTCGTAATCGTCTGAAGATAAAAGCAACAGTAACTAATGCCCGTGCGTTTATTGACGTTCAGAAAGAATTCGGAAGTTTCAGTAAATACTTACTCTCATTTTTTCCGGATCACAAGCCGATTGTAAATAAATGGAAGACATTGGCGGAAGCTCCTGCTTCGACTGATATTTCGGATGCGATAAGTAAGGATATGAAGAAGCGCGGATTTAAGTTTTTCGGAACCACCATTTGTTATGCTTTCTTACAGGCAACGGGTTATGTTGATGATCATATTGTTGATTGTCATTGCCGTAAATAGGGTGCGTTCTTCGACGTGAATGAAAGTTTCAATGATATGTTTTTAAGTTATAACAAGTTTAGTATGTTATACTTGCTCAAGTAATAAATAGGTCTTCGACCTTAATTTTCTTTTATGCGGTTATTCAAAAAACTATTTATACAGTGTACTCTTAGTCTGTTTTTCTTTCCCTTACATGCTCAGAATAAACCGGAAGAGGTCAGAGCTGTTTGGTTTACGACAAATTGGAATCTTGATTGGCCTTCGCCCGGAAAAACTCCGGACGAACAGAAGAAAGAACTTCGTCGTTTGCTCGATCAATTACAGCAGGCTAATATAAATACCATATTCTTTCAGGCACGTATCAGGGGGGATGTTTTTTATAAGTCGAAAATAGAACCTTGGAGCCCTTATTTTCAGAAAGATATTTCGGTAGGTGCATATGCTGCTTACGATCCGCTTGCTTATGCTATCGAAGAATGCCATAAAAGGGGAATCGAATGCCATGCGTGGGTTGTTACTTTTCCGCTTGGTACACCTAAACAAGTAAAAGCTCAGGGGCGGAATTCTGTTGTAGCTAAGTATCCGAAGATGACTAAACTGCATATGGGTGAGTGGTATCTTGATCCGGGGAATCCCGAAACGAAAGATTATTTACTGAAAATTGTCGATGAGATTGTCAGCAATTACGATATAGATGGTATACAGTTTGATTATATCCGCTATCCGGAATCGGCAGTTAAGTTTCCCGATAAAGATACTTTCAATAAATACGGAGGAGGAAAGTCTTTAAAGGAATGGCGACGGGATAATATCACAGCACTGGTAACGGGAGTACATGACTTGGTGAAAAAGAAAAAGCCATGGGTTCAGATCAGTTGCAGCCCGATCGGGCGTTACCGTAATCTCGATCCGATGCGTGGACGCTGGACTGCTTACGAAAGTGTACATCAGGATGCCGGAATGTGGCTTAAGACCGGAATGATGGATGCTGTTTATCCGATGTTATACTATAATGAAACAGATTTTGACAAATATGTCGATGATTGGATCAGTATGAGCGAAGGACGCATGGTCGTTCCCGGTCTGGGTATTTACCGCCTGCTGCCGTCAGAAGGGGATTGGAAACCGGAGGATATAACCCGACAGATTGATTATACCCGTAAGAGTGAAAGCAGAGGGCAGGCATTTTATCGTGCGGCAAATGTATTAGATAATTTGAAAGGCATACGTGACAGATTAAACACATACTATGTGTATCCGGCTAAGTTACCACCATTGACATGGCTGGATAATGAAGCTCCTAATTCGCCTCTTAATATGCAGGTATACAGAGATTCTGAAGGATATACGACTATAGAGTGGCAACCTGCCGATAATAACGAGGCGCAGACTTATACTATTTACGAAACAGATTCGGAGAATTGCGATACGAAAGATGTACGTTCAATCGTAATGACAGGTATTCATTCTACTAAAGTCCGGCTGGAAACAGAAGATACTGAACGGGGAGTATACTATTTTGTAACAGCATCTGACCGATACCATAACGAGAGCGTACCTTGTTTTCCTGTGTACTTTATATTGTCGAAGAGTTTAGAGAAGTAGGAGGGAGAGCCCTGACGAAAAAGGATGAACCGAAGCCCATCCTTTATTATATTGAAAAGAGATCTTTTACTTATTGATAAACATATCCTGAAAAGATTGGCTTGCGAAGTAATCGATACCGATAGCCGCTTTAACTTCAGCTAAAGTTTGGTTAGTATATTCGATAGCCGCTTTTGTTCCGTCTTCGATCATTTTGAAAACTTCGGGTTTGCGTTGTTCATAATCTTCACGGCGTTCTCTGATCGGACGTAAAATGTCTTGCATGATGTCGTTCAGTACTCGTTTGATCTTAACGTCACCCAAACCTCCACGGCGATAGTGATCTTTCATTTCGTCAAGTGTGGCATAATCGGAGCAATGCTTTTTGAATAGTTCTTCGGTAGAGAATACATCAAGGTAAGTAAATACGGGGTTGCCTTCTACCGTTCCGGGATCTTCGACACGTAAGTGGTTAGGGTCTGTAAACATTCCCATTACTTTCTTTTTGATTACGTCTTCTTTGTCTTTCAGATAGATGCAGTTCCCAAGAGATTTACTCATTTTAGCATTTCCATCTGTTCCGACAAGACGTTGAGCTGTAACATTATCGGGAAGTATAGCTTTAGGTTCTACCAGAATTTCTTTGTATATACGGTTGAATGCTGAAACGATATCACGTGTTTGCTCGATCATAGGCAGCTGGTCGTTTCCAACAGGTACATACTGAGCTTTAAACGCTGTGATATCAGCAGCCTGACTAATGGGGTAAGTCATGAATCCTACCGGAATATCCCGTTGGAAGTTTCTCAACTGTATTTCTGTTTTAATAGTCGGATTACGTTCCAAACGAGCCATCGTTACTAAATTCGAATAGTACATCGGCAGTTCGTACAGTGCGGGAATACAAGATTGGATAAGGAAAGTGGTTTTTTCCGGATCAAGGCCTACAGCCAGATAATCCAATACTACTTCCATGATATTTTCACGGATTTTTTCTGGGTTTTCCGCATTATCGGTTAGAGCTTGCAGGTCGGCTATTAAGATATATTGTTTGTATTCGCCGGTATTTTGCAATTCGACTCTTTTTTTCAAAGATCCTACATAGTGTCCTAAGTGTAGTGCACCTGTTGGTCTGTCTCCAGTCAGAATGATTTTCTGTGCCATTTTATTTTATGTATATTGTTTTGCTTTTCTTTTAGAGAAGCACAAAGTTAATCAATTTTTACGGGGTGACGAATCTTCTCCTGATATAACAGCCGAAGACTTTGGCCAAAGACTTTCTATTGTCTTTCGCGCGGTTTTAGCGAAAGCACTCATTTTATCGAAAGACATTTTGCCTATTTTCTCTTCACCTGTCTTATTTTCGTATTTCTCTATTGGAATAAGTTGAAACTGTAATTTGGCATTTTCTAAAGGTTTATATACCCATACCAGAGAATAAGAGCAGCTGTCTATTGTTACATTTCCTTTATCATCTTTGCTTATGTTAATTCGGGCAATCATTCCACCATCGGTGTTGACAGCTTTCATTCCGGATATGAAATTCCCGAGAGAGTAAACTATTATGTTTTCTATTGAATCGCCGTTTTGCCGTATATCTATAGGTTGAACGACATGAGGATGAGAGCCAATAATAAGCCTTACTCCGTTTTTGATGAGCAAGTCGGCTAATGCCTTTTGTTCGGTGCTGGGCTTTAACTTGTACTCTTCACCCCAGTGCATATTGGCTACTATGATATCTGGTTGCATTCGCTTTAACATATCTATATCTGAGACAATTTGTTTTTTGTCTATCAGATTAACAATATTGGGAGCTTGTATCGGTATGCCGTTTGTGTCATAAGTATAGTTAAGCATACCTATTCTGATATCATTCTTTACAATCATCATCGGATAAAGAACATTTTTCTTTTCCTCATTGACATATGTGCCCAAATGCTTGACCTGCATCGAGTCGAGCATCATAATAGTTCGTTCGATACCCTTTTTACCTTTGTCCAGACAATGATTATTTGCAGTGAGAAATACATCGAATCCTGCATCTTTCAAAGCATAAGCAAATTCATCAGGAGATCCAAAATTTGGGTATCCGGTATAAGCTTTCCCCGGTAATGTCGTTTCGAAATTGACAATTGAAATGTCTGCCGAGTCTATTTGGTCTTTTATTTGATTGAAGTATTTAGAATAATCATAGCCTCCACCTTTGACACGGGCTGCATCTAGTTGTGACTTATGCTGCATGGCATCCCCTGCAAATAGCAAACTCACTTTTTGCTTCTCTTGTCCATAGAAGCTGTACACATAAAATAAGGAGAGTATTATCAGAAGATATTTTTTCATAAGAGGTGATTTGTCAGATATTATACATTGATTTTATTTTCGCCAAAATGCAGGCATAAATAAAGATAAAACGGTGAATAGTTCAAGGCGTCCGGTTAGCATGAGAAATGATAAATACCATTTTGCAGTATCCGATATATTTGCAAAATGCCCGCTTTCGCTGAGGCTTCCCAATCCTACATTTCCCATACACGAAACCGATGCTGTTATAGAATCTTCAAAGCCTATCCCCGTTATAGATAATACCAGAAAGCTGACAAACAAAATCAGAAGGTAAAGGAAGATGAAAGCTAATATTTTAGTAACGATATCCACAGGCAATACCTGATTATTAACCCGAACGGGCAGTACTGCATTAGGATGTACTTGACGCTTAAATTCGTTGATTGCATTTTTAAACAGAACAACTACACGGATTACTTTTATACCTCCCGATGTCGAGCCGGCACAGGCACAAATCATCATCAGCAGATAGATAAGGAACATATAGAAAGGGCCCCAACTTGTAAAGTCTGCTGTAGAGAATCCTGTGGTAGTTATAGCGGATGTTACCTGAAAGAGGGAAGTTCGGAAAGCGTTTTCTGCTATATCGATCTGTCCGGAAAGAACCAGTCCTACTGATATTATAATCGTGAACGATAGATAAATGCCAAAGTACCATCTGACTTCTTCGTCTTGGAGCAATCTTTTCGGTTTTCCTCTTAATAAAAAGTATAGTAGCGAGAAGTTAATTCCTCCCACAACCATAAATATACTTATTACATATTCTATATAGGGAGAGTTCCAATAAGCTATACTAGCCTGTTTGGTCGAGAACCCTCCTGTCGAAGCAGTTGATAATGCATGGCACACTGCATCGAATAAATTCATAGGTCCAATCCATAAAAGTATGGTTATAAGGGCAGTTATGAATATATAGGTAAACAATAGTCTTTTCGCTATTTGAGTTATTCTAGGTTGAAACCGCTCACGAACTATTCCTGTAGTTTCGGCATCAAATAAAAATGAGGCATTTCCCCCGATAATCGGCAGTACGGCTAATGCGAATACCACAATACCAAGGCCGCCGACCCATTGAGTGAGGCATCGCCAGAACAAAAGCCCTAAAGGAATAACATCAACATTGGGTATAATAGTGGAGCCGGTGGTTGTAAAGCCTGACATCGTTTCGAAATATGCATCACTTATTTTAGGTATTACGCCACTTATGCAGAATGGGAGCATACCGAAAGCGGATAGTATAACCCATGAAATAGATACCAAAAGAAAACCTTCTCGTTTTCCTATTGGTTTTTCGCGAGGTTCTACTCCTAATAAGCGAAGCATTATACCTACAACTATAGTTATAGATCCGCTAATGAGAAATGCATCACCACTGAGTTCATGATAATAAAAAGAGATCGCAGCCGATATCATCAACAAAAGAGACTCTATGATAAGTAAGAATCCGATGGTTTTGAAAATAAATCGAAAATTGAAGCTTCCCATTCTGTATTAAATCAATATATATAAGTATAAGTAAAGTTATCGATAGTCGATCGCTTTATAGTATAGATAAAATTTTTATTTCTTGATGTACACTATTTAAAACAATAAAAAGGTCATAGACCTTAACATTAATGCAAAGATAGTATAAAAGGTTTCGAAAGAATATATAAGCAAATATAAATCTAATGTCATAGATTTTTTATTAAAGATAATAGATCTGCGATAAAATGAGATTGGCATTGTATTCTTTTATTGGAGCGGTTTTTCTGGTTTCCTACATCAGTGTACTAATTTTTTTAAAAAAAGATATAATTCTAAGTAGTTGTAAATAATGTTGTTGTAAAGGAGGCATAAAAATATTTTAAAAAAAGGCATAAAAATATTTGGAGTGTATAGTAAAAGGGACTACTTTTGCACTCGCTTTAAGACCGAGAGACGGTCACTAAGAGAAGCGAAAAATAAAAGAAGCGATCTTTGAAAGATTTGAAAAGGAACAAAAAAATATAGCATTAGACGGGTGATACGGTCTTACGACCGGTATCAACTCTAAGTCAATACCTAGAGTCAATAATAAAGGTTAGAATAATTCTGAGAATATAAAAAAAGATATACAAAGAAGAGTTTGATCCTGGCTCAGGATGAACGCTAGCGACAGGCCTAACACATGCAAGTCGAGGGGTAGCAT
>NZ_AUFL01000027.1 GCF_000426485.1 Indolivaga capnocytophagoides DSM 22835
TATTTAGATTCATTCTAAATAAATAGATCAGTTACCAACATATTAGTTATTTAATAGGAGAAACTTTTAACGGATATTAAGGGAAAATAAGAAAGGAATTGTTAAGTTTGCGGAACAAACAAAGCAAACTATTAATATGAGAAAGTCAAACCTTCTTTTCGTCCTTATATTTACACTATCTCTAACATCATGCTATACTACAAAGACATTACATGGTAATGCTGACGAGTATTCTTCTGATTATGAAATAGGAAAATACAAAGACAATATTTTGTTCTGGGGGCTATATAATGCGAGTAATGCAGAAAACATTGCGAGATATACCAAGAATAATAAGAATTATATGATTAAATCCCAGAACACTTTTACAGACGGCTTATTATCTATTATAACACTCGGGATATATTGCCCTCGCACAACCACTGTATATAGATATACACCCAAACGAAATACCTATAAAATCAATTCAATCTCCGATATTTTAAAAGATAATAGAGGTGATAAAACTGAATAATACAATTGACTAACATGATAGTATTTATTATTATCTTAATTATACTCGTGGCGATACTAAAAATAGCCGTGCCAACTCGAAGGAAAGGATTTCGATCAGGAGGTGGTGGATACGTAAAAGGGCATTATCGAAAAGACGGATCTTATGTAGAAGGTCATTATCGGAATAGGAGACGAAAATATTAGGTATATAAATTATTATAAAGAAATAAACTAAAGCAAACTATATTATGGAAACAAAAAAGAATATCAACATCCAAGATGAGAAAGGGTTAAAAGTCATTGCTGTTATTATTTTAATTGTAGGAATTATCATAAGCGGGATACTAGGGTTTACATCTATTTTTATTGACTTACCGCAAACAAAATATCTCGTGGAATATATATTTAATCCGACTGGGCTTGCTATTACGCTGGGAACATTAGTTTCGTCTATCGGGTTGTACTTCTTTCTCACAGTTATAGCGAACATATCTATATCGTTAAAAGAAAAAAACTAACAATGAAACAACTACTAACTATACTACTATTATTTCCTTTGTTTATCGCATGCTCTAGCGATGATGACGATAAAAAAGAAGAAGGTCTAACTGATGCTCAGAAAGAAGCGTTTTTAGTTGGACAGTGGAATAATTTTAAGACTGCAGGACACTTTTACGTTTATATATTCGGGGCTGACAAATCTTATCGAAAATATGAAGTAGTTGGGGGAACAAAAATCAAATTGGCTGATCTGCCCGGTTCTATAGGCAGTTATTGGGTTAAAGAGAACTACATATGGTTAGAAAATTACGAAGGTAATCAGTCGGGGACATTGTTTTCAATAAAAGACGAGAATACTATATCCTTTGGTTTTGAGTTCACCCGAGACAATACAGAATACACTATAGTTAATTAAGAAAAAAGGGAGCAATGCTCCCTTTGCCTATTCGATGTAAGCATATAGTTCCCAATCAGTAGCGGATTGTCTAAAGTAATCTTTCACAATAGACCGGATATATCCTTTCATAACTACTCCGTCAACCGAAAATCGGACTAAACCATTCCAATTATAACTGTTAGGTAGATTCAATAGATAAGCAGTAGAGAACTTATACAAATATCCTTCGAATAACTTTTTCGTTATATCTATATCTGAAAATATATTTGTTGGGTTATTTTCGTCATTTGGATCAAACACTTTAACGCTTCTATTATTTGTTGTACTAGCATACCTCAATTTAGGAGCCGTTATTCCTATCAGGCTCTCGTTACGCTTAACCAAATATGCAGGATTAAGTATAGCATTAAATAGATTTATTTTATCCTTATTATAGGCATCAATAGGGCTATACACTAACCCCTCATACACCGTATAATTATTCTCATTCTCAGTCATAGCGATAACAAACACATCATTATCTGAAGAAGTATCTGTATTTGTTGATTTTCGTTCCCAACATAATAATTCTATGCCGATAGCATCAGCCCGATACGGGGATATAAGTTTAAGAGGGTTCTCAACAGCACTACTATACTCTGTACTGTATTCGAATGTACCATTCATTTCAAAACGTCCGTTTGCCGATTCATAATCTTGTTTGTCGTAACCAACCTGAACGGAAGTATAAGCAAAATCATCAATTCCCTCTATCTGCCAGTCTACCAAATAACGCCCTAAATCTAAAGTTGTCGTTTCAGGCTGATAAAAAGAATCTCTAGGAGCAAATCTTACCTGATAGTCCTCTACTACATATTCATAACCCATAACTTTCATCCATTCCATGAAATCAGACATTGATCCATGGAAATTAGCAGAACTGAACCCTCGAATAGTCTCAGCGGCACAAAACATCGGTTTATACTCCAAGTCGCCCCAATCGAACTCACATTGATATTTATTCCCGGCATTCGTTATTTTCTTCAATAGAGAGTTCGCTAATTTATCAGGAGTAATAACATCCATAGTGATAGGAGAACCTTTTGATGTGTAAACTATCTTTAGTTCGTTGAACTCAGAAGTAAATATTGAGTCATAATATCCTAGCGGAGTCCTGACACAGATTGATAACTTATCGCCCTTGACTAGAGGTATACTCACTGTTTCTTTGACAATAGCTTCGAAAACTTCTATCGGCTCTGTTCCTCCATTTTCCTGTGACTCATCCTCTTGCCCTTTGTATACAAACATGTATTCTTTTAGAGGATTATCGGTATCATTATTCTTTATCAATATTACTTTTCCCGAATAATCAGTGGAAGTTCCATAATTATTTCTTCTGATAATAAAATCCATATTTAGTGATATATTAACAATATCATCTGCCTCAAAGAAAAACTTATCACTGCTAGGATCTCCGGATTCCTGACTTTTCATGTCGTGTTCAGCAGTACCCGGAGTCATTTCTGACGATACGAGGGAAATATAAGGCTGAGCAAATGGTTTTACAGATGTATTAAAAGAGTAATCTTTGCCTACAGGTATTTCATAATTACCTCTATTTTCCATAGTCACACGATTGTATAACCATTTATAACCGTCTCTAAGTTCCGATACGGGAATATCATACTTTGTCTTTCCGTTGGATTTCAGAAGTTCCGTTAATTCCATATCACGACCTTGTACTTCTGCCGTAGTTTGTGTTATAACAATAGATTGGAAGTCCATTCTTTCGGTCTTGATCAACTCATATTCACGCCCCACAGGCTTACGTTTATATACATTATACTGCATACGGGAACGAAATCCGCTCATTTTGAATACTTCTTCAACGAATGTTTTGGCTATTCCTACTAATTTCAAGTGGTTAGTACCCTCTTTGGTTACTCCTGATGTATCAACCCGTGTTTCTTTGATCAATAACTCAGTATCAGAGTGGATAAAGTCCGTTATATCCCATTCTAAGAAATCAATAACCGATAATGTAATGTTTTTGATATTATCGAGTAAAGCCGGCTTATAAACAGGGATCAGTATATAATTGGTTTTTTCGGGCAAAACACCCCAATATTCTCGCAATGGGTTTTCGGCGGTATATTCATCAGGAGCTTTATAATATCCCAAAAGCTGATAACTATCCCGATGGTATGTCATATACGCATTACCGAACATGCACAGCTTGGCAATGAAATTACGAGCCATAGGCAATGCTATGTTTCCAAGTTCTACCATATAAGTATCCCAATCAGGATCAATTATTGTAACTTGATGACCGTCTACAATCGTAGAATATCTCCCGGTGTACATAACACTGACATAACCGTCTATCTTATCGGGATCGCTTAATGTATATCTAAGCATAGGCGGTGTCGTAAATGGTGATTGTAGTTTACCATTTACTAACCTATGAAAGAAACGTCCGACCTTACTTGTGTAATTGAGTTCTTTTCTGATCAGATCAGATCGCAATTGCTCTATACTATTCATATTAGTATCTGATTAATGAGTTGTTTCTATTTGTATTTCTTATTGCCCTTACTATCTGACCTCCCATATTCGATAGTAGCTTATTATTCTGAGCTGCAAGCTCTATTTGCCTTTCGTTTTCAGCGATAACAATGGTTTTATTATCAAGTATAGGTGTTATAAGTTGCTGCATCGACATTGCCAGAATAGCCTTGTTAAAGTCGGGCATAACCTGAGATCCGGCAGGAAGATCAACGAGCGTACTTCGTGACGGTGTTTTATACATCTTATTATCGGGTGTGATAACAAGCTCAGATCGTCCACCATCACCGACAACAGCTAATCCCCCTTTGTGATCATCAGTACCTTTTGCATATTCGGGAATAGGAGTAGCTAAAACAGTCGCAATCTGAATAGCCCCCGAAGCAATAATAGTAGGTATAAGGGCAGGTGCCGAAAAAGGATTCTTCCATGCTGCCATAATAGCGACAGCTGTATCAATTGCAATCTTAGCTATCGCCTGAGCCTTTTCGAATTTAGCCTGCCTTTGGTTTATTTCCTTCTTTTGTTGCTCCAAAGCCAACTCTCGTTCTTTTTGCTGTTGGGCTAAAGCTTCTTTTCTGGCTTCGGCTTGTTCATCGGATATCGCTCCGGCATCTGCTAACCGCTCTATTTTATCCTCCTGTTCACTGAAATAATCATCGTTGGCTTCCGATTGTTTATCCAGTGCCGCTAACTGGCTTTCAGTTTGAGCGGAAAATAGAGCTGATATCAATTCCATAGATGCTTGCAATAATTCTTTTCTCTTATCTGATAGCTGCTGTTCTATTTGCAATCTTTTTTCAGCCGCTTTTTCTTCATCAGATATTATTGCTTCATTGACATATTTTTCAAAGTCCAATCGGGCATCTGCCAGCTGTTTTGATATTTGCAACTTCTGATCTTCAGTTATACCTGTTCTGTTCAATAGTTCTTCTAATGATGATATTTCAGCATCCATCCGATCCATTGCAGCACGCCTTGTCGTCTCTATCCTCTTATCTTCGTATTGCTTAGTTGTCAGTTCTCCTCGTTTATAAGCAGAAGCCAGATTCTGCATTTCTGCATTTTCGGCACGTTCTATAATCTGAGAAACATTGGTAATACGATCTTGTGTATCTTTAATAATCCTTTCGGCATAGTCCTTTTGGATAGATTCTCTAATTTTAGCTGATTCCTGATCTATTTTTATCCTCTCTTCCGAAGCTTTTTCGTTAATCAATGTCACTGATGCAGTATAAGCCTTTTCAGTCATTTCGGACTTCTTTAGATTCGATATTTGATTTTTTGCCTGTTCATCTATACCTTCTTTCGCAGAAGAAATATAATCGTTCAGATACCCTAATCTCTGTTCGTAGGACATTTTATCATCATCGGACAATCGTTTATTTGCATCAGTAACAACTTTTATTCTCAACTCTTGCAGGTCTTGAATTGCTTTTAGTTCATCGTCAAGTTGTTTAGACGCACTATTGTCCGCTTTCGGCAAAGGATTTGATGGATCATTCAATAAATCACCGAAATTTATTTTGGATGACATATCTTCACTCTTTTGGCCTAGTTGATCTATTCTTTGGTTTATCGCTTCAATAGTAGAATCTACAATAGCAAGGTTTTGCCGAGCGATATCTACATTTCTATTAGCATTCATAGAACCAACTCCGGGCGTGGGTGAACCGGATCTAACATTCGCGGCTTTAGCTGCCTTAGCTTCCGCTTCGTTAAGTTCATATACTGCTTTAGTACGTTGCTGAGTAATCTGCTCTCTTCTTTCTTCCAGATTAACAATTTGCTTTTGATAATCGACAACCTTATCTTCGTATGCCTGAGCTTTAGCATAAGCAATAATCGCATTAGCCAAATTTATATAAGCACCGCTTGCTTGTCCTGCTAGAATTGTTTCATCCTTTAACTTCCCAAAGTATGCAGGATATTGTTTTTGAAGTTGGTCAACCGCTTTCTTTCGATCTTGTATGCTCAGAGTCGTATCTTGAGTTGCTTTATATAGGAGCTTCATTGATACAATTTCTTTTTGGGCATCTTGAATACCTTTGTAATACGCAGATCTTAACTCAGATAAAGATTGAATATTTTGCTGTATTGCCTCATTCGACTTGAATAGTTCACCAACCCACTTAACTAGTTTTCCCCCAAATAGTGTAAGCAGTGTAACGGCCACAGTTATAAGCATATTCCATGAGAATATAGACTTTAATATCTGTCTTCCAATGGATATTGTTTGCTGTCCATCTGCGGCTAATTGAAGATTAACAGCTCTTAATCGGTTAATTTCATCGACCAACATCGGTATATTATTCGATATGGCAATAAAAAATGTATTCATAGAAACAGCCATTGCAGGAATTTCACGTGCTATCTGTTGTATCGAGACATTTAATCCATTCCAACCACTTGCGTAATTACCAATGTTTCTCTGATTTCGTCCGGTTGTAGCTTCCAATTGCAACAACTGATTATTCAATTCTTGGATATCTTGAAGCATGCTCTGTCCCAATGGAGAATTTCGGGTTTTCTCATTCATCGCATCATAAGACTGAATAAGTAAATTAAGATTTGCTCTTAATTGAACTAATGATCCGCTTTGAGATTGCTCAGCTTGGATTAAGTTTCTTCGAGTCCGGGTTATTTGGAGCATAACCTGACGCATTCGTTCAAGTTCTAATGATTCCTGACTATAAGCATTAGTTATCCTTTCCTGTAATTGGATAATTTGTCTTTGGGTTTGATTAGCTTGAGTCTGATTTGTAGTCACTCTTCTGCTGATAGATTCATATTTCGCAATAGTATCTATCAAATCCTTATATGTCATTGCCGCTTTAGACAAAGCTTTCTCTACATCCTGAGTGGGTTTCAAGAGTTTCTCCATGCTTTGGTAAGACTTTTCTAATGCGTCATCTAAATCAGTCAATTGTTTTAGTGCCTCCGGTGCTACCAGATCATCTATTCTTTCGCTATTGTTGTTTGCCATATCATTTATTACTTAAGCGTTCCATCTCTTGATTGAATTGCTTCATGTATAAAGCAAATTCAGATACAGTTAATTTGTCTTTAGATAGATGAAACCCGACATATTTACTTAATACAGTCAGCATTTCAGTATAATAACCTGATTTCGGTTTTTCGGTATCGGTTTTAGCGGTTAAAGCATCATATCTCTTCTGTAATTCCTGCAATGAGACGATCTTGCCTTTAATCTTACCTTCGATCTGTTTAATTACTCTCTCTATTTCTAACGGATCAAGGGGGTTATTTAATTTTATGTGATAAGGTTTCAAGTACTCCATTGCCTGATCATTCAGCCCTCCGTCTATAAGTATAGCAGCCATTCTTAAGCCTTCTATTTGTGATCTTCGTAAATACATCTGACGGATGACATTTATAGTTGATTGGAGATGCGAACTGCCGGATAACTCCGAGAATTCAATAGTCAGCATAGTACGGGCAAGTACCAATTCTTCTTGAGGTACTCTTCCTTTTATAATTAATGCCTTTAGATTTCCATTTTCAATAACATCAACATAGACAGACAAAGGGCATATTTCGCATCTATCATAGATATGATATGATTTCTTTGGCTTCTCCTTGGCTTCCGTCTTTCTGCCAGCACGATACTTTATCGTAGTATATAATTCCTTCAAGTTCATAGATTATATAATTTGTTTGATCCGCTTTTGATTCTGTCATGGCCATTAATCGAACTTTTTGATTATGGCTTTCTGTTTTTCGTTTTATACAAGGACAACTCATGGTTTTCTTGTCTTTTCTTTGAGGTATTTCACTATAGCCGGATGTATCCAATATTTATAGAAGTACTCTTTTGATCTGGGAGCCAATCCGAAGACAGCATTATTATATTTTGCGTTTATATCCGAAGCATCGACGTAAGTAGATCCTAAAGTATATTCACCCGATGATAGAGTTATATACATCGAATCTTGGAAAGGTCCGGTGACTATCAGGTTAGGAGTATCACTATCCTTGTTCGGGTAAAGCTGAACATTAGAAAATCGCATACGACCTGAATGCTGTTTCTCCAGACCGATCTTCATTTTCTTATAAGCTTGCGCTTTTGCCTGAGTTTTGAAATACGGATCATTGAGATATCCCGGAGTAAATGTATCTCCGGCGTTATTGCGTCCTAATAGCATCTGATCCCGATTCAGCGACAGCAAAACATCTTTATTGTCGTTAGCGGTTTTACTGACAACCTCAGATATACCTTTAAGAGCATCACCGTATCTATCCCGTATTTGCTTTACTGTTCCCATACTATTCAATTAAAAAAGGGAGCTGTTATTGCTCCCCCTTCTTTTCTTTCTTTACCTTCGGAGGACTAACCGTATCGAAGGCATCGCTTAACAAACTTTCCGGTACATTCTGATGCTTTTCGGCAGCCCATTTAAGGAATTTATCCCTATCTCCCTTAAAGGACTTTACAAAATCATCGGATATACTAACTGTGCCATTCGAATACGTTAATTTCATGCTAATGATGTGAATTTATTAATCCCTCCCAATCCTATAATATTCTTAGCTGCCAACTGTGTGGCCCCAAGTATACGATATGATCCTGTCGGCGTAAATAAGAGAGTTCCTGTAACCGCATTATATTCTACTGATTCAGGATTAGCCCCAGAAGCATTCACAAATAAAGTTTCATCCGCAAATTCAGTTCCATACTCCGAGGTGTAATCTGTCCCTCCACAAGAAGAAACTACCTTAGCGAGTCCGGCAGTTGATCCTTTTTCAAGATATACACCTACGATACCATCTGGTATTTCGCCTAATTCGAAAGCGTGAAGATTTGGTTCTTCTACTGTCTTGTAGTTTACGCCGTAATAAGCGATTACTCCGAGATTATAGATATCCGTATTTGAAGTAGCTTTTGTTCTACTTATAACTAAATAGGCAGAGAATCCCGCAAGCGAAACCGTTTCACCCTCCTGAATAAGAGTTCCGAAAACATATCCGTCTTTATCGATACGGATAACTCTCTTCTTCTGTTGATTTAGAGCTTGGAGAGATTTATACAAGCATTCCCCTGCTCCTGTCTCGAAACGATATGTCTCATTGTAGGCATTATATCCCGAGGGCACAGGACCTGCAAATCCAATTTCGTTTGTAGCGACATCTCCTCCGTTTCCTGTATTCTCGATAAAGCTTTTCAATGGGATTAACTTCCCTGAGTTTATATTCGCTTCTAATTCTGCAAGAAATAACTCTCTATCTGCCGGAAACCGAGCTTTATCATCAGTCACGAACATACCAATGGTATACCCCTCTTTCTTTGAGCACTTTTCAACACCGGAAAAGACTTGTCCTTCTTCGGCGCATGTACTTTGTACTGTTCCAATTATTGCCATCGTATTATTGAATTAAATTATTTAAATCTTCCAGAACGAGATTGTGCTCCCGTTCTATTTCTTCTTTATATCTTTCGCAATCACTTTCAGAAATGACTAACCTTAAATTATGAAGTTCTATTGCATCTAAATGATCCGTATATCGATTCTCTACGACCTCTTTATTCTGTCCGGTTGTAAAAACCTCGTAATAGTCATGATTTGGATTGATAAAACCATCAGCCCAACGGATGTACGGACGCTTTAAACTCTTGACTAAGGCTTCATAGACCGGACGCAAAACAGTATCAAATACTTTATTGTCTCGTTCTCCGGTTGTCCATTCAGTGAAAGTACGGGCAACAATAGCCAGATTAAGAGACACGATAGTACCTTTATCCGTCTTTGTCTGCTTAAACGTATTGTAATTGAATATTGCAGGGAATTTCAGCTTTTGACCTTCAGTAATCTTGTTTAACTGATTTAGGATAGTTGATATTTCTTCGGGAGTACCCGGATAATACCATAAATGAAACTTATCATCAAATAAGCAATCATTCGCAAAGTTCACATCAGTATAATTATACTTAGACAATCCATCGATAAAAGACTGATCTTTATTGAGTATTTCTCTTGTTCGATATACTGCCGATCCTATTATTTTGTTTACTGATAATATCATATCCCAAAGCCATTAATATAACCAAAGCCACAAGGCTCAAAATCCTTTAGATACTCCTCATAATCTGAATAGTTGTCTTTCAAAAAGTTCTTCCAGAAGTCTCTCACTTGAGAACACATCTCATTCCAAACATCAACTAACTTATATTCATCACTTACGTTTTTAGTGAAGGAAGAATCTTCAAGTTTCTCTCCGCTTGCGGTAGTCTTTGTTCTTGAATCCTTTTTAACTTTGAAATATACATAGTTAGCCACAGGAGAAAAACTATATTTATCCTCTTTCCTGAATAAAGCGTCTCGCAATAAGATCCACTTATCAGCGATGGGGTCTTCATTCAATCCATTAATAAAAGATTCATAAAAAGCAGATCCTAATATCAACTTTAAGCATTCAGGTTCATACTTCTCTATAAAATAGTTTAGATTGTTTTCTCCAACAGTTTGCAGGAGTTTTCCTAAGCCTTCCCTATCGTTGTACGATATGTTCGGAAGGCTTAGGTTTCCTTTGAAATATGTTGCGTCAAGCAATACCATATTATTTATTTATAGTTACAATCTTTCTATCGGATAATTTATCGGCAAGGATTGATTCAACCTCCCGAACTGAACCTTTAGGAAAGTTTACCGAGTCTTTTCCCGTTCCGGTAACTTTAACCCTGTTACCCAACTTAACTACTTGTCCTTTAATTTCTGATGCCATAATCTATTTATTTATTATTCTCCACCTCCGGATGTTACTTGTAATGCAGCCTTAATAGTTGCGAAATCATCATATAGAACAGATCCTGCGTCAATTGAATTCTGCCAGCTATGCAAACGCATTTCCGCAATGACTGTAACTAAGTTCTTTGAGAAGTCATCATTTTCCCATCCAAACTCAAGACGTAATTGCTCGTAAACACGGACAAACCATCTTGCACTATCAAGAAGAAGAAGTTTTCCAATAGGAATATTAGCAGTTTCTATAATACGAACCATTCTCAATATTCCTTCTACTTCGATACGGATATAATGCCCTGTTTCTGTCTTCAGGAGATCAAGGCTAGCGGCTTCTGTTGGATTGATCAATAAAACGTCAGGGCGATAATTAAGAAGTCTAAGCTGCAAAATACCGGCACGAATAGCATCTACATTATTAGCCTGGATGATTGTTCCATCTAATCCTGTCCCTGTATATCCGGCTGCACCTACTGTTATTCCTTTGATCTCAGTTGCATTACCAAGTCCTGTTAACAGCTTTTCATTGGTCACATCCATCAGATCACGCTGCATAAGCATTCTAATCTCTGATTCCATGTATGGATTGTCGAATAACATTTCGGTAGAAACTTTAGTACGAACAGCAATCTTTTTTGCCTCACTTGATTCTTCGTTGTACTCCCAATCCATCAAAGGTTTTAGGGTTCCTTCGGCGATAAATGCTGATCCTCCTTCTTTATTTACCCTATTCACCCAATATATAGTTCGAGAATTAGTCCCGCCTTTCATTACTACAGGTAAAATGGCATTATCTTCTCTTGGAGCTTCTTGAATTCCCGGTATAACTTCATATCTTAGCAGGTGCTTTGCATTGGCTGCATTAGCTGTGGTTATTGTTGTTGCCGCCCGAAGCTCTATCGAAAAGTTTTTACCTTCTCTGACATTTCTCTTGAATTCATCAGAAGATGATAATTTCTCATACTGAGACCGAATAGACAATTCATTATTGCCATTTCCTAGCTGAGTGGTTTTAACTTGTGCAATATCTTGCAGCATTTCACGGATTGAAGTTTCAAGTCCTTCAATCTTGGTATCTGATCCGGACATAGCATCGCGTATTGCAGTGTCGATGTCCTCTTTCTTTACTTGAGAGCCGTTACCCTCAAACATAGACCGACATGCTTCATAAATTCCCCCGACAAAGTTTTTATCCTTATCAGTAAATTCTCCAGAAGCTCTTTCTTCGATCTTTTTGATAAAATCTTCTTTTGTTACCATCTTTTAAAATTTACTTATTATTGAATCAGTTGCACTTCTTTGTTGCGGGGTAGCTTCGTCAGCGGTTGCCAGCGGTGAGAGTGCATCTATAATCGATCTTATTTGGTCTGGTGTGAATTGAGACAAAATCATCTGAGCCTGACTAGCAGCATAAGAACTCCTTAATTGAGCCTTTGGATCGCTCGAAAATGTCACCAGAGATATTTCATACAATACAATTTCATTCAGAATAAGGGCATCTCGTTCTTCATCGTATCGCATAGCTTCATCAGTCATGATATACCCGAACCCATAAGACATTTGAGCTAACAACCCTCGTTTTACAAGGGTTAAAGCTTCTTCACAATATGCAATACCTTCATTGATTGAAGCTCTAAAGAATAGCCCGTGATCATCTTCTCTTAATTCGATAATCTCTCCAAGAATTTTCGTCCTGTCGTGTTGAAGAAGTAATTGTATCTTGTTGCCGGCATTAGACCCTACACCCCTTGCATTCAAAGATTTGAGTGTAGCACCTCTTTTTACCATTTCCCGATAATCATTAATGCTATCCCAAACAATCGCATACCCTTTTATTTCTCTATCAGATACGCTCATTTGGTTGCGTTCCTGAGGAACTATTCTTAAATGTTCTTTAATAGACCCTCTTTCCTCTTTTATTTTATCTAGCGTTAGCATAACTCTCCATTATTTTCTTTAATAACTCATTATCCTGCAAACCCGATGATTCTATTTTTAGGATATTATCTATCATAAGGCTATC
>NZ_AUFL01000028.1 GCF_000426485.1 Indolivaga capnocytophagoides DSM 22835
AGGGATTACATAAGGCGTTCTGTCACAATACATCGTTTCAGAAGAAGTATGACTGCCCACTACCTCTTTCCATTGTTCCTCTGATAGAGGGGTTACACCGATGAGAGCATGATTGTTAGGTTTTAGTTCCAAATCTTTTAAATAAGATTCTATACCTATTTTATAAGATAAGAATACTAGAAATGTCCCCTCGTTAAGTTCAATATCTGTTGCATCATTCGGCACTTCGACCGCAATTACTTTTTCAGTTAGTTGTATCATGGCTCTGTTATTAATTGTTTGGCTTTGGATATCTCAGTATAAAACCGATCATCTAGTTTTATTTTATCACACATTTCCACCAGATCTCTCAAAGCATCTCTTAGCTTCTCGTTCTCGGCTGATCGGTCGGTGACGGCTTGGGTCTCTATGTATTCAAGGATAGCATCCGAAACATATTTAGTTTCCTTATCAAATCGGGTGCTTATCACTAAATTGTGAAACCCTTTCTCTAATAGCCACCCTTGAATGAACTTTTCTTTTTCTTCTATATTCATATTATTTCTATCTTTGGGTAAAACTTAAATCAATGATTATTTTTGCTCTAACTATAATACTTGGAATAGCAGCATTTGGATGTATAGCAATGGCTGTGTACCTGAAAGTATTTGAAAACGATAAGAGTTTTATATCTTATTTAATTTCAGGTATAGTTTTGTTAGCCATATTTCTAAGATTCGCTAAAGTTTTTTTTCTTTAGATGATTCTAAGTAATCCAATACTGCATCCAATAAAGCGGATTCTGCGAGAGGGTGAGTGCCTAAAGGCTCAACTTCAATCGTGTATGGATTATGTTTATCTTGAACAATAGCCATACCTTTATAACCCCACATAAATGGATATACTCCGCAATAAATTTCCTTTTCTCGAATAAAATCAAGGGCTTCGGAAACGGTAGGGACTAATCTAATAATACTCCTTTCGTCTGGGTATCGAATAAAGAAATCCTTAAAGTCCTTATCTAGCGTATTTGTTATTCCCCATTTACCATTTTCAAGTTCGTAATAATGAGAAATAATTCTATCAAAGCCTATATTCTCAAGCCTTTCTGCTTGCTCGAACGTTACTATTTTACTCATGGCTGATGCTATTTAAATCAATTGCTAATCCTTTGTCTATTAATCCGTAAATATCGTAGTGATGCGAAAATAGGTAGGTAAAAACTTCAAACTGATCAATAATATTTCGTCCTGTATTAGGTTGATTTTTATCAAAGTAGGAACGATACCAACCCTCACATCTTTCATTTATGATTAATTCTTCTATTCCATCTTCGAACGTACACCTGAAATAAGATAGATTTTTACAAGCTCCATTAATTCTGTCTACATGAATAGTTCCACTTAATATTTTGGCTATTTCCACAATTCCCACTTCCCCGTCTATCTCTTTGTAGAGATCGGACACAGGATGTAAGAGGGGTTTTACTTTCCGTTTTATTACACCCAGCCTAGTCACGATATTATTATCTGAAAATGCAATTTCAGTTATAGAGAAGTCTTTTGTCCGAGCATTCTCATCTGACGAATGCTGATAACTCATAATTCCTTTATGCTCTAATCTATCATCGGTATCATAAGGATCTCCCGATATTACACCTAAATCGTATGGTAGGTATGGATTTAATTTTTGTAGATATTCTAGTTTTTCCATTTTCTTAAATTGCTTCTGTTAACACTAATTCGTTTACTAAATCCCATTGAGAAAGAATGTGCTTCATTTTGTATAAATAAAAAAGACATCGGTAAGATGTCTTGAGGTTAAAAGGGTACATTGTCAATACTTGGGACAAAGCCTGTCGGGTCAAATATTTTCTTGTATCGATTATCATGTGCGAATTGGATAACATTGTTTCGTTCACCGTTGCGATACTTGGATATAATCAACATTCCTAATCCACTCCATTCCTTCAAATCAGGTTCGTAATAGTCGGGTTTATGGATAAACAGAACAATATCCGCATCTTGTTCTATATCTCCCGATTCTCTCAGATCTTCTAATCGTGGAGCTCGAACCTTTCCGCCTTTTTCGGGTCGGCTTAATTGAGATAGGGCAATAATAGGAATACCTAGCTCTTTCGCTAAACTTTTTAACTCGCTTGTGATATGAGCAATCTCCAACTGTCTGCGTTCAAATTTCATATTCGTACGAATCAATCCCAAATAATCGATAATCAGTAACGACAGATTATTCTTACGTTTCAATCGTCTTGCTTCTGATTTGATATTACTCAGATAACGGATTGAATGATGGTCCAGAATATGTATCGGAAGATCGTACAACTTCCCTGCTTGCTCATCTAATGCAATCCACTCTTCATTTGACAGTTGTCCAGATAAAAGATTACGTGTATCTATGCGATCATCTTCAAGTAAATAACGATTAACGAGTTGTTCTGTATTCATTTCGATAGAGAAGAATCCGACAGTACTGCCATTTATTGCAGCCGATTTAGCAATAGCTAAAGCATGTTGCGTTTTTCCCATCGAAGGACGTGCTCCGATAATGATCAGATCGGGTTGTCTCCATCCACCGTCTAAAGCTCTGGTTAGAGAATCTAAGTGAGTAGGAATACAAGGGATTTCACCTCTGCTTAACTGTGCTTGTCTTTCTCCAGCTGCATCTAACGCTTTACGTACAGCATCAGCCATAACCAATGATTGATTATTTGAATTTTTAGGCTGAACGGTTGATAAAGCCTTTTCGAAATACTCTAGGGTTTCTGAGACATCTTGTGTCTCATCATAGGCCATTCGTTGTATTTCGGTTGCCGATTGAATGATGCGTCTCGCAATAGCCTTCTGTGCGATAATTCGAGCATGATACTCGATATGTGCTGCGGATGCAACTTTTTCTGTTAATCCTGCGATATACATAGGACCACCTAATTCATCTATTTCGCCTGATCTGGTTAACTCTTGATGGACGGTCATTATATCAACCGGCTCTCGTTTGTTTATCAGGCTAAGTATAGCTGAAAATACAGCTTTATGTTTGTCAGAATAAAAATCTTCCACTGATAGGATATTGTCAATAACCTGATAAGCGTTCTTTTCGAGGAGTAATGCACCCAATACAGCTTCTTCGAGTCCAGTCGCTTGCGGTTGCAATTTACCTAAATTGTTTAAATCCTGCTGCGGTTCCTGTTTTTTGCGGTTTTTCATTTGGTTTATGTTTGTTTTCTTTTTCTATTTCATATCTAAGCCACCTGGAAAAATATGACTGAGCATCATTGATCACTTGAATTTCCTGATTATTCTCATCGGATCGTAACACAAAGAATTGCTTAATATAATTTTTAAGTATATCTGGTTCTAGGTGATTGTTCATACATAAGCATTCTATCATGTAAGTATCGGATAGCATTTCAGTCAAGAAGGGAGAAAGTCTTTTTGATATGATTTTTTCTTCACCATTTAGTAATGTGACTTTTTCTTTAATTATTTCTTTTTCTTCTTTACTTTCCTTTACTTTACTTTGTGGTGTTTCGGGCGGAAATAACTCTCCTATAATTGGATTTTGGGCGGAAGTATTACTCCTTTTATCCTCTAAAAGCCAATAATCGAAAGATGAATAGTTGTATTTTCTTTTTCGGGTAGCTTCTTGAAAACGTTTCTGAATACCTTTAGAAGTTATAATCTTATCCGAGTTAAAGAGAGATTCTTCAATGAATCCCCATTTAACCAAGCGACTTACTACTTGATCTATTAATTCAGAAGAAACCTTACATCGATTGGCTAAGGTCATTTTTAATTGTTCATTCCACATTGCGAAGTATCCGTTACGGTATACCGCACATAGCAGACGTATTACAATTATTTCACCTTTAACACCAAATTCTCCGCTGATAGGTTCTATTTTTTCATCATCAAAGAAGTCTACATCAAAAGAAAAGTAATCTATACCTTGTTTTAGTGGTCTTGCCATATTATTTGAAATCTAATTCGTTTTGACCTCTCTTTTGAAGCTCATTTCTATATTCTTTTAGAGCTTCTTTTACCATTGTCTCATTACACATTAATCCGAAAGGAAGAATACCGGACAGTCTAGCTTCGCAACGGGCTATCCCGTATCTAAGTTGTTCATTTGTATAATCTTTAATTGTTTTCATACAGCATTATTTCAAGATTTTATATCCATCCATATAATTACCAACCCGATAAGATTTAACTTCATTATTGCCGGATATGATATCCAGTGTATGAAGTTCGTTTGTGAGCTTCCAGAAATCAGATTTATTCATATCTGCCATATTATGAGAAAGGAGAAACTCACGTATCTCCTTTATTCTTGCTTCAATTTGTCCTTTATTTCGTCTCATATTCAATCATATCAAATAAGGTTGGCATACTTAATTCATATTCAAGAGATTTTAAGTAGAAAAGCCCATCATCGTAATATTCAGGTTTAAGCTCAGTGGATACTGCTTTTCGCTTCATCTTAAGAGCTTGGTAGGCTGTTGAAAATAATCCTCCGAAAGGATCGTCTACCTCGTCGCCTTCATTTGTAAATCTGAAAATTAAGCGTTCGATAATATCAAGCTGAAGCGGACAAATATGTTTTTCTTTTTTTCGGTTTGCCTGATTGGCATTGAGTGTATTCATCCGGTTAATATCCGTCCAAACAAGATCATTTGGTGATGTTGGCGGTATCATCATGAATTCTTTAGATAATCGATCAGATTTCATGAGATCATTACACACTCTTAAATGCTCCTGAAAATTATACACATGAGTTTTATCGAACTCTTTCCACATATTGCAAATAGTACTCGCTTCGAAAGTTCTTAACTCATCATAAGATAAAAACCTGTTACCGTCCGATTTCCAGTAAGCATGTGCATCTAATTGCCAAAGAGAAAGAAGGTATTCATCAATCTTTTTCACTACAGGGTCATCTGCATAGGCATTTGATCTGTCAGTTGGTATTTTTCTGAATAGATAGACATATTCAGGTAGGCCAACTCCCATTTTGGTACCGTCTTTACGTTGTTCGCTCCATCCTAAACGGTAGGTCTGATTATTCTCACGAACTACATCTGTTGTTATAGTTATCTTACCGACTAAGATAAATCCGTGCTTTCTAAAGTGGTAAGATACATCCGCAGCAAAATCATCAATTGAAGTGAAGCCGGTTCCCGTTTGATAAGAATATCGGATGCGGTCTTTAATATGAATTGCGGCTATCCGGCCGGGCTTTAATGTTCGAAGTAAATTTGGTGTCAGGTAATCCATCTGTTTAAAGAATTCCTGATTCCCATTATTGTGTCCGAAATCGTTGTAATTATCAGAATATTCGTAGTGATCACCAAAAGGTATTGATGTCAGAATCATTCCTGTGCGGTTATCTTCCATTTCCTGATGTATAACTACCGTATCATCATTATACACCATTGCTTCACCAACCTTGTGAGATCGACGACCTTTAAATATTTGTCTTTTCATGTCGTGTGTGATTTTACTTGAATTCAATCCGTACTTTCTAACCAGATCAATCATGTTCTCCTGCAGTTTTACGTGATTTCTCCATTTTTCAAATAGAGTTTTTAAGACCTCTCTTTCATTTTGGGTGAATATGATATAAACATGTACTTCATTTGCCTGTCTAAATCTGAATACACGGTGCAGAGCTTGTATAAAATCATTAAACTTGTAGTCTATTCCTACAAATACCATATTATAACATACATGCTGAAAATTACATCCGGATCCTGCTATGACAGGTTTAGTAGAAAGGATCTTATACTCACCATTCGAAAAATCAATCAGTAAATCTTCTTTATCCTGATTCTTTTGAGAACCATAAACCGAACGAAGATCAAAACTTTTAAATTTCTTCTCAATGGCCGTGCGTTCCGATTCTCTGTGATGCCATAGAATCCAATTCTTATCAGGCTCTTTGCTTACAATTTCTAAAGCCTTGTTAACCCTTAATTCTACTGTTTCCGATTTCTCACGGCTTACATCAACTAAGCTCTTGGTATTATCCTTAAATAGAACAGGTTCACCTTTTTTATTGAGAATAACATCACCTGTCAGGTTCTCAACTTCTATTTCATGAATATGGAGTTTCGGGAGATTGTAGCCTTCATCAGAGAATCCGAGATCAGAGGGCTTGTTGATAAATACAGCCCAAGTTGATACCCATTGCCAAAACTCCTGCTCTTTATTTTCATAAAGAGTAAGGTTGCCGGCACTCGTACTATCTCTCTTAAAGAATCTAGTCAACGCATGCCCCCTGTCGATCACTCCTAAGAAATCTGCATAATTGAGGATCTCGATGTAATCGTTTGGGGTAGGGGTTGCTGTTGCGACAAATCGATATTGTATTTTTTTGAAGAAAGTCAATACATAGTTTGTCGTTTCAGTAGATAGGTTTCTGAGTATAGATGCTTCATCAAATGAAACTCCGCAAAATTTAGAAGGGTCTATATCTCCTTTGCGAACACGTTCGTAATTGGTGACATAGATTTTAGTTTCGTAACCGTTGATACTATCTGTGTCGGTGATGTATTCAAGATCAAGCTCAGCGTTGAAAAATTCTTTATTATCTCGCTTGAATTCTCCAACCACACCTAAAGGCATACAAATAATAAAAGGCTTATTCTCTTTGCGGATGCATTGATAAGCCAATTCAAGTTGCATAACGGTCTTAGTTAGGCCGAATGATGCGAAGATTGCACGACGTCCGCCTTTTAAACACCATTGGGTGATTGCTTTGGCATGAGGTAATAAATCTCCGATAATACCATCCGGCTCAAAACCGTATTCTTCTGCTATAACTATTTTGTTTTCTAGAAATTCTACATACTCTTTATTTTTAGTTTCCATTTTGTTTAATAGTTTAACCTGCGCAGATTGGTTAATACTTCTTTTCGTGGAGTAGGCAGGATTCGAACCTGCATGTTTCAATCATCGATATAGTCTTATCCAGACTAATGTTTCAATGTTCCGGCTAATATTATGTGAAACTTACCCGCGAAGCGTCTACCATTCCGCCACTACTCCTTTTACCCTCATTAGAGAGGGTTTATTTACAGTCTTTATTTGTCTGAATACGGAAATACATCCATTATTTGAGTTGCAGATAGAGAAGAAATGTAATAATCAGCCATTGTTCCTTCCATTCCTTTGTTTACGACCTGCAATGCTTCTCGTAAATCACAAGCTTGAGCAAGCATATTAGCAACAGTTGTTTTTTCCGTTCCGCTCTTTTCATCCAAGGTGATGAAACAAACTTTTGCTTTGAAGTATCTATCTCCGTTTTCATTGAAGAATAGCTCTGATAGTTTAGCTCTCTTTATATCAGCAATTGTAAATTCACCTGCGATATAAGGTCTTAATTCTTCGATGATACGAGCTTCCGCTTCAGTAAAACTTAAAGCATCCACTAAATACGGTTCGGTGACTTTTTTTTGAGTCCCGTTTTCCATTGTCTTATCATATGACACTTTACATTCAAACCAATTTGTCATTTTATTTAGTTTTAGATTTTGATTTAATTAAGCCCCGTTGAAGTTTTAAGGCTTTCAGTTTTAATTTGTATTCATATCCTAGAGCATTTATTTCCATTTGCCCCATCTTACAAGTATTGTATTTTTTCATTTCGAGAATATTAACTGCATATTCTCCATATTTAGCAATCAAGCCTTTTCGATACCCTTGTATATTACCTTCGTCAAAACGATTGCAGGACCTACATTGTGCATTGCAATTCTTTTCATCGTAACGGGTTGAATTATGCTTTCTATTGATGTAGTGTCCACAATCCGATTCTTCCCATGCAACTATCTTTCCGCAGGAAATACAGCGGATAATACCATTTGCATCTGAATCTCTTATTCTGATAAATTCAGAGAAGATTCTGTCTAATGTATCTTTTGTCATATCAATAACCGGATTTATTTAACCTTAAACTTTCTCTTTCATAGCTTAGAATAGACCGTAAAGCATCTACTTGATGAGTAGCAGCGGCATTAAGTCTTTCCAACCAATCAACCATATAAGATTCTTCTTTAGCGATTGAATCGAGTAAAGCATTTTGCACCTTTGCTGAAAGGAATTGAAGATTAACAATCTCACATATTTGAGCTTGTATTTCATCTGACTTCTTCGCCCTCAGAGCCTTCTTAGCTTCAGCTAACATAAAGGCTGTACGGCTGATATATGGCATAATAACCCGGATCCGTTCGAGTACTTCTTCTGGATTCTCAGAACAAGTAGTGTCGAGATAGCTTTGTATTTGTTGAGCTTCTTCTATTATAGTCATATTAAAACTCACTTGATTGGTGCAACATTAAGAATTGAATATCTTGCCTAGAAGTATTGCTCAGTATGAATTTCTGAGCTTGCTGTTTCGATAGGTGACTGTTTATGCTTCCTTTCTGGTGTGCATATTCACCTCTGTATTCTTTCTCCCGGATAATATTGAAAACCCTTTCTTCATCATAATTGCATTCGAGAGCGTATATGTCATAATCTCTTGCTGAAATACCCTCTAATGTATAAGTGTCGGTAGCATGAATCAGTTTCTTTCCATCCTTGAATATCCGATATCCAAAATTAGGTACATCGTGATAGAGAATAACAGGGCTGATCTTGAATGAACCGTAATTATACATTTTACCTGATTCGTAAATATCCAGATTTCGAATGCCATGTAATTTATCAGCAAGAAATTCACCACACCCGAAACGGATAGAAGGTCTTTCTTCTTGAATGCGTTTGATTACATTTAATTTGAAATGATCTGAATGCTGATGAGTTAGTAGTACAATTTGAATATCCTTTAGATAAGGTTCTATCCGAGAAAAAGAGATGCCAACATCTACTAAAATTGAATTAAAGTAAATGATGGCATTGCCTTTACTGCCTGTTGATAGAATATTGTGCATTAGATTTCCATTCGTTTAGGTTCATCCGATTGTTCTTCATTTGGTTCTCCCTGCTGAACGATCTCTGCTTCCTCAAAGCGATGTCCTGAAGTTGAAACTTCGTCATCGCTATCAGAATCTAATGCTTTAGCAAATTCAGTAGTCATCAATCCGTAAGTACCTAGTAATAGCTTAAGAACCGTCTTTTTGCACATTGTAGGTCTAGCGAGCGGATCACTCCACTTACTTGTTGAGCTTCTATACTGCTTATCGTTTTTGTAGGTTTGAGAAAATCTTAAAGCATGTTGCTCTATTTGTTCTTCTGTCATATATAAAGAAGCAGTAAAGCCATTCACTAACTCTAAGTACGACATATACCCGACAATCGGTGCATCCGGCTTTTCTCCATTGAAAATAACTTCACCTGTTATTTTATTGTGCCTGATTTCACCTTCTCTGATCTCGGTAGCATTGATAAACTTATATTGACCTGTACGTATAGCAAGTTGAATAAGTCCTTTATATCCTATCTGGAAAGAAGGAACACCTTTATAGGCTATTACATAAGCATAACCTAGATTTTTATTCAATGGAAGATTTAAAGAAGTGGCATTCATAGCACACTTCATTAGCTGAGCAGGGTCACATTGAGCCAACTTAGGATCTGCATCGCAAAGAGCGATAAGATTGCTTACAAATTCCGATTTCTTTTCTGCAAGCGTCTCCTTTAAGAAGTTTGCTGTTGACGGAGCATTTAAGAAATTAGCGAGTGAAAGAGGTTTTGTTTGTTGCTGAACTTGTTGTGTACTCATCTTATTTTATCTGTTTATAGTTATAGTTATTTGATTTTAAAAATTCGCTTAAAGCTTTTATTTTGGAATAAGGTCCCGTTACGGAGAACTCAACCTCAAAGACATCTTCTTTCTTTTCTTGAATTGGTTCTTGTTTCGGTTGTTCCACTATGGGAGCTTTCAGCACTTCAGGTTTGACTTCTTCTTTTGGTTTCGATCTCAATTCCAATTCAGCGAATTTTGCTATCCAATCTTCATCCGAAAGACTTTCTATTTGAGAATAAGGAATCATCACCAACTCGTCATGAATCCAGTTATACGTCTTTGTTAAGTCGTGGTATGCAAAAGCAAGACCTTTTATCTGAGATACACGCTTATCCGTCCGTATATTTTTTAGACGTTCAGCTTCTAGTTTTTCGGCTTCTTTACGTTGTCTTACAGTTAGCGTAGATTGTGAAGCATTGAGTGACTTTTTATATTCGACTAATATTTCAGCTGAATATGTTTCGGTCATTATCAGATTAATATCATCTTTTACTTTAGAAATAAAGTCATTAATCTGCTCTTTATACTTCTTTTCGGTAGTCGAAAGGTTGATGTCTAAACCTAAACGATCAAAAGATACGAAGTCTATTTCTTCGACAGCACATATTTCATCAAAGTAAGATGTTAGGCTGGCTTTCTTATCCTGCTTGATCTTCAATTCAAAATCATTGATTTTATTTTTCAGAAGATCATCGGCTTTTTTGTACTTATCAATGATTTCAGCTTTATAGGTAGTTTCAAATTCTGAATAGGGATTTAAAACTGCATCCTTGATAGCTTTACGCTGTGTTTCGAAGTCTTTTGCTTCTTTATTGAGAGTAGCTCTCATGTCTTTCAGAGCCTTGACGGTGTCTTCGGTTACAACTTGATTCTCTATATTCAGAGAATCTATTCTTTCAGTAACTTTTGCCCCAACCTTTTCTAAGGTGTGTACTATAATAGGGCTTTGCTTTAGTACTATGGACGCTTCTTGTGTCATATATCTAAGATTTTTAATTCAACGAAAAAGGGATGCCGATAACGACACCCCATAACTAAAAACAACTATTATGAAAAAGAATCAACCTACACGGTCAACTTTGCATCACGAAATAGAGATAGCAATAAACCGCCTATATCACGTGCATCTTTAGAGTCTACACCATCAAAATAATTGCCGATAGTAAACCGATCTATATCTTCGTCCTTTCCTGTATCAACTGTCAACTGCATTTTAATGCCATCGAAGTAATAGTACCTTGTACCTTTTCTTCGGAGTTTTAGACTTTTCATGTTATTAAGGATTTAGTAATTCGGGGTTGTCGTGAATATTTCCTATGACTTCTAAAAACTTAGCTGTATCTCTATAAAAAAAAGAAGCATATTTGAAGCAATAACTGCTTGAGTTTTGTATACCATCTACCTCTGGGATATTAGAACATTCAAATTGTATATCAGGATTTATTTCAACAATAGCGAACCTCCAGCATTCGTTATCGCTACTGTCATTCCATTTTACTATATCCCCCTCATATATCTCTTTTCCATTTTTGTCGGTTAATCCTGTAAATTGTCCAAGAGTTTTAGAATCAATAATAATACCGTCTGAATAGTTATTCATTATATACCAACGATCTTCAATATCTGCATCCTGTAAAGGGTAGCCAAATATCCAATCTCCATTATATTCGTCTTTTCCTCTAAACTTAATCTGTCTCATATATATTAAGGTATTTAATTTCTAAATAAAAAGCGTGTTACATCTTCTCAGACTGACACGCCATATTAACACAAACTTTACAAAACTATATTTACCATTACTATGGTAAAACTTT
>NZ_AUFL01000029.1 GCF_000426485.1 Indolivaga capnocytophagoides DSM 22835
ATCGTATACTTGCCTGTTGTTGCATAATTGTGGATCTGTTTATAGATCGTTTGATCCGAAACTATATTTTGAGTGACAGTTGCTGAACCATCTCCAAAGTTCCAGACAAGCTTAGTCGGTTGATCAGCAGAAACACCAGACATACTTACTTCAACTGTGTATCTAAAATCGTTACCTGTGCAGACGAAGGATTTTTCTTTACCTTCAAGAGTGAGATAGCCAGTAGCAAAAGTTGGCAATCCCCATTGAGGATCAGAGGAAAAGAAGTTAGCAATCTTTTTCACAATGGTTCCTCCATTATCAGGATTCATTATCACAAACAAAGCTCTATCTGAATTATATCCCGTTCCATACATGCGACCATCTGTATGTTTTTGTATACATGATATTCGTTCATTATAGATTGTAGACATTACACCCCCTGAGATGAAATCATTTAATTTAATAGAATAAAGAGCACCTCCATCCCAATTACAAGCAATAATAAGCCATTCCCGTGATGGGGAAAATTCTATCTTGTATACATTATTAATATCTTGCCTTACTTTTACATTGGTTATTGCACCGGTAGCATTATCAAAGTCAGCAACCAAACTGAAATTTTTTAGAGATACGGCAGCAATTTTTGTATAATCTGGAGATGCAGTCAAATAACCGACTGTAATTGTATTACTAGTTGGCAGTGATGCTGTAAAATTAGTCATACCAACAAAGGAAATTCCTACAGAAGTAATCTTCCATATATAAAAAGTAGTCCTGTCTCTATGTATTAGCCAGTAAGCATCATTTGCAGCATTAGGAATCGCCATTATATTCTCACCACGTTGCCCTGAAAGCAGGTTGACATTTTTAGTTATCACAGACCCCAATCCTCCTTGTTGAGACATATCCACTATTGAATAGTTTACCCCTGTTGAGCTAGATTCAGCATTTACTGATATGATATAGTATTTATCTGTATTGCCAGGCATAGGCACAACGATACCCGATTGAGATGCGGAAGAATTGCCAAGTAATCCTGTACCATTATGCATAACGACATTGTTCGCATTATATACAGTACTTCCATCCGATGACATTAATAAATTACCGTTTCCATCTGATAAGGTAAAACAACCTTCTATGGTATTTATCGGTCCCTTTACCATCGTTGGAATATTCGGTACACTAGAAGCATCTGTGGCTATTTTAGTTTGGAGATTATTAAAGTTTAGTCCAACATTCTTTCCAAAGTACCATAAATTTGTTTCTTTCTGAGCCTGTCCTTGTAAAAAGGCCATTGCCAATATTGCTATAAATATTATTCTTTTCATTTTCTACCCAGTCATATTATTTAATAACAAAAACCACATTCATAAAAGTAGCATAGTCCGCCTCCTTCAGTATATCGTAGTTAAGCACCCCCGAAGCATTCAGACTATTGATTTTCAGTACTGTATTATCATAGAAAGTAATGTAGTAATA
Source organism: Indolivaga capnocytophagoides DSM 22835 (assembly GCF_000426485.1). GTDB lineage: Bacteria > Bacteroidota > Bacteroidia > Bacteroidales > Dysgonomonadaceae > Dysgonomonas_A > Dysgonomonas_A capnocytophagoides. The sequence continues at coordinate 1,465 of NZ_AUFL01000029.1, forward strand.
TAAGTCGGTTGCTGCTGTAAAGTAAGGAATACTGGCAGGTGCACCCGTACTTACTTTGGTCGGAGTATTGAACTGCTTTTTGTATTCAGCATACAAGTCAAGTGTTTGATTTGTTACTACAGACGTTGCATCAATAGCAATAGAAGGCATATAAAACGACCCCGACTGAGTATCTTTGGCAGACAGGCAAACCCACGATGGAGCGGCTGATGTTCCTGCATTCTGAGAAATACATTTCAGGTCGGTATCATAAACAAGTAAAGCCGGTGCAGGAGTTGCAATTGCCAGACGTTGAGCAGTCGTCATACGCGGTATAAGCACCCCTTTGTTGGTACTAACGATATCTAAAGCCGCCGAATTATCGGGACTGGAAGTATTGATACCTACTTGAGCATAAGATGCCATAGCCATCAGGCTAAGAGCAGATAAAAAGATTTTTTTCATTGTCATTTGTTTGATAATTAGGGGAGCAAACCCTTTTGTTGTTTTATTTAGAATGTTATTTATCAAAAAAAAAGATAAAGAATGCAGTAAAGTGCATACACTGCACCTTACTGCAAAGAGTAATTGGCTTGTAGCTAAACTATTGCCTGATGTAGTATAAGAACGACAACAAAACAACAATGACATTATCGGACATAGTTTGCCAAGCCGATTTATATGTAAATTGGTATAAAAAACGAGAAGTACGAGCACACGAAAAACTACTCCGTCATTTTGACACAATAGAAATTTTGTTTCTGAAATTTTTTGATTATTTGTTACGCATGGTCTGCGTCTCTCTCTCTCTCTCTCTCTCTCTCTCTCTCTAATATTTTACACGACATAGCGAAACGTGAATCGTTAAAATTCAGACCGGATTCGATATTTTTATGTGTGAAAATTTGAGACATGAATGAGTTGTTTATGATTACAAATATATAAATAGTTTCGAATCTTGCAAAACTAAGGTATCACATCGCAATTGTTACAATATATTAATGGCTTAAGAAAAATCACTATTATCTATAAAATCAATTATTTTTGTCGCCATTATTTCTCTAGATATAAAAGAAAGTATTTAAATGATATACTTTTATTTAATAACAGGCTTTGGTTATTTTACTTACCAAAGCAATAAATAGGTCTGAGACCTTAAATAATTATATGAAATATATTACACTATCCGCTTTATTACTTGCAGGCATATGTACATCGGGCTATGTATCTGCAAAAAAGAAAGACAAAAAACAACAGGCGACAGAACCTGCCGTTACGTTAACAACTACACCTTTAACAACCGAAACAGATACACTGTCGTATGCGTTCGGAGTATCACTCAGTGAAGGCGGGCTAAGCCAGTATCTTCAGCAATTGGGATTGATAAGCGATACAGCACAAATCAGGTCTGATTATGAAAACCAAATCAACTCTGCGACAGCACAAGCTGAAAAAGACCATCTTTCTCAGGAACTATCGGCTAAACTGGATTCTGTAACAACAGCAAACAATTTTAATACCCAACAATTATTTAAAGGCATTCTGGAGAAACTGGAGTCGAAAGATACCAATAAAGCATATACAAGCGGACTCGAAATCGGAGGACAGCTGTTGAGTATGTCTGATAGGTTTTCGGAACAAGCATTCGGTGCTTCCGGAAATAAACTTAACAATACTGCATTATACGAAGGAGTAAAAGATTATATATCGAAGCAACCGCTTCGTGTAGAGAATAGTCAGCAGCTAATGAACGATAAAATGGCTGAGATGACAGCTAAAGCAGATGCACAGAAGAAAGAGCAATATGCAGAAACGATTGCTGCAGGCGAAAAATTCATGGCAGAAAATGCGCAAAAAGAAGGTGTAGTTACTCTTGAAGACGGATTGCAATATAAGATAATAAAAGAAGGGACAGGCCCAAAACCTACACTTTCTGATCAGGTTAAAGTACATTACAAAGGAACATTTATAGACGGAACGGTATTCGACAGCAGTATCGACCGTGGAGAACCTATTGTTTTCGGGCTTACCGGAGTTATCAAGGGCTGGACAGAAATTCTTCAATTAATGCCCGTAGGCTCTAAATGGGAAGTATATATCCCTTACGATCTTGCATACGGAGATGCCGAAAGAGGTAACATGAAGCCTTATTCGAATCTTATATTCGAAATAGAATTGCTCGAAATAGTAAAATAAGGTCTTTGACCTTAAATATTCCTAAAATAACGGGGGATGAAGGTTAATAACTTTCATCCTTCTCTATTTTTTGATAAATTGCTAACGAATTTTGCTCGTCATGATTAACTTTTAAGGTGCACAAGCCGTACAGTGAATAAAAAAATACGGCAAAGCATATTTGAACCAGACTATCGTGAGAATTAATAATATAACTAAACTACTCTTATTCGGCACACTAGTTGTATCTACCGGCTGTACCAAAAAGCCGGAGATATCTTTTTCGTGCGACAGGGATAAAGTCGGAAACTATGTTCTCAAATGGGAAGTATCGCCACAAAATGCGGCAGACAAAATCAGCATATATATGTCCGACAACGATTCTGTATTCACAGAACTTCCCATACTCGTTGCGGATATCAATGATTATGTAGCCAGTATTCCTGCTCAAGATTCAATTTCAAGAAATTTTTTTCAGTTAAGGGTTAAAAATACTTATTCGGGCATTATATCCAATCACTATTTCAGAATGGATAATATCCAAAATTTCAGAGATGTCGGTGGATATTATACCAGCAGCGGAGTGCAGATAAAATGGGGTATGATATACCGGGCGGGCGATTTTTCGACATTATCAAGCAAAGATTATCAAACACTCAATAAATTAGGAATCAAAACAGTTATAGACTTTCGCGAAGAAGAAGAGCGGGCTATGAATCCCGATTTATTCAGAGGTGAAAACCTCATTTCGCTGCCTATCAACTCCGGAAATAGAACCTACATAAGAGAACGTGTACTCGACGGCAGTTTTTACCGTGGAGATGCTATTGTTTTTACTCAAGATATGTATAAGGCTCTCATAGAATATTCCTCTGATAAATACGCTGAGTTTTTCGACCTGCTCTGTGATGAAAATAACTACCCCATTGTTTTTCACGGCTATCTAGGAAAAGACCGCACAGGACTGGCCGCCTATTTCCTGCTGAGAGCACTAGGTGTACCCGATGATACAAACCAAGACGATTATTTATTCTCTAATTCATGTATAAGCGAACAACAGGTTCTGGGAGAAGCCCGTTTTCTGCCCGAACGCATGCAAGAGGCGGCAACAGTAATCTGTAAAGCAGATCTTTCGTATCTGGATTACGCTAAAACATGGATGATTAATTTAAACGGATCTGTTGACGAATATATGACGGAAAGACTGCGTTTGACTCCCGAAAAAAGAGAAAGACTAAGAACTCTTCTCCTATATAAGTAACAGATAAATATTTAATGACGTATTTTACAGCAATAACTACCTGCTGCGGTTATACCTGCAAAGTTTATAAATAGGTCTCAGACCTTAACTCAGATTATTCCTTAGAGGCTACAACGATATCCCCACGCTTAAACATCTCAATAATATTCTGCTTGTTTTCGTTTTCGGATTTCAACAGACTGATCTGATCCTGTAAAGCTCTGATGTACTCGTTTTCAGTCCTTCGATATTCCGAAACGGGCTCTGCCAAATGCGATGCGGCTTGTTTTACCAAATATTCAAGAGGTACTTTTTGGGCAATAAACATCTGCCCTTCACCGGTTATCAGCCAGTGAAGATTTACTTCCGGAAAATTTTCCCATATCTTTAGTACATTCTTACATCCGGTATCAGTACCCTCCCGAATTACTTTTGCAAATGTCTTACGGGAAACACCGACTTTATCTTCAAAGGATGTAATACTTTTACAGCCTAAAGCTTTTATCAAAACATTCAGCCTATCCCCAAAAGTCATAGTGTTATTTTATGGTAAAATTTATCCAAAAACTGATGATTATGGACAAATTTTATCTATATTTGTGCTCTCATTAACTTTACATGTTACAAAAGTAACCAAATTAGTGAATAATATGGCTATAGAGAAAAAATACTATTCTTTTATGCCGGGATTGGACAAAATAGCAAAATCGGAATATAGTAAAATTCAAACCGAAATAATCCTCTTTCTAGGCTGCTCAAAGCAAGATTATTACAGAAAAAGGAGTTGCTACGTAAACATTCCGGCTCACGTAAAGGAAGGCATTGAAGCTATCTTTAAAAAATATCAGATTGATGAACCGGAATGTATCTGGGAGATAAAAAGCTCTGGAGATAAAGTACAAATCTAAGGTGGTAGCCCTTTATTGATTAGCAAACATGGCAGTTATCGTTTTGTAGTGTATCATTAAGTACTTTCTGCTTATTTAACATAAATTACAACACTTACAATGAAACCTTTGATAAACATAGAATATAGCGACATATCTGTCATTATAGACTTCAAAAAAGCTTTTATATCATTCGATCAACGTTATGCGGTCAAGGGGTATCCTATTCCTTGTGAAATGTTTTTCAAACCTTCTCCCGAAATTTTGAATTCAATAAATACATCCGGGGTAGTCATAATAGATGAAGATTTTACCCGGTACAACAAAAGCGAAAACATATTCAGAACACTATTGGTTCCGACCAAGACGTATGATGAGGAAAGGATGATAGACATCCTTTGCAAATCACTCTTAGCATATAAACAAACCAGATAGTAGCCCGAGGATTTTTTTAATGTGTTGATTATCTGCTGTAATTATAACTCACACAATAATAAAAAGACCGAAAGATACCGGATTTGCATTTAACCAACAGCGATGCAAATCAACTACACTCTTTCAATACATTGTTAGGACTCACTTAACTTAACAATTCAATTTCTCTACATTGAGTAAACCCGAAAGGCAAGATTTAGAAATCTTGCCTTTCCTTTTATAAATACAATTTAACCCTAATAAAAATTATCTATATTTTTGATTATAACCGATAGCAAACGAATCAATATTACCTTCTCTTTTTACCGCCAAAAAACGAGTTTATCAACTGTTTTGCAAGCGGAACAACCACGGCAGACGCTATAGCTCCCCACATTTTAGTTCTCTGTTTCGAAGCCTGCTGATCGACTTTTTCCTGTGCTCGTTGCTCTTTTTCCTGTTCTTTACGTGCCTTCTCGTCAATTTTGTCCTGAACAGCTTTTTCTTTCTCCTGCTGAATACCATTCAAACGCCCGGTGAGTATTTCATATGCAGATTCGCGATCGACACTCTGGGCATAAAACCGATTTACAACTGACGAGGTTATAATAGCCTGACGCTCCTCTGCCGTCAAAGGGCCTATCTGTCCCTCGGGAGGTAATATAAATGCTCTTTCAACAGGTTGTGGGGCTCCTTTTTCGTCCAATAGAGAAGTAAGAGCTTCTCCGGTACCCAGTTCCGATATCGCTGTTTCGGTATTAAAAGCAGGATTAGCCCTAAAGCTCTGAGCAGCTGCCTTTAATGCTTTCTGATCTTTCGGGGTATATGCCCTTAATGCATGTTGCACCCGATTACCAAGCTGAGACAATACAGTATCGGGGATATCCGATGGACTCTGCGATACGAAATAAATCCCGACCCCTTTAGAACGGATAAGGCGAACAACCTGTTCCACTTTTTCTACTAAAGCCTTAGGCGCATCATTGAAAAGCAGATGGGCTTCATCGAAAAAGAAGACCAATTTAGGTTTTTCGGGATCTCCGACTTCGGGTAAAGTTTCGAATAATTTAGTCATCATCCAAAGCAAAAACGTAGAATATACCTTGGGAGAATTCATTAGTTTATCGGCAGCCAGAATATTTATAACGCCTTTGTCTCCTGATGTTTGAAGTAAATCATCCAGATTGAGGCTTGGTTCTCCGAAAAAATAATCAGCTCCATCCTGCTCAATCTGAAGTAAACCTCTTTGTATAGCTCCGATACTCGCTGCCGAAATGTTTCCATAATTAGTAGTAAACGCACCTGTATTATTTCCTACATATTCAAGTATCTTCTGCAAATCCTTCAGATCAATAAGTTCAAGAGATTCATCCTTCGCTATCTTAAAAACAATAGACAACACCGCACTTTGCGTATCATTCAGATTCAATAAGCGGCTCAATAATAAAGCCCCCATATCGGATACTGTAGCTCTCACTGGTGTTCCTTGTTCGCCAAACACATCCCAGAGCTGAACAGGGAATGGCTCAAAAACAAAGCCTTTATCTTTTAGTTTATAGGAGTCTACACGTTTTACAACACTGTCTTTATTTCCTCCCGTTTTAGCAACACCCGATAAGTCGCCTTTAACATCAGCTGCAAATACGGGAACACCCATTTTACTGAAAGTTTCGGCCAGATTCTGCAATGTTACAGTTTTACCTGTTCCTGTTGCACCAGTAACCAGACCATGCCGATTTGCCATCTTCGATAGAAGATATATCTCTTTATTCTCGGAAATTGCTATAAAAGCTCTTTTTTCGTTGTCTAACATATTCGTGAATATAAAAAAGTAGTTAAGGTCTTATTCCGCATTACGATATGCCAAAATAATAAAAAGCATTGAAATCAAAAGTAAAATTTCGAAATAAATAATACCACACACTCTTTTAATTGAGTATCCCTCATAACCACTAACACTTTCTTTTACTTATTTTAATTCTTCATGCAACATTTTTTCACTTCGTGCATCTATAAGGTATAACATATAAAATTTACGATAGTTTTCTCAGATGAAAATTCTAAAATACATATTTTCGCTACTAAGTATAGTTACCATAACTACTGTATTGCCCTCATGTGATGACGATGGCTACAGTCTCGACAAATATTCGCTGGCACTGGCGACAGTACACCCTATAGATGCCGATTCAAAAACATACTATCTTACTTTGGATGACGGAACCACATTATGGCCTGCTGCATCGAATGTTATATATTCGCCCAGAGGAGATCAGAGGGTAATTGTTAATTACACGCTCTTGTCTGATCAGATCGGAGAATACGACCACTATGCGAAAATAAACGGAATACAGGAAATATTGACCAAAGATGTGATAGACCTAACTTCGGCTAATGAGCAGGAAGTAGGTAACGATCCGATAAAAATACTGGATTTATGGACTGGCGACAATTATCTGAATATACATTTCGGAATCAATGTCGGCGGAGCGAAAACACATACAATAAATCTGGTAAAGAATAAACTAACTGCTGCTCCCTCTATCAATGAAGATGGAACCATTGAACTGGAACTCCGACATAATAAAAACGGAGATGAAGAAAAATATGGTCTTAAAAACTATGCAGCTTTCGACCTGCGTCCTTTGCAGATAGCAGGAAAAGATTCGGTTAAAATAACCATCAAAATTACAGACTATGACAACGAAACCAAAATATATTCTGTGACTTATAAATACAAAGAAAATTCACAAGATAAAAATAAATATATTACAGATATGCCTGATAACAATCATCTGATCAGATAATCAGGTATTTTGATAATTACTTTTTGATTTTCCTAAAGAAGAGGTCCCTGTGAAGAGATCTCTTTTTTGTATTTAAGAAATAATATCTATATTTGCCCTATAAACGACTTATACATGCCTCAAATTTTCACACATAAAAATATCAAATCCGGTCTGAATTTTAACGATTCAGGTTTGGCTATATCGTGTGAAATATTAGAGAGAGAGAGAGAGAGAGAGAGAGAGAGAGAGAGAGAGAGAGAGACGCACCTGGCGTAACTAATCATTTTTTTAACAAAACAAAATTTCTATTGTGTCAAAATGACGGAGTAGCTTTTCTTGTATACATACCTCAAATATCATATATCAATTTATTATTAAACCGTGCGGACAAACTGTATGGAGCAGTCTTGTTGTTGTGTTGTTGTTGTCGTTCTGATTCTGCTTTCAGATTTAAATTGTCCGACAATCGGTTTT
>NZ_AUFL01000030.1 GCF_000426485.1 Indolivaga capnocytophagoides DSM 22835
CCATCGACCAGGATATTTTAGGGGTAATTATAAAGTTTTTTCAGGGGGCAATTTAGATTTGGCACGAGGGGGCAACGCTCACTGGATTTTCCAAGGTACAAGCAGGAGCATTTGATATTGCTCTTACTCATCGTGAATTTGAATTACTCGAATTTCTCATAAAAAATAAAGGGAATGTTTGTAAAAGAGAGGAAATAATAGAAAAAGTATGGGGTATAAACTTCGAGTATGACACAGGGGTAATTGACGTGTTTATCAATGCTATACGCAAAAAGCTAAATTTGGATAAGGTCAACGGATATATCAAGACCGTGAGAGGTGTAGGATACATTGCCAACGAATAAAAATGAAGAATTTTTCTTTCAGAAACAGGATAGCACTCAATTATATAATCACAACAGCACTACTGATTGGGATTGTATTCGTTACTATATTTATCGTGGTAGAAATCGGTGTATCCAATCATCTGAATGATGACCTGCAAACTGAAGTCGATCGTCACTCGCAGGAAGTGGAAGTAAAAAACAGAACGATTGCTCTGAAAAGGCATAAAGAGTGGATGGAACGCGAACACAATACGGTGGGCGTTGATCCGGTGTTTATCGAGTTTCTCGATATTGACGGAAACCTGATCGACAAATCTCCTAATCTGAAAGAAAGCCATCTCCTATACGATCTGAAGCAGAAAGATAATGTATTCTTCGATGGCGAACTTGCCGAAAAACGGATCAGGCAGGTACAAGTGCCTATTTTGGATGAAAGAGGAGAAAGGGTCGGACATCTATTGGTTGCAGTGGCACGGGAAGGCTCGGAGGTTGTATTGGAGACATTAGGTCGTATACTCCTTACTACCTATCCCTTTATTTTGATAATTTTATTTTTTGTCGCTCGGTTCATCGCAGGTCGGAGCATCAAACCCATCAATGAAATTATTGACACATCGAACCGTATTACCAAAGATAATCTCACTTCCCGTATTCCTTTACCTCATAACAAAGACGAACTTTATGTTCTTTCCGATACGATAAATCAACTTCTTGATCGTATAGAAAAAGCCATCGAACGGGAAAAGTCTTTTACATCCTATGCTTCTCACGAGTTCCGGACACCTTTGGCTGTACTGAAAGGAACACTCGAAGTCCTTATCAGGAAGCCACGCCAACAAGAAGAATACGAAGAGAAAGTGAACTATTGCATTAAGGAAGTAGATCGTTTGAACCATTTGGTAGATGAACTCCTTATCCTTACCCGATATGAGAATCTGAAGCAATCGTTAAAATGGGAGAACACTGACATTAAAATGATTGTCGATGAAAGTCTGAAATACCTTGAGCGGAATATACAGCAAAAAAATATGCGTATTCTAACAAATATTTCATCCAGAGGCATTCCTTTAAGAACGGATATATATTTACTTTCTACCATCATCCATAATATCCTTTCCAATGCCATTAAATATTCACACCGGGACAGCGAGATAGAAATAAATGTGCAAGCGGAAGACAATATCATCCTCCTCGAAATAGCAGATAAGGGAATAGGTATTTCCGAAGAAGATATGGCGAAGATTTTTGATAAATTCTATCGCTCCACAGATCATACCGATATCAAGGGTTTTGGTTTGGGATTACCTATTGTAAAACGATTCTGTTCCTTGTTAAATATCAAGATACAAATAAACAGTAAAGATGGTGTAGGAACTGCTGTCAAACTACAGATACCTCAATCTTAAGCAAATCTTAAGGAAACTCGTTTAACATATCTCTACCTTTGCTTGTTATAAGAACAGGTGAAAAAAATAGAAGGTAGATGTTAGAAAAAATTATACGGTTTAGTCTTAACCGCAAACTTATTGTTTTACTTTTTACAGCAGTCATATTCCTATATGGCATTTATTCGGTATTCCATATACCCATTGGTGCTGTACCCGATATTACCAATAATCAGGTACAGGTTATTACCACTTCTACCAATTTGTCGACCGAGGATATTGAGCAGTTTATTACCTATCCTATCGAGATGGAAATGGCTAATCTGCCCGGAGTTCAGGAAATACGTTCCATATCTAAGTTTGGTCTGTCTGTTGTAACTATTGTATTTGACGAAGACATGGGGACTTACCTTCCCCGCCAATTGATAGCCGAAAAGATAAAGACTGCATCCGAGCTTATCCCAGAAGGCTTTGGCTCTCCCGAAATGGGACCTATATCCACCGGCTTGGGAGAGGTCTATCAATATGTATTGGACGTAAAACCTGAATTTAAGGATAGATATTCGGTTGCCGATCTGCGTACCATACAGGATTGGATTGTAAAGCGGCAGCTATCGGGTATTCCCGGAGTAGTCGAAATCAATACTTGGGGAGGTTATCTCAAACAATACGAAGTAGCTATCAATCCATCCCGATTGAAGGCAATGAATATTACTACAGGAGAGATAGTAACTGCACTGGAAAAGAACAACAGTGTGGCAGGAGGGGCTTATATAGAAAAGGTCAATCAAAGCTATTTCATTCGTGGAGAAGGGAAAATAAACTCCATAGAGGACATCGAAAACATCGTTGTGAAGAATGTAGACGGAATCTCTGTCCTAGTCAAAGATATTGCCACCGTACAATTTGGCAGTGCCAATCGTTTCGGGGCTATCACCGGCAATGGTGAGGGCGAAAAAGTGCTCGGTCAGATAATGATGCTCAAAGGGGCAGACTCCAAAGAAACCATCAACGCCATAAAAGAACGAGTGGATGAAGTACAGAAAGCCTTGCCCGAAGGTGTGTACATCAACGCTTTTTTGGAACGAAGCGAACTTGTTGCCAAAACTACTTTTACGGTTGCCGAGAATCTTATCTTGGGATGTCTGATTGTAATATTTGTAGTTGTTTTATTATTAGGAAATTTCCGTTCGGGACTTGTCGTTGCATCGGTTATACCTCTCTCGCTGTTATTTGCTATTTCGCTGATGCGAATATTCGGAATAGATGCCAACCTCATGAGTCTGGGAGCGATTGACTTCGGTATCATTATAGACGGAGCTGTTATTATAGTCGAATTTGTGTCGGCACAAATGACGGCGAATTCGTCTAAATTAGGTCATCTGTCTGCATCTGATAGAAAAAAAGAAATAGATAGAATAACCTTGGGGAGTTCGTCTACCATGATGAATTCTGCTATTTTCGGGCAATTGATAATCCTAATTGTTTTCATCCCCATTCTTTCGCTATCGGGGGTAGAAGGGAAAATGTTCCGTCCGATGGCTCTAACATTCAGTTTTGCCCTTGTGGGAGCTATGTTGTTATGTTTGACCTATGTTCCGGTAGCTTCTTCTTTACTTATAAAACCGCAAGAACAAAAGAGAAACGGAATATCTGTCAGCATTATCAGGCTATTAACAAGATGCTACTTGCCTGCTATCACATGGGCATTGAAGCATACAAAAAAAACGTTAGCCGGAGCTGTCGCTCTGCTTATTTTAGCTATTGTAATATTTACTCGTATGGGTGGCGAATTTATACCGCAATTGGATGAAGGCGATTTTGTAATTCAACCTGTACTGAAAACGGGTACGTCTCTTGCTAAAACCATCGAAACCACCACCTTGATTGAGAAAACAATCCTGAATAAATTCCCCGAAGTAGACCAGATCGTGAGTCGTATCGGTGCTGCCGAAGTACCTACCGACCCTATGTCGATGGAAGAAAGCGACATTATAGTGAAAATGAAACCAAAAAGCGAATGGGTATCAGCCAAATCGAAAGACGAATTGGCCGATAAAATAAAAGATGAATTGGAAGCCACCATTCCCAATATGGAGATTGAGTTTACTCAACCCATCGAAATGCGTTTCAATGAACTTATTTCGGGTACACGTTCCGATGTAGCTATCAAGATTTTCGGCGAGGATTTAGGAATACTGGCTGAAAAAGCCGAACAAATAAAACAGGCTATATCCAACGTGGAGGGAGCAGCCGATATTATTGTGGAAAAGATAGACGGGCTTCCGCAAATGACAGTCGAATACAACCGCACACGCATCGCCCAATACGGATTGAATATTTCGGACATCAACGATGTTGTGTCCTTATCCTTTGCCGGTGCTACGGTAGGAAATGTATTTGAGGGAGAACGGCGTTTCGACTTGGTAATACGCTTGGAAGAAAATCTACGTAATGATATTGAAGATTTAAAAAACTTGTATGTGTCTCTCCCTGATGGTGGGCAGATTCCATTGCGAGAGCTGGCGAAAGTGGAATATACCGAAGGTCCTGCCAAAATATCGCGTGACGATACCAAACGTCGTGTTGTAATTGGGGTTAATGTGCGTAATCGTGATATGGAAAGTGTAGTGAAGGATATCTCGACAATCATCAATGAAAAAGTCAATCTTCCTCCCGGATATACAGTAACTTATGGTGGGCAATTCGAAAATATGCAGAATGCCCTTACCCGACTGAAGATAGCCGTTCCTGTGGCTTTGTGTCTCATCTTCGTTCTATTATATTTTGCTTTCGGGTCGATACGGGAAACTATGCTTGTATTCACCGCCATACCTCTGTCGGCAGTAGGTGGTATATTATTGCTATGGATGAGGGGAATGCCTTTCAGCATATCGGCCGGAGTGGGATTTATTGCCTTGTTTGGTATAGCTGTACTCAACGGGATTGTACTCGTGGAACACTTGAAAGATTTGAAACACAGAGGGATGAAAAATGTAGACGAATTGATACTGAAAGGAACTGTCGACAGGCTTCGCCCTGTTACCCTCACAGCAGCAGCGGCAGCACTCGGATTCCTTCCGATGGCTATTTCTTCTTCAGCAGGGGCAGAGGTACAGCGTCCATTAGCAACGGTGGTCATAGGCGGATTGTTTACAGCTACGCTACTTACAATGATAGTCCTGCCTATTCTTTTCAAAATGTTTGACAAAAATTTGACGAATGATGAAGAAGATATTTAAAAATATAGCGCTTGGTTGCTTATTGGCATTTAACTCAATGGTTTATTCGCAAGATAATAATTCCGAGTTGAATAAGCTGATAGAAATGGCACTTGCCAATAACAAGGAATTAAGTTCATGTAAGTTGCAGTCCGAATCGTCAAAGGCCAATATCGGAACGGCTTTCGATATTGATAAAACGACTGTTTATTATGGATACGATGAAAATAATATTGCTCCGAATGATAAAGCATTGAGGGTATTCGGTGTTGAGCAAACCTTTTCTTTCCCTACTGTATATGGTGCAAAACGTGGTGTCTACAAATCGCAATGGGAACAGAATAAAGCATTGTACGAAATACAAAAGAATAAGCTGATATTGGATATTTCGCTGGTGTATGAGCAAATTGTTTATACGCAGAATAAAGAGAAGATGTATGCGGAGCTTGACAGCTTGTATTCAGCCTTCTCGAAAGCAGGTAGCCGAAAATTCGAATTGGGAGAGAGTAATTATCTGGAAAAGATTACGGCAGAAGCCAAATCGAAACAGATTCATACGACACTGATTCAGTTGAAAAGTCAGAAACAGGCCTTGTATGAACAACTGAAATCGTTGGTACAAAGTGAAGAGAATTTTCAGGTAGTTAACGACCGGTTGAGTTTATTGTATCTTGAAAATGCAAGCATTGGGAAAGAGTTGCAAAAGAAATATTTGGAAACAACAAGCAATACCTATTCGTCACAATTGAAGTTGCAGAATCAGAACTGGCTACCCGACCTGAGCATTGAATTATTTACAGGGACAAATAAGAATTTGGGGTACCGACAAAATGGATTTCAAATTGGTATAGCTATTCCTTTGTTTTTCAATGGAAATCTCTCGAAACGAAAAACGGCCAAGTTGGAGCAACAAAGTTGGGAAGCCATGCGTAGCAACCGTGAAATAAAGATGGAGAGTTTTTATATGCAGAAACAAGCCGAATTGAACCAACACAGGGAAATGATTAAATATTATACTGAGAATGGGCAATCGCTATCGAAAGAAATCATAAAGACCGCTGATATGAGCTACAAAAACGGCGAAATTGACTTTTTTCAGTATATACAAAGTATGGAAAATGCGATTAGTATAGAGGTCGATTATCTGAATAATGTCCTTGCTTACAATACATCTTATCTGGAGTTACACTATTTTAATTTTAATGAATGATGAAAAAATATTCCTATATATTATTTGCGTTGGCAATTGGCATTTTAAGTTCGTGCGGAGGAGAGAACAAATCGACTGGAGAAGAGTCTGTTTCGCCGGAAGATAGTTCTTTAATAGAGATTACAAAAGAGCAATTTAGCTCCATGAATATGGAGATAGCCCCATTGCAAGAACATGAGTTTGATGCCGTAGTAAGAGCATCAGGAAAAATAGACGTCCCTCCTCAGAAGCGAGCAAAAGTAACTTCGTTCGTAGCTGGATTTGTTAAATCTACCTCATTATTAGTGGGTAGTAAAGTAACCAAAGGGCAAGCTCTGCTTACTTTAGAAAGTCCTGAGTATATTGATATGCAGCAATCGTATATGGAAATAAGCAGTCAGTTGAGCTATCTGAAATCGGAATACGAAAGGCAGAAGACCTTGTTTGAAGAAAAAATATCGTCTCAAAAGAAATATCTGGAAGCAGAAAGTGAATACAAAAGGGCAAAAGCGACCCACGAAAGCCTTCGGCAGAAATTGAATATGCTCCGTATCAATCCCAATATGGTAGAACAAGGGAAATTAGCTTCCTCAATCACGGTATATGCTCCCGTTTCGGGCGATGTGACACTGATCAATATCAATGTTGGCATGGCAATATCTCCTACCGATGTACTGATAGAAATTGTAGATACAAAAGCAATGCACTTAGAATTGGCTGTATTTGAGAAGGATATATTCAACCTAAAAACAGGCCAAAGGATAAAGTTTGTGATACCACAGGTTTCGACTGATGAGTTTGAAGCCCGTATATCTCAGATAGGTAAATCGATAGAAGGAAAAGACCGGATTATAAACGTATACGCCACATTAGACGATAATGCAAAGGAAAAGTTGATGACAGGGATGTTTGTAGAAGCCCGTATTGTAGCCGATTCTCGAAATGCTTTGAGCGTACCATTCGATGCGGTTGCATCAGAAGAGGGAAGCCATTTCCTGTTAATTCTGGAATCGGAAAAAGAGGGAAATTATACTTTCCGAAAGACCTTAGTAAAAACAGGCGAACGGAATGGTGATTGGATCGAAATTATTTCTGATAATAAATTAAATTCCGATACTAAAGTGTTGGTTAAAGGGGTATATGATGTAATGTGATTTTGTCAATCACTACTCATGAGATTGTAAATTAAACTTCTTCCATCTGACATCCAAAATTATAAGCCGTCAATAAACCATCAAGGTCAGGCTCTGAAGAGTTTCGCTACAAATCTTCCTGACTATCGTCAGCGTATTTGTAGCGAAAACCTTGTCTTGTTTATTCCCGACTTTATAGGCGATGTATATCAGTTGTTAAAAGAAAAGATGTATGGGTTTTGCTATTATTCCACCACCCACTTATCCCTCATTTCTTGTACTATATCCTCATCATGTAAATGAGTATAAATATCCTTGATATCATTCCCCTCGGCATGACCCATAATACGCTCGGCAATACCGTCTGGAAAATCCAGTGAGCGTTGCCCCCTCGTGCCAAATCTAAATTGCCCCCTGAAAAAACTTTATAATTACCCCTAAAATATCCTGGTCGATGGGG
>NZ_AUFL01000031.1 GCF_000426485.1 Indolivaga capnocytophagoides DSM 22835
TATGGGCTGCTGAAAAGCTTAATCTGATATTCTCGCTGTCTGATATCTGGGTAGATGAAGAAAGTTATGTGAGGAGTGAGGGATCTACTCCGCAAGTGACAAAGATACAATATATGTACCCTCTTTATGTGTACAAAATAGAGGTTGAACAATCCGATTTTTATAATGAAATAGTAGGTATTCCCAGATTGAAAATATTGGGTGCGGAATCTCTCGCAGTCCTATTGACGGAAAATAGTAATGGTTTAATAATTAATTAAGATGGCTGATATAGTAAATAGTTCAGAGATAGAAGTGATTAAAGGATCTGAGTTGCCTGAGGTAACTAGCCCTGATGGCATGACTTTTTTAGGTTATGATGAAAATAGTAGTCCTATAGAAACTAAAAGAATCTCTTTTTCCAATATGACTCCATTATTTGGAGTAACCAGCGATGAAGGCTCTTCATCAACTCTTGCCGGCAGTCAGGATCTGGTTAGTAAGAAAACCTCCCGAACTGAACTAATCAATATTTCACAGCTCAATGCTAAATACGATTATGAAGATTCAACATCAGCCCGTAATGCAGTACCGTCTACACTCAGAGGTATCGGACAACGAGTTACCTATAAGCTTGCGAGCGGTAAATGGGTGACGGATCTTTTTATAGGGGCAAGTACAAGCAGCTGGGGGGTATCTACCTCATGGCTTGATACAACAGTCGGAGAATACAGAAACCTCTTTTCCCGCTGGCAGGAATTTACAGGTAGTTGGTTTGAACGCATGCTTTGTGTCAATACAGTCAAAATATATACAAACAATATATCTGAAAAGTATTATATCTCTATTGTCAGAGGAACTGCATCCGGAACTGAGCCTGTTTTTCGGATCAGGAGATCAGGAGATACTGATAATATTAAATGTTCTGTATTAAGTACAGAGTTAACGAATGGGGTATTTAAGGGCATTAAGGCTTTTGATGAATCTTCATATGCTTATCTCGATTTGGATTTCAATAAGATAAGGAGTACTCTTGACTGGACTTCTGCAGCAATAGACAGTGAGTCTGAAATGGTATTGACTATTTCTACAGCTGCCTATTTAAACAATTCTATTAACTATACGGATATAGCTTCCATACATGAAAGCTATCTTGCTTCCAGTATTGTTTCTTCGGACGAAATAAAGATCAGCCAATGTATTCAGAATCTGGAGATACATGATCCTACAGGTAGTAACACTTTTCGCATGCAACAACAGGGATTCTCTACTTCTTCCAATAAAGTATTGTTTTATTGGCTCAGAGAAAACGATTCGGCACAGTTCTATCAGGAATTTGCTATAGCTAAGCCGGATAGCGGAGTACTGCATTATGATTATTTCTTCAATGGAGTCCGTTTCGTCTTTGACTTCAATTGGACTTTGTATAATTCCTTATTCACGAACAGATATGGATCAGTAGGGGCAAACAGATTATTTGCAAAATCTAAAGATGCCAGATACAGCAATTTCAATGATATGTCCATATCCAGAGGTATGTTATCTGCAAGTGTCCGTACAGAAGCAAATGTAAATCTGATGCTTTGTATCTCCAACTTGAAATTGCAGTCTTATACAAGTAATCACATAGGCAGATTTCAATTAAGGCAGTTCGGATACAGTACGACAAGCGGATATCCTATATTCTATGTACAGGAGATAAGTTCAGGTGTAATCTATGAGTTTTCTGTGCCGGAAGAAACAGTCCTGCCTACAGGGCAGCGGCATTACGAGTTGGACAACAACGTTCTTCATCTTTCTTTTGATTTTGACTGGGATGTATATGCTAAATATTTCACCAACAGATATGGCTTTACGGGTATATACGTAATGAGTACTCTTTATACACCTGTATATAATCTGGGTAAAGCTGTCAGCGTCAAATCAGGCAATAAGATAATGCTCACCGGAGCGTCTTTTGCATCAAGTGAAAACGGATGGTTTGAACTGTTCTGTTTGAAAAATAATCTGGAAGCCGTAAATCAGTCGGTAGGTGGATCGGGTATTGATATCAACGTTGCACAACGGATGCTCGATGCCGATGAGACAAAGCCGCACGGTAGTCTATTTATGGTAAATGGCGTAGACATATTCAAGGATGTAAAGGTTTTTGCGTTATTCCATTCTCATAACTATGATGTGTTTATCAGTGAATCTAAATATAAATCAAATACCATAGATCACTATAAAACAAACGGGTTTGCAAATAGAGGAGAAGTATTTGATTACATTATCAAGCAGTACAGGCAATGGTGCGCTGAATATACTATAGAGCTAAATATTAACGGACAGGCAGATGTAACAGGGGGTAAAGAGTGTAACATTGTCTTATGTTCCCACTGGCATAAATCCAGATCGCTATACAATAACAGTTCAAGAAAGATAGCTGACCGGTACGGAATAACCTACTGCGCATTTGATGATAACATTGGATTCAACAACGATACTTTCGTTACGGCCACTCTGAATACCGATTCAAATACTACACCTGTATCAGGACTGTATCATCAGTCTATATTACATTCTCAGTTTGTAGATATAAGTATTGTAGGAAAGACGGAGATCATAGACGGAGTTATGTACGGATGGCATCCCCAACGAAGATCAAATACAGTTGATTTTGGAAACGGACAAGAATCTGACGGGTATTACTATCCGAATATTCAATATATGCTATGTGGCATATTCGGTAAATATGTAAAAGTAATAGGATAATGAAAGTAATCTATAACAAATGCCTTCCTCTCAAAGGCTATGTAGCAATTAACCTTTTCGGGATCATCTTTGCCCGTAAAGAGTTTAAACCATTATCAAAGGTAACAGAGAATCACGAACGGATCCATACGGCCCAAATGAAAGAGCTTTTGTTTGTATTCTTTTATCTATGGTATGGTATCGAGTGGATAGTAAGGTTATTTCAGTACCGAGATAGTAAAGAAGCTTATCTCAATATATCGTTCGAAAGGGAGGCATATAGAAAGCAAAAAGATCTGAGTTATCTCAAGTATCGTAAAAAATATGAATTCAGAAAGTATTTATCTATAAGTAAAAAGTAAATGGAAAACGTAACAACCGATCAGTTTTTAACCGGCTTGCTCGAGTTCTTTATCTGGGCCAAGTGGCTAATGTTAACAGCTTTTGTTTTGACAATGGCAGATTTAAAGTTTGGAGTAGAAAAAGCCAAGTACCTGAAAGAAGAAGTACGAAAATCAAGAGCTATTCGCCGGACACTTCAAAAGATATGCGATTATATCATGTGGATCATTCTTGCATACACATTGGATAAAGCTTTTATCTCTTTCGAAATAGATCTTCTGCCTTTTATCATACTCATTGTCATATATGGAATTGAGCTAGAGAGTATATTCAAAAATTACTTTACAGCCAGAGGAAAGAATATTAAAGTCAATTTCTTGAAGTTCTTTGGTAAGAAAACGGATTTGATCGATGTAGAAGAAAAGGAGGATAATAATGGCTGATGTAAATAAAATAGTACCCTTTATCCTAAAGTGGGAAGGTGGTTTTGTTAATGATCCGGATGATCTGGGCGGTGCTACCAACAAGGGTGTAACAATCGGCACTTATGAAGCTTATTGCCGAAAGAAAGGTTATCCAAAGCCAACCATCGAAAGATTAAAGAATCTTACTCAGGAACAGTGGGAAGATATTCTTAAAACAATGTACTGGGATAAATGGAAAGCTGACGAGATAAAGAATCAATCAGTCGCTAACATCCTTGTCGATTGGGTATGGGCTTCGGGTGCATACGGCATCAAGTTACCTCAAAAGATACTGGGTGTTACTATTGATGGAATTGTAGGACCTAAAACCATTGAAGCTGTAAATAGCCGTGATACGAAAGAGTTATTCGAAGCAATCAAAGCTGAAAGGATCGCTTATATAGATCGGATTATACAAGCTCGTCCTGCAAATAAGAAATTCCGAAAAGGATGGCTGAATAGAATTAATGATTTAAAGTTTGAGGTATGATATTAGAACGCAACAAATCATATAAAGGAGATTGCATTGAATTAATGAAACTCCTGCCTGATGAATCAGTCGATGTTATCTGCACCGACCCCCCGTATCTGTATTTGAAGAACCAGAAACTTGACAGACCTTTTGATGAATCCGAATATTTCAAGCAGGTTAAACGAATACTTAAAAGAGACGGCTTTATTATCCTATTTGGTCGTGGTACTTCTTTCTATCGTTGGAATACTATTCTTGCAGATATGGGGTTTACTTTCAAGGAAGAAATTGTATGGGATAAGCAGTATGTGACATCGCCTGCTTTAAAACTAAGTAGAACTCACGAAACTGTATCTATTCACACCAGAGGAAACGGAACGATCAATAAAGTGAAAGTGCCTTATTTGGAAATGAAAGGACACGATATTGAATCTATTTGCGGTGATGTGAGGAGGCTAGCTTCTATACTGGGCAACCAAAAAGACTTGTTGTCTGTACAACAATATCTTATTGATGGCAACCCTTATCGGGATAATGTAATTCGTCAAAAGGAATCGGTTACTATTGCAGCTAATTCCACTAGAAAGGTAAATGTTAGCTGTATGGTAATGCAGATGTTCAAGGATGGACAAGTTGAAAAATCTATAATTAGATGTCCTTATGATAGGTACGTCAGGCATCATCCTACCCAAAAGCCTGTAAGACTTATCGAAAGGCTTCTAGCTTTGGTCTGTAAAGTTGAGCCCAATAAGCCCAAACCTTTAGTTTTAGATACGTTCAGAGGTTCGGCTTCTACTGATATAGCTTGTATAAATTTCGGAGTAGATTGTATCAGCTTCGAGATTGACGATGAGTATTTCGAAAAAGGAGAAGACCGGAAAGCGGAACATAGAAAAAATTTACAACCCGATTTATTTAAAGTAGCATTATGAAAAAGTCAGAACGTATTTACATATTCATTTGCCTGATCATCCTCTTTATTGGATTGGTAGGCTTGTTTTCGGGATGCAAGAGTAAAACTTTGTATGTGCCGGTTGAAAGTGTAAAGACCGAATATCGGGATCGGTTATTAAAAGATTCTATTCATATTCTTGATTCTGTTTTTATTTATTCAAGAAATGACACTGTTTTCTTAAATAAGTATCAAAAGATATATAAGGATAAATTAGTAAGAGATTCGATATTTATCAATGATACTATCCGAGTACCTTATCCCATTAAAGGTGATACAATCGAAGTAAACAAACTTAAATGGTATCAGGAAGCTTGCATCTGGTTTACATCGCTTGTATTAGTTGCACTGGCTTTATATCTCGGAATAAAATACAGAGGTAAGATATTTGCTTTCTTTACGAAGATGGTGTTTAAGATATAGAACTTTCGATAATCCTGATTGTTATATATAAACAATGTGGAATGGTAGGACACTCCACATTCAAACAATATAATTAGGCTGCGCTATCTACGGGCACCCAAAATCTAAAGAATTTTCCATTTTTAGGATAAATGGTTTTTCCGTTCTTCCGGATGTATCTACAGTAAATAAGCTTCATAGTTACACCATTTTCAACTTTATAATCGCACATTCAAAACACCTCCTTTCTCTCGGGGACACCCCCTTATAAGCTTTATGGTAGGACATAAAGCAAAACCCAGTATCCTACTACTGGGTTTATTTTTTCTTAGCAATAAGCCATAATGTAATTTTTATAGCTTGATTCCATACGTTGCTCCATTTAGTTTATTTGGTTTTTGTACGGTGCTTTGAATTTATTGCGTTATAAAGTTGAATGCAAAAGTAAATTTTAAAAATCAGATTAAAAACGTGTTTGAACTATTTATGTCTTAAATAAAGTTAATGAATCTTTGCTTTAGTCGTGAGATTGGACGGCTTATTCTTTTTCACCTAAAAGCACCGACATATCAGAGATTACTTTTTTACCGAGTAGACGAGCGTAATGTTGAGACTGTTTTATATTAGAGTGTCCTAATATTTTCGATACAGATTCAAGCGGTATTCCTTTATTTATAAGAAATGTTGCAAAAGTGTGACGAGCTGTGTGAGTAGTCACCTTTTTGGTTATTTTGACTTTTGGATGTACGATAAGCAACTTTAGATAATCGTTGTACTTCTGATTACTTATTTTTGGTAATTGGTAATTATACTTTTCTGCGATTTCTTTGGCTTCGGGCAGAAATAGCAGAATAAAAGATTCATCTGTTTTTATTCGAGAACTTCTTATTATTTCTTTGCCACCTAGTTCTTGTATATCTTGTTGTGAAAAAGATTGCATATCGGCATAAGCTAAGCCAGTATAGCATTGAAACAAAAACAAATCTCTCACCCTATCTAATTTATCATCCAAGTTTTTTACAGATTTCAACCTTTCAACTTCTGATTCAATCAAAAATACTGGATCTGTATTTTTTGCTTTAGGTGGAGTAAACCGATCATAAGGATTTGATTCTAAAAGACCTTTAGTTAACGCTATTTTTATGTACATTTTGAATAATGCGTGCATTTTATTGATCGTGACATTGCTTATTCCCGGTCTCATCCATTTATCGAATTCAGTTATATTAATCAAGGAAACATCTTTAAACGTCTTGATTCGATTGAATTCTTTTAATTTATTCAACAAAGTTCGATGAGCCTTTAGAGTATTATATTCCATCCCTCTTCCCTGCATTTCTTGTTCAATAAATGGAAATAGCAACCCCTTACTTGATTTATCTTTCCATCCTTTAACGTCTCTCAGAGTTTTACAATTTTCAGATAAAGCAAAAGAATGTATTTCGTTCTTTATAGAATGAGCCTGATCGGTTATAGCATCCGCTAATTCGTGATTTTTACAGGTGAAACCCATGCTAGACGAATACTGATTTTTATATAATTTGATTCCGGTTGATAGCAAAACGCAGTCTTTAGTACCTAATTCCCTTACCTCAATTTGCAATAACCCAGTTTTGGTTTTTGTTGCTTTATTTTCTTTATCGAATCTAAAACGAATAGCGATATTTTTCATTTTCGGACTTTTTTAAAAGGACATTATCCAAAAGTACGAAATAAGTCCGAAAAGCAATGTACTTCTGATGTATTTTGAATGTATCTATAATGCACCCAAAATGTGCTTGCAATGCAGTACACGAAAGATCTACAAACGAAAGAAGCCGCTATAAAAGCGACTTCTCATGTAGCACGACCGG
>NZ_AUFL01000032.1 GCF_000426485.1 Indolivaga capnocytophagoides DSM 22835
TCGACCTCGGCGGAAGCCCGGGGTACCCGCTGCACGAAGAAAGCGTTAAAAGACAAATAGATATCAGCGATAATCATTTTTATTTGTCTTAGCTTTCGAGGGCTTAGCGGGTCGGGATGCAGACGCAGTCTTGATCTTTTGTTTCGTTTTGCATCAAGGCAAAATGAAAAACAAACCCGGGAGGGTGCGTTAGTAAATAGCTGAACTTGATAGCATAAAATAAAGGAACACTTTTCAAATACTGATTCGCATTATTGATAATTGTACATTGACTTTGTCACCTTTGTCGGAAATGAAGAACTAATAATGAAGAATGAAAAATGAATTGCTTTCAATTGATAATTGTATAATAGTAACTGTTCATTGATTCAGTAACCTTTGTTACCTTTTTTATCTCTTATGTTACATTATTAAGTGTTGTTACGACATTTATAAATAAGTTTATTATATTTGGGAATTGAAACCCCACAAAATCAAATCATGAAAAAAATCTTAACCTTAACTGTTGTATTATTTACAGGCAGCTTGTTTTACGGACAAGCCCAGATAGTACAGAAAGTAGAATCGTTTGACATCGGGAATGTAAGACTATTAGACAGTCCGTTTAAACATGCCGAAGACCTCGACTTGAAGTACATGTTGGAACTCAACCCCGACAGATTACTGGCTCCTTTTCTTCGTGAAGCAGGTTTACCACAGAAGGCAGAAAGCTATACCAACTGGGAAAATACAGGGCTTGACGGACATATCGGCGGTCATTATTTATCTGCACTATCGCTGATGTACGCTGCAACAGGAGATTCCCGAATCAAAGAACGTCTCGACTATATGGTCGGCGAACTGAAGAAATGTCAGGATGCCAACGGTAACGGATATATAGGAGGAGTTCCCGGAGGTAAAGCTATATGGGAAGAAGTTGCAAACGGTAAAATTGATGCAGGCGGATTCAGCCTGAACGGAAAATGGGTTCCTTTATATAATATACACAAAACATATGCAGGTCTGCGTGATGCTTATCTGTATGCTCACAATCAGGAAGCCAAAGAAATGCTCATAAAAATGACCGACTGGGCAATAAAACTGGTATCTCAGCTTTCGGAAGTCCAAATACAAGATATGCTTAGAAGCGAACACGGAGGATTGAATGAAACGTTTGCGGATGTAGCGGCAATTACAGGAGACAAAAAATATCTGGCATTAGCTCATCAGTTTTCACAGCAACTAATTCTTGATCCGCTGCTGTCGCACGAAGACAAATTGACGGGAATGCATGCAAACACACAGATTCCGAAAGTCTTAGGATTCAAAAGGATTGCTGATATCGAAGGTAATCAGTCGTGGAACGATGCCGCCCGTTTTTTCTGGGATACCGTTGTCGAAAACAGGTCTGTTGCTATCGGAGGAAACAGTGTGGGAGAACATTTCAACCCAACAAATGACTTCTCCCGTATGATCAAAAGTATAGAAGGTCCGGAAACGTGCAACACATACAATATGCTGCGATTGTCAAAGATGCTTTACCAAACTTCTCAAGACAAAAAATACATGGATTATTACGAAAAGGCATTGTATAATCATATCTTATCGACACAGAATCCCGAACAGGGAGGTTTTGTATATTTCACGCAGATGCGCCCGGGACATTACAGAGTATATTCTCAACCTCAGACTTCTTTTTGGTGCTGTGTAGGATCGGGTCTTGAGAACCATGCCAAATACGGAGAAATGATTTACTCGCATAAAGACAACCAGCTTTACGTTAATCTCTTTATCCCTTCGACCCTTACATGGCAAGAAAAGAAGATCGAAATAGTACAGGAGAATAACTTTCCGGATGAAGCTAAAACAAGCTTAACAGTAAAAACAGTAAAGGCATCTGATTTCGATTTAAAGATACGCTATCCTCAATGGGTAAAAGACGGTGATTTAAAAGTCTCTATTAATGGTAAACCTCAGGCTGTGGTTAAAGGAGCAGACGGATATGTATCTATTAACCGCAAATGGAAAAACGGAGATAAAATAGTTGTAGATATGCCTATGCACCTGAGAGTAGAACAACTGCCCGATAAATCGAATTACTACGCTTTCTTTTACGGACCTATCGTATTAGCGGCCAAAACCAATACCGAAAATATGGACGGGTTATTTGCCGATGACAGCAGAGGCGGTCACATTGCTCATGGACAACAAGTACCTCTGAAAGATATGCCTATCGTGGTAAGTGAGCCCGACAAGCTGATATCTCAGTTGCAGCCCGTAGCAAACAAGCCGTTAACATTCAAAATAACCGGACTGTATCCCGAAAAATACAGCAATGGTTTAGAACTGATTCCTTTCTTCCGTTTACACGAATCACGATATATTATATACTGGCCGCAGGCAACGCAGTCTGAAGTTGCAGCTATTCAGCAACGTACAGCGGACGAAGAACAGGAACGTATAAAACTCGATGCGGTAACTACCGACAAAGTTATCTGCGGAGAGCAACAACCCGAATCGGATCACTTTGTAAAATTCGAAAATTCAAATACCGGATTTATTGACGATGTACACTGGAGAGAAGCCAAAGGTTGGTTTAGTTATCAGCTGAAAAATACTAATAAAAACGCAAAATATTTATACATCAGGTATTTCAACAGAGATAATTCGCGGATATTGAATATACAGATCAACAACCAAACAGTAGTGTCGAAAGCTTTAGACGGTAATGATGGGGACAAAATCATAACAGAACGAATCGAACTTCCATCAGATCTTAATAATACGGATATACTGGAAGTTAAATTTACATCTACTTCTGATAAAATGGCGACTAAGATAGTCGAAGTACGGCTGCTGAATAATTAGTCTGAACAATTTCAAAAACAGCGAATACCCAATATGCTATTCGCTGTTTTTGCTTTATAAACGATATCGCTGCCCAGACAGATAATGAACAATCCCTCATGTTATTCTGTTTCAATATAAACGTATAATATATTAATTAAATCGAACGAATATGGAAGGGTTAGGAATAATATGGTCAATAATAATAGGAGTAGCCGCAGGAGCTATCGCCGGTTGGTTGATGAGAGGGCACGGATTCGGCTTTATCGTTAATCTGATTGTCGGTCTTGTCGGCAGTATATTGGGTGGTTGGATTTATGGTCTACTCGGCATTGGTTCGGGAGGAATAGTGGGTGCTCTGATTATGTCGGTAATAGGAGCGGTTGTGCTGCTTTGGATTATTTCACTGTTCCGAAAAAAGAATGTATAACATAAAACAATAAAAAAAGGCTTTTAAAGGCCTTTTTCTATTTAAACGGCTCACAATATGAATGGACTAAAATACTTCCTTATATCGATTGGATTGCTTTCAATCGTCTTGTTTATTGTACTGCTTATAATCGGGATAAAAGTTATCTCCGCAATAGTATTTTATACGGTAGGCATAATCGCTGCGATATCCGCAGTCGGGCTTATCATATATTATATAGGGAAACTTTCGGGAAAGAGAGAATCCGAGTAACAAATAAAAAGGCGGAGCACTTCTATCAAATAGATTGCTCCGCCTATAATTCTAAATCACGATACTAAATCGGGATAATGATGGATATTTCTTTCTCTTCATTTCGTTTTACAGTAATAGACCCATCTCCTGCTTTAAGAATCAAGTCATCCCCAACTTTATAATATACTGCAAAGTATAAGTCGGTTTCCGACTCAACAATGTTGAGCTCAGTTAGATTTAGCTTAAAGTAGGCAATTCCGTTCTCGTTTGTAGTTTCTATTCTCGATGCTGAACCGGGATCAGTAGAATCATCCGGCTGCAGATTCTTGAACATGTAGACCTTTATATCCTTCTGTTCTTCACCAGCCAGATTCTTGACCGTGACTTTCACATTTGCCCCTAGAAAAGGAGCATCATCATCGTCACTGCTGCAGGCTGCCAATGCTACAACTAAGCTTAATAATAAGCCTGTAAATATTCCCTTTTTCATATACGTTTATCCTTTAGTATAACTAATACTATCCCAAATATCTCCTCAGGAATTCCGCTACCTGATTCACAACAGCTATAGTCTGAGGAATTGTAGCATATCCGTTGAGCATACCCCAGTCATGTATCACCCCATTATAACGAACAGTAGTTACATCTACGCCTGCTTCGTCTAAGTGTATTCCAAACTCTTCCCCCTGGTCTCTTAATATATCATTCTCAGCAACAGCTATAAACGTTGGAGGCAAACCTTGTAATTGTTCTTTTGAAGCTCTTAACGGAGACAGGTAAATCTCGTCTCTATCTGCCGGATCTGTAGTATACTGATCAAACATCCATTTCATGAGAGAAGTTGTAAGAAACCGCTGTTCTCCATACAATCTGTAAGATTCCCAATCAAATGCAGCGTCAGTAACAGGCCACAGCAATGCCTGAGCTTTTATAATAGAAAGACCTTCTTCTTTAGCTTTCAAACTAGTTACAGCAGACATGTTGCCACCGACACTATTTCCGACGATCGCTAATCTGTCTTTATCAATCTTCAGTTCATCCCCATGCTCAAATATCCACTTAGCTGTTTCAAATATTTCGTTGATAGCAACAGGATATTTAGCCTCCGGAGATGGCGAATAGTTAATGAATAAAGCTGTATATCCACTTGTCACTACTATATCCCTGACTAATCGCTTATGAGTAGGATAATCACCTAAAACCCATCCTCCGCCATGTATAAAAATAAAGGCAGGTACTGGATCCTTCGATGTTTCCGAACGCACAATATTAATGCCAATCGAATATTGTGATAATTCCATATTCACTGTCTCCTCTTTAATACCCGATAAGTCAACGGTTATAGATGATTGAGCATTTTCCAAAACTTTTCGAGCATCCGCAACAGGCAAAGCCTCTACAGGCTTATCTCCTGAATTTAAGACTCTAAGATATTCTCTTGTACTAAGAGTCAAATGTGGATCTTTTAAATAATCCTTTATTTTATATTCCTTTTCCATAATACTATTTTAATTATCAATGTTAGACAATAAAATACAGATAGGAGAAATGAGCCTCTCTCCCAACACATAATCATAATAATTAAAGGATAATGTTTGTATCCCTAAAACATCGACCTATATTAATCTACATACATCAGTAAATATAAAACGCTGATTAATAAAAGATTGTTCTAATAAAGAATCGTTTTTAACAAAAAAACAGAAAAATATACAGCTTATGGATAAGGTTGGATTCAAGGTGTATCAAGTAATAAAATCAAGAAGACCGATTATCAAAGGTAGTATAGCCGTATATTTTCATGCAGTATGTATTAACAAAAAAGTCCCGAGTAAAAAATTACTCAGGACTTCCTGTCTTTAAAAGAGGGCGGTTACCTACTCTCCCACATAATTGCAGTACCATCGGCGTGGGTGGGCTTAACTTCTCTGTTCGGAATGGGAAGAGGTGGATCCCCAACGCTATAACCACCTTAATATCTTTGATCTTATATATTAAGACGTGATGTAAAAGAACAAGTCTTTAAAAATTTGTATGTAGCAAACCTGTTACACAGGCGAAGTTTTGACGAAAAAGTTTCGGGCAATTAGTACTACTCGGCTATGACATTACTGCCTTTACACCTGTAGCCTATCAACGTCGTAGTCTACAACGACCCTT
>NZ_AUFL01000033.1 GCF_000426485.1 Indolivaga capnocytophagoides DSM 22835
CTAAGACAAATAAAAATGATTATCGCTGATATCTATTTGTCTTTTAACGCTTTCTTCGTGCAGCGGGTACCCCGGGCTTCCGCCGAGGTCGAGAGCCTGACGGGATTATAGACCCTTTTGTAGGCTGGCGCAAGCAAAGGTGTGCGTCAGCCAAGGCGCATACAGGGGTGAAGCCGTAATCTGACCAGTGAAACGGGCATTAAAACTAAATGCTGTTTGAGCTCATAGAGCGAGTTTTATTTAGTTTCGCCCGTGAACGTAGTCAGATAGGCAGAGCCTCGCAGCGCCAAAGACCTTTTGGTTCCTTTAGGGGCTTTGGCCAAAAGGAACACAAGCAATCTATGATTGCGCGTAGTAAATAGCATAATATTAAAGAACATTTTATCAATCTAACTACTGATTGGCATCAATAAATAATTATTAGCAGCCAACTAATTATTGTTCATTGCTTATCAATAATTGATAAAAGGTTACAAAAGTGACAATAAAATCAGTTATCAGACTTCGTTCGTATTATTCTGCTGCTCCTCTTCCTTTTTTGCGGCTGATTCACGCAGCCACTTTTGATACTTTCGTTCTCTTTCCTCTTCCCATAATTGGTCGTCCAGCTCTTGCTGTAAAATACGTTCTTCGTCCTTCAGTTGCAAAAGAATTTTTTTCTCTTGATTTTCAACATCGTTTTCTTTAGATATCGCCATTTTCAGGGTCTTTTCATCGGGAGAGTATTCTTTCTTCGTAACGGTTTTCCCTGCTAAGTACAATTCCCCGTATTCATCTACCGCATATTTATAGCGGGTTGTAGTAACTGTATGTCCTTGTTCTACTCTCTGCTTGAGTATCTGACGTGCTTTTTGTGCCAATCGCTCATCTCTCTCCAAACGAGCGTTTTCGACCATCCCCTCAAAATCGGGATATTTAATTATCCACTGATAAAATGTTTTTCGGCTGATGTTGTGTATCGAGCAGATTTCTCCCAATGTATATTCATCCTGTTCTATTGCTTCTGCTATTTTCTTTCCTAATTTTTCTGTGTATTTTGCCATGATTTGAATGTGTTTTTATACATAGATAAAAATTCAGAAAACAGGAGGGGAATCAATAAGGCATAAGATCAATTAAGATCTGCGACACTCGGGTTGGAGGCGCAGTCTTGTTTTTTGTTTTGTTTTACCTCAAGGCAAAATGAAAACAAAGCCGATAGGCTGCGTTAGTAAAATAGCGGAATTTGAAGTCTTTTTTTTAGCGAGAACTGAGTAACTGTTTAAATTTACCAAACGATGTATCACAATAACGATTTATTTCTTTTTCGTTTATTTTTAGGCTCTTTTTGCCTGAATTTTTATCTTTTCTCAACTCAAACAGCCCGCTGTTATCGTATCGAAAAAATAAAAATCGTTCCAAAAATATCTCTGAAAATCCAAACGAGCTAAATTTAAACAGTTACTGATTGTTGATACTGCGCTCACAGAATTTATAAAAAGATATGAGACCTAGAAATAGGGTGGGAGTTGAAGTTGACTTTTTAATTAAATAGTTTTTCGGCTTCTCTTAAAGCATCGTCCAGACAAAAAACAACGACATTGTCGTAAGGCTCTATCTGGGTATCTCCATCAACAAGCATGGCTTCTCCGTTTCTCATCAAGCCCCCGATAGTCATATTATTAGGCAGAGAGAGAGATTTTATTTCTTTCTTAGTGATTCTTGAATTAGGGCGAGCTACAATCTCTGCTACATCTGCATTGGCAAAAGTCAAGGTTTTGACGTTTGTTACATCCGCATTAAGTAGAAAACGGTATATATTACTTACTGTGATT
This sequence comes from Indolivaga capnocytophagoides DSM 22835, assembly GCF_000426485.1. Lineage (GTDB taxonomy): Bacteria > Bacteroidota > Bacteroidia > Bacteroidales > Dysgonomonadaceae > Dysgonomonas_A > Dysgonomonas_A capnocytophagoides. The sequence goes on from NZ_AUFL01000033.1 coordinate 1,815, forward strand.
AGTTTTTTATTGATGATAGAACCGATATTCAGGTTTTCGGCCATGGATATGTAATCCATATTTTCGACTTCGGCTACAGTTTTTCGTACACCAAATCTTTTGGCGGCAAGGCAAGCCAGAATGTTTGCTTCCGAATTACCCGTAACAGCAATGAAGGCATCTATATTACGGATACTTTCCTGCTGCATAAATTCGGAGTTACGCCCGTCGTCCTGAAAAACGGTAACATTCTTAGGTACTTTCTCCAGCAGTTTGTAGCACTTGTCTTTGTCTACCTCCAGCAGCTTTATGTTAGTATCGCCGGGAAGGTATTGGCAGGTACGTATAGCAATACGGCTGCCACCCATTATCATGACATTCTTTACCTCAAATTTTTCTTTTCCTGTAATTGCCGGTATTTCGTCTATAAACTCATTGGTTGTCGTGAAAAAAACAATATCATCTGGCTGAACTTTGTCTTTTCCTTTGGGGATGATTGTTCGGTTGTTGCGCTTGATCGCAACTATGTGAAACTTTTTCTGAGTATTCGATATTTCATACAGATACTTATCTGCTAACTCCGAATTATCCCTGACTTTGACACCGACAAGAATAATGGAGCCGCCGAATAATTCGACCCACAACCTGACCCAAGGGCGTTTGAGTGCCGATACGATTTCTTTCGCGGCCAGCATTTCGGGATATACCATGGAATTGATTCCAAGGCTTTCGAAAAATTCTTTGTTCTTCGGCAGTAGGTATTCGAAGTTGTCGATACGTGCAAATGTCTTTTTTGCTCCCATCTTAGCGGCAAGCATACATGATGTGATGTTTACCGATTCATCGGGGGTGACGCCTATAAAAAGGTCGGCATTTTTTACTCCTACTTCGCTCAAATCTTTCAGAGAGGTTGTCGAACCTTCCATCGTCATGATCTCAAGATTTCCTTTCGATAAGTTTAATTTTTCCTTATCGGAATCCATGAGAATAACATCCTGATTTTCGCCCGAAAGTAATCGTGCCAAGTGTGTACCGACTGCGCCAGCTCCACCGATAACAACTCTCATAATACAGGTTTTAGTGCCGGTTTATTTTGTAAGACTCCCTCCAGGCGTTTGGTAATACCGGGGACATCTATTTCGCAGAGTCTATTCAATTCGGGTATAGAACCGTGGGTTATAAACTCATCAGGAATGCCTATTCTGGTTACCTCTATATCTTTATAATTCTTTTCTGAGAAATATTCAAGAACGGCCGAACCCAATCCTCCGGTAATAACACCGTTTTCGATGGTAACTACTTTCCTGAATTTAGATGCTACTTCATCCAATAGGTCTGTATCTATCGGTTTCAGAAATATAATATCATAATGAGCGATGCTGTATCCTTCTTTTTCCAATTCGGAGATAGCTGCATTAGCGGTATTACCAATAGGCCCGATGGTAATAACGGCCATATCTTTACCGTCTTTCATTTTCCGTCCTTTACCGATGGGAAGCAGTTTCATTTCGCATTCCCAGTCTTTCAGTTCGCCTTGTCCTCTCGGGTATCTAATGACAAAAGGCCCTTCGTTGCCGTATGTTGCAGTGTACATCAGATGTCTGAGGTAGTGTTCGTTATAGGGAGAGGCAATCACAAGATTAGGGATACAGCGCATATAAGCAAGGTCGAATACTCCGTGATGCGTTGGTCCGTCTTCACCGACCAGTCCGGCTCTGTCCAAACAGAATATAACATGAAGTTTTTGCAATGCTACATCGTGTATCACCTGATCGTATGCCCGTTGCATAAACGAAGAATATATGTTACAGAAAGGAATTAATCCTTCTTTCGATAATCCTCCCGAGTAAGTTACGGCATGAGCTTCTGCAATACCTACATCGAAAGATCGTTCCGGGAATTCCTTCATCATGAAGGTCATTGACGATCCGCTGGGCATAGCCGGAGTGATACCGACTATACGTTTATCTTTCTGTGCAAGTTCTACTATTGTATGCCCGAATACATTCTGATATAATTGGGGCTGGTCTTTTGCCTGCGAAATGATACGTTCTCCGGTATCTTTGTTGAATTTTCCGGGAGCATGCCATTCGGTAGCCGATTCTTCGGCAGGTTTATATCCTTTCCCTTTGATAGTATGTATATGCAGCAATTTGGGACCTTTAAGATCCTTGATGTTTTCAAGAATGCGAATCAGTCCTTTCAGGTCATGACCGTCTACAGGGCCAAAGTACCGTATATTGAGTCCCTCGAATATATTCTGTTGTTTTGTTATCAGCGATTTGAGGCTGTTGTTGAACCGGAGTATAAAGTTTTTGCCTTTCTCCGAGATCAGATTTTTTCTTTTGAACTTTTGATAAACATCATTCCTTACTTTGTTATAGGTATGTGATGTCGTCATTTTTACGAGATAATCTTTCAGACCGCCGACATTATCGTCGATAGCCATGTCATTATCATTTAAGATTATAAGCAGGTCGTTCGGTTGCGAACTGGCATTGTTCAATCCTTCATAAGCTAATCCTCCGGTTAAAGAACCGTCACCTATCACAGCTACTACATGCTTGTTTTCATTCAGCAGCCTGGAAGCCACAGCCATTCCCAGTGCAGCCGATATTGAATTAGACGCATGACCTGCCGAGAAAGTATCGTATTCGCTTTCATCCGGGTTAGGAAATCCGGCCAAACCTCCGAACTTACGGTTTGTATTGAATCTGTCTCTGCGGCCTGTCAGTATTTTGTGGCTGTACGCCTGATGTCCTACATCCCACACGATACGGTCGTAAGGAGTATTATATATATAGTGAAGGGCTACTGTAAGCTCTACTGTTCCCAAGCTGGATCCAAAGTGCCCGGGATTTTTACAAAGTTGATCTATTATAAATGTCCTTAATTCCTGGCAGAGTGTATCCAGCTGTCCTATACCGAGTTTTTTCAAATCTTTCGGGGAGTTGATTGTCTTCAGTAAAGGTATATTTATATTGGTGTTCTCTTTCTCTGACATATTTATATGTACTTGTGAATATTCTTTGATATAGTAAACGAAAAATAAAGAGCAAAATTATAAAACAAATGATTGCAAACCTATGTTTAACTTTTAAAATATGGATTTCGAAAGCTATTCTTTTGCAAATGAGTCATAAATGATATTTATAAGTAAGCTCTTGCCCTCATGATATTGTCAGGTAACTAAAAATCTATTACATTTGCATCGTTTCTGAATTTATAACGGAAAGCATGGCGCGATAGTTCAATGGATAGAATAGAAGTTTCCTAAACTTTAGATCCGGGTTCGATTCCCGGTCGTGCTACATGAGAAGTCGCTTTTATAGCGGCTTCTTT
>NZ_AUFL01000034.1 GCF_000426485.1 Indolivaga capnocytophagoides DSM 22835
CAAAAATCAACGTCTACACCCTTTAACCAACTATTCCGTCAGTTGGCAGCAGTTTCACTCCTGTGTCCCCACATCACTCTTAAAGCCAGTAACGGAATATTAACCGTTTCATCCATCGAATTAGCCGTTCGGCGTCTCCTTAGGGCCCGACTTACCCTGATCCGATTAGCGTTGATCAGGAAACCTTAGTCTTTCGGCGAGGAAGTTTCTCACTTCCTTTATCGTTACTCATACCTACATTTGCTTTTCTGTCCGCTCCAGAGCAGCTCACGCTGCGCCTTCGACGCTGAACAGAATGCTCCCCTACCGATAATATTTATCCCATAGCTTCGGTAACATGTTTTATGCCCGATTATTATCCACGCATCGCCACTCGACTAGTGAGCTGTTACGCACTCTTTAAATGAATGGCTGCTTCCAAGCCAACATCCTAGCTGTCTTAGCGGCAACACTTCGTTAATTCAACTTAACATGTATTTGGGGACCTTAGCTGATGGTCTGGGTTCTTTCCCTCTCGGACATGGACCTTAGCACCCATGCCCTCACTCCCGGTATTAACTTATGCCCATTCGGAGTTTATCTGGACTTGATAGGCGGTGAAGCCCTCGCATCCAATCAGTAGCTCTACCTGACATAAGTAATTCGCCGAGGCTGCACCTAAATGCATTTCGGGGAGTACGAGCTATCTCCAAGTTTGATTAGCCTTTCACCCCTACCCTCAAGTCATCCGAAAGCTTTTCAACGCTTACCGGTTCGGTCCTCCAATTGGTGTTACCCAACCTTCAACCTGCTCAAGGGTAGATCACTTGGTTTCGCGTCTACTCCCATTGACTATGGCGCCCTGTTAAGACTTGCTTTCGCTTCGGATCCGTACCTGATAGTACTTAACCTTGCCAATGAGAGTAACTCGTAGGTTCATTATGCAAAAGGCACGCCGTCACTGTTGCCAGCTCCGACCGCTTGTAGGCACATGGTTTCAGGGTCTATTTCACTCCTCTGTTCGAGGTTCTTTTCACCTTTCCCTCACGGTACTGGTTCACTATCGGTCTCTCGGAAGTATTTAGCCTTACCGGATGGTCCCGGCAGATTCATACAGGATTTCTCGTGTCCCGCACTACTCAGGATACTGCTAGGCTTAATAAACGTTTCGTGTACGGGATTATCACCCTCTCTGATACATCTTTCCAGATATTTCCACTACATTTATGTCTTGCCACAGCGCAGTCCTACAACCCCAATATTGCCGAAACAATATTGGTTTGGGCTAATCCGCGTTCGCTCGCCACTACTTACGGAATCACTTTTGTTTTCTTTTCCTATGGGTACTTAGATGTTTCAGTTCCCCACGTTTGCTTCCAGTCTAGCTGGATGATATGCTCTTCGCATACCGGGTTGCCCCATTCGGAGATTTACGGGTCAAAGGTTATTTGCACCTTACCGTAACTTTTCGCAGCTTATCACGTCCTTCATAGCCTTCGAGAGCCTAGGCATCCCCCATGTGCCCTTTTTTACTTTTTTCTCTTCGCCTGTTCTTTACCGTTGCCGGTAAAGTACGGTTTGATATATACTCGTTTTTTTACTTGCTCTTTTTTACATCATGTCAAAGATCTTTTCGCTAATTGCTCTTTTACGAACTGACTATTATTAAATTGTCTTAGCTGTTGTGGAGAATAACGGATTCGAACCGTTGACCCCCTGCGTGCAAGGCAGGTGCTCTAGCCAGCTGAGCTAATCCCCCGTTAAATGAAGCCCGTTATCCGGCTTATTTACTTCGTAGTCCCAGGCAGATTTGAACTGCCGACCTCTACATTATCAGTGTAGCGCTCTAACCAACTGAGCTATAGGACTGGCTGTTTGTTTCTTTTCTTACCCGGTAACTGTGATTAACAGCTCCTTTTTTCTCTTTATTTTGTCGATTTGATAGAAACTCTTTTTTATATAATACACTAGACATTGGGTGATAATAACTTTAACGTTATATATCCAGTTAGAACATTCTCCAGAAAGGAGGTGTTCCAGCCGCACCTTCCGGTACGGCTACCTTGTTACGACTTAGCCCCAGTCACTAGTTTTACCCTAGGACGCTCCTTGCGGTTACGTACTTCAGGTACCCCCAGCTTCCATGGCTTGACGGGCGGTGTGTACAAGGCCCGGGAACGTATTCACCGCGCCATGGCTGATGCGCGATTACTAGCGAATCCAGCTTCATGGAGTCGAGTTGCAGACTCCAATCCGAACTGGGAGAGGCTTTCGAGATTAGCATCTTGTCACCAAGTAGCAACCCTCTGTACCCCCCATTGTAACACGTGTGTCGCCCCGGACGTAAGGGCCGTGCTGATTTGACGTCATCCACACCTTCCTCGCAGCTTACGCTGGCAGTCTTGTCAGAGTCCTCAGCTTGACCTGTTAGTAACTAACAATGTGGGTTGCGCTCGTTATGGCACTTAAGCCGACACCTCACGGCACGAGCTGACGACAACCATGCAGCACCTACGCATCTGCTATTGCTAGAAGATCGGTTTCCCGATCGATCAGATGCATTTCAAGCCCGGGTAAGGTTCCTCGCGTATCATCGAATTAAACCACATGTTCCTCCGCTTGTGCGGGCCCCCGTCAATTCCTTTGAGTTTCACCGTTGCCGGCGTACTCCCCAGGTGGATTACTTATCGCTTTCGCTTAGCCACTTATTGTAATATCACAAACAGCTAGTAATCATCGTTTACTGCGTGGACTACCAGGGTATCTAATCCTGTTTGATACCCACGCTTTCGTGCTTCAGCGTCAGTTGTAGTTTAGTAAGCTGCCTGCGCAATTGGAGTTCTTCGTTATATCTATGCATTTCACCGCTACACAACGAATTCCGCCTACTTCAAATACACTCAAGAAACCCAGTTTCAACGGCAATTTTAAGGTTGAGCCTCAAACTTTCACCGCTGACTTAAATCCCCGCCTACGCACCCTTTAAACCCAATAAATCCGGATAACGCTCGCATCCTCCGTATTACCGCGGCTGCTGGCACGGAGTTAGCCGATGCTTATTCGTACTGTACTTGCAAGAAAGGACACGTCCTCTTTTTTACCCCAGTACAAAAGAAGTTTACAACCCATAGGGCAGTCATCCTTCACGCGACTTGGCTGGTTCAGGCTCTCGCCCATTGACCAATATTCCTCACTGCTGCCTCCCGTAGGAGTCTGGTCCGTGTCTCAGTACCAGTGTGGGGGATAAACCTCTCAGTTCCCCTATCCATCGTTGCTTTGGTGAGCCGTTACCTCACCAACTGGCTAATGGAACGCATGCCCATCTACTACCAATTAATCTTTAACAAATATCACCATGCGGTGCCCCTGTATTATGCGGCATTAATCCGAATTTCTTCGGGCTATTCCCCTGTAGTAGGTAGGTTGCATACGCGTTACTCACCCGTGCGCCGGTCGTCATCTAAAGTATTGCTACTT
>NZ_AUFL01000035.1 GCF_000426485.1 Indolivaga capnocytophagoides DSM 22835
GGTAATTACCCAAAGCGACTGATTCTTTTTGGGTGTAAAATTGTTCTGGCATAATTAATAGGATTTAGTAAATAAAAAAGGTATCTAATGACACCTGGTAAATAAAAAAGGCAACATAACGAATTGTTACATTGCCTAATAATGAGAAGTGTATCTTTTATTGATTAACGATATCCTTGCCGAATTCTTTCCTTATAATCTCCGACAGATCGCATTAGATTATCTAACGCATCATCAAGTATTCTTATCCTCTCTCTGAAAGTTTCTATTTTCTTAGCGTCTTTTTCGAAATCTTGTTCAGAATACCATCTATACCACATATTCTTTTCTGATCGTATTGATTCTATACTGTCAGGTATATTATAATGAGGATCTTTTAGTATAGCCTCGATCAAAGCATAATCCATTATTTTCAAAGTCATAACTTATTTATTTTTAGTAAAGATAATAATTCTTTAAAAAAGACAGCTATAAGCTGCCTACTTGGTTATAATTCTATTTTTATTTCCTCACCCGTCAGAGCGGAAATTGTGTTCTGTAAATCGTGAAGGTATTTAATGTCCTTTATGCGTTGATGCTTGAAAATAAAACGCCAAAAATCATCAGAGTAGTATGTTTTACGTACTGTGATGTCTTTATATATATAAAATTCTCCAGTATCTTTCTCAAACCCTGCCTTCAACAGAATTTCTTCTGTTAGGGGGATGGGTACAAGGTCTTTGATATCTTCCTCCCAGATATCACCCTCGTTGCCTTCGAAGTTCAAATAAACGGTGTCTTTGAATATGGCTTCTACATACATGGGGAAACCTTTCTGAGTAAAGAGGTTTCCAATTCTGATATCTTGTGCTTTCATTGCTTTTCGTTTAAAAGTTCGGGGTTTTCGTGGATGTTGCCGATGATATACTCATCCTTAATTGGGTAATCGCTGAAAGGTAGAAACTCTCTAGTTATTTCTCCTATAGTTCCGAAGCATCCAATTTTAAAAGAAACCCCATTTCGTGCTATTCCAAATCCAGATTCTTCGCATCTATCTTCATATTTGGTTTCTAATATATCCCCCTCATACACCTCTTTTCCGTTCCGATCTACTAAGCCTGTGAACTGAGAGGCGGTTTCGGGACGAATCTCTATTAATGAATCAAACATCTTTGAGTCATCATCAATCACAGTATTTAAAGGAAGGATGTAAAACTTGATATTTACTCTTATTATTTTAACAAGACTACCAACAACCCATTCGTCTTGATCTATTCTTTTCCCTCTAAATTTTATCTTTCTCATTGTTTTTTGCTTTTATTAGTTAAAATAGCTTTATATGATTCTCTATAACTATTATTATAGGGCTTTTGATTGATGATCTCTTGTTTTGCTGATAAACTTGAATAGGAACGCCAGTATCTCCGATAGAAACGCCTATTGCTCCGTGAGTCTCAAAACCATAATCAAAACTTCCATCTTTTGGAGGTCTATTTCTTAATAGACTTTGAATTAATGCCAAGACATCTATCTCTGATAAACCCACCTTGTCTTTTACTTGTATGTTCATTGTCTTTGCTTTTATTGTTAATAAAGGGGTGGTTATTGAATATCTTATTCTTCTTCATCTAATTTATGTTTACAATAGTTGTATACTTTATTTAAATCAGGAAATCCACTTTCTGTAACATATTTTCCAACAATTGAATCATGTCCTATGTGTCTATATAAATAATCTATCAACATATTGGCAGAACCTTCAATAGTCATAGCACCAAATGCAGCCCCAGCGAAAGAACCGCACAACCATTCTTGAGTTACGTGCCATAAACCTTTGAATTCGAATATATGAGATTCTGAATCTGGGAGTTTTTTTATCAAATCAATTATCTCCTGTGGTGTAATCTTTTGCATATCTGTAATTATTAATGGTTATATTTTGTTTGCTGTTATTTACACTTCAAAGATATATGTATATATTTAAGTATACAAATATTTATTGTTAAATTTTTACTTTTATGTATACATTATTGAATATTATGTATATCTTCGCATTGACAAAACACTTTTAGTATAGATTATGAATATAGACCATATATTAAAAAGGGAAAAGATAAGCAAGGTTGATCTTGCTAAGAGAATGGATGTAAGCAGGGAGTATCTTTACAGGGTATTAGACGGCAATCCGACACTTGAAACATTAGAGAAGTTAGCTAAAGCTTTAGGCGTGCCTGTTCGTGATCTATTCCCCGAAGAAGAAAACTCAATCACTTGCCCTAATTGCGGTAAGAAGTTTGTTATGGAAGATTCGCACATTCCCGATCACAAAAACATAAGAGGTAAAGAATATTATAAGTAAGCTATGCCCCGAGATACTCCTCATACTCTTTCGGCATATCAGGCTGTTTAGGAACAAACCTATCACCTCTTACTATCCTTTCGAAATCTTCAACAAAAGAATATCCATCATCTGTATTGGGGGATAAATCAATGTCCTCGGTTTTTACAATAGCATAAACTTTGTCTTTTTGAAGTAGACTTCCATATATCCAACCATCACCATCTGAATAGTCATACCCCCGTTGACATTTTCCTCTGAATTTAATCTGTCTCATTTTGTTTAGTTTTAAGGGTTTGATTGCAACAATCCGCTATATATCCGGCAAGATATGCAGATGTCTCTTTTCCATTTATCTTATCACCTATCTCATCCAATAATAATCCAGTAGCATGTATAGCCTCATGTGTCACTGTCTTGTGACTTAATCTGCTTTCGTCTGTAAAAACAATTAGCACACCCCATGCGCCTGTTGACATTTCTTCAACAG
>NZ_AUFL01000036.1 GCF_000426485.1 Indolivaga capnocytophagoides DSM 22835
CTCCCAGATAGCAACCCAATGCACACTGAGAAAAAACCTCACTCCCTAAATTAATCTGATTCTATTTTCGTTTTTTCTTGTGACGGGAATGAGGCTTTTTAGATTATTGGTGTCTGTGATATTTTAGCAAAGTTTCATTTTGACCTCCTTTCTGTTTTAGTGTTCATACTATTATTCATTTAGCTTCAAAAAACACATTGCTTGTTTCCGGATAGGCGATCAAGCCACACCGGAATTATATTTTTATGCTCACGGTTTACCTACCCTTACCGCAAAGGAAATTTCGAGCATCTTATGTAATCCATCATATTACACGTAGTTTGAAATATCATCGGTTCAACTTGTTTATGAATTAGCAAGTCCTAGATCGGAAATATGTAAAAGATCTTGATTTGTGAGCGGCAAGGGAATCGAACCCCTTAGATGCATTACAAACCGACTACATCTATACCGGACACCGCCCGTTTGGCTTAATAGCCTATTATATCTTCTGGAAATTGGACGTTGCGCCCTTCTGAGGTTTGATACTCAAGCATTGAATCTTTTTGTCTTTGCTCTATTTCTTCTGTACTAGGGAAATGACCATCCCTGACTTCTGACTGATTGATCTTTGCAAAATAGATTAGCAGGAATACTGCTATTGCGAACCACATCAAATGGTTTCTTGTGAGTTTTATACTTTTTGTTTTCATGATCAGTTGTATTTTGGATATTGTTCATAAAAAGCTAGAGTAGCCTCATTCAAAAATGAATTATAGAATTTTCTAGGGAGTTTTACGGGAAAGGATACTTTAATCAACTTTTTACCATCTACATGCGCGATAGCTTTTGCTCCCAAATTATTGAATGTAAATTCTATCTTTTTCATAATAATAGATATGTGATGATTGAGCCGATTATAATTCCAATTATCCAACAGTATGCAGTTCCTGTTTTGCCTAGAGTTTCATCTTCGATGATTTGAGGTGTTTCTTTCGAATAGTCGCAAGTCACTTTTGAAACTTCACGACCTTTGGGGTTGGTATAGCGTCTTTTCTTGGTCATATGGCATACTCTTTTTCGTTTTCGTAATAGTAGGTCTCGTCATACTCGTTAAGGTCTGATATCTTGTCGTATAGGTAGCCTTTCAATATATCTGTGTAGATTTCGCAATCATCATCAGAGCCGTAAGATTCAGTAGCTTTGTCGTATTTGCATATCTCACAGTAGTAAAGAGAAATATGGCGATAACTCATCCCTTTGTAGTCAACTGTCACTTCAATGTGGAAGCCGTTAAGTGTTTCTGCTATGAATGATTTCTGATCTCCGTAATTATAGACATCCAATTCTTGCATAGCTTGTTTTGCTATCTCTTCCAATGCACTATTTGTTAGTACTGGCTTGAAGTCGTTTATGTTTAATTGTAAAGCGCCCATGATTATTTCTTCTTAATTGCTAATGATGAATTCTTGTATAAAAAACTATCTACCATTTCTTGAGTGTATCGGTAAACTTGCCCCATTCTGATAAAGTCTAATCCTTTAGACCTTCTGTATTTTCTCAATGTTCGCTTATCTTTTATCGATAGCTTTAACATTACATCTTGATCTGTTAGTAGTTCCATGGTTAGTCTTTTTGTTTTGTGAAGTCATTAGGGTCGAATAGTATGGTTCCGCCAACTTTAGTATATTTTAATAGATCTTTGTCTCGCCAGTTGTAGACTGTCTTTAGGCATACCCCTAAGTGCTTAGCCAGTCCTTTGTACCCTCTTATAGGTTTTATTGCTGTCTTGTTTTCCATATTTATTATATATATTTGCTATTATTTTTCTATATGATTACAATGCAAATATAGACTAATAGTCTAATTTAGCAAAATAAATTAGACTGAAAATCTAATTTAATAATGTTAAAATATTTATATGGTTGATTGTCAGACAATAAAAGATAGGATTGAGGCTTACCTTAAGTATAGAAACATAAAAAAATCTTATTTTGAGAAAGAAATAGGAGCCTCTAATGGGTATATTAATAGTATAAAAAAATCAATAGGCCAGGAGTATTTAGACCAAATATCTAATTTATACCCTGATCTAAATATAACGTGGCTACTTACAGGGAAGGGTGATATGTTGAATATTGAAAATTCAGAATCGGTCAATGATAGTCCCATCACAATATCCATAGATGAAGGTCAGCCGATTTTAGATATTCGTATTTGCGCCGGTCAAGGTATTGGATTATTCGGAGATGAAAATAAAGTTTTATCGAGAGTAAACATTCCAGACTTTAAAGGATGTGTCGGAGTTATTGTTTATGGAGAAAGTATGTATGATAAATACGCTCCGGGTGATGCAGTTTTTGTTCGAGAAATATCTGATTGTAATTATATTGAGAACGGTCAGCCATATATTGTAATTACAAAAGAGGATAGGTTGCTAAAGTTGGTATATCAAGAAAATGATAAATTATCGTTAGTTTCATATAATACCGTTCTTAATCCTGATGGTAGAAGGACATTCCCTGATATGGTTGTTGAAGCAGATGATATATTATTTTTATATAAAGTAGTTGGAAGACTTGCTCGAAATCAGATCTAATAACGGATTTATTTCGGACTGAAATATATAACACGCTGATATATTATGAAATAATTATCTCCGGTCGTGCTACATGAGAAGTCGCTTTTATAGCGGCTTCTTT
>NZ_AUFL01000037.1 GCF_000426485.1 Indolivaga capnocytophagoides DSM 22835
TGGAAAATCCAGTGAGCGTTGCCCCCTCGTGCCAAATCTAAATTGCCCCCTGAAAAAACTTTATAATTACCCCTAAAATATCCTGGTCGATGGGGTCATTTTTATTTCAGATTTACTTGTTTTTACCTACCTTCATTTTTCTCACACTCTCACCGGTGAGTTCTATCAGATGTGCCGAGTGCACGATGCGGTCAAGAATGGCATCAGCGACTGTTGGCTCTCCTATTGCATCATACCAGTTGGCAACCGGTAATTGTGAAGTCACAATGATAGATTTTCGCTCATGACGATCCTCGATGATGTCAAGCAGTATTGAACGTTCTTTAGCGTCAAGAGGAACAAGAAAGAGATCATCAAGGATAAGTAACTGACATCGTTCTATTTTCTTGAGTTCGGCTTCGAAGATACCCTTTGTCTTTGCAACTTTTAGCGCTCCCATAAGTTTGGATGCGTTGGCATAGTTTGTTCGTATTCCGTTTTTACAGGCCTGATAGCCAATGGCTGTTGCAATATAGCTTTTACCTGTTCCGGATGAACCGGTAATGAACAGATTCTTTCCTTGACGGATAAAGTCAAGCGATGAGAGGCGTTCTATATGGTTGCGGTCGAGACTTCGATTGATGGTATAATCTATATTCTCAAGATAAGCCTTGTAGCGAAAGCCTGCTTGACGAATCAGGCGTTGTATAGAGGCATCCGAACGATAATCCCATTCACGGGCCAATAGTAATGAGAGGAAGCCGTCAGCCGTCATAGATTCGGCAATGGTGGACTGTAGACTTTCCTTAAAGGCGGCAGCCATACCATGTAGTTTCATACGGTTCATAAGATCAAGAGAGATGATATTGCGGTCTTTCTCTGGAGTAACGGGTGCGGTTTTATTATTTGTTTCCATTGTTTTTGTTTGTTTTTGTTATTGATTTTGAGAAGTATTCACGTCCACGGATGTTCTTGTGGTGCGGAAGTGATGAGTTGCCGGTGGAGTCTTGATCGGCCTGTGGCAGAAAGTCTGCGTCATCGCCCCGGTTCAGGATACCGATAACATCTTGATATCCGTAAACGCGCATCAATGAAGCACAGGCGCATGCCGCCACAAGCCTGTCCAGTCCGAAGGTCTTTTCCAAAGAAAGGATACCTCTGCATGAGCGGAACGCCTGAGGTATATATTTCTTCAGCGATGCCACATCCTTGAGATAAAGCAAGACGATATTGTCTATCTGAGCAGCTCGCTCAAAGACCTCGTCCAGATCCTTTTCGTAGCTACCATGCCGACCGGGAAGATTGTGTGCCTCCTTCCGAGTGTAGCCATAGGGAGTGTCATCACGGTGGTGGGTTGTTACCAGCCTCAGGCCATGGAAGATCTCGAGAGTATCAGCATCGTAAACAATATCGACACGCTTGCCTACGTATTCCTTGGGCACACTGTAATGATGCTTCTTGAGCGTTACATAGCTGTTGCGCATTACAGTCACAGATTTGCGTTCCTTCATCTGATACCGCACAGAGGGTAGAGTTCGTAGATAGTCTTTTTCCACGTCTTCAAACAGCTGCCTGCGCGACTGATTGAGTCCGGTAAGTTTTCGGTCGTTGAACCGACTTAGAGATTGGATAATGTTGGCGTTGAGCGATTCCAAATTATGGAACATCAGACTTTCGAGATCGGTATAAACTGACCTGTACATCAATTTTACGGCGTTCTCCACAAGTGCTTTGTCTTTTGGATGTCTGACACGTGCCGGATATACACTGCAACCATAATGTTCGGCAAAAGCGGCAAAGTCTTCGTTAATAAGCGGCTCGTTGCGGTCGCTTCGGGTTACCGCCGACTTCAAATTGTCAGGGACGATTGCCATGGGCACACCTCCATAGAAGTGTAATGCATTCTCACATGCCTTTATCAGGTCTTCTTTCTTCTGCGACCAGACTGCCTCACAGTAGGTATAGTGACTACAAGGAAGTATTGCTACAAAAACTTCAACAGATATGACTTCGCCTGTTTGCTCATCAATAATCTGTAAACGATCACCCGCAAAGTCAATATACATCTGGTCTGCGGCATAATGCTCAACGTGACCCACTGGACGTGATACAAGCCGATAGCGTTGTATGTATGCTCCGAAACTTGCATGACGGAATCCATTGGGATGCTCTCGTCGATACTCTTCAAACAGAGACTTTACGGTCACTCCTTTGCGTGTAAGTCTTGCGGCATACTCAGGCAAGAGCGCCTCCAACTCCAACTGGCGCAACGAAGGAGTACGTTCCCTCTCGCCACTGCTCCCGAACATTTCCTCTAGGCGCTTTGCTGGCATCTGCTGAAGTTGCTCCATCGGTATACCACTCTCTTGAAACAAACGCACATACTTGCGCACTGTGTTGCGGGATAGCTCAAAGGTCGCGCTGATACCTTTTATCCCCATCCCCATTGCATAGCAATGAAGAATGTTTGCTAACTTTGTTGTCATTGTAATTTTAGCTTTAACCCATCGACCAGGACGGGAATCTAAATTACATAAAAATCCCCTGTTGGTTTATATTCCGACAGGGGACATTTTTATTTTGGCGAAAAGGGTCAAACATATTTTGGTACATGGGGGCAATTTAGACTGGCACGAGGGGGCAACGCTCACTGGATTTTCCA
>NZ_AUFL01000038.1 GCF_000426485.1 Indolivaga capnocytophagoides DSM 22835
TTGTTGTCGTTCTGATTCTGCTTTCAGATTTAAATTGTCCGACAATCGGTTTTATCATGCAGTAAGGTGCAGAGAATGCACTTTACTGCCTTTTTTGTTACCACAAATTACTCGGAATATAACCAATAAAGGGTTTGCGACCCGGACATTCAAACAAACATGTACCAATTTACTATCAAACCGACTTTATGACTTATGCAAGGCAGCCCTGTTGTTGTGTTGTCATTCTGATTCTTGCATTAGCTTGTATGACTGTTGGTTGTCTTACACAGAAAAGTGCACTGTCTGCACTTTTCTGTTTTTTTTGAACATAATTACTCGAAATATAAACAACAATGAAAAAAATTTATTTATGTATTCTAGGCTTTTTCAGCCTGGCTGTGCTGCACGCACAAGTAGGAATAAACACTACGACTCCTGATGCTTCCGCTGCGTTGGATATTGTCAGTACGAACAAGGGAGTACTTATACCCCGTGTAACGACAGCTCAACGTCTGGCAATTGCAACTCCTGCACCGGGTTTACTTGTTTATGATACCGACCTGAAATGTATCTCTCAGAATGCAGGAACATCAGCCGCTCCATCGTGGGTTTGCCTGTCTGCCAAAGATACTCAGTCGGGATCGTTTTATATGCCTTCTATTGCCATTGATGCATCAAACATAGTGACAAATAAGACACTCGATTTGTATGCCGAATATAAAAAGCAGTTCAATACTCCGACCAAAGTAAGTACGGGTGCTCCTGCCAGTATTCCTTACTTTGCAGCAGCTTCAGACTTGTATTATTATATAACCTATTATGATGATTCGGTATTGAAAATTAATAGTCTTGGAGATTCAGGAGTGCTTAACTATGATATACTGAAGGAGGCGGACTATGCTACTTTTATGAATGTGGTTTTTGTCGTTAAATAAAAAAACAAAGGATATATGAGAAGAATAGTATTATTACTTACTTTGATAGGCCTTTGTATGCATGCGAAAGCTCAGAAAGAAACTTATAATTGGGCATTTGGTTATGGTTGCGGGTTAACGTGGAATGACACCCGCAGTGTAGCGGCAACAGGTATTGGGAGTACAATAAATGCAACACTCACTGATTTACCAACTTTCTTTAACTCTTCCATAAGTACTCTGGAGGGATGCTTCAGCCTTTCGGACAGTGATGGAAATCTCCTTTTTTACTCAGATGGGATGACTATTTATAACAAAAACAATGCAGTAATGGCTAACGGTTCAGGGATGGGAGGGCATAATTCATCCGCGCAATCGGGTATTATACTGCCTTTCCCCGAAAGTACAACGCAATATATGGCCGTGTCTCTAGGAATGACTTCTGCTGGCAATTTAGCTTATTCTATCATAGATATGAGTTTGAATGCAGGTCTTGGTGGTGTTACCAGTCAGAAGAATATCCGGTTTCCCAATCCTTCAGGTACAACAGGGGAGAGTGTTACTTCTATTAAACACGCCAATGAGACAGATTATTGGGTTGCTGCACCGGGTAAAGGAAGTCCTACTTATTTGAATGCTTGGCTGGTGAGTAGCAGTGGAGTGAGTTCATCTCCTGTTGTAACAACATGTCCCACATCTATCTCGGCGAGTACATCAAATGGATATTTCAAGTTTACTCCCGATGGTAAGCATTTTGTATATGCAACATATACAGGTAATGTGATGATGTATGGAGATTTTGATAGGAGTACAGGTATATTCAGTAACATTAGAACGGTTACAGGATTACCTAGTCCTTATGGAGTCGAATTTTCGCTATCTATGAAATATTTATATCTGGTTTGTGTAAGGGGAGATTTGAGGGTGTATGACCTAGAAGCATTATTAGCGACGAACAATCCGGCAACAGTAGTTCCTAAAACATTTTCATTAGGAATAAGTACTGAAGTTTCGGCTGCTCAGATGGGGCCTGACGGACGTATATATATATGCCCGTATTCGCAAAATTATCTTTATGTAGTGGATAACCCTGATGAATATGATAATTTAAAAGTATATAGATTACCTGCCGGATTTTTAGGGAAGACAACAGGTGTCGGATTACCAACTTTTGCCGCGTCATGGTTTTCAGCCAAGGTAACAGAAAAATCTTTCGTCTGTACGAGTAACGATTTTAAATACACGGTTGAAGTAAGTATGTCGGGACCTGTATCCGATCAGCCGATTAAACTTGTCTGGGATTTCGGAGATGGTTCAGCAACTGTCACTCAAAATATAGTTTCGGATCAAACGATCTATAAACAGATCCACAATTATGCAACAACAGGCAAGTATACGAT
>NZ_AUFL01000039.1 GCF_000426485.1 Indolivaga capnocytophagoides DSM 22835
GGTAATTACCCAAAGCGACTGATTCTTTTTGGGTGTAAAATTGTTCTGGCATAATTAATAGGATTTAGTAAATAAAAAAGGTATCTAATGACACCCGGGATTTTGTAATAATATTTCCTTGAAAAATAAGCTAGATAAAGATGTTTTCCATATCTTTATTCCATATATTAACTTTTTAATTTGTTCAAAATATGAAATGCACAAACCTTTTGGTTATTCTTGTTATACTATTGGGATGTATTGGATCTGCCAACGCTCAGGGTATCTCTGAAAATAAATTTTCTAGAGAGTTAGAAGTAAATCTACCTTCTGATTCTGTATATTATAAAACAATCTATTTCCTACAAAAAAATGGGTATTTTATTTTATCATTGGACAAACAATCAGGATTTATTCAAGCCAAAACATACACTTCTGACAATAAGATTTTTTCTGATAGAATGGGAGATCGCAAAATATATAATTTTTTCATCTTTCCGATTCGGACTAATTTATGTCAATTATCTATATCAATTTACATAGAAAGATCATATAGGCGATCATTATCACAAGGCTGGGTTTATTACGATTTGGATCTTGGAGTTGTAGGAAATAATGAAAAGAATAGTGATAAACTTTTTGAACCAATTATTGATGGACTGTCTAAAGAATTCTCATTCCCTTAAATAAAAAAGACAGTTATAAGCTGCCTACTCGATTCTAAAATGGTAATCCATTTCGTTTACACTTCCAGTTGTATATTTTCCGATCTACACGAAGCTTTAGTATCCAAAGAGGAAAAACGATAAAACCTAATATATCTTTATTAGTCCAATAATCGTAATACTCATGACTACCACACCACTTACAAATAGAGCAACGGCTATCGTTATATATCTTGTCAATCTTATGACCTAGTATTTTACAGATGATCTTTTTCATTCTAAATCTATTTTTATTTCTTCACCCGTTAGAGCGAAGAAAAATGAACTTTATAATTAAGCTATTGGTTTATCACAATATGTTAGATCCCTAGTAAACTCTGTAAAGTTGAGTTGATTTGAAAAGTCTGCTGAGTGATTCCGTGGACTTTTTGCCTTTTCCCTTTAAATTTAATCTGTCTCATTTTGTTTGTTTAGTTCGTTAATAACTATTTTGCTATATTTACCATATGGATAATACTATGATTTTTATAATACTGTTTGGAGGAATGGCAGTTGTTTTATTCTTAATAGCCTTTATCTGTGCATGTCTCATTGAAATGTTTAATATGACGGGGCTTAAAGGAATAACAAAATACTCATGGATAACAGCTTTCATCTTTGCTGTGCTATCCGCTATTTCGTATATTCTGCGTTAATCTATTTGAGGTATAGGCATCCATTCGGTGAAATACCCTATGGTATCATCTAAATTTAATTCATCTTCAATAAAAAGGACGAATGGATTTCCACTTCCTCTTTTGCAAATAATATTATTATCGACCTTAGGCAACTCCTCACTCACCTTTCTCCACTTGAATAGGGAGAAGGCTACTTTCTGTATATACATTATAATTGCATCAGATGTGTATATATATGGGAGCAGCCGACCTCTACTTATCACTTCATTGTTGAACCCTTTTTCAATAAGCCATCTTTCGATAGAATTTGGCTCAATGAGGGTTTGAATGTCTTTGTTCATTTTTATTTATATATTTGAGTTATGAAATTTCTTAGGTTGATACAAGAATACGGAGCATTCATAGC
>NZ_AUFL01000040.1 GCF_000426485.1 Indolivaga capnocytophagoides DSM 22835
ATGAAATAGATTTCCCCGTTTAAAATTAATCATATCCTAAAAGAGAGTATTTCTTATAGGTGTAGATAACTTATTTAGATTCATTCTAAATAATAAATATGTAAATAGTAACTTCGTGATATGGCAGCACCTAAAGGAAATAAGTTTTGGCAGTTAAGGAGTAAGCATGGAAGAGATAAATTATTCTCAAGTCCTGACTTACTCCTAGAGGCTGCTTACGAATATTTCGAATGGTGCGATAAACATCCGTGGAGAACAAAGAAAACGAAGAAAAAGGAGCACGGTAAAGAGGAAGAAGAAACACCTACCCAGACACCCTATTCTTTAAGCGGATTATGTTTATATATCGGGTGCAATCAAGGTTATTTCTATGATTTTAAGAAGTCATGTGATAAAGATTTTTCCGAGATCATAACACGTATAGAGGAAATAATAGAGACCCAGCAGTTTGAAGGAGCTGTTGTCGGCGCATTTAACGCAAATATAATAGCTCGAAAACTGGGACTATCCGAAAAGATAGATTCAAAGGTAGATGCGAGTATTAATGTCAAACCGATGACTATAGAAGAAGCCGTTGCGCTAATAAAGAAGCTCGATGAATGAAGTTTTTAACGGAAATACATTGATGCAAGCCTATTGCACTAAAAGTGTATTAGATTTTACTAAGTATTTTTTCTTACGTAACAATAAGAAGAAGTTCATTGTTGCCGAACATCACCGAAAAATAGCCAAAGCGTTAGACGATGTTATATCCGGTAAGATCACTAAACTTATTATTAACGTACCTCCCCGATACGGTAAAACCGAACTCGCTGTTAAAAACTTTATAGCTGCCGGACTCGCTTTAAACCCCCGATCAAAGTTTATTCATCTGTCTTTCTCGGATTCGCTTGCAAATGACAACTCAGAGGAAATAAGGGATATCGTCAAGAGTGATGCTTATCAGCAGTTATTCCCATATGTCAAGATTTCTAAATCTTCAGATGCTAAGAAGAAATGGTATACCGTTGATGGTGGAGGGGTTTATGCTACATCAACCGGCGGTCAGGTTACGGGGTTCGGTGCCGGAGAAGTTGATTCTGATGGAGAAGACGATGATTTACTCGAATTACTGAAAGAAATAGAAAGTGTTAATGATTCCTATATATACGATACAGAGAAATTCGCAGGGGCTATAGTTATTGACGATCCACTAAAGCCAGAGGATGCTTTGTCTGATCTTGTGAGGGAACGAGTAAACCAACGATTCGAAACTACCATTCGAAGCCGTGTAAACAGCCGAAACACCCCAATAATCATAATCATGCAACGATTACATGAACGTGATCTTTGCGGTTATCTGATAGAGCAAGAACCGGATGAGTGGACCGTATTGTCATTACCAGCGATATCAATAGATAAACAAGGCAATGAAACTCCTCTATGGGAACATAAGCATACTTTACGAGAATTATATAAAATAAAGAAAGCTGATTCTTTTGTTTTTGCGACTCAATATATGCAAGATCCAATGCCATTGGAGGGATTATTGCTGCCTATATCAGAGCTTCAATTTGCTGATATGGACCAAATCCCAGAAGAAGACATCGTATTTAGGTTTAGTGTTGGCG
>NZ_AUFL01000041.1 GCF_000426485.1 Indolivaga capnocytophagoides DSM 22835
TCGGCCGCCCATATATTAAAAGTCAAATATAAGTCATTTTTCAGTCGTTAAACATGTAGGTAACTATGTATATTATTTAGAATGAATCTAAATAACAGTGCTTATATTTGCATATAAGCTTTTAACTATGAATTTTCTAGGTAAATGGTTCGGAAATAATAAGGATAGTAAATTCATTTCATACATAAGTGCTATGTTTGGAATGAGTAATAGTATATCTGCATTTAGTGAGAGCAATGCATTCTCATTAGCATTACAGTTGTCCGAAATATTTAACCCTATTGACGCCATAGCCAGTAGGGCATCATCTATAACTTACGAGATCCAGGATTCAAGCGGTAGAGCAGCTACTCCGAATGCAGACGAAAAGAGGCTAATGGATAATCCTAACCCCTTGAACTCTTTCGGTGATTTAGTTTATTCGATGATATTTTCAGAGTTATCAGATGGCAATTCGTATACATATAGAGCAGACTTAAGAAAGTCTCTGAAGCAATCAGCTATAGCAAATATCTGGAGTTTGCCTCCTAACCTAGTATCCATAAAATATAAAAGTTCTATTCCTGATTTCTTCTTTATTAAAGATAAGTCTGATTTCATAGATTCCTATCGAGTAAACTTCTTAAACAGAGAATTGGACCCATCTTCAATAATTCATAGGACATCTAGCTTTTATAGAAGTTCGTGTGCAAATGGCTTAATAGAAGGGCGATCTCCACTGACTGCAGTTGAGAAGAATATTAACAATCTATTAGCAGTATACTCAGCGAGATATAAGGTATATGAGAATAATGGAATGGCTGGTATCTTAACCAGAGCTTCGACCACGGGAAATGGTGAAGTAGCGGATGTATTCTCGTCCTCGAGCAGGGAAGATATTGTCAATGATATTATGTCTCGTAATGGTTTAACTGGTGATAAAAAGTTGTTAGCTGTATCCAGTATTCCTTTAAGTTTTATAAAAACGTTGGGTACTATAAGCGAGTTGCAGCCATTTGAGGAGACTGAAGCTGATGGGATAGCAATTGCCGGGATATTCGGAGTCGATAAAGAGTTAATTCCCAAGAAAGGGAGCTCTACCTATACAAATAAGCAAAATGCGGAGGTGTCTTTATGGCAAAACGTAATAAAGGGCATATGTTGGGACGTATGCAGATCATTAGACAGGCTGTTTCTGCTTGAAAATGGACGTCATTTTGTTCCAATATTTGATGATGTTGAAGTATTACAGACGGATGCTAAAACAAAACTGGAGGG